>OZ245894.1:0-402500 GCA_965229635.1 Saprospiraceae bacterium
AGGTGAGTTTACCATCCTCGGCTTTGGGTGGTCCCCCCTTGGCATCTACTATGCTCCAGTTGCTGCCCTTACGGTACAATAGCTGCTCCCGATTAGAGGAAGTAGCCACATCTTGCACACCCTTCATAAATTCCTTACTTTCCCGGTCTTTCACACTATAACGATGCAAGGTAAAACCACTCTCATTATCGATGCTTTCCAGGTAAAAGATGTGCCCCTCCGGACCTTCCTGCAGGCCTGCATAATTTCTTCTCGGCACATCAATGGGCACGATGCGTTGTAATATATTATCAGCATCGATTTTGACCACAACCTCTTCTTTCTTTTTCTCGTCTTTTTCTTTGTCTTCTTTCTCCTTTTCCTCTTCTGGCTCATCATCGCTCTGTGGCAAAAACGGGGATGGCGTTTCCTTGTCCAAAATTGCCATAAAAAGGCTGCGGGTGGTTTCGGGATCATAAGAACTCATATCCAGCCAACCGGTATTCAACCCAAAATCGGTGCTGGCCAGGAAGTACAGATATTTCCCTCCGGCATCCCAAACCGGATCAATGGCATCGGCAAGTTCATCGGTGAGTTGCAGGTGTTTGCCAGTTTCAATATTATACACTTTGATCACCTTGTATTGATTGTCCATCAATCGCGCATAAGCGAGCCATTTGCTATCCGGAGACCACACCGGGTTCATCGTACGATTGGGGTGTGCATAGCGATCAGTGTCCACCTTTTGAGCTTTTCCGGTTCCCACATTGACATACCATAGGTTGTAATCCGTATCGGTATAAGCAATATTCTTGCCATCCGGCGACCAGGTAGGTTGGAAATAAAAAGTGGGATTTGGTAGCTTAATCGATCGTGGTTTTTCCATACCATATTGATCACCAACCATGAGTGTATACTCCCCACTTTGGTCGGAAAACCAGGCGATCTGTTGGCCATCCGGCGACCATACCGGAGAACGGTCGGCCACTCCCGGACTTTGGGTGATGTTGCGCCAGTCGCCGTGCTCTTTGGGAACGGTAAAAATATCGCCCCGGTATTCAAACAGTGCGCGCTGGCCGGTGGGGGAAAGATTGGCATTGGTCAGTCGGTTGCCTTCTACATCTTCCCAGCGCGGACGGGCCCAGTTGAGGTCGCCGCGTACATTAATGGCCAATTGTTGGCTTTTACCGGTTTGAATATTCAATATATGCAAATATCCGCCCTGTTCATAGACGATTTCCGACGCGCTGGCATCGAGGCTTTTGACGTCAAAATCGGCGTGGAAGGTCCATTGTTTTTCTTGCTTCGTAGTCGGGTCATAACTCCAGATATTGCTGGCATAGTCCCGTTCCGAAAGGTAAAAAACCTGGCCGTCCAGCCACACCGGATCGAGGTGGCGTTCACGGTCCTTTTGGGGTGTTCGCTCTAGCGAAAAGTCCTTCAAGTCCACAATCCAGATAGGCATAGCCTGTCCGCCGCGATAATTGCGCCATTCCGGGTCCCAGGAAGTGATCGGCGTGTAAGCAATATGATTGCCATCCGGCGAAAGCTCGCCGTAGGCGGCACGCGGTATAGGCAAGGCTTTGGGTAAACCACCCGATGTATTTACCTTGTAGAGCTTATACAGTTCAGTAGGATGGCCATCCCTTCGCGATTGAAAGATGACGGCGCTGCCATCAGGAGTCCAGCCCTGTACCACGTCATCTCCGGGATGCCAGGTAAGGCGCTGAGGTTCTCCGCCCTTAGTCGGCACGGTGTATACATCGGTGTTGCCATCGTACTGAGCCGTGAAGGCTACCATATTTCCATCCGGAGAAAAATGGGGAAAGGTTTCGCCGCCTTCACCGCTGGTGAGGCGTCGGGCATCACCGCCGTTTTTTTCAACGATCCATAGGTCGTTGGCGTAGACAAAAACAATACTTTGGTTACTAATGGTGGGTTGGCGCAGGAGTTGGGTGCCTTGGGCATGCAGCATTCCGCCAAGGAGAACCAACACCGCGAGGCTAGGGAATAATTTCATAGACAATTGGATTTTGTGATTTGCTCTAATTTACTTACCTGTCGGGAAAAACTGGCATTTTCAACAGGATAAAGCAGATTTTGTTGGCTGGATAAGAGCAAATACCAATTGTCTTTTAATCACTTTTGAGAAACCCGTTTTTCAACCAACTGAGCAATAGTCGGTCCATCTCCTTTTGTGGTAAGCATGATTGCATCATTGGCTTCAAGTACTCCCTCCTCAAGCACTTCCAAATAAAAGCCCGACCGTTGACTAAAATGGAAATACGCGGTCATTTTCGGATCATTGAATTTAACCCCCAACTTATAACACGGAAACCGCGGCTGAGTCACCCGAAAAACAACACTGCCAATCTTTAGCTGATCCCCCACATTTACTTCTTCTTCCACTAATCCTGAAATTGTCAGATTTTCACCAAACGCTCCAAATTCATAGCTAAATTGAGGATACTGCACCTGCCACCACTGATAATTCTCCGAGGGATAAGCGTAAACTGCCTTGAGTGGACCACCGTGTACGGTCAAATCCGATTGGGTGTCTCCTTCGATTCCCAGCTTGTTTACAGAAACAGGTCCGATCGCAGCATTTTTAAAAATGCTGGTGGTTACGGGCCTTCCATTAACTTCTACCGTTTTCGGTTGACCTATTTGAACGGATAAAAGGGTTTTCATTTTCATAATATACTAGCTCTATTAAACCCCACCGTGTTTCGATACATCTGAGGGGAAACATCCGTATAGTTTTTGAAAAAACGACTAAAGTAGTATTCGTCATTATAGCCCAATTCGCTGGCAATCAGCTTCACCTGCTTATCTGTCAGATACAATTCGCGTTTTGCCTCAATAATGATTCGCTCCGAGATCAAATCGGTCACGGTTTTGTTGAAATGCTTTTTTGTCGCTTTAGCCAAAGCTTTGGAGGAAATATTTAAGAGTTCTGCATACTCACCAGCAGAATGTTTACTTCGGAAATTCTCTTCAATTTTTCTTTTGAGATCCTGGAGGACAAATGGCTCCGAATCCTCTTCTGCACCCTTCAATTTGTCTGGCTGGTTTTTAACTTTTTTTCTGGAAGCTGCGATCAGAAATATTTTAAGATAAGAGACCAGCAACTCGTATTGAGCCAGTTCTCCGTGCAACATTTCCTCCCTCATTTGCTCTACGATATTCTGGAATTTAGCCGAAATTTCATCATCAAGTTTTAGTACCGGAGACTCGTAAATATTGTTAAAAAGCACTCCATTACAGGCAACTGCCTCATGATGCTTATGGATACAAAAAAAGTCCGGGTGAAAATTCAATGCCATTCCTTCTATTTCGGTATTTGTCAGGAGCATAAACGGTTGGTAGGGAGAAAAAGCAAGAAGGCAACCCGATTTCCATGGATACTCAGCGAAGTCTGCTTTAACCTTACCGGTCCCTTTCTTTATCCAGAGAAGAGAATAGTAATTGTGTCGCTGAACATGGTCAAAATGACTCAAATCAGTAAATGAAAAAAGTTTTAATGCAAGGTTGCCATTTTGCTTGTCAACCAAGGTATAGTTATCATCCATCTTTAAACAAAAGTTCAATTCAATTCAAGGAAGTGGCAATGGCCACCCGAAAAGACTTTCCGGGTGGCCATGCGTTTAATTATCTTTTACTTCAGGCCACTTCTCATGCGCTTCGGCTTTGAGTTTTGTGGTTTCTGCATTCCAGAGCAGGGCCGTATTAAACTCCTTCCCGTCAAAGGGCCCATGAAAGAATAAGTATAATTTGCCATCAACAATATCATATGCTTCCGGGTTGATCGGGAATTTAGCATCTTTGGCCGCTACTCCCCAGGCGCAATAACCGTCAAATTGCGGCAAGTACCTGGCAGGCTCCTTTTCGAAGGCAGCCCTGTTTTCTGCCGAAGAAAACCGGTATGTCGCGCCATCATGCTTCGCGGTGTACTTTGTGCTTCCTTTTATTGCGGTATTTGAAAAATAAGCAACTACATCATAGCCGCCAATTGCCAGTCCGTTGTCATCAACGGGTGGGGTTTGTGCCTGTAATAATGTTGTAAACAAAAGTCCAACCACTAAGGTGGAAATGAAGTTTTTCATTGTATCAATTTTTTTAATTAATTATGGTACAAAGATGCATGGACCTGTCCAGTCAGGAAATGGACTTTAGGAGCAACGGGATGGACAATTTTCCCAATCAACCATCTTCTCCCCCCTTTCGGTGCATTGCTATAACCTGTATATTTGCAGCCGGACTAATAGCACTTGAACAAATGCCAGCACCCCCTTGTGACATCATGGAAATGTACGAACAAGCCGTCGTGTACCGTCGGCAGGGGGATACGTATAATGCGGTGAAACTGTTCAAGCTCATCATCAAAAAGTGCCCGGAATGGGTACAGCCCTACTGGCAGCTCAGCCACATCTACAAAGGCCGCCGGGAGTGGAAACCGACCTTGTATTATACCAAAAAAGCACTGGCGCTCGATACTACCCAACCTGATGGTTGGTGGGACTTGGGCATGGCGGCCATGGCCCTGAAAAAGTGGCGCATTGCCCGCAATGTTTGGAACAAATTTGGCATCAACCTCAAAACCTACATGCCTAAAACCGTTTGTCTTCGTCTGCAATATCAGGGGCGCTACGAAATCATCTGGGGGCAGGCACTAGGGCCGGTCAGAGCCGAAATTCGCAGTATTCCGCACCCGGATTCCGGCTATGCTTTCCGCGACATTGTGCTGTACGACAAGGAAGTTTCCGGCTACAATATTGTAGCCAATAAACGGGTGCCCATCCACGATGAATACGGCCTGTTCAAGCGCAATTATTTCCATACCTATTCCTGCCTGATCGATACGAATACCGAAGAAGATGTGCAACTGCTGGAGCAATTGTGTAAGGATGCCGGACTGGGGTTTGAAGTGTGGTCGAATGCCAGTCGCATGATGATTCTACAGAAAAAAGGGGAGGTGCCGGAGTATTATGACCCATCGATGTTGCCAAAAAATGCGACGGATGGATTGCATATTGCCATTTCAGCGCGATACGCCAAAAATGCCCGGGATGTATTGAATAACTGGCAAATCATCAGTCTGGGTACCTTTACGGAATTGGAGCGCCATCTGTAACCTTTGTATCCTTTCGGACAATTTCCCGCCACTCTTTCTCCGCATTTCCTTACGGAAATTCATTATTTTCAAACCTAAAACCCGACAGCTATGAAAATCTTTCCGTCCCTGCTATTCTTTTACCTGGCCGCACAGATACTAACCGCCCAAGACCTCCAGGTACTCAACATCACCCCTGAGGCCAATTCCATTGCCGCTGATTTTACTCCGGATATTTTCATTAATTTTAATACCGCCCTCGACGTAACGACCGTCAACCACCAGTCGCTCAAAGTCTTTGGTCGCTGGTCGGGACCAATGGCCGGTGAATTGACAGTGATGAACGATAATCAGGTGCGTTTTCACCCCACCGAGCCATTTTCGGCAGGGGAGCCGGTGACCGTAGTGCTGGCCAAATCCATCCTGGGAATGAATGGGGATACCATGAGTTTTGGCTATAGCCATTATTTCTGGGCCAAAACAGCCCCCGGGAGTCTGGTGCAGGAATACGAAAGCACCATAGAAATGCGCCAACCCGGTGAGGGCCTGATCCAGGTGTATGGAGCTTATGCCGGAGATATCAACAATGACAATTATTCCGATCTGGTGGTGATCAACGAAACAGCCGATGACTTGCGCATCCTGCTCAACGATGGCACCGGTCACTATGGTGATTTTACGATTTACCCAATGGGGAATCTGTCGCCAAGTCCAAATGAGGGGGCAGATTTTAATAATGACGGTGAGATTGACCTGGCTGTAAGTACTGCTCATCAAAATGAGGTGCGGGTAATGTTTGGCGATGGAGAAGGCAACTTCTCACCAATGGATACCTACACCGCCGATATGGGCGTGCGCGGCCTGGTTGTACTCGATTGTAATGGTGATGCCCACGATGACATTTTTGTGGTCAATCGCATTGCCGGAAATACGAACCTTCTGACCAATGATGGAACAGGCAACTTTACCATGACAGGCTTCGATGCCGAGGGTCAGGGGGAATCCGCAGTATCAGTGGCGGACGCCAATCTCGATGGCATTCCTGACCTGTTTATCGGCATGTATGCCAGTCAGGAAATTGTGCTGTTTCTCGGTGATGGAGAAGGGGGGTTTTCCATCAGTGATCGTTCAGATGTGCCGGGCAATCCGTGGATGATGGGGGTCGGCGACTTTAACGGCGATGGGCAGGTGGATGTCGTTTCCTCCAATTCATTAGGTAATACCATCGTTGTTTGTTTTGGCGATGGCATGGGTGGATTGAGCGAGCCGGATGTCTATCAGATTCCCGGCTTACAGTTCCCATTGGCCATGGATGTGGGTGACCTGGATGGTGATGGCGACCTGGATTTTGTCAGCAGTAATTACAATTCTACCAATTTTGTAATATTTGAAAATGACGGCACCGGTAGCTTTTCGGTAGCCGATATCCTCCCGGCTCCCAATCACGCCTCCTGCGCCATTCTGCACGACCGCGATAATGACGGCGATCTGGATATTACCGGCACCGATGAGGGCGATGATGTGCTTTTGATTTACACCAATCCAGGTCCGGTAGCGGTGCGTGATCCGGCCTTGCGGCAAATCGAAATGCAGGTCACTCCCAATCCGGCAAGCGACCAAATTAATGTCGTTTTCTCCCTTGACGAACGGGAGCCAATTACCCTTCAATTGTACAACAATGAAGGTAAGCTGGTACAGCCCCTATTTTCCGGAGAGGTTTTGCCTGGCTCACAAGCGTTTAACTTTTCGCTCGGTCATTTGCCGAAAGGCATCTATCAATGTCACCTGAGAGGGGACCACTTCTTTGCTATTGAAAGGTTGGTATTGCAAGGGAATTAATCCTTTTTCATCTTTGGTTGTTCTCTGTGTGAATAATGATAAAAAAATGAAGAAAACCTTCAATCTGGTACTCAATATTTTGTTGGTCGGGCTGGTACTATTTTACATCGGCCGGTATTTTTATATGCAGCCCAAATTCATCAATGGGGAACCAGCAAAAGATTTTACCGCCACGCTCAAAAGTGGAGAAACCCTACATTTGTCTGACCTACAGGGACAGTATGTATTGCTCGACTTCTGGGCCAGCTGGTGTGGTCCTTGCCGCATTCAAAACCCGGAGTTGGTAAAGCTTTATCAGCAATACCATCAAGCTGATTTTGCCGATGCCGATGGCTTTGAAATCGTCAGCGTGGGCATTGAACAAAAGGAGTCGAGGTGGCAAAATGCCATCGAACGGGATGGCCTCCATTGGAAGTACCACATTCTGGACCAAACCGGTAGTCTCAAGTTTTTTGATGCCCCTATCGCCAAATTGTACGGTGTAAAATCCATTCCCTCTTCCTATCTGATCGACCCACAAGGCATGATTGTCGGCGTCAATCTGGAGCCATTGCAGGTGAGTCGCATCCTGGAAGGGCACCTGTCAAAATGACCATTTTGCAGCAATGGCAAAGTAATTGTAGTATAATGCGGGTGATAAATAAAAAAATCGTGCGCAATGAGCAAGAAAGATAAAAGCGAAAAATTACAGGAAGAACTCGAAAATCTGATCGAAGATCAAATGGAAAATCAAACACAAGAAGCTGATAATGAACCAGTTGACCTGAGCGCCGCATCCGAAAGTGAGGGCGTTGGTGACCTGGTCACTCTTCAGCAACAGAATAGTGAATTGAAAGACAAATATTTGCGGCTTTTTGCCGAATTTGACAATTACAAAAAGCGGACCATCAAGGAAAAGATCGACCTGATGCGTACTGCTGCACAAGACACTCTGACAGCTTTGCTGCCAGTTCTTGACGATTTTGACAGGGCCAAAAAAATTGCCGACAACGAAAATACGGAGGAAACCTTCAGCGAAGGGGTGACCCTGGTGTACCAAAAACTCTACAAGGTGCTGAAGCAAATGGGCCTCGAACCCATGGACACTACCGATGGTACTTTTGACCCTGAGCTTCACGAAGCCATTACGGAAATCCCCGTTCCCGATGAGTCGATGAAAGGCAAAATTGTCGACACCATTGAAAAAGGATATTTACTAAAAGACAAGATTATCCGCCACGCCAAGGTTGTGGTTGGAAAATAATAGATTATGGCAAAACGAGATTATTACGAAGTGCTGGGCATTGCCAAAGGTGCTGATGAATCAACAATAAAGAAGGCTTACCGCAAATTGGCCATCAAATATCACCCGGACAAAAACCCTGGTAATAAAGAGGCGGAGGATAAGTTTAAGGAGGCGGCTGAGGCTTATGAGGTATTGAGTAATGCGGACAAAAAAGCGCGTTATGATCGCTTTGGTCATGCCGGGGTTGATCCTAGTATGGGTGGTGGCGGCTTTAGCGGCAGCGGCATGACGATGGAAGATATCTTCCGTCAGTTTGGCGATATCTTCGGCGATAGTGGCAGCCCGTTTGGTGACTTTTTTGGTGGTGGAGCCGGTCGTACCCGATCTCGTGGCCAGCGGGGCAGCAACCTGCGCATCAAAGTGGCATTAAATCTGGAGGAAATTTCCAACGGTGTAACCAAAAAGATCAAGGTTAAAAAACAGCTCACCTGCGATACCTGTAACGGTAGTGGTGCCAAAGACAGCAATTCGGTGCAAACCTGTGGTACCTGTCGTGGTAGTGGCTATGTACGCCAGGTGAAGAGTACCTTTTTGGGGCAGATGCAGACAACTACCTCCTGCCCTACTTGCGGTGGTAGCGGTCAGACGGTTACTGCCAATTGTACCAAATGTAAAGGTGATGGCCGCCTGTACGGCGATGAGACCATCGAGATAGAAATTCCGGCGGGTGTGGAAGAAGGCATGCAGCTTTCGTTGCGCGGTAAGGGCAATGCCGGTGCCAATGGCGGGCCTGCGGGTGACTTACTGATTAATATTGAGGAAGTTGCTCATCCTGAATTGCAGCGCGATGGCATGAAGCTCATTTACGAGTTGTACCTTAATTTTGCCGATGCCGCACTGGGTACCTCAGTAGAAGTACCTACGATTGACGGACGGGTGAAGATCAAGATTCCGGCCGGTACGCAGTCGGGTAAGATTTTCCGCCTTAAGGGTAAGGGGCTACCCTCAGTACAAAGCTACGGCCGTGGCGATGAATTGATCTATGTGAATGTGTGGACGCCCAAGAAGTTGAACAACGAAGAAAAAGAACTACTGGAAAAAATCCGCACAATGCCCAATTTCAACCCGCAACCCGGCAAGGCCGACAAAGGATTCTTTGAAAAAATGCGCGACTACTTCAAATAGTCGCCTGGATTAATAGTGTTTAATTTGGAAAAACTGATAAGTCATCCTGAAACCTTGGGATGACTTATCTTTTTATGGCCTACCACACCAAAATACCTCGAAATGGCATCTGGTAAATAGAGAAGAATGTTTAACTTACTTAGCAAAAACTATCCTGAAAAGATGAACAATAGAAAAGTATTTTATTTAAGTCTGCTAACGCTGGTATTCTCGCTGTCCTCCTGTAGCGAGGAAATGCAGCAGAGCCTTCAGCCGGTTCCTCTGGCCTTTGGCAAGCTGAATCAGGTGATGGTATTGGCCGACGCCCAGTTATGGGAAGGCCCCGTGGGTGATACGATGGATTATTATTACGCAGCGGCTTACCCCATTTTACCCCAGCCGGAGCCAATTTTTGATTTACAGCACATCTCTCCGGAACAATTGGACAAGGAGCCGATCAGACGGCAACTGCGAAATTTTATCATCGTGGCCAATCTCAACGATAAGGACTCTCCCACCACCCAGTTGGTGCTAAAGGATATTGGGGAAGAAAAAGCCCGGCGGGCCAAGGAAGATCCATCGTACAATTCAATTGTAGGCAAAGACAAATGGGCCAAGGGGCAATTGTTGGTGTACCAATTTGCCTGGTCGGAAGATGAGTTGATTGAAAATTTGAAAAATAACTTCCCGGCCATTTCCAAGCGCATTCACGATGCCGATGCCGAACGCCTCGAAGCTACGCTGTTTTTTGAAGGAGAAAACCGTAAGGCGATGGATGAAATCTCCAATACAATGGATGTGCGTCTGCGGGTGCCGGCCGACTATTACAAGGTCCCCATTGAAGCAGATGATCTGATCTGGATGCGTAAAGAAACTGCTGATTTGAGCAGTAATCTCATGCTCCGCCAGGTGGATTACCAGGACCAGTCGCAACTGACCAAGGAAGGCATCAAAGCCATTCGTGACTCACTTGGGCGGAAGTATATTTCCACTTCCCTGCCCAATGTAGATACTTACATGCGCATCAACGACATTGATTTGCCCATGTTTACTTCCGTAAAAACCCTCAACAACAATTACACCCTGGAAGCCCGTGGTATCTGGGAAATTGTCAATGATTATATGGGTGGTGCTTTTGTCAGCTACCTCATCCATAATCCTGACAAAAAGGAGTTGTTGTTTGTCGATGGTTTTGTGCACGCTCCGGGCAAGGAAAAGCGCGATTTTATGCAACAGCTGGAATACATTATGGATACGGTGCAGTATTAGCAGGTCAGCTATTGAGTAGAAAAAAGGGCCAGGATGGAAAATCCCGGCCCTTTTTTTATGGCAAATTGCAATAAATTTTAGATTTTGGAGGAAGATTATCCAATCCTGCATTATGTTCAAACGCCTTGCCGGTCCGCGCAAATATCAACACTGGAGCGATCAGGAATTGCTGAAAGCCTTTCGGGAAGACGGAGTTGAGGCCTGCTTTGCGGAAATCTTTGAACGCTATGCCCACCTGACTTTTTTGGCCACTTTAAAATTTGTGGAAGACCGCGAGCAAAGCAAGGATGTCACGATGGTGATCTTTTCCAAAGTTCATCAATTTTTACAGCGTGAAACTCCGGAATTTTTCAACACCTGGCTCTTTTCTGTGATCAGAAACGAGTCCATTTCTTACCTGCGTAAAGACCAAAGGTTGCAGCAAAAACAACTCGATTGGCAAAAAAATCAAAAAAATGAGCCTTTATTTATGGAAAATGAGGGCTTTGAGCGTCTAATAGATAAGGGGACCTCTGAAGAGGAGCGTGCCCTGATGGCAGCTATGAGAAAACTGGAAGGAAATCAGCAAAAATGCCTGGAGTTGTTTTATTTCGAAAAAATGAGTTACAAGGAGATCGCCGGGCATATTCAATGTAGTGTAAAACAAGTAAAAAGCTATTTGCAGAACGGCAAGCGTCAACTTCGTCGTCAATTGATGGCTTTTTCTCAAGAGCGTAGTGAATAAAGAAGTATAATGAAGGGATTATTTAAAGGCATGTCCTGCCTGACTCAACAGGAAATTGTGGCGTACCTGAAAGAAGATTTATCGGATACCGCCAGGTATGAGGTAGAAAGTCATTTGCTGGATTGCCCCCTTTGCAATGCAGCGGTGGAAGCTTATGCCAATAATTACGAAAATGCCGAGGCAGAGCTGGAAGCCGACCTGGCAGATTTAACCCAAAAAGACCCTCTATCCGTGTCCAATTCAGCTGTATCCACCTCGCCATACCTGACATTCAACCGGGTAATGGCCCTGATCGTGATTTTGCTGACCATTGCAGCAACTTTTATGTACTATCAGCACACCCGCCAGGGAAAATGGTTTGCCGACTTTTTTGAACCGGCCCCTACCCGGCAGCTCACACTCCGTGGCGAAGCGGAAACGGTACCGGATGCGCTAAAAACAGCGATGACCTTTTATAAGAAGGAACAATTTGTGAAAAGTATTCCCCACTTTGAGGAATATTTATCCTTGAATAAAGGAGATTTTGAAGCAATGTATTATGCAGGTATTGCGGAGCTGGCTTCTCAGCAGTATGCCGAAGCCATCGACCATCTGCATCGGGTAAGCATTAATGATCCGGATCTGTATGAAGCGGCCAACTGGTATTTGGCGCTGGCTTATCTACAAATCAATGAAGGAACGGAAGCGAAGCGCATTTTGAAGGCCCTGAGTGAACGTCCAAAACACGATTATCAGGAAGAAGCTACTGCGCTTTACAAACAATTGACACAGTAGCTTCCTGGAATTGTATCGTTCTAGATCTGCACTTATAACTGAGCGTCGAAATTGACCAACTTGACAAACCTTACGATTCTTGCGGTAATTTCGTCGTCATTGAGTTCTGTCAAGCGATCGATGCTGAATTTTTCCACACAGAAGGACGCCATTGCCGAGCCGTAGATTACGGCGCGTTTCATATTTTCAAAGGAAGTGTCTTGTGTAGAGGCCAGGTAGCCCATAAATCCACCCGCAAAGGTATCACCAGCACCAGTGGGGTCAAATACTTCGGCCAGGGGCAGTGCAGGCGCAAAGAAGACATTCTCGCCTTCAAACAGCAGTGCGCCGTGTTCTCCTTTTTTGATTACCAGGTACTTGGGTCCCATCTTGTGGATCGCTGCCGCTGCCTTTACCAGAGAATGCTCTCCAGACAACTGACGAGCTTCATCATCATTAATGGTCAGAATATCGATCATGGTGATCACTTCCTTGAGGCTATCCAGCGCTGTATCCATCCAGAAATTCATGGTATCAAGTGCAATCAGCTTCGGGCGCTTCTTCAGCTGGTCAATTACCCTCTTTTGCACCGAAGGTGTCAGGTTGCCCAGCATCAGGTATTCTGCCTCCTTGTATTCCTCCGGTAGCACCGGGTCAAAATCCGCCAATACATTCAACTGTGTATCCAGCGTATCGCGGCTATTCATATTGTCGTGGTAGCGGCCGGCCCAGAAGAAAGACTTTTCCCCTTCCTTCACCTGAATGCCCTCCAGGTCGATACCACGCGACTCCATATAATCAAGGGTCTTTTGTGGGAAATCATCTCCAATAACGGATACAACTTTCACCTCATCAGTAAAGTAAGATGCGGCCAGAGAAATATAGGTAGCGGCCCCACCGACCACGCGGTCAGCCTTGCCAAAAGGCGTCTCGATATCATCAAAAGCAACGGTTCCAACGGTAAGTAAACTCATGCAGAAAAAATTTATTGAAAAATATTTCCGCAAATATTGCACAATTATTTTGAATGTGATAAATTTGCACTCGCCTTTTGAGAGAGGGAACGATTTCGAAGGAAAACGGGTTCTCAAAATAGGTGAAAATATGCCTCAGTAGCTTCCCGATCTATTATCGGGATTAGAGCGGTCCCGAGTAACACTCGGGATTAATCCGTAGGTCCAAGGTGCTGCGTGATTGTGTTCTAAAACAAGCTACGGCAAAATATGCCTCAGTAGCTCAGCTGGTTAGAGCGGCGGACTGTTAATCCGTAGGTCCAAGGTTCAAGTCCTTGCTGAGGCGCCATCAAGTAAAGCAGCACTTTCGAAGTAATTCGAGGTGCTGCTTTTTTTTTCATTATCTCTATATTCTCCACTCAGAAAACTTCGACAAATACTACATTGGAGAAACGCCCAATCTGGACACTAGACTCCTCTTCCACAATGAACTATCGGAAAAATCCTATACTTCTAGATATCGGCCTTGGACACTTCAGCTTTCCTTTGAAGTTCAGGATAGAAGTACAGCCAGAAGAATGGAGCGCTACATTAAGAACCAAAAAAGCAAAGCTTATATAATTTCGTTGATCGAAAGTGAAGAAGCACGAAAGAGACTTATAGATCGTTTTGCATCTGGTGAATGAGGCGTCATTGGCCCAAAGCCCAATTGTCAGCAACTTTGTATGGAAAACTTTAACTTGAGGAGTCGGAAATCATTATTTTCAATCCGTATTTTGAAAAATAGAAAAGCAATCACAGCCCTGTGAAAAAAGTAGCCCGCTTCGTAACTTCACGCATTTCGAGCTTTGAGAGGGAATAATTTTTCGAGTAAAAACGTTACTGTCAAGGTTAATCGTGGTCTAAAGCATTAAAGGAAGTGGTTTAAACTTATTCATCTGGACTGCGATCTAAAGTCTTGACCTCGCTGGACTTCGCCGTTTTTTCGCCCCGTACCTTCTAGGTATGCGGCTCAAAAGCCTGCTCGCCAGCAAAATCAATACTTTGATCTCATCGGCAGCTAATAAGTTTAAACCACTTCAAGGACTTACTCAAAACTTCAAAATCGTGATGCGAACAAACTTTTGCTTCTTTTTACTCATCATGGGTATTTTTTTCACTTCTGTCACTGCTACCGCCCAAAGTGGTACGGCTAACTTCGACGAAACCTGGAAGGAATTTTTGACCAACAACAAGATTTCCAACATGAGCGTGCTCACCAGGCCCGACAAACGGTGGCAGTTCGAGGAATACTCCAAATATTTGTTGATGAATATCAACTCCAGTTTCTGCCAAAGTGAGGTGGACGAGGCCGAACAACTGATGGAGGAACTAAAAGCGATGGACCCGAGGGTGCATCAGGCTATTCCGAAGTTTATACAGAAAATGGATGAGGTGGAGACCAAGATGAAGGCTTACCGCAGCGTTGATAATATCTGGATAGCGTTTTTGCAAACAAAAACGGTCGACCTCAAGGAATTGGATGGCATCGATGCCGCTAGAACGAACTGCGAAAAGGCAACCCTTGCAAAGTCTTCCTTCATGACCGCTTATCACCACCTATGTGAGGGCAATGTACCGAGAGCAAAGGACATTTTTGAAAATCGTACCCTACGACTGACGGAAAAAACCACCCTTCAGGTAAATGATGTGGAAGGACTGGCTGAAGAGGTCGCCGCAGTGAAGGCGCTATTTCAGGGTATGGACAGACTGGAAGGCCCCTGGAAGACTTACGTGCAAACCGGTGTTTCTCGCGGCTTTGATGGCGAAATACCGTTTTTTCCCTGTTACCCCAATCCAAGAATCAAAGTAATGATCCTCAAAGGCGCAACGGACCTGTGTAATCTGGCGCCGCAAATGCTGGAGGAGATCAAGGAATTGCAGGAAGAAACCGGCGTGACGCCCGTTGGTGAGCTAGGCAAGGAAATAAAGAAACTGGAGGCTGCTGTTGGTGAAAACGATAAAAACCTGGCCACCTTAAATAAAGCATGGGAAGCTTTTATTCCAGATAATAAGGTAAGACACGTGGGCATGTACGGTTATGAATACTGTACCAAAGAGCCCTTGATTCGGGCCTATATCATGGACGGCTTTGCTTATACTTGTGAAGTGGGTGATGATATGCTGCGAAAAATTGATTCCATGCAAAGAGTGGACAACACTCCCCTGGAGAAAATCACTATGACCAAGATCAATGAACTGTCAGCGTTGTACGACAAATTCCAGGACAACGGCCGAAGAATCCAGAAAGTATGGAGTGACTTTATTGCCAATGGTGATAAATTGCGCATGGACTACCAATCGTCGGAAGACTACTGCGACAATATCTATTTGGTTGAAGACTGGACCATCAGAGGCCTGACCGGCACCTGTGAGGAAGGCATTGAGTACCTCAAAAAAATTGAGGACTTTCAAAATACTTTTGAGTTCTACTTCTTTGAAGAACTAGAATGCCGCGTGCAGCGCCTGCGCGTGAGAATCTGGGAATGCCGTCACGAAGCCTTATCGAAATTGGCCCGCGTAGAAGCGCCCGATAATTACGAAGGAAGGCTCTCCGAGTTGATGCAAGAGTACGGAGTGGGTGAAAGACCGGCGGAGTGTGATTGGGATTAAATGCATTACGTTTGGAGGTCAAGGCTATTATTTTGTCTTCAAAATAACACCAAGGTTATGCAAAAAGGTGTAGTGAAAAAAGGACCGCCAGTCTCTTTCAAAGTCCTAGACTTGGAAAGTGGCTGGCGGCTCCTCATACGCACGCTGCTTACTTCAACCGCGTCTGCGCAAAATACCCCATCGCCTTCTGCATGAAAGCCGCAAATTCAGCATTGGGCTCCCCATCGATGGAAGTATAACGATTATCGGCTACGTAGAGGTCTCCCAGACCGGCGTAGGCCTCGCCTTGCAAATCCGGAGAACCAGAGGTGCCCCAGAATGCACGGATATTTTGGTAATGTCGCGCAATCTGCTCTTGCACGGCGGCACTGGTTGGATCATCCTGTATCATCCCCGCCAGGGTTTGATTGATCTCCTCCATCTCCGCCTTGAGCCGCTTGATGTCTTCCTTATTGAGCTTTTTCAAAGCATTTTCCGATTTGACCACCGCCTCTTCGCCCCATTTTTCAATAGCTTCCTTGCGGTATTGTTCAGCCTTCCCTTTCGGGAAACCTTCGTATAATTCATCGTGTGACAACATCTTTTTTCCATTTAGATTATCAATAGTTTTGTCGATCGTCACCAGCATGGTGGTAATCCGGTCACGCCGTGCCTGTAGGGCCAGTTTGTGGCTTTTCAAGGCCGTTTTCAAATCAAACCCCGGATCATCAAGAATGTCGCGGATCTCCTTCAGGGGGATATCCAACTCCTTATAAAAGAGCACCTGTTGCAGTCGCAGCAATTCTGGTTCTCAATACAAGCGGTACCCGGCCTCGGTCCGCTCGGCAGGCGTCAGCAGACCCATCTGGTCGTACAGGTGTAGCGTGCGCACACTCACCCCCGCCAGTTCGGCCAGTTGTTTTACAGAATACTTCATGTGGTGATTTTTTAGGAGGTTTTAGGTTTTAGGGAGCGTCCTTCAGTCTAAAACCTAAATCCTACCGCCTAATCCCTACTTTCATTTACAAAACTAGTCTATGACGTAAGGTAAGGGTCAAGTTTTTGGGGAGATTTTTTTTCAAAAAAATCTTTCAAAATGAAGAAGGCCAATCCCTGCATTGCAAAGATTGGCCTTCCAGGCAACTCACTGGCTTACTACTCCTCCCGCTGCCCTTTCCGCTTACCCAGCTCATCAAAGCCCATAATCTTCAGGCGCACGTACTCGCCCAAATCCAGGTTGTCAAAGCCTTTGGCCTTGGCTTTTTGGATGAATTCCGGCGTTACGTTATGGATGTGCAATTGAATCAAATCGTCCATTGGAATATTGTCAAAACCCAGCTTTTTGTAGCCATCCAGGTCATTGGGATCAACACCGTGGATGCTGGCTTGCAGAATTTGATCTTCATCCAGATTGGTGTAACCGGCGTCGTTAAGTTTTTTGACAAAGCCAGCGTCAACGCCATGGATCGACATCTGGATGACCTTTTCCAGGCTCAGATCTTTAAATCCAGCGTCCTTCAGCTCCTTGATGTACTTTGGACTCACATCGTGGATGCTGGCCTGAAGAATTTGCTCCTCGGTCAGATTGGTGAAGCCCATGGAGTTGAGTTCCTTTACAAAGTCGGTATCCACATCGTGGATGGAAAACTGGATGATTTTTTCCAGACTCAAATCCTTGAAACCGGCGGCTTTTAATTCCTTCATATATTCCGGACTCACACCGTGAATGCTGGCTTGCAGGATTTGCTCATCGGTCAGATTGGAGAAGCCCATCTGGTTCAACTCCTTCACAAAATTGGCACTTACATCGTGGATGGAAAACTGGATGACTTTTTCCAGGTCCAGATCCTTAAATCCGGCATCTTTTAGTTCCTTCAGGTACTTCGGACTCACATCGTGGATGCTGGCTTGCAAGATTTGCTCATCAGTAAGGTTGGTGAAGCCCATTTGGTTGAGTTCCTTTACAAAATCGGCGTCAACATCGTGGATCGACATCTGGGTGATCTTTTCCAAATCCAGGTCTTTGAAACCGGCGGCCTGCAACTCCTTGATGTATTCGGGATTCACATCGTGAATACTGGCCTGCAAAACCTGATCCTTATTCAGATTGGTAAAACCGGAACTGGCCAGGGACTTCACAAACTCAGTATCCACATCGTGAATCGACATTTGGGTGATTTCCTCCAGAGTCAGGTTGCCGAATCCTGCTCCTTGCATTTCCTTGATATAAGCCGGGTCAACATCATGGATTTTAGCGGCCATCAATTCGTCGAAAGAGGCATCTTTGAAGCCCGCATCACGAATTGACTGGATGTATTCCGGGTTCATATCGTGGATATTCATGGCGATCAGTTCTTTCAACTTAAAATCGCCGTAGCCCAACGATTTGTATTCGTCGAGGTCTTTCTTAAATTCCGGCAAGGTGGGCAAGTGAAACGCCACACCCGCCAGCTCGTCTTTTGATTTGGGTTTCAACTGGCGGTCCTTGAGGAAGGTCAGGTATTCGCCGTTGAAGTTGTTGAGCGCAAAGTGAAACATCAGTTCTTCCTTGATGTCTTTATAGCCCTCTTTTTCCAGGTTGGCTCTGAACGCCGCACTTTCTGTAAAGGAGAATCGCCCCAGTCCCTCATCGCCGTCAAATCGGCCGGTAAAGGTGACGGTTCCAGCCTCGCGCTTGAGCTGAAATTCTCCATCCTTACCCATTGGCAGATTGGCAAATTCGCTTTTGGCGAAACATTGAGTGGAGGACCACCAATTTTGGTTGTTTTTGGCCGAGTTGTTGAAGGTGAAACAGATTTCGTCGCCTTCGATGACGGCCGACCAGATGCCACTTTTTTCAAAATTCGTAATGCCGGAAAAGGAGAAGTATTCCTCCGTCTCGTTGTTGGCTTCAGTGGTGGCAGCAGTTGTTTTGATCGGGTTTAATGCAACAGTCGCAAGCCCCAGAATGGGTAGCAGGAAGAGGTACTTCCAGCTGGTCTGGAGCGATGATTTCTTAGCATTCATCATGGTGATACGTTTTTTAAGTGTAGATTGATTGTAATTATTAGCCGGGCTCAGCGGGAAGGAAGGCACCGCTACTTGCAAGAGATTCATCTGGTAAGCCGACCGGTCTACGCCTGCCTCCAGCACCGTCGCATCGGTGAGGTACTCCAGGTTGTCTTCAATGGCCTTGCGGTAGAGCCAGGCCAGAGGGTTGAACCATTGGAGTACTATCAGTGCTTCGGCCAGCAAAATGTCGAGGCTGTGGCGTTGTGCAAGGTGCACCTTTTCGTGCTGGATGATCTGGTTGTAGGTTTCCCAATCGTATTTGGCGGGATTGATAAACAAGCTGTTCCAAAAGGAAAAAGGCGGTTTGTCCTGGTCCATTTCCACAATACAAAACGGCCCATCCTGGATCGTCGGCAAGGTGTAGCGCTGGTAAGCAATGCTGATCAGCTGGATCAGGAAATTGAGCGCCAGAATACCCAGTCCGATGAGATAAATGTATTTCAATACCGACCAAAAGGTCAGTTGCAGCGGTTTGGCTGTTGCGGGAACAGCGGGTGATTTCTCCGTGAGCGTTTCTTTATTGTCGGGAGTGCTGGTGGCCAGCGGCGTTTCATTGGCGGAAGCCAAATCATTGGTCTTCTCCATTGCCGGGTTTTGAACAACGGGATCAGCTTCTTCAATAGAGGACGATGTTTTGGTTGGCTCTTCGGCCAATGCAGCAGCGGGTTCCTCTACAGGCTTTATCGTCAAAAAGGCCGTTTCCGCCTGCCGCCAGGTCCATTGCTGGGGGATTTGCCAGAGCGGCAATAAAAAGGCCATAAGAATAGCCCCGATCAGAATCCAGCGGTTGAGCTGAAAGAAGGTCTCCCGAGCCAGCAAAAGTCGATAAAAGCCATAACACAACGCGATCAGGCAGGCAACATGTAGCAGATAGGGGATCATATTATTTGTTTTTGATCATTTTTAAAATTTCCTCCAACTCGTCTTTACTGATCTTCTCCTCCTTGGCGAAATAGGCCACCATCTTCTGGTAAGAGTTGTCGAAATAATTTTTGAGCACATCTCCCAGTTCCTGTTTTTGGTATTGATCCTTGGAAATCTTGGCGTAGTACTGGTGGGTATTGCCAAAGGTATTATGGTCCACAAAACCCTTATCCTCCAAAATGCGGATGATGGTGGAGACCGTATTGTAATGTGGCTTTGGATCGGGAAATTCCGCGATGATTTCCTTGACAAAGGCCGCTTCGAGTTGCCAGAGGATATGCATGATTTGCTCTTCGCGCTTGGCTAGTTTTTGCATGGGTTGCTCTGTTTTTTTACAAACATACAACTAATGCATTAGTAAATCAACTAAAATTTTAGTTAATTAACTAAAAACTTCTTTTTTGGTTGGGTGTATTAGATTCCGTCCCGATAAACGCACTACCTTAAATTCGGGCAAATCCCAGATCAGATTATGTGACAATTATTATTTACCGTACCTCTGGCACGGAAATGCATGGTGGAAACATGGTGGCTACAGAGAATTGGCTCCTCCGGAACCGGGTTTCTACCCAATAAGGCAGCCTCCTTCAAAGTCCTTGCCTTGCCCTGCTCGCCGTACTTTGGTACTCAGGCAGGCGCAGGAAGGTGAACGGCGGGGGAATTCCGGTTGCTAATGTTGAAATTTAATGAATTTCGCCTCGGATTGTAGATTCTCGCGTACGGATATGTGTCGCTACTACGTAGCTTAACTTCATGAATACACTGTAGTCAGCGGTTAAAACCACTGGCTACAGTGTGCCGCCACGATGTGGCTTGGTGTCTTCACGTGCAGCCTGAATTGTATTAAAAAAATCGGTTCTTTGACAAATCTCGTGTTTAGAGTCAATCGAAAATGTAAATCACCACTCCCTATGGTCGCTTTGCGCTTCACATTTTAGTTTGACCACTAAATTTGTCAAAGAAGGAAAAAATCCTGGTGTGCTTCAATTGTCAAATCCACCTCTACTAGCTCACCCCTGCCTCCAGCACCGTTACCGTTTGCTGCAATGTATCCAGCTTGGCGGGGATGCCCACCGGGAAAGTGCACTGATTTTTGATATGTCCAAAGGAGAAGCCATAAATGGTAGGCACTTTGAGGTCACCCAGCCGGTCGCGGAGGGTTTCCATTAGCGAAAGCGAGCGATCATCTTCATCCGGCTGACAATCGGCAAAGACTCCGAGGACAACTCCTGCGACTTGTTTCAGATTGGTAGCCTGTCGCATTTGCGTAAGCATACGATCCAAACGGTAGGGCTTTTCGCCAATATCTTCGATAAAGAGTAGCTTGTCTTTCAGGTCGGGCAAATAGGATGTACCGGCCATCGCAGCAAGCAGAGAAAGGTTGCCCCCCACCAGTTCGCCTTGTGCAATTCCTGCGTGGAAAATTTCCGGAGTAAAGGCGTCGTCAGTTTGGTCTATATCTTCCGGCGCCATCTTGATGACGTGATTGGATTCAGGATGCATTAGCAGGGCTTCCAGGTGTGCCCTATTGTAATCTGTAAACTCAGAAGCGCCTACCGGTCCGTGAAAACTAACCAGGCCCGTTTCCTTGAAAATGGCATTGTGCAGGGCAGTGATATCGCTATAACCAACCAGGACCTTCGGATGTTTTCGGATCAGCCTATAATCAATCATCGGCAGCAGCCGGGTACAACCATAACCTCCACGGGCGCACCAGATGCCAGCCACATCGTTATCGGTGAACATCGCATGAAAATCCTCCAGTCGCTCCGCATCGGTACCGGCAGTGAAGCCCCGTTCAGAGCGGATGTGCTGGCCCATTTTCACCTGAAAACCCATACTTTCCAGATTGCCCACGGCCTTTTCCAAAGATTCATCATCGATGTAACTGCCGGGCGTGATCAGCCCTATGACATCGCCTTTTTTCAGTCTTTTCGGTTTGATGTGTTTCTTTTTGGCGGGCGTATTGCCCCACAGTCCGGTGCTGGCCATTGTAGCGAATGTGCCTATACTGAGTTGTTTACTAAACTGACGTCTTTTCATGGTGTGCAATTTTTATGGTTCTTTGACAAATCTCGTGTTTAGAGTCAATCGAAAATGCAAATCGCCACTCCCTATGGTCGTTTTGCACTTCACATTTTAGTTTGACCACAGCCTGTCCCGATTTCACATCGGGGAGATTTGTCAAAGAAGGATTTTTATTTGTTCCGGTTAAAGTGGTCCCGGGAGTCGTATTTAGCGAAAGCTTACTTTTTCTTTTCCAGTGGCATAATCCAGGGAGATGGTTTAAAAAAGGACCATTCCACTTTAGTAAGGTCCACTTCCGGATCGATGTAGTATTGGTAATGCCCGTCGTTGAGTTTGGCTTTGACCTTGGCGTAGATTTCCACCTCCTCTCCTTTTGCTTTATACTGGTCTCGCAGAAAATGGGCGTATTGCAGGATCATATCCGGGTGCGATAATAGTTTGCGGCGTTGTTTGTTGGAAAGCAAGGTATCCAGTCTGACCTCTTCAACGTTGCCTTCCGGCAAATGTTTTATTTCATAATGACCGCTTCCTCGCTTGGCGCGCAACATCATGCGCCAGGAATAGCGATGCCCTTCCTCGGTCCAGGCTACATCTCCAGGAAAGTACCAGTGTCTCAGCGGAAGCAACAAGTGGAGCATGACGAGCAATACTAGTCCGACATTGATTACCGGGCGCAATGACTCCCGGTTTTGCCAAAAGTCCATATTGCTGGTGGCCAGTTCCGGCTGAGGCACTTCGGGAATCCATTGCTGCAGGAAAGGCAAACGCTGGCGAATCCAATTGGCTACCCAGCGGGGCCAGGAAGGCGGAAAAAACAATAAGGTCAGCGAAATAGACAGGAAGGGAAATATCCCGATGTTGAAAATCAAAAAATTACAAAAGTGGAAAAACAGCACTGCCAGCAAAGCCCAGATTCGGGTACGCCGAAAAAGCAGAAAAAAGGCCACGGTCAGGTCAAGCAATAAACCACCGTAAGCCATAAACCACGCCGTGCCATCCCAGGCTACTATTGGACCGATGATGGGAAGATTGGATTTGTATTGCAGCCATTCCAACAAGGGCACTGCTCGTAGCCAATCGGGATTGATTTTCGCAATACCCCCAAAAAAATAGACGATACCCATCAGCAGTGGCAACGGAAATAAGCACCAAAAAGGAATGTAATCGGTTTTAATGGTCGGCCTGTGCCAGGCATCCAGGCTCAAAGCCCGATTGGCCGGCAGGAAAGCCAATATAAAGGCAATCCAACAAAAGAGGTACCCGTGATTGAGATAGTGCGATTTTTCCAGCAGGTAGCTGTAAGTAAATCCAAAGGCAAATATCCAGGTAGCAATGCGATACCAATAGCCTAATGCAATCAACAACGCCGCCACCATCAAGGTGATAAAAAAGAGCGACATCCAGGGCTCCGGGAAGGCCTTTACCCATTTGAACCCGTAGTAATAAAACTGAAATTTATCGGGATCAAAGGCGTGCTTCTCCAGGTGATAATAAATCCAGGTGCCTAAAATATCGGCAAAACCCAATATCCCGAACACTATGCGAAAGAAGACCAGACTGGCAATATCAATCGGTTTGTACAATGCCTGCATGCGTCAAAAATAGGAATAATTTGCGGGGTGATGGAGGGTCAGCCGCCGATTAGTCCGGTCAGTGTCAATATGCCAATAATGAGAAATTCCACAATTGGGGTGATCAGCAAAACGCGATTGAACGGGGAAAAGGAACCGAGCCGCCAACGGTGACGTCCCAGGATGAGCAAAGCTAGTATAAAGCTGAGCAGCGGGATGCTGAAAATGAGCAGTAATACGAACATGGTAATCAAACTGGTCGCCAGCGCAATAAGTGACGGTAGCAGCCAATAGCCCAGAATCAGTAGCAGCAAAAGCAGGATAAGATTGATGATTAATAAGGTACGTGATCTGGGTTTGATGGTATTTAGCGCGGTCATGATGAGGTGGTTTTGTTTTCAGAGAGAAAAGATACGATTAATTGCATAGGTTTTAAGCCCGACAATTCAAAAACTTGAACCGCCGACCCCCTAAATTTCGAGGACCCTCAACCGTTAGAGGGTGGGAATAAATAAAAGCCCACCCACATCCGCCAAACCGCCAATGGTCTACGTACAGCTTGCGCAGCAGCACAGAGCTGTCAGGGTAAAATGCTGTGGGCAGCATTTACAATTTCGCCGGCGAAGCTGAAGACCATGATTAGCACTCAAATTTTATGCTCCAATCATGACCTAAAGGTGAATCACATTGCAATTTAATAAAAAGTTTTAAAAAAACAAAATGAAAACATACTGTTTTTCACCCCCCCATTCTTCCAATGTGACAATTCTTCCTGATAGCCTGAAAAACTCAAGCTGATCATTCCCCTAAGCCTAAAGCGCAATGCACTTACCTCCTACCTTTGAATAATCGTCTGCTCCCGCGAATAACTGATGCCGGTAAAAATCCCCGTTGCCGGAGCGGTACCTTCCAGATTACTGATCAACGGACTCGGCTGGCCAAAGGGGTTGCCATTGGCGTTGGTGGCATTTTCCACACTTTGTATAAATTCATAATGGTCCTTCGTGAGGTGGAAAATGGTGTTGATCACAGTATCCCCTACGGCAAAATCATAGGCGGTGCCAAAGACATAGGAATCTTCTACAAAGCGGTCATCAACGGCAAAGTCCTGTTCAAGGCTGTCGAGCGTGCCAACGTGCAACATGCGACGGTAGAAATTTGCCTGATTGGGAATATCGGTAAAATAGGTCAACACCCGTGCCAGCGTATCGGTATCGGATTCAAATTCTACCTTGACGCTATCAAGGGGCACAGCGGGCAGGATACGCGTAATGCCCTCAATGGTTTCTCCGTTGGGAAGCACGATATTCAATTCAAAATCGGAATCAAAATCTTCGGGTACGAGATCATCAGCGTGATAATTAAACAATTGCCGGGTCCCAAAATCAATAAATAGCTGATTTTTGAGTTGGTACTCCACTCCCTCGTGTCGGATGTACACTTGCGCACTGTCAATCAGAATACTCTGTAAAAACTCAGCATCGTCCGAAGGGAATGGAGAAAAGTAATTGGAAGTAGTTGTCAACAGCAAATTGAATGCCCCCCCCGCTTCCAGGTAGCATTCCACGACGTAGCGCTCCTCCGAATCCGGGAATTCGATGTCAATCTCCTGCTCCAGATTACAGGAAACAACAGAAAAAACCAGGCCGATAAATAGAATATAATGGAATGTTTTCATGGTCGATTAAAATTTGAAGTTCCAGGAAATAGAAGGCAAAATAGGAAATAGCGACACCTGTCGCGCGGAAATCTTCTCCGGGATCTCGATGATATTGTCACCGTTTTCTACCTCCCTGAATTCCGGCTCGAAATAAATAAAGAAGGTATTTCGGCGGTCGGTGGCATTGACCACGTTGATCGACAAATCACTCTCTCCCCATTTGGGGCGGAAGTGGAAAATCACCCCCAAATCCAGGCGAATATATGGTGGCAAACGGTAGTTGTTGCGGTCGCGGTAATCGGGTACGATGGCTTCAAAACCTGCGCCATACACATCCTGTAAAGAAAAGCGGCTTGGCGCCAGCCAACGTAAATCTCCGGAACCGTAAACGAACGTTCCTGACAGTGTGATCTTATTACTCAACTCATAAATACCTACGAGCGACAGGTCATGACGTCGATCATAGATGGGTGAGAAATAGCCTTCCTGGGTGAAATTCCCGAAAGGGTCCACCGTTTTGTAGTCGCCCTTTTCGATGAAAGCAAGCGTATAGCCAATCCAGCCGGTCAATCGGCCTTCCTTTTTCTCAATGCTGACTTCTAAACCATAACCACGCCCCTTACCGATAGCAAATTCCTCCTCCAAATTATCGTTGGCAAACAACTCCGCACCGTCCACAAAATCGAGCTGGTTATCCAGAAATTTATAGTAGGTTTCCACATTCAAAAAATAATCAGTCCCCATCAGATAGGAAAGGCCCAGCGCCACCTGATCGGAAGTTTGGGGTTTGATCTTTGCCGTGGAAGGATACCACACATCCGTTGGTAGGGCGGCACCGGCACTGGCTACCAGGTGCAAATACTGGTACATCCGTGCATAACTGGCCTTGAGCGAGGTCCGGTCAGAAAGCACAAAGCGGCTGGCAAAGCGCGGTTCAATACCGGTGTAAAAGGTGCCGTCATTGCTGAAGCCGCTGAGGCGCAATCCGGCATTGATCTTGATGGCATCATTTACTTCCCAGTCGTCGGAGATGTAGGCGCCCAATTCCACGCCATCGTAATCCTGACCGGCCGAGAAGTTGATTTCCCCGTCGTCACTACCAGCCTTGAGGCGACCCACTGTGAATTGATGATAGGTTGCATTGCCGCCAAACCGCAAGGTATGCTGGTTGTTTAGCGCGTAGTAGAAATCCGTCTTCAAATTGGCATCCCGGATATTCGACCCCACCCGAAAGGAAAATCCGGTGACTTTGTTTTCAATATCGTATTGGTAATCGGAATAGGTAAAGGTGGTATTGGCAAACAGCTTGGGGTTAAATACGTGATTCCAGCGAGCCGTACCGGTGGCATTGCCCCAGTCGAAGTTGAAATCAAAAAAGTCGCCATCAAAGCCAAATACATCCCGACCAAAGTAGCCGCTGAGATAAAGGCGATCCTTTTCGCCAAACTGGAAATTGATTTTGGTATTCAGGTCGTAAAAGTAATAGTTGGGGATAGGGCTGTAGTCTTCTTTATCCTCGTTGAGCCGATTCACCTGCCGGGTAAAAATGTCGACGTAGGTACGCCGCCCGGAAACGATGAAAGATGACTTGTCTTTCTCAATCGGCCCTTCCAAAGTTAAGCGCGAGGAGATCAATCCGAGGCCGCCGGAGCCGGACAGTTTTTTGTTGTTGCCTTCCTTTAGTTTCACATCAATTACCGACGACAACCGCCCACCGTACTGGGCCGGAAACCCACCTTTATACAGTTTTAGATCCTTCACTGCATCTGTATTAAAGGTGCTAAAAAAGCCAAAAAGGTGGTTGGGGTTGTAAACGATGGCTTCGTCCAATACAATCAGGTTTTGGTCGGCACTTCCGCCACGTACAAATAGCCCTGTGGTACCTTCGGAGCCAGATGGAATGCCCGGTTTGAGTTGGATGGTTTTGAGGATATCGCTTTCGCCAAATACTACCGGCAGTAGCTGAACCTCTTTGGTGCTGATGGCCTCCACACTCATTTCGGTGGTGTTGAGCTGCTCTTCGTAGGAGTTGGCTTTCACCACCACTTCCGACAGTTCAACCCCTGTGCCCAATTCCACATCCAGGGTTTGGGAAGCAGAGAGCAATAGCCGACGATTTTGGGTTTGAAAACCGACATAGCTGAATTCCACTGTCACGGAATCTCCTGCGGGAATCGCCAGAGAGTAAAACCCATATTCATTGGTCGTAGTGCCAAGTCCTAATACGGGTACCGCCACAGTGGCGCCAATCAGGGTTTCTCCAGATTCCCCATCCTTAACGGAACCGCTGAGGGTAACTTTTTCCTGCCCCAGCACCCAACTTGAGCAAAAGACCAACAGGAGCGCGAGTAGAGATGATTTTGATCTCATATATAGTGTATTTTCATTGGTAATCAATCAGGCCATTTTTGGAGGTCGGATTTGATCGCGAAAATAATCAGTTTTTTGGTGAGGCAAGGCGTCTTTTTGCAGAGCATACCCTGAGGTACGGTCAAAAAAAGCAACGCAGGATCATCAAAAAAATGATATTTGTAGCACAAAGTTTGATCTCCAAACATGGCCTAAAGCCGCAAACATACTCAGATTGGCTATGTGCCGCTAATTATTTTCTACCAATTGAGGATTATTATAAATGAATAGTTGTATGATAAAGTCGAATTGTAACCGAGTATTCGTTTGTATATTGTTGAATAAAATCTTATCTTTAGGTAGCATTCCAAAAAACGCCTCCAAATGTTGCCCAAAAAACAATGGCTAGCCGCTAGCTCTGACCCAGAAAACGTCCGACACCTCCAAGAGGTTCTCGGCATTCCTTCCGTACTTTGTCAACTGCTGGCCCAACGCCAGATTACCACCTTTGAACAAGCCCGGGATTTCTTCCGCCCGCAATGGGAACACCTGCACGATCCGTTTCTGATGCAGGATATGCAAAAGGCGGTCGAGCGCCTGCACCACGCCATTGAAAAAGGCGAAAAAATATTACTCTACGGCGATTATGATGTGGATGGTACCACCTCCGTGGCCATGATGTACAGCTTTTTGCAACAGCTACACCCGCACCTGGATTATTACATTCCCGACCGCTACAAGGAAGGCTATGGCATTTCTTACGAAGGCTTGGATTATGCTGCGGCCAATAACATCACGCTGATCATCGCCATGGATTGTGGCATTCGTGCGGTGCCCCAGGTGAGAGCGGCACAACATCATGGCATTGATTTCATCATCTGCGATCACCACCTGCCGGAAGCCGAAATTCCGGATGCGGTGGCGGTGCTCGACCCCAAGCGTCCGGATTGTGCTTATCCCTACAAGGAATTGAGTGGCTGCGGTGTAGCCTTTAAATTGGCGCAGGCTTACGCCCAACAGCACAGCTTATCACAAGATATCCTTACGGAATTGCTGGACTTTCTGGTCATCAGTATTGCCAGCGATATCGTGCCCATCACTGGCGAAAATCGGGTGCTGGCTCATTTGGGATTGGATGTCCTTACGCGCACCAAACGGCCTGGCCTTTTGGCATTAATCGAACGTAGTCAACGACAACGCCCACTATCCATTAGCGATATCGTCTTTGGTTTGGCTCCAATGATCAACGCGGCGGGCCGACTGGCCGATGCCGACCAGGCAGTAAAGTTGATGCTTTCGCACAATCGAAAAATTGCGGAGGACTATGCCCGGGTATTGGAATACCGCAATAAATTACGCAAGGAATTTGACCAGCGCATCGCCGAGGAAGCTGCCGAATTGTTTGAGGAGATGCCCGATTGGGAGGACCGCCGCAGCCTGGTGCTATATCAGCCGCATTGGCATAAGGGCGTGGTAGGTATCGTGGCCTCCCGGATGGTGGAAAGATTTCATCGCCCATCGATCATCCTGACGGAATCCGGTGGTAACATTGTGGGATCGGCCCGTTCCGTAAAGGGGTTTGACATCCATGAAGCCATCCACTCCTGTCAGGATTTGCTGATCAACTTTGGGGGGCACACTCATGCAGCCGGCTTGACACTGGCACCGGAAAATTTGCCCTACTTTCAGGATCGCTTTGAAGGTTACGTCAGCAGCCATTTGTCGGAAGACTTGCTACATCCAGTTATACACTATGCCGCAGAATTAAATCTGGAAGAGATCACACCGAAGTTCTGGCGCATCCTACATCAGTTTGGTCCCTTTGGCCCCGGCAATCGCAATCCCATTTTCCTGACGCGTGGGGTGACAGATACCGGTTATTCCAAAACTTTAAAGGGAATCCACCTGAAACTATCAGTCAAACAAAACCAATCCAAAGCCTTTTCCGGCATTGCCTTTGGCTTGGGCGAAAAGGTAGATCAGGTTATTTCACAGCAACCCTTCGATTTGTTTTACACCCTGGAAGAAAATAAATGGCAAGGCAAGCGGATGTTGCAGCTTGGGGTCAAGGATATTGTGTAGTTGACAACCAGGATCACCCTTTTATTGTCCAGAGGAACTCCTCGAAGTCTTCCTCCTCAGCGGCATCTTCATAAATCACAAAAGATCGTCGATCATTAGACATGAAGTAGATCGTACGATAATGAACACTTTGATCAGCTAGGTTTGAAATTTTGTATTTGAATTTCATGGATTGTAGTGTGCTCCTTCTCTTGATGGTAGATTCCATTTTCTCAAACCGCACATACCCCAAATTAGATTCTATTTGTTCATAATTCTCTCTAATGGACTTATTGAGCATTGCCCCAATGTTTTTATCAAAAGGCATATAGGCAACATTAAGAATGACCAAAGTGTGAAAGCTTGAGGTTGTGTCAACAAACACATCAATTTCTGAATCCTCAAACTCAAGACCCTCAAGCATATTTTGAATAAGGTATAAAGCCAGTGAATCCTGACGCAGAGCAGGAATATCGTTGGCCAAAGAATAACGACTGCTACGTTTTAGTAGGTTTGGTAAATTTAAAACGATATCCTCTCCCAGAAGGGTGATTTCTTGAGCATTCTCCAAGTTTAAAGGCGGTGGTTTAGAGGTCGTGGACTCGCTGCAACCTGTAAGAAAGAAAAAGGATGCGAAAATGGAAATACGGAGAAAGGGAAAATCCATTTTTAAAAACTAAAATACTGGATTTTTATCTCATTTCAAACGTAATTACTCAGAAAATACCGATCTAATATTTCCTCTAATGCTTTCCACGGGATTTTACCTTTAGCTATTTATGGCTCAATCACCACCTTTCGCGTGCTTCTTCCTTCCGCACTGATGGCTTCCAGAAAATAGATACCCGGTGACCACTGTCTGGTGTCGATGCGAGTCGTTGGCTCTGGAGCTCTTTGCAGGAAGACCTGCTGTCCCAAATGGTTGAGTATGCGAATGACTTCCAGGTTGGCACCACCGCAATCGACCGTAAGCTGATCCTTTGCAGGATTGGGGAATACGCGAAGTTGCTGCTCCAGATTAGTCTCATCCGAATTGGAAATGCCCGCATTCAAAAAGATGATGGAGGCCGGATTTGTTGCTAGATTGTAGGATAGTGTATCACCAACCGAGTTGATCATAATCACATTGTCTAATATCACATCAAAAGGCGTTTCCGGTACCGCACGGCCACCAATAATGTCGGAATTAACGATAAAGCTGATTTTCGCCAGCGGACCACTTCCGTCTATTCCTTGTCCAGACTTTCGGCTCAATGCCCCGTCGAAGCGTCCGGGGAAGAAGTCCGTCACTTCGCGACTAACGGTCAGTACGTCATAATTATAACCAAAGAAAGAGTTGTTAAGATAATTGAGCGTGGTGGTATTGGGATAAGTTAAACTATCGGGAAAGCCAACGGTGAAGGCCAGGCCATGCAAATCGGTCACAGGATCAGCGGTACTACCAATGCCGAGGGTGGCGGTGATTTCAATTTCCGAAGGACTATCCAGGTCAATGGTGATCAAATCGGTATCAAATTCCAGCCACAATTCTGGTGCATCTATCTGCGGATTCGTTTCCGTATTAATCTCTGGGTCGTAGTTGTGATAAATGGCATCGATATCATCTTCGTCGACCACCCCGTTTCCGTCACAATCAAAGTGTTTGAAGTCAATGCCATGCACATTATCTCCCCAGATATCGGAATAGTTGGGGGCCCAGGCAATGGGATCATCCGGGTTTGGGAAAAAAGGACGAGCCGGGCCGGTCGAATTAAATGCCAGCCCGATGTTGAGCAGATCATAGTTGTTGGGATGCCAGTTACCGTTGGCATCACCCGGCCAAACACAGTCTGTAATGTTACACATTTCCTCTGGCGCATCGGGATAAACGAAGATGCATTCAGAGTCTTCACAGCCCTCGTCATTAGTGATGGTCAGACAGACCAGGGTAGGTGCCGAATTGGAGAAGGTATAGTGCAGGGTACCATCGGGATCGGAATAGAGTGTTTGCCCCTCAATTTCCCAATAGTGACTGGTATAGTTGACAGAATTGTTATAAAAAACGGCTTGCAAATTGGGCAAATAAGCAAAGATAAAATCCGCCTGACATTCATTGGGAGGAACACATGGACCGGCAGTCCACTCGGTGACACCATACCAGTTTTCAGCCTGGCACGCATTGACGTATGTCACGCCATCACACCCACATACTGGATCAGAATCGCCAGTACACGGCACACTCAGGTCAATCTGATCTTCGTCGATACAGCCTTCCTGTGCACGCAGAGAATAAGGTCCCATAATACAAAACAGGAAGCCAAGCAGAAAGGAGATGCAGATGTTTTTCATAGCATGAAATGGTTTAAGACGATACAAAAATCTGATTAGATAGGCATTTCAGCAAATACATTTTTCGTAATTTGTCGGGAAAACGATGAAAAAAATAAAATATAAAAAACTGAATTTCAGTAATTTAAAATTAATTGCAAAATTACTTTGTTTTCGGAATATCTGCAACTAGCACACCATGCCAAGCAAAAAGCTGATCACGCTACTCAATACCTGCTCTCGCGTAGAGCTCAAGCACTTTCGAAGGTACCTGGTTTCTCCTTATTTCAACGAAAATAATGAGCTGGTTGATCTGTTTGACCTGGTCGAAGCGGTTTATTTGGATGCCGGACCGGAAAAGAAAGCACCTGAAAAACCAATGACCAAGAGGGAAGCCTGGAAAAAGCTCAAGAAAAAGCAACCGTATGATGATAATTATTTACGTCGTATTTGCTCGGAGTTGACTCAGCATGGTATGAATTTTTTACAATTGCAGCGAGGTAAAAAACAGGTTTACCTGCCGGCGCTGGAACAATTGTATATACTCAAAGAGCGCAAACTCGAAAAGTATTTCCACAGTGCCGCCCAAAAGGTCATCAATTCCTTGTCGGAAGACAAAGAGGTGACCGTAACCGACTATTACTTTTATCAGTACGAGGTATCTGATTTGCGCTACCGCATCCTGGAGACCTACGGCAAGAAACCCGCCGATTTCGGCAAGCTGGAAGAAGCTGACTTTTACCTGGATTGTTTCTATTTTTTGCAAAAGCTAAAATATCTCTGTGATATCCTCGGTTACCGGAAGTTTGTATCAACCGATACGGACATTCAAACCATTCCCGGATTTATCAGTTTCCTCGAAGGGTCGAGGTACATCCAGGAGCCTCCGCTACAAGCCTATTTGCTGGTGCTAAAAATGTTGCGGGATGAAGAAGATGAAAGTCATTTTCGGAACCTGCGCGACTATGTGAAAGAACAACAGGAACGCTTTTCCAAAGAAGAACTCAATACCCTGTACATCTATCTGAAAAATTACTGCATTGATTCCCGCATCAACAAGGGGTATTCGGAATATTTGCAGGAGCTTTTCCAGCTTTTCCAAACCCTGATTCGCGAAGAGATTCTCATAGCTGACGGCAAACTCGATAGCCAGGATTACAAAAATATCATCACCGTAGCGCTCTATGTAAAAGCTTTTGATTGGGTGGAAAATTTTATCAAAACCCACACCGATTACCTACCCGAAGACAACCGTGAAAATGCACTGACCTACAATCTGGCCAAGGTTTATTTTCACCAAAAAAAGTACCCCGATGTCATCGCTCAGCTCCGCGAGGTAGAATACGATGACATCGTCTACGCACTGGGTAGTAAATTGATGCTGCTCAAAACTTATTACGAACAAGATGAATATCTCGCACTGGATTCTCTGATGGATAGCTTCCGCATTTATCTACAGCGGAACCGCCTGATTTCAAAAGACGTTCGGCGTCAATACCTCAATGTACTGCGCTTCATTCGAAAATTGGCCAACATCGACCCTTATAATCAGCAGGCCATTGCCAAGGTGCGCCTGAAAGTCAACGAGTGTCAGGCACTAGCCGATAAAAACTGGATTTTGGAAAAAATTGATGCCCTGGATAGGAGTAAAAAGCCTTCTACTTCCTGAAATTAACACTCAGCCCTCCCCGCAAAATCAATCCCTTTTCCAGCCGCTCGCCCTGCATGAAGCCGCCTGATTTGTAGCCCGCTTCGAGCATTAACCCCAGCAGTGGGGCTTGTTGCCAATCGTAGTTCAAACGGCCAATAAAAGCTCCCCCAAAACCTTCAACGGTGGTATTCTGACGGTCGCCCCAAAGGGTTAAATCCGGCTGTTGCCAAAGCTGTAGCTGCCCGCCGAGGTAGAGATTAGTGGCTAATGGAACATTCCAAAATTGCCCCTTCACGCGCCAGAACTTTGCGAAAGTTTTATCGGATTGCCCCATGTAAAGGGAGTAGATTTGATCACCGATTTTGAGGTAATTGTCCAGGTATACTTCAGGGCCAAATGGTGAAAGAATAAAGCCAATCTTGGGCAGGAATTTCACCCGCTCATCCAAAAAAATAAACGGGATATTGGTATCGGATTGGCCACGCCAGCCGTAGTTAAAAATACTGGCAAAGGCGTAGTAATTAACTGGGTCAAACAGAATGCCCAGCACTCCATAGCGGAACAGCTTTTCCTTTTTGAGCTCCCCCTCGGAGTAATAGTCATTCAAGGCATTGAGGTAAGCGTTCACATCGCCGCCGAGATTGATGCCGAAGGTCACGTACCCGGTCAGGTCATTATTGGCATAAATATAGAGTAGTGCATCGTGGTAGTTGATGGTTTCTCGCAGCAATACGTTGCGGTGCATTTTTTCGCTAAAAATGGCATTGGCCTCCACCCCCGAAATGATCATCGCGATTTGCTCCTGTGCGGTACGGTGAATAATCGGTTCGTAATTCACCGATGGCGTTTCGAGTTGAAAGGGCGGTGGCAGCGTAATCTGCAAGTTCGTTACCCGACTGCCGTACTCCCTGGCCCGGAAGCCATGACCAAAATATTCATGCTGCAAACTGGGAATCAGAAACGCAAAGGGATAATCCAGCAGCAGCAATTTGCCAAAGCGATAAATCCGGTTGCCCCAAACCTTTTCTTCGGGAAAAAGATTGGGCGAAAGCAATTCCTTATCCAACTCTGTCCACAGGTGATTGGCCAGCAGCAGGTTTTCGCCGCCAAAGTGCTGTCCCAGGTCCTTTTCGTAAATGAGGTGGTAACGATCCTGGCTGTAGCCAAATGTTGCCAGCAACAAGAGGATGGCCAGTAGTGGGTAGTGTAGTTTGTTCATTGGTTTGTTTTGAGTTTGTGCGGTTGAAGATACGGGATGTGATGGATTTTTTGGATATTGGAGGTGATCAAGGTTGTTTTCCCTAACATCAAACAATACCGGAAATCCTCGACAATTTCGAAAAATCCAATCCTCTATGAAAAAAGCATTTGCCTTCCTGGCGATATTAACGGTCTTGGATTTTCTTTTCCGAAAGGGAATCCTCGCCTCCCTCATCCCCTTCAAGGTACCTTTATCCATGATCGGGTTGGTCTTGTTTTTAGCTTTTGCAATCGCGGCCTGGTGGCTCACCAAAAGGTTTTGTGGAAAAGGCGAAATCACTTTTTCCAGTCTGGGTATTTCCTTTAATACCAGCAACCGGAGGGACTTCCTATATGGATTTCTTGTTGGTGTTGCATTATGGGCTTTGGTGTCTGTATTACAATCCATCCTGACCGGTTTTTCGTGGCAATGGGCCAGCGAAATCAATTTGACGGGTATGCTTTACGGCTTGATGTTCATCTTTATCGCGGATCTCGGAACAGAATTGTTTACCAGGGGTTATCCTCTGACCCGTTTTGAAAAAAGCTCGGGGCCAATCGTGGCGATCATCATTATGGTGGTCTTTGTTGGCCTAAAAAGCTACTCCCCCGGCGTGGAGGGAGAACTGCTCTTTTATACAATGCTGATCCCGGCATTGCACACTATATTTTTCAGCTTTATATATTTTAAAACCGGACGGCTGGGAGGAGCGCTTGGGGTTCATACCGGAGCCAATTTCGTCACCATCAGTATCTTCGACTTACGACCTGATCAGGCTGGCCAGTTGATCCCGGAAGGCATTTTTCGACCGAGTATTGATTTGGAAACGGTTTCCATTGGAATGCTACAATTTCCGTATGTTTTGATGGCCCTATTGTTGAGTTTGGCTACCTATTATTGGTGGAGCAAAAAATGATGGAGATTTAACCGTAATTAACCATCAACAAACAATGCCTTACATCATACGTCTTCAATTAAAATTCATCGCCAATGAAAAATACTATCATACTACTGGTGCTTTGCCTGACTACTTTTGCCTGTCAGGAAAGCACGGAAAAATCAGAAAAAGAGGGTGTCAAGTGTTTGGATTAAAAAATTAAAATCTATGAATGTTAAACAAAATCTCGCGTTTACCGGCATCTTGATCGCTATGCTGGTATTCTCCTGCAATGCATCCAAAAAGCTTTCCTCCGGAAAAAATGCTGCCTTTGAAGGCAAGATTACCTACGATCTGAGCTTTGAGGACAAGACCGGCGAAATGTCGAAAAAGCAGGCGCAATCGATCATGGGCGACCAGCAGGTGTATACCATCAAAGGAGGTAAGTATAAAAGCGAGATGAATGGCGGCATGAACATCACGCAGTACTACCTTGGGCAGGATACGCTCTTTAGCCAAATGAAGGGTATGAACGGCTTGCTGTGGAATGACGCCCGGGTGAATCCGGACGAAATCATTAGCTATGATATTCAGAAAGGAGTCGCCACCATTGCCGGACTGAAGTGCGATCTGCTGACCATCCAATCAAAGGAAGGTACCACTCAATATTACTTCAATAAAAATTATCGCGCCGATCCGGCTAAATTTGCCCTGCACGAATACGGATTTTGGAAATTTTGTATCGAAAAAACAGGGGCATTACCGATGAAAAGCGTGTTTGACACCAAAGAGTTCCACATGGAAATTGTGGCGAAAGACTTCCAGGCGATGGAGGTGTCGGAGTCAGCGTTTACATTGCCGAATTTGCCGAGGGTGAAAAATCCGGATCACTGATTTTCTCGCAAGGGGTTGGAACTCTCGCGAAGCCGCCAAGCCGCGAAGTTGCTTTTGCAGAAACCTCGTGGTTTTAGCAAAAGGGCATACATGATGTTGACTTAATATAAACCACATAGGCACATAAGGTTATATGAGAGCATTAGAGCAAAATCTGGCTGGACTTTTTCTAATATACCTTTTGTTCCTTTCCCCAACCCTGTGGGTTTCTCTTCGACGGGACTGAAGTGTAATTCGATTTCAAGTGATCGCCGAATAGGTGATTTTCTTTTCTTACTCCTTATGTGCCTATGTGGTTTAAAAAAGGCGACTCGCCTTACCTTCTTCTATATTCTTATGTGCCTCGGTGGTTCAAAATTTACCGCACCACCGTCACATCCCCTTCATAAAGCACCACTTCTCCATCAATGAACTCCACTTCCGCGAAGAAGGCAAACACCCCTGGATTAACCGGACGGCCGAGGAAGTTACCATCCCAGCCCAGCGATTCATCATTGGTGGGAATATCATTGGTTTCAAACACCAGTGATCCCCAGCGGCTGAAAATTTTGAAGGTCTTGATGCTGCGCGCTGCCGGACCGGAGTAGATCGTAAACCCATCATTCACACCATCGCCGTTGGGGGAGATGGCATTGGGAATGTAGATCGGGCGGTTTTTCACCACTCTCACCGTCACCTGATCGGTCGCGGTACAGCCATTTTCATCGGTGATGGTCACGGTGTAGACCGTGCGATCAGTGGGCATCACCCGAATTTGGGAGCAATCAATATTCAGACACTCCACATCCTCCGGATCCCAGGCGAAGGTGACCGGGAAAAAATTGGGCACCGCCCGGATGGTGGTTTCAAAACCGAGGTCAATAAAAATATCCGGCCCCAGTTCCACAAGTAGCTCCGGCGGTTGGTTGATGATGGCATCGACTACCTCGGTACAGCCATTGGCATCGAGGATCGTGATGGTATAATTGCCCGCAGGCAAATCAGTAAAAGTTTCCGACATCTGGAAGGTGACGCCGTCCAGGCTGTATTCGTAGGGCGGTAACCCTCCGCTGCCCACTACCGAAATCTCACCGGTGGATTCGCCAAAACAAATGACGTCAATGATGTTGTCGATGTCCACAAATAATGGCGGGGGTTCAACCACAGTGGCCGTGCCTTGTATTTCACAATCATTGCTATCCAATACGGTTACGGAGTAATCACCGGCAGGAAGTTGATCGATGGTAGCCGTTGTAGCACCGGTATCCCAAAGATAAGTGTACACACCGGTTCCTCCTCCCACTACGGCCGTAACACTGCCATCCGTCAGTCCATTACAACTTACATCCAGGATATCAAAATCCAGTGTCAATGGCGGAAAATCTTCCAGCACCAGCTCAAAACTCCCCATACATAAATTGGCGTCCAGCACATCCACGATGTAGGTGCCCGCTGGAAGGCCGGTAAGGGTATTGTTGCTTTGGTAACCATTGCCATCGTTGAAGTCGTATTCATAGGGTGGTAAACCATTATTGATCGTCACCACAATAGAACCATCCGATGATCCAAAACAAGATGGTGGAGTGATCGCCTGAGCGGTGGGATCGAGCTGTAGCTCCAGTTCAAAGACCGGAATGACCAGCGTGGTATCACAGCCGTTGGCATCGCGCACAATTACGGTATAATCACCATTCGACAGGTTGGTCAACCCATTATTGGTGCCAAAGCCCATATTATTCCAATTGTACTCATAGGGTGGCGTTCCTCCATCAACGATCAGCGTTACTGCACCATCAGTACCACCATTACAGGTAGGCATGGTAATAAGCGTATCAAAAGTGAAAGGCGGCGGACTATTAACGGTAAAGCTTCCCGTAGTTTCACAGGTCGCCTCATCGGTAATGGTTACATCGTAGATTCCCGGCAAAACCCCGGTAAGGTCTTCGGTCATGGCGCCGTTACTCCACACAAAAGTATATCCGGGATAATTGGTGGTTACCGTCAGGTCAACCGCACCGGAAGGGTCATTTGGACAATCTACCGGCGTAACCACTGCGTCCAGGTTGAAGTGATCTACACAGCATTCCACTGTGACGTATTCAATTTGGGTGACCAGACAGCCTTGGTTACTTTCTACTGTTAGGATTACCGGATAGGTACCCGGACGGTTAAACACGACATTGTGAGGGCCTGCTCCCGTGGCGGTGACAGGCGTTGCATTGGGACCGAAATTCCAGGTCCAATTGGACAATCCGCCCACAAAAGAAGACGCATCGGTGAAGGTGATCGACTCACCCACACAGCCGGTTACCGGATTGGTATTGAAGTCCGCAACCGGCCCCAGGAAGGTACCCGTACCTCCAAATTCGATGGAAAAACCACTGCCGGATTCACTAAAGTTGTTGATGGCCAGGGCGTAGCTTCTGCCCGCCACCATATCTATCGCTTGCGCAAAATTATTATCTCCTTCCTGACATCCACAGGTTTCGCTAAGGTCGGTATCGGTCAGGCTCAAGCCGGTTGCTCCGGTACAGGGCTGCCACTCGGCAATGGGCGCTCCTACATTCTCTCCGGAAGCCATACAACGCAGGTCAAACTTGCCGGAACAATCTTCCACGCCGTTGGGCAATTCATACACTACAAAGTCGATGTCATCAGCGGGATTGAGGGGTGTGATGGAAAAAGACAAGGTACCAGATTGGTCACACGTCCATTTGTACCAGCTACTACTGGCCTCAGTAATTTGACAGGTACCCGAATTACAACTTACATCATTGATCTCATTGGGGTTATTGCCTTCGCCGGTGACAAAGTCGACGGTGAAGGGAGATTTATCACACAAAATCACACCCGGTTCACAATCGCTGGAAGGCTGGGGCACCTCGTTGAAGTTATTGAGGCACAGCTGGAAAGTTCCCGTAAAGCTAAAGCGTGCGCTAACGCGAATGTAATAGGTTTCACCAATGTTGAGTGGATTGACAAACGTATTGGCCTGGTCGGCATTGTTGGCGTCGGAAGCACAACCAATTTCCGTAAGGTTACCACATTCACCGGAATAAACAGCGACCTGCGGATTCTGAATCGTACCGCCTGGATTGTTGGGTACTCCACCAATGACACTAACATTGATGGTGGTCGCTTCCGCTACGAAGGAATACCACACATCATTGTTGTCGGTATTGTTGGGAAAACAGCCGGGGCTTGGTTCCGGAGAAATGGTAGCTCCCGAATTGGAAAAGGCTGCGGGTGCGGAACACCAGTTCACCACATCATCGAGCGGGATCGCGCCGGTACATTCATCATTTGCGGGCTGGGCGAATAAGATAGCAGGCAGACAAAGGCCTGCCACTAAGAGGTATAAGAAGCGCATATTACGGATCATTTTATAGATAGATTCCTTCATATCAGGAAATGTAGATTCTCTTTCTCTCTCTAAGTAAGACTCCAAAAATGCAGGAAAAGATTGTCCAATACTGTTAAGAACGTTTTAAAGTTAACAAAAGTACAAGGCAATCTGGCACAAAAGCGTGTGATTGACAAAGATTTAAGTCCTGCTTTCCTTGTTATTTCACCAAAACCAATCAATCACGAATGTGAAACAACGCTACCTTTTTCTGGTTCTTAATTTGTTCTTTTTAGGCTTTCTCTAATGCCAAAAATGATGTGAATCGAAATAGCTTGGCGTTCATCCAATTCTTCCCGATTGCCTGAAAAAAGGATCAATCATTTCTGCATCAATCCACTAGCCACTGCTACGATCCGCATTTCAATGCGCTGATTTTGCTTGCGGCCTTTGAGGGTGTCGTTAGTGGCAATTGGTTGGGTTTTGCCGTAGCCTTTGTAGGAAACTTGGGTTTTGGGAACCCCGTAGGCTACCAGATAGTCGACCACGGCTTTGGCGCGCTTGTTGGATAACTGAGTAGCCTGGCTGTGGTTGAGCAATCCATTGGTGTGTCCGCCAATTTCAATGTTCGTTCCCGGATTGTTTAATAAAAACTCCACTACGCGATTGAGTTCGGCGTAGGAGGTGGGCTTAAATTTGGCGGTATTTGGATTGAAAAAGATGTTGTGCAAGGGAATGCTTTGTCCCACTTCAACCGGCATCAGGCGAATGACTTTACTCAACTCCGTGTAAGACAAAACCGGAGCTTTGGCGGTCATATCCACCGGTTGTTCCTCGATTGGCGGGTTGACACTGCCCACTTGTTCTTCCTCCCGGATTTGCTGCAATACTTTCTGGTCAATTTCCCGGCGGAGCGTTTCTGCTTCCCCGGATTTGGCCACATAGTTGGCCCGGCTGCGCAGCGCTATGCGAATGTCTTCCCGCAGTTCTTCGGCCAGTTCTTTTTTGATTTCCGGGGCCATCGCCTCTTTCAGGTCGCTTCGCAATTGATCCTGCCAAGGTTCTGTTGGCGTATTGCGGGCATCGGGCTTTGCTGGCACAAAAAGGCTGGTAGCAATTTCCGCCTTCAGCGCCTGTTTTTCCTCCTGGAATTGCTGCTGAGTTATATCGTCCTCTTGATACTGTGACTGCAATTCCTGGCTGGTTTCTTCAATGAGTTCATCCACCACTTCACCGTGTAGTTCACGGCGCAGGTCACCGCGTACTTCCTCCTGAAAATCCTGCAGGCCTTTGGGTTCATCCCACAAATACTCTTCTTCTGGCGCTTCGGTGGTATTTTTAGTAGCTTCATAATGATTGCGAAAGCGGCGTTTCATATCGGCCAGTTCGTCGTATTCCTCCACCATATCATCGGGGATGGCGCTGCTGCCCTTTTTAGTAAATTCATCGGTATTGCCCATTTCGGGAAGCGTATCCGGTTGGCTTTCACTTTGCAGATAATTGCCATAATGATGACGCAAAGCGTCGAGCTCCGGATCGGTCAGTTCGCGGTAGTTGACCGGTTCATTTTGCCATTTTGCGGCCATTTTTTCGCGAAAAGTCTCGTATTCTTGCTGAAATGCTAGCAATTCGTCATCCAACTCGCGCAGCTGCTGGCTCAATTGATTGATCTCCACATCGCGCCGTAGGTAGGCATCACTGAGACTCAGGGCAGCCAGGGCATTTTCCGGGGCGCGATCTGCTTCTTTCAGATTTTGGTTGGCCAATTCCATGCGTTCACTCACCGAAAAGTATCCATCGACCTCAGCGTGCAGACTCAAGTCATCATCGTAAGGTACCACCAGGGTAAAGCTGCCATCGGGATTGGCTTTAACGCGCTCCAGGTTTTCAGGCTCATCCAAGGGCCGATACCCCAGTTCCGCCTGGATTGGTTTGGAGGTCTTGTCATTGATAATCTGACCGTTCAACAAGGCCACCGGAGTGGGGCGAACCGCCTGCGGAATGGCGATGCGGTACAGGTCCAGTTGGCCGGTACTATCAGGGTAACATACAATGGCTTCATTGCCAATGGCGGAAACCGTCATAAAACGGTCGTCGAGGGAAGTATTAATGGTTTCCAGGTTGACCGGCGGGCTCCAGTTGGTCCAGGTTTCATCCATGCGGTAACTGACAAATAGATCTGCACCGCCCTTTCCACCGTGCCCTCGGCTGGAAAAGTACAGTGTTTTATTGTCATAGCCAATGACGGGGTTTTCTTCCATCTCTGCCGTATTGAGGGCATCACCCATCGAGCGTGGGGTCGTCCATTCGCCATCGGCATCCAGGAAGGAAACGTAGAGGTCATTTCGTCCCTTTCCACCAGCCCGATCCACACTTTGGATCATGACATTGCCATTCACATTGAGGGCAAAGCTTTGCACATTGGTAAGCGGAGAAAGTCCGGCTATTTCTATCGCCTTGGGTCTTGACCAGAGTCGGCCCTGTCGTTGGGCGAAAGCCAGTCCTTTCAAATTTCCTGTGCGGTACCGGTCGGCCAGATATACCGTTTTGGCCGTAGCATCAATTGAATAAACTCGGTTTTCTGCGGTATTGTTAATTGGAGCACCACAGTTGAGCGCCTGGCTCCAAAGACCATTTTGCAAACGGTGCACCACCCAAATGTCGTCTTTGTTTTCGTTGCCAATATTTTTAGGATGTCCCCGACGCACAAAATAGAGCGTTTGCCCGTCGGCACTCAGGATGGGAGCCATTTCCAGCTGTCCGGAATTAACTGTGGGGCCAAGGCTGGTGGCTCCGGCAGGCAATTCAAAAGTAGGTTGCTGGGCATTTGCCAAAAAGCAAAGACCGATAAAAAAGGAAAGGACGAGTAGTTTTCGTGAACCGCTATTCATTAGATTTGACATTTGTCCTATTGTGACGCATAAACCCTACTAAAGTTACGCCTTCAGGCCAATAGAAGTTGTGTTTATGCTCCAGATTTTCTACGGTTTAACGAAACTTTTACACATCGTACGTCAACTTCACTACCGGAGTGATCGGATGAGACTGACATGTGAGGATGTATCCTTCCGCTACCTCATCATCATCCAGGGCATAACACACCTCCATTTTCACCTCCCCTTCGCTCACTTTGGCCATGCAGGTAGAGCAGGAGCCCGAGGTACAGGAATAAGGAGGGTCATGCTTGTGGTCGATCAAGGTATGCAGGATGGTTTTACCCTCCGGAACGGTAATTTCTATTTGTTTGCCATCGAGCTGCACAATGACCTGAGCGCCCGCCGTACCGCTCACTTCCTTCACATCGCCGGGGGTGGAGGTGAAGTGCTCCGTATGAATGTTCTTTTTGTCAACCCCTCTGGCCGATAATGCCGCTTCGACCGCATCAATCATGGTTCCCGGGCCGCAAATGAAATATTCTACGTCCGGATATCGGGCCGGATTTTCTTCCAGAAAACGACTGACCTGCTTCTCGTCGATGCGACCGGTTTGGCCCTGCCAGGTAAGGGTGCCTTTGGAAAGCATTCCAAATAATCCCTTGCCCTTTTCCCGTCTGGGTTGCGACAGGATATGCTCCACGATCAATTGATCGCTGTAGCGCTTTTCCAACGCACCGAGCGCCTCACGGAAGATAATTTGTTCTTCATTGCGATTGCCGTAAAGGAGAAATACCGTACTCTGCGGTTCTTTTTCTAAAATGGTTTTCAAAATTGACATCAACGGTGTAATGCCACTCCCGGCCGCAAAAAGGTAGTAGTTCTTGCGGTGCTCTTCGTCTAGTTTGGTGAAAAAACGCCCTTCCGGTGGCATCACCGAAACGGTATCGCCCGGCTTGAGGTGATCGGCAATGTGATTGGATACTTTACCGCCTTCCACTCTTTTTACGGTGACGGACAGATGTTCTTCCAGCGGGCTACTGCACATGGAGTAGGCGCGGCGAACGTCCTCACCGTTAATATTAAAACGCAGGGTAAGGTATTGTCCCTGGGTATATTGAAAAGTTTCCTTCAGTGATTCGGGAACTTCAAAGCTCAATGTATAGGCGTATTCCGTTTCCGGAATGAGGGCATGTAGTTTTAAATCGTAAAAGGTAGTACTCATTAGTGGTTTTGCTTGTGAGAGTATGTTTAAAATTCATCCTTCGAGCCTAAAATCCCTCTTTCAACCTTACTCTTCGTTAAATTATCGGCCCAGACCTTCCAGAGCCTGTCCCGAACTTGCTTCGGGATATGAACCTCAAATTTGCCTTGACTAAGGCTGAAATCGATTATTTTAGACAACAAAAACGAAGTTTAAACATACTCTTAAACGAATATTGGTCTGTACAACACCAGATTGTGCCGCAGGTTTAATGCATAAAGGCACAAAAATGCGGTATTTTTCTAAGAACAGCGAGAAAAGCCTTAATTTTAGAAGCTTAAGCTTCCTAAACAACCAATTATGTGGAAAGATTGGAAATACCTCATCGCTTATGTTGCTCCAATGGCGGCCTTTGCCGGAATTTATGCCCAGGGAATCTGGTCATTTGGAAGCATCTATGTGGGTTTTGGTTTGATTCCGCTTCTTGAGTTGATCACTCCCGCCCCCACCGATAATTTCAGCCCGGCGGAGGAAGAGGCTCGTGCAAAATTGGTTTTCTTCGACATCCTACTTTACCTCAATATTCCCATTCTCTACGGGTTGATTGGGTACTATTTTTATACCCTCAATACTCAAAGTCTGGCGCTTTACGAAGTCATTGGCATGACTTGCAGTGTCGGATTAATTGTGGGCACCATCGGTATTAATGTGGCGCATGAGCTGGGCCATCGCGTGACCCGCTACGAACAGGTGATGGCCAAGGTGCTATTGTTACCGGCCTTGTATATGCATTTCTTTATCGAGCACAACCGCGGGCATCACAAAAATGTAGCGACGCCCAGAGATCCGGCCACCGCCCGATTTGGTGAAAACCTATACCACTTTTGGGGACGTTCGGTATACGGAAGTTACCTTAATGCCTGGCGACTGGAAAGGAACAGGCTGTTAAAAATTGGCAAACACCCCTGGAGTTGGGCCAATGAAATGATTCGCTTTACGGTCATTCAGCTGGGTTATTTGGTGGCCGTGGGCCTGGCTTATAATCTGATGATGGTGGGCTTTGCCGTGACCATTGCGGTATTTGGCTTTCTGATGTTAGAATCGGTCAACTACATTGAGCATTACGGTTTGCAACGAAAAAAACTATCTACCGGTCGATATGAAAAAGTGATGCCCAAACACTCCTGGAATTCCGACCACGAGGTGGGCCGCATCTTCCTCTACGAACTGACCCGGCATAGTGACCACCACTATAAAGCGACCCGCAAATACCAGGTGCTTCGACATTTTGACGAAAGTCCACAATTACCTTTCGGCTATCCGATGGCCATTCTCACCGCTTTGGTGCCGCCTATCTGGTTTAAGGTGATGAATAAAAGGGTGAAATTAGAAAGCCCTTAGCACAGCAGTTGTACTAAGGGCTTTACGAAGTACCATAAGTACCGTTGTTCAACTAAGCCAGCTTTTCCAGTGTCCGGCGTTGGCTGTAACCCAGAATACGCTGGATGGCGCCATTAGACGGACGGAAAGTTACTCTTGGCAACTGCTGGTAAGCCTGAAACAAGCCTTCAAATTCCTCACGGAGGCCGAAGTTTTCGTTCAGCGCTTCATTGATGGCAAGGGTCTCAGAGGCAGTAGTCTCACGGTAGAGGTACTTGACAAGATGATTCGGTGTAAAGTTTTGCTCCATAAAAGGAATTTTGTGAATGAATAATAAATCACTTATAGAACTACAATTAAAAGACAGATATTGTCCAGAAATTCAATTTTTTAGCAGTAAGTTTTGTACTGCGATCACCTGATCTATAGCACCCGATACCAGGTCTGTGTACGGTATAGTCCAGTCCAGTGTTTTCCGCGCACTTTCAGCTCGTTGTTATCGCCGTTTTCAAACCACACGCTACAGCCGTATTCATTCCCGTTTTCCGGGTCCATGATGGTGCCGTTTTTCCAGTAATCCTTGTGCTTTTCCAGGTCTTCGATAATGACCATACCTACCACCGGCTTGTTCTTCTTGGCGCCCTTACATTTTTCGCAAATCGTATCGTCGGGCTTGATCAACAGCTTGACTACTTTGCCAAAATATTTTCCGTTCTGCTCGTAGATTTCTACCTGCGATTTGGTTTCACCGGTATTGTCATCAACGGTTTTCCAGATGCCTACCGGAGTACCTTGCGCCAGAACGCTGGCAACGGCAAATGCACAAAAAAAGAGAGTTGAGAGAATTGTCTTTTTCATGGTCAGTATTGATTAGGACCATAATAACGGCGAATGTTGCGGTGGGATTGTGTAAAATACAGGTTATTCAGGTAAAAATCACCCTCACTCCCCAATTTTCCCACTTCACTACCTTCTTCTGGGCTGACCTGGCCCAAGCCCCTACATTTGTATTGTCAATTAGATTATTCGACAAAATTCAAAACATTTAAAACCTTTATCAAATGAAAACTTTCAGCATTAAATTCCTGTTTCTGGCCCTGGTTGCCTTCATGTCACTGACTACTTCCTGTAAAAAAGACAACGACGATGTCAAGCCCGTTTCTTCCGATTCCGTAGTGGGATTGTGGGACGTAGTTGACGGTGAAGCCGATGTTTACGTCAACGGTACCAAGTTTGAAGTACAGATCGCCACTTCCGGCACCCTGAGCTTTGATGGTGATGGCAAAGGCATGGCCGATTTTACCATGACATTCATGGACGACACTGACGAAATCAGCGGACCCTTCAGCTGGGAAAGAGACGGATTTGAATTGATCGTGACTTCCGGAGGTGAGCAAAGACGCTGGGCCCTGGTTGACGACGAGGAAAACAACAAAACCGTGCAGTTTACAGAGCCAACCGGCGACGGCGACGAGGTTGAATTTACCCTGATCCTGGAGAGAAAGAACTAATGCAAATCAGGCATTCAGCCACATTTTAAAACCACGGGTATTTTCCGTACTGACAATAATGTCACGATCAGAAGCCGGGTTGAGGTACACCTTGACCCGGCTTTTTGATACCGATACGATGCGATCAATGGCCTCAAAATGGGCAATAAAACTGCGATTGAGCCGGTAGAAAACTGCCGGATCCAACTGGTCTTCCAAGTCGGCCAGTTTGTAGTCGATAATAAACTTACTACCGTCGTTTTTCACCAGATACACATAGCGATCTTCCCCTTCAAAATAGGCAATCTCTTCAATTTTCACGCTCATCAATTTTTCCCTCCGCTGCACCAAAAAACGCTTTTGATAAGTCCGGTCCTTCTGCCCCTGGATGGCCTCGTACAGCCGGTTAATTTGCAGGCTGGAGGTCTTTTGCAGGGAGTGGTATTTTTTCAGGGCTTCCGCCAATTCTTCCTGCTCGATTGGCTTCAGCAAATAATCTATACTATTCACCTTAAAGGCCTTGAGCGCATACTGGTCGTAGGCGGTAGTGAAAATGACGGGGGTGTTAACTTCCACCTGTTCAAAAATCTTAAAACTCAGGTCATCCGCCAGGTGAATATCCAGAAAAAGCAGATCGACCTCATTGTTTTGCAGCCAGTCTACGGCATTGCGTACCGTATCCATTTTGGCCAGTACTTCAATGGTCGGATCTATTTCCAGGAGTTGTCTTTCCAGGTCTTCGCGCAGGTGTTTTTCGTCTTCAACGATGATAATTTTCATAATGATTCAGGTTAATTATCCCGCAGGAATCAGGGGTATTTTTACGACGTATTTGCCCGACACTTTTCCGGCTTCGGTGCCATTTTTGAGGCCCAGCATTGCGTAGCGGGCTTTCAGGTTGCTGATGCCGGTACCGGTAGAATCCTCTACACTTCCACGGGGTTGGTAGTTGTTTTGGACAACCAGATGTCCTCCCTCTGCACCTATCTCAATCTTCAGCGGGAGGTCCTCGGCAACGATATTGTGTTTGATGGCATTTTCCACCAATACCTGTAAGGCAAAAGGAGGTAAGGTATCTATGCGTTTTGTATCAGGAATGTCGACAGAGAGGTGCAGACTGGAGTCAAATCGCAGTTTTTGCAACGCAAAATATTGTTCCACAAATTCCAACTCCTCTTCCAGGGTAATGACCAGCTGGTCTTTCAACTGTAACAACGCGCGGAAAAGCCGCGAAAAGTCCTTAGCGTACTTGACCGCCAGATCCGGTTTCTCCGGAATCAAGGCAGCCAGGGTATTCATGGTATTAAACAGGAAGTGTGGGTTGATCTGATTTTTCAATACCTCAAACTGCGCCTGTACATTTTGTCGTTCCAGCTCCATATTACGGGTACGCAAATGATAGGCTTCCAGCGCCCGATCAATGATCATGCTCAATTCTGTTGCCTGCCAGGGCTTGGATACGTAGTGGTAAATGCGGCCCTTGTTAATGGCATCAATGATGGCCTGCATATCGCTGTAACCGGTCAGTACAATACGCATGGCCTCCGGATGTTGGTCCTTGATTTTTTCAAAAAACTCAACACCGGTCATTTTGGGCATCCGCTGGTCGGAAATGATGACTTGCACCTCATTTTGCTCCAGCAATTGAATCGCCTCTGCCCCACTGTTGGCCACCAAAATGTGGTAGGATCGTCGGAAAACAGCGTTAAAGGCCGTTAAGTTATCCGGTTCATCATCGACGTATAAGATAGTCGCTTTTGCTTCCTGCATGGTTTTAGATCTTAGATGGTGGTTTCCAAAGTATTTTTGAGGATGCTTTTCAATTCTTCCACATTCCAGGGTTTGGTGATGTAGCGGGAAATCTTTCCGGTTTTGATGGCTTCGATTAGCGGTTGGGTTTCGCTGTAGCCCGTCACGATGATGCACGCCGTTTGGGGAAAGGTATTCATGACGTTTTCGCAGAGTTCTACGCCGGTCATGCTTGGCATCCGCTGGTCGGAAAGTACCAGGTCAACGGGTTGATCTTTCAGCATTTGCATGGCCTCTTCTCCACCCGTAGCGGTGTAAACATTGTAAAAGCGGCGAAATACCGAACGAAAGGCCAGGAGGTTATCCGCTTCATCATCAACGTAGAGAATGTTGTATTTCTGTGCCATGATTTGGGGAGGTCAAGTGATATTTACCGGTAAATATACTACAAATTCCGAGCCTTTCCCGGGTTTGGAGTGCACTTCCAGCCGCCCCCGGTGCGCTTCGATAATGCCGAAACTGATCGACAAGCCCAGTCCCGTACCTTCTCCTACTTCCTTGGTGGTAAAAAAGGGCTCAAGAATGCGTTGGCGGACCTCCTCGTTCATCCCGTGTCCGGTATCGAGAATGGAGATCATGACTTCCTCATTGATCGCTTTTGTGGTTATAAAAATATCCCCGGTATCGTCGATGGCCTGGATGGCGTTGCTCAAAATGTTCATAAACACCTGATTCAAACGATCAAACTGACAATTGACCAACGGCAAATCACCGTAATTTCGATGAATGGTGATGCGGCTTTTGATTCGGCTATTGAGTATGGTCAGCGTGCTTTCCAGTCCCTCGTGCAGATCAGCTAGTGCAAAATCATCATTGATCGATTTACGCGAAAAGACACGCAAGCCGGCAACAATATTGCTGGTGCGCTCAGCTCCCCGGGCGATGCTATCAACCAGTTGCTGGGTCTCTTCCATGAGAAATTGAGTATCTAGCGTTTTACTCTTGTCAATGATGGCTTGAATTTCCTGAGGAGTGGCATTTTCTTTCAACCGGTGTACCTCCTTCATTAGCTCGGCAATTTCCTCCAGGTCCATTTTCAGGGCATGTGTATTGGAAGTCACAAAATTTAGCGGGTTGTTGATCTCATGAGCTATGCCAGCTGTCAGTGCTCCCAGGGAGGCCATTTTCTCGGCTTGTACCAATTGGGACTGTGTCAGCTTGAGGTGATCCAGCGCCGTTTGTAATTCTTGTTTTTGAACTGCCAACTTTTGGTGCGCCCGCCGCCGCAATTGATTATTTCGATAGATCAGCAGCAATACAATGATCGAAGTAAAGAGAATGCCCAGCACTGTATTACGGATCAGCTTCTCGCGCTGATTTTGCAACTGGAAATCCTTCTCCTGAAGTTCCAGGTCCAGCCGGAGGTTTTCGCGTTCCTGTTGCGCATTTTCGCGCTCTTTTTGCTCGGTGGCCAGCCGTTGCTGCGTCAGGCTCAACATTTGTTCGGATTGTTCTTTTTCCAATAAGGCAATCTGGCGGTCTTTTTGCTCAGTTTGCAATTGCTGCCGCGTCAGCAACAGATTTTGCTCCGCCTTACGGCGATCCAATTCTTCCTGGGCGTACAACAGGGCCTGTTCCGCTTTTTCCCTTTCCAGTCGCTCTTGTTGCAGCACACTTTTTTGTAGTGCCTGCTCATTGCGCAATTGCTCCGTTTCCAGCTCCTGCTGCCGCAATTTCAATTCCTCCACCTCGCGATCGATCAGCAGTAGGCTCATTTCTTTTTCGGTTTGTTCGGCAGAAAACTGACGCTGCAATTGTTGCTCCCGTTGCCACATTTCCTGCGTGGTAAAGGTGTCCTTCAAGGCTACGTACTTTTGGTAAAAATTCAGTGCCTCCTCATAGTCATTGACCTGCTCGAATATGCTGGAACGCGTTTTATAACACAGTTGCGCGATACTTTGGTCCGACAAGGGAACGGCATATTTCAAAGCTTGCCGATTGTATTCAAACGCTTGTTTATAATCGTGCAAGGTAAGGTAGACGATGGCAATGAGGTTATGCACATTGGCCAGCATATCGGGGTCCAGAGTGGCTTCTCGGAGTAGTGACAGGCGGGCCGTAGACAGGTAACGCAGCGAGTTGGCATAATCGCCCAGATTTTGGTACAGAATCCCGATGTTAATTAGGGTGACGGGATTGGCCTCCTGTCCGGTTAGATGGCTTTTTTCAAGATCGGCAGCCTTGAGGAAATGGGTGAGTGCCTCCTGCAAATTGCCGGATTGGCGGTAAAGTACGCCGGCATTATTGAGCGAGACGATCATTTCAGCCGTATCCTGTAATACGGCATTGAGTCGATAGACTGCCTCATTGGCGCGCAGCGATTCTTCCCACGCTTTTGCCTCGCGATAGATATTGATCATCTCACGTAGCGTGGCCACTTCCTGGCGTACATTCCCTACTTCCCGCTGATGTGCTCTTATGGACTGGTAATAATTTAGTGCCTCCGTTAATTCTCCGTTTTTTTGTTTGCTTCTAGCCATTCCTTCTAGTGCGGGAAGGTAGGCAGCCTCGGAAGAAAAACGGTCACTTTTTTGATAGTAGTAAAAGGCCTTGGGATACACTGCCCAGTCTTCGTAAAGCTGGGCAATTTCCAAGGTCAGTAAGGGTAGTTCCTCGGAAATAGGCAGCAGGTCTTCCCTGATTTTCAAGGCCTGAAGATAATAGCGAAGGGCCGTGGGAATATCCTCCTTTTGTTGATATTGTTGGGCTATAAAATGCAATGCCGTTACCACTTGCTCAGTTTGCTGGCTGGATTCACAGGTTTGCAAAGCTATGTTGGCCAGGCGAATGGCCTCACTCGGATTCGTTTGTTGGGCGGCTTTTTCCAGCAAATCCTGGCAGGAAAGACTATCCTGTGCAGGTAATAAATGCCCGAAAGCTCCTCCGAGGAAGAGCATAGTGATAGTCAATATTTGGGATAGGCATTTCATTTGAATGGTTTAAATTAACCAAAATGACCCGAATCGTGAAGTACGACCGGATCATTTTGGTAAGGGGAAATCAATTAGAAACGCAGATTTACGTCAAATTTTCCTTCCGTAATTTCCAGTACGTCTGAAGAATGCTGTGCATTTTGCAGTTGCAAGCTAAAGCTGCCCGCAAAGTGAGTGCCGTCAAAATCAGTCACGGTTACGGTGCCCCCACCAACACCCCAGTAGGAGGCATAAGCTTCTCCACCGATGGTGGCTACAGCGTACACTTCTTCACCAAGGTCGTAGGTACCGGGAGTGGTATTCTTTGGCAATGCAATGTACAGCACATCTGCCAGATCATCGCTCAGGATACCATACACATTGAAGTGTGAATCAAAATCAGCAGCATAGGCTTCAACATCAGTTGCCATGTAGCTCACTTCATTGATCAGGCACTTGAAATAAACTTCTTCGGTACCGGGATTGGGGTCGGGCTTAACATCGTTGTCTTTTTTACAGCTCTGGAAAAACAATCCGCCGAGAAGAAGTAGCATTAAAAAAAATCGAGTTTTCATGATGGTTTTGGATTTTGTAGTTTAAAATATTTGCTTTCGATGTCACAAATATGGGGGCAGTAATGGCGCTTTTGAAAACACATTGCAGTGAAGTGGGGATCTGAAGTAGTGAAAAGGACAATAACGGAGGTGAGCAAAATAAGAAGGCGCACTTAAACAAAAACGGCCCGACTTGAGTCGAGCCATTTCTGAAAATTCAGAGACATGAAATCATCTGAACTTTGCTCCAGCTTAACTAGCGCAAAGTGATGATAACAATGCGTTTATTTTGGATATGTAATGGTTAAGTCCATTATTCAAACCTGCCAAAATGCCAACAAAATGGTTTTTGGGGTTATTGATATGACAAAGCTATTGCTAATGAAGCTAAAGTCCGAGGATAAGGTATAGCGGGGGTAATTTTAGGTATATACATTGGTTTTTGGCTATCACCATCAACTGAGCGATTGAATTTTCTGCTGTGTCCACAAGGCAAATACATCGGTGATGAAGTCTCCCATGCCTTTGGTTTGAATTTTGTAGAGGTCTTGGAGTTGGGCAATAGAAAATTCCTTGCCGGAAATTGTATTATGCAGGATGTTGCTCACCAAGAGTGTTGCGCTTTCAATCTTTCCTTGATCATAGGACTTACCTTGTGTTGATTCCTTTAGACTAGAGAGGGCCGTTAAAGAAGCTCCAGCTTTTTCATGGATAGAAGAACTTTGCCCATTCTCTAAGCCGATTTCATATTCGACAAGAAGATTTAATAATTCAGCTTCAAAAACCACATCTTTTCTTGCCTCCTCCAATTCCAAGATTTCATCAACATACTCTTTGGCACTTTCAAACTCTCGACGTAGAAAATGTACGGTTGCAAACTCCCAATAAAAGGCCGGTAGAAACCCTTGAGGTGGCTGATATTCTTCAATTAAATCCTTAATGTGGCTAATTATTTTTGAAGAAGCATCAAAGTTCTTTATCCCTATTGTGTAGGTTATTACTATAAAAACATTATTAAAATAGTCTCTTGTGGTGTGTTTATCTATCACTATTTTCTCCACCTGATCTTCAATAGGACTTTCAGGTTCTAAACCAATAATTTTAAGAAGGTAGTGGATATTTTTTTCCACAAGCTCAGTAATTCCATTTTTAAGCCCATCATTAATCAAGGCCATTTTTGTTTTATGGTAAAGTTTTGGATGCCTGGAAATTTTGTCCTTATCAAACAAGGCATTCATTTGATTCAATTGTAGCAAAACTCGCTCGTGAGAGGCGCCCAGTGCTCTTAAATACAATGTGGTAGTGAATAAAACGGCCAGTGCAGCATCCAATGGTAAATCTTTTGCGGCTTCCGGTTTCTCTAGTATGAGCTTAAAGGTATTGGATACCTTTTCAATAACCTTCTCAGGGACCTTTTCTCCTGCAGAGATGTACCGATTTATTAGCTCCTGGTCATCCAAGGCATCCAATGTGTATCGGATTTGCTTATATTGTAGTTTGCTTTCCTTGTTCAATTCAGCAAGCGCTTCATAGTTTCTAGAATTTGTTATCGTCAAATGTGTATTTCTTTCCAGAAAGATAAAATGCAAATGCTGCAAATTTCCGTCGACGGTTGCATCCTCTTGAGCTTCTTTTTTTGCTTTTGCAATTAATCGCATGGCCTGACCAGGCAACCCTTTATCCCGCAAAATCTGAATATCCTGCAAATAATTACTTAGCTTAAATGTTGGCCTGTCAGCATTTAATGAACGCAAGGTCGAAAAAATAAATTCGTAGAGTCTGATGACATTAAGTGAAGTAAATAACTTGGACTCTTTATCTTTTTCTTCATTAATCCTATCATCTATATATTTTTTTTGACTGGCTATTTTTTCCTGTCCATTACCTTCAAAGTTTTTTGGCTTTTCCGAATCCTTCACAATAGATGATAAAAGGTTGTATAGTCGATAGTGTTGCTCAGTGGGATCGTCCGATTTACTCATCCGAGTCAACGTAATGGAAATAGATCGCTTTTCACTTTTAGTCAATTTTCCGATCACTTCTATGGTGTCCTCCAGTTTCATGTATCAGTATTTTATCGGTTGTGGTTAAAAATGGGGCTAAAACAGAATCAACGGCATCAACGCTAATAATGTACGTGTTCGTACAATAATTGGTTACTAGCCGAATTCTGAATGAAGTAATTTTTGTGAAGTATAGAAAACTTTAGAGGTAGAAGAAAATCAAAATATAGACTTGAATATTGATTTGAATTTAAATTTTTTTTCAAAGATTTTTTTTGAAAAAACCATTGAAAATACTGGGTTTCACGACTTGTTTCCAAATCTTACGACAATTTTAGAATTAAATAATTTGAAATTTACGAGCGTAAGTAGTAATTTTGGAATAAAACAAAAATACAGCAACACCTACTTATTCTTTTAGATTGATCTTTAGACAATCAATTCTAAACTCGACAAAAGGCTTTATTAAACTACTCTCCCCCCCAAGAAACAGAGGCTTAAAAATGCTGAAAATCAAATAAATATGGGCATTTGGTTTTCTGTAGCGCTTTAGCTATGGCCTGCAATTTGTTTGCAATATAGGTAAATTTCTTCTTTTTAGCAAGAGAGTTACCTTTTGAAGGTAAATATTTTCAGGAAAAATACACTTAAATACGTATTTAGATTTAAATCATACAAAGTCGAAAAACTTAAAAATGGGCTGACATTTACCAAAAAAAACTATGACATGAGTAAAATTAAAGTTTTTGAAACCCAACGGGTACATATCGTCATTGACGACATTATTTTCGTTAAAGGCGTCATGAACTCATCCGCCACTAAGAAGTTAATCACCTCTTCTGCTGGAAACACCATTGTAATTGACGACATCATTTTCTTGCGAATGAAAGAAGATGATACCCTGATACTGGGTACTGGCATCACCGCCCTTACCTCTCCTGCTGGCATTGAATTCACCTTTGACAATCCTTCACCGGGTACCGGAGATCCTACCAAGCTTACCATCATTGATCCAAATGAAAGCGTATTGGAAATGGATATGGAAACGCTGACCGTAAGATCATGGAAAGATGATGACGGTGTTAGTAGACAAATAATCAGTTCTTATAAACTAACAGACTTAGATTATTTGGAGGTTACTAGAGATACTGCATCAGATAAATTGATACTCAAACTCTACTGGTTATAATCGAAATTTCTGGGGGGAGGGGAGTTTTCTCTGGTTTTCCCTTCCCCTCTTTTTTACTTGATTTCTCTTACCCAAATCTACTAAAGCACTAACTGACAGACACTATTCTTCAGAAAAGAAATCAAAGTAGTTATCTAGCGAAAAGAATTAACCCCAAAATACCCAGTTACGCCCTCCCTTTTTATTCAATTCACATTCAGAATAAATCCGGGAGGGCGATTTTATTTTTTCATCCCTGACTCGTCCTAAAAAAGGTTGACTAAATTAATTAACGGTCAACATCATCACAGTTTCTTTTTTTGCTACTTTTTTTCTTTGTTAATTCCACAGCAAAAATGTGGATAACTTTTCCGTAAAAGGGTTTAAAGAACCTCTATTTTTTGAGGATAGTAGTTCTTCCATTTCCTTTGTAGTTCTCCTGCTCTTTGATGAGCTTTATCCGGTGTAAGCATCTCAATACTGGCGTGTGGACGTTCACTATTGTAGATGCCGATGATCTGGCTAATATAGCCCTGTGCCTGAGAAAGGTTTTTAAACCTTTGGTCATAAATCCATTCCATCTTCAAAATGCCATTGACGCGTTCGGCAATAGCATTTTCTAAAGGGTCTCCATTTTCGGTCATACTGATACGCACCTTTTTTGTTTTCAATATCTTGACATACTCATGGCAACAATATTGAACACCTCGATCAGAGTGATGAATCAGCTGATCTGTTGGACCGTTTAGTCCTTTTAATGCCATTTGTAAAGCCTCCACAGCGTGTTTAGCTTCCAGACTATCTGCGGTCTTAAAGCCAATGATCTTTCTGGAATAAGCGTCCGTTATTAAGAACAAATAAGCAAAGCCTTTTTCCGTTTCAATGTACGTAATATCACTTACCCATAATTGATCAGGTCCTGTAATTTGCAAGTCTCTAATCAGGTTTGGGTATTTTCTAAACATATGAAAGCTGTTGGTCGTCCGAACACTCCTCCTTTTTCTTCGAACCAGTAAATGATGATGATCCAGTAACTCATAGAGAGCATCTCGACCTATCTTTAAACCTTTTTCTAATAACTTGACTACCAGCTTTCTGACTCCAATCCGCGGCATCCTTTTCCTGATCTGTAGTACGGCCTGAAGCACTATGATTTGTTCAGATTGCTTCTTGTATAATTGACGCTCTTTCTTGTAATACCCTTGTTTACTTTTGCCAAACAGTTCACACAAAGTCTCTATCGAGACCCCTTTCCTTTCCTTTTTTACTTCTTGGACTGTTTGGCTCCAGGCTTTTTTCGGATTGGAATTTTAAATTCTCGCTCCGCTATTGTGATCATCGTATCTAAAACCTCATTCTTCAGCTGTTCATACGATAACTGACGCTTCAATTGCTCGATTTCTAATGCTAATTCTGCTTTACTTTTTTCTCCTTGCTCTAATGGCTCTTCATCTTTAGGTATCATACATTCATATTTTGTTATCCAACGCGGGATGGTCATACTTCCTCCTATCCCATATTTGCGCCTGGCTCCTTCCTGGCTAATTTGGCCCAAGATAACTTCTTTTACCACCTCTTTCTTAAAGGCGTCCGAATACTGGTTTACTTTCTTCATCTTTGTCCTTTTTTTGGTTTACTTTTTTGTCAACCTATTTCAGGACTAGTCACCCCTCTCTCCCTCTCTCCCTCTCTCCCTCTCTCCTTTTCTCACTTCTCTCACTCAAGCCCCCTCTCACTTCACTCCCAAATTTCCCCATTTCACTGCACTGCGTTTTCAAATCAGGCCTTCCTACCCCCATATTTGTGTCATCGAAAGCAAATATTTAAAACCTAAAATCCAAAACCATCATGAAAACATTTGTTAAAACCTTCATCCTGCTCGCGTTGAGCGTTGCCACTTTGCAAGTAAATGCACAATCTGCCATGACCAAAGGCACCCAAATCGTACAAGCCGGTATCGGCCTGGGAGGGTGGTCAGGCGTGTACACCTCGCAAACACCAATCATCAATGCGGCCTACATGACCGGTATCAAGAATGACCTCGGTCCTGGTAACCTATCCGTTGGCGGCCAGATTGGCTACAAGCACGCTACCTGGGATACGTGGACGTTCAACTATACCTACGTAGCCGGACGGGCAGCCTGGCACCCTCACTTTGTGAAAAGCGAAAAACTGGATGTTTACGGCGGTCTTACCCTGGGCGTTTACCACCTGGGTTGGGATGCCGGAGCAGACAGCGAATTTATCGAGGATTTGAGCACAACGGCAGTAGCCTGGTCCATTTTTGCAGGTGCCCGCTACCAGTTTACCGACAACATCGGCGCTTATGCCGAACTCGGAACCGGCCTCGGCTGGCTGAACGCCGGAGTTTGTTACAAGTTTTAACCACCCCGAAATCAACCGACTGAAAACATGAGGGTAGAGCAGCTGAAAATTTTTAAATTGTGAACGCTGCTCTACCCAAATCACCCCAAAAGAAAACAACCAAATGCAGTATTCCTCGGACTGGAAATAACCAGGCGAGGAAATACTCTTTTTGTAAACATTGCTAAAAAGCTGTTTGGATTTGGTTTTTAGAATTTATTATAGGTCATTTTTTCACTGATTGAAGCTCTTTTTGAGGTTCATACCCGGAAGGTCTGGGCCGAAAAAAAGCTGAAAAGCAGGGAGAAAAGGGCCATAATAAAACTGAAGGATTAAATTCAAACAGCTTCTAAAACCTAGACCTATGAGAGCCTGCCTTACCCTTCTTTTTTGCGGGATTCTTTTCTCTCTTTTTGCTCAGCAAGACTCCCTGGGCAACAACCCAAACCTCTTCGCTCTATCAGCCGAAGACATCGATCACAACCAAAACCTGGTAGAAAGTATCCTGAACCGAAAAACCACCACAGCAAGCCAGGTGGAGCAATTTGCCTCCGATGCGCCAGCCACCATTTACATAGTAAGTAAAACCCAAATCCGCGATCGTGGCTACGAAAACCTGCTGGACATCCTTGATGATATCCCGGAGGTGGAAATTCAACGGTATGGTTCGCCGGAATTCAACCAACACATCACCCTGAGAGGTGTGGCGGGAAATGAAAAATTTCTCATCCTTCAGGACGGTATACGCATTTCCGCACCGACCGGCGACACCCACTCGGTGGGCTACAACTTTTCCATTGAACATGCGGAACAGGTGGAGGTGATCATCGGGCCGGCCTCCGCACTATATGGGGTTGACGCCTTTGCCGGGATTATTCAAATTGTTACCCAGAACGGCTCCGGAGAAAAACCGGTCAATAGTTTCAAGACGAGTCTTGGCCAGTTTGGTACTTCCCACCATGCGCTCCAGCTCGGTAAGCGCTTTCGCGACTTCCGGATCGGCTTCACCGGAACGTATTACCATTCCAATGAACCGGATTTCACCCAATACTACCCTCAAGAATTCGGCTGGTACACCGACCACTATCAACCAGATGGAACCTTGCTGGTTTCACCCTTTGTGCAGCAGGCACAAACCGTGGGGTTTGAAGGCGAAAACAGGGAATTTGCCATGCCTACAACCTCCTGGTACGCCAATGTCAATGCACAGTTTAAAGACTTGGAGATCAATTATAATCGCCACTACGACAGCTATTCCTCCTGCGGTTCTACCCGCCCGGAATTTTGCGTCATTTCCGACGAGGCTCGCTTTGCCTACTTTATTGAAACCATTTACGGGCGGCACCGCTTTCGCAGTAACAACCTGAAGTGGACCCTGGAGAGTATCTTTAGCTTTCACACCTATCAGCTAGACCGGAAAACAGCCTTTATCAATACTTATACCAGCTATGAGCCGGGCTATAAAATGGAGTTTGGCAAAAGCAAAAAAATCCGGGAGCAACTGCGCTACAATTTTTCGGAAAAGGTCAACCTGGTGGCCGGTTTGAGCTACGAAGTGCTCGATGATTTGCCACTGACTGGCGACCTGCCCCAACCCTTTGATTTTGACCAGCCCGCCGACCTGCAAAACCAATATTACCTGGGCAGTAATTTTACTGATGTCAACGGCAATGATCTTCGCATTCAACAGGGCTTTTTCTATCTGCACTACCAAAATTATGGAAGCTACCTGCAATTTCAAGGCTTACTTACGCCCAGCACTCACCTGACGCTCGGTTTGCGCTACGACCTGAACACCCGCTACGGCGAAAGCTTTAACCCGCGCATGGGCATCGTGTGGAAACCATTGCAGGGATTGAGTTTTAAAATGCTATACGGTGAGGCACTCTTGTCACCCTCGCCCCGAAAGTCCAATTCTCATTTCGGATCCTTTTTTCCCGAAAGGGATAATGATGGCAACATCACCGGACTGGGCTCCAATTTCTTTCATCTGTCCAATCCCGATCTGGAACCGGAAAAGCTGCGTAGTATTGAAACGAGTATGCGCTATGTGGCATCCAACAACCTGGTCTTTTCGCTCAACGCCTACTATACACGCATCAATAACCTGATCAACAAATTTGCGCAGGACCCCGAGCTGACCTCCTTTAAAGGCATTGAGGTGGGCTTCATCGAAACCGGACAGAATGAGGGGCAATCCAATATTTACGGCATCACCGGTCGGATTGATGCCGTGTACAATACCGCTGCGGGATTGGGATTGAATGCTTTCCTTGCCTATTCCTATTCGGATGGTAATGCCAATGACGAGCCTTTGCTTTTTAATGCCAAACACAATGTCAAAGGCGGACTTGAAATCAAACACCGCTGGTTCTCCATTTCGCCGCGGGTTTATTACCGAAGTAGTTCCTACGGTTCACTCAGGAATGAGGAAGGCAACTTAATCGGGACGGATCCCTTTGCGGTGGTCAATTTGTTTGCCAGAGTTAATTTATTTGCAAATGAGAAATGGGATTTATCGGCTTTCGCCAAAATTGACAACCTCCTGGATCGCCGTTATCACAATGCCTTCATTGGTGGGGCAGAAGGTTTTGCCCGGGTGCCCCAACGCCCCAGAACGATCCGAATTGGGGTGAATCTCATTTTGCCATAGCAATAGGCTTTCTGGGTTTCCCTTTTGGGTGACATGCTGAATCCGTTGAAATTAATTAACTTGGCAGTACATACTCCGTACTTATGGGGCAAAACCAACCGATAACCCTTCGCATTATTTTCATAACCCTATGCCTGTTAACGGGTATAATTAGCGCATTGCCTGCCCAATATCAAAGTATAAAATTTAGCCACCTCAGTCCGGTCGATGGGCTTTCACAGTCAACAGTGCGCGCCATTTGCCAGGATACCTTTGGGTTCATGTGGTTTGGCACCTACGATGGCCTGAACAAATACGATGGCAAAAAAATAACCGTTTACCGCCACGACGAACAGGATTCGCTCAGCCTTCCCGATAATTCTGTGGTCGATATTTATGAAGACCGACAACATCAGCTCTGGATTTCTACCCGCAGCGGCCTGTGCTACCTGGACCGCGAAAAAGACCAGTTTGTACGCGTCTTTCCCGACCAAAAAAACGAGGAACAGACCTTTGTGGAGCTGGCGGAAGATGACCAGGGTGATCTCTGGATTTCGGGCGACAATGGCGCATTGTACCGAAAGGAGCCCGGCCAAGAAAACTTTGTTGCTTACTACAACCCGCTCAGTCAAGAGCACATCAATGAATTTATTTTATTAAAAAATGGCCTGATCTGGCTTAGCAGTTCTGACAATCGCCTCTACGAATTTGATCCGAGTAGTGAGGCATTCAGGGTTGTTTTGGAGCAACAGAGACAGGAAATTATTTCGGTTTTTGAAGATCAAAAAAGGGACGTGATCTGGCTTGGTACGAGTGAGGCCGGTATCAAGACTTACGACCAAAAACAACAACGCTGGGATAGCATTATAGTGGTATCCGGTGATCCGCATAGTTTGCCCGATAGTATCGTATGGGCGATGTCGCCCGGCATTGACGATGAGTTGTTGTTGGGTACCAACAATGGCATGGCCATCATTCATCTGGATCAATGGTACCAGCATAAAAAGATGCGGGTAGTGCAGCACCATTCCGGCGATCCGCATAGCATTTCCTCCAATTACATTTATCGTCTGTACCGAGGTGATGACGATGTATTCTGGGTGGGCACCACCGATGCCGGCATCAGCATCTGGGATCGCAAAAAGCAGCAGTTCAACCATATATATCGCAAAGCGGGATTGCCCCATACCCTGAGCAGCAATGTGATCTGGCATTTTGAGGAAGATGACCAGGGCAACTTCTGGATCGGCACTTCGGTGGGCATTAATCACTTCAATGTGCAAACCGGTGAAGTCAATCATTACACCAATGATCCGAATAATCCCAGTAGTTTGCCGCACAACCGCGTCTGGCAAATTCTCAGAACTGCCCCGGATCACTACTGGCTGGGTACTACCAGCGGTGTGACCAGTATGCAGCTTGACGCAATGGGAGAGCCCCGGTTTACCATCTACCACCCCACTCAGGAAGAAGCACAAAACTCCAATTTTGGCACCGTACGCCAATTGCTGAGAGACCATCAGGGACAACTTTGGGTCGGTACCTTCTGGGGGCTTTATATATTTGATGAAGTAACCAAGCGCTATAAAGGCTACCACCACAACCCAGATGATCCGAACTCGATTAGTACCAACTCCGTGCGGGTCATCTTTGAAGACAGCAATCACCGCCTGTGGATTGGTACCACCAATGGATTAAACCTTTACCGCCCCGAAACCGATAATTTTATTCATTTTTTGCCGAATCCGTCAGATAGTACCTCCCTCAATCACGCCACCGTACGCAGTATGGCCGAAGACAAACAAGGCCGACTCTGGGTAGGTACCGGAAAAGGCCTGAATGAGTTAATTTTCCCGAAGAATGGCAACATCCATGAGCTCTCCTTTCGGGCCTATACGCAGGAGGATGGTTTGCCCAATGAAACGATCTATTCCATGGAAGTAGACGATGATGGCTTTATCTGGATTTCCACCAATAATGGCTTGTCTCGCTTTAACCCGGACCAACGAACTTTCCACAATTTTCATACGTTCCAGGGATTGCAAAGCCATGAATTTAATTCAGCAGCCTCCCTCAAGGCCAGCAATGGTCACCTCTTGTTTGGAGGCATTAATGGCTTCAATTATTTCGATCCTCAGGCCATTCCGGTGGAGCGGAACGATTACTCCATTCGCTTCACTGATTTTAAGGTCAATTATAAATCCGTTAATCCGGGAAGCCGCTATCTGGACCAACACATCAATGTAGAAGAGGCCGTACATCTGGATTACGTGCAGGATCGCATGTTTTATTTTGAATTCACCGTTTTGGATTTGTTGCACGCCGATACCCGCAAATTTGCTTACCGGCTATTTCCCTTTGAAGAAGAATGGAATGAAGTAGGTGCGATTAATAACGCTTCGTATACCAACATCCCGCCCGGCCACTACCGCTTTCAGGTGAAGTCGGCAGATGTCAATGATCAATGGGGGCAAGAGGTTGCGGAAATGTCCGTTTACATCCGCCCGGCCTACTGGCAAACCACCTGGTTTTTGGTGTTGTGTCTGCTGGGCATTATTGGGGTGATCTACAGCTTATACCGCTATCGCCTACGATCGATCTATCAGCGACAGCAATATTTGGAAGAGACCATCGACGAGCGCACGGCTCAAATCCGGGAACAAAAACAGGGGCTGGAACAGACTTTAACTACCCTCAAAGAAACACAGTCCAAATTAATAGCGTCAGAAAAAATGGCTTCTCTGGGGCAACTCACGGCCGGAATCGCGCACGAGATCAATAATCCGGTGAGCTTTATCAATGGCAATGCCGAGGCGCTGAGTATGGACTTCCAGGATGCCCGTCCGGTCTTGGAAAAGCTTTTATTGCTTGACGCAAACCCTGAATACCCTGAAGAGATCAACCACCTGATTCAGCTGGCCAAAAAGGCAGATTTTGATATGTTGGTCACGGAAATGAGTACCCTCGTGGATGGCATTAAGCGGGGCAGCGAACGCGTCAGCGAAATTGTTCGCGGACTGCGAATTATCACACATCAATCAAACGACATTTTTCGACCGGAAAACCTGGAAGAACTGCTGGAATCTGCTTGTGTCATTCTTAGCAATAAGTGTAAGGAAAAAGAAATTCAGGTCACCCGCGATTTTCACTTAGATCAAAAGGTAGTCTGTCAGGCTGGGAAAATCAACCAGGTAATTATCAATATCCTGGATAATGCCATTGATGCTATGGAGCAGGGTGGGGTGTTGAAATTGAGCACTGCCTCCGAAAAAGATACAGCTGTGATCACCATTCAGGATAATGGGCAAGGCATGTCTGAAGCCACCTGTCAACGGCTCTTTGATCCCTTCTTCACCACCAAAGAAGTGGGCAAGGGTACCGGACTGGGATTGTACATCAGCTACGGCATCGTCAAGCAGCACAATGGCACCATCGAAGTGAAGAGTAAGGAGGGCCAGGGCACGACCTTTACGGTACAATTGCCAATAGACAATGGGTGACCTATCCCACAAAGGTATACGCCCAATAAATCAATAAGGCCTGTACCGGCAATCTCACCAGCGTAGGCCACACCGTTTTTCCTTTGTTTCTGGCTTTCTGATAGTGGTAAACATTGGCCGGGAAAATGGCAATCAATAGCGCGATGATTCCCCAGGCCGCGTAGCTGGTCAAAGCGGGAATCAACAAGCCAATGCCCAGAGCAATTTCAATGACGCCCACCAACACATTAATTTTCTCCGGCTGAGGTACCCAGGGCGGAGTGATGGCCAGATAGAAGCGGGGCATACGGAAGTGATTGAGACCGGCCAGTATATACAGTACCGCCATGATGATCAGGCTAATTTGCTGTAGGGGCATATTGGGAATTTATTTTACCGCAAAAATAACTTTATAACTGAACATTAACTCCCGATAAGGCAGGGTTGGCATCTCATTGACCGTTTTCACAAATTCATCAACGACAATTTCCGCTGCCGAAAACCCTCTTTTAAGTAAGGCTTCCAACCCTCCCTGACTGAGGGCAATGCCAATCAGCATTTCCTTGTCCAGCGGTTGTTGTTTGTGAAAAGAGGCCTCGGTGACGTAGCGAAACACCTCGCTATTGCTTACATTGACCACGTGCTGGTCTTTCCGCCATTTATGGGCAATGGTCTCCCCCAATTCACTTGTGACCTGGTCTACCTTACGGAATAATTTGCGGTAAGCCATTTCGAATGCAGCGTTGACCAAAGGCGGCCATTCTGCATCGTAAATGCAGAGCACGCCATCATCCACCAGCAAGCGATCAATCTCTTCCAGCGTACATAGCATCAGGTGGCGTGGGGCGATGCTGATCGTAGACCTGAGTGTATTTCTCGCCGGAAAAGCGCCGGGCATTGAGATGGAGATTGGGGGTATCGGTGCTCATGATTTGGTGGTTTGTATAGAAAACACTCTTGTCCGGAAAAAGGATGATCCAAAAGGGATATCTTTACCCATACATACCTTTAGGCGCTACTTTGACGTTATAGTGTAACCATTAAACCACACATTTTGCCCGGGAACATGAAGAGAAGTACTACCATCCTAGCTTGTCTTTGCCTTGTGCTGAGCACTTTTGCACAAGCTCCTGAGGCTGTTGATTATCAACTAAATCTCGTACCCAATCCGGGCTTTGAAGTCTATTCCGCTCCACCGATCGGCTGGTTTTACAACGGTCAGCATTTCACGAAAGTGATGAAATACTGGTCTTCGGCCACCGCCGCCTCTCCCGATGCCTTTGGCCCAAGGGTACGGGTACCCGTCAGCTGGGAAGAGAAGGGTTTTGGCAAACAAACACCCCATGCCGGCAGCTCTATGGTTGGCATCACCGTATACGGCTGCGAGGAAGGCAAGTCCCATTGCCGCGAGTATGTGCAGATAGAACTGATGGAGCCGCTGGTGGTAGGGCAGGATTATTACGCCGAATTTTGGGTGAGTCACCTGCCGCGTTCCCTGCAAATCAACAACCTGGGCATGTACTGCTCCCCGGAAATGATCGACCTGAAAACGGATGATCAGCTGACCTTCAAACCGCAAATCAATACCAAAGATATTGTTGATTGTAAAAACAACCGCTGGGTGAAAATTGCAGGGCATTTTCAGGCCACTACGACAGCCAACTACCTGCTCATCGGCAATTTTTTTCCGGATAGCCTTACACAAAAACGCAGCATTTGCGAAAACTTCCTGCCCTTCGCTTACTACTATGTGGATGATGTGCTGTTGCGCAAAAAAGAACCCATCTTGCCGGTTCCCGTCGGTAAAGATGACCTCACTTTGATCAAAGTAGAAGAGGGCAAATTGGTCCGGTTGAAGGATATTTTCTTTGAAACCGACCAGGCTGAATTGCGACCGCGTTCTTATGTAGAATTGAAAAAGCTGCTGCAAATCATGCAGGAAAACCCTGGCATGGTCATTCAAATCAACGGCCACACCGATATTCGAGGAGATAATCAATACAATCAGGACCTTTCGGAAAGACGGGCCAGAACGGTGGTGCAATACCTGATCGATAACGGCATTAAATCCAGCCGTCTGTCCTACCGCGGCTACGGAAGTACCGTGCCCATCGCCTCCAATAATTCGGACCAGGGCCGCCAGCTCAATAGAAGGGTGGAGTTCTTGATTGTTAAGAAGTGAGCGGAAACCATTTACCGCTGATCAAGAAGCTATTTATTTTTTTATGTGGCAAAGTGTTTTTTGCACAAACGCCCCCTGTAAACTCTAGACATTCCTCTCTAAACTAAAATCCTACTTCACCCCTTTTCTCAACAACTCCACAAACTCATACACATCCATAAAGCTATTGTAAAAAGGTACCGGCGCCACGCGGATCACACCGCCTCCTGCGCCAAGCAGATTGTCTTCTCTCCAATCGGCGATGACCCCGTTTTTGGCCAGGAAGTCAAACAATTCCTTACCGTTCTTCCGGGCATAGATCGACAATTGACAGCCCCGTTGTTTGGGATCAGCAGGTGTCAGGATTTGGAATAGTTTCTCTTCAGGGTCAAGCTGCTTCAACAAATATTCCAGATAAGCGGTGAGCCGTTCACTCTTTTGCCGTAAGGCGGGTAATCCTACTTTGGCAAACAAGTCCAGACTCACTTTGTGGGCCGCAAAGCTGAAGATTTGGGCATTGCTCAATTGCCACCCAGCGGCTCCTTTCATCGGTTTAAAACCTTTGCGCATCAGGAAACGACTTTCTTCATCGTGGCCCCACCATCCGGCAAAACGCGGCAATTCGGGACGGTCGGCGTGCTTTTCGTGCACGAATACACCACCCGGACCACCGGGGCCGGAATTGAGGTATTTGTAGCTGCACCAGACTGCGAAATCTACCTGCCAGTCGTGCAGGTGGAGGACCGCATTGCCAGCGGCATGGGCCAGGTCGAACCCCACTTGTGCGCCCACTTTATGCCCGGCTTCGGTAATAGCCTGTAAGTCGTAAAACTGACCGGTAAAATAATTGACCCCGCCAAAAAGCACAAGCGCTGTAGTGTCGCCGTGCTGCTCGATCGTGGACAGGATGTCTTCCATACGCAAGTTGGTTTCGCCTGCACGCGGAGCTACTTCCACAATGGCATCTTCCGGCGCAAAACCGTGAAAACGCACCTGGCTTTCCATGGCATATTGGTCGGAGGGAAAGGCCCCTGCTTCCATAATGATTTTGTAGCGACCGGCGGCAGGGCGGTAGAAACTGACCATCAGCAGGTGCAAATTGGTGGTCAGTGTATTCATCACCACCACTTCGTCTTTTTGAGCGCCCACTACTGCGGCAGATTGCTCCTGCAAAAAGCGGTGGTAATACATCCACGGCAGCTCACCCTCGAAGTGGCCTTCTACGCCGTATTTGCGCCAGTGTTCTAATTCGTGAAGCAAGGCTTTTTCAACGCCCTTAGGCTGCAAGCCAAGTGAATTGCCGCAGAGGTAAATGGTATCGCGGCCGTTGTGCTGAGGGAAATAAAATGCTTGTCGGTAATCGCGAAGTGCATCCTCCGCATCGAGTTGACGGGCGTAACTTTGGTCAGGACTAAAATTCATCAAGTAATGGTTTCAAAACAAACTCCCCTGCCGGGCAAAGCTCATTGGGTTTTCCAATTCCAGTAGTCGGCGTTTCATATCCAAACCGTAAAAATAGCCGTGTAAATCACCATTTTTCGCAATGACGCGATGGCACGGCACCACAATGGGCAGCGGATTGTGGTGATTGGCCAGACCTACCGCACGTACGGCCGTAGGATTGCCAATTTGATCCGCAATTTTTGAATAGCTGGTGGTGCGGCCGTAGGGAATTTTGAGCAATTCATTCCAGACGGCGCGGTTAAATTCCGTAGCATCGCCCCAGTCGAGCTTGAGGTCAAAGGATTTGCGTTGGCCTTTGAAATATTCGTCCAGTTGCTGAACACAGTTTTTTAATACCTTGGGAATGGGTCCCGCCGGGCAAGGCTTTTTGCTGACCAGTTTGATAGACTGGATGCCCAGGGTAGTGCCTTTGATCTCAAAACAGCCGAAGGAAGAGTAATAATGCGTGGTTTCCAGCATGATCCTTTGGTTTGGAATGATCCAAAGATAATCAATTCACGTCCATCTCCCGCACCTTTCTGCGCAAATCGCGAATCAGGCCTTCTTCTCTGGGTTCGATGATGAGTTCAATACGTCGGTTCTGTTGGCGCCCTTCGCTGGTTTCATTGGACGCTCGCGGAGAAAACTCCCCCATACCCGCTGCCATTAATTGGTTGCGGTTCATGTCAAATTCCTCGGTCAGCGTACGCACCACAGTGGCCGCCTCCAATACACTGTAGTTCCAGTTGTCCTTGTAGCTGGAGGCGGGCGACTTGGTATCGGTATGTCCCACTACCGTGACAAACATACCGGGATAACCCGAAAGGACCTGGGCAATAATTCCCAGCATCTCTTCGCCGTCGCTTTGAATGCGTGTAGTGCTTTTTGTATGAAACAGTTCATCGACAAACAGCGCAACAACTCCTTTGCCTTTTTCAAATTTCAGGTCGTAAGATTCCGGCTTGAACTTGTTAAATGCATTTTGCAGCGTTATAATCAGCGTTTCGGTACGGCGGTTGCGTACATCAATGATGGTATCCACTTCGCTGAGCAGCTGTTTGAGGCGTAGGATTTCGTTGTCCTTCTGGCGGATGGTGGCGCCCAGGTTTTCCTGTTGATCAGCGGCTTGCGTATTCATGCCTTCCAGCTCATCAATTTTGGACTGGAGCTTATTTTGCATAGCCGCCAGGGCGATATTTTCGCCCTGGCGTACTGCTAACTGAATTTTTAAAGTGTCTATTTCTTTGGTGGCCCGGTTGATCTGACTGGCCAATCTGGCAGATTGTTGAAGGTGCGCAGATTGCAGGTCGCTCACAATTTCCAGGTGCTTTTTCTTGCTAATACATGACGATAGAAAAAACAACATTCCCACAAGGGAAAGCCCATAAAATAGCCGTTTCATAGGTGTTTGTTTTTGTTCATTTGCTTATTGCAATCGGAAGCTGGTAGCCCCCAGCAGTCCGATATCTGTAAAGACGGATGCCCGGTAGTATCCGGCTTTTAGTTTTTCTTCCAAATCGTGGGTAAAGGAAACCCGCTGATTGGCTTCAATATTAATTTCTTTGGCTTCCGCCGCAATGATATCCGTAGGTTGACCATTGACCGTTACCCGTGCTTCAATCGGATTTTCCAACTGAATGGGTGTCGCTTTCTCGTCGGTGATGACCAGATACATCGGCCTTACACCCTGGTATTTTTCAGGGACATTGGTCAGGTCGAAAGTGGTCTTGATACGACGAGCCCGACCAGATTTGGCGGTAGCCTTGGAGTTTTTCTTTTCCAACTCCACCTGGAAGGCACTAGCCTTGAAGTTGGCCAAGGTCAGACGTTTCACTTCATCCTGGATCATCGTGTTGAGGTTGTTCAACTGGCGGTTTTCCTGTTGAGCCTGCCCCAGGTCTCTTTCCAGTGTACCGGTAACAGCACGGAGAGAATCGTTTTCGGCCTGCAAGGCATTGATGTTGGATTCCAGTGCTGCTTTGGTGTCAATCAAGGCTTCAATTTCTGCGCGAAGGTTATTAATTTCCGAAGCAGAAGAACGCTTGGCGGCTTTGAGTGCCTGAATTTTATTGGCAATTTCTTCGCGTGCTTCCGTCAACGATCCTTCCAGCGATTCATTCTCCGCAGCCAGCCCGTCAAAGGCTACCTGGAGGCTGTCGATATCGTTTTCCAGTTTATCTTTCAATTCCGTCAATCCGTCCAGTTCCATAGAAAGCTGCTCTTTCTCGGAAAGCAGTTCTTTTTTGTCGCTGTTGAGGCGAAAGCCCCAGATGCCAGCGCCAATCAATAGGATGCCGAGTACAACTGCAAGGATGATAAGACCCTGTCTGCCGTTCATAAGTTTAAGTGTTTTGGTTCTTCAATAATGTTAATTAATCTATAACGATTAGACTACTACAAACAAATTAGTCACTCCCTTGAACTCGTTTTTGGCAAAATAAAAAAAATTGAACACCAAATATAACGGATTCCGGCAGTAATGATGGTAAAACGGTGACGGAACACCTGGACAAGGGGGTGGAATTGGATCTTTCTGCGCGGAAGAAACTTCTGTATTAAAGCTTGTGTGGGCAACTATCTAATTGCAAATTAGTCCTTTTTGTTTTTAGAACCAAACACAAAGCACAGTCTTTCAACTACAATCTGGCAATTAACTTGAAATAACTTCCGGGTTTTGCTTCAACCAATCGGCAAAAATCAGGTCTATCTGCGCGTTGTCTTCCCAATTTTCTTCAATGCCTTCCAGGGCAAGTATGCGCTCAAAAAGCCGGTCCTGGGCACTGCCGGCAGCGAGGGCTTCGCTGTATGGCAAATGGCTGAAGGTCACCATTGAATAGATGGGCAGGAATTGATCAGGGTGTTTCTCCTGCAAGTGAGCGGCAATTTTTTTGCGTAGCAAAAATTTGGGATCGGCTACCAGATCGCGCATCTCCACAAAATTGCGCAAAGCCAGATCGGCAATGGCATCGGCATCAGCTACCCGTTCGCGGCCAAAAATGGGAATGATCCGCGACCAGTCTTCCTGGTATTCATCCATCATTTCATCCAGAATGGAACAGTCCTCAAACCCCGAATTCATGCCTTGCCCATAGAAGGGAACGATGGCGTGAGCGGCATCGCCGAGCAGCAATACCTGATCTTCAAAATTCCATGGATCGCAGCGTACGGTGACCAGGTTGCCGGTTGGATTTTCTTGGAAATCCTGGAGTAATTCGGGCATCAGTGCCTTGGCATCGGCAAAGTTTTGGTCAAAAAATGCGGTGATTTGTGTCTCGGTTTGTAAATGCTCAAAGGCCACTTCACCTTCGTAAGGCAGGAAAAGGGTACAGGTAAAACTGCCATCCGGATTGGGCAGGGCGATCAGCATATAATTGCCCCGAGGCCAGATGTGCAGGGCGTGTTTTTCAATCTGGTGCTCCCCGTTTGGGCCGGGTGGAATGTGCAGCTCTTTATAGCCGTATTCCAGGTATTTTTGTTGGTAATTAAAGCGCGGCATTCGCTGCAAACTGTAGCGCACGGCGGAGAAAGCCCCATCGGCACCAAAGATCAGATCGGCAGAGGTGGTGATGGTTTTATTGTTCTTTTTATCCTTAAAGGAAATGGTGCGCTTGCGGGTATCGACGCCCTGGCAGGGGTGGTTGAAAAAGTACTCGATATTGTCGTATTGGCTGCCCAGCTTTAGCAACTCCAGATTGAGGCCACCCCGAGATACCGAGTAGATGGCCTGGTCTTCTTTGCCGTAAGGCTGAAAAGTCAAATCGCCCTGTTCGTTGTGCATCATGCGACCGCGCATGGGGATAGCGCTTTCACTGATCTTATCTGCAACACCTGCTTTACGCAATGCTTTCCAGCCGCGATCGCTCATCGCCAGGTTGATAGAGCGCCCGCCGATGAAACCAGCCTGCCGCATGTCGTCGCGGCGTTCGTATACCGATACCTGATAGCCTCTTTTGGCCAATAAGATAGCCCATAAAGAGCCAACCAATCCGGCTCCTACAACGATTGCATTTTGATCTTTTGCCATAGCTCTAAAATAAGAAACGTAGTGCAATAATTTGGCTAAAAAGCCCCACGAGGTAACCACCGTAGAGGTCGGCTGGTTCATGAGCCTGCAAAATTAATCGGCTGGTACCCACCAATCCGGCCAGGATGAGCACAATCATGAACAACATGGTCATGTTTAGTTGTAGTACGCCCAGGGGTCCAAAATTGATGGCGAAGGAATCGGTCACGTAGCTAAACATAAACATGGTAATCAGTACCATGCCCACCAGTCCGCCCATGCCTACCGCGTGTGCACTGATTTTGGTAAAAATATTGATGAGGAATGCCAAAAACAGGCCAATGACCGAACCCAGCACAAAAACCGCGTAGGCATCGGGAATTTGCTGGCTGTTGAAGGAATTCCAGAATATCCAGGTATAAAAAAGGCCGGTGATGATGTACGGGCCAATGCGCTCCTGCTTGTCTTTCATCTCCATCGATTCGATCATGCCCAGAAAACGGAGCATGGAAATAGAGAAAAATGGGATAAAAAAGGAAGACAGGAAAATGCGCAAAATCAGCAGTTTGCTACTGGGCTCACTGATATCGCTTACGCCAAATAAATAGGGATTGATGAGCAACAGCAACACCAACATGTAAGTCAACATCAGCAGCGGATGAAAAACTACCGAAATAACATAAGCGATGGATCGCAACATAGATTTAAAGTATTCTAGAGTTGTTCTGCTGGGGTAGTTTGGTGGGAAAATTAGCCCATTTTCGACCACGCGAAGGCTTTTTGAAGGAGTATAGCCTTAGCTACACGACTGAGAAAAGGCACAGTGTGGGAAGAAAAGGAGCAATTTGCACCCGAAATAATCCCAGCAGAACAACTCTTCTATTCAAACACATCCACAAATGTAAAAGATTTTCCATCAAACAATCCTTTGTCGCTCAATTTCAACTGCGGAATCACGAGTAAAGCCATAAAGGACAGCGTCATATAAGGTGCCGTCAAGGTACAGCCCATATCCCTTTTGACATGTTCATCGATGCCTGCGTACAGCGCTGCAATTTCATAACCATCGGCAGGGCTCATAATGCCTGCTACCGGCAGGGGTAGTACATGCTCGTGGTCATCATAAACCGCAGAAATGCCACCTTTGTGCCTGATGACGGCATTAACCGCCTGACAAATCGCTTCCGGACTGCGGCCCACCGCAATGATATTGTGCGAATCGTGGCCCACGCAAGAAGCAATCGCTCCTTTTTGTAAATTAAATCCGTGGATAAACGCCAAGGCAGGTACCGCTTCTTCATAGCGATTGACCACTGCCATCAGCAAGATGTCCTGCCCCAGGTTGGGCATGGCCACACCATCGACCACCGGAATATTTTCGGTTATTTGTTCCGTCACGATCTCACCATCAAGGGCCTTAATGACTTTCACCAGACTGGAATCGGCTTTTAGGTGAAAATCTTCCGGTTGTTTTTCCTGCACATTAAACTGGTTGATAATCCGAGCCTCCCGGTGGCTGATCAGGCTTTGTCCGCTGCGGGCTACTTTTTGGCCGTTGATGTAGGTAGCGATTACTTTAAATTGTTCCAGCTCCTGGGTAATGATAAAATCCGCCGGATCACCGGAACGCAGCAGGCCGACCTCCAGTCCGTAATGCAATACCGGATTGAGACAGGCCGCACGCAATACATCAAACAATTCACAGCCATGGGCCAGCGCCCGGGCCGCCAGCTGGTTGATGTGTCCGACAATGAGATCATCGGGATGTTTGTCATCCGAGCAAAACATGATGTGATCGGGAAATTGTGGCAGCAAGTCGATGAGCGCATTAAAGTTTTTAGCGGCACTGCCTTCTCGGATCAGCACTTTCATGCCCTGCTGCAGTTTGTCCAACCCCTCCTCGTAAGTAAAACATTCGTGGTCCGTAGTGATACCGGCAGCAATGTATTTTTTGGCATCTTCTCCGCGCAATCCCGGGGCGTGACCATCGATGGGTTTGCCTACTTTTTTGGCAGCAGCCAGTTTGCGATATACCTCTTCATCGTTGTACAAAACGCCAGGGTAATTCATCATTTCCGCCAGGTAGCGGATATCGGGGCGTTCCAACAATTTGGCGACAGCCTCCGCATCGATGGTGGCTCCGGCCGTTTCAAAAAGGGTAGCCGGCACGCAAGAGGGGGCACCAAAGTTAAACTTAAACGGTACCTCATTCCCGTTATCAATCATATAATGCACCCCTTCCACGCCCAGCACATTGGCAATTTCATGTGGATCGGAAACGGTGGCTACGGTACCGTGTACAACTGCCAATCGTGCAAATTCAGAAGGCACCAGCATGGAGCTTTCGATGTGTACATGAGCATCTACGAAGCCCGGCATGATGTATTGGTCCTCTACGGCTTCAGCGGGACGGATGTTGACAATCTGCTGACCATCAACCGTAATTTCCCCGTTGTATATCTTTCGATTGATAACGTCGACGATCTTTCCGGTAATTTTCCACATGGGTTTAGACTTTTGCTAGAAGGTCTAAAGTTAACAAAGACCGCGAGTTTCCCGAAACTTTGTTAATTTGGTCCCGGTACGATTAGTTATAAATACTCCATATCAATCTGGTAGGGCCTCATGAATTTGGATAATATCTTCTTCACACTTGGTGGGATTGACATCACTTACGGTCATTTTTTGGCCTGGGTTTTGACGATCTTCATGCTGGCCATCATTCATTTTTTTATTGTCAGAAGGCTATTGCGGGCCTATTTCCAACAGGAAGAAGTCAGCAATGTCAAACAGCGCACGGTACGTTGGTTGATCCTTTCGAGCCTGGTCATGATCTTTCTGATTTTCAGCTTTGCCCTTATTGATTACGACTATTCTTTCCCGATCAATGAGCGGCGGGTCATTACACTTAGTACCATCTTCAAAATACTGCTGGCCTTACAGCTTACCAGAGTCATGGACTGGCTACTGTCGGATGTGCTGGCACGCCGATACACTCGCAGCCGTGGGTTATCATCCGAGGCTGCCCGGGAAAGCATGCATTCCTTTGCCCGGGCCAGTGGCATGGTGCGGCCGTTTGTCTACACGCTTGCCATCCTGCTGTTGATCTACAAATTCAATCTGAATTTTGTTTTGTTCTCTTATCCCGATCCGAAGGTAACGGGAAGCTACAAAGACTTTCATTTTTCGATGATCGTTGTGGCACTGCTCATTTTCTTTGGAGCGCGCTTGCTCAACTGGATATTGATACAATTAGGCCTAGCCACCTACTACCGACGCAAGGAGATCAATATCGGCACCCAGTATGCCATCAATCAGCTGGTGCAGTATTTCCTGTTTGTCATTGCCGCCCTGATCATTTTACAATACATCGGCGTTCAGCTTACCGTACTTTGGGGCGGTGCGGCAGCCTTGTTGGTGGGCATTGGTCTGGGCTTGCAACAAACCTTTACTGACCTGATTTCCGGCCTGATTTTGCTCTTTGACCGTTCGGTTGAGGTGGCCGATGTAATCCAGGTCAATGAGCTGATTGGTTCCGTAAAAAAGATTGGTATCCGTACATCACTGGTCGAAACCTGGGACGGCATTATGGTCATTGTACCCAACTCCAAGCTGCTCAGTGACTATGTGATCAACTGGAGCCACTACTCCCGGCGCGCCCGTTTTCACCTCAAGGTGGGGGTAGCCTATGGCTCGGACACTCAATTGGTAAAGAAGCTCCTGCTCCAGGCCGCCACCAGTCACGAAAAGATATTAAAACGCCCTATGCCACTGGTCCGCTTTGTCGATTTCGGCGATTCTTCTCTTGATTTTGAGCTACTCTTCTGGGCCAAGGATTTACCCCATATTGAAGACATCAAAAGTGATCTGCGCTTCAAGGTTGATCAGCTCTTCCGCGAAAACAAGGTGACGATTCCATTCCCGCAAAGGGATGTTTGGATGAAAAAGGAGTGAGCTCTTTTTGGAAGAAATGGAGGGAGCGGATAGCCTTTTCCCAGGTTCAACTCAAAAGCTTTTCCAGGTAGTGATATTCGATCCCAAATTGGTTTTTGATGGCTTCTATTTCTGCCAGGGCCTGCTCATTGGTTTTACCTTTGGTTGCGACGATCATCACATTTTTGGGTGTGTGTTCCGTGGAGATGAACTCAAAAACCTTGGTTTGGTAACCATTCGCTTCCAGCAATAAGGCCCGGATGCCATCAGTGAGCAGTTCGGCCTGGCGCTCGGCCAGAATGCCGTGCTGGAGCACTGCCTGCATCTCGTTGGTACACTGCATAGCTTTTCGCACCTGTTTGTGGCAGCAGGGGGCGACAATGATCACTTCAGCACCGGATTGAATCCCCTTGGCGATAGCAATATCGGTGGCAATATCGCAGGCGTGCAGGGCAATCAACATATCGATCTGATCAGCCGGATAGTCATGGATATCCTGGGCCAGGAACCTGAGGTTTTTGAAATGACATTGCTTGGCCAGGTCATTACAAAACGCCACAAGATTGGATCGCAATTCGATGCCGGTGATGTGTGGCTCCAGTTTCAATTGGTAAGTCAAATGATCGTACAGTGCAAAGGTCAGATAGCCCTTACCTGAGCCCATGTCCACAATTTTGGGGCTTTGAGCCAAAGGATTTTGCCGCAGCACATCATCAATAATCTCGATGTATTTATTGATCTGGCGGAATTTCTTCTGCCCGCTTTTGAGCACCTTCCCCTCGGAAGAAGTGATGCCGAGTTTTTGCAGGTAAACATTGTCAGCCGCACTGATCAGACGATCTTTGGTGCGGTCGTGCTGGAGGGATGGCTGTTCCCTGGACGTAGCCGCCCTGGTGAATATCCGCGCCTTGCGCTTTTTGTTGAATTGCAAACTCACATCCTCCTCCAGGGTAAACAAATCGGCATTGAGAAAGTCCTGCCCCAGCCACAATTGGATGTAGGTGAACGCCTCTTCCGGCGGGTAGTTTTTCACTTCATCCCGGGTAGTATAGCGCAGCGTGAAGGACAAGTGCAGCTTTTCCTTCAATTCCACCGGACGCACGTAGACATTCTTTAGCTGGCGGTCTTTGCCGCTCGGCTTGCTGAGGGTCAGCTTGACGAAGGAGCCTTGCGTTACGCTGCTTCGAAGCTTGTCTGTGAATGTTTTTACGACATCTTCCATAGTTCGTACTTGGAACAATTAAAAAAGGGAAGAGGAGGGCCTATTTAATGCTTATTGTGGAACCACATAAGACACATAAGGTTAAATTACGCATGAGAGAAAATCCGGCCGGATTTTCTCTCATCTTTCTTATGTGCCTATGTGGTTTAACCCAAATTTACTGCCACAGCGGCGCCGGGTAAACACCCTTGTCCACCATTTTGGCGAAAGCCGCCTCTACTCTTTCTTTATCTTCTTTGTAGGTCACGCCGTACCAGGTTTCCTGGCAGGGAATCACCTTGACGGTAATATCGCCGTCGTTGATGAGTTTGTCCACAAATAAAGGGATAAAAAACTCCGATTTGGGTTCATTCCCACGGGCTTTTACGAAATCGACAAACTGAGTGCGAATTTCTTCGAAAATAGCGGGATGAAAGCCCCAGAAATTCATCGATACCAGGGCATCCAGCGGAAGTGCGTGGCGCTGGCCATCTTCTTCGTAGGAAGCCTGGTTTCCGTCGCGCTGAATTTTGAGTCGTTCGTTGACTTCCGTCAAATTGTGCTGGTCATTCATCACACAAACTCCGCGATTCACGTGCCCCTGATCTGAAAGGGTATTTTCAAGTACGTAGCCGAGCATGGTATGACGCTCCGGGCTGCACTCATTTTTCAGAAAACCTACAATATCGTCGAAGGCGCTAGCCCCGTAGTAATCATCAGCATTGATCACCGCAAATGGCTCCTTAATCAGGTCGTGGGCTACGAGCATGGCGTGTCCGGTCCCCCAGGGTTTAGTGCGATCAGCGGGCCATTCGTCGATGCCCTCCACCGGGCTGTCAACTTCCTGGAAGGCGTATTGCACATCAATTTTGTCGGCGAATTTGTTGCCGATTTTTTCGCGAAAAGCGGCCTCAATATCTTTGCGAATGATAAATACCACTTTGCCAAAACCGGCACGAATGGCATCATAAATGGAGTATTCAATAATGGCTTCTCCGTGAGGTCCAACGCCGTCTACCTGCTTTAATCCGCCGTATCGACTTCCCATACCGGCAGCCAGAATCATTAATGTAGGCTTCACTATCTTTTGGTTTTATGTCTAAAAATTTGGTCTCGCTAATCGGCCACAAAAATAGTGGCAATGTCCAATTCTAACAATTTCCACGGCAATAATACCAGGGGAAAGATTGAAAAGGAAATAATTAGTGCTAATTGGGTTAATAATCATCTCCGAGCGCAAACCCATTCTTACGCAGCATCCAGCGGCCGCGGGTAAAATCCGGGAAGGCAACCGGTGCACTACCCGCCGCGATGGATTGCTCGGAAAGTGGTGTGATCGCCAACCAACTGGCCGCATCGTAGGCATCAAATGGCGGAGCGATGTTTTGCTTGGCGCATTCCACAAAAGCATTGAGCAAAAAGAAATCCATGCCACCATGCCCGGCACCGGTGGCGCGCTTTTCGAAACGCTTCCACAAAGGATGGTCATATTTATCAAAATAAGCCTGGGTATCCTCCCAGCGATGGGCCGGACTTTGCCCTTCCAGGTGCAATGATTTATTAACCGCCATCCACAATCCCTTGGTGCCCTGCACCCGGAATCCCAGTGAATAAGGACGTGGCAGGTTGGTGTCGTGGTGCAGTACAATACTCTCTCCGTTGGCGGTTTTGATCATAGTGGTGACCTTATCGCCCAACTTGAACTCTACACTGGCATTGGGGTGATGCTCACCTCCTTTTTCATGCTCCACAATGTAGTTGTGCAGGCCCCTGCTCTTGGTCGACATGGAAGTGAGGTACATGAAGCGATTACCCCGATTAATGTCGATGTACTGAGCAATCGGCCCCACGCCGTGTGTGGGGTACAAATCGCCATTGCGGTATACCGAATGCCAGGTGCGCCATTTGGCTTCACTGTAGCCTTTGTCACCAAATTCTACCCCCGAATTGTAGGGCGTTACCCCATCATTAAATTTCACGCCGCGCAGGTCGTGCTGATAGCCGCCTTCGAGGTGGATCATTTCGCCAAACAGGCCCTGACGAACCATATTGAGTACGGCCATCACATCGCGGCGGTAGCATACATTTTCCAGGAAAAACAAATGGGTTCCCGTGCGCTCATGGGTATTGACCAATTGCCAGCACTCATCCAGCGAAAAGGCGCCGCAGACTTCGGTGCCCGTATATTTTCCAGCCTCCATCGATGCGATACACATTTCCGAATGCCAGCGCCAGGGCGTGGCGATGATTACTGCGTCGATGTCGTCTTCCAGCAATTCGAGGTAGCCGCGCTCCCCGTTTTGAAACACCTTGGGTTGTGGTTTTTTCTTATCGGTAAAGATGGTTTGGGTTCTGGCAATCATGCCCGGATCGATATCACAGATGGCTGTCACTTCACAATCGTCGCGGTCGAGGGCCAGCGCTACATGGCTTTGCCCCCTTAGTCCCACCCCGATGACGCCAATGCGGATTTTGGATTTACGCGGGTTGCCGGGTGTATTTGGAGTTGAATGGGCTTGAGTCGTACCGGGAATGGCCATTCCGGCTCCGGCCAGCATTGAATTTTGCAGAAAGGTTCGTCTGTCAAGTTTTTTATCCATGTTTCATGATGTTGTTATCGAAGGGGGAAGTTAAGGCTTTTAGATGAGCTCTCTATTCGACAAAGAAGATTACTTTTGTAGGATGTGGGAACAGTTGGTCAAATTGGCATTGCTCGGAGCGGAGCGCACCCATTTGCCGGAAGGCATTCGGGCAGTATTGGAAGATCAGGGTATTGACACCGATGCGCCTTTTTCCAATGTGCTGCTGGAAGCTGCTGCGCTGTACCACCAATTTGACAAAGCCGCCTTCTCCCGCCCCGAGTGGCAGGAATCGCTTCCCGAGCCGGTAAAAGAGGGGGAGGAAAAGCCCTGTAGTGCCGCCTCCGCCCGACACCTCAGTATGATTTTATCGGGGCTTTACGGCCAGGCATTACCCGAGTTTTTACAAATGCTTGGTGACCACCAGCTCAGCCTGCCCCCCGAAGCCCTGCCGCCCATCTTCGATAAAGCCCTCCGCGATCCTGATTTTTGGGCGCTGGTCCGACCGACCATTGGGGCCACTGGTCACTGGTTGCTTTCGCTCAATCCCGAGTGGCAAAGCCTGCGCGAAAATACCAACCCCAGCGCCTGGGATACCGGCACCCGGGAAGAGCGCGCCGCTATTTTGCGGTATTTGCGACAAGCAGATCCTGCACTTGCCATTAGCTTGCTGGAAAAAACCTGGGCGGATGATGGGGTCAGCGAAAAGATGGCTTTTTTGCCCCTGCTGGAAACCAATCTCGGCATTACCGACGAGGAATTTCTGGAGGCCCGCCTCGATGATTCCCGCAAGGAAGTACGCCAAAAAGCGGCCGAACTGCTGGCCCGAATTGAAGGGTCGGCTTTACAAAACCGGCTGATTGATCAGGTCCGAGCCATCCTCATTTATAGTGGCGAAAAGATAGATTTCGAAATCCCTGCTACTCTGCCCGAGGCTACGGTCAGAGACGGCATTCGCCCCAGCCCAAATAAAAATGCCAACAGTATGAAGAGCGACTGGCTACAGCAACTGGTGAGCCGCATTCCGCCCAATTGGTGGGAAAATCACCTTAGACGAGCACCTCGCCAAATTGCCAGTCTTTTTGCGCGGAGCGGGTGGCGCCCCATGTTGCTTAATGCCCTGACCGAAGCCATCATTCTACACGAAGATGATGACTGGCGCGAGGCGCTTTTACGCTATTGGCAGGAAATCGGCCGGGAAGAAGAGTGGCAAAATTCCAGGGGCAAAAAACTGCTGTTGCAACTCTCAGATACCGCCTTCAATCGCATCGTGCTGGAGCAACTGGAGGATAACCCCGGACTGGTAGAAGAACACAGTCTGGCCGGGCACCTGCTTTGTCTCAAACCCCGCCCCTGGGACAATCAGATCAGTCAAAATGTGATTCGCGGCTTTCAGCAATGGCTCTCCGGCGCAGGCACTTACAACTGGAATACCTGGCACTACCGACGCATCTTTGAGATGGCCGCCTACAGTGTCAATCCTATACTACTCGATAACCTCAAAACCGGCTGGAATTTTAAAACGGCCGTCTGGGCCCAGTGGGAAAGGGAAGTGGAACGTTTTTTAAAGACCCTTGCCTTCCGCCGGGATATGCACGATGCGGTGAAATAATCGCAATTTCCGTAGGGTGACCGGGATGACACCTTTGGCTTATAAAGAAACTTTGGAGGAAAGTCGGTAGGGGGAATGTGGTTTTTTGTGTAGGAAAACTGTACTTTGAGGTAAATAATAAATGCCAAATGAAACACATCGCACTAACGCTTTTCATTGCCCTCCTCCTCACCAGCTGCGGCACTACATCCAATAATTACAACCAACAAGTCACCGAATACAAAATGACCTGGGGTGGTTATGAGCGGCTGTATCTGGTGCATTTACCGCCTGAGGGTCAACGCAGCGGACCAATGCCGGTACTGTTTAACATCCACGGCGGTGGCGGAACGGCGCGTGGCAATATTGGCCTGACCTTCGGTCGCTTTAACGAATTATCGGATCGGGATGGGTTTATGGTGGTGTATCCGGAGGCAGTGGACAAAAACTGGAATGACGGCCGTCAAATTGAAGGGGCCAAAGCCTGGGAAGAGAATATCGACGATGTGGGGTTTATTGCGGCCATTATTGAAAAACTAGAAGGGCAGTACAATATCGACACGGACCGGATTTTTACCACAGGTATGTCGAATGGAGGGTTTATGTCTTCAAGACTGCTGTGTGACCGCGCGGATCTGTTTCGGGGCGGAGCGGTATTGACGGCTACGCTTGCTGCGGATTATTTGCCACAGTGCCATCCCGAAAAACCGGTGGGATTGCTACTCATGAACGGCACGGCTGATCCACTGGTGCCCTACGATGGTGGCCAAGTGAAGGTTTTCAGAAAAACACGGGGCACCATCGCCTCAACGGACGATTACATCGACTTCTGGCGCGAAAAAAATGGCTGTAACGCCAAAGCCAACAGAACCCGCCTTCCCGATGAAGAAGATGATGGCACTGCGGTGATCATCGACACCTACGGTGGTTGTGAAGAGGGCGGCGCCCTACAACTCTACCGCATCGAAGGCGGCGGACACACCTGGCCCGGCGGCAAACAATACCTCGGCAAAAAACTTATTGGCTTAACCAGCCAGGAGATCAATGCCTGTGAGGTGATCTGGGATTTCTTTAAAACGCTTTGATAGAGTTTACCATTTGGGAAACAACGGCATACCTTTAAATTCACTCAAAAAGTGTAACTTAGGAACTAATTGCCCCCCAGAAAATTCTGTAAACCATCAATCATAATATGAGAAACTTACTACTTGTCTGCTTTTTATGCCTCTCTAACATCACTTTTTCACAAAACTTTCAGTGGGCGGTCGGCATCGGCGGGTTTGAGTCTGATGCTGCCAACGCTGTGGCCACCGATGCTACCGGCAATGTCTATATTGCCGGAGTGTTTTCGGATACGGTCGATTTTGATCCGGGGCCAGGTATGGTCACGCTCATCGCCGGTTCGGAAGGACATGGATTTATCCAAAAGCTCGATCCCGATGGCAATTTGTTGTGGGTCAAACAAATCACCAGTACCAACAGCTCACAGTGTGAATTTATAACACTGGATGACATGGGCAACATCTACGTAGCTGGCGGTTTTAAGGGGACCATCGACCTTGACCCTGGAGCAGGAATACTTGAGGTGACCACTCCCGGTACCGCATTTAACCAGTATGTCCTAAAATTGGACCCTGCAGGTGATCTGCTTTGGGGCAAAAACGCCTCTGGACTGGGGTCTGTATTCCCCAGGTCTCTGGCCATCGATGCTTCCGGAAATGTGTATGCTACCGGCAATTTTGAAGAAGAAGCCGACTTTGATCCGGGGAGTAGTACTGCAATTTATACTGCGACGGGATTTAGAGATGGGTTTGTATTAAAATACGATGCCAGCGGTAATTTTCAGTGGGTGAAACAGCTGGAAAACAACAATATCATCGAAGGCAAATCCATTGCTGTAGATGCTAGTGGCAATTGTTACATCACCGGAAAATTTTGGGATACTACAGATTTTGATCCCGGTACTGGCACTCACAATATCACATCAGCCGGAGCTGACGACACCTTTTTGTTAAAGCTGGATGCGGCCGGCAATTTCACCTGGGTAAAGCAGTTTGGCGGTACTGGTTATGAATACGGCTGGTCCCTGGATATCAGTGATTCCGGCAACATCTATATGTGTGGCAATTTTCAGGATACGGTGGATTTTGATCCCGGTGCAGGCGTATTTGAGCTAATCTCAGCGGGCATGGATGACCTCTTTGTTTTAAAACTCGATGCGGCCGGTGATTTCACCTGGGTGAAAAGTGTAGGAGGCATGGGGGCAGAGGGCGCTTACTCCATGACGGTTGATGGGTTAGAACAGGTTTACATTACCGGCAGTTTCAGCAGCACTGCTCTTGATTTTGATCCGGGGCCAGGAGTAACCGAATTAACGCTAACCGGCCCTAATAGTGCCTATGTAATGAAACTGGACGCAGTTGGCGATTTTCAATGGGCCAAAGCGGTGGCCGGCGTAGCCATCGACCTGGGTTTGGGCATTGCCGTTCACTGGTCGGGTGGCTTGTATGTTGTGGGCATCTTTGCAGAAATGGCCGATTTTGATCCCGGCCCGGGGGTAACGACGCTTTCAGCCGGTTCTATTGATGGTTTTGTGTTCAAACTAGATGTGGGAACCGTATCCTCCACTGCCAATCCCGATGATATTTCCAATTTGATGGCCTACCCAAACCCTACGGAAAATATGGTGACCATCAGTGGCCTGGAATCAGCTGATGAGACGATTAATATTTACGACATTTCCGGCAAGGAAGTCACGCCATTGGTGACGCTTTTGCAAATTGGTAATCAGGAAATGAGAATCGATTTATCCCGACTGCCAGCGGGTATTTACACGTTGAAAGCGGGAAATCAGGTCGGCAAAGTCTATAAACAATAGAATCACCTTGAAGCAAAAAAGAAGAACATTTCTCAAAACCATACCCGCCCTTGGAACGGCCCTTTCGGTTCCGGGATGGTTGGGGGCGCTTGGTGCGAAATATGATAATGGAAAGGTTTCAGAATTGGCCAAAAAGCTAACTCCGGTGGGGCGGGTTCTGGAAACGGAAGGGTATTACGTGTGGTGTAATTCACCCATTTATGACGAGGAGGGGAAGGTGCACGTTTTCTACTCCCGCTGGCCGGAGGAATATGGCATGAGCGGCTGGATTCACAAAAGTGAAATTGCCCACGCCGTTGCGGATTCACCGGAATCGGATTTTGAATATGTGGAAACGGTGTTTAGTCCACGTCCCGGCTTCTTTGATGCCACTACCTGTCACAATCCCTCCATTCACTACGTCGACGGTCAGTATTGCCTCTTTTACATGGGCAATTCCAATGGTAAGACCAATACTAAACGCATCGGTTTGGCTACAGCCAAATCTTTAAATGGCCCCTGGAAACGGCCGGATGAACCATTACTGGAAACCGGCCCTAAAGGCAGCTGGGACGATCACTGCACCACAAATCCGGCCTTCCTCAAACACCCTAACGGACAGTATTGGCTCTATTACAAATCGTGGAATACGGCGGAATACGAGGCGGCCAAAGGCAAAAAAATCCGCGCCAACCGCAAGTACGGCCTGGCGATTGCAGATAACCTGGAAGGACCATACAAAAAGATTGAGCAAAATCCGGTCATCGACTTTTCTGACCGTGAAGACAATGCCCAGCTCGAAGATGCCTATGTTTGGTACGCCAATGGCAAGGTCAAGCTCATCGCCCGCGACATGGGCTTTTTCAACCATGATGTGGGGCTCTATTTTGAAAGTGAGGACGGCATTCACTGGCCGCAACCGGAGATCGCTTATTTTGAAATAGATCATTATAAAAAACAGCCATCGGCACCTGAGCATCTGTCGCGCTATGGTCGGCTGGAACGGCCTCAATTGTTACTGAAAGACGGCAAGCCGGAATACCTCTTCACTACCAGTCAGGGCGGAAAATACATGACTGCCAGTGCCTTTGTGTTGAAGATTAACGGTTCTTAGACAAATTCCGTGATTCAAAGTCAATCAAAAACATAAACCAACGCTTCTAAAGTCGCTTTTGATTTATATTTTAGCTTGACCACTGCTTGTCCCGATTTTACATCGGGGAAATTTGTCTAAGAACGAAATTAATGCCTAATGGACCTACGGGATGCCATCCAGCTAATCGAGTCAGGCGAAGTTGATCGGGAGACGCCCTCCGTTTGGGCAGATCTGGGTTGTGGAAGCGGCACTTTCACCCTTGCTCTGACGGCTCTATTGCCCCCCCACAGCAGTATTTACGCCATAGATCAGCAGCAGCAATCCATTGCTCCCTCGGCGAATAAATATGTCGACATCCACTTCCAGCAAGCTAATTTTGAAAAGGAAAATCTAATCTTACCTCCCCTAAACGGCATCCTGATGGCCAACGCCCTGCACTATGTAAAGGACAAGAAAACCCTGATCAAAAAGCTGGAAGCCCTTTTTGTCGGCCCACCACAATTTATCATCATCGAATATGATACCTTAAACGCCAATCCATGGGTACCTTACCCCATTGATTTCCGGCATTTATGGGCAATGTTTACCGAATTAGGCTATAGCCAAATATCGAAACTGGGCGAGCGGCCGTCGGTGTATGGGCGGGCGAATATTTATGCTTGCTCCATTCAAAAATGATCATTCAACCACAAGTTTTTCTACAATTGTCAGCCTGTTTTCCCTCGTCACATGCAAGAAGTATACTCCCGTTCCCGGAGTGACAAACTGAAATGTTCCAACTTAATAGACAGAAGGGAAATGCTAATTTTGAGGGGAGGACAAAATGGGGGACAAGCTTTCCGGCTCAAGTTTTGTAGGAGCTAAAGTTCTATATTGGGCCCGGATAAACAAACGCCCTCCCATGAACAGAATTTTATTCGGTTTCTTGTGTCTCTCTTTGCTTTTTACGACCAGCCTTTTGGGGCAAGTCAATTTTAAAGAAGAAAGAATAAAAAACGACCCGGTACATCCGGATTCTACCTACACCACCGAAGAAAAAAAGACGCTTCATCTGGATTTCCTGCAAAAGGCAAAAAAAGACAATGATTTACTGAAGCAGGTATTCGGCAATATTTACCTCTATTATGATTGTTTGGATGCCAAAGATTTTACAGGAGCAGGTAAGTATATACTTGATGCTGAGGCTGTTGCATCCAGGTCGAATAATAAAAAGTGGCAGGGATGGGCCAGGCATCGGCGCGGAGCACTACATGTATATCTGAGGAATTTTGAAGAAGCGTTACGACTCTACTCTGAATCTGCCGAGCTTTGTAAACTGGCTGGTGATAGCCTTTGTCTTGCCTTCAATTACGAACAAATAGGCTCTATGCATGGACAGCTTAAAAACTTTGATGAAGCAGAAAAGTATTTTGACCGTGCATTGCCCTTGCTTGAAAGTTTTGCCGGCAAGGGGCCCAGTGCTGTTGCCATGAGTAATTACGGGTCGGCGCTCACCTATCAGGACCGGCAAAAGGAAGCTATCCCTTATTTTGAAAAAGCAATAGCTGTGCAAAGGGAACTGGGAGATGCCTATCGGGAAGTGCAGGCAATGCATAACCTGGGACAGGCTTATCTGACCCTTGGTCAATACGGTAGAGCTCTCGGGACTTTTAGGGAATGTATGAATCTCAATTTACAGAACAACCGACCGGAACGCCTCTTATACAACTATCACGGAATTTATCAGGCTTGTGAGCAGTTGGAAAATTATCAGGAAGCACTGGTTTATGCAAAAAAGTATTACAAGTTAAAAGATAGTATCATCGGCGCCAAAACTCAACTTCAAATAGCGGAGCTAGAAACGAAATATGAGAATAAGCAAAAGGAGCTGGAATTGGAAAAAAGCCGGGCAGACCTCACCGAAGCGAGGAGGTCAATTGAACGGATTTCAGCGCTTTTACTATTCATACTACTGTTAGTAGGCATCGGCATCTGGCGTTGGAAAACGCAAAGCCGTCGAAGTAAAATGGAGTGGACTCAAAACCAGGAAAACCTTAATCAATTGACCAAAATATTGATTAAAAAAAATGCCCAGCTTTCCTCCCTGGAAGAAGAAATCTCTATCTTGAATAAGATAGAAGCAAGGCCCCAGGATTTTGAGCAAAACCTCTATAGTCAAAAGATACTTACTACTGAAGACTGGAATGCCTTTAAAGTTTATTTCGAAAAATCCTATCCGGGACTCTTGTCAAAAATCCGGGACGCTTTTCCTGCGCTTACAGAAGCCGAGGAGCGACTTTTCCTTTTTATTAAACTCAACCTAACCAGAAAAGAAGCTGCATCAATCCTTGGTATCACCTCCGATACAGTAAAAAAGACCAGATACCGGCTGAGGAAGAAACTGGAACTAGACGAAGGAGTGTCTTTAGATGACTTTGTCCGTTCCTTTTAGAAAGACAATACCATTTGCTGATACAAGAAAGCGGTACCGATGTATGTATCGATACCGCTTCAAAAATACTCTACCCATTTTTACTGGCTAATGCCTTCTTTTAAGTAAAAATAGAGTATGGCTATAGCAAAATATTTGTTCTAAGGTTCCTTATTTAGCCAATACAAATCTATTGGTAATCTGACCTCGGTCACTTGTTACTCTGATAAAGTAAGCGCCATTGTCTAGTCCATTGAGGTCAATCTTTTCGAAACCACTTTGAACTTCCTTAATCCGATATTCTTGCGTTTTTTGCCCTAACCGATTTAGGATTTCAATGACAGCATCCTGACCCTCAAACTGTGATAGGTCGACATAGAGGTCTCCCCGTGTTGGATTGGGCATAATCGTCAAATTCTGTTGGGCAAATTGACTTTGGCTGGCATCTGTATTGATAGTCGGTAGTTGTTCAAGTCCCAGGTTATCATTGCCGGAAGTAACAGTGACATTATCAAATGATGCATTGACCGTCATTCCATTGGTATTGGTCAAAAACAAACCAAATTGAGCACATTCATTCATTGGCAGGTTTGAGTACAGAATCGTTTGCCAGTTGATGGCATCGAAAGAAACCTGTCCTATGAAAAAGTTGCCGGTTCGCGTAAGCTTCAACCACGATACTCCCGGACGGTACAATTGTTGAGGAACGGAATAACCATTGGTGGTCGTTCTAATTTCCCGGCGTACAAAATTACTGAAGTTTACAGCCAGAGAAACCTTCTTCGCACCAGGAGCCTCTGATTCACGAATGGTGATGCCGGCCCACCCCTGTCCGATTGGAGACAGTGCGGTCAAGTGTGCAATGATCTCTCCATCACCACACAGATCGTATTTTACGTATGCAGCATCATCTGCGGTCCAGTTAGTGGAATAACAACCGGCACTTTCCAGATTAAAGCTTTCGGTGCCGGGATCATATTCAACATCATTGCCTCCTACACATCCAATGCCATCATCGCCAAAATCACTCCATCCTGCCGGTAGTGTGCTTTCATCAATTTGATCATTACAGTTGTTGTCTACTCCGTCCTGTACCTCAACCGCCTCTGGATTGATAGCGGGGTCGTTGTCATCACAATCGCCAGAGGTAGCAGTTAGTTCGGCCGCTACCTTATACCCCATCGGCCGCAGACATTGGGTGAGTGTTGCACCACTGCTGTAGTTGTCACCATCCAAATCAGCATACCAGGTTTGTCCGGGCTTTTCCAGCGGATCAGTATCATCACAATCGGTATTGTTGGCAACATATCCGGCAGGTTTGCTACAGGCTTCCTGCGAATCATTTGGGTTACCAAAAGAGTCTCCGTCCATGTCGCGATACCACGTGGTGGTTACCCCTTCATCTGTTGAGTTATTGCAATTGTTGTCAATTCCGTCACAAACTTCTGTTGCTCCCGGATTGATGGCGGGGTCGTTGTCATTACAATCGCCAGAGGTAGCGGTTAATTCGGTAGCTACTTTGTACCCCATCGGCCGCAGACATTGGGTGAGTGTTACACCGCTACTGTAGTTGTCACCATCCAGATCGGCATACCAGGTTTGTCCGGGCTTTTCCAGCGGATCAGTATCATCACAATCCGTATTGTTGGCAACATATCCTATCGGCTGAACACATGCTTGCTGAGAAACTGCAGGATTGCCAAATCCGTCTGAATCACTGTCCTGATAATAAGTGATACCACCCGGGGCACTTTCTTCTACCGTAATGACGAACATACAACTACCTCCACCGGTGGTGTAGGTAATGGTGTGCATGCCCAACCCTGCATCTGAAGCATCAAACATATTGCCGGATACTCCCGACCCAGTGTAGCTGCCACCCACAGGAGTCGCGCCGGTCAGGGCAAAAGCGGGTGCATCGGGACATACGCTAAAGTCTACTGGGCAGGAGACCATTTCTCCGGGAGTGATTGTAAAGTCAGCATTAGAGATGTCAAAAAAGATATTTCCGATGGCTTCCACTTTAATCCGGGCTGTTGAGGTCGGATTATTGGGTATGGTAATATCTTCACTTCCATCATTTGCTGTGCTGGCTACCAGTTCAATGGGAAAGGTCATACCGCCATCGGTTGATAAAGAAATTTTTACATTAGGTGTTGCATTATCGGTGCCATTCACACTCCAGGTGATGGTTTGAGTCGTATTTGCGGCATAAGAGCCCGCAAGATTGGTTGTTTCCAGGAATGGGCCAATATTTCCATCCACCGTCACGGTGACCTCTCCAAAATCCAGGCCGCCACCAGCAGCATTATTATCCCGTACCGTCAACCGATGGGTAGTGGCAATACCTACGGAAGGCAGCTTGTCTCCTTTAGCGTAATTGGACCCGTCGAGGATAGCAGACAAAAGAGGAAAAGTACGTGTTGGCGAACTGGATGGTGCATACGTTCTGAAGAAAGGGGGTTCGGCGGTATTTGCCAAGGTACCTGCATTTGGAGTAGAAGTTCCGATATTGGTTCCTTCCCAACAATAGGTATAATTATCTCCGTTGCCGGGCGTATCGGCGCTACCGGTCAGGGCAAACGGAGTGGATTTCGGAATGGTATAATTGTTCGGCATCGTGATTACCGGTACAGCATTGCCGGTTGCCGTTGCTGAAAAGCAACCTCCCGCCGAAGCAATATAGGTTTCTGCCTGCGAATAACTGATGGTATGGAAGATCAGAATCGGCCCCATTTGTGAGGAAGAAAAGTAATCGTCCGAGCCACAGGTAAAACCATAACTCATGATAGTAGCACCGGCTCCCGGTTCTACAGAGGTGGCAGGGTTGCGCGTGGTACATACCGGTATTACGCTATTGTAGCTATGGCTCATGCCAAACTGATGCCCCATTTCATGAAGAATCAGCTGGTCATAGAAAACCTGGCCATATCCACTACCGATCACCGAGGCTCCCCCACCTTTGTATCCATCTTCACAAACAACTCCGGCATAAGCGAGTCCACCACCGGAACCAAAGTTTACATCATAACCCAAAACATGTGCGATGTCATAGTTGGCCGAACCAATAACGGCATCTACATTGGTTCGATTTTCGTCGATCATTGGCCCGGTATCATTGGAATAAGGGTCTGTTCCTGCATTGGTATAAATCAGGTTGGTTCCGCTGACGAGGTTGAAATGAATACTCAACTCCTGACGGTAGATGGCATTGATGGTATTGACATAGTTGGTTACCGCCGCAAGTCCTCCGGCAGCGGTGCCTCCTCCAAATTCAGCGGTAAATTCAGCATTGGCGGCCATTGCCAGCCGGAAGGTGCGGAGTGTACTTCCCGTACTCTTATCATGGTCACCGTGCGAATCGGGTTTTTCCTTATGCAAATCATGTTGGTGGTCAAAATCACAGCGAGCACGAAGATGGGAAGGCGGTGCGATGGCATCCTTGGTAAAATAACTGAAATACAGATTGGGATCGGCTGTTGAATAATGCTCAAAGTAAATAGCCCCCCCAGTACCATCGAGCAGAATGGCGCTAAGTCCCAAAGAGGTGAGGTTGATCCGGATAGCATATTCCTTATGCTTCTGTCCATTTCCCGCGTAGGTTTTTATATCAGGATATTGAGCAGCTATCTCCGGAGCAAGGTTTGGTGATTCCAGGAGTTCAAATGTTTCGATTGTCCCATCAGGTAAAGGGATCTCCAGAGGAAGGGCGGCGCTGTTTTCCAGAAATTCCATAGGTGCGCCAGACAAATATTGCCGCAATGCGGTCTCATTGAGGCGAATAATATTCATCTTTTTGATGTTTTGTACCGCTTCGACTGGCTTGGGCAAATTCTTGTTGGTGATTACCTCAAAAAAGCCCTTTTGGGCTCCCAGGTTTGTCAGCAACAATGAAAAGAGGAGCAGTAGAAAGTAATTCGTTTTTTTCATGAAATTACAATTCAGGATTAAAGAAAAAATTTTCTTTAAAGGACTGAATAACAATTAATATTCATACATATAAGAGGGGGGACAAAATGGGGGACAAGCGAATTTTAAAGGTTTTGTCTACGAAGAATCAGCCATTGGCAATGAAACAACTATCTTTAACCAAAACACATTATTTCTAAACCAACAAAACACCAATACATGTCTTCCCAGCCCATACGACCCAGATTTAACCTGACCGATAAAGTAGCGATTATCACCGGTGCCAGCAAAGGCATTGGGGAAGCCATGGCCCGCGGCCTGGCCGAATTTGGCGCCAAAGTAGTGGTCAGCAGCCGCAAGCAGGACGCCGTTGATGCTGTCGCTGCCGAGCTGAAAGCCGCCGGGCTAGAAGCCACCGGCATCGCCTGCCACGTGGGTGACGAAGCCCAGCTACAAAATCTCGTCGACCAAACCCTGTCCACCTACGGTGCTATCGATATTTTGATTAATAACGCCGCCATCAATCCCATTTTTGGTCCGCTGCTGGAAGCCACTGGTGAGGCGTTTGACAAAATCATGAGTGTTAATGTGAAGTCGTGCTTTCAACTGGCCAATCTCTGCCATCCACACATGAAAAAGCGCGGCGGCGGCTCCGTGATCAACATCTCCTCCGTGGAAGGTCTCAAACCCGGCTATGGCCTTGGCCTTTACAGCGCCAGCAAAGCCGCCTTGATCATGCTCACCCAAAACCAGGCCCGAGAGTGGGGCCAGGACGGTATCCGCGCCAACGCTATCTGTCCCGGCCTGATCCAGACCAAATTTAGCGCCGCCCTCTGGCAAAACGAAAAGAAGCTGGAAAACCTCGTCGGCCACATCCCCGCCGGCCGCATGGCCCAACCGGAAGAAATGGCGGGATTGGCGGTGTTTTTAGCTTCGGATGCGGGGAGTTATTGTACGGGAGGAGTGTATACGGCGGATGGGGGGCATATGATTGCAGGTTGAGTGAAATTTATTTTACCTGTATATTCCTAAGAATGCAATCTACCTATCGACTATCTCTAGATACAAACCACTAATAATCCTTGATTTATATTCTTTTCCATCATCTAAAAGCTAGACAGAAGCTGTCTCCGACGGCCACTTTGCCTTGATGCAAAGTGGGAAAAATCAAGGCTGTAAATTGTTCTTAACACTGCGCAACTACTTAAAATCCTAAACCGTAAAAACTCGCCTTTTTGTACTAATTTTCAGGCTTGATAGCAGGAACTACGGACCATTTTCTTCTACTAAAATCACGAATTTGGCTCAAACAGTTTACAGTTCTTAACGGATTTTAAGCAGCCGCTACGTTAAACAATTTAATGCCGGAGGGGGCGCTGCGATAACTATATCCGTTCAGTAGTTTCCCCAACCTATAGCAATATGTGTCGCTCCTATGGAGCTTACCAGAGAGGATTGCCTTAGCGGAAGGCTGGGCTAGCCTTCCGCTAAGGTGTGTCGCTGCGCTGCAGCGATCAGGGTGGTTGAATTGATGTAGGTTTCAGTATATTCAAGCATAAATGTTCTCTGTAAAAAAATTGATCATGCCCAGAGTATTGTTCATTTCAAGTATATTTCTGGAAGAGGAGACAAATTTTGAAGAATACCGCTACGTCGACCCATTGAAGGGCATACGAAAATAGGGGACTTGAATCGCCCTTTATTGACGAATCGGCGTAAATCCGGGCATGCCCTTTTAGCCACATCGTGGCGACACACCTTAGCCAATGGTCGGCGTCAGTGACCATTGGCTAAGATTATAACACGAAGCAAGCCCCAGCGGGGCGACACATAAATGAGCCCAGTCTGATTAAGGGGTCAGCGCTACAGTGCAGCACGGCACGAACACCCTACCCCCGCAAGGCATCTGCTACTACCTCGCGCAAATACGGGACCACCTCCTCGGCAAACCACGGATTTTTGCGTTCCCAAATCTGATTTCTGGGTGAGGGATGGGGTAAGGGTAAATATTGTGGCACAAACTCCCGCCAGTTGCGCACCGTTTCCGTCAGGTTTTTACGGCGTTGATCGCCAAGGTAGCGGGCCTGGGCGTATTGGCCAAATAAGAGGGTAAGGCGAATGTTGGGCATCATATTGATTAATACCTCATGCCATTGAGGCGCGCACTCCGGGCGGGGTGGCAGGTCGCCCGACTTGCCGGTGCCGGGGTAGCAGAAGCCCATCGGGAGAATTGAAAAACACTCCGGATTGTAGAAGGTGGTATCGTCCACACCTAGCCAATTGCGTAAGCGTTTGCCGCTGGCATCGTCCCAGGGAATGCCGCTTTCATGTACTTTTCGGCCGGGAGCCTGACCGATAATCAGTATTTTTGCTGCCGGATGTACAGTAAAAACCGGGTTGGTGCCGCGAGGGAGATGTGGGGCACAGATGGTACAGTTTTGGGCTTCCCGGATTGGATTCATAATGATGGTTTTCTAGTGCAACTAGTCCGAAATGCATGATCCCTTTTTTATGCTCCAAGCAGTGATCATGCCGAACAATCAATGTCAATTATTTCTGCATCAATCCTCTAGATCGCAATTTTTTGCAAAAAAGTTGTAGCTTTTTAAAGTAATTTGTGACAACAATCGTCCTCCTGACAAAGGAATAACATGTCAACACCAACGACCAAACAGCGCGATACGACCGTTGCGGGAGCCATGAGGGATTATGGCAAGCGGCTGTTCCGGTTTATCCGTGGCAGGGTTTCGTCGCAGGCTGATGCGGAGGATATCTTGCAGGAGGTGTGGTATCAGTTCAGCAAAGTAGTCGATGCCGAACCCATCGAACAGGTGAGCGGCTGGTTGTTTCGCGTGGCCCGTAATAAGGTGACCGACAGCTACCGCAAGCAAAAGCCCGATTTATTGGAAGACTACGCCTACGAGGACGATGAGGGAGATCTCCTGTTTCGAGAAATCCTGATGGCCGATACCGAAGACCCCGAAATGGAAAACCTGAAGGAGTTGTTCTGGGAAGAGCTGTTTGCCGCCCTGGAAGAATTGCCCGAAGCCCAGCGCCAGGTGTTTGTCTGGAATGAACTGGAAGACCAAACCTTCCAGGAAATTGCCGACCGCACCGGTGAGAATATAAAAACGCTGATATCCCGTAAACGCTATGCCGTACAACATTTGCGCAAGCAACTGCAATGGTTGTACGTAGAATTTTTAGAATCGTAAAACAAAACGTTATGTTTCGCCATAAAATGCACCGTCGAAGAAGATTTCATCCCGCCAAAGTATTTTTCTTTCTATTGGTCGGACTGGCCTTTGGGGCCTTGCTGGGCTATGTTGTGATGCTGCTCTGGAATGCCATCTTGCCGGAAGTCACCGGTGTAAAACCACTCAATTTCTGGCAGGCAGTGGGACTGCTCATCTTGTCGCGCATCCTGTTTGGCAGCTTCCGTTTTGGTGGCCGTGGCGGGCATCCGGGATACGCCAAAAAGAAATACTGGAAGGAAAAATGGATGAATATGAGCGAGGAGGAGCGCGAAGCCTTCAAGAATAAATGGAAGGAGCGCTGGGGGTGGAAGAAGCATGAAGAGGATTAGGTTGAAGTTGTAAGCATAAACCACTCATCAAAAAAAAGTGGGCGATCTGGAATCCAGATCGCCCACTTTTTTTTGATTTACCAACTGATTATTGATTAATCACGTCGTGCATGATATTCAAGGTTTCCTTAACGTAAACATCTTTGGAAAGGGTCTTGATCAGGTCTTCGTTGCGGGCCTCTTTCGACTCATCAGCGTGGATGCTGGGCAAGTCTACTTCAAGGTTTTCAACGCCGGGCAAGACCACTTCGTTAAACATATCTTTGAATTCGTCCGCTTCTTTCTTTTGGCGGGTTTCCATAGCCTGGTATTCTTCCAGTGACAGCGGATAAGAGGAATTTTCCATCTTGGTCTTCAGACGCTCGGCATTTTCCAGAATTTTCTGGAAGGTGGCATTGCTTTTCAGGCGTTGCTCGCTCTTTGCGCGAAGCTTATCCATATTTTTTACCACATTGACATTCTGGCTGTATTCCACCGCATCAATTTCTGACCATTCCATTGGATAATCTTCCTCCTTTTCACCGGTTTTGATGTAGTGGTAATTATCAGGCAGGATGATATCCGGCACAACACCTTTCAGTTGAGTTGAACCACCATTGATCCGGTAGAATTTCTGCATGGTCAGCTTCACTTCACCCAGTGGCTTCACTTCTTCCAATCCGCGGATGGTGCGATCGAGATCGACGAAGCGCTGAACTGTTCCTTTTCCGAAGGTAGATTTGCTGCCTACAATTACGGCACGACCGTAGTCTTGTAGCGCTGCCGCCAAAATCTCGGAGGCAGAAGCACTATACGAGTTCACCATCACCGCTACCGGTCCGTCGTATTGAACACGTGGATCAACATCCATCAACACCTGTGCCTTGGCGCGGCGGGATTTCACCTGTACCACCGGGCCTTTCTCGATGAAAAATCCGGACATTTCCACTACATCACGCAGTGAGCCACCGCCGTTGTTGCGCAGGTCGAGGATGATACCATCTACCTTCTCCGCTTTGAGCTTTTCGATTTCTTTCTTGACGTCTTCAGAGCAGTTACGGCCATCTTCATTTTCGAAGTCAGCGTAGAAGCTTGGCAGATAGATGTAGCCGATCCGTTCTTTTTCACCGGTTCCGTCGAGGATCAGAGAACGAGCAAAGCGCTCATCGATGATGACAACCTCACGTACAATGCTGATGTCCTGAATAGTTCCATCTATTTTCTTTACGGTAAGGGTTACAGTGGTTCCTTTGTCGCCACGAATCTGGGAAACTACATCGTCCAGCACCATGTTTTTGATATCAACCGGCTCCTCTCCTTCCTGCTTGACCTTCATGATGATATCATTGGCCTCCAGTTCCTTGCCTTTCCAGGCCGGGCCACCCACTACGATGTCAGATACTTTGGTATAGTCGCCGTCACTCATCAACCGGGCACCAATACCTTCAAGGCGACCGCTAAAGCGGATATTAAAGTTTTCCTTATCGATGGGCTTGAAGTAGTTGGTGTGTGGGTCAAAAGTACTGGTCAGAGTATTGAGGTAGTAGCTCAGGCGATCTTCGCGCTTTAGTTTGCTCAGACGCTCGTACCAGTTGTCAAACAATTCAAGTACTTCTTCCCGGGATTCCTGCTCCAGTACTTCTTCTGTCTTTCGTTCTCCTTCTTCTCCAATATCTTCCTGTGCTTCCAGCTTATCGGCATATTTGGTTAGTACCTCGTATTTCAGGTAATTTTCCCAGAAGGCACGAAGTTCTTTATCATTTTTTGCAAACGTCCTTTTTTCACCGTCCATTTCAATTTCTCCCTTTTGGGAAAAGTCAAAAGGCTGAGCGAGTATTTCCCGGTAGTACCCCTGGGTCTTTTCCATGCCTTCCTCTACCAGGTCGAGGGAAAGGTTGAAAAACTCGTAGGTACCCGCATTGGATTCCTCGTCGATATTGTACTTGTATTTTTCGAGTTGAGCAATATCTTCCTGGGTCAGAAAACGCTTACCACTATCAACCTGATCGAGGTACATAGTATATACTTTCTCCGAAAACTGGTCATCGATTTCCTGCGGCTGGTAATGCAATTGCTCCAATCCGCGTAAGATAGTCCTTACGAGAATCGATTCTTTTTCCTGACTACTGACTTTTGGATAATAGGCCGCTACGGTAAGTACAACTGCGATGAGCGAAAAAAAGATGGCTCCTCTGAACTTCATAATTTTCTTTTTTAAACCCCTTGGGAGCGAAAAATTTAGCATGATAGTTGATTTTACTCCAAATCTCGCAAGGGCATTTATTGATTTCTAATAATCTAACAATGTTAACGTCAATGGAGGTCGGATTAGTTTAAATGCACGTTTACAATCACCCTTATTGTCCGCAAATGATTCATTTTTCCGGCATCCAACACAAATACCAGACAATAAATATACTCCTTTTTACCTACAAATGTTTTGCGATAACCGTGCCAATTTCGATTTTAACGTAACGCTAACAGTAGAATACACTAATTACCCCTCAAATTCCCGGATCTCACGACGCCAGTTGCGCATCTGCTCCCGAACAGACTCGTCAAGCAGGTCCCAGCGCAATGCCGAAACGGCAACCCTCGCCCACTTCCAATATTGTCGGGCAAACATGGCACTAATGGGCAAGCTCAGCAGGTACCACCATACCCAAACATCGGGAAAAAGGGCTGCGAAAATCTTACCCTGTATAAAGTAAAACAAAGGAAAGGTCAACATTCCGCTTAGAATCTTGACAGTGGACATGTAGCCGATGTACAAATTGGCCTTTTGGGCAATAAATACGGGGGTAAAGGCGGCTAAAAAATTATTGATCAATCCGTATAAAAATAATGGAAATCCAAGCACCAATCCCAGTAAGCGCACAATTAAGGGCATACTCTGGCGGTATCCGGTTGCTTCGGCTACCACCTCATCTTGCAGGTGGTAATAACGCAATTTGCCGAGGTACTGATGCGTCACGATGCGCAAATGGTCAAGGGTGCTTTTTTCGGCCGACTGGATCATGGTCAGCAGGGCCTGGCTTTTGTAGAATAACCAGGTGCCGCTTCGATTTTCGGAGCTGAGGATGCGTTCCAGCTTACGCAACAGGGCATCTTCCTCATCGTTTCGCGATTGCAAAAGGAGGCCTTTCATGCGCTCTTCCAACAAGGCTGTTATCTTGCGCACCGTACCGAAGGTATCCTTTTGGTATTCATCGGCATATTGCTTGATGGAAATGTGTTCGCCAACGTTGACGACCAATCGTGAATTGGACTTGTGGCTGTCGGCATAGGTCAGGCCTACCGGCAAAATCGTCAGGTCAAGATTAAAATCTTTTTTGTCTTCAGCGCTTAGCGCAATGCGGGCAGTCCCGGTTTTGATGGGCCGCAGACGGCGTTCAATGAAGCTTGTTCCTTCCGGAGCAACGTAGAGAATCCCGCCATTGCCCAGGTGTTGATCGCAGCGGTCGAAGGCATCATCATTTTTGAGTACTGCACCACTACTCACATCTTGTGGACGCTTGATGGGAATACAATAAAAGGTATTAAAAAACCAGCTTTGCCAAGGGGTTTTAAACAACCCCCAGTTGGCCAGAAAGAATACCTGTCGCTTTACCAACGAAGCGGTACGCAGGGCATCGATCAAGGTGTTGGGATGGTTACTGACCACAATGGCCGGATTGCGAAAGGAAAACCGTTCGCCGTTGATGATCGTCGTGTCTGGGTAGAAAATGGCCAGAATAGCTCGGGTCAGTATCTTTAAAAATCGGTAGATGCCTTTAAGCAGTGGATTCAAAATCAGACTTTAAAGTTTAACAGAAAATCCTTGATGGTTTCATCAAATCTATCGCTTTCGTCAAAGTGGAATTTTACAGCCACCGGTATGGCAAAGATAGGCATTCGGTGCTCAACTAAAAACGACCGGTGCAATTCCAGCCGCATGGCATCTTTTTCGGTGGTAATGATCATTTTTTTCTGCGATTCAATATTGTCAAAAACGGCCTTGAGGTGAGCTACATCCGACTTATCAAAAAAGTGGTGGTCTTCGTATTCCAGCACCTTCACGCTATTGACCTTTTGTTCCAGGTAGTCCACCAGATAGTCCGTACGGGCAATGGCACAAATCAGCAATACATCCCAATCGGGTTGGAGGTCCGTCACGTAGTTGGGATTAAGGATATAGTATGGTCGTGTATAGTCGTAATAAGAAAAATAGATTTGCTGGTGCGGCAGTGGCTTGATTTCCTGAATCATGGCCTGCTTTTCGGCTTCTGTTACTTCAAACGGGCACTTCGACACCACAATAATATCGGCCCGCTCGTATGCCGAACGCCATTCGCGCAAGCGGCCGGAGGGCAGTAAGTAGTCTCGGGTAAAGGGTTCACTGTATTGCGTAAGCAGCACATTAAGTCCCGGCTTAATGGACCGATGCTGGAAGGCATCATCCAGCAGCACCACCTGAGTCTCCGGTCGGGTCATCATAATTTGAGGAATCGCAAAGGTTCGACTTTCTGATACGGTGACCATGACTTCCGGAAATTTGCGCTTAAATTGCAGGGGTTCATCGCCGGATTGCTCGGCGGTCATGCGAGGATGGATTTCCAGGTACCCTTTGGTTTTGCGCTTATAGCCACGGCTGAGCGTAGCGATTTCCAGGTAGTCCTGTAATAGCCGAATTAGGTACTCGATATGGGGTGTTTTTCCTGCGCCTCCCACGGAAAGATTACCTACGGAAATCGTCGGCACGTTAAACTCTACCGATTTTAACAAGCCCCGGCGATAGAAAAAATCGCGCAGGCTTACGCCAAAGCCGTAGAGCAGGGAAATGGGGGCCAGCAAAATTTTAACCAGTATACTTTGGATCATGGGTGTAAAAGTAAGACTTTTGGATGCCAATCCGTTCAAAAATACATTTTCATGAAGGCCATGATTTTTGCTGCCGGCCTCGGCACCCGATTACGTCCATTAACCAACAACAAACCCAAGGCTCTGGTTGAAGTCCAAGGCATGCCCTTGTTGGAAATTGCCATACGCAAGCTCATCCGGCATGGGTGTAACGGACTGATGGTCAACATCCACCACTTCGGGCAACAGATTATTGATTTTCTCGAATCTAAAGATCATTTTGGTATTCACATCGAAATTTCCGACGAGCGCGATCAACTTTTGGACACGGGCGGCGGCTTAAAAAAAGCCAGCTGGTTTTTCCAGGATGCGCCATTTTTGGTGTACAATGCCGATATTTTGACTGACACCGATTTGAATGATTTATACCAAAAGCAATTGCAATCGGAAGCCTTGGCCACACTTGCAGTCAGGGATCGGGAAAGCTCGCGCAAGTTGTTGTTTGACGAACAGTTCACCCTCTGCGGCTGGCAAAATATGAAGACCGGTGAGCAAAAGATCAGCCGCCATACCGAAGTACAAACGCCACTTTCCTTTAGCGGCATTCACGTCATTCACCCTGATTTATTCCGGCTTTTTCCGGAGCAGGATGTTTTTTCCATCATTGATGTCTATCTGGCTGCGGCAAGGCATCGAAACATTCAGGCTTATCGCCATGATCATAATCTTTGGGTGGATGTGGGTAAGCCGGAGGCACTGGAGAAGGGACGGTTGCTGTTTGTGCGGAATGTAGGAATGGTGTAGATGAGGAAGGTCGATGTTGCAAACATCTCTCGAGCGAGGGTGATGGTTGAAGTTTAGACGGGGGAGGCGGTTGAGTTGGTGTAGAGTTGAGGCGGTGTAGATTGGTTATGAGGTTTATGTAGTTTATAGGGGTTATAGTCCAGACGGTGGAAAAGGTTGAGACTGTTTAGTAGCGGCGAAATTTATTTGTCAGGCTATTTATAGCTTGGGTTCTAAAATCAAACATCTAATAAATTCAGCTTTTGATTTAATGTTTGGTAATGGGAATAGCCTTTTAGCCGACCAGCTCAAAAACTGAGCCGCCGCCAGGGCCTAAACGAACGATCATACCGTTAGAGGGTGGGATAATAATAAAAGCCCACCCACATCCGCCAAACCGCCATTGGTCTACGTACAGCTCGCGCAGCAGCACAGCGCTGTCAGGGTAGGATGCTGTGAGTGGCATCTACTGGTTCGTCGACGAAGCTTTAGGCTGTGGCCTAAAGGTGAATCACGTTGCAATTTAATAAAATGTTTTTAAATTCAAAAATAAAAACAAATAATATTTAAAACAACTGCGCAATGATTGCCTGAGCGGTTGATCCAGGTAGGCCGCCCTGCTTTGGAATATGGAATTACTCCCCTTTAATCTTCTGCTCGATGGCCGATGTAGAATAGCCAGGAATAAATGGAAGGGTCTTCACTTCACCGCCTCCGGACAACACTTCCTTTGCCCCCACGATATTGTTAATCTCATAATCCCCACCTTTGACCAGGATGTCGGGCTGGAGCAGGTTGATCAACTCCAGCGGAGTATCTTGTGGAAAGGAAACAACCAGGTCGACAAATTGGAGGGATGCCAACGTGAATTCACGGGTTTTTTCGTCATTGATGGGCCGGTGGGGCCCCTTGAGCCGACTAACCGAGTCTGCATTATTCAAACCGATGACCAATCGATCACCAAGGGCGCGGGCTTCCGCCAAATAGTGCAAATGACCGTAATGAAGCAGATCGAAGCACCCATTGGTGAATACAATGCGTACTCCGTCAGCCTTCCAGGCAGCGACCTGTTTGGCCGCTGCTTCCCAGGATTGAATCTTATCTGCTATTTTTTCGATCATATTCGCAATGATGCCGAATCGGCGCTATTCTACCACTGTCACCTTCAGCATATTGGTACGATGGCGGCGGTGCAATGGCATACTACCGGTATTGACAATGACTTCGCCGGCCTCGACCTTTTCGGCATTTTTCAAAATGTCGACTACGTCGCTGATGGTCTCATCGGTCGTAGTGAAACGGTCGTAGTAATAACACCGAACCCCCCATACGAGGTTGAGGGTAGCCAGCATGTGCATTTGATCAGAGAAGATATAAATTTCAGCTTTGGGGCGGTAACTCGACAGTTTGAATGCCGTATAGCCCGAGCTGGTCATACCAATGATTGCCTTGGCCTTAATTTCCTCCGAGAGGCGGGCAGCATTAAAACAAACCGCATCGGAAAGGAAGGTACGCGACTTGGGCGAAGGTTGTGGTCGCGTGGCTTTATCGGTCGCAAAATAGTGTTGCTCCGCCTCCTCAATAATACGGTTCATGGCCTCCACCACCTTCACCGGATGTTTACCCACCGAGGTTTCACCGCTGAGCATTACAGCATCGGCTCCGTCCATTACTGCGTTGGCAACGTCGGTAATTTCGGCTCGGGTCGGGCTCGGGTTGGTGATCATGCTATCCATCATTTGTGTGGCCACAATCACCGGGCGCGCCCGCTGAATACATTTGGTGATGATCTCCTTTTGAATGATGGGCAAGCGCTCCATTGGTACTTCAATACCCAGGTCACCACGGGCCACCATAATACCGTTAGAAACCTTGATAATCTTATCGATCTTTTCAACAGCTTCGGGTTTTTCAATCTTGGCGATAATCTTAGCCGGGTGGTTCTTGGCCTCAATGCGTTTTTGCAGGTCTTTAATGTCCTTTGGTGAACGCACAAAAGACAATGCAATCCAGTTGACCGGCAAGGTTAGGATGTACTCCAGGTCGCGCAGGTCTTTCTTGGTCATCGAAGGCAAGGAAATGACTGTATTGGGCAGGTTCACGCCTTTATTGGAAGACAGCGTACCTCCAAACAGCACTTTGAGCTTCACCTTATCCATCTGATTGGTTTCCACTACTTCCAGCACCAGTTTTCCATCATCCACCAGTACGCGTTCGCCTACTTTAACATCCTGAGGAAACTTCTTGTAGCTCATGTAGATTTTTTCCATGGTGCCCATGCATTCCTCATTGACGAAAGTCAAAATATCACCCTCCTTGATTTCCAGAGCGTTGTCCTTGATCTTACCTACCCGCAGCTTTGGCCCCTGCAAGTCGGCAAGAATACCAATGTGGAGGTTGTACTTTTCATTGATGTAGGTGATATGGTTGATGACTTCCTGGTGATCTTCGTGGGAGCCATGGGAGAAGTTGAGTCTGAAAATATCGACACCGGCTTTGACCAATTCTAATAGATTGGCGTAAGAGCTGGACGCCGGGCCTACGGTAGCTACAATTTTTGTATTCTGATGATCGACAACTTTCATGTGTTCAAACAATTTTTATTTAGGTTAAAGGCTATCTTTCCAAAGCATCCATTCTGTACTTATCTTACTCACAGAGCTATGGAAAAAAGCGCACGATTCCACTAAGTGTAACTTTGACAATAATTATATTGTAAATGTAGCTTATTTTGAAATGGAAACAAACTTACGCGCCCGGAATTGCATAAAATACTACAAAATAGAGGGGCAAAACACCTGGAAAAACTTGAAGAAATGCCCAGAATTTTATTCGGATAATCAGAAGTAGTCGTAAATTTATTTTGGACTGCGGGTCTTAAAACCCCTTCAAACAAGTCATTCTTTTGGGGGTCTCCCATATTTCCGAGATGGCTTCGGCACGGCAGATTTGGCAAAAAATTGAATAAAAACTTTGGTTATCAAGGGACTTATCTTTTTCTTTGCACCAACGTTCGTAAACCAATAAAGCGAATTTATTATGTCTAGCATTGCAGAAAAAGTAAAAAAAATCATCATCGACAAGCTCGGCTCCGACGAATCAGAAGTTACTCCAGAAGCTAGCTTCACCAATGATTTAGGAGCAGACTCCCTGGATACAGTTGAGTTGATCATGGAATTCGAAAAGGAATTTGATATTTCTATTCCTGATGAGCAAGCTGAAAATATTCAGACTGTCGGTCAAGCAATTGAATACCTGGAAAGTCAGGCTAAAGAAGCCTAATCACGTATTCTACACAAACAGAAGATCCACAATTCAGGTATTACCTGGCTTGTGGATTTTTGCCTATATTAGCACTATATCAACGAGGTTAACTTCTCCTTAAGATGTTTGCTAACCATTGAAGTTGACCTTAGCCAAACACCAGATTATGAAAAGGGTTGTTGTTACAGGTTTGGGTGCGTTAACTCCTCTTGGAAACGATATCAAGTCTTATCTTTCAGGATTGCAAAATGGCGTCAGCGGTGCTAACCTCATTACCCATTTTGACGCCAGCCAGTTTAAAACACAATTTGCCTGCGAAATTAAGGACTTCAACATTGAAGACCATATCGAAAAGCGCGAAGCACGCCGCTACGACGACTATGCCTTGTACGCATTAGTAGCTGCCGAAGAAGCTTTTGTCGATTCCGGGCTTAATTCCGAAGCACTCGACCTTGACAAGGCAGGGGTGATCTGGGCATCGGGTATTGGCGGCCTCAGCTCTCTGGAAAAAGAAATTGAAGAATTTGCGTTGGGCAACGGAACACCGCGCTACAGTCCGTTTATGATTACCAAGATGATCCCCGATATGGCAGCCGGACTCATCTCAATCAAATACGGCTTCCGGGGGGTAAATTTTGCCACCGTTTCTGCCTGCGCCTCTTCTTCTCATGCCCTTACTACTGCATTTGACTACATCCGTCTGGGACGGGCCAATGTAGTGATCTCCGGTGGTTCAGAGGCCAGTGTGACCAAGGCCGGCATCGGTGGGTTCAATGCCATGAAGGCCTTGTCTACCCGCAATGATGACTACAAAACAGCCTCACGTCCGTTCGACAAAGACCGCGACGGCTTTGTATTGGGCGAAGGTGCGGGAGCCATCATCCTGGAAGAACTGGAGCACGCCAAAAAACGCGGAGCTACCATATACGCCGAGATTGTAGGTGGTGGAGCTACCGCCGATGCACACCACATCACGGCTCCCCATCCGGAAGGTCTGGGCGCCGCCAATGTAATGAGGATGGCATTGGAAGATGCGGAGTTAAACCCGGAGGATATCGATTATGTCAACGTGCATGGTACCTCAACACCCCTGGGCGATATCGCAGAAATCAAGGCCATTGAAAAGGCTTTTGGTGACCACATTTATAAAATGAACATCAGCTCCACAAAGTCGATGACGGGACATTTGCTGGGTGCAGCCGGAGCTATTGAATCGATCGCCGGTATTCTGGCGATTAAACATAATTTTGTACCACCAACAATCAACCACTTCACGGATGATCCGGAACTGGATGCTCGACTTAACCTGACCTTCAACGAAGCACAAGAACGCGAAGTGAGGGCCATGCTGAGCAATACTTTTGGTTTTGGCGGCCACAATTCATCGGTTATATTTAAGAAATTCGAAGACTAATAAAGACTAGTCTTGACTGGAAAATGCCGGTAGTGAAAATCGGGGACACTCGACACGGAGTAAAATTTTGACATTGTGCATGGTTTTACCTCGTGCCAGTACCGGGGCCTTTTATCTTGGATTGAGAGATAGACGGCGTCGGTTGAAGTTTTCGGTACAACAGGTTTTCTGGGATTTCCTTTCCGGAATACGATTTAAGGCGGAATTCGCTGGTGCGGAACGTTTTAAGTCATATCCCGCCTTCGAAATGCCAAAAGACCTTCCGATAATCTATTTCCTTGAAGTACTTGCAGAACTATTGTCTTGGAACGCTTCCAAAACAATAGCAGTACCATTTTTTCCTTCACTTTGCGCCATTCCGGTTGGGGTTATTATTGGCCTACGGATTTGTATATATAGTTGTTTAACCATTCTGTGAGAAGCACTTGAACGGCTGCATCATTTGTTGCAAGTCATTCAGCTGGGCTTTTAATGGTTGAACAATATCCGTTAACCACAACCTAAAGTACCTTGAAATTCTTATTCAGGATTTACAACTATTACGTTTCGGAGGACAAACACTTTGCACGCCGACTGGCCTCCCTGATTGGGTTTGTTCCCTCGAATTTGGGCATCTTTAAGCTGGCCTTTTCTCACAAATCGACGATTTCTGAAAAGGCCTATGCGATCACCAACAACGAACGGCTGGAGTACCTGGGAGATGCGGTATTGGGCACCATCGTTGCGGAGTATTTATTCAAAAAATACCCCAATGGCAATGAAGGCTTTCTCACCAAGATGCGCTCCAAGATCGTGAAGCGAAAATCGCTCAACAAGATCGGTGATCGGATGGGGTTGGATGTATTGCTCAATGAGTACAACAACACCCGCCTGAGTCGTTCAATGCTCGGTAACGCCGTAGAGGCTCTGGTGGGGGCTATCTACCTGGAGCGAGGGTACCACGGGACAAAGCGCTTTGTCGTCAATAAGGTTCTGCGCAATTATGTCAATGTGCACGAACTGGAAAACTTTGACGACAACTACAAAAGCCAGTTACTGGAGTGGTGCCAGAAAAATGGCCAGTCGGTAAGTTATAAACTGCTGGCACGCTACAAGTTTGAAAAACGCGATCGCTTCAAGGTGGCCGTATTGGTCAATGGCAAAAAAATGGCCACTGCCGATGATTTTAATAAGAAAAGTGCCGAACAAACCGCCTCGGAAAAAGCCATGCAGGCGCTGGGCATCCTGAACGAGAATGAAGATGACGAAGATTAGTGCGAATCGGAGTGCATCGTTGGAGGTCGTCACTCCGTTCAATTCTTACATCATTGACTGGCAATGGGAAAGAGAAAGACCCTGTTTGACAAGATCAACACCGCCATAATTTTATGTCCTGGAATGAGCAAAAGATACGTGATTTTGCAGCCGATGCCCTGACTTTTGATCGGGCGCGGGGTATCTTTTTTGGCAATCGCTGGCTCAACCTTCAGGGTAATGAAAAACTGATCTGGGGAGAATACCCGGCTGGTGGCACCCGCAGTTCCGGTCCCACGCGGGTTTATCGGACCGCCGTTGATCCACTCAATGAACGCTTCTATTGTTCCTGTAGCAGCCGCATCCAACCCTGCAAGCACACTCTCGCCCTAATGCTGCAATTGCTTCGCCGCAACGACAGTTTCTTCGTGACCTACGATCTGCCGGAATGGGTAGAAAAATGGACCAGCCCTGCCGAAAAAAGTGCGGAGAAGCGCCAAATCAGCAAAGAGGAGGCCACTCGTCGGGCCGCACAACAGGAAAAAACAAAGGATAAGCGCCTGGTGAAAATGGAAGCAGGTGTGGATGAGCTGGAAAGCTGGCTCATTGACCTGCTCAATCAGGGGCTTGCCTCCCTTGCCGTACAGGACGCTGACTTTTGGGATGGGTTTGCAGCCCGCATGGTTGACGCAAAGTTGGGAGGAATCGGCAAGCGAATCCGGATATTTAAAGACTTACAAGCCGGAGAGAACTGGCACGAATTATTGTTGCACGAATTGGCGGAGCTGTACCTCTTTGTACGTGCCTTTCGGCGAATGCAATACTTACCCCCGGCTCTGCAGGAGGATATGCTTAACCTGGCTGGCGTACCAAAAAAACAGGCGGATGTTTTACAGGGAAAAGGAGTACGGGACCGCTGGTTGGTAGCCGGTATCACGGAAGGGGTAGAGGAAAAACTGAATTACCGGCGCACCTGGTTGCTGGGTGAGAAAACCGGTCGATTTGCCTTGCTGCTCGACTATTCGTGGGGCAATCAGGGATATGATACTCACTGGAACCGTGGCAATGTATTGGAAGGTGAGTGTGTGTATTATCCATCTGCTTATCCCCAACGCGCACTAATTCGCGACTTTAAATTGTCGAAAGCCCCCTTTATGAACCAACATGCCTACCCCACACTTGATGATTTTGGTGATGCTTACGCCAAAGCTCTGGCAGCCAATCCCTGGGTTAGGGTGATGCCGCTTTTTTTGGAAGAGTGCGTTCCTGTATTTCACGAAAAACAATTTTATCTGATTGACCAGTCAGCCCGACAACTCACCCTGAATTGTGAGCCTGCAGTGGGATGGAAAATGGTGGCACTGAGTGGCGGCCGCCCCATCAGTGTATTTGGAGAATGGAATGGGCAACTTTTCCAACCGTTAGCCGTTTTAACAGAAGAGAAACTGGTCAGTTTATAGGGAAACAAATGAAAATAAAAGACCTTACCACTTACCTTGAAAGCATTGCCCCGTCCAATTATCAGGAGGGCTATGATAATGCAGGACTTATTGTTGGAGATCCGGAGGCCAAAATCAAAGGGGTACTGGTGTGCCTTGATTCCATCGAGTCGGTTGTTGAGGAGGCTATTGCCAAAAAGTGCAATGTGATTGTTGCCCATCACCCGATTGTTTTTAAGGGCCTAAAACGACTGAACGGCCGTAATTATGTGGAACGCACCGTCATCAAGGCGATACAACATGATATTGCCATTTATGCCATCCACACCAATCTAGATAATGTTTATGCGCAGGGAGTCAATGCCAAGATAGCCGAAAAGCTGGGATTGAAAGACACGCGTATTTTAGCTCCGAAAGCAGAGATGAAAAAACTGTTCACTTTTGTTCCGGCCACGCACAGTGAAGTGATCCGCAAGGCGCTTTTTGCGGCCGGTGCCGGACAGGTGATGCCCAAGCAGGATTTGAGCTTCTCCACGCTAGGAGTGGGCACCCAGGATGGGCAAAGCGGTGCACAGGTAAAACTAGAAGTGCTGTTTCCCAGCGGTGCACAGCGGGCGGTCTTGTCGGCTTTGCAGGAACAGTTTCCCGGAGCGGCTTATGATATCATCGCGGTGGAAAATGCGAGTGCGGAAGTCGGCTCGGGTATGATTGGTACTTTGAAAAAGCCAATCAAGGAGGAAGACTTCCTCAAACTCCTCAAGAAAAACATGCAGGCCGAGGTGGTGCGGCACACCCAATTACTGGGAAAAAAGGTTTCAAGGATTGCCATTTGTGGTGGTGCCGGCAGCTTTCTGCTGCGCCACGCCATGGGCCAAAAGGCCGATGTTTTTGTCACGGCTGATTACAAATATCACGAGTTTTTTGATGCTGACGGAAAAATTGTAATCGCCGACATCGGACACTTTGAAAGTGAACAGTTTACAATCGATTTACTTTATGAAATTATTTCAAAGAAATTTAGTAATTTTGCGGTCCATTGCACGGAAGTGAAGACAAATCCCGTTCATTATTACTAAAGGAATCTAATATAACAATATCAATAATGGCAGAATTAACTGTAGGAGAAAAATTAAAAAAGCTATACGAGCTTCAGTTGATTGATTCCCAAATCAGTGAAATCGAGGTATTGAAGGGTGAGCTGCCGATGGAGGTGAGCGACCTGGAAGATGAGATTGCAGGTTTGGAAACCCGTTTGGGAAGACTTGAAGCGAACATCAACGAATTGGAGGCGGAAGGTGCACGCCACGATGCTAATATTAAGGAAGCTGAAGCCTTAATTCTGCGCTATGAGGCACAGATGGACAATGTGAAGAACAATCGTGAGTATGATGCGTTGACCAAGGAGATCGAAATGCAGCGTCTGGAAATACAGTTGTCTAATAAGAAGATTCGCCAGAACAAAGTAGACCTGGAAAAGAAACAACTGACCAGAGATGCGACCAAGGAACGCCTTGAAAACAAGCAAAAGGCGCTGGAGGTGAAGAAAGTGGAGTTGGAAAAGATCATCGTCAAGACGGAGAAGGATGAGGATAAACTGCTGAAGCAATCAGAAAAGGCGAGAAAGAAAATTGACGACCGTTTGATCAAGTCTTACGACAAGGTGCGGACCTCATACCGCAACGGCCTGGCGGTGGTGCAAGTGGAAAGAAATTCTTGTGGCGGCTGTTTCAATAAGATTCCACCACAGATGCAGCTGGAAATCGCGCAGCGTAAGAAAATCATCGCCTGCGAGCACTGCGGTCGCATATTGGTCGATGATTACATCCTGCAGGAGAAGGAGCAGGAAGAAGCCAGCGAAGCTTAATCATCAGCATAAAGTACTTTGAGATTCCGGAAATTTTTGAACCCAAAGCGGGAAACCGGTGTCTCTATAAAATACAAAAGCCTCGGTCCATCCGGGGCTTTTTTGTAGCTTGACTGCAACCATCATCCCATGAGAAAACTTATTTATTGCTGCCTTCTATTATTGCTGGCAGGCCCATTGTGGTCCTCCGGGTATTTTGAATATACCCCATTGGCCCGCACGGCCTACGAAAAAATCCTGAGCCTGCGCTTTGATGAAGCCCGCCAACAGATCAGCCTGCTGAAAAGACAGGAACCCGAAAACCTGGTGGCCGTACACCTGGAAAACTACCTCGACTTTTTCACGATCTACGTACAGGAGGACGAAACTGTATTTGATCGCCTGAAAAGCCGTGAGGAGGAACACCTCCAGCTGATCCAGGCCGGCGACAGTGACTCTCCCTACTACTTGTTTATCCAGGCCGACATTCGGCTGCACTGGGCTTTGATCCGCCTTCGCTTTGAGGAATACTTCTCTGCTTTTTTGTCAGTCAACAAAGCCTTTAAACTGCTGGAGCGCAATCAGCGCAAATTTCCTGATTTTTTACCCAACCTCAAAGATTTGGGCATCCTGCACGCGGCGGTAGGCACCATTCCCGAAAGCTACCTGTGGGGGGTGAAGCTGGTGAGCAGCCTCAATGGCACCATCGAGCAAGGCAAGCGGGAGATCGAAACGGTATTGGCCAAGTCGAAGGGTAATGACTTCATTTTTGAAGCTGAAACCCGGGTGTTGTACGCCTTCATCCTGCTGCACCTGGAAGATTCCCCGGAAGAAGCCTGGGCCAGCATCCAATCGGCGCAATTCAGGCCGCGGGAAAACCCAATGCACTGCTTTGTAATGGCCAATATTGCCATGCGGACGGGGCGGAATGACAAGGCGGTAGAATTGTTGAAGAACCGCCCTCGCAATAAAGCCTTTTTTGATTTTCCCTACCTCGATTATATGCTCGGCCTTTGCAAACTGCGCCGCATCGACACCGATGCAGCCCCACATTTCCAAAGGTACGTGGAGCGCTTTCAGGGACGGCATTTTATCAAAGAAACCTATCAAAAACTGGCATGGTCAGAATTGATTGCTGGCAATGTGAATGCCTATAAAAAGTATATGCAGGCCTGTATCCGGCAAGGTTACGCTGTAGCCGGCGGCGACAAAAGTGCATTGAAAGAAGCAGAGGAAGGGCATATGCCTCCGGTGGCCCTGCTCAAGGCCCGTTTGCTGTTTGATGGTGCATACTACCAGCGGGCGTACGATTTGCTGAAGCAAAAAGACATTAGCACGCTCTCCTTCAAAAGAGACAAACTGGAGTATACCTACCGGATGGGCCGTATCCTGCATGGACTAAAGCGCTATTCGGAAGCCATTCAATATTATGAACAGACCATTCAGGAGGGCGAATTTGAAACCTACTTTTTTGCCTGTAATGCCGCATTACAAATCGGAAAAATCCACGAGACCACCGGCGATGACAACCGCGCCCGTCAGTACTACGAGCGCTGCATGAATATCCGTCCCGATGAATATCGAACCGGCTTACACCAGCAAGCCAAGGCCGGATTGGCCCGCTTGAGAACGGAGCAGTAAATGTCAAAGAAATGCAAAAGAAGGATCATCGCACATCTTCGGAAGCATTTATACGTTTTCATAATCACAAAATTTTAGTAAACTTGTTAAAAAAAGAGGAGTTGTGAAGCTTTTTAGTCCTTTGGTAGTGTTGCTGAGCTTTTTGGCCATGGCTTGTGAGAATGATCCGGCGGACGTGGAAGCCCTGGCGGAATTGATGAAGACCAATGTGGAGCGGGCAGAAGAAGTGCAAATTCTGTACAGTGATTCCGCAAAACTCAAGGTACAGATCCAGGGACCGGTGATGCTCAATTACGTCGACAAAGCGGAGCCCAGGCAGGAGTTTCCGGATGGCGTAGAGGTGGTCTTTTTTGATCCCAATGAGCAGCAATCGAGTACGCTGACCGCGAAATATGCGGTGCGCTTTGAGCGGAAAAACCAGGTGGTGGTACAAGATAGCGTGGTATGGAAAAGTGTCAAAGGAGAGCAACTCGATACAGAAGAATTGATCTGGGATGAGCAACAACAACGGGTATATACCCACAAATTTGTGGTCATTACCCGCCCGGCTGAAATCATTTACGGTCATGGCTTTGAGGCCAACCAGGATTTTACCAATGCCAAGATTAATGCTGTTGAAGGGAGAATTGCGGTAAACCCGCTAGAGGACAATTCGGCAAAGAAGCCAACGCCTCCAAAACCTATTAACCAAAATTAGGGCAATGTTATTAGCAGCGATTATCTTTTCCCTGGTTCTGTCGGCCCTTTTTTCCGGGGCAGAAATTGCCTTCGTTACGGCCAATAAATTGCGCATCGAACTCAAGAAAAAAAAGGGCGCCACCCGTGGCAATATCATTGCCGGATTTTATGAAAGACCCGCGCTCTTTTTGGGTACCATGCTGGTGGGTAACAATATTGCCCTCGTCATTTTCAGTACGCTGACCAGGGAGCCTCTCGACAATTTCTTTTCTCAGACCTTTGGTATCTCCAGCGCGTTTTTATTGTTGCTGATGAATGTCATTTTACTGACAGTGATCGTACTGATTGTGGGCGAGTTTTTACCCAAAACCCTCTTTCGGCTTTACGCCAATAATGTCTTGTTCCTACTAGCCTATCCCCTGCGTATTCTGCAATTTTTGCTGGGCCTTCCGGCAAAATTGATGACCCAGTCCTCTAATGTCCTCCTGAAATGGGTGTTTAAAGCGGCCCCCGAAGAGGTAGAAACGGTCTTCACCCGCCTTGATCTGGAGAACTTCATCAATGATTCGACCACCCATAGCGAGGAGGAAATCGATAAAGAACTGTTTGGCAAGGCACTCAACCTGAAAGAAGTCCGCATCCGCGATTGTATGGTGCCCCGCACCGAAATAGAAAACATCGATGTGTCGGCTACGGTAGAAGACCTGATCAAATTGTTTGAGGAAACCAAGTTGTCACGCATCATCATCACCAATGGCGACATCAATAACGTGCTGGGTTATGTACACCATCAGCAGTTGCTCAAGCAACCCAAAAACATCAGTAGTCTGGTGATGAATATTCCCTTTGTCCCCGAGGTGATGTACGTGACCAATTTGATGAATGTATTTATCAAATCGCACATCAATATTGCGTGCGTGGTGGATGAGTTTGGCGGCGTGTCGGGTATTATCACCCTGGAAGATATTCTGGAAGAAATCTTTGGGGAAATTGAGGACGAATACGATCAGGAAGAATACGTAGAAACCGAAGTTTCCGATACAGAATACATCCTTTCGGGGCGACTGGAAATTGCCTACCTCAACGAAAAATACCCCAGTCTTTCTTTCCCGGAAGGTGATTATCAAACCCTTTCCGGCTACCTGGTGATGACCACCGAAACCATTCCGGAGCAAGGGGCAGAAATAGAGATGGACGGCTACAAGTTTGTACTGGAATTGGTAAGCAACACCAAGATCGAGACCATTCGCGTCATAAAATTGCCGCAGGAAAGCTAAGCCAACCAACCATTTATACTAATCAGCACTCTTTACATCGCGTAATATTCAGTGCATGATTTGAGGTGGTGCTTTAGCAGCGAAAATTGCAGATTTTGGGTTCTCGCACAGAGTATTTTTGAGTGCATCCCGGCTAAGCCTGGATGGACGAAGAAATAGTCGAAGTGATAGCTTGTCCCGATTTCACATCGGGATTCTAAAACCTGTGATTTGCAGCCTGAATAGCCTGCCCCGAAGTACCTCGGGGACTACCTCGAAACATGCACTCCAGTAGGGAGCTCCCGAAATTTGAAGCCCCAAGAGCTATTAGTAAAAATAAGTCTTCAAAATACCCCAATACTCATAGCGGTTTTTGAATATCCACACCACCAGGGCGATGGCCAAAAAGAGAAAGAAGACCTTGATGTTGCGGGTAGATCGCCTGTACTTCTCCCGGCGGTTCATTTTGTATTTTTTGCGACTTTTATACCCCATGGATTGTTCAATTTGTCAAAGAATCTCAAACGAGGGACAAAAGTACGCAATGCTGTTACATCTGGCGATATTTTTTCTCGGCCTCACGCAAAAAATCCAGGCAGGCTACATCTTCCTGATCCGTACTGGTGCCGGTATTAAACCAGGCCTCCAGTATTTCCAAAGCTACCGCTTCGGAGGTACTGCGGATGCTCATCGCCAAAATGTTGGCATCATTCCAGAGTCGGGCACCTTTTGCGGTCTCAGCATCCTGACACAGGGCGGCTCTGATCCCCGGCACTTTATTGGCCGCAAGGCTGATACCTGTACCTGTCCAGCAAAACAAGACTGCCTGATCCACCTCGCCGGTCGCTACCCGCTCGGCCACTTCGATGGCCACTTTCGACCACAGGGCCGGGGTTTCTACCAATGCTCCATAGGGGTCAACATGATGGCCCATCTCCCGTAGTTTTTCCACTACTTTTTGCACCACCGGGGTGTACATATCACTTCCAATCGCAATTTTCATGGTAAATAGTTTTGGTGAAAGTTAATATTTATCCTTCTTTGACAAACTAGTGGTCAAGCTAAAAGATCGATCATAAGCGCCTGCAAGAAGCGTTGATAGAACTTTTCGATTGACTTTGAAGCACTAAATTTGTCAAAGAACTATCTTTATCGGTGCCTAATTGTTATATTAATCAAGCATTTATAAAAAGAAACACCGATGAACACCAAGCAGATTAAGGAAACAGCCAATAGTGGATTTCACGACCTTTCGCGGCTTCCCGAACTCGAAGGCAAGCGCATGCAGGCATTTCCCTATAAAACGAAATTGAGCCTGGAACCGATGGTCAATCACTTGCGGTCTTTGCAGGAAGCTGCCGATGGGTTTGATCAGCTTTTTTTTAATCGCGCTTTTGAATTGCTTGAAGCTCACCCCGATTTTTTGGATGAAGATGCGGTGATGGAATCGATCAGGAAGTATCCGGAGGTGTTTTCGTTTCTGTTTTCCGGCTTTTTTACGCCCATGCATCCGGAGAAAAAATTTGGCTATGTGGTTGCTCCATTTTCCAATGAGATGCTTTATGGGACCCCTGAATTTATGGAAATTTTCCATTCGGGCGAATACGAGCTAAACCTGCACTTGACGGAAGAGCAGGTTATGGAAAAAATGATGGGCAACGTTTGTACCACTCTTCTCAATGAACTTTACGGACAAAACCTGGAATTTTCTTTCCCGGGTGGGGTTACCCTTCGCCACAAGGAGACCGGTTTGGAAATGCATTACCGACTCAACCCCGTGACCAATTTTATTAAGGTGCGAGCCATTGGTAAACTGCCGGAAGTGGATATGGCAGAAGTGAAAAGGTTTCTGCAAAAGCCATTCAATCGAGATCGGTGGCTGGAAATGTTTCCGGCGGACCGCTTTGAGTTTCACGGCTTGTTATTTCTGTACCTCACCGATATTACGGAACAGGAAATTGTGGCCCGGATCAAAAATAAACTACTCGGCAAAGAAAAGATGCGCCTGGAAACGGAGTTTGACTTTTTGAATATCCAGCTCCGTTCGCTATTTCGTTTACCCGATTTGGAAGTCGGCTTTCAGACCTCTAGTCCGGAAATTCGTCAGGTGGTCAATTTGCTTGGGATCATTCCCGGTTTGCCGCAACAGGTCTTTACCCGGGAAGCATTGATGGAGTCGATCTATCGAAAAGCAATGACCAGACAAACGATTCGCCTGTTTTCCGACCTGGAGGCCATTCCCGAAAAGGGGCCCGTAGAGAAGGCTTTGCTAAAACGGGGTTTTCGCAGCCTGATGCTGATTCCCATTCTCAAAATTAATGAGGATCTTCCGCAGGTGATTTTGGAAATTGGGAGCCGAACTTCCGGGGCTTTTAGTCATGAACAATCGGCTAAGCTTCGGGAGCTGTTGCCCATATTTTCGGTGGGTATGCAACGCAAACAGGAGGATGTAGAAAATCAGCTCCGCTCCATCATGCAGAAGCAGTTTACCAATATTCATCCCAGCGTGCAGTGGAAATTTCGCGAAGCGGCCATGCATATTCTATCCCGGCAAGAGGCCGACCCAAGTAAATCGGTGACTTTTGACCCCATCGAACTTCGGCACATTTACCCGCTGTATGGGCAGGCGGATATTGTGAGTTCGTCCACCCACCGCAATGAATCCATCCTTTCCGACCTGAACCTCAATCTGGAAAGGGTAGGGCAATTGCTCGAACAGCTTTCGCAAAATATTCAATCGCACCTCATCACCTTTATGGCAGAAAATGTACGCCACCTGGTCAACGAGTTGCAGCAGGCCTTTAGCCCAAATGACGAAACACGGGTGATCAATCTTTTGCGCAATGAGGTGCACCCCTATCTCCACGAACTGGCCAGCAATTTTCCGGCGGAAGCCGAAGAAAAAGTCAACGGTTATTTTAAAAAAATGGATGAGACTCTGGGCGTCATCTATTGGGAACGCAAAGCTTTTGAACAAAGTGTAGCCATGCTCAACGACAGCATTGGCAGCTTGCTACAGGAACAGGATGATGAGATGCAGGTCATCCTGCCGCACTATTTTGAAAAATACAAAACCGATGGGGTAGAATACAATATCTACCTGGGGCAGTCCTTGCTGCAAAACGGCACTTTTACACACAATCACCTGCGGGAGTTCCGGCTGTGGCAGTTGAAAAACATGGTAGAGGTCACGCGGCTGGTAGACCGGCTACAAGACGACCTGTTGGTACCGCTGACTACCGCTCAGCTCATCTTCGTCTACAGTGATCCGCTCGACGTCGTTTTCCGCATGGATGAAAAACATTTTGATGTAGATGGGGCTTACAATGTCCGCTATGAAATTCTCAAAAAGCGCATCGACAAAGCCTACATTCTCAATACCGATGAGCGCCTCACCCAAGCCGGAAAGATTGCCATCGTCTATCTACATCGCGAGGACCGCCAGGAATATATGGACTACCTCAATTACCTGGTGCGTCAAGGCATGATCCTTCCGGAGATTGAAGATCTTCAGCTTAGTAAAATGCAGGGGGTGGAAGGTTTGAAGGCTTTACGGGTGTCCGTGAAAATGTAAGTTACACGTCTCCACCAACCGAAGTACATGCAAATTTCTACGTCATGTGCCAGATATATACTATTTTCAACCAGTTGAAGCATAATCTACCCTTTTCACTGCATTAGAACACACGTTTATGACCAAGCAACTTCTACTTACCGTATTTGGCCTTTTGACTATTATGGGCTTTACGCTTTTGACCCACGAAAAAGCAGATTCTCAGCTTACGCAAAATGAGCTTTTCTATGCCCCTTCCGGGAATGTTGACTGGCTGAAGATGCACGACAATGTGCACCTCTCCGCCCGCGAAATGGCACAGCAACACCGGTCGGCCTTAGGGCTCGGGTTGCTGGATGAGTTGGTAAACTACCGCACGCAAACCGACGAATTGGGCATGACCCATTATCGGTATCAACAATATCACCAGGGCGTTAAAGTGGAGGGTGGAGAGCTGCTGATGCACGAACGGAATGGTCGCATACAAACGCTGAATGGTAAATTGGTCAGAGGCCTGGCTATGGAAGTACAGCCGCAGATCAATGCAGACCAAGCCGTACAATTGGCTCTGAGCCACTTCCCGGCAGAGCGCTACATGTGGCAAAGTGAGGGGGCTGAGCGATTGTTAAAACGCATCAAGAACGATCCGAATGCAACCTTCTATCCCTCGGCAGAGCTGGTCTTGATTGACCCAAACCTGAAGCAACGGGTGGAGGACTTTCATTTGGCCTTCAGCCTGACCATTCAGGCAGAGCAGCCACAGATGAACCAATTGGTGTTTATTGATGCCATTAGCGGTGAGTTGTTGCTGAACGTGGAACAATTGCATACGCAAAATGACGTGCCGGGAACGGCTGTGACCCGCTACAGTGGAGAACAAGAAATCATCACCGATTCCATTGCTCCTGGTCTCTTCCGATTGGTGGAAACCACCCGTGGAGGCGGCATCGAAACCTATGACCTCAACGGCACCACTAATTTTGATGAGGGTGTAGATTTTCTCGATCAGGACAACTACTGGGACAACGTCAATGCACAGCAGGACGAAGTGGCAACGGATGCCCATTGGGGCGCGGAGATGACCTTTGACTTCCTCGAGCAGGTGCTCAACCACTCCGGAGTAGATGGTGAAAATATGCCGCTCATCAGTCAGGTGCACTATGATGTAAATGTGGTCAATGCCTTTTGGAATGGCAACTGGGCCTCTTTTGGTGACGGCAACGGCGAAAACTGGGATGCACTCACCTGTTTGGATGTAGTGGCCCACGAATTTGCCCACGGCGTGACCGGCAATACCGCCCGCCTGATTTACCGCAATGAAAGCGGCGCGCTCAATGAGTCCTTTAGCGATATTCTGGGCGCAGCGGTGGAACTCTGGGCAACCCCGGACTCTGCCGATTGGTTTATTGCTGAAGATTCCAATCTTGATAATACCGGTTTTCGCAGTATGTCCAACCCCAATTCAAAGGGTGATCCAGACACCTACTTGTCGCAGTCCTGGTTTACCGGTACCGGCGATAATGGTGGGGTTCATACCAATAGTGGGGTACAAAATTACTGGTTTTACCTGATGACTGAGGGCGGAAGTGGCAACAACAGTTTTGGTACCCCCTACTCTGTTGAAGGCCTGGGCCTCGATACGGCCATTCACATTGCTTTTCGCAATTTGAAATACTATCTGACCCGTTTTTCCGGCTATCCCGATGCGCGGGAAGGAGCATTGCAGTCGGCTGAAGACCTCTATGGAGTTTGCTCCAATGCAGTGGTACAAACGGCCCGCGCCTGGTATGCTGTTGGGGTAGGAGCCGAAAATTTTGACAATGATGTGCGTCTGTTGAGCATCGTATCTCCGGAGCCGTTGACCTGTGGGTTGACGGAGAGCGAATCCATTACGGTGCAGTTTCGCTATAACGGCTGTGGTGTTCAGTTGCAACCCGGTCAGGGCATTCCATTGGCTTATCAGGTGGATGGACATGATATTGTGCGGGATACCCTGACGTTGGCTGCTTCGCTGGCCGGTGGTGATACCCTGATCTACACCTTCCCGACGACCACTGCTGACCTGACCACTCCCGAAGTGCATCGCTTGCGTATTTGGTCGGAGCTGGACGCCGATCAGATTACCTTCAATGATACACTCGATATGACCGTTGATAATATTGTGGCCCAGAATGTGGACTTAAAGCTGGAAGTTGTTCGCAACCCGGTGAATGCCTGCTTCCAGGGCATGGAAGACTTACAGGTTGAAATTGGCTTTTACGGATGTGACTCTATTGCGGCCGGTGAAAGTGTGGAAGTGGCCTACCAGCTCAATGGAGGAGCGGTGATGACCGAAACCATTACTTTACCCAATACCCTGACCCGTGGAGAAACATTTGGCGCAAGCCTGATCAATCCTATTGATGTTTCCGAAAATGGAGTTTATTCACTTAATGCCTGGATCAATTACGGCCCGGACTTCCTCAATACCAACGATAGCTTATTAAATATTTCGGTCGCCAATCCCATTGGGCTGATCGATCATGATGTATTGACTTTTGAAATGCCCGTGGAAGTACTGGATTCCCTTTACCTGGAAGTTGGGGAACATGCCGAAGCCGTCATCAACGAAGATGCTGCCCGCACCGGAAGTCTGGGCATGGAAATGACAGGCGGCAACCTACCCGAATTGTTCGAGGCCGGAATGGTGGTTGAGCCCAATGAATTTAACATTTGGAATGCCAATGAAATCTTCTCTAATAAGTTGTGTGTATGCGTGAATGCCGGAGAGCTGGAGGTGCCGCAGTTTAGTTTTGACCTTCGGCAGGTCTATTCACCCTATTACCTTGTCAATTTTGGCGACAATATTTCACTGGCCAGTGCTTTTAGGGTCTTGCTTAATGACGAACAGGTAGGAGAAACGTTTGTGCCCAATACCTATCGGAATGATCCGTGGAAAACCCATGTGTTTAGTCTGGCGGATTATGTGGGAGGGGCAGTAGAAATTTGCTTCCAAAGCAAGACGGCGATGAATAAAATGTATGATCCCACCAACTATGGCGATCACGTCTATCTCGACAATATCAGAATTGGTGGCAATCCGGTGGCTGTTGATTCGGAGCCATTATCTGCCGTGGAGATGAAGGTGTTTCCCAATCCAGGTAGTGGTCAGTTTACCCTGGAGGTAAATACCCTACAGTCAGAAAACACCCTACTTCACATCACCAATCATTTTGGACAAATCGTGAAAACAGTGCCGCTAAGATTGGCTGGTGGAACACAAAATATGCCTATCAACCTGGAGGAGCTTCCTGCGGGAGTTTATCGCTTGCAGCTCAACATTGATCAGGATCGATTGGTAGAGACCATTGTAAAATTGTAAGAAAAATACGAATAACCAAGTTTTAAACCGTGGCTCCCTTAGAAGCTGTTTGTATTTGGTTTTTAGAATTTATTATAGGTCATTTTTTCACTGCTTGAAGCTCTTTTTGAGGTTCATACCTGGAAGGTCTGGGCCGAAAAAAAGCTAAAAAGCAGGGAGAAAAGGGCCATAATAAAACTGAAGGATTAAATACAAACAGCTTCCTGAGGAGTCAACGAAAAATCAACGCTTATGTCACCGTTTCTGGGAGAAATTCTAGGCACCGCCATGCTCATTTTACTGGGAAATGGCGTGGTTGCCAATGTATTATTGGAAAAAGCCAAGGGGCAAAATTCCGGCTGGATTGTCATCACTTTTGGCTGGGGCATGGCCGTTTTTATCGGCGTTTTTATGGTGGCGGGTATCAGCGGGGCTCACCTCAATCCTGCGGTGACGATTGGGTTGGCCGTTGCGGGAACCTTCCCGTGGGTAGATGTTCCTGCCTATATTCTGGCCCAATTTATCGGCGCAGCCATCGGCGCAACACTGGTCTGGGTGCACTATAAAGATCACTTCGCAGCCACCAAAGATCCCGACCTGAAGCTTGCGGCCTTCAGTACAGCCCCTGCCATCCGCAATACCATCATGAACCTCATTTCCGAAATCATCGGCACCTTTGTACTGGTCATTGCCGTACTCTACCTCTTTGTACTTCCGGAAGGCATGAACAGTGGAACAGTTGTGGCCATTAGCGGGCCGTTTTCGGTAGGGTTGGTCGTTTTTGCCATCGGTCTTTCTTTGGGAGGGACTACCGGCTATGCCATTAATCCCGCCCGCGATCTGGGGCCGCGTATTGTACATGCGCTCTTACCCATTCCTAATAAGGGGGATAGTGATTGGAAATATGCGCCCATTCCCGTGGTTGGACCCATCATCGGTGGTGCTCTGGCGGGCCTTTTCTATCTTGCCGTTTCCTAAAGATAAAAGTTAAACTATCACGCAATATTTTGCCTTTTCAAATTATTATATACATTTATATGAAAATTTGAGTTTTAAAGGCTGTACATTGTCGTGATGACAGCTTCGGAAAAGAGCTTCTATTTACCAAAGAAACAAATTAGACATCATGAAAAAATCCCCCCTTTTTCTAGTGTGGCTCATTGCCATGGGTGCCACTAGTGTGAGTTTTGCGCAGAACAAAACCAGTGACGGATGGGTCTATGAAATATTAAAGCCGGGGCAAGGTCCACAGCTAAATAGCCACCAGGCTGCCCTGACCCACAACCGCCTCGTGGATGAAAATGGGCGCGAATTGGTTTCCACCTATTCCATTGGAGTTCCTGATTATCAGATTGTTAGTGAGTTATCTCGTCCTTTCCAGAATGCTTTCAGCGTCATGCAGGCTAATGGCAAGTACAAGTTTACAATTCCCATCGAAGATTTTAAGGCTGCTGCCAAAAGCGGTTCTAAAATAAAACTACCGGGTGAATTTCTAACCTGGGAACTGGAATTGCTGCAGGTACTTCCCGCCTTGCCCGACATCGCACGGGTAGTAAAGAATGCTTACCAAAAAGGAGGTATCGATGAGGCTTACGCCGAATTTAAGCACCACAGCAACAGCCGGGGTGGTGATGTATATATGGGCGAGTGGGAAGTTAATAAAGTGGGCTATTTTTTCATTGGCAAACAAGAAATTGACATGGCCATAAATGCCTTTGAATACAACGTGCGGCAGCACCCAAAATCGGCTAATGCACACGATAGTCTGGCCGAAGCCTATCTGGAATCGGGCCAGAAAGAAAAGGCTGTGTCCCACTACAAACAGTCCTACAAGCTAAACGCCAAAAATGACAATGCCCGCAATAAGTTGAAAGAACTGGGGTATTGATTTTGTTGGAAGGAATGTAAGCCTGAACTCAATAAACTTTACATTCCTTCCACTCCTTCCAATTTATTCGTCCCTCAATGCATTGACAGGGTTAGCCAGTGCCGTCTTCAAGCTCTGGAAACTCACCGTTGCCGCGGCAATCACAACAGCCGCAAATCCCGCTACGAGAAAGACCCACCAGGGAATGCCAATGCGGAAAGCGAAGGCTTCGAGCCAACGATTCATGATCCACCACGCCAGTGGGGAAGCCAATAGAATGGCAATAACCACCACTCTTTTTAAGAAAAATGTGTATAATCGGGGATTATTCCTAAATAGACGATTATGAATCAACGAGAACCCATCAAACGCCGCGAATTTATCATCAAAAGTGCACAGGCTGCTTCTTTATTGGCCCTATCAGGTACAGCATACGGAATTGGAGGTTGTGCTCCGGAAGATCAGAAGTTGGGTATTGCCCTACTCGGTCTGGGTGGGTACGCCACCGGACAATTGGCGCCAGCATTACAGCTGACCCAACATTGCCGACTGGCAGGGATTGTTACCGGTACCCCGTCGAAGGTAGCCGAGTGGCAAAAGAAATACGACATTCCTGATAAGAATGTGTACAACTACGACAATTTTGACACCATCCGGGATAACCCGGATATTGACATTGTTTATGTAGTCACGCCCAATGCGTTGCACATGCCTTTTGCCGTACGTGCGGCGGAGGCGGGCAAACACGTCATTTGCGAAAAGCCAATGGAAATTTCGTCGGATCGCTGTCGGCAAATTATTGCGGCTTGTGAAAAAGCAGGTAAGAAACTACAAGTGGGTTACCGTCTGCAATACGATCCCTATCACCAGGAGATGATGCGGCTAGCCGGGGAGGAAACTTATGGAAAGGTCAAAATGATCAATACCGGCTTTTCATTTTACGGCGTGGGTCGGGACAACTGGCGGTTTACCGATGCATCATTATCGGGTGGAGGGCCATTGATGGATATTGGTATTTACAGTCTGCAGGGAGCGCGGTATACACTCGATGAGGAACCCGTTTCTATTACCGCCCAAAGTTTTAAAACGATGGAGCATGAGTTGCCAGGTATGGAAGAGACTATTTTCTGGCAGATGGAGTTTCCCAGCGGCGCCGTGGCTAATTGTACCAGTAGTTACGTTGGCCGTGAGAATTACATTCGGGTATCTGCCGAAAAAGGTGTTTTTGGCCTTGAGCCTGCATTTTCGTACAATGGCCTGGCCGGATACATCAACGGTGATGCCATGCCTACCCACGAACACAATCAGCAGGCGGCACAGATGGATGCTTTTGCACTTAATATCAAGGAGGATAATCCGGTGGTAGCCTCCGGAGAAGAGGGATTGAGGGATATGGTCATTATTGAGGCCATTTACGAGGCCGCCCGCACCGGTAAAAAAATTATTTTATAAAGATAAGCGGCTTCATGACAGAAAAAGAACAGCATAAACTAGGAGCTCTGATTGAAGTGGGATATACCTTCAACAGTGGGGAGTATTTTGAAAAAGGCTGGAATATATTCCGCCAGTACCTCGCCGGTTTCGCCGGCTTTGCGGTGGTGGTGGCTATACTGGATTTGCTGCTCTACAAGCTAGGGATGCTTCCGGGATTCTTGCTGGCTACGCTCATCATTGGGCCCATTGCAAGCGCCGGATTTTACTGGGTTGCTCATTTGATCGAACGCGAGCAGCCGCACAATCCCCAGGACTTTCTCTATGGATTTGGCCGGTTTTTTCCTTTGATTGGGGTCAATTTGCTGATGGTGGTCATTACGGGAATAGTCGTCCTGCCCTCCATTTATACGCTCTACAATGCCGGATTTTTTAGTTGGTATCAGGAAGTCCTGGCGAATCCCAACACCCCTCCATCCCCACCCGATTTACCGGCAAAGGCCAGCACTGTGGTGATGTTCAACCTGATTCCACTCATCTATCTTTATGTCAGTTATCTTTGGGCCATTCCCTTTGTACTATTTTATCAAGCCAATCCCTGGCAGGCATTGGAAAGTAGCCGACAGCTCATTTCACGCAAGTGGTTTGCCGTTTTTGGCCTGGTGCTGGTCATCATCGGAGTCACCATGTTTGTCTCGGTTCCACTGGGTATGATTTCCAGCCTGAGCACTTCATTGAGTTTCGTGACCAACATCGGACTGGGCATTTTAAATGCGCTGGTCATGTGCATCTTTTATGCTGCCTTTTCCGATGTAACACGGCCAATGGAAGCCCCTGATGAGGATGAAGACCTTATCGATCACCTGGTGGAGGAGTAGTCCTATTGAACCTTTTTCTCGATTCGGGCTAGTCCCTCCAGGGCTACCTGGTAATCAGGGGCCATGGTCAGTGCCTGCTTATAGTCCTTTCTGGCCTGTTCGACATCACCCATTTTCTCGGCCGCCAATCCACGGTAGGCGTAAGCGCGAATGTGCAGTGGAGATACCCGGATAGTTATGTCGAAAGATTCATATGCCTTCTGCGGCTCATTTTTGTCGAGATACAAGAGGCCCGAGTTGAAATAAGCCACCTCATTTTGTGGGTCAGCAGTTGATATCTTGCGGTAATATTCAAGTGCCTTGTCGAGGTCACCCTGATCAGCGTAATAATCGGCCTTAGCCTGCAACGCATAGGCATTGGTGGAGTCCACTTCAATGGCGGTATCAAAGAATTTTTCCGCCAGGTTTCCCTTAATGCCCGCATGTAATTGTCCCAGGTTGATCCACCCGTCAACCATATCGGGATCAAGCTCTACGGCCTTTTGAAAGCTGTTGATAGACAGTATGGTGTCGCCCATTTCCTTCAAGTTGAGCCCCATCATAAAGAAAGCATCGGCATTTTGCGGATCCATTCTCAAGATCTTATCAATCGTTTCCAGGGAGGCATCATTCATCTTCAGAATCAGTTGAAATTCGCTATACTTCAACAAGGTAGGAATACGCTCAGGGTAGAGCTTCACGGCCCTTTCCATCGTATTTAGAGCCAACCTTGATTTGTAATAATCCAGATAAACATCCGCCAGCAGATGATGGTAGTCAATATTGGTAGAATCGATGGTGAGGGCTACGGCCAAATCCTGAATGGCTTCGTCATATCCATCATTTGCGTAGAATATCTCGGCTCGGCGGGCGTAGAGGGCAGGATTTTTAGGGTCTTCGGCAATCTTCTGTGTCATCACATCGATGGCCTCATTGCCGGTTTCACCCAGTTGCTCCGTTTTCTCATCCTGATCAGTAGTATCGGTTTCCGGATTTCCACAGCCGATCATCAATCCCAAAAACAAAGCGATCGCAAGGATCGTTACAATTTTATTAGTTTTCATAAGCAATCATAAATATTTAAGCGCAAAAATATAACAAATTATGCAGCGTACGGATTGTTTGCGGAATGTCATTTTCTTTTTGGCCTTGAGCCTGGGAAATATTGGCTACAGCCAAACCTGGGATTGGCATCAGATCTACGGTGGTATGGAGCAGGAAAGTGCCCGCGGATTGGTGGCGGCACCAGATGGCGGTTTGTATCTGTACGGCACCTTTACGGAAACTTGGCAGGCGGGTAGTACCACGCTTTCTGCAACGGGAGAAGATGATGTTTTTTTAGTAAAAATAAAGCCCGATCAGGGTATTGACTGGGCATTTAGCGCCGGAAGTAACCTGGATGATCAATTGGTGGATGTGGTGGTGACCCCTTCCGATAAAATACTGGCTGCCGGAACCTATTGGCAGAGCATAGAATTGGGTTCGCTTTCGCTAAATGCAAGCCTAAACGCCAAGGCCATCTACGTGGCTCAACTGGATGACGGGGGAACCGTAGAGTGGGTGAAGGGCATTAATGGTACCGACCTCAAACAGGTAGAAGCGCTGGAGGTTGACGATGAGGGCAATACCTATGTGGGCGGTTATTTTTCGGGAATGCTGGAAGTAGAAAACCTGCAACTGACCGCCGCCGGCGATACAGACCTTTTTTTGGTAAGTTATACTCCTGAAGGGGCCTTGCGCTGGGCGAAAAGGGCCGGTTACTCCGGTGACACCAGGGCCTTGGTGTTGAAGTACCATGAAGAGGCGGGACTGGTTGTAGCCGGAATTTTTAACGATACGATGCTTGTCGCGGACACCCTCTTACCAGCTGAGAGCTATGACGAGGATGTGTTTATTGCCAGTTATAACCAGGATGGAGAAGCGCAGTGGATTCACAAAGCCGGTGGAGTGCTGGATGAAAGCGTAACCCATCTGGCTACTGATGATGCGGGTAATATTTACGTGACCGGCTATCTGGTGGGCGTCATGGATTTGCACAACGGCCAGGCCATCCAGAGCAATACGACCAATTCCGATTTTTATCTATTGAAATACACTCCGGATGGGGAGGTGGTTTGGGCTTTTGCCTACGGTGGCGACGAGGTGCAACAAACACGTGGTCTGGTGTTGGCCGACAATCAAATTCTACTCTCGGGATATTTTCGCGGACCAATGAGCTTTGGGGCAGTGAGTCTTGATGCGGGGGAAAAAATCCAGGGTTTTATTGCTGGGTTTGACTTGGAAGGCACCCCCAAGTGGGGTCATGCCATTGAGGGGGAAGGTTTGGTTTTACCCGTAGATTTGGTAAAAAGTACTGATGAGGCACTATACCTGGGTGGAAGTTTTTCGGAAAATATTCAATTTGATGACGAGCAGTTGGACGCTATCGGCAATTACGACCTGTTTGTGGCGCGCCTGAGTCCGGCAGTGACGCCTATCGCAGAACCTGTTTTGGGCGAAGTCCCGGTGATCGTTTATCCAAATCCGGCCTCGGAACAAGTTCTGATCCGTACCAGCATTGCTGATTATAATGTTGCACTGATCAATGCAGAGGGCCGGTTGGTCTATTCAGGCAGGAGTGTGAAGCGCATTCCCGTGGGCGGTCTACCCAGAGGAATGTATGCGGTGTTATTTAATAGTGGAGAGGGGCATTTTATTTTTAATGTGGCTGTGCAATAAAATGTATTTATTTTCTTCACAAGTAGTTTGTTTCACTTTGTGAATTTCAGGGATTCTGCTCTTTTTTGTAATAGCGATGGGTGAAAACCAACTTCTATGTTTAGAAAGCTGCTACTACGAAACGGGGCGCTAAAGACCACGCTAAAACTTTATCTTCCGAAAAAGGATTCGCTGAGAGGTAATGAATGCGGCTCCTAAAAGCTAAAAACCAACCCTGGTTGCCTAAACCAATTCTGCCCCGACAGTATAATATAAACTTCATATTTCTTCATATAACCCTGATGTATTAACTTTACAGAAAAAGTAAGTTAGTGACCTCAAAAATCTTCATCAGTTACAGACGCACTGATACGGGAGCAGCAGCCGGTCGGTTGTACGATTTTTTAGAAGCAAAATTCGGTGCACAAGACCTCTTTAAGGATGTAGATAATATTCCTTACGGAAAAGACTTCCGGGAGGAAATCCGCAATGCCATTGATGCCAGTGTAGTGGTATTGGTCGTTATTGGTCGCTACTTTGTGACAGAAGAAAAGCGCTTGTTTAATGAAAATGATTACGTGCGCTATGAAATTTTCTACGCGCTCCAGCAAGGAAAAATTGTCATTCCTGTCATCGTTAATGAGGCAGTAATGCCTTCACCTCATCACTTACCAGAGGAAATCAATAAACTATCCACCATTAATGGCCCGGAATTACGGAATACAAAATGGAGACGAGACTGTGAGGATTTTTATGAGCAGTTGAAGGTGATTTACTCTAGCGACGATACCGGTGTGTTAAAAAAGCTTGAACAGGCCAGGGCATTATATCTTGATGAAAAATACCAGGAAGCCTTTTTGATTTATCAACAGTTTCTGGAAAATAAGGAATTAACTGAGGAGGATCAAAAGAATATTGGTTATTTGTACGATAGTGGGAACGGTGGTCAGCAGGATTATAAAGAAGCAGTAAAGTGGTATCAAAAAGCCGCTGAGCAAGGACATGCTGTTGGACAAAATAACCTCGGATTCATGTACCACAATGGTGAAGGTGTTGAGCAGGACTACAAAGAAGCTGTAAAATGGTATCAAAAAGCCGCTGAGCAAGGAAATCCCTATGGGCAAAACAATCTCGCTAATATGTATGAAAATGGCTATGGCGTTGAGCAGGATTACAAAGAGGCTGTAAAATGGTATCAAAAAGCCGCTGAGCAAGGAAATCCCTATGGGCAAAACAATCTCGCTAATATGTATGAAAATGGCTATGGCGTTGAGCAGGATTACAAAGAGGCTGTAAAATGGTATCGAAAAGCCGCTGAGCAGGGAGATACCGGTGGGCAAAATAACCTGGGCCTAATGTACCGGAATGGCTATGGCGTTGAAAAGGATTACAAAGAAGCGGTAAAATGGTATCGAAAAGCCGCTGAGCAGGGAGATGCTAATGGACAAACTAACCTGGGCATAGTGTACCACAATGGTTATGGCGTTGAACAGAATTACAAAGAAGCGGTAAAATGGTATCGAAAAGCCGCTGAACAGGGAAATGCTGGTGGGCAAAATAACCTCGGCGTAATGTACGAAAATGGCTATGGCGTTGAACAGAATTACAATGAAGCCGTAAAATGGTATCGAAAAACTGCTGAACAGGGAAATGCTAATGGACAAACTAACCTCGGCGTCATGTACCACAATGGTTATGGTGTTGAGCAAAACTACAAAGAGGCGGTAAAATGGTATCAAAAAGCCGCTGAGCAGGGTGAAGCCACTGGGCAAAATAACCTCGGCATCATGTACCGCAATGGTTATGGCGTTGAAAAGGATTACAAAGAGGCCTTAAAATGGTATCGTAAAGCCGCTGAGCAGGGAAATGCCTATGGGCAAAATAACCTCGGCGTCATGTACCACAATGGTTATGGTGTTGAGCAAAACTACAAAGAGGCGGTAAAATGGTATCAAAAAGCCGCTGAGCAGGGTGAAGCCACTGGGCAAAATAACCTCGGAAAAATGTATGAAAATGGCTACGGCGTTCAAAAAGATGAACTCCAGGCCGTAAAATGGTATCGAAAAGCTGCTAAACAGGGAATTGCATCGGCACAAAGTAATTTAAGACGCCTAACTGATGGCTAAATTTGACTTCCTCTCTCCCCCCTCAAATCAAAAGGGTAAATATTACTCAGGTTTGAAAATGCTAAGCAACAAACGAATACTACCCAGCTGTAGATGCACGTGAAGATCCTAGATTGCTGTAAGTACATAATCAGGAAAGACATCACTCCCAGTGATTTAGTGGAATTGCCCGGAAATCCCGATTAATAGTTTGTTTACCCAACAATTTTACCTTCCTTTGTGTTTTATTATTAAGCATTAAAGTGCACTGCTAGCCTTATATTCACCTTATACTCTTGAATACCAATCACTTAGATTGGTTTACCCTTAGCTTTTCTACCGCACTTTTCTTAGCCTAATTTTAATGACCGATCGGATGAATGACCATCATCGGCAACTGATCTTACTGCCCCTGGCATAAAGTTCAGTTTGACTATTTTAAAAAAAATTTAACCTTAATCTATGCTTATTATTGAAGTTCGTGAAGGAGAAAACATTGACAGAGCCCTCAAACGCTACAAGCGTAAACACCGGGAAACCAAGCTAATCCGGGAGTTGCGTAGACGTCAGCACTTTACCAAGCCATCAGTGCAACGTCGGAATGAGCTGCTGAAAGCCGCTTACAAGCAGCAAAAGCAAAACGCAGAAGACTAACCAAACGGTTATTTAGATTTTTTCCAAATACTTGCCGAGCAAGGGTGTTTACAGTTTTATGACATAAAGCGCAACGCGGTCAGCTATTTTTGTGTCTAATAATTTATGACTGGTAAATCATGCTGGAACATCTGAAAATATTGACCGTTACACACCGCCATACCCGGCTGGAGGAAATTGGAGATTTTGTCATCAAGACCGAAACTGACGAAGCACTCAGGTTGAAACTGGAAGCTATGAAGGTCCAGTTTTCACTTGACGAGCTTTTCTACATGTCCACCTGCAATCGGGTGATGTACTTTTTTGTTACTCCACATGTGCTAGATCATTCCTTTGCCGCACATTTCCTGCAAACGGTCAATCCCGGATTACCTCTCCACCAGTTAGAAACTATTGAAGACAAGGTTTTGCTTCTAGAAGGACAGGATGCTTTGTCGCACCTGCTCGATGTAGCCGCATCAATCGACTCTCTGGTTGTTGGCGAACGCCAGATATTGGGTCAAATTCGCGAAGCTTATGACCGTTGCCACAACTGGCAGTTGACGGGCGATACCATCCGTTTGGCCATCCAGCAAGCTGTCATTGCAGCCAAGGAGGTTTATGCCAAAACCAAAATTGGCGCCAAGCCGGTATCGATTGTTTCCCTGGCCATCCAGCGCTTGATGAAGGCCCACCTTCCTAAAGATGCCCGTATTTTACTGATTGGTGCCGGTCAAACCAACACACTGGTTTCCAAGTTTTTGGTCAAGCATGAGTTTGAGAACATTGCCGTCTTCAACCGCACTATTAGTAAGGCCGAAAACCTCGCGAAAATGCTCAACGGGCGTGCCTTTACATTGGAATCGCTGGAGCAATACACGGATGGATTTGACTGCATGATCGTTTGTACTGGCGCTACCGAAGCCATTATCACACCTGATCTTTATACCCATTTATTACAAGGCGAAACCAATGAAAAGGTCGTGATCGACCTGGCTGTCCCGTACAATGTAGATGCCAAGGTGGTGGAGCAATTCCCGATGCAATACATCGAAATTGAGGGCTTGCGCCAAATGGCTAAGGTCAATCTCGCTTTCCGCGAACAGGAGATCAAACATGCCCACAAACTGCTCCGGAACTACCTCGAGTCTTTCCCTACCTTGTTAAAGCAGCGCCAGTTGGAGATTGCCATGCGCAAGGTTCCCCAGGAAATCAAGGCGATCAAGGCCAAGGCGGTCAATGAGGTTTTCCGTAAGGAAGTTGAAACCCTCGATGAAACCACCCGCGAACTGCTAGAGCGCATGATGACCTACATGGAAAAGAAGTGCATCAGCATTCCCATGAAGGTGGCGCGTGAGACCGTCTTGTAAATACAACATTCCTTTTAGTTATCCCTGTCGCTATCTCGAGTCTTTTAGTCGAACAATAGCGAACATTTCCATAATTTGATGTATTTTAGAATTGCTGCTTTAGCAAACAAGCAACACAAAACCAACTCATCAAACTATGGAATTAATCATCACCATTCTCGTCAATGCCGTTGCATTCTTTTTGGGCGCCCAAATTCTTAGTGGCGTCGACATCAAAAGCTTTGGCCAGGCGGTCATCGTGGCATTGGTTGTCGCTTTTCTAAATTACACCCTGGGTACTGTGCTCAAGATAGTATCATTGGGTATCCTCTCTCTCGGTATTTTCACTCTTTTATTAGATGCCATTCTGATCCAGGTAGCTGATTATTTTTTAAAAGGCTTGCGGGTTAAAAATTTCTGGTGGGCACTGGGGTTGGCTGCCATCGTGGCGATTGTTGATGCCATTCTGGGTAGGCTGATCTAGTTTCAGTTTTGTAGTAGGCATCATTACAAAGCCAAAAGGTAAGTGCCAAAACACCTGAAAAACAGTTAAGCCATGGATAAAGAATGTATTAATCCTCCTACACTTTTCCCTTCAACGGAGTATGGCTTTTCGCAAATCGTTAGTGCCCAACCTGGAAAAATGGTATTTATATCCGGGCAAGTAGCCTGGGATGAAAACAGGAATCTAGTGGGCGAAAATGATTTGCTTAAGCAAACAGAAAAGGCTATTGCAAACCTAAAAATAGCCATGTCGGCAGCGGGTGGCACCCTGGAGAATATCGTCATGTTGAGAATTTATAAAGTAAATTATCAGCAGGCAGATGGGGCCATCATTAGCAAAGTATTGCAGGATAATTTTGGCACTCAAAATCCACCGGCAACCACCTGGCTTAGTGTGCAGGGGTTAGCCAACGAAGGCTTTATGATTGAAATAGAGGCACAGGCAATAATCTGAAGCGGCCTGTAGGCTACTTATCCGCTATATACCGGTGCCCGTCGAAAAGAATGAACCGATCCTCAAAAAATCACTTACTTCGGCCAAACGCCTATTACACAACAATATGAAAGCCGTCATTGCTACCAAGTACGGGCCGCCCGATGTACTCCAACTTCGGGATATTCCCAAGCCCAGACCTAAAGACAACGAAGTACTCATCAACATACATGCGGCCACCGTCACCGCTGGTGATTGTGAAATGCGTCGATTCGATATGCCCCTATTCCTGTGGCTGCCGCTACGGATCGTGATGGGGATTTTTAAACCTCGAAAGAAGATTCTCGGACAAGAGCTGGCCGGAGAAATCCAGGCTGTGGGCAAAAACGTGACGCAATTCAAAAAAGGAGACCGGGTGGTGGCTCCAACCATGTTTCGCATGGGCGCTTACGCGGAATATATCTGCCTTCCGGCAAAATATCCTATCATGGTGATTCCCGACAACATGACCTACGAACAGGCCGCCACGATCCCTACCGGAGGAGTCAATGGGTTACATTTTATCAAAAAGGTCAACATTCAACCCGGCGAAAAGGTATTGATCAATGGTGCCGGCGGAAGCATTGGCACTTATGCCATACAGTTGGCCAAATCATACGGTGCTGAAGTCATCGCCGTAGACAGTGGCGAGAAAACAGCAATGCTGCAATCGATCGGCGCGGATCAGGTAATTGATTATCAGAAAGAAGACTTTACCCAAATCGGACAGACTTACGATGTCATTATCGACATTGTGGGCAAAAGCAATTTTTCTGATTGTCTGAAGGTGCTCAATACCAATGGTCGTTATTTTCTTGGTAACCCCACGTTTACCGGAATGATCCGTGGGGCCTGGGTGTCCCGGAAAACAGACAAGCAGGTGTTGTTTGAATTTGCCGGTTATAAAATGGAGGACATGAATTTTCTCAGGGAATCAATTGCTTCCGGCCACTTGAAGGTGATCATTGATCGCTGCTACCCATTGGAAAAACTTGCCGCGGCCCACGAATATGTCGAAAAGGGCCGCAAGAAGGGAAATGTGGTCATTTCTATAGTTGAAACCGCACGTACTTGATGGTCTTACCTTCCGCCAGGTGCATATGCTCATAATAGGTTTTGTGTTCCAACTCCGGCATGGGGAGTTCCTTAGCGTAAATGTCATCGTCGTGGTAGAGGAGCTTGATGTCGGGATGTTCAGCCAGCGTTTCCAGGGTGAACTCATAGAGGTTGGGCTCATCGGTTTTGAGGTGCACCAGTCCGCCGGGCTTCAAAATCTTGCGGTATTCCGGCAGAAAACGGGCTGAGGTCAGTCGTCGGTTGGCTTTTCCCTTACGTAGAAAAGGATCCGGGAAGGTAATCCAGATTTCGCTGATTTCACCGGGGGCAAAAAAGTGGGCAATTTGCTCAATGCGGGTTCTCAGAAAAGCCGCATTATGCAATTCTTCCCGTAGTGCAATACGTGCCCCCTTCCATATCCGTGCCCCTTTGATATCTACCCCGATGAAGTTGCGATTGGGGTTCTGGCGTGCCAGGGCAAGGGTGTATTCTCCACGGCCGCAGGCTAACTCCAGCGTAATGGGATTGTCGTTTTTAAAATGCTCCTCTGCCCACTTCCCCCGCAGGTCAACGATAGCACCATCCTTGCCAGTCAATTCCGGTTTTCGTGGGTCAAAGTTTTCATAAACGTTTGGAAACGAAAGAACTTCGGCAAATTTCTGTAGCTTATTCCTCTTACTCATTGACAGCTTATTGCTTTTGGCGCAAAATTAGAAAAAACCAACCTTAATGTCTCCCGGTTGTTAGCAATTCTTGAATACTTATCATTATAATCCTTATTTTTATGTAAATATTTGATGAAACGAGCTATGAAAAAATGGATTCTGCCAATATTATTTCTCATCCCGTCCTTCCTGTTTGCCCAACAGATCATCGTATCTGAGGATATTCCCCTGCGCAATGATGCGGCCTACGAATTGATCGGAGAGCTGAAAGGCAATATGCTACTGTTTCGGGACCAAAACCTTTCGTACGAGGTACAGGGGTTCAACGAGCAGATGCGCATGACCTGGTCGAAAGAGCTGGAGCTGGACAAGCGCAATCCCAAAGTGCTGGGTATTGCTACTGGCAAGGATGACTTTACCCTTTTCTATCGCTTTCGCGATAAGGGCAATACAATTCTAAAAGCCCACAAATACGACCCCGCCGCCGAGCTAATCGATTCTACGACCATCTACGATTTTGGATTTCTCTTCTTTACACCTTCTTTCGAGGTTATCCGGTCGGAGGATCGCACCAAAGCACTGGTTTATTTTATTGAACGGCAGGAGGTTTTGCGAGCCTTTTCTTATGATGTGGATAGTATGAAGCTATTGTGGGAAAAGAGTTTACCGCTGGAAAGTTTTAATTACAACCACGATTTTCAACAAATCCTGGTCGACAATAATGGCGATATGCAATTGGTGCTGATTCGCGATAACTTCCGCTCCCGGCGCAAGCCACATCACTTTGAAGTATTGGCTTATTACGGAGAGCAGGATCAGACCGATAATTACAGGATTTTCATCGATGACCACCTGACGTATGATGTTTATTTTGATTATGATAATCTCAATAAAAGATTGGTAGCCGGTGGTCTATTTTCGGATCGAAATCCAGAAAAGGCACTAGGCCTTTACTATCTGAGTGTTGACCCCAAAAATCCGGAGGACCGGGTACTCAACTTTATGGAATTTGATCCCGAATTCATTTCCAATATCCGAGGAAAGGAAGTGGATCGAAATAAGGGATTGACGGAGCTGAGTGTGCAGGAAATTGTGTTGCGCCGCGATGGTGGCATTCTGTTGATTGCAGAGCAAAATCGTCGACTGGAACGCCTTGGCGGCAATGCGGGCCGCTTTTATGACTCCGGTCGTTTCAGTACGGACTACTATTATGACGAACTGTTTGTCGTATCCATTCACCCGGATGGTCAGGAGCATTGGAAAACCATCCTACATAAAAAGCAATATTCTCAGGACGACAATGGCATGTATTCTTCGTACTTCCTGTTTAAGACGCCGAGCAGTTTGCGGTTTCTGTTTAACGATGAAATTCGCCCGGAAAATACGGTAAGTGAGTACGTGCTCAACGGCCGGGGTGATTTTGATCGCAATAGCCTTTTGAGTACCGAGAACCTGGAGTTACGCCTTCGTTTTCGCGATGCCGTTCAAGTAGATGCCAATCGCATGGTGATACCAAGTGAACGCCGCAATCGCCTCAAGCTGGTTCGGTTGGATTATTAATTTTAACCTTATCTTCGCGGGAAAAACAAAAGATGGATACAATCCGCAATATTATCGAAGCGGCTTGGGATGATCGTTCCAAGCTGGAAGAAAAAAGCACCGTTGAAGCCATTGATCGCGTCATTGAGATGCTCGACCAGGGCAAACTCCGGGTAGCCGAGCCCACAGCTGATGGTTCCTGGCAGGTCAACCAATGGGTTAAAAAGGCCGTGGTGCTTTACTTTCCCATCCGCAAAATGGAGACTATTGAGGTGGGACCTTTTGAATTTCACGACAAGATGCTGCTGAAACGCAATTATGCTTCAAAGGGAGTACGTGTGGTGCCACACGCCATTGCGCGTTACGGTTCCTTCCTGGAAAACGGAGTGATCATGATGCCCAGCTACGTCAACATCGGTGCGTGGGTAGGTAGTGGTTCGATGGTCGACACCTGGGCCACGGTGGGTTCCTGCGCTCAGATCGGTCGCAATGTGCACCTGAGTGGTGGCGTAGGTATTGGTGGAGTGCTGGAGCCGCTGCAAGCGTCACCTACCATCATTGAGGATGATTGCTTTATCGGATCGCGCTGTATTGTGGTAGAAGGTGTTAGAGTTGGAAAAGAGTCTGTACTGGGGGCAAATGTCGTATTGACCCAATCCACCCGAATCATTGACGTTACAGGCTCGGAACCGGTGACCTACCGTGGTGAAGTTCCTCCTCGTTCCGTTGTCATCCCTGGCACGTACACCAAGTCCTTCCCTGCGGGCGACTATCAGGTGGCTTGTGCATTGATTATCGGCAAACGTAAGGAATCAACGGATAAGAAGGTTTCGCTGAATGCAGCACTGCGGGAACATGATGTGGCGGTATAGAGGGAAGTGTAGAGTTTAGGGTGGAGCGTTTAGAGAAGGGGAGCTTGGTCATTCTGCAAATGCTTTAATTCAGGGAATCCTGCTTTAGTTTAGAGTTTAGGGTTTGCCTAATCATTTTGCAAATACTTATTTTTAGGATCTTGCTTTTGGAGACAGGTTATGAGGAGTATGATGTTTATAAGGTTTATAGTTGAGACAGCTTAGTAGCGACAAATTTGTTCAAGGCTATTGTATACTTTGGGTTCTAAAATCAAACATCTAATAAATTCAGCTTCCGATTTAATGTTTGGCAATAGGAATAGCTTTTTAGCCGATCAGTTCTGAAAATCGAACCGCCGGCCCCCTAAATTCCGAGAACCCTCAACCGTTAGAGGGTGGGAATAAATAAAAGCCCACCCACATCCGCCAAACCGCCAGGGTCTACGTACAGCTCGCGCAGCAGCACAGAGCTGTCTGGGTAAAATGCTGTGGGCAGCATTTACAATTTCGCCGGCGAAGCTGAAGACCAGGATTGCAGTTCAAAAGTTGAACTCCAAACATTGGTCTTGAGGTGAATCACATTGCAATTTAATAAAAAGTTTTATTTTTTCAAATAAAAAACAATATTTTTTATTTCGGCATGAGAGTAGTACTACAACGGGTATCAAAGGCATCGGTGACTATCAAGGGTAAGGTGAAATCTGAAATAGGGAAGGGTATTTTGATCTTGCTGGGCATCGAGGATGCGGATACGCGGGAAGACATCGAGTGGCTTTGCAATAAGATCGCCCGGATGCGGATCTTTGACGACGAGGCAGGGGTGATGAACCTTTCGGTAATGGACATAAACGGCAGCCTGATGGTGGTGAGCCAGTTTACCCTGCACGCCAGCACCAAAAAGGGCAACCGACCATCCTATATCCGTGCAGCAAAACCTGATATTGCCATTCCGATGTACGAGGATTTTGTGAAGCAGCTTACCATCACAACCAGCCTCGACGTGCTAACCGGCGAGTTTGGTGCAGACATGAAAGTAAGCCTGCTCAACGACGGCCCGGTAACCATCCTGCTGGATTCAAAAAACAAGGAATAATGACGCTTGCTGAAGCACAACAAACGGTCGATAAATGGATCAATACCATTGGCATTCGCTACTATAATGAATTGACCAATACGGCGATCCTGATGGAGGAGGTGGGCGAAGTGGCCCGATATATGTCACGCCTCTATGGCGAACAATCTTTCAAAAATCCGGAGCAACTAAAAACCGCTCATGAAGATATGGCCGATGAAATGGCCGATGTGCTGTTTGTACTGATTTGCCTGGCCAATCAAACCGGAGTAGATCTGACAGAAGCGCTACGCAAAAACCTGGACAAGAAAACAAACCGGGATGCTGACCGACACGCTGGAAATGAAAAATTGAGAGACTAGTGAAATACTCCACTACTGCGTAAGCGATGTGTCCCGATTGCAATCGGCATGGCTCCCGCAGGAGGCCAGCCCGCAGGGCCGAGTGAATAGCGAGTAGTGACCCCAAGGCTGTGCCGAGGGGATACGCCCATCATTAAATTTTTCAAACCTACCTTATGCAAGCAACACTGCAATACAACCACAAAACCTACCAATTTCGGCTGGATCAGCCACTCGACATTTCCATTCCTCTGCACGAGGGGACGGACGTGGTCAATTGTTTCTACGCCCCGCTACTGGAAACGAGCCCGGTCATTGCCGGAGATTTTGTTGGCTCTACGGCCAAAGGTGGATTGGTCAACTTCATGAATGTGCGCATCAATCCCCACGGCAATGGCACCCATACCGAATGTGTGGGCCACATTGCCAAAGAGCCGTACAGTATTAATGACAACCTGCGCCAGTTTCACTTCATAGCAAAATTGGTAAGCCTCTATCCGCAACGGCAGGAGGATGGTGATCGCGTCATTACCTTGCCACAGATCAAAGAAGTATTTACACCCGGAGAAACGGAAGCCATTGTGATCCGCACGCTGCCTAATGATAAATTAAAACTACGCCGCAACTATTCGGGAACCAACCCACCCTACCTGCACCACGAAGCGGTGACTTACCTGGTTGAGGGAGGAGTCCGGCATTTGCTCATCGATTTACCGTCGGTCGACCGGGAAGAAGACGAGGGAAAATTGTTGGCTCACCGCGCTTTTTGGAAATATCCGGAAGAAGTGAGAACAAATTGTACGATTAGTGAATTAATATTTGTAGACAATGCCATTTCCGATGGTCTGTACCTGCTCAATTTGCAGATTGCCAGCTTTGAAATCGATGTCAGCCCGAGTAAACCGGTGCTTTATCGACTAACTCCAGTGCAATAATTTGTGGCTTGGGTGGCGTTATTCAAAATTGAAAATCGTTACACTATTAAGCGACCTTTTACTCACAATGCCCAAGACGCAATTAAAATATCACTCCAGGTTATACCGCGACTTCAAGTCAATTGAGGCTTCTTCTCATCACAACATCATTCGCTTCTACGAAAAATATGAGAATGCCATCCGGCGGCTGGAATACGATGAATTTTTCGACCTGCTCAAGGATTACGTCAGTGCCTTGTACCATACCGGTGCATACCGCAAGCATTTACTGATGGTCGATACGGTGATCGAAGCTTCCCTGCAAGGACAGTATCCTACCTTTATGGAGCGGGCTATTTTCCGCGATATGTTGTTCCAAAAAGCCGTTTCCCTATTCAATAATCTACAGCTCAATGAAGCCGATTACATCACCCGTGAGCTGATTCGGATTGATCCTTACGACCAGGAAAGTATTAACTTGTTGAGAAGAATTCTGCTCCGTGAACAGCCCGGCTATGTTCGCACCACCCGGGCGGCAAGCGTCTTTTTATTGATGGTAAGTGCCACAGTCATTGCCATCGAGCTGTTGTTCGTTCGCCATTTTTACAAGATGTTTACCAACTACGTAGAAGTGGGCCGCAATGTCGTTTTTGCCGCCGGCGTGGCCCTGCTGGCAGGCGGCTGGCTTTTACATCACTGGGAGGTAGAAAAAGAGGTCAACGACTTTGTTCAACGCAACCGTGAGGACAAGAATGTCACGCTACTGTAGCAATAGTTCGGGTTGTCATCCTCCTGATTAACCATTCCGCAACCAATAGATTGAACACCCAGCAGCTCCAGCTCACCAGGCGATAGGCGTCCAAAAATTCCATGCCCAACATCAGGTAAAGCGGGATTTCCAGACGCAAACTCACCGCCGCAAAGGTGAGCGCAAAGCTCCTGATCATCCAGATTTCATGGGTCTCTATTGCCTTTCGGAGAATGGCGCTGTAGGCCCGATAAGTGCTGTATAACCAGATAACCGCCAGAATGGTAAATCCCATTTTGGCGATCCAACCGCCATTGGCGAAGAGGGCAATCACGAGTCCACTGGTGCCCCCGATCAGACAGGCCAATACGTAAGCCTTGCCCAGGTTGCGGTGCAACGTAAGGTATCGGTTTCTCAGCCTGGGAAAAAACTGCACGGAGCCAAGCAGCAAGGCCAGCCCGCCACCCGTAGTATGCAAATAGAAAAAAGTGAGGTACAATTTACTATTGACCAAATCTCCCTTTTCCCGCAAGAGGTTTTGTACCTGAAAATTGAGATAACCCATGGCGTAAAGGAAGATAGCTGCGGAGAAGAATACCATTATTATTCGGCCGAGTGTTTTCATTTTTTTCTTTTGAATATAGGATGAATTTCCCGTAAGTGGCCCCCTACCCATGGAAAAACCTTTTTGGATATCGTAAATGCGGAAAAATTAACCTGCAAACAATGTGCATAATCTAAAGCAAGCCGCAAAAGAATAGTAATTTGGCGGCCATTATGAAAAAGCCGTATTTTATCATAGATTTTGACAGCACTTTTACGCGGGTGGAGGCGCTGGATGTACTGGCAGAAATAGTCTTATCCAACTCTTCCGAAAAGGGAAATGTACTGGCCCAAATCCAGGATATTACCAACAGAGGAATGGATGGTCAACTGGACTTTCGGGCTTCGCTAACCCAGCGCCTGGCGCTGTTGCGGGCACACCGCAGCGATATCGGTGAACTGGCGGAACGGCTCAAACGAGAGATTTCTGCCTCCTTTCAACGCAATCGCGACCACATCACGGCCTTAAAAGACACCGTGTATGTGGTATCGAATGGCTTTATGGAGTTTATCGTGCCGGTCGTGGCTGATTATGGATTGATTGCCAACCAGGTGTTTGCCAATGAATTCATCTTTGATGACGATGGGTATGTGTCGGGCTTCAATATGGCCAGTCCGCTTTCGCAAAGTGGCGGCAAATCAAAGGTCATTAGTCAACTCAACCTCAACGGCGATGTCTATGTCATTGGTGATGGTGCTAATGACCTGGAGATTCGCAAGGCGGGTTTTGCCAATAAATTTTATTTGTTCACGGAAAATGTGGAACGGGAAAAGGTGAAAGCCGAAGCCGACCACATTGCCCCGAACGTTGATGAAATCTTATATGAATTAAAAATGGACAGATCTCTTTCTTATCCTAAAAACAGAATCAAGGTGCTCCTGCTGGAGGGCGTAGATCCCGTAGCAAAGGAATTACTTGAAAAAGAAGGTTACCAGGTGGAATACCACACTTCGGCCATGAATGAAGACGAACTCTGTGAGAAGATCAAAGACGTCAACATTCTGGGCATTCGTTCCAAGACACACGTCACCGAAAAGGTGGTCCAAAGTGCCAAAAGACTACTCAATGTCGGGGCATTTTGTATTGGCACCAATCAGATTGACCTGGATGCTTGTACCCGAAGTGGTGTCGCCGTCTTTAATGCGCCATTCAGCAATACCCGTTCGGTAGTGGAGTTGGCCATTGCTGAAATCATCCTCCTGGTCCGCAACCTGCCCGATAAGGCACGCGCTATGCACAACGGCAAGTGGGAAAAATCGGCCAGCGGAGCACAAGAGGTGCGTGGCAAGAAGTTGGGTATCGTAGGATATGGTAATATCGGAGCACAGCTGTCTGTTTTGGCGGAAGCCATTGGATTGGAGGTCTATTTCTTCGATATTGCTGACAAACTGGCGCTCGGTAATGCTCGCAAATGTGATTCGTTGGAAGAACTCCTCAATACAGTGGACATCATCTCTCTGCATATCGATGGCCGCCGGGAAAATGACAATATTTTTGGCGAAGAACAATTTGCCCAAATGAAGGATGGAGCCATTTTCATCAACCTGGCCCGGGGCAAGGTGGTGCAAATTCCCGCCCTGAAAAAAGCCATCGAATCGGGAAAACTGAAGGGATGTGCAGTGGATGTATTCCCCAAGGAACCCAAGAGTAATAATGAACCTTTTGAATCCGAACTGGTGGGTATGCCCAATACCATTCTGACACCTCACATCGGTGGAAGTACCGCGGAGGCGCAGAAAAACATTGGAGAATTTGTACCGGGTAAGATCATCCAGTACATCAATACGGGTAGTACGGCCGGTAGCGTCAACTTCCCGAATGTACAACTACAGGAGGTGCAAAAGGCGCATCGTTTGCTACACATCCACCACAACGTGCCCAATGTGATTGCTCAGATCAACCACATTCTGGCGAAGCACAATATCAATATCCTGGGGCAGTACCTGAAAACGACCGAAGAGATCGGCTACGTGATCACGGATGTGGATAAGGAATACGGCCAGGAATTGCTGGACGAATTGCGGCAAATTGAGCCGACAATCTGGTTCCGGGTGCTGTATTAATAGGTGAGGTTTTGCGGATATTTTTCACCGCAAAATGGTGTGCTACTGTGCGTTCGATATGTGTCGCTACGCTGTAGCTTACAATTAACACCAACACCTTTACCAGCGGCTGACACCGCTGGCAAAGGTGTGTCGCCACGCTGTGGCTAGCAGTTCATATAAAGGCCACAACAGGCTATCCCATTCACTGCCCCTAATCGGCCTTAGCTGGCCCAGCGGAGAAGGGCTTCAAAAGCTGTTAAGAACTGTAAACTGTTTGAGCCAAAATAATAGCTTTAGTGGAAGAAAAATGTTATTAGTTCCTGCAATCAAGCCAGAAAATCAGCACAAAAAGGCGAGTTTTTTCCCTTTAGGCTTTTGGAGTTCTTCGCAGCGTTAAGGGCCAGGTACAGCCTTGGCTTTTTCCCTTTTTTGCCAAGAAAAAAGGGCCGCCGGAGGCAAGTTCTCTATTATTTTAGACCACAAATTAAGGATATAAAAAAAAGATATTCAGCTTCTTAAGCTCACGAACGAGCAATCCGGGAAATCTTAAAATTTCGCGGTGAAATGAATTTCACTTAACCCGACAAGATGTTGACTTTTGTCAGACAAGATGAACAGGATTCACAAGATTTTTTAGCCGGAAAATTTCCATTTCCCGGCTAAATACCACCCCACCGGTTCCGGAGGAACCACATCTTTGTAGACTACGCCAATATCAAACGGGATCGCGCACCGGAGCGTGCGCCATCTAATATACACGTCAGATAATTTAGCGATGAAATGAATTTCTCCAAACCATGTAACATCGACGCAAGGCCAGTAGCCTCGCGTCGATGTGATCAAACATTTTATTCGGTTCTTTGACAAATTTCGTGCCTCAAAGTCAAAGAAGGTTTTATTCCTTCACTACAGTGGTGATGCCAGTCGCGCCATTCATGCTCAAACGTACCCAGTATGTTCCGGCGGGCAACGTAGACACATTCAGCGAAAGCTGATTTTCACCGGCATTTACCCCTTCTTTTTGCTGTAGCAACCGCCGTCCCAGCAAATCCACCACCTCAATCTGTGCCGTACCGCTTTGCTCCGAGATGAAACGTAATGTAGCCTCCTCTTTCACCGGATTGGGCATCACCAGCATCTGGTCATTCAATGCGGTGGGATCATCCGTGGAAACCAATTCACGATCGCCGGTGGCAAACCAAACGCCCCATTTACCGCCCTGAATCATCACTTGAGTGCTGCCGTTGGACGTGATCTTATCCGCATTCAGGCCGATCACTTCCAGATTATTGCCGTTGGAGAAATCCTGCACGTCAAAAATCATGGCGTCGTCATCCACCGAATAATTGGGGTAACCCAAATTGGTATTCTGGTAAATCTCTCCCACTTCTCCTTCCAGCAAATCTACACCGAGAATGGTAATGTCGGAAAAGTTCTGTGCATCCCCGATAAAATCCAGTGCCAGCACCAGCGGACTGTTCTTGGCAAAGGTGGGGTTACCTACACTCGTATTATCTGGCAAGCCGTTGAAGATCTTGATGATAAAGCCATCATCAAAATCATTGGCATTGTTGTCCCATACCCGCATCAGGCCGATATCCCAGTAATCACTGGTATTGCCGAAGTCTTCGTCCAATACATTGTAGGCATCGTACAGAAGGTTTTCCCCAGCGTAATCCCACTCAATGAAATCGGCATACTGCACATCACCGGTGGAGACACCCTGCGCAGTAGTCGGATTGTATAATTCAAAATCAAGCCCGTCTCCGGTATTAAAATCGTAGATAAAAACGAAGTTGTCATTATCCGTGGTCAGCGCCGCCAGCTTGCTGCCATCTTTGGAAATAGCTACATTCCTCCAGATGGTCTGCGGGTTGTTTTCCAGGAAAAATTCTTCATATTCGCCTATGCCCGGGTTGTATTGCATATAACGCAACGTATTGTCATCCGCCACAAAGACAATCACCGAACCGTCGTCAGTCACGCTGGGGCGACTGATGATCGAGCTGCTGGAAATTTGTGGCACATTGTTAAAGTCATACAGATACAAGCCATCCAGATTGGCATCCGAAACCAGTACAAAGTCCGTTCCCGGATTCACCTCCAGATCCGGCGGACCGCTGGTGCCGGAACCGTTCAAAATGCCCACCTGATCAAAGGCCGCCTTAGCCGCATTGACCTCCGAAGAATTACCGCCGTACAAATCCGTGGCTGCCTGAACAACCGCCAGACGCGCATCAATAAACTGCGAATTCAACGTCAAATACTCACTCAAGGCCAGGTAATAAGTAGCTCCTGCCTTATTGAGCCCCACACTGTTGGCATACAGGTAGAAGGCGTGGTTGGGAATCCCGCTATTGATGTGCACGCCACCATTGTCACCCTGTGGCGTATTCGGCAGGTCCTGGTACTGATTCATGTGCGCCGGTTGCCAGCCCGGAGAATTCAAGCTGCTGCCGCCCTGATTGGGGTCCGACATATCACGCAAGGCTCCGGAGGGATAAAAGGCCGAATTGACAATATCCTCCCCCAGCTGCCAGTTGACCGGATCAATCAACACGCCAAAGACATCGGCAAAACTCTCATTCAATGCCCCCGACTGCCCCTCATACACCAAATTGGCCGTATTTTGTACTACACCGTGAGTCATCTCGTGCCCGCCGGTATCCAGCGACTTTTGCAGCGGACTGCCGAAGTACTGATTGCCATCACCGTAAAACATGGCCTGCCCATTCCAAAAGGCATTATCCATATTGTTGCCATCCGTTTCCGATACCTCCACAAAGGACACGATGTTGCCCCCCTGTCCATTGATCGAATTACGGGTGTGCGTTTGCCGGTAGTATTCATAACAAAGCCCCGCGTGGTAGTGCGCACTCACCGCACCGGGCACATTCCACTGGTTATTGCCCGACAGGATATAATCCGCCCCAAAGTTATTATTGGCAGGGTGCGTACCATTGGCCGTCACCGTCAGGATCGTACCGCGCATATCATCAGGAATCGAAGAAGTTGGGTCAAACATGGGCCTTCCCGCATCGAGAAGTACATAAGTGCCCCCATCTTCATAAACATTGATGGTCCGCACCTGTCCCTTCAAGTCTATTGCCGTAGCCGTGGTCGGGCCGGGAGGTAAAAAGCTTTTCTCCGCAGCTACCCCGGTTGGTTTTTCCAAATGTACGTGAGGCGCATGGGCAGCTTCTTCCGGATAGTACAGATGATGCGGACTAAACGAACAGGTATTCTTCCTTTTGTGTAAAATCGCCCCGGTTTCGGCATTCACAAAATAAGTGAAGTGCTCCAGCAGGTTCGGCACCGCTTCGATTTGCCAGGCCAGTACGGGTTCATTACCCTGCTTCGGATCGTTATAAATGACCAGCTCGGCACTTTCCGCCACGGTAAATTGCCGCTCCCAATCCGTCAGCTCCTGCACATTGGTGACCGTTGCCAAATCAGCATCTACGAAAGTGTGAGCGGTTTCCTCATTGAGCTGTGGTGTCAGGCTGGTCAGCTGCGGAGTGGCATGATACCTCCCGTTAAAAGTCTGAATCACCCCATCACGGGCATGTAGTTTAATTTCGCTGCCATACACCGGCAGTCCTTTGTACACCTGCTGCATGGTCACATGAGTAAAGCCCTCGCCATTGGTATGCATTTCGGCCACCAGCCACTCGCTGCGGGCATCTTTGACCTTGGTCAGGTGACTGATCGTTTCCAGAAAAAGGTAGGCCTGTTCTTCAATTGGCAGATGGCGATGTTGCTCCGCCAGTTTTCCGCGAATGAATATCGGCAATCCCTGCTCGTCTTTTGCCACCACTTCCATTCGTGGCACCGCCGCACCTGGAATCGTGGTCAAATCAACCGATTGAAAGGGCAAAGTACTCGGCAAAGGCCGCGCCGCTGCCGGAATGCCCGTCAATATTCTCGGATTGGGCTCAAAGTCTTGGGCCTGAAAATTTGTGGTTTCATTTTTCGGGGGAAAGGCCGGTTTGCTACGTTGTTGTGCCTGCACATTCAGACAAAACAACACACCAGCCATAACCATTAGGATGGAACGTTTTTTCATAAATCTCAAATTTTTGAAGTATACTTATCTACGGATTGATTATTTGATTCAATGTTTGGTAGTAGCTTTCAATGTTTTCATTCGGCAAATCCTGGTTGCCGCCCCAGGTGATTTCGTACGTTTTCCCCTTATCCTGCATACGAATAAAGTAGTACAAATTACCCGGCTCCTGGTAATTGACGGTGTCCAGTTTCATCTTGTAAAACTGCTTAAATGCCCTACGCGCCATCCCGGCTTTTGCAGAAGGCAGTTCTTCGTACCCCTTAGGCTCGTGCCGAAACAGCTGCCCATTGTCCAACAGTACATATTCGGTGGTAGCACCCGCAAAGCCTCCGCCGCTCCCGAAATGCAATTGACGGTCCGGTAGTGTTTCCGGCGTATACTGTACGGAATTGCACGCAACGCTCAGTCCCAGCATTAAGCCGAGCACAACGTAAAATCGATAGGTGTGTAGCATGATGTTAGCTCTTTGATTTAACTCTAAAGGTAATAAATACCCTTGCGAAAATGGTCAGATTAGCTTTAGTATACTGTTAAATTTGGGCGTATCCTCTCGGCTGAGCCCAGAGGTCGCGTGCTTCCGGGGTTCGCTACATCCTCACAACCTGTATCGTTTCAAATACACGCCAAAATTACGCCGTCAAGACCTTTTCACCTTATACTTATGTCGCCAAATCATGACTTTATGTGGCACTTCGCTCGACGAAGTTTTAACGCCACGCTTCGCCGTAGCGGCTACGCAAAGGCAGAGAAGTCGAGATTCGCTTGACGAATAAAACCCAAAAGTTAGAAATAGTCATCACCGTCCTACCTTCCAAATCCTTTCACAGCCATTTTCCGCCCGCAAATGCACCACATAAATTCCTCGCGGCAAAGCCGATAAATCCAGTGTAAACTCCCCGCTCAAAGAGCTATAGACAACCATCTGCTGACCAGCAACATTGGCCAGCTGCAAACGGTAATTTGCTAAAGCTGTCTTCACAGTACAACGTCCCCCTCGGTCCTGTTGCAGCACAGCACACTCCTCCGCTTCACCAGCCGCTGCCGTTCCATTGACCGGACTCACACTCACCGTCATATTCAGATCATTATATCCGCTGTCGGCGTCCCACATATCCTCATTAGCCAGTTGAATGGCGTATCGTTCGTCCTCCGCCAGTGCCGCCGCCGCATCGGGAAAGGATAAATACAGGTCATAATCTCCGGCTTCCATATCCGCAGGCAACACTATATTTTGATCGATGTTATAGATCCCGGAGCCATACCATTCCCTAACATCCACCGGCAACAAGAAAGCGTATTTCTGCCCTCCATTTTTAAAAATCAAATACACCTCCCGCTCATTGACTGGCCCCGCAAAACCATCATTGTGCATTTCCAGGAAAAGGCTAAACATTCCTCCAGCCATTGCCTGAATCTGATAGGTGCCCTCCGTCAAATACAAGCGATATCCCAATCTTCGACTCACCTCCTCCAGGCACCCTTCCTGCTCCCAGCGGTCCAGCACCTCGGGATGGTAATAGTCATTCAGATAAGTCCAGTGAGCATTTTCCAGGTCGTTCAGGGCATTGCTACAGTTGGTATAGGTCGGATTGTCGCCACAAGATTCTCCACCCATGATGGTATATCTGCTTTCCGTTTCCCAATAGGGTTTTTCCGTGGCCGTATTACCAAAGGTATAGTCATTGGCCGCCACCAGAAAACAATCGTTGTGATAACCCAACCGGCTTTTGATACTGCCATTGTGCGCCTCCGCCATCGTCAGGCTATCCGCCGGGATGTTGAAGCCGTAAAATGCGCTTTTCAGCTCAGGATAGCGCAGCGAAAGCAATCGGCTTTCCGGTAATATGGCCAGCAAACTATCCGTCACCATCTTCCGGTCTGCCCAGTTTTGTGCCGTGAGTGGGACATCCTCCTCAGAGCCAAATTCATCACTGTAGTAATTCTCGCCCCAAACACCCCAAAAGCCATTCTGTAAAGTGAGGATTACATCGTCGTTGGCCTGAATGATGGACTTTAATTGGTCGATGTGTTGCAATAATAGAGCCAGCTCCGGAGAATCATTGTAGGGTGGATCTTCAGGTAATGTTTCGGTGTAGGCAAAGCGAGCAATGACCTTAAAGCCTGCCGACCGCATCACCGCAAAGTCATTTTCAATAGACGTCAAAAAGTCATCACTGATCGGCGAATTCAGAAAACTGTCCAGGAAAAAATACCGAAAGATCAATGATAACCCCTCTGCATGGTACTCGTTTAGTTCTTCCTCCGTCAGCGGATTGGGCGCTGAGCCGTAGGTAGCAGTATAGCGGTAGAACCCTCGTTCCGGATTAACGAGATGTTCATCAGAAACGGTGTACGTCACGGTAGTAGATTGTGCCATGCCCAAAACGGGCAGCAGCAAAGACAAGAAGAGTAGAGACTTTTTGAGGGACATAATTATCATCACGTTTTGCTTTTTTTTGAAGATCAATTCGTAAGATTAATGGATAATATTAACTTTAGAAATCCAACCACAAGTTATGAATAAAGAAAAACTCGCACTAGGCGGTATCCTACTCACTCTCGGATTGATCGGCATCGCCTCCATTCTCACTATGGATATTCCTCTCCCGGAAGAAGCGCGGGCCATCCTTGAAGCACAATTTACCCCACAACAGATTAAATTATTGACCCTGATCAATCCCACCATTCTGGTCATCGGGGCGGTAGTGATCGGCACCATATTCCACCGCCAGGTTCACCTGCACGTGCCGCTTATTGAACGCCTGGTGGGTCAATCGGAAAGTACGGTTACTGCCTTGGATGTAGTAAAATACGGCGTAATCGGTGGCATCATTTCCGGGGTTTTAATCACAGCGGTTTCGGCCATTTTTTATCCGCTACTGCCCGCAGAATTTATCGAACTGGGCGAAAACCTACAACCCAGTCTTGCCGCCAGATTCCTCTACGGCGGTATTACGGAAGAAATCCTCATGCGATTCGGGCTGATGACCTTCCTGGTGTGGCTTCTGTCTAAGATTTTTAAAGGCACCAGCCCGCCCGTGTACTGGATCGGCATTCTAATTGCGGCATTTCTATTTGCCCTGGGGCATTTCCCTGTAGCCTTTCAGGCGGTGGAGAGCCCTTCCACCGCTTTGCTAAGCTATATCATCATTGGCAATTCCATCGGTGGCATCATCTTCGGCTGGCTATATTGGAAGACTGGCCTCGAAAGTGCCATGCTGGCCCATATTTTCACCCATGTGGTGATGGTGCTAGGGGAGCCGCTACTGACTTAGACCATTTTTTAAAATGCCCGTAGAAAACCTTAACTTGTAATATCAAACAAACGATTTCCAATGAATCCAATCCTCAGAAACGTCCTCGCCGTAATTGCCGGTCTCGTTGTCGGCAGCGCCGTAAATATGGGCATCATCATGATCAGCAGCTCCATCATTCCCCCACCGGAAGGAGCTGATGTGACGACCATGGAAGGACTCCAGGCTTCCATGCACCTGTTTGAACCCAAACACTTCATCATGCCCTTCCTGGCCCATGCGTTGGGTACCTTTGTGGGTGCGCTGGTAGCAGCTGTATTGGCGGCCAGCCATAAAATGAAATTTGCCCTGGGTGTCGGCGTTTTTTTCCTGATCGGCGGTGTAGCCAATGTATTTATGTTGCCCGGCCCGGCATGGTTTAATGCGTTGGATATCATTGCCGCCTACCTGCCTACGGCTTACCTGGCCGGAAAGTTGGCAACTAAAAATTAGTATTATGAATAATCGAGTAACCCATTTTGAAATTCCCTGTGATGACCCGCAAAAGACCATGCGCTTTTTTGAAAAAGTATTCAATTGGTCCTTCGATCAATTTGGTGATCAGGACTACTGGTTTGCCAAAACCGGCGACGACAACACTCCCGGCATCAACGGAGCCATCATGAAAAAGCGGGACCCCAATCAACCGATTACCAACTCTATCCAGGTGGAGAACATTGACCACACCATGACCGAAATTGAAGCGGCCGGCGGCAAAATTGTGGTGCCCAAGATGCCCGTTCCCGGCATGGGCTGGCTGAGCTTTTTTAAAGATCCTGATGGCAATATTCACGGCGTCTGGCAGGGGGACCCCGGTGCCAAATAAATATGAACGCATATTTCAAAGCCCGTTACGCCGAAATTCCAGACTAAAATAATGCAAGAACCATCCATCAACCTTACCTCACAAAATCGCAGCGCACGCTTCCTCAGGCTCATGGGTCAGCTACTGGTCGCTACCGTTTGGATCAGCGCTATGCTTTTTGGGCTTTACATCCTGGCCTTCTACTTTGTCGCCTTGCTGGAGGGCAATACCGCCCAATGGAATGAGGTATTGCCCGGCCTGTACGACAATCGTACGCAATCCGCAACGCTGGGTATCGGCATGCACTTTGCCGCCGGAGGCATCATCCTGATTCTGGGCTGTATCCAATTGATTTCGCAGATTCGAGAGCGGTATCCGGCGCTACACCGGTGGCTGGGGCGGGTGTATGTGCTTGCCGCAATATTGACGGCAGTTGGCGGGCTGGTATTTATTTTTGTCAAAGGCACCATTGGAGGCACTGTGATGAACATTGGTTTTGCCGGTTATGGACTGCTTACGCTAATCGCAGCCATTGAAACCTTTCGCCACGCCTGGGCTCGCCGCATTGAGCGCCACCGTGCCTGGGCTATTCGGCTGTTTGCGCTGGCCATTGGCTCCTGGCTGTACCGGATGGATTACGGCTTCTGGTTCCTCTTCACCGATGGGCTGGGCCACGGCAAATATTTTGACGGCCCGTTTGATTATTTCATGGACTTCTTTTTCTACCTGCCCAACCTACTGGTTGCGGAAGTCTTTATTGGCCGTCGCCAGCTATTGCAGAAGCCAATCGTACAATGGCTTGCCGGGGGCGGAATGCTCATTGCCACCGCCTTCCTCGTACTGGCTACCTATTTTTTCACAAAACACTATTGGGGGCCGGCTATTGTGGGGCTGTTTTAATAATAGACCAGTTGCAATTTATTATCTTGGCAGTCCTTTTGGAAAACTATGTTTCCAGCCATGTAATCTTTGGGACTTATAGTGGAAGTAATTACCAACAAGTCGATTGCTGTATTGCCGTTTGTCAACATGAGTGTTGACCCTGAAAACGAATATTTTAGCGATGGCATCACTGAAGAGATCATCAATGCCCTCACCAAAGTGCACGGCCTGAAAGTTACAGCCCGTACTTCGTCCTTTTCTTTTAAAAATAAGAACATTGACATCCGAGAAATTGGCCAACAACTAGGCGTAGCCACCGTCCTCGAAGGCAGTGTGCGCCGATCCAGCAAAAAAATCCGCATTACCGCTCAGCTTATTCAAGCCAATGACGGCTTTCACCTCTGGTCAAAGAATTTTGATCGCGAATTAGAAAACATCTTTGCCGTGCAGGACGAAATCAGCCTGCTCATCGCCGATCAAATACGGGAAAATTTTGGACACCTTGAAATTCAGGAGCACCTGATTGATGCCCCAACACAAAACCTTACCGCCTATAACCTTTACCTGAAGGGCCGCCACCACCACCTGAAGTGGAATAGAGAAGGGATCGCCACCGGCATTGCCTGCTACGAGCAATGTATTGAGGAAGACCCCACTTTTGCCTTGCCCTATTTTGGTATTGGCTATAGCTACGCCATGCGCGCCTCCTTTCGGGCCAATGTGGAAGACATTAAAATTGCGGAAAGCTATTTGAAAAAAGGCTTCCGAATTAGCAATTCGTCTTACCTCGGCTTTTACGCCAGAGCCACCTTGGAGTTTTGGGCGAAATGGGATTTCAAAACCGCCCACCGGGCCTACCTGAAAGCCATTGAGCTCAATCCTTCCTTTACAGAAACGGAAGAGGGCCTAATAGAGATGTACACCATTTTGGGGGAGTTTGAACGAGCCACAAAACACACACAAAATATCCTCACCCTCAACCCGCTTTCCCCCAACCATTATTATACAGAGGGCAACATTTATTACTTATCAAGACAATACTCCAAGGCATTGGAAAGTCTACAGGCAGCACTGCGCATTGACCCAAATTTCTCTTTTGCCATTGAGTTGAGTTTGATGTGTTACATCCAGCTAAAAGAATACCAAAAACTGGAACAGCTTCTCCAGCAATACAATGCTCAAAGCCCCGATGATTGCCGGGCTTTATACAAACTGGTTCACCCCGATGAAGATATCGACATCGACCTGACCACCGTCCGGTCTATCCAGGAAATCGCGCCGATTTATACGCTCATTCCCTGGCATTTGTACCACCAGGTCTATCTGGATAACCACGAAATGGCGCTAAACATCCTGGAAGAAGCCGTCAAAAAGCGAACGGGGCAATTTGCCGGATTTAAGTTTCTACCCTTACTGGACCCCATCCGCAAATACGATCGTTATCAACGACTGGTCGAACAAGTCTTTGCCCCTGCAAAATTGCCAGATTACGAAGGAGAAATCGATGCCGGGATTACCGAAAAAGCACTGCTCACGCCGGAAGAGGTCACGCTCTACCTGTCGGCCACTACCTCCCTACTCGAAGACGAAGAGCTATACCTCGATCCGACGTTAAGCCTGAAAAGCCTGGCCGGATCCCTCGACTTACACCCCAACAAACTATCCTGGCTCCTCAATGAGCACATTGGCAAAAACTTCAACGAATTTGTCAATTCCTACCGCCTGGAAGCCTTCAAAATCAAATCCCTTGACCCCGCCAATAGCCATCTCACCCTGCTGGGACTAGCCTACGAAAGCGGCTTCAATTCTAAAACGGTTTTTAATACTTTTTTCAAAAAAATGGAAAACCTCACGCCCAAAGCCTGGGTGAAGGCCCAGAAGAACAATTAAAATTTCCGGTAGAAAAGATAGCGCACCAGCGGTGCACTATCTAAAAAATCTGACAGGATTAACACGATTTACATGATTTTTGGGGTTGAAAACAGGTTTTCAACGGCTTTCCCTTTTCTATGAATCTGGAGATCCGTTAAAAATCCGCATTACATCGAGGACGCTTGTGTGCGGGCAATTAGAGGAGCCCCAAGCCACATCGTGGCGACACACGGTAGCCAGTGGTTTTAACCGCTGGCTACCGTGTATTCATGAAGTTAAGCTACGTAGTAGCGACACATACTCATGCGCAAGCATCTGCAATCGGAGGCAAAATTCATTGTATTTCAACATTAACAACCAGGATTCCCCCCCCGCTCACCTTCCAAGTCAAAGACTTTGAAGGAGGCTACTTCATTACATTGAATCCGGTTCCAGAGGAACCATTTCTTGGTAACCCCGGTAATCCCCACGGACCAGCGTGCCAGCGGTACGCATCAAAAAAAAGCTTTGAATTGAACCATAATTTTCAATATCAATCCCTTACATTTACAAAACACCTAAATTAGCGACATCATGCTAGATCTCGGATTTGTCAGCGCCATCCTCAGCGAAAATTCTTTTGAAGAAGTCATCGATTTTGCGGCTACCCACCATTTTAAATGTGTCGAAATCATGTGTTGGCCGAAAGGTAAAGCCGAACGCCGCTACGCCGGGGTCACCCACATCGATATCGGGCAGTTGGATGACCAGCAGATCACCCACATCAAGGCTTACCAGAAAGAAAAAGGAATCTACATTTCCGGACTGGGTTATTACCCCAACCCGCTCGATCCCGATACAGAAAAAGCCGCCGTTTACATCGACCATATCAAAGACCTCATCCGGGCCGCACATCGGCTGGACATTTCCGTGATCAATACTTTTATTGGGCGTGACCCAGCAAAATCCATTGCTTACAACCTGGACCGGTTCAAGGAAGTGTGGCCGGAAATCATTCAAGTGGCCGAAGAAAACAATATCAAAGTAGGCATTGAAAACTGCCCCATGCTCTTCACCAAGGACGAATGGCCGGGTGGCAAAAACCTGGCGATCTCGCCTGAGGTGTGGGACCAGATGTTTGAAGCCATTCCCAGCGATCATTTTGGCCTGAACTACGATCCTTCCCACCTGGTGTGGATGCAGATGGATGAAGTACAACCCATTTATGATTATCGTGAAAAGCTATTTCATATCCACCTGAAAGACGTCAAAGTATACCGCGACAAGCTCAACCGCGTGGGCATTCTGGCGCATCCACTGGAGTACCATTCTCCCAAAATCCCCGGGCTGGGCGATGTGCGCTGGCGCGACTTCTTTTCGGCCATTACTTCGGTAGGATATCGCGGTCCGGTTTGTATTGAAGTAGAAGACAAGGCCTACGAAAAGTCGGAAGAAGATATTGAGGCGGCCATTCTGACCAGTCGGAATTATTTGCGGCAGTTTATAGGTTAGTTACACTTTCAGGAAATGAACACACAGCCACTTTTTAGTCATTTGGAGGGCTATCTTCCTTTTGATGAAGAAGAGAAAGAATTGATAGCCGAGAAAATAACGGAACGCAGGATCAAGCGAAGGCAGATGATTTTGCAAGAGGGGTTTACCTGCCTGCACTATTCATTTGTAGTGCAGGGCTGCTTTAGAATGTATAGTATAGACTATAAGGGATATGAACGTAATATACAGTTTGCCGCTGAAAATGAATGGATTGTGGATATGGGTAGCTTTCATTCTGGTAAACCCAGCAAACTGTTTATCGAAGCTCTTGAGCCATCTATTATCCTGCAAATAGAACAAGCTGACCTCTACTTCCTATTCTTGTCCATCACCAAACTGAACCGAATTCTTAGGGTAATCATCGAGAATAAGTTTGTCGAACTGCAAAACCGGGTGCTACAAAACATCAGTTCAACCGCACAAGAACGTTATTTGACCTTTCTAGAACAATACCCTCAACTGGCCAACCGATTGCCTAATACCCAGATCGCTTCTTACCTGGGCATTACGCCTGAATTTTTAAGTAAAATACGCAGTGAACTCAGGCAGGGCTAAGTTACCCTTAAACTATCTTAAGGGTATTTCTTAAACTACCTTATTGGGGCAACCCCGCAACCTCCCTCATCTTTGTGGGATCATAAAATGGTCGTTCAAAGTCAAAAAAAATTAGAATGAAAGGTTTGCTCACAATTACGTTCACCGCATTGTTACTGGCTTCCTGCAACCAAGGCCAGGACCAATCTAAAAGCAAAAATGTTATGGTAACCCAAGAAAAAGAAAGCATTGAAAATCTATTGGAAAAGTACAAAAACTCACTCAACCAATCCGATGCTGATTTGGCGCAGAGCCTTTATGCTAAGGAAGGCGTATTCATGCCGTCAGGTGCGCCATCAGCAATTGGGACAGACAATATTCTGCAATCTTATGAGTTCATATTTTCCCAAATAAAGTTAAATATCGAATTCTCAATAGATGAGATTCAGGTTGAAGGAGATTTTGCCTTTGCAACAACCAGCTCAAAAGGCACAACCTTGATTCACGCAACGGGTGAAACTGTTCCTGAAGAGAACAGGGAGCTATTTGTATTTAAAAAAGTGGATGGTGCATGGAAAATTGCCCGGTACATGTTTAACAAAACCAAATAATTGTTCATTGGTCAGCTAGGAGTAGCTTTTGGCTGGCCAATCACATTTTATTTTCTAATGCTAAATTGGGGTTAATCCGGTACCCTTATCAACGTTACACTCCACAAAATAATCGCCACCAATACCCCCGCAGAGAGCCAGAAGGCCCCACTATAATCCCAGCCGTTATCCAGCAAAAGGCCAAAGCTCAATGGTCCCAAAGCGGTACTGAATACCATCACGGTGGTAAATACACTCCGTACCGTACCGATGATCTCCGTGCCAAAAATTTCGGCAAATAAGGCATTTTTGATGGTGCTGCCGCCACCGTTGGAAATGGCCAATAAAACCAATGCCCCCGGATATGTCAATGGATGGGTAAAGGAAGCCAATACGACCACACCAATGGTGAAAGGAATCAACATTACCGGAAATAATCGCTTTGCTGTCAGCAGGTCCACCAGCGGCCCGGAGCCCATCATCGACAAGGCGCTGGCCAGGGCATAAATCGATAAAGAACCGGCCACCCAGGCGGGGTCCCAACCGCGGCTTTCACCCAGCTTTACCTGAAAAAAGAAGATGGCTGTATTCAAAAACCCGGTGATAAAAACCGCCGGAGCAATGATCCAAAAGGTCTGTTCTTTGAAAACCAGCAAAGGATTTTTGGTTTTTACCTTTTGCCCCTCCTCCTTCTGGTTGGGGTGAAGAATTTCTTTGTCCTGTTTTTTTAACAAAAAATAGACCGCAGGAATAACGATAATGATGAGGCTTGCCGCCGAAAGTTGTAAGCTTGTACGCCACCCCAATCCGGCAATTGCCAGAGCAATAAGCAAAGGCAAGGTGGCCTCTCCCAACGGATGTCCCAATGTAGCAATACTGATCGCCTTCCCGCGATTGGCGACAAAAGCCCGGGCCATGGTAGAAATGGAAGTGTGACTCATCAACCCCTGACCAAACAGTCGCAAACCAAAGAACCCCAACAAGACCAGAATAGGATGAATGGCAAAGGAAAGCAGTAAACAGGCCGTCACCAGGCCTCCCAAAACCCCAAAAGTAAAACGCCGCAACGGCCAGGTATCCAGCAACCTTCCCACCCAGGGCAACAAAAATGCCGAAGCCATAGTCGCCATTGCGTAAAGCGAACTCAGCCCCGTATTAGTAAACCCAAAATAGTCCTCAAGCTCGGGAATATACAGCGAAATGAGGAAGGTTTGCCCAAAGCTGGAAAAGTACGTCAGCATCACTCCAAAGAGCAGCAGGTGTTTATTATTGCGGATAAAATCCCAAAAAGTACGCATGGAAATGGGTTTAGAGACCGCAAAAGTAAAAACAATTTGTCAGGATCACTCCTCCTCCTCAAACCAATCATCATCCATCGCCTGCGGCTTCCGCTCCGGTGTTTGCTCGCGATTTTCGTTGACGGTTTTCCAAAGTAAATCCTTTAGTTCCTGAATGCCTTGCTGGGCTACGGAAGAGATGAATAGGTAGGGTACGCCTTTCGGCAATTCGGGCTTGAGCAATTCCTTGAGTTCCTCGTCGACCATATCGGACTTGGTGATGGCGAGGATTCGGGGTTTGTCGAGCAGCTCAGGGTTAAACATTTCCAGCTCGTGCAATAGAATTTCGTATTCCTTCTGAATGCTTTCGGTATCGCACGGGATCATGAAGAGCAGCGTGGCGTTGCGCTCGATATGGCGCAGAAAGCGGTGTCCCAGTCCCTTGCCCAGGTGGGCATCTTCGATGATACCGGGAATATCGGCCATCACAAAGGAGCGACCGTCGCGGTATTGTACCATGCCCAGGTTGGGCGTCAGTGTGGTAAACGGATAATTGGCAATTTCCGGCTTGGCAGCAGTGATGACTGATAGCAGGGTCGATTTTCCTGCATTGGGGAACCCCACCAGTCCGACATCCGCCAGGACCTTCAGTTCCAAAATTTTCCACTCCTCCTGACCTTCTTCGCCCGGCTGGGCATAACGAGGGGTTTGATTGGTGGAGGACTTAAAATGGCTGTTGCCCAATCCGCCACGGCCGCCGGAAAGCAAAACCCTTTCCTCGTCGTGCTCGGTGATCTCGAAGTGCGTTTCTTCGGTTTCGGCATCCTTGGCAACCGTACCCAGCGGCACCTCAAGAATGATGTCTTCGCCATTGGCCCCGTGGCGGTTGTTTTCGCCACCATTGCCACCGCGCCCGGCAATGACGTGCTTGCGGTACTTTAAATTGAGTAGCGTCCAAACATTGCGGTTGCCCCGCAGAATGATGTGCCCACCACGTCCACCATCACCACCGTCGGGCCCTCCCTTGGGAGTCAGCCGCGAACGGTGCAGGTGAGCCGACCCGGCACCACCGGCACCGGAACGACAACATATCTTCACATAATCTACAAAATTCTGCTGTGCCATATTTTTCTTTACAACTGATCAATCTCCTTGCAAAGACGACCAAAAATTTCTTCAATGGTGCCCAGTCCATCGATGGTCACCGAACTGCCTTTCTCTTCGTAATAATGGTATACCGGAGCCGTCTCACTTTTGTATACTTCAATGCGATTGCGGATAGTCGCCTCGTCATTGTCATCAGCCCGGCCGGAAGTTTCGCCACGCTTCAGGATGCGGGAAACGATTTCTTCATCGGGTACCTGCAACATCAGCAGCTTGGAGATTTCTTCGTCTTTTTCGCAAAGTAAGTCGTCCAGCGCTTCTGATTGGGGAATCGTACGGGGAAAGCCATCAAAAATATATCCCTTTACATCGGGATTGGCTTCTACTTTGTTGCGCAGCATCCCTACAGTCACTTCATCAGGTACCAATGCTCCCTTTTCGATGTAGCTTTTCGCTTCCAGTCCGAGTGGCGTATTATTACCCATTTCGTAACGAAAGAGATCGCCGGTAGAAATGTGTAGCAGGCCATATTTTTCAACAAGTTTCGCAGCTTGGGTTCCCTTCCCTGAGCCGGGAGGGCCAAAGAGGATCAGATTTATCATACTTTTTCAGGTTTAGCCAATAGAAAATCGATTATAACTGGCTATTTGGTTTGGACGAAGTGCAAAAGTACGAAAATCCGAAGAACCTGTCCTTAATTAATCACCAATATCCTCGCAACAGCCGTGGTGGTGTTGTCAAAACCGGAATATCGGGCGGAGCCGGAACTAAAGACCAGATATACCCCACTGTGGGCGCGACGACCATTGTAATCCCGGCCGTCCCAGATGGCTTGCCCCCCTAGCGCCGTAGTCTCGTAAACCATTTTGCCATTGACATCAGTGATCTTCACATTGGCATCGCGGGCCAATCCACGAATCGCAATCGGGCCATCGTATTCCGGGCGCACCGGATTGGGATAAACCTCCACATTAGCATCGTGTACCCGACCGCCAATCACGGCATCACTTTGGTAGGAAATAATGCCTTTGTTGGTAGAAAAGAAGACTTCCCCGGTCTGCTGGTTGACAGCGATATCGAGAATATTGTTATCAAAAAGAGGTGAGTTATCAATGGTAAACCGCTGGATTTGCTCTTCACCGTTGGCCGACAGCAGATAAACGCCGTTTTTAGTGCCTACCCATTTGCGATTGGCCCCGTCTACAGCAATGGCCTGTACCACTTCCGTTTCCAAAAGGTAAGCCGGAATGCCATCGTCTCCTTCCACAATGCGTCGGGAACCCCGCGGACAGGAATCGTCAAAGATGCTCGCACCACATTCAAAAATAATGATGCCCTCGCCGGTACCCACCCAGACTTCTCCGTCGAGGTCGGCCACCAGGCATTGGGTGTCGTTGGTGGTTAGGGCACTATTGCCGGCCGTAAATACTTCACAGCGGTCATCACTCTGGTCTTCAATTTCTCCCTCATCAAAAACCAATACTCCAGCCTGGCTGCTGCCAATAATGGCCCATTTGAAGCCACTGGCATCAATATCCAAATCGAAGAGATTGGTTTGTGAACAAACCTTACTGAAGCTTTGCCAGGTGCCTTCGGGATTAAGCATGGAAATGGAATTGCCGTTTTCTGCCGAATGATTGGTCACCCAAACATTGCCTGCTTCATCAGTGGCTACGCCACCGATACGCACCCTGCTGGCATCACCTTCGGCACCGCTGAGTGATGAATTTGTTTTGTTGTAAACGGTCAGATTTTCACCGTCAATTTCCAGCAATCCTTCCAGGAACGACCCGGCGTATACCTTTCCATTAACCGGATTCACCGAGATGGAAAGGAAGTCTCTTACATCATCATTACCGTCATTGGGGTTTACCCCTTTAAGAATGGGCGTATTTTCCCGGTTGTAATTGGTCCACTGCCCATCAATGAAGGAGTAGAAACCATCGTTCAAAAAGCGGTTGGTCTGTGCCTGATTGAGGCCTCCGCCTACTACCCACACCTGATTGTCTTCAACCGTCATGCTCCAGGCTTTCTCCGAATAGGGAGAATTAAAATCCAGATAGGTACAACTTTGGTCAGACAGATTATTGACCATGCGGAAAAACCGCCAGTTGTCGGCAAACCATACCCTCCCTTTATCGTCTTCTACGGCATAATTGGGCACACCAAAACATCCATTGGTAGCCCGGCCCATGTTTTCTTCCGCATCAAAGTAGAGCATCTTTCCATTGCCGCAATTGCCGGAATTACACCGGTAGCCCACCAGCAGGTGTTCCCCTTCGGCGCTGAGGTACGACATAGTATAATCCGTTTCCTCGTGCACCAGCGCAATACCGTCATCCTCTAGGTGGTATAAATTGTGATTGATATCAAAATAAAGCTGATTGTTATAAACCACCATGGCATGAACGCTGTAATCTTCGGGAAAACCTTCATCGGCCCCCAGATAATCCCAGCTGCTGAAATCCTCCAAGGCAAAGCTATTGGCCGGCGAGCTATAGATGCCTTCATCAGTGCCCGCGTAGATATTGCCGTTAAAATTGATGACTGTATTGACCGGTGTTCCGGTAAAGGTGGAAAAAGCAAACTCATTGGCCTCCATATTGACCCGGGAAATACCGTAGCTGCCCGCCAGCAACACAAAGGTTTCATCCTCCACAAAGATATTATTCACCGTTTTTTCGCCGGTGATATTGGTGAAGTTCCTGATTTGCGGCATGGTGATAATCTCGGTGGGTTTTACCAGATCGATCACGCTATTGGTATACACCACCATCAAAACCTCACTGAGTGGATTGTATTTGATCAACTTGATGCCCGTATTACTCAAGCCGTCTACGGTGGAGATATAACGGGTAGAACGCTCCTCCTTGTCGAGTTCCATCACCGACCATTCGGTAGCAAAATAGACCTTATCGGGGCCCTGACTGACAAATTCGCCACTGTGATAGGGCAGATGTGATCTCCAATGACCGATTGGCAAGACATTTTGTGCAGAGAGCGTGGCTGACAAAAGAAGGGTAACAACTATTGAGAGTAGTAATCGCAACATATTGATGGTTTGACAAAACACAGATAAACTCGAAAATTTAACTTGGGATGCAAATTTATTATTGTTTTGCCAAAGCGTTTTAATTAGCATTGTAGCATGGCTGTCATTTATACAGCGAGCTGCTCAGCAAATACTCATAAACCTCGGGCGGAACCAGGTATTGCACCGACTTTCCGGCCTGAATACACCTGCGGATGTAGCTGGCCGAGATTTGCATCAATGGTGCTTCAAAGGTTTTGACGCTCTCGTGAGTGCCCAGTTCACCGACATCGTAAGCCGGTCTTTGGTAAACGTAAACCTCATAATCGCGGAGGATGAGTTCGTAGTTTTTCCATTTGTGCAGGGTCGCAAGGTTGTCACCGCCCATGATTAGCACAAATTGCCGGTCGGGATATTGTTCCCGCAGGTGCGTAAGCGTATCAATGGTATAGGACGGCTTGGGCAGGTTAAATTCCACATCGGAAGCCCGCAGCATCGGATTGTCGTCGATGGCCAGGCGTACCAGGTGCAGGCGATCGTGATCGCGGGCGAGGGTCGATTTGGGTTTTAGCGGATTCTGTGGTGAAACGACCAGCCATACCTGATCCAGATCAGTCTGTGTAGCCATAAAATTGGCAATGATCAGGTGACCAATATGCACCGGATTGAAAGAGCCAAAAAATAAACCGATCTTCTTCATACTTGATAAATTGCCCTAATACGGGGCCTGCTTTTGCGCGCTGCTATCAGTTTCCTCGATGATTTCCTCACTTTCGGATTGCTCAATGATGACCCCTTCGTCATTGGTATCTACCAGCCAGCGGCCTTCTATTTTTTGCAGCTTATAAACCGATTCGTAGGTCTCGTATTCATCTTTGAGTTTGCACTCGCAACGGGCGGTATTGCCGGTTTCCTCACAGGAAATGCTCAAAAAATCGGTATGCACCACGGTGGAATCGCCAGCTGGACCGGAGAAAAAGACTTTAAGCCCCTCCAATACCTCCTTGCCCTCGGGGGTACTGATGCTTTTGGCCTTGTCAAACTCATTTTTATCCAGGAAAGCCTGGTATTGGCGCACCACTTCTTCCGGTGAGCGACCATCGGAGGCCTCTTGCTGACAAGCAGCAAAGCAACACAAGGCAATGGGCAATATCCATTTCCGGGCAAAGGGAAGATTCATATGTTGTGTTTTTTGTGGCGCTTAGTTGCTCAACATCACCGGCATCACCAGCATGAGGATTTCTTCCCCTGCCACCTCATCTACCGGATGCAAAATGCCCGCACGGGTTGGTCCCGACAGCTCGATCTTGATCTCGTCAGATTCGAGTACGCCCAGCATTTCAACCAAAAACTTGGCATTAAAGCCGATAGTCAGCGGTTCTCCATCATAACTACAGGCCAGCTGCTCGGTAGCTTCATTGGAGAAATCCAGATCCTGAGCGGAAATGGTCAGGCTGTTTTCGGTAATATTGAGGATCACCTGGTTGGTGGTTTTATTGGCATAAATGGCGATCCGCTTGAGCGAATTCTGGAAATCCGTACGTGTCAACGCCAATACATTGGGATTATCCACGGGAATCACCGCATTATAATCCGGATAGCGGGCGTCGATCAACCGACAAACCAGGGAGGTTTCTTCGAAGTTGAAGAAAGCATTGGCCTTGTTGAAAGACAAGGTCACCTCTCCGCCTGACGGCAAAGCATTTTTCAATAGGTTGAGTGCTTTTTTGGGAACGATGAAAGATGTAGAGACATCACCACCAATTTCACTGAAAGTGTACTTCACCAATTTATGAGCATCGGTGGCCACCAAAATCAGCTTATTGAAGTCTACCTGAAAGTACACTCCCGTCATTGCCGGACGCAATTCGTCATTGCTGGTGGCAAAAAGTGTCTTGCTGATGCCCTGGTTCAACATCTGCGCCTGTAGCTCGATGGCGTCCACATTGTCCGGCTCGGGAATGCGGGGGAAATCCGCCCCATTTTCACCGGCCAGTTTGTATTTACCATAAGCCGAAGTAATTTCGATGCCGAAATTTTCTTCGTTGACGTTGAAGGTAATTGGTTGTTGTGGCAGTGCCTTGAGGGTTTCCAGCAGGATTTTTGCCGGAACCGCCACATTGCCATCGGTATCGGCATTTACCTCAATTTCGTTGGTAATAGAGGTCTCCAAATCCGTTGCCGTGATACGGAGTTTATTATTTTCGATTGTAAAAAGGAAATCTTCCAATATCGGCAATACAGGATTGGATCCGATTGCCCCACCTGCAATCTGCAATTGTTTGAGTAGTTCCGAAGAAGAAACGCTGAATTTCATAGTATTTCGCAGGGTTTTAATTTGGATTGTGTCCAACACATATTTCCGGTTTTACCGGGTCATTTCAGGTCTTCACAACCCCTGGTTAAAGCTTAAAGTTATATTACAGGCCAACACGACCAAAAGACAAAAATAGAGTTTATTATCAACATTTCAACTATAAAAAATTAACAGGATGTTGATAAGTTTCGCCGGTTTCCACCCGGTTCTGAAAATAGAAGTCCCAATTTGTCGACATTACGCTTACCTTTGCGGCGTTTAAAACTAAAAATATATGCCCAACCGCAAGATTGCGCCCCCTATCCGGCCCATTGAAAAGCTGGAATTGCCCCCGGTGGAAACCATCCGCCTCGACAATGGCATTCCGGTATACCTGATCAATGTGGGGACCCAGGAGGCACTCAAGCTGGAGCTGGTTTTCTTTGCCGGAAGGCCCTTTGAGCAAAAACAGATGGTCGCCCGTGCCACAGCCAGCCTCCTCAAGGAAGGGACCCATCACCGCGATTCGGCGCAAATTGCCGAGGCCTTTGACTTTTACGGCAGCAGCCTCAGCGCTCCCCAGAGTCTCGATACGGCCAATCTGGTAGCGTATTCCCTCAATCGGCATTTTGAACAAATATTGCTGCTGGTCACCGAAGTATTGGCCGAACCGGCTTACCCGGAGGCAGAATTGGCGGCCTTTATCCAGCGCAACCAGAAAAATCTGCGCGAAGACCTGTCCAAAAATGAAGTACTGGCCTACCGTACGATCACGGAACTCATATTTGGCGAAAGCCACCCCTACGGCTACAACAGCAGTCAGGAAACCTACGCGGCGCTGACCCGCGATGACCTGATCAGCCACTATCGGCGTTGTTATACTATCGATAATTGTGTAGTCTTTGTCAGCGGCAAGATTGACGATCAGGTGATTGCCCTGCTCAATCAACATCTGGGGCAACTGGACCAGAAAGGCAAACCGGAAATGAATCCGATGCCGCCCATACCCGATCAGCCGCAGCAAATTCGCATAGCAAACCCGGGCACGGTGCAGTCGGCTATCCGTATCGGAAGGCACCTTTTCGATCGAAAACACCCCGATTTTCCTGGCATGTATGTTGTCAATACAGTATTGGGCGGCTACTTCGGCAGTCGCCTCATGGCCAATATCCGGGAGGACAAAGGCTATACCTACAACATCTATTCCCTGCTGGATAGCATGCGCTTTGATGGTAGTTTTTACATTGGTACGGAAGTTGGGACCGAGTTTGCGGAAGCAAGTCTGCGCGAAATTTACCACGAAATGGAACAGCTGTGCCAGTCGCCCGTAGAAGAAGAGGAGCTAACCATGGTACGCAACTACCTGCTGGGCAGTTTTTTAAGCATGGTGGATGGCCCCTTCAATGTGGCCGATGTGGTCAAGACCCTGGTACTGGAAGATCTGCCACTCGATTACTTCACCCAACTGGTGGACGCTACGCGATACATCACCGCGGAAGACATCCAGCAATTGTCGCAGAAGTATCTGGTGCAGGACAAAATGTGGGAAGTGGTTGTAGGCTAGTCGAATTGATGCCCTACGAGTGAAAGATAATCCGTATTTTTAACCCAATCAGTATATGCATAATAATTATATGTTGTTCTGAGTTACTATTTTTGTAATCAGCGTTATACTAGGGTAATTAGATATATATCATGAGAATTTTATTTTGTTTGTTATTGTTGCTGGGCACCGTATCAAGTTGGGCTCAGTCGCAAAAAATCCAGGACTTGCAGAAGGAACTGTCGGAAGCAGAGTCGAATCGCGAGAAAATGCTAGTCCACTACGCCCTGGGTGATGAATACCTGAGGGTCAATACCGATAAGGCACTGGATCACGCCAAGGCCGCACACCGCCTGGCCGTTCAGGAAAACAATGATGGTATGGCAGCCCGTTCGGCCTATCTGACAGGGTTGGCTTACGAGCGCGATCGCGATTCGCGAAATGTGGAAGTATGGATGAAAAGTGCCCTCCAGTACGCCAAGCAGGCCGGAGATTCCGATATCATCATCAAAAGCGTAGACAAGCGCAGCCAGCTGGCCACCAAAGACCGCAACTACCGCCGGGCTTATCAGATCAACCAGGAAGCATTCAACTACTTTAGTCAAAATGGTAAGAGTATGAGTGACCTGGAGGGCCGGTATGACCTGCAAAAAGTCCAGCTCGAAAAGGAACAACGTCGCCTGCAAAAGGAAAAGGATGCCCTGGAGTTTGAAATCCTCAATCTCCGCTCAGAGCAGGAACAACTGACTACGGATAAATCCAACCTGGAAGAGCGACAGAAGCAACTGCTACAGTCCAACAAGGCCAAGCAGGAACAGCTCTCACAAAAGGACGAAGAAATCTCTTCCAAAGCCGAGGAGTTGGCCAGTATTTCCGAGCAGAAGCTGGAAGCGGAGCGACTGGCACAAAGGCGAGAGAAAGAGGTAAAAGAACTCAACCGCGAGGCACTGGAAAAAAAGGCCCTGCTACAGGAAGCAGAACTGGAAGTGCAACGCAACCAAATGGTGGCAGAAGAAAGCAAGTATTTGCGTAACCTCTCCATCGCACTGGCGGGTATTATTTTCCTGCTGGCTATGGTGTTTTATGTACGGTACCGCGCCAAGCGCAAAACCGCCAACAGCCTGGCCGAAAAGAACAAACAGATCGAAGAGGAACGCCAGCGTTCCGACGAGCTGCTGCTCAATATCTTGCCCGCGCCCATTGCCCACGAGCTCAAGGAAAATGGCAAAGCAAAGGCGCGGAAATTTGATGAGGTTACGGTACTTTTTTCTGACTTCAAGAACTTCACCCGCATCTCGGAACAGCTCAATCCGGAGGAACTGGTGGAGGAACTGGACAAGTGTTTTAAGGCCTTTGATTTCATCATCAGCCAGTATCCGGATATTGAGAAAATCAAGACCATCGGTGATGCTTACATGTGTGCCGGCGGCCTGAACGACCGCAAAAGTATGCCACATAACCTCATAAGAGCCGCACTGGAAATGCAGGAGTTCCTCGACGAGCAAATGCAGGAGCGGATGCGCATCGGCAAGCCCTTTTTTGAGGCCCGTATCGGTCTGCATACCGGGCCGGTGGTAGCCGGAGTGGTGGGCGTCAAGAAATTTGCCTACGACATCTGGGGCGATACCGTAAATACCGCCGCCCGGGTCGAAGCACAAAGCCAGCCGGGGCGGGTCAATATTTCGGAGACCACTTACCGCCTGGTGAAGTACAACTTTGAATGCGAATATCGCGGCAAAGTGGAAGCCAAAAACAAGGGTACCCTCGATATGTATTTCGTTAATCGCGTATTGGAAGGCGTGCCCGCATAAAGTATCAATAACAGAACTTTCCTCATCGATAACTTGTTGTCACTAGGGTTTACCTCGCCAACCTTCGCCCTCCTTTAGGTCGGGCTGCGGCTGGCGAGGTCGGTCCCTTCCGGGGTTCGCTAACGCTCCGCCTCGGCTCAGCCGAGGCCAGGCCCTTCAGGCACCTAAGCCAAAGCTGCCGTTCCTGAAAACCGCAGCGAATCCGGATAGCATACCCTTAATCATTCTCAGCAGGATTCATAAATCATTATTACTAAACCAGCGAGAATTTTAACACGTGAGTTTTAAATTACAATCTCCATTCCAGCCGACCGGCGACCAACCACAGGCCATCGAACAATTGGTGGAAGGCATCGAAGCCGGCGACAAGTCGCAGGTACTGCTAGGGGTCACCGGATCAGGCAAGACCTTTACCGTGGCCAATGTGATTGCCCAGCTCAACCGGCCGACGTTGGTGCTGACGCACAACAAAACCCTGACCGCGCAACTCTACGGCGAATTGCAGGAGTTTTTTCCAGACAATGCCGTGGAATACTTTGTTTCCTACTACGATTATTATCAGCCGGAGGCCTACATGTCGGTCACCGACACCTATATCGAGAAGGACCTGCAAATCAATGAGGAAGTAGACAAGCTGCGTTTGCGTGCCACCTCTTCATTGCTTTCCGGACGGCGAGATATCATCATTGTGGCCTCAGTATCCTGTATCTACGGTATGGGAAACCCGGAGGATTATAAGTCGAGCATCATTCGCATTGCCAAAGGACAGGTCATCAGCCAGCGGGCCTTTCTGTACAGCCTGGTGGAGAGCCTTTATTCGCGTACCGAGATCGAATTTAAACGAGCCACTTTCCGGGTCCGCGGAGACTCCGTAGATATCAACCTGCCCTATGTGGACTATGGTTACCGCGTCATCTTCTTTGGTGACGAAATCGAAGAAATTGAGCGCATCGAAATAGAAACCGGCAAACGCATCGAATCGATGGACACTGCGGCCATTTTCCCGGCCAATTTGTATGTCGCACCCAAGGAGCGCATGGGACAAATCATCCGCGAAATTGAAGACGAATTACACGATCAGGAAAAGTACTTCGAACGCGAGCGCAAATTGCTGGAAGCCAAGCGCATCCACGAACGCACTACCTTTGACCTGGAAATGATCCGGGAATTGGGCTATTGCAACGGCGTAGAGAACTACTCCCGCTTTTTCGACGGTCGCGAGCCCGGTACCCGCCCTTTCTGTTTGCTGGATTATTTCCCCGATGACTACCTGATGGTGGTTGACGAAAGTCACGTGACCATCCCCCAGGTGCGGGGCATGTATGGCGGTGACCGCGCCCGAAAACTGAACCTGGTGAATTTCGGCTTCCGCCTGCCATCCGCAATGGACAACCGGCCACTGAATTTCTCGGAGTTTGAATCCATTACCAACCAGATCATTTACGTCAGTGCCACCCCGGGCGATTACGAGATGGAGCAGACCGGCGGCCTCATTGTAGAGCAGTTGATTCGACCCACCGGACTACTCGATCCGCCGATTGAAGTGCGTCCAAGCCTCAATCAAATCGATGACCTGATGGAAGAGATTGACGAGCGCATCAAAAATAACGAACGGGTACTGGTCACGACCCTCACCAAGCGTATGGCCGAAGAGTTGACGAAATACCTGTCAAAACTCAATATTAAAGTCCGCTACATCCACTCCGAAGTCGACACGATGGAGCGCGTGGAAATCCTGCGCGACCTGCGACTGGGTGGGTTTGATGTACTGGTGGGCGTCAACCTGTTGCGGGAAGGTCTGGACTTACCCGAAGTATCGCTCGTTGCCGTCATCGATGCAGATAAGGAAGGCTTCCTGCGTAATGATCGATCCCTGACCCAGACCGCCGGTCGGGCAGCCCGTAATGCCAATGGTCTGGTGATCTTTTACGCCGACAAGATCACCGATTCCATGCAGCGCACCATCGACGAAACCAACCGTCGGCGCGCTATCCAGATTGAATACAACGAGGAGCACGGCATCACACCGACTACCATTACCAAGACCAGGGAAGAAATCCTCAGTCAGCGCTCCATTCTTGATATTCGCGGCAAGAAAATCAATGCCTACATCGAGCCCGAAACGCCAAGCGTAGCCGCTGATCCATTGATGTCCTACCTCACCCGTGACCAGATTGAATTGATGATGCAGGAAACCGAACGCAAGATGAAAAAAGCCGCCAAGGAACTGGATTTTATTACTGCAGCACAGTATCGCGATGAGCTATTTGCGCTGAAAGAAAGGTTGAAAACGGCGGTTTGATGTTACCTCCAGGAAAAATAGCGTCTCAAAAACATAAAACACTCCCCAAAGATGAAAAAGATCAACAAAGAGGTGTTGAATAGCGCCCTCACTTATCCCGCTTACCGAGAGTTGGTTGACGGCTTGTACGCCCAGCAAAAAAACACCAATGATGACAATAGCGAGGTCATGTTGGAATACACCAAAATCAACATTGCCCGCATGAACCGCCTGGATCGCACTACGAGTCTTTCGGAAGGTACCTTGTCGGCTTTGGCCAAAATCACTTCGCCGCAAACCTGGCTCGTCCTCACGGAGGGCTGGTGCGGAGATGCCGCGCAAATTTTGCCAGTTATGCAATATATGGCAGAGGCTACGCCCAATATTGAGCTCAAACTTATTCTACGGGACGAACACCCCGATATTATGGACGCCTTCTTGACCAATGGTGCCCGGTCCATTCCCAAATTGATTGTCCTGGATACCGAATCTCGCGAGGTCCTGGCTTCCTGGGGACCGCGACCAGCAGAAGTGCAAAAAATGCTGCTGGAGACACGCAAAAATATGGAACAAATCGACTGTCCTGAAGAGCGAGCAGCAATCAATCAGCAGTTGAAAGTGGATATCCAGAAGTGGTACAATAGGGATAAGACAGTGAGCACGCAGGAGGAGATTGTTAAGGTCATTGTTGCCGCTAATCATTCGGTAAAACTCGCTTAGACAAATATATACCCGTTACGAAGTGGTCTGGGAATTTTTCACTGGCTCTCCTCATCCTCAACTTCGTTGCAAAGCCTCGCCGAAGCTTTGGCTTCGCCTACGTTTTGCGCCTCGTTCAGAACGACGATAACTGCGTGCTAATTTTCCCCAACCACTTCATGCCGGGTATAGAAGCAAAAAGAACTGGAGGAAACATTTCCCCCAGTTCTCATAATCACATATTCCTTCCTAAAATAAGGAAAACTAACTTATCTTTTTTTACTCAATTGTCACATCAAAATCTACCTCAATATCCGTCTCTCCTCCGGCATTGGTGATGTCTCCCATTGAGACATTGGTAGCCGCCTTATCTGGCTCGTGACGCAGTGTAATACGCAGGGTGCCGGTACTGGCATCGCCGGTTACCAGCGTAAAGTCCAGGCCGATTGGACGGCCATCCGCATCCTGATCATTGTAGGCGAAGCTGATGTTTAGGCCCATAGTGGTCGCGTAGAAAAACTGGTGCTCATCACCTTCTTCCTTCACTTCTTCAGTGATGTTCTCTGCCGGAGTTTCCGTTTCATTTAGCAAAGAGATTGTGCCGGTGTAGGTGGTGTTGGGTGCCAACTTATCCGTGGTGATTGTAGGAGCATTGCCGCCATCACCATCGAGGTCGCGAAACAGCAAAGTAGCTGTGGAGCCACCACCATCTGGTGCCAATACAACGGTCATTGTGGTGATCAATTCTTCTTCATTTTCTGGTGTTGGATCGTCGTCATCCTTACAGGAAGAAAAGAATAGTACGGTGCCCATTAGAAGCAACATGGAGAGTCTTAGCATTGGTTTTAAAACTAGCATAAATTAGAATTTGTATTGTAATGAAATTTCGATATTTCTGCCCGGACTATCCGCATAATATCGCAAGCGATCCAAGTAGTCACGATAGGCAGTGTTAAACAGATTTTCAGCTTTTAGTCGGAGACCCAGCGTTTGTTCTCCAAGCAGTATGTTGCCTGCAATTTCGGCATTGACCAAAGCGTAACCCTCCGGTGGTGGTGCAAAGTCCACCCCTTCCGGTACACGGTCTTGTTGTCGGGTATAGTCTACCCCGGCACTAAATTGCAGGTCCTTCAATCTTCCGTTTCCGGGAATGGCGTACAAAAGGCTTCCGCCAATGCGATCCGCCGGAATATAGATCAGTGGTTCATTCTCTTTCAGGTCCTGAGCCCGTACCCAATTGCCCTTGAAGCGCAGCAACAAGTGTTGCATCAACTCCAGCTGACCATTTAAGTCTACCCCCCACAGGCGGGCATCCGTTTGCCGATAGGAAAACACCGGAAAAGCACCGCGAATGGTCAACCTCGGCTCAGCGTTCGGCTCCAGAAAAATGTAGTCATTGATGAGGTGCAGATAAGCATCCACCTCCAACTGCCAGCGACGGGCTTCCCATTTCAGGGTATTGACCCATTTCCAGGCTTTTTCGGTCTGCAAGTTCGTCGATCCTTCCTCAATGGCTGCTACCGCGTGGTGGAGTCCATCGCTAAACAATTCACTGATATTGGGTGGTCGAAAGGTCGTACCCAGATTGGTACTCAGTGAGAGCACATTGTTTGGTTTGTAATAACCTCCCAGGTTAAAAGTAAAGCCGTGAAAACCCAGGTCAAAAACTTCTAAATTTTGCTGGCGATCAAACTTCTTGGCGGTGATGGTTTTGTAATCATAACGTGCTCCCGCCTCCAATTGCCAGCGATCCGCAATCCATTTTTCAATCCAAAACACCCCAATGGTCGGGCTATTGTACCAGGGCACCAGCGGACGAACGCCCGTTCCGGCTATGTTGCGATTTTGTTGATACAAAAAACTCAGACCTACTTTGCCGCTTAAGTGATTCCTCCAGGGCAAATGTTCCAAACTCAACTCCGCGCTATGTGTCGTCAAATCCAGATCAATAGCCGGAATATCATCGCGATCACCCCGCCGCAGGTCAAATTCCTGCCGCCGGTTGAGCTGAAAGCCATAAGTGCCTTCCAACTTACCAACATTTGCCCAGTTCCAGCTAAACTGGGCTTTCGCCAAATGGTGGTTTACAACTTGTTTGGGGTTTTGAATATCGTAAGAGAAATCTTCAATAAATAATGGCTTATCACTCGCCAGAGCGGCCTCCAAATCGGTGAGGTTACCGATGTGCGCACTGCGCAAAATACCCAGGCTGGTCTGGAAATTGGAATAGTAGGTGTTCCATTTAAAGGCTTCGTGTTCACCGCCCATATTCAGCGAAAAGCTGCTTTCCGACATGGCCGTGTTGGTCAACATATAATCCGGCGCCTGCAAGTCTCCACCTCGCTTGGCAGAACCCTGGATACGCCAGCCAAAGTTTTTCCAATTGCCCACACCTCCTTCCAATTCGCCTGCGACAATCCCCACCTGTCCATTACTACGCCCAATCAGCGTCACTTCTCCTCCCCATTTATTCTCTTGTGGAAGCGTAGCCGGTTCTACCAGTACTACACCACTCATTGCACCCAGCCCGTATTGCACGGCTGCCGCACCCTTAATGACCGTAATACGGTTGGCCGTAAAGGGATCAATTTCCGGCGCGTGGTCGGTGCCCCATTCCTGTCCTTCCTGGCGAATGCCATTGTTGAGCATTAAAATGCGGCTGCTATGTAATCCGTGGATGATTGGCTTACTGATGGTCGGCCCGGTTTTCAGAGTGCTTACCCCGCTGATCGACTTCAGGGTTTCTCCCAGAGATTTGCCTTTCAGGGCATCCAATTTTGCCCCTTCCAAACTCGACTTGCTTTGCGTGGCGGAACCAGCTGACCGTTGAGAAACAACGGTAATAGACTCCAATAATTCTATGTGGTGTTCAAGTGCTACGATCAGTGTAGTATCGGCACGGAGGTTCAATTCCATTTCCAGCGGTTCACAGCCCAAATGACTAATGGTCACATGAACCAGGCCGGGACAAAGCTGATCGACAACAAAAGTACCGTCCTCTTCCGAGATGGAACCCGCTTGCCGGGGAGCCACCAAAATATTGGCGAAAGCCAAAGGTTCCGCACTGTGCCCGTCGATAATCTTGCCGGTAATTGATAAGTCGCACCGATCAGGCTGCTGTGCCAGGATGTGACTGGCAGAGACAAACAACAACACCAGCACCAAAAGCCAGCTTGTGGATATAGAAGTCGACCGTTCTTTTTGCAACATGATTGCAAAAATAAGCGATTAGCTTATCATATGCAACAATGTTTCAAAAAGCATTTAGATTTTAATTTAACCTTAACACTAACCCTTGCCAGGGATACAAGCGGAAGGCAAAATGATCATCTACTTCCCAACTTTGCTGGCTGAGCTCATCGGTAATGCTTGTGACTTCATAACCATTCAGGTCGATGTGACCGGAATTGCCCGCATTGCTGTAGTTGACCAGAATAATACGATGCTCATTATCGAGGGACCAACGCCAGGCCATCAGTGACTCAGGGGTACGCGGAATGGAGATTTGCGACCAATTGCCCCGTTGTAGTACCGGCTGGCGAAGTATCTGTAGCAGTCGGTCATAAAAGGAAAAAGTGCAGCGGCACAGGGGCTGTACCGCCTCATTGAGTTTTTGTATTTGCACATCGGAATAGACGCCGCAGTAACAAGCAGGCTCTAAGGCCTCACGACCCAACTGCACCGGCAGGCGTAAGCGGCGGCCCTCCCACTGGCCCCAATTGAAAAACCGAATTCCGGGAATGGTGTAGGTTACCAGGGCCATTGCTTCGACGCGTTTGCTGTGGAAATTGCCCAAAATTCGCGCCTCATCGTGATTCTCAAGAAAACGTACGGAACGACTCTGGAATTCCAAATCGGCATGCAAGTGATCGCGGATGGGAATGGGGTGTCCTTCCTTTAGGCGGTCGAGCAGGCGCTTGTCGTAGGTGAAGTCAAAACCCTGTTGCTGTAATTCCCATTCCAAATCCCAGTACGCTTCGGCAATAAAGATAAAATCGGGATGTTTTTCCTTAACTTCATTGATGGCTTGTGGCCAAAACTCTTCGAGCAACTGAGGCTTATGTCGGGGCCAGGTACGCGCAAATACCGAATTGAGTGGTAGCATCGCCATATCGCAGCGGATGCCGTCACAGCACTCCGCCAACTTCCTAATTTGCTCCTGCATGAAATTGCGTGCTTCAGGCTTGGCATAGTTGACCTGTACAGTATCCGTCCACGCGGCAAAGTTGGGATCCTTCCCGTGTGCCAGGATGCGTTTGCTGCCCTGGGGAAGGTAATAGGTATGATTGTCTGAAGCCAAATCCGCTTCGTGGCCTTCCAGAAACACGTCCGGATGTTCCTCAATCAGATGGCTCTCCGCATTAAAGTGATTGGGGATAAAATCCAGGATTAGGCGCAAGCCCAATTTTTTGAATTGCTTACGCAAACGAGCCAGCTGCTCCCAGTCACCAACTGCCGGATCAGGTTCGTAGCAGTCGATGGCGTACGGCGAGCCAATGACATCTTCCGGCGTCCAGTCGCTGAGTGCTGTACGGTATTCCTGTACCAGTCCGTCCGCAAAGGCATAACGCTGCACGGCATCGGGTACCGTTTTCCAGATACCCATCAGCCAGATATAGCTAACGCCCCGATCGGCCAGGTATTTCCAGTATTGAACGGGTACATCGTTGAGGGTGGCTTTTGCGCCAAAACGACGCAGCCAAACCCGGGTATTGATTTCGTAAAGGGTGTGGTGCATGGTTGCTTTATTGATTGGAGGGATTTTCTCAGCATACAATTACAAATATGGCAATAACTCCGAAAAACTGTCTAAAAATCCCACGATTGGACGTCCAACTTTCGCCTCGTGCCATTCTCGGACGAATCTAAGAAAAAGAATGCTTTGATTTGAATCCGATTAAACCATAGAAAGTCACGATTCATTGCTGCCAAATGACGATTCACCTTTTCCAACCAGCATGACGTCCCGATTTTTTTGAGGTTTGTAATCAAAACTGATAAACATCTTTATAGAAATTGACATGAAAAATCTGATCACCCTGCTGTTATTATGCCTCGGCTTTTTTGGAGCGCTCCAGGCGCAAAATCAAACCGCACTGGATCGCTACCTGCAAACGGCCCTCGATAATAACATTGCACTGCAACAAAAAAATCTCTCCTACGAGAAAAGCCTGGCCGCCTTGCGCGAAGCCAAAAACACCTTCTTCCCCAAGCTGTCGCTGGAAGCCCGTTTTTCGGTCGCCAACGGCGGTCGGACCATCGACTTCCCGATCGGCGATCTGATGAATCCGGTTTACCAAAACCTCAACCTCATCAACAACCTCAATGAGGCTGCCAATCCCGACTATCCGACTTTGCCGGAATATCCGGAACTGGACAACGAGCAAATCTACTTCCTGCGGCCTACCGAGCACGAAACCAAGCTGCGGGTGGTGATGCCGGTATTTAATGCAGCTATTTTGCAAAACCACCGCATCAAACAAAATCTGGCGGAGGTTGAAAAGATTTCGGTGGAGGTATATAAAGAAGAGTTGACGCTGGAAGTCAAAAAGGCGTATTTCAATTACGCCAAGGCCGTTCAGGCGCAGGAATTGTATGAAAACACCCTGGCGCTGGTTCAGGAAAATCAACGCACCAGCGAAAGCCTACACCGCAACAATAAAGTGACCCTGGATGTGACTTATGCTGCTACGGCACAGGTGGCAGAAATTGAGCAGCAATTGGCGGAAGCCGAGAAAAATGTCAAGGTGGCGGAGGCTTATTTCAACTTTCTGCTCAACCGCAATTACAACGACCCTATCGAGGTGGAAAAGGATGCGGCTGTCGCCAAAGTAGTCCTCACTCCGGATGCAGCGCGCCAACAAGCCCAGCAGAATCGGGCGGAATTGCAGCAACTTAATTACTATCTCTCAGTAGCCGACAATAATGTCAAACTCAAACGCAGCAACTACTTACCCAATGTCAACCTGGTAGCCGATTATGGCTTTCAGGGCACGACCTATTCCTTTGGTAAGAACGATGACTACGCCATGGGTTCGCTGGTGATGAGCTGGAACTTGTTTGACCCGACTCAGGGTGCGAAAATGCAACAAGCTAAGATCGAGCGGCTGGAACTGGAAAAACAAAAGGAGCAATTGCGTCAGCAAATTGGTCTACAGGTGAGCAGTGCCTACTACGACATCGAGGCGGGGTTAAAAAAAATACAAAGCGCTGAAGCAGAGATTGCGGCGGCGGATAAGGCGTATCGATTAGTAAATAAAAAATTCAGCCAGGGACAAGCCAATCTGGTGGAGCTTACCGATGCGCGCACTCAACTCACCAACGCTGGGCAAAAACAAATCATTGCCCACTACGATTACGCCATCAAGATCGCCGAATTTGAAAGAGCACTTGGGCAATAATATAAACCTAAATTATAAAGTATCAAGATCATGAAATCGTTTAAATATATCCTTCTTCCCCTTCTGACATTTGGTCTGTTTGCCTGTGGAGGCAATGAAGAGTCAGCCACCGAAACGCACACCGCCGCCCCAATAGCCCGTAAGGTGGAGACCGCAAAAGTTGAGAAAATAGACCACCAGGAAACTATTTTTGCCACCGGTACACTTTCCTCCCGCGAGGAAGTGAAGTTGAGCTTCAAAACCGGGGGCGTCATCCAGGCCATCTACGTCCGTGAAGGGCAAAATGTGCAAAAAGGTCAGGTGCTGGCCAAACTGGATCTGGAAGAAATTCAGGCGCAAGTACAACAAGCCGACATTGGAAAGGATCAGGCCAACATCAATGTAGAAAATGCCAAACTGGCCTTACAACTCGCCGAGCGCGATTACAAAAATGCCCAGGGCTTGTATCAGGACAGCGTGGCCACGCTGGAACAGCTACAAAATGCCGAAGTACAGCTAAATAATGCCCGCAACCAGCTGGAAGCCGCCAAAAAAGGGCTGGCCTTCAGCGAGCAAAATGTGGAAGTAGCCAATTTTAATCTGAAGTATTCTACCATTGTGGCACCAACTTCGGGCACCATTCTCAAGAAGTTGGCGGAGGTGAATGAACTGGTGGGCACCGGGACTCCGGTCATTTATTTTGGCTCCAAAGACAAGGCGCAGGTCATCCGCGTCAATATTACCGATAAGGACATCATCCACATCGACCTGGAAGATCGGGCGGAGGTACAATTTGACGCCTACCCGCAACACAAGTTTGAAGGCATCGTCCGCGAAATTGCCAGTACCGCTGATCCGTACACCAATACTTATGAAGTAGAAATTGAAGTATTGCCGGAAGGCAAAAAATTATTGAGTGGCTTCATTGGCCGGGTCAACATCTTTACTGATGCCGGAGAATCTCTGCTCAGGGTTCCGGTAGATGCCCTCTACAGTGCCAACGGCCAGCTCGGTGAGGTCTTTATCATCCACAACGGGAAGGCCAGCAAAACCAGCATTTCCATTATCAAAATGGAAGGAGACTACCTACTGGTCAATAAGGGCTTGACGCCGGATGACGAAGTCATCGTCAGCGGCGTGGGCTACCTGGAAGCCGATCAACCTGTCATCATCAGTCAAAACAAATAACGCCATGAACCTGCCAAAATTAGCCATAGAAAATTATCAATTTACGCTCACAGCGTTTGTTTTGCTGCTGATCATGGGACTGGCTTCTTTCTTGAGTATGCCCCAGCGTGAAGACCCGGCCCTTGCCATCGCCAATGTGCTGGTGATTTCCGTTTATCCCGGTGCAAACCCGGAGGATGTGGAAAGCCAGGTGGTCGATGTGCTCGAAGAATCAATCAAAGAGTTGGACGACATCAAGGAGATTAGCACCAATATTCGCGATGGTGTGGCCGTAACTGAAGTGGAATTCTTTTTCGGGGTAGACCCCGACGAAAAATACGATGAGGTGCAGCGTCAGGTCAATCAGGTTCGCGATGAATTACCTCCCGAACTTTACGATCTTGACGTATTAAAAATATCGACAAATACGGTAGCTATTTTTCAATTGGCCCTTGTTTCCGATGAAGCGCCTTACCGCGTGATGAAAGACGAAGCAGAAAGAGTGAAACAGGAACTGGAAAGTGTCAACGGGGTACGTAAAGTTGAGATTCAGGCCTACCCCGAGCGGGAAGTACGCATTGCACTTGACCCGGTGAAGATGACGGAAATGAACATCTCGCTGGAAGACATTCAAAATGCCATTCAGAGTAATAATGCCAATATTCCCGGTGGAGCAATTAAGGTTTCTAACCGCTTATTTAATGTCAAAACCTCCGGTGACTACGACAACCTGGAGCAGATCAAGAATACCGTGGTCGGGTCGGTACAGGGCAAGCTGATCTACCTGAAAAATATCGCAGCTGTTTATTTTGACTACGAAGACGAACGTTGGATGGCCCGCTACAATGGCGAGAAAAGCATTTACATCACGCTGCAACAAAAGGACGGATTCAACATATTCGACATTTCCAATCCGGTGAAGGAACGCCTTGCAGCAATGGAACTTGCCAGAGACATTCATCTGGAGTACGTTTTTGACCAGTCACTCGGAGTAGACGAGCGCGTGAGTGGTTTTATCAGCAACCTGTTGCAGGGAATTGTGCTGGTTGGTGTGATTATCCTGTTGCTGTTGGGCGTGCGCTCTTCCAGCCTGGTGATGATGGCCATCCCCCTTTCAATTCTGATCGGGTTGTGGGTGGTAGATCAAAGTGGTTTTGCTTTACAGCAAATGTCGATTGCCGGACTGGTGGTGGCCCTGGGATTATTGGTGGATAACTCGATTGCCATCATTGAAAATATCGAACGTTATCTGGCGATGGGGTATTCGCGCAAGCAAGCCGCCATTGAGGGCACCCAGCAACTCATAGCACCAATTACGAGTGCTACACTGACCACCATTCTGGCGTTCATCCCGATTGTGATGATGCCGGATACGACCGGCGCATTTATCAAGGCTTTGCCGGTAACGGTGATCACGACGCTGACGGCTTCGCTGCTGGTGGCTGTCACGTTGACGCCATTTGTGGCTAGTCGCGTGCTAAAACAAACCAATGGTGCGCCCAAGCACCCACCCTACCTTTTCCGACAAATGAACCGCTTCACGGAAGGCCCCTACCGGCGGATGCTGACCTGGGTGTTGAACCACAAATACATCAGCATTGCGGTGGCGGTACTCAGCTTTGTGGGTGCCATGAGTTTGTTTCCACTGGTGGGTATCAGCTTCTTTCCCAAGGCGGAAAAGCCGCAGTTTAGAATTACCGTCAATTTGCCGAATGGTAGCAACCTGGATGCCACTGATGAGGTAGTGCGCTATGTAGAAAGTGTGCTCGACACCACGGAGGAGGTAAAGTATTACGCCTCGAATGTGGGACACGGGAACCCCCGAATCTATTACAACATTGCGCCTACAAATTATTCGAATTCATACGGGGAGATTTTTGTGGTATTAAAAGAGTATGATGTTACAGCGTTTTATGCCTTACTGGACGAAATGAGGGCTACCTTCTCTGAGTACCCCAATGCTACGATCAATGTGCGCGAATTTGTACAAGGTCCTCCTTCCGAGGCCCCGGTAGCCATCAAGATCAACGGCAATAACCTGGAACAACTACGGGAATACGCCCGGCAGGTGGAAAACATCGTCGCCACCACCGAAGGAGCCGTCAATGTTGATAACCCGCTGCGCACCAACAGTACCGACCTGTACTTCCGCATCAATCGCGAGAAGGCCATGATGCTGGGTGTGCCCATTCATACGCTCGACCGTACGATCCGCAGTTTTGTCAATGGCGCCCCGATCAGCAAGTTCCGCGACGCCGACGCCGAGGAGTACAACATCGTGATGCGCTACGACTACGACGAGCAATTCCAGTTGGAAGATTTTGACAAAATAACGGTAAAATCATTAGCTGGCCGTTTTATCCCATTGCGGCAGCTGGCGGATATCGAATTTTCGGAAGCCCCAAGCCGCATTTCACACCTCGACAACCAGCGTACCGCTACGATATTGGCCGACCTGGAAAAAGGCTATAACCTGGACGATGTGATCGGTGCCGTACAAGAGGACCTCGATCAGATCGAATGGGCCGATGGGTATGACTATGTCTTTAAGGGCGACCTGGAAAGTCGCAACGAATCGTTTGGTGGCATGGGAATCGCGTCGCTCATGGCGCTGTTACTGATCCTTGGCGTTTTGATTATACAATTCAAGTCTTTCACTCAACCATTGATTATTTTTTCCGCATTGCCGTTGGCCATCATTGGCTCTATTTTGGCACTGCTGTTTACGGGCATACCGTTCTCCTTTACTGCGTTTATCGGGTTGACCAGTTTGATCGGTATCGCCATCAATAATTCCATTGTATTGGTGGATTATGCCAATAAGATGGTGGAGGAAGGCATGAGTATAACCGAAGCCGCGATCAATGCCGGAGAAGTGCGGCTGATTCCCATTGTCGCCACTACACTGACCACCATATTGGGTCTGTTGCCACTTACGCTAAATGGCGGATCCCTCTGGGCCCCGATGGGCTGGACGATCATCGGCGGGCTGGTGACGTCAACTACCTTTGTGTTGTTGCTGGTGCCGTTGCTATACAAGCTGTTTACACGAAGAGAAGTTGGCGTGGAGCAGTAGGAGAGAAGGGGAAAGAAGAGAGTGGGAGAAAGAAGAGTGGGAGAAAGGGAGATAAGGAGCGGGAGAAGAGCAAATGCTTTTCTCCCGCTTTATCGTTTTTAGTTCAATCTAATCTCGTCGTCGTTATAGTCGAAGAAGCGGTATTCCATCAGGCTGTAGTCGTTGTCTGAATAGACGCGGATGTACTTCTGGAACTTGAAGTACCACTTCATTTGCATATTTGGAATGCCTTTCTTGAGGAAAGCTTCCACGTAGGGATGTACAAAAAGCTTCAGCTTCGTCTTTGGGTGCGACTGGGCGATAAAGCTCAGGTCCCTTTCGATCTCATCGGTCAGCAGGATAGATGCGTTGATCTTTCCGGTACCGTTGCAAGTGGGACACACTTCCGCGGTATTGATCTTGACCTCAGGTCTTACCCGCTGGCGCGTGATCTGCATCAGGCCAAACTTGCTCAGAGGCAAGATGGTATGCTGGGCACGGTCCTGCTTCATGAAGTTGCGCATCTCCTTCACCAGGGTCTTGCGATGGTCCTGGTTTTTCATATCGATAAAGTCGATAATGATGATGCCTCCGATATCCCGCAGACGCAATTGGCGCGCAATCTCCTGAGCCGCTTCCAGGTTGACATTCAGCACGGCCTCCTCCTGGTTGTTGCTCGTCATCTTGTGGCCACTATTCACGTCGATGACGTGCATGGCTTCGGTATGTTCGATCACCAGGTAGGCGCCACTGGGCATGGTAGCGGTTTTGCCAAAGGACGATTTGATTTGCCGAATCACGCCGTAGTTATCAAAGATCGGTTTGGAGCCTTTGTACAGGTTAACAATCTTGACCTGCTCCGGCGCGATGGACTCCAGATAGTTGCGGATATTCTGGTACAGTTGTTTATCATTGACCACGATGCGGTTGAACGAGTTGGTCAGGATATCGCGTAAGATACTAGATGTTTTATCGAGCTCACTGAGCAATTTCAGCGGTGCTTTTGCCTTGTGCAGCTGGGTGAAGATATCTTCCCATTTGCTCATCATCAGGTTCAGCTCTTCGAGCAAATCCTGTACTTTTTTACCCTCGGCAGCTGTCCGTACAATCACGCCAAAATTCTTGGGCCGGATGCTTTCCACCAGCAGTTGCAGGCGTTTGCGCTCCTCGGCGTTGGCAATTTTTTTGGAAACGGCAATGGCATCAGAGAATGGCGTCAGCACCAGATAGCGGCCAGGAATCGTCATTTCGCAGCTCAGTCGCGGCCCTTTGGTAGAGATGGGCTCTTTTAATACCTGCACCAGGATGTGCTGGCGTTTATTGAGCACCTGATCGATCTTTCCGGTCTTAATAATTTCTGGTTCTAACTTAAAGTTCTCCAGTCGATGGGTAGTAATTTTTCCCGAGATCGCTCCGTCGGTATATTTGAGGAGGGAGCGTAACTTGGGGCCCAGGTCGGTATAGTGCAAAAAGGCATCTTTCTTGTGACCAATATCTACAAATGCGGCATTCAATCCGGGCATCAACCTTCGGATGCGACCCAAAAAAATATCGCCAACTGTAAAGTTGTTGTTGGTCTTCTGGTAGTGTAACTCAACCAGCTTAGAGCCTTCAAGTAGCGCTATCTCAACATCTGTGGGCGTAGAATTAATGATTAGTTCCTTTTCCACAGGACTTTTTTTTGAGGCATTGGCATATTGAATAGGAGGATAACCAGCCAGAAAAGTTTCAAAAGGTAGGGTAGTCAAAATAAAACAATGGCAAAATGCCTGAAGAAAAATCGAACAAATGATGTGGATAAGGCTAACATCTTTTCGGGGAAACCAAAATGGTTTTTTCCAATCCTAATTACGGAAATAATCTTTACTTCCTTATCAATAATCCTGGTCCGATTACAAAACAATATGGGGTAATGAAGACCCTTTTTCTTTTCTTTAGTTTGGTTTTCTATTTAATCAGAGGGCGCAGGGCACACACAAATCAGATTTGGGTATGCGCTATGTATGGGTATATGCACAAAATCCAGCTTACTGAAAGCAGGTGCTTCCAATAAGCTGGATAGATGGCAAGGCGAGAAAAACGGAAGGTCTCCTCTCGTAAAACCCAATGCCAGTACTACTTATTTATTCTTTTTCTTATGGCGATTCTTACGTAGTCGCTTTTTGCGCTTATGCGTTGCAATCTTATGTCTTTTACGCTTTTTTCCACACGGCATAATCGTATATTTTTTTTATTAAAAATTAATAATATTTTCCAATACTCTATTGACCGGTAGCCATTTGGCAAAGTTGCTCAAAGGCTTGGGCTTTTCCTGGATTTCCAGCACCTTGGTACGCATTTGCCAGCAGGCAAATGGTGTTTACATTAGTGGAATCATTGGATAAAGCCTGTTCCAGTCGCTGTACAGCCCTTTCGTATTGGCCGGTCTTGATGGCCAATCTTCCCAGACTGTTTAATACTATAACGTTTTCGGGCTCTTCTTCGTTTAAATCCCTCAACATCAAAATTCCCTTCATGGGATTATCAGCGGGAGGATTTTCGGTATACACCAGTGCCAGATTCACCCGGCTGCTCATATCCGTTGGTGCCAGTGAAATGGCACTTTCAAACGCATTCACAGCCCTCCCGGTGCAAAAATCTCTGACTTTCCCCGGTTGGCTTTGCTGGATACACAAGGTGTAAGTGGTACCGGCAATCGACCAGCTTTCGGCCGTAGCCTCGCTTTCGGCAATTTCCTGAGCATAATAGCCTGAGATTGCTGGATACCCCAATTGGTACCATTTACCGGCCAGTGATTTCAGGGTTTCGATACGCGTTGAATCGTCACCTTCTGCTGCCTGCAACCGAAATTCAATGGCTGCGACTTCACTGAGTTCATTTTCGCTTATCGCCGCCTCAGCCTCTTGCCTTAGGACCCGAATATTGGTGCTTTCCGCCACCAATGCCCTCGACTTTTCGAGTTGCTTTTGTTCAGTGGGCTTGGTATCACAACCAAAATACAGCACAAAAAACAACGTCAACACTCCTCCGATTACCGCAAGCTGTAGCTTGGTCATACGCACCATTATCTAAAAGGTTTGAACACACCCGTCCCTGATGAGCGGGTATCATTCAAAAAATCGCTAATTAATCGTCGCTTCCGTTATCCTCTGGCAGAGAAGTCACATTGTCCTTCACCTGCTCGATAAATACCTTGGCAGGTTTGAAGGCCGGAATGTAATGTTCCGGTATTTCAATGGCTTCATTGCGCTTGATGTGACGGCCGATTTTCTTTGCTCTCTTCTTTACGATAAAGGACCCAAATCCACGAACGTATACGTTTTCTCCTGTTGCCAGAGAGCTTTTCACTTCCTTAAAAAATGTCTCCAACGTAACGAGTACGTCTACCTTAGGAACACCTGTTTTCTCGGAGATTGCTGTAACCAGATCAGCTTTTCTCATCGTTATTACTTGGTTTATAGCTAGTTATAAATACTGTCAGCCTTTGACAAATGAGTGGCAAATTTCGCAAATTTTTTAAAAACAGGAAATAAATAACGATTTTATTTTGCCTATTTTTTCGTTAATAGTCAGTCTTTTATGTCGTATTTGGCCCTTGGTTTTGTAATAAATGAAATATAATACTTTCATCGGGTAATAATTGCATCATATATTTCACCAATTTCAGGTCTGACTGAATAATGTTCACCCGGGGAATACGGGCTTTTTTTTACGGATGCTTTGGTTATCTTTGCGAATAACTCCTCTAAACAAGTACAAATATTCTCATATAACAAACCTCCTGGTATGCTATTATCAATGACTGGTTACGGTAGAGGTACCCAAACCTTTGGAAATAAGACCATTACCGTTGAAGTGAGGTCGCTAAACAGTAAGTTTACCGACCTGCGTTTGAAAACTCCGCAAAACTACCGGGCGAAGGAAACGGATTTGCGGCGGATTGTAATTGATCGGGCCCAGCGAGGTAAAGTCGACTTGTCGCTGGAAGTAAAGTCCATGCAGGGCGATGACGAATATGGGCTGAACAAGGCATTATTTAAGCGTTACTACCTGGAAGTCAGCGCATTGGCAATAGAACTGGGCATGCCTCAAACCGATATCTCACAAGCCATTCTTCGCCTGCCCAACGTAGTGGGTTCGGAAGAAGGGACACTCGACGAAAAAGAGTGGAAGGCCGTGGTGAAGACCTTGAACGAGGCCCTTGACAACTTCGAGCAATTCCGGCTTTCCGAGGGTGAAGCCATGGAAAATGACCTGAAAAGTCGCATTGCTAACATTTTGGAGACTCTGGCCCAGATCGATCCTTTTGAAAAGGAAAGAATCGTACGTTTGCGGCAACGGCTGCACCAAAACCTGGAAGATTACCTGGGCAAGGACAAGGTAGATGAAAACCGCTTTGAGCAGGAAATTATCTACTACCTGGAAAAGATTGACATTACAGAAGAGAAGGTCCGGTTGGAGCAGCACTGCAACTACTTTCTTGAAGTGATGGGCAAAAAGAATACGCTCAAAGGGCGCAAACTCAGCTTCATTAGTCAGGAAATGGGTCGGGAAATCAACACCCTTGGCGCCAAAGCCTATTCTTCTGACATTCAGCGTTTTGTAGTAAGCATGAAAGATGAATTAGAGAAAATCAAAGAACTCGTGGTCAACTGTGTATAATTATGAGTAAGCTGTTGATTTTTGCCGCTCCGTCGGGGGCTGGCAAAACGACAATTGTGCATCACCTCCTGGATCATTTCGACTCCATTTCATTTTCGGTTTCGGCAACAACCCGTGCCCGCAGACCCCACGAGCGGGAGGGGGAAGATTATTATTTTTTGAAAGTAGAGGAATTTAAGCAACTCATCGCTGAAGATGCCTTTGTTGAGTGGGAAGAAGTCTACGACAACCAATTTTACGGCACGCTGAAGCGGGAAGTGCAACGCCTGTGGCAAGAAGATAAAAACATCATTTTTGATATCGATGTTAAGGGCGCTCTCAATATTAAGAAAGCCTACCCGGACGAATCCCTGAGTGTTTTTATCAAACCACCCTCCCCGGAAACCCTCTTCGAACGCCTGCGCAAGCGGCAAACTGAATCGGAAGAAAGCCTGCGCAAACGCATGGCAAGAGTGGAGGAAGAGCTGACCTATGAAGACCGCTTCGATGCGGTTTTGATCAATGATAATCTGGAGGTTGCCCTGCGCAAAGCCGAAAAAATTGTCAGAGATTTCTTAACTTCGGGCCATGATGACAATCATCACGAACGGCATTAGAGTAAGTGTAGAAGCTTATTACCATGAGGAACATTCGCGGCCAGCCAGGGATCGCTTCGTATTTTCCTACCGGGTGATGATCGAAAACCAGGGCATTGAAGCCGTCAAGTTATTGCGTCGGCACTGGTTTATCTTCGATTCTATCGGTGTCACCCGCGAAGTGGAAGGCGAAGGGGTCATCGGTCAACAACCCGTACTCCTGCCAGGCGAAACCCACCAATACACTTCCTGGTGTCCCCTCATGACTCCCCTCGGAAAAATGCACGGCAATTATTTGATGGAAAATCAAATGGATGGAAATACTTTCCAGGCGCAAATTCCCGAGTTCAGATTGATTGCGCCCTGTATCATGAATTAAAAGCATGTGTGGAGCTTGCTCTTCCTACAAATCCCGGTGCCGCTCCCAGTAATTTTGATCTTCCATTTCCTCCAGCAGCGTCAGATAATTGACGTAGCGCAGTTCACTTACTTCTCCTTCTTCAACCGCTTCTTTTACTGCACAGCCCGGCTCGTTGCGGTGCAGGCAATTACCACCAAACCGACAATCTTCCGAAAGGGCAAAAAACTCACGGAAATTGTGCGCCACATCCATCGGTTCGAGGTTGTTGAAGGCCAGGGTTTTAATGCCTGGTGTGTCAATAATTGAGCCGCCAAAGCTCAACTGGTGCATCTCGTAAAAGGTGGTGGTGTGCTGCCCCTTACCCGAATAATCGGACAAATCCTGGGTGCGCAGTTCCAATTCTGGATGTACGGCGTTGATGAGGGTCGACTTGCCCACGCCCGATTGTCCGCTGATCAGTGTGACTTTATCTTTTAGAATGGCCGCGAGTGCATCCAGCCCCTCTTGTTCCAGGGCAGAAACCAACAACACGGTGTAGCCAATCTTTTCGTAGATTTCCTTGAGGTATTGATAAACGCCCAAATCCCCCTCGCTGTAGAGGTCCGCTTTATTAAAAACGATTACAGTGGGGATGTTGTACGGCTCGGTCATCAGCAAAAAGCGGTCGATAAAGCCCTGCTTGAGGTTGGGCTGTACGATGGTCATCACGATCATCGCCTGATCCACATTACTGGCCAGCAGGTGAAGGTCGTGCTTTTTCCGCGGTGATTGCCGCAATACATAATTTTTACGCGGCAGGATAGTTTTGATGGTGCCTGTTTCCCGATCATCGTCCTCTATGACAATCTCCACCTCATCACCTACTGCCACGGGGTTGGTCAGCTTCTTACCTTCCAGACGAAATTTACCGATGATGCGGCAATTAATCGTTTCTCCATTGGCCAGTCGTACCTGATACCAGCTCCCCGTTGATTTTATCACTATTCCTTTTTCCAATCAGATTATTTTTTGTCTACATAAAGGGAAAACCTGCCATAAAGTTCCCACTCCGGGCTAGATTGATATCTTTTTGCCAAGGGCAGGGGTCAGCTCGTGTACCGCCTGCGTCATCTCTGCCAGCAGTCCCGGATTCTTCTCAATGGCATTGCCAACAATAATGAGGTCCGCTCCGGCCTTGGCTGCGGTCTGTGCATGTTCCGCCGTACGGATACCCCCGCCCACAATGATCGGTGTGCGGACCGCCCGACTCACGGCCTCAATCATCTCCGGCTTGATGGCGTGCCGGGCCCCACTGCCCGCATCGAGGTAGATCAGCTGAAGCCCCAACATTTCTCCTGCCATTGCGGTGCACTGCGCAATGTCTTTTTTATCGCGCGGAATGGGTGTCGTATTGCTCATATACGACACCGAAGTGGGCACGCCGCCATCGATCAGCATGTAGCCTGTCGGTAAGATTTCGAGTCCGCTCTGCCGCAGGTACGGCGCCGCAATGACGTGCTGACCAATCAGCAATTCCGGGTTCCTACCCGAAATGAGCGACAACAGTAGAATGCCATCGGCCTCCTTACTCAGCTGCAGGGCATTTCCAGGAAACAAGATCCGGGGAATTTTACACTGCCGCTTGATCACTTCCAGACAAGCATCCAATCCATCACGTAGTAGCAAGCTGCTACCCACCAGAAAATAATCAACGGAGGCTTCTACCGCCATTTCGATCAGTTGCTCCAGCCTTGGAATGGTGATTTTATCCGGGTCAACCAGCACGGCAAACTGTTTTCGCCCTTTCGTTTTTGCCTCCCTCAGAGATGATTGGATCATAAAATGTGTTTTGGCTTTAGAGATACACTTGGGGCAGGTGTTTTCTTATCGGTTTAAGCAAAGATAAAATAATTATCAAGCACCGTGTGTCCATTTGAGAAAGCTACGATCATCCTTGCAAAATTCCCTACCTTTGCCCGCTATGAAAAACTGGCCCATCGGTACTTTTGTCAACATGCTTACCGTTGCCATTGGCAGCCTGATTGGGATGTGGCTGCAGCAGGTCTTTCCTGCCAATATCCAGGCCATCATCTTTCAGGCCATTGGCCTGGGCGTTTTGGTCATCGGTATATTGATGAGTTTGAAAATTCCGGATGGCTATTTATTGATCTTCATCTTCAGTCTGATTTTAGGCGGCATTATTGGTGAACTGATGCATTTAAAAGCCATTTTAGAATCATTGGGCGACAGCCTGAAATCAAGTATTGGTGTCAGCGATGGGGGTTTTACCAAAGGATTGATTACCGCTTTTCTGCTCTTTTGCGTGGGCTCCATGACCATTGTGGGCGCCATTGAGGAAGGATTGCGCGGCAAGCGCGAACTCTTGTTTGTCAAATCCACCCTGGACGGCATTTCATCCATTGCCTTTGCGGCAACTTATGGCATCGGTGTGCTTTTTTCCATTATCCCACTACTACTTTTTCAGGGCAGCATCACCCTGCTGGCTCGTCAAATGGAGCATTTTTTCACCAAAAACATCATTGATACGCTAAGTGCCGTTGGCGGAGCACTGATTCTCGGCATTGGCATCAATTTATTGCAGCTGGGGCAGATCAATATTGAAAATCTTCTGCCCTCCCTCCTCGTAGTGGTCATCCTGACCTGGGCCTACGAAAAGCTCTCCTCTCACAAGATTATTTAAAAAAAACCAAAAAAAATTGATTTAAATGCAGCGAAAGCACTCTCGCGCTGATTTAGGGAGTGTAAATCAATTATTCTTTAACCGTTATTGAGCTAATGAATGGTTATCCGTCGATGGGCCCGTTGACAGATTTCTCTCGAATGAAAAAAATACCTTTATGAAAAAGCTTATCTTTCTGTTGCTGGCGCTTACGCTGACCGTTTTTTCTTGTCGAAAAGACTTTGAAGAAACCACCATCACCGAAGAACATTACAATCCACCGGTGATCAAGGTAAATGGCAGCTTACTGGGCCGCGTAATCGACGAAAATGCCAATCCCGTATCGGGTGCCACGGTGCACCTTGGAAGCAATACCGTAACCACCGGAGAATTTGGGTTCTTTAGATTTGACGACAAAGTATTAAATGCTGCGGGAACTTTCGTAAGCGTAGAGATGCCGGGTTATTTCCAGGGGTCAGACCGCTTCTTCCCTCAGGCCAACAAACTTAATTATACCACCATTCAGCTGTTGCCCAAAACCGTGGTCGGAACCGTAAGCGGTGCTGACGGAGGTGAAGTAAGCCTCAGCAGCGGTGCCATTGTACGCCTGCCGGCTGGTGGCGTGGTGGATGCTAATGGACAAACCTATACGGGCGATGTGCAAGTATCCGCTCAGTGGCTCAATCCTAAAGCCGATCGCCTGGGTGATTTTATGCCGGGTAATCTTCAGGGAATCAGTGAATCTGGTGAAGAGATGTCAATGGCTACCTACGGTATGCTGGCGGTAGAATTGACTTCTACCAACGGTGAGCCGCTAAATATGGGCAATGACCAAAAAGCCACGCTCGAATTCCCGATTGTTAGCGAATTATCTGCTTCCGCTCCACAGGAAATTCCACTCTGGTACTTTGATGAGGTAGCGGGATTGTGGATGGAAGAAGGCAAGGCGGTGCGTAATGGCGACACCTATGTGGGTGAAGTAGCGCACTTCTCTTTCTGGAATTGTGATGATCCGTTTACACTTGTCAACCTGACCGGTATGCTGGTAGACAGCGATGGCAATGCCTGGGCCAATGTTGTAGTGGAAATTACCGTAACCAGCAATGCTTCTGTAGGCTGGGGATATACTAATGTAGATGGTGTATTTGGTGGCGCAGTACCCATGGATGAAGCAATGGTCCTCGTTGTACGTGACAATTGTAATGGTATTGCATTGTCTCAGGATATCGGCCCCTTCTCCGAGGATGTAGACCTGGGCGCGATCGTTGTTGAATTGAGTGCCGCAACCGCAGTCAACCTTACAGGTACGTTGATCGACTGTGACGGCAATCCGGTAACGAATGGTGTTGTTGAAATGACCTGGGGTAACAACTGGAATTTCTTCCTGAATGTCGAAGCGGATGGTACCTTCAGCATGAATACCAGCTTATGTGACGATCAGGACTTCAGCCTGGTGGGCATCGATTTGGGTAATCAATTCCAGAGTGAAGAAATCACCGGCACTGCACCGGCTGATCAGGACCTCGGAACGATTTCTGCCTGTGCAGAGGAATTGGATGAATATGTCAGAATTGTTTACGAAGGCAATGAATACGAGTACCTGCTGCCTATGTCTTACAGCGATACCTCACTCACCGCCGTTGATGCCTGGTCACAGGATTCTACCTATGCGGTATCATTTACCTTTGCAGGTGATGAAGTGGGAACATTCCCCTTAGGGTTAGACAACCGTTTCTTCTATTTTGATACAGAAAACTTCCCAACCGATAACTTCTCTTGCGCCGGTTCATGTGATGTAGAATTTACCATCACTCAATATGGAGCAGTGGGCGAAAAAATCATGGGTTCTTTTGAAGGCACTGTCGACAAATACGACTTTACACAAAGTATGTATACACCCGTACCGATTTCGGGTACCTTTAAGGTAGATCGAGATCAATAGTAATATAATTATATACCTATACACTGGACAAGGGGTTGATTCGCAATTTTTTTCACAGCGCGTGCAGCGAATTGACCCTTTGTCCTATTTCATTGATATAACCTTCTTTGCTATAGAGAGAAGCTCTACTTTAAAATAAAGGTTCTTTGACAAATCTCGTGTTTGGAGTCAATCGAAAATGTAAATCGCCACTCCATATGGTCGCTTTGCGCTTCACATTTTAGTTTGACCACGAAATTTGTCAAAGAAGGAAAATAAACTGACCAAACAGGAAATTCCTGTTTAAAAAACATCCGCTTTGACGGAACGCACGATCATAAAAGGTTGTCAAGACCGTGAACCTCGTTACCAGAAGGAATTGGTATACCGTTATTCGCCTATGCTGATGACAGTAGCACGCCGCTATGTCCGCGATGAAGCTTCCGCAAAAGATGTACTACAAGACGCGCTCATCAGAATCTTTGGCGCTATTGATCGGTACAAACCGATTGGATCATTCGAAGCCTGGATGAGACGCATTGTGATTACCACTGCCCTACAGGCACTGGATAAAAGCTGGTATCGTCGCGAATTGCCGGGGTTGGAAGAAGAGAATGATCAAGTTGTAATACCGGATGTTTATGCCCGACTGGGAGCCGAGGAGTTGATGAAATTAATTGCCGATTTGCCGGATGGCTTTCGCCAAATATTTAACCTCAACGTAGTAGAAGGTTACCGGCATACGGAAATTGCGGAGATGCTTGGGATTACGGAAAGTACTTCACGCTCGCAATTAACAAGGGCCCGGAAGTTGCTTCAAAAACAAATTTTGCAAAGAGAAAAATTAAAGATATGAACCAGCAAGATCTGGAAAAACATATCAGGTCGCAGTTACTGGAACACGAGAGCCCGGTAGATCCGGGTGGCCTCTGGGAACAGATTGCCGATCAGATACCTAAAAAGAAGAAACGCCGCTTTTTCCTGTGGTGGGTTTTCCTGGGAGCCGCATTGTTTGTGGCCCTCGGGTGGCTTGGGTATCAAATGGCGAATAAAACCATTGATGAGCCACAAACTATGGTATCCACTACCATTCAGGCAGCAAGCGAGATGCCGGTGAATTCAGAAAACATCGTGCCTGAATCTTCAACACCAACATCAGAAATTGAAACGGCAACTGTTGCGGAAGAATCAACTGTACCTGGTAGGTCCGAAAGCACTACCCCAACTGTTATTGATAATCGTCGCTCTTCTCTGTCTTTTGCTCCGGAAAAAGCAACAAACGTTCAGACTGGCTTGTCAACAGCTGAACTGGGAAAATCTGTTGAAACATTGGTTGAGAAAACAGCGGAAACGGAAATCACAACGCCCAAAGATCAACCAACATTAGGAGCGTTATCCAACGTGGAACGGCCCTTGACTGACCGTTTTGAGTTGCCGGCATCTATAAGCGGCATTCATGCAGCCCTGTCATATCCCGAAAACTGGCCGTTGCAACTGGAAGCGCCAAAACCTTTCGATCCGGGGACCGAACTACTCCGCCGTAAAAAGAAAACCGCCCGCTGGGCCATTGGTTTGGAAGGTGGCATTAGTCGGCCGACCCGTACATTGGAGGCAGGCGATAGCCTCCAGGATTACCGTATGCTTCGCCAGAACTCTGAGGAGGTGCTAGAGGCCATACAAGCTGGATTACAGCTGCACTATGAATTGCCATTCGGTCTTTATTTCCGTACAGGACTAAACTACAGTCGCATCAATGAAAAGTTTGAGCGGTCCTTTACCCTTACGGAAAACGACTCCATCATCGGCATACAGGAAATTTATATCGATGCTAATGGAGATTCCTCGACCGTTACCGGACCAATTCCGTTGACCAGAATTACCAGCTACAAAAAGCGGACCTATAATTCGTTGACAATGCTGGACATTCCGTTGATTGCGGGCTACCGCATCGGTGCTGAACGCTGGGCATTCCTGGTAGAGGGCGGTGCTCATTTTAATCTGAGCTTGAAATCGGAAGGTAATATTATTGCCATGGATGGAGAAACCCTCATTGATTTGGCAGCAGAGGATCAACAAGTCTTTAAAACCAGTCTGGGCCTTAATTATCACTTAGGTCTGGGTGTAGACTACAATATTACGCCGCAATTATCAGTTGGCGCAAAAGCCAGCTTCCGCTTCATTCCCAAAGATTTCACGATCGACCGCTACCATCTTGAGCAGCGTTATACGCTGATCGGAATCAATCTGGGATTGAGGTATTATCTAAATTAGGTAGAAGATAGAAGTTCAGGAGTCGGGTGTAGTTAATCCGACTCCTTTTTTGCCCTCCATAGCCTATTCTCTCCAAAAGGGAATATTCGCAATCTCGCTCCACACCAGGCTATCCTGCGCCTCCGCCTCTCCGGTATAGCGCCTTTGTTTTTCAATTTTTAAGAAGTGTTTCCCCCGCGGCAGGTAAGCTACATCGATAGTGGTCCGTAAGCCTCGTTCCTCCTGGTTGGGATGTTCGTAGAGTAAGGGATCTATATTCTGGAAAAGGCTGTCATTGACATATAGGCGCTGCAATGCTTTCAGACAAAGAAATGAAGAATCCGCTTTCTCTTTTTCATCAACCGAATGAGCATCTATCACGATGATATCACTCCGGAGTTTGGTAGACTTTGCGGGCTCAAATCCAGGACAAATAATTTTCAAAATTTTATCGTCCCAAACTGGAATATAGGGCACAAAGACCTCCATAAAACCATTGCGAACATAAGGGGATGGTAAAATTGGGCTTCGGATCACGGTGCTTTCTTCACGAGAGTCCTCATAATAATCCTTGTTGAAGGTAATGGCTTCACTTTTTTCCTCCGGGAAGTAATCGTGGGTTTCAAAGTAGGTGCTGCTGAGGAGCATAATCACTACGATGTAAGGCACCAACAAAAAGCCCATCCAGCGGCCGAAACGATTGTCTACCAAATTGTAATACAGCGGCCGGTAAATAAACGAAAGGGTGATCCAACTCATGCCCCGGTAAATCGGCGGATACCACCTGGATGCCCAGTTTTTGCGCTTAAGCCAGCCCAGGGTGATAAAATCGATGAGGTACAGCAGGCCAGCAAGGAAATAAATGAGTAGAAAGACAAGCATTAAGGCCTTTCCTACTTCATCGGGCAGTAGCCATTTGCTAAAGGCACTGATGGCATTGACCAGTACGCCAAAAAGCAGGAGATAAATTCCAAAAGATAGAAAGACAAAAAAGGTGAGGAAGGTAAATCCAAAAACAACGCTGCACAACTTCTCCAACCTTTCGATATACTGATCAAAGGTGCCGATGCGCTTTTCCAGTATTGCGCGAAAGCGCGGAGTATACCCCAATTTATCGTAATCAATATCACCGGAGACGTAGCGTAGGCCAAGCGTACTGATCCAAAGTCCCCGCAAAGCCACGTGCAACAGGAGGTTAATCAAGAAGAAAATCCAGCTGAACATAATAATCGCCACCGGACCTTTGAGGATAAAGTTTCGACTAATGCTGAGCGACAAATAGGTGGCTCGCCTACTCAACTCCTGTAAGGGTTCATAGGCACCAAGGATCAAGAAAATGGCAAAGCCGGAGACGAGTAGCTCCAGCTGCCAACTTTCTTGTTGTAGGTTGTCCAGCCACTGCTGAAATTTGCTTGGGGCGGTTTGCTCAACTTCCGGTTGGTCCTTGTCTTCCATGGCGTAGGGTCAGGTTTGGTACCAACCTTAAAGTTATCGCAAACTTTTTTGATTTTAAAGCCAAATGAAGTATTTCAAGTAGCTACTGCATCTCTATATTCTACGCAGCCTCTTCTTCTTTCTTCAAGTGTACATCCATTTGTGGGAATGGAATGCCGATATCATTTTTATCAAATTCTTTCTTGATCCGCTCAAAGAAAAGCTTGTAAGCTGGCCAGAAAAAGTCATTTTTCGCTACAAAACGCACGGCAAAATTCACGGAGCTGTCGCCGAGGCCTTTTACAAAAACATCATATCCCAGGTCGTGCTCGATGTCGGGCAGTCCCTTGACTACTTCCAGAATGATCTCTTTGGCCTTGTCAATATCGTCGTCATAGCCGATGCCTACTGTGAGGTCGTGTCGGCGCTCCCCCAGGGTGGTATAGTTTTGAATTGGCCCGCTGGTCATAGCACCATTGGGAATAATGATGATGCGATTGTCCAGAGCATTGAGTACAGTATGAAAAATTTGTATTTCCTTGACTGTACCGGAATGGCCCTGCGCTTCGATGAAATCCCCTACTTTGTAAAATTTAAAAATCAGCACGATTACACCACTGGCAAAATTGGCCAGGTTGCCCTGAAGCGCCAGACCAATGGCAAAGGCCAGGGCACTGAAAATGGCAATGAAAGAAGTGACTTCCACACCAAACATACTGGCGACACTTAAGATCAGCAGGGCTTTTAAGCCAATACCAATAATGGACCCCAGAAAGCTGCGCAAGGAAACATCGATGTTCCGTTTTTCCATTGCTTTCTTGATCAGGCGCGTGAGGTAACCAATGACCCAAAAACCGATAATCAGGGTGATAATGGCGCCAATAGCCCTTAGTGCGTAGGTGGCCAGGAAGGCCTGGATTTGTTCGAGAATAAGCTCTACATTCATAAAGGTTGATTTGTGTTCACCTCTATAAACGGATGAGCGGCAAATGGTTCAGTGAAAATACGGGAATTGAGCCAACGGAGGTGTTAGAGCGTCAAATGCAGGCATTAGTAGAGAAACGAGGGACTTTAGACTTCCCCCGTTTCTTTGCACACTTATTTTATTTGTCGAGGTGTACATCCATTTGTGGGAATGGAATGCTGACACCACCCTGATCAAACTGTTTCTTCACATGCTCCTGCATATAAAAATACGTCTCCCAGTAATGCTCACTATTGCAGAACGGGCGGGTGGCCAGGTTGACCGAACTGTCGCCCAGTTCCGCTACTACCACAGCTTGTTTGGGTTCATCCAGAATATAAGGACACTCCTTGCCCACTTGCAGGATAATTTCCCGGGCCTTATCAATGCTGTCGTTGTAGCCGATACCAAAGGTTAGCTCCACACCGATGATGTCCTGTCCGGAAATATTGGTGATTACATTATCCGTGACCACACCATTAGGAACGATGATCTTTTTGTTGTCGAGCGTCAGCAATATGGTATTGAATACCTGAATTTCTTTGACCCGGCCGGTCTTGCCTCCGCCGATTTCCACCAGATCACCTACCTTGTAGGGTTTGAAAACCAACAGCAGCACACCACTGGCGAAATGACCAAGGCTGCCTTGCAAGGCCAGGCCAACAGCAAAGGCCAGGGCACCAAAAATGGCGATGAATGAAGTGGTTTCGATGCCAAACTGGTTGGCCACACTCAGCAGTACCAGAATCTTCAAGCCTACACTAACCAGCGATAACAGAAACGGGCGAATGGTTGGATCAATATTGCGCTTTTCCAGCACCTTTCTCAGGTAACCGGTCAACCAGCCGATGATCCAAAAACCGATGATTAAGGTAAGCAGGGCTCCGGCGACTCTCGGGACGTATTCAATCAACATCTCCGAAATCTTGTCTAAGTCAAAATTCATAACGATTGGTATTAAGTTTTGATTAATTGGCTTTTCATACTGTCAGCAACATTTGCCGACATAGTCGATGTGTAAGGAGGATAGAACGGGAAAGTATTTCTCTAATATGTATGTGTTTAGATGCTAAATTTAAGAAAAAGTCACGCTTTCTCCGTCAGGATTAGAGTTTTTGCAGCAAATGGGCTGCTTTTTCGAGTGTTTCTTCCGTTTTAGCAAAACAAAGCCTGATGATTTGATTGTTTTGCTGCTGGCCATAAAATGGAGCCACCGGAATCGCAGCAACGCCGATATTTTTGGTGATCCATACCGCGAAATCATACTCTGGCATATCACTGACGGCGCTGTAATCAAAGAGGTGAAAATAGGTACCCCGACAAGTCAGTGGCCGCAAAGAACTGCCCGCCATTTTTGACAGAAAGAAATCTCGCTTCCGCTGAAAAAAGTCAGGTAGTCCAAGGTATTCTTCAGGCTTTTTAAGAAACTCCGCCAGCCCATATTGCGTAGGCGTATTAATGGAAAAGACATTAAACTGGTGTACCTTACGGAATTCGGCCATCAGCTCAGGGGTAGCCACGCAGTAGCCAATGCGCCAGCCGGTATTGTGAAAGGTTTTGCCGAAGGAATAGACCGCCAGGCTGCGCTTACGCAACTCCGGAAAGCGCAGTACACTCTGGTGCTCCTCACCATCGTAAATCAGGTGTTCGTACACTTCATCACTAAGCACCAGAATGTTGGTATCGCGGGTGAGTAGGTCCAGCGCTTCCAGGTCCGCCTTTTCCAGAATACTTCCCGTGGGATTGTGCGGTGTATTGATGATGATCATCCGGGTTTTCGGTGTAATCAATTGGGCGAAAGCCTCCCAATCCACCCGATAATCCGGAGCACTCAATCGATACGGCACAGCCTTTGCCCCCATCACCTCAATAGATGGCGCATAAGAATCATAAGCCGGTTCGATGATAATCACCTCATCACCCGCTGAAACAAAAGCCGCGATGGAGGAAAACAGTCCCTCCGTAGCCCCGGAAGTGATGGTGATTTCCTGTTCCGGATCGACCGAAACCTGGTACATCAACTGAATCTTGGCAGCGATTTGTTGTCTGAGTTCTGGCACCCCAGCCATGGGAGCGTACTGATTGTATCCATCGCGCATGTACCGGGCCACCAGTTCCGTTAATTGTGGGGAAGAGGGAAAATTGGGAAACCCCTGAGAAAGATTGATGGCCTGATATTCTTTAGCCAGCGCCGACATGACGGTAAAGATGGTGGTTCCGGTATTGGGCAATTTGGAATGGATATTCAACACGTGGCGTTAGGGTTTTAATAAAAAATGTTTTTGTTTTTAAATTTCAAAACTTTTTATTATATTGCAGTGTGATTCACTCATAAGCTTCGCCGGCGAAACTGTAAATGCTTTCCACAGCATTCTACCCTGACAGCTCTGTGCTGCTGTACGAGCTGTACGTAGACCAATGGCGGTTTGGCGGATGTGGGCGGGCTTTTATTATTATCCCACCCTCTAACGGTATGATCGTTTCGTTTAGGCCCTGGCGGCGGCTCGTTTTTTGAGCTGGCCGACTTAAAAGCTATGCCAAAAAACCAGTACAGAATATTTAGGTATTAGGCTTTGGGCATTAGGTTTTAGGTCCGTAACGGTACTTTTTATCACTTAGCGCTTTTCACCACACCAGACCGAAAAAATAAACTTTAACCTTTAACCTTTAAACCCATAATTCGAGTAGGATACTCAGGATTAAAGAATTTGCAGAGTACCCGGACGCTCCTCTCTAAACTCCTACACACTAAACTCTAAACTTTCTCAACCGCCGCCTCCGCCTAAACCTAAGCAGGGTTCCCAGAATCAAAGAATTTGCAGAATGAACAACTGCCCCCTTCTCTAAACGCTACACCCTACACTCTAAACCTAACTAAACCTTTCATACACCCCATCAATCGCCTTCGCCAGCTTCCAATCTTTATCCGTTACCTTATCTCCGGCATCGTGGGTATTCAGGGCAAATTCCACCGTATTGTATACATTACTCCAATTGGGATGATGGCCCTGCTTTTCGGCGTGAAAGGCCACTTCCGTCATGAAGGCAAATGCCTCTACAAAATCCTTAAATTTAAAAGTTGCTTTCAACTGATCATTCTCTTCTTTCCACATAAGCTATACTTTTTGTCTGGAGTTTTACCCCCAGTCATCGTCCCGCTCGGGCAATTCTGCAAATCCCCAATTGTAATTATTCAACTGGCTCAGACTCGCCTTCAGCAGGTCGATGCAATTTTTAATATCTTCTTTATGGGCCATCTCAATTGTCTGGTGCATATTCCGTAAGGGTATTGAAATAGCACCCGAAATGGCACCCTTCTTTCCATAGCGTTGTATACCCGCGGTATCGGTCCCTCCGGCAGGCAATATTTCCGGCTGCCACTTGATTTTGTGATCATCGGCTACCTTTTTCATGTAGGCCACCATGCGGTAATCCGAAATCACCGAGCCGTCCATTATCTTGATGGCGGCACCGTGTCCCAGGCGCGTCACCACCTCATGGCCCTGCGCGCCAGGCACATCAAAGGCAATGGTCACATCCAAGCCAAAACCAAAATCGGGATCAATGAGATGTGCAGCCGAAATGGCTCCGCGCAACCCCACCTCTTCCTGTACTGTAAACACCCCGTAAATATCGTAAGGCACCGTTTCGTCTTTCAGTGCGCGTAGTGTTTCCAACAAAATAAATACCGACACCCGGTTATCGAGCGACTTGCTGTTCACACAATCCCCCATTTCGATCAGGCCGCGCTCCCGCGTCACCGGATCACCAACACTAACGATCTCATTCACTGCCTCTTTGGTCATCCCGAGGTCGATAAAATATTCGGAAATGGGTATTTGTTTGCTACGCTCCTCGGGTTTCATCAAATGGATCGGCTTACAGCCCATCACACCAATGACATCCTCCCGGCCGTGCACGATCACTCGCTGAGAAGTCAGTGTTTTCGGGTCAAAACCACCGAGGGTGTGAAAGCGCAAAAAGCCGTCATCGTCCACATGGGTCACCACAAAGGAAATTTCGTCCATGTGGGCGGCCACCATTGCTCTTTTGCGTGCTTTGCCTTTCTTTACAGCAATGACGTTGCCCATATTGTCGATGGAAATCTCGTCAACCAATGGGCGCACCTCACGCACTACCAATTCGCGAATACGCTGTTCGAATCCCGGAGCACCGGGCGTTTCACAGATTTTTTTCAGCAACTCAACATTGATCATAATTCGTTGGTTTTCCCAAAGTAATCCGCACTTATCCTAACTGAGCCCAGCTCTGTTTGTGCGTAATTGGTATAAAATTTTTCGCCAAATTAGCACTAATTTGGTGAGGCATAAAATTTTTATCAGCTTTATGGCGCTTTTGCCCGATTTTAGTCCTTATTCGGTTTAATACTATCGAAAATGTCGCTAATCAGGAGTTTAGCCAAGGAGACAGCCATTTACGGAGTAAGCAATATCCTCAACCGCTTGCTCAACTATATTATTGTTACGCCCTACCTCACCCGGGTATTCAATGATGACCAGGGCGAATACGGTATTCATGGCCTGATGTACGCCTTTTCGGCCTTGCTCTTGGTATTGCTCACCTACGGTATGGAAACGGCCTTTTTCCGCTTCGGTCACCGTAATGATGACCGGCCCAATGCCTTTTCCACCGCCTCCATTTCTTTGCTGGTCAGCACGGTAGGTTTTGTATTGTTACTGATCTTCTTTGCTTCCGATATTGCGGCCCTGTTGACTACCGCTGAAGATCGCATGTACGTGGTCTTTTTTGCCTTCATCATCGCCTTTGATGTGTTAGTAGCCATCCCATTTGCCCGGCTACGGTTGGAAAATCGGCCCCTTCGTTTTGCCTTTTACAAAGTCATTAACATTCTGGTCAATGCCGGCATGCTCCTGTTTTTCCTGGAATTGTGCCCCTATCTGATCAAGAATGGCTACGACAGTTACACGGCTATCTACAATCCGGAGAAGAAACTCGATTATGTTTTCATCGCCAATCTGGTGGCCAGCGCGGTGACCTTATTGCTGCTACTGCCGGTTTATTTTCGCATTCAGTTGAAGTTTGATGCCGTGCTCTGGCGGCGCATGTTCCGATACGCCTTTCCCCTTGTCATTGTCGGCATTACCGGCATGTTTAGCCAGCTTGCTGATCGGTATTTGCTCAAGGAGTGGCTGCCCGGCACCCTGGAAGAAAATCTGGTACAACTCGGCATTTACAACGCCTGTATCAAGATTGCCGTATTGATGAATCTCTTTACCCAGGCCTTCAAATTTGCCGCCGAACCCTTCTTCTTCCGCCATTCCGACCGCGAGGATTCAAAAAACATTTACGCCCGGGTGGGACAGGCCTTTGCGCTGGTGGGCAGTGTAGCCATGCTGGGTATATTATTATATCTCGATTTGGTGCAATACCTCATCGCACCCTCTTTCCGCAGCGGACTCAATATCGTACCACTCCTGCTTTTAGCTTATCTATTTCTAGGCATTTATTACAGCTTCTCCATCTGGTACAAACTCACCGATCAGACCAGGTTTGGGGCCTACATTTCCACTGGCGGGGCTATCATCGTCTTGGTCATGAATTATCTACTCATCCCCCGCATCGGCTATCTCGGAGCTGCCTGGGCCTCAGTTGCCTGTTTCGGCTTTATGACCGTCACCAGCTACCTCATTGGTCAGCGGTATTATCCCGTGCCTTACCCTATTGGCAAGATGGTGTTGTACATTCTGCTTGCATTGGGCATTTACGCCGTTAGTCTGTGGATTCGCCCGGAGGTCTTATGGCAAATATTGCTGGTCAATACCGGCCTGATGCTGGCTTATTTAGGCGCCATCGGCTGGCTGGAAAGGAAAGATGTTTTGAGGATGTTTAAAAGATAATTTTGGGCGTATCCTCTCGGTTGAGCCGAGAGGCCGCGTACTTCCGGGGTTCGCTTTGCTCCGTGTCGGCTCAGCCGACACCCGCCTTATCAGGCGGCCCTCCAGCCCGCTTACGCGGGGTCCGTCAATTGAAAGCCGTCCTAATTTGCAATATCAAGATTTTGTTTAATATAAACCGTCAATGCCTCATCTTGTAATTGCTGGATATGATCGAGTAGGTGGGTCTTCATCACCTCAAGGGCCTGATTGGAACAGGCTTCGGAATAAGGCAGCGGAATGACGATAAATAACTCATTATTGTCCTCCCACACATCCTCTTTATCTTCTCCCGCTATTGCGACGAAGGTTACGTAGATGTGGTCGTATTGCCCTTCCAGCTTTTTGTTGAAATAAAGGGTATCTACAAAGGGGTAGGAAAGGGTATCAACCCTCTTGTTAAATTTCATTTTATCGGAATTTTACTCCACTACCTGGCGGAAGGTTTAATCTTCTCTCTTCAGATCTTCTTAAGTTCTCTGGAAGTAATTTGTATCCTGCACTTCGTAGTGTTTCCTCGATTAGACACTCATTGTATGGGGCAATTTTCAGGACTAAATACTCGAGTCTCCACCTTGCCAGTTCTTGTTGGGAATATCAACTTGCTGGATTCATAGTCACTCCAAATTTATATATTTCCCCAGAGTTTAAAAAGAATTTTTTACTCGGGCAAATTGGGCAAACATAATATCCATCTACTGGGCGCAGTTGCGTCCTGTCTCAGTAAGAATACTGTCACAATTTGTTGTCAAAAATGGTATCTATAAATACACTGCATTGCCGCTCTTAATCTTTGTTTTTCAGGCTGTTAAATTGCTTTTTTGACAAAAAAACCGGTAATACGATGAACCCCTAGTTCTATTAATGAGAATGATCTTTTAACTACCAACTTTAAGACAGGGCGAAACTGCGCCCCATCTACTTCAGCTAATAAGACATATAGCTCTGAGTTCTGTATACGCTCAATTCTACTCTCAACACCTATATCATCGAGATCGGTGAGACTTAGCTTCAGTGGTAAATAGCAAACAAACCCCAAAATGCATAATAACCCAATTGTTCTGGTTAGATTTAAAGCCATAATCCAGCAGTTTTAATGAATTCAAAGGTTTTCACTTTACTACCAAGGCATGATCAAGAAAATAGCAGGAGGATTAGAAATATTATTGGGTGCACTTTGGAGCTTCCATCATGCTGATACTTTTTATCAGTACCGTGAATGTCCTGATTGCCTATGGTTACTAATAATTCCAGATTGGGTTCTGATTTTAAATTTTTTGGTAGGATTAGTCGGTATTTGGATGGGCATTAAAGTATTCCAGGGGAGAACCACTATCCTCCAGGGCTACTTGGTTTTTTTCGGAGCATGCATTGTAGGACTGATCGCTGAGAGCACCTATCATTTGTTACCATTCACCTATCTGTTATTCATCGTAATTATTCCATTTGTTTTTTAAAAGAAGCCTGAGACTACAGCTCATCCGAGGGTAAGCTTTCTGCAGATTATGGCCGGGAGTTGCAGTCCCGGTGTTCCCGCATTATCCACCCTTTTCCGTTGCCGGAGCGGGGTACTTACCCAATGCCTGTTTTTCCCAATCGTAGATTGAGATACATTGCGACTGATCGGCACCTTAGACGTGGCCTGCATAGCAGCTCAGCGGCTGCTCTTTGCAGTGGCAGAAGGTTGGTCCTTCACCATTAACTGACGTTCCCCGGAGCTTGCTCCGAAGCCGGCCAGAACGAATGTGCACCATCTGGCGGAGGATTGCGGCCACCACCAGCCCGTATGTTCCAACGGGTTTAGGCATCTACTACGTCACAACGCCCGAGACTTTCGCTTTCACGAAACGCGAAGTGGGAATCGAACCCACGACCCATTGACCCCAAGTCAACTGCTCTACCTTCTGAGCTATTCACGAAACCAGTTTTCAGCTGATTCCAGTTCGGACATTTAGAAGAAGCGTCTCGGGAATGGCTCCGAAGATTTTCGCCTTCAGAATACCAAGCTCCTTCCTGCAAGCCTCCCGGCTCACCGCATTTTGGGATAACGACCCGTTACCGGACGGTTACCCCGCATACTGAACCCAGCCCGCATGAACGTGGATAGCGCTCATGGAACCGGCATTCTACAACTTTCCCTGTTGGTGTCTCCACCTCAATCCCGGTGTCCTTCCCGGGATATGCGCTTCCTCCTGCCTCAGCGGTCGCCCCTGACAGGATGGACGGCACACGATAGTTGCCTGCTTACTCAAACGCCTCCGAAGAAACGTCTCCCCCGTGCTTACTTGCACGACAGATTTAGCCCCGTTACCAGGTTTATGTAAAGACGGTAAGCCGCCTTCGACAGCCTTGCCAGGCAAGACTGCACAAATCTTACATCAATGAACGTGATGGGGATCTTCTCTAATCCCAGATGTGGCAACAAGGGAATCGAACCCGACCCTTCCCGAGGTGCCTCGGGACGCTCTCGCCCTGTGAGCTATATTGCCAATATTGGTAAGTGCTGTTAAATACCATCCGCAGTCGACTTCAAACCACCGCGAATAGATCCAAGGTAGGTTTAAAGAAATCGCTGCAATTCCATCGAATCACCTGTTCCGGATGCAGGGACCCCGAATGGAAACGAAAAGCTGATATGTAATTTCTTTTGCATCATTTGGGGGTATAACCCATTGGATGGTGGAAATGGTTCCCGGGGGACGATTTTTTTTAAAATATGGTTTGATGAAATTCATTTCATCGTGAAAACCCCTGTCGTGTATTTCATAGGGCGCACCCTCCGGTGTGCAATTCCGTGTGGTATTGCCGTTTGTCTACAAAGAGGGGGTTCCGCCGGAACCGAGCAGCACCGGTTTGGCTGGGAAATGATTTTTGCCGCCACAAAGCGCTCATTTGCAACCATTTAACAAACCACCATCCATTTCATCTCCTATCCAATTAAAAAATTGGCCCCGTTTTTGCAAAGACTTATATAAATAATTTCTAATCCATTATTGCCGGTTATCCAGCGGGAAAACGTCCCTGCCTGGAGGTGATAAGGTATGCCCGGCATGAAACACTATTTATCAACTAAAAGCTTCGGCCTATGCCGTTGATCAAAATTTTCGCACTATGAGACTACTTCAAAATTATTTGGGTAGAGGTGCATTAATCCCGAAACGTGTACGAATCAACTCCGACACTGAGATTTTTGCCAACTCCCCCATGATGGTGAAAAGAGGAAAGCTCTTTCTTTTTCTACTGTACTTACTGCCTGCCCTGGTAATTGCACCGGGCCTGGCAATCGGCAACAATCCAGCCGCGATGATAGCGTCCATTTATTTGGGTGCCAACCCAGCCGATCCGGCAACGTGTAATTGTATGAACAATGCTACCAACCTGCAAAACGGCCAGTTTAGTGAGTTGATTACCATTGAAGACGTCACTGGACAAACCTGGACGGTGGTCAGTGCACCGGGTTTGTTTCAAACGAGCAGTCCGGCACCGCCCGCAGCACCTATTCCGGTTAGTGGCGGCACGGTATTTCCGGAAACGGCACCTGGATCGGGTGTGTATCAACTAGCCGGCATTCATGTTGATGGACAGGGTTTCACGATAAGTGTGGAAAATGGATTAGGGGACACCCTAACTATTGATAACACCTGCTATTATCCCAACCCGGTGATCATGGGCATTCCCGATGAAGTGTGTCTGAGTAGCGCCCCATTCGAGCTGACGGCAGATGTAGAGGGTGTTTCCGGCACCGGGACTTTTACGATTGATGGCGTACCGGGCACAACATTTGATCCGCAGGCGGAAGGGGCTGGGCCACACCTCATTACGTATACCTTTGTAGCCGGTGATGGTACTCCAAACGATCCTACCGATCCGGGCTGCTCAATTACGGTAAGTCAAACGATCACGGTATTAACATTACCAAATATCGCCACCAATAATGTGGTGAATGTGCCCCTTGGCCCGGATTGCGAAGCACTAATTATTCCAACGATGATCCTGGAAGGCACCTATCCATGTATCGCCACGGATTATATCGTGACGGTTTTTGACCCGCAGGGTAATTCCATTGGCAATATGGTGACCGATGAATATTTAGGCCAAACGCTACAGGTACAAATCACTACGATTGCGGGCAATTACTTTGGCCAAAGCTCCATCTTTATACAGGAAGGGGGCGCTCCGGTGCTCAACTGCCCGGATAACGCCAATATGGCGATGGTGGACCACGATGTATATGTCCTGGAAAATTCGTTAACCAATGCCTTATCCACCCTTACTCCACAGAATTTTGCTTGTTTTGTAGACCTGGTTAATGTGGTGCCCAGCACCCATTTTTACCGTTTACAAACCTTTCAAGTCACGGAGGAAGATATCTATACCTTTGAACTCTCCGCCTCCTTCGGGCAAGGAGCGGGAGCCATTTACCACGATGCTTTTAATCCTGGGTTAGGGCCTTGTCAAAACATCATGGCCAAATCGCGCCTGCTGGATGCCGGGGAAGGGGTTTACCCCAATGAGGACGAAATTGTTCGCATCACCGTACACTTGCGCCCTGACCAGGATTACACCCTGTTTACCACCTCATTTGACGGAAGTCAGACCGGAGATTATGAATGGTCGGTGTACAGTCAGGGAATCGGAGGAATCGTTGGAGAGCCCGTGCAGGAAGTCACCGCTTTTCTGCCTTTGTATTGCAATGACTATGAAGAAATTCTCAACCAGCAATCAAGTCTGGTCTATACAGGGTTGCCATCAGTACAAGGTAATTGCTTACCACCCACCTTTGTCTTTACTGATGCCATTACCAACAATGGCATTTGCGGCGGCGCAACGATAACCCGTTCCTTCACCGCCACCAATATTACCGGCAATCAGGGACAATGTGTGCAAACCATTGATTTTGATATTTTGGAAATTGAAGATGTCTGGATTCCCGCTCAGGTATTTGTGCTGGAATGTGATGAGACATTTGCAACCTTACCCAATGGAAATCCACACCCATCAGTAAGCGGTTATCCTTATGTGCAAACTGCTTTTGGGGTGTTTAATATCGCACCGGTGTATTGCAACCTGACGGCGAGTTATGTTGACCAGCCCGCCATTGAGATGTGTGGAGACTCCTATAGTTTCATCCGGCGTTGGTTCTTATCCGATGATTGCAATCCGGGCGTGCTTGAATCCTTCAGCCAGATTATTCGCATTGGCGATTTTACGCCTCCGGTGATCAGTTGCCCCACCAATGACATTCTCTATTATTCAGCAGGGCCTTCCAGTTGTACCGCCACACTGACCGCCCCGTTGCCCATTGTGACGGATGCCTGTTCCAGTTGGCAAACGACCACGGAAATTGTAACCGATATTGAAGTGCCTATTTTTAATCCCCTAGGACAAGTGATTGGCACTACTACCGAGACCATTGTTTTAGCAACGATTCCTCCGGGTGCTCCACGTCAGATCAGCGGCATTCCGCTGGGGTGTCACCGCTATAGACATACCGTAACGGATGAGTGTAATAACACTAGTGTGGTGGAATGTGCCTTTTGTGTGGAGGATTTGGTGTCGCCGGTGGCAGTTTGTGATGATAATTTGAATGTCGTTTTGAATAATAACGGTTTTGCCCGATTGTATCAGGATGATGTGGATGAAGGCAGCAATGACAATTGTGAAGTAATATTACTGGAAGTACGTCGCATCGTTGATTACAACCCGGATAACTGCAATGCCGTTGCTGCGGAATACACTGCGTGGGGACCTTATGTTGATTTCTACTGCTGTGATGCCGGTGAGATGGTCACGGTAGAATTGAGGGTGACCGATGCCGCGGGTAATACGAATGTATGTAGTACCGAAATCATGGTTATTGATAATATGGCTCCAGAATGTGAGGCGCCGACCAATGTCTCAGTCAATTGTGGCAACTTACCTTTTGGGTTTGAATTTAACAGCCTGGTGGATTTACAAACAGTATTTGGCATGCCAGTGACCACGGATAATTGCGACAACGGTATCATCCAGGAGTTGACGCCACTGGTCAATATGGCCGATTGTGGCTCTGGTACAATTGTACGCCGCTTTCAGGCCGTCGACCAGTTTGGAAATACTTCCAACGTGTGTCAGCAATTTATTACGGTGAATACCAGTCGTAATTACGAAATTCGCTTCCCGGCCGATGCGGTGACCGACTGTGAAATTCCCGATGCGGATACGTTACAAATATTTTCTCTGGGTTGTGAAAACCTGGCAGTGGATGTCAGTGAGCAGGTATTTGATGTCATTTCCGGTCCGGCTTGTCATAAGATATTAAGAACCTATACTGTCATTGACTGGTGTGAATACGATGGCATCAGCAGTCCGGTTGACCTGACCAGAGATGAAGATTGTGATGGTGAAGATGGAGATGAGCCCCTTTGGCTACTGCGTCGCGATCAGCAGGTTTACCTCGATAGAAACAGCAACGAAAATGACAACTTTCCCGCGGCGGGCACTAAAGGTTTGAGCTGTGACGGCTCCACAAACCCAGCCGGTTACTGGCGCACGGTAGCCTCTAATGGCTACTGGCGGTATACCCAGGTGATCAAGGTGCACGATGAACTGCCTCCTTCCATTATTTTTGATGCACCGGCTGCTTTTTGTAGCAATAATAGCAATTGCCTGGGCAGTGTTCAAGCCGAGTTTTCGGTAGAAGAACTATGTTCTGCCAGCAGTGTCAGTATTGAAGTTTATCTGGATACCAATAACGACGGAACCCTTAACGGGAATATTACCAACCAGAGCCTGCTGGGCAGTTATCCCGATTATCGAATTGTGGGAAATTATCCGCTGGGTAGCCACGCCTTCGAGGTCAGAGTATCTGACGGCTGTGGCAATCAAACCAATACCTGGATTCCTTTTGAGGTAGTCGATTGTCTGGCTCCAGCGCCAAGTTGTACCAATGGGCTCTCAACCTCCTTAATGCTGTTGGAGCCCAATACCGATGCGGACGGCGATGGCGATATCGATATTGCCGGCCGCTCGGTGCTGGCCACGGATTTTCTGGCCGGAGCCATGCTTTCTGATTGTTCCGGGCCGGTGACGCTGTCTATCCATCAAACGGCGGAAATCATGAACGGTACAGACATTCCCAGTCCAGAGCAAATTGCCACGGTGGTGACCTGTGAAGATATTGGGGTAGTGCTGGTGCGGTTATTTGCCTGGGACAATGCATTTAATCCGTACTCCGTACAGCCGAATGGAGTAGTGGGTGGGCCTAACTTTGACTACTGCGAAACCTTCCTGGTGGTGCAGGACAACCTTGGTCTGTGCTCAGAAAACAATGGTACCGTTATTGGCTCCATTTCGGGCTTGATCATCACCGAAGAAGACCAGCCGGTAGAAGAAGTAATGATGAATATCAACGTGCCCATGCCACACGATATGATGACCGACCCCACCGGCAATTATATGATGGATAGCCTTAGTCAGGGACTCGATTATACCATTGTACCCGAGCTCGACGGCAATCCGTTGAATGGGGTGAGCACCATGGATTTGATCCTGATTACGAAACACATTTTGGGCATTCAACCACTGACTTCACCGTACAAGAAAATTGCAGCGGATGTCAATGCCTCCAACAGTATTTCTACCCTGGACGTAATTCATTTGCGTAAGCTAATTCTTGGAGTTACCCAGGGCTTTGCGCCCAATAATACCAGCTGGCGGTTTGTGGATGCCAACTACGAATTCCCCAATCCGCTCAATCCCTGGCAGGAGGTCTTCCCGGAGCTGGCCAATATCAACGACTTACAAGGGCATTCTCCGCACCACGACTTCATTGCCATCAAAATTGGTGATGTGAATATGAGTGCAAGCCCGAATGCCAATGACGACGAGGTGGCCAACCGGAGCTGGAGTGGCACTTTCTACCTGGAGACTAGTGACGCAGCAATGAAGCAAGGCGAGACGACGAAAGTGACCTTCCGCTCGGGCGAGTTGAATGACGTGATTGGCAGTCAGTTTACTCTGGACTACGATGCGGATGAATTGATTTTGAACAACATAGAATACAGCAAATTTGCAGCCGGCAATATCCACCAGTTGGCACCGGACATTTTGACGGTGAGCTGGAATGACCCGGAAGGCATTGCGTTGGAGAGTAATACCGAATTGTTTACCCTGGAATTTACCGCGCGGAACGCTTTGAAGCTCAGCGACGCCATCAACATCAATGGCACAATGACCTTTGCGGAAGCTTACAACGGACTGGGAGATTTACTGGATGTGGGTTTGTTGTTTCACGACACAAAGGCCTCTGAATCAGGCTTTGCCTTGCACCAAAACATCCCGAATCCCTTCCAGGAACGCACCACGATTGGATTTGACTTACCGGAAGCCACCCGCGCCCTGATGACGGTTTACGACCTCAGCGGACGCGAGTGGAAACGCATTGAAGGACGCTACGAGCAAGGGTTCAACCAGATTGTGGTCGAAACCCACGACCTGCCGATCAGTGGAGTACTGTACTACAAGCTGGAAACCGGCCAATACACGGCCACCCGAAAGATGATTCTACTGGAATAAAAAGACGATTATAAGCATGTTTGGATATAGAAGGCTGGTCTTAAGGGACTGGCCTTTTTTGATTTACGAAACAGTGAAAATATTTTGTGTTTTATTTTTACAAATAAAATTTTTTTATTAAATTGCAGTGTCTTTTATCAAAATCCATACTTCGCCGGCGGATAGACAGTAGCTACTTTTCCACCCTGACAGCTCTATGCTGAACGCGCGAGCTGTAAGTAGGGATTCCCTGAAAACCGATTAGCAGACCTCTAATAATCATTGAAGCGAATAAAATTTGGTCGAGCTATTCTTTTTCTTCGTTCTTAAGGAACCGTCAAAAGGTTTATCGGTCGAGATTTCATCTTTTTTGTCAATCGTACTGACTCTACGGAGAGTTTAAGGCATAGCTCAGCCATGCAAGCAAGGCTTGCACTTTCTATTTTCCATAGCGATTAGTGGGCTATGCAGCCTGGACAGAGGGCGGCGCTTTAGCTTTCTTTGCCAAGCGCCGGGCCAGGCGTACTACATTGGCCGTGTGTATTCCAAAAAATATCCAGGCTATTTCCGTAATCTCATTACGGGCTTTGACCTTTCGCAAGCCATAGTGCTCTTTTTCAGTGCCGAAGCTGCCTTCCAGACGGGTAGCCCTTGCATTAGCAATAGCAGAGCGGGCTTGTCGACGCTGCTCTTCATCTTTAGCCAGGCGGCCCTTAGGCTTGAAGCAGGTCTGCACGTCAAGTTTACAAGCTTTTTTGCGGTTGGCATTAGTTGCGTAAATGCGGTCAGCCCCATATTGGGCACACCTTTGGCCAAAGCGTTTCTGATTACGGGCGATGCTGTGCCACATCCGATTACCTTCATGAAAAGCCTCGAAAGAAAGATGCTCGATAAAATTCAGCCCGCCTACCTGGGTGATATGCGCCTTGGCCCCGAACTCATAAGGTTTGTTTTCTTTGCCTCTGATAATGGGCCGTACATAAGGCTTAGCTAGACTCACAATACGGTGTGGTACACGACGCACGTTATGAGTCAGCATATAACTCTGTTGCACTAATATGATGCGGGTAGTTTTGAGACGTTGATAAAAAGTATTGCCCAAGTGTTCGTGATAAACTACATGGTTATCCAGTATCTTTTGCAGTTCACACTGCCATCGGTCTAGCCAGTAAAGTAGGGATCGGCGCAGGCGCTTTTCTTTCTTGTGCCGCTTTTTCTTCATCTTCTGGTAACTAGCTGCTCGCTTAAGCGCTTTGTAGTATTTGTCTTTACGTGGCAGTGATAGGCCACAGTAATTACACGCACGAGTAAGCTCCCCATCCAGCCATTGGCAGCAGTCCAATAATAACTTCACATCTGTAGGGTACTTGATCTGGCTCTCGTAACATGTTGCATCGTCCAATTGTACATGCACATGCTCCAACTTGTCTTTCCAGCAATTGGCCAGGATAGCTTGCAGCTGATCCAAATCCAGATGCTCGGCAAAGAATCTGCGCCAGCGCCCAGCCAGGTCTTTGTCACGGATGGGAGTATTGAGCCGGATACGTGTAAAACAGAATAGCTGTAAATACACATCGCTGTTGAGTCGTTCGATGAGCATCTCGTCACTAAGCCCTAGGTGATGTTTAAGGAACATCAATGCCAAGCCGCCTTTAATATTTAAATGAGGTGGGCGGCCGCCCTGATGACGAGGGGGCTTGTAGTGATCAAACTCGGATGCTAAATCCAAAAAGGGAATTTGGGCATGTATCTGGCCCAATGGACTGCGCTCGAATAGTAGCTCTTCATAGCTCTTCAGCGCTTCGGGGGAGAATAGTAGGTTTTCCAAAGATTATTTGGCTATCTTGTCGATGTTAATTGAAGTTCGTCCCCCAAAATAAGCCTTTTTGGCACTTTTGGGGGACTTTTTCACCATCTTTATCGACTTAATTGCCTCATATTCTTGGTACTAGTGGTTTTCAGGGAATCCCTACGTAGACCATTGGCGGTTTGGCGGATGCGGGTGGGCTTTTAATATTATCCCACCCTCTTAAGGTTGAGAAATGATGGAACGTTAGGGGGCGGCGGCTCAAAATTTTGAGCAGGCCGGGTTAAAAGCTATTTGAGCACGGTTCATTTTCACTGTATTTAAGCCTTCCAATTTGAGCATTTGGATCAAATCCTCATTTTTCGTCCAACCCTACCACACCGGCTGTGTCCAGGCCACCTCAAAATCACCTTCCCGAAATGGATTGGGCTGCAAGCGATCGGAAATAACCTTCGCACGCACAAACAGCCATTCATCAGTGACGGCAAAGTCAGCTTTTGAGCCTTGCACTGTCTTGATCACTTCGGGGGCTTCACTATCTTTACGCACGCCGATAAACTGAATTTCATAACTCACTTCCGGCTCTTCGACTACCTCAATGTGCAACTTCCGGTCAGTGTACTCGGCTTTCGCCAAGGTAACGCCGGTGGAGGCGTAAAACCGTCCGTTTTCCATGGCTTCAATCAGGTTGGCTGGGGCCAATTGATCGGTGTGGACCATTACCCAGCCGCGACCGGCATTGCTGTATTCGGAACCGAAGGTGTGGTAGCTGTGGCTATCGTCGGTAGCAATGCCGTACATCACGGGCTGTCCGCGATTGAGGTAGGTGATATTGATCAAATCCCACATTTCTTCGGTGCCGAGGTGGGTGGAATCGCCGTAGTTGTTGACGAGAGGGTGGCCGTTATAGACTTCAAAAAACTGCTCGCCTTTGAGCGCCTTCATATCTTCCAGCGTGATGGCGTAGTAGAAATTGGGGTGGTTGATGTGCACCAAATTGGGGATGCCCGTTTCCTTGCGTTGCTGTAGTGCGGCATCTACAATGTTTTGCATCACTTCCAATACACTTCCACCGCTCTGTGGAGGAATCAATTCCTGGATATTGGACACATTCAGGTGGATGGGTTTACCCTCGAAACCATCCGTGACTTCCTCCGCTTCCAGGATCAGGAATTTGCCGGGTTCTTCAAAGAGCGGTCGGTATTCTTTTAGCGTTGCTAGCTTTACCCTCGTGCGGCCGGAATCCTGTTTGAAAACTACTCGATCTTCAAAATGCATGAGGTAGGCCTCAAAAGCATTTTCGTAGATCTGATTTTTGGGAATGGTGACCCATTTTTCCTTACGGGCCAGAATATTGTGATCAGAAAGGCCTACAAAATTATAGCCATGGGTTTTGTACCAGTCCATAATCATCTCCGGAAATTCGTCACCATCACTCCAATAGGAATGGGTATGCAGATTGCCCTTATACCATTGCTTTTCCGGCGTCTGTGGTTCATCGGAACAGCCCGTCAACAAAAACAGGAAGGATAGGCAGAAACCACCCAGAGTTATTTTTCCTTTCATGAGAAAATACTTTAGTTTTAATGTCAAAAATGCCAATTCACAAAACTCGTGCAGCCATCCTTTTGGCCACTACCGGATTGTTATGGTACCTCGCCCTAAATCTCTTTTTTGTGTTCAGCCAGGCGCAACGCATTCTCGCCAATCCGGATTACCAAAGTACAAAATTCCTGAATGTATTCATGAGCATCGAACCACTGCCGCGCATGGCCACTGATCCCTGGCTGGTATTCAAGGGACTTTTTGTGGTAGGCGTTTTGCTGGCCATAGCATTCCTCTACGTCAATCAACTAATGAAAGGCCGCTGGTGGCAAAAAGGGTTGAAGTTTGGGATGCTGCACTGGCTAATGATGACGCCCTGGTTTGAATTTTACCTGCCGTACAATGTGATGCACGAACCATTTTTGTTGGTATTACTGGAGGGGGTATTATGGTTGGGGGTCTGCCTGACGGTTGGATTGGGCATGTCGGCGATTTATAATTTTGGGAATAAATCATGAGTTACCACCAGCTCATATAAACCCAATACACCAACACCAACCCCACCAAAATACAACCATAAATCAACAGCTCCCTTTTCCAGAAACGGGCTTTGGCTTCCCTGATCTTTTCCAGAGAGCGCTTAGGGAGCTCCCGCTTCTGCAAATGCATGGGCATCACCTTCTCAAATTCCGCTTTTTTGGATTGGAAAAAGCTGGGCCTACGCTGTAGACTGCGGTTATTTTTCAGACTGGTAATGGCTTGACCGGCGAATCCCATGAGCATGGTTTTGAGGGTTTTGTTAATGGAATAAATGTCTAACTGAAAGCTTAGAAGAACTAAAAACTCCCACTTCCCTTCAGTAAACTATCCATTTCAGGATTACTTCTCCACTTTGCTCGGCAAAAGGCCGTTATTTTACGACTAAATATCCTCCTAATTTTCCTCAAACAACAACCAGGTATCCGGGTCCAGGACCACTTCCAGCGGTTTGAAGCCTACCTTGATATCAAAGCTTTGCTCAGCCTGAGTCACCTGCACCGTTTCCTCTGCAGATTTGCCATCTTCGCCGATCACTTTTACCGTTAGGGGAAATTGGAAAACGGCATCACTCTTCTGTACCTGGGAAAGATCAAGGTGTACCGTGGACTTCTGAAACGTCCAGCTTTTCTGCAAAATCGGATTGCCGCCGGTATAGAGCCATTGTATGAAGAAGGTGTCTAAATCTTGCCCGGAAGCCGTTTCCATCACTTGTTGAAAGTCTTCGGTAGAAGCATTGGAGAGGGCATATTTTTGATAATAATTGCGTACGCCCTGCCAGAAGTAATCATCCCCGATCTTGTGTCTCAGCATGTGCAGCACCCAGGCGCCTTTTTGGTAGGAATTGGGGTTGAGGAGCTTCATGTAATCCTTGGTTTTGGTATCCACCACAGGATTTTGGCTGCGCCGGGAGAAGGCTATCACCTGTCCGCGCTCTTCCAGCATACGGTCCACAAAGGCATCGCGGCCGTGCACGTGTTCGATATACAAATCCGTAAAATAGGTAGCAAAGCCTTCGCTAAGCCACAGGTGTGCCCAGTCGGTTTCGGTGGCGGAATTGCCAAACCACTGGTGCGCCAGCTCGTGCGCGATCAAATCTTCGTGGTCTCTTTTTCCGGTAACGGATTGTTCAAAATAAAAAATATTACTCGCATTTTCCATTCCGCCAAAGCGTGTCTTGCTTTGTACGTTGGCAATTTTCCCGTAAGGGTAAGGCCCCAAGTGTTCAATAAAATAATCCAACACCATCTCGGCAATAGCGTAATCGTAAAAGCCATTTTCCCGATTTTGTGGGTATACCCAACTAGACACCGGAACATCATGAATTTCACCAAGATACTGAATAGCAAAACGCGCCACGCCAATCACGGCCACTTTGGTGGGAATGGCCACATTGGTTTTCCAATGACTTAGCTTTACCCCTTCGGCAATATTGGTTTCTTCCACCTGCACACCATTGGCCACCACCTGATAATGATCGGGTGCGGTGACGATAAATTCAAAAGTGGCTTTATCGGATGGATGGTCTACGCAAGGAAACCAATTGTGCGCCCGATTGGGCCAGTTGTCTCCAAAAAAAGTACGATCACCATAGAGGTTCTGGGCAATGATCAGCCCATCTGCCGGAATACCCTGATAGTTGATCTCGTAGGTGCGAAACAGGTCTTTATTATCCGTGGCTGGTTGGATTTTCAACGAGCTCCCACTGTGCTGAGAAGCCACTTTTTTACCATTTTCGGTAACGCTACTTACCTTCATGCCCTTTTTATCGGAACCCAAATCCGTGAGATCAAGCTGAAAGGGTTGCGGTTTTTCAGTAAACCGAATAAAAATTCGCGCCTTGCCATCAATCACATCAGTGGAGTCATTCAGGGTTAAATCCAATCGATAATGTTGTACATCGATGACTTGCGCGTGAATGGTGGTGCAGCATAACAGAAAGAACAGGACAATAGCTTTGGGAAAATGGTTCATGATAGGGTATTTATCGGAAAGATAAACTTTCAGACCGACCTACCCAAAGTAAAAGGCCGAATTAACGACTTGGAGTTGTCCTCTAGCTCCTTACCATTAAATTCGGCTATGATCATTATAAAAAGAATCATTCTATTGTACCATCAACTTCCCGCTGGCTTGCCAATTTCCGGCTTTCTCCAGCGTAAAGAAATACATGCCCGGCACCAAACTTCCCCGGTCTACCCAGATTTGAGCACCTTGGCCACTAAGGGTACGAATGGTTTTTCCCGTAAGGTCATAAAGGTTTAAAATGAGTTCATCCATGCCAAAATCTACTCCTTCTACCTGTATCCAGGCACCATTTAAAATTGGATTGGGCATTACTTTTACGGCTGTGCCCGGATCGGCTACGGTGACGCTGCCGCTCACAATTTCCAACAAATCACTGATGGTATGAAAAGTTGTGTTTGTAATCACCGGAGCATTGAAATCAAAATAGATGGCCGCTGAATTTTCGATCACGCTGCCCGGTGCCAAGTCCCGCTTTTGTTTGATGCGGAAGTTGACAAAGCCCTGAGATTCCATCAGGTTGGTGGTACTGTCCGGCAAATTGATTTCATAAAAATTAAAGGTCAGAATTCCGGCATCCTCCAGTCGCCAGGAGAAAGGATGGCTGGATGGTCCAGGCACAATGGTTGCCGGGTCTAACAGATCAGACAATGTGTCCTTGATAATGACCCGGAAGGCGGTATCATTGCCAACATTTTGGAATCGGATGGTATACTGCAGATCAGTATTAGGTAATATCTCATGATCCATTCCTGCACCGGAAGGTGTTGCCAGTTTGTCATTAGGATCATAAGGGCCCTGAATCCAGGGGCAATGGATGACCGTAAATGGATCACCGGAATATTGTGGAAACTCGTTTAGTTCCGGGGCGTGATTACCGTTGCATCCCATAGTGCCTAGCGAAATCAGTTCCGGACCGGGTGCACCAGGTTCCTGAGGGGCAAGGAGATGATAAGTACTTCCGTTAACCGGCAGCGGATCGGATTGTATGCTTTCTGTAGGATTCAGGTCAAAATCTCCCTGCATCAGTAAGACAGCATCCTCGATGATGATGTAATCCAAGGCATTTTCCATTGCGGCAGTGCCCACATTTTCAATATTGAACCGCAATTCATCATTTTCACAAGTATAATTGAGCTGCAACAGGGCTCCAGACCATTCAGTAAATTCTGGCAGACACAGCGAATCGGGGGTAATATGGGCCTCTATACAGACCACATTCTGAAGCTCCACGGAGTCACAATCGACAATTACATCAATCTGAAAGCTTCCGCACTCATTGACCGCCAAATCACCCAATGGAAAGGTATAGGTTTGCCCATCTACTTGCGAAGGGGTAATGTTGGCATCTTCAAAAGTCAAATATTCATCAAGGGTTACTTCCACTGTGGCATTTTCAGCGGTAGCGGTCCCATCATTGCAGTAATTGACAAAAATGGATGCTGGCTCACAGCGTCTGAGAGCAGATGCCCCCACTTCTACCTGAGGAAATGGGCAATCTACCAGAGATTGGGTCGGAAAATCTATGGCTACCGTATCGAGATAGGTGAGGGTTACCGGAATATCATTGGCGCAAGCCTCCCAATAATTGCTGGGAGGAACCAGGGTTACGATGTAATTCATGGTATCTTCCTGCTGAACCTCCACCGGTATCCAGTAGTTGCCTAAGGAGTCGGTGTTACCAAAGAAATTGAGGGTATCATTGGCCACCTGCACCTTCCAGTTCTCAAGATTTATTTCACTTATACCGGGCATACAATCCACATTTAGATCGTGGAATACATTGCCGTGTACGATGCCCCCTTTGATGACACCGAGGGTATCGGTTTTCACCAAATGGCCAAAATTACCGGTTCCCTGAGGCGTTTTGCGATAACCGGCCATCAGGTATTGTCCCGCCGGGGTGAGCCGAATATCATTAAAGCCATCATCCGTTTCCGGTTTTCCATATTGTTTTTCCCAAAGAGGAATGCCATCGGCAGTAAGCTTGGCCAGGAGGGGATCGATTTCGCTGTTGGCGTCCATTTGTTGCTCACCGGCTACGACCAGATTTCCCTGAGTGTCCTCAATGATGCCTTTTCCAATCATCGACCGATCAGTGGTGGGGTAATCTTGTCGCCAGATCAATGTGCCATTATCGGTTACTTTTAGCACCAAAAGGTCCTGATCCACGTTTTTACCGGTAATGGCCAGGCCTCCCTCGCTGGTAAGGAACATATCATAGGCTACATCATTGGGTAAACCCAAATCCAGTGCCCATTCCTCAGCCCCCAAAGCGTCAACTTTGGTCAGGCGCATCGTTCTATCCGCAGGATTTGCAGAGGATTGGCTGTTGCCCAATATCCAGAAGCCATCATCCGGTGCAGCAATAATTTGTACCGGCAGGTCATCTCCCGGGTTTTGAATGACATTGTCCCATTCAACGATGCCATTGAGGTTGGCTTTCGCCAAAAAAAGTTCATTCACAGTAGAACCGCCATTATCCTCACTTCTAATAGCCCCCAGGGCGATGAGATTTCCATCGTTGGTATAAATCAGGGACTTGCCGATGGCGTGAAAAGAGTCGGCAAAGAGGGGTTTTGACCAATCGTGAACTGATGGAAATTGAGGAAACTGAGTGGTACTACTAAAGAATCGATGGAGAAAAATATTCTGTTGTCCTGAGGTTGGAAAGTATTGAGTGGTCAGTACAAAAACAGTATCTGATGCCAATAAAAGTGCTGCTTGTGGTAAATAATCAGCACTATAAGGAAGGCTTGTACCAGAGGTAAAAACAGTCCCGGCAAACGCTTCATCGGCAACACCGGAGAAGTGAAAAATACTCCTATCGTCAGTGAGGGTATTGCCGAGTGGGAAGGTCTTTCCATCCAGAAAGGGGGGAATATGCACGATTGTATTTTGAAAAGTAGCGCCACTGGTACCACCAAAACTATAAACCCAGCCTTGTGAAAAAGCCGAAACCGAGCAAAGGGTAAAAATCAGAGAGCACGCGAGTATTCTGAACATGGGGATAGTAGGAATCTTATTCATGGTGTTTGAATTTTAATTTGCATACTTCAAATGTCCGCCTTCAACTGTCCAATAACAAGAAAAAATTATCGCATTTGTGGAAATTATTTCTAAATTAGAATCTCATGTTTGTTGATTTTAAAACACAAATACCATTTATTTGTGGAAATAAATACCAATGTCATCCACCCCTTTGTTATACGAACTGCTGCGAAAATTGAAAAAAAAGGAACATCGGGAGCTAAAAAAGTTTCTGAGGTCCCCTTTTGTGACCCATCGGGAAGATATCAGCTGCATGTATAACCACCTTGCGCAATGCCTGTATACGGGGAAAATACTACCGGAAAAGGAAGTGCTTTTTGAGTTGGTTTACACCAATGAAGCATACGATGATCAAAAGATGCGTAGCACCATGAGTGAGCTACACCTTTTTGTGGAGCAATACCTCAAATGGCACGTGATGCGGAGGGAAAAAACCACCAATTTACTTGCCTTGGCGGCTTTCTATCGGCAACGCAATCTGCCCAGGCACTTTGGTCGCACCATCAGAAAAATACAATCCATGCAGGAAGGGCAGCCATTGCGCAATCCGGACTTTTACCAAAATTTGCTGCGCTTTCAAACGGAAAATGCCCAGTTTCACTCCGCCAACAAACGGACCCACAACCTCAACCTACAGGAAATCAGCAACACGATGGATGTGCTTTATTTGTCCCAAAAATTGCGGCACGTGTGTACCCAGCTTTCTCACCGGGCGGTATTTCAGACGGATTATGAGCTGGGGCTGCTCAAGGATTCGATTGACCAATTGGAGGAAAGCGATTATCTGAAAATTCCGGCTATTGCACTGTATTATTATTGCTACCGCTTTCTGACCGAGGCCTACAGCCAGCTCTATTTTCGGAAGTTTCGCGAAGCGCTAATCGAACACCGGGAGCAGTTTCCGAATGAGGAATTGAAAGACCTCTACCGGGCGGCAATCAATTTTTGTATTCGCAAGCTGAATGAAGGAAGCCTGGAATTCACCCGGGAGGGTTGGGAACTATTCCAGGAAGGCCTGACAGCTGGCTTTTTTGTGGAAAACAACCAACTTTCCCGCTTCACTTTCGACAATATTGTAGGATTTGGCTTGCGCCTAAAAGAGTATTCAGCCGTGGAAAATTTCATCGTGGAATACCAGGATAAACTCGACCGTGCCTACCGGGAAAATACCGTTTGTTTTAACCTCGCCCGCCTGGAATACGAACAAGGAAACTACGAAGCGGCCCTGCAACAATTGCAAGCAGCCAATCCCAAGGATCTGGTCAACCAACTGATTTCAAAAACCCTGCTGTTAAAGATTTACTTCGAACTGGACGAATTCAACCTGCTCGATTCTCACCTGGACAGCTTTCGCAGCTTCATTCGCCGCCGGGAAGTGAGCGACTATCACCGTCTAAATTTTCAAAACATCATCTATTACACCCGAAAACTGGTGGCATTGGCGCCGTATAACCAAACGGAACGAGAAAAATTGGCGAAAGCCATAGAAAAAGAAGCCGTACTAACCGAGCGGGGGTGGCTGTTGGGAAAAGTGGTCGGTGGGTAACGAGCTTCACCCGAGCCGCCTGATTTTGTAGCAATCTCCCGATGTTAAACCCGTACAAATCCTTGCCCGCAACCCGCATTAAAGCGTATATTGAAAGGCAAAACACCCGACCATGAAAAAATTGATCCTTCCCATCTTTGCCTTGCTTCCATTGCTGCTATTCGCCCAGGAGGGAGAGCAGACAACACCTGATCACTACATTTTCAGCATCTATTTTGGTGGCGGTTCCTATTATGTCGATGGAGAACAGGAAAAAGCGCTGTATCTTTGGCTCGAATCTATTCCCAACGTGAAGCAATGTGCGATTACGGTACACAGCCACACGGATGATATCGGCAGTAAGGAATACAATGATCGCTTATCGCAATTACGAAGTGAAGCGGCCCGAAATCGGTTGTTAAAAAAAGGCATTCCCAACGATCATATCTCCATTGAAGATTTTGGAGAGTTAAACCCCGTCTATGACAATAATACCTGGGAAGGCAAGTTAAAGAACCGGCGGGTAGATATTATCATCAAACCGATTTTCATCTAGGATAGAAAACACCTGCCCAGCCAAATATACTCAGAAGTTGTCTAAAGTTTTCTGCTGTCAGTGAGCATGAAGGCTTGTGGTTGTTGGCGAGGCTCTTTTTGAGTTTCGTACCTGGAAGGTCCGGAACGAAAAAAAGCCGAAGTCAAAAGCCGCAATGCTTCGTGCGTAGGTAAGTGAGGAAACTCTAGACAACTTCTCATAGAACAAGGACCTGAAATAATGAGATACCTTTTTGTGCTTCTGGCCACAATGATGTGCCTGAGACCATGTTTGGCGGTCGGATTTGAAAGTAATAATCCCACCTCCAAACATGACCTGAGCTTCCAACCTCCCAATGGAGGAAAGAAGAAGGCTTACCGACTACACTACCGGGGAACGTTGAGTTACAGTGAAGGCAACTACTCCAAGGCGGTCAATTATTTCAAGCGTGCCTACGATCTGGCTCCGGATAACTTTAGTTTTGCCCTGTCTCTGGCCATGAGTTTGAGCCGGATGGGAAAGGGGGAAGAAGGATTGGATATCTTGCATGAAGGGGAACACAATTTACATCCCCACGATCCCGAATATCCGCAAAAGCTGGCGATGAAAACCTTTCTGGAAGGCATGATCCATTGTTACGCCGGTGAATACAGTCAGGCATTGTCCCTTTTAAAAAGAAGTGTAGAATTGCAAGAGCCATTGGGCAAACCCAAACTACTTAGCATCTACCACAACGCTGTGGGATACGCCACCATCATGGATCAGGGGCAGAACGGCCACCGCCGAGCCGACCTTGCGCCACATTCCCATGTACATCGTCGCGACCTGGAGCGGGCCAGGGAGGCTTTCGAAAAAGCCATTCAGAATAACCCTACGAATGTCAATGCCCGGAAAAATTTTCAGATCATTAGCGATACCCTGGGCGTACACATTCCTCCGGCTTACGATTCGCTGGCGGAAGCACGGCTGGCCGCCGAAAAAGAGATTACCAACCTGCCCGATAATATTTTCCGATCGCTCAATCTGGAGCAATATGATGAAGTCTTGTTCCTGCTCGACATCTCCGGCTCGATGGTGATGGAAAAGGTCATTTGCATGGGCAATACCCGCTTTGAGGTGATGCGCGAAACCGCCCTTTCTCTACTCTACGATATACCCGCCGAAACGCTGGTAGGTATCGGCACCATTGGCGGGGATTGTGGCACAAAGCCCCGACTTTGGTATCCCGTGGGTGATCTGACCCGCAAGGCCCTGCGCCAGGAACTCGAATTTCTCGTGCCCGATGGCACCACGCCACTGCTCAACATCCTGCAGGCATCGCCGGAGCTTTTCACCAAAAACGCCGGCAAAAGAAGGTCCATCTTTCTGGTCAGCGACGGGGCTAATATCTGCCGCGCCGATGGACAGGATATTTGCCTGTGGGCAGAAACCCTCACGAAACAGAACATTACGATCAACGTCCTCTCCTTCCTGGATGCCAACCTCAATAACGCCAACGCTTTCGCGGAATACACCTGCCTGGCCGACAAGACTGGCGGCGATATTGTGTACATCGATAACCTGCGCTGCAAGCTCCAGCCTTTCGACTTCAATCTGGTAGAATCTTGCCTGTTGGATGTGCCCGAACTAAAGAAGGTGGAATGCTGGGGCAAGAATGTGGAGTTGTGGGCGGTGTTCCAGAGTAATTAAATTTTTATTGTTTTAATTTTTTATAATTAAAACTTTTTATTAAATTGCAGTGTCTTTTATCAAAATCCATTTCTGCCGGCGGATTAGACAAGTAGCTACTTTTCCACCCTGACAGCTCTGTGCTGAATGCGCGAGCTGTACGTAGACCATTGGCGGTTTGGCGGATGTGGGTGGGCTTTTATTTATTCCCACCCTCTTCAGGTTGAAGAATGACGGAATGTTAGGGGGCGGCGGCTCAGAAATTTGAGTTGGCCGGCTTAAAGATTATTTAGAAAAATCACCACTTCACCCATCACGCTCTAGCCTATTACTTCCTTGCTCGGGAGATGTTTGCAACATCGACCTCCACAACCGTCTCCCACGTTTAAACTCAAAGTAGAATCCCCTGAATGAAAGAATCAGCAGAATGAATGGCTGCTGCGCCTAAACCGCCTAAACCGTCTAAACTGCCTCAACATAAACCTTATAAACCCATAACCTTCATGAACTAAAGCGGAATTCTCAGAATTTATTAGGCTTTAGGAAAATCAGCCCTCACCTCTCACCCCCCTTCACCCCCTCACCATTGAAAAAAAGAGCAGAATTCCCAGAATTCAAGAATTTGCAGGATGAATGGCTGCTACGCCTAAACCGCCTCAACTGTCTCCTCCGCCTCAACTGTCTCCTCCGCCTCAACTGTCTCCTCCGCCTCAACATAAACTTCATAAACCCGAGCAGGGTTTCCAGAATTATAGAATTTGCAGGATGAACCTTCTTTAAACTCCTACACCCTACACCCTAAACTTCTTCAACCATCAATCCACCCACCTCAATGTGGTAATCATCTTAAACACATCCTCCTTCAAAAAGGCGTAAACCGGGGCCAGTGAATCGGGGCGGGCCTGAGTGTTGAAGTACAGCGCGCCACGCAGGAAGTGGTCCGTGCTATCGGTTAGGTAAAATTGGACAGGGGAAGCAGCAGGGCCTTGCATTTCAAAAACAAACCCGCTGACCTGATTGGGCAGTTGAACCGGTTCTTCTTCGATGTAATTGGCCTTCTTGTTGTGCCAATCCACCATCTCAAAAGCTTCTTTTTTTAGGGTATTAAAGTCTTTCTGCTTGCTGATAGGGTAGTAACTACAGTGCAGGCGACTGTCAAAATCCGGGAAGTAGAGATCAAACCAGCATGGATGCGCCGGGGTTTGGCCAAAAAAAGTGGTGTCCTGTTGGATTTTTGCGTAGGTAGGATACTCAAAAGTGAAGGAACAGTAATCTCCAGCAAATGACTGATAAGCCTTGTCCGGATAAATGACCCTAGGGTAGCCGCGTGGCTTGGGCGTAAGGGCTGGCTCTTCTCCACAAGCGGTCAATAACAGGCTGAACAGGATAAAAAACAGAGGGATTCTCATGATAGATCTTGCATTGAAAAAGAACAAAAAACTAATGGCTTTATCGGGGAAGTGTGAGCAAAATGTGCTCAATACGTCGATTGGTAACCTTAACGATCTTGAAGGTAAAATCATTGTATCCAATTTCTTCTCCTTCTTTGGGAAGGCGGCCCAATATTTCGAGGATCATGCCGGCCAGTGAATCCGACTCTCCTTTTACCTCATCAAAAGTGGTGGTATCCAGCCCAACTTGGCGACAAACATCATTGAGCAGGGTCTTGCCGTCAAAAATGTAGTTGTAATCATCAATTTTCTGAAAGTCAACTTCAAAATCGTCGTCAAATTCGTCCTTGATATCGCCAATGATTTCTTCCATAATGTCTTCCAAAGTCACCAACCCGGATGTACCGCCATACTCATCCACCACAATGGCCATGTGCAGGTGCTGCCGCTGAAATTCACGAAGCAAATCATCGATCTTTTTAGCTTCCGGCACAAACAGTACGTTGGTGCGGATCAGGCTCTGCCATTCAAAGTCGGCATCGCGTTGGAGGTTACCCAGCAGGTCCTTGACGTACAGGATGCCGGTGATGTTGTCAAAATCGGTTTCGTAAACCGGAATACGGGAGAAACCCGACTCCTTCACCACCTGTAATAGATCACGATAATCGCTGCGAAAATCAATGGCGATTACATCTACCCTCGAACGCATAATTTGGGTAACCGACACATCTCCAAATTTGACGATGCTTTTCAAAATGTCAATCTCGTGCTCCGTTCCCTGGTTATTGGTTACCGTCAGATCAATAGCCTCGTCGATATCCTCCCGGCTGGTGATGAGCACCCCGGTTCTGGTCCTGGCCAGTCGCCGCTCGATGAGTTTGGTCCAGTTGACCAGGATCATACTCAGTGGCGAAAAGGCCTTCATTAAAAAGCCCAATGGCGCCGACATCACCTTCGCCAGGCCAATGTTGTTGACGCGGGCGTATACCTTTGGTGCCACCTCTCCAAAGAGTACCAGCAGAAAAGTAACACCAACCACATTGATGGCAAAACTAATGCCGCTCGCGGTACCCTCCAGGTCCAATCGACTACCCAGGTAAGGTATCCTGAGCAATTGTTGCGCCCAGCTATTGTAGAGGGCAGCAGGCAGGATTTGTGTCAACACATAATCCGACACCAGCACAATGGCAATATTGATGAAATTATTGGCAATCAGAATCGTCGCCAATAGCTTTCGGGGAAAATCTTTCAGCTCCAGAATGCGCTGACTGGCTTTGTTGTTTTCCTGGGAGAGTTTTTCAAAGTCGTTGTGGGTAAGGGAAAAGAAAGCCACCTCTGATCCGGAGATCAAACCTGAGCAAATCAGCAGCAAAATAATGGCAATAGTACCTAAAATAACCCCTGGTGGAGGTATGGCTAGGAGTAGCATTGATAGGTGTAATCCGACCAGCAGACTGTCAAGTTCCGTTTCCAAAGAGTCCAGGATTAAATAAGACCAATAGCGCAAAAACCCGGAAGCGGAACCTCCGGGTCTTTACACATATTCATATCTTTAAAAGGGTAGATCATCGTCTGCCGCATCGGGTATCTGTTCTCCGTTAGGTGTTGACGCAGGCGCTTCGGATTTGGGCGTCGAACTGGTATTGGTGTAGCTCGGCATTTCATCTTCCGGAGAAGGGAAATAATTACTACTACCACCAGAATCACCATCTTTACGGCTCAGTAGCCGGAAGTAATTACCCACCACTTCCGTTGTCCTCCGGTTGTTACCATCCTGGTCCTGCCAGCTGCGGTGGGTCAATTTGCCTTCAATATATATTTGAGCACCCTTAAATAGCTGTGCTTCTGCTCTTTCAGCCAGATTTCTCCATACCACCACATCGTGCCACTCGGTTTGTTGTTGCCACTCACCACTCTTATCCTTATAGTTCTCATTGGTAGCAACCGAAAACTTGGCTACAACTGCCCCATTCTCCAAACGCCGCACTTCCGGGTCCTTTCCCAGGTTGCCGATTAAAATAACACGGTTTACCATTTACTTTCCTTTTTATGGGTTTGAATCAAAGTAATTTTAAATATAGCGAATTATCCCGTAAATACAAATCTATAATTTTGGGGAATGCAAATTTACGCAAGTTTTTCCTTTCAACAATTAAATGGGAATTCTCGATTTGTGGAGCTTCGGAAATCCGGATTTCCAAAAAGGTAGCAATAATCTTTTGGTGGGTCAGCAACTGCTGAAAAGGCGGAGAAACTGACTCAACCTTAACGGCATGACCTCCAGTCCACTCCTGCCACTCCTCCAACCGCTGCAATTGCTTTTCATCGGGCTTCAGTTGGTCCATCTCAATCAGTGGAAATTCGTACAGGTTGCGCCAGATATCTTTTTTGTTACGCTTTCGCAAAATGACCTGTTGGTCAAAATTAATGATCAGGTAATGAAAATAGCGGGTCTTTTTCGCAATCTTTTTGGCCTTTACCGGTAACTCCAGCACCCGATCGGATTGGTGTGCCTGGCACCTTGCCTGGAATGCACACTGCTCACATTTCGGATTGCGGGGCGTGCAGTGGATGGCGCCAAAATCCATCATGGCCTGATTGTAGCGGCCGGCCTGAGTGGGATCAAGTAGGGCTTGCGCCAAATGGGCAAACTGCTTCTTCCCCTCCGTGGAATCAATAGGAGTATCGATGCCAAAAATGCGGGACAATACCCGAAACACATTGCCATCAAGCACGGCAAAAGGCAGGTCGTAGGCAAAAGAAGCAATAGCGGCAGCAGTATAAGGGCCCACTCCCTTTAGTGCCAGAATACCCTCGTAGGTATCCGGAAATTTGCCCTTCAAATCTTCGGCCACGTATTTGGCAGCAGCATGCATATTTCGGGCCCGGGAGTAATAACCCAGTCCTTCCCATTGCTTCATCACTTCATCCTCCGGTGCGGCAGCGAGGTATTCCACTTTGGGATATTTCTCACGAAAGCGCTCATAATACGCCCACCCCTGCTCTACACGGGTTTGTTGCAGGATAATTTCCGAAAGCCAGATGAAATAGGGGTTTTCTTCCCCTTTCCAGGGAAGCGGACGCGGATTTTCAAGCGACCACTGTAGTAGTTTTTGGCGAAAGCCGATGATGTCCCGTTCCGAAAGTGCTGGATCCAATATAGAGATGATTTATATCTCAAATATAGCCCTTTGACGGGAGTTTGACCATGTTTGCAGCTCAAAGTTTGACCTCCAAACATGGTCTGAACGAAAAAGGGGCTGCCTCATCTGGTGAGACAGCCTCCTTAACATCCATTGCTTATGAAATTTCTTAAACCTTATCGGCAGCTTCTACCCGGAGGTTCTTTTTGCCATAATAGTTGCCGATCAGGGCTTTCAATTCCTTGCGGGCGAAAAAGATGCGGCTCTTTACAGTTCCCAGTGGCAGATCGAGGTGATCAGCAATTTCCTGGTACTTAAAACCCTGATAGTGCATCAGAAACGGAATGCGAATCCCATCTTCCAGAGACTCGATCATTCGCGTCAGCTCTTTCATCATGATCTTTGATTCAGCGCCGTTCGAGATTTCTACCTTCCCGGAATTGATATAATATAAGTTATCAGTCGAATCTATAATTGTATTCGCCTTGACCTTTTTGCGGTAATTATTAATGAAAATGTTTTTCATAATGGTAAAGGTCCAGGCCTTGAAGTTGGTACCGGGACGAAACTTATCTCGGTTTGTCATGGCCCGAAACGCAGTTTCCTGAAAAAGGTCTTTAGCATCCTCAACATTCTTTGTCAGATTATAGGCAAAGGCATTTAGCAAGGAGGACATCTGTTCGAAACGACTATAAAATTCTAATTGAGACATGACCGATATTTTTTAGATTTTGGCAATTAGAGGCTCTCTTCTCATTTGTTGAATCAAAGATAAGTAAAAGTTAAACAAAATCCAAGCTAAGTTTCCACAAAAAGGTGCCAATTTCAACAAATCAATGTATAAACATCGTTTAAACAACTGATTTTCAGATGCATAAACACCAAAAGTAAAATTCGCTACAATTTTATACTTTCAGTAAGAATTGAAAATTAAGCATGTTTTGTTTAACTTTTACCCTCTTTTGGGTTCATTTTGTTCAACAAGACGGCCCTTCATAATCATCGGTTCGCAATGAAGAATATTTGTTCCGAGGTGGGTGATACGATTAAAATGCTCTAGCGTCTGGCTTTCAGCCGACGCTATAAGCAGGACAAAATGGAAGAGATGCAAGACCGCTGGCCCCTATTTCTGAGCATTGAGCACCAGATAAGCTGCTATAAAGGAAAAGACGATATTGGGCAACCAAATACCAATCAATGGAGGCAATAGTTGACCAGTAGCAAAAACAATGGCAAAACGGGAAAGAAAGATAAAAACGGCCCCAATGGCCACACCAATGGCCAGGTGCAGCCCGATCCCTCCCCTGACCTTGCGCGCCGCGATGGAGACGCCGATAATGGTGAGTATAAAGATGGTAAACGGCTCGGCCGTTCGTCGGTAAAGCTCGATTTCGTATTTTTCGGTATTGCCCATGCCCCGACTCTTGCGCTCCTGAATGTAGTCGCGCAACTGGGCGGAGGTCATCATGGATTGCTGCTCCGTGTAATCAACAAAATCTTCCGGTCGCAAATTGACAGTGGTGTCCATCTGTTCGCCTCGCCCCACCACCAGCGTTTCCTTCATCCCATCAAACGTACGAATTTCGTAGCTCCGTAAAAGCCAGCGATCCGGAGGTCCTTGCCATTCCGCCGTGGCGGCCTTTAGCATATAGACCAGCTCATTGCTATCATAGCGCTCCAGCCGAAAATTGCGGGCAGTACTGTCCCGCTTGCGGTAGGAATTGACATAAATCTTGGTGTCGGGTCCCACAAACATGTGTACATCGCGGGTTTTTCCCTTATCATTATCGCGGGAAATGTAGGTATGCTCCAGGTCTAGCCGGGTCTTATTGCCCAACGGAATAAAATAGTGATTGCCTATGAGGTGCAACCCGGCAATAAATACCGCCGAAATGATGTAGGGCCGCAAAAACCGCCGAAAACTGACGCCGGCATTAAAAATGGAAATGATCTCGGAATTGTAGGCCATGCGCGAGGTGAAAAAGACCACCGCAATCAATGTAAACAATGGCCACAACAACCCGGCAATGAAGATGATAAAATTGGGGTAGTAATCCACCAAAATCTCATACTTCGTGATTGGCTCTTCGATAAATTTCTCCACCTTCTCACTAAAATCAATGATCACCGAGATCATCGAAAAGATGAGCACCGTAAAGAAAAAGGTGGTCATGAATTTACGAATGATATACCAATCTAGTTTTTTCAGCATACTGCTTTTATCTTTTCCAATTTCAAAACGCCCTAAAGCTGAAATAGTGGAATATTTTGATTGTCTTTAACAAAACTACAACCTTCTTTGCAGTTGATTAACCATTTGCGCCTTCCAACTGCTGAAATCTCCGGCCAGAATATGCTTGCGTGCTTCGCCCACCAGCCAGAGAAAGAAACTCAAATTGTGCAAGGATGCGATCTGTGCCCCCAACAATTCCTTGGTGTGTACCAAATGACGCAGATACGCCTTGGTATGGTGACGACTGGTTGGACAAGGCCCGTTTTCATCAATCGGACTGTGATCATCCTTCCACTTCTGGTTTTTGATATTGATGATGCCTTCGGCAGTGTACAATAGTCCGTGTCGGGCATTACGCGTTGGCAATACACAGTCAAACATATCGACCCCCACCGCAATACATTCCAGCAAATTGACCGGAGTGCCCACGCCCATCAAATAGCGGGGTTTTTCCTTGGGCAAAATATCACACACCATATCGGTTACGCGGTACATCTCCTCTTCGGGTTCTCCCACCGACAGGCCGCCAATGGCGTTGCCTTCCCTTTCAAACGAGGCAATCGTTTCGGCAGAAGCCCGGCGCAAATCATCATACGTACTGCCCTGCACAATCGGAAACAGCGTTTGGCTATAGCCATATTTGCCTTTGGTTTGGTCAAAGTGATCACAACAACGCTTCAGCCAACGATGCGTGAGTTCCATCGAATTTTTGGCATATTTATAATCGCACGGATAAGGCGGACATTCATCAAATGCCATAATAATATCACCGCCGATGGAGCGCTGGATGTCAATGGCCCGCTCGGGCGTAAAAAAGTGCTTTGATCCATCTATATGCGAAGCAAAAGTAACGCCTTCTTCCGTGATCTTGCGGCGGTGGCTCAACGAATACACCTGAAACCCACCGCTATCGGTCAAAATGGGTTTGTTCCAGCCATTAAAGGCGTGCAAGCCCCCGGCGTTTTCCAATATTTCGATGCCCGGCCGCAAATACAGGTGATAGGTATTGCCCAGAATGATCTGTGCCTTGATCACCTCCTCCAATTCGTGCTGGTGTACGGCCTTCACCGTGCCCACCGTGCCCACCGGCATAAAAATCGGCGTTTCAATCGTGCCGTGATCCGTCTCGATGAGGCCGGCGCGGGCTTTGCTGCCGGGGTCGTTGTGTTGTAAGGTAAATTTCATTAGGCCACAAAAATACATTTGTATGAGGAATCTTGTATAAATTAGGCGAAATTCCTTCTTTGTGTTAGATCACAGTCCAGATGAATAAGTTTAAATCACTTCGATACACCCAACTGCTATAAAAATGATCAACCTGATTTTTGATGGTATTAAGGTAGGCCTGATCCTCTGTATCTTGCTGGGTCCCATCTTTTTTGCGTTGATCCAGGCGGGAGCGGAATACGGCTTTCGGGCGGGAGCCATGGTTGGTCTCGGTATCTGGATCAGCGATTTGCTGTTTATCGCCGGCGTCTATTTTGGCGTTTCCTACATTGAGCAGCTGGTAGCCTGGGAGCATTTTGCCATCACGCTGGGCATTGCCGGCAGTATTATTCTGGCCGCTTTTGGCCTCGGCACCCTGCTTTCCAAACCCGCCTTGCCCAGCCCGGGTGAAGTATTGCCCAAAGTAAAAAACTGGCTAGCCTTTTGGGTGAAAGGATTCCTGATCAATACCATCAACCCCTTTACCGTATTTTTCTGGATTGGCATCATGACCTCTGTAGTGATGGAAGGAAATCTTGGTGAGCAACAGGCATTCTGGTACTTTTCGGGCATTTTGGGTACGATCATCATAACGGATAGTTTAAAGGTGGCTTTCGCCAAATATCTTCGCAGTCATCTCCAATTTCACCATTTATTGTGGTTGCGCCGCATTTCCGGTGCCGCCCTGATTATTTTTGGTATCGGACTGTTGGTACGGGTGCTCTGGCTTGGATAACACTAACCAATCATAAATCAATAATAGTATGAAAAGATTACTCCCTCTTCTACTCCTCTGTTTTCCTGTACTTTTATTAGCCCAGAACTTTGCCCAGGATTCCGCCTGGATTGTCGACAACTATGACAAGATCGAGCAATACATCCCCATGCGTGATGGCGTGCGCCTGTTCACCACCATCTACGTGCCAAAGGATCAAACCGAACCACATCCCATTATGTTGACCCGCACACCCTATTCCTGTGCCCCCTACGGCGAAGGCGAATACACCAGTCGCCTCTGGAATCGTCAGGATCGGTATTATATGCGCCGGAATTACATTCGCGTGTACCAGGATGTACGTGGCCGTTGGATGAGCGAAGGTGAGTTTATGGATGTCCGGCCATTTAATCCGGATAAGAAAGGCAATGAAACCGATGAAGCTAGTGATACCTATGATGCCATTGACTGGCTGATTAAGAATGTAGCCAACAATAATGGGAAAGTGGGCGTAAAGGGCACTTCCTACCCCGGCTTTTATTCCACCATGGCGGCACTGAGTGGTCATCCGGCCCTGGTAGCAGTCAGCCCCCAGGCACCGGTGACCGACTGGTTTATCGGCGATGATTTTCACCACAACGGGGCCTTTTTCCAGATGGATGCCTTTGCCTTTTATTCTTCCTTTGGCAAGCCGCGTCCCGAACCGACCACCGTTGGGCCCACCCGTTTTCAATACCCCACGCCGGATAATTACCACTTTTACCTGGACGAGGTGGGAGCAGTCAAAAATTTCAACACCAAATACCTCGGAGATAGCATTGCCTTCTGGAAAGACCTGATAGCTCATCCCAACTACGATGACTTCTGGCAGGCTCGCAATCCGCGCAACTTTGTCAAAAATGTAAAGCCAAACGTGCTGGTCGTAGGTGGGCTGTTTGATGCCGAAGACTGCTTTGGCGCCTGGCGTTTGTACGAAGCCATTGAGGAGAAAAGTCCCAATGCCAATAATCGGTTGGTGATGGGCCCCTGGTACCACGGGCAGTGGTCGAGCCAGGACGGCAGCTATCTGGGGCATGTGCAATTTGGCAGTAATACCGCCTTTTGGTACCAAAATGAAATCGAAATTCCATTCTTCAACTATCACCTGCTCGGCGAAGGAGACATCTCTGATTTGGCGGAAGCCACCGTATTTTTCACTGGAGAAAACCAATGGCACTCTTACGACCAGTGGCCGCCGAAACAACAGCAGGATCAAACCATCTATTTCCACCCCGATGGCAGCCTGAATTGGAAAAAGCCTACCGCCAAAGAAAGCTATTCTGAATACACCAGCGACCCCGAAAATCCCGTGCCCTACACCGATGGTATCCACCTGCGCCGTACCCGCGAGTATATGCTCGACGATCAACGCTTTGCCGGTCGGCGGCCCGATGTGCTGGTTTTTCAAACCGATATTCTGGAGGAAGATCTAACCCTGGCGGGCACCGTAATCGCCGATCTATTAGTGAGCATTTCCGGTACCGATGCCGATTTTGTGGTAAAAGTCATCGACGTCTTTCCCGATGATTTTAGCTATGAAAAATCCAAAGATGACTACCCAATGGGTGGCTACCAGATGCTGGTACGCGGCGAAATTATGCGGGGGCGCTTTCGCAATAGTTTTGAAAATCCCACCGCCTTTACACCGAATAAAGTCGAAAAAGTGCGCTTTGAATTACCTGATGTAGCCCACACTTTCCAGAAAGGGCACCGCCTGATGATCCAGGTGCAGAGTTCGTGGTTCCCCCTGGTGGATCGCAACCCACATCAGTTTATCAATATCTACGAAGCCGATGCCAGCGACTTCCAAAAGGCAACCATTCGCATCTATCATGATCAGAAAAACAGTTCAGGCATTGTTTTGCCTGTATTGAAATAATCAACAGAGATGAAGGAGCAGAATTGAATATATTCTGTTCCTCATCTCAATATTAACGTTCATCTAGCATTGTTCATTTATTTTCCTTAAATTTGCAAAACTCCCAGAGCAAGTACTCACCGATTAAATAATCCATTGAACCTCATCCCTTTGCATTACCTTTCGATTACCGGAAGGATGGTCCTTACAATAAACTGCCCCAGATTTTCTATCATTGGCATACATTTTGCCTCACCACCCATAATTGATCCAATTGATCACTTAGTAAGCTAATGCCATGTTGTTAAAATTCATTGTCGCTATTGTCGTCTTCCTGCTAATCCTTAATATTCTGGCTTTTATCCGAAGACGGGTAGGAGCCATTCAGGATGAGGTTTTTCAAGCCACTTACCATTCCATAGAAGATGCTCATAGAAAAGGAAAGGCCGATCTATCAGAGGAAGCTTCAAAAATAGAGGGCTTTTTTGGCGAGCAGGCCTACGGTAGCAGCAAGAAGATTCCTAAATCACAACAGGACAAGGTAAAAAAGACAGTCAATAAGCTAAAGGACAAGCAGCGGAATCAAAATTAGAACCCTATAGCTGCTAAGGGCTCAGCGAAGAAATTGGTTGGGGAAACATTTCATCCATGTTTTAAGCAAAAGAATTCTTCTCTAGAAAGCTTACCTTTGATTACAGAAACTCCGACCATCAGTCATGCCATTTAACCTCTGGGACATACTTATTCTCGTCAGCCTGGCTCAAGGGTTGATTTTTGGGATACTGGTCATCCGGTCTCCTTTCTTTCGAAAAACACCCAGCAAATTTCTCGCCTTTTCCATTATCCTGCTTGCCGTCATTGGACTCAATGAATGGTTCAGCAGCTGGAATTTTGACGACCAGTACTATTTCATTGACTTCTTCGGTGATGATATGCCCTGGATATTGCTGGTTTATGTCCCGTTGTTCCTCTACTTTCTGAAAGCCTCGCGGCACCGCTGGGACAATCATTCGGCGCTTCCCTTACTGGTACTCCCTTTTCTGATCTTTCTGGTTTTAAATATTTACATCAACCTGGACGTCGATTTTGGTCTTTACAAAATTCCGAATGTTCGGAGATTTATGTCCATAGTCTATGATATTGAATCCTGGACCGCCATTGGCTACAGCCTGGCCTTATCTTTGGCAGCCTTCGGCATCATCCGAGCCATGGAAGACCGGCCGGATAGCAAAAGGTGGTTGCTGCGCATTTGGGGCATCACCCTCGTTTTGATCCTCTGCTGGTTATTGCTGAGCCTTCTTCCCGAAAGCCGCTATGCCTACCTGGATTACTACCTCTGGGGAGGAATTTCTTTCTTCATTTACTGGCTGACCTACCAGGGGTTATACCGATTTAAATTGGCCGAAGACCAGGTAGAGATCCAAAAGCTGTGGAAAGAGCGTTCCGCAGAAGTTCTTACGGAAGCGCCCACTGCTAAAAACGACTCAAGCTCCGGCACAGAGGCTGCTTATATGCAACAACTGGGGCTCCTCATCCAGAACCAACACATCCACCGCAATCCGGACCTGAGCCGGGACAGTGTGGCCGAAGAATTGGGCATCAGCCCGGGATATCTATCGCAGATCATCAATTCTGCTACCGGCGACAACTTCGCCACCTACATCAATACCCATCGTGTAGCCGCCGTCAGGCAAATGCTCCGAGACCCGGAATTTGCACAATATAGCCTGCTCGCCATTGGCATGGAAGCCGGATTTAAATCAAAATCAGCCTTTTACACGACCTTCAAAAAAATGACCGGCCAAACGCCCAGTGCCTACCAAAAAAGTTCGCATTCCTCCAATTCTGACAAATCAGGACGCTAAAACCTGACTTTAATTAGGGGTACCGATGCAAGAAGTGCATTTATGTGGTAAAACCACAAAGCTTTATTTATGAAATCAATCACGCTATTCATTTTCCTTTTATCCGTTCAGCTATTGACTGCTCAGGATAATGAACACTCCCCCGGGTCCCATTGGGGAATCCGCGCCGGATGGACCGAAGGCAACGTCTACGACGAACACACCTCCCCATTACTCTACCGTTCTGATGTGCTCAATGTGGGAGGCATTTACCGTCGGCAGGGCCACTTTCTTTTTGAAATTGCGCTTACGCTAAAAATCGGCACCAACCGGCCAAAACAGCTAGGGCACCGAACCGGCATCATTGAAGAAACGCCAGATATTTACGGGGATATAAATACATATGAAGTTGAAGCGTACCCATTTCTGTCGATGGCGGCCGGTGATCTTAAGGTCAGAGCCTTATGGCAAATGGGAGGCGGACACCATTTGGGTGTTTCCCTCAATGCGCGGCACATCTACACCGGTATGGCCATCGACACCTGGCAGTATTCTCAAGTGGACATTGCGCCAGAATATCAGTATTCCTATCCTGTACTGGATGGTAATCTGGAGGCAGGCATCAGTCTACCGGTACTTTCAGCCGTGCTACGACCCAACTATGCATTTGACCCTTCCCTGCCGGATCTAACCAATTATTACCGTGGCTATCTGCGTACCGGTACTGCAGTGGTTAGCCTCAATAAGCTGTTCAATCCAAGGTTACACGCCGGTTATACCTGGCATTTCAAGGATGGAAAATTACTGGGCGCCCGTTACTTCACCACCTGGACCAGCTACCCCGATCCACGGCCGTTGCGCATGTTTGAACACGGCCTGGAAGTCACTTATTTCTTTAAATAAAATCACCATTTCTGATGAAAAATATAATGATCGTTTGCTTTCTAACCTTCAGCCTGATGAGCTGTGAAAAAATCATTTTCGGACTGGAATACAGCAACAACCCCGAAGACAACTTTGAAGCCCTGTGGTCTGAATTTGACCAGCTATACGGCCTTTTTAAAGTGCGTGATGTCGACTGGGATGCTGCCTATGATCAATACCGACCCCAGGTCAATGCCGAGACCACCGATGAGGAGCTTTACGAGATTATCGTCGATATGCTAAAAGTCCTGGACGATGGCCACGTCTTCCTTTTGCCCGTAGGCACCGACCTGCCCATGTACAAAGGTGGTCCGATCGGGCGGATCGATACCATCCAGGATTTTGATCTGGATTTGCTTAAAGCAAACTATTTGTCCAATCCACAAGAAACGGATTTTGCCATTCTGTACGACTGGCTGGAGGAGGACATCGGCTATCTGCACTTTTACAACTTCGCGGATGGCGAACGGGTTTTTGATCGTGAAATTGAACCGGTACTCGACTTCTTCAAAGACGCCCAAGGGCTGGTAATCGATATCCGGGGCGGCGACGGTGGAGAAGACATTGCCGGGAAGACGGTTGCTTCTCACTTTACTGAGATAGAACGCCTGTACATGACCACCTCCATCAAAAACGGTCCCGGCCCCGATGATTTTACCGATCCGGAGGAATGGTATATCCATCCACGGGGAAGGTTCCAATTTACCAAACCTGTCGTGCTGCTCACCAACCGATTGACCATCAGTGCCAGGGAGACCTTTGCCCTGGCCATGCGCACTTTACCACAGGTCACCTCGGTAGGCGATACCACTGCCGGTGCTTTTTCCAATCTTGTACTCCGGGAAATGCCCAACGGCTGGGGCTACAGTATGAGTATCGGCGACTGGCGGGCGGCAGATGGCACCAGCTATGAAGGCATTGGATTACCGCCCGATATTGTGGTCCAAAACCAGCGAGTCGATGTGCTCACTGGACAGGATAAAGCACTGGAAAAGGCGATTGATTTATTGCGCTGATTCTGCGCCACTTTCCAGGTCCAGCAGGTATTGCTTCCGCCACAGCCCGCCGCCGTAGCCGGTCAGTTGTCCATCTTTGCCGATCACACGGTGGCAGGGCACCAGTATCGACAGGCAATTGTCACCATTGGCGCGGGCTACGGCACGCACAGCTTTTGGATTTCCGATCAGCTCAGCCTGCTTTTGGTAGGACCGGGTTTGGCCATAGGGAATGGTGCGTAGCAAATCCCAAACCTGGGTTTGAAATTCACTACCGGCGTAGATGAGCGGTACGTCAAATTCGCGTAATTCTCCTTCAAAATAGGCAGAGAGCTGCTCTTCCAGCTGAGCAAAATGCGGGTTTTCACCCGGAATAAAGGAGGCCTTCAGGCGACGATTGAGGCGCTTGAGCAGGGTTTCCAACATACGCCGATCCGTGAAATCCAGCAGGCAAACGCCTTGGTCGGTGGCTCCTGCCAGCATCGGTCCTAGTGGGGTGAGAATACGTGTTATATTGATGATGGTCCGCGACTTGCTCTGGCTTGGCGCAAATCCGGTAGTCTGTTTAAACCAGTCGGTAAAACCGCTGAGGCTGTCGTAACCGCTTTCGTAAGCTGCATCGATGACTTTCTCCCCGTGTCGGATGGCACCAAAGGCGTTGCTAATGCGCAGGCTGCGTTGGTACGCCTGGAAAGTCAAACCGTAGTGTTTCTTAAACCACCGCCGTACCCGGTTGGGATCCAGATCGCGAGCACGCAGGTCGGCATCGGTGATTTTAGTATCGTTGGCGGCATTGAGTTCGCGTAGTAGCTCCTTGATGTAGGCAGGCATAGCGGCCGGTGGCTCCATCGGGTGGCAACGTTTGCAAGGGCGAAAGCCACGCAATAGAGCTTCTTTTTGGGTAGGCAAAAATTCGATATTTTCCCGCTTGGGCTTTCGGGCCGGGCAGGTAGGGCGGCAGAAAATGCCCGTGGTTTTGACGGCTACAAAAAAGATGCCTTCCATCTGGCTATCCCTTTCCATAAAGGATTGCCACATGGTCTCTTCGTCGGGTAAATTAGTGGTGTTGAGCTTGCTTATTGCATTCATTATTAAAACATTTCTCCTTCTTTGATAAATTTCCCCGATGTAAAATCGGGACAAGCTGTGGTCAACCTAAAATTTAAATCAAAAGCGCCTTTAGAAGCTTTGGTTTAGATTTTTGATTGACTCCGAATCACGAAATTTGTCAAAGAACCATATTTTTTTGATATCACAAAATTACCCCCTCCTTGTGCTACGTACAACCTGAAACTTGTCATTGATTTTTGTAATTTCCGATCAAAAGGCCATGCCCAAAGTTATTTCTTTTCGGCGAGGATTGCTAAGTGTCTTATTCTGGTCCATCATTTCGGCGGCATTTATCGGGCCGGGAACGGTGACCACAGCGGCCAAGGCAGGTTCAGCTTTAGGGTTGCAGTTGCTCGGAGCACTCATCTTTTCCATCCTTGCCACCATTGTGCTACAGGAAGCGGCCGCCCGTCTCACCATCGCTTCGGGAAAGAATCTGGGCGAGATCATTGCACTCAAATATCAGGGCACACGTAGCTACCGACTCAAAATATTACTCTTTCTCGCCGTGGCGTTTGGTTGTGCTGCTTACCAGGCCGGAAATATTCTGGGGGCCATTGCAGGCCTGGAGCTATTTACCACCTGGCAACGCCCGGTTCTCGTAGCAGGCATCGGGTTGATCTGCGCCGCCTTGCTTTGGATTGGCAACTTCCGCATCATCGCCAATTTACTGGGGTTGATCGTCGCCTTGATGGGTATTGCTTTTATTATTGTTGCATTTCGGGCCGGAGTGGGTACGCCGGAAATCAATACTTCTACCGATGCCGGACTGCTGGCGATCGGCCTGATCGGGACCACTATCGTACCCTATAATCTCTTTCTGGCTTCCGGTCTTAGCAAGGAACAGGACCTCCGCGAAATGCGTATCGGTCTCATCTCCGCGATTTTGATCGGCGGGTTGATCTCGGTGGCCATTCTCATTGTGGGAACCCAAGTGAAGGGAACATTCAGCTTTTCTACGCTGGCCCAAACCATGTCGGCTAACCTGGGCCCCTGGGCGGCGGCATTTTTTGGTTTTGGTCTGTTTGCGGCAGGTATGAGTTCGTCCATCACGGCTCCATTGGCAGCGGCGGTGACCGGAAGTAGTTTATTTGGAAATAGTGAAACCAAATGGTCGCCAAAATCCCGCAATTTTCGCGCTGTATGGCTCACCGTACTTGGCATTGGCGTGTTCTTTGGATTATTAGAAATCAAACCTATTCCCGCCATCATTTTGGCGCAAGCCATTAATGGCATTCTCCTCCCCATTGTGGCTATATTCTTGTTGATCGCGGTCAACGATCGCCAGTTGATCCCTGCGGATTACCTCAATTCAAAAGCCATCAATGGATTGATGCTGCTGATCGTATGGGTCAGTTGTTTTCTGGGCTTGTACAACCTGGTGAATGCCGGGAATAAAGTCATGGCTTTGCCCTGGTTGCAGCATTATCCAACCGCCGTTGCGCTGGAGATATTATTTAGTTTTTTAATCGTGGGGAGTATTGCACGGCGTATTTTTTTCACCAATAAGGCGTCACAATAAAAACACCCGATTATAAAATAATTATCCCCATAAAACGGGATTGATGGGCGTATCAATGACCGCTCCAACCTCAGCGCCCGGGCACCAGGTGTGCCAGTCGTTGATCTGATTTTCATTTTCCGGCTGCTTGAGGCGCATGTCTTTGTCCATGTAAATGATGGTCATCACCTTACGTATCTGGTCGGTGGTATTGGCGCCAGCCCGGTGGAAAATCCAGCCAGAATGAAAGCTGATCTCGCCCAGGTCAAAGGGCTCGATGATGTGGGGAAAGTCATTAACACGCAGTTTTTTATTCAGAAAAGCCTCACTTTCGTCACCAATCCTCATATCGCGGCCTTCCTGAATCTGGTGGCTACCGGCGCTAAATTCCAGTGGCCCCATTTCCAGTGGAGTGGCTTGCAGCGGAATCCAGGCGGTTACCGTATTGTCATTTGACAATGGCCAGTAGTACTGATCGGCGTGCCAGGGTGTGAAGCCGCCTCCGGCTTCTTTGTACAGTGCCTGATCGTGGTAAAGGCGTACGCCATTGACCTGCATCAAATCCGTAGCGATTTTGGCAATTCGTTTGCTGAATATCAGTGGCTGGATGGCTTCATCATCGCGCCATAGATTCATCAGTTGCAGGAAAGCCTTGCCGTAGGTATCGCGCTCTTCGATTGGAACGGTGACGGTATTCAGTTCATTCACCCGATTGGTGATGACCTCGTTGAAATGTGCCACGACTTCCGGGCTTAAAACCTGCTTTAGCTTGATGAACCTGTTTTTTTGGTAAAAATCAATTTGGTCCTGTGTGAGCGGATAGGGTTGGTTGAGTTGGTCGAAAGGCATATAGCTGGATTTTAGTGGGCAGAAAGGCAACGTTTGCTATGTTGCTTCCTACAAAGTTACAATCTTCTTTTTCAATCGGGCTTTTGATTTTGTGCAAAATCTAGGCTATTTTCGCAATAAACCACAACACCAAATGCAATTTAAAACGCTGCTCCTGGCATTGCTTGTTCTTAGTGCTTGTTCCACCCCTCAAAAAAGCTTCGAAAAACGCAATTACGACCGTGCTTTCGATCTTGCGTTGGCTCAGCTGAATCGCAGTAAATCAGTCAAGGAAAATACGGCTATTCTCAGAAAGTCCCTCAATGAACTGATCAAGGAGGGGCTGACCGAAGCCGGGCAGTTGAAAAGAAATGATAGCCTGAAGGATAATGACCGAGCGCTGGTCACCTACGAAAAATTGCAGGATAAAATCTCGGATGCAGAGCCCTATCTTGGAAATGAGTTTACCTCACAATTGGAGCAGTTGCAGGACTACGCGCTGGAAGTTCAGGAAGAATTGTACCAAAACTATCTACAGCAAGGGCTGGATAAACTGGATGAAGCTGTCCAAACCGAACAGAAGCAACTTGCACAGGATGCCTACCGAGAGTTTGAAGCCGCTAAAAGCTATACTTTCGACAATTTCGAGGCAGATTCCTTAATGGACATTGCCCTGGAGGAGGGCAAAATGTACTATTATGTAGAAACCGATGCGCCCTTTGAATTGATGGAAGAATGGGAAATTGATCGCCAGTTTGATGATGTGGAATGGCTGAGCGGCGGCTTTCAACAAATTTATTACGAAACCAACCGCGATCAGGCGGATTGTATACTCGAAGTAACCTTTGGCTCCATAGATTTTGACATTGATGAAGCATCATCCAGCCAAAGTTTCCAAAAACAAGTTATTGATGGTTACAATACCGTGACCGACACCTCGGGGCAAACGCATCAGGAGCCTATTTACCGCGATATTGAAGGAACGGTGGTAAAGAAAATAAGGACAAAAACCGGTAGCTGGAAAGCGGAGATTAGCGTGTTTTCCGGCACGCCCAATTGTACCTTGTCCGGCACCACTTTATGGGCGGAAACGGAGTCCGAAATCACCGAATACGAGTTGCAAGGCAATACCGATGCCATTCCATCGGAATACAAAGGAGGCATGACACCGAGCTTTGAAGACGAGGACGATATGATCGAAGAAATGATTGAAGACCTTTACCGAAGGTTTGTGAATCACTACTTTTAGTCCATGCTGCACCGACTGACCAAAAGACTGATGGGTTCCGCCTTTGAATTGATCATTGTCGATGAGGATGACGCTCGTGCAAAAAAGTTACTGCAACAAGGCGTGGAAGAGATTGAACGCATCGAAAAGTTGCTGACGGAATTTAGCGACAGCTCCACCACTGCAAAAATCAACCAGTCCGCCGGGAAAGAAGCCGTACAGGTAGAGCCAGAAGTGTATGCCCTTTTGGAACGTTGTTTGCAAATCTCCAAACTCACTCAGGGCGCTTTTGACATTACCGTTGGCCCGCTAAAAAAGCTGTACGATTTTAAGCAAAAGTTACCCGCCATTCCAGATAAAACCACCATCAGAGATGCACTTAACCAGGTGGGCTTTCAGCACATTCAACTTCAGGAAAACCATTGCGTCAAACTAAATCAACCTGCCATGCGCCTCAGCTTTGCGGCCATTGGTAAGGGATATGCCGCCGATCAGGTGCGTAAATTTTGGCTGGATTCGGGTGTTGAAAATGCGGTGATCAACGCAAGTGGTGATCTATCCGTCATTGGTTGTCGACCGGATGGCACGCCCTGGAAAGTGGGCATCGCTAATCCGGATCAAACGGAGAAAATGCTGTTTTCTCTGCCACTTACAGCTGGATCAGTAGCGACATCCGGCGATTATGAGCAGTATTTTATCAAAAATGGTATCCGCTACTCACACAATATCAATCCCCTGACGGGCTTGCCACTTACGGGTATTAAAAGCGTGACGGTTTTCAGCTCCAGCGCAGAGTTATGTGATGCTTTGGCAACGGCGGTCTACGTGATGGGAGTGGCCGTGGGATTACATTTTATCAATCAATTGCCACAAACCCACTGCCTGATCATAGACGAAGAAAATGAGGTTTTCTTTTCAAATGACATTAACCTGGAATATGGGAATTAAACGATACCTGAAGATTGGATTCTTTTTATTGCTCGGCACTTTCCTGCTCTCCTCTTGCCAAACGGTAAAACCCTACCAACGCATTTACCTCAACGATAGTGAGATGCAAATGGGGGCCTCCTCACCTAAGCACTTCGAAAATTACGTGCAAAGTATTCGCGAAGGAGCCACGCCTCCCGCCAGCGGCAAGGCCAGTGGAGGCTGTGGGTGTAATTGACCACCCTTTAGGGCTCAGCGAAGAATAGAAAGGACACAAAGGCAGTCGAGAATAACTTCTCAGTGCCTCTGTGTCCTGAAACCTCTACTTGTCTAATAAGGCTTCCAATCTCGCCAACCGCGCTTTTAAATGGTCAATTTCACTCTGTTGACGGTCAATGGTTTCTTGTTGAACGGTCAGTTGCTGTTGTTGTTCCTGGATGGCTTTGATGGCCACCACGCTAAAGCTGGCATAATTGAGTGAATGCATGCCTTTAGAGCGTGGGTCCTGGCTCACCTCCACCAGTTCGGGAAATAGTTTTTTAACATCCTGCGCAACGAAACCTATGGATTCCTTTTGCGTCGGATTATTGTCGATGTATTGATACCGTGAAGGCTCCAGCAGCATCAACCGGTCCATCACACCTTCCAATCCACGAATGTCAGCTTTAAACTGCCGGTCCGATGCCACATACAGTCCGTCAAGATGAGAGAAAGAGCCTCGGAAAGATTCATTAAAATAAAGCTCCAGAGCGCCCTGTACACTGCTGGTATATAGCTCCCAGTGATTACCGGTCCCTGCTCGCTCCAGATTCATTCCAAAACCGTTGTGTATGATTTTCATCATGTACCCACCGGGACTGCCGGGGTCGCTATCGCCCACGCTGATGCCGTTGGTCCTAAATTCGATTTCGCCCTCGCCTTGTCCGCCCGGAGCATCCGAGGTGATCCTGGCGCGGTTGAAGATATTGGTCGATTCCATACTTATCTGGTAACCGCCAGTGCTGCCTGCCTGGATACCACCGCCGGTAGCACCACCAACCGTAATGGCAGGAATCGCCCATCCGGTGTTGAGGTTGCTGCCCACGACCAGGTCTTCGTCCGGATTCAAATTGCCGACCCCTACATTACCTGCTCCGGTGACGGATAGCATTTGCGTGGCATTGGCTCCATCCAGATAGAGCAGGTTGAAGCGAGAGTTGTTATTGGATGGCTGTAAAAAACCCTCCAGCATCCAGGATTTATTGGCTACGGGTCCGGTTTGAAAAGACATCCGGGCGTAATCGCCGTCGTTTGCTTCACGCAATAAAAGATGTGGCTTGCCGTGGGTCGAATTGTGATGAACAGTCATCTGGGCTCCGGAAGTAGTGCCATTGACCACAAAGTCTCCATTGCCCAACAGGCGCATCCGACCAATAGCCTGGGTAGAAAATACCAAATCATTGGAGGTACCCGGTGCGGTGCCAATCTCCAGGTCGGTAGCGGGATTCGCGTTGGCCCAAAGGTAGCCTTTATAGGTGCCTTCGTGATGAAGCGCCAGAAATGGACTGAAACCACCAATGCGAACCGTTTCATTATTGCCATTGACATGGAATGGCGCCTGAGGGTCTACCTGACCCACACCAAAGTATCCGTTATCCTTGACGGTCATACGTACAATTTGGTTGTTACTACCTCCGGGTTTGTAGCGCAACATTAGTCCGTCTCCATCCAGAATATTGCTGAATGACCAGCGGGGACCGTTACTCGGATATCCAATAGCCAGTACGCCTTGTGATCCATTGACATGCAATGTACCATCGACATCCAGCAAATGTTCCGGGAAACCGGTACCAATCCCCACATTTCCACTACCGGTCACCAGTGCAGAACCATTTTGCGACTCAAAGTAACCGCCAAACCCATTGTTACCAAATGCTCGACCATACACGCCAATACCGACGGGACTGTCCGCCTGACCATACACACCGGCGCTAACGGCACCACCACTGGTTAGTCCTACTACTCCATGTCCATCACTGCCGGTACCAACAATAGCCGCATCATCGGGCAGAAAAAGATCAGACCCGGTACCTTGTCGGGCAACAATCGTTCGGCCAGTATTTGCTGCATTGGAAATATCGAATGTATTGATAGAAGGAATATTGATCAGATCAACATAGGGTAGGTCCATGCCAAAGGTAGGGAAAGTAACCTGCCCACCACCGTTGGAAAGTGTCAGTGTGTTGTCCTGCAAAGACAGGCTTTGTATTTCATTGGTCGGATCTGCATCGGCATCAGCCCCGCCGGTGGGGATGGTCACGGTATTACTGTTGGAAAGGCTGAGCTCATTGGTTGTGGCATTAAAGGAAAGGGATTGTATTTCATTATTGGGATCGGCATCGGCATCATCTACATCGTCGCCATCGGCGATATCTGCCGGAATGCCTGCCAGGGTCGACCAGGTTTCAATTTCGTTGTTGGGGTCAGAATCCGCATCCTCCGTGGCATCCGTAAAAGAACCGCCGCCGTTGGAAAGGGTAACGGTATTCCCGGTTTTGGTGATCGTTTGAATCTCATTGGTCGGATCGGCATCGGCATCTTCCACACCGTCCTGAACCACCGAAAGGTCGAGCGTACTACCCTCGGTAATGCTCAAATTCGTTCCGGTCAGGCTGATATCCTGTAGCTCATTGGTGGGGTCAGCATCAGCGTCTGTACCCCCGGTGGGAATGGTCACACTGTTTGTGCCGGAAATACTCAGTTCGTTGGTCGTTGGATTAAAGGTGAGGGATTGCAGTTCGTTGCCTGGGTCGGCGTCCGCATCTTCCACACCGTCCTGAATCACGGAAAGGTCCAATGTACTACCGTCGGTAATGCTCAAATTCGTTCCGGTCAGACTGATATCTTGCAGCTCATTGGTCGGATCAGCGTCCGCATCCGTACCGCCGGAGGGCAGGGTAACGGTACTACCATTGGAAATACTCAGCTCATTGGTAGTCGGATTAAAGCTAATGTCTTGCAATTCATTGCCAGGATCAGCATCCGCATCTTCAGTCGCATCGGTAAAAGAACCGCCGCCATCAGAAAGTGTGACAGTATTACCCGTTTTGCTGATGGTTTGAATCTCATTGGTGGGATCGGCGTCCGCGTCGGTGCCGCCGGATGGAATGGTGACGGCGTTGCTTCCTGAAATGGACAGTTCATTGGTCAACGGATTAAAACTCAGCGACTGGATCTCGTTGCCGGGATCAGCATCATCGTCAATCACGCCATCCTGGATGACGGATAGATCAAGCGTACTTCCTTCGGTAATACTGATATTGGTCCCATTCAGGCTAATGTCCTGTAACTCGTTGGTCGGGTCCGCATCGGCATCGGTGCCGCCGGAGGGAATGGTGACCGCGTTGCTGCCTGAAATGGACAGTTCATTGGTCAACGGATTAAAACTCAGCGATTGGATCTCGTTGCCGGGATCGGCATCATCGTCTTGCGTTTCATCGGTAAAGGAGCCACCGCCATCCGATAAGGTCACGGTATTACCCACTTTGTTGATGGTCTGAATTTCATTGGTTGGGTCGGCATCGGCATCGGTGCCGCCAGAGGGGATCGTGACCGAATTGCTTTCCGAAATGGTCAGTTCATTGGTAGCCGGATTAAAGGACAATGACTGTATTTCATTGTGTGGATCAGCATCATCGTCTATAACTCCATCCTGCAAAAGGGACAGATCAATCGAATTGCCGCCTTCGATGGTGAGCATTGTTCCGGTAAGGGTGAGTGTCTGGTCATCGGTACCGCCGTTTGGCAAGCTCAAATTGATGGTGTTGCCATTGGAAATCGATATCTGTTGGGTTTCGGGATCGTAAATCAGGTTTTGCAACTCATTTTCGGGGTCGGCATCGGCGTCACTGCCCCCACTGCCCGATTGTTTTGCGTAAAGCGCATAGGGTACTGATAGCAGCTGATTGGTGCCCATATTGATGTAGCTGGTGCCGCCTGTGGGGTCCATATCCACCTTGAGGTAGTAGGCGTGGCTGCCCCAGTCGAGGTTGGCAAAATTGCCATTTAAAGGCTCCCCGTTACCAATTTGCAAATCAAAGACTCCAAGGTCGGTGGTGGTAACCACATGCCTTTCGGAATAGTCGATGACGCCCGAAACGCCATTGCGGATCAGGCTGATGCGAATGCCCAGATTGACATTCTGGTAGGGTTGATTGGCCACATCGCGAGCCACGGCCTGGTATTTAAAACTTAACGGTGATTGGGCGAAAGCCATTCCTGAACAGGCAAAAATGGCCAAAAGGATTATGATGATTTTTTTCATGATCTTAGGTTTTTTGAATTTTGAAAGTGCGTACCGTTTTTCCACGGTGTTGCAGGGCAAGCAGATAAATGCCGGAAGGTAATCCGGCCACATCAAGGCGTTCCCGCTCTCCGGCAAAGGAAGTTTTCTGCATTTGCTGGCCCAACAGATTATAAAGCATCACCTGCTTCTCTCCCGGTGCATCACATTCGATTTGTAGCCAGTCGGATGCCGGGTTGGGGTACAACCTTACCGTGAATTCCTGATCGGCGTTATCCCAGGTGGCGGTGATGAGTAAATCGTTGTAGAGTTGGTGAAAACCCTGCGAAAGAATCAGCCCGCTGGCATACTGTTCGACCGACACTTCACCAACGGTCCAGTGCAGGTTACCTACATCGTTATTTTGGCTGTAAGCGCCCGAATTACCGATGACCGTTTGGCTCAAACTCTGGCCCCAAAGCGGCACCGACAGGCATAGCAATGCCAGGTTCAGCAGGCTGCATAGCTTGTTGAATTTCATAGACTTAGATTGATTTAAACAAATGATTAGCTGGTATCCGAATCAACGAATACAACTACTAACAAAAATGTGGGAAGGGAAAAAATTAGAAATTCAGGTCGACCTGGGAAAGGTTCAATCCGTAGACCGACAATATACGATCTTTTGGTGGTATTGTAAAGGATTAGAGTAAGATTTAAACACGCCCTCCCTGCAAAAAAGGATTTGTCTTGCGTTCGTATCCCATCATTGTTGCGGGTCCATGACCAGGGTAAACGCGAATGTCATCACCAAGCGGAAGCAACTTGTACACAATGCTGCTGATGAGGGCGTCGTAATTGCCCCCCGGAAGGTCTGTCCGACCGATACTACCCTGAAAAAGCACATCTCCGGCAATCAAAAATTTACTTTCCTTGCAGTAAAACGAAAGGCTGGCCGGCGAATGGCCGGGGGTGAAGATGGCTTCCAATGTAGTATTGCCAAAGCTGATCACCTCGCCCTCTTCAATGTATCGCTCGGGATCGGGGCTGATGTCGCGCAAGGGCACGCCATACATATTGGCCACTTGCGGAACGGTTTTTAAAACGGGCAATTCTCCTTCGTGAATTTCCAGCGGCAGGTTGTAAGTATTGGCCACAAAGGCATTGCCCAATACATGGTCGATATGGCAGTGCGTATTGATCAGCCGAACCGGTTTGAGTTTTAACTCATCAATTTTGGCTACCAGTGCCCGTTCTTCGGCCTGACTATTGCAACCCGGGTCAAAAATCACACATTCTCCCGTCTCATCGTATACCAGATAAGTGTTTTCCTGAAACGCATTGAATGTAAGTCCGACAACATCTGACATATTTTTCCGTTTTGATAGTAGCAATTATAGTGGAAAAAATCTATCTTGATAGGGTTATGTCGAAAAATTTTATTTTGTCAAAACCTTATCGGTGCAAAATCCGTCTTAATATATGTAATCGTACATTTTAATGCATCTTGACATTGGGTAACACCGGATTTGCAGTCACCAGACAAACAACCAATTATGAAGCAACATATCTACGCGCTAGTACTGTTTATGGCCCTGGGAAGCCTCCTCTCTGCGCAAAGCACACAAACGACCTTTGGAAAAAACCGCGTGCAGTACCATACGGATTTTGAGCAATGGCTACAGTACGAAAGCGATAATTTTATCACCTACTGGTACGGCGAGGCCCGCAACGTGGGGCAGTCGGTCGTCCAGTTGGCCGAATACGACTTCCAACACATCCAGAATATTCTCGAACACCGCATCAACGATAAATTGCAGCTGATCGTCTACACTGATATTACCGACCTCAAGCAAAGTAACATCGGTAGTGAGGAGGCCTTTACCAATACGGGAGGATTAACCAAGATCGTAGGCAACAAGATTTTTGTCTATTTTGATGGCAATCACAACCACCTGCGCCGCGACATCCGCGAGGGCATTGCATCGGTATATCTTGACGCCATGCTGTTTGGGACCAACCTACAGGAAATTGTGCAGAATGCTGTGATGATGAATCTGCCGGAATGGTTCAAGCAAGGGCTGGTGGCCTACGTAGGTGAAGAGTGGAATACCGAGCTGGATAACCGCCTGCGCGATATTTTACTGCACGAAGATTTTAAAGGTTTTGAACGTTTTGCCGAAGAGCACCCCAAGCTGGCCGGTCATTCGTTGTGGTATTACATTAGCGAAAGCTTTGGCACTTCCACCGTTTCCAACCTGCTTTACCTGACGCGCATCAACCGCAGCGTCGAGAGCGGTTTTTTGTACGTGCTGGGTAGTCCGTATGAGGTAGTGACCAACAGCTGGGCCAAGTTTTTCATGACCCGCTACAAGGCTGAGGCCGAATTGCGTGATAAGCCCGATGGCCGCAAGCTGGAATTCAAAAATCGCCGCAACCTGCCCATCACCCAGGTAAAACTCAGCCCGGATGGTCAAAAGGTAGCGTACGTCACCAATGAAATTGGCAAATACAAAGTATACATACAGGATGTGCGCAAGGGCAATCGCAAGGTGGTTTTTAAAGGAGGCTTCCGCAATGCTTTTCAGGCTACTGATTACAACTATCCGCTCGTTGCCTGGAATCCCAATGCACAGGACCTGGCCATCATCTCCGAGAAGCGGGACATCATTCGCCTGCATACTTACAACCTGAAGTCGGGTAAGATGGAAACGGAGACCATTGCCAACCAGTATCAGCGCATCAATAGTTTAGACTTTGTCAATCCCTTTGCGTTGACCTTTTCGGCAACGATCAATGGTTATTCAGACATATACATCTATTTCACCAAAACCCGCCAGACGGAAAGAATTACCAACGACTTTTACGATGATCTGGATGCGACTTACGTCAAATTTGGCCGTCAGCAAGGCATCATGTTTAGTTCTAATCGGCCCGACTCTGTCATGAGTCAGATGCGGCTGGATACGATTTTACCCATCAATTCCTTTGATCTGTTCTTTTACGATATGGATACCAAATCACAGGAATTGGTGCGCGTAACCCATACGCCGCAGGCCGACGAGCGCTACCCGATGCAGGTGGATACGGCTCATTTCTCCTTCCTGACGGATCAGAGTGGCATCTATAATCGTAAGGTCGGTTACCTGGAAGAATACATTCACCACTACGATCAGTTTATCACCCTGGAAGACGGCTCAGAAATTGTGCTAAACGCCGATTCTACCCTCGCCAATATTGATAGTCTGCCGGTTGACACTATCATCATTGTGCCGATTGTTAAGCAGCGTGCAGTGAATCATCCGGTGTCCAATTACGACCGGGGTATTTTGAGTCAGCAAACATCACCAAGGTCGGGTAAACAGGTGGAATTGCTTTTGCGCAAAGGAGAATATTCCATCTACCGCAGTGATATGGTGGTGGATACCACGATTGCAGCCATACCAACGGCCTTCCATCAGTACCGCAGCAAATCAAAAAAGGTAACGATCACCAATGCCGAAACGGTGATCCCACAGGTCACGGTACTGGATGATGTGACGAAGATTACCCTGAATCCGGAACCGGCTCCGGCTCCGGAAACGCCAAAAGCTGAAGATCCCGATGAGGACGAAGATATTGACATTGACAATTACCTGTTTCAAAGTGAGTTTGATGACGATGAGGAACCGGTAATGGCCGTGAAGGAGGAAAAGCCCAAAGCAGAAACGGTTGAACCAGATGGAGAAGGAGATGAAGATTACCAAATAGTAAGCGATGGCCCGGTGGAAAACAACACTGCCGGCACACTGCCACCTCCGGGTTACACCGTGGATGGTGTGTATCGCTACCGTCCGGGACTGGTGACGCCTTACCGGCTGAAGTTCCGCACCGACTACGTCACCACCCAGCTCGACAACAGCCTGCTCTTTGAAGGCCTGGAAAGCTTTTCCGCTAATCCAAACGGCTTCAACTATCCGCCATTGGGTATCTTGCTGAAAACGAACTTCAAGGACCTTTTTGAAGACTACGAATTTGAAGGCGGTGTACGTGTGCCCACCAATTTTAACGGTACCGAATACTTCCTGATTTTTAAAGATAAAAAGAAGCGGCTCGATAAGCAGTTTGCCTTCTACCGCAAGAATGTACGCGAACCCAACGACGATGCCGGAAGCTTTGTACAGGCTCGTGAAGAATACAACATTGCACTTGGTCAGTTTCGCGTAAGCTACCCATTGGATATTTTCCGCAGTATTCGGGCAACGGCTACCATTCGCCGGGACCGCTACCTGCTGTTGGGTACCGAAGGAGCCGTTTTCAACGAATCCGTTCGTCGGGAGCCAAGAGGTATTTTGCGCCTCGAATACGTATTTGACAATACACTCGACGTGGCGCTGAATATCAAGAATGGGACCCGCTACAAGATATATGCAGAGGTGGCGAAGCGCTTTAATGTAAGTGCAGAGGATGGCGTGAAGCTGAGCTTTGGCGACGGTATCATGAACGTGATTGGTATCGATGCGCGGCACTATCAGCGGTTGGACCGCAATTCAATTCTGGCGGTGCGATTGGCTGCAGCCACTTCGTTTGGATCAGAACGCATTTTGTTTTACCTCGGTGGGGTAGACAATGGCCTGTTCAACAGCTTCAGCCGCGAGATTCCCGTGCCGAGCGATATCGCTTTTGCTTATCAGGTGCCCGCTACCAACTTGCGGGGCTTCCAGGGCAACATTCGCAACGGCAACTCTTTTGCCTTGATCAATACGGAATTGCGGGTGCCGATCTTTAAATACTTCTCCCGCAATATCCGCTCCGGATTTTTCCGCAACTTCCAGATTGTCGGCTTCTTTGATGTCGGAACAGCCTGGTCGGGCCTGAATCCATTGAGCGATGAAAATCCGTTGAACATCAGCAATTTCCCTGAAACGGGACCACTAAATCCACCGGTATCTGTTCGGGTGAAATATTTCCGTGATCCGATCGTCGCCGGTTATGGGGTTGGGGTTCGTTCGATGCTGTTTGGCTATTTCATCCGCCTGGATTATGCCTGGGGTGTGGAGACCAGAACGGTGCTGGACCCGAGATTGCATTTGTCGTTGGGTGTTGATTTTTAGATGGCGCACCATCCGGCGCGCATTCCGGTTGATATCGGCTGTTTCTACAAAGATTTGGTCCCTCCGGGACCGGGTCGAAATGGCATTGAAGCTTTGCAAATGAAAAAAGAAGCATATAGAACTCCGTGTTCAGACGGAGGTTGCTATCCTCTTTTTATAAACTGCGAATGAAATGGAATTTGATCCCGACATTTTTGACGCGATTGAATTTGGTGATTTCGACACGGTTCAACGGTACTGGACCGATCAAATCAATATTGATTTCCAGGATAATCTTGGCAGGACCATGCTGATGCTGGCTGTTTATTATGAATTTGTGGACATTGTGATTTACCTGTTGTGGTTTAACCCAGATTTAGAGCTTCGAAACAAGGATGGACAGACCGCTTTAGACATCGCAAATAATAAAAAGAACGGCCTAATTTCCGATCTTTTGATGAAAGCTAGGAACAATGAACCATCGCGTGCTGGAAGCACGCCATCTTTGTAAAACCGGTCATCATTGTGAATTGGCGCGCCGGATGGTGCGCTATATTCCTTAACATAGACACAGGTAAACGTCTAGTTTGACGCCACGGTTTGTGCCCAGACCGCTTCGATTACCTTTTTCAATTCCTCGTAAGGCACATAGCCTGAGAGTAACCGGTACAGCCGTTCCTCTGTTTCCAAAAGTAAGGTTGGAAAACCACGAATACCCAATTTGGTCACGACATCAAACTCCCGCTCGGCCTGTTCCAGGTATCGCTTACTAAGCATGGCATCCAGGAAAGTCTTCTTGTCGAGCCCGATTTGTTCGGCGTAGGGCACATAATTCTCCACTACAGTTGGGGCAATACCATCGCGGTAGATAGCTTTGTGCAGCAGGCCGGCAAATTCGAGTGAACGATCGCGGGCCAATTCCTTTACCGCACAGAGGGCAATAGCTGGCTGTAGCGAATGAATGACGGTCGTGCCTTCCGCCAGGGTGCCTTCCAGAAAAGCCTGACCAAATTTCACGCCGGTGCGCTCTTCTACGGTCTTGTAGGCTTCCTTGATGTATCCCGCCACTTCCCCGATGGGACCGGCGCGCTCACCAATGATCATACCTCCTGAGAGGACTGTGATATCCAGTCGGTCGCCGTATTCCTCGGCCAGTTTTTGCATGACCGGGCTAAAGCCATAGCACCAGCCGCAGAGGGCATCGTAAACGTAGATTAGTTTTAATTGCATACCAATGTAATGCCCTGAGATGGCCGTTTGTTCAAAGTAAGAATAGGTCAATAATCCATTTCGTCGGCGGGAATCCAGAGATACTTTTTCAGGTTAACCACTTTGTCGTTGACCACTTCTACGCCTTCTTTCTCCAGGAGTTCCTGCATCAGGGAGGGCGGCGACCAGTGATTGCGGCCACTCAATTCTCCCTTGCGGTTGACCACGCGGTGAGCCGGTACATTTTCGCCCAGGGCAGCCTTGTTGAGGGCCCACCCCACCATACGTGCCGAACCGAGGGCCAGGTAGTCGGCAATGGCACCATAAGTGCTTACACGCCCGCGAGGAATGTGGCGGGTGACTTCAAAGACGAGATCGAAATAACTTTCTTTAGCCATAATAATTGTGGAATAACCGTACTTTTGGGGCGAATCAACGAATCGTTCATGCTTAAGACCAAAGTTAAGGCAAGTTCTGTTACCAACCTCACCGATGCCCGATATTTTGCCGCCTGGGAAGTAGAATGGCTGGGTTTTAGTTTTGACCACGGGTCGGAAAACCACATCCCAATGGAGATGATGAAGGCCATCAGTGAATGGGTCGATGGGGTCAAAATTGTAGGAGAATTTGCGCTGCAATCGGCTGATGAAATGCGCTCAGCAATCGACCTGTTGAAGCTCGACGGCATACAGGTGGGTACGTTGACCGAACTGGAAACCCTGCTGGAGCTACAATCACCGGTACCGGTGATCAAGGAAATCATCATCGATGCTGAAAGCACGCCGGATCAATTGCGCGAAACCCTGGAAGCTTTCCAGCCGCAGGTCGAAGCCTTTCTGCTCAATTTTGACAAGAACGGCATCACCTGGGAAAGTCTCCGAAATGGCAACCCCTTTTCGGTGGCTTCATTACAGGCAATTGCACAGGACTTTCCACTCATTCTAAGTATCGACATGCCGGTAAACAGCTTGATTGAGGTGATGAATCTGATTCCGCTCTACGGCCTCAGCTTCACCGGAGGTGAGGAGGAAAAAGTGGGATTTAAGTCCTATGATGAACTGGATGAGATATTTGAGATGCTGGAGGTGCAGGTTTAGTTTAGAGTGTAGGAGTTTAGTGTTTAGAGAAGGTCGATGTTACAAACATCTCCCGAGCGGGGAGTAGTTTTCGGTTGAGACGGGGGAGGCGGTTGAGGAGGGTCGACTACGCTAGAGCTTCGTCGATTAAGGTCGATGTTGCAAACATCTCCCGAGCGAGGATTATTTTTCAGTGTAGACGGAGGAGGCGGTTGAGACGGTTTAGGGGCTTCGCCTTGATCATTCGGGTTAGTTTAGTTTAGTTTAGAGTTTAGTGTGTAGTGTGTAGTGTTTAGAGAAATGCGGCCCTAGACATTCTGCAAATTCTAGAATTCTGCTCGTAAAACCTAAGCCCCAAAACCTAATACCTGATTCTTTTAAAAGAGACTCAAATGAAGATCATGCTGTATATATTTTCGGGCTTTGTGCTGTTGATGGTAGCGATATTTTTTTTGGTGGTCAAACCAAGGCTACCCATTGCTACGGGATATGCTGCCAAAAACCTCTGCTCCTGTGTATTTGTGGCAGGCAGAGATGCCGATACAGCCCTGAAGAATGATCTGGATTTTTCGCTATTGCCTTACGCCAAAACCATTGTCAATCACGAAGAAAAATCGGTGACGAGTTCCTTCTGGGGAATGGCTGAAAGCAGAGCCATCTACCGGGAAGGAATCGGTTGCACGATGGTCAGTGATATTTCCGAAAAGGACATTCGGCAACAGCCGCTTCCGCAGATTGCGCCGACCGTCCCAACTGCCGATAGCCTGTATTGGCCGCAAGGCGAAAAAATATTGGATACATTGCCTGCTGAAATCAATGCAGCGGTATTGCAACAAGCGATTGACCTGGCCTTTGAGCCGGTACCGGGAGGTGGCACCCGTGGTGTAGTCGTAGCCTACCGCGGTCGCTTGATCGCTGAGCAATATGGGCCGGGATTTGACAAAGACACCCGCCAATTGGGCTGGTCGATGACGAAGAGTATTACCAATGCCCTGGTTGGCATTTTGGTAAAGGACGGTCAGCTGGAGGTGGAAGCTCCTGTTCCATTTGCAGAGTGGCAAAACGATGATCGCAAAAATATTACCCTCAACAATTTGCTGCAAATGAGTAGCGGACTGGCCTGGGAAGAAATCTATTCGCGGGTATCCAGTGCCACCAAAATGCTGTATGCTCGCGGCGATATGGCGCAATTTGTCATTGACCAACCGCTCAAGGACAAACCCGGCAACTTTTGGGAGTACTCCTCCGGTACCACTAACCTGCTCAGTGGTCTGATACGCCGACAAATAGGTAACGACCAGGCTTATCTTGATTTTCCACGCAAGGCGCTTTTCAACAAAATTGGTATGCGAAGCGCGGTCTTTGAAGCCGATGCCACCGGTACCTACGTAGGCTCTTCCTACGTGTGGGCCACCCCGCGCGACTGGGCACGCTTCGGACAGCTTTACCTACAGGACGGCACCTGGGATGGCGAACGCATTTTGCCGAAAGGCTGGGTTAAATACACCCGAACCACCGCTCCTGCCTCTACGGGCGATTACGGCGCCCACTTCTGGCTCAATGCCTCCGGTGAACTACCCAGCGCTCCGCACGACATGTACTCTTGCCAGGGCTTTCAGGATCAGCGGGTGTTTATCTTTCCGACGCAGCAGCTGGTCATCGTGCGCCTGGGACAAAATGATGATAAAGCCTTTGACTTTGACAATTGGTTGAAAAATATGCTCGAAGCTTTTCCATCTGTAGAATAAAACTATTAGCAACCCGCCAAAACGCCATCAGTTGGCATCTTATCTTATACGTCGTCAATACTACCAGCATTGCATCATCTTAACTCAACTGCTATGCTGAACAAAAAAGAACGCCGCAAGGCTCCCGAAATCAATGCCGGCTCTATGGCCGATATCGCATTTCTACTGTTGATCTTTTTCCTGGTTACCACCGTCATTGAATCTGATAGTGGCATTCGCGTCAAGCTGCCACCGTGGGAAGAGGACCAACAGACTATCATTATCAATGAGGATAATGTAATGTCTGTCAAAGTCAACGCTGACAACGAGCTGCTCGTGGAAAAGGAATTCGCTCGAACCACCGACTTGCGGCAACGCGCCAAGCAATTCATCATGAATCCGCAGAAGCTGCCCAATCTACCGAGTAACCCCAGAAAGGCGATTATTTCCCTACAGAATGACCGCGGCACCTCTTATGAGACCTACCTGACCGTGTACAATGAATTGAAAGCCGCTTATAATGAACTGTGGGAAGAAACTGCCCAAAAGCGCTACAGCAAAACCTACGAAGAGCTGGATGACAGTCGCCGAAAAGCCATCCGCGATGACATTCCGATGGTCATTTCCGAGGCTGAGCCAACCGATCATTTGGCCGGACAGTAAAAATTCTCTCTATCCAAATAAGGGATTGTATTTTGATTGCATTTTAAGTTTGTCGGTAAAGCGCACATTTCAGGGGGCTCCGTGTTGTAAAAACAGACTGACCCAACAAGCTTTAAAGACTTTCCCAACTATGAAAATTGCAGTCATTATCCTCTCCCTCATTGGAGTGATCGGCACACTAATTCCCTTTTCCAATAGTGACGTCTGGTGGATTCGAATGTTCGACTTTCCCGGCGTACAGATTTTTATCATTTTGGCGCTAAGCCTGATAGGATTCGCCTATTTCCGCAGTGAATTTGGTCTTTTTGAAAAAGGGCTCGCCTTGCTCACACTGGCCTGTCTGGTGTACAAAAGCACCATCATCTATCCCTATACGCCACTGGCAAAAACCCAGGCCTTCAAGACCAAATCGGTTGACGAAGACAACACCATCAGCTTGCTCGCTTCCAACGTGTTGATGACCAATCGGCAATACCATCAACTATTGTCCGAAATTTACCAGCATTCCCCGGACATTGTCATGCTCCTCGAAACTGATTCCTGGTGGCAGGAAAAAATTGATGTCATTAAAGAACAATACCCGTACACGGTGGCCCAGCCCCAGGACAATACCTACGGTATGCTGATGTATTCCAAATACAAATTAATCGACCCGGAGATAAAGTTTTTGGTAGAAGCCGATGTCCCCTCCATTAAAACACAGGTAGAATTGCCTTCCGGCGAAAAAATACGACTCTACTGCATCCATCCTACACCCCCCAGTCCTACCGAGAATGATCAATCCACCGAGCGCGATGCCGAATTGATGATCGTGGGCAAGGAGGTAGCTAAAGACAGTGTGCCCACGATTGTGGCCGGCGACCTTAACGATGTGGCCTGGTCGGCCAGTACGCGGTTGTTTCTCAACATAAGTGAGATGCTTGACCCGCGTATTGGCCGAGGATTTTACAATACGTTCAGCGCCAAAATCTTCTTTTTGCGCTGGCCACTGGACCACTTTTTTCATTCCAGCCATTTCAAGTTGAAAAACTTGCAACGACTATCCAAGATCGGTTCTGATCATTTTCCGATTTACATCGAACTGGTGTACGAACCCATCGCTACACTACAGCAGGAAGAACCCAAAGCCACCGCTGAGGACAAAGAAGAAGCCGAAAAGCAAATCGAAAAAGCAAAAGAATCCAGGTAATTACCGCAAGAACCAGCTAAATCCCACATTGAGTCCCGCTCCGGCTTGCTGCTCCTTGGTGTCATCGTCATCTTTGTCTTTTGCGGTTAGAGATTGGTACAATAGCGTAAAGTCAACAGACAATGCCTCATTGATAAACAGGGCTACTCCGGCACCTCCAGCTATGGTACTTAAGCTTCCAGTGCTTTCGTCATTAAAGGAACTACCTTCATATTTATTTTTTAGCGTGCCGATTTCCCCCCTTGCTACCACAAATGGCTGAACCTTGCCCAATGGAAAATAGTAGCGCAATTCCGGCCCGACACTAAGCAAAGTGGCATTGCTTTTATCATCGGAACTCCCGTCTTTATCTTTAGTGGTTTGGCTAAAAACACTAACCCGAAGTGCCAGCAAAAGATTATCCGTTACGACATACCCCACCGATGGAGAAAAATCGATGGTAGTTGATTTTGTCTTTGATTCGTTAGAGCCGAAACTATAGGTATAAGTGGTGAAATTAAGCCCAGCACCATTGCGTGGAGCCAGCAAAACACCTTCGAATCCACCCATAATGGGTGTCGATGCGCCCAGTAAGACTTTTCCCTGGGTGACCTGAGCCTGGCTAATGACAACAAAATGAAACACGGAGATGAATAAACAAATCAGATTTTTCATAATAGTGATTTTAGGGATTTGAAAATAATGTGCTTATTTTCCCGATATTCGAGCTTCCCGGGTAAGCAGCATTGTCAAAATCGGGTCAAAGTTGGACCGATCTGATTCACCTTGCCAACTTTCTGTAGCAGATAGGGTTATTCTGGTAGAGGAGAATGGTTCTTTGCAATAATTAACGCATACTCGTCCGGGAATAACTGTACCTTTGGCACTAGTGCATGTTTGGAGGTAGTCATTTAGGCTGCAAATTGCAGTTTTTGGAACCTCTCTTCGGCTATTTTTTCGTACGTAGTACCGCTATGCACTCAAAAATCAGCCTCGTGAAAACCCAAAACCTGCAATTTTCGCTGCTAAAGCACCACCTCTAAACATGCACTTATAGAACAAATACGATTAACCACCAATGATAGTCTGGGGAATTTTCATTTTTGCCATCCTTATATTTCTTGCGCTCGACCTGGGGGTGTTCAACCGCACTGCCCATGTGATTAGTACCAAGGAGGCCTCGATTTGGACGCTGGTCTGGGTAAGTACGGCCCTGGCATTCTCAGGAGTGATCTATTGGCTCTATGGCACTGATTTGATTGAAAACCCCAGGAATCTGACCCAGGGAGATGCTACACTCAAGTACATTACCGGCTATTTGATCGAATTGTCATTGAGTGTTGACAATATTTTTGTCATTGCCGTGATCTTCTCTTCCTTCAATGTACCCATGAAGTTTCAGCACCGGGTGTTGTTTTGGGGTATCCTGGGAGCCATTGTGTTCAGAGCCCTGATGATCCTGTTTGGAGTGGCCCTGATCAACCGCTTCAGTTGGATGACCTACATTTTTGGCGCCTTCCTGATTTTTACGGCCATCAAGATGCTGGTGGAGAAAGACGACGATTTTGACCCGCACAACTCCTTCATGTTTAAACAAATTCGCAAAATTATTCCGATCACCAAAACCATTGAAGGAGAGCATTTCTTTATCAGAAGAAGACACATTGTTGCGGCAACACCATTGTTCATTGTATTGCTGATCATTGAAGGAACGGACATTTTATTCGCTTTGGATAGTATCCCCGCAATCCTGGCCATTACCTCCGATCCTTTCCTCGTATTCAGTTCCAACATCCTGGCCATTCTCGGCTTGCGGTCCATGTATTTCTTCCTGTCCAATATGCTGGAAAAATTTCACTACCTCAAATACAGTCTGGTTGTCATCCTCACCTTTGTGGGTGTAAAGCTGATTCTCGCTCATTACCTTCATCTTCCCGAGTGGGTTTCACTGAGCGTAATTGCCTTGTCCCTGACCGGAGGTATTATCGCTTCGCTCAATTCTTCCTCTTACCGGGGGTAACACTTTGAAAGTCCGTCAAAAACGAGATTCTTACACCTCTTTCTCGGCGGCTTTCTTCTCCATTTGTTGCTTATAGCCTTCAATAAATGTACTGATGGTGGCGCTCACCTTGGTCTCTTCGGTAATGTACGTTGGCGAAAGCGACGTTTTACCCGGAAATTGTTCCACATACATGGTCGTAGAGGGGAAAGCAAAGCGTACACCTATCGTTTCCGCCAGGCGAATGATGCCCAGCATCAACTCCTCCCGGATGGCCAGCTCCAGGCCCCAGTCCTGCACCGCAATGGGTACCCTAAACATGATGTTGATCGAGGAAGGACCAAAACTGTTCACGTGGATCAAGGCACTGTCATCCTTGGCGTGTGGGTGAACCTTTACCAATTGGTTTAAACCGTCCACAAACTGCTCCATCAGGTCGGGCGGCGTATCGTAGGTGACGCCGATATCGGTCTGGAAGAGGCGAAAAACCCGGGCGCCAAGGTTGGTAATCACCTGGTTGGCAATACTGCCATTGGGCACCGACACAATAGAGCTATCGGGCTTCAGAATGCGCGTGGTGCGAAAGCCAACTTCCACCACCGTGCCCACATAAGTGCCCCCATCGATGAAGTCGCCAATTTGAAAGGGCTGGTCCACAAAGATCATGGCCGAGCCGATGAGGTTTTTCACTGTGTCCTGGGCCGCCAATGCCAGCGCCAAACCGCCGATGGAAATGCCGGCAATCAGGGCCGTAACGTTGACGTCAAAGATGTTGAGAATTTGGGCTATAGCCCCAATGACAATGATCACTTGAGCCGAGCGCCGCAGGATGGGCACGAGCTGCTCGTCGAGCTTGTTCTCCGTGCGTTCGGTCAGTTTACCGAAGTAGAGAATCAAAACATCGGTGACACGCAAGGCGATCAGCATCACCAAAATAGTGTTGACCACCTTAATAGCGATGACGGCAAAGGCAGAAGTGGCCGGAGGCAACAGCAGCACCGGCAGAAGTATCCTGATCATCTTAAAGATCAGCAGTATACTAATCAGTTTGGCAATGCGGTGCACCAGTTCCGGATCAACCAGCGATGGATACAATTTGGATCGGCTCAGCCGCCCCACAATCGGGTCGAGCAACCGACTCAGAATGGCGTGCACCAGAAAGGACAATAACAAGATAATGGCCAGGCTGATGTATTGCCAAATGGATAATCCGAGCACTTTGGTATGCCCCATCTTGGGCAAAACGTTGAGTAATTTATCCAGTCCGTAAGGATAAACTTCCTTGTGTATTTTAGGAATCTTGCTGTAGGTTTCTTTTGAATAATACCAGCGGTTGTTGACGCGCTCCAGATAGACTTCCGGCAATTGATCCGGGTAAGGGGTGTAGATGGCCATTTGGGTGAGGCTATCTACATAGTTGCTATCGTTGGGTATAAAATTGAAGCGCACGTAGATGCCCTTACCGTCCAGGATTTGTTTCAACTGAACAGCCCTCCTGCGACGGGATAGCGAATCACCGGCAGTGGGATTGAGCGCCAGCGCCGCTGAGTCGGGCAAGTAAGTTTTAGGTTGCAAATAATGCAAATGCCAGTACATCGTCTGGCTGGGGGTGAAGCGGGCAAGCTCCAAATCCGATTCTTGCGCAGAAAGCAAAAGGGGTAAGAGTAGAAAAAAACACAGGCTCCTGAATCTGTACTTCATAGTTGGGGAAATATGGGTTTCTGCAAATGTAATGATCTTATCGCACTTCCTTTTGCTGTTGGGTTCTTGACAATTTCGCTTTTTTCATCTATGTCTTCCTCGGGATTTTTATAGATTGCGGGACCGCATTTACACTAACATCATCAAACTGAGTATGAAAAAATTAATGGTCGTCCTTTCTCTCTGTCTATGCTTTCCCCTATTGCTCCAGGCCCAAATGCTCGATCACGTGCAGGGAGAAGTGATGGTTATGCTGCAAAAAGAAGTGAATCCCCGCCAATGGGCCAAAAAATGGGAGCAGTTTCAGGGCAAACGCAGCAACATTCAAGTCAAAAAGCTGGTATCTCCGCCGCTACAAGTGTGGTCTTACCGCTTTGATCATACTCAGGTCAATGAATACGAATTTCTTAACGCAATGCGCCGCGATGAGGCCGTGCAAATGGCACAGTTTATTCACTTTGTCACCATGCGGTCTACCATTCCCGATGACCCTCAATTTGACAGCCAGTGGCAATACATCAACACCGGCCAAAACGGGGGCACCGTGGGTGCCGACATCGATATGGACCTGGCCTGGGATTTGACTACCGGCGGCCTTACTGCCCAGGGTGATACCATCGTGGTATGTGCTCTGGATGACGGCATTGACGTAGATCACGAAGACTTTGAGGATAACCGCTGGATCAACCACGCCGAAATTCCCGGCAATGGCATTGATGATGACAACAACGGCTATGTAGACGATTACCTCGGCTGGAATTCTGAAGCTGAAAATGACGATATCAATGGTGGTGGCCATGGTACACCGGTTGCGGGTATCATGGGCGCCAAAGGCAATAATACCATCGGTGTAGCCGGTGTCAGCTGGAATGTAAAAGTGATGGTGATCAAGAATAACTTCAATACCGACGAGGCCGCTGTGCTTTCCGCCTACTCCTATCCGCTGGTGCAGCGTATGCGCTACAATGCCACGGATGGTGCTGAAGGCGCTTTTGTGGTGGCCACCAATGCCTCCTGGGGTATCGATCTCGGTGATCCGGCTGATGCGCCGTTGTGGTGTGCTTTTTACGATACTTTGGGAGTACATGGCATTGTGAGCTGCGGAGCCACCATCAATGGCAATGTAGATGTGGATATTGAGGGAGATTTACCCACCGCCTGCCCCAGTGACTACCTGATTTCGGTGACCAATATGAACCGCAACGATGAAAAGGTCAACGGTGCGGGCTACGGAGCCACCACCATTGATCTGGGAGCCTTTGGGGCACAAACCTGGACCACTAGCAATAATAATGGTTACGGTCCTTTTGGCGGCACATCGGGCGCTACACCGCACGTGACCGGTACGGTGGGCCTGCTGTATTCCGCCGACTGCCCTGGCTTTATCAGTTTGGCGAAAGCCGATCCTTCTGCGGCCGCAAAATTGGCCAAACAATACATCCTGGACGGGGTAGACCCCAATCCAACGCTCGATACCATCACGGTCACGGGTGGCCGACTGAATGTGTTCAACAGCCTGATGCTGATGCTGGAAAATTGCGACAATTGTTTCCCGCCCAGCAGCCTGCGCACCACCGATAATCTGACTGACGTCAATGCCGAACTCACCTGGGTCGCCCTCGACACGGTAGATCAGGTGGATTTGCGCTGGCGTGTGCTCAGTGGAGGAGCCTGGGATACCATCACGAACGTTACTGCTCCGTACAATCTGACCAACCTGGTGGCTTGTACCAACTATGAAGTACAACTACAAGGCCGCTGCGGCGATACCGTGCTCGACTGGACCGAGAGCCTGATCCTCCGCACCGATGGCTGCTGCGAACCACCTGAGACGATCACCATCGGTGGCATTACCGCTTCGGATGCGACCATCAGCTGGAGCGAGGTGCTGGCAGCGGAAAGTTACACGCTACGTTACCGCCTTACCAATACCTTTGAGTGGACGGAAATCAATACCACCGAAACGAGTTTTAGTTTTGATAACCTGACCCTCTGTACCGGCTACGACATCCAATTGCTCACCGAATGTGAAACAGGCACCACCAGTCTAGCCAGTGAGGTGCAAACGTTCTACACCACCGAATGCGGTTTTTGCGTAGACACCGAATACTGTGTGCCACAAAACCTCAATGCCGGTGAAGAATGGATCCAATCCGTACTCATAGGCAATCTCGAAAACACTTCCGGCAGTGACGACAGTTACGGCAATTTCACCCAATTGGGCACCCTGATTCTGGCGCAAGGAAATACCTACAGTATGGTGCTTACGCCTGGTTATGCCGGTGGTAATTTCAGCGAGGATTTCCGGGTGTATATTGACCTGAATCACGACGGGACCTTCAGCGCAGATGAGATCGTGTTCCAGGCTGATGAGACCGTCCAGGAGCCGCTGATGGCCGATTTGCTGATCCCCGCCGATGCCAATCCCGGATTGACGCGGATGCGCATTGTCATGCAATTTCAGGAAGTGGACGGCCCGTGTCCATTGGGACAAGGCAATTTTGGTGAAGTAGAAGACTACTGCGTAGAAATTGTCACCCAGGCTCCCTGCGCCAATGTAGAAATGCTTCAGGTGATGGATTCCACCCTGACCTCCATCAATTTGGCCTGGCCCACGGTGGAGGATGCCATTAGCTACATCATCCGCTACCGGATAGCAGGAGCCGTTGAGTGGACCGAAGAAGCCATCATCGATCCCGAAATCGAGCTGACCGGCCTGTCCGAGTGCCTGACCTACGAAGTACAACTCAAAACCGTTTGCGGCAATGCGCAGAGCGGCTTTTCGCCCATGTTTATCACGCAAACCGCCTGTAGCACCTCCACCACAGAAGAAAGCCTCGGCCTCAACAGCTGGCAATGCTACCCCAACCCCTTCCGCCAGCAACTGACCGTCGATTTACAGCTTACGCAAAATGTGGCCCAGGCCAAAATCTCCCTGCTGGACGCCTACGGCCGCGAGCTGATGGTCAAAAATCCGGAGTATTTAGCGGCCGGGCACCAGGTGGTGCAATTTGAAACGGCGGCATTGCCCGCCGGGCTATATTGGGTGCAGATCCAAACGGAGAAAGGTGCAGTGAGTAAGAAGGTATTGGCGATGCCTCAGTGAAGGTGACACCTTCACTGATCGGGCAATCTTGTGTAGATATGACAGTGAAGTTATCAACTTCACTGATCGGGTCTATAATTTATAAATGGTTTCCCGCAAGAGCCACATCGTGGCGACACATCTTAGCCGTTGGCTAAGGTGAAAATGTTTTCAAGCTCCAGCGGAGCGGCACATCCCGTCAACATCCAGGATGGAGCGCAATGTAGCATCAGCATCGAAATCATAGCAACTTTGGGTGGAAAAACTTAACTTGGAAAGTGCTTGAGTTTTGCACAAGCTTTGATCGAAGATCAGATAGTAGGGATATGCGCCATTATAGTGTTTGCCGACCGTTGTACGCAACATGTAAAAAGCCTATATTTGTTAAAAAGTAGGAAGTAATGACTTTAGAACATAAAAAGTATGAGATAATCCAAGAGATAATGTCAATTACTCAAGAAGACATTATTGACTCAATAGAAGAAGTTATAAGGAAGATGTCCAAGCCAAAATATCGATTAGATCTTAGTAAGCATTCTAATATTAAGGAGAGAGTTGATATAGAAAAAATTAAGACAGAAAGACCATTAATTGATTTTGACATGGATGAATTTATCAAAGAAGCTAAAAGTCTTGAGTGGGATAAATCGACTAAAGAACTCTTAGCTGAATTAGATTAATGAGGTATACACTCGATACGAATGTTCTCTTATTTTACGTAAGGGACGATGCGACTAGAAAACTCATTGAAGAGAATTATGCGCCATTTAGTGCTGAAAATGAATCAGTAATTTCTATTGTTTCTATAGGGGAGATAATGGTTTTGGCAAGTGCAAATAATTGGGGAGACAGGAAGCTCAAATTAGTTCAACAGTTAATAGATAAACTTGTAATAGTCGAGTTGAATTATCAAGATGTTATCGATAATTATATAGAAATTGAGCAGTACAATAGGAATCTTCATCCAATTAAAAAGCGAAAAGGAAGTCACATTAAAATGGGTAAAAATGATGTTTGGATAGCTGCGACCGTGATGGCAACTAATTCAAAACTCATAACATCTGACTCTGATTTCAAACATTTGAACGGTGAGTTTTTTGATGTGTTACCTATCGAGTTAAATCACTAAAAACATAAGACAAGGCACCAGAAAATGGAGTGTATGCATCTTACCTAATATGAGATATACACCTGGTATCGTTAGGTCAAAACTTCACTGATCGGTGGGCGTTAAAATTTTAAAATAAACTGTGGGAGTACTAATACATAAGCGGTCACAGATAGCTTCAAGAATGTTTGTTGGACTATTTCTGATTTTAGCCCTTGCATTCAGTCCAGTAATAGTTAGCGTCATAGGTTCCTGGCTGACTGAATTGATAACGAATGAACCTTGTCATGAAGGAAACTGTTCCTGGTGGGCTATTGGCTGGCTATTTTTTATAACATTTCCATTCGCGGGACTACTATCAATCCTTTTTCTAATTGTGACCACAATCGACTTAATAAAGCTTAAAGAATAGAACCGTTTAGCAACAACTAAGCGTCAAAGCCAGGCAGAACGTTCAACGACCGCCACAGCAATGAAGCTATATTGAGCGCGTCCGCCCGCCCGCAGGTTTATCGGGATTGAATCAAACCCTATTTTACTGGCTACCAAATATGGTCTCAAAGTATCTTTTCGGCGTAATTCCATTATGAATGTATTAGGCGATAAAATACTGAGATGAAGTATCTATTGATATTGGTTCTGGCGATTGCTGTTTTAAAAATATCCGCTCAAACGGATACTTTAGTAGTAAGCGAAGTGGATTCTATTAATGGCATTTATATTCCTTCAACATTAGAGGATTGCTTTGAAGCATTAGACCAACTTCTTACTGATTCGGTTCGGCAAGAATTTGTGAATTCAGATGAAGATGAAGTGATAGCTATCAGTCATTTTGGTTTAGGTATGTGGTTGCGAAATAATTGGGGACTTTGGTCCGGTTCGAGACTCGCAGTGTTTTTTAATGATAAGGGAATCGTTCATCCTGATGACATGTCGTCACTCATATTAACCTGTTATCATAGGCACAAAAATGGAAGAAAGCTCAATTTTGAACAGCTAATTGAATCCTTTCAAAACTATTGGTTAGAACAAGAGCGGCAAGAAAAGGAGCTTGAATTGGCAATGGAAGAAGATCGTGTCTTTAGTACCAATTGGCTTAAAAAAAATAAAATTCCCCTCAATAGATTACCAAAAGCAAATCCTGCTGAAATCATCTATAACTGCGATTCTGTATTATTGCTTAAACAAGAATCTTATCATAAAGATACCATCACGATTTGGACTGTTGGCATGGAGAGTTACATGGATACTACGAGATTGAAAGAATTAATGCAAAATGATAAATTTGGAAAGACTTCCTATGTTTCAAGCGTTAATTCTCAAGGGAAATTCGTCGTATTTTCCTTGTCACCAAAGACTTTTAATATAAGACACGATTCTTTGTTTGAGCTTCAAACGTTTTACAAAATCACACATGATTCCTTAATGGAGCTTTATAACAAATTCACTAATGCCATTCCTGATTCCAGTAAGATGGCTGATGCCAGAGCCGAGATAAATAATAATATTTACAGAGCATTTAAGCTGATTTTTCACCCAGCTTTATTTGAGAACGATAAGCATTATAATCAAAACATCAATGGTGATGAGATTGAATTAATGAATTCCTGGGTAATTGATGAAAAGTCGTATTACAAGATTAGCGTTAGAAATAATACAGGTAGGTATGATACTGAATATTTTTACATATTCGACGATGATTACAAAATGCTGGAACACGATGGTTGTAATGAAAGAGAATTGTCGAAATTAACAGGAGTCAATGAATGAGTCCTGTTCATCCCTCCAGCCACATCGTGGCGACACACCTTAGCCGACGGTGCCAACCGTTGGCTAAGTGCATGTTTGGAGGTGGTGCTTTAGCAGCGAAAATTGTAGGTTTGGGGTTCTCGCAAGGCTCATTTTTGAGTGCTTAGCAGCGCTAAGGACGAAAAAATAGCCGAAGAGATAGCTTGTCCCGATTTTACATCGGGATTCCAAAACCTGTAATTTGCAGCCTGAATGACTACCTCCAAACATGCACTAAGGTGAAAAATGATGCTGTATGTTCAATACATACAAGATTTGGCCATTTCTAAAACCTAGTGGATTGATGCAGAAGTGATTGACTTTCAATGTTCAGCATTATCAATACTGAGAGCCTGAAAAAAGGATCAATCATTTCGGACTAGTCGCACTAATACAAAAACGAAGACTGAACCGGGAAAATGATAAAAAATAAGAAAGCCAAATGGATCGTAAGGGTGTTATTGCTTGTTGGAACAATCGTTTCAATGTTTTACGTGCCATGGATTTTGGTAAAGGCATGGATTTTACCACTACCCGACACCATTCAGGAACAAGTAGATGAAGCAATTGGGCATGGATTTGATGGAATGATAGTTTACGTAGACCAAGCAGCAAAACCACCGGCATTTTTCACAGGTGGTTGGAAAGATAGACAAAAGCAAATACCTGCCGACCCAAATTCATTGTTCAAAATTGCCAGTATTAGCAAGTTATATACCGCTGTAGCAGCTACTAAATTGGTCAAAGAAAAGCGTTTGTCTTTTGATAAAACACTCGCTGATTATCTTCCAGAACTTAGAGATAGGATTGAAAATGCTGAAGAAATTACCTTGAAGATGATGATTCAACACCGTTCTGGTATTCCAAATTTCACAGATAATCCAGCTTACTGGGAAAACGAACAAGAAAATGGCAAAAATGCCTTAGATTTTGCTCTCGACCTACCAGCCAGTTTTAAACCTAATAGAGGATATGAATATTCAAACACGAATTATTTATTGCTTCGTAGAATTATGGATGATGTTTTAGGGTATAGCCACAATCAGTATATCAAAGAGAAAATATTGATTCCCTTAGAGCTGAAAAACACCTTTTTTTCGATTGCTGAAGTCGATTTAGATAATGTTATGAGTGGATATTATGTGGGGCATGAGGAAGATTTTAAAGCTCGTGAAGATGGAATGTTGGCTACAGCAGAAGATGTGGGTATATTCTTGCGAGCCTTAAATGATGGTTCGGTATTTGACGCGGGAGAAAAGGAAATCTATCCTTATGAATATAATCATGGAGGTTTGGTAGTTGGTTATCAAAGCCTCGCAGAATACCACAAAGATATAGACGCGATAGTGGTTCAATTTATCAATACCACAGATTTTACTGGTTATGAATGGAACTTATCAGAAATTACACTTAACCGAATTGTAAAAATCATTAGAAAGAAAAACTAGCCACAGCAATGAAGCTATGTTGAATGAGTGAGCCCGCCTGCGGGTTTATCTGAGAGTCGGAATGGTAATCCTTGATGCGTATGGCAGTTGATAACTTCCCTGATTGGGGAGTTGCGGATTAATGCTTTATTTTGGCAAAAAAAATCTAAACCTGAAGTATGGATAACATCAACTGGCTTTCAATGGTTTTGGCCACAATGACGCCAATGGTTATTGGATATTTTTATTATCACAAGGCCCTGTTTGGTAAAGTTTGGCTGGATTCGATTGGCACGACCGATAAAAAGACAAATAAAGTAAATACAGTGATTAGTGTGGCCGCGGCACTTGTCTTTTCCTTTTTTCTGTCCTTTTTCTTATTGAACTTTAATAACAGCGGCATTAATCAGGAAGGTGACTTTGACACTTTCAAACACGGGGCCTGGCACGGCGTATTCATTGCCATTACCACAGTCACGCCAGTTATCATCGTCAATGAGTTCTTTGGGAAAAGGGTATGGAAAAATATGTTGATCAATATATTATACTGGGTCATTACGCTTGCACTGATGGGCGGAATTTTGGACGCCATGAATCATTGGAAAAATGTTGTATTGCCAGAAGGGTGATCATCTCTAATGCCAGCCGTTGGCTAAGGTGAGACAATGTTTTAAGCTCCAGCGGAGCGGCACATCCCGTCAATATCTAGCCAGGCACTCAGCTCAGCGCAATACTCCCATCAGAACCACCACAATTTTGTACAGAAAATCTTAACTTGGCCAGCACGCCAGTTCGTGTCACTGGTTACGCTTCAGCGAATTACTGGAATCTAGAAGTGATGTACGGACTTGACTTTTTGCACAAGTAGAGCAGTGTGCAGGATTTAGAAATACACGCATTAGGCGTATGCCAAACCGTTTTTTCTATCAACCAGAAAGAAAAAAAATGAAAAACAAGTTTTTTGACTTTAGTAATTTAAAAGGAGATTTTACAGGCGGGTTAGTGGCAGGTGTCGTTGCCTTACCACTTGCACTGGCGTTTGGCGTTCAATCTGGAATGGGGGCCACTGCGGGGCTATACGGCGCGATAGCCGTTGGTATTTTTGCCGCCTTATTTGGTGGTACGGAAACCCAGGCAAGCGGACCAACTGGCCCAATGACGGTTGTCTCAGCAGCCCTGGTTGCTGCCGCCATTCAAATGAATGGAAGCCTTGACAATGCTATGAATATCATTCTATTGACCTTCCTGTTGGGAGGGCTGCTACAGGTGATTTTTGGTTTTTTAAATATTGCTAGTTATGTCAAGTACTTCCCCTACCCCGTCATTTCGGGTTTTATGAGTGGCGTTGGGCTGATCATCGTAATTCTGCAAATTTTCCCGTTTTTGGGTTTGGACTCTGCCAAATCCACTTTGGCCGTTATTAAGGATTTTCCACGCCTGTTTTCCGAAGCCAATGTCTCTGCCCTGATTTTAGGCGTGATTACGATTGTCATTTATCAGTTTTTTCCAAAAATAACCAAGTCAATCCCAAGTGCTTTGGTCGCCCTGATTTCAGCTACATTGATTGCTTATTTTGCCAAAATGGATGTCCCTTTAATCGGTGAAATACCCTCGGGCTTACCCGCCTTCCAGCTTGGAGGTATTCTTAGTGTAGATCCGAGTGTCTATAGTTTAGTAGTAGAATATGCTTTGGTATTGGCGGTGCTGGGTAGCATTGATTCCCTATTGACTTCCGTTATTGCGGACAACATGACCAAGACAAAACACAATAGTAACCGAGAACTGATCGGTCAGGGAATTGGTAATATGTTGGCTGCTGCGATCGGAGGCATTCCCGGTGCAGGTGCAACGAAAGGAACAGTTGTGAACATCAATGCGGGTGGCAGAACAAGGTTGTCAGGAATGATACATGGTCTTTTCCTGCTTACGGTTCTGTTGGGACTCGGGAAGCTAGCGGCCCATATCCCACTTTGTGTATTGGCCGGTTTACTTATTCCCATTGGGTTCAAAATCGTCGATTTCAAGGGGTTGAAACATTTGACGAAAGTACCAAAATCAGATGCCTCAGTGTTGGTGTTGGTTTTGCTCATCACCACCTTCGGAAGTTTGATTAATGCAGTAGGTATAGGTATCACGCTCGCTTGCTTGTTGTTTATGAAAAAGTCAGGAGACATTAGTGAAAGAGGTTTGGAGGCCGGAAAAATAGCCGACTTTGATAACTACAATCCGTGGCAGGATGAAATAGAATTTTACGAAAAGTATAAAAACAAAGTAATTATCAAACACCTCTATGGTCCTTTATTTTTTGGCTTCACTTCTTATTTTAAAGACCAAATCAAAGCCCTGCCCACCGACATTGAAGCCGTCATATTAAGAATGGATCGAGTACCCTATATCGACCAATCAGGGTTATACACGCTGGAGGATATTATTTTTGACCTCCATGCTCAAAATACCAGAGTCCTACTCATTGGTCTTAAGGAACAACCCAGTGATATGCTGAGAGGGATCGATGTCATTCCTGATCTTGTACCCGAAGAGAATCTATTTGAAAATATCGATGATAGTTTTGCCTATTTCAGAGAGCAGTTCAGGTAAAAGTAATTTGCTGAAACAAAACCATCAAAAAAAATAACATACTGTAATAAACTTCACAGAAGCTTTAAGTTACTTTTATCGAAACTTAGATGGGATGGTCGAGGTGTATGGGTTAAATTCCTTCATGAAGGATAGTGGTTGTTAAAAAAGTACACAGGAAAGTCGCCCTCTCAATAAAGAAACCCAAAAAAGAAAGTACAAAAAAACCACATAGTGGTGACGCACCTTAGCCGACGGTGCCAACCGTTGGCTAAGGTGAAACAATGTTTTAAGCTCCAGCGGAGCGACACATCCCGTCAACATCCCACCTGGATCGAATAGCAGCCTCAAAATCACAGCAACTTTGAATGGAAACACTTAACTTGGGGAGTGCTTGAGTTTTGCACAAGCGCTGATCGAGGATCAGATAATAGAAATATACGCCATAATGGCGTATATACAACGTTGTACGCAAGCTAAAAGGAAGCCAACCGCACAAAAGCAAAGAGTGCTATCGCACACATTGCTTTTTTACCAACGCTCCAAAGAGTACTAGTTTAAATTCCTAAACTCTCTCGGACCAACCCCCACTCTTTGTTTGAATAATCTCGTAAAGTGCTGTGGATATTTAAACCCTAATTCGTAGGCAATCTCACTAATAGATTTATCTACGTCAAAAATACGTTCTTTAGCAATGTTGATCACTTTAGCCTGTATATAGTCTTGGGCAGTATTGCCCGTTTCTTTTTTGATTAAGTCACCAAAATAATTGGGCGAAAGATTCAATTGTTCAGCAAAATACTGCACCATCGGAAAACCTATTTGCTCAGGCTTATCAGAATTCAAATATTCAAAGAGTAGTGCTTCAAATTTGGCCAGCACACTAGAATTTACATGCTGTCTGGTAATAAACTGGCGGTCATAGAAACGGTCACAATAGTTTAAAAACAATTCAATATTTGAAGAAATTAGCTTTTTACTATGCTTATCTACAGGTCGTTGTAATTCGAGATTAATCTTTGAAAAGCAATCAAAAACAATATCCTGTTCCTTTTTGGAAATATGTAGCGCTTCGCTGGAGCTATAGTGGAAGAAATTATAATTCTGCATGGTACTGGCAAGCGGAGTTCCTAAAAGTAAATCAGGATGAAACACTAACCCATGTCCCATCGGCTGGTATTCATCAGTTTTATTTAAAACATCTAAAACTTGACCAGGAGATACAAATACCAAAGTACCATCTTGGTAATCATAAGTTTGCTTACCATACTTTAAATCACCACATTTCACATCTTTCAAAAATGCGCAATACAGATTAAAGTACATTTTAGAACCTGTACGTCTGTCTGCATTTGAAAAATCGAGGACACTAACCAAAGGATGCAGGGTTTCGTGCTGATTAAATTGGTTGTAATCATCAACTGTATTGAAATTAATAGTAGGTTCCATATGATGGACTTTTTATTCCAAAAGTAGTCAATTCTGCCCATAATTAGCCAAGTTAAAGGTCACATCAGTAACATTGGTAAATACTTCTGTAATAGGTATAAGTATTACCATTCTATTTTTACGAAATTTGTTCTATAAACTTGAAAATCAATAAAATGAAACGAATCATATTATCGCTGATTTCTCTTGTCTTCTTGAACATAGCGAATGCACAAAGTAGTTTGAAAGAGCCATTAGTAATACAAGAACAAGGTACTTTTGCCGTAGGCGGAGGCATTAAAGAAAGTACGGGTACTTTTGACCCCATTGCCCACGGGGCGTTCAACCCGTCAAACCAAAGTACGGAAGGACAAACCCTGCACGGCGACCACGCTTCTGTATTGTACCAAATTCCGACCGAGGCTCGCGAGTGGCCACTTGTATTCTGGCACGGGTATGGGCAGTCTATGCGAACCTGGCAGAGTACCCCAGATGGCCGGGAAGGTTTTCAGAGTATCTTTTTGAGAAAGAAATTTCCGGTCTATTTGCTAGACCAGCCCAGAAGGGGGCTTGCAGGTCAAAGTTTGGAACCAAGGACTTTGGAGGCCAGAACCGAGGATCAACTTTGGTTCGGCATTTTCAGAATGGGAGAAGGAACCACGTTCTATCCTAACATCCAGTTTTCCAAAGAACCTGAAGCCCTCAATCAATTCTTTCGCCAAAGCACCCCTGATACGGGGCCCTTAGACGTCGACCTCAACATAAGTGCCGTTTCAGCATTGTTCGATAAAATAGGCGACGGCATCTTGGTGACCCATTCCCACAGCGGAGGGCAAGGGTGGCTCACCGCGATAGAAAATGATCACATCAAGGCAATTGTGTCCTATGAGCCGGGCAGCAATTTTGTATTTCCAGAGGATGCTGTACCGGAACCTATCCCTTATGTAGGTGGTACGTTAAGGGCTCGGGGTGTCGAAATGGGTGAATTTGAGAAGCTGACCAGAATCCCCATTGTGATTTATTACGGCGATTATATATCAGAGGTCGAAGTAGAAAACCCAGGACAGGAACAATGGCGTGCCGCGCTCACAATGGCGCGTAAATGGACAAAGGCAGTAAACGATGCCGGAGGGGATGTTACGCTCGTGGTACTACCCGAAATTGGCATCAAGGGTAACACCCATTTCCCAATGTCCGATTTGAACAATCTCGAAATAGCCGATTTAATGTACAATTGGCTTCAGGAAAAAGGGCTGGCTAATGTTTCTTCTGCGACACCAGCATCTAATGTCTCCAATGCACCAGAATCGATATTTCCCAGAGGGATAAAAGCCCCAAACGTTCACCATACTGGTGATATTTGGCTCAGTCACATAGCCGATGCAGATGAAACTTTTAATTGGAATGTAGCTCAAGCCGCTTCTGCGCCTGGTGCAAAACTAAACTGGCATTTACACCCTAAAGGACAACAATTACTCATCACTCACGGGGTCGGGTTTTATCAAGAAAAAGGTAAAGAGGTACAAGTAGTTCGTGCTGGCGATGTGGTCTTGTGCCCGCCTAATGTGGAGCACTGGCATGGAGCTGCACCGAATAGTCCAGTCACTTACCTAGCCATCAGTGGCAACGCACCTACCCAATGGACAGATGAGCTTACGGATGAAGCATACAATAGTATTCCTGCACCTGAATTGAACGATCCAGACATCGAACATACCATTAGGGCACTTTCACAACAAAAATGGGATTGGATGGCCGATAAAAATGCGGACAGCCTTGCTGTACTTTTTCATGACAAGGCCAAGTTCGTACACATGGGAGGTACCTGGGGTAAAGACCGGGAAGTGGAAATTATCAGGAGTGGTGGTATCCATTACAAAAATGCCGAGGTCCACGAAGTTATGGTAGAAGTGCTCAGTGAAAATACGGTCATTCTATGGAATCGAATTACGCTACTTGCTGTCGTTGGCGGTAATGAAGTCACCAATCCATTCATGGTTACGGAAGTCTATGTAAAGGAAAACGGTAACTGGAAACTGGCCGACCTGACCTTCAGCAAACTGATGACAAGAGATTAACCGTATTCATCTAAGGCAAAAATCACACAATAAGCGCATATGAGAAATATGATATTTGGCCTGGCTTTCTTGCTGAGCCTCCCGCTACTAGCACAACAGAGTAATGCTCCTAAAGTAGCAACGGAGTTTGGAATAATTCGTGGGGTCAGCGAAGACAGTGTCGATAGTTTCAAGGGTGTTCCTTTTGCTGCACCACCCACGGGGGAGTTTCGTTGGCGTCCACTGCAGCCGGTTACACCTTGGGAGGGAGAACTTGATGCCACTGAATATGGCGCTAATTGTGCCCAGTCCGGTTGGGGCGGCTCCCCTGGAACAATTGCTGAGGGTTCATCAGAGGATTGTTTATACCTGAATTTATGGAGACCTGCCAATGTATCGGACAACGCGAAACTACCCGTTTTGGTCTGGATACATGGTGGCGGGTTTGTTGGCGGTAGTGGTTCCGGACCTGGCATTGCTGGAAAAGAATTTGCCAAGAAGGATGTCATTTTGGTCACTATCAACTACCGTTTGGGGCGCCTGGGTCATTTCGCCTTTCCGGCGCTAAGTGCCGAGCATCCAGAGGAACCCAAAGGAAGTTACGCTTACATGGATCAGATTGCGGCCCTGCAATGGGTACAAAAAAATGTAGCTGCTTTTGGGGGTGACCCTGAAAATGTAACCATTTTTGGTTTCTCTGCGGGTGGGGTATCTGTTCATTCCCTGTTGACCATTCCTGATGCCCAGGGTCTTTTTCACAAAGCGATCAGCCATTCCGGCGGCGCAAGAGACGGGGTGCTTACGGGAAGACCCATACGTAAAGAAAATGCCGATATTTTTTACAAAGTTTCTGCTGAAACTATTGGGATAAATTTTGCTCGTAAGCACGGCATTGAGGGCACCGATGCGGAAGCCCTTGCCAAACTCCGCGCCTTACCAGTAGAGGAGATTATCGATGGTGGACAGGAAACCGATGGTGAAGGTGGTCCGCGTATCTATTCAGGACCAATATTAGACGGGAAATTGGTTGTAGAAACTGCCGAAAGCGCATACAAGGCTGGAAGACAGGCTAAGGTGCCTCTAATGATTGGTTCATGCAGTGCAGAGGTAGGCGGCAGTTTTGTAAACAACAGCAGTACCAAAGAGGAATTATTTGCACGCTTTGGACAGTTAGAAGAGGAGGCAAAAGCGGCCTACGACCCCGACGGTACTAAGGAGTTTTCCGAGATCATCGCCCAATTTAATACCGATTGGGTATGGGCCGAACCGGCGCGTTTTGCAGCCAATTCATTTGTAGTGTCGGGTGAATCGCCTTACATCTTCCATTTCGATTTTGTTTCCGACCCAATGAAAGCGCGCATGCCCTATGGTGCAAGTCATGGAACCGATATTTCTTATGTTTTCAACACCCTGAACGCACGTTGGGGGACCCCTGAAACTACCTCAGCAGATGAAAACCTTGCCGAAATAATGAATACGTATTGGGTCAATTTTGCCAGAACCGGTAATCCCAATGGGGAAGGTTTGCCTGAATGGCCTGCGTACACACCTGAAAGCAATCAGATATTGGAGATCCAGCCTAATGGTGTCCCTGTGGGAAAACCTGATCCTAGAAAAATCAGGTTGGATTTGATTGAAAGAGCTGTCAATAGGAGGAAGGAATTGCAAACACGAGGTATTTGATCACGAGAAACAAACAGTCAGTGAAGAAATGAAAATTATCACACTAAATATTTTAATATTCCTAATGCTAACAACCACTGTAATGGCACAGGAGATAACTGGAACCCCCTTTGGACTGGTTTACAAAGATGCCATAACCAAAAATGAAGCTGGGGCTGTCAACATTCAGCCAGTCTCTTATCCATTGAATGGCATCGAAATCGCTGCAAATGTTTACCTCCCGGCTGGCTATGACCAAAATGATAGCTACCCTGCCATTGTGGTTGCCCATCCAAATGGTGGTGTAAAAGAGCAAGTTGCCGGATTATACGCCCAGCGGCTTGCGGAAGCTGGCTATATAGCCATTACCGCAGATGCAGCCTATCAAGGTGCCAGCGGAGGCACACCTAGAAATGTGGACAAACCGTCTAATCGAATTGAGGACATTCGCGGTATGGCGGACTTTATTTCGCGGTATGAAGGCGTTGATTTGGATAGGATTGGTCTTCTAGGTATCTGTGGTGGTGGTGGTTATGCGCTTAAGGCAGCACAGTCAGATAAGCGATTTAAAGCCGTCGCTACTTTAAGCATGTTTAATTCTGGTGTGGTAAGGCGCAATGGTTTTATGAACTCGCAAGTGAATACCATACAAGAAAGGCTGAAGCAAGCATCTGATGCCCGTGCACAGGAAGCTGCTGGAGGGGAAGTGATTTATACTGCAAATACAGAAATAACAGATGAGATGGCAGACAAAATGCCATTCGACTTATATCGGGAAGGACATTACTATTACCATCGAACGCACGCACATCCAAATTCCACCTTCCGTTATACGATGAGCAGTTTGTTGGATTTGATGACATTTGATGCCAGCACGAATATGGATTTAATCAATCAGCCATTGTTGATGATAGCGGGAAGCAAGGCGGATACCTATTATATGACCGATGAGGCCTTCCTAAAAGCCACAAATTCTGAAGCCAAGGAATTGTTTCTAATTGAAGGAGCGACTCATATTCAAACTTATTATGTGCCTGAATATGTGGACGCCGCGCTCGTGAAATTGTCTGAATTTTATGAAAATAATCTTTCAAAATGAAGCTCATCCAACCTTACAAGGCCGTGAGGCTGTTTATTATGACCTTGCTAATTATTGGTTGTCAAACCAATGCTCATGAATCAAAGACAGCCAGCGACGTCTTGTCAAGTCAAGAGAAAAGCATCATCAAAATAGCCAGTTATGCAGCACAGGGCGATTTAGTCAAACTGAAAGATGCGCTAAATGCGGGATTAGAAAACGGCCTTACCATAAATCAAGCCAAAGAAATACTGGTTCACTTGTACGCCTATGGTGGCTTCCCAAGGAGCATACGCGGGTTACAGACCTTTCTTGATGTGCTAGAGGATAGAGAGGTTAAGGGAAAAACTAATGAATGGGGACCAGAGGCATCTCCAATATCTGATTCCAGAACCAAATATGAACGTGGGGTTGCCGTTTTAGAAGAGTTGGTTGGGAGACCATTGGACGGGAGACCGGCCTATCAAGAATTTTCTCCTGAAATGGACAGGTTTTTAAAAGAGCATCTGTTTGCAGATATTTTTGAGCGGGACGTACTCAGCTACAAGCAACGAGAGTTGGTGACCATTTCGACAATCGCCAGTTTGGGCACCTTGGAACCAATGCTAAAAAGCCACTACAGTCTTTCGCTCAATGTAGGTTGGCAGCCTGAGCAGCTACTGGCATTTGCACAAATTATCAAGACTACAGCAGGAAAAGAAAAATCTAATTCGGCTCATTCGGTTTTGAAAGAGGTGCTTGATAGTAGGGAATAAATATATGGAAACCTTTCTTATTATGAAAAAATACCTTCTTTATACCTTAGCTATTGTTTTGACAATAGACATGGGATGTTCGGAAAACAATACATCTGAGATTCAGGAAACCCCGATTTTTCCGAAAGGAACGAAAATAGATAATGATAACTTCACAGGTATTGCCTGGGTTACGATGCTGGCAGAGTCGGATAGTTTGAACCCGATGTATGCAGGCAGCGTGAGGTTTGAGCCAGGAACCCGAACCAACTGGCATTCTCATCCCGCAGGTCAATTGCTTATCGTAACCAGTGGAGAGGGATACTATCAAGAAAGAGGACAACCGAAGCGCATTTTGCATAAAGGTGATGCTGTGAAATGCCCACAAGACACACCGCATTGGCATGGGGCAACCCCTACAAGCGAGTTTACTCATATTGCGATTTCCAGTAGTCAGAATGGGCCTACCCTATGGTTGGAAAAAGTAACAGATGAAGTTTATAGCGGAAATTAATGCCTCACCGAAAGTTCAAGCACATTGCAATCCTTGTTCCTGCGGTTGCAAAGAGCTTTCACGCCAACGACAAAAACAATAGTATGAATATGACGCCAGCGTACAACAAAGGCTACAACGTCCATGCTCCTAACGTCGCACGGCGTGTAGCCAAACCGTTGAACAACTCCTCTCGTTTTTCACCCACCCAACCACCTGATTTTCAATCATTTGAATGGTTTTTCTTTTAACTTTCCAGACGTTATTTAACCAAAAAAATACGTCATGGAAGTTTATCAAAAACACTTACTGGATTTTGATGCTCATCTCACCTTAAAGAATTTCAGCAAGGCTACTCGATCAGCTTATGGTTGTGCTTTACGTCAGTTTTTCGCCTATCGAGAGAAGCAGGATTTACGAGGGGATTTTACTCAAGATCAGGCTCGAACTTATATTTTGCATCGGTATAACCAAGGGTTAAAATGGCAGACTATTAATGGAGACTACTCCGCCATGTTTAAGTTTTATCGTGAGGTCTTAGATATCCCCTGGGATGTAAAGCATATTCCCCGACCGCGCAAGGAGCGGAGCCTTCCACCGGTTTTATCTCAGCAAGAAGTACAAAGACTGATCGAACATGGGGCTAATTATAAACATCAGGTTTTCATGACCTTGCTATATGGTACGGGCCTACGCTTGAGTGAAGCACTAAATCTAAGATTGGAAGATATTGATGGCCAACGCTTACAGATTCGGGTGGTCAAGGGCAAAGGAGCCAAAGATCGTTACGTGGCCATTCCAAGTTGTTTGTTGGAGTTATTACGATCCTATTATCGGATGTATCGCCCCAGTAAGTATTTGTTTAATGGCAAACATAAAGGTCAACGCTGGGCCAATCGTTCAGCGCAGTGGTCGATACAGACGGCGCGTAAGGCGGCTGGGGTGGAACGAGAGGTGTCACCTCATGTTTTGCGACATTGCTATGCGACCCACCATTTGGAGAGTGGCACTAATTTGGTATTTTTAAAGGCACAAATGGGCCATAAACGCCTAAAAACCACAGCTCGATATATCTCCTTATGCAAGTCCTACCAACACCAGGTGAAGCATCCAATTGCGAACATGGTCATCAGTTACCGGACCTATATACGATAGGTGAACTGTTCCGGGATTATGGAGAAGAATATATCAAAGCCTACCCAGCCGATCGACGTACGATTCAACTGATTCGTTCTATCCGAGTGTGCCGAACGCCAGCATTGGGAGGTCATTTAATCACGTGTCAGGACTGTGGTTATCATCGGTATCAATACTTTTCCTGTGGCAACAGTCAGTGTCCGCAATGCCAGGGCATCAAACGATTGCAATGGCAGGATCGGTTGGCTAAGCGCATGTTGGAAGTACCTTATATTCATACGACTTTTACGATGCCGCACCAATTGAATGGACTGGCTCGGCGGAATCCAAGAGCGATCTATAACCTGTTGTTACGCTCTGCGTGGAAGACCATCAAAGAGCTGTGTAGTGATGCTCAAAACCTGGGTGCACTGCCCGGCATGACCGCTGTATTACATACGTGGGGCTCGGATCTAAAGTATCACATTCATGCCCACTGCCTGATCACGTTTGGAGGCTTATCAGGGGCATCAAAAAATGAATGGCGGTGGCCCTGGCGTAAGCATAAACTGGCCCCATATCGTAAAATGTGTGGTAAGTTCAGAGCGATCTTTTTGCAAGACTTAAAGCAGCTAATGGACACCGGCCAAGTTGTTTATCCGCGCAAATACGAAGATATAGTAGAAGAACTGCAAAAAATAAGGTGGGTAGTTCACAACACCCGCCCTACGGCAGATACCAAAGTGATAGAGGAATATCTGGGGCGTTACATTTGCCGAATTGGGATCTCCAACAAACGGCTGAGCTATGACAAAAACGGTAAAAATGTACGCATTGAATACAATGATTATGCCCATCAAAAAGCGGGTCAGCCAGCGCCGAAGAAATATCGGAATGTGCCTCCTTTGGTGGCAATGAATTTATTCTTACAGCATCAATTACCTGCTTATTTTCAGCGAGTTCGTCATTATGGATTGCATGCAAGTGCTACGTATGCCAAGATCAAAGATAAAATACCGGAGAAGCTAAAACGAAATGGTAAGACGGTGAGGACGGTCCTTCAGATATTGACCGCTTTGTTGGCTGAAGAGCCATACAAGTGCGAAAATTGTGGCGGTACCGCTTTTGATACTAGCCCTATCAAAAGCGATCACCATTATCTGAATCGACACATCCTACACCTGGGCCGAAGCCCGCCGTCTATACAAGCAGGCACCACAAGATCAACTCCTGTTAACTGTGAAGACCTCATCGTAACGAGATGAGCGGAGACTGCTATGCTTCAAATTTAGCAAAATAGAGGGAGAATTGGAAAAACCGATGAGTATGGCACAACGGAAAAGCATTATGTTTAAAATCACCAGCAACTTTGCCCGGAAAAACTTAAATTGGGCGAAGGTTAAGTCAATACCAGAAAAAAGGCTTTCCCTATAGGAATAGACTGCTAACCCACAGGACCGGAATCGTCCAACTGAAATGTCTGCGCGATATTCGTGCTGATGCCAGTTTTTGAAGGGAGGGCGCAGACATTCCTTTGAGTTGTAGTAAATAAAATATGAAAGCAGCAATAACCACAAAAGCCGGGAATCCTGAGGTGATTGAAATTCAAGAAGTCGGTAAACCAAAAGTTAAGACGGGTTGGGTTTTAATTAAAGTGGAAGCATTTGGCTTAAACCGATCCGAACTGTTCACAAGAAGAGGAAATTCTCCGGGTGTAGAGTTTCCACGCATACAAGGCATTGAATGTGTCGGAACGATTGAAGAGGACCCATCGAACACCCACCCGAAGGGACAACAGGTGGCTGCGATCATGGGGGGAATGGGAAGGTTTTTTGATGGAGGCTATGCAGAATACACCTCTGTTCCATTGGAAATCGTCTTTCCGTTCAAAAGCAACCTTTCATGGGAAACGCTGGGTGCAATTCCTGAAATGTTTCAAACGGTATCAGGCTCATTGAATCAAGCCCTGGAAATTTCAGAAGGCGAATCTTTGCTCATTAGAGGAGGTACCTCATCCATTGGTATGTTGTCATGTCAACTTGCTAAATCTAAAGGCTTAACCGTTCTTTCTACAACTAGAAATCCGGATAAAAAACAGGCGCTGTTAGACAACGGGGTTGACCATGTCATTATCGATAATGGAAGTGTAAAAGAACAAGTCAAAGCAATTTATCCAAATGGCGTCAATAAAGTCCTGGAGTTGATTGGCACAAGAACGCTCAAAGATTCTCTTAAATGTATAGCCCCGAAAGGCATGGTTTGTATGACCGGAATTTTGGGAAATGAATGGACAATGAACGAATTTACACCAATGGGAGATATCCCATCATTGGGAAGGCTAACCGTTTATATGGGGGAATCAAATAATCTTTCCAAAGCTTTACTTCAGGATTTCATTGATGATGTTGAAAAGGGCAAAATCAAATTAAATATTGATAAGGTTTTCCAGTTAGACGAAGTCGCAAAAGCCCATCAGTACATGGAAGAAAACAGAGCAAAAGGGAAAGTTATTGTAAAAACGTAAACGCACTACAGCAAAGCGAGCCTGGATAATCAGCATTCCCCTCCCCAAGCCACAGCGTGGCGACACACCTTAGCCGACGGTTGGGACCGTCGGCTAAGGTGAAAAGATGTTTTAAGCTCCATCGGAGCGACAAATCCCTTCAACAACCGGTCCTAATCCGAGAGCAACCGTTGATACAAAATCCAGAGCAAATTAGAGTGGAAAACCTTAAATTGTAGAGCGATTGAGCTTTTGTATCAGTGAAGTTGTTTAAAAACTACTTACAATGCCCAAAATCATCCTTTTTGCCCTACTTTTCGTTCCGTACTCGCATTGATAGCGCTGCTATCATGCTCCGTGCGTGCCTCAACTAGGTCAAAAATGCCTGATTTTTGACTATCGCAGCAATTCTTAAACAACTTCAGTATTGCCAGAAGCTTTCCCAAATCGTTTTTTTTAATAAAAAAATCGAAATGAAAAAATACTTGTTGCTCATTGGTTTCCTCTCATTTTCCATTCATGGAATTGCACAAACATCGGATAGTCTCTTCACAAAAGCACTGGAGCGGTATCCAATGCTGGAAGAATACACCATACCGGGATTTCCGGAAAAAGTACTATCTGGAACCCTGGAGGTTTATGAGGACCATGTTGCCAATAAAGGAAAAAAGATCCCGATTGAGGTTGTTGTATTGCCTGCAAAAACCGCAAATCCGGCTACCTCGGCTTTCACCCTGCACTGGGGAGGCAATGGAGATGCGGCCAAAAACAAAATCTGGGGTTTTAGATCGGAAAGCACATCGGGCCGGATCAGAGCGACCAGAGATATTGTATTGATTGATGACAGGGGCACCGGTGCCTCCAATATCCGTTGTGCGGCAATGGACTCCCTCCAACCTTACTCCTATGCCTTTGCTTACGATAATGACTTGATTCTGGTTTGTTTGAATGAGGTAAAAGACAAAGTCAATCTTGAACTTTATAATACGCCGGCAGTGGTCAGGGATTATGACCTGGTGAGGGAATGGCTGGGGTTGGAGCAATTGGATTTCTTTGGTATATCTTATGGGGTAAGGGTTGGCCTTGAGTATATGCGCACCTTTCCGGAAAACCTGAGAACGCTGACGGTTCAGGGATGTGTCCCCCCGGGATTTGACTACGTCAATGAAATGGATAAAGCCATTCAGGAGCAACTGGATATACTCATCCAGCGATGCAAAAAGGATACGACCTGCAATCAATACTACCCAAACTTCAAAGAGGAATTGTATGAGGTCCGGGATAGATTAGCGGAGGAACCATTTCAATTTGAATATGACCTGGGAAATGGGAGAAGCAAGGCAATCACTATTGATGATTTACTCTTTCGAAGAATTGTAGGCCACCAGATACTCAATGGAAATGCCAATGAGTTGATGCCCTTGTATATCCATCGGGCGTATGAAGGCAATTATGTACCGCTTATTACTGCCGGTGGTAGTTTAACCCTGGATATGCCTGTATTTCTTTCCCAGTTTTGCCCGGAAGAAATTAATCGTTTTGACAATAGTCCGATCCATGCTGATCTATTCACACAAGGGGCAATAGCGGAAGAGAAAAAATTAGCATGTAGCCTCTGGGCGGAAATGCCGGCTGCTGACTGGCTGAATGAACCGCTAAAGGGCAATTGCCCGATCTTAATCCTGACCGGCGAATATGATGCCAATACCCCTATCCGAATGGGAGAACAAATCCGCAAAGCGTTTGCCGATGCGAGCCGGCACATCATTTTACCTTATCAGGGACATGCCGGTTCCGAGGTAAGTTGTCGATATGATATGATCGCTCAGTTTGTAGAGTCAAAAAGCCTATCCTCAATAGATACAACCTGCCTGTCATCAATTCAACCGGGAGCGTTTTTATTCGAGGTCAATTTGTCTGACAAAGAATTTGAAAAGTATGTCGGCAACTACACTGCCGAAGACCCCGAGAAAGTACTTGAGTTGTATAAACAGAATGACGTTTATTACCTTCGGGATGAATTTTCTCAATGGACCGGGCCAACGCAATTGTTATATAAAGGCAATCACACTTTTGATGTGATGGATTGTCCGGGTTGTCAACTTGTTTTTGAAATGCTTGAAGACAAACCGGTTCAGGTAAAAAGAATCTATCGGGATACCACTGTTTTTGAGCCAGGGAAGTAGCTCCACCGGAGGCCGATAACATGCTATTAGTTCCAGATCACCAGAAAAAATACATGCAAAAAACAACAATGAGAGTTCTATTTTTACTATTGATTGTCCTATCAAATGGTTTAATAATAAAAGCACAGGATGTAAAAGCATTTTACGTTGGTCACAGCTTAAGCGATCAAATTCCTGACATGGTCAAATCCCTTGCTGATGATCACTTAGATGTAGACTTCGACTGGGCCTACCAGGGTATTCCCGGCGCTCCTTTGCGTTGGCAATGGGAAAGGAAAGATGCAGATGATTATGTTGCTAACCCTCCTTTTTATTATGGATTTTATGATGAACACGGTGGGTTGCCCGTGGGAGATTTTGATGTGATGGTGTTGACGGAGGCGGTTCCCCGGTATGGTGCATTGATTGAAGAAACGTATGAGTATGCCGATAGCTTTTTTGTGTATGCCAACCTCTACAATCCCCAAATCAAGGTGTATCTCTACGAAGACTGGCATTGCATTTTGAGTGGCACGCCTACGCAATGTGATTATGATGTGGACAGTAATCCGTGGAGGCAAAGAATAGAGGATGACCTGCCAATGTGGGAAAGTGTGGTGGATACGCTGAATGCCAGGTTTGACCCAATAAACCCGGTGTGCCTGATACCGGCGGCGCAGGGATTGGCGCAAGTGTATGATTCCATTTATGCAGGAGTAATGCCCGGCTTGACGACAATAGAAGATATATTCTCCGACAATATACATTTAAATGATGTCGGCAAATATTTTGTAGCCTGCGTACACTTTTCTACCATTTTTGAAACATCACCGGTAGAGCTTACCAACCAGTTGCAGGTATGGTGGGGCGGTGACTTTGAAGCTCCTTCACCGGCATTGGCGCTAAAATTCCAGGAAATCGCCTGGGATGTTTCGGTTGGGTATCAAAACTCATGTATCAGTTCAATAGTAAGTACTGAAGACCAGTCGTCCGGGAACAATGAATTGAGCATTTTTCCAAACCCGGCAAATGATATCCTATTTGTACAAAATGGCACTGAAAATCCAGGTTCAACAAATTTGATTTACAGTATTTACGGAGCGTTGGTTCAATCATCTGAAAAAAATGAAATCAATGTCTCTTCCTTACCTTCAGGTATCTACTTTTTAGTCCATGAAAACAGCATGATAAAATTTGTAAAACAATGAGAAATTCAATGGTCCTCTTTCTCCTCCTATTGTTTTTTGCCTGCAATCAATTAAGTGACAATCGTGCAGTGAATGACCCCTCGGAAACCACGCATGAAGCACCCAAAACGGAAGAAGAAATCATTGCTGATATCAGGAAAAAGTTTGAAGCGATCAACCAAAACAGCGCTGCTTACCAGATAAAAAGCATGGATCTCTCCGGCGAAAGTACAGAGGGGGGTGAGCTTAAATCCTACTATCAAAATGAAGCATTGCAGAAAGCGGTTGTCAATTATTATGGGGAAATGGGCAAATTGACGGAGGAATACTACTTCTCGGACGGCGATGTATTTTTTGTCTTTACGCAGCACCAGGCTTATGATCAACCCATGTACATGGAAGGCGCAAAAGTGGTCAAAACAGAGGAGAACCGTAATTACTTTCACAACAACAAATTAATCCGCTGGCTCAACCCAGATAAAGAAAAAGTGGCCGATTCAAATTTCAACCAAAAGCAGTCGGAGATTTTTCAAAAAATCAATGAGTTGAAGGAAGCATTGGAAAGCCATAAAGCTGAATGAGTGGAGCATTTGTTGTGAACGGATAACTTTGAGTGGAAAGCCTTAACTTGGGGAGTGGGGTGGTTAATACTTCGGTTTAGGCCTTTGGGAGTTTAGGGTATGTATTTTGCGTAAGCAGAAAAGCCTATAGATAATAGAAATACACGCCATAATGGTGTGTATACATCGTTACAGCCAACCTTAAACAAAAGCAGCTGCACCAGAGACTCATTTTAGAGGAATTTCTAGAAATATTTGAGCCAAAAGAGTTGAAAAAAGAAAATGGATCATGGCAAAAAAGGAACCGGACTAAATCAGAAATTGTTGAAATATTAGTAATTTAGTCAATCCTCAAACAAAGAATTATGAGTAGGCAAGAGATAACATCAGAAATTCAAAAAATTCTCTCCAACCTTTCGGATGAGAACCTCCAGGCGGTACTTGCTTATCTCAAGCAAGCCCAGATGATCGATGGCTCGAAGCTGGTGATTTCTAAAAATCTGGGAAAAATCTTAAAAGAAGACGCAGAATTGCTCAAAAGACTGGCTCAATGATCCAAATTGAAGATGTAAAAAGTATCCACTGCATCTTAATCAATCAATTTGGAGGAAGTCAAGAAATTCGCGATGAATCAGCATTGGAAGCAGCCATTGCCAGGCCATATTCAACTTTTGATGGAAAAGAATTATAAACCTCCGTTTGGATCATTCAAAAACATATACCTTGAAAAGCATTCATTTTTTGATTTTCGCAATAGCATTGCTAAGTGGCTGCTCAAGCCATAAAAGCATCAATCATCCGGAACTTACCAAATCTCCAGAGCAGGTTAGTCGCTTAGTGATCAAAGATCTTCTTTCCAGGAAAGAATTTTTTATGTATAAAGTGGATGATGTACATGCCCTTCATTATGCGGAAGCTTGCACTGCCTATGGTGCCATCAAATTGGCGGCTGCATTAAAAGACAGCAACACTATTCAAAAAATACAGGAAAGGTACGATAGGATCGAAAGTGAAAATATACCCAATACGGCCAATCATGTTGATGCCAATGTTTATGGCATTTTACCGCTTGAACTCTTCCTCTACAACAAGGACAGGAAATACCTGGACCAGGGTATTGCGTTGGCTGATGGACAATGGAATAACCCCTTACCCAATGGCCTGACTGCTCAAACCAGATTTTGGATAGATGATATTTATATGATCGGAAGCCTTCAAGTGCAAGCTTATAGAGCTACCGGAGAGATGAAATACCTCGACCGTGCCGCCCTGGAAATCGATGCGTATATTAAGAAATTACAGCAACCTAATGGTCTGTTTTTCCATGGGGAAGATGCTCCTTTTTACTGGGGGCGCGGCAATGGATGGGTAGCCGCTGGACTTGCAGAGTTATTATCAGAATTGCCACAAAGCAACCCTCATTATAGTGCTATTTTAGCGGGATATAAAAAGATGATGAAAACCCTGGTGGAAAGTCAGGGAGAAGATGGCATGTGGCATCAGTTAATTGACCAACCGGCCACTTCATTTGCGGAGACTTCCTCTACTGCGATGTTCGGATTTGCGATGGCTACCGGTGTCAAACATCAATTATTACCCAAAAAAGCATACCAAGAGTCCTATATTAAAGCATGGAATGCGTTGACAACATACATCAATCAGGAAGGCAAGGTTCGCGAGGTATGTGTTGGAACCGGACAAAGTAAGGATGTAAATTATTACCTGGACCGCCCAAAAGTTGTTGGTGATCTACATGGACAGGCACCCATTCTTTGGTTTGCAAATGCTTTATTATTAAAAAAGAAATAGAGAAGGTGGTAAGTTTTGAAAGAAAACGGTCATCTATATAAAAACCAACAAACCAATGATCGAAAATTCAGAAACGCCTTACACTTTAGCAAGTCGAAAAAGAAGGATAGTCGCATTTTTGATTGACCACTCTGTGATAACATTCCTGATTATCGCAATCGTCTTTTTAGCGCTTGGTCCCAATTTCATGGACGCAGATATGGACAAAATGACAACTACCATGTTCGCCGTTATGCTTCCTGGTTTTCTGCTGTATTTTGCTAAAGATTCAGTGAATGGAATTAGTCTTGGTAGGTGGATGTTGGGAATTATGGTAAGAGATGCCAACAATCCGAATGAAGCACCTCCTTTGGGTAGATTGTTTATCAGAAATTTATGGCTAATCATCTGGCCGGTTGAATTTATCGTTCTTGCCTTAAGTGAAGACAAGAAAAGAATTGGCGATAAAACCGCCAATTCCATAGTGGTTAAGAATCCGAACAAACCCAGGAAGCTTCCACTGATATTAGCATTGGCAGGCATTGGAATCATTTATTTTGCCTTCCTGTTTTTGTCTATTATCTCCATCATGAAAAACTCCGCTGCTTACAAGGTCGCCATTTCTGAAATTGAGAAAAATGAAGCAATAATATCAGAAACCGGCGGCATAAAAGGTTACGGCATGATGCCGAGTGGCAGTGTGAATGTCACGAATGGAAATGGGCAGGCTCAATTGGAAATTACGGTGCTCGGAAATGAAAAGGATGTAACTGTTAGTGTTTACCTGACTAAAGAACCAAACGAAGAATGGGAGCTTGTGGAGATGAATGATCATTGAAAAGAGATGCATAAGCCACATCGTGGCGACACATCTTTGCCGTTGGCTAAGGTGAAAAAAGGTTTTTAAGCTCCATCGGAGCGACACATCGGGCCAACGTCTTGCCTGGAGCTGAGAGCAGCATTAGGGCTGAAATCATGGCAACTTTATGTGGAAAGACTTAACTTGGGAAATGCTTGAGTTTTTGTTCAAGCTTTGGTCAATTGACAGAGAATAGAAATATACGCCATAGTGGCGTGTATACACCGTTCTATGCAATTGCCAGATAATTAAGCCGAAAATCCTCATATAGAATAAGAAAATTGGAAATAATTCGGCATAAGTTTGGATTACTATGCTACTAAGGACTATCTTTTGAAAAGATTAAAGTAATGGAAATATCGTAAGTTTTAATATTTACCATTAATCATATCTAATTAATGGATTGTTTATATATCTCATTGAAAACAACACCAACAATAATTTCATTATTCTTAGTTAAAACATGAAAATGAATTTAAAAGGACTTGATACAATCATTAAATTAATTTCTCAAGATAAGACCCAAAAAGCCATTGATGAGTTATGGCATTTGGTGGAAGAAAATAATTATAACATTGATTATCAAGAAATTCATACTTTCCTAACCAAGAAATCTGCAGAGTACCGTGAATTAAAAAATGAAATTTTTGATTCTATAGAAAGCAAAGTTGATGAGCCGGGTGAAATTGCTGGAATTATTAGAGGTATTGCACGACTCACCCATGAAATTAAGCGCAAAATTGAAGCTGGTAGTTCTGCTGTATCTGGTCATGAAAAGAGGCAAAACACAGCAGAGATAGAAAAGCAAAAATTCAAAAACCCTAAACTTCCCATTGTTAATATCGGAACTATCGGACACGTTGACCATGGTAAAACAACCCTTACAGCTGCCATCCTTTATGTACTTTCAATTAATGGCTTTTTTAATGAAATAGAGGACGATCCTATTGCTGCTGCTCGGGCAAAAATAGAGTGCGGCAGTCCTAATCCAGCTGATCTTATTCCAGTTCTGGAAGCGTATCAAGATCCCAACCGTAACTATTCTCACATTGACTATCCGGCTGATGTGGAGTATTTGAAAAAAGTTATGATGACAGGAGTTGTACAAATGGATGGTGCTATTTTGGTAGTTGCTGCGACAGATGGACTTACGCATCAAATCAGAGAATACATCCAGCTAGCTCATAAGGTAGGTGTTCCTTCAATCGTTGTTTTTCTGAATAAAGTTGATTTGGTAGATGATGAGAAAACGCTGGAAGGTTTTGAAAGGGAAGTTCGTCAGTTGCTGAATCAATATGAGTTCAATGGTGATGAGGTTTCAATTATAAAAGGATCTGCTCTAAAAGCGCTGCAAGGGGATGCAGATGCACAACAAGCCATCAAAGATTTGATAGAAGCTTGTTACACGGATATTCGACCATTACCATTAACTCTTCAGCCTTTCCTGATGCCGATTGAGGATGTTTTCTCTATCACTGGTTATGGAGGACCTGTTGTAACAGGACGAATTGAGCGTGGAGTAATTGAAACAGATGACCAGGTAGAGATCATTGGCATGAGGAAAGATGGTGATAAGCCACCTAGACCTACTGTAATTGGTATTGAAATGTTCCGAAAGATACTGACTCGCGGAAAAGCAGGTGATGGGGCTGGAATTATACTTCAAGGTATTGATAAAAATGAAATCAAGCGTGGTATGGTGATCTGTACCCCGGGTTCTGTTAAAGCACACAAACACTTCAAGTGTGAGGTGTATGTTCTTGGAAAATATGAAGGTGGCCGTCACACGCCCTTCTTCAACGGATACCGCGCACAGTTCTACTTCCGTAATATTTATGTAACAGGAGAAGTAAGTTTGCCAGAAGGAGTAGAGATGGTGATGCCTGGTGGTGATATCGTTTCTCTGGAAGTGAAGTTGGTGAACGCCATTGCCCTGGAAAAAGGTCTTCGCTTTGCCTTTCGCGAAGATGGCCATTCGGTTGGTTCCGGTCGAGTAACAGGGATAATAGAATAAGTGATTTTAAAATTAATTAAGCTGTTTCTTTTTTAGTATGACAACGCTTTAGGTAAAGAGGAAAAATGTATAGAATCGAGTAGACAGCCCAGCCATAGTTGACTGGGGTGCGCGGCTCACATTTATCCGCTGAAACAAAGTGAAAGCGGACCACTCCTGATCCCGATCGGGATACGGTTCTCGTACACGGCGGTTCAAGCAATTATTCTACCAAAACGATGAAGGACGAAATCACAAAATTGACAAAAGACGTTTTCCAGAACATCGACAGGACTAAACACGATTCTTTAGGGATTGTTTGCAAAAGGAAAAGAATGATGAAGCTGCCAAAAATGATACTTCTGTTTCAGAAATTTGGATTCAAGGTTTAAAAAAGCGCAAACTAACCAGCCACAACGTGGCGACACATCCCGTCAACATCTTGCTTATAAACTGAGCAGCATCAGTATCAAAATCACAGCAACATTGTGTGGAAACACTTAACTTGGGGAGTGTTGATTTCTGCCGAATGCTTTGAGCAGGGATCAGATAATAGAAATATACGCCATTAGGGAGTATTTCGTTATTTAGTTTTACTCAGCCTTGCCTTTTCAAATTCTTCAGATCTTTTTATTTGCTCCTCCAGATTCCATTCAAAATCAAATCTGTTTTTAAGGAACTCAGCGATTGGTTCAAGTCCAATTTCAGCTCTTCTTTTGTCAATATTTACAGGATCATAAACTGGCCAAACATTAAAGCTTTTAGTTTCCGGATAGTATTTCATCTGTCCTCCATAAATTTGCAATTCTCCCTTTTCTGTTGCAATTCTATCCTCTGCTCTAACTAAAAATCGTGGCTCTAACTTTTTATCCTGTACGGCTTTTCTCATCATCGGAAGATACTTTAGACGTACTTCCTGGTCCGAATGTTGAATGACATTACATATTGTCCAATTCCCTTGTTCTCCAATCATTTCTTTTGCTGGCCAACCATATTTATCAAGTATCGTTTTTACTTTTCGTTCATTTACAATGTGATTCTTCTCGTAGATTTCTTGTTGTGTTTGAACCTCTTTTGATTCCGCACCATAAATTTTCATTAATGAATCTCTCAATGTTATCGGTCCTTGTTCTGTTCTCCAGATGGTATCCAGAACAGTAATTAAATCTATAGGCGTTTGCTTATAAGTTGGCGCTTCATTTCCCTTCTTATTTGAACATGCCATTAGTATCAAAGTGGTTATCAATATTAATCTCGTCATTTTTGTAATTGATTTATTTTGTTTTTAATGGATGCCAAACACTCTATGTATATGTGGGATGACCGGACTTGCTGGGTATGACCGTCAATTACTTTGTTGGCGGGTTGTTATTCTTTTTTCTTCTCCGCCTTTTATAATTAGCCAAATAGCAAAAGTTATTTCCCATAATGTTGCGAGTCCTAATAAATACATACTCCAATTTTTACCAAGCAATTCCATAAAAAAACCTAAGGCAAGTAATGCATACCCTACTGCCCCCCACATTGCCAACCATTTTGGTAAAACTTCATATTTATAAAGTAGAATGCACATCGGAATGCTTCCAAGTCCTAAAGCGACCATAGCAAGAAAATATCCCAAATCATTTGATATGTTGATCTTTGGAATTAGATTTAGTGTAATACTAGCAAGAGCTATTGCTTCAAATACTCTTATTAGGAAATAACTGTTTCCAACCATCTCCTTGTATTGTTGCAAAGTTTTCCTTAACCAAACTCCAATAAATATGACCATTATTGAGTTTAAAATGATTAGTGCAGAACCTATATATTGTTCTGTTGTATTTTTACTTTCAAAAAAAGAACGTCCAAATCCATAAGCAAGAAACGCTAATAGGAAAAATAATCCAATCCACTTTGCCTTGTAAATTTTTATAGAATTATTGATGATTTCCATTTTATGTTATTTTGAGTTAATAGTCTGACAAGCCAAGACTCACCGTTTTTGGCTTGTCAGATAATAGTTTAAAAATTCACCCCAAAATAAACACTTAGAGGCATTTATTTTTAATACCAATTAAATCCTATTCCAATAGAAAGTATTACAACTTCTCGGTCTCTATCATTATCTACATTAGTCCATCCCATCTGCACTTGGGTTTGAAGGTCTAGCGCAAAGTGTTTCTTTTGCACTAATTCATACCCTGTACTGAAGGCAACTGCTCCACCAAAATTCCAATCTTCATCTTCAATATTGTCTTCATAGAATGCTGGAAAATCCATAGCCAGACCGGCACCAGCATTTACCCACCATCGATCTTTTACCCAATATTGAACAGATGGCATTAATGCATCAAAACTTCGGGTTTTGTCTTCGTATTCGTAGCTCATTCCAGAATACATTCCTAGAATAGCCAGGCGATCATTGACCATCCAACCCAATTTCAAATTAGGAAAACTGCCGCCGCCCTGAGCTTCGTCGAAAGGTACTTCCTGATCGCTATCAGATATACTGATGACACCACCACCTATACCAAAACCAATGACAAAGCCTTTTCTTTCGATTTGGTTGGTCTCATTTTGACCATAAGAAAGAAGCGTGCAAAACATAAATGCAAAAATTAATAGATTTTTCATTTTTAATATTTATGAAGGTTATATGAAAGTAATTGATTTTGCCTGCCAGACAATCGGCTAAAATTTTATCCCTAAGTAAATTTGTGGCTCAAAAAGGAAGTAGTTTCTCCATTTATCGTCCAACTGCTTAAATCCATCAGGCGCATTACCATCAAACATCCAGTACATACAATTGATCTGTGGCTCTATGAAAAATCGTTTTTTCTTACCGAATGCGAGATGGTAGCCAAGATGATACGAAGTATACAGCTTAAAATCATTTCCAATTTTATCGCCGTTTAGATCCATATAAGTTTGAAATTGCGGTAACACTTCAACCGTTGCAAATAGTCCTTTCCACAGCATACGTTGGTACGTTACGCCTATTCCTCTTTCTCGCACATGTCCAGGATAGAATTCACTTTCAGCATCTAACTTTTCCAAAAGGCCATCCCACCATGTGATGCCCATTGGTTGAAACAATCGCCAGGAGGCAAACTTCACTCCAATAATGTTCTTGTTGTCTAAGTTGCGTTTTATATGAAGCTCTAAGTGTTGTGTACTTGTTCGATCGTTCCAGGAATCCACGATCAATCCTTCAGGAACAAAATAAGGTAAACTTACCCTGTACTTATGGGTCACTTCAGGTTCTTTATCCACTGATGAGCCAGTTTGAGCAAAAGCACTAAGTGTGCAAAAAGTTAAAACGATAATTAATAAATATTTCATGCTTTTATTTTTTAAAACGTGATTAATAATTTTGTCTTATTGACAATACAAAGATGCCTGTGATAAGCCTGTCCATAGTTGGTAGAAATATTGGCTTTCATACTTCAAAGATAGAAGGGCAAGGAAGGGAAATCGTTCTGATTTGTAATTTGGAACTAAGTTTTGCTACTCTATTATATTCGGATTTTACTTTCTTAATTTCCATTTCAGCCCAAACAAAGGGGTGAGGAAACCAACCCTTCTAATGATGAATTCATAAATGAGGTAGCACACCAAACCGGTAAAAGCTACAATACATATGAATTTTAGTAGGATGGGTATTTTCAGAGGCAATATGAATAGGGCACCGGCATACAATACAAACATGTGAATAATGTAAACAGGATACGCTGCCTGGCTTAAGTAGCTTAGGCTTTTACTCGGTTTATTCAAATACTTATAACCAAAACCGAAAACTCCAAATATCCAGCAATTTGATTCGATAGCCATGAGATACCCAGGCGCTTGAGTTTCAAAAAACACGAATCTAACACCATACAAAATGAGGGCTAAAACAGTATACAGCCATTTCCATTTCAAAACAGTACTCCAAAAGCTTTCACCACTGTACACTAAAAGGAAACCGAAAAAGAAGGCAAGAAATCCATAAAAAAAGCCGTGCCAAGTCTGAGCATACATTACAAATATCTGAGGCTTTAATAAGCTAACCTCAATGACAAAGAACAGGGAAATCAGCAAAGGTGCAATTGGGTTGCTTACTACAGCGGATAGCACTTTTTTTATTTTGGTATTTTCTTGCTTTTTAAGAAAGTAGAATAGTGGCAAAAGCACGAGAACGTAAACAAAGATGTTTCCCAGGAACCATAAATGACCTTGATGGGGATAATATCCAAATGGCAAACTATAGTATTTTTGAAAAATGAATATATGTAAAGGTGCAATAGCCACTATGCCAAACGCGAAGGGCAACAAAATCCGTTTTGTCCGTTCCAGAAACAATTGCTTCCAGTTCCGTTTGCGCATGGCGAAATAGAGCCCCATTCCTGATACGTAGAATAAAAGTGGAATTCGCCAAACGTTTAACATGGTCATAGGTATCCATAAAGCCTCTACTGGTTCGTCACTCTTTATGAAGCCAATGAACATAGCCCACGGTTGGAAAATGATCGCTATGTGATAAATTAATAATAAACCAATGGCAACCACTCGCAACCAATCGATATCATGCCTTCTTTCTGATGTCATTGTGGTATTTTTATTAGAGATGCTAACATAGCATCTCTTAATTAATTAGATCGTTTAGTGCATGTTTGGAGGTGGTGCTTTAGCAGCGAAAATTGTAGGTTTGGGGTTCTCGCAAGGCTCATTTTTGAGTGCTTAGCAGCGCTAAGGACGAAAAAATAGCCGAAGTGAGGTTCCAAAACCTGTAATTTGCAGCCTGAATGACTACCTCCAAACATGCACTTAACTCAAATAGCAAGGCCTATTGCAGCATCATGGCTATCACGGGGCGCGTTTTTTCTATTTCGTTTAAATCAAGTTGCAATCCAAGCGGACCTAATTGCTGTTGGAGCATCTGATATACGGGTTTGATATCTGCGAAAGATCCCATCACACTTTCCCTTGGAGTCGCACCAAAATTGTTTTTTACCGTCTTGTCCGCTTTGGCATCAATCAGCAATTGGACGATTTCGATTCGGCAAAAAAATGCGGCGGTGTGTAAAGCTGTAGCTCCTTCATTGTTTTTAATGGATAGATCTGCATTAGCATCAATTAATGCTTTAGCAATAGCTGTTTTGCCAAAGGTTGCTGCCGAGACTAAAGGTGTTGAGCCGCTCATTTGCTCTTTCTCATTAATATCCGTTCCTGCCTCTATGTGCTGTTTAACGACAGCGAGGTTGTTAGATATGACTGCTGTGTGAATGTCAATTTTTGGTTTGTCAACTAATGACTTAGTTTTGGGGCTCTTATCTGATTCACTACATGCAATTGCTAGTAGCATAACAATCAGCGTAAAGCTGAATACCGTTCCAAGAGAAATAATTTTGAATGATTTCATAATCTGAGTTTTTAACATTAGAATTTGATCTTGTTTTTAACTTCTACAAAGATGGGACATGTATAAACGCCAGACCTATGAGCTATCCAGCAATAGATATAAAGTTTCAGGAAAGAATGAAAACTATGACACAAGGGTATAAACTATGACCAAGGGTATAAACTATGACGCAAAAGCTGACTTTTCCGATTGATTATTTAACGAAGTTGTCTAAAGTTTTCTGCTGTCAGTGAGCATGAAGGCTTGTGGTTGTTGACGAGGCTCTTTTAGAGTTTCGTATCCCGAAGCAAGTTCGGGACAGGCTCTGGAAGGTCCGGGACGAAAAAAAGCCGAAGTCAACAGCCGCAATGCTTTGTGCGCAAGTAAGTGAGGAAGCTTTAGACAACTTCAACAGATTTATGACGCCTCTCTACATAAATTTCCCTAATTTAGAGCAAGCAAAAAAACATATGTCAAAAACATCAAATACAGGAGCAGACTTTATTAATCAGGCCAATACGCTGGTTTTGGAAAATGTTTCCAACGAACAATTCGGAGTTTCTGAGCTAGCAGAGCTTATGAACATGAGCCGTTCTAATCTGCTCCGAAAAATCAAAAAGCACACGCAACTCTCTGTAAGTCAGTTTATTCGTCAAGTGCGGCTTCAAAAAGCCATGGAGATGGTTAAGGAGAACACCTTGACTGTTTCTGAGATTTCATATCAGGTGGGTTTTGGAAGTACTTCTTACTTTATCAAATGCTTTCGGGAACATTATGGGTATCCACCAGGTGAGGTAGTTAACCTTGATAAAAGTGACGGAGTATCCCCTGAACGGCAACGGGAGTTGGTTGCCATTATGTTCACCGATATTCAAGGATATACTGCACTCATGCAAAAGGATGAGAAAAAGGCGATTGCTTACAGAGCACTACACAGAAAGATTTTTGATTCCACAACCGAGAAATTTGGCGGACGTATTCTTCAGTATTATGGTGATGGTACTTTAAGCATATTCACCAGTGCGATTGCTGCTGTGCAGTGTGGAATTGAAATGCAGCTTGCGTTCAGAAAGGAAAAACTCAAAATCCCAATGCGGGTTGGCATCCATTCGGGTGATATTATTGTGACTGATCAAGACATCATCGGGGATGCCGTAAATATAGCCGCCCGTATTGAATCATTAGCTAAAACAGGAAGTGTTTACATTTCTGAAAAGGTGTATGATGAAATAAAAAATCAAGCTGAACTGTTTACGACCTCAATGGGTGTTCATACATTGAAGAATGTTACAAAGCCCATGAAAATTTATAGTGTTTTCAATCATGAGCTTGGTAATATTGACGGGTCTCCTACCAAAGTCGAGGAAGATTCAGGAGGTCGATCCTTTCTAAAATGGGCCACAATTGCGGTCGCTGTAATCTGCCTTGCAATTTTTATTTATTCCTCCGGTTTCTTTAATCGAGGATCAGCTCCTGATTCGATAGCAGAGACCGTTGATAAATCAATTGCAGTACTGCCTTTCAAAAATGAGAGCAGTGATTCATTGAATCTTTATTTCGTAAATGGTCTCATGGAATCGGCTTTGAACAAGCTACAGAAGATTGGAGACCTACGCGTGATCAGTAGAACCTCGGTAGAGAAGTATCGAAATACGAATAAGGGTATTCCCGAAATAGCAGAAGAACTCAACGTTAATTACCTGGTAGAAGGTAGTGGACAGCGCGTTGGAGATCAGGTTTTGCTCAATATCCAATTGATTGATGCTTCAAGTGATCAACCAATTTGGGTGGAGCAATATAAGCGTGAAGTGAAAGATGTATTTGCACTTCAGAATGCAGTTGCCAAGGAAATCGCAACGGCAATTAAGGTAGTGGTAACCCCTGCTGAGTTGGAACAGATTCAGAAAAAGCCGACTGAAAACCTATTGGCTTATGACTACTATTTGCAAGCGCTTGATCTTTTTTACACTAGACCTAAGGAAGGTTGGGAAAAGGCTATTCCATTATTTGAGCAGGCGATCGAGCAAGATCCGGAATTCGCCCTAGCTTATGCCAACATCGCTATATCCTACTATCTTCTCGAAATGTTTCAAATCGAGAAACAATACACCGAAAAGATCAATATTTATGCAGATAAGGCCTTGCTTTATGATTCAAAGTCTGCCGAAAGCTTGGTCGCTAAGGCTTTTTACTACGTACAAACAAAGGAGTACCAACTCGCCTTACCACATTATAAAAAGGCTTTGGAGTATAATCCAAATTCATCTTTGGCGGTGCAAATGCTTGCGGATTTTTATTTTCGTTTGATTCCCAATACGGACAAATACCTGGAGTACGCATTGAAAGGCGTTCAGCTTAATGTTGCCAGTGATTCTATCACCCAGAGCTATGTCTATGTACAGTTGAGTACTGCTCTATTTTCATCAGGGTTTATAGATGAGGCCTTAAAGTACATCAATAGGTCTTTGGATTACAATTCCGAAAACTATTTTGCGCCACGTTTAAAGGCAATTTTCCCATTCGTCAAGGATGGTAATATAAATAGGACCAGAAATCTATTGATAAAGGAATGGAATAAAGATACCAGTCGCCTTGACATTTTACAGGATGTAGCCAAGTTTTATTATATAGAAGAAAATTATGACAGTGCCTATTTCTATTTTAAAAAATTTGTCAAAGCCAGGGAAGATAATGGCCTCAATGCTTACGTGGAAGAAAATATCAAAATAGCGGAAGTCTATAAGAAGATGGGTTTGGACGCAGAAGCGGAGAAACTTTTTAGTGATTTTTCAGAATACTGCGAAAATGATCAGTCTCCTTACCGAAGTGTCAATCTGGTTTGGAAACATGCTTATGAAGGAAAAATTGATGAAGCTATCGAGCAGCTCAAAATATTTTCTGAAGTAGAAAATTACCCATACTGGTTTTTGTTAATGGAAGATGATCCACTGATTAAACGGTTAAAAAGTCATCCAGAATTTGAGCCCACCATGCAAAAGATTAAAGATCAGTTTTGGAAAAATCAGGCTAAACTGAAGAAGTCCCTAGAGGCTAAAGGGCTGGTTTAATCAATTAAAAAAAATGTTTTTAAGCTCTAATTGATTTACAAATGTGGACTCGAGAAGATTCGAAAAAATGGATCAGGAAAACTTGTGGAACAGGCTGGCTAGACTTAGTTGATGAAGTTTACGATAACCTTCCGAGTGACTTAGGTATTAACCAGGCATACCAGAAGTGGGGCTCATTAATGTTTGATTTAGAAAAGGAAAACGAAGCATTTGAAAGATTCTTAGAGGTAATAGAAGAAAAAAGTTCAAAAACTTGCGAAAAATGTGGTTCCGTAGGGGAAGAAGTTTCAATTGATGGATGGATTCATACTCGCTGTAAAAATCATTCAAAAAAAACATAGCGGTTTGATACTTTGGAGCCTCGAGATGCCAAACGCCCCATATTATCAACATTGTGGGCAATAATGTAGATAAATAAACATCATAAATGTATGTAGATCAACATAAACACTATGAACTCTTCCAGGATATTCTTGAACATAAAGGAAAATACTATGACCTAGAATCCCTTAGAAGTTGGGTAATTGACAATTCAACTGAAAAAGAATGGATCAAACGATTATCAATTTTTACAATTGATGACTGGCAAAGAATTGATGATGTTGATTTATGTAAATTGTATTCATTAGGCAGAATTAATGAGCTACTGCTGTTATCCTTTCAAAAAACTGATTATAAAGACTATGGTATAGCAAAAATAACAAAGAGCCAATATATTGAATTCTTTACTGCATTAAATATGAATGCATTCACAATTGATAATTATTCTCCGTTTCATCATGAAATACATGAAATAAAAGAATCAGCAAAAATTGATGAAATAAAAATAGATGAACACCTAAGCCCTACTTTAATGATTGGTAATTTACTGTTTTCCCGGGGAATAGTTAATTTGAGAACGCCTATTGATACTTTTGAAAAGGACTTGTGTGAGAAATCCAAAATTTATTGGTCATACATAAGATCAAATAGAGAAAGTGAAGATCTTTCTCACGGATGGGGTCATAATAGTCAATGGAGAACTCAGTTTAGATTAGATATCGAATCAGATGATACTTATGTTTATAATTTACGGGGAAGTGAAGATCTAAGCAATAAAAAATGGAAGCAAGAAGTGATAAACCTTGATCTACTAAGGTATAGACATATGGTCAATAAAGGAATTGAAAATGAGGATATTTGGATTTATGATAGTAAATATGTAGAACAAAGAATGTCCTTTTAACAGAAACTTCAAATTGACTTAAGATATTACTGGGTCTAAAGCTTGAAGTAATTGAGTCTCTCCGAGAAAAATTGACAACACAATAATATAAAACGCGCGGCAATCTAGTAGACGGCCCCGGCCAAAAAACGTTTTTAAGCTCCAGCGGAGCGGCACATCGGGTCAACGTCTTGCATGGAGCTGGAGAGCAGCATTAGATCTGAAATCATAGCAACTTTGGGGGGAAAGACTTAGACCATGTTTGGAGCACAAATTCTGCAATCACCTCATTCGAGTAAGAATAATTTGGCTGTTGGCCAATAAAATCCAGGTTGCAGAACTTTCTACTGTTTTTTCGTAATCCTTGTCCAATCTTCGAAAAAAATTGAACCAACCAAATGTCCTCTCGGTTACCCATCGAACTTTAATAGGAACGAATCCCTTTTCGCTAGGTGGCCTGGAAGATATATCAACTTTAGCCTGTAGAAATTTTCTGATAAATTGTTCAAAAGTTCCTTTGTAACCACTGCATATATCGGTCAAACCATGCCACCTATATCGGAGCAAACCGTGCCACCTGTATCGGATGAAAGGGTGCCAGTCATATCAGCGCAAAGGGTGCCACTACATTGTGTTATAAAAAATGAGTTAGCGAGGTTTCTATCAGGAATCATGGTTATTGCGAGTTTGACAATGTTGTCGAGCTTTATGGAGTATCAAAACTACTTCAGCAATGGCCAATCAAAGAATAGCACTGATGGATTTACAGCAACTTGTACAGCTCAAAGCAAAAGGGCATAGCAACCGATCAATCTCGGAGAGTATTGGCATATCACGCAATACGGTTAACGATTATGTGAAGCTTTTTAAAGGCTTGGATCAGTCCTTTACAGATTTAGCGGCCTTGGACCTAAATGCGCTAAAAAAGTTGTTGGCTGAGTTGAAGCCAGCAGCGGAGCAACAGGTAGATACCCGTTATTCAGCGTTTCAAAAACAACTGAGCTATTACCTAAAAGAACTAAAACGGCCGGGAGCAACCTACCAAACTTTGTGGTACCAATATCGGGAACAACATCCCCAAGGGTATGGCTACACCCAATTTAAGCATCACTTACAAGCTCATCAGCGCAAGAGTGAGGTGTATTTGCCGATGTCTCATAAATATGGGGACAAGCTTTTTATCGACTTCACGGGCAAGAAGCTACAGATCGTAGATCGTTCCAGTGGCGAGGTGCAATCCGTAGAGGTCTTCGTTGGGATATTGGGAGCTAGTCAGTATACTTATGTAGAAGCTGTCCTGTCGCAAAGCCTGCCTCATTTTATTTCCTGCACGGCCAATTGTCTGGCCTTTATGGGTGGAGTGCCTCAGGCGTTGGTTCCAGATAACCTGAAGTCAGCCGTGGAAAAGGCGAGCAATTATGAAGCGCTTATCAATAGACAGTATAAGCTGATGGCTGCTCATTATCAGACCGTTGTTTATCCCACCCGAGTGGCTAAACCAAAAGATAAACCCTTGGTAGAAAATGCGGTTAGATTGGTCTATCAACGCATCTTCTACCCCATACGGAACATGGTTTTCTTTTCACTAGCAGAACTTAATCAACAGATTAGTCAGCTACTAGATGCCCATAACAGACAACAGATGCAAGGGCGAGATTATTCTCGTTGGGACCAGTTCATTAAACATGAAAAAGCATTGCTGAGTCCACTACCAAAATACCGGTATGAACCTAAGCATAGCAAGCGGGCAATGGTACAAAAAAACAGCCATGTATGGTTAGAAAAACACTACTATAGCGTGCATCATAGCTATGTAGGTCAGCGTGTACAAATCCTTTATAATGAGCTAAGTGTAGAGATTTACGCCCACCAGGAGCGGATTGCCATACACAAGCGATCCCAACAGCCTCATGCCTACACCACCATCAAGGAACATATGCCTTCCACCCATCAATTTGTCATGGACTGGCACCCAGACCGCTTCATTAAATGGGCTAATAAGATTGGTCCTCATACCGGCCTGTATGTGGAACAGGTTTTAGAACGTTATGGCTATCCCGAACAGGCTTATAAGTCCTGTATTGGCATCATTAATCTGGGTAAGAAATATAGTAACCAAAGACTGGAGAAGGCCTGCCAAAGAGCCCTGCTGTACGAAAAGTACTCCTACCGAACCATTGAATACATCTTGCTCAGAAAACTGGATCAACTAGATGAACAAGAGATTGGATCGCAGCAAGTACAACGGCCGTTACATGACAATATCCGGGGACCGGAATATTACGAATAACCACTATTTTTTAATCAAAAGATGAAAAACAATGAATACTGCCACCTTAGACAAAATGCGAAGTATGCGCCTGTTTGGGATGTTAGAAGCCTTCGATGTGATGCTCAAAACAGCACAAACTACTCATTATTCCTCTGATGAGTTAATGGCTCATTTAGTAGAAGCCGAATGGAATGATCGGCATAATCGTCGCCTGGATAGGCTGTTAAAAAATGCAAAGTTCCGCTATGGAGCCACTTTAAATGAGATCGATTATCAGGTGCCAAGAGGGCTAGATAAGGGAATCATTCAACGCTTGGGCCAGGGAGATTTTATCCGGAGGGCGCAAAATGTAATCATCTTGGGGCCAACTGGAGTAGGCAAATCTTTTATCGCCACAGCTTTAGGTCAACAGGCTTGTACACTAGGAATGACAACTTATTATGCCAGCACTTATAAGCTATTCCAGGAACTGAAAATGGCAAAAGCAGATGGATCTTATCCTAAAATCTTGAAGCGATTAGCCAAGCAGGAACTGCTCATCCTGGATGATTTTGGGATTAAACCTATGGATCAACATGCTAGAATGGCTTTAATGGAAATCATGGAAGATCGCCATCAAAAACAGTCGACTATCATCACTACTCAGCTACCCGTTAAGCACTGGCACGAAACGATTGGAGAAAGCACCATCGCTGACGCAGTCATGGATCGGTTGGTACACTCCGCTCATCGAATAGACCTCAAAGGAGAGTCTATGAGGAAGATTTTAGCTGCTAAAAAGGAAAAATAAACTTACTTTTAGATCAGAAACCGACCTAACTCATCTGGCACACTTTGCTCCGATATGAGTGGCATGGTTTGCTCCGATACGAGTGGCACACTTTGGCCGATATGGCTGGCACGGTTTGCTCCGATATTTGCACCACCATCAGCAAATACCTTTTTCACTCTTTTTAATACTTGCTCGGCCTTGCCAAACAATTTTATTCCAGCCTTGCCATCATGAACATTAGCAGCAGTGACAACTACTCCGATAATTAATCCCATAGTGTCGGTAATTATATGCCGCTTACGCCCTTTTATCTTCTTTGCTCCATCAACGCCAGTTTGTGAACTGATAAATGAACTGATTTTAACACTCTGGCTATCAGTACTTACTGCCGATGGCGTATCTTCTCTGTCTTCACTATATCGTTCCATTTCATTTAGCAGTTGATTCATCTTTTCAAAGCGGCCATCCATTTTCCACTTCCTAAAATGATGATATACTGCACTCCAGGCAGGATATTTACTATCCATATTTCTCCACTGAGTACCCGTTCTCAGTATCCACAGTATCGCATTTATCATCGTTCTTAAACTATGATCGCAAATTTCTTGCTCAGGAAATAAATCTTGTATAACTTCCCATTGGAAGTCAGTCAATTCTTCAAATTGTTTTACCATAACTTGAGGGTTGTTGTGAATTCCCAAGTTACGGACTGGCTTCCTTTTTTCTTATTTTATGCCTCCAAACACGCTCTTAACTTGGGGAGAGCTTGCGTTTTTGTACAAGTTTTGATCAATTAACAGATAATGGAAATATACGCCATTGTGGCGTGTATACATCGTTCGGCGCAAAAATTAACAGATAAATATGTCAGCTTTAATTATTATAGGAAACTTGAATCAATACACTTTTGCCAATTCAATTGTCGCAAGTAATGAAATGGCAAAAAAAATATTTGACAAGGGAATTGAAAAAATTTTTATTGTTCATTCCAAGGAATCAAAAGAGAAACTAGAAGAAGATGTAAGCTGGAAAAACCATATAAAAAAAGAAGGTATAATCACTGATGAGATATACCCAAAAGTTTTGGAATTTGAGACAAATGAAGAATCAATTTTAAGGTTAATTAAGCACATAGAGTTTATTTTAAACGGAATTGGGGGGCAAGAAAAAATATTGATTGATTTATCAAATGGGACAACTGTACAAAAAAATTTACTGTCAATTGTAGGTTATGTTCTTGACGTGAAAAATCAATTTATGATTGATATTGCTAAATTATTCAAACTTACAAATGAAAGAAAATTTATTGAAAAAGACCTCTTGTTAAAGAGCTACAGTAGACCACCAGATAGTACAATGTTGGATAAAATTGCATATTTAAATTTATCAGAAATCTTTAGATATAAGAAAATAATCAATACAACAACCACTAAATATCAAAATATTGATAGGAATAATTCTGATGAACCTTTTTTTAGAGGTAATTTGATTGAATCAATAAGATTGAAGCTTGATGGTGATAAAAGGAAAGACAATGCAGTTTATAGTATAGCAGCATCTACTATTTCTCGTAGTGTTGAAGAATTATTATCCCAATTAATTAGGAAGTACATTGGCAATGTTGGTAAAAAAACCTTGGGGCAAAAGATTCAAGTTATCAATCAAAGGGTTAAGAGAATTCATGATAAAGAATTTGATCTTGAGTTTTTTCACATGTTTAATGAGTTTATGTTGTATCTCAGAAACTCAACTACTCATAAAGGACAAATTTTATCTGATATAGAAAAGTTCAAGGCGGAATTATCCGTGAAAATGTCATTTCCATACATTGATTTTTATACGGATATAGTCCATCCTATTTTAAGTCAAAATAATGAAAACAGAAGTCCGCAAAGAATAGAAGTTATTGATGTAAATGAAATGCAAGAGGATATAATACTTTATTATGGTTTGGACGGAGATGATACCGGACGAATTTTAGAAAAGATTTTTGTTGAAGCCGTAGATGAAACTAGATTTAGAGGAACTAGTGCTTCCATCAAGAAGGCTCTTGGAATAATATCAAAAAAGATTAAAGAAAAAGCTGGTAAAAAAGAATCGGTTGTATTTGAGGCTGGTGATGACCTTCTCTTTAAAGGTAGGTTCATGTATGAGGAACTTAAAGAGTTTCAGGAGATTTATAATAGAGAAACAAGAGGTCTAACATGTTCAATTGGTTATGGGCAATCCTTTCAAGAGGTATATTTGGCTTTAAAATTAGCCAAAAGCCAACCTGGTAAAAACTCAATAATTGGAATAGAGATAAAGAATTCTGCGCCGAACAAATAAGCGTCAAAGCGAGGCAGAGCGCAAGCGATGGCCGTAGTATTGACGCTATGTTGAACGCAGCCGCCATCCAGCAGACTATTATGGGTATTGAATAATTTTTAGCCAGGCTGAGGTGAGCGCCTTTGGGCATCAATTTAGAGAGAAGCCGGAATAATCGACAAATAAAAGATCTAAAAAGATCATCCGTTCATTGAATTATTGGTAAAAAAGTAGCTTTTTGATTAAGCCCGGGCATAGTAATGGCTGACGGCGGTGCGCCGTTATGAAAAAGGGCTATTTAGAGTGATGTGGAATGAACTGAGGCGGTGCTCGTGAAGGCGGTAGTTGGTTGAATGGCCGCTGTTCGATGGAGCCGACGGTCCCGCAATGAGGGCAGGTATCCAGTGGTCGGCCCAGCAGTTTTTCCAGGAGTTGAGCTTTTAGCTGACCTTTGGTGAGCAACACCGGCGGTGGCATTGGCGGTTGCTTCAAGGCTTTTCTGGCAGCATTAAGGGCCTTGGCTTTAGCGCGGTTAGACAGGATGCCGTAGTGGCGCATTCTGCGAAAACCAGACGGCAAAATATGCTGACAAAATCGGCGTAGGAACTCGGGTCCGGATAAGGACATGACCTTGCGCTGGCTCTGCTGTCGGTAGTCCTTATAAGAGAACTGAACCCGTTGCTCATCGATATTTGTAATGCGATGATTGCTGATAGCCACCTTTTGGGTATAGCGCCCAAGGTACTCGATGACAGCCTCCGGCCCGGCAAAGGGAGCTTTGGCATAGACGACCCATTTTTGGCGGTATCTGGCACGTTTCCACTGGGTACGTTGCAGAGGTGAATCGCCCTGTGAAGGCGGAACCATTAATGCTCCACATTGCCAAGCCGCCATGAATTTAGTGAGAAAAATAGCACGAAATACCTGGCTCATAGCCTTGACTGGGAAAAGGAATCCGGCACGTCGTTTGGGCTGCCGCCAACGGTTGTGCTGATCCAACCCACCACCGGGTACAATACAGTGGGCATGAGGATGTAAACTGAGGTTTTGCCCCCAAGAGTGGAGTACCATCGTAGCACCTGGCTGTGCTCCGAGGTACTTGGCATCAGCGGCAAAAGTACGCAGGGTGTTCCAGGCCGCTTGAAACAGCAGATCATAGCAAAAGCCGGGATTGTAACGACACCAATCATTGAGTTCATTGGGGATGGTGAACACCACATGATAGTACGTTACAGGCAATAACTCACGCTGCCGGGCCTGAATCCAGAGCTCGCGCTCCATGCCCCCACACTTGGGGCAGTGGCGATTGCGACATAGCCTGTCCCGATAAAATCGGGAAGTTGTAGCTGATGCGAATGACCTGCTGACAAGCGGAACAATAATCTACGTGGCCACCCAGCGCCTCTGTTCGGCATTGTTCCAAGGCCTTCAGGGTGCGTAAATGGTGAGCCGAGACATTGCCCCTGGCGCGATAGGCATCGCCAAATTGGCGGATCACTTGGGCCACCTCAAATTGAGGAGACCTAGTCTTGCGGCACATCGTAAATCTGATCCAGCGGTGAGTCAATATCGTTCAACCGGATGCTGGCGTAGCGCAGGTAAATCAACGTGCTACTCAGGTAGGTATGCCCGAGTAGCTGCTGAAGCCTGAGGATATTACCGCCGACATTGAGGTAATGCACAGCAAAAGAATGCCGCAAGGCGTGAGGAGGCACCTGCTTACGCAATCTGGACCGGTCCAGGGTCATACGTACGATATACTGTACACCCCGAACAGAAATGCCTGGTCCATCGCTGCGATCTCGACCAGGAATAAGGAAATCGGTAGGTTTTTCTTGCTGATAATACTGGATGAGGGTAGTGCGTAATCGTTGGCCGTAAGGCAACACCCGGGTAATATTGCCCTTAGAAGTACGGATGGTCACAGTACGCTGGCGAGCATCAAAATCGCCAAGCCGCAACCGGCCTACTTCGGAAGCTCGAAGGCCCAGGCCGAAGAGCAGTTCAACCACCAGTCGGTGGCGCAGACTTCGGCAAGAAGACAAAAAGTGGCGCATCTCCTGAGCGGTGAGCACCTCCCCGATCTGTTTGCTGCGTCGGGGATTAGGAATACTGACCACCAGTTCGACTCGTCGTAAGACCTCCCGATAGTAATACTTCAGGGCGCAGACCTGCATGTTTAGACTGGAAGAGGAATAAGTCTTGCGCTTGAAAGCCAGATAAGTCAATAGTTGCTGGCGATTAAGCTCGTCGGCAGACTGATCAAAATGCCGTTGCAGATCACGTAGGGCACGGACATAACTGACAGCAGTACTGGGTGCACAACCGCTAACAGCCAGATGATCCACCAGCCGATCCAGTGGCGCTTGCAGCTCACTACGATGAGCTAATAATGCTTTTTTTTACCATGATGGTATTGATTTAGTGAAATAGGAAGATAGAAGAATTTATACTATCTTGAGTGGGCCATAAGGTAGGTTCCCGCTTTAGCGAGTTCGTTCAACACACGTCGTCGGAGCAAAACGTTGGGCGAAATCCACCACTTCGGCTACCATAAATCATGGTGAGTGTTTATAATCTTATGGAGAGTTATGGAGAGACAAGTAAAAAACAGTCCTCTGACAATCATTAATTCATGAGCTGTTTTATAGAAAAAATAGAACTACTAGCATCGGGGATTCCGAAAAATTCATCATATCCACTGCGAATAATAGAAGTTTTGAATTATATATGTCAAATAGCTTGTTAAATTAGAACCTCTTATGATACATAGATTTATATATTTGCTTGTAGTTGCTATATTGGTGGTCAGTTGTAATTACGTATCGAGTGATAAAGTTAACCTCAAATTTCTTGAGAATTATCTACTTGCAGAGATGTTGACTAAAGAGCAAGTTGCACTAAAAAATGGTTTTGAATTAGGGGAAGTGTGGAATTATAAGGGATATGAAAAAGGTAATGTATTCAGTCGTAGAGGGAATTATGAATTTATTTATTATGATACAAATAAGAATGAATGGGTTGGTTTTGTGACAAATAATACCAACACTATAGAGAGAATTTTAAATGACGTTTCCGAAGATACTAATTTTGAGAATATTGATGGAAAATACTATAAAAGTGGAATTTCTATGGTGTGGAAAAAAACAAGAGTTCACGGTGAAAGTGTAATGCTTTTTGTCGTGAGAAAGGATAGTTCTAAATAAAAATGTTATAATGGAAGATATCAGAAGCAAAGTTAAATCACACATTTCAAATAATGAGACAAATAAGGCTATCGCAGTTTTATTATCTGGAAGCCAGAATAATAAAGTAATAAACAATTCTCTCCAAATAGTGCTTGGAGAATATAACGATCTGGTATCTCAACGTCTTAAGGGAGTTGTTTCCAATTCTGAAGTGACTATGAAAACAAATTCTATTCACGATAGACTTCTAATAGCGTTAGAGTCATTTGATGATAATGGCAATATTTTACCAACTGCTAAAATAGAACCTAATGATAGAACAGGGAAGCTTTTTAAATATGGACTTCTGTTGAGTATAATAGGAGGAGCGACTGTAGTAGTTTCTTTGGCAAATGAAAAAGAAGTAAATGATGACTGGATATATGTGATTGCCTTTCTAGGATATTTTATCTGTATGGGGGGGCTAATTTTACTCGGTGGGTGGTTTGTTAGTTTCGTATTCAAGGCAATCAGAGGGAAGTGAATTTATTATAGAAGTTTTTACTTTTTGATTTGTGATTGGATTCAAAATATCATTTTTTATATTGTCCTTTTACTATTGAAATGTTGATAAAATGAATAAGCAGCGTGAATCAAATCGTTATTTTAGGAAATGCAAAGTGCAATTTTTTAAAATATTGAACTTAATTTGTTTCGCACTTGTACTAAACTGTTGCTCCAATTCAAGCAATAATAATAGTAACAATGTAAGTCTTTCACAATTAAATTCAGCTATTATAGGTAAGTGGGAAAATAAATTTGAGTCTTATGGTAGAAGATACCAAACTATTTTAACATTTAAAGAAACTGGTGAGGGGGCTTTGGAAGAAAGATTAGTAGTGCCTAATGGGAGTACATTAAAGACGAACTTCCCTTTTTTGAAATATTCATTCACTACTTCTGAATCAAGTAATACAATGATTGTTGAGTATGGTGAAATTTCAGGTGTTTTCTCAGGAGACCATCTTGAAGATCAGCTGAATGACTATAAATATGAATACAGTTATAAATTAGTTAAGTACAGTATTGATTACGAAAATACTAATGCAATTTTAATAGATGGTAAGAGGTATATTCGATTAAAATAAATTATTCAGCCAACAAATTAAGCGTCAAAGCGAGGCAGAGCGCAAGAAATGGCCCGAGAACCTACTCTAAAACCAAGCCTTGGGTGCAAAGCCAGCTCAGCAGCCGCGGCTTCGTTGTCAGAAAACTTGAGTAGCTGGGTACACATTTTCTTGATAGGGAGAGATATTTACTATCTTGGCTGAGAATCACGTAATTCAAACGTAATTGCTGCTTATGCCATTTCGAACACTTACCCTGCTATCTTTTTTGATGATGATTGCGGCATCCCTTCCCGGTTGCATTGACCAGGTGGATGCGGAATATGATTATCAGAGTGATATCGTTTTTATTGATGCCTATGCGTTGACAGAACCGGGAACCTCTACCGTAACCATCAGCAGGTCTAGCTGGGAATTCAGGACTTACTCCGTAAAGTTCATTCCCAATGCTACAGTAGCGTTGGAAAACATCAATACAGGATTGACGGTCTATTTTTCTGCAGATCCTTCAGGGGTGTATGTTTGTCCGGCTGATTTTGCAGTGACGGAAGGGGAAGTTTGGAAACTTTACATTGAACTGGAAGATGGAAGGAAGTTCGAATCCAAACCGGAAACCGTTATTGGCGCTATTGCAATTGATGACATCAGCGCCGAGTATTCACCGGAAGTCACCTTTGATGAGGCTCGTGAAGAATTTGTCCCCGGCCATCGAATCAGTGTCAATTGGCAAGATCCTGCGGGCGAGAAAAATTATTATTTGTGGAAGTATAAAACCTACCAACCCCTCTTTGTCTGCAAAACCTGTGAAAGAGGGATATATCGAAATGGAGAATGCCAGTCCACCAACTCCAACTATGGCCCAGCCTATTATAATTACCTGTGCGACCCTTCTTGTTGGTATATTAAATTTGAAGAAGAACCGGTTATTTTTGAGGATCGCCTATCGGATGGAGCAATGATTAAAAATCATGAAATCGTGATCTTGCCTTTTTATAGAAGACCCGATATTTTGATTGAGGTCCAACAATTATCGGTGAACGAATCCGCCTACAATTATTTTAAGATCATCTATGATCAGGTGAGTGCAAGTGGTGGTTTGAACGCCCCTCCGGCTGCCCCATTATTGGGTAATTTGTTTAATCCGGATGACCCTTCTGAAATTGTCCTGGGGCAATTTACGACTGCCGGCGTTTCGGCTAAATCCATTTTTATAGATCGATCAAATATTCCCGAAAGCCCCATCAGACCAGACGATCCTATTGTCCTCGAAACATGTGTTCCTTGTCCCACCACTTATCCCTGTGAAGAAAGTTTGACCAGAACAGCAATCGAACCAGAAGGATGGCAATAACTATGAAAAAGACCGTATTTTTTTTCTTCTGCATTTTTTCCCTGATTCACCTTCAAGCACAAAAGTTTGACTTGAAGATTACCGTTAAAAATAGCAGCAATTCGGAGGTGATCGAATTTGCCAATGTTCTTATCACGCCCTGTTCCTGTGGTGGAGTAACGGATGAAAAAGGAAACTTAGCCCTTACGCTTGCTGCGGATACTTACCGGTTGGTCACTTCATACGTTGGTTTTCAAAATGATACGACTTCGGTCACTTTAGATAAAAATATAAACGCCGAAATCTTTTTAAATCCGGAAGGTTATCAACTAGATAAGGTGACCATTACCGCCGCCAATCCGCGCGATAATATTGAACGAACAGTGATGGGGGTCCAACAATTATCAATGGACAAAATGAAAATGTTGCCCACTGCTTTTGGAGAGGTGGATGTGTTGTCAAGTTTGGCGATGTTGGCAGGCGTAGGTTCTGCGGGTGAAGCGAGTAATGGACTATCGGTTCGGGGTGGTTCCCTCGATCAAAATTTGGTCTTATTGGATCATGCGCCCATCTTTAACCCTACTCATTTGTTTGGGTTGTTTTCCGTTTTTACGCCGGAAGCGATCGGTGGGGTAGAATTGTTTCGCTCCAATATGCCTTCCAAATACGGCGGGCGAATCTCTTCAATAGTAGATGTGCACGTAAAAAATCCTACGGCCGACAAATTTACCATGACTGGCGGAGTAGGTCTTGGCTCCACACGCCTGGCGGTTGAAACGCCAGTGATCAAAGATAAATTATCGGTGCTCGCTTCTACGCGAATGTTTTTTAATGATTTTTTATTTTCATTTAATGAAAAACTGAAAAATACCAAAGCGAATTTCATCGATGGAACCGTGAAATTGAAATACGTCGCCAATGAGAAAAACAGTTTTTATCTAACGGGTTTTGCGAGTCATGATTTTTATCAACTGGATATTATTTCCAAAATAAATTCCATTACCGCCTCCAGCAATCAATATGATTACACGACTGTAAATGGTACTTTAACCTGGCTACACACTTTGGAAAACGATGCTTCTTTGCAAACGACTTTGGTGAGTAGTAACTATGCTCCAAAAGTACTTTTCCCTCAACAAAACTCCGATAATGTTATAAATTTTGAATCGAAGATTCAGCTGCAAAGTCTTCAATCGGAATACTCAAAAAGCATCATTCCTTTTGGAATTATTTCGGGGGCGTACAGCTGCAACATTCCTCCGTTGCTCCGGGAAGTTTACTACCTGGCAATGAAACGGCCATCGAAAAAGTGGAATTACCTAAAGAAAAGAGTTTGGAACTATCTGCCTATGCGAATGTAGATTGGACCCCTTCGGCGAAGACCTCTATTTCCTTAGGCTTGAGATATACTCATTTTTTATTGCTGGGCGCCTTTGACGAAGCACAATACGAAAATGAAAAAAGAGAAGCGATCACGTCGATTGTGTCCTATCGCAATGGAGCAATTGTCAAGACTTATCAGGGTTTGGAGCCCCGTTTTGGCATAAGGTATAAAGTCTTTCCCAATACTTCCTTAAAAGCAAGTTATTCGCTTACCCGCCAATATTTACAAAATATCTACAACAGTACCACTCCCTTACCCACCTCACGCTGGAAAACATCCGATGCCTATATTGAACCTCAGGTTGGTCATACCTACAGCCTTGGGGTTTATCAAAATATTGACGACAATAAAATCACATTGAGTGTGGAAGGTTATTATCGAACCATCACCAATGTATTGGATTATAAACCCGGCGCCGATTTTTTCTTGCAACAGTTTATTGAAAAAGACGTGGTGCAAGGTAAAGGAAAGACCTACGGAATAGAGTTTGGTTTGGAAAAGCCCAAAGGCAATGTCAATGGATGGTTCAATTACACCTGGTCCAAAAGTCTACGCCAATTTTATGCGGAGGACCCCGGCAGTAGAATCAATAATAACAATTGGTTTGATTCCGATTTTGATCGACCTCACGTTTTTAATAGTACCATCAATTTTAAATTGAATGACTACAATACCTTCAGCTTTAATTTCACCTACCAAACGGGAAAACCCTATTCCATTCCCAATGCCATCTTCAAGGTAAATAATGTTTCCGTCCCGATCTACCTGGAGCGAAACAATGCAAGGTTACCGGATTATCATCGGCTGGATTTTACCTGGCGCATTCACAATATCTCCACCAAAAAAGAAAAGCGCTGGAAGGGCGATTGGATTTTTACCTTGTACAATTTATACGGCCGAAAAAATGCCTTCAACAGATATTTCGATCAAAATGTAGGCGCCGTCAAAACCAATCAGATTTCGATCTTTAATTCACCTTTGGTTTCCTTGACTTATAGTTTTAGGTTTAGGTAGGGGAAGGGAACTTATAGAAATGAATGGTTATTGAAAAGAGGTATTTGAGCTGCAGCGTGGAGGCACACCTGGTCAATGCCTTGCCGACTAGAAGCTGAAAGCAATGTCAGGGTCAAAATTGGCAGCACCTTATCGAATATTAGACAGGATAAGTGTAAAAGAGTTGTCTTTTTTGTCTAATAGTACTATCTTGTACAAAAAAAATAGAAATGCTTAAAGAGGTAGACATCTTTGATAGAGGTAAACTTTCTCTGGATGAGTTGTTCAGTGATCGATTGATATTTGAAGATACTTTGTGGGAATCTAGTACGAACAAGAATCGTGATGGAGAATTACTTATTAATGGAAAAAAATTCAATTTCGAAGTAATTATTCGCCCCTCGGTGTCTAAAATAAATAAGTATATTTTCGAATACAATGTTAAGCCTGAAAGCTATATTCTAGTTTTTGATTCTGTGTCGGAGGAAGTCGCAAATTATTGCAGAGATAAGGGGATTAATTATTTAGATTCTGCTGGTAACGCATATATAAATACGAAGAATACACTTGTTTACATTGAAGGCAGACAAGACAATAAATACAAGGAATCTACAAAACGTGTCTTTCAGAAAACAGGTTTGAAGCTAGTTTTTGAATTACTCCGTAATCCTATGCTTTCAAATGAACCATACAGGATTATTTCAGACTATGTAGGTATCTCTCCCGCATCAGTTGGGAACTTTATTGAGGAATTAGAGGATGATAATTTTTTAATAGATATTAGAGGTGAAAAGAGACTAAATGATATTGAAAGACTTATAATGAAATGGGTCTTTAGCTATAATGAGATTCTAAAGCCCAAATTGCACAGAGGATATTTTAAGCTGGTTAGTGAGAAAAGCCTTGAAGCACTAATTGAAAACAGTAATAAGGATAAGGTTTACTTCAGTGGTGAGTATGGGGCTTTTTTTCTTAATAATAAAAGCTATCTCAAACCTAATAATCTAATCCTCTACACTGATATGAGACTTAGTACGTTAGCTAAGAAATATCGTCTAGTGCCAATAAATCAACCACGGGAATCAGATGTTAAGGTCGAATTAGTAGAGCCATTTTGGAATACTAACTATATTACGGAACAAGATATTAACACCTACAACATTAACATTAGGCCATTGATAGTTAATACCGTACTAATTTACGCCGACCTTCTTGATTCGAAAAATTCAAGAAACATAGAAGTCGCCGAAAAAATTTTCAAAAATGAAATTCGAGATCGATTCTTCTAAAGTTTCCTTTGAAGGACAGGAATTCAAGACATTTTTTGAGATCATTAACGGTGTGTGCGAAAAGTATGATTTTAGTTATTTTGTTATCGGCGCTTTTGCTAGAGACATTATTTTAGAAAATATTTTTAATGGAAGGGGAGGTGTTGCAACGAAGGATATAGATATAGCTATACAACTAAAGTCTTGGGAAGAATATAAGGTTTTTATCGAAGATTTATTGACAAACTATAATTTCAAACAAGGCACAGCCATCCACGAGTTTGTCTCCCCAGATGGCATAATTACAGATATCGTTCCATATGGTGAACTAGAGAATAATCGATCTATAGTTTTTCCTGGACATACTCGCGAAATCAATATGATGGGATTTCAAGAAGTCGATAGCTCAGCATTAAATATTATTTTTGACGGTGAAGTTGCCATCAAAGTTGCATCAATTGAAAGTATCGTAATTCTAAAACTTTTCGCTTGGAATGATAGAAAGCCTTCTGGTATTTCAGAAAAGCATGTCAGAGATATATCCTTAATAATTGACACATATTATTTATCAAAAATTGAAGAGTTTGCTGTAGATTTTGCAGACCTTCTTGATATCGACCCATTTGATGAAGTTTTAGTAGGATCTAGAGCCCTTGGAAGAAGAATAAGACAGTTGTGTGGACAAAATGCCGATTTAGTACAGCAACTTGAAGTGCTTTTTAATCTAATACTCAGTTATCCTGAAGATTCACTTTTTATTCGACAATTAACTTCAATAAAAAATTCTAATTTCGATTTTTGTTACAAAATAGTAAATGAGTTAGTCACAGGTTTTATGGATGTGTAAGAAGTGACTTCCGCTAACAAATAAGCGTCAAAGTGAGGAGGAGCGTAAGCGACGGCCGTAGCGATGAAGCTATGTTGAACGCATCCGACTTCGAGTGCAAAAGAAAAAAAACATAACATACAAATCAAGGGTATGGTACTGAGGTTATCAACTTCACTGATCGGCAGCTTTTCAAAACTGAATTTGGGATGAAAGAAACAAAAATCGTTGATTTTAACCTGGTTCTACCCAAGGGAATAAAGAGGCGGTTGAAATGGACCTTTCCTTTTTTTAGGATTCCTCAATTGAGTGAATATAATCAAGAGATCATCCACTTTTCGAAAAAGAACAACCAATTACCTTTCTACACTAAATTTGATATTAATAATGATGGGAAGGAGGAAATCATAGTGGTTCAAAAATCAATCATCGGTGGATTTGGCAGGCTGCTAATAATATCATCAGGGGATGGCAAAGTCAAATTTGAAAAGATTAAATGGAAACGACCGGTGAACTCACTGTATTTTGATTATCTAATTGATGTTGCTGAGCCTAGAGAATACCAAACATTCGGATTTAAAGGGTTAAGTAAAGATTCAGCCTTATATGAATCGATGAATTCCAAAAAGGTAACGGTGAATTTTCCTCATTTAATAACGAGGGGCTATCTAACAAGGATTGTATTTTGGGATGGACTTAAGTATTGCCAGGAAAAGATTTCTTCTTTAAATGTGCCCCCTCCCACGGATGAATGAGCTGTATCAGGATTGGCAATCTTGAGTACATATGCCCGTGAAGGCATTAACTTCACTGATCGGGGAAATTATTAGACGGTGAGTTTATTACTATTGAAAGTATAGAGGAATATTCGGAGCAATTACTTGATCATCGAAAATATGCAGCGTAAATTAGGGCTTATAGATACTTTCTGGATTCATTGGTGATGGACGCTATAAAGTAAATTAGATCGGAGTGCACGCAGCCCCACACAAAAAATTTACACTCTTTACACTTCTTTTTACAATCAATTACTCCCAAAGGAAGCATTGGCTGATATCTTTGCCCAAAAGCATTGAACCAATGAAGAAAGCCTATCTCTTTCCTGTACTTTTTGCCTTGACCATTTTCACTGCCTGCAATGGGCAGGTCAAATCGTCGGAAGGAAATCCGCCCGCTGGGGAACTACCCGCTTTTGCAGAGGAAGTCGCTGTCCCGCAAATAGCGGAATATGTACGGCATATCTTTCAGGATAAAAACGGGCATCTCTGGTTTGGCACCAACAGCTATGGTGTAGCCCGCTATGACGGAGATAAGGTGGCTTATTTCTCCAATGCCGAGGGATTTAATGGCCAGCAAATTACCGGCATCTCCGAAGATCCGGAGCACAACATCTGGTTTGCCACCGATCAGGGCGTGGTAAAATGCGAATGGTCAGATGATGCTGAAGGCGAAATGCGCTTTACCAATTATACCGACCAACAATATTTTGGCGGCCAACAGTTCTGGAGCATCTTCGCTGACCGCAGGGGCAATATCTGGGCCGGTTCCGTAACGGGTATCTTTCGATTTGATGGTACGAGCTGGGCTCCGTTCAAACTCCCTTTTCCCGAGGAAGTATCCGGCGAGTTCATCACCAGGGGCACTTCCTGGTCAATAACAGAAGACCGGACAGGCAATTTGTGGTTTAGCACCAATGGCTTTGGCGCTTACAAATACGATGGTCAATCATTTACCCAGTATTCCGAAAAGGATGGCCTGACCGACAACAGTGTAGACGTCATCCTCGAAGATAGCAAGGGCAATATGTGGTTTGGCACCAGAAATGGAGGGGTAAGCCGCTATGACGGCAAAACCTTCACCAATTACACCGCCAATGATCGCATCGGCAGCAACGAGGTTTGTGAAGTTTATGAAGATAAAGCCGGCAATGTGTGGTTTAGCTCGGAGGGGTATGGGGTCTATCGCTACGATGGCGAATCGCTTACCAACTACGGTGAAAAGCAGGGCCTCGGGGTAAGGGCCGTACAAACCATCTTTGAAGATCGGGAAGGCCGACTATGGGTTGGCGGCGGCGGTGGACTTTATCGGTTTGATGGCGATTCTTTCATTAATGTAACCAGAAAAGGGCCTTGGAAATGACGGTCTTTAGTGTCTAAAAGAAGAAATACATGCCTGTCACCAGATTAAAGTGGCTAGCCTCCGGATTGTCCAGGTAGTTGAGTCGCCATACCGCATCGATGCGCAGTACCTTGAAGATATTTTCAATACCCACGCCCACTTCCATGTAAGGCTCCTGCGAAGGTGCCCGCACGCCATTGTACGTTTTAATTTCCGGAATTCGGAATAGATTGGGCGCATTGGCCGCCTTATTGGCCTCCGACATTTGGCCGATCACTGCCTTGAAGCTGGCGACCGTACGCCATTTTAATTTCCGCATCAGCGGGATATGGTTCAGGATAAAACCATCAAAGTGGTGTTCCAAAACCAGATTAAAATACAGGTCGCTGGCAAATTCGTAGCGGTTCATGGTATTAAAAATGCCCCGCGTCATAAAGATGGATTCATTGCCGGGATGGACCTCCATTAGCAAAAATGGGACGGTACCAAACACCTTACCAGCCTTGAAGCGGTAGGCCAACCAGCCAATGGGGTTGATATTGACAAAATGGCGATAATAGAGGGATATCTTGTGGTATTGGTAATCTCCTCCAAGGAAGTCCTTCAATCCGGCCGTATACTGGAATTCAATAATCGGATATTCCGATCCGTAGCTGACCCGATCAAAAGAATAATCCAGGTAATCCTCCTTGAGTGCAAAGCGGGTTTTGAAGATTATTTCCGTTGTGGCAATGGTCGTATCCTGTCTAATATGTTCCGGCGAGGAAAGGTAAGCATAGTTGAATCCGCCACCATCCGGATAGATGCCGCCGTAGGGATCCATATCGCGGTGAAGGAGGGTAAATCGATTGGACCACCCCTTTTTCCAGTAATGCTCGTAAAATATTTTGGCTTCCCGCACCATGATCAGCTTCTGCACGATATCTCGCCGGAAGAGGCCGGAAAACAGGTCGCTTTCCAGAAATTCTTCGCTGTTTTCACTACTCAAGCTGATGTCCTTTCGAATATCAATGCCCATTATACGACGTGGCTGTTTGCTCATCAGCCATTTAAATTCTCCGCTGTATTTCCACTCTTTATCTTCAGTGCCATAAGCCACCGAACCGCCCAGGCGAAAGGATTCGCTAAACTTCGAAAAGGTACGGGCTCCAAAGCGGAAGCGAGTCCCTTCCACCGGATTTCGACTCACCAGGGAAAAATACGGCCCTATTTCAATCTTGCCAATTTCCACGTAACCGGTTCCAATGGTTTCAAGTATCTGCTGGTAGGTTTTAAAAGCCGGCGCATTTTGTACGCTATCGACCAACGCGTAGATGCCCGCTTCGTTATCAGCCAGCGGCTCGTGACGCACCTCTGCCCAGTAGGATTCGTCGTTGTTCAACTCTGAGAAAAAGGGGTCGGGATCCTCCTGCATAAAGTATTTGCGGGTGGCCGGTTGGTTGAGCTGGTATTTGCGGAAAGTTTTTGTATTTCGGCCAATCATCCCCGGTGCCTTTTTCATCGGTGAGAGGTCCACCACCATCTTTTCTTTCACCGGCAGCCAGTGCCCCTCGATGTAATCATATTCCTGGTAAATGATGATGCGGTTGACAAGGTTGATGTTCACATTCGGACTCATGCGCATATTGACCCGCTGAATGGCAAAGGTGGTATCCGCCACCCAAAAGTCTCCATAAAAGGTGGTTTCCTGCTTGCGTTTGGGCTTGAATTTGAGTTGATAGCTCCACTGCCCATTGATGTAGGCACTGTCGAGGATGTAGTATTCGTAATACCCTAATCCTCCATTGGCAAACGGACTGATGAAGGCCTTATCTAGTACATAGATCCAGTTGTCGTAAATACTGAATGGCTCGTGAATCTTTTTGATGTTATCGATCATGGTCTGATTGTCCAGACCGGAGGTGCGCTGCGCTCGAATAAATTCCTTGGCATTACCCGCTTTTTTGACCTGATATACTTCCGAAAGTGTCTCATTGAGGTAGATGGGCAGAAAGGGCTTTTCGTCGGAAGTACTGTCGATGTGTTCAAACACAAAGTCGAAGGGTTTCATCAGTTTATTGTCCCTCAGTTTTGGGGGAATGTTTTCGATGTCCAGCTCGGTTTTGCTGTAGCGCTCAAATTGTAAAATGGGTACAGCATCCACCCGGTTTTCCTCCTTGTGTTCAATAATACCTCGTACAATGGCATTGGCCGGGTTTTCTCCCGCCAAGACGACGACTTCCGTCAGCGTAAGATCGGCAGAGGTCAATGCAAAATCAATGGTTTGTACGGAGTCACGGGAAAGGGCAATGGCCATTGTGTTGTAGCCAATGGCGGAGGCGGAGAGACTATCGCGCCAGGTCTTGATGGTAATTTCGTAGGTGCCGTCCAACTCTGATGAGACCCCGAGCGTAGAGCCCTCAAAGTAAACGTTACAAAAGGGGATGCCTTCTTCCGTATCCGCATCCACCACCTTACCGCGGATGGTAAATGACTGCGCCACTCCCTCGAGCGCTCCCATAAAAATGACAACAACGACTAAAAAACGATACATCATACGTAGCATTTGTCAACCCGTATTTTGGTGACCAAAAAAGTTGGTTAGGATGTCGCTATCAAGAGTGGTGTTTTCCCGATAACACTTTCGCGTTTCGGGCAATGTTAGGCAAATTGGATATAGGCGGCCCGGCTTTCGCTGAACGGGGACAAAACTAGGCTATTTATCCATAGGAGTAAAGTCCAAAAAGGTAGGACAGCTATCAATAATTAACTTTTTAACATATTTTTTACTAAAAATCTACCCGTGGATAGTCGCCACCAGCTTTCGACTGCCGCCATGGTTGCGAAATTCACACAGATAAATGCCTTGCCAGGTACCCAGATTGAGTCGGCCATTGGTAATGGGAATAGTGATTGACGACCCCACCAGCGTGGATTTGATGTGGGCTGGCATATCATCAGGGCCTTCGATGGTATGTTTGAGGAAAGGAAGATTTTCCGGGACAATGTGGTTGAAAATACTTTCGTAATCGACACGGACGGACGGATCAGCATTTTCATTGATGGTCAATCCCGCCGAAGTGTGTTTGATAAAGAGGTGCAACAGTCCCATCCGGGGCAATTCGGGCAACTGGCCCGTCACCTCATCGGTGATGATGTGGTATCCACGGCGGTAGGCGCGCAGGCTGAATTCGACTTGTTGGATCATGGTTGGTGCTTTTGTTTTTCAACAACATAAAAGCGGGTTAAGTTTCCAAAATTCAAATGGCGCCATTTTGTTAACGATCTTTAAATACCCACCAAAAAGGACTCGGGACCGCATCTCTCCCAAAAAATCCAATTATTATGCAAAAAAGAACCCTATGCCTGGGAGCAATGCTCGGCTTTTTGCTCCTCTTCACGGCCTGTGACCAGCAATCCAGGCGCTCCGTTTCAAAAAATGAAGACGTTCAAAATCCCGCAAATTACCCGAATGAAGATCTGGCCATCGAACCACCCAGGTCGGCGGCCCCACCACCACCTCCTCCGCCTCCACAAGTCATCGAAGAAGTGCCATTAGAGAGATTTGCGGAAGAAGCAGAAGTTGAATTTTCTGACCAGAGTATTGAATCTGAACCAGGGTTAGCAGGGAATTGGGCTGACCCCAAACCACAAGAGCCGCAGAATTGGAACCGTGAAGGCTACGAACACATTGTGGAAAATGACTTCAAAGTCGTGACCGATCACCCGCTCTCTACCTTTTCGGTGGATGTAGATCGGGCCAGTTACGCCAATGTGCGCCGGATGCTGACGCAGGGTTATTTGCCCCCAAAAGGCGCAGTCCGCATTGAGGAATTTGTGAACTATTTCGACTACGAGTACCCCCAGCCTACCGGTGAACATCCTTTTTCGATCAACACGGAAATGGCCGATTGTCCGTGGAATGCACAGCATAAATTATTGCAAATCGGTCTACAGGGCAAAGACCTGAACCCTGGCGAGGTACCGCCAAGCAATCTGGTATTCCTCATCGATGTTTCCGGCTCCATGCGGGATCACAATAAGTTACCTTTGTTAAAAAATGCCTTCAAACTACTGGTCAATCAGCTGGACGAAAAAGACCGCATTGCCATGGTGGTATACGCCGGTAGTTCAGGCCTGGTGTTGCCTTCTACACCAGGAAATGAGAAGGAAAAAATTCTCGGTGCACTGAATGCACTGGCAGCAGGTGGCAGTACTGCCGGTGCGGCGGGCATTCAGCTAGCCTACCAGATAGCTCAGGAAAATTTCCTAAAAAAAGGCAACAACCGGGTGATCCTGGCTACAGATGGCGATTTCAACGTCGGCATCAGCAGTGAATCCGGGCTGGTTGATCTAATCGAGGAAAAGCGCAAGAGTGGCATATTTCTGTCCGTTCTCGGCTTTGGCACCGGCAATTATCAGGACAGCAAGATGGAACTACTCGCCGATAAAGGCAATGGTAATTACGCCTACATCGACAATTTATTTGAAGCTAAGAAGGTGTTGGTGAACGAATTTAGCGGCACGCTTTTCACTATTGCTAAGGATGTGAAAATCCAGATTGAGTTCAACCCCGCTCAGGTGCAATCCTACCGCTTGATCGGCTACGAGAACCGGTTGTTGAACAAGGAAGACTTTAATGACGATACCAAGGACGCTGGTGAAATCGGTGCCGGGCATACGGTGACCGCCCTATACGAAGTTGTGCCCGCCGGAGCAGAAAACACCCTGGCCGGAAAGGTGGATGAGTTGAAATACCAAAGTGTGACCACCAAAGCCGGTGCCCACCAAACGGCGGAATGGATGACCATCAAGCTACGCTACAAGCCACCTACGGCTGATGTGAGCAAACTGCTGTCCGTCACCGTTAGTGACAGCGATCTTTCCTGGCAAAAGAGTTCTGATAATTTTCGTTTCTCGGCAGCGGTAGCGGCATTTGGTATGTTACTACGCGAATCGAAATATCAGGGCTCAACTGATTTTGACCTGATCAAAAACCTGGCCAACACAGCCAAAGGCAAGGACCCCGAAGGTTACCGGGCAGAATTTGTTAGGCTGACCGGAATGGCAGAGGCGTTGGTGCCGAAAAACTAAACAAAAAAGGGCCAGGCAGGCATCCTGAGGTCAAAACGAAGGGATACCTGACCTGGCCTACTAACAGCACTATTGCCCTCGCATCAATTAAGCAGAATTCTTTTGCATTGGTGCAATACAATTCCACCCCAATGGAATCCATAGGGAAGACAACGTGAAACACGAATCAAAACAGACGCTTTGCGGCTGATTCTCTGGTTTTTTCTTCTTTTTTCTGCTATGGCAATAGTGTGCGCGTACGGAGTGTGCTAGTTCCGCGAGTGGTGATTCATTCAAATAAGGACATGCCCTACCTGACTAAACAAAATTACTTATATTTGCTTGGCTGAAGCTTTTGCGAGTTTCCGCAAAGATAAGTCAAATATTTGCAAAAAATCAACTATTTGGATTAAAAATTCACCAAATGTGTGAATTTTTTAATTTAACGTACCTAAATGTCCATTTCAGAAAGAATTAAAGCACTAAGTGAGTTTGCGGGGTCACAAACAAAATTGGCGAATAAGGCTGGCGTACACAATGCTGTAATCTCCAGAATTATCAACGCCAGCACGACCACGGTCAGAAGTGATACCCTGGAAGCGCTAACCAATGTCTATCCAAACCTCAATGCGCGTTGGCTACTAACCGGCAAGGGAAAAATGTGGCTGGATCAAAGTGAAGTGGCGGTATTGCAGGAACCGGATTATGCGTCTCAATACGAAACGGTACGCGAGCAAATGGAAAAACGCATCGAAGCCATGGATCGGCTTACGCAAATGCAGGACCAGCGCATCAATGATTTGGAACGGGCCATCCGCCAGGAATGTCCGGAGCTGGCGAAAAAGCTGGGGCTTTCTGAAGAATAAGCTAGCTACTAAACCTTTTTCATTACCCCATCCACGTTGCAAAATCCACAGATTTTGAGACTGTCCTCTCCTGCGCGAAAATAAGACCATTGAAAGTCATTGAAGGTAAGCCTCATCGTAGCCAATGCATCGATCAGGGCTGGTTGCGTTTGCATCCATTCCACCAAAGTGGCTTCCGATTGAATCTTTTTAAGATCATCAACATCCTCAAATCGGACCGTCCAATTGACGGCCATGCGGAAGGTATATCGGAAAGGATCGGCATTTTCAGCCTCTGTTGTATTGGCGTAAGCCGCCCGCCAATCCATCGCTACCTTTGGGTATTTCTGTGACAGGCGGTTGGGAATCAATGTCAGATCGGCGTATTCGTATTTTGAGGTGGTGAAGTAGAATTTTGACTCGTACTTTTCCAGTTGATCACTGAAGTTGACGTAATACTCGCTGGCTTTTACTTCATTTTCTTGCCCGGCCTTTCGGCCAAAAAATTGATTCAGCAAAACAACCAACTCCTCATCCTGACCAATCCCGCAACTGATGATATTAATTTCCGTTTCCTGATCAATCGCCGTCGATTCTATCGGACCGATTTGGTCCTGATCCAGGGCCTTTGCAAGGTTGGAATAGCTGCAACGTTTTCCATCTTCTAAGACCGGCACACTAAGCCCCTGCCAGGGATTACCATGAGACACCAAATTGATCAGGGAGAGCGGCTGGGGGAAGTGTTCAAGATAGCTTTTCACTTCCGCCAATGACTGGCAGGAATACACCACATCATCCGTTTTTTCGGCACTGACACGGTAATAATCACCAGCTTTTTGGTAAAACCGATTGCCATTTGTGCCGTCTTCACCGAGGATAAACGTCAGGGATACCCGCGGTTGATCCGGAGCAAAAGCGGATCGTGCTTCCTTATTGGAAAGGGGTTCATCCCGTTGGCATGACCACAGTGAAATCAGTGCACCAAGTACGATTAAAACAATGGGAAAACGTTGCATACTAATCCTTTTTTGAGGTTATGCTTTAAACCGGAAATAAGAGAACAAACCAATCAACAGCAAAGGGATCAGCCAGAGGATTTTCATCCAATTGCTCGACGAAGCAGCCACAAAAATACCTTCCAGGTCAAAGTCGGCACCTACGGCAAATTCGCTGACGCCTTCCGGCAATGGTTGCGCCTGTTTTACAGTTACTACCTCTTGTCCATTTTCCAGTCGGATCATCTTTTCAATGGCCACAAAAGAAGTGTAGGCTGTCATCAGGTTGTACTTTAGGCCAAGATTGGTCACCTTCTGTACAGTGGCTTCATCGTCCTGGCGGTAATTATCATAGTCGTCAAGTAGCGCAATCTTTTCCCGTGCCCACAAATAGCGGATGGCCGTATTCTCGTCAGATAGATCACCGTTGGTCAGCTTAATTTTACGAGTGATTTTGCGCTTACCGGCAAAACCTTTTACCACGATCTCTCCTCCGGGTGACCCCTTGTACTTTCCGGTGATGACCAGCGGACGCTCGGAAAGCAAATCCGGAAACTTCTCATAGTTCAAATCATAAACATCCAGTCCTTTGTATTGCACCTCGATATTGGACAAAACCGGTGTTTGGATATATTTGCGAAATCGTTCTGCGATCGGCGCAGCCTCCGTTTCATTAGTCACAATAAAGGGCAACCCTTGTCCTACTTTGGCCAACCCTTCAATCAAATATCGATTCACACTGCCGCCAATGCCAAAAGCAAAAACATTCATCTCATCCAGACGGCTTTTGATCAGCTCCATCGCCTCTTTTTCTACGGTCACATATCCATCGGTGACCACTACTACTGAGCGTGATAGTGCATCAGAATGACGAGGTAGGTTCAGGGCTGTTTGTAAGCCATTGATCAGTCGGGTGCCGCCACCACCGTTTTGCCGGTTCAGAAATTGCACTGCCTGATTAACGTTCGCCTGATTGGCAGGCAAAGACTCATTGGCCAACACATGCGCACCGGATTCAAATGTGACCACATTAAAGCGATCATCCGGCTTGAGGTTGCTAATCAGGTTCTGCATCAGCTTTTGCGCCACGCCAATGGGAAAGCCGTGCATTGATCCTGACACATCCACCAGGAAGATGTATTCTCGGGGCGGAATTTCGTCAGCTGGCGTATATTTTGGCGGCTGCACCATGGCCATAAAAAACTGCTCATCACCGTGATTGTACAATTGCACACCATCTTCCAGCTTGTTGCCGCGCAGGCTATATTCCAGGATAAAATCCCGATTATTGCCCGGCTTCACACCCGGTTTCAATTTGATTTCTGCTTGCTTTTTTGAAGGTTGCTCCAACGTGATCTGATGCGTTTTGCACTCCACCTTTGTAATGGGCACGCTACTCAATAAGTTGGCTTTTAGATTGAACGCCGTTGCACTGGCTTCTCCTTCGCGCAGGTATGGCGTGGACGCAAATTTGGCATTAGCCGCCTGTGTAGCATTTTTAGGCTCGTTGTAACGAGGTCCAACCACCGTGGGAAACATAAACTGATATACCCCTTCTTCCGGCAAGACGTACTCAGTATACTTCAGAGTAATGATAATGACATCTTTCGGCAAAACATTGCCCACGCTCATTTGAAAAACATTGGGGCGTTCCTGTTCCAGCAGAGAAGCTGTTCGCCCTTCAGAGATGGCCTGTTCGTATTCTTCACGGGCTTGCTGTCTCTCCCGGATATCGGCCACCAGCAGCCGATCGCCGATACGCATTTCCATACTGTATACGGCCGCTTTTTCGGACATAGGGAAAACGTAAGTCGCTTCCAGCGGTTTGCTGCCTTTGTTTTCATAAACCTGCTGAATCGTCACATCGGCAATGATACTGGTGATATTGACCTCCACATCGGTAGATTTGAGCGGAAGGTCATCAACCGAGGCATAGGCATTTTCCATTTTAAAATAAGGCGCTTCGGTTTTAAAGGTCTCCTGAGCGGAGAGTTGGAGGGTCAACAAGAGGGCGAGAAAAAACACACTTGGTTTCATGGTAATCGTTTTTTATGATTAATTGATACCACAAAACTAGGCGGGTTGAGGCCCGGAGGAAAGGTCAATTGATTAAGCGTAGGAGGTGAGCGAGGATTCGTCACTAGTGCGACTAGTCCGAAATACTTGATCCTTTTTTCAGGCTCCAAACATCGATTATGCTAAACATCAAATTTCAATCATTTCTGCGTTAATCCTCTGGCCTCTGTACAGCAGGCCTTTTAGAGAATGCTCAAGCAATTATTTTATAAATTTTATGTTTTTTATTTTACAAAATAAAACATTTTGGCTATATTGCACTCGAATTCATTTTATGCCGGCAGATTTTATGAATACATCCCATCTGACCCGAAAGGGTATTCTATGAACTGATCTCACCAGAGAAACAAGGCGGAGGTGGTAATGCGGGCGGGTTTTTACCCACCCTCTTCTAGGTAGAACCTTCCTTACAAAGACGGACCAGGGCCGACCGGCGGCACAAAATCAGCCCGGTGTTCCCTAGGCCAATTTTGTGTCTCGACTTCTCCTTTTCACCCCTACTCCAATCTACTGCACCACCAGTTTTCCCTGACCCATTAGTTGACCTGCCTGATCAAATACCTGAAACTGATACATTCCTGCCACGACTCCTTCCCGATCAAATGCTACCATGCCATTTTGGAACGATTGCGTGCGGACCAGGCGTCCACTCATATCAAATAGCTGAAATTGTCCATTCCTATTGCCATGTCCCTCCAGCTGAATGATGGCGGTATTGATCACCGGATTTGGTGCTACGGTGATTAGCGTTAGCTCACCTACAATGAGATCATCAAGGCTCACTACAATATAATCTTCCCCAATGGTATGCCATACCGTATTGGTCATTACCGGGGCGTTGATATCAAAATAGATACCCACTCGATTTTCGATCACTGTTCCGATGGGCAGGTCTTGCCTTTGATCTACGGTAAATTTCACAAAGCCGTGAGATTCCCTTTCATTGGTTGTACTATCCGGCAGCAGGATGGGGTCGAAAGTAAATTCAAGAACGGTTTTCCCATCTTCTGTAGTCGCAAAATCGAACGTATATGGATGGCTGCTATTCATGGGCCTTACGGAAATGGGATCGAGGTATCGCGAAAGTGTGTCTCTGAGCACTACGGTAAAGGCCGTGTCATTACCAGTATTTTGAAAGCGAATGAGGTAATCCAAGGGGGTATTGGGTGCCAGCAAATGCTCCGGGCCATAGCCGGTGGGGAAGGCCATTTTTTCATTGGGATCATACGCGGCCACCACGTTGCGGCAGTCGATATCCATAGCCGGTTCGTAATCGTTATAGGGAAACTGGTTGAGAAAACCCAGGCTGATCTCATCATCTTCATTCAATCCACAACCTTCAATACCTGCACTAATCTGAGTACTGCCAATTGCTCCCGGTTCCTGATCAGCAAACAAGTGGTAAGTGGCCCCATTGGCAGGCGCTGGAATGGTTAAGACTTCTCCTTCATTAAGGTCGAAGGGTTCACTCATGTAGAGCACTGCATCCTCAATGACGACATAATGCAAATCGCCGGTAGTAGCCGCCGTCCCAACATTTTCGAGCTGAAAGTACACCAAACTATCGCCACATTCCACACGGGCCTCCACCAGCGCACCGGAGTAAAATGGCTCGGGTGAGAGACAGATTGTGTCCGGAAATATACGTGCTTCAGCACAAAGCGTTTGTCCAATCAAGGTAGTGTCGCAAGGGATTGAGTAGTCAATTTCTATCTGCCCACACTCCATCACCCCTACTTCTCCCAGTGAAAAAGTGAAGATGTTGCCGTCCTGGCTATCCCATGGAATGGAGGCGGTATCAACCTGTACGACATCATCAAAAATAACCTCTACCCAGGCGCTATCCTCAGCGATCGTCCCCCAATTGCAATAATTGACATAATAGGTGCCCTCCTTACAAGCCCTTAGTAAGGCAGTGGAAACATCAACCACCAAATAAGGGCAATCGGTGATGGCCTGCATCGGCACATCTACAGTCAAGCTGTAAACACCATCCGGAAAGGAAATAGGAGATATATCCGGACACAATTGCCAATAGGGGCTGATGGGGTCTGCCGTTACCGTCAGGGTATCGTTGTCGACTGTAGCATCGTAAAACCCTACGGTATCCGTCACGGCATATTTATCTGGCGTACCGGTGATTTGCACTATCCAGTCCGGCAAGGTAAGGTCGGAAGTATCATAGTCGCAGTTCTCTTCAATGTCAAAGAATACCGTTCCGTGTAGCCGATGTGTATTGATTTGCCCGAAACTATCCAGCTTGATCACCAGCGCATCCCCATCTTGCTGCCCATTGGGGGTGAATACGCCAAAAGACAGCAGGTTACCATCCATGGTTTGTATTAATCCCTCGCTGGTTGATCTCCCCCAAAGGTGGGTTTCTGTTCCCCAAATGCGGTTTTGGTCCTGATCGGTTTTATAGAAAAGTAGATCCGTAGCACTTCGAAAAGCAAAAAAACGGGTGGTGTCGGGTTCGGCGATGCTGACTGGTGAATAGCCCGAAGCATCAAAGGGAGCATGAAAAGAAAGGATGTTATTCAACAGAAGACCTTCAGAAGAAAACTCCAATGTCTTGAAACGGCTTCCCGATTGAATGGTGATGATTATCCGACCATCTGGAAAAACGAGGGGAGTTCCTACCTGCCCAGTGGCGTAAAATACCGTATCCAGGTTATATTCCCAGCTAAGGTTTCCGTTGGCGTCAACCTTGGTCAGGTAATCCTTGCGTTCGGTGTAAAATTGGTTGTCAGAAATTGTATCAAGGATGGTACTCAGTTGATTGGTCAGCAAGAATCCTCCATCTGGTGTTGGAGCTAGGGTCCCTACGGTCAATCGGTTATCGTAGGCAAATTCCAGGCTCCATTGTACACCTTCTTCTTCTTTGATTTTTACCAAATGAAGATGCTCATTTTCGTGTTCGTCAGCAACCTTGACCACAAAAACCACACCGTCGTCTTCGGTGGCAACTGGATCGAGCCGAAAGGCATTCTCATTGGGGTTATAAAGTTCCTCATTAAATCCTTCCCAAAGCAATTCTCCCTGTAAGCCATATTTGCGAAAAATGTAGCGCCCTCCTAATTGCAAGCCAATCACCCAAACCTCATCATTATCATCTTTCTTAATGCCGCGCACAAAGGAAGAATTGCCAAAAGGTTCCTCGAAAGAGGAGAAGTTATTTTGAATGATGTTACCCTCTCCATCCGCAATGATGGTTCGATGCCCTCTTTGTGTATTGAAGTACTCCGACCCCGCAAGATAAAATTGCCCTCCCGACAAGGTGTCAAAATCCAGAAAATCGTCACTGGTAAAAACAGCACCGTAATCATGATACCACAACAATTCACCATGCTGATCTACCTTGCTCAGAAAAAAGGTAAAATTAGCATTGCCCCATTCCCGGGTAAAGCCAAAAAATACAATGCTACTATCTGGCAGCTCTTTAGCAGAATGGATAAACTCCGTCAGTCCAGGTGTACCGAAAGTCATATCCCATCCTTGGCTATGAGCAGGAATCGAAGCCAGAGAAAGCAGGAAAAAGCACGTGGTTGCAAGTAAAAAGTTGCGGATTTTCATAGTCGTCAATTTTATGTCCCTTTACAGTTAAGACCATGTTTTGAGGTCGGATTTGATAGTGAAAATCATCAGTTTTTTGAAGAAACAAGGCGTCTTTTTGAAGAGCATACCCTTAGGTACGGTCAAGAAAAGCAACGCAGTGTCTTCAAAAAAATGAGATTTGTAGCTCAAAGTTTGACCTCCAAACATGGTCTGGGACCGTTATGATGGTAAAATTGCTCCAAATTTGCCCGCCTCACAAAGAAAAAATAGCTATTTTGTGGATGTAATAAATCCAATAATTTTATCTACAATTTTATTAATCAGCACTTTAAACAATAAAAAAGTGGATCACTTTGGCAAAACCAAAGCTATATAAATTACTGGCAAAGCTGGATAAAAGTGAGATTCGACAAATCAAAAAGTGGCTGGATTCACCTTTTGTCACTCGCCGCACAGATGTGGCATTGCTTTTTGAGTTGCTGACAGATTACCAAAAACGTGGAAAACCGCTACCCGGGAAACAGGAAATCCATCAACATATATTTCCCAACAAAGCCTTTCGTGCACTGCGCATTCGCGCTACAATGAGTGACCTACAGGAGATGATTGAGGAATACCTCGTATTGTCTTTTTCCCGTGAACATCCGGTGCAATCGCGGCTGATTCTTTCCCGGATTTATCGCACCAGATCACTGCCCAAGCACTTTCTTCATACCAGTAAGGAGGCAGAAAAGAACCTCACCGAGCAGCCCCACCGCAATGGCCACTATTTTCAGGAATTGTTGTCATACGAAAATGAAATGCTGCAATTTCAATCGGCCAACCGACGCACTGGCGAACTTAACCTGCAGGAGATATCTAACCACATCGATGTTTTGTTTTTGATCCAAAAGTTGAGACATAGCTGCACCTTGCTCACCCACGAGCAAGTGTATAAAACAACCTATGACCAGGGTCTACTCAAACCGGTCCTGGAAGAAGTAGAAAAAGGCAGCTACCTCGATATTCCCGCAGTGTCCATTTATTATTACTGCTATCGTTTCCTTACGGAATCTTACAGGGTTGTTCACTTCCAGCGCTTTCGCGAAATATTGGCAACGTCTGCTCATCAATTTCCCGAGGAGGAAGTGCGAGATCTTTACCTGCTGGCCATCAATTTTTGTATCCGAAAACTCAATGAAGGTCAGGAAACCTATGGCCACGAAGGGCTAATGCTCTATCGGCAGGGCTTACAGGAGTCTTTTTTGTTGGAAAACGGCCTTCTTTCCCGCTTTACCTTCAACAATATTGTCGGCTCCAGCCTGCGGCTGCGCGAATTTGACTGGGCGGAGCAGTTCATTATTGACTATCAGAATAAGTTGGAAGCAACCCATCGCGAAAGCACCGTCAGCTTCAACCGCGCCCGCCTCGACTACGCCCGCGGCAACTATCACAACGCCATGATCCTGCTCAGCACCACTGAATTTAAAGACATGATCAACAACCTGATCGCCAAAACCATTCTCCTCAAAATCTATTATGAACTGCGCGAATTTGACCTGCTCGAATCCCACTTGGACAATTTCCAGTCCTACATCCGCCGCCACCAAACCAGCGATTTTCACCAGACCAACTACCAAAATATCATCCGCCTGGCACGCAAATTACTGGCGCTAAAACCCGGGGATAAAGCAGGGAAATTGGCCTTACGGCAAAAGGTGGAAGACACCGCTATTTTATCGGAAAGATTGTGGCTATTGGAGCAGTTGTAGCCCCAATGGTTGAGTGAAATTTATTTCATCTGGACGACAGTCCAAAGGCAGCATCAAAATGGAAGAAGTTGGAAGAAATTTAGACCATCTGACACCTATGCGGCATACCTGCCGAGCGAAAAAATTTTCGCAAAACCATTATATAGGTTGAGTGAAATTCATTCCGCCCTCATTTTCTCATACACCATAACCGCCAATTTAGCAAAAGCCGGGAGCCCTCTACTGATCGTTGGCTCGATGACCTTGCCATTTTTAAACTGTCCCATTCTGGCTACATCCTCATAGTTCCAGTTGTTTTCTTTCATCATAAACCGAAATCTGTCAGCCCAGTCTTTTTTAATTTTTCGCTCCATTTCGGTTTTGTAAAACTGCCAGTGATATATTCAAATTCCTTATGTTTGAGTTATAAACAAAACTATATGCAATGAGGCTCTTCTTATTGGCCGGTATCCTCTTGTGGTGCTCTCAAACATTCTCATTAGTTGCCCAGGAAGACTATAGCCAATACTACCGGGAAATGAATCCTGCTCACGGTACTGATTTATCCCCCAGGGAAAAACTTCCAATGCTCAAGGATTTTCTGGATAATGCTCTTCGCAATCAGGATACGACACCCATCATTCATGGCAATATGTACCTGGCGGATGCCTACTATCTGCAGTCGGAATTTAGTCTGGGCATGAACTACCTCCTGGAAGCTGAGAAGTATGCTGCGCATCAAAAAAACGACTTGCTTTTGGGCCGAATTCATCATAAAAAAGCGACAACCTATACCGTACTTCACAACTATGATGAAGCTGTTGAAGTGTTTGAAAGGGCTCTAAACCATAGCTCCGCAGCACAAGACAGCCAGTATTTAGCTCTTACTTATGAACAATTGGGGGCAGTATATGATTATCAGAAAAAATATGAATTGGCCAATCAGCATTATGAAATAGCAATCCCTCTGGTCGAAAAGCATGGAGACAAATCCCAATTGGCAGCAACCTTTGCCAATTACGGAATTGTTCTCAGTGATCAGGGACAGACTGAAGAAGCTATCAAATATTATAAGAAAGCCATCGAGCTCAGCAAAAAAAATGAAGACTGGCGCCGGTCTGTGCCCTGCACTCAAAATCTAGCACTGGAATACCGATTGATGAATAGATTTGAAGAGGCCCTGGACCTGTATTATTATTGTCTAAACCTGAATTTGAAAAAGGGTTGGAATGAGTTTTTGATCTATAATTATAAAGGCCTCGCAGCAACACATGAAGCAATGGGCAATCTGGATTCGGCGCTATTTTACCAACGGGCCTATCACACCATCAATGATAGTATTATCGGCGGGGAGGTACAATCAAAAATCAGTGAACTGGAATCAGAAGTTGTGTTGCAGAAAAAAGAACTTGAAGTATTTCAACACAAAGAAGCCGCAGCTGCGCAGCAAAGGAAAACCCAAAACATCATCTTTGGCGCACTACTTCTTCTGATCGCCGCAATGACCGGCATTGGCATACTGATTCGGCAAAAAAGGAGAACCGCCGCTCAACTTCGCGAAAACCGTAAAAACTTACTGCGTTTGACTAAAATTCTTCAGGAAAAGAATGCAGAGCTGAGGAACCATAAATCTTGTGAGGTCGGTGACGGTCATTCACAGGACAGCCTGGATGCACCCCAGGAAGCGACTTTCATAGATCCTTATGAAACCAGAATTTTGACGCAAGACGACTGGATGTATTTTAAGGAATTATTTGAAAAATCATTTCCGGGCTTTTTGCTAAAATTCAGAAGCAGTTACCCCGAAATGAGCGAAGCCGAAGAACGACTTTTTCTTCTCCTCAAACTCAACATGACCAGCCGGGAAATTGCCAATACGCTGGGGATTCAACCGGAGTCTGTCAAAAAAACGCGCTCCAGGTTACGAAAACGACTCGAATTGGAAAGTAGTCGTTCCCTGAAGGAATTTGTTCAGCATTATAATTAAATTGACCTGGTCCAGAGGATTCTGAACCAGGCATTTCAATAAAACAAAACTATATGCAAGTTATTGTTTAGGTCTTCACGATTTTCCTTGTCACGACATCTCCATCGACTAGCGCACGCAACAAATATACCCCACTTGGGAGCTTTTGCAGGTCAATCTTCAACTGCATATCTCCTGAAAGATCACGAGCTAATTGCAACTTACCGTGCTGGTCGAAAAGCTCCAGCTTTCCTTCAAGGGGCTGGTCAAATTGTACATTTACCCAATCTGTAGAAGGGTTGGGCGAGACAGCCAATCCAAAGGCTTCGGCACTGATTTCTTCCGTAGCAACCATCGTTACTTCGTGTACAAAAGGATCGTAGATCAACGTATCATTTTGGGAATGATCCATGAGCACAAATCCGATATGGTAGGTCCCCACCTCCAACGGCGCATGGCTGAGGTCCAGGTCTTCATTGCCATTCTCAATGGTGATGATGGCGTTTTCATCGGGCACAAAAAAGGCCTCATTGGTTGCTGCATCAAAAATTTCATAAACCAACTGTACCTGGTCTCCGGGCTGAAGCTGAATGCGTTCTTTTGAAGGAATCATCACATTTTCTCCGTAATGCTCGCGCAAAATACTTTCTAACTCATGATTGAAGTCTTCATCAAATGCGTAGGAAAAGACGATTTCTTTTTCGTTGGCTGTACCAGGATTAAGCAATGCTGGAATGTGAATGCGGGTAAACCCATCTTCAAAATTACCATTTGCATCAGGCACGTCATCAAAATGCTGAATGTCGGCAATATAAGCAGGGTGTCCGTTCAGGCTCAGCCACTGATCATCCCACAGGTAGGCAAAAGTGTGGGTACCATCTGAATTGGCGGCCATTGTATCAGGGTAGGTACTGCCCAGTAAAATAAACTCATCCGGAATGCCTTCCAATTCTTCCATCAACACCACCTGGATATGATCCATATCATGAACACTTTCCACTTTGATGGCGCTGTAGGTTGTATTTAAGGTAGTTCTTGAATCAGGCGATTCACCTCTAAAGTTAAAGTCGATATCAATGGTTCCAACCAGCGGATCATCATCAGACTGCGCCAAAGTCAAATAGTCATTCACAATGAAGTTCTTCAGCACTCCGGAAAATCCGATCAGGTTGTAATTTTGTTCAATTCTCCATTGAACTTCACCGGCGCTGGCGAGTGTGTTCAGAGGCACAAACATGGAAATTCCAGTCGCAAGCGGATGAGTGGCATCCCCCCGATGGTAGGTTACCGCATTGTCAATCTTACTCAGTACATCGTCACATTCAGCAGCTATAGTTGGTTCGAGCTCTTTGAGGTGCTTGACCAGATCACCCATGTCGACCATATCTTCGGATTGGATTGAATTGGTGGTTGCCTTACCAAATTCCTCCGACATCGCTCTGGCCCGGATCACATTGCCAACGTAAATGTCATCGTCCAAGCTGTTGATCAGCGTATTCAATGAATTTTCCAGCGCCGTGATCTGATCGAGTTTGGTTACACTAAGGGTCACGTGTTGCGTTCCGTTAGCCTGTGATTGTGCAAAGTAATTGTCAACAATAATTTGACCTAGCTGAGCACCGTTGAGGCCCGATTGGCTATTCATGGCTGTAATTACCGGCGTCCAGTTCCAGGCATGCCAGGGTTCCGTTTCTTCCGAAGCGATGTAGTAATTTGCCACATTGCGAAAAGATGACATTGCCTCAAAAGTGGCCATCAGGCACGCGTCAAAGCCCAGGACCTCAAATTTATTTCCTCCGGCAATAAAGTTGGAAGCACCAATGCCCGCCAGAATGTCGCCAATAGAGTTTTGAGCATCTACCACCTGGTCCCAGCCAAAACCCCGGATAGCCATGCCATGGTTGTAAAAAAGCATCATGTACTTCTCAGCGGGATAGTTTTCAACGCCCCAGTTGATAAACTCCGTGATGTTGGTAGAGTTGGCCATGTTAGAAACTGAAGGTACAAATGACAGAGGCGTTTCCGTACCATTTTCAATTACTGACGAAGTGGGCGTGTCCCATCCGCCTACCAAGGTTGATCCTCCTTTCAGGGTGACAATATTCATATTACTACCAGAACCGGCGGCCGTCATCTCGCCCAGGTCCGTGATCCCGTCTTCTACAATATCCGATCCAACCATGTAAACCAGCAAGGTCCATTCCTTGGTCTCCTGGCCATTTAAGTTGTTGAATGACAAGAGCGCACTCATCAAAAATAAAAGGGTAAAAATGTTTTTCATAATGGTTAATCCTTTGGTGAAAAAATGATGGCCCAAAGGTATTGGCAAGGCAGGCGCAACTCAAGATTTAGGTGGGTACAGATAGGGGGACAAGTGCCCAACAAACCTACAAAACACTGACTAACAATCACTTAACAAGCTGTCGCAAATAGATTGGATTTGGGTATGAAACGTGCCGTTTCTGGTTGAGCGAAATTCATTTCACCTGGACAACAGTCCAAAGACAACATAAAAATGAAAGGATTTGGGGGAGATTTAGACCATCCTATAGCTGCGCGGCATACCTGTCGAGCGAAAAAATTTTCGCACAACCAGAGTTACTTCCTCGCCACAAAACCCACATGCTTACTCCGAAAAGCATGATCTCCGTAGGCGTGTATCATTTCCACATTGAAGCCGATTTCCTCCAGCGCCGATTGGATTTTGTAGTGGTGATGCAGGTACACGCGATGTACCTCGTGAGATTTTCGGTATAGATCACCCACTTTGCGGAAAAGCGTAATGTCGCGGGTCAGCGTGGCGCTCTCCCAGTCTTCAACGAGTTGGAGAAACATGGTCCAGTCCTTGCCCTCCACCTTGCGGTTGGATTCCGACATGATGCCCTGAATGCCCGGTTCGATCAGGTCAAAAAGGAAGAGGCCGCCTTTGGTCAATTGCTGATAAATATTTTCAAAGAGGCCCTTGATTGCCTTGAAGTTATTCTTGGTATCAAATTGATAATTCAACACCTCACCGATAGCTGTAATGGCGTGACACTTGGGTAGTTTGTAGTCAAGAAAGGACGCCTGTATAAATTTAGCTTCCGGCACCCGTTGACTGGCCAGGGCGACCATGTCTTCGGAATAATCGATACCCGTGACTTTATATCCGGCTTTCGCCAATGGTTCTGCAAAAACACCGCTACCACACCCCAAATCAACGATAGAGGTTTTGGTGGGCTCTCTTTCTGACAGCAATTCCATCAGATAATCGGCCGCCGCGCGGGCCAGATCACTGTAGCTTTGATCGTGTACGTAGGCGAGGTCGGTCTGGTAAAACTTAGGCGTCTTTGACATTTGGGACAGGTTTATTGCAATCGCTAATTTCCCTTTTTCAACCGACTTTTCAAAACAGTAAAATTACCGCTTCAAAAACTCTTGCGGCGAAGTGACGCCCATCTTCACATTCTCGGCAATACGAATGGCGCGGTCTACCCGCGTTTCCACCCGCTTGGGCGAGCTGATCAGGTGGATGATACTGCGTTGTTTGCCCGGCGTCAATTTATGGAAGCTTTCACTAAACTCCTCATCCTGTTCCAGCAAAACCTCCAGTTCTTCGGGCACCTCCATGCCGTATTTGCTTTCGTCTTTTTGCAGTTGGATGTCTACCAAATCGGGCAATGGCGGTACGTCTTTCATCAACCTTCTGCTTAGCATAATGTAAAAATTGCCTTTGCCATCGGGCATTAGGGCACAGGGAAATGATTCCTCCTTTCCCGGCACACTACAAATTACCCGCTCGCGGGAACCATCGGAAATGCTTTTCACGGCTTCGCCGGAAACGTGCAGGTATTGATAGCCACTATCTCTACGATATTGGGCCTTGACTTTGATCTTCTTTGCCATGCTTTGCCTATTTGATTTCCTCTTCTTTTTTAAATAAAGAAAACCCCATCCCAAAAGAGATAATGTGTGCCTGCAATCCATCGCTACGGCGATAAAAAGCGTAGCGCAGACTGATGTCATTAAACAAAAATTCCCGCGTCCAGTAATCCAGCGGTGCATACCTTACGGCAATACCGGCTTTGTACGACTGGAACTCCGACAAGTCGAAATCGGAAGTATAATACTCCGCTTCGGGTAAATGTTGAGCATATGCTGCAAAATAATCTGCGGCGGATTGACCATAAATGCGGGCAAATGGCGCAATGGTAAATATTGGCGAAAGCCTGATGGCCGTTTCCACTTCCAATCCGTGTCCAACGATGCCGAACGTGTCCCAGTAAAAGCCGTAAGTTCCTTTCACAATAGTTCTTCCTCCAAGAAAGTAATTCAGGCGAAGGCCAATTGGCAACTTTACTCGTTCCCCCGGCAATTGCTCCACCCGCCGGGAACTATCCGTAAAATAAACCCGGTGAAATGGCGTAGATAAAATGCCTTTCTGGTAGCTGATCTGTGGAAAAACACCAACAATCAATCGCTGATTGATCACCTGTGTGAAGCCCAATTGCAGGTTGTAGGAATTGCGTAAGTACGTATCCGACCATTCCCGCGTACGCAGCTCGGCCGGGTAGACCAGCAGGGCCGGACGTTTATAATCTACATCCAACCTTCCCCAACGCAAATCGTCAAAAAATGCCTGAAAAGATAACTGATAAGTACGCATCTGATCGGGCGTTTGATAGGTGGCGGAAAGCAACAATGGGAAGGATAAATAATCAGATTCCAGTGAAAAACCGGTGCCAACACCGAGCGTGAGGTCTGTCTTTTCCCATTTTCGTTCGTAACCTACGTTGCTGTACACCCGCGCATCGTGCAGGGAAGCCGATGAACGCACAAAATCAATATTGTCCGTAGAGGCCGAAGTAATGAAGTCGCTGCCCGCATGAATGCTTAATTTTTGCTGCTTTTTCAGCGCCCGACTCCATTTGACACCGGGGGCATAGACACTCAATTTTTCCGTGCCCGTGCCTCCGGTTACTGCCGAATGGTTGCCATCCTGGTTGTAGTAGGAAAAGACGAGCTCTATGTCCGTCTTGGGAATCTCCTTCTTCTGGAAGGTGCTATCTGACTGCTGGCTTTTGCCTCGTAAAAAAAACATGATCAAGCCAATTGCCAGGTAGATTTTCCTTCTCATAATTTAATCCGGTTCAAACCCAAGGATGATGTTAAAATTACCGATCGGCCTGGCGGTCCCCAGGTGATCCAGGCCGATGCCGTAGTCAAAGCCCAAGATACCAAACATGGGCAAATAAACCCGCAATCCAACACCCACTGATTTTTTCATTTCAAACGGATTGTACTCCTCAAAATTGCGCCAGGCATTACCTGCTTCCGCAAATACCAATCCGTAAATGGTAGCGTTAGCGTTGGTGGACAATGAGAAAAGCAGGGCAAGCACATGAACCCGACTTACGCGTACAATTATAATGGTGCCGTCAATAATGATCTGATGGTGAAGAGCAAACACCCAAATTATTCTCCCTTTTAGTTAGAGAAATATATGGTTGACAAAGCGAAACTTTGATTTAGTACGATAATTATCGTACTAAAAACTTGCAACTACGACAATTATCGTATACATTTGTTATACGATAGCTATCGTAGTTTATTTAACAGGTGATGGAAACGAAGGTACTGCGCAAGCGATGTGGAGTAGCTCCGGCCAAAAGCCGGAGGCCCGAAGGGCTGATCCCGGCTGAGCCGGGAGAACTACGAAACGTAGCGACCGACAGGGAGGATGTGCCCAAACAATCATCACCACAACTGTAAACCTTATGCAAAGGAAACCGACCGACGCAGAACTGGAGGTGCTGCAGATCCTCTGGGAGCACGGCCCCAACAGTGTGCGCTTTGTGAATACGGAGCTGAGCAAAAACCGGGAGGTGGTGTATACAACTACCTTGAAGATGATGCAGGTGATGACGGAAAAGGGATTTTTGCAACGCGATACTTCACAACGCACGCATTTGTACGAGGCGGTGATTTCGCAGGAAATGGTACAGCAAAGCATGGTCGACAAACTCGTCGACACCGTATTTCAGGGCTCGACCCTGAAGCTGGTGATGCAGGCGCTGGGCCACAAAAAAGCCAGCTCGAAAGACCTGGAAACGATCAAAAAAATCATTAACAACCTAGAAAATGATCAATGATGAATAGCCTTATTCAATGGATTGACCCCGACTTGGTTCAGGCCCTCGGCTGGACCCTTCTACACTCACTTTGGCAAGGAGGCGCCATCGCGCTTCTACTGGCTGTGGGACTGATAATCATGCGTAAATCTTCAGCTGCGGCCCGCTATTGGGTATCGATGAGTAGCTTGTTGATTTTGCTTGCCACAACAATTTTCACCTTTTCGATGATTTATGAACCCAATGAAGGTTCCGCAACGATTGCGCCAGTTTATTTGACAGAAAACTGGCAGCAGGAACTACCGGAGGCTGGTCTTGACCTCGACGCTCAGCCCGTGTTGAGTGCCGCTAATCACCCGACTGTTTACGCCGACTATTTTGAACAACACCTTCCCCTGTTGGTCACGGCCTGGCTTCTGGGGGTCCTGTTGTTGTGTCTGAGAATGCTGGGCGAGATTGCCTACATTCAACACCTGAAAAACTACCGCTGCCGAGCGGTAGGTCCACGCTGGCTGAACCGACTTCAGTCGATGTGTGAGGAACTGAACATTCGCCGTGAGGTGCAGCTGCGGGAAACCTTCCGCGTGCACGCCCCGATGGTGGTAGGTGTATTTAAGCCGGTGATTTTATTCCCGATTGGGCTGTTGGCCAATCTGCCTACCGAGCAGGTGGAGAGCATTCTGGCACACGAGCTGGCCCATATTCGCCGCCACGACTACCTGATCAATCTCTTTCAGGCGCTGGTAGAAATCCTGTTGTTTTTCAATCCGGCCATGTGGTGGATCAGCGGCAAGATCAAGGCCGAGCGCGAGCACAGCTGTGATGACCTGGCCATCAATATGACCGGCGATACGATTGCCTTTGTGAAGTCATTGGCCCGCCTGGAGGAATGGCGCTTGCAGGGGCAGAGTGTGGCTATGTCTTTCACCGGTCAGCAGAAAGGGCTACTAGGTAGAATTCAGCGGCTGGCCAACCGCGAAGACAAACGCAAGATTCCGGCGAAGGCGTTTTGGAGCCTTTCGGTGGTGGGCTTTTGTATGGCATTGCTGGTTTTCCAAACGACGCCCGCTGAATCGCAAACCGGCGTAGAGAATGTACCGGTGGAAGAACCCGTAACGGAGGCTGTCGTTGAACCGAATGAAGAAGTGGAAGCCCCTTTGGAAGAAGTTGAACCAGAGGAGGAAATCAGCCCTGAGGAGGGAGATATGGAGGAAATAGGAATCGAAGAGGTTTCCTTTGAAGTTGAACGGGACAGTGTACCCGAAGATCTGGTCAAAATGGAGGCAGAAATGGTCAGAATTGAAAAGGAAATGAGTGCCCAAATGCGCGACATGCAGGCCAAGATGAGAGCACTGCAAAACGAGCAGTTGCAAAAGCAAAAGGAAATTCAGGTGAAGATGCAGGCCCAGCAGCGTAGAATGATGGAACTGAGCATGAATATGCAAAAAATGGAAAACGATCAGCAAATGCTGGAGCAGCAATTCAGCATTGATGAGAGCGACCTGGACATGGAGGAATTGAAGCTGGATCAACAACGCGAGGAGCTGGAATTTAAACGGCAGCAACTTGAAGAGGAAGCGGATGAATTATCCGGCGATGAATTGAAAAACCGCCTGAAGGCCGTACAGGAATCGCAGCGTGCGCTCCTGGAAAAGGAAAAGGCCTTGCACCTGCGCAAACACACGCGCGAGAAGCAATTTAAGGACGAAATGATACAGCGTGAAAAAGCGATGCGTGAACTGGAAGCCTCCCAAACGGAACTGGAACGCACCGTGGAAATGATGGAACGCGACTTTGAAATGGAGATGCTGAAATTTGAGCAGCAACAGGAAAATATGTCGGTCGATCAGGAGTTGCTGGAGCGCGAGTGGGAAGTACGCCAGGAGGCCCTGGAAAAGCGTGCCGAAGAGGTGGAGCGGCAGATGGAATCGAAGCGCAAACAGGAATAAGTTTGATTTATTTTGTATTGCATTTTTACCGGAGTCGGAACCAATATTCCGACTCCGGTTTTATATGTGTGCCAGGCATGGCGCATATAGGGCAAATGTCCCGTCGTCAAATAACCCATTTTCGAAAAGATAGATAGCGCACCGCTGGTGCGCCAAATCGTGTGAATATGACCGTTCTACAAGTAGGACGTGCTTCCAGCACGCGGTGAGGTCATATCAAAACCTTCAATTTCACCAAAGTGACTAACAGACAACGCCGATACCTTACAGAATCGCGCACCGGCAGCGTGCGGCATCTAAAAGTTTACAGTTCTTAACGGATTTTAAACGGCTGCTACACTAAAAAATTTAATGCCGAAGAGGGGCTGCGACTGGGATAACCGTCTACGGACTTTTGCTTAATCAAGCAGCGTGGCTGGCTTCGATTTTGCGGTGAAAAACGAAGTTTTTTGCCCCAAAAATCATGTAAATCTTGTCAATCCTGTCCTGATAAAAGTCAACATCCCGTATGCTTCTTTCAGGTTGGGTGAAATTCATTTCGCCGAACCAATTATTCTATCCTCTCCCCATTTTTATCAATAAAAAACCATTCGTCGCTTTCTTGTCGGGTATGCTCTCCTTCCGGGATCAATTCGCAATGGAGGGCCACCTTAGCTCGGCCTTCGTCAAACTGATTGGCGCAGGCAAATTGCGGTTTGATTTTGATAAACCCGTCTTCGTCAGCATAGCCAATTTTGCCGTTGCGCATGATGCGGAAAAGGCCGTCTTCCAGCCAGTCGGGGCCATTGTCGTAGTAGTACACTTCATAGAGCACATTTAATTCTGGGTCGATCGCGATATAGCCCGCACTAGAATCTGTCTTTTCATAGACTACACCCATATTTTTGATGGTATCCGTCCAGCAGATTGGATATTTCCCAATAGGAATAATCGTATCTCCTCGTAGATTGACATACCCGCACGGAGACCCCATTTCGCGCAGAGAATCCGTGGAAATAGCGATCAAATAATCCGACGGATCAACCTGCTTCGGTTCATGATACACTCGGGTTGGCTGGGCTTCTTCCTGCTGAGGTGATTCCGGTTGCTGACAAGCGAAAAGACTTATCGCGCAGAAAAGGATAATAACATGATGGGCTTTCATAGTTGTAATTGGCGGTGAATGAATTGGCCTAAGGTACGACATCTTCGACAAAGAAAATGGCATTTTGGTTTAGATCATAAAAGCCAAATTCATTGGTGTGCCAGGGTGTCTTCAATCGAAGCTTGTCCTCATTCACGGTTCCTCGTCGTACCATCTCCTCAAAGATGGGCTGAATGTTTTTGACAAAAATCTTGATCACCGATCCGCCCAATAAGGGATCTGATTCAGTGTCGGCGTGCCATTGCAGGTGAATGCAGAGGTTGTCGCGGCGCATCACAGCATACATATCGTCCTTTTGCAAAAGCCTGAATCCGACTTTTTCTTCGTACCATTTTACGTCACGGTCAATATTTTGGATGGGAAGTACGGGTGATATTTCAAGGAAAGTGGTCTGCATATACCATTATGCGTTTTGTCCGGGAAGGTTATTTGGTTGGTCATCCTTGTCTGCCTCCAAATGATAGGGCCTACTAAAGGCGGTAACGTCCATAGAGAAATACGCTGCCAACTTAAGCATTAATTCTTTACTGATATTTCTTCGGTAGCTTAGTACATCGCTAATCAGTTGCTTTGAGACATTAATTGAACGGGCTAGTTCACTTTGTGCAATATTGGAATCGCGAAGTAGAGACCGTAGCAGTTCTACCGGATTGAGCTCTTCAAATTTGTCGTTCATCATTCGCTGGTCAAAATCTTCGATCAGCAACTCCAAAAGCTCAATTTCATCATTGTACTTTGCCTGGTCTTCCATGACCAACATTTCGTGTTTATCACAATAGTCAGTGTATTGGGAAAGGCTCTTGATTATCGTATACCTTAATTTTTCTTCCATTTCAAAATAAAAAAGCCTTCACCATCACTATATCCTGACCACAATGTTCGATAACGTTGGCCCACTTGAAGATTTTCACTTTCATATCTAAAGGTACGTTTTTTTATCAAAGTACGCAATAAGCGTACCTTGTAAAAAATAAAAAGCAGCCGATGAATCCTCACCGGCCGCCTCTGTATGCTCATTCAGTAGTAAATATCCTTAATCAAAAAAAGGGGGTCCCTTCCCTTGGCCCCCTTCAACATAAATATTTCTAAAACGAGGAATTTCTTTTCCCCTACGGATTTACCGGGAATTGCCTCCCGTTGTTGTTAATTAACAGGACAAAGGTAGGAGATGCGTCCGCGTAAGGTTTTGTACTATGTTGCAAGAGTTTGACCTGGGAGCGGGGAGGAGGAAGGAGAGGATGGAATGGAAAAATGGATGAAATGGGGGCATTCTTCCAATCATTTCAGCAAAACATTTCTTTCATTTTTACATTATGTCGCATCTACCCATGTAGCAACTTGCTGGGTGGATAACCAAACTGCTGACTAAAACTTCGGGAAAAATAGGCCAGATTGGGAATGCCCACTTCAAAGGCGATTTCGGAGATATTGCCGGTTTTTTGTTGCAACAACTGATGGGCCCGTTGCAGGCGGAGGGTGCGCATAAAGACGGAGGGCGATTGATTGGTCAATGCCTTGACCTTGCGGTGCAGCTGACTGCGGCTCATATTCATCGACTTGCTCATTTCTTCAATGCTGAACTCTTCATTGTCCATATTTTCCTCGATCAATTCAGTCAGGCGGGTCAGGAAGGCTTTGTCCAGCGCACTGATTTTGGCTACTTTAATCTTTTCGGGCGAAGGACTTTGTGCCGCGAATAGCTCTCGTAACTGTCGGCGTTGCTCGATTAGTTTTTCTACCCGAATGGCCAGTTCCTGCGCATCAAAGGGTTTGGTCAGATAGGCATCTGCGCCGGTTTCCAGGCCTTTGAGCTTGTCTTCCTGTTCGGCCCGGGCAGTGAGCATGATGATGGGAATATGGCTGGTCTTTTCGTTGGTTTTTAGCTTTTTGGCGAAAGCCATGCCATCCATTTTGGGCATCATCAGGTCGGTGATGATCAGGTCGGGAATCGTTTCGATGGCTTTTGCCAATGCTTCTTCACCGTTGTTAGTTTGCATGACCTGATAATGGCCTTTCAACTGGTCGTGTAAATAGGATCGCAAATCGGGATTGTCTTCGGCAACCAGCACTATGGGATTACCCGGCTCATGTTCTTCAGCTGGTGTGGATAATGAATCCGTAGCGACAGGTGCCTGTCCTTTAGCCTCTGCAACCGGAATAGCCGCCCCGGTCTCGGCCAGTTTCACCGGCAGTGTGACCTTAAATGTTGTGCCCTTATTGGGTTGGCTTTCTACGGTTACTTTCCCCCCTTGTAAGGTCACTAACTCCTTAGTCAGCGCCAAGCCAATGCCGATGCCGCCGAGATCTTCCTCCTCGCTTCCGGCACTGTAAAAACGGTCAAAAATACGCTCCAGCTGGTCCTGGGGAATGCCGATGCCGGTATCGCTGACTCCAAAATGGAGGTTGATTTCCTTGTCGGAAATAGATTCTGCCTTCATCGTAAAACTGACACGGCCCTCTTCCGGCGTAAACTTCAGTGCATTACTAATCAGATTACTCAAAATTTTCTCCAGCTTGTCCTGATCGAAATAGGCAAAGATGGTATCTTGCGGAAACTGGGTCTGGTAGTAAATCTGCTTGCGCATGGCCCAGCTTTCGAAGGAAAACACGACTGAGCGGACCAGCTGTGTCAGATTGCCGGGTTGATTGTTGATTTGCACGTGGCCACTTTCCAGGCGGGAAAGCTCCAGCAGTTGATTGACCAGCCGCAAAAGCCGCTCGCCGTTGCGGATCATCATCTTGTAATACTTACCCAAATCGCCTTTGAAAGTTCCCTGATACATTTCCCGTAAGGGTCCTAAAATCAAGGTTAGCGGCGTACGAAATTCGTGACTGATATTAGCAAAAAAGCCAGATTTAACCTGGTCGAGCTCGCGTAGTTTTTCGGCTTCGGTTTGTTTTAGTTGTAACTTCAATGCTGCTTCCCGCTGCTGATTGCGTTGTCGATTGCGGAGATATAAAATGATACCGCCTAGCAGCAGTATGCCCAAAGAGAAAAGACCAATCAACAAACTGCGCTTGTTGGATTCCTGCTGTAACTGCAATTGCTGTTGTGCAATTTGTGCCTCCTTTTTTTGCGTTTCAAATTGGACCTGAAGCTCCGACAACACCTGCTCATTATTTTGCGTTTGCAGGCTGTCTTTTAGTTGCATATAATCATACAGATAGTCGTGGGCTTTTTCGAAGTCTTTCTTCTGATAATAGTTCTTTGCCAGAAAGTTATTCAGATCGGCCTCTTTGGAAAGGTCCTGGAAATTGCGCGCAACCTCCAGCGCCTGCTGAGCATAACTAATACTGCTGTCCAGCATATTGAGCGAGAAGTACAAATCAGCCAGGCCGTACATGCTGTAGTAATGCGCCACCTTGTCATTGTCAAAACCAATTTTCCGCGCTTTATCGTAGTGGATCTTGGCGTTTTCGTAGTCATTTTTGTAAAGGTAGCATCCCGCCAGATTGTTGTGCAACTTGGCCAGATATTCCGGAAGGTTGTAATCATCGGCGGCCTGTAGCGCCTTCTTGCCGTAATAAATCATCGAATCCGGCAAGTTCATCTTTTCGAAAAGGATGTTGTAATTGGCCAATGCAAAAATGATGCTGCGCCCATCGCCCTGCTCCAGGTAATACTGGTAAAAACGATCGAGGTATTTTCTGGCACAGTCATAGTCTCCCCGCTGCCGACAAATGGAGCCGATCTCAAATTCTGACTCGATGATCCACTTTTCATTGTCGGTTGTTTTCAGCAATTCGATGGCGCGCAAAAAGTGGGTCATCGCCTCGGTATAGTCGTGTTTGTTAAACAACGCCAGTCCCATGCGGTGATGGCTAATACCCAACACATCCGTATCATCGATGGTTTGGGCAATTTTGTGACCCCGCTCCGTCCACGCCAGCGCCGAGTCCGATTGCACAAAAGCATAAACCTTGTACAACTGATCCGTCAATTCCCACCGCAGCGAATCATTCGCCTCGGCAGCAAATGCCCGTTCCAAACTGTCAATTTCGGATTGCGCCGGTAGGATTCCCGACAATAGAATGAGTAAAAAACTGCAGGCTGTAGCTCTCAACATGGGTTTATAAGGATGACGTGTGTTTTTCAGGTTTAAAGGTTAATGGTTAATCGGTTAATGCGCCGTACAATCATTCACCCTGTTTCGATAAACGTACTGATTGACGCACTTATTCTACCCTCACTTCCACTTCCTTTTGATCGACTTCATAAACATCGAAATTACCCATTTTTTTTGGTTTTTCGGAGCGACCATTGATTTCCCAATTTTGATATTTGCCTGCGGGCAATGCTATTTCAAAGGCCCAGTTGTGGCTTTGTTGCAGGTGCAACTCCAGTCCAGTTTCCGATTTACGGTAGTGCATATTGATCACGTTATCGCCAATCTGCACATTCTCCAGGCTGGCTTCCGGCCAATCCATAGGCATCAGGGGCTGAATGTGAATGCGCTTTTGTGGCGCCTGCGGGCGTATGCCAAAAAACTGGGTGACGATGGGAATACCGTAACTGTATAAATTCCAGGCCTGGGTCATCATGCCAAAATCGGGGGAGACTTCGTAGATCGATCCGGGTAGGGCATAACCAAAGGATCGGGTCATGCGCTGCAGGTAATCCAGTGCCTGATCCGGTCGGCCGTAGTTGTTTTCGGAGATGGCTTGCACGCCCGTGGGTAAGGTCATCACGGCTCCGGTGTAAGAGAAAATCTTTTTTGTGGCGGCAAAGGAACCCTCATCCGTTCCGGCCGTTTCATCGCGGTCAATTCCGGTGACAAATACACCAAATGGATTGACAAACTGACTTCCGGTTTCCAGGGCGCGCAAGGCTTTCGCCGTATCGGCAATGCCCATTTCCATCGGGGTATTAACCACCCAGTTGTGGTGCACCACAAACCCTTGTTTTAGATCCGGTGGATTGCTGGCTACTTTAGCTCGTGTGGCTTTGAGTTCTTGCACCGCCCAGGGTTTGTTGAGTGTATCAGCCCGCACGATGGCGTCATCAATCAGGTGCAGTGCTTGCTCAGTGGTGCCGATAAAGTCAGCATAAGAATTAAATTCCGGCACCCAAAAGTCGGTATTGATTTTCTCCTTGAGTTGGTCGGCCATTTCCCGGTATTTCTGGGCTACCTCCGGCTCATTCATGACCTCCGCCATCTCAGCGGCATCGGCAAAAGCTTTTTGGCTGTAAGCCGCCACATCGATCATTTCGCTGTTCAGTCCGTGGATTTCCATCATGCCAAATCCATCGGCCAGTAGATTGCCATCGGCGTCATTTTCTTTCAGCAGCCATTGCAAACCATCCTTGATTGTTGGATAGTATTTCTCCAAAAATGCCCGGTCACCCGTCCACTGATAAACCGCGTAAATCAGACTCGCAAACTGCGGCGTTTCATTGATATTCCCCGGGTTAAACACCGCCCCATTGGTCGACACTTCGTGAATGATGCGACCATTGCCATTCGTTTTTTGCGAAAGCTGGTGCAACAATTCGACCGTGCTGTATACCAAATCGGTACGACCAATGGTTAATGCGCCCTGCAAGGTGTATTCATTATCCACGCCAAACCACCAGGGGTAGTCGGGCAAACCCGCCGCCAGGCCCCGTCCGATTTCCGGCACATCGCGGACTAGCCAGTCCGTATTGTATTTCACCCAGTGAAAAGCCCGTTGCAACTCTTTATCAGGGATAGTCAACCTGCTTTGCTCCGCAATTTTTTGGTAGCGTTCCTTTTTTGCGCTAAGCAAATCTGCCGCATTGGCCTGCACTTCCTGATAGGTCTTATCAGCCTGCTGAACTGATTGATAGGAACCGGCAATGATCATCGGAATGACCGTTTGTCCTTGAGCCGGAACTTCCACGTGCATCACAATTGAAGCCGCCGTTCCTGTACCTTTAGTGCTATAAGCACAAGCGGAAGAAACATTGGCGTAAGCCGAATCCGCCATCGTTGTGCCAAACAGTACATGCCACTCATTCCCACTGTCTTTCACTTCCCAGCGTTGTGCTGCTTCGTTCCACTGAGCCCGATCTGGCCCATCGTTCATATCTGTACGTTCACCCAGCCAGGTTGGCCGGAGATCGGAGTAGCCGGTGAATTCAAAGCTGATTTTTTGATCCTTGCTGCCGGTATTCATCAGCGTATACTCAACCACTACCGCCTCCTTGCCATCGGGCACAAACTGAATGCGATCGACCTGCATTCCCGGAACGGTACTGCGAAAAATGTGCTTGTTGGCAAATGGATAGTTGATAAAATCATCGGCATTATCCAGGCAATAGGTTTCCTTTTCGGAATAGATCGCAGCCATAAAGCCGTCCATTAGCTTGATGGGGTGATCCCAAATGCCGCCCATCTCGCCAGTGATATGCCAACCCAGGTCAGGAAAGGCCCCATTTTGATGCCCCACCAGGTACACCCGATCTCCCGCAGTCGCAAAAGGAGAGTCAAGATACTCCTGCCTTCCGGGCAAACTTTCCACGTCTTCGAGTATGTTTTGTAAGCTACCATCAGATGCATGATCTTCCGGGGTTGCGCATTGGTAGAAAAACAAGGTTAGGAAGAGTAGGCTTACGCCAAATGGGAACGGCTTCTTCATTTGCTTGATCTTAATTTTGCGATTGGGATTCATTTAAAGCGGACTTTCAGGCTCATAGGAAGAATTGGATGAAATGCGTTCGGTACTACAATTCGTCCAATTCTTCCAAACACAAAAGCTACTTCAATTCCAAAATCAGGCCCTGACGGATCGGCAAGTCAATGGGGCCTGTGAGGGAGTAAGTTTTACCCGACAGGGCATCCGTTCCCTCCGTTATGCCGCCCAGCATTTCTGCAAAACGATCCAATTTTAGTTGATACGGCGAGGTGTTCTTATTTAAGATCACCATTACTTTACCCTTGTCGTTATAGCGGAAGTAGACATACACATTGTCTTGCGGAATGAAGTGCATCATTTTACCATAGTGAACGACTGAAGCTGACTTCCTCCAATTCAGCAGTTTTTTAGTGAAAGCCTGCGCATCTTTCTGCTCTGCGGTCAGCCCCTTTCCGGTAAAACCGTTCACCTCATCGCCCTTCCAACCACCAGGAAAATCGCTGCGAATAATGCCGTGATCGTCAGTGCCGGGGTTCTTCATCAATATTTCGGTGCCGTAGTACAATTGGGGAATACCACGCGTGGTAGCCACGTAGATATTGGCCATTTTGAAGAGCGCAATATCCTCATTTACCTGACTAAAAATGCGACTCATATCGTGGTTGTCGGGAAAAACCACCAGGTTGTCCGGGTCGGGGTAGAGGTAATCTTGCGAGAGGGTTTCGTAGAGTTGTTCCCAGCCATTTTCAGCGTTGAGGGACCGGCTCATGGCCGATTGTAAGGGGAAGTCCATAAGGCTGGGCAGGTAGGATACATAGCCATTGGCGTTTTGCTTGCCAGCCTGCCAATAGGACACTTGTGCCGGCTTGAGCACCCATTCTTCGCCCACAATATTGAGGTTGGGGTACTCCTCCATCAGTTCGCGGGTCCAGTCGGTCATAAAGTCCATATCCGGGTACGGGTAGGTATCCATACGAATGCCCGCCAGGCCCAGGTATTCCACCCACCAGATGCTGTTTTGGATCAGGTAAGTCGCCATCATTGAATTGCGTTGATTGAGGTCGGGCATGGTGGGCACAAACCAGCCATCGACGAAGCCTTTTATATCCACCTCGGAGGCGTGTGGGTCCTGTAGGGTCCATTTTTTGTGGTTGGTGATGGCGTAATTGGGATAGTTATTGATCCAGTCGGCCATCGGCATATCCTGCATCCACCAGTGGAAGGAACCGCAGTGATTGACGATCATATCCATGATCAGCTTGATGTCTTTGCTGCGGGCTTCATCCGCCAGTTGCAGGTAATCGGCATTGCTGCCAAAGCGGGAGTCTACCTTGTAAAAATCCGTGGTGGAATAGCCATGGTAAGAGTATTCCTCCATATCATTTTCCAGCAATGGATTCAACCAAATTGCCGTAAAGCCCATATCCTTGATGTAGTCCAAATGTTTGCGAATGCCTTCAATATCGCCACCGTGGCGACCGCCCTTGAAAGAGCGATTGAGCTTCTCCCGCATGCCTTTCACTTCATCGTTGTTGGCATCGCCATTGGCAAAGCGGTCGGGGGTAATGAGGTACATGACATCAGTATTGTCGAAGCCCTTGTATTCCGGCCCGGAATGCTTGCGCTGCCACAACGGCCAGTTTTGCGATTCCACCAGTTTGCCATCTTTAGAAAAATCGATTTTTACATCCCCCGGCTTTGCCGAGGCATCAATGATCAGGTCCAGGAAGAGGTAATTCGGATTTTCCACCTTGATCACCTTCTCCAGTCGCACGCCGGGATAGTTGATGGAAGGGTTAAAATCCCCAATTTTTTCTCCGTAGACGAGTAGCTGCACGGCTTCATTTTTCATGCCGGCCCACCAGTTTGGTGGCTCAATACGACTGATGCTTTCCGCGAAAGCGGTCATCTGCATCAACATCAAAAAAGCAAGGATAAAAAAGGAGCGGCCACTACACCAGGAATGGCAGAAGGACATAGGAAACCCTGTGCTCCGCGAAGGATTGGTTAGTTGTTTCATACACTATTTTATTTCTAGCCTGTTAAGCTAGCAGACTTTTGGGAGAATTGGAAGGGAATGAGCAGATAAAAACTTCATACGGGTTGGAGAGCCACTAGTCTCCAACCCGTATGAAGTTTTTATCTGGACAAAACCATCTTCCTGGTAGCCCAGCCGTAACTAGTACGCAATGTATAATAATACACTCCGGAAGGTAATGCTTGTGGTTCAAACTTATACTGCTGGAATCCTGTGCTATAACGCTGCTGGTAACGGGAAATCACTCTTCCCAACGCATCGGTAATGATCAACTCCACCTCGCTGCTCTGCGGAAGGTAGAAAGGTATCAAGGTCTCCGTTCCAAACGGATTGGGTTGATTTTGAAAAAGCTGCAAGCCTGCGCTGGATGGTACCTCAACAGCATTCAGCATATCAAAACGCAACAGCAAATCAATGCGCTCAAAATTGGCATCGTAAGCTTCGGGGGCCAGATTTTCGGCAAAAAAGGTAACTAGAGGTTCCAGACCCTCTTCAATATCGGCTTTTGCCTTCAGGCGAATCGTGAACAACTGACTACCATCTTCCAAGGTAGCGGGTTGTAAGTCCTCCGTAAACCAAAGATTGCGGAAGAGCCCACTTTCAATTTGGCCCAAGCCAAAATCAGCATTTGAATAACCGCTCAAATCTCCCATAGCTTCGGCATCAACCCATTCGAGCATCATTGTGTCAAACTGTATTTCCATCTGGAAGCCGGTCAGCAGCTCAAACCCAATGGTGCTGAAAGTGAGTTCGATGGTATCGCCCGCAAGAGCCGTTTGGTTATTTACGGTCAGGATTAGGCTATCCGCCAATACCGGCCGCTCGGGAGCGGACTCACCCAATACGTCGCCCACTTTGATGCCGTAAAATGGAGGGACCTCAAAAGTGGATTGATTTAGCGCAGGAATATCATAATCCTGCGGAAATGGGAAAGGATTAGTTGGCACCGGAAATTCGTAAGTGCCAGGCACAAACACCCAGGATTCACAAAGTGGAATACTTGCATTTCCAAGCAGTAATTCCTGCAAAGTACTCGCATCATCCAGGTTGACCACCTCATTACAATCCACATCCGCAGCGATGATTTGATACGGGTTAGTGAATGGCACAACTCCCGCCAAATGCCGCAGCAATCGCAAAATACCGAGGGTCGTCAATCCATTGAGGTCATCGTTTCCTTTTTCAAAAAAGATACGGTAATCAATATCCGTTTCTGCGGTAAAGGCATATTGGCCAGATGCATCGGTCATATCCGTTGCGATGCTAACGGCAGCGGCCTCCAGGTTTGCCTCAACGTTGGCGATTGGCGCGTGTGGGTCGTTATGATAGGGCGCGGTCTGTACCAGGCCGGTGATTTCGGATTCACCAGCAATAATCGTCACCTCCAAATTGCTAAAATCAAGAGTATATTCATCGCTAAGCACTCCTCCAAGGAAAAAATGAGCGGTGGCTCCACTTAGTGGTTCCAGTTCCGAGCTTTCTCCTGGTAACCCGGTAAGCAAAAGATGAATGACAAAGAGTGTATCTGCTTCTTCTATGGTCATTCCCGGATTATTAGCCGTAGCCCAATCAATTTGTATTGAGCCATCGACAGCGTTTATGGTATAATCAAAAACACCTTCATCTGCTAATGCATCCGGAACGAGACTCTCTATTTGTAGGATATTTGAATTGGTAAACTGGTAAGATAGATCCAGGGCCGCCAGCTGGTAAAATCCGGTACTGGTTACCGGAATAGTCACGCTTTGTCCTGACATTCCTTCTACTGCTTCGTTGATGATTTGTGATGCCAGGAAGAGGGTGTCGCATGAAGAATTAGTTCCACAGAGATTTTCAACCGTCAGGCAGGACTCATAGAGCCCGGGGTAGTCGAAATCATGAATAACTTCCTGACCATTGGCGGTGGAGCCATCCCCAAAAGTCCACAGGAAGGAAGCATCATTGGCAGATTCATCCGCTGCAAAATCGACGGTGTTTCCAGTTGAGGAAGATGTAAATGTGCCAGCGGGTAATCCTCCGCCCATATTGATGATGACAATATCTTCTACGATTTCGCAAGTTTCATCTGCCAGGATATTCAACTGGTAAGCTCCTTGCGGTAAATCGGTAAAAGCAAAACCGGTGCCTATTTCCTGAAGCGGTGCTAGCTGGAAAAGCTGGGCTGAAATGTCATTAAAATTAGGGTTATTACCCAAATTCAGCACGATACTTCCCATACCTTGCTGGCAAGTATCAGCAGTGACGACCAGATTATAATCAAGGGCTTCAAAGACATAATCAATTAGAATAATGCTATCACATCCTTCACTGGTTAAGATAGCAATATATTCATCTTCAATTGCTGGATCGCAGGTGTATCTTACTTGGGTTGTGGTATCTGGTAGTGGCACATATTCCACTTCGGTGATTAAAATACTATCGCAGCCATTTGTGGTGGTTAGGTATTCGGTGAAAATGCCGGTTTCGTTGACGTTGCAGCTTTGATCAAAGAGGAAGGTGGTATCGACAGTGGGGGCAAATTGAACCTCTAAAATAACGGTGCTATCACATCCTCCGCTATTGGTATATGCTTCTACAAATATTCCTGCCTCGTTAGCAAGGCAGGTGGTAGAAGACAACATAGTAGTATCTAAACCAACCAGGCTCACCTGATAGGAGATCAAGCTATCACAGCCATTAATGGACGTAAATCCAAAGCTATAATTTCCGCTGGTATCCACTTGTTGACCAAAAAGCTGGTTGCCAATGCAAATTACCGTATCTCGTTGCTCATCATAATCTGGCCAAACATTTATACTATAAGTCGTATCAATAGTACAGCCATTGGTATCTTGCAGAATATAAGTAAATTCAAAAAACCCCGGCTCGTTGGCCATAAAAGAAAGCGTGTCTCCAGAAATATCAGCATCTGGAGAAGGTAGCCACCCCTGAGTATCGGCAACCGCCACATCCAGTATCGAATCTTGTAATGCTATGGACCAATTAAAAAGAAACCCATTGTCTGAATTCCATTTATCTTCAATAGATAGCGTCCAGGTACCATTCAATGGACAGCCAAGCAAACCATCAAAAGATTCCATAGGAGCATAATCTCCCGGTGGAAGAGGAAAGGCTCCCAAACTCAGTGTATCAGCCATTTGGGAATAAACAGTCCAAGTCCCCCTTTCTGCATCCTCTATCCAGCAGTACGTATAGCCGACTCCGGGAATGACCTCATTGTCGTCTGCATTAATCGGAACACCAAGGTGAACTTCATTTCCAATTAATTTCTGGTTTTGCAACCTGACGGTTTGACCATTGGGGCATTCCAGGTTGATCTCCAAGTCATGCATCCAGGAATGTTCCATGTTCACACAAATCTGTAATTGGTCCACAGATTCAACGACCGTGTTATCCGGAAAAGAATCGACAAGAAGTATTGTTTCAATAGGCACCTCCGTAAACTCTGGCAAGGGCAAAGAGTCAAAATTGGTTTGAATAAAGGTGTACGGTAGGTTTTCCGTCGCAATAAAATCCGTTCCATAGATGATCTGTAGTTCGTATTCCGGGCACAGGCTTGTGTCTACGGCATCTAAGGAAATCAGATTGACTTTTCTAAACATCACGTCATAGACCACCAAACTGTCACAGCCATTTTCGCCCTGGAGGCTTTCAACCCAAAAAGTATCTCTTGTGATCGGTTCATCATTAATGATTATCGTATCTCCAACACAAGGACTAAACTCTAAGTATGTGTCAAGAGGAGGTATTACCGTTAGATTTATATAGACTGTCGAGACTACAGAGTCAGTAAGCAGGGTTAGGGTATCCTGATTAATCCCTGCATTGTAAGGGTATAGAGATTGATCCGGCAACTCGAATGGAATGCCCGTGCAAATAGTTGAATCGATGAATAGCGTATCTGTACTTGGAAGCTGTGGAAGGGTAAAACTAAAGTTGGAAGTGAGGCTACCTGCTTTGATAAATATAGCAGAATCAAAGAGATTGTCTCCAACATCAGCAATGATAATCTTCAGTCGATAGGTCATTTGGGGGAATACATCAATAGCTGTAGTAGGTAGTATTTTTGTATACCCATTATAGTCAGCAACATCATTAGGGCCTGCGTAAAAAATTGAATTTAACCTCCACAATGGATCAAAGGCATCACATATTTCTGTAATTGTATCTCCCCCTGAAATGCCTCCGATGCCACCATTAATTGTATTATACGAAACCAGAATGCCTTCTCGGCCGGGCACTTCTGCAACATTAATTGCATGGTCAGAGTAGGGACCACTAACGCCAAGTCCACTTAGAAATATTCCAACTTGGTCAGCAAAATTTCCACATTCATAAAGGGTTCCGTAATCAAAAGACGCAAACAGGTATTCCAGGCCTAGGGTGTCAGCATGTGGTTTAAAATCAATGGTAATAATCGCAGGATCATAATTCAAGTATGAAATACCTGAAGAAAGAGTCATCAGCTCATAAATATCATCATTTCCTTGAAGGGAGAAACTTGTCCCAAAATTGGGCGGTATAAGCCCTGTAGCTGCATGCTCCACTCGCCCGGTCCCGAGAATAATGCCTTCCGTAGCACCCAGCGCATTGCCCGGCTCCGAAAAATAGCCAACTGCTGCCGCATTGCCGCTAAAGGAAACAGACTCAACCGTGATGGTGCTATCTACCAACACATGGCGTACCAGGCTGTCTACAAAATTGGCTACAGCCAAACTGTCAACCGTTTGGACGGAGAGTTGGGCTTGTAATGAAACAATAGAAAAGACCAAAGAAAATACGAGCGCTAATTTTTTCATGGGGTTTGGTTGCTATTGAAATAAAGCCCCAAAATACATATCCTTTCTCGCAATTAAAAACGGAATTTCTTCCTTATTAATACTGCAATACCTCCCCATTATACATTTCCAACTTCTGTATTTCAAAAACCAGCTGCCCCTGATCCGCATTTTTCAACTTCTTTTTGATCAGGTCTTCTATCCTGTCTTTGATCAGCGATTTCTGACTCGGATTGGCCTTCAGGCGCTTGTTGATGTTGGTGCGGGTGTAGTAGTCGACATTTTGCCAAAACTCTCCGTCTTTGGAAGTTTCTTCAATCCAGAGCGAGTTTTGCACGGTGGAAGACTGGCGGTTGCGGATGTACAAATCCGGGGCCACCTTCACCGATCTGATCCTGACTTTTGCTGATTTGGCGTCGTCTCCCTGTTCTACTTTCATATCTTCATTTTCTACTACAAAGGCAAGGTCGGTTTCCCAGGTGTAGCGGCGTTTTAGGTAGGCCAATGCTTGCCGGTATTCCTTTGTTTCGGAAAGGCCAACCGGGCTCAACTTAAAAGCAAAATCATCTGACCCCAAAGCCGCACTGACGATGTCGGCATACTTTTTCCTGGGCGCCGTAGGTTTCACCTCGGGCTTTTTCACGGGGGTTTCCTGCGGTGCATCAATCGTCTTTTCCTCATTCGCCTTCTCGGCAGTGGTCTCATCGCTTGGTGTACTGGCCGACATTTCAGGAATGTCTCGGTTTGCCTTCTTTGCTCTTCCCAAGCCCACAAAGTAAACTAACCCGAGGGCCACCACAAGCAAAATGCCCACCATGGCAAACAGGCCCACTTTATTGCCCCCCACGGAAGGGCCTACCTGATCACCGTGCTCGACAATATCCAGTAAAGCGGCTCTAATCTTGTTTTTTTCCAGGTTGTAAGCCTCCTGGCCGATGATGCCCTGGTTGTTCTGTCGTTCCAAATCGGCGAGGCGGCCTTTCAGTAATTTTAAGGACCTGCTTGATCGTTCGGCCAGTAAATGGTCAATGGCTCCTTTCAAATTGTCTTTATCGAGCAGGGCTTTTAAGGTGTCTTTTTGCATGGTATCAGGTTCGTGGTTTAACCAACTCCCAATTTAAGGGTTTCCGGGCAAATTGTTGTTTTTTATCCTTATCAAGTTAAAAGGCCGTCTCATCATAAGAGAACGTTATTCCATTTCCATCCACCAGACAACAAGCTACCTTGGCCGGGTTTTTCACTCCTTGTTGCTCCAATATTTTTTCGGCGCGTTGCTTAAACTGATCAACCTCTGCTTTCATAGCGGCAATGGCTTTTTGCATTTCCTGAAAAGGAATAGCATATTTGATATCCTCTTGATCGATTTCTTCCTTCAATTTTTCAACACAATTAGATGAATCCATCATTGTCGTGTTGTCGAGCGTATGGTAGTGTTTCCAGGTTTTACCGTCAAAGCTTTTTTCAATCAACCGGGTAAACAGGATCTGGTCATCTTTGGTAAGGTAATAGACCCACGGATGGCCGATCCAGATTCTTTGAAAGACATCACTTTTTGTAATCCCTAGCCACTCGCGGTGATCTTGTAAGCTTACGCAACACTGTGGTGTCATGATCAGTTGATCATTACTGGTTAATACGACGCCTCCTTCAAAACTCATTGGTGTAATTTCTGCATCCTTGTCAACTGTAGTGCTGCTTTCATCCGGTGAACACTCATATTCAGCAATATCATGCATAAATAACTCAATCAACTTTTCCAGTGAAGCATCATCGACCTCTCTGACACGGACAAAGTGCATACCCTTTTGTACCGGCTCTAGTGTTGGCAATGCATTCTTGATGAGGATTTGCTTCCAATATTGGTATTGGGTTTCTTCATCAACAGGTCCATTGAAGGGATAGCTTTCTTCTCCAAAATCAAAGGGCCTCAGGGTGAGCACCGGAAATAGGTCAATATTGGTCAGGGTTTTCATTTGGATGTTTTTGATAAACAAAATAGCATTTTTACTCTAAAGTCTGGGTAACAGACTAACCCGCATTAAGGATGGGGAGTTCCATCAGTCTATTCGCACACCGCCATTGCGATTTTTTCAATATTTTTACTCCATGGAAATCTGGAATCAAATCTGGTTTTTTCTGGCTGGCCTCGGCGTTTTCAACGGTCTTCTCCTGGTGGGTTACTGCTTTTTTATACTGAGGTCAAAGCAATGGCGCAATGTGCTTTTTGGGCTTTTGATGCTGATGTTGTGCATCCGGATCGGGAAGTCGCTCTTTCATATTTTCACCGATGTGGCCCGCATTTACCGGCAAATTGGTTTGTCGGCCTGTATCATGATCGGGCCGTTGTTGTATTTATACATCAATACCCTGTTGGGTAAAACCTACGCCCTTCCCCAAATTCGCTCCGTACATCTTTGGACACCGTTGGTCAGTATCATTACCATCGGGGTGATTTGGCCTTATGAAACCCATCCCGACTTATGGAACAACTACATCGTACAAGGCATTTACGCGGTGTGGATTTTGTATCTGATCGCCGGATTTGTTTTGGTGTTGCCAATTGTTAGAAAAGCCATTCAGCAACAACTTTCCATCCTCGACTCCTGGATATTACTGCTCTATTCGTGCATTTTGGTTTTGTGTATTGCCTACAATCTGGCATTGTATGGATTTTCCTACCTGGCGGGGCCGCTCTTGTTCTCGGTCGTTTTATACCTCATGATGGCTTTTCTGGCGGCTAAGAAAAATCGGGCGGTCGTATTTCAGGAAGTTCCTCCGAAGTACCAAAATCAAAAACTAAGCGAACCTGAAGCAAATGATATCCTGGAACGATTGACTGCGTTGATGCAAACTCAACAACCCTATCTCAACCCAAAAGTCAAGCTCGCCACCATCGCTCAATCCATCAACTCCTCCCCGCACGACGTTTCTCAGGTGATCAATGATCGGCTCGGCATTTCCTTCAATCAGTATATCAACGAATTTCGCATTAAAGAGGCCTGCTTGCTCCTCAGCGAAAGCGACCTGCTCACCGTTGAAGGCATCGGACAGGAAGTGGGCTTTACCTCCCGGTCGGCGTTTTATTCGGCTTTTAAAACACAGATGCAGCTCACTCCCGGGCAGTACAAGGCTAAAAAGAAGCCATCTATCCGCTAACCTTGTCCACAATTATAAGAATGAACATCTCGGTCCCCTTGAAATTGGGCATCTCACCGGTCCTTGCTGCATCTTTGGGGCATGAAAACAAGAAACTTTCAACCTGACGCAATCCTGCTACTATTGGTTGGCCTGTTGCTATCCAGTTGCCAACATCGTAGTCCAGAGCACCAATCCCCAAAACCCCATCGGGAGTTAATCATGGACAGCCTGGCTCATCCCTGGAGCATGGCCTTTATCAATGAACAGGAAGCCTTCATTTCCGAGAAGCAAGGCGATTTACTTCGGGTGGATTTAGCAGCAAAAACCAGGTTCCGCCTCAAGGGATTTCCGGAGGATTTGGCGAAGCCGTTACTAATCGATGTCAGTGAATATGAACCCCGACTTTTCCCCTTTTCCCTGGACGGCAAAACGATCTGGGGTAATGCCGGTATTCTTGATGTGGTTTTACATCCCGACTTTGAAGAGACGAGGCAAATCTTTGTGTCCTACGTTTCCCAGCGCGATAAAACCTTTGCCCTGAAAGTAATCAGCGCGGAGGTAATCGACGATTCGCTACAAAATGTAACAACCATCCTGAATCCCGGACCTTACGTCCCTGGCCTCTGGCATTTTGGCGGTGGACTTTGTGTATTTCAGAATCACCTTTACATCACCGTAGGTGAACGCCTATTCTTTGAAGATTACAAAACTGGCCTGCCCATTGCACAGGATGTGACGGATGCCCGAGGGGCCATTTACCGCTTAAATCTGGACGGGAGTATTCCGGATAGCAACCCTGATTTCGGATCGGGTGCAGTGCCGGGAATTTTTGCCTTCGGTATCCGTGCCGCTCAGGGCATCACCACCCGACCGGGCACGGACCAGATCTGGTTTAGTGAGCACGGCACCAATCAGGGCGATGAAATTAACTTATTACAAGCCGGAGGCAATTACGGTTGGCCCAACATCACCACAGGCACCTGGCGCTCTCCGGGTTATGAACCTGATTCACTGGAAAATCCTAACTATATCGATCCATTGCATTTCTGGCTACAGACGGTGGCTCCTACGGGGTTGACCTTCTACACCGGCACAGAATTTCCCACCTGGCAGGGCAATCTGATCGTTCCCGGCCTGTCAAGAGGCAGCCTCTGGCGCATGGTCCTCGATGGGAATACCTTCGTCAGTGCAGAGGAATTGTTTCTGGACAATCACATCCGATCGCGGAAGGTAGTGCAAAGTCCGGAAGGGCAACTCTACCAACTCACCGACGAAGACAACGGCAAATTATTTCGCATTATTAATAAAATTACGACTCATGAAAATTAAAGCTTTTCTGATGGTATTGGGTGTCTTTTTGAACCTGGTGGCTTTCAGCCAATCTGACGAAGACCTCATCCGGCATACCATTCACAACTATTTCAACGGGACCGCTTACAATCATATCTCACAGATAGAGGCCGCTTTTCACCCGGAAGCCGAATTGTACCTGGAGAAAGACGGACAAGTCTGGAAAATATCGGCTACAGCATACGTTGATCTTTTTAGAAAAAACGAACCGGGCGTCTTTACCGGCCGCTACAACAAAATCTTGTCCATTGACATGGAAGGCAATCTGGCGCAGGTCAAAGCCGAAATTCTGGTGCCAAAATTCAATCGGCGCTTTATCGATATTTTTATTGTAAAAAAGGTATCGGATACTCTTTGGCAAATTGTGAGCAAAGCGGCGAATAGCAGTGGGATGAAGAAAGAATAGCAGAAACTGGTTTAAAGGTTAATGGTTAGAGGTTATTTTGCTCCTTTAACCATTAAACATCCTCTTTATCAAAAATTGTCTGTCATCCGCCGCCGCCAGTCAGTTTTCTATTTTTGTATCTTGATGTAAATTTCAGCCCGGTCAAAACATCCCCCTCGAATTTTAAAGACTCAAGATATTGGATTCATTTGCTTACGTAAAAATGACCCCACAATCATGCCCGCCAAACTCGCCAAGCCACCCAAAATAATCGCCGGAACCTCCGTACCGATCACCTCACAAATGATCCACACTACCATACCGGTAATAATGGATAACAAGGCCCCAAATTCAGAAGCTCTCTTCCAGTACAATCCCGCCGTAAGTGGCACAAAGAGCGACACCAGGCTCAAGGCCGAAGACTGGGCGACCAAATCGTAAATATTGGTTTGCAAACTGGCCATCCCCGCAGAGCAAAGCGCCACGCCAATCACCGAAAACCGCATCACCTGCAGCAGGCGTTGATCACTCATCTCACCAAAGTAGGGCTTGATCAGGTTTTCTCCAATGACGGTGGCCGGAGCAAGGATAGCGCCGGAAGTGGTACTCAAAATGGCCGATAACAAGGCACCAAAAAACATGATTTGTAAAAACAATCCTCCGTGCTCCAAAACCATAGTCGGGATGACCATTTGGGTATCGCCAGTTTGTAGTTCCGGGTACAATAATTTGCCGCAAAGGCCGATAAACAAGGGAATCAATCCAATGGTGATGTACATAAAGCCACCCAGGTAGGAAGCCCGCACTGAGGTATCCGCATTCTTGGCCGACATGACCCGCTGAAAGACGTCCTGCTGCGGAATCGACCCCAGGCCTATCGTTATCCAGGCGGCAATGTAGTGCACGATGCTGTGCCAGTCGCCATTGGGTACAAAACGGAAGAAGCCTTCGGGCGTAGCTGCCAAAACCTTGCGTACACCACCCAGTTGGCCGCTTAGTTGCGCTGCCAGCAACAGCAGTCCCGCCACGATCATAATGGTCTGGATAAAATCGGTAATCGATACGGCCCACATACCACCGATGTAGGTATAGATCACGACCACTATCGTACAAATGGCAATACCTGCCAGCAAGGGAATGCCCGCTACGGCTTTCAGCACAATGGCCATGGCCACCAGTTGCGCCGCAATCCAGCCGAAATAGGAGGGCACCATAAATATGGCGGAGATCAACTCCGTGCGCCGACTAAAACGAATGCGAAAAAAATCATTGAAGGTGAGAATATTAAGTTTGTATAAAGGTCGCGCAAAAAACATGCCCACCAGGATCAGGCAGAGCCCGGCACCAAATGGGTCCTCAACAACACCCAGCAGTCCGTGCTCCACAAATTCTGCGGAAGCGCCCATAATCGTTTCCGAGCCAAACCAGGTGGCAAACAAGGCACTTGCCGCCACAATCAACGGCAGCCGCCGACCGGCAATGACAAAATCCTGCGCCGATTTTACCCGCCGCGATGCCCACCAACCAATGAAAAGGGTAGCAAGCAGGTATAGGGCAATGAAGGCTAATAACATTCCATGTTGGGTTAAAGGTTAATGGTTAAAGGTTGTCCTACCCCCTTAACCATTAACCTTTAAACTTTAACCTCCTTTCCACTAAAATTGCCTATCATCCACCGCTTCCAGCCAGCTTTCTATTTCGCCCACTACTGAAGCCACTGCTTTGTCTTTAAATGGGGAATGCAACCTGGCCAAATCAACCAATCCGAGGAATGACTGACTCCCTCCGGCGCGGCAGAGGCGTACATAGTCCTCCCAGGCCGACTCGTGGTCTTCGCGGTCTTTTTTCCAGAACTGGAAGGCACAAATTTCGGCCAGCACATAATCAATGTAATAAAACGGTGCCGCAAAAATGTGGCTTTGTTTGTGCCAGAAGCAGCCCTTTTCCAGGTATTCATTGTCTTCGTAGTCCATGTGCGGCAGATACTTTCCTTCGATCTCCCGCCATTTTTTATTGCGCTCCGCGGGTGTCACTTCCGGATTCTCGTACACGTAGTGCTGAAATTCATCCACCGCCACGCCGTAGGGCAGAAAGCATAGGGCATTTGACAAATGCGCGAATTTATATTTATCCGTTTCCTCCTGGAAGAATAGCTTCATCCACGGCCAGGTGAAAAATTCCATACTCATGGAATGAATTTCACAGGCTTCATAGGTTGGCCAGTTGTATTCGTTAATGCCCATTTCCCGACTGGAAAACACCTGAAAGGCGTGTCCCGCCTCATGCGTTAATACATCAATATCGCCGCTGGTGCCGTTGAAGTTGGAAAAAATGTAGGGCGCCTTGTATTTACCGATATAAGTGCAATAACCACCGGTAGCCTTGCCGGGGCGGGTGGTCAGGTCCATGAGTTTGTTGTCGAGCATAAAGTGGAAAAAAGTCCGGGTATCATCCGACAATTCACCATACATGCTTTTGGCGTTATCAACAATCCACTCCGGATCTCCTTTGGGCTGGGGGTTGCCCGAGGCGAAGCGAAAATCGACATCGTAGTATTTAAGTGCATCCAGTCCGAGGCGGTTCCTTTGCCGCTCGTAAAGCTTTGAAGTGATCGGCACGATGTGGGTATGAATCTGCTTGCGGAAGTTGGCCACCATTTGGGCATCGTAGTCGCTGCGCAGCATTCGGGCGTAACCCAATTCAATAAAATTATTGTAGCCCAACTTCTGGGCAATGCGGTGCCGCACCTTGACCAACTCGTCGTACAATCGATCAAATTCCGCTGCATTTTCTTCAAAGAAAGCCCACTTGGCTTCAGCCGCTGCCCGCCGGGTTTCGCGGTCTTTTGAGACTTCCTCCACCTGAATAGAAGAAAGGTTGTATTCCTTGCCGCGGAAATCGATTTTGGCCTTAGCCTTGAGCTTGGTATAGTCGCTGCTCAGCCGGTTTTCTTCCTGTAGGTCTTCGAGAATTTCCGGTTTGAAGGTTTTCAGACTCAGTTCGGCAATCACAAAGAGCTGTGACCCCCATTTTTCTTCCAGTTTTGCGCGAAAGCGGGAATCGAGTAGTTTTTTATAAAAATCCGTATTCAGCGATTGATAGATCGGCATCTTCTGGTCGAAGAAATTATTTTCCTCCTCATAGAAGGTATCGCGCGTATCATTGGTATGCCGAATGTGACAGATGTTGTACATGGATAAGAACTCGGTTCGCATGTCGTTGATTTGCTCAAAAGCCCAGTTTTGCTCTTCAAAACTGGAAGCCTCGGCAAATTGGGTGAGCAGTGATTGAAAGCGCGTTTGAAAAGTGTCAATATCTGGTCGCTTATAGGCGTAGGATTCAAAACCCATTTCTTGTTGTTGTTTTTGTGAAAATAGTATATGCAAAGTACACAGTTTTGCCAGAATTGTTCAAAAATTAGAGTGCTCATATTGGCAGTATTCGCCTGAGACTGAATTTGAAGCGTTCGTTTGCTTTACTTTTCGTAATTTTGTGGCACTTTTTCGAAAGCCGGGGAAAAATCCGGCTTCCGGAATCAGAATCGATGAAGTGAATACGATGGATTTAAAATCAAAAATCAATCTCGAAAAGTTGCCGCGACACATTGCCGTTATTATGGATGGCAATGGCCGCTGGGCCAAACAACACGGCAAGCCGAGAGTTTTTGGTCACCGCAATGGCGTCAAGGCCGTTCGGGAAACAACCGAAGCGGCTGCAGAGCTGGGCGTGGAATACCTGACGATGTATGCTTTTTCTACGGAAAACTGGAATCGCCCCAAGCTGGAAGTCGGTGCGTTGATGAAATTGTTGGTAGAAACCTTACACAAAGAGATCAATACCCTCAATAAAAACGACATTCGCCTGCAAGCCATTGGCGACATCAGCCGGTTGCCGGAATCAACCCGCCAGGCTTTGCTCGATGGTATTCACAATACACGCAACAACAGCCGCATGACCCTGGTTTTGGCCCTTAACTACAGCGCCAAATGGGAAATCATAGAAGCGGTGAGAGACCTGGCCGGTAAGGCAGCCCGCCAGGAGCTTAACCCTGCGGATATTGATGAAGCCATGTTTGCTTCTGCCCTGAGTACCCGCGACATTCCCGACCCGGAATTGTTGATCAGAACCAGTGGAGAAAACCGTTTGAGCAACTTCCTGCTGTGGCAGGTGGCTTACGCCGAATTGTACTTCTCACCGATATTCTGGCCCGATTTCCGCAAGGAACATTTTTACCAGGCCATCATCGATTATCAAAACCGGGAACGCCGGTTTGGGAAAATAAGTGAACAGTTGGTGCCCTGACATACAACCATTGTCAGGCATTCAGACTCTTTGATAAAATTCTGTTAATTGAAACGGCAAAGGCAACGCCTGAATTTTTCAGTCGTTATCCAGGTGATTTCAGCATCAGCAAACCTGAAATCATTGAATCGTATTGCGATTGCCGTACTAAGAATAAGATAGGAAATAGGAATGAGCAGATTACTTTTTGTGCTTTGTATAGCAGCGCTAATCCCCATGTTGAGCACCGCTCAGGTGGCCGATAGCATCACCATATACGACTATGATGAACCCAAGGACTACGAGATTGGCGGCATCAAGGTAATTGGTGCCAACTACAGCGATGACAACGCCGTTATCGGGGTTTCCGGCCTTAAGGTGGGCGACAAGATTCGCGTGCCCGGTGCCGATATCCCCAAGGCCATCAAAAACCTGTGGCGTTTGCGTCTCTTTACTGACGTACAAATCCTCGAAGAGAAAACCATTGGTGACGTGATCTTTCTCGAACTGGTGGTGCAGGAGCGGCCTCGCTTGTCGAAGTATTCTTACCAGGGCGTTAAAAAGAGCTACCACGACGATCTCAATGAAGAGCTGAACAAGTTTCTGCTGAAAGGTGGTATCGTTACCGAAAATGTCAAGGTCAATGCCCGCGAAGCCATTGAAGACTTCTTCATTGGCAAGGGTTTTCTGGACGTTACCTCCAAAGTGCAAGAATATCCCGATTCCAGTCGCGCCAACTCGGTACGCCTGGTTTTTGACGTTGATCGCGGCGAGCGCGTTAAGATCGACGACATCGTTTTTGTGGGTAATTCCAACGTAAAAGACAAGAAGCTGCGCAAGAAAATGAAAAATACGCGTCGCAAGCGGCGCTTGTTTGCTTCCTCCAAACTCATTCGTCCCGATTATGAGGAAGACCAAAAGGAGGTCATCAAGTTTTACAATACCATTGGTTACCGCGATGCCCAAATCACCGACGACACCATGTGGCGCAACGAAAAGGGTGACCTGGTACTACAATTGAATATAAACGAAGGTAATCAGTACTACTTCCGTGATATTTCCTGGAAAGGAAACTCCATCTACGATACTGAAACCCTGCAAAATGTGCTCGGTATTGAAAAAGGGGAAATCTACAACCAGGAACTCCTGCAAACCCGCCTGAGCTTTAGCCAGGACGGTCGGGACGTGAGTACGCTGTACATGGACAATGGTTACCTGTTCTTCCAGGTGGATCCCATTGAAGTGGCCATTGAAGACGATTCCATCGACCTGGAAATCCGTATTTTTGAAGGCCCGCAGGCCACCATTGATAAGGTCTCTATTGCCGGTAATGACCGGACGCACGAGCACGTCATTCGCCGTGAATTGCGGACCTTACCCGGAGAGAAGTTCAGCCGTACCGACATCATTCGCTCTCAGCGCCAGATCATGAACCTGGGTTATTTCAACCCGGAAACGCTTGGCATCAATACGCCGGTAAACCCACAGCGCGGTACGGTAGACATAGAATACAACGTGGAGGAACGCCCCTCGGATCAACTGGAATTATCGGCCGGATGGGGTGGATACCAGGGTGTCATTGGTACACTCGGAGTGTCCTTCAATAACTTCTCGCTGAGAAATTTCTTTAAGAAAAAGGCCTGGCGTCCGGTGCCTATGGGTGACGGACAGCGCCTGTCGCTGCGTGCGCAGTCGAACGGACGTTTTTTCCAGTCGTACAATATTTCCTTCACCGAGCCCTGGTTGGGTGGCAGCAAGCCCAACTCTCTAACGGTGGCGGCCTTCTACAACCGGCTCACCACCGGTGATCGGAGCTTCTCCACATTTGGCAGTTTCAACATCATCAACGGTACGGTGAGCATCGGTACCCGTTTGAACTGGCCGGATGATAACTTTGTATCCAGCACCGCCATCAATATCCAGACGCTGAGTTTGAACAACTGGTTTAGCGGAATCTTTAGAACCGATGATGGACAGTTGGTATCTGAAGGTAACTTCAACAACTTCAGTATCAAGCAAACCATCGCCCGTTCTACCATCAACGATCCGTTGTTTCCGAAGGAAGGTTCACGCTTCTCCCTTTCCGTACAGCTCACACCTCCTTACTCGCTGTTTGACAAGGAGGACAAGGACTACGACGAGCTGGAACCTGCTGAGCGTTTCCGCTGGCTGGAGTACCACAAGTGGCGCTTCGATGCGGAATGGTATACGACCATCGTAGGCAAGCTGGTTTTTAAGGCTTCCGCCAAAATCGGTATCCTCGGCAGTTACAATGATCGTTTGGGAACCACGCCATTTGAGCGCTTCCAGTTGGGTGGCGACGGTATCAACAACCAGCAATTTGCCTTCAACGGGGTAGACATCATCTCGCTGCGTGGTTATGAAGTGGATCAGCTGGAAGCCAACAGTGTAAACGGTAGAAATACGGCCACGCCGGTCTTCGATAAATTTACGGTAGAACTGCGCTACCCGCTATCGCTGAATCCAAGTTCCACTATCTACGTACTGGCCTTTGCCCAGGGCGGTAATGCCTGGAGAGAACTGCGCGACTTCAACCCATTTGACGTAAAGCGTTCTGTGGGCCTCGGTCTAAGGGTGTTCCTGCCGATGTTTGGTATCCTCGGTTTCGACTACGGTGTCGGCTTCGACAAACCCAACGACGGTACGCTAAAAACGCTGGGTGACTTCAACATCATCCTTGGCTTTGAGCCGGAATAACGGGATATAAATGAATTGCAAAAAAGGCGATGATCGGAAGGTTATCGCCTTTTTTGTTTTGTCCTACCCGCCCAACAACTGATTCACATTCAGCTTATACGTCTTACCAATCGGTATCACATGATCCTGGGTGAAGATCCGGTTGCCCTCAATGCTTTTGATGGACTTTTTGGCTACGACGAATGACTTGTGCACCTGTACCAGGCCGTCATAATTGAGTATAGACAGTAATTCGGAAATTGTTTCCCGAACGGTGATGGTGCCCTCGGAAGTGATGATTTTGCAGTAGTTGCCCGCCGCTTCGATGTAGATGATTTCCGCAATATCGACTTGCTGATATTTCTTATTGCTGCGCAGGAAAACACTGCCGGGCTCCTGGCTTTTTTCGGGAGTAATGACATTTGAAGTTGGGCTGCCGGACTGTGTAGCTTTATTCACCGCTTTCAGGAAGCGCTCGAAGCTGAAGGGCTTTAATAGATAGTCCACCACATTCAAATCATAGCCTTCCAAAGCATATTCCTGGTAGGCGGTGGTGACGATGATTTTTGGTGGCTTGGCGAGGGTTCTCAAAAATTCAAAACCCTTGAGTTTAGGCATATTGAGGTCCAAAAAGACTAGATCAACGGCTTGTTCATTCAGGCATTCCAGCGCTTCGATGGCATCATAGCAGTGTTGCGCCAATTGCAGGTTGGGCAATAGGTCGCAATAGCCCTTGATGATATCGTGAGCCATCTCCTCATCGTCTACAATGATATACCTGATCATAGCTGCTTGAGGGTTAGTGAGGCGGTAAAAATTTGGTCGGTTTGTACGAGGTCTAGCTTGTGTTTTTTGGCGTAAGCCAGCGCTAACCTCTTCTTCAGATTGCTTAACCCCATTCCCGGATTTTTCGACTGTGATTCCGGATCAAAGTTGTTTTTGACTTCAAAATAAACACTGTCCCTGGTAGCGTGCAGTTTAACATGTACATAAGCATCCGTCCGCAAATGTTCCACCCCGTGTTTGAAGGCATTTTCCACCAGGATAATAAACAGCAGCGGCATGATTTTCAACTGTGGCTCTTCGATTTTTGCCTCAAAGGTCACCTCCACTTTTTTGTGGTAACGCATTTGATGTAAATCAATAAAATTCCTCAAATAATCGGCTTCTTCCGCAATCGTCACTTCCGACTTTTGCCCGTCGTAAATGCTGTAGCGCATCAGGTCGGAGAGCTTGAGGATGAGCTGCTGCGCCTTATGGCTATCCTTGGCTACGAGCCCGTACAGGTTGTTGAGGATATTAAAAAAGAAATGCGGATTGACCTGGCTTTGCAAGTGCTGCAATTCGCTTTTCGCAATTTCATTTTTCAAATTGATGAAAGCCACCACCTGCTTCACCAGCCAGCCAATACCCAGGGCCACTATCACGCCATAATAGGTCAGGATCAGCACGCCGAGCAACGGCGGATAATGCTCCAGAAACACCACCGATTCCTGATCAGTGGTGATCAATTCAAAGGCCGTTATCACAATTGGAATGGCGGCCGAAGCCAGCGCAATGGTGGTAATGACCTGCCATTTATTGATGCTTGTATTCATAACCATGGTACAAATCTAACCGCTTATGGATGTCCCACCAAATAAGTTGATAAACAGTCCGGAGCCAGGGCTGAACAATCGCTTATCAGTGATAAAGGGACTTGCTGTGTTGTTTGCCAATGTGTACCCCCGCGCCCACTACGTTGATCACAAATACTGGAAAGCGAGGCAAGCTGCCGCTATGTTTGAGCAAAAAAAAGAAAATCATGAAAAGGAACATTCTGCGCTATTTAAAACATTTGTTTGCCACCATCCTAATTTTGCTGATCGTTGGCCTCTTTGTTTTGGTCAATATCGGTGGCAGTGTACACTACGGCGATCATCCGCTGATGCGGAATCTGGACCGGGAAGGACCTTATGTTTTTTATGAAAATGACAGTACCCTAAACCTGCAATACATAAGAGGCAATAAGACTGATGGTTTTTATGTTGAAAAACAGGCTTTCCCTGTCGACTCGTCGATAACGGCTTCCTGCTATTTTCCGCTGGACAGTTCACAATTTGCCATTCACATCAAAGATTATTTTGACGTTCCGCACATCACTTATCGGGACGATAATCCCATTCTCGCCATTTCTGACATCGAAAGCGGCTACAAAACCTTCCGCGACTTTTTGATCAATAATCAGGTCATGGATGACCAACTCAACTGGATCTTCGGCAACGGTCATTTGGTCTTGGTCGGCGATTTTGTGGATCGCGGATACTCCACAACGCAGGTGCTTTGGTTGATCTACCAACTGGAACAAGAGGCTAAAAAACAGGGCGGACAGGTACACTACATTTTGGGTAACCATGAGCTGAAAAATTTCCAGGGCAGATACGAAGCGGCTTCCCCCAAATATTACGGCGTAGCAGCTATTTTAGGCAAACAACCCCATGAACTTTATGATTCTACCTCTTTTCTGGGCCGCTGGATGGCGAGCAAAAACACGCTGGAATCCATCAATGGCCACCTTTTCACCCACGGCGGCGTTCATCCGGATTTGGCGGAAGCAAATATGGGTATTCAGGAAATCAACCAGATCAATCGGGCACATTATTATCATACCTACTATCCAAAACCAGAAAAGAATCAAGAGCAACTCGTTCTTTCTACCCGAACCGGCATTTGCTGGTACCGTGGCTATTTTAAGGAGGACCTCCAACAGGACCAGATTGATCGAATTTTGCAGCATTTCGATGCCAAATCCATCACCGTAGGACATACGCTTCAGTCCAGCGTCAACCGCCAATACAATGGTAAGGTGATCGCCATAGATGTGAAACATCCCAAGGATTATCAAAAAAACTGGCCGCATCGAGCATCAGAAGGATTGCTGATTGATGGAGATCGTTTTTATCGGGTGTTGCATGATGGCCAGCAGGAGGAAATGTGACAGCTGGGTCGAAGTTGTCAACGTTCGACCATCTGAAGTTATCAACGTTCGACCATCCGATATGCTTCATTGCCACAGAAATTGTACATTTGGGAAAGGGACCAATCCTGGCTACAGAAAATGGGAGCATCATACCTTATCCAGACAGAGGCTTTTCAGCTTACGCAAATGGATTTTTTTATCCGGATGCTCGTGGCTACGGGCATTGGCTTTGTCATTGGATTAGAACGGGAATATTCGTCCCTTTCCAAAAAGAGGGAGATTTTTGCCGGGGTCAGGACTTTTGTGTTGGTGGTGCTTTTTGGTTTTATGAGCACCTTCCTGAGCTTCTTTTTTTCCCAATGGATAGTGATCGGTGCTTTGGTGGTGACAGCCATTATCGTGGCGGCTTCCTATTGGATTAGTGCCAATAAAGGCGAGATGGGCGGCACCACCGAATTTACCACTATGGTGGCTTTTCTTTTGGGGTGCACCACCTTACTGGGTTATTTGGACGCGAGTCTTGCCGTCATGGTGGTGATTGTGGTTTTGCTGTCGCTCAAAGTCAGGTTGCACAACCTCATCGGGCGAATCACCCCGGAAGAAATGGTGGCTTTTATCAAGTTTGTGGTACTGGCCTTATTGATTCTTCCCTTTTTGCCAGACCAGACCTTCGGTCCAATGAGTGTTTTTAATCCCAAGGAATTGGGTTGGGTCATTGTGCTAACCTCCGGCATCGGTTTTGTGGGTTACCTCCTGATGAAATTTTTGGGTAGCGATCGCGGTATCCTGCTGACGGGAATTGTGGGCGGATTGGTTTCCAGTACGGTGGTGACCTGGGTGTTTTCCAAGAAGAGCCGGGAAGTGCCGGAGTTGTCCGCCAACTGTGCAGTGGCCATCCTGGCTGCCTCGACCATCATGGTGATCCGGGTATTTGTGTGGATCATCCTCTTTAATGTATCTCTACTTCCGAGTTTGATCCTGCCCATGCTACTGGTCTTTCTGGCGGGATTGGGCGCGGCCTTGTTTTTTTATAATCGACAACAAGCACCTTCGGCAGTAAAAGCGGAAGTTCCTCTTGGAGAACCGCTCAACCTGAGAGAAGCCATTTTTTTTGGCCTCCTCTACACTGCCATTCTGTTTTTGGTGAGCTATGCCAATCTTCAATTTGGCACCAGCGGCATTATGATTTCCAGTGCGATTGCCGGGCTGACGGATATTGATGCCATCACCATTTCCGTATCAAAGCTGGCCGGAAATTCCATTGCTCTACTCACTGCTCAAAACGCCATTTTACTGGCGACCCTGTGCAATACCATCGTCAAGATTGGCATTTCACTGTGGGCGGGCAGTCATGAGATGCGTAGGTATATTTTAATTGGTTACGGCTTGATTTTTTTGGCGGGGCTGGTGGGGTTTGTGATTTTGAATGTATAGTTTGAAGTTGAATAGAGTTTAAACTACTTTTGCTCAACGTACGGATTGTTGATGAAGAAAAAAGGAACCATTAGCGACAAATGAATGATACGCCCACTCACCCTAATTTGGAAGTGACCAAGTTCCTGAATGCCCTCAACCATCCCTTCCGGGAAGAAATCGAGCAGCTACGCTTGATTATCCTAAGTGCCAATGCTTCCCTTACGGAAAACATCAAGTGGAACGGCCCCAACTACTGCGTCAATGATGAAGACCGGATCACGATGAAAATCCAGCCGCCACGTCAAATTCAATTGATTTTTCACCGGGGTGCCAAGAAGCAAGAACAACCCAAAGAAAGGTTGATTCAGGATACCTCTGGACTATTAACCTGGAAGGAAAATGACCGGGCTATTGCCACTTTCAAGAATATGCAGCAGATAGAAGCAGGGAAAGGCACCCTGAACACGATTATTAATGACTGGATTAGTAAAACAACTTAAAAATAATAATGAAGATTCTCCACTTTGGATTATACGCGATCTTGCTCTCGTTGATGGTCAACTGTCAGTCTTCTCAAACGGCTACCAATAATGAAGTCACCATCATCGGTGCCATGAAAAATGTGATGTGGAAGGGAGAACTCGCCGGTAATATCAATCTCGATACTATTGCCAACAAAGAGCACCTCTACGGTCTCGGTCCGGTCGAGTATCTGGCGGGTGAATTGCTGATCGTGGATGGCCAGGCGTACCGTTCCTCTGTTTTGACGGATTCTACCATGCAGGTGGAGGCTACTTTTGCGGTCAAAGCACCTTTCTTTGGTTATGCCAATATTGAGCATTGGACCGAACAAAACCTGCCAGATGATGTGCAAACCATTCCACAGCTTGAACAGTACGTGGATCAGCTTACGCAACAGGCCAAGCGCCCCTTTTTCTTTTGCCTGCAAGGCACTATCGAAAGCGCCACCATTCATATCGTTAATTTGCCGAAAGGCTCCAAAGTGAGCTCCCCCGATGAAGCACACCAGGGATTGACCAAATACCAGTTGGTCAATGAGGAAGTGGAAATTATCGGCTTTTTTTCCACCGAGCACCAGGCTATTCTTACCCATCACGATACCTTTTTGCACATGCACCTGATCACCCAGGATCGTCAGAAGATGGGACATTTGGATGAGGTAAAACTGATACCGGCTACGACAAAACTCTATTTACCAGCTGAATAAACTTGACACCTGCTCCAAATCTGGTTACATTTAATAGATCGGTGAGTAATCAAACGTTTCAACCATGAAAAAGCAAACCATTTTTCTCCTGCTGATCGGAAGCTTGTGTCTTAGCATCACCTTGTTGACCCGCCACTTTTTCACGATTCCGGAAGATTCTGCTGATTTCATTAAGGGACTGGGTGCCGCCTTGATCATCGGTGCGCTGTTTGTGCAATGGAAGTTGAGGAATTCGGCGGAAGGAGCATCCTAACCATTTTTAGGCAGAAGCCGCATTCAGTTGATCCACATCTGCTTTATCCAATTGCAGGGTTGCTGCCTTGGCAAAGGTGTCCACGTGACTAATCTTCGTAGCGCTGGCAATGGGCGCTGTCACCAAATCGCTATGGATCAACCACGCCAAAGCTACGGCCGCCTGAGATGCTTCGTGTTTTTCACTTACCTGATCCAGCGCTTTGAGAATGCGAAGGCCTCTCTCGTCCAGGAATTTGCCCATGCCGCCGCCGCGCACGCTTTTGTCAAAGTCATTCTTGTTGCGATATTTTCCCGTAAGGAAACCACTGGCCAGTGAAAAGTAACTGATGACGCCCAGGTTTTCCTTTTGGCAAATAGGCCCCACTCTATCTTCAAAACCTTTGCGGTTGTAGAGGTTGTATTCGGGTTGAAAAACCTGATATTTTGGAAGACCATGCCGTGCACTCGCGTCGAGAGAAGCCTGTAGTCTTTGTGGACTCAGGTTGGAAGCCCCAACGTAGCGCACTTTTCCGGCCTTTATCAGTTTTTCGTAGGCCCCCAGGGTTTCCTCAACCGGTGTGCGCTCGTCGTCGAAATGGGTGAAATAGAGGTCGATTTGTTCAATTTGCAGGCGTCTCAGGGACTTCTCTACGGCTTTAAGTATGTAAGCCTCCGAAATATCCCTGCGCCCCTGTCCTACATCGCTGCCCACCTTGGTGATGATGTTTACCTGATCACGATTTTTCCGGCTTTTCATCCATTTCCCAATGATTGTTTCTGATTCACCACCTTCATTCCCGGGTGCCCAGCGGGAGTACATATCCGCCGTATCGATGGTATTAAAGCCGAGTTCTACCACCCGATCAAGTAATTGAAAAGAGGTCTTTTCGTCTACCGTCCAGCCGAAAACATTTGCGCCGATGACGATTGGGGCGATTTCTAGATTTGTATTTCCTAATTTTTTCAAAGTCATCATTTCACTCTTGGATTTCTTAGTCCAGAAAACAACTCATTAACAACAACCAGTGCCTCCATGTTTCAAAAATATTCGCTATTGTTGTAGAACTTTACATCTTACAATCAAACCCAAAATGAAGCACCTAAAGTATTTTGCCATACCGGCTGGTCTCCTACTCTTATTCTTCTTCATCTATATTTCCTACCATCGTTATCAACGTAATAAGCCCGTGGTCTATATCGATAATTTTTCGGGTAGTCCCGTGGAACTAATTTGGAATGGAGAAACCTTCCTGACCATTCCTAACAACACCGGAGAGGTTAACAGCAATTTGGGTATTGGCAAGCGGGTCATTTACGCCAAAAAGGTAGGAGAAGACGTGATTGATACCATCGAAATGGATCTGCAGCAACGGGGGAAGTACGTCCTGAATTTATTTGGTGCCATGGAATACTACCACGGGCAGGTGGCCTACCAAAAAGAAAGAACCCGGGACATCAGGCCCGTTGCCGCAGAACAAAGAATCACCAGGAAGTTCTTTCCGGCACGGGCAGATTTTATTTTTGAAGATCCGCCGGCAAGCATCGAGGTTTACACCAAAAAAAGCAAATATAATTACAATATTGAAGCCGCCAGAAGGTATTTGAGACGGGGGAATCCCATCAAGGTAGAAGCGAATCAACCGGTGATGGCTGAAGAAAATGCAGTCTTACCAGCAGCCTCCGTTACTGAAGAAAAAAATTCTACTTCGCCTTCCTCCAGGGAAATGACCGCTGCCCCCGCTGTAACCGAGGAAGAAACCACGGTTAAGGAAGTGCTGGTCAGCATGGCAGAAGGGGATGTTAAATCGGCCCTGACGCTACTGGCCATCACCCAACCGGAGATATCAACCCCACTACAAGAACGCTACGAAGAAGTACAAAAAAAGCGAAGATTAGGCGCCATATTAATGCCTGATTACTACCGTGAGGTGAACCAGATATCCCAGGCCATTCTGAGCAGCTTGCCTCAGCAAAAAGTCCCGGCGAGAAAGGTCCCTGACAGCAATCTGCAATCGCTGATCAATGCCAATAAATTGGCAGAAGCCATTGACCTCGCCATCGCTGCCGGACAAAGAGAGGCGGTTCTACTGCAAGGCCAGCTGTCCAGACTCAATGCTGACAAAAGCAAGGGAGTGATCACGGAACAATATTTCAAGACGGAAGAGGCACGGATTAAGCAGGGGCTATTATATTTTAATGAGAATTATTAAGAGGTTGTTGAATTTGTGTATTTTGAGCAGAATCTAATTTTTCGCGCTCAATTTCTACACAATGCTTCTTAAATCTATTTACCTGGCATTGCCAAAGTTGGTAATTCTCTTTGTTCTCATTTTGGCTAATTCCTGTACTTCATCCTCACAAAAAATGATAGACCTCCAAATTGGCACTCCTGCGCCACAGTACTTTGGTTACAGTGGATTGCATTTGTACGCAGTAACCGCTCAACATTCTGATGATGAAATTTTGATTGAATTGACGGATGAAAATCCGGCCGTGGACCTCTATAAAGTGTATGGAGATATTGCTGTTTTTCTTGGCGACGATATTCAAGCTTACCGCAATCAAAGCCTCAAAACTTTTGCCGTTTTGGGCAATCCTGCGCACAAAAAGCTGTTTAAAGAAATTTATTTTCCTAACCAGGGATTCCAGGTGGCGGGTTACCTGACGGCCGACGAGGTCAAAGCAGTGAGCGCGTTTTTAAGTTCCAACAACTTGGTAGAGAAGACCGCCGTAGAAACTTATCATCAGCAACTTTCCGAGGAGGTGAAGGAGGAGTTGGAAATGTTGCTGGATGATCGGGTTATTGAGGAATTACATGCTTACTTGGAGCCACTCACCAAGTTTTACGCTGAGGCCGCCGCAACCGGACAAGTGGTGGTCATGATCGTGAATGGCTAGTGGTTTGTGTCGCTGCGATGCAGCTTCTAGTTAGGTAGTCGCCTCCTGCCATGGAGAATAGATGAGCGCTATTCAAGCGAACAAACGCATCAGCAAAGGGAGCAAAGACCAGGTTTATGCTCTACCAAGCAACGCTATTGCGAAGCCCCCCACCTACATGCCTTGCCTGAGCCACATCGTGGCGACACACCTTATCGAATGGCTTTAGCCATTTGAAAAGGCCCAACACACTCCTAAGCCCCAGCGGGGCGACACATCCTTACCGAATCCGTACCATCTTCCGGCTTTCCTTATGCTCCCCGGACTCGAGGGTGTAATACAGCACTACGCCTTCCGGTAAATCTTTGCCGTTCACATCAATGTAGTGCGTTCCAGCTTCATACATCCTACTCCATTCGCGCAGCAACTGACCGGTGACCGTGTGAATGCGCAATTGCACCGCTCCGGCTTCTGGAATGGTAAAGCCGATGGTCGTACTTTCACTAAATGGATTGGGCTGGTTTTGAAACAAGGCAAAAGGCTCCGGATGATTGGTATAATGTAACTGCGGCGCCAACCATTGCCCGTTTTTGCCGTAGGCCTCTGAATGTGTGATCAGGGAATTGATGTGTAGCTGGTCACTCAATTTACCGGACTGTTTTGCCTTAACCACCAGGGTGAAGACCGGCGCATCATCCACCATCGTACCCGCTTCGGGATACCAGCTGGTGGTCAACAAACCTTCCTCCACAAAATCAAGTGCAAAGTCCTGTTCCTGAGCAATACCGGGTACGACCTCCTGCATCTGCAAGACATCCCGATTCCAGGCCAGCGTAAATTGATAGCCCAGTACGGCTTGCAACTGCGGAGACCTTACGGGAATGCGATAACTTTCGCCCTTGCGCAATTCAATATCTTCCATCTCGAAGTGAAGCGGCATATCCTCGGTGCGGTCATCAACATTCACGAAGTAGCTGGTACTGGCATTGAGGTTGACATCACCGATCTTGATGGCTACAAAGTCGGCGCTAAAGTCATCCCCGTCCAGGTTGTTGAAGCTGATCACTTCCGGATATTCTTCATTCAGCGGATTGCCTGGATTCTGGAACTCGTAAGCCGTTGGTACAAATCGCCAGCTGGTATTATTAGGAAAGCCGGTCACTACACCTAGCACTACTTGTTTGATTTGAATCAAATCGGCCGTACTGACGGTTCCGTTGTCCGTCACATCCGCCGCGATGATTTTGTACGGACTGTCCAACAAGTTGGTCCCCAGGATATGTTGCTTGATGATGATCATATCGAAGGTGGAAACACCATTATTTGCCAGCGTATCCAAATGTGGCGTTACAGTGTAATCATAACCGTAGGGCACTTCCTCAAAGGTATACATACCACCCACAGGTGTATTCATCGTCATGTTTAATTGCCCGCTCAGGGCAACTTCTACGCCTTCTACACCTTCATCTTCTTCCGTAGCAACACGTCCGCTAATCGTTGCCAGATCAATGCAAACGCCCATATTATCTTGTACCAGCAAAGTGGTTTCGCAGAAATCATAATTTGGACCACCTACCGTACCATCCGGCTGCAAGGCGTAGGGATTGTAAGCACTGTCCCAGGAGTAAATACGAATGCCTACATTGCCGATCTCATCACAGGTAAGCACCAGGCTGTCCTGATCAACATGCGGAATTTCCGACCCCACCGCTACACTATCGGCCCGGTGAATGGAATAACGCACCGGCTCGCTACAATCCGTTACCGGACTCGCTACAAAAGCCGCGGCGGCAATTGTGGCTGCCCCCCGATCTTCATCACCGTCACCATCGGCATCGGTATTGGGAGGCAATGCAGAAAGCTCTACCGAAAGTCCGTCGATACATACCGGCGTTGGTGCCAGACAATCTACAATTTCGAAGTCAATGGCCTGAGCCGCCGTATTACCACAACCATCGGTCACCACCAGGTTCAATATCTGATTACCAATGGCAAAATCTCCGGCAAGCTGATAATTGGGATAGCTTCCGCTCAATAAGTCATCGGCAATATTCTCACTTGGATTATTTTCATCAAAAACACTTATCGTCAAATCATTGGGTGTACAGTTTTCATCAACGCTAAAAGTAATCGTGGCCGTACCTGCGCAGGTGTTGGCATTTTCGCTACAGAATGGATCCGTGGATGATACCGAAATGATCGGATCGGTATTGTCGATCACACTGATGTGCTGCTGGTATTCCCAGAAACCAACCGATGTCAGATCACGGGAAGGGGTGGCGGTACCGCTGATATTGCTGTTGATCCAGTTTCCTGCCGGGTTGGAAATGCCATCACAGCTGGTTCCTTTGGCGAAAGCCAGCGGATTGTTGTTAAATTCATTGATATCCCGGTCGAGATACACGGTGCCATTCGGGCGTACCAACACCCAAATGTCTTCATCTCCCGGATCACCATCACAATCTTCATCACGATTGATCACTCGGGCCGGTGAGATATCATCGTATTCACACCAGTTGACCACCCGGTAGGTGCGGAATATTTTGTAACACCCATCCTCGGCAGTTGTGAAAACTTCCTCGTCTACGCCCACCACAAAGTTATCACAAGCCAGGCCATCGATCTCAATGGAGTCATCGGGAATATTGCCACAGCTCACCTGAATATCTTTTGGAAAACGGATTTCATAATTGTGCACCGGCAGGATATGGACCACCTGTTGGCAAGTATTATTGGAAATATTGCCCGCCAGGTCAATGGCCCGGAAACGGCGCACGATCGTGCCGAAACCACAGTCATCGAGATTGACAATGGGTGTCAACTCCTGGCTTATTACGATTGGACAATTGTCTTCCACTGTAGCATTACCAAAGAGCTGCTGCAGCTGTGTGGTATCCGTTGCCTCAAAGTCGTACGGCAGGGTATTACAAGCTACATCCTTATTTGGTGGGGCGGTACAGAAAGGCCGGATTTTGTCCTCAACCAGCACTTCCATGGTACAGATATTCTCGTTACCAACGGTATCTACCGCACGCAATTCAACCATGATGATCTGGTTGACATCGCAGCAGTACAATTCCACGAATTCACCCCATACCGTGTAGTACTCCGGCACCGGTTCACAGGAAGTCGGATTCTGGGTCACTAATCGCCGTACCTCCAGCCGATCCAGCTCACAATTATCCGAGCTGCCCTCATCTACATCTTCGGCAAAAAGTCTTGCATACCCTACGCCGCCTAGCGTCACCGTCAAATCATCATCACACACAGCGGTAGGTTCTACGCGATCTTCTACACAAAAGTCGCATTCCAGCACATTGCTGTTGTCACAAGCATCCGTAACGGTGTATTTGAAACGGTGACACCCCGTGGGAATGCCCGTAATATAGCGAGAAGCTCCGGCCGGGATATTGGCCAGCACCACCGTTTCAGTAGTATAGCCAATCACCTGCCCCCATTGGTTAAGAATCGGTACTTCCACATCGGTGACAATCTGAATGCTAACCTCCCAGGAAGAGCAATTGTCGGTCACCTCCGGCAACGGCACTTCAAAGCTGGCCGTACAATCAAATGGATCGGTCGAGTAAACAATGCCTTCCGGATCAGTGGTGGTCGGACAAGTAATTGACGGACCGGTAAAGTCATCTACATTGATAATCTGATTATAATAGAAGAAGGAACTCGGATCACACCCGTTTAGCAAGGTCCAGTTGCGCACCAGTTTGTACCCGCTTTCACAGGTTTCGATGGCTGGCTGGTCACCAAACGAAGATGCCAATCCACAAAACAGCGGATCAAGATTATAAACGCCAAAGCCACTCTGGATAAACGGATAGCCACTCACCGAGGGGTGAGGATTACCGTCTTCCGTAGTCGGAAAGGAATCGTCACATTCGGCAATGTAAATCATCGGCGGCAAGATCAGGTCATCCAGCGTTGGTTGATGCAGTCTGATGGTTTGCGCACAGGATTTTGTCAGACCGGCACCATCGGTGGCAGTAAACGTTCGGGTAATCACGTAATCGCCGCACTGACCATTTTGACTCAAAACATCATCAAAGGTGAAATCGACCGTCGAACAATTATCTGTCGCAATTGGATTACCGGTAAAGGCCAGACTTGCCGGGTTATCCAATATCTCATTCAGATCAGAACAATACAACTTACGCACTACGGATGCATCCTGGGCCGGCAGTTCGTTAACCAAACCATCACCTTCGCTATACACCGCCCATTGATACGCCCCGGTAATATTAATATCTGCCGAAGACGTAAACAGAAAATACGTTTCGCCCGGATTCAATTGCAACGCAAAACGAGACACTGGATTGGCCGCATTGAAATAGCCGATACTCGTGGTATTGGTATTGCTTTGAATGATCATGTTGGTACACAAACCATTGGCCGGTTCGAAGCTACTTTGGTACAAAGCAGCGGCCCCGATTCCAAAGGACGCATTCAATTCAAAATAGTAAATATCGGCCTCACTCACGGTGAAAGGAAAAACGTCGTAATAGTGATTACCCGCTACCGGGTTGACCAGATTTTGGAAGCAGGAGAAATTATTCAGGTTCAAACCAAGGTCACTTCCTCCCAAAGCGCCATTAAGCAATTGCACCTGCTCCGGCACCGGAACGCGGTCCGTATCATCCGGGCAATCGATCATAGGTGCGGTATAGTCAAACAGCGTGATGGTGCTAAAGCCAACATAAGGCCCTGCCACCGTAGTAATGACCACATTAAGGGTTTGTCCGGAATAATCGGAAGGGACCGTATCACCCAGGTCGGTGCCATCCGGGGCGTAGACCGTCACAATAAAATCGTCAATACAGGTATAGTTGCCCTCCACAATCATTTCCGGAAGGATGACGGCCTCACAATTTTCATCCAGGGTCACCAGCACATTATTATTGGTGGCCAAAGTAGGGAGGTCTTCTACCGTAACCGTTTGAGTCACGGTCAGCTCACAGCCAGGGTCATCGGGGTCATCCATAATGGCTTCCCCGGCATCAAAGGTGTAGGCTACTTCGTAAGTGCCTTCTCCCAATGCATTGGGGTCAAAAACGTTGGCAGGCTGACCATCGATGGTAAAACTACCGGTTCCTTCGACGCCTTCAGCATCGCCTACCAAATCCACCGGACCGCTATATACACAGTACACATCATTCAAGCCCACAATCGATGGATTGGGATAATAACAGGTAGAGCCAATGGTCAATAAATCGCCAAACTCATTTTCTACCGCAAAGGAAAATCCAATCTCGTCGATGTGGCGGGCAAATAGCTGGTAGATACCCGGAGAAGTTTCCTGCAGCACCGTACCCGGCATAATCGGATTCGGCAGGGTGGGGGGCTGCGGACTATTGATGTCAAAAAGGCCATCGGCCAACAAAATAGTCCAGGTCAAACCTTCGGGTCCGGCTACCGTAATGACTTCGCTAAACTGTCCGTCAAACAGGTTGGTGGCATTATTTAAACACGTGCAAGGGTCGGTAATATTGGGATCATCGCCCAGGTAAATGGTCGACAAACAATCGGGGCAAGGGTCTTCACTGTCGCAAATGCCATCGCCATCGGTATCGGTACTATCCAGGATCAAAATCAATTCATCAGATACCTCAAGTCCACTACAGGTACCAATATTGCTGGTCACCGTCAAGGTTAAGGTCACTTGACCATTGGCAATATCCTGCGCGCTGGGGAAATAAACCGGCTGGAAAGCATCGATATTGCTAAAGGTACCCGTGCCGCTGGTACTCCAGATACCCGTACCACGAGTAATGATCGGCGTGAAGTCCTGATCCACAAACACAAAGGCTTCTTCCGAAGCACATATCGTCACATCTTCCCCGGCATAAGCTTCCGGCAATACCTCATCGCCATTCACCGAAATGATGCCCTGACAATTAGCAGTATTGCCATTATTATCGGTCACCGTCATGGTAATCACCGTATTGCCGATATCGGAACAATCAAAAAAGTCCTGGCTGAGGGAATAAGACTGTATACCACACAGGTCGGTACTTCCGTCATTCATCTCACTAGCATTCACCGCCAATTGTGCCTGGGGCGGTAAAAGGGTCACGGTCAGGTTTTGACACTGCGCCTGGGGTGGGGTATTATCTACCACCGTCACATTTGACACACAGCTCGACATATTACCATTGACATCGGTTACCTGCAAGGTGACCAGATTGGGACCAATATCTTCACAATCGAAGGTCTCCTCCGAAATGGTCATCGCTGCAATACCACAATTATCCGTACTCCCTCCATTCACATTCGCCGTCACGATATCGGCCTGACCATTGGCATTTAGGGTTACGCTGAAGTTGTTACAAACAGCCTGCGGTGCTTCGTTATCTTCGAGAATCAAAAGCGTATTACAAACGCGGGTATTACCGTTGATATCCGTCACGGTAATGCGAATAGGTTGAGTATCTCCATCCATTTCACCAAAGATGGTGCCCGGCAGTGAATCCTGCACTACACTGGCGATGCCACAATTGTCGTTGACTGTAAGCAAAGCCGCCAAATCTGGAACCTGGGCATGACACATGCCTTCCACATTGCTGACCGCTAAGTTGGCAAAACAGCCCGTGATGCTGGGCGGAGTGACATCGTGCAATTGTACGGCAAAGCTACACTCGGCGGTATTGCCATTGCCGTCATCTACGGTGATTGTCACGGTGGTATCGGTAGTGACGATATTACTTGCCGCTGGCGTTTGGGTAAAGAACAAATCTGTACTACAATCATCGCTGGCTGTCGCCAAATTGGTAAAATCCGGTATTGCCACCTGACAGAAATTATTGAGGTTCAAATCCTGTGCTTCAGGGCAAGTCACGACCGGATCGGTCTGGTCTTCCAGTGTCACATTGAAAGTACAGAAGGTGGCATTGCCATTGCCATCTTCGGCGGTCAACGTGATAAGCATCATTTCGTTGTGGCCACTTAAAATCGTGCCCGCTGCGACATCTTGCTCGACAATAATTCCAAGCGCTGAAGTACAATTATCTGAAGTAACGGCCAACGTAGTATAGTCTGGAAGCAACGCCTCACAATTGTCATCCAAAACGAGCACCTGGTCTTCCGGACAGTCAATAGTTGGATCGGTTTCATCAATCAAATCAACCGTCAAAGTACAGTTGGCAAATTGGCCATTGCCATCGCTTACTGTCAAAGTCACCAACTGACTATTTCCGTGTCCAAAAAGGGTAGTACCTACCGCCGGAACCTGGGTGACATTCAAATCTTGCAGATTGCTGCAATTATCATCAATCGTTGCTCCTCCTGTAAAATCGGGAAGGGTGGCTTCGCAGTTTTCGTCCAGCGTCAACACGTCATTTTCGGGACAAATAATGCTCGGTGGCACATTGTCTTGTAGCGTGACAATCAGGATACAATTCGCCGCATTATCGGCTGCATCGGTTGCGGTAAGGGTCACTTGTAGGCTAGTGTTATGCCCCGAAAGCACCTCTCCCGCTTCGGGAAACTGAGTAACCTCCACATCACCGGAAGCCGTACAATTGTCCGAAACCAGCGCATTGCCGGTCAGGTCGGGAAGGATGACCTCACAGTTGTCATCCACATTCAACACCTGATCTGCCGGACAGCTAATGCCTGGCGCAATCGGGTCATCCAGTTGAACGCCGAAAATACAGTCGGCGCTGTTGTCATTTTCATCGGTCACTATAAGAGTCACCGTTGTCACGGAATTGGGTCCGGTCAGGATGGTACCCGCCACCGGCATTTGCGAGAGTGTTAATTCTGATAGCGGGGCGCAATTGTCATCCAGATTGGCGAAAGCCCGATAATCTGGCAGGGACACTTCACAATTGGCATTCAGCGTAAGGGTTTGATTTTCCGGACAAGCAATCGTCGGATCATCCATATCCATCAGCAGAATGCTAAACGTACATTGATTGATATTTCCATTGCCGTCATTGGCCGTCAAGGTCACCTCCTGAGTCGTTTGATCGCCGGAAAGCACGGTAAAGACCGGAACATCCTGGCTCACCTGTATCTGATTGGTGGCCCGACAGTTATCGCTCACCACCGCCTGACCGGTAAAGTCCGGCACCAGGTATTCGCACTGCTCATCAACAATCACTTCGGCATTGGCCGGGCAAATCAAGGTGGGCGGCGTTTGATCTTCCAGGGTCAACACAAATGAACAAGTCTCTGACTCGCCATTAAGATCGGTGGCCGTCAGTGTAATGATTTGTGTCGTTTGATGTCCGCTGATTTCGGTATTGGCAGGGGGTGTTTGGGTCACTGTAATCTGATCGTTGCTGCAATCACTAAAGGCGATGGCCTCCTCGGTATAGTCAGGAATGACAAAGCGGCAATTGTCATTCAATGCCTCCAATTGATCACCGGGGCAACTTAAAGACGGTGAACTGCTTTCTTCCAGGCGTACCGTAAAAGAACAGCTTTGGCTATTGCCATTATCATCTTCTACCGTCAATGTAATGATGGCTGTTGTGCCCACTCCGCTGATCGTAGTACCAATCGGCGGATTTTGGGTAATGGCAGCTTGCAGGTTTTCAGTGGAGGTGCAGTTATCATAAATCGTTGCCACACCGGCATAATCCGGAAGCTCCACCGGACAATTGCCCACCACATCGATGATCTGATCATTTGGGCAGATCAGGGTTGGAGCCGTATTATCCTCCAATGTTACCTCAAAGGTGCAGATGCCGGTATTGCCCTCAGCATCGGTAGCGGATAACGTTACTATTTGGCTGGTGCCATCTCCAGAAAGCAGACTTCCGGCTGCCGGACTCTGGCTCGTACTGATGGCATTTAGCGGGCTGCAATTATCGATAATCGAAGCAGCTTGCGCAAAATTTGGCAACTGGATTTCACACTGCTCATTCAGCGAAAGCGTTTGATTACCGGGGCAGGAAATCACCGGGGCTTCGTTGTCTTTTACCAACAAAATGAAGCTACACTGGGCCGCATTGCTGCTGGCATCTGTGGCGGTCAAAACGATGGTTTGATTGCCGCTGCTTCCGTTTAATAAAGTCCCTGGTGTCAATCCCTGGCTGATGGTAATTTCACCGGGAGCACTACAATTATCTTCGGCCACTGCCTGATCGGTAAAATCAGGAAGCGCAACTTCACAATCAGCGCCCAGGTCAATTTCCTGATCGGCCGGGCAGGTGATCATGGGATCAGTATTGTCTTCCAAATTAACCATGAACACACAGAAGGTGCTATTGCCATTGCCGTCATTGGCTGTTAAGGTGACGTTTTGGGTGGTGCCAGAAACCAGTGTTCCCGGTCCCGGGCTTTGGGTCATTGAGAGCGTCGTACTGCAATCATCTGCGGCTGTCGCCAAATTTCGATAATCAGGCAGAGCTGCTTCGCAGTTGTCAATTAGTGCCAGGGGTTGTGTGGTCGGACAGGTGATCGTTGGCGTTGTCTCATCGGAAGCAGTGAGGGTGAAATCACACTGACTTTGATTGCCCTGCGCATCCATAGCGGTCAGCGTGATTAGTTCGGTGGTATTGTGTCCCATAAGTATGGTTCCCGCTGCCACATCCTGGGTAATTTCCAGGCCTGACAAACAGTTGTCACTGGTGGTCGCCAAATAAGTTAAATCAGGCACAACGGCTATACATTGCGCATTGAGATCGATCGTTTGATCATCCGGACAGGTAATGGAAGGCAGGGTCGCATCATTTAGCGAAAGCGTGAAGCTACACTGCGATTGATTGCCGTTGTTATCATCGGCGGTAATCAAAATTTCTACCGGACCGGCATTGCCCGAAAGGGTCGTTCCTTCAGGTATATTTTGGGTTAAGGTGATATTGTTTCCCGTTGTACAATTGTCGGTGGCTGTGGCCAAATCGGTAAAATCGGGCACTAAAAGTTCGCAATTTGCATTCAGCTCTGCCTCTTGGTTTCCGGGGCAGGTCAAGGTTGGTGCCTGCAAATCCTTCAGCGTAATCTGGAAGGTACAGGAACTGTTTTCCGCCGTCAGCGTGATGACCTGAAAAACGTTGTGGCCGTTCATGATGGTACCAGCCGGCGGCGACTGCGTGACCTGTGTCTGCCCGATCACACAATCCTGCGATACGATGGCATCATCGGTATAGTCAGGAATACCAAAGTTGCAATTGTTGTTCACTTCCACAATGCGATCACCGGGACAAGTCAGGCTCGGGAAGATGGCATCGGCTAAGGTCAGAGTGAAGGTACATTCCTGCTGATTGCCATTGCCGTCATCAGCAGTGATCGTAATTTCAATGGAAGAATCCACACCGGTTACGATAGCCCCTGGTGCAGGAGATTGAGTCAGGATCAGTTCACTACCAAATGCACAGTTGTCCACAATTTCCACCGCATTGCGATAATCCGGCAAGGGCACCAGACAATCTCCGGCAACATTCAACTCCTGATCGCCGGGGCAAATCAGGGTGGGCAGATTGTCATCATTGATCACTATATTAAAACTACAATCGCTTTGATTTCCGGATTCGTCAGTAGCCGTGATGATCACCGTCTCCACCATTCCCGGATCGGTAAGTAGCGTGCCGACAGACGGATTTTGCGTCAGCAGTAAACCTCCTACCGCGGTGCAATTGTCAGAAACACTGACGTCATCCGTAAAATCAGGAAGCAGCCATTCACAATTTTCCGATAAGGAAACCTCCAGATTTTCGGGACAACTCAACAACGGGGGCATTTCATCCTGCACAAATAACGTGAATGTGCAAGTGGCTGTATTATTTTGTCCATCCACCGCCGTGATGGTCACTTCCTGATCGGCATTGATCACCGTCCCGGCTTCCGGTGTTTGGGAAATGGAAATTTCACTGGTAGCGGTGCAATCGTCGGTCACGGCAACAAAGGCCGCGTAATCAGGCACCGTAAAACCACAACCTTCATCAGCGGCTACCATTTGACTGGCCGGGCAGGCAATCGTTGGTGGTGTCTGATCGGCCAGGGTTACGCTGAAGCTGCAATTGACCAGATTGCCGTTGCCATCTCCGGCAGTAATGCTCACTACCTCTGTATTTCCCGGGCCGCTGATCAAAGTACCAGCAGCAGGAAATTGGCTCAAACTAATAGCGGTAGCGCAATTGTCCGAAACCACCACTTCATCGCGGTAATCAGATAGGGTGATTTCACAAGCACCAAAAAGTGGCACCGTTTGGTTGGAAGGGCAATTGATGGTCGGCACGGTTTCGTCTTCTACCACTACCTGGAAATTACAGTCGGTGGTATTGCCCTGTTCGTCCACGACCTTGATTTTTACGGTAGTGGTAGTACCGACACCATTCACCAGCGTGCCAATGGCAGGAATCTGACTCAAGGTCAATGCATCAGTGTCTGCACAAGGGTCATTGGCTGTAGCCAAATCGCGATAGTCGGGAATACTGGCTTCACAATTAGTATCGGCCACCAAAATTTGATTGTCCGGGCAGGTAATTTCGGGATCACCGGTATTGACCAGCGTCACTTCAAAGCTACAGCTAGATAGATTACCATTGCCGTCATCGGCACTCAAAGTCACCTCCGTTGGATCAGCTCCGCTTAGGAGGGTACCGGCGGTAATATCCTGCGTGACGATGATGCTAGCAGGCAAAACACATTGGTCACTTACCGCGGCCTGACCGGCATAATCGGGCAAGCTGGCCTCACAACTGATATCCACTTCAATGATCTGATTGGCAGGGCAGCTGATCATCGGGGCGATACAATCTGCGGTGGTGAGCATAAACCCGCAATTGTTGCTATTACCATGCCCGTCATTTACCGTAAGAGTAATGGATTGGCTAACGCCAACACCGGAGATAATCGAGCCGGGTACCAGCGACTGGTTGATGGTCAAATTGCCGTTTGAAACACAGTTGTCATTGACCACCGCATCCAGTGTGAAGTTGGGAATTACCGCCTGGCAGTTTTCGTTTAGGGTCACCGTTTGATCAGCCGGACAAATGATCTGCGGCGCGGTATTATCATTTAGCGTAAGCGTGAAATTACAATTCGTTGATTGGCCACTCGCATCGGTAATGGTTAGCTCAATGGACTGAGTCGTATTGTCTGCACTCAGTGTAGTTCCCGGGGTAATATTCTGGGTGAAAATCAGCTGATCCAGCGCGCTGCACTGATCAAAAAATTCGACGCTGGTCTCGTAATCGGGAATAACAAACTGACAATTGGCGTCCAGATTGACCGTCTGACTGGTTGGACAAACCACTTCCGGTGGCATTTGATCTTCCAGGGTAATTGCAAAGGTACATTCCGTATGATTACCTGCTTCATCAGTCGCCAGGATGGCGATTGTTTGTACCTCATCCACTCCGCTTAAAAGGGTATTCACTGCCGGAATTTGCACCAAATCTAGATTTGCATTATCAGAGCAATTATCGGAAAGGGTGATCTCGCTGAAGTAGCTTTCCACTTCATATTGACAATTGGCATCCAACGCAACCGTAGCATTTTCAGGGCAAGTCAACATTGGGGCCGTTTGATCAACCGGCGTTACTTCAAACGTGCAGCTTACTTCATTCTCATCCTCATCTATGGCGGTGATGGTCACCTCGGTCATTTCAGTGATGACGGTTCCTGCTTCCGGGGTTTGACTTAAAGTCAAATCGCCCGGATTCATACATTGATTGTTGGCTATGACCGATGCGGTATAATCCGGCAATAAAGCTTGACAATCGGTATCCACTTCGAGTTGCTGATCACCCGGGCAGGTTAGGGTAGGGGTAGTTTGTTCCACCAGGGTCACGTCAAAGGTGCAGTCGTTTTCATTCCCGGCTTCGTCCGTCACGGTCATCGTTACATTGGTCACCAATCCCGGTCCGCCGATAAATGTTCCCACCGTCGGAGATTGGCTTACCGAAATATTTTCATTGCTGGAGCAATTATCCGAAAGGGCAATCGCTTCGCTAAAATCCGGCAGCGATACGGCACAATTTATGTCCACTGCCAACACCTGATTTTCTGGACAAGCCAGGGTCGGAACCGCTTCATCTTCAAGCGTAAGCAAGAAAGAACAATCCATACTATTGCCATCTTCATCCTGGGCTGTCAAGGTAATGGACACCTCCGTTTCATGCCCAGAGAAAAAACGCCCGGCAGCCGGAACTTGAAGGACGGACACGAAACAATTGTCTTCGGCTGTGGCCAAAGAAGTAAAATCAGGCAAGACCACGCCACAGTTTTCATCAAGCGCTGCCGCTTGATCATCCGGGCAAGTGATCGTTGGAGCCGTTTCATCCTTGATCAAAACGGTTAAGGTACAACTTGCCATATTGCCACTGCCATCCGTTGCGGTCAGGAGTACTTCCGGGTCAGCATCCGCTCCGGTAATGGTGGTTCCGCTGGCAGGTTGTTGGGTTATATCGATATTGGCCAGGGGTGTACAGTTATCTGTCACGGTAGCAAGGCTGGTGTAGTCATCGAGGATAGCTTCACAATTGGCATCAAGCGTAATGGTGGTAAAATTGGGACAGGACAGACTGGGTGCACGCAGGTCTTCTGTGGTAATTTCAAAAGTACATTGCATCACATTGCCCTCTCCGTCATCGGCGGTGAGTGTTATCGTTTCGACCGTACCAGCTCCGGTGATCAAGCTTCCGGAAAGGGGTGTTTGGGTAATGCTCACACCATCCGAAGTACAGGCATCATCCAACAAGGCTGCCGCCCGAAAATCGGGCATCCGGCTTTCACAGTTTTTGCCCACCGCAATGGTTTGATCGGGTGGGCAAGTAATGGCCACCGCCGGCATCGACATGGTCGGTGACACGGGTGATTCCATCTGAGAAGCAATGGCTGCCACTCCTATCAGGGAGCCGACAAAACAATAGGCAATGACGGGTTTTAGCTGCAGAGCTGCTCTTAGGCGCTGGGTAAATTTTTTCATGAAGATTATAATTTGGAAGCTATCAGCATTTTAAAATAGCTTCATGGACTTACTTCCCTTTCGCTACCGCGAGGTTATAAAACAATTGAATTTATTCAAATAGCAAAGAGCGATGGCTTTAGGCATCACTTATCCAGTACAGAAAACTGGTTATTCCTGATAAATATGGGAAATCCAACTATGGAGGAGTGTTTTTGCGGGGTTATTTATAAAACCGAACGTCTACAAATATACTCGATCAAAAGGGTTTTGGGAAATTACTGTCCCAAAAACTTTTGATCGGTATATACCGACTAAAATGGTTTGAGGTTATCATTTTCCCAAATCATTTAACGTCGGGTATATATAACAATTATAACTTTGGCGTTTGAAAACGACGCATAGAACTTTGGCTGGTGTAAAAAACCTTTCATTCTGAATGCGTTAAATGTGTATTTGATCCGGCAGAACTTCTTCGTTTTTTTAAAAAAGGCTAATTTAGCGGCCTTTTTTAGACCTATTGACAGAACTTTTTTTGAAGGACTTTCGTAAGCCTTTTAACGTAGAATTTTTTTCCTTACAGGAGCTAAAACTTTATAAAATGATCAACATTACCTTTCCCGATGGCAATGTGCGCCAATATGAAAAAGGCGTAACGGCAATGGAAGTTGCCCAGTCCATCAGTCATGGATTGGCCAGGAACGTACTTTCGGCAAAAGTGAATGGCGAGGTGTGGGATGCGACCCGCCCGATTGAGAATGATGCAACCGTGCAATTACTGACCTGGAACGACACGGAAGGTAAATCGACATTTTGGCACTCTTCGGCTCACTTGCTGGCCGAAGCGCTGGAAGATCTTTATCCCGGCACCAAGTTTGGCATCGGACCTCCGGTGGAAAACGGCTTTTATTACGACGTAGATACCGGCGATCGGGTGATCTCTTCCGAAGATTTTAAGAAAATCGAGGATAAAATGCTGGAGCTGGCCCGCCAGAAGAATGACTATGTGCGCAAGGGCATCAGCAAGGGGGATGCCATTGCCTATTTCAAGGAAAAGGGCGATGAATACAAAATCGAATTGTTGGAAGACCTTGAAGATGGTAGTATCACTTTTTATCAGCAGGGCAACTTTGTGGATCTGTGTCGTGGACCACACATTCCCAACACGGAAAAGATCAAGGCCATCAAATTGATGAAAGTAGGTGGTGCCTACTGGCGTGGCGATGAAAGCCGCAAGCAGCTGACGCGTATTTATGGGGTCACTTTCCCGCAGCAAAAGGAACTGACCGCCTACCTGGAAATGCTGGAAGAAGCCAAAAAGCGCGATCACCGCAAACTGGGCGCCGAGCTGGAACTGTTCATGTTTTCCGAAAAGGTAGGACAGGGCTTGCCGATCTGGTTGCCAAAAGGCACGCAATTGCGCGAGCGTTTGATGAATTTCCTGCGCGAAGAACAGGAGAAGCGCGGCTATCAAATGGTGGTTACGCCACATATTGGCCAAAAGCAGCTCTACGTCACTTCCGGTCACTATGAAAAGTACGGCGAGGATAGCTTTCAGCCCATCCACACCCCGCGCGAAGGCGAGGAGTTTTTGCTGAAGCCGATGAACTGTCCGCATCACTGTGAAATATTTGGCCATAAGCCACATTCCTATAAAGAACTGCCGATTCGCATTGGCGAATTTGGTACGGTATACCGCTACGAGCAGAGTGGAGAATTGCACGGCCTTTCCCGGGTCCGTGGCTTTACACAGGATGATGCCCACATCTTCTGCACAGAGGAGCAGCTGAAGGATGAATTCCTGAACGTACTGGACCTGACCCGTGCCGTGATGAATAAGATGGGTTTTGAAGACATCACGGCTCAAATTTCCCTGCGCGATCCAAATAATCCGGATAAATACATCGGTTCGGACGAAAACTGGAATAATGCTGAGCGTGCCATTATCGAAGCTACGGCGGAGGTAGGGCTGGATACCGTAACCGAACTGGGTGAGGCGGCCTTTTACGGCCCCAAGCTCGACTTTATGATCAAGGACGCCCTGGGCCGTTCCTGGCAGTTGGGTACCATTCAGGTGGATTACAACCTACCGGAAAGATTCCAGCTGGAATACATCGGCTCTGACGATCAGCGCCACCGTCCGGTCATGATTCACCGGGCGCCGTTTGGATCGATGGAGCGCTTTATCAGTATCCTAATCGAGCACACCGGCGGTAAATTCCCATTGTGGTTGACTCCGGATCAGTTTGCCATTCTGCCCATCAGTGATCGCTTCAATGATTACGCCCGGGATGTAGAACGCCAATTGGCAAAGCACGACATTCGCGGCCTGATTGATGATCGCAGTGAAAAAATTGGCCGCAAAATCCGTGATACCGAATTGAAGAAGATTCCTTTCATGCTCATTGTGGGTGAAAAAGAAGTAGAGGAAGGCAAGGTTTCCGTGCGCCGACAAGGCGAGGGAGATATTGGAAGTATGAGCATTGAGGAGTTTGCTACTTACTTTAAAAGCTTGATTTAAGAATAAGATTGGTTCGTTGTCGTATATTACCACGGCAACGAACTTTTCTCCCTTTTTCCAGTTTAGTATATGGAGAATGTTAAATATTTTGTAAACATTGTTGTTTATACTTGATACTTTAACATTTATCAGTTAATTTGCACCAAAGATTAATTACTAAAATTTATATGTGATAAAACGTTTACCGATTTAATTCCCAGTTTATATGAAGCAATTGTTACTCCTGTGCTTGTTTTTTTGTCTGACCAACGTTGTTTTTTCTCAAAGTAGTTTTAGCGAAAGACTAGCTCTCAAACGAACCGACCGCATTGAATTACAAATTTTTCCCAACCCTGCTACCAGCCACATTAGCATTAACGAGAATGATCAGGTAAAAGAGATTAAGGTATTTAACCTGGTTGGCCGCGAAGTGAAGAAGTTCGATTTTGTTGATGGTGAAAAATACTACGTAGGAGATTTGCCCAAAGGCATGTACCTGGTACAATTAGTCGATAAACGCAATAAGATTTTGACAACGCAACGCGTCAGCAAGCGATGAACATAAAGATTTGAGATTTACAATTGCATAAAAAAGCTCCGGTGGTCATTCGCCGGAGCTTTTTTATTATTGATAGTAGGTGGAAAAGAATTCCGGCAAATGCCGCAGTGCCGCCAGTTCCCTAAATTTAGTCCGCGTCTCGCCCGCAGGTGAGCCAAAATAGGTTTTTCCTGGCTCCAAATCCTTAGTCACACCTGCTCCAGCCAACACAATGGCCTTGGCGCCAATCTTAAGGTTATTCACAATGCCCACCTGACCATAAAGCACCACTTCATCACCCAGCTCGGTATTGCCACCAATGCCCACCTGACCGGCAATCAGGCAGCGCTTGCCTATCTTTACATCGTGACCGATGTGAATCTGACAGTCCAGTTTGCTGCCTTCCCCGATGATCGTATCGCCCGATACACCCTTATTGATGGTACAAGCCGCTCCAATATCTACTTTATCCTCAATGATGACCCGCCCGCCGGAACGCCATTTGTCATACCCTTCCGGGGTACGCTTGTAGTAAAAAGCATCCGTTCCGATAATACACCCGGATTGAATGGTCACCTCTGAACCGATAATGGTGTGTTCAGCGATGACCACATTCGCCTGAATGTGTGAATTTGCTCCGATTTTTACATCAGGGCCAATCGTTACATTGGGTTCGATGATGGCTGTAGGGTGGATTTCTGCTTCCGGACTTATCGCAGCGGTAAGGGGGCGCAGCGGACGCTGCTCCAGTACCAACTGATTGTAGGCCTCAAATGGGTCGTCGCAAAGCAGCAAGGCCTTGCCCTTCGGGCATTTCGTCTTTTTGTTGAGAATGATAATGGTGGCCGCCGAATTTAGCGACTTGTTAAAATATTTCTCGACATCCACAAAGGTGATATCCCCGGCTTCTACCTGGTGGATTTCGTTGATTCCTGTGGCGGTTAGTGTTTTATCTCCAATGAGTTTTGCGCCAATTTTCTGGGCAACTGCTTCAACTGGGATTGGCTTTTCAAATTTCATACTGCTGTTAAAACGATTGTTTGTTAATGTGCTTCCAACCAGTTTTCACCGGCATCCATGCCTACCAGGATGGGTACCTTGAGATTGGGGATTGTATTTTTCATTTTTTCCTCAATGATCGGCTTTATGGTTTCCAACTCGTCTTTGGGTACATCAAAAACCAATTCGTCATGCACCTGGAGGATCATTCTGGTTTTGTAATTACCTTCTTTTAATACCTTATGAATATTGATCATGGCCACCTTGATCATATCGGCAGCGGTGCCTTGGATCGGGGTATTGATGGCAATGCGCTCCGCGTTGCTGCGGGCCAGTGAACTCTTGGAGTTGATATCTCTCAGGTAGCGCTTGCGGCCCATCAATGTACTTACGTAGCCGTCTTTGCGGGCGTTTGCCACCACGTCCTCCATATACTTTTTTAAGCCCTGATACTGACGGAAGTATTGCTCAATAATTTCACTGGCTTCACTGCGTTTGATGCCCAACTGGCGTGACAGGTTGGTCGCTCCCGCCCCGTAGGTGATACTAAAGTTGACCGTCTTGGCCCGGTAGCGCTGTTCCTTAGTCACCTCGTCGTAGGGTACATCAAATACACCAGCTGCGGTGGCCCGGTGAATGTCCAGATTTTTCTGGAAGGCGTCCAACATGTTTTTATCACCACTTATTTCGGCAATCAGCCGAAGTTCAATTTGTGAGTAGTCGGCCGCCAATAGCACGTGGTTGTCGTCACGCGGGATGAAGGCCTGCCGCACTTTGGCCCCTTCCGGAGTACGGATGGGAATATTTTGTAGGTTCGGATTATTAGAACTCAGTCGGCCGGTTGCCGCAATGGTTTGATTGAAGGATGAATGCACACGGTTGGTTCTTGGGTTGACCATGCGCGGCAATGCATCTACATAGGTGGATTTTAGTTTGGACAACCCACGAAATTGCAGGATGTCATCCACAATGGGAAACTCCTGGGCCAGTTCAGTCAGCTTTTCCTCGTCGGTGGAGTACTGGCCGGTTTTGGTCTTACGCCAGCGGTAGGGGATTTCCATTTTATCAAACAATACCTCGCCCACTTGCTTGGGAGAGGCAATGTTAAACCGCGTTCCCGCTGTGTCGTATATCTTCTGCTCCGTTTCCAGGATTTGTTTTTCCAATTCCTTGGTGTAATCTTCCAGGAATGGCACATTGAGGTTGATACCTTCGTATTCGATATCGATCAAAACGTTGATCAGTGGCTCTTCCAGTTCGGTATACAATTTTTGCAGGTTCGCCTCTTCCAGTTTTGGCGCCAAAAATTCCTTAAGCTGGAGCGTAATATCGGCATCTTCCGCAGCGTAATCCGATACTTTTTCCACGGGTACATCCCGCATACTAAGCTGATTCTTTCCCTTCTTCCCAATTAGCGTGGTAATGGATACCGGCTTGTATTTGAGGTAGGTTTCCGCCAGGTAATCCATGTTGTGGCGCAATTCAGGCTCCAGCAAATAATGCACAACCATGGTATCAAAAAACTTGCCCTTCAACTCTATATCATACCACTTCAGCACCAGCGCATCGTACTTGATGTTTTGCCCAATCTTTTCAATTTTCTCATTCTCGAAAATGGGTTTAAACTGCGCCAATAAAGCATCCGCTTCCGCCTGATCTTCTGATACCGGCACGTAATAGGCCTCACCTGCTTTAATAGAAAAGGACATGCCTACCAGTTCCGCCTGATTGGCATCTACATCGGTAGTTTCGGTATCAAAACAGATAATTTTTTGTTTTGCCAACAGATCAATCAGGGACTTAATCTTGTCCGCTGTATTCGTCAGGTGGTAGGTATGCTCGGTATTACCCAGGTGCTGATCAGCGACTGAATGAGCCGCGGGTTGAGTACTTCGTTGAGGGGGAGCCGCATCGGGTTCTCCAAAGAGGTTACCCTGTGCGCCAGGTTTAGGGCCTGGTTTTGTACCGCTGCCTTCCAGAATACTTTGCGCCAGCGTCCGAAACTCCAATTCCTTAAACACTTCCGTCAGTTCTTTGCGATTGAACGGCTCAATGATGTAGCGTTCGGCATCAAACTGAATCGGCACATCAATGTCGATGGTCGCCAGCTTTTTGGAAAGCCTGCCCTGCTCGGCGTAGGTTTCTACATTTTCTTTTTGTTTGCCTTTCAGCTGGTCGGTATTGGCCAACAGGCCCTCTAATGAGTCAAATTTGTCGAGTAGCTTGGCCGCCGTTTTGGGCCCGATACCGGGAATACCCGGAATATTATCTACGCTATCGCCCATCAGCCCTAGCATATCGATGACCTGATCCACCCTTTTGACCGACCAGTTTTCACATACCTCGTCTTTTCCCCAGATTTCGATGCCATTACCCTGACGAGAGGGTTTGTACATAAAAATATTGTCGGAAACCAATTGGCAATAGTCCTTATCAGGCGTGACCATATAAACCTTAAACCCTTCTTTTTCCGCCTGCTTTGCCAGAGTCCCGATCACATCATCTGCCTCATAATTGTCCACAGTGACAATTGGAATATTAAACCCTTCCACAATGCGGCGGATGTAGGGAAAAGAATTGCGGATATCATCGGGTTGCTCTTCCCGGTTGGCCTTGTATGGTTCGTACATGTCATGCCGAAAAACAGTGCCATGTGGATCAAAAGCTACAGCTATGTGGGTGGGACTTTGCTTCTGCATGAGGTCCCAGAGGGTACGGGTAAAGCCGGTAATAGCGGAAGTGTTAAATCCTTTGGAGTTGATCAACGGTCGGGAAATAAACGCAAAGTGGGCGCGATAGACCAGCGCGTGTCCATCGAGCAAAAAGAGCTTTTTGTCTGACATTGGTTCTTTTTATTTGGAAAAACAAGATAGGCAAAATCGGGCAACCGCGCCGAATTTTGGCCGGGCAATGTGTTCCCAAAAATCGAAAAGCCCATCCGAAGACAGGCTTTTCAAGGGATATATTTTTTGAGTTTCTCCTTAGAAGGTCAGGTTGTATTTGATGAGCAATTGCTGAGTCAGGCTCACTCGTTTTCCAAGGAAGGGCTTCACACCATTGGGCAGATCATTATCAGTAATCTGTACGTTGACGTCATCATCATAAAATACGTTGACAGTCACTGCCAGCTGCAGGCCTTTCACGATGGCTACCGCAAATTCATTTGTCCAGTCGACATCGATATTTTCCGGATTATTCAGGTAGTTGGAGTACAGCGAAAGCACCGAAGTAAAGGTGGCTTTGTCTTCAAAATACTTATCAGCATAATTGATTTTCAACAGGGAACCCAGCTGACTATCTACGTTTTCGTAGTTGATAAAGAGACCATCCGGCCCCAATTCTCCTTCTACCGGGTTACCGTGTACCCCTCTGGCAGCAATGGCATCATCGGCTACAATGATCCACTTGGCACCAAGGGGAGAGTAGTAGATGCTCAGTTTGTCATTGGGTTTATAGTTCATACCGAGTGATAAAACAACAGTAGCCGGAGAAAATAATTTTGACAATTGGCGGCTGTTGCCAAATACGTCCGAAAGGAAGTTACCGGCATAATCGGCATTGTCATAGGTTGGCGTTACCTGACTGAGGAAAGAAAAGTCGGCAGCGTAAAAGAAGTTGGAGGTTTCGGATGTTGCGTAGCCAATTTTGGAGTTGAGGCGCAGTTCATCAATAGATTTCTGAAAGGGAATACTGGCCGTATTGGTACCCTGAGCGATTACGCCGGCTCCCAGGCGTTGAATGCCAAACTGCCAGGATCCGAGATTGTCCCAGGCCAGGCGATCCTTGCGGTAATTGGCAAAAATATTGGTCGCGCCACCGAAGCCAACTCGGTTTAGACCAGCACCTTGTTTGGGATTCAATTGAAAGAGTTGCGCAAAATCAAGGCCGATACCGGCACCACTTTTCCAGCCTTGTTCTACTTCCTTTTTTTCTTCCTCCTGAGCTTGGAGTGGGTTTACATTAGCCACGAAAAGAAATGCAAAGACGATTAGGCTGTAAAAATACTTGTTCATTATTTTCAAAATTTGGTTAATAAAATGCATTGTTGAATGTCAAAACCATCGCTTCGAGAATAACAGGCTGCTCGAAGCGATGGTTCTTTTTTTATTAGACAAATACTGATTTATATAAATTGGGAGCAGGGCTCTACCAATTTACTTCTTGGGTTAGAGGTTTGCGGAAGTAAGGGGTAATTGATTGCCAATCAGCGAGAATGGGCTCAATTGGGTTTTCTCAAAAAGTGAAGTTATGAGCTTTTCAACACCTCAATTTTTTCAGAGGTTAGTTTGTAAAGTGGAATCATAATCGTGCTATTGTCAGACTGCAAGGTTAGGGTAGTACTGTCAATATTGATGATCTTTCCCTGTACTCCGTCGATGATGATCGTATCGCCAACCTTGACTTTTGCTTTATTATAAAAAGAAGACAACATATTGGCCATCAGCCCCTTAGAGGCTAATCCATAACCAATAGCAAAAGCCAAAACTACTCCTGCCAGGATAATCGAAATATTGGTTTCGATAAAATCCGTTTGCAGGTTGGCTTGTTTGAGCGTGATCATAATCACATTGAGAAAAACGAAGTAGAAAACCAGATTGGCAATCATCTTTGCGGCGGGAATGCCGAGAGAATCGCAGGTGGTTTGTACTATTTTCTTTAAAAAATCGGCGATGACAACTCCAATGATCAGCACCACAAGAGCCGAGATCAGGCTGGGTATATAGTTCATGATGCTGGTCATGAGGTCAGAAAGGGCTTTCATACCCAGCACATCGGTAGCTGCCATGATTGCGATAAACAAGACCAGGTAATACAGGATCTTGGATATCAATACACTTGGAATGATTTTGATGTTGGATTTATCAACGATTTCGATTTCGTTGAGCTTTTCGGCGAGTTTGTCCACCCCAATGCCTGCCAGCAGTTTTTTAATCAGTCGCGCCAGCAGTTTAGCGATAAACCATCCGATAAAAAATATGGCGAGAGCCCCTACTAGATTGGGAATAATCTCTGCCAAATTGGCCAATTGCTCTCTCAGAATACCGATGAGTGTAAAATCCTCCATCACTCAGTTTTAAGTGTAAATAAATCATCTGGGGGGATCGTGATCCCCATCCGGGCGTTGCGGGCCCTGGTTTCTTCTGTCAACAGCCGGCCCTGAAGAGGGATCATGGCTGTGTCGGCGCGGGGTGGAAACACTAAGCGTTTGATCCGGGGCCGAAGCGCCTCCGGAGGCTACAATTAGCATATCCACCACACGTGGCAGATAGATGTCGATCACCTGTCCGATAAACCGGAAGGTACCGAGCGTATGGTGAAGGCTACTGCGAAGCTGATCATGACGAGCTTCATTGTAGAACTCCTCCTCTTGTTGTTCCTGTAAGCGTTGAAAATTGTTCATAGCATCTACACATTAGATATTTTCGGGAAATAATTCATCTCTCAGGCGCTGTGCTCTTTCTTTTGCGCGCTTGAGTTGCATCTTTACTGCACTTTCTGTCTTCCCGAGAATGTCTGCTATTTCTTTAATGGACATCTCATCCTGATATTTCATCAGTAGGATTGCCCGGTCCCCATCTGCTATTTCTTCTAATACTTTTTTTAGCTGATTGACTTCCATTTGAAGCAATTGTTCATCGGGAACATCATCAGCTAAATCTGGTGCATTTTCGATTTCTTCGGAAAAAAGGTTTTGTTGCTTTTTCTTCCTCCTCAGAAAATCGATACAGTAGTTGTAGGTTATGGAATACACCCAGGTAGAGAATCTCGACTTTTCCCCAAACCTTGCCAGGTTGAGAAAAATTTTGGTAAAGATCTCCTGGGTAGCATCCTGCGCCATTGCTTCATCTTTCAACAGAGAAATACACTTGCTGTATATTTTTCCGGCATAACGTGTGTACAACAGGCCAAAACATTTAGAGGCCTGAGTTTCAAGGTAATGGTGTATTACCTCGATATCCTGCATGTTTTTGTTACACGTTTGTTCCAATGTAAAACAATGTTTTTCTACTCATTTTCCAAATTGCTACCCAATCCGGATGATTTTTTCTGAACGCTTGCCGGCGTGGGTTAAAACCTGCTTCAATTGGGAAACGAACTATGTATTCCCTTTAGACGCAAATTTTGGGAAAAGATACATATAACTGTTAAAAAAATGATAAAATTTTGGATGTGGTTTTGGTTTAAGGGTAGGAGAGCGGTAAATAACAAGGGGGAATAAGTTAAGAAAACGCTAAGCTTTACGGGGTATGGGAGGGATAAAACGCCAAAGGCCCATTTGCTGATGACAGCAAATGGGCCTTTAGAAAAAGAATAAAAAAAGTTGGCAGCGACCTACTCTCCCACCTACAGGCAGTACCATCGGCGCTACGGGGCTTAACTTCTCTGTTCGGAATGGTAAGAGGTGAACCCCCACGCTATAGCCACCAACAAATCTTCGATCGTTGTGAACGATCTTTGCTCTTATCTGAGTTGTGCTTTTCACAACTCCCGTTATTTCTTGTTAGTTATCGACAAATGGGTGAGTTCAGTAGATTCACTGAAAAAAGTTTAAAAGAATATCACTTGAAATTGAAAAAAAAGGAAGCTTTCGGGTAATTAGTACTACTCAGCTTCATGCATCACTGCACTTCCACCTGTAGCCTATCAACGTGGTCATCTTCCACGACCCTTTGGACCGAAGTCCTGGAATACTCATCTTAGAGTTGGCTTCGCGCTTAGATGCTTTCAGCGCTTATCCGTTCCCGACATAGCTACCCAGCAATGCACCTGGCGGCACAACTGGTACACTAGAGGTCAGTCCAACACGGTCCTCTCGTACTAGTGTCAGATCTCTTCAATATTCCCACGCCCGCAACAGATAGGGACCGAACTGTCTTGCGACGTTCTGAACCCAGCTCGCGTGCCACTTTAATGGGCGAACAGCCCAACCCTTGGGACCTTCTCCAGCCCCAGGATGTGACGAGCCGACATCGAGGTGCCAAACCTCCCCGTCGATATGAGCTCTTGGGGGAGATCAGCCTGTTATCCCCGGAGTACCTTTTATCCTTTGAGCGATGGCCCTTCCATGCGGAACCACCGGATCACTTAAGCCAACTTTCGTTCCTGTTCGACCCGTCGGTCTCTCAGTCAAGCACCCTTGTACTTATACGCTCTACGCATGATTACCAACCATGCTGAGGGTACCTTTGCGAGCCTCCGTTACTCTTTAGGAGGCGACCACCCCAGTCAAACTACCCACCACACAATGTCCCCCGTTTTTGCGGGGTTAGAACCTAAGTATAAGAAGGGTGGTATTTCAAGGACGACTCCACCAACACTAGCGCGCCAGCTTCGTAGTCTCCCACCTATCCTACACATCTTATACCCAAGCACAATGTGAAGTTGTAGTAAAGGTTCACGGGGTCTTTCCGTCCCGTTGCGGGTAATCGGCATCTTCACCGATACTTCAATTTCACCGAGCTCGTGGCTGAGACAGTGCCCAGATCGTTACACCATTCGTGCAGGTCGGAACTTACCCGACAAGGAATTTCGCTACCTTAGGACCGTTATAGTTACGGCCGCCGTTTACCGGGGCTTCAGTTAAGAGCTTTGGACCGAAGTCCTAACTCCCTTCCTTAACCTTCCGGCACCGGGCAGGTGTCAGACCCTATACTTCTTCTTTCGAATTTGCAGAGTCCTGTGTTTTTGCTAAACAGTCGCCTGGGCCTCTTCACTGCGGCTCACTTACGTGAGCGTCTCTTCTCCCGAAGTTACGAGACCATTTTGCCTAGTTCCTTAGCCACGGATCACTCGAGCGCCTGAGGATACTCTCCTCGACTACCTGTGTCGGTTTACGGTACGGGCTGCTTAATTCGCTGTTTCTTGGAAGCTGCTTCAGTGGATTATCACCTCGCCCTGAGGCTTGGTGTACTATCCCGTAGTCGCCCACGGTTCAACGCACTATTCCGTCAGTGCGCACCACCTACACGTCTCCGTCACTTTCATTATTAAGCAGGTACGGGAATATTAACCCGTTTGCCATCGGCTTCGCCTGTCGGCTACACCTTAGGACCCGACTAACCCTGTTCTGATTAGCATCGAACTAGGAACCCTTAGTCTTACGGCGAACAGATTTCTCATCTGTTTTATCGTTACTCATGCCTACA
>OZ245894.1:5207500-7482500 GCA_965229635.1 Saprospiraceae bacterium
TGTTTGCGTCTTTCCTCCACTGAACCGAAAATGCTGGATTCATTAGTATAGTTTACAAAATCAAGATCAGTGACATCCTTCTTATACCCGTTGGAAATATAAAGGTCGCGCAGACCATCGTTATCAAAGTCCGCCAGCAAAGGGGACCAACTCCAGTCGGTAGCCGCAATTCCGGCATAGTACCCAATTTCACTAAAAGTACCATTGGGGTTCCTGGCTTGTAGAACGTTTCGAACAAACTGTGGCTGGTAACCTCGACGCAAGGCTTCATCAAATCGATCAAAAGGAATGTTGTCAAACATGGTCTTCTTTCGCAGATTATCTTCCGGCAACATATCCAGGACAACCAAATCGTTGGCACCATCATTATTGAGATCTGCAGCATCCATGCCCATACTGTTGTGACTTTGGTGCTTGAAGTACTCGCTAATCTGATTCACAAAAGTTCCGTCCTTCTGATTGATATACAACAAGTCATTGGATAAGAAGTCATTAGCAATATAAATATCAGGGTAGGAATCCTGATTAAAGTCCATCACCTTCACCCCCAGGCTCCAACCTTCGATTTGAATACCGGCCTGCTTTGAAACATTCTCAAAAACTGGAACCCCCATTGAATTCATACCCTTGTTCTCATAGAGCCGATCTGTGCTTTTACCACTTCCGTCCTTTTTTTGTCCATAAGGACGATTACGCGGATAAATTTCCATTGAATTATTGATCAGAAAGACATCAAGATCCTGATCCTTATCATAGTCCAAAAACACCGCCTGCACTGTATAGGACTGATCAGCCAGCCCCATTTCCTGAGCAAGGTTCTCAAACCTCACAGCACCTCCCGGCTGTGTCTTGTTGATAAAAAAATAATTAGCGGCAGCCGCCTGTTCTAGATCATGAGCTGTAGATACATGGATATCCGGCCACCCATCATTATTTATATCACAAATGGCAACGCCTGTGCACCATGCGCCCGTTTCTACTCCAGCCGCAATGGTTACATCTTCAAATGTGAAATCTCCCCGGTTGATATAAAGGCGGCTGGAGACCATGTTCCCCGCAAAGAATAAATCCGGTAAACCATCCATATTAAAATCTCCTATGCCCAAGCCACTGCCATTGTAGATATACTCATAATCCAGTACATTAAAAGAATCGCTTTCAGTAATGATATTGGCAAAATCAATGCCGGATAAGGTGGAAGGAATTTGTTGAAAGGAGGTTCCATTCGTAGTTTGTTCTTCCTGACAGGAGGCCATCAGAGCCAACAGTACAATTAAAAGTGGAAATAGGGACCTTCTCATAAGATTAGCATATTGGTTTACCAAAATTAAGGGAAAAAAAATGGGTGCTAGAAATTATTTAGCACCCATTCTAAAATTGCTGAGTTTATCTTTTTTGTTTGTTTGAATCCAAATTAGTATCCAGGATTCTGATCAGCTTGTGTCAACATTGGATTATTATCGATTTCCGTCAAAGGAATAGGTAGCAATTCATACTTGTTAGCAACAAAGTAAGAGATCGGCTCCTGCTCTAATTTGCCTTCTTTGCGCCATCTCAAGATGTCGCGATTTCGAATATCTTCTGCACTTTGTTCCACTCTTTTTTCGTGGATTACTGCTCGAATCACTTCCTCCTTGCTATTGACAGGATACTTCGCCGTTGGATAAGGAGGCATATCTACACTCGGTCTTGCCCGAATCATGTTCAGATACTCTATTGCTTTATCCAGCGTTCCCACTTCAGCTTCACATTCTGCAAGATTAATGAGCACTTCCGCATAACGAATCAGGCGCAAATTATTACCGTTGGTCTGGAATCCGCCAGGATCCTGGTTGTACATAAGGGTATATTTTTCCCAACTGATTTTTTGCTCCTCTCCGTCAAAAATTGTCGTATTACCTCTGGCTGCTTCATCGGTCAAGGTAATGGCCCCATTATTGTATGTTTCACCGGTAAAGTAGCATGAATAATCAATACGGGGATCACGTTTTGCCGCGCCATTCTCCGGACGTTCATATTCGTTTAGAAGGGATGGAGATGGAATCAGGTTTCTCCAGCCTATCGGCGCTACTTCTTGATGTCTTACACTTTGCTCATTACCGAAACCATCACCGGTGCCATCCCAGTTGAACCCACCGATATCGGTATAGACCGCTTCCCAGATAGACTCAGAATTGAACTCAGTTTCTACTCTAAAATTATCGTAGTACTCATCCGTTAGTGCATATTCTCCGGAAGTGACAATGTTTTCCAGAGCCGTCTTTGCTTTACCGTAGTCACCCATATGCATATAAACCCGGCCGAGCATTGCCCAGGCAGCGCCCTGTGTAAAACGGCCCAAATCTGCTTGGGCTGATTGTGGCGCCAAAGACGCTGCGGCATCTTCAAAATCCTGTGCTGCTTGAGCAAGGGTCTCTGCCTGTGTTGACCTTCCTTTGTTGTCACTGATTGAAGCAGGCACTTCAGTGTAGATTGGTACTCCGCCCCACAGGGTACCTAGTTCAAAATAGGCCCAACCTCTTGCAAACTTAGCTTCACCTATTAACTGTTGCCGAGCAGATTCAGTAATGTCTTCTACTTCAGGTCCGCGTCCAATGACGATATTGGAACGTAGAATAACCTGATACAAGCCATTCCAAACCGAAACCATCACGAAGTTGCTTGCATCGTGTGACCCGATCAGCAATTGATTACGGGGAACCTCCAGGTGACCTCCTCCTGAAACGTGGTCATCACTGCGCAAGTCATGCAAAAACCAATATTCACGTGAAAAAAGATCAATGGAATTCATTTTTCCGTATATGGCATTAACGCCCGCTCTCAGCTCACTTTCATCTTTATAGTAGGTTTCGGGCACCAATTGGTTCGGATTAATCTTATTGAGATCATCCTCCGCACAAGAGACCGCGAAAAGAAAAATAATTGAGACAGCTAATGCTATTCTTTTCATGATTGAAATAATTTTTAATTTAAATTTATATTAAAATCCTGCACGTACGCCTACAGACAAATTCCTAGCTCTGGGATATTGTCCATAATCCACTCCATTTCTCAACAAATCTCCTACCACTCCGGCGTTTCCTCTGAATCCGATTTCAGGATCATAACCTGAATACTTGGTAAAGGTTAGAAGGTTTGCACCGGAAAGATAAACTTCCAAATTCCGGATAAATCCTTTGCCAGATGGGTTTAAAATTCTTTCCGGAAAACGATACCCAATTTTAACATTTTGCAGTCTTAGGAAAGATCCATCTTCCAGGAATCGATCAGAGGTTCTGGTATTCTGATTTGGGTCACCACTCACCATTCTTGGAATGTCAGTATCGGTATTTTCGGGAGTCCAGGCATCGAGAACCTCAACCCCAGCTCCAAATAGTCGGATTCCTCCCTGAGTCAAGACTTTTGTACCATTGTAGATATCATTTCCTTGTACACCATTAAGGAAAATAGAGGCAAAGAAGTTTTTGTAGTTTGCCCCAAGTCTGATTCCATAGTTAAAGTCCGGAATATAGCTACCCAGTACTGTACGATCATCAGGGGTAATGGTTCCATCGCCATCCAGGTCTTTAAAAATCAAGTCTCCCGGTGCTGCATTTGCCTGATAGGGTACACCGGCATCGCCACGTGCATTGTACTCATCAATCTGCGATTGACTCTGGAAGATACCTTCCACCTCCCAACCATAGAAGGACTGTATGGGGTCACCAGCAATCGTGCGTGTGATATCTGTTCCACCAAAATCCTGCACGCTTCCGGCAAATATTGTACCGGTTTCCGTAGCCAAAGCAGTTACTTTATTTCTGAACATTCCAAAGTTTACAGTCAAATCCCAGGTAAAATCCTTGTTTGGGTTTGAGAGGTATACTGCCTGAAATTCAGCACCCCAGTTTTCCAAACCACCAACATTTGCATCAGTCGCTGTACTAAACCCTTGAGAAGGGGGCTGAGGAACTGTCAAAATCAGGTTTTCGGTAAAACGCTTAAACCATTCTGCGGAAAACTGTAGACGATTGTTGTAAAAACCTAAATCTACACCGATATTGGTCATCGTCGTGATTTCCCATTCCAACTCTTTGTTAGGTAACTTATTAAAAAACGCTCCCCTAACATTTCCATCGCCAAATACTGCGGAGGTATTATTGGAGATACCTACCTGGCTTCCGTAGGCTCCGATTCCTTCAAAGCCAACCTTACCCCAACTCGCTCTAACCTTAAATATCGAAAGGTTGCTAATATCCTTCATAAATGGTTCTTCGCTTAACACCCAACCAGCAGAAACACTAGGGAAAGTGCCCCACTTTTTGCCTTCTGCGAATTTAGAAGAGCCATCTCTACGAATGGATGCCCCAAATAGGTAGCGTCCGGCATAGTTATAGTTCAGCCTCCCCAGATAGGAGAATAAGGTGCTTTCATCCAAGGTTCCGGTAATCTGAGGGTTGTCTACTCCAGCGATGACCTGCAAATCATTAGTAGGTCTGGACCCAGCACCGATCATTTGGTCAAACCGGGAATCCTGCCGCTCAGCTACCGCAATTACGTCAAAACTATGATTGCCAAAATCTCTTTTAAAGGTCAATTGATTGGAGAAGTAAGTGCCCCGAAATATACCCCTGCTTTCTGCCAGGTCCAAATCATCATTTCCCTGAAAGCCATCAAAGAAAATCGGAAAGATCTGTCGGTTGCGAGAATGACTCAGATCAAGGCCCGCAGTAAAACGGTATTCTAAACCGGCAAACAAATCAACCCCAACATAAGCTGTACCTAAAATTCGCGAGCCCCTGTCAAAATCACGATTGAGTAATGCAATTTTGACCGGATTATCAGGATCAGAACCATCAGAGTTATCAGGCACACGATAACCACCTTGCAGGGTGGGGTCTTCAATTGGTATATAAGGTACCCCACGGATGGTATGCTGAATGAGTGTACGCCCACCTGCTTCTTGTTCATTCTCTCTTCCGGTACCGACAACGGTTAGGGTTTGTCCAACTTTGAATCTTCCAATTGTATGATCTGAATTTAGACGAGCATTGAAACGTTCATAATCTGTTCCGATAATAATCCCTTCTTGCTTAAAATAGCCAAATGAGGAGTAAAATTTCGAATAATCATTTCCTCCTGAAAAGCTCACATTGTGTGCAGTGTTGATACCGCTTTGAAAAATGGCATCCTGGTAGTCAACATCTGTTTCCGCATACGTTTGGGTTGCCCCTTCGTAAATAGGTTGGTTGAGATTGGACCAACGCTCCGGCAAGGCTGCCCCTGCATTGTTCAATAACTCTGCTCCATACTCCAGATACTGTTCTCGGTTGAGCAAATCAAGGCGATTCCACTCTTGATCAAAGCCTACGTAACCGTTGTAGTTTACACGCAGACCATCGCTTCTTTGTCCTCTCTTGGTGGTGACAATAACGACTCCATTGGCAGCCCGAGATCCATAAATAGAAGCAGCACTTGCATCCTTCAATACAGAAATGGATTCGATATCATGATTGTCAAAATCGGCTAATCCTCCCACGGGAAAACCATCTACCACATACAAAGGATTTGAGGCGAAAGTAATAGACCCGATACCTCGAATTCTGACAATAGGTTCTTCTCCCGGACCGCCATTATTGGTCACTAAAACACCTGGTAGGCGTCCCTGTATCGCATCTGCGAAATTGGATACGGGAAGGGCCGTGATAACATCAGAGCCAATACTAGACACGGCCCCCGTAACAGAGCCCTGTTTTTGGGTTCCGTAACCAACAACAATGACCTCATCGAGAGCTGTCTGGTCATTCTCCAGGGTAATGTCTAAAACCGATCTGCCAGCTACCGGGACTTCGGTCGTAGTGAAGCCAATGTAGCTAAAAATCAAAGTGTCGCCGCCAGCGGCAGCAATTTCAAAACCACCGTTAACATCGGTTATTGTACCGACATTATTAGCGCCTTTTTTTACAATGTTGACGCCAATCAGGGGGACATCCGCATCGTCAGTCACAGTACCTTTTATGGTCTGCGCATAACTTTGGAAGCCCACCAGTAATAAAAACATTGCGAAAGTAAATGCTTTTAGTCTCATGATGTAATGGTTAGTAGATTTAATAGTGAGTAATAAAGTTTCAGTACTACGAAATAAAGTTATAAAAATAAGTGTATATTGCACACTTAATAAGTGGCAAATTTTAAAAAAGAGCCAATTTATGTTGGAAAATCAACAATCAACTTGATCTATGTTTGCCAACTACCTGAAAACTTAGTAACTTCTTTTGAATTGACACAACCACTTTGGTCAGCATTGGAACCAAATAACAAATGAATACATGTAGATATCGCCATGAATTCAGGCATTCATTATACTCACGTTAATCTAATTTTAGTCATGAAAAAAATCAGTTTTCTAGTCGTTTCCTTGGCCCTATGTTCCACGCTCTCCCTGGCACAATCAAAAAAAGAAGTGGCTGTGGCAAGTGCAGTCAATCAACTTACGGAAGCTTTGCTAAGTGGGGATAGAGCTTCACTTACCTCAATTGCGGCGGATGAACTAACTTATGGGCACTCTAGCGGAACTATTGAAGATAAAACCGCCTTTGTGGAAGCAGTCGCAAGTGGTAAAACAGATTTCACGAAAATCGACATTTCAGACCAGACGATCTCTATTGTCGGCAAAATCGCCCTTGTCAGACACAAAATGGCTGCGGACCTCGGTAAAGTTCATGTCGACCTTGGTATTCTTACTGTTTGGACCAAACAGAAGGGTTCCTGGAAATTACTTGCCAGGCAGGCGTATCGAATTTAATGTGAATGCTCCAGGAAGTTAAAAGTCCTTGTTTTTACCGATAAAAGTCGATTATCCAATTCCAATATTTCCCAATCAGAACTTTGAGTATCATGTCAAAACGAAGAACATTTATCAAACAAGCTGTTTCAGGTGCGGCTGGCATGGCTTTTAGCTCATCCGTTTTTCCTAATATCATCATCCCAAAGATTAAGGATCAGGTTAATGTTGCCCTAATGGGGCTGGGTTATTACAGTACCGATCTTTTGGCCCCTGCACTTCAGCTGACAAAACATTGTAAGCTTGCCGGAATAGTGACCGGTACACCGGAAAAAGCAGAAAAGTGGCAAGCAAAACACAATTTACCTGATCGGAATATTTACGATTACAACAACTTTGACGAGATCGCCAATAACCCGGATATCGATGTTGTATATGTTGTGCTCCCTCCTTTTCTACACAAGGAATTTACAATTCGTGCAGCCAATGCAGGCAAACATGTTTGGTGTGAGAAACCCATGGCGATGACCGAATTTGAATGTCAGCAAATGATCGATGCTTGTCGTAAGAATAAACGACAACTGACCATTGGCTATCGTTTGCAACATGAACCCAACACTCAGGAAATCATCAAGTATGGCCGAGAAAAAACCTTTGGCAAGGTCAAATTCGTCACCGCTTCCGCAGGTTTTAGAGCTTCCTGGCAAAAATGGTCAGACCACTGGAAGATGCAGCAGGATAAGGGAGGAGGAGCTATGTATGATATGGGAGTCTATTCTTTAAATGCCGCCAGAAAAGTGATCGGCGAAGAGCCTATCGCGGTGGTTGCACAGGAAATAACGGATGAACCTGAACGGTTTTCCAAAGCGGATGAAACGACTTTATTTCAACTGGAATTTCCCGGTGGAGCCCTGGCCAATTGTATGACAAGCCTTGGCATGAATATCAATAGCCTGGAAGCTACTGCTGAAAAAGGCTGGTATCGCCTACAACCCTTCCAGGCCTATAATAATGTAAATGGTGTCAATAGTAAGGGAGAAATCATTCATTTTAAGATTGAAAATCAGCAGGCTAAACAGATGGACGACAATGCATTGGCCATCCTAAATAATTCCGATGTTTTGGTGCCTGGAGAAGAAGGCCTTCTCGATATCCGGGTGGTCGAAGCCATTCAAAAATCTGCCAGAGAGGACCGACGTATTACGATATAACCACATCAATCTAATACGGTTATGTTGATCATTAGCAAATCATCAAGCATAAAAAAATGAACAAAATCACTGTACTCATAGGTCTTTGCTGTCTTTCGTTATCCATTTCGGGACTTACTCAGGAAGCGAATCAGGAAATAGGGTCCATTGAATTTATCTCGAAAAAACTTTCCAAGATCATAAAAAAAGAGGCCCAAATAGAAGTGATTGCGGAAGGCTGTCAATTTACTGAGGGGCCTTTGTGGCTGGAAGAAGAGCAAATGTTACTATTCTCGGATGTTCCAGCCAATACCATTTATCAATGGACCGAAGCCAAAGGCAAAGAAATTTATCTTAAGCCTGGAGGCTACACTGGCAGCGAATCCCGGGGGGGATTCATGGGACCAAATGGCTTGTATCTGGCAGAAGATGGAAAACTCTGGATTTGCCAACATGGCGATCGGAGGATTGCCAGTATGAATGCGCCTTTAGATGCACCGAAATCTGATTTTGTGACCATTGCCGACGAATACGATGGTAAAAAACTAAACAGTCCCAATGATCTATTTATGTCTTCCACTGGTGATCTCTATTTTACTGATCCCGCCTACGGCTTTGAAGGAGGATTAAGAGACCCCAAAAAGGAACTCCCTTTCCAAGGTGTTTATAAAATGGATAAGGCCGGAAAGGTTACTCTTTTAGAAGATTCCTTAATGTTTCCGAATGGCATTGGAATACTTCCCAATGGAAAAACCCTACTAGTGGCAGAAACTCAGGGAAAGAAAAAGGGGTGGTATGCCTATGATATTACAAAGAATGGATCATTGAAAAATGGTCGCGTGTTTTATGATGCGAGTAATGAAAAAGGCATGGGCGGTTGTGATGGTCTTAAAATCGATAAAAAAGGAAATATCTTCGCCACCGGTCCGGGCGGAGTATGGATCTTTACAAAAAAAGGAAAGTTGATTGGAAAAATAAATGTCAACAAGTTAACGGCAGCCAATGTTGCCTTATCGCCGGATGATAAAACGCTTTACATTACCGCTACACAGTATGTACTTCGGGTAAAAATGAGATAAAAAAACGGCTCAAAATATAATTATTATGAAAGTATTAAACTTGTTCTTAATCGGTTTCATGATCTCAACTACTATTGCATTTGGACAATCAAGTGATGAATTAGAGATCAAACAATTAGAAAAACATTGGACTGAACTGCTTGATAAAGGAGACACCACTTCCTTATTAAGGATCTGGTCTGAAAACTACGTAGTCAATAATCCAAATGGCAAAATCGTAACCCCGAAGGAAATCGTTGCACTTATGAGAAGTGGGCATAAATTTCCAAAAGTTGAAAGAATAATTGAAAAAATCACGTTCAATCAAGACATTGCAATTGTGATGGGTAAAGAGTTACAACAACCGGCAAATATGACACCTAACCATGAGGATTGGATTCTGAGAAGATTCACAAATGTTTGGATAAAAACCAAAGAAGGCTGGCAACTTGCAGCAAGACAATCAACACAAGTTATTTCACAATAACCTTCTTTGACAATTGGTCAAGAGGCTTACAAATAAAAACAAATCCACTTTGTAACTTTAGAAAGTGATGAATGCCAAGAAGATAGAAGAGTTATGTCAGAAATTTTCAGCATGAAAAAAATCACTTCATCCTTATATCTTTGCTTAATACTTAAAGTGGGTCTGTGTCAAACTCCTTTCATTTGTGATGGGCAACCGATCATTGTTTCCAGTCAAGACTACGAATTTAGTACGGTCTACCAGGTAGCAGTCGATGCAGATGGAGGGAATGTCGGTTTTAACGAAATTGTGGCCTTACCCGACTTACATGCCAGTGCAATTGGATATCGAGTTACCGATAACCTAATATATGGAATAGACCGTTCAAGTATGAATGTATTCCGATTTGATGCCTTGGGAAATGTAGAATTCCTGTGCCCAATTACTGCCACTACGGGTTATTACTTTGGAGCAGGGGATGTTACTCCGGATGGAAGGTACCTGGTAGCATTGGGAAATCATTTCAGCAGCAATGATCGTATACTGCTTTACGTCAATTTGGTATCGGGAAATTATGAACAGACTGCCATCCCAATCACTACGGCCTCTGGAATTTATATTTTTTCCGGTGACATTGCCTTTCATCCCCTGACCGGTGAATTATTCGGATTTGATGCGGCACATCATCGATTATTGACCTTCAACCCTGATATTCCACTCATTGATGATGAGACATTTCCTGTGCAGTATGAGGTGAATCATCTTCCTTCACTTTTTTTTGAGCCTTTTGGCAAACTCTATGGCTTGGGAAACCATATCATCACCTATCCTTTTGCTTTTTTTGAAGTCAATCACCTCACCGGTGACGGCTATGCCATTGCCCCCGCCATTGAATTGACGGGCAGCACAGATGGCTGTTCCTGTCCCTATATTTTAGCTCTGGAGCAATCTATCTCTCCTGAAGAAGCTTTCCCCTGTACCGAGGTCATTGTGACCTTCCGAGTGGCAAACCTCACCGGTATTAGCCAACATGGAGTTAGCCTAGAACAGGAATTTCAAAACCAGACCATTATTAATGAGGTATTATACAATCCTTATGGAGGAAATATTGGAACTTCCATTGGAACCAATCAATTACGGTTATCCAATTTGACCATTCCTATTGGAATAGACAGTATTATGATCAAGATCGACATTGGAGAGCTCCCCCCCGGGACCTATAATCATCAGGCGCGGCTGCTCGAAGCAGAACTGATCAATTACGGTGATACCATGGTACTTTCGGATGACCCCAATACCCTTATGCGCCTGGATTCCACACCATTGGAAGTAATTCCACTGGTTTTAGATCTGGATAATAATCAAGATTATTTCTGCTATGGGGAATCAGCTTTAATCGAAGCTTCCGTTGGCAACGGTGTCTCCTATTTGTGGAACAATGGTGCCACAACATCACATTTGCAGGTAAATACCCCCGGACTTTATTCGGTAACGATTTCTACCGGTTGTGAAATTCTCAGTGACTCTATTTTCCTTTATCAGGGCGGTTTACTGCTCGACCTGGGAGAAGACCAAACCGTAGAGCTGGGAGACCAAATCATTCTTGATCCATTTGTATCCACATTTGGCAGCATGTTAGATTATCGATGGTATGAAGCGGATACCCTACCGGTCGATTGTGGGTTTTGCAAAGAATTGTCTGTTACACCGTTAAATGACATTTCCTACACATTGCACATTTCAGATGAATATGGATGTATGGCAACCGATACCATCAAGCTTTTTGTAGAAAAAAACTATGATTTGTATTTACCAAATGCCTTTTCCCCAAATGATGACGGCATCAATGATTACTTTTTCCCTCAGGCCAAGCACGATGTAAGCGTTAAGTCTCTACAGATTTTTGACCGCTGGGGGAACCATATTTTCTCAAGCCAGAATATCAATAGCAATGATATGCAAGCCGGATGGGATGGTTCCTTTAGAAATAAAAAAGTAGGTAAAGGTATTTATGTTTGGACATTGGAAGTTGAGTTTCTTGATGGAGAAGTCAGGCATCTTTCAGGTGATGTACTTCTCCTGAGATAGCAACTTTATTTTTCATCCCCTTTTACTCAATTCTAAAAGGAGAAGCGGGTAATCCTTCCTTATTGTATAGGTTAGGATTATCCGGATTGTCAGCCCATGCATAACGCACATATTTGGGATTGGGGATCTCTTCACTCCAAACAACCACTTCGCTGCCTTCTATTTTCGCATTGGCCCAAATAAATTTCTTGTCCTCTCCGGCAATAGCAAACCCACTCAACGCCTCTCCATCATCAGTCACCAGACCACTGCCTATATGAGAGAAAGAGATCTTAACCTTATTACCATCGATTTTATGGTTTTGATATATTGGGCCGGAGTAAACCAAATCTTCTCCATAAGCAAGGTTTAACCCGGCCAGTGCCATCCGTTCTCCAACATCCTTTTTGTTATCAGGATGAATATCATTCCATTCTCCCAAATCAATATTAACGGTCATCGCCGTTTTGGGGATTGACAGGGCTTTGAGCTGAGCTTCTCTCATTTCGGCCCAATTGCTTTCGGATGGCCAATAGGAAACATCCATAAAATTGGGTAGCTGAGCGTAAATAAACGGAATTTCGGGCCTATCCAGTACTTTTCTTAAACCGCTTACTAAAGCATGCATGTAGCCTTCATAAGTCTCTGGATGTCCGGCATTAGTTTCTCCCTGGTACCAAAGGATTCCCTTTAATGGAAATTGAATAAATGGCGCCATCATTGCGTTGTAGAGAGCAGAAGGCTCATTTTGTGGATTGATTTTCCTGGGCCGGGGCTTCCCATCATCGGGTCTTGAAAAAGCAGAAAAATCAATTGGTGCAAATACTTGGCCAACCTTATATCGCCAGTAGCCCTTTAGATCAATCGTATCTGCATCTGTAAAAACACAGTAAGGCTTGTCTGGTACAAATCCACCCTTGCCATAATTATTTGTAACTCTCACAACAAAAATATTTTTACCCGCTTTGAGAATATTTGCCGGTACATCATATCTTCTTTGCGGATACTGGTAAGTGGTTTTACCTACTTTTATACCATTGATATACAATTCATCTGCATCAACAATCCTACCAAGAAAGACCTTGGCTTCCTTACCGACCATGGAGGCAGATAATTCTATTTCTCTCCTGTACCAAACCACCCCGTTTAGGTCTTTAGCTCCCTGATCCTCCCAATATCCGGGTATATTGATTCTGCGCCAGTCCTTTGGCATAAAATCTACATCGTACCAGGGCCTTTCACCAGACAATCCTTTGTCCTGACCAATCGGGCGACTAAAGGACGGGCGACTGCCCAGATGACTTTTCACAAAAACACTATCTTTATTTTCTTCAATTATCTTGAGGATTTCCGGAAATTCGCTAAATCCTTCCTCCGGAGTCCACGCTTCAATGGGAGTACCACCAACACTGGCATTGATCAAGCCAATAGGAATCGGATATTTTTCGTAAATCTTTTTGGCAAAAAAGTAAGCAACTGCGGAAAACGGCCTGACTTCTTCACCAACCGCTTGCTGCCAGGTACCTCCGGCAAGATCTTCCTGTGGGCCGAAAAGACTAGTGGTAGTGGGAATTTTGAAGTGTCTGATATTTGGGTTATTAGCGTTAGCAATTTCATTGGCATACGTCACATCATGTATATCCAACTGATGCACCATATTCGACTGACCGGTACAGAGCCATACATCGCCAATGAGAATATTTCTAACCTCAATCGTATTCTCTTTTCCTGAAACACTCATATCATAAGGTCCTCCGGCCTGCATCTTCGGTAGCGTGATCTGCCATTTACCGGCCGTAGAGGCTTTGGATTTGTATTTTTTCCCATTAAAAGTCACCACTACGTGCTCACCTGCCGCAGCCCACCCCCAGACTGGTACATTGGCCTGTCGCTGCATAATCATGCCATCGCTGATGAGTTTTGGCAATTTTACCTCTGCAAAGGATTGGGAGCTAAAGAAAAATAGAATGAATACAGTAATTAATGGAAGAAGATGTTTCATTTTTTGACTATTAATGAGATCAAATGCGAGTAATAGCAAATTCAATATGGCCTCTACCAGGTTCTTTTACTCATAACTTTATTGTTACCAGTTCAGGGTGTTTTTCCAGCCATCTTAAAAATCAAAAATCAGTCACTTACTGATTGTCATCGCCCATAACATCATACCCTCGCCATTTGTACTCTTTTGCAAGGGAGGAGGCTGCTGGCCATGCGATTTGATGCTGAGGACTGGCCACCCAGTTGCGCCGATCTTGTTCGGTAGCAAAGGAAATCTGGATCTGATAGTTATAAGTGGTCGGTTCTGCCTGAATTTCTTTTGCAATATCGTCGGGAAACAAACGCAGTAATTTAGAGCTTAGATACCCCTTCTGAACGGTCATGGCTGGTACATAAATAGAGTAATACATTTTCTCAAAGGCATCGGCATTTTCCTTATTGACCACAAAATCCATTTGTAAGGCAATTGCTTTTGGCTGTGCCAAGGGTTTGGCAATGCTTAATCCTTTTTCCTTTGAGGGGGCAATGCCAATGACCAACAACTCCAACGCTCCGGTTCCTTGGTTATTAATGGCAAGAGTTTCTCCCTGGGCTCCGAAAAAAGCATCATCTGCTTTAATGCCCGCTTTTTCTCCGTTGATGGTTACCTCACCTGTTCCTTTGATGACATAATAAACTTCATCCAGTCCTTCCAACTGGCGAGGTCCGGCCATACCACCTTCCGAAATGACAACATGATCTACATGATTCCAATCGGTTTGAAATACTTCCGGCCCAATTACCCGGCGATAGAGCACTCCTTCACCAGGGTAGTCAGAAGGATCTTTTTTGAGTTTCTCGTTTTCAAGCCGATTGGACACAAATGACGGCACTGGATCAAGGGTTGCCCCTACTCGATCATCGCCCAGATCAAAGGCGTCGCCCTTTGCTTTTTTCAGGCTTACAGCAAAATTGAGCCAACGAATGGGTTGGTCCGTAGGATTATAAATACCATGGGAATCTCCCAACTTACACGGAACAATTGCCGGGGCTTTAATATTTGCGCTACGACCATTGATGGTAAATTCTGCCTCACCATCAAGAATGACGTACATTTCCTCAATGGTATGATGAAAATGATGTCCAATACCGGATTTGGCATCAATAACACCACTATGTAGATAAAGGAAGTTGGAGGACAAGTCATTGCGGCCGATCAGTTGGGTAAAACCCATATTTCCTGCCCCTGCATGTACTGCCGATAGCGCCCTGTAAGTCGAAGGGTCATTGAATTTAATGCGGTCTTTGACTGGTTGCGCCATAGCGTACACCGCTAGGATTGTCAATGAGAGAAGTAATATAAACAATCGTTTCATAAGCTAAAGTTTGTTTAGTTAGTCCTTGAAAGTAGCATTTGTTTTGGGGAATCACCGATCTTCCGGAAGTGCATAAACCACATACCCCTTAGGCAACGCATCCGGTTTTTTAGAGTGATCATAGCTACCTGCTCTAAAATCAGAGGTGGCATTTATCACAAGGTATTGCCTTCCCTTGATGCTATACATGCTTGGCTGAGCATTTGATTCATGACTCAGTGTTGTTTCCCACAATATCGAACCATCAGCAGCATCAAAGGCATAGCATTTGCCGCCTTTTGCATTGGCAAATACAATACCCGTGGAGGTCACAATCATACCTTTGCGTTGGGTGCCATTAGGCGCGCCCATACTTGGATCGCCCTGGGCATACATAGAATCTACCCCTACCGGTTGTTGCCATTTGATCGTTCCCTGATTTAAGTCATAAGCCACAATAGATGACCAGGGAGGTGTCAACAAACCGGTCCATTCCACATCATAATCCGTCACATATCGATTAACCGGATGGTCTACTCCTTCGGGATAATCTAACATTGGCGGGCTTCTCTGGGCATCGGGAGGAATGGTAGCACCTCCGGAAGCGACCACCGGTCCCTCCGGAGTTGTATCGTCATCTGCTCTTCTTGGGAAGTTGAAGCTTCGTGGATTACCACCGAGAAGCTGGTATAGTGCCTTAATACTTTCCTCATCAACATGGGGAAAGCCAGGCATTACTCCTCTACCATTGGAGATGACTTCTTTAAATTCGCCATAAAATATATACTTACCGGCATCTACCAGGGCCGGGCCGGCCCCACCTTGCATATTCTCTCCGTGACAAGTTTGGCACGCAGAGGAGTATACGGACTTTGCCTGAGCAATTTGATTTTCAGACAAGTCTATTTTTGGAGCTTCTACCCTACTCAATTGATAGGTCGAAGTACACTCCTGTGTAAGGATATACATTATTCCCTCTTCAGGATCGGCAGCGGTATTGCCATAATTGGCTCCACCGAAAGCTCCTGGCATGATGATCGTTTCGTATTGATCGGAAGGCGGAATAAATAAGCCCGACTTACTTTTCGCCAGTCTTTCGTGCCACTCTTGGCGGATGCTATCGGAGAAATAGGGGTTCAACGTTTCTTTAGTTACTTCATGTCGGGTGAAACTGGGGAGGGAAGGCACCGGCTGGGTAGGCCATGCTTCTTCCCCGGGCATTTCACTTGCTGGAAAAGGTTTTTCTTCAATCGGGAATATGGGGTCTCCGGTTTCTCGATCAAACACAAATACGAAGCCGTGCTTTGTGGCCACTGCTACCGCATCAATCTTTTCACCATCTCGGTTTACCGTCAATAATTGTGGTGCAGGTGAGAGGTCGTAATCCCAAAGATCATGGTGAACGGTTTGAAAATGCCAAATGCGCTCGCCCGTGCGGGCGTTTACGGCTACCAAACTATTGCCAAAAAGATTGCTTCCCAAACGGTCTGCACCGTAAAAATCAAAAGTAGGAGAACCAACAGGCAGATAGGCCATTCCCCTTTTTTCATCTACGGAAATCTCACTCCAAACATTGGCACCTCCAACGTATTTGTAGGCATCTTTTGGCCAGGTTTCATACCCAAATTCCCCGGGTTGAGGAATGGTATGAAATGTCCATTCCAGTTTACCAGTGACCACATTATAGGCCCTCACATAACCCGGTGGAGAGAAATAACTTTCTCCCGGAGCAGAGCCGAGGATCACAAGATCATCATAAATCACTCCGGGCATCATAGGCTGTATTCTTCGAATGGAAGAAGGATCTCGCCCCAGGCCTTCGCGCAAATCAACATATCCATCGTTGCCAAAAGAAGTGATAGACTCACCTGTGACAGCGTCAATAGCCTGGAGGGAATTATTGAGTGTAAAAATCAGCCGTTTGTCCTTTTTGTCCTTACTCTCCCAATAATTGATCCCCCTTCTGGTAATTCCTTTTAGGTTGGCATGAATCCAGATTTCTTTTCCGGTCTCCGCATTGACGGCGATGAGAGAATTATTCTTTCCCAACAGATACATGGTTGTATCTACAATAATGGGACTAAAGAAATTGAAGAATCGCTCTTCTGTAGGATATATCCAGGCGACCTCCAGTTGGTGTACATTCTCCTTGGTGATTTCCGAGCCAACAAAATACCGCGACTGATCAGGACTACCACCGTAATGAGTCCAGGTCGAATGATCATCGAAACTAAGGTCCGGACTACAACTCAAATATACCGTAAGGAAGAAAAAGATAAACGAAGCGATTGCAAATAAAGGCGATAGAGGTCTGTTGAGTTTAGGTAGCATAAGTCAGGCATTACAATTAAGAATGTCGAGATTCATACAGCAATTATATCAATGACAAAGAGCTGCTGCCCTGTAGCCTATAAACTTACCTACAGAAATCAGCTCAGGTTAAAGATAACATAAAGAAATGGAGGTATTCAAGGATTGTCGAAATATAAATGTCAGAAATACACTTAATTTCAGATTTAGCAGTTTATTAAGAACTAGTTAGCCTTTTCAAATTTTCCCCAACCTCTTATAAGTCACCTCCTTAAACGTCTTCAATATCCCTGCCTTGACCATCATTTTGGTGGCGAATTTTGGAAAAAACAACTGCATAAACAGGATCGGCTTGACCGGTTTGGGATTGACAATGACTTCGGGCTCGTCATTATGTATGGCCTTTACTACTGCATCGGCCACTTCATGAGGTGTGGCGGCACCAAAAGAGGTAGGTGGCGTAATATCGTACTCCTCACAGGCATCGTGAAACATGCCGGCATCAGAGACCATACCGGGGCAAACCACTGAAGCGCTGACTGGATAGTTTTCGCCTATGGCCGTGGTGCGCAGGCAACGGGTGAAACCAACCAAGCCATGCTTGGCAGCTCCATAAGCCTCACCGTAGGGCGTACTCAACAACCCTCCAAGGGAGGAAACATTTACGATGTGCCCCTCCCCTAGTTCAATCATTTTGGGAAGCATTAGCCTAGATAAAAGGATGGGTGCAGTGAGATTTACACGCAGAAGCTGCTCTATTTTTTCAGGATCAGCTTTATCAAAAGGAATGGCATCTTCCAGTCCGGCATTGTTGACCAAAACTGAAATACCACCGGTTAATCGCTGCGCTTCCGCCACCACATTTTCCAGTTGATCCAATTGGCCTAAATCTGCGGCAATGGTATGAATAGTGACACCTGTACCGGCCAGTTCCGACTTAACTTTTTCCAATAATTCACCAGACCGGGCCAGTAGGACCAAATTCATCCCATGTTTGGCCAACGTCTGTGCAATGAAGACGCCGATACCACGAGAGGCACCCGTTACGAGCGCTGTTTTACCTTGGAGGGTTTTCATACTTTTAGGTGTTAATCGTTTTCCAAACCTAATGAATAATTCCAAATTTGTGAAAAATAGCTACCTGAATGATAAATTTTGACGCCTGTTTCGATTTTTCAGATGATACTTTTGATTAGAAAAAATAGTGTATGTTGAAACTAGTACAAACCCTGCTCGGGCTTTTGGCGGTATTTGCCGGTCTTAATGCCCAGGTATGGGAGCCTGACCTTGGTAATGGCCAATACAAAAACCCAATCATCTTTGCCGATTATTCTGATCCGGATGTGACACGGGTTGGTGAGGATTTTTATATGGTTTCCTCCAGCTTTAATTGCGCGCCAGCGTTGCCAGTCTTACACTCTAAAGATTTGGTCAACTGGACAATTATCAACCACGTTTTTTTGCACCAACCACCCTTCGATGTTTTTAACAAGCCTCAACACGGAAACGGGGTATGGGCCCCAAGTATTCGTTATCACGATGGTTGGTACTACGTCTTTTATGGCGATCCCGATTTTGGCATTTATATGTGCAAAACACAGGACCCGGCCGGGAAATGGGAGCCACCCCACCTCGTAAAATCGGCCAAAGGGTGGATTGACCCCTGCCCTTTTTGGGACGAGGATGGGAAAGCCTACCTGGTACACGCCTTTGCAGGGAGCAGGGCCGGCAACAAAAGTATTGTCGTTTTACACGAAATGGCTCCCGATGCAACCCACCTGCTCGACGATGGGGTAATGGTTTTTGATGGCCACGAAAACCATCCCACTATTGAAGGCACCAAGATGCACAAGCGCAATGGGTATTATTATATCCTGGCTCCCGGTGGAGGTGTAGCAACTGGCTGGCAAACCGCGCTTCGTTCCAAAAATGTCTGGGGGCCTTACGAAGATAAAATCGTGCTGCATCAGGGCAATACCGATATCAACGGCCCACATCAGGGCGCCTGGATAGAACTGGAAAACGGTGACGACTGGTTTATCCACTTTCAGGAAAAACAACCCTACGGGCGCATTGTGCACCTGCAACCGGCCCGCTGGGAAAATGATTGGCTGATGATCGGCGATGATCAAAATAATGACGGCATTGGCGAACCGGTGGCTACCTGGAAAAAACCCGCGGTGGGTAATTCTTATGCCAGTCAGGTGCCACAAACCAGCGATGAATTCAATACGACCAAACTGGGCTTGCAATGGCAGTGGCAGGCCAATCCCGAACCGCTTTGGGCCTACCCTACTCCATATGGATATCTGCGGATGAATCCGGTCATTTTAACCGATATTCGCAATCTTTGGGATGCACCAAATCCGCTTTTGCAAAAGATGCCAGCTGAGGAATTTTCGGCCACCACCAAAGTCGAATTTTTCCATCATTTCGATGGCGAAAAAACAGGTCTAATCATCATGGGGCGCGACTATGCTTATCTGGCATTGGAACGGGAAAACGAAAATCTGGTACTAAAGCAGGTGACTTGCATGGGGGCGGAAAAGGGAGCGAAGGAGGTCCTTGTAGCGAGTACCCCCTTATCTCAATATGAAGTCTACCTACGTGTAAAGGTGAGCAAAGGCGGCAATTGCCAGTTTTCCTATAGCCTTGACGGCAAAAAATTCACCGATTTTGGCAAAATATTTTCCGCAAGGGAAGGAAAATGGATCGGCGCCAAGGTAGGTCTTTTCTGCGCTAGAAATAAACACGAAAATGATGGTGGTTACGCCAATTACGACTGGTTTAGAATAGAAAAACTATGAAAAAATTTACCGCCCTAATACTCCTTCTTCTTGGATTGACCAATATTGGCTTATCGCAATATAAGACCGAGATTTATGTGGCTCCGGATGGCTCTGGCGACTATACCACCATTCAGGAAGCCATCGACAATACAAAGTCTTTTCCCGACAAACCGATTACGATTTATATCAAACCGGGCATTTATAAAGAGAAGGTAAAGGTACACGCCTGGAACAACCACCTGACACTGAAAGGTGAAGATTCTGCTAACACGATAATCTCCTGGGATGATCATTTCAAAAAAATTGACCGCAGTCGAAACAGTACCTTCTTCACCCCTACCCTGCTGGTACAAGCCGAAGATTTCCGGGCGGAAAATCTGACTATTGAAAATACGGCCGGTGCCGTAGGGCAGGCAGTTGCGCTGGCGGTAGAAGCAGATCGTTGCGTGTTTATCAATTGTCGGATGCTGGGCCACCAGGATACGCTCTATGTCGATGGTAGCAATACCCGCCAGTATTTTAAGGATTGCCACATTGAAGGAACCACCGACTTTATCTTTGGACAAGCCACAGCCCTTTTTGAAAATTGTACCATCCACAGTAAAAGTAATTCCTACATTACAGCGGCAAGTACTCCAGAAGGCCGGCCTTTTGGGCTCGTCCTTCTAGATTGTAAACTAACCGCCGATCCAGGTGTTGGTGCCGTCTATTTAGGTCGTCCCTGGCGCGATTATGCACGTACCGCCTTTATTCACTGTGAAATGGGTGGGCACATCCGTACCGAAGGATGGGACAACTGGTCTTCGCCTGCGCGGGAAAAAACCACTTTTTATGCCGAATACGACAATAGCGGCCCCGGTGCTGACCTTAAGGGGCGAGTGAAATGGAGCCACAAACTATCAAAAAAACAAGCTAAAAAATACAATCGGGAGCATATTTTAAAAGCATTTAAGTTGCCGGAAATGAGTACCGATTATTGATCATTGACCAATTTTAAATCAATTTAAGTATGAAAATCTACTACCTGCCTATTTTTCTGATTGGTTGCCTATCCGTAGGTTGCAATGATGCAACGCAAACGGAAGAAAGCACATCACCTGAATTTACCGTTCAGAACCCAACCGATCAGGCCCGTACCGATGAACTGGTTGTCCTGGATGCCGCGGATTTGCAAAAGCAATTTCCTGATGTCGATTGGAGCAAGGTTAAATTCACTTCGGGCGATAACCTCCCATTCCAGGCCAATGATCTTGATCTTGATGGGACTGTCGATGAGTTTGCCCTGTTGGTGAACCTTGGCCCTGATGAAGAAAAAACAATCAAAATTGAAACGCTTGCGGAAGGAGAAAAAGCACCAGAATTCCAAAAGCGTACCCAGGCAGAATTATCGCATAAAGTCGGTGGAGAGTGGAAAGACCGCGAATACATGGGAGGCCAATTCAAAAACGTTTCCTACCTGCGGGTGCCTCCTGAGCACAAAGACCACTCGTGGTTTATTCGCTACGAAGGCCCCGGCTGGGAGTCCGACCTGGTTGGATACCGCTTCTACCTCGATCAGCGTAATGCCACCGATATTTTTGGTAAAAAAACACGCGACATGGTCTTGCAAGATGTGGGACAAGACGGCTTTGATTCCTACCACGAACCCGCTGCTTGGGGAATGGACGTACTAAAAGTCGGACCTTCCCTCGGTATTGGGGCGCTGGGAACCTGGATGGGAGATAAAGCCCTACGCGTCGAAACTACTGACTCACTGAGCTCAAGAGTTGTACTCAACGGTCCGGTTGAAAGCCTGATCAGAACCATGTACTACGGCTGGAAAGTTGGAGATGTTTCCACCACGGTGACCTCCGAGTTATCGATCCAGGCCGGTAGCAGATTAACGCTACACCAGGTTTCATTGAGTGAGCCACTTCCCAACCTTTGTACGGGCATTGTTAAGCATGAAAACACGACACTTCTACAAAATCAGGAAGGAAGTTGGGCGTATCTCGCCACCTGGGGAGCACAAAGTTTGGCAGAAGATCAACTGGGGATGGCTGTTATTTACCAAGTTGCTGAGTCGAGTGAAGTAACAGAAGACGACAACAGCCACGTAGTGGTTTTGACCCCAACCAATAATGAAGTATCCTATTATTTCCTGGCGGCATGGGAGCAAGAGCCTGATGGCATAAAATCCGAGGAGGCCTTCAAAGCGTATCTCAATCAGGTGTTGACCGAATTGAATTCGCCGGCGACCGTAAAGCTTTAATCCTATTTCATCAAAACATAGAAAAGTAATTCAACATGAAAATCTCGTCCTTTTACCAACGCATCGGAAAAGCCGGGGCACTCCTGGTACTGACCCTGTTTTTTTTACAGTGTTCAACCTCCAGGGATAGTCAATCAGCCCAGGCAATAAATGTGAGCCAAAAGACCGGCTCAATAATGGAAGAAAAACCCTGGTCTGAGCGCATGGCATTGTCCATTATGAAACGAGCGCCCGAAGCCTGGATGAATGATTTTCAAAGCCGACCTCGCTGGACTTACACCATTGGATTGGTGTTAAACTCAATGGTAAAACTATCCAAGGAGAAAAAAAATCCAATGTACTTTGAATATGCCCAAACCTACGGTGACACCATGATTTTAGCCGATGGCAGTATTCGCGATTACGATATGGCCAAATTTAATATTGATCATATTGCTCCCGGTCCATTGATGTTTTCGATTTACAATAAGACCAAGGAGGAGCGTTATATGAAAGCCATCACCACGCTTAAATATCAGTTGGAATGGCAGCCTCAAACCACCGATGGTGGTTACTGGCACAAGCTCCGGTACCCCTGGCAAATGTGGCTGGACGGCCTGTTTATGGGTGAACCTTTTCAGGCGCAATACGCCTTGCAATTTGATAAGCCTGAACTCTTCGATCATATTGCACAGCAGTTCATCCTCGCCGAGAAACACACTAAAGATGCCGAAACAGGCCTGTTGTATCACGGTTGGGATGAGAGTCGGGTACAAAGTTGGGCAAATCCCGAAACCGGATGTTCTCAGCATTTCTGGGGAAGAGCAATTGGCTGGTATTGCATGGGATTAGTGGACGTGTTGGATTTCTTCCCCAAAGATCACCCCAAACGGGCGGAACTGATTGCTATTCTAGATCGGACATTGCAGGCTGTGATCAAGGTGCAGGATGCGGAATCAAGTACCTGGTGGCAGGTCATGAATATGCCCAAAGAAAAGGGCAATTACCTGGAAGCCACTGCTTCTTGCATGTTTACCTATGCGATGATCAAGGGCGTGAATGAGGGATACCTGGATGATAAATACGAAGAAATTGCCCAACGGAGCTACGAGGGTATTTTAAATACTTTTATCAAGGTAGATGATGATGGAGAAGTGCACCTGACCAGCTGTTGTTCAGTAGCTGGCCTTGGCGGCAACCCCTATCGTGATGGCTCCTATGAGTATTACATCAGTGAACCTGTTCGGGATAACGATCCCAAGGGTTTAGGACCATTTATTTTAGCAAGTATAGAATTTGAAAAACGCAATCGAAAGCAGTAATTCCACGTAAAAACAGAGCAGTAAAGAACATTTTTTTTGGGCGATACAGAATGGTACAGAATAGTTATAAAATTTTACCTTCCTATCTTTAACAATAGATAATACGGTGAAGGCCGGTGATCTCCAAATGATTATTGAGATTATAGCGCCAGCAGCAAAAAAACTATCAACAACCATTTTACAAGTCAAATGACTTAAAATCTTACAAACAAAAAACTAGGTTTATGAAGCCCATTTTCTTTACTTCCAAAAAATGCATCAGGACCTTCCTGGTCTTTGGAGCATTATTGCTTTCTATGCAGATCGGTTGGAGCCAACGGACCGTGTCAGGGACCGTTACCGATGCCGACACTAAAGACCCACTTATCGGTGTGAGTATCCTTGTCAAAGGTACTTCAACGGGAACGATCACTGATTACGATGGCCGCTATTCCCTCGATGTACCACAGGATGCTGAGACGCTCGAGGTTTCCTATACCGGATACAGTCGCCAGGAGGTAGCAATTGGAGATCAATCGGTAATCAATGTAGAACTGACTGCCGGAGCAGTACTCGACGAGGTGGTGGTGATCGGATACGGTACCCAGAAGCGAGCTGACGTCACCGGAGCCATTGCCCGATTTGAGGCCGAAAAACTGGAAGAGCGTCCAATTGCACGGGTCGATCAGGCGTTGGTTGGCCAATTGGCTGGTGTTCGTGTCCAGCAGACCAGTGGTTTACCGGGAGCCGGATTTAGCATCCAGATACGGGGAACGGGATCGATCAACGCCAACAACCAGCCTCTGTATGTCATCGATGGATTTCCTCTCGAAGTTTCTGAGCAAAGTTCAAGTGGAGGATTCGGAACAGGTAACCCTCTGGATAACATCAACCCTAATGACATTGCCTCTATTGAAGTATTGAAAGATGCTGCCGCTGCCGCGATTTACGGATCACGGGCTTCCAACGGCGTCGTACTGATTACGACCAAATCAGGTAAAACCGGTAAGGCTAAAATTAGTTTTAATGCCAGCTATGGCTGGAATGAAACGGCTAAAAAGCTGGATATTCTCAATGCTGAAGAATGGGTGGAGCGTGCCTCAGAAATGATTGATGACGCCTGGGTAGCATCAGGAGAAGGCCGGACCCGCAGTCAGACTTCCGCAGAACGATTGGCTATTCTGGGTTCTTTCAACCGAAGCCTGATCAAAGATGATCGCTGGGCAATGCCCGGCCACCCCGGATTAACTTATATCGATTGGCAGGACGAAGTATTTAGAAGAGGAGCCCTGCAAAATTACAGTCTGTCGGCTTCCGGCGGTAACGAATATGTAAAATACTACGTGTCTGGTGATTATATTGATTCAGAAGGAATCGCCATTGGCGTTGGATACAAACAGTATTCGGCGCGTGCCAATGTTGAAGTTACCGCTAGTGATCGATTAACCCTTGGTCTCAACATTTCTCCTTCCTACTCCATCGCCAGTGACCCTGGTGTTGAAGGCAAGGACCAGCAAATGCACATAGCGGTAGGTATGGTACCGGTATCAGAGGACAGCGTAGGACTGGATGTGAACACTGGCGACTATGCTCCTTATACCTGGGGCAACTCCAGATCGAGTCCAGTACGCGTCATTGAGAACAGCATCGGAGACCGCAAGATTTTCCGAACACTGGGTACTGTATACGCTGAATATAAATTGATCGAGGGCTTAAATTTCCGTACCTCTTTCAACCTGGATAATGCTGATATGAACAACAAGAGCTACACCCCGGCATGGGTTACCCGTAACCGTACCGCAGGTGGTAGTTTCAGCGGATACCGCAGGCAGACTTTCGTCAACGAAAACACGTTATCTCTTAACCGCACCTTCGGTGGAATTCACAACCTCTCTGCTGTGGTGGGTACTTCTTACAACACATCAAAATTTGATAATTGGGATATCCGCGTTTCCGGTGGCTTTAACTCTGAGGTGATCACTACCCTCAACGCCGCCAATATCAACGCAGGTGGAACCCTGACTCGTGAGAGCAAAAACACCCTGGTATCCTTTTTCGGACGGGTACAGTACAACCTCGATAACAAGTACCTGTTGGCAGCATCTCTGCGCCGCGATGGTTCTTCCCGGTTCGGTCCTGAGACCAAGTGGGGTGTTTTCCCATCAATCTCCGCAGGATGGAGAGTTTCTGAGGAAGCTTTCATGCAGAATGTAGACTTCATCAGCAGCCTGAAACTAAGAGGTAGCTGGGGTATCTCTGGTAACAACGGCATCGGTGATTATTCACATGTGTCTATCCTGGCATTTGACAATTACTCCTTCGGTGGTTCTTTGGCTCCAGGACAGGTGCCGGGTAACTTCGCCAACCCTAACCTGGGATGGGAAGAGTCTGAAACCATCGACATTGGATTGGATATTGGATTACTTGACAACCGAATTTTTGCCTCTTTTGACTACTACACCAAGAGAAATACAGACCTACTTTTGAATATTCCTGTTCCTACCGCCATCGGTTTCTCCAGCGCACTGACCAATATTGGTGAGGTATTAAACAAAGGCTGGGAAGTAGAGCTGACCACCCGAAACCTAACCGGTAAACTGACCTGGAATACAAATGTGAACTTCAGCCACAACTCAAATGAGGTGGTGCAACTGGGGCCTGAGAATACGCCAATTCTTGGTGGAGCATTCGACATTCCTCACAATATTCTACAGGTAGGCCAACCGATGTACAGCATTTATGTAGTACAGCAAATTGGCATCCTGAGCCAGGCGGATATTGATGGTGGTGCAGCCCTATATGGCAACCAAACTGTAGGTGACCCTAAATACTTCGACGCTAACCTGGATGGTGTAATTTCTCCAGATGACCGCATTCTTTCCGGCCATCCCAATCCCGATTACATCTGGGGTATTACCAACTCCTTCAGCTACAAAGGATTTGATCTGAGCTTTCTGATTCAAGGCCAGTGGGGCGGCAAGATCTACTCCACATTTGGTCGCGCAATGGACCGCACCGGTATGGGCTTTGTCGATAACGCCTTAGGCTTCCACCGCGATCGCTGGCGTTCCCCAGATGATCCCGGCGCTGGAGAGAGAGGAAAAGCAACTTCTAGCTTTGGCCGGATCAAAAATACCGATTGGCTGTATCCAAATGACTATTGGAGAGTGAGAAATATTACACTGGGATACAACCTGGGTAATGCCATAAAAACCAAGGTAATTAGCGGAGCCAGAATCTATGTTACCGCTGAGAACTACTTTGGTGGCGACAAGTACACTGGCGGATTTAACCCGGAAGCAGTGAATAACAGTGGGGACGACTACGGAGCCTTCCCACTGGCTAAATCCGTGCTTTTTGGTATTAACCTCACTTTCTAATCACCCTTAAATACTCATTATAATGAAAAAGATATTCCCTTTAATCTTATTACTGCTCGTGTTTGGGGCCTGTGAAGATGACCTCAATCTAGCCCCGATCTCGGATGCGGGCAGTAACGGTTTTTATAATAATGCGGACGATTTTGAACAGGCAGTCAATGGCGTTTATGCATCATTTGGTGTACAAAACAATGTAGACTACCCCAGTATGTATGTGGTGATGGATGAGTCCCGCTCTGACAATATCTATACCCCTGGTCAGTCCGGGGTAAGAGACTGGAACGCCATCAACAATTTCCTGAACACTATCGCTACACTGGGTAGCATTCGCAACGTTTGGAATGTAACTTTCAACGGCATTATGCGTGCCAATACCGTGTTGGACCAGTTGGAAGCCCGCGGTGATGTAGTTGGTGATCCTTCACTGGCAACACGCTTTGAAGCAGAAGCTCGATTTCTGAGAGCCTATTATTACTTCGACCTGGTAAAGTGGTTTGGCAAAGTGCCCATTTTTGAGTCCTTTGTTACACCAACTGAAGCATTGGCCATTAGCCGCAGTTCCGTTTCTGAAGTCTATGACCTGATTATTTCTGATTTGCAGTTTGCCATTGCTAATTTGCCGGAATCCTTCAGTGGAGCTGATCAGGGACGGGCTACTTCTATTGCCGCCAAGGGCATTTTGGCTCGGGTGTACATGACTCGTTCCGGTCCGCAATTGCATCCTGATGGTCCCTGCCTGGGTACCAATGAATATGACCAGGCTTTGTCACTGCTCAATGACATTATCAATACGACCCGTTTTGACCTTCTGGATAGTTATGCCGACATTTTTGACTACGATAATGAAGGCAATGCAGAAATCGTATGGGATTTACAATTCATTACCGGTGGTGTAGGAGCAGGCGCTTACTATCCCACTGAATACTACGATGAAGGATGGGCACGTGTAAACCTCCCTTTCCCAGGCGGTAATCCGGGTGACGGTTCAAAACGAATCTCTGAAGATCTGCTGAACTCTTATGAAGAAGGAGACCTTCGGGTGGAGTCAACCTTTCAATTGGGATACGTGGCTGAAAACGGCGACCAAATTGATGCGCAGTTTTACGACAAGTTTACCAATGTAGAAAAAGCCGGTGGTGACCGCTTCGACTGGTCTATCAACTATCCCGTTTTACGCTATGCCGATGTGTTGATGCTCAAGGCAGAGTGCATCCTGCAAGGAGCCAATGGGTCACAAAGTGATGTTGATGATATTGTAAATGCCATACGTACTCGTGCTGGTTTGGGAACCCTTTCAGGTGTTGACCTGCCAACCTTGATTGATGAGCGCAGAAGAGAATTTGCCGGCGAAAACCTGCGTTGGGATGATCTGGTTAGAACCGGATTAGTAGTTGATGTAATGAATACATTTATCGATAATGAAGATACCACTGATAAGATGCAAACCGTAACCAATGACTTCATTATCTACCCGATTCCACAGGATCAGATGGATATTAAAGAAGGACTATACAAGCAGAATCCTGGATATTTATAATAGACCTGGAAAAGTAGAAAGTTAGTAGAAACTAGTGAGATTAACCCGGGGGAAGTAACCCTGATTACTTGTCCTCCGGGTTATTTTATTAACTTCTTTGACAAAACTTTCCCGATGTAAAATCGGGACAAGATGTGGTCAAGCTATAAGGTCGATCATAAGCGCCTTCAAAAAGCGTTGATCGGTCTTATCGATTGACTCTGAGGCACTAAATTTGTCAAAGAACCTTTTAAAGGAGACGATGTATCGAAATGCCTTTAAAATGAAGTTGAAGGCCGGATTTGCCGAAGAGTACAAACGTCGGCACGATAAAATCTGGCCAGAGCTGTCGGCTTTATTAACTGATGCCGGCATCCAGGATTACTCCATCTTCCTCGATGAAGAAACCCTGACGCTATTTGCAGTGCAAAAGCTGCAAGATGATTTCAAAGAGAGTGCTATCCCCAATCATCCGATTGTCCAAAAATGGTGGGCTTACATGGCCGACATCATGGAAACCAATCCGGATCACTCACCGGTGGTGAGCCCGCTAAAGGAAGTCTTTCATATGGATTAGTGGTCTGACCAGGACCAACGGCAGGAAAAAGATAAGCACCTTCACTAACCATTGTAAATCAAAACTATGACCCTCTTCAAAACTGGAATACCCTTATTCATCCTCTTTTGCCACAACCTTTCTCTTCTGGCGCAAATCCCGGTAATGGAAACTGGTGGGCAAGCCATGCCAAAAGAGTGGATTGACCAGGATACTGGGCATAAGCTAAAAAAACTCACCGATCGGGAAGGCAGCAGCCGTAGCTTCTACTTCCACAATGAACCCTTCCTCAAATCAGCAGATGGAAAGAGTGACCTGATGGTGTTTTATGGATCAACAGAAGAGGGCAGCCAACTTTTTACCGTTGATTTGAGCACCGGTAAAATAGAACAGCTGACAAACCACCCTGAACAAAAATCTGGAGAAATATTGGCTAAAAAACACCGGGAGGTCATTTATCAAATTAAGGACACTGTCTTTGCTACCCACGTGGACACCAGGCAAACTCGCCTGGTCTTTGTGTTTCCCGATGACTTCAAAGCCAGCATCACTACACTAAATGCGGACGAAAGCAAATTGGCGGGTACCTGGGCAGGACCGGAAAAACGCGAGATCTACGAAAAACATCCCACCAAAGGAGAGTACTTCGACCGCATTTTTGAGGCTGAAATTCCGCATACTCTCTTTGCCATTGATCTTGAAGCTGGAACAATTGATAAAATTCACACCGAAAATACCTGGCTGGGACACATCCAGTTTTCCACCACCGATCCCGATATTTTAATGTTTTGCCATGAAGGCCCCTGGCATAAAGTGGACCGAATTTGGAATATCAACATCAAAACCAAGGAAGTCAGGAAAATTCACGAACGTACCGTGCATCGGGAAATTGCCGGTCACGAATTTTGGAGCTGGGACGGCAAGACCATTTGGTACGACCTGCAAATTCCCCGAGGAGAAACTTTTTACCTGGCTGGCTATCGTCCCAAATCCGGCAAACAAATCAGGTATCAGATGGATCGAAATGAGTGGTCGATCCACTTCAATGTTTCGCCAGACCAGAAATTGTTTTGCGGTGACGGCGGCGATTCCACACAAGTGGCTAAGGCACCGAATGGCACGTGGATTTACTTGTTCGAGCCACAAAAGAATCAATTGACTTCCCAAAAACTGGTGAACATGCAACACCACCATTACCGAAAACTGGAACCCAACGTTCATTTTTCTCCCGATGGTAAGTGGATCATTTTCCGAGCCAATTTTGAAGGAGAAAGTCAGATTTATGCTGTAGAAATTAAGCAAAGTAAATAAATGATGAAGCCAACGTTTATACTATTCTTTCTTTTATTGCTGCTCGGGCTGGTTGCCTGTCAGCAACCTGTTTCCCAACACATCGAATGGCCAGCTGCCCAACAGGAAAGTAAACCCTGGACCCGTTGGTGGTGGCAAGGGAGTAGCGTGACTAAACTTGGGATCACTGCCGAGTTGGAAGCTTTGCAACAAGCCGGGGTTGGTGGAGTGGAAATTACGCCTATCTACGGCGTCATCGGTGACGAAGAGCAATTTGTCAATTACCTATCCTCCGACTGGGTGGATCTACTACTGCATACCCTTGAGGAGGCCCAACGGCTGGGTCTAGGCGTTGATATGGCCACCGGCACCGGATGGCCTTTTGGAGGGCCGTGGGTTGATGCAGCTGATGCCTGTAAATACATGAAATACGAAACCTATACTTTAAAAGAAGGAGAAAAGCTCACAACGCCGGTACAACTCACCCAGGAATCATTTGTACGGGCGGTAACCAATATGGTCTACCAATTGTATGGCATCTATAAAGAAAAGGGTGAAAATCCTACCGGCTCCCTGAGCGACCCGGAACTCATTCCGCAAAGAAAACAGTTGCAGCCGGAAGATTTAGTTGATCCCATCGCTGACAATGAAAACCTGCAGGCACTGGCTATCGATCAGGTTCGATTTGCCAAAGCAATGCCATTGCAATCTCTGATGGCATACAGTGATCAAGGGGAGGTGGCTGACCTTACGGAAAAGGTGGATGATGATGGGAAACTGGAATGGACGGCTCCTTCCGGTAACTGGACTCTCTATGCCATCTTTGAGGGTTGGCACGGCAAGATGGTAGAACGCGCCGCTCCCGGAGGGGAAGGCAACGTCATTGACCACTTTTCGGCAGAAGCAATCAATCACTATCTGGTCAGATTCGACAGCGCTTTTACCGGTAGAGATATTGGTGCGTTACGAGCATTTTTTAACGACAGCTATGAAGTTGACGATGCCCGAGGTCAGGCCAACTGGACCCCAAAAGTACTGGAAGCCTTTGAGGCCAAAAGAGGCTACGACTTACGTCAGCACTGGCCCGCTCTCTTTGGCGAAGATTCCGAAGAAAATAATCGCAGGGTGCTCTCTGACTATCGGGAAACCATTTCCGATTTAATACTAGAGACCTTCACCCAGGAATGGAGCAACTGGGCCCGCAAGCAGGGGGCCATCATCCGCAACCAGGCTCACGGCTCACCGGCCAACATCCTGGATCTTTATGCCGCTTCTGAAATTCCTGAAACCGAAGGAACGGAGATTTTACGCATCAAATTTGCTACTTCGGCCGGTCATGTAAGTGGAAAAAAACTGATTTCCTCAGAATCGGCTACCTGGCTGAACGAACATTTTTTATCCAATCTGGCCGATGTTAAAGAAAATATCGACCGCTATTTTACGGGAGGAGTCAATCACGTTTTTTACCACGGCACCTGTTATTCACCGGTAGAAGAAGCATGGCCCGGAAGGCTCTTTTACGCAGCCATCCATGCCAATTCACGAAATTCCTTGTGGCGGGACTTTCCCACTTTAAATGAATACATCACGCGAACCCAATCTGTCTTACAAACCGGAAAACCGGATAATGACATCTTGCTTTATTTTTCGGCCTATGACCGCTTTGCCACTCCTGGTCGCGAATTGCTTCAACATTTTGACGGACATGGTCCAGCTTTGGAAGGCACCGCTTTTGAAGCCAATGCCAAATTCCTACAAGAGCAAGGTTTCGCTTTCGACTACATTTCTGATCGACAAATTTTGGCTTTGGAAGCCAATGCGGGAAAGCTCCAATCGGGGGAGGTCAGTTACCAAACCATCCTACTTCCCGAAACGGAATTCCTACCAGTGGCCACCCTGGAAAACTTGGTGAATCTGGCCAAGAATGGAGCGACCATTTTAGTACATAAAGCTTTACCGGGAAAGGCCCCCGGATTGGGGAACCTTACCAAACGCCAGCAGCAATTTGACGATTTAATCGGCCAGCTTCCATTCATCCAAAAGTCGGATGCGATCCAGGAGGCCGCAATTGGAGAAGGAAAAATTTTAGTGGGTGATGAGATCGCTCTTTTATTGGCGGAAGCCAACATTAAACAAGAAACACTAGTCAGCCACGGATTATCCTATAACCGCCGGAGTCACGAAGCGGGAAAATTCTATTTCATTAATAACTGGTCGGGCAAACCGGTCGACGGATGGATTTCACTTCATGTGGAGGCCTCAAATATGACGATTTTAGACCCGATGACCGGACAAATCGGCCAGGCAAAAACAAGGAACGCTACAGACGGGAATACAGAAATCTACCTGCAAATCCCCAACGGTGGTTCCTTGATTGTGGATGTGAGGACGACTCAAGCCGGAGGAAGTCCGTGGCTTTATACTGAACCTGGCGGTTCCCCCATGGCACTGGAAGGATCCTGGAAGGTTGAATTCATTGACGGTGGGCCGAAATTACCAGTTACAGAAACAAAGCCGCAATTGAACGACTGGACACAGTGGAATACCGATCTCGCATCATTCTCGGGTACGGCGCGTTACACGCTACAATTCTCTAAACCAGCAGAAGAAGCAGATCGCTGGCTTCTTGACCTGGGCGAAGTTCACGAAAGTGCAAAAGTCCTATTAAATGGTGAGTTGGTCGGCACTTTGATTGGTCCGACATTTCAAATTCCAATCAATAATAGCCAGCTGAAGGCCGACAATACTTTGGAAATTGAAGTCAGCAATTTAATGGCCAATCGCATTGCCGACATGGATAAAAGAGGGGTTTTTTGGAAGAAATTTTATAATGTGAACTTCCCCGCGAGGAGAGCAAAAAACAGAGGAAAAGGAGGCTTATTTGATGCTTCCAACTGGACGCCACTTCCCTCTGGTCTGCTGGGGCCAGTGACACTGACGCCTCTAAAAAGCGTGCATTAATGAATCGATTTTGGCTTATTCTATTTTGTTTTTTAACGTATCATTCTGGTCATTCACAGGTAGTCGATGATTGGTGGCACGGTATTGAGCGTTCCTTGCGGTATCATCCGGAAGGGGAAGCGATTGTCATCGAAAATGGGGAGCGACGATTCAACCGGGCCTTGTATGGAGCCAATACCGGCTTTCGAGTAGAGACGGGCGATTTACCCGAGTTTGCCCTCTATATGCCCCGATTAGGTGGAACCATTCGCCTTGGGTTGATCCATCAAAAATCCAGCAAATGGCTGATCAATGCAGAACAGATTACGGCCAGATATCTCCCTGGTAAAATGACTTATGAAGTCAAGGATTCACTCCTTGGAGCGGGAAAACTGATCATTGAAGTACTGGCCACCCACGATCTGGAAGGCATCATCTTTCGTACCCGCATTGAAAATGTGGAGCAGGCAGTACTCTTTTGGCTTTTTGGTGGGGCCTCAGACCAGCGTTTCAACCGGGAAGGAGACATCGGTGCCGATCCGGAATCGGTGTTTTATTTGACTGCGGAGAATTGCCAGGGCAACAATTTCAATATTGACAATCAGCAATTTACCCTCTCCTATCCTTCCAAGGATCGCAATTACCCGGAGCACAAAGAACTGAAAGGCATTGTGCCAACCGTTTCTACCCTCAAAAAAGTAGATGCTGCTCAACAGGGATCGCCTTTGCATTGCATCGCCTCTGATCTGAGCACTACTCCAGCCGTAGCTGGAAAAATGGAAGCGGAAAAAGGCTGGCAATACTGGTTTATTTACAATCCAGATTCCGATAGTACAGCCATTACCACCAACCTTGCTGACTTATTCCAGAAAGCGGATCAACAACGACAGGCAATAGCCTCCAGAATCAGCATCAAAACGCCCGACCCCTTCATCAATACGCTGGGAGGCGTTTTGAGCATTGCCGCCGATGCTATTTGGGAAAATCCGGGGTACCTGCACGGTGCCATTGCCTGGAGGCAACCACTCAACGGTTGGCGTGGCGCCTATGTGGCCGATGATCTGGGCTGGCATGATCGGGCCAGAACGCACTTTCGGGCTTACGCCAAATCACAGCTTACGGAGCCTCCATCGGGACCGGTTACACCTGATACCTCCCGCAATTTTGCACGGCAGGAGGAAAGCATTGGCACCGCTATCTTCACGGAGGGTTATATCAGTCGCTACCCGAATGGAGATCGTCTCAGAGCGCATCACTACGACATGAATCAGGTATTCATTGATCAGGTTTTGCGACATCTTAACTGGACCGGTGACCTGGACTTTGTACGAGAAATGTGGCCGGTCATTGAGCGCCATCTGGCCTGGGAAAAACGCTGTTTTGATACCGATGGAGATGCCCTGTACGATAGCTATTGCAGCTTCTGGGCCAGTGACGCGGTACAATACAGTGGTGGAGGTGTCACTCATGCATCGGCTTACCATTATTATGCCAATACTAAAGCAGCAAAATTGGCTAATTTGATTGGCAAAGACCCTGTTCCATACCAACGGGAAGCCGAACGCATCAGGGAGGCACTTAACCGCAAACTTTGGCTTCCAAAAAAGGGCTATTTTGCTGAATTTAAGGACCTACTTGGCCTACAATCATTACATACTTCACCGGGGCTATGGACCATCTATCACACCATTGACTCCGAGGTTCCTGATGCCTTTCAGACGTACCAGATGTTACAATACATTGACCGGCAAATTCCACATATTCCTATCAAAGCCAATGGTCTACCCGATCAAAACTATTATACCCTGTCCACCACCAACTGGCTGCCCTATACCTGGTCGGTCAACAACGTAGCATTGGCTGAAGTCATGCATACAGCCCTGGCTTACTGGCAAGGCAACCGAAAAGAGGAGGCCTATCATCTTTGGAAAAGTGCTTTGCTGGAAAGCATGTATTTGGGGGCCAGTCCCGGATCAATTCAGCAATTGTCATTTTACGATGCCATCCGGGGGGAGCTCTACCGCGATTTTGCTGATCCGATTGGCATGACGGCCCGTTCCTTGATAGAGGGCTTATTCGGCATCCAGCCAGATTTATTGAATGGCGAATTACTGATTCGGCCAGGTTTCCCTCAGCTGTGGCCTTCGGCAAGTCTGCAGACGCCCGATATCGATTTTCAGTTTGAACGAAATGGAGACAAAGAGTTATACAAGTTGATACCTCAATTCAACCGCAGACTAGCCCTGAGACTACAAGTTCCAGCCAATAAGGACCGCGTAAAACAAATAACGGTTAACGGAAAAGCTAGCGACTGGCGTATTGTGGAAAGTGCCATCGGCCAGCCCATTCTAGAAGTAAAAATTGACTCGGCTTCACAATTTGAGATAGAGATATTTTGGGAAGGCGCCCCAATCCAACACATTTCAAAAACCGATACAATAGTAAAAGGAGAACTGCTGCGAATCTTTAATGAGACCGAAATAAGAAGAGTACTCGACCCACAGGAAGTTTTGGAACAGCATGAGGTCATTGGAAAAAATATAGTAGCCAGGCCACACTCTGCTACAGGAATCAAAACTTTATTTGTTCAAGTCAAACAAGGAGACTTTACCTGGTGGGAACCGTATACTTTTGAAATCAAGAACCCAGTGGACATCACCGTAGCGGTAGAGCAAGAAGCAGTGGCATTGTCCTTCGCTCTACAAAATCATACCGAAGAAGCCATCAATGGAAAGTTATCCTTAAACGGCCATTTTTTGCGTAAGCTGACCGTACCCCCCAACACATCGATGCCCCTTGAAGTGACGTCTCCCAAATCGGTGAGCGGCAGCAATGTGGTGGCGTTCAGTTGGAATGAGACAGAAATAGCGGAAGCCACCATCACCAACTGGAATATCCAAAATCCGGCTTCCGCCAAATGGGAAACAGTGGATCTATCTTCCTATTTTAACGAATCCGTAGACCAGATTTTCAAACAGAAATACCTTTCTCCACGCCCGGATGCGCCAACAGTGCAACTCCCCACACAGGGCATCGGAAATTGGTGCTACCCCTGGGTGGAAGTGAATATTGACGATACCGGTTTACGACAACTCGCTGGTGAAGATCAGCAATTTAAACTGCCCCAAAATATCCCGTTTCACACGCCAGGAAAAAAGGACCGACCTAACATCATATTTACCTCGCAGTGGGATAACTACCCCAGCCAGGCCGAAATCCCACTGGAAGGACGGGCCGAACACTTATACCTACTCATGGCGGGCTCCACCAATCCGATGCAAAGCCGCATGGATAATGGCTTGGTTGAAGTCATCTATGAAGATGGAACAACCACTACCCTGCCCTTACACAATCCGGATACCTGGTGGCCCATTGAGCAGGATTATTATTTAGACGGCTATGCTTTTTACAGCGACACCCCAGTTCCGCCAAGGGTTCATTTAAAAACCGGGCTCATTACCCGTTCATTTAAGGATTATATCAACATCAAAGGGTTTTCGACAACGGGTATCGATGGTGGAGCAGCTACGGTACTGGACTTGCCACTCGATCCCCAAAAATCCTTGAAAAGTTTACAACTAAAAACATTGATGAATGACGTGGTGATCGGCCTGATGAGTGCCTCATTGTTACTGCCAAATTAACCAAACCCATAAATTTTTGGAATGAATTTTAAAACCCGAATACTTACCATTTTTCTTTTCCTGAGTGCTTTGCTGGCCACTGGTCAAGATTCTACCAATAAAGAGATTGATCGAAAGCAGTTGGTCTCCCATCATAATGTAATCCTGACGGATGCTGACACCCTGGGCTCCCTTTCTGTAGGCAATGGCGATTTTGCCTTTACGGTCGATGCCAGCGGTTTGCAGTCCTTCCCGGAATACTACCAAAATGGCATTCCTTTAGGCACCCAATCACAGTGGGGATGGCATAGCTTTCCCAATGACGGGAAGTACCAAATTGCTGATGTGGCGGAGGAATTTGAGACCTGTAATGACCACCGTTTTCCTGTGGCCGTACAACATAAAAAAGGCCGTCCGGCGGCAGCCATGCACTGGCTTCGTACCAACCCCCATCGGCTGCATTTGGGGCTCATTGGCTTAAGCCTGATCAAAAAAGATGGTTCTGTAAGTGCAGTCGATGACTTAAAAAACATCCGGCAGGAGCTTGATTTGTGGACCGGCCAGATCACCACAACTTATGAAGTTGAAGGAGTACCGGTGCGCGTTGAACTGGCGGTGCACCAGGAACGGGATGATATAGCCTTTCACATTGAGTCGGACCTGATCAAACAGGGAAGGTTGAAGGTGAATTTTCGCTTCCCTTACGGAAATGACTGCCACGTTTGCCCGGGTTATGACTGGGATCATCCCGAAAAGCACCAAACGAGAGTTTTGCAAAGCACAAAACAACTTTCCAGCCTCAAGCGGACCCTGGATGAAACGAACTACTATGTCAATGTTCAATGGAAAGATAATGCACGTTTTACGCAGGTGGAGCCCCACCATTTTGAGTTGGTACCAGATAAAAACGCCAGTCATTTAGATGCGGTTGTTTCGTTTAGCGAGGAAGAGTTGATCATTCCGGAAAGTGAATATGCAGCTGTCGCCAAAAATAGTCAGAAAGTTTGGAGGCACTTCTGGGAGTCAGGAGCAGCCATTGATTTTACGGGCTCTACCGACCCGCGTGCAGAGGAGTTGGAACGCCGCATTGTACTGTCTCAGTACCTGACCAAAATTCAGTGCGCCGGAGATTATCCGCCACAGGAAACGGGGCTAACCTGCAATAGCTGGTACGGCAAATTTCACCTGGAGATGCATTGGTGGCACGGGGTACATTTTGCGCTGTGGAACCGCATCAATTTATTGGAGAAAAGCATGGATTGGTACCAGCAGGTGATGCACGAGGCAAGAAACACGGCTCAATGGCAAGGTTTTGATGGAGTCCGCTGGCAGAAGATGACCGGTCCGGAAGGCAAAATTAGTCCTTCTAGCGTAGGAGAATTCCTGGCCTGGCAGCAGCCACATCCCATTTATTTTGCCGAATTGTTTTACCGACAACGACGCGATAAAGCTACACTAGAACAATTTAAGAAAGTGGTCTTTGAAACGGCTGACTTCATGACTTCCTTTGCTCATTACAACAAAGACGATGGAAAATACCACCTATGTCAGCCCCTAATTCCTGCTCAGGAAATCTTTCACGCCACCGAGACCAATGATCCGCCTTTTGAATTGGCCTACTGGTACTATGCCCTCGATGTGGCGCAACAGTGGAGAATCCGCCTGGGATTAGCGCCCAATAAAAACTGGCAGCATGTGATTGACAATCTTGCGCCCCTGCCTATTGCGGAAGAGCTCTACCTGCCGTGTGCCGGTGCCTTTACAGCCTATACCGTAGACAGCCTGAGGGAAGATCATCCTGTGGTGACCGGGGCTTATGGCATGTTGCCAAATACTAAAATGATTGAACCCCAGATCATGGACAATACCTTTGAAGAAATCTTTAAGAAATGGGATTGGCCTTCTACCTGGGGATGGGACTATCCGATGCTGGCCATGACCGCGGCTCGCCTTGGAAAGCCAGACAAAGCAATCGATGCCTTATTGTTGGATGTACCCAAAAACACCTATCTGGTCAACGGTCATAACTATCAGGATAAACGCCTGCGGCTTTACCTGCCTGGGAATGGTGGACTGTTGACAGCCATTGCCATGATGGCAGCCGGATGGGATAACGGTCCTGAACAACCATTTCCAGGATTTCCCAAAGATGGCAAATGGAAAATCCGGGCTGAGGGATTTGTAAAAATGCCTTAAAAATCATAGTAAATTATGAAGAATAGACCCATCATTCTAAGCCTAATGCTTGCCTGTTTATTGGTAGGGATTGTAACAGCGAAAACCCAGGCACAAACTACTCCAGACCAAGCCGGTGTGCTCGAAAAGATGAAGTTGACCAATGCCTACTTTATGGATAAATGGCCAGATGTGGGCAAGCGGATTGTCACCAATAAATCCCGGGCCAGTAACATTTGGACGCGGGCCGTCTATTACGAAGGGCTAATGGCCTTGTATGATCTTGATCCACAAACCGAATATTATGATTACGCCGTAAAATGGGGCGAATTTCACAAATGGGATTTGCGCGATGGTGACACTTATACCCGCAATGCAGACAATCAATGTGCCGGGCAAACCTACATCGACCTTTACCTCATTGACAAACAGCCGGAACGCATCAAGCACATCAAGGCCTCCATCGATAGCATGATGAATACCGCAAAAATTGATGACTGGGACTGGATCGACGCTATTCAAATGGCCATGCCCGTATTTGCCAAACTTGGGGTCATTTATAATGATGAGGCCTATTTTGAGCGCATGTACGAGATGTACCACTTCACCAAAACACAGCACGGTGATAATGGTTTGTACAATCCCAAAGACAAGCTTTGGTGGCGCGACGCCGACTTTGATCCACCCTATACCGAGCCAAATGGTGAGGACTGTTACTGGTCACGCGGAAATGGTTGGGTGGTTATGGCACTGTCCAGGGTATTGGAAATCATTCCCGAGAATGAGCCCCATCGTAAGGAATATGAAAAAGATTTAAAAAAGATGCTCAAGGCGATTGCCAAGGTACAGCGAGAAGATGGTTTTTGGAACGTCAGCCTCCATGATCCCACCCATTTTGGTGGTAAGGAGACCTCGGGTACGGCCATGTTTGTCTACGGCATGGCCTGGGGCGTTAATCATGGTTTGCTCAAGGCAAAAAAATTCAAGCCGGTTTTGATAAAAGGCTGGAATGCCATGGTCAATGAGGCAGTACATGAGAACGGCTTTTTGGGTTATGTACAAAGCACCGGGAAAGAGCCCAAAGATGGTCAACCCGTTACTTATGACAGGGTGCCGGACTTTGAAGATTATGGACTGGGCGCTTTTCTCCTGGCTGGAAGTGAAGTGTATAAACTGAAATAAAAAAACCTAAAAAACAAGACTATGCTCAACAAAACGATAAAACTGGCTGCCTTCATGATGATTAGTATCGGCTGTTTTATGGCTTGTCAGGAGGAAGGGATAAAAACAGTGACCGTTACGGTGGACGAAGCGGAATTCCCGATCCTTTCCATTGAAAATCCATCTGGAAATCCGATTGTCATCCAGGCTGTATCTTCAATAGAGGGCAGTATAGGCTACTCCGCCAATGGGAATACCACCTGGCTTAAGGGAAAACCAGACGAACAAACTGATGCTGCCGGAAAAACCACGCTCTCCTGGAATTTGGGGGATACTGGAAAAGCGATAGTGACGGCTACTCCATCCGATGAAGATCTGGACCTGGCCTTTCAATTGGAAGGAAACACAACACCCGATCAGTGGCTGTTTAATGTAAACGCTGCAAATGAAGAATACTTCACCGGAGTTTTCGAACGGGTAGTGGATGGCAAACAAGACGAATCGTGGAAAGACGGCATTCAGACGGGCATGAACCTGAGGGGCGAACGGGTAGAAATGCACCTCAAGCCAACGGTTTCGGCCTATGCCCCCTTCTATATCTCTTCCAGTAATTACGGATTGTTTGTACATGGTACCTGGCCAGGCGTTTTTGATTTTGCAAAAGCAACTGCTGATAAAGTTAAAATCAGCTTTGAGGGCCCGCACTTGTCGATGCGCTGGTATCGGGGCAAGTCGCCGATGCAAATCGTGCAGCAACACGCTCTGGAAACCGGGCCGTCCTTTGTACCTCCGCAGTGGGTGTTTGGACCCTGGCGTTGGCGAGATGAGCATTTCAACAATGACAAATACTACGACAGTACTGAAGTAAAAGCGCCATTCAACAGCGATATTGTGGAAGACGTTTTGATGATGAAGGCCTATGATATTCCCTGTACCGCCCACTGGATTGACCGCCCGTGGGGTCCAGGAGTACGTGGTTTTGACGACTACAATTTTGACACCATTCGCCTGCCGCAACCGGAGAAAATGATCGCCTGGCTGAACGAAAAAGACATCGAACTGATGATGTGGATTGGCCCCTTTGTGATGGGCGAAATGGCCGACTATGCCGAAGAAAAAGGCTATGACTTAAGGAGTCACCGCTGGAAAGATTCCCGCCAGGTCTTAATGGATTTCACCAATGCGGAAGCCGCCGAATGGTGGGGTAAAAATGGGCCAGGAAAATTAGCCAGAATGGGCATAAAGGGCTATAAACTCGACCGGGCGGATGGGGAAAAGTTAATGGACTCCCTTCACCTAAAAACGCACGCTGGAACGACTTATCGCGAAAATTTCAACGACTATCCGCATCAATACGTCAAGGCCGCATATGAAGCTGTACAGGATGTGCTAGGGGATGACTTTGTCCTGTTCCCAAGGGCTCAGTACACGGGCAGCGCCAAATACGGCAGCATGTGGGCCGGTGATACCAATGGCAAACCCGAAGGCTTGCGTTCTGCCATTATTGGCCTGCAACGATGTGCCGTGATGGGTTACCCGGTTTGGGGATCAGATATTGGCGGATATTGGGGCGACTTCTCACAGGAAACCTGCAAGCGATGGCTGGCTTTTGGCTGCTTTTCTCCCATCATGGAGGTAGGCCCTACCAACAATCGTGGCTTCTGGAACAACCCGGATGAGCCCCATTACGATCCCGAATTAATTGCTATCTGGCGGTTGTACTCCAAAGTGCGGATGAAGCTGGTGCCATACGTTCAAAGGCTGGCGCAGGAAGCTCACGAGACCGGCACACCCATGGCACGGCCGCTCTTTCTGACTTATCCGGATCAAGAGGAAGCATGGAATGACTGGCAAACCTACCTCTTTGGACCGGACATTCTGGTTTCTGCCATCTGGCAATCAGGTGTGGATAAACACCGGATGTATCTTCCGGAAGACGAAGACTGGGTAGATGTCTGGGATAAAAATAATGTGGTCCAGGGAGGACAATACATCGAAGTAGACGTTCCACTACACAAGATGCCTATTTTCATTCGAAAAGGCGCCAATATTGATCTCGGTGATCTGAATGCACTATTTGAGGAATCACTGAATATTGCCAATACCAAACTCGATCTGGCAGAACTGGAAAAGCAGGAAGGATGGCGTTAAGAAAACTTTTGTTGCTGATATTGGCAGGTAATCTGTTTGGCTGTAGCCAACATTCCTCCGTCACAGATTCCAAGTTAGCGGAGCAAGGAAAACCCAATATCATCTTCATCATGGCCGATGATCTGGGCTACGGCGACCTGGGTTGTTATGGACAAACGCTTATCCAGACTCCCAATATCGACCAACTGGCAAAGGAAGGCATTCGTTTTACACAATGCTATACGGGTTCAACAGTTTGCGCTCCTTCCCGATCAGTATTGATGACTGGACAACATACCGGACATACCACCGTGCGTGGCAATATGGGCATCGGGGGTGTGGTTGGCTTGGGTGGTGCCGAAGGTCGGATTCCCCTACAGGCCACCGACACCACCGTAGCCACCGTACTAAAGTCAGCAGGCTATGTCACGGGAATGATCGGTAAATGGGGGTTGGGGGAACCCAATACTTCAGGTGAACCCAATCGGCAGGGTTTCGACTTCTTTTATGGTTTTCTAAACCAAAGGAGGGCCCACCATTATTATCCAGAGTACATTTGGCGGGACACCGTTCGGGTGGATCTGCCCGGAAATCATGAGGGCCAGGAAGAGACTTATGTTCACGACTTATTCACAAAAGAAGCAATCGATTTCGTAAACCGTTATCAGGATACTAGTTTTTTCCTTTATTTGCCGTATACTAGCCCTCACGATGATTATGAAGTACCTGACCTTGGTATCTACGCCGACAGTGTCCACTGGCAAGCTGATGAGCAAATCTACGCTGCCATGGTCAGCCGCCTGGATCAGGATGTGGGCAGGATCATGAAGCAAATAAAAGATTTGGGGATTGATAAAAACACCATGGTCTTTTTCTGTTCCGATAATGGGGCCGCACAGTTTTGGGAAGGCCGGTTTGATAGTTCCGGGATACTCAGGGGCCGCAAGCGCGATATGTACGAGGGTGGTATACGAACGCCGATGATTGTAAGGTATCCTGACCGGATTAAGAGCGCTATTGTTAGCGATGAACCGTGGTACTTTGCCGATTTGTTGCCGACGCTCAGTGAACTGGCTGGAGCAGAGTCCCCAAAGAATATCGATGGCATCAGTGTTTTATCACTGCTGGGCTTAGATTCACAGTTGAAGGCGGATGCTCAGCGGTATTTTTACTGGGAATTTTACGAACTCGGATTTCAACAAGCTATTCGCCAAGGTAAGTGGAAGGGGGTGAAACTAGCTCCGGAGACGGAATGGGAAATATATGATCTTGAGGCCGATCCAGGTGAGCAGCAAAATTTGGCGAAAGCCCACCCGGAAATTGTAGAAAAAATGGCCACAATTGCCAAAAAGGAGCATATACCATCGCCGTTTTTTCAAGTCAAAACAGAACATCAATAAAAATTGCCTATAACATGAAGAACCTACTGACTTCACTTTTCCTTTTACTATTTCTGGGTCAAGTAGTTGCCCAAAACCGAATTGTCATCAATGCCGACCTGGGCAAAGACACCATCAGTCGGCACATTTACGGTCACTTTTCTGAGCATTTGGGGCGTTGTATTTATGGCGGCTTTTACGTTGGTGAAGACAACACCAAGGTTCCCAATCAAAAGGGTATCCGCAATGACGTAGTTAAGGCGCTGAAAGATTTAAAAATTCCCAATCTGCGCTGGCCTGGAGGTTGTTTTGCCGACACCTATCACTGGAAGGACGGTATTGGTCCTAAAAAGGAGCGCCCCACGATTGTGAATACCTGGTGGGGAGGCGTGACTGAGGATAATAGCTTTGGCACCCATGACTTTCTTGACATGTGCGAATTGCTCGATACCGAGCCATACCTTTCGGCCAATGTAGGTAGTGGAACCGTGCAGGAAGTAGCCGACTGGATTCAATACACCAACCACGATGGTAAAAGCCCCATGGCCGATTTGAGGCGAGAAAATGGCAGAGAAAAACCCTGGAATGTAAAATACTGGGGTGTGGGTAACGAAATGTGGGGATGTGGTGGCCACATGACCGCCGAATACTACGCCAATATTTACAAACAATACGCCACCTTTATGGCTGACTGGACCAATAGCGGTGGCTTGCAGCGCATTGCATCGGGGGCCAGTTCCAGCGACTACCACTGGACAGAAGTGTTGATGCGCGATATTCCCCACCGCTTCCTCGATGGTGTTGCCCTCCACCACTACTCTGTCATTGACTGGAGCAATAAGGGTCCCGCCACGGGATTCAGCGAAGAACAGTATTTCACCATTATGGAGCGGGCACTGCGCATGGAGGAATTGGTGCAAAAGCACACCACCATCATGGACAAGTACGACCCGGAAAAGAAAGTGGCCCTGGTGGTTGACGAATGGGGCGGCTGGTACAATGTAGAACCCGGCACCAATCCCGGATTTCTATACCAGCAAAACACCATGCGTGATGCCATGATTGCCGGAACTACCCTCAATATTTTTAACAATCATTGTGATCGCGTGAAAATGGCCAATTTGGCGCAAACCATCAATGTTCTGCAAGCCGTCATCCTTACCGATGAGGAAAAGATGTTGCTCACCCCTACTTATCATGTGATGAAGATGTACACCGTGCATTACGATGCTTTGATGCTACCGGTCAATATCGCTTCTTCGGAATATAGCTTTGGTGACCAAAAATTACCCGCGATTTCGGCCTCAGCATCACGCAATGATGACGGAGTAGTTCACATTTCTTTGGTCAACATCGACTCTAAGAAATCCAACACCGTGAAAGTGGAAATGCGCGGGATGCCTTATGACAATATTGAAGGGCAAATACTGACCTCCGCCAAGATAGGTGACCACAATACTTTTGATGAGCCGGGAAAGATTAAGCCAAGTACCTTTAAGCAGTTTAAACGTACAGGAAGCCAATTGGAAATAGAAGTACCTCCATTTTCGGTGGTGGTGCTTTCGATTAAGTAATTTTTTTTGACACCAGGTGTTCCCAGCAGATGTAAATATTTACTGGGAACACTTATTAGTAAATAATTTCAGCCTACCGCAGAAATACGCCCTGCACTGCATAGTTTGGAGCCAATATCCTCTCCATTAAAAAATGATAGTTGTTAAAGTTTTCCAGAATTTTCAATCTTAACACTTCCCTACCAAACATGCACAGCCCTGGGCAGTTTGATTAGAAAATAAAATTGAAAATAAATAACCAGAAATAGTTAGTTATTGGACTATTGATTCGTACCGGGGCTGATTTTTTAGATCAGCCCCTTTTCTTTCTATTTTTCAGAGGCGCTTTAGCCAATTTTTCAAGCGCTCCATCCACACATCCTCAGTGGTCGTATTGTACATGCCAAAGCCGTGTCCACCCTTGGGGTACAAGTGCATTTCTACCGGAACACTATGTTCGATACAAGCCTGATAATAGGCCAGACTATTGCCCACAGGAACCGCCTTGTCATCGGCTGCGTGTACCAGGAAGGCGGGTGGTGTATCCACGGTCACCTGCTGATCAGCAGAAAAGAGTAACACTTCCGCTTCCGTCGGATTTTCACCAATCAGATTGTTTCGCGAGCCCCAGTGGGTCAGATCGTCGGCAAAGCTGATCACTGGATAAATCAGGATCGAAAAATCGGGGCGAACAGAGGTAGTATCCTGCTCATTGGGGTCGGCCATGCGCTGAAAACGGTTGGAGGTATACGCGGCCAGGTGTCCACCGGCGGAAAACCCCATGATGCCTATTTTATCAGGATTCACCTTATATTCCGATGCATGACTACGCACATGACGAATGGCCTGTTGGGCATCCTGTAATGGAGCCAATGATTTTTCTACATTGGTTTTATCGTTGGGGATGCGGTATTTCAACACAAAGGCCGTGATGCTATCTGCATTGAGTGATTCGGCCACCAAAAAGCCTTCTTTGTCAATGGCGGTGCCCCGGTAACCTCCACCCGGACAAACGATCACCGCTTTTCCATTAGGGTGCTTGGGAAAATAAGCCGTCAAAACGGGAACTGCGGTATCATTGACAAATCGGCCCCCATTGTCCCGCTCATTCACTACCTCGGTGTCAGCTACCGTTCTAGAGTTGGGTACCTGCCCCTCATAAAGCGGCATTTCCACAATGGTCGATTGAGCAAAAATGTGCATGCAGCCGACCAGCAAGAAAAGTAAAAGGAGGGTTATTCTATTCATGATAAACAGGTTTTTACGGTTTCAGGAACACCCTTAGTTTCTATATCCACCAAATAGTCTACCAACTTATCCTTTAGTCCGGGTATTGACGTCAAGTCGGTTTCCCAGGCCTTTTCCCATGTTAATACACGACGAACCAGTGCTTCTAAATCCGCTCTGGAGCCATTACAACCCTTCCAACAATCCTGAAGAAAATCCACAGCCCAGGGTTCATCCTTGATGGGTATTGCTTTCCCGTCGATTTCTCCTTTGTAGAAACGGATCGTACAGGCCAATGAGAGTGTCATGCCAGCGGGTATCGTTTGTTTGCGCTTCACGTATTCCAAAAGTGAAGGTAGAACCCGTGTTTTGAACTTTGAAACAGAATTCAGGGCAATGCTAATTAACTGATGCCGGATGAAAGGGTTCTTAAACCGGTCCAAGACATCATTTGCAAATTTTTGCAGTATTGTATCGTCGATATCCAGGGTGGGAATGATTTCATCAAAAATCACCTGTCGTACAAAGTCGCCCATCACTTCGTGCTCCACCGTCTCGCGTACCGTTTCCAGGCCGTACAGATAGCCAACCGGTACCATCGAAGTATGTGCACCATTGAGGATGCGCACCTTGATGGTACGAAATGGTGCCAAATCATCCGTATATACGATATTTAAGCCAATATTATCCAGCGGAAGTTCCGTTCTTACCGAGGAGGGAGCCTCAATCGCCCACAAATGGTAGGGCTCCCCCTGAGTGATCATGTCATCCCGAAAACCAATAGCCTGCCATGCTTTCTGCAAATCCCCCTCTCCTACCCCAGGAACGATTCGGTCTACAAGGGTATTACAAAATACATTGGCGGTCTTGATCCATTCGGCGAAAGCCGGCTCTAGCTGCCAGTTGTTAGTATTTTGTAAAATACACTCCTTCAACAAGTCGCCGTTATCATTGAGCAATTCTGTTGGAATTAAGATACATCCTTTATCCGCTGCACCCTGAAAATATTGGTACCGATGATATAACCACAAGGTTAGCTTGGCGGGAAATTCGTGTGGTGGGGAATCTGATTTTTGATCCTTATCGGAAACGCGGATGCCACTTTCGGTCGTATTGGAAATGATATACCGCAAATCGGGGTTTTCGGCTGAAGCCAAATAGGCCTCCCAATTCCGATAAGGATGGATGATGCGAGTGACACAATTGACAAGCCGACTCTCATCTACCAATTCACCGTCGCGAATGCCTTTCGTCAAAACGTGATACAAACCATCCTGATCACGCCAGGACTGGTAATCACCTCGCTCGGTGGGTTTGACTACCAATACGCCTAGCTGGTTTCCGGTCTTTTCGTTGTATTCGTCCAAAATCCAGTCGACAAAGCCGCGCAGGAAATTGCCGCCACCAAATTGCAGAATCCGCTCCGGGTATGCTGCCGGGGCCTTTGCTGTATTTCTATTGAGTTGATTCATGGATATCTTATAATGAGACGCCCCTTTTCCAGGGAATAAAGTCGTTTTGTCCAAGCCGCTCCGCCTTGGTCAGTTGTTCACCATTGGCGACCTGAATGATTAATTCAAGCAGTTCTTCACCTTTACTTTCAATGGTATCTTCACCGGAGATGATGGTCCCCGCATTGATGTCAATGATATCGGGCATCCGGTTGCTCAAAACCGAGTTGGAGGACATCTTGATCGTTGGCGAAATCGGGTTTCCAGTTGGCGTACCCAGGCCAGTAGTAAAGACGATGACATTGGCCCCGGAGCCAGCCAGACCGGTGGTGCTTTCCACATCATTACCAGGTGTACACAACAGGTTGAGACCCGGCTGGGATACTTGCTCCGTATAATCCAGCACATCCACCACCGGAGAGGTTCCTCCTTTCTTGGCGGCACCCGCTGATTTCATAGCATCAGTGATCAAGCCATCCTTGATGTTTCCCGGGGAAGGGTTCATATCAAATCCAGACCCTACCTCAACGGCGCGTTGGGAGTAGGTGTCCATAATGGTGGCAAATTTTTTCGCTTTTTCATCAGTGGTGCAGCGATTGATCAGCTCCTGTTCTACCCCATTCAATTCCGGAAATTCCGATAAGATCGTTTTGCCGTTTAATGCCACCAGCAAATCGGAGGCATAGCCCAGTGCTGGATTAGCAGAAATACCGGAAAAACCATCCGAACCACCACACTCCAATCCCAAAGTCAGGTGTTTTAAAGGAGCTGGCTCCCGCTTGAATTTATCGGCTTCAATCAGGCCCACAAAAGTCTTCTTGACCGCTTCGGCAATGAATTCACGCTCCGAATTGCTCTTCTGTTGTTCCAGCACAAAGAGCGGTTTGTCAAAGTTGGGGTCAAACTCATCAAGCGCCTCCTCCAGCAGTCGGAATTGTGCATTTTGACATCCCAGACTGAGGATAGTAGCGCCGGCCACATTGGGGTGAGTAATGTACCCCGCCAGTAGGCGACACAAGGTTTCAGAGTCTTGGCGAATGCCGCCACAACCTCCTTCGTGGGTCAAAAACTTAAGCCCGTCGACATTGGGAAACAGGCGATTGTGCTGAATAGCGGTACTATCTTTGATAATGTCGGTTTGCAGCAAGGTATCGGCACCGGCACCAGAGCGGTACTGGCTAATCAGCGTGTCGATATTGACCGAATAATCGCGTTCGGATGCGTAGCCTAGTTGCTCCAACATGGCCTCCTTGATCACCTTGATGTTTCTGTTTTCACAAAACACCAGTGGGATCACCAACCAATAGTTACGGGTGCCCACCTTGCCATCACCGCGGTGATAGCCCAGGAAGGTGCGGTCTACAAACCTCGAAATATCGGGCGGTTGCCAATCAGTTTGTCGCTTGCCCACCTGATAGTCGCTGGAGCTATGTTTGACGTTCTCGGTGGTGATACGTCCTCCCGCAGGAATCGGCAAAACCGTTTTTCCAACCGTCACGCCGTACATTACGATGGTTTCGCCAACGGCAAAGTCTCGCTCGGCAAATTTATGCTTGGCGGATATTGCTTCGGGTAAATGGTAAGTCTTGCCTTCAAAAATCACTTCCTGCCCCTTTTCAAGGTCCTGCAGTGCAGCGATAATATTATCGGAAGGATGAACTTTTAGAATATTATTTGATGTCATGCTTTATAGTTCTTTGACAAGTTTCGTGATTCAAAGTCAATCAAAAAGGCCAATCAACGCTTCTGCCAGTCGCTTTTGCTTGCCCTTGTAGGTTGACCACAGCTTGTCCCGATTTCACATCGGGGAAATTTGTCAACGAAGGTGGTTATTTACTAAAATCCAAATAAGTTCGGCAGCCAAAGGCTTAGTGCCGGAACATAAGTCACAATAATCAGGGAGATCAACATGGCCACAAATAGTGGCAGCAAAGGACGAATGACTTTTTGAATCGTCGTTCCTGCTACGCCAACGCCCACAAAAAGCACGGAGCCCACCGGAGGTGTACAAAGTCCGATACAAAGATTCATGACCATGACGATGCCAAAATGCGTAGGGTCCATGCCCAAATTGGTCACCACCGGTAAAAAGATGGGGGTAAAGATCAATACAGCCGGCGTCATGTCCATAAAAATGCCTACAAATAACAACAACAAATTGATGATAAATAAGATGACATACTTGTTGTCGCTAATGGAGAGCATCACCTCAGTAATCGATTGGGGAATATTCTCGTAGGCCATAATCCAGGACATACTCATCGAGGTGCCGATCAGCAGCATCACAATGGCGGTAGTACCCACTGATCCCAGAAAAATATTGGGTAAGTCCTTCCACCCTACCTCTTTGTATACGGCCGTCAGAATGAGGCAATATAAGACGGCTACTGCAGAGGCCTCCGTGGCGGTAAAAATGCCGACTACAATACCCCCAATCACAACGATCAAAAGGAGCAAACTGGGAAAAGCATCAATAAAGCTCTTGATAATATGGCTCAATTTAGCCCGTTCGCCGGAGGGAAATTTGCGGTATTTTGACCAGATGGCCGCAGTGGTCATCAGCATCAATCCGGTGAGAATACCCGGCAAATAGCCCGCTAAAAACAAAGCGGCAATAGAGACCCCGCCACTAGCGAGAGAATAAACGATCAAAATATTACTAGGAGGAATCACCAATCCAGTCGTACCGGCAGTCACATTAACGGCAGCAGAAAACTCTTTGGAATACCCCTCTTTTTCCATCTCCTTGCCTAGCATACTTCCCAGGGCCGACACTGCCGCTACTGCCGAACCGGCAATGGCACCAAAAAGCATGGCAGCTACGATGTTGACGTGTGCCAACCCTCCGGGCAGGGCCCCCACCAGCGATTTGGCAAAAGCCACCAATCGTCGGGCGATACCCCCTCGATTCATGATCTGACCGGCCAGTACAAAGAAGGGAATAGCCAGCAATGAAAAGCTATCCAGTCCGGTTGCCATACGCTGAGCCACCGTGGTGAACGCCGGAATCATCGGAATGCTTACCAGCATGGTGCAAATACTACTAATGCCAATACTCCAGGCAATGGGTACACCAACGGCAATAAGGATCAAAAAAGTAAGAACGAGTATAAATACTTCCATTTTTCACAAACGTTTTAGCGTGACGATCTCACGATTCTGTAATGATATCCAAATGCCTTAGATCATAAATCTTGTAATAAATTACCAATAAGCCACTGATGGGCAATACGGCATAAACCAGGTAGATCGGAATGCGAAGAGCCGCCGAGAGCTGTCCCAGCACCTGAGTAATGTACATCAATCGAAAACCTCCGATCACCATGATTGTCAGGGCAAAAACCAGGATTATCAGATTGATAAATACAAAGAGTCGCCGTTTTCCCTCCGCTTTCAATTTTGGCATCAGCAGGTCGATTGAAAGGTGCATGCGCTGTCCGGACGCATAGGCTGCGCCCAGAATGCCAATCCAAATGAGGAGAAACCGCGCCAATTCTTCACTCCAGTCCGCCTGACTGCCCAGGGCATAGCGTGTAAATACGCCCCACAACACATCCAGGGTCATCAACATCATTAAAATGACCAGCACATATCCTACGTATTTGTCAATAGTATTCTTCATAATTTGCGTTTTATTGTACGGCCTGAATTCTTTGAATCAAATCGTATTTTTGAGGCTGATCGCGATAGGCTTCAAATAGTGATTTTGTCTTTTCGGCAAACTTGGTCTTGTCGGGAATGATGACCTCTACGCCGGCGGCCTTTACCTCGTCAAGCGCCTCCTGCTCGGCTTCTTGCCACAGTTTTCGTTCGTATTCTTTTGCTTCATCGGCTGCTTCCTGAAGCCAACCTTGTTCTTGATCCGTTAAGCCGTCCCAGGCAACGGTTCCGATTACCAAAATGTCGGGTACCGCAGTGTGTTCGTTGAGGGTGTAATACTTACATACCTCGTAGTGACGGGAGGTGTAAAAACTCGGCGGGTTGTTTTCGGCACCATCAACAACGCCCTGCTGCAAGGCCGTGTAAAGCTCACCCCAGGAAATGGGTGTAGGTGCTCCGCCGAAGGACCGCACCAGGTTCATGGCCGTAACACTCTCCTGTACGCGTATCTTCTTGTCCTGCAAGTCTTCGGGGGTACGGATAGGTTCTTTGGCATAAAATGAACGCTGTCCCGCATCAAAATAGGTCAGGCCACGCAACCAGTATTTCTGACTTTGTAGCAATAATTCCCTACCTACTTCACCGTCCAGCACTTCATAGATGTGTTCCCGATCGCGAAAGATATAAGGCAAACTCAACACCTGAATATTGGGTGCAAAATTCTCCATTACCGCCGCCGATACTTTGGTCATGCCCAGACTTCCGATCTGAAGTAATTCCAGACACTGCCGTTCGGTCCCCAGTTGCTGGCTGGGATACAACTCGATCTCGAATTTCCCTCCAGACTTTTCGGATACCCGCTGTGCCATAAACTCCATGCCTTTGTGTACCGGGTGGGTCACATCCAGGCCGTGAGCCAGCTTCAGTGTTTTGGTATCCCCAAGATCGGTGCAAGCGGTGCAAAACAACATCAAAAAGCCAATTAAAACCAGTCCGTACCTCATAGTCATCTTTATTTTCGTTCTTTGACAAATAGCGTGATGTAGCGTCAAGCAAAAACGTCAATCTACGCTGCCTAAGGGTTTTCAAAGCTTACCTTTTAGCTTGACCACACTTGTCAAAGAAGGCTTATTTTTTTAATTTTTGAATGAGGTTCAGGGTAGTCCTCACTCTATTCTCGAGGGCAGCAAAATCGCCACTTTTTAGAATATCTGAAGAGACCATCTGTGATCCCATTCCCACACAAATCACTCCGGCATCAAACCAGCCTTTGAGGTTCTCTTCGGTAGGTGACACCCCACCGGTGGGCATGATACTGGTCCAGGGCTGTGGGCCTTTGATGTTTTTCACAAAATCGGGTCCATAGGTTCCTCCCGGAAAGAGTTTAACCACCTCACACCCTAGTTCTTCAGCACGGCAGATTTCGGTCAGCGATCCACATCCAGGCGACCACAATACCTTTCTGCGGTTGCAGGCCAGGGCAATATCCTCCCGAAATACCGGAGTAACCACAAAATTGGCGCCCATTTGCATGTAAAGGGCCGCAGTGCCGGCATCGGTAACCGAACCAACACCCAGGATCATTTCGGGCAATTCTTCTGCGCAGTACTTGTTCAATTCCGCAAATACTTCATGAGCAAAATCACCACGATTGGTAAATTCCAAAAGGTGAGCACCACCCTTGTAACAGGCCTTTAGTACTTTTTTGCCCAGCTCCACGTCAGCGTGGTAAAATAAAGGAACCATCCCCTGGTCGGCCATTTTTTGCACGACCTGTATTCTTGTAAATCTAGCCATTTTTTTTATTGATAATGGAGTGTAAGTGATGAGTATTCAACGTCAGAAAACTGTGGTTTAAAACATAAAATCCTCCTCACTAACACTCCTCAGCGTTAATTTAATCCTCCAATTTTTATCGGGAAACCCGACCACTGGCATCACCGCCCATCAGCGTTTCTACTTCCTTCACCGTCACCAGATTGGCATCACCATAAATGGTGTGTTTCAGACAGGATGCGGCAACCGCAAAATTCAACGCCTTTTGGTCGTCATTGGGCCAGGTGAGCAATCCGTAGATCAGACCGCCCATAAAGCTGTCTCCACCACCTACGCGGTCCACGATATCGGTGATCTGGTAGGTTGGTGCCTCGTAGAGGGTTTTGCCATCATACAGTACTCCCGACCAGGTATTGTGTGAAGCGCTGATACTTCCACGGAGGGTCGTAATCACCTTTTTTGCACGTGGAAAGCGTTCCATCAATTGCTTCAACACGGAAAGATAAGCCTGACCGTCCATTGAATCGCCCTGGGTAATATCCACATTTTCCGGGTGCAGGCCGAAGTGTTTTTCTGCATCTTCTTCGTTGCCCAGAATAACATCACACCCTTCTACCAGTGCAGGCATGATCTCACCGGGAGCTTTGCCATATTTCCAGAGGTTTTTGCGGTAGTTTAGGTCGGTAGACACGGTTACGCCCATTTTGTTGGCCGCCTGGATCGCTTCAAGCGTAGCATCAGCCGCGCCTTGAGAAATGGCAGGAGTGATGCCCGTCCAGTGAAACCACTGCGCGTCCTTAAATACCTCTTCCCAATCCACCATGCCAGCTTTGATGGATGCCATGCCGCTATGGGCACGGTCGTAAACCACCTTACTGCCACGGCTAACAGCACCCATTTCCAGGAAATAAATCCCCAGGCGTTCACCTCCCCACAGGACGTGGCTGGTGCCTACATTGCGTTTGCGCATCTCCATCAAGGCACATTCGCCAATTTCATTTTCCGGTAACCGGGTCACAAATTCTACCGGTAACCCATAATTGGCCAATGATACAGCCACGTTACTTTCTCCACCACCGTAAACAACATCAAACTCACTGGCTTGAGAAAAGCGTTGGTAGCCCGGAGGCGTTAGTCTCAACATGATTTCACCGAAGGTGACGATCTTTTTCATCTTCTACAATTAGATTTCAATGAGAGAATATAAATAACCTCTCCGTTTAAAAAAATTGCTTAATCAATATTTACTTACGTAAACCTAAATTATCAGTCTACACAGCAATGGTAAGTATGTCTAAACGACTAAACCTACAAATTCCTACGCAGTATTTTTCTATTCGCAGTCCAAACATCCACTAAAACCCAAAATACCCCTTGGCATTCCGGTAGCAGATATCTTCCACAAGCCCACCCAGCCATTTTGTGTCATTGGGTAGTTCTCCACGGTGTACATCTGTGCCGATCAGGTTACAGAGCAACCGACGGAAGTACTCATGACGCGGGAAGGAAAGGAAGCTACGGCTATCTGTCAACATGCCAATAAAACAGCTCAGCAGGCCCATATTTGACAGGGCATTAATCTGTTTTTTCATGCCGTCTTTTTGGTCCAAAAACCACCAGGCTGAGCCAAACTGCATCTTTCCGCGGATTGAACCATCGTTGAAGTTGCCAATCATGGTTGCCATGATCTCATTATCGGCGGGATTGAGGTTGTACAGAATGGTCTTGGCCAGTTTGTCCTCCGTATCGAGGCGGTTTAGGAATTTGGCCAAAGCCTGCGCCTGAGGAAAATCGCCGATGCTGTCGAAACCGGTATCTGGCCCCAGTTGCTTTAACATGCGCGAGCTATTGTTGCGCAAAGCCCCCAGGTGAAATTGCTGCACCCAGCCTTTTTCAGCGTACATGCAGCCCAAATAATACAGCATTGCCGACATGAATTTTTTGGCCTCCAACGGGGTGATGGTTTCACCGGCAAGGCGCTTCTTCAAGATCGCATTTACTTCATTTTCCGTAAAGTCTTCGGCATACACCTGCTCCAGGCCATGATCGGAAAGTTTGCACCCATTTTCATGGAAATAATCCATGCGCTTCTTGAGGGCGTCCAGCAATGCGGTCAGGCTGTTGATCTCCATATCAGCGGCGGCCCCGAGTCTTTGCAAGTATTCTGCGAAAGCAGCACCTTCAATCAGGATGGCTTTATCCGGACGGAAAGCCGGTAACATTTTGATGTCCATGCCCTCCTTTTTCACCTGCTGGTGGTATTGCAGGTTGTCGATAGGGTCATCGGTAGAGCATACCACCTCCACATTCATTTTGCGCAAAAGATTGCGTGTGCTGTAGGTTTTTGTTTGTAATAGTTCTGTACACTCCTGATAAATCTGTTGCCCGCTTTCCCCGGTGAGCATTTCGTCAATGCCGAAATACCGTTTCAGTTCCAGATGTGTCCAGTGAAACAAAGGATTGCGCATGGTGTAGGGAACGGTTTCCGCCCATTTTTGGAACTTCTCCGCATCCGAGCCATCACCTGTGATAAATTTTTCGGGAACACCAAGGGTCCGCATGGCCCGCCACTTGTAATGGTCTCCATTGAGCCACACGGCCGTGATGTTTGCGAATTGCTTATCGCCGGCAATCTCATCTGGGGGAAGATGATTGTGATAATCAATGATCGGTTGCCGACTGGCATATTCGTGATATAGAATTTCTGCCGTTCGATTTTCCAACAGGAAGTTATCGTCCAGAAATGGTTTAATGTCCGTATCCGTTAAATGCATGTTGTTTGATGATTATGGGTGTAAAATTTAATCTTTCAAAAATCTGGCCAGTGGCAATGCCTGCCTTTTGATTTCCGTTGCCACCATTCCCGCGTATTCAGTTGCGCCAAGCAAAGACAAGTGTGTGTCATCCTCTTTGCCATCCGGAAGTTTTTCGTACGCGCCGGGTTTTACCCATAAATATATTTCTTTTGATTGTTCCATCCCTATTTCATTGACATAATCTTCGGTAAACAACTGCATATCGATGAAAGGCACCTGCATTTTTTCCGATACTGCCCTGGCCACAAATGGATAAGCGCCATGCGTATCGATCAGTGTGCCGTGTTCATTAAACTTGCGTCGGACAATGGATGACAACAATACCGGAACCGCACCTTTGGCCCGTGTTTCCTCTACATAGCGCTCCAGATTACGGCGGTAAGTACTCCAGGGGTTTGTATAGCGGCTAGGGTCTTTATCTTTTTGATCATTATGACCAAACTGAATAAAGACATGGTCTCCCGGATGCAACGCCTGCAAAACCTTATCCCAGCGACCTTCACTGCGAAAGCTTTTAGAACTCCGTCCGTTGACCGCATGATTTTCGATAACCACCTGATCGTTGAAATAGGTATGCAGCAATTGTCCCCAACCTCTCTCGGGGTTTTCATCCGGAGTACCGGGCTTGTTTGCCATAGTGGAATCACCAATCAGGAAAATGGTTAGTTCGTGCTCAGCGGGGCCGGAAAAGCCGGATAGACAAATAATTGTTGCCAGCAACAGCAAAACTCCCCAGATACCGTTTTTAATCTTCATTATTCCGTCTCGTTTTTTACCAATTCTCCATTGAGCAGATAATTTTCAAAATGCAAACCCGCTCCAGATCTGATAGAATTACCCTCGGCCACCCCATTAAACTGGCAATTCGTGATATGAACATTTTTTACCGGATGTTCGGCACTGTATCCATCAATTAGCACACCATATTTACTTTTTTTAGATGTTACATTATCCACATAAATATTTTCAACCACCGGAATGAAGGTCTGATTGGTATCAGAATAGATAGGATACAGCATATTGACCCGCAATACGGCTTCTTTTACCTCTCCAACCCGAATGTTACGGAAAAACAGATTTTCAATGGTACCTCCCCGTACTTTATTGGTCTTCACCCGCAAAGCGCGATCCAGATTCGGACTATCCATCTCACAGTTTTCCGCGTAGATATTGCGTGCTCCGCCACTCACCTCACTTCCGATTACTACCCCACCGTGGCCGTCTTTCATCTCACAATTCTGGATCACCACATTTTCGATGGGCCGACCAATGCGACGACCATCCTGATTCCGGCCTGATTTCAGTGCGATGCAATCATCGCCGGTATCAAAGTAGCAGTTCTTAATCAATACATTCTTACAACTTTCGGGGTCGCAGCCATCGCTGTTGGGACCGTGGCTGACCACTCTCACGTTCTGGATCGTAACATTTTCCGACAAAACCGGGTGTAGAACCCACATCGGCGAATTGAGGATGGTGACGCCGTCAATCAATACATTTTTACAGCTATAGGGCTGCACAAAATTGGGCCGTAAATGGGTTCCTTCTCCAAGGCGTCTTTCCTCCACCGGCACCTCGCGGGTGTTCCAGTCAAAGAGGGTTGGTCGGCTCGCCTCATCGGCCTGACTCGGCATACCCTCCTGCCACCCATAATGACCGGCACCACACCAGGGCCACCAGTGTTCATTATCGGCCTGACCATCCAGGGTTCCCTTTCCGGTAAGGGCAATATTTTCCTGTTCAAAGGCATAAATAAGTGGCGAATAATTGTAGCATTCCACTCCTTCCCAACGGGTAAAAACCATGGGCAAATAATCAGCTGCTTCCGTACTAAATTTAATGGTAGCCCCCTCGGCAATGTGCAGATTGACATTGCTCAAGAGATGAATCGGTCCCTTGGCAAAATAGTCGCCCGGTGGCACCAACACCTGTCCACCATTAGCTTCATGACAAGCCTGAATAGCCGCCTTGATGGCCGGCAAACAATCAGAGCTTCCATCCGCCTTTGCGCCATGTTCCAATATATTGAAGGTTCGATCGGGGAAGGTAGGTGGATTGATGGCAGATAGAATGCCCTCGACATCAGACCAGGGATCATCGAGTACCGTTGAGTCGGTATCATTAACATCCTGATGTTGACAACTGCATACCAGGAAAAACAGTAACAAGCTTAAGACATTTTTCATACACTATATTTTTTGCGCTAATCTACAGGATCAAATTTAGAAGTTCAGCCACGACAGAATTATTCAATTCTCATCAATTGGGTAGCCTTTTCTAACATGCCTTGGCAAACTAGGCGGTAGTTGCGTTCGAATTGTCCGCTTGTCAAGAAAAAACCCCTTAAACCCTTCCGGGGGTCAAAAATAAATGCTTCGTCGGAGATGCTTTTTATGGCAAATGTCCTAAGCAGCTGGTACAGAAGGAGTACCCATCTGACCAGAAAAATGGGTGCGTTAATTATACAGAATAATTGTGGTTGTCTGCCCGAATTTGATTATCTTCATTTCTACATGCATACAACCCCAACAAAACAAGTGCCATAGAAGCGTTGTAATTGAAGAATATGGAGAAAGGATTATTCTGTAGTGTGAAATATTTGTTGGTTTCAGGAGTTTTGATATTCGTCGCCTTTGGTCTGCAAGCCTCCCAGCCTTACCAACCGGAAATCGCTATTCCCCTCACCGAATCGTGGCGATGGAAGCATTTTTCGGAATTGGAAGGTAAAGGTATTCGTTTTATCACAGAAACCAGTGATCAAAGGGTTTGGGTAAGCTGTAATGAAGGTGTTCTCGAATACGATGGTTACAACTGGAAACAGCACAATGCCGAGAACGGGTTGACCGCATCTCCGGTGGACCAGCTGCTCGTTGCCGAGGATGGCTCAATATACGGCACCACGTCCAAGGGTATATTTCAGTACAATGGCACTGATTGGAGCAGCTTTTTTAAAGTCCCCAATGACGTAAACTTCACTTTTTATCAAATCAAACAACTTTCCGACAACAGCATTATCGCCTGCGCAGACAGGGGCTTTGTGCATTTCACCGCCAATGGCTCCATCGATTTTTTCACCTCGAAACCCAAAATCGAAAAATTAAGGAATCATTTTCCAAAGGTTAACTGGATCGAATTGCCCGCTACTGCCCTGAATGATGCCGGTGATTTCATCTATGCCTCCGATGTATTGGAAGTGCAGGATGGAACAATGTGGTTTGCCCTCAGTCCGCAAATGGAAGTTGGTAAATTATTGAGGTTTCGAAAAACTAAAAATCCGACTCAGCAAATGCTTGAAGCTGAGGTTATTGAAAGTACCCCGAAAGTACAATTTGGCGAAGGCCAAAAGCTATTGCTTGACAAGCAAGGAAATATTTGGGTCATAAACTCTACCTCCAACAAAGGCATTAGCATTTTTGATGGGAGCAAATGGAAAGCCATCCACTTGAATGAGAAGTTTGGAGGTGATGAATACATGGCCGATATTGTGCAAACCGATAATGGAACCATCTGGATCAGTTCCATGGCCAAAATCTACGCCTTCGAAAAGGGCAAATGGGAATTGTACAAGGCTCCTGCTTTTCCGATTCCGGCCAATCGGATTATTCTCAGTAATTGCCAAAACGACCAGCTCTGGGTTGCCGGTTATAAATCCCGGGCCTTACTACTGGATTACTCCACAGATAAATGGATGACCTATAATGGACTGAGCTTCCAATGCGAGGATTCACCCGACAATCAGTGGTTTCTTGAGGTCAATAACCGAGTAGTACATCACCATGCTAATGGATGGATTAGTTACGGGCCAGAGGACGGATTGATGGATGCTCCGATCCGCATCATCAAAACCTCACAGGGACAAGTCTGGGCCGCGGGTTCACATCAGGGGATTGCGGCCACGGCACTTTTCAAAGATGGCACCTGGGAGCGGCACATTCACCGCAAACTCTCCTGGGGTATTGACTATCGTTCCGTATTCGAAGCCAGCGATGGCACCCTTTGGTTTGGCGGAAGTGTTGATGCTGAAAAAAAGGACGGATTTTATAGTGGTGTACTCCAATTACCCGATCCCCTCGCCAAAAATCCAGAGTGGATTCATCATCCTTTCCAGGAAAATGGCCTGGGACAAGCCAATGTATATGGTATCGGCGAATCAAAGGACGGACGCATTTGGATCGGCGGCAGCAGGCTTTTGTATTACGACGGGGAAAGCTGGAAAGGAGTCGCCGATGAGCGGCTGCAGCAATACGTCAATACCATTTACAGCACCGATGAACTATTACTTGTAGGTTCACGCTATTATGGCATGTTTATATTCGATGGCAACGAATGGAAAAACTACGATACGTCCGATGGCCTTTCCGGCAATACCATCATCAGTATTGACGCATTATCGAATTCTGAATTTCTGGTGGCAACAGAAAATGACATCTGCAAGTTCGATGGTATTTCCTGGACACAAAATATTTTCCCGGAGAAGTTGAATATGGATTTTGAGGGAGGAACACTATGTCACACCGATCAAAATACCATTTGGGTTAACCATGTGCCCCGCAGTTGGAAGCGCCGTGCCTACCAGCAAACCATCATGGGACACCTCGAAGAATGGAGCGATTTTTTTACTACCCGTTACAAGCCCAGTACTACCCCTCCGGAAACAGATTTTGGGCTTTATCTCGAAGATATTTCCCCGGAAGGGAATAGTCTGATCTCCTGGACCGGCAAGGACTTTTTTGCCAATACGCCAATCAATGAGCTTACGTATTCCTACCGCATGGATGACGAAGAATGGTCTCCATTTTCCAAAGAAACCCACCATACCTTCACCAGCCTGCCCAGCGGCAAACATAAGCTGGAGGTGCGTGCCAGAGATCGCGATTTCAACGTAGATCCAACGCCGGCGATGATTGAATTTGAGGTGCTTCCACCTATCTGGAAGCAGGCCTGGTTTATACTGCTGATCCTCACATTTTTGATCATTTTCGGCATTTATGAATATCGGGTATTAACCAAAAAGCGGAAGCTTGAGATTCTTAACTCCTCCCTGCAAAATGCCAACCTCAAGCTCAAGGAAAGAGGTCGGAAAATTGAACTGCAAAATGAGGAAATCCTTGCTCAACAGGAACAAATCCTCGAGCAGGCCAAAATCCTGGAAGGCAATAATAAAGACCTGGAAGAGCGCAACCAGGAAATTCGGCAGCAGCGGGATCAATTGGAGGATATGATCGAGCAGGTCGAAAACCTTTCTAAAGCCAAACTGGCATTTTTCACCAATATTTCCCACGAATTAAGGACGCCGCTGACCTTGATCCTCGGCCCCGTGATGCAATTGCAGAAGGAAGGTGATCAGCTCTCAACAGCAGAACGCAACCAGCTACACGACACCATCCAAAATAACGCATCACGCCTGCTCAAGCTGATCAACCAGCTGCTGGAAATGAGGCGTATTGAACACAATTCACTTGAGCTTAAGCAGCATGACATTCACCTGCCAGACTATATTAACCTAGTGACCGACCTCTTTGAGAACCTGGCTATCAAGCGAAATATACTGCTGGATTTTACCGATAAGAGTGAAAATCCGCTTGTGGCAATGGACCCTGACAAAGTTGAAAAAGTCATGGTCAATTTGCTCTCCAATGCCTTTAAACACACACCCGAAGGGGGAAGCATTACAGTGGGGTTAAAAACGATTTCAGCATCAGAGAGAGGACTAAATTCTTTCTATGATAAATACTTCGAAATTGTAGTGGAAGATACCGGAGCGGGGATTAGTCAGGAGAAGATCGACTTCATTTTCGAAAAGTACTACACATCAGAATCGGACCTGATGTACACCGATAATTCGGGAATTGGGTTGTCTTATGTGAAGGACCTCATTTACCTGATGCAGGGCGAAATCCGAGTGGAAAGTCAACTCAATAAAGGCACAAAGTTTATGGTCTACCTGCCCGTCATTCCCGTGAAGGACAAAACGGCAATTGATCACTCCAACCATCAGCTGGAGGTAGCACGGCAGGAAGTATCTATATTGTTGAAGAATTACGAGCAATACTACGAAAATGAATTGACGAAAGGTGGCGAGCCAACCACCGTGCAGCCCCGCATTTTGGTTGTGGAAGACAACCGGGAGATGCTTCAGTTTTTGACCAGCATCCTCAAGAAGAAATACCAGATTCTCACCGCAGAAAACGGTCGGGAGGGGCTGAAAGTGGCCAAGAATCAAGAGGTTGACCTGATCATCAGCGATGTGATGATGCCCGAGATGGATGGGATGCTATTCTGTGAAAAAATCAAAAAGAATTTTGCCACCAGCCATATTCCGGTGATCTTGCTTACCGCAAAAGTATTGGAAGAAAACAAGCTATCAGGATTCCTCAAGGGTGCCGACGACTACATTACCAAGCCGTTTAATCCGGACCTGCTGCTGGTAAGAATTGAAAACCTGCTCAAGCTCAGAAAGAAACTGCGGGACATCTTTGTCAAGGACTTCATGCTGACGCCAAAGGTCGAAGAAGTCATCTCACCAGATCGGGAATTTTTACAAAAGCTGGTCGATATTATGAATGAGAATCTTTCTGATGCCGACTTCAATGTTGATAAGATGTGCAAGATGGTTTTCCTTAGCCACATGCACTTTATCCGGAAGGTAAAACAACTGACCGGAAAGAAACCGATCGACCTGCTCAAATCCTTCCGCATGAAAAAAGCCAAGGAATTGCTGGCACAGAAAAAACTCACCATCGCCGAAGTGGCGTACAAGGTAGGTTTCGACCTGCCCAATAGCTTCAGTCGTTCCTTTAAAAAGGAGTTTGGCATTTCACCCACAGAATTTATGAATGAATTGCCCGATCTACCTAGAAAAAAGAACAAGCTGGAAGATTCCTTATCTGGGGATTAACCTTAGTGCATGTTTGAAGGCAGTCCCCGAGGGCAATTCGGGGTAAGCTCTTCAGGCTGCAAATCGCAGGTTTTGGGTTCTAAAGCAACACCTCCAAAAAAGGCACTAAGGAAGTTAGAAATTGCTAGCCTGTAAATACCGGAAAAGTCTATAAAATTCGGCACCTTCGCGAGGTACAACCAGTGTACCTTTTGACAACACTAAAAGATAAATTATGATTTTAGACGCCTTCAACCTTTCCGGTAAGACAGCTATTGTAACGGGCTGCAAAAGAGGGATCGGATTTGCCATGGCTGATGGACTGGCCGAGGCTGGTGCAGACATCATTGGGGTATCCGCCACCCTGGAGGTGAGCGGCTCCGCTATTGAAAAAGCAGTAACTGCCCTCGGTCGTAAATTTACGGCCTATCAATGTGATTTTAGCAACCGCCAGTCGCTGTATGAATTCATCAAAAAGATCAAGTCAAGCCACCCTGTGCCCGACATTCTGGTCAATAATGCCGGAACCATCCTGCGCAAACCTGCCGCTGAGCACCCCGATGAATACTGGGACAAAGTAATTGAGGTCAATCAGAATGCACCCTTTATACTCAGCCGGGAGATTGGCCAGGATATGATTAAGCGCGGCAGTGGTAAGATCATCTTCACCGCCTCGTTGCTCACTTTCCAGGGTGGCATAACGGTACCGGGTTATGCTGCATCCAAGGGAGCTATTGGACAACTCACCATGGCGCTTTCCAACGAATGGGCTGGCAAAGGCGTTCAGGTCAATGCCATTGCTCCCGGGTATATTGCTACCGACAATACAGAGGCCCTGCGCAATGATCCCGTAAGAAGCGAATCTATTCTGGGAAGAATTCCGGCTGGTCGCTGGGGAAACCCTGATGACTTCAAAGGGCCGATTGTCTTTTTGGCTTCAACTGCCTCTGATTATATGAGTGGCACCGTGATGGTGGTGGATGGCGGCTGGATGGGAAGGTAATAGCGGATTTACAACGAATTGCGCACTACCAATCGAAATGGATTGACCACGTGATCCTTTTTGTTTTCAAGGATCAACCTGGCTGCGGTTTCCCCTAATTGCTGAAAATCAGTCGAAATAATGGTGATGCCATCCAGGAGGATTTCCTTTAGCGGGGTTTCATTATAGGAAATGATGCCCACTTCTTTGCCCACTTGCAAGCCCAGATGCTTGACCCTTTTGATGAGTGTGACCAGGTCATCTTCCATGAGATTGATATACACTTCATCTTTGTTTATGGGCTCTTTGGAAATGTCGGTTACCACCCTGTAATCAAATGCATACTCGGTGCAGAATTTCTCAAAACCTGACAAAATTGCTTTGGGGTGGTAACTGTAGGGAGGAAAGATAATTTTGAGCTGCCGGTATTTTTGCAAAAGCTCCAGGGCTTCGGTCAGTACCTTATAGATATCTGCCTCAAAATCCTGGTAAACAGCGGCATATTCGCCATCGATACCCTCCACCTTTTTATCAATCAGGACGAGCTTATTTTTAGGCAATTGGTTAATAAACTCATGGGCAAAAGCGCCGCCCTCCAGAAAATGGGCAATAATCACAAAATGGGTATAATTGTTGTCCTTATGCTCAAGAATCAAATTCTTAAACATCCGGAAATCATTATTGTAAATGAAAAAGTCAATGGTGGCCTGATCACCCAGTGTTTTTGAAAAGGCATCGTAGATGATCTTTTTGTGCACGCTCAGTTTGTTGAACAACAAAAAAATCTTTGCTCTTTGCTGGAAATTGGTGCTCTTTACGTAGTAACCCTTACCGGGAATAGACTCAATCAATCCAATCTTTTTCAGGTGTTCATAAGCTTTGACAATGGTATCCCGGGAGATATCAAACTTGATGAGCAGACTATTCACCGATGGCAACTGACTACCCATCTTTAGTTCTCCGTTTTCGACTCCGGAGATGATTGAATTGATAATCTGTTTGTACTTCGGCGTCTTGGAATACTCGTTGATGGTAATGTTACATTCCATGGGTTCCTTCTGGTTAGCATCCCAAAAATAGGATTTAATCAGAAGGGAACCTAAGTAATGTGCTTCTTTTAGAGCATGTTTGAAGCGGATTCGTCACGAAAATCAGTGAGTTAAGATTCTAGCTAAGTCTTTTTAGATGAGCTTAGCGGGTTAAGTGAATATCAAAAGACAACACAAGGTTCTTAAACCACTGATTTGCAGTAGGAGCAAGCTCCAAACATACTCTTAGGCCGTTTCATCTGGCCTTTTGATCCACAATGGTCCCGTTGAAAACCACAGCAACATACCAATCAGCATCAACAATTTGTGTGTATCCCCGGAAATTGTTCCCATAAAAACCAAGATAGAAGGAAGCAACGTCAATATTAGTCCGGCAACGGCCGGCACTGCGAAAAAGCCTCTTTTCATGACAGGTTAGGTTTTAGCTCTTTAGAGGGTTGGACCATATAACTCAGGCCGATATACAGCAATACGGCAACGAACCATCCTGGTAATCCCAGGAAGAAGATTTCCACTCCAAATGAGAAATTGATAAACAAACAAGCCGCCAGGGTAAGAATCCAGGTGCCGGCGGCAGCCCAATTGACCTTTTGTCCGCTGTGCTGCGCAAAATTGCTCTTCAAGCCGAGTCGGGGCAACACATAAAAGTCAATAAAAATAACCGCCCCCATGGGCATTAGTACTAATCCATACAAGGCAACAAAATCCAATAGACGCATCACCAGCGCGGGAAAACAGGCTGCTGCGGTGGTAATTAGCCCCACAATGAGGGTCACCTTCCAGGTTTTGGAATTGGGAATGATGGCCTGAATGGCCAAACCGGCCCGGTAAATGGTTGGATTAGCAGTGGTCCACCCGGCGATGATCACACACACTGCACCGGTGATTCCCGCCGCATAGTAAGCAATGGGGCCCGGCGCAAACTCCAGGCTATTTTGACTCTTTTGCAGAAAAACAGCATACAAGATTCCCGAAGCCAGCCAGGCAAAATAATGCCCAACGAACATGCCAGCCGCCGAAGTAAAACCGGATTTCCAGCTTTTGGCATAGCGAAAAATGGAAAGATCGGCCATACCGATGTGCATCGCCATATTGCAGAACCAGGCAAAAAACATGACATGCCAGAAAGTGAATTTCGATTGACCTTCCAGTGGTGTTCCTGTCCAGACTTTTGACTCCGCTACCGACCAAAAATCACTGACGCTGGTTACACCCAATTCGGGTAAAACGGCGATGGCTGCAGCCAAAAAGACGAGAATCATCCAGGGAGCAGCAATATTGGCAAAACGGGAGACCTGTTCGTAGCCAAGTGTAGCGATCAAGGTGGTCACCGTTCCTACAATGAGGACGATAATAATCCACGACAGGCTGCTTGGTAACCAATCGGTCAATTTCGCCATTGGAATATCAAATGGTATGCCCACCGCCGTAGCCGACACCGCAATCATCGAGCCCGCGAGGAAACAAAACATCAGCGCATTGACCAGGTTGTAGGCAATGGTTAGGTTTTTGCCACATATTTTTTCCAACTTGTAATAAAGGGTAATGCGTTCTTTCACTGCAATTGGGGCACAGAGCAGCGCCCAACTCAATACTGCAAGGAGATTTCCTACGAGCAATCCCAATACCAGCGCTCCGGCACCAACGCCATGAGCCACAAATAATGGCCCGATGACAAATTCTGTACCGGCGGTATGCTCACCGGCATACATGCCCAGGAAGCTTCGCCACCCCTTTAGTTTGGAGGCCGGTACCGGCTCTTTTTCGTATTCCTGCACACTTTCAAGGCGGGCAGTGAGTTTGTCAAATAGCATAGTTAGTTAGTTGGTTACTGTTATTGTATTGCAAAATGTTCGTTCAAAAACTGTGGCTTTTGTCCGTGGTCTTGTACTGCCATTGCAGCCCCCAATGCTGATCCCAGTGGAGATTTGGTCACAATGAGCACATACTCCTTCAAACCTCGCCTTAGCAGGCTGACAAACAGCTCATTATCTACAAACCCACCGTCAATATAAATCTTACTGACCTCAGTATCTCCCTTAGCCAGGTGAATAGCACTAAGCTGTAGTTCCACCAATTCAATCATCAATTGATGGTAGGCTTCCCGATAGGTAGTGAAAACTGAAAGATCCGTTTTCTCCGGTAATTCCTGCTCCATGCCGGGCCATTTGATACTCTGCCAATGGAAGACCTTCGAGCGATTTTGCGAAAGCAGCGTTTCATCAAATGAGACGGATCGATGGGCCTCGTAAGGTACATCAAAATGTTGAGCCAGTCGTTCCATCCAAATCTTGTACTCATTACCCAAAAACAAACGCGCTGCCCTTACTGACTGACCGTCAACCCGCAGAAAGTTAAGGCAGTCACGATTAAGGTCTTGCACATTCAGCAGTTGCTTGCTGTAAGGATTCAGGGTGATGCTCCAGGTACCCGTGGAGATGAGCAAAAAAGGTTCCCGGTTGGCATGAATGTATGGCAATAGCGCCGCAGAGCTATCGTGAATTCCCATGCCCACTTTAAGGGTTGTTCCTTCAACATTCACTTCGGTAGAAGCGGTGGTCCGTTTGATGGGAGGCAAAAGCTCATCAATGCCCTCCTCTATGATCCAGCGATGGTACTTCCCTTGTTCGTAGTCCCACATGCCGGTATGGCACCCCAGGCTGGTATAGTCGCTGTACGCTGCTCCGGAAAACAACCAGGCACAGTACTGCGGAAAATGTAGGGAACGATGAATACGGGCAAAAACTTCTGGTCGACGATACTTTAGCCAATAAAGCTGTAAGCCCGAATTGAGCATTCCCATAGCTGGTGAAGCCGTTTGTGTGGACCACTGCTCAGCGGGACCATATTTTTGAAAGAATTCTTTTTGTAGATCTTCGGGAAATGGCTTTAAATAGTTGTAAAGCGGGGCCACGGGCTGGCCGGTTTCATCCAAATGCACAAAGGAAGCTCCATAAGTGGAGAAATTTAGCCCTTCTATTTCAAATTGTGGATTGGTCAGCACTTCCTGAAAAGTATCAAGCATCCACTGGCGCAGTGCATTCAAGTCTTCACCGAGGAAGCCATCCTCATCTTCCACTTCTCCAAAGCGGGCGTAGGTGCGATGTACTTCCCGTAGTTTTTCGTCAAAAAGGAAGAATTTTTTGTTGGTTTTTCCAATGTCAAAGATGGCCGTCACTTTCATTTGCTGGATGTTTACAGGCCAGTGGCCACGGTCACTTTCCCCCTTTCACGGATGAGTTCTTCCCTAACTTCCAGCAAACGATACAACTGTATTGGTTCCAAAGCGGCATCACTTCTCAAGCGGGCTTCCCGAAGAAGAGGGCGCACATCCGTCCGGAAAGCGTGCTGCAGAATTTCCTGGGCCTGAGTAACATCATTTTGCAACTGAGCCAAATGCAAAGCCTCCTTGTCAACCAATAGCGCCTGAGCGTAGGCAATGCGGATCGCCTCCAAACTCTGGATTAGGTCTTCTAGCGGATCCTTAAGGTTATGGCTTGCGTCAATCATCCAGGCCAGGGAAGGGTTATTGGCCGTGTTATTATTCATTCCGTAAACCAGCTCATTGAAGATCAAAAATAGCTGGTAGGGCTTGATGCTGCCAACGGTCAGATCATCGTCACCATATTTGCTGTCATTGAAATGGAAGCCCCCTAGTTTACCTTTCATCATCAGGGTAGCCACAATTTGCTCAATATTGGTATTCGGCAAATGGTGTCCCAGATCAACCAGTGTGTAGGCACGCTCTCCACATTCGGTAGCCAATAGATAGGAGGTCCCCCAATCCTGAATCACGGTGCTGTAAAAGTTGGGTTCGTAAGGTTTGTACTCGATGTACATCTTCCAGTCTTGCGGCATCTGTGCGTAGATCTTTTTCAGACTATCCAGCGTATGTTGAAGTGCCACACGCAGGTTGTTCTGCCCAGGAAAGGAAGCGCCATCGGCCAGCCATACAGTGATGCTCTTAGAGCCAAGCTTTTCCCCAATTCCAATCACCTCCACATTGTGCTTGATCGCCTGATCGCGAACTGCTTCATCAACATGACACAACGAACCAAACTTGTAACTTTCTTTCTGTCCCGGCTGGTTCTGGAAAGTATTGGAATTGACGGCGTCGAAGACAATGTCGTGAGAGGCGGCTAGTGCCTTGATCGCCTCCGCATCTTCAGGAATATCCCAGGGAATGTGCAAGGATACGGCGCCTGCCGAACGAGTCAGGGCGTGTAACAACCCTACATCGTCAATTTTTTGCTCCAGATTACCAGGTTCTCCCCCCATCGAAAAACGACCAAAGCGAGTACCGCCCGCACCGAGCGCCCAGCTAGGTATGGCAATCTGTAAATCAATGAGTTGCTTTACCACCTGGTCAACATCCACTCCACTCCTGTCAAGTTGATGCTGTAAAAAAGTATATTGTTCCCGATGCTGCCCGAGCAATCGCTTATTGTGATCGGCAATCTGACTGGCCTCAATTCTCATATCCCATTCGTTTTGTAGCATTCTTTCACCGAAACTTAGTGCTTCGCCTCAGTAAAAGAATATTTAAAAGTTGGCGACATCCCGAAGGATGCCGCCATAGCCCTAACCAAATAAAATTATAAATGAAACTTAAATCTTTATCTACCTTACAAAGGCGTTAGCCACGCCACCATCTACATTGATCATGTTTCCGGTGCTCTTGTCCAGGATACCAACTACAGCAAAGACGCCATTGGCAATATCTTCCGGCAGAATGATCTCGTTGAGCAAGTTGCGTTTGGCATAATGTGCCGGCAAGTCTTCCACCTTGATGCCGTAAGCCTTGGCGCGTCCTTCCGCCCAGGCACCTTCCCAAATCTTGCTACCTACAATTACGCCGTCCGGATTTACGGTATTGACTCTGATCTTCTCACCACCCAACTCTGCTGCCAACAGGCGGGTCATGTGTTGCTGGGCTGCCTTGGCAGTGCCATAGGCCACATTGTTTGGTCCAGCCACAAGACCGTTCTTACTGGCAATATTGACTATATCTCCACCAAATCCTTGCTTGCGCATCACTTCTACTCCCGTTTTTGACATCAGGTACTGTCCTTTATTCAATACGTTCTGCAGCAAGTCCCAATCCTTTTCTTCGGTATCTTCCAATGACTTGGAAATAGCCAGCCCGGCGCTGTGCACCACAATGTCGACCCCTCCAAATTCAAGACATGCTGAAGCAAAAGCCTGAGCGATAGAATCAGCACTAGTCACATCACAAACCGCATAGGCAGAAACATCCTTACCGTAGGTAGCATTGGCCTCCTTGAGGCGATCTTCAGCAATATCAGTCAGCACGACATTGGCGCCCTCCGCTGCCAGTTTATCGGCAATGGCCTTGCCAATACCACCACCTGCTCCGGTGATGATGGCTACCCGACGAGAAAGGGTCTTTTCGGGGGGGCGACGTTGCAACTTAGCTTCCTCCAAAAGCCAGTATTCGATGTTAAATGCTTCCTGACGAGGCAAGGCTGTATATTTCGATATGGCTTCAGCGCCACGCATCACATTGATGGCATTTACATAAAATTCACTGGCAACACGAGCCGTTTGTTTATCTTTTGAAAAGGTAAACATGCCCACTCCCGGATAAAGGATGACCACCGGGTTGGGGTCGCGCATTGCCGGACTGTTGGGATGTTTACAGGTTTTGTAGTATTCAGAATAGTCCTTGCGGTATTGTTCAAACAAGGGTTCAATTTGTCCTTTGATAGCTGCTGGATCGCCAAGATCGGCATCTGCAGCCAAATCCAATACCAAGGGCATAATCTTGGTCCGCAAAAAGTGGTCTGGACAAGAGGTGCCCATGGGAGCCAAACGTGGTAAATCAGCGCTGTTGATGAATTGCAGCACACGATCATCATCGGTAAAATGGCCCACCATTTTATCATAGCTGGAGCACAAACCACGCAAAATTGGTGCGATCTGCGCCGCCTGATCTTTGCGCTCATCACCAGGTAAACTTTCCAATACCTGACCTCCAAATACCGGGCGATCCTTTCCGAGGTGTTTTTCGATATACAATGAAGCCTCTTCGATGACTTCCAGACTATTCATATAACATTCGTAGGAAGTATCACCCCAGGTAAACAAACCGTGGTTGCCCAAAACGATACCGCGAATACCAGGATTTTCTGCCAGGCATTTTTCAAGTTGCAGTCCCAGGTCAAATCCCGGACGTTGCCAAGGCACCCAGCCCATTTTATCGCCCCATATCTCACGGGTAATGGCTTCGCTATCCTCCGCAGCAGCAATGGCAATCAATGCATCGGGATGCAAGTGATCGATGTGCTTAAAGGGCAACAAACCATGCAGGGGGGTATCAATAGAGGGAGCACGACTATCCAGGTCGTAGATGCAATGATTGAAAAGGGCAACCATTTCATCTTCGTAATCCAGCCCGCGATAAACCTTCTTGAGTGAACGCAATCGTTCGGTGTACAAGCCCGCAATACCGCTCCGCGTAAGTGTTCCAATGTCTCCGCCGGAACCTTTAACCCACATCACCTCCACTTCTTCATTGGTCAGCGGATCTTTTTCGATGGTTTTACAACTGGTATTTCCGCCACCATAGTTGGTGATCCTTAAATCGGCACCCAAAATGTTGGAACGGTAGAGAAACAAGGCCACTTCATCACCTTTCAGCTCAGCAGCCTTCTGCTCATCCCATAAATATTTGACGTGTTTGAAAGTTTCGGTCTTCACGAATATTCTTTTAATGATTAAAAAATAGAGGTGTCATCATTCAAATCCCTACTATCGACGTATCTCTTTTTCCTCCGGATCATTGGTTTCGACATTTACAAAGCTAAATCAATGTAATTAAAATTCTATTCTGCTCTGTTCTGCTTTCACCGAAAACTAATGCTTAATTTCCTGTATACCGGTATAATAGTTTGAAATTCAGGATTGATAATGTAATAAAAAAATCCGAATCAAAGGCCAAACGCATAGCGCTAACATGACCTCCGATTCGGATTCCACCACCGATTAGGCTAAGACCATGTTTAGAGGTCGGATTTGACAGCGAAAATCATCAGTTTTTTGATGAAACAAGGCGTCTTTTTGCAGAGCATACCCTGAGGTACGGTCAAAAAAAGCAACGAAGAATCATCAAAAAAATGATATTTGCAGCTCAAAGTTTGACCTCCAAACATGGTCTAAACTCCTACCGGTGCTTTACCTAACGATTACCAACTTCCGAAACGGCCTCTTCTTCTAACTCCAGTTCCAGATAGATGCCATCTTCGTTGCGTTCCGTCACCACAAATCCACGTTTACGCAGGATGTGACTCATGATGCTATTGATATTCAATACTTCGGCATACAGTTTTTGAATGCCTCTTTTTCTCGATATTTCGATGATGTAATCGGTTAGGGCATTTCCCAGTCCATTCTGCTGCCAGGGGTCAGCAACCAAAATGGCGTATTCCGCCGTTTCTCGCCAGGGATCACTGATCACTCTTACCACGCCAGCCATTTTCTCCTCGCCATCCTCTTCTACCAGTGCAATGATGGCCATCTCACGATCGTAATCGATTTGCGTGTAGCGAATGAGGGAAGCGTGACTGACGTCAAAGGAGTAACTAAAAAAGCGGTAATAAAGCGACTCCTCTGAAACGTAGTCAAACATAGCCCTTTCCACCGGTTCATCTTCGGGTTTAATCGCCCGCAGCTTCACTTTCTGGCCATTTTTCAGCGTAATTTCCTTCTTGTACTGCGTAGGGTATGGGGAAATCACCAGGTGGCTGAAAGGTTTCTGCGATCTCGGCAAATATTTTTTATCCAAAACAATGTGTGCATCCAGTGCCAGACCTCCATGCTGGTCGATAGCAAATGGGTTGATGTCAATTTCTGAAATTTCGGGTAGGTCCATCAATAGATAAGAAAACTTGACCAGCAAGAATTGTACAGCTTCAATATCGACACCGGGTAATCCGCGATATCCCTGCAACAATTTGTACACCCGGGTATTTTCAATAATGCGCTGTGCCAGTGCCATATTGAGTGGCGGCAAGCCCATGCTGGTATCTTTGTACAGTTCCACTAAAATCCCCCCTGTTCCAAATACGATGACCGGACCAAAGATGGGATCTTTCTTCGAGCCTACCAGCAGCTCGTACTTCTTATCGATCATCTTTTCTACGCGAACCCCCTCAATTTCAGCACCAGGGCAGTTTTCGGCCACATTGGTCATAATTTTTTGGTAGGCATCCCGTGCGTTTGCCTTGTCTGTAATATGGAGCATCACCCCACCTACATCCGTCTTGTGGGCAATCTCCGGAGAGGCAATTTTCATCACCACCGGAAAACCAATTTCGCTGGCATAGATTGCTGCCTCATCAGCTGATTGCACGACTTTACCCGGAGGGGTTGGAATATCATAGTAGTTCATCAACTGTTTGGCTTCCAGCTCGGTAAGCTGATAACGACCTTCAGCAATGATACCCTCAATCAGTTGCCGGGCCGGGCCTCTTTCAAAAGAGATTTTCTCAGGAATATTGGGTGGAGTTTCGTACAACAACTCCAGGTTTCGGGAGTAACGGTACATTTTCAAAAACACATCTACGGCATTTTCCGGATAGCGGTAATTGGGCACCTTACCTGCTTCAAGTATTTCTCGGCCACTCCTCACTTCGCCTTCTCCCATCCAACAGGCCAACACCGGTTTTTTACCCTTACTTTTCACCAGCGCTTTGGCAATGGCTTCGGAATCGGTTACCTCCTGCGGTGTGAGAATCACAAGGGTTGCATCCACATTTTCATCGGAAGCACAAGCCTCAATGGCGGCCTGGTATTTCTCAGGACCGGCATCTCCAAGGACATCTACTGGGTTACCGTGACTCCAGTGAGGAGGTAATACTTCATCTAACCTTTGCATCGTCTCCCGAGATAACCTGGCCAGTTTTCCGCCGTTGCTACTGAGATAATCAGTAGCCAAAACGCCAGGGCCACCGGCATTGGTAACGATGGCCAGTCGGTTGCCTTTCGGCAATGGTTGAGTGGCCAGCGCCTGGGCAAAGTCGAACAGTTGCTCAATAGTGTCTACCTGAAGAATCCCCGCTCTGCGAAAAGCTGCCCGGAACACCTCATCATTCCCGGCCAGCGAACCGGTATGCGACATGGACGCTTTGGCGCCTTCTTCACTCTTACCAGATTTGAGCAAAATGATCGGCTTATTGCGGGCAAAGGCGCGAGCTGCACTCATAAAGCGGCGAACATCCTTGAGACTTTCCATATAGATCAAAATACTTGACGTATGTGGATCGGAACCAAAGTAGTCGATCAAGTCTGCAAAACCTACATCCACCATAGAGCCGATGGATACAAAGTGGCTGAAGCCAACATTTTGGTCCAATGACCAGTCGAGGATACCGGTACAAAGGGCTCCACTTTGAGAGATGAAGGCAATTTTGCCGGGCAGGGCCATATCAGCCGCAAAGCTGGCATTGATTCCCATTGAGGGATTGATGAATCCAAGGCAGTTGGGGCCAATAACTCGCATGTGGTACTTTTTGGCCGTTTTAAGGATCTCCTGATACATGCGCTGTCCGGCTTCTCCGGCTTCTGCGAACCCTGCCGACAGGATGACCAATCCACCTACGCCAGCTTGTCCACATTCTTCTACCAGCCCCGGTACCACTTTGGCCGGTGTGGCGATGACAGCCAGGTCAATTCTTTCGGGTATGTCGCCAATGGTCTGGTAACTTTTCAACCCCTGGATTGTGTCATGGCGGGAATTGACCGGATACACATTGCCGGTAAAACTACCCTGTATCAAATTCTTAATCAGCGCATTGCCCACCGTGCCTTCCCTGTCGGAAGCGCCGATTGCGGCGATGCTTTTTGGTTGAAATATTTTTTCGAGTCGGTGTGCCATAATTTTAGAATTTCCAAAAAGGTTGTAAATGATGAAATATAGAAAACAGACCTATCTCGTATTCTTCCCAAATGGAGCGGGAAGAGGTCGTTGTTTGTTCAAAATGAGTTTTGGGCGTTCCGTTGATGCCTGCCAGAAAATTATAGACGCAATGGGGCAAGACCTCCACATTGTATCCACCCTCCAGCGTGGCAAAAACGAAGTCAAAGTTTTCCTTCAGCTTTTTACCGATCTGGTAATAGGTATCAGAAGTAACCCTCAATTCAAGTAGCAAGTCAAACAAATGCGCATCAAACCCTGCTGATACGGCCACCACATCTGGCTTAAATTGCAGCGCCACTGGCAGAAAGGAATTGAAGGCGTCCAAAAATATATCGTCTGCACTGCCCGGAGGTAGAGGCACATTGATGGTAAATCCCTTTCCGACACCTTCCCCGACTTCATGAACAAATCCGTGTCCCGGAAAGGCTGGTAGCTGATGGATAGACCAATACATGACCTGAGCCGTATCGTAAAAGATATGGGAAGTCCCATCTCCCAGATGGCCGTCAAAATCGAGTAATAAGACGCGTTTACCTTCATTGACCAGCTTTTGCGTCGCAATGGCCACATTGTTAAACAGGCAGAAGCCGCTGGAATGACCGGGATAAGCATGGTGTCCCGGAGGGCGTACCAGCGCAAAATCACTGGATTTGCTGGCCATGATCGTGGCCCCTACGGCCGCCACTGCCGCCTCATAAGTTCCTTCCGACACCCGGGTATCCTGGTCCAACCACTGGCCCTGGTGGCCTGCATTTTCAACCTGTTTGATGTAATCTGGGTGGTGAATCAAATGGAGGTAAGGGCTACCATCGACAATTTTGGTTTCGGGAACATCCGCAAAAACTTCAAGCCGCTTGATGTTTTCCGGGTGCATGCCCGTATCGTGTTTCAGGAAGACTTTATTAAAGATAAGCTCCATGAGTATTTGGTTTGCATCCACAAAAGTATTGGTCAGCTTGGCAGGGAAAGATGATCTTTATCAGGTTTGTCCATGAAAATTCTCATGCAAAATGTATGCTCTCGAGCACCTTTCTCATCTACTGTATCCACTGTGTGACCGAGATTACAAACTAATTGCATCGGCTACTTTTTCTTTACCAAAAAATAACCATTATGGCCTTAAGGACAATCTATACCACACTCCTGTTTTGGAGTGTTTTCACCCTATACGCTCAAACCAATTTCAGCTATAACATTCAACTGGAACCGGTCACGATTACCGGACTTCCAGGACTACATTCGTATGCCCACGCTCAGTACGACAATAAATGGGTGCTGATTGGTGGCCGTCTGGATGGCATTCACGCCCGACAACCGTTTAATGCCTTTCCGGAAAGTGATAATAATACCGACATTTACGTGGTCACCCCGGAAACAGCTGAGGTTTGGAGTGCCTCAGTAGAAACATTGAGCGTGGGTTTAAGCGAGCAGCTGCAAGCCACAAATTTGCAGTTCTTTCAGGATGGTGAACAATTGGTCGTCATTGGAGGCTATGCCTACAGCGCTTCGGAAGGAGATCACCTCACCTTCCCCTACCTTACCGTTGTGGACATTCCCAATCTAATCGATCACATCATCAGTGAAGAAAGTATTGCTGAAGACTTTCTGCAAATGACCGACGATAACTTTGCTGTAACAGGCGGTTATCTGGGTAAAATTGATGATACCTACTATCTCGTTGGCGGGCATCGCTTTGACGGACGTTATAATCCCATAGATCATCCAACCTTTACGCAAACCTATGTGGATGGGCTTAAAAAATTCACCTTGTCTGTGGAAGATGGTGTGCTGACTTATGACAACTTTGTCTTTGTATCTGACCCCATACACCTGCATCGCCGCGATTACAATCTGATGCCTCAGATTTATCCCACTGGTGACTTTGGCTATACTGCGTTTTCTGGTGTTTTCCAGGTGACACAGGACCTGCCGTTTTTGTATCCGGTGGATATCACAGCATCCGGGCATGAGGCCATCACCGCGTTCAATCAATACCTCAGTCAATACCATTCAGCTCACGTAGCCTTATTTGACGAAAGTCAAAATGCCATGCACAACCTCTTTTTTGGCGGCATGAGCCAATATTTTTACGGTGCGGGCAATATGATTCAAGACGATAATGTACCCTTTGTCAAAACAATAAGCCGGGTGAGCCGTGACGCTGAAGGGAATCTTGAAGAAGTGCGCCTTCCTCATGAAATGCCAGAATTTCTGGGTGCCAGTGCCGAACTTTTGATCAACCCCAACCTACCGCAAATTGCCCCGGATATCGTTGATCTGTCGGCCATTGAAAGTGATTCTTTCAGCCTGGGTTATATCGTTGGCGGCTTACACAGCCCCATTCAACACCCATTTGCCACCAACGCCACCGGTTTGACTTCGGCGATGTCTACCCTTTACAAGGTCGTGATGGTTAAAAATGAAACCACATCAACAGCGGATATTCTACCCGGATACCATGCCTTTAAAATGACCGCCTTCCCGAATCCAACCCGACAGTCCGTCTTTCAAATTCGCACCCAAGTGCCAGAATCGGGTACACTTGAACTATCGGTGATGGATACCACGGGGAGGTTGGTACAGAAAATCTCAAAAGAGATCAGTGGTGTTGGCGAGTATCCGGTCACCATTGAACTTCCAGCTGCCAAAGCAGGGCTGTATCACGTTAGCGGAATGCTCAATGGGAAGTACGCGGCCACGACTTCTATACTGCTGGAGTAGCAGCAACAAAAATTTTCACCCTCTGTGATCTTTGTCATAGACATTGAATGGCAGACGGTGGACATTTGAGGCATAAAAAGGAACTAACTATGCGAAAAGCAACTGCCATATTCCTTCTTTCTATCTTCCTGTTTGGAGCATTGATGCCCATCCAGGCCCAGGAAGATTTGGCAGATCTCCCGTTCCTCATCGAGCATTTTCAGCAACATCAGGACGCCGACTTTTGGCCATACCTGAGGTTGCACTATGGACATCAATATTGTCAGCACAAGGATGCTCACGATCACTCCAAATTGCCCTTTAAAGGGGAAGTGACGCACCTACACGCTCCGATGATCGTGATGCAAAGTTGTGCCTTGCCAAGGGTCATTGCACCTAAATTTAAAGGCAATCAATCCCCCTTATTTTCCGACCGATTACCCCACTTTTTGATCTATGAAGAGTTTTGGCAACCACCAAGAACCAGTTATTGAATTTCGTGACAAACCACTTTTTTATCCAACATTATTCAAGCACGAAATACGGGTTATCGATTCAGAGCCCTTCATCATGCTTAACTTTTAAACGTTACCGTCATGAGAAAAATAATTGGTTTTTCATTCTGGATGCTGTTTACAGCAATGAGCCTGGTGCTCTTTACACAATGCACCGATGACAAGGACGATCCACAACCTCAGGATATTCTCGAAGTAGATGACACCTATGGTTATACCAATGTCAATGTGGGCGTTTGTCGCAACAATATCAACAACCTGCCCAATGAAGCGCTGAGTGCCGAAGAAGAAGCCGGTATTCTCTTCATGCGGGAAGAAGAAAAACTGGCCAGAGATTACTACGATTACATGTACCAAAAATGGAATGCCCAGGTGTTCGACAACATTTCAGCAAGCGAGTCTACTCACTTTGCCGCTATGTTGCTGCTGATTGAAAAATACGGCTTGACCGATCCCGCTGCCAATATGACCGCCGGAGAGTTCAACAACACGACCTTGCAAGAACTCTATAATAATCTGGTCAACCAGGGAGAGACTTCGCTGATCGAGGCCCTGACCGGTGCCGCAGTGATCGAAGAAGTAGACATTCTCGACCTGGAAGATCAGCTGACCAATATCGTGGACAATCAGGATGTAACATTGGTGTACACCAATTTGCTGGCCGCCTCCAAAAACCACTTGAGAGCGACCGTGCAAAACCTGCAAACCCAGGGTGTAACCTACGTTCCGCAATACCTGACCCAGGATGCTTTTGATGAAATCATCAACGGCGGTTGGAGCCACGGACATCATGGAGGTTGATGAGGGATAAGTCTGCGTTTGTAGACTTTGATACTCTTTACATAAAGGGACTGGTCTTTGGTCATCGTTTTGAGGGTCAGTCCCTGTTTCTCATTGTGATCAACATCACTTAATCCAATTGGTCTCTTGTATAATTTTACCCCAATCAAATCTTAAATCAAAATAACTGAACATGAAAAAATTACCCTTGATTGCGTTAATAATGCTGCTCACTGCACACTTTGCACCAATTTTTGCCCAAATAGCCTTTTTGAGCGAAGAGGAGCAGCAAGATCTACAGTACATGCTCGAAGAAGAAAAACTGGCCCGGGATGTCTACGTAGCACTTTCTGAAAAGTGGGATCATCCGGCCTTTAAAAATATTTCCGCTTCTGAAGACCGCCACTTTGCATCGGTCAAACTGGTTGCAGAAAAACACAACCTGCAAATCCCTCAAAACGTGGTAAAGGATCAGACCGGAAAGTTTGACAACAAAGAACTCCAGGCGCTGTATACCGAATTGGTCAACACTGGCAGCCAGTCATTGATTGCAGCGCTTCAGGTTGGAGCAAAAATTGAAGAGCTGGATATTAAAGACCTGGAAGCAGCCATGGCAAGAACCCAAAACGAGCAATTGACAGGCTTGTACACTCGTTTGCAATCGGCTTCACAAAAACACCTGCGCAGTTTCACCCAAAACCTGAAGCAGCAGGGTGTTGATTATACCCCGATGGTATTGAGCCAAGAGCAATACAACAATATTTTGAAGGCGGCTCCTGCCAAAGGAGGCTGCTGTGCCGGTGGCGGAAAGCATAAGGCCTCTTGTCAGGGTGAGAAGGGAAAAGGTAAGGCCGCCGGATGCGGTACTGGTGGCGGAAAGGGAAAAGGCAAAGGAGGCTGTTGCGTCAAGCAGTAAATGATATGCGTGATCACACTGGAAGCCATTAAGGACCTGAGTTTTTCAAGTAATCAGGAAGCATTGTCATGCTGGAAGGATTGGAAGAAATGCAGGCTAGTACTGGTAGAACGCCAACAATTCATCCAAGCCTTCCATTCCACCCAGGTAAACAATGAAGGTTACAACTGATAAATTTGCCGCATCTCCACCCATTTCTCTCCCGGTTTTGCCCAGGGTAGCGACTGCTGGAAGTTCCACATCAGCTTTTCCCACTCCTGCACTTTTGCATTGCCGGCATCCATTTTTGCCTTTACTGCAGGATCAAAGGAAGCATCTGCATCAACAATCATCACCAGCCGATTTCCCGTAAGGTAAATCTGTACATCGATGATGCCAGCATTACGGATACTTTGTTCGATTTCCGGCCAAACCGCCGCATGATGCTTTTTGTAAGCTTCAATTAGTTCCGGATCGTCCTTCAGGTCACAGGCGTAACAATATCGTCTAACAGGCATTCTTTCCAAAATTTAGGAAGCAAAAGTTGTATACACTCTTCTGCCGTAAAGTGCAATCAAAAGAAAACAAATAAATGGTAGAATAAAGGAAAAGTTCACCTCCGACACGCCCATAATGGTCGTATCCGTATATCCGGCGCCCCCAATATCCAGGATCATGCCCTGAAAAGTAGGCATTAGTGCACCTCCCACGATGGCCATCACCAGACCGGCGGCACCAATCTTGGTTTCCTCCGGACGAAGCCCCTGTAAGGCAATCCCGTAAATCGTGGGAAACATCAGGGACATACAGAAAGAGATACCCACCAGGCAGTATAAGCCAGTCATGCCCTGAATAAAAATGGTGCCCAGGGTGAATGCCGCTCCGGCCAGGGCCAGATACATCAGCAACTTACCCGAATTGAGGTACTTCAACAAGAAGGTACAAATGAACCGCCCCAAAAAGAAAAGAATAAAAGCAGTAAACTGATAATTTCCGGCAATATCGTTGGGAATGCCAATGGCTTCAGCATACTGATAGATATAAGTCCACACCATAATCTGCGCCCCCACATAAAAAACCTGCGCGAGCACTCCTTCTACATATTTGCGGTTTTTGGCCAGAAGCTTTAAAGAATCGCCCACGCCCAGTGATTCATGGTCATCCTTGCTTTCCGGCATCTTGTTGAAGGCGATCAGGACCAATACTAAAATCACAACCAATCCCAAAGCAACGTAAGGATCGCGAATCACCATCAGGTCGGCCTGACGGATGGTGGCTTTGGCGGATTCACTCAAGGAGGAAAAGTCCACATCATCCGACTGAAGCCTACGCAATACAAATTGTTGAGCTACCAAAAGCCCACCCAATAATCCCATGGGATTGAAGGCTTGCGCCAAATTCAGCCGTTGCGTAGCGGTCGACTCCGCGCCCATTGATAAAATGTAAGGATTGGCCGTAGTTTCCAGGAAAGCCAGACCAAACGTCAGGATATACAAACCAAACAAGAAAAAGCCAAACTGCTGGGTCACTGCGGCGGGGTAAAACAACAAAGCTCCGGCAGCGTAGAGAATCAAACCCACCATTACGCCGCGTTTGTAGGTGTACTTCCGTACAAAGATAGCAGCGGGCAGCGCCATGGTGAAATAACCACCGTAAAAGGCCAGCTGAACCAATGAGGCCTGAAAGTTTTCCAGTTCCAATACTTTCTTAAAAGCAGAAACCATCGGGTCAGTCACTGCGTTGGCAAATCCCCAAAGGGCAAATAGTGAAGTGATCAATATGAAAGGTAAAAGAACGTCTTTAGAGACCACAGGTGCGTTTGAACTCATGTTACTTGTTTCTTTAGTCAGTTTCGAAATGTCAGCGAAAGATAATAGAAATTTGAAAATGTCTTGTACCATTGTGAAATATGGTTAGTTTTAGGGCAAAAAATGAAGTATATCGTTTGTCAGAAACCGGGAGAATTCAGACTCCTGGAAAAAGAGAAACCGACAGTAGCGCCGGGTAAGGCATTATTAAAAATTAAAGCCATCGGCATTTGTGGTACCGACCTTCATGCTTACGCCGGCAATCAGGCCTTTTTTAAATATCCGCGTATTCTGGGACATGAGCTTGGTGCCGAGGTGGTTGCGCTGGGCGCCGGTGTTGATCAGGTGGCTGTTGGCGACAAAGTATCCGTGATGCCCTATCTGAGCTGCGGCCAATGTAGCGCCTGCCGGAGAGGAAAAACCAATTGTTGCAGCAATATCCAGGTGCTGGGCGTACATACTGACGGCGGCATGCAGGAATACATTTCCGTACCGGCCACTATTCTATTAAAAGTCAACGAATTGAGTTATGCTCAGCTGGCCATCATTGAGCCGCTGGCCATTGGTGCCCACGCTTTGGCACGCGCTGAAGTGAATAGTTCGGATACCGTTGTTGTGGTAGGTTGCGGCCCCATTGGATTGGGTATCATGAAGCTCGCCAAAATCCAGGGAGCTACGGTCATTGCCCTGGATCGCATTGAGGATCGACTGGCTTTCGCCAAATCTGCCATTGGTGTTGACCATACCGTTATTGCTGATGATAAAGCGCCGGAAGTGGTAGCCCAATTAACGAATGGAGAGCTGGCCACTGTTGTCTTTGATGCCACGGGAAATAAATATGCCCTCGAAGCAGGCATCAACTATATGGCTCACGGTGGCAAATACGTTTTGGTGGGGCTTTCCAAGGGAGAATTGACCTTTATGCACCCTGCCATTCACGCCAAGGAAACATCTCTACTCTGTAGCAGAAATGCCACCATCGACGACTTCAACCGGGTGATTGACGTATTGAAGGCAGACCAATTTCCGGTGGAAACCTTTATTTCTACGAAAGTACCCTTTACAGAAATGATTGGCCATTTTGACAATTGGCTTTCGCCCGATTCCGGAGTAATCAAAGCCCTGGTGGAGTGGTAATTTTCAAAATTTCCCCACGAATGACTATATTCACTGCAATCACGAACAGAATCAAAATATGACCATCGACGCCCATCAACATTTTTGGCAGTACCATCCGCAAAGACATTCCTGGATTAACGATCAAATGGCGATCCTGAAACAGGATTTTTTACCCGCCGACCTGGAGAAAATTTTCCTGGAAAATGCCGTCGATGGCTGCATTGCCGTGCAAGCCGATCAGTCTGAAGAAGAGACGGATTTCCTGTTGGGGCTGGCCACCAAATACAGCATCATCAAGGGCGTTGTAGGCTGGGTTGACTTTCGGGCCGATAATATTGAGGACCGACTACAGTATTACGCTAAGTTTCCGCTGGTGCGCGGCTTTCGCCATATCGTACAAGATGAGCCGGATGCCAACTTCATGTTGAAGGAGGACTTTCAACGCGGCCTTAGCTATCTGGACAACTACGGCTTCACCTATGATATCCTGATCTTTCCCTCCCAGATGGAAGCCGCCTTAAAAACCATTCAGAAGTTTCCCAACCAGCGATTTGTGATCGACCACATCGCCAAGCCGTATATTAAGGACGGAAAAACACCCGGCTGGGAGAAACACATGCGCGCTTTCGCGGAATCACCCAACGTCTACTGCAAGGTGTCGGGCATGGTGACCGAAGCCGATTGGACGAACTGGACCTATGAAGATTTTGTGCCCTGGCTCGATATCGTTTTTGAGGCATTTGGCTCTGACCGCATTATGTACGGTTCCGACTGGCCGGTGTGTATGCTGGCCGGAACATATGCACAGGTGAAAGGCATTTTGGAACGATACCTCACTCCCTACTCTACCAAAGAAAAGGAAAAAATATGGGGAGAAAATGCGATTCGTTTCTATGATATTGAAAAGCGTTTCTATGAAGAATAGTCCTGAAGATAAAGACCAGAATATTTCGACAAACAGCTCTCCGGTTTGTTACCTCCATAGTTCGGAAATCAATCCTGATTACCGGCTCATCGTTGATAATTTGTCCATCGAAGCGGATTCCGAGGAGGAATAGGGCACAATTCTCGACTTCAGTTGTTATAACAATATAATACCACCTTGATGTATGGCAAACCTTCCGTTTGCTGATGTATTTATTGTAAATTTTAAAAAGAGTTATATGATGCGTTTTACTCAAAAGACGATTGTTTTTCTATTGTTAATATTATTCAGTATCAGTTCTATATATGCACAGGAATTGAGTATGAATGGAGAGACCATGCTCACCTATAAGAAAGAGACCCGCCCCGCATTGCAGGTGATCCTTGAACCTACACCGGACGAAGTAAAAGATGCCTGGGAAGACTATATGAAAGACGAATACGATGTTAAACTCAAAGGAACCGGGCTTTTTGCCAATAAGGACGTACTCAGGGCCGAAGAAGTTACCATCAAGGAGGTTTCCCCCAATGCCATGAATTTCTACACCCGCGTCATAGAGAAGGGCAAAAATACCGAGATGAGTGTTTTTGCGGAATTTGGCTACGACCTCTATATCAGTAAGGAAAAATATCCCGAGCCTTACGCCAAAATCAAATCAATGGTCGATGGTTTTCTGAATACTTATTTACCGAAATATTACCAGGAAAAGCTGGAGGAGTCCCAGGAAATATTTCAGGACCTGGACAAAGATGTTTCTAAATTATCAGATGATATTTCGGACCATCAGAAAGAAATCGAAAAGCTCACCAAGGAAATGGAGGATATGGAATCAGAATTAGCTTCAAAACAGAAAAAGCTAAAGAATGCCACGGCCAATTTGGAAGAAAGCAAGACTAAGGCAGAACGAATAGGAAGCAAACTCAAAGAGTTACAGTAGCTGAAAGCGCATCTTCACCCAAAGTTAGAAACAGTTAGCTATATGGTGATTATTGGATAGCCCACCAGCGAGCGAATGCCTATCTTGGGAACAAAGTATTCGCAGAAAATGAAACTAACAAAAAAATCTACGCCGGGCCAGATATTGAAATACACTACGTTCAATATCTGGCCATTTTTTATTTTAATGCTATGCTGGCAAAACGCCTTTGGCCAGACTAAAGACTTTCCCAAAGACACTTCCTATACCCTGCACAGTGCTTACGTGCATATTGCCAAAAAAAATCCGGAAGTGACACCGGTATTTCCGGACTTACCTAAGAAAGTAGTAGCTGAATACAATGTGGTTTACGCTCAGACCGGACAACGGTCGTTGCATCTGGATATCTTTTACCCGAAGCGCAAGAAACCTAAAGGGCGGTCTGCGGTACTCTTGATTCACGGTGGAGGCTGGCGCAGCGGCCACAAAGAAATGGAAATACCGATGGCGCAACAACTGGCCGGCAAAGGCTTTGTGGCGGTTACGGTAGAATACCGGTCAAGTCTGGAAGCACAATTTCCGGCAGCTGTATACGATCTTAAAGCCGCCGTCCGCTGGTTGCGGGCCCACGCTGATGAATACGGGATTGATCCCACAAAAATTGCCGCTTACGGGGCTTCTGCGGGAGCACAACTGGCAGCTATGCTGGGCACTACTGCCGGCATGGAAACGTTTGAAGGTAACCTTGGTAACGCTACTCAATCCAGTGCTGTACAAGCGGTGCTGAATATCGATGGCATTGTTTCCTTTATTCACGAGGAAGCTTCCGCCGAAGGCAAAATGGCCGGAGAGTGGCTGGGTGGCAGCAGAAAAGAAGCCTGGGACAATTGGACCGCCGCCTCTCCCCTGGAATACGCCGATGCCAATACCCCACCATTTTTATTTGTCAACAGCAGCCATCCTCGTTTCCACGCCGGCCGTGATGATTTGATCAAAATACTGGATAAATCCGGGACCTACAGTGAAGTACATACTTTGCCAGGCTCTCCGCATTCCTTTTGGACGGTTCATCCATGGTTTGAGGAAACCCTGGATTTGAGCGTTGCCTTTCTTCGTAAAGTTTTTAAATAAACCTGGTCATGAAACTTTATCCTTTATTGTTGCTATTACTCCCCTTTGGACTTCTCGCTCAGGAAGAAGTGAAATCAGAATACGATTTTGTAGTGTCACAGGACGGAACCGGAGACTTTGCCACGGTACAGGCTGCCATCAATGCAGTGCCTGTGCTTCGCAAAAATCGCACGCGAATCTTTATCAAAAATGGCATTTATAAGGAGAAATTAACCCTTCCGGGGAATGTGACCAATGTGAGCTTCATTGGAGAAGATGTGATGCAAACCATCCTCACCTATGACGATTATGCCAGTCGCAAGAATCGCTTTGGAGAAAATATCGGCACGTCCGGGTCTTCCTCCTTTTTCATTTTCGGGGATGGCTTTGAAGCCGAAAACATCACTTTTGAAAACGCTGCCGGACCAGTTGGGCAAGCGGTCGCCGTCAGGGTGGACGGGGACAAGGTAAAATTTACCAATTGCCGGTTTCTGGGATTCCAGGACACTCTTTATACCCATGGTAAGGACAGCCGTCAGTACTATAAAAACTGCTACATAGAAGGAACCGTGGATTTCATCTTTGGCTGGTCAACGGCCATTTTTGCGGACTGCCAGATTAACTGTAAATCACCAGGATACATCACTGCTGCCTCAACCACCGAGGATACAAAATATGGTTACCTGTTTATCAACTGCCAAATTTTGGGAGATGCACCTGAACACTCCGTCTTTTTGGGCAGGCCATGGCGGCCTCATGCCAAGACAGTCTTTTTGAACTGTAAGCTATCAGAAGTGGTAAAGCCGGAAGGCTGGCACAATTGGGGAAAGGAATCAAACGAACAAACTGCCTATTACGCCGAATATCAATCAAGCGGATCGGGAGCTAATGCTGAGAGCCGTGTTCCCTGGTCACACCAACTCACCGAAGAGGAAGCCCGGAATTACACCCTGGAAAACCTCTTCGGTGATTGGCAGGTAAATGAATAATACTCCTACTGCTTGTCCACAATTCCCTTCACCAGACTATTGATATAGACCTCCACATTTTCGTAGCCGGTACTCAAGTCGTGACCATTGGCCTGATCCAGAACCGGGTCAAGCTTTTGCTCGATCTTCCAGGCATCGGGCATACCGTCCTCTGAAGTATCGTCGGGAGCAGCGGTGGAATTCAACGTTGGCCAACCACCAACATCTTCCTGAGAATCAATGATGCCGTTGGTGCCGCCGTCGGAGCCTTCAAAGGTATAGGTACCATTGGTCACTTCTTCAACAATACGACTATCAACCGCGTCTCTACTCAATGAAGCACCACCGATTTCCAAAACTTTGGCGTAAGCATCCTGAGCGGTGTGAGTAGTCACATTGCCATTGATGGGATGCTCCGTAGCTTGTTGCATTTCATCGCGGTCCTGTTGAGAAACGGTGCCGTAGCTTGAGTGAAACTGATTGTACACCCCGTAGGTCCAGTTGTCTTCCGTAGCACGAGTACTGCCATCTACATAGTTACCACTAATGTGAAATTTGCCCCAGATGTCGTAAATGGGCGCTTCCGGCTTTTTGTTTTTATCAATAGAAACGATTCGCTCGCTTTTACTGGAAGGGGTCGCCGGACCGGGCTTGTAATAACAATTTACGATATTGACATTCATCCCCTCACCACCGTAGCAGCTATTGCCTTGCCAGTTATAGATCACATTATTGCGCAGATCAACAAGATCCGATAAAGCGTATAAGTCATCAGCGGTCTCACCCAAGCGCGGATTTCGGCTCACGTGATGTGCCATCAGGTTGTGATGAAAAGAAGCCTGCTTTCCACCCCAGATGCCACCATAACCGTGTTCCCCTTTACTATGCACGGAATTATTCATACTCTCGGTGATCATACACCACTGCATGGTAAAATTTTCATTGGCATAAAAGGTCGCCCCTTCATCCACCGACCAGCTGATGGAGCAGTGATCGATGATGATATTTTTGTGAAAGCGCCCTTCCAGGCCATCGGCTTCCTGGCTCTTCACGTCGCCTAGACGGAAGCGCATAAAGCGGATAATCACATTGTCGGCATTCACTACTACCGGATAATCGCGAATACAAATGCCATCGCCCGGTGCAGTTTGTCCGGCAATGGTGACATCACCAAAATTGATGGAAATCTTTGATTGCAGAATGATCGTTCCCGACACCTTAAACAGGATATAGCGTGCACCGGGCGTTTCTACTGCCGCCCGGAAGCTTCCCAATCCGGAGTCATTAAGGTTGGTTACATAAATCACTTTTCCACCACGCCCACCGGTGGCATTCTGGCCAAATCCCTCCGCTCCCGGGAAGGCATAGGCGTCTTCCATCACCGCTACGGGCCCATCAATCGGCGTATCATCCTCTGTGGGCATACCTTGTTTTTTATCGCAAGCCCAGAGTGCTCCTACCACAAATATCGCCAACAAGAACACCCAATTTTTAGATCGTTTCAACATAAGTTCTGATTTCTATGATGTTTAATTAAAAAAGGCTGATTCTAAAGACCCGTTTCTCCCCGCACTAACAAGAAGCAAAAAGACGAGGTAAGTCTCTAAAATCAGCCCATTATAGTTCTGTTGCAGAACTACCTTTTCCTATTACAATTCAGCTCTCCAACGTGGATCACCGGCGTCATATTTACCGGCAAATCCAGTATCCTTAAAGTTAAAATCCATTCCCTCATAAGGGTCCGCCCACAACTCAGCAGCGGTGCCGCTGTAGTTCAGCGCCGGGAAGCCCGGAATTTCAGAACCAGCCGTAAAGGCGAAGTCTGAAGTAGCGTAGGTATTGACAATATTGAAGCTGGTAGCTTCCAAACCGTCATAAATACCACGTACGGCCAGGTTACCGGTCATCCCCTCATCCCAGGCGTGTCCCCAAACGGTATTGGTAATGCTAATGCCGTTGATCACATTACTCAGCACGCCATCCTCACCTCTCCAGCGGAAGACAATACCATCAGGTGATGCCAGTTCACTCATGGTACAGGCATCAATCAAAAGGGATTGTGCATTTTGACGAGAAGTCATAAATGAGTTGATCTTGGTAAAAGTACTATTGGTCAACATAATATTGTCAACTGCCGCCATACCCTCACCATCCGTATCAGTGGTAATGATACCATAGCCCCCGATGTGGTGTACGATGCTATTGTTGATCGTGTAATTCTTCAAAAACATCAATGTACGGATACGAATAATGCCTCTGAAGGTACTGATCACACAGTTGTCAAAGGTCAGCTCGTTCAGAACTGTTTCTACGGAAGTATTTGGATTAAATACATAGTCGCCACCGATATCTTCGCCTCTCAGCTCTACGTCAATAAAACGAACGTGGTCGATCATTGCGCCTTCGGCGATGTTCCAGTTGCCGGTAGTGAAAAGAACAGCCTTTTGCTCACCAAATCCTAGTGCAGCAGTAATGGTAATCGACTTATCCAATGGATCGGAAGGCAGATTGTACTGTACACCCTTCTTTAGCAGAATGATTTGACCATCGGTAGCTCCCGCAACCGCAGTTACTACTGCATCAGGATCTTCCGAATCACTCAGGTCAATCACATTAGGATCCGCAGGGTCCACATTGCGCGCAAGCGTGGTATAGGTTTCCCAGCCACGCAGGATTTCTCCGGTAGCGCCACTGAATATGGCAATCTGCACAGGTGATTCCGGATCAAGGCCGGTAACGATGAATTCACCGTTCGTTTGTGCATCGGTATCCACGTCAAATTCCGCAAGGGGGGAATTCAACTGTAGATCAGCAGGGGCAAAAGTCCGGATTTTGGTCACTGGTGCACCGGCAACAATCCAGCTCACTCTGGCAGCCACGTCGATTACATCTCCGGGGCCTGGAATGTTCAGGATTGATGGGAAACGCTGAGTTCGCACATTACCCAGGTCAGAAACCCGGCTGTCAAATGAAGCATCAGCGGCGTGTGCCGTAGCTCTGATTTGATACAAGGTATTCCACAACAATTCTTCACCGCCCAGTGTTTCCGGGCCAATGACTACGTAATTAGTGTCTGACTCCAGGGTGTAGTCCGTGGTAGCAAAGCTATCGCGGCTTACCTCAATGGTGTAAGAGACGGCTTCTTTAATATTGCCCATATTGACAATAATGGTATTGAGTTCCGACATCAATTCCTCGTTCAATACAGGGCGGAAAAGCCGGGTTTTCTCAAAGGTTTCTTCCTTTTCGCAGGAGGCAAAGAGCATCATCACCCCGCTAGCCAGCAAGAAGAATGCGATATATTGATTAAAACTTATTTTTTTCATGTTTCTTGAAACTGTTTAACGTTGTTAGAAAACTTTCCTTAGAATCCGTAGCCATCGTTGGCCAGGACCCCCTGGCTGTTGGTAATGGCTTCTTCCGGAATCGGGAAAATGTAGCGCACCACTCCCGGCTTAGGACCATCAGTGATGTAGTTTCTCCAGTCTTTCACGATCCATTCCTGATAGGTATTGGTTTCGTGGTGCAGCGACAACAACCAGGACTCTCGGGTCCAGGTGTCATCCGGAGCAGCGGCAATCTTCTGATTGGGATTCAACACAGTGAAGCGACCACTCTCGTCCAGCTTCCAGTAAATGTAATCTGGCAAATCGGAGTACTGACCGGTTCCGCTAAATGCTGCATCAGCCATAGCCTTCAGCGTCTCTACAGTTTCAGCAACGGTTTCAGAATAAATTCCCCAGCGTATCAGCTCGTATTTACGAATCATCTCACCACCAAATTCCCAGGCACGCTCATTGACGATAGCGTCAAAGAAATCTTCCTTGCTACCGGAAACGTTTGCCACGTACTGCTCTACTTTAGCATCCCAGTGTTGCTCATCAAAGGCACGGCGACGTACTCTTTTCAGATCGTCCTGCGCTACCTGAGTCGGACCGTTTAATTCATTTTCGGCCTCAGCATGCATCAAGATGACATCGGAATATCTCAACATCGGCCAGTTAATTCCGGTACCCTTGGCCGAAGAGGCACCAGGACCCTGATCGAGGTAGTAACGGCTCCATTTGCCTTGAGCAATATTATTGACTGCAGTAAATTCCTCAACAAAATCCGTATTCACCCGGTAGTAAGCACAGGTTACATCGCGACGCAAATCTGTGGTATCAAAAGAATAATAATAAGATGGCGGAATAGACATGTAGTTATTTCCTGAACCGTAGTTGTGGGAAGCAGTTGCACCACCCTGCACGGTTACCCCAATGTTCCAACCCACATCACCGTTACCCAGTGCAAATGGTACCTCAAAAAGGATGTCATCATTTGCCGGAGAAACAAACTTGGCGTTGTTCAGGAATACCTGACGGAAATCACCTGGCAATTCACGATCCTTCAGCTCCATCAGTTTACCGGTATAATCCCTGGCAATCTGGTAGTAATCAAGGTAGTCTCCCGGGCGGTCCATGTTCAGATCAGGCTTCAGGTAGTAGCCTCCTCTTTGCAAGGCAATTCTGGCAATCAATGCCAGTGTGTATTCCCGGTTAACCTGCTCAATTCCGTAAGGCAGCTCCTCGGCCCACATCATTTTACCTTCGATGTCGATCATATCCTGAATCACATTCGACAAGATCACATTGCGGTCTTCTTTACCGAGGAAGAAGTCATTGCCAGCCTTTGGTGCCAGACGTACATTGGGTACGTCACCAAAGTAGTAAACCAACATGCTGTACCAGAAAGCACGCAGCGTATAAGCCTCGCCGAGCAGGTGGTACATCGTTCTGGAAACAAATACATCTTCAGAGTTCAATTCTGAACTTTCCTCCAAGCCTTCAATCGCAATATTCGCATCGCGAATGGCGGTGTATGCCGCATTCCAAAACTGGCGAAGGTCGCCATTGCTGGAAAGCGCATTCAAATCCCAAATCTGATAGCGATCACCGGAGCTGGTCCAGCCGCTCTGGCGCTCGATATCGGTATTACCGGTCATGTTGTTGGACAACCGCGAACGGAAACCGTCTACGCCAAACTGCACGTATATGGCATTTACACCTCTACGGGCATCATCTACATTAGAATAGACGTAATTGGTGTCAAAAGTAGAAATGGAGTCCGGCTCCAAAAAATCGCTGCACGATGGCAGGACCAGGAAAGCCGTACAAGCTATGATTAAAAAATTCCTTAGTTTCATATATGATGAAATTTAAAATTGTCCAAATTAGAAATTGACATTAACCCCAACCGTATAACCACGGCTCCGTGGGAATGACGAGTAGTCAACACCCGGAGTCAAGGCACTATAGGAAGAGCTTCTGGTGGTACTTACTTCCGGATCGTAGCCAGAGTATTTGGTCCACAACTTCAGGTTACTACCCGCTACGTATATCCGCAAGCTGGAAATGCCAATTGGCTTCAGCAATGCAGCAGGGAGGGTGTAACCAATGTTGAGGTTGTTCAATCTCAGGAAGGAACCATCTTCAACGGCCCAGGAGTGAATCACCGCCTGCGCTACGCCGTAGCTATTGTGCGACCAGATGTTCTTACCGGCATTCAATTCAGCCAGTTGGCCAAGGTCAGTAACCACTTCACCAGGAATACCCGTGTAAGAACCGTCAACATCGATGTAGGTGAAACGGTTTTCCGAGTTCATGGTATTCAACAAGTTGCCATAATTGATACGACGGAACTGATTGTACTGAATCTTACCGGTATTGTAGACATCATTACCTACTGACCAGTTGAAGAAAATAGCAGCATCAAATCCTTTGTAACGCAGGTCAAATCCGAAACCACCCTGGTGTTTTGGCAACGTGTTGCCAATTACCTGGCGGTCATCGCTGTCAATCACGCCGTCTCCGTTAAGGTCCTTCAACTTCAGGAAGCCAGGACGCAGGTTGGTATTTCCAACAGTACCACTGGCATCAGCAATACCTTCCTTCAATAGGTAAGAATCAGATACCGGATCATAAGTCTGGAAGTCATCCGTACTGTAGTAACCATCCGTTACATAACCGTAGATATCACCCAAAGTACCACCTACCTCGAGGTAGAAGTCATTTTGATCCTTCAAGTCGGTGCTCGCCCAGTTAGACTGGAAGAAACGCTCGTTAGTACCATCCAGTTCTTCTACTTTAGCACGGTTTACACCAATGTTGGCATTAACCGAAAGGGTAAATTCACGGGTAGAGATCAGGTAACTGGTGATTCCCAGTTCCACACCCTGGTTTGAAGTAGTTCCGATGTTGTTCCACTGCGTACTAAAACCGGTATTGGATGGGATGGCCGAACGCAGCAAGAGATCTTTCGTTGTGTTTTTGTAAACGTCAAAACTACCGTATACTCTGCCATCAAAAAGGGAAAAGTCCAGGCCGAGGTTGCGGTTCACCGTGGTCTCCCACTTGATATTAGGATTGTACAGGGTGCTACCCGATGGGGTATAATAAGGATTGTCAATATTATTAAAACCAGGTCCGCGGTTGGTAGAACCAACAAACAGAAACTGAGTAGCCGTAGGGTCAATACGGTCGTTACCGGTTTGACCGTAGCTGGCACGCAATTTCAACTCATTGATGACTTTGGAGCCTTGCAGGAAGTTCTCTTCAGAAATTTTCCATCCCAATGCCACTGCCGGGAAGTATCCCACGCGGTTGTCTTTGGCAAATTTGCTGGAAGCGTCAGAGCGCATGGTGGCAGTGAAGAGGTAACGGTTGTTCAGCTGGTAGTTTACACGACCGAAGAAAGAAAGACGGTTGGCATCGGTGTAAACCTCCGTTTCATGACGGTCGGTGCGACCAAAGGTCATATTGGCAAACAATTCCTCAGGAGTGATGGACAAACGGAAGTCCTCCGCACGGATGAAATCATATTCACCACCATCCGAGTAAATTTCGTGGCCTAGTAAGAAGTCTAAGTCCTGATTTCTGAGTGACTTGATCTTATAGCTGATGGTATTCAACCAGCGGTAAGAAGTACGCTCGATGTTGGTTTTTTGACCCAGTGGCAAACTTCCGCCATTGTTGAAAGACTCGCTGGTCAATGGACCGTAAAAGCGCAGGCGCTTGTCGAAAGTTCTGGAACCCGTGAAAGTTGTTTTCGCATCCAAACCAGGAATCACTTCCCAGTTCAGCGCCGCATTCAGGATGTAGTCATTTGTGGTGCGCTTGCGCCAGTCTTGCTTCACCAGGTCCGTTGGATTCACCAAACTTTTCAGGAAGGCCTGGTAGTCGTCGTTAGGATCAATGGCGTTGAGGTCGATTTCCAGTTCATCAGCGATACCGTTCACAGGGCGCGTTTGTACGGCATCCTTGATATTGATCTGAGCGTTACCGGAAGTACCGGCACCATCGACAACGGTATTGGTGATACGGGTAGAGGCTTCAAAAGTCAATCGTGGCGTAATCACCTGATCGAGTTTGAAGTTGATGGCATTACGCTGAAAGCCGGAGCCGATCATCAGACCTTCGTCATTGTTGTTGGTCAAACTCAGGCTCAGCTTAGTAGTTTGAGTACCACCGCTCAGGCTTACATTGTGGTATTGAGAAATCCGACCGGTACCAAAGAGTTCATCCTGCCAGTCGGTAGGCTTCTTTTGCTGGTACAATTCAAGGTCATCATACTTACCAAAAAACTTCTCGAAGTTGCGCAGGTCAGCCTCTGAGCGCAGTTTGGCATATTCATAATTAGCCAATGCAAACTCATAAGGCGACAACACTTCGTACTTCCGATCTGATGGCAATTCCTTGGACTGTAGCCAGCCGTTGTAGGAAATGTTGATCTTACCGGCCTGTGGTCTCTTGGTGGTGATAACGATTACACCATTGGAAGCCTGAGCACCGTAAATGGCGGTAGCCGAAGCATCTTTTAGTACCGAAATACTCTCGATGTCGGTAGGGGGTACGTCGCGGATACTGTTGACAATAAAACCATCCACTACATACAATGGCGAATTGTCCTGAGTAATAGAGCCGCCACCACGAACGCGGATGACTACCTCGGCATCGGGCGAACCATCAGTCGTCAGTACGTTCACACCTGGGAGACGACCGGTGATGGCCTGAGCGGCACTGGTGATGGGAATCTCTGCCAGTTTCTCTCCGGAAAGAGAAGCTACCGATCCCGTCAAATCAGATCTCTTGGCGGTACCATAACCGACCACCACTACTTCATTTAGTAATTCAGCACGAGCATCCAGTACCACATCCAGGGTGCTACGGTTGCCTACTACAATTTCTCTTGATTCAAACCCGGTGTAAGAAAACACCAGCGTGTCACTTGGGGACGCTTCGACTTCGTAGTTTCCATCGAAATCCGTAACCGTCCCGGTAAGGGTCCTTTTAATTAAGACGTTGACGCCAATCAGCGGCTCATCTTCGCCCGAAGTGACTTTCCCGGAGATGGTCTTTTGACCATAAACCTGGAAAGCACCCAAAAACGAGCAGAAAAGCACCAGGGCAAATGCTTTTTGTAGGTTCTTTAATTTCATAAATAGTGATTCTGTTAATACGGAAATAATCAAAATATTATCCCAAATTTAGCGAGCACGATCCTTTTTGGGCTGATTTTACAGTATTCAAAAATTCACAAATAGAGCCCTTTATTTAACATGCTCGAACAAAGGCTCAGGCCAGTAATGACAAGGGCTGAGGGGAAATTAGATATTGTAATTTTCACACTAAAAGAAAGGAAATAGGAGTCCAGGGCAAGAGAAGTAGTCCTTCCCCTTTATCCTGGGCAGAAACAGGTATATATCGCCCCCTTTGGGTGGGAATAGATCAATGCTTTTTGCCGACTGATCAATGCAGCAAAAGGTAAAAAACAAACGTAAACATCATTGCCGAAAGGCCAATCACTACCGATCCCAGGGAGAGGTATTTGTAGCCGGTTTTCACATCCATTCCCGACATTTGGGTCACCACCCAGAAAAAACTGTCGTTGGCATGGATAACCAACATAGCTCCGGAACCGATTGCGGATACCACCAACGCTTTATCTATGGCGGATTCAAAACCAAGCGTAGGCATCAAGGGATAAATAATAGAGGCTGTAGTGATCAGGGCAACAGTAGAGGAACCTTGCGCTGACTTCAGTGCCGCCGCAATGAGAAAAGGCAGGAAGATACCAATGTTCATGGTGCTAAGGGTGTCCCCTAAAGTTGCTACAATACCAGAGTTTTGCAGCATTTTGCCAAAAATACCGCCTGCCCCGGTGATGAGCAGGATGGCCGCAGAATCGCGCAGGGCTTTACCCACCCATCCTTCGGTGGAAAGCATGTTTTTCTCCAGTTTCTCCGGGAGTAGCAGACTTAAAAGAAAACCAATGATCAATGCAATAACCGGTTCGCCAATAAAGCCCAGTATCGGTTTCAGGCTTTGCGCCAAACCTTCCTCCGGCAAAAATCCGGAGAAGGAATTCATGATGATCAAAATGATGGGAATCACGATTGGGAACGAAGATTTCACGACGCCAGGCGTGTAGGTCCTTTCGGGAATTTCACCCGTGGTCACTTCTGCGGGATCGATGTAAAATTTTGCAGCATAACGCCGAGCGTAGATCAACCCTACCACCAGTGTCAGCGTCGAAATACAAAAGCCAAAACCAAGCACCAGTCCCAAATCCGCTTCCAAAATACCCGCCGCCGCGATTGGTCCCGGCGTAGGTGGCACCAAATTGTGGGTGATGATGAGTCCAAAAGCCAGGGCAATTGCTGTACCAGCAAGGGATAGGCCAGCCTTCTTGGTCAGACTTTTATTTAATGCCGAAAGCAAAATAAACCCGCTATCCGCAAATACCGGAATAGAGATGATGTAACCAATAATACCCATGCCCGTAATGACCCGCTTTTTGCCAATCAGTCGCAATACCCAATCGGCCAATGCCATCGCTCCTCCCGTATTTTCGAGAAAGGCACCGATCACTACACCCAATACAATGATCAACCCGATCTTACCCAGCGTACCGCCAAATCCTTCCTGGATTGAAGTGATGATATCCGGCAGCGGCATCCCGGCAAACAAGCCAAAAGCAATACTGATAAAGATCAAAGAAAAGAATGGATGCAACTTCAGTCGCGTGATCAATAATACCAGGCCCAGGATGCTGGCAAGCAGATAAAGGATCGTCATAGTTGGTTTCGCATTTTCCTAAAGGTAAGAAATAAAAATATTTTGTAATTTTCCCAAAACTATAAGAGCTGAAATGAAGAACCTTACACCTATCTGTCTGCTGCTAATGGGATTACTGGCCTTTTCCTGTGGCACATCCAAACAAAAGGCCGGAAACTCAACACAAATCAACCTCTTTAACGGTAAAAGCCTCGATGGCTGGGTCAATTACGGCGAAGAGAAATGGTATGTTGATAATGGACAAATCATTTGCGAAAGCGGCCCTAAGGCCCAGTATGGCTATTTGGCTACCGAAGAACATTACGACGATTTTGTACTAAGCCTGGAGTTCAAACAAGAAGCCAACGGCAATAGCGGCGTCTTTTTCCGCTCCACCATTGAGGGCACCAAAATTACCGGTTGGCAGGTGGAGGTCGCTCCTCCGGGTCATGACACCGGTGGCATTTACGAATCGTACGGCCGCGGCTGGCTCATCAAACCCGATCCGGACAAGGACAAGGCGCTGAAAATGGGCGACTGGAACACCATGAAAATCCGGGTAGTGGGCCCAAAGATCACCACCTGGCTAAATGGCACGGAAATGGTCACGCTGGAAGATGAAAAGATCGGCGAAGGCAAAGGCAGCATCGCCTTGCAAATCCATGACGGGGGCGGCATTAAGGTGCGCTGGCGCAATATCGTTGTAACGCCATTATAAAGAAAAATTACTCACACCACTAATAACACAACAATGAGCAAAATAAAAAGAAGAGACTTCATCAAAAATACCGCTGTTTTGTCATCTGTTACCCTGCTTCCTTCCTCGGCCTGGGCTTTCGCCAACGATCAACAATTGCGCACTGCTCACATCGGAGTCGGCAATATGGGTGGCGAAGACCTGCGAGATATTTCTTCCCACCCCGCAGTGGTCGTGACAGCCCTATGTGATGTGGATGCCAACAATCTGGCTGCGGCCAAAAAATTGCACCCCGGTGCCAAAACTTATTCCGATTACCGGGTGATGCTCAAGGAAATGGCCAAAGAAATCGATGCAGTAATTGTTTCTACTCCCGACCATACCCACGCTCCGGCCTCTATGACGGCCATGAGAATGGGTAAGCCGGTCTATTGTCAAAAGCCCTTGACCCACCACGTATCCGAAGCGCGCGAGATGCGCAAACTGGCCGAAGAAAAGAATCTGGTGACGCAAATGGGTATTCAGGTACACTCTTTTTACGACTATAAGCTGGCTACATTGTTGATCCAATCCGGCATTATCGGTAAGGTGAAAACGGTACGAGCCTGGTCGCCCAAAAACTGGGGCTACGACGGGCCTGCTCCCGAAGGTTCAGATGCGGTACCGGAGACCCTCGACTGGAACTTGTGGCTGGGTACTTCTGCCAAGCGACCCTACAAAGAAGGCGTCTACCACCCCGGCAACTGGCGCAAGCTACTCGACTACGGCTGCGGCACCCTCGGAGATATGGGCGTACACATCTTTGATACGCCTTATAATGCGCTGCAACTGGATGTTCCCTTTACCATCAAAAACAAATGCCGCAAACCCACCGGTTTCGGCTTTCCCGAAAAGAATACGGTAACTTATAAATTTCCGGGCACCAAATACACCGCTGATACCCTCAAATGGGTCTGGTACGATGGCGAAGGTGCTCCTGCCAAACACAAGGAACTGAAACTACCCAACAATGATCCCCTACCCGATCAGGGCGCGATGTTTATCGGCGAAAAAGGCCGTCTCTTGTTGCCGCATTTTATGCAGGAACCACGCCTGATTGTCAAAGGCAAATATGAGAAGATGGACTTTGACCAGTTCAACCTCGGCGAACCCGTCCGCAACTACGCAGCAGAAGGCCCCAAGCACTACCACCAGTTTGTGGATGCATGCCTGGGCAAGGACACCTGTACCGCTCCGTTCTCCTACGCCGCACGATTGACGGAAACCATCTTACTTGGTGTCATCGCCGGTCGTTTTCCGAATAAGACGCTGCATTGGGATAGTGAGAAAGCGCAGTTTAAGGAAGAGGAAGCGAATCAGTATTTGAGTTCACCTTATCGGGAGTTTTAAGAAAATGCTTGAGTTTTTCTCCTTTTGCTGAAGGAGAAAAACTCAAGCAGCAGCAGGTTCCGGAGGAACCAATTCTTTGTAGAACCGTCATTATCATTTGATTGGCGTGCCAGCGGTACGCTATCTAAAAACAGCACGTGGAACAAGTATAATGGTGAAAAAATTCTCACCCAACCCGTAAGGCAGCCCGGTTCCAAAGGACCCACATCTCTATAGAAACAGCATGGTAATTCTAGGGCGCACCAGCGGTGCGCTACCTGAAAATTCTGGATAGGATGAACAGGATTAACAAGATTTTGGGTTGAAAAAACAAGTTTTTCAACGGCTTTTCGAGCCCTTTCCGCGAATCAGGAGATTCGCAAAAAATTTGCATTGCATCAGAGATGATCGCGTGCATGAAAGCCACAGCGTGGCGACACACTGTAGCCAGTAATTTTAACCGCTGGCTACAGTGTAAATTAAAATATTAAGCTACAGCGTAGCGACACATATCTACGCGCCAATTTCTGCTAGATGCTCATCGAAATTCAGGCCCCATGACCAGGGTTGTTTCACCGCTCACCTTCCAAGTCAAGGACTTTGAAGGAGGCTCCCGTTTTAGCCCCCTATTGCATCAGAGATGCTCGCGTGCGTGCCTGTAAGGACCGAATCGATTCAGGCCCCATCTTGTTCATCCCACAAATCCTGTCAAATAAAAGTCAACATCATGTAGAATCTCCCTCTTTCCTAAATATGGACAACATCCCCGTTTCCAACCGCCAGCACCAAAACAACACCTGCAAAAAACCAACCTTTATCCAACCAATACCATTGTACTTTCGCTGATAATAGATGGCACTCTCCAGCCAATATCTTTGCAGCTTTACGGAAGAGAAAAACCGGCCCGTTGTCTTGCCCCAATCGTGGTGAAAACGCAGGGAGCGGATCAGGTAATTTTGTAATCCCGCTTGTTTAACGCGCTGGGCCAAAATGGATTCTTCCATGTACAGAAAGGTATGTTCATCAAATAGCCCCACCCGGTAAAACGTGGCTTTTTGCCCCATAAAAAAGGAGCCGCTGAGGCAATCCACAGCCCGGTTGGATTGATCCTCCAAAGGAAAATGATAGCGATTGCTGATGCCCAATAATTTCGCCAGTAAATAGCCCGATCGCAACGAGGCTCGTACATCATCCCAGTAGGTGGGCAGCCGCCAGGCTTGATGTTTGCGATCTTCCTCGCCATCCACGTACATACAGGGCGCGATAAACCCAGGGCGTTCCAATTTGGCGAAAGCCAAACTAAGCTTTTGTAACAGATGCTCATCCTCCAGGTGAATATCGTTATTGGAAATGACCACAAAATCGTAGTCCTGATTTTCAATATAACGGAGGCCGAAATTATTGCCGTAAGCATAGCCACCATTGCGTTCTGTTTGTAATACGGTCACCTGTGAATCATTGGCGTAAGCCGCATTTAAAATGACATAAACATCATCCGGGGAGCAATTGTCGATGAGCAGAATGGAAAGGTTGATGCCTCGCTGCTGCTTCAGGTTGTGTACGACCTGTATCGTATCCTGAGCAGCACCGTAATTGAGGACGAGTACACAAACCGAGGTCATCATTCAGCGAGCGTTGGGTGATTGTTCAATTGGGTATGGCTCTTTTTTACCATCCACCAGAGTCCCAAGGTAATAAATGATTCAATGACCAGGGTGGAAATCACCAGTCCGTGTAAGCCAGCCAACTGAATCAGGGCAAAATCGAGTACGGTTTTGACCACCATGCTGATCAGGTACACGGAGGTGTAATCCGATTTTCGGTCATAGGCCAACAGAATCTGATAGGCCGGAATATTTAATAAAATGATGATCGGCACCAACAGGTACAACCGAAATGCCGACAATAAACCCGGATCAAAATCCTGGGCAAAAAACCGGTAAATCGGCTCGGCGAAAAGGATCATGACCACACTTCCCAAGATCGGAAGGGCAAAAAAGGCACCAAAAGCCTTTTGTAGAAAGGCCTTCACTGCCGCAAATCCCTCCTTTGTTTTTTCACAGACCTTGGGAAAGATCGCTTGCGCAAAAATGACCAATAAGAAGCGTAAGGGCTGCACCAATTTATACATCACATTAAAATAACCGGTGATCGCATCAGAGGTCAGAAAGCCCAGCATGACAATACTGAAGGAGGCATTAAATTCAATGGCCAGATTGGACAACAACAGTCGAAAGTCGTTTCTTAAAAAGCTGACTGCCGCCCCCCAAGAGGGTATTTTCACTGGCAGCCGCACCCAAAATATAGTCGCAAAAATGCTCAATACGCCGATCAGCAAACCGGCTCCTCCTTGCAAGGCCAACACAAAAATGTAGTCTTCCGGAATCGTGATGCCCCACCAGACGCCAGCGGCAAATAGTAGCTTAATGGCCAAATTGGCTACAGCCACAAAATGTGCCTCCTGAATGCCGATGAAAAACCAGTCGATGAAAAAAACGTGCCCCAACGGCAGTAAAAAGCCCCAGTAAAACACCCATTCCCTGTCTTTCAAGAATGGGATCAATTGAATAAGTAGTAACACAGCAAGAATAAATATTAGGGCAATGACTAACCGGGTGAAAAGAATATCCGAAAAGAGCTGCGACAACCGTCCCTTGTCTTGCTTTTGCAGTGCAATCACCCTCACCCCGGTAATCTGAAACCCGTAATCAATGATATTCTTACCATAATTCAAAATCACCTGCACAAAGGCAATAATGCCAAAATTGGCGATCCCTACCCTGCTGATGATTACCGGAATCAAAAGCAAAAGCACTACAGCATCGGTGGCTTTTAAAAAGCCCAGCGACATGAAGTTGAAAAAGGGACGGCTTTTCCCCAACTGAAAGAGCTTGTGCAGGTATTTTCCAGGCATCACCCCCTATTTCACCAGCGGTGTGATGTAAATGCGGACAAACAGCATCAGGAAAGCCAGCACATATCCAGCCAGGGCTCCCGCCACGGCATATTTGATGATGCTGCCAACTGTAAATTGCGCCTTGGGTAACACCAGAAAATTATCAATTGGAATCACGTTTTCCGGATAAGCCAGGTTGTTTTCCAAATCGCTTTTGCGCTGCATCATTTCGCGCGACATCGTGAGTAATTCATACGCATTTTTGCCTTCCGAATTTTCGATGGTCACGCCTTGTTTTTCCTGTTCTCCGATGCCTTTTCCCGCGTACAACTTTAGCAACACCGAGTCAATGGTTTGAATCTTGGCATTGACGTAAGTCAGTTCCTCCTCCCAGTTTTTGCGCTTGAGGCCCATGCGTTCGGCAGTAAATGGGTTACTATTAAAATAGAAGGTCAGCGCTTCCCGCAAACTGTCCTCCGCAATCACTTCCGTCATGCTCACCGTGACGATAAATGGCTCCTTGCGCATGGTATAATTATCCACCAGCGACCGGCCCTGACTGTCGGTGATTTCAATCTTATTGATCTTTTTCACCTGACTCTCCCTCAACAACAACAAATCAGCCGCCTTTCCAGTCTCTCCAAATCGTAGCACCTGATTGAGCTTTTCCACCATATCACCAAATATCTTGGGGTGCAATTCGCCGTAGACAAAAGTGGTGGTCAGCGCAAATTCCTGGGATTTTTGGTACAAATAACCAACCGAAAGCAGGGCAAAAATGGCCATCAGCGCCCAGGTCAGTCGCCAGTATTTAGTGGCCACAGCCCAGGTAAATCCGGCACTTTTATAAATGCCATTAATCCAGGTCAGCGCGTGCTGTTTGATATCATCCCAGGTCAGTACATCCTTATCCCCTTGTTGAGAACCCATAGATCAGTTGATTAGTCGGCCAAATATAATTCTATCCCAAAGATATCAATTGGCGCATTGCGATTTAATCGCGTTTTGTAGAAAGTTATACACTTTTTGTGCTTTCGCAAAAAATGTTTTGTGGTCTGGACCCATTACATTTGCCTCACAGTCCAGAATTATGAACCACCTGTCAGAAAAAAGCGGCGATCTACTGCGCCCCGCAACCCTGTTGCTGGTGGGGTTCTTTTTTCTGAACATCTTTCTGCTGCCACATGGATTGTTGTACACTACCCTGTTGACGCCCTTCTTTGCGATTTCCCTGCTTTGGCGGGGCAAGTGGAAGGCTTTGTTCTGGTACTTCCTGGTGAGCTTACCGCTGGCCTATTACCAAATCCAAAACGGGGCCGTGGCTTCGGTTTACATCAAGTCCTATATTCTGTTTTCCAGCGTAGCCATTTTCACCATCTGGGCTTATTTCTTTTTAAAAAAGCACAGGGAAGCACTCGGCCATTATTTCCAGCAAATCACCATTTACAATTTCTTCTTCACCTTGCTGGCCCTGCTTTGTTTTTTCATTCCGGTGGTTCGGGAACAGTTCTGGTCGTTTGAACAAATCCATGCGGCCATCCCGGTGATTCCGCGCCTAAAAATGCTGATGTACGAACCTTCTTTTTACGCCTTTCAGCTGGCGCCGATCTTTTTGTTTTACTTTCTGTCCTTTGCCTTTTCACGCAGCTATGAATACCTGCCTGCATTGATGATTGTTACCTTTTCGCTATTGCTATCGCTGTCTTTTGGTGTACTGGCCGGTATTGGCGCAAGCATCCTGCTGATCATCTTTTTGCATTTTTTTAGGTTGATTCGCCGCAAGAAGATCTTTTTTGCTACGGTTTACATCAGTGTTCTGGGCATGATCGGTATTTTTCTGGTATTGCAGTACATGCCTTTTAATCCCATTGTGGACCGCGTCGACAAGATACTGGCCGGACACGATACCTCCACCAACGGACGGACCTGGGAAGCCTTTTTGTTGGCCTGGCGCATCGCAGCGGAGACGGATTATCTGTTTGGTGCCGGACTGGGCCAGATTAAAGAGGTTGGGCAGGAAATCATCGTCAAATATTACAATTATGAAGGGGCTTGGGCCAATACGGTCCGCATTCCCAATACCACCGCCGAAACCCTGGCATCCTTTGGCATTTTGGGTGTCATCGCTCGGCTGGTAACGGAGATCGGCCTCTTTTTTTACACAAAAGTGTACCAGAATTATTACCGGTTAATGCTCTTTACCTTTGTCTTTTTATTTCAGTTTTCGGGCAGTTTCCTGACCAATATCTACGAATACCTGATGTGGATCATCGCCTTTTTGCCGGTGTTTCCCCAGTTTGACAAACAACACCTGCACTCATGATGAAAATACTGATGCTGGCACGCCCCAACCTCTTTGACGATCCCGGTGGAGATACCCGCCAGATTGTGAATACCGCCGAAGAATTGCGCAACCTGGGCGTTGAGGTAGACCTCAATCCAGCCAGTCCGCAATACGAAAAGTACGACCTGCTGCACTTTTTCAACATCATTGACCCGGAAGACATCCTCGGACATTTACAAAAGACCGATAAACCCTACGTCGTCTCCACCATCTACCTGGACTATCAGGAATACGACCGCCATCACCGGAAGGATTTTATTGGATTAGCGAACAGGGTGCTTTCCTATCACGGGGTAGAATACCTCAAAACGGTGGGCAAATGGATCTTAAAAGGGGAGCCACTGAGTACCTATAGCTATCTGTGGACCGGTCATCGCAAATCGATCTTAAAAATAATCAAAGGAGCGGCCTGCCTCTTACCCAATTCAGAAATTGAATACCGCCGTTTGGCGCGGGATTTCAATACAGAAAAAGAGTACGTCGTCATCCCCAACGGAGTGGCGCCCAACAAATTCAAGCGGCTGCCCGAGCGAGACCGAAATACGGTATTGTGTGTATCACGCATTGAAGGGAGGAAAAACCATTTCAACCTGATCAAGGCGCTGCGCGGTACGGGCATTACCTTAAATATCGTGGGTAATGCCGCCCAAAATCAGAAAAACTACTACCGCCGTTGCCGGGAAATTGCGGATGACAATGTGCATTTTCTGGGATATTTATCCCACGAAGAATTGTGTGAGCACTACGCCAAAGCCAAGGTGCACGCCCTGCCGAGCTGGTTTGAAACTACCGGACTGGTGTCCCTCGAAGCGGCCGTGATGGGCTGTAATGTGGTCGTCGGAGACCGTGGCGATGTTCGGGATTATTGTCAGGATGATGCCTGGTACTGTGAGCCGGGAGACCCCACGTCCATCCGGGAAGCGATCCTCGAAGCTTTCGAAGCGCCATATTGCCAGAATTTAGCAAAACGTGTAAAATCTGAGTTTAATTGGCAAAATGCTTCAAACTTGACATTTATGGCCTATCAGAAAGCCTTACATTGCGATTGATCAGGCTAGTGACCGATTGGGCGGAAGCCAATGATTGTGCGGAATATTTACAACCAAACGTCTCTGCATCAACCTATTACACTTTCGCGCCAGAGAAACAAAAAGGGAAAATAACATCAATATGGACTCCGCAAAGCCTTTGCAAAGGGTCCGAAAATACCACATAGACCCATGATACAAATTGAAAGGCTGATGTCGGAAAAGGAACAAATGCGGCTGGATTACCTGCTGGCCAAGCCGTTTCCGCATCTGATCATCGATGATTTTTGTGATACTCACGAACTAAATGCGCTGCTCGAAGAAATGCCTAACATCGACACCAAAAGCCGCGATTATGTGTTTGCGGCTAATAAGTTTGAAAAGTCGAAATTCTGGATGCTTTCTTCACGTTTTGAGCAGCTTTATCAGGAATTGCTGTCAGATAGATTTCAGGAGTTTCTTTGTTTTATCACCAACGAGGCGGTCTTTATGGACCCGAAATTTCACGGCGGTGGCATCCACCAGGGAAAGGAAGGCAGCTTCCTGGATATGCACCTGGATTTTAACTATCATCCCCTGCAGAAAAACTGGTATCGAAACCTCAACATCCTACTCTACCTCAATAAAGACTGGAAGCCTGAATACGGTGGTCACCTCAAGCTCAAGGACCTGAGAAGCGGTGAATACAAGGAAGTCGGCGTGCCTTTCAACCGACTGGTGATCCAGCAAACCCGAAACTATACCCTTCACGGATACGACCACATCCGTTTTCCGGCGGGCAGCTACCGCACGTCCATCGCCGGTTATGCCTACAGCCATCACCAACACCACATTGAAAAACCAAGAACCACCGACTGGTTTGTCCCTTCCGATCAGCCGGTGAAACATTTTTTATCGCGGATTTACGACCCAGCGGTGAAGATCAAGAATGCACTTTTTGGCAGCGGAACGGCTAAGCACTAGTGCGACTAGACCGAAATGGCTGATACTTTTTTCACACTAGAAGCAAGGAAGATGCTGAACATTAAATGTCAATTATTTCTGCATCAATCCACTAATATATGTCTGAACCTACTCTAAAAAGGCTGAACATCGGAATTTCCGGGTGCCGGGGTATTCCCAATCACTACGGTGGGTATGAGCAGTTTGCACAGTATCTGGCCGTTGGTTTGCAGCAGCGTGGACATGACGTGACGGTGTACCAATCTTCCCTGCATCCATACCAACAAGATGAATGGCAAGGCGTAAAGCTGGCACAAAAATACGATCCGGAAGACCGGCTGGGCTCCTTCGGGCAATTCATTTACGACTTCAATTGTCTGCTGCACGCCCGCCGACAGCCGTTTGATATATTGCTGCAATTGGGGTATACCAGCAATACCATCTGGTATCCGCTTTGGAGTCGAAAATCGGTGCAGGTCCTGCACCTTGACGGACTGGAATGGAAACGCAGTAAATACGGGCCATTGACCCGGCGATTTTTGAAAAAAATGGAAGCCATTGCCGTTCGTGAAGGCGATGTCTTGATTTCTGATTCTATTGAAATTCAAAGGCTTACGCAACAACGCTACGGCAAAGACTCCACCTTCATTCCGTACGGGGCGTGCACAGAGATTGCCCCCAGGGAGGAGCACTTAAAGGCCTATCATGTAACGGCCGGACAATACTTTCTGGCCATCGCCCGCTTTGTACCGGAAAACAATCTGGAGGCCATCATTCAGGGGTATTTAAACAGTGAATCCCCCTACCCTTTGGTGCTGATCGGCTCGGTGGATACGGGACATGGTAAAGAGCTTCGGGAACGATATGCTTCGAAGAAAATCCATTTTCTCGGATCGGTATTTGACAAGCCGGTTCTGGATAGCTTGCGGCATTTTGCCCGCTTGTATTTCCACGGTCATTCGGTGGGTGGTACCAATCCGTCGTTGCTGGAAGCTATGGCCTGTGATGTGGCCATTTGTGCACACGATAATGCCTTTAACCTGTCCGTGCTTGGGGAAGATGCTTTTTATTTTGCTGGCGCGAAACAAGTCAGCGAAGCCATTAAACAACATACCCAACCCGACATTTCCGCCCCGTGGCGACAAAATAACCTGGCCAAGATCGAAAAAGACTACCAATGGAACGACATCATTGAGCAGATAGAACAATTATTTTATAAAGCCCTGCAAAGGGAAGCACCTGTTTTACTTGATTACTAAAGCAAAAACCACCGAAATCCTGTTTTTAGCCATCCCGTTCAGCCTCTGCTGGTCGCTGCGGCTCAATACCTTTGTGGTGCTGGCTTATGTGGCTGCGGTGCTGGTTTTCTATGGCCGTCCGGCTAATTTCACTCGTTTGCTCAAGCAACGATGGCTCTATGCTTTTGTGGCGCTGTACCTGTTGCATGCCGTTTCCATATTTTGGACCACCGACCTGGCTCACGGCTGGTTTATTCTGGAAAAGAAAGCGGCTTTGTTGGCTTTACCAATTGTCATTGCTCTACACGCGCCATTTGCCGAAAGGCTGTTGCCCAAAGCCATGATGAGCCTGATCACGGGTTGTACCTTGGCCATTGTGACCTGCCTTACCTTTGCCGGGATAAAATACGCACAAACCGGTAATACCGAAGTCTTTTTCTACCACGACTTTGGTGCGCCGCTCGATCATTTCAATGCGCTATATTTTTCCTTTTACGCCTTGACCAGCATGATCTTTTTGATTGATTTACAACGAGATAACAATAACTTCTACAGCAAATACAAATGGATTTCCGCCTTGACGGCAATGGTACTCTTGCTGGGATTATTGCTGATGTCGTCCCGCTTATTCCTGCTGTTGACTATCGTTATTTTGTTTATTGGCTTTCGCCAAATGGGTCAGTTGCGTTTGCCTTCCGTCTTTCAATGGAGTGCCGGAGCGGCGGCCATTGTATTAATAGCTGGCATTGTGCTGTCGGGGTATCCGCAACAGCGCTTTCGCCAATTGATGGACTCGGATTTTAGCGTCTTAAAGCAGGAGGAATTTAAATACGATACACCTTTCAATGGACTGACACTAAGACTACTATTTATCAAATTTACCTGGGAAGTTTTAGACGAAAATAACGCCTGGCTCACCGGCGTGGGTATCGGCGATGCACAACGAGAACTGGACCAAACCTATATCGAACACAATCTGTACCACGGCAATCCCAATCTCGGCGATCAGGGATATCTGGGTTACAATACCCACAATCAGTTTATGGAGTACTGGCTGCAGGTCGGCATTCTGGGCGTAGTACTCTTTTTGCTGATCCTCTGGCAGGCCGGAGCCTCGGGAATCCAATACCAACAGACCGCGCTCATCTTTCTGGTCATTACCATCATCGGTTTTGCGCTGATCGAAGGAGTGCTGGAGCGACAACGCGGTCTGGTGCTGATCACCTATTTTCTATCAACCTATTACACCCGCATACAACCATGAAATCAAAGCCATTCAACAAAGAGGCCGGTTTTGAGGTCATCGAGCAAACGTACCGGGAGCAGCGATACCCACCGGTATACGTGCGACGAACCTATCCCCCCTCGTTTTCGGTGGTTTTTAAACGCGTCATCGATATTTGCCTCAGTTTAGTACTTCTGCTCACTTTGCTGTGGTGGCTAATTCCAATATTGTGCCTGTTGACCTGGCTGGATTCCGGACTACCGGTGTTTTTTATCCAGAAACGGGTGGGTTTAAATGGCAAGGTCTTTTCCTGCTTTAAGCTACGCACAATGCATTGCCACCCCAAGCCCGGTCAGCGCCGCACCTCCCGGTTGGGGCAGTTCTTGCGCGACCACAAGCTGGATGAATTACCACAAGTGCTGAATGTACTGCGCGGACAGATGAGTCTGGTAGGACCGCGTCCACACATGTTGAGTGACCACCAGGAATTTAGCCAGGCCATCGGCAAGCGCTACCATCTGCGCCACCACTGCAAGCCCGGCATTACCGGTCTGGCCCAGATCAGCGGCTACGAGGGCCGGATCACCTCGCTGAAAAAATTGCGGGGCCGGATTCGTTTCGACCTGTTTTATATCAAAAAATGGTCGCTCGGACTGGATTTTTTAATTATATTTAAAACCATCGAACACGTCATCAACGGCATTCGACGCAAGTCGGCCGGTGAAGTTCATCAGGACAGAAATGCATGAGAAAGCTGGAAAAAGAAATCATAAAGACCCTCTTGTACTTTGATATTTTTTCCTTCCCGCTGAAGGAAGAAGAGATCCGTCGTTTTTGCAGCGTCAAGGTTGATCACACCGATCTGGCGCTGCCGCTCAACCGCCTTCTGGAACAGGAACACATCTACCGCTACGGCCAATACTACCAACTCACCCCCGAACGGGCACCGGTCAACAGCCGCGAGAAAAAGCACCATATTTCCCTGCAAAAGCTGGAGGTCGCCCACCAGAGCGCGCGTATTATCAGCCAGTTTCCTTTTGTACGTGGCGTAGCCATATCCGGTTCCTTATCCAAATACTCCGCCGATGAAAAGGCCGACATCGACTTCTTCATTATTACCCGTTCCAACCGGCTGTGGATCACCCGCAGCCTGCTGCACTTCTTCAAAAAACTGACCTACCTGGTGGGTAAACAACACCACTTTTGCATGAATTACTTCCTCGACGAATGTGAACTGGAGCTCAAGGATAAGAACATCTTCACCGCCATCGAAAGTGTGACCGTCATCCCCCTGTACGGCACGAGTAGCCACCGCCAGTTCTTCGACAAAAACCGCTGGCTGGTACACTTCCTCCCTAACGGCTACGCCGACATCAACCTCAACGGCTCCATCAGCAACCGCACCTCGGGACTCAAAAAACTCGGCGAATGGTGCTTCACCGGCCGCTGGGGCGACTGGCTCAACCGCCAGCTCCTAAACCTCACCATGTGGTGGTGGCGCCGCAAATTCAAAGGCCAGGGCTACCCCATGCAATACTTCAACCACGACTTCCGCTCCACCCCCGGCGAATCCAAAAACCACCCCAACGACTACCAACGCCACATCATGGATGCCTACAACAAAAAGGTCAATGAAATGAGTGAGCAGCTGGGCTGGGAGATTGTTGGGGAGGGATTGAGGTGAGGGGCTTCACTCTTTCTATCGGTTTTATTCTATTTGTAAAATCCTCGTTACTTGTAAGGTTTACCGAAGGTTTTGTTCAACAGCTTACTCGGAGGAAAGCCAAATTGCTTTTTGAAGCATCGACTTAAGTAAAGTGGATCATTAAAACCAACTAAATTAGTTACTTCAGAAACATTGTATTTATGTGTTTTTAATAAAGTCGCCGATTTTTTAAGCAGAATAGTTCTGATAAACTCATTTGGTGCTAAGTCAGTCAGCTCCTTTAAATTACGATACAATTTTGATGAGCTCATGTTCAATTCTTGACATAAAAAAGAAGTCGACAAATCAGTAGGTTTGGATCATCAAAATCAGGCATGCAGGCTTCCATTAGGCATGCTGGATAGAAGCTCACAATAGTATATCAGCTAAACAGCTGACCGAAATTCCTGACCGTGTCTTGCAGTATCGGGGCAAACCTGCTTATATTCGTTGTGATAACGTTATTTGCGACCTTATGAAAGTAGCTCCAGACCAGTATGAATCGCCAAGTACGGCTACAATGGAATCTAGAAAATGGATCTTATTTTTGAATGTGATTATTTTCATGGCTCAGCTTTTGAGTTGTGAGGATCAGGCCGCAACATCTACTCCTTTTCAGACCGACAAACAAGCTATCGACTCCTTAGTTCAACAGGCAAGTGATGCACGAAATGCTGCACCTGGTACGATTGATGAACTGGCTGACAGCACGATCAAGTTATCTAAAGCGATCAATTATCTGGAAGGTGAAATTGGCGGATTATATCAAAAAAGCATTGGCTATTTTTTGCAAAGTCAATATTCCAAATCGGAAGAATACAGCCAACTTGTTTTAGAAAAGCTCGATCAATCGCCTTCCTTAGATTCCTCAAAACAGTATTTATTTAGAGGAAGTGTCTATACACTTTTAGGTATTTTAAAAGAAAAAACGGGAAATTATAATGAAGCTGTTTCACTACAATTAAAGGCTTTAAGTAATTACGAAAAACTTGACGACTGGAACAACATTGCCGTGGTTTATACCAATCTATCCCTGGATTTTAAGTTTATAAAAAATTTTGAAAAAGCACTTTATTACAATAAAAAGGCAGAAGAGTATTTTATAAAGGCAGGAAAGCCCGAAAAGAATGTATCGGTTTTGCAAAATCGAGGAACCATCATTTCCGATCAGGGTGATTATGAAACTGCTTTAGAAATCTTTAAAACCACTCTGGAAAAAGCAAAGGCCATTGATGATATGGAAAACGTTGCCAACGCTCATAATAATATCGGTGTCGCCTATGAAGAACTCGGGCATAATGAAATTGCCTTTCAAAACTATCTCGCCGCTTTACAAATTCATCAGAACAGAAACAACTACTGGGGAGAGGCCAACACCCTCGGAAATATCAGTTTGATTCATTATAAAAATGATGAATTGGACAAAGCAAAACAGTATTCTGATCTATCCTTGTTGATTTCGCAGGAAAATCAGTTTCTGGAATTAGAAAAATTTAATGTTGAAATTCTGGCAAAGATATACGAAAAACAAGGCAACTTTGAAGAAAGTGTAGCCATGCTAAAACAAGTTCAATCCCTCCAGGACAGTCTATACAACCAGCAAAAATTCGAAACAATTAATCGCTTGGAGCAACAATATAATGAGGAAAGATCCAACCGGATTATTGCTCAGCAGGATAAAGCGATCATAGAAAGTGAACTACGCTCTCAGCAACTTCAGTGGTTTATCAGCGTTCTGGGCCTTGTTTTTTTGCTGCTGATTTCGGTGGCCGGCTTACTCTATCGGCAGGCAAAATTCAGAAAAGAAAAGAACCAGGAACTGCTTCTTAAAAACACGACCATCCAAAATCAAAATGAAGATTTGGAATCATTGGTGGATGCCTATAAGGCGCAAAAAGAAAAGTTTATCCAAATCGGAAACCATGAAATCTTGCTGGACGATATCATTTATATTCGGTACCAAGATCGAATTTCCACCATTTTTTTAAAAGACCTATCTACAGTTGAACACCGCATTCAACTCAGTCAATTGATGTCAGAGCTCAGCTACAAATCTCATTTTCTTTTCTCTCAGATCAATCAAAATTATATTGTACATTTTAAGATGGTAACAATCGATCATTACAAGGGAGAGGAGGAAGAATATTATTTCACCCACTATTTGCCGCATGATCTAATGGAGGGCAGAAATGAAGATTATATAAAAACCAGAAAAAGATCAGGCCTGAATAAAACCTTTGAGCGAGAGTATAAGCGCTACAGGAGGTTGGAAAATTTGATAAAGTAGCCTGGATTTCCATCTTTCCATTCCTTAATAAACCCACCTCTATTTGGCCTAATTCCCACGTTATTAAGCCTTACGGAATATTCCGTAAGGCTTAATAACAGCAAATATTAGGGGCTTTCCCAAATTCTTCAATAATTTTGCATCGCCTAAATTTCAAGGTTCCTACGGGCAGCAAGTCGCTAGCCAAAAATTCAAATTTATACTGATCCATTTTTAATTATTTCTTATGAAAAGTGTAATACCCAGCATCCTTCTTTTCTTTTGTTTTTCAAGCCAGCTTCTTGCGCAAGCAGGAATACTGGATTCATCTTTTGCAGATGACGGAGTCTTTTCATGGGACATTGATGGGGGGCATGATGTACCCAATGCCTTCGATATCCAGGACGATGGCAAAATGGTATTTATCCTATCGGTAGATTTTGATACCGTTCTAAATTTTGATATCGGTATTGTCCGACTCAATCTGGATGGGACCCTTGATGCTACTTTTGCGGATAACGGGCTTTATCATTTTCACAATCCGGTGGCCAGTGAATTGGGATACCATATCCAAGTGCTGGATGATGGAAAAATATTAGCAGGGGGGGCATACGGGACCAGTGCTTCCGATCCGGATTTTTTACTGATAAAATTGAATTCTGACGGGACTCCGGACCCTACCTTCGGAACCAATGGAGTAGTTATTCATCCCATCGATTCCAGGGAGGATTATGTGCGAGGTTTTGCAATTACAGACGAAGGAAAGATAATCGTAGCGGGTCAAAGCCAAAATCCTGACACCGGTTTTAGAAGAAATGTGGTCAGCCGATATCATGCCAATGGAGCTATAGATTCCACCTTTGCCAATAATGGTATTTTCCTGTGGAACGATGACATGTTTTCCAGTGGAATGATCGATGTGGCAATAGCGGATGACGGGAATATTATAGCGAGCGGAAAAAGTGCACCTTCTGGAAATGATCGTCTTTCGGTATATAAAATACTGGCCGACGGAAGTTCGCTCGACTCTACCTTTGCCAATAATGGAGAATTACTAGCTGTTTTTGGAGATCAGGCAGAAGATATGATGATCCATTCCAATGGCAATATCATGATTGCAAGTACACATTATCATGTCAATGGTGCCGACCTGGTGGTCTTGGCTTTCGACCAGGATGGCGCACCGATCTCCACCTTTGGGACAGATGGTGCTTTTGTTTTAGATGTTGATGTCACCGACAGGGGGCGGGCTTTGACAGAACAGCAGGATGGAAAGATCCTGGTATCAGGTGCCTCCGGCGGAGGATTCCAAACCGGAAACCCAGGCGGATTTTTATCAGTAAGAATAGACGAAATGGGGGTATTGGATACTACCTGGGCCGGAGATGGCTATGTCGTCACTACCCTACCGGCTTCACTTGGATCTATAGCTAATGATCTATTGGTGCAGGCAGATGGAAAGGTGGTGCTGGCCGGACAGGGCGCCTACGATCAGGGGAATGATATGATTGTAATGAGATATGGCAATTTTATCGACGAAGATATGGACGGTTATGACTTTTTAGCAGATTGTAATGACACGAATCCTGATATTAATCCTGATGCCACAGAGATTCCTGATAATGGAATAGATGAGGATTGTGATGGAGAAGACTTAATGACAAGCTCTATTAGAACCCAACTGGCACAGCAAATTAAGGTTTTTCCCAATCCTGCCAGTGACTATATTAACATTGACCTTACCGCCACATCGGTTGCTTTGCATTACCTGGAAATAGCAGATATCACCGGAAGAAAATGGACACATCTGGAGAAAAACTCAGGCATCCTAAACCAGGTCTTGACTATTTCTATTGATGATTTACCGTATGGCGTTTTTCTCATTACCCTATATACCGACAAAGGAACTGCAACAAAGAAGTGGATAAAGCAATCTAATTAAAAATCCAAAGAAACAAAAACATGGCCCGGTTTCTTACATTCGTATCCTCGTTAATTTTGTTGGTTATAAGTATCACTACTGCAAATTCTCAGAACCTTATCCCTGATCCTGGTTTTGAAATCTGGGATGGCACTGTGGGCTCCGCCGCAAGTCCACTAACTCCATTAACCTTTTGGTATAACGCCAACGGTACATCGGATCATCATCATCAGCTCAATCCCGCGGGAAGTAACTTGTCCAGTCTTGAAAATTGCCCGACAGGTCAGGGAAATACCGAATGTGGTTTTCCCTTTGAAGGACAGGGTGTTTTGGGCTGTTGGAAAGGGAATGGTGCTGACGGAAATAAAGAGTGGGCAGGCATACAACTATCTGAGCCAATGGAGGCCGGGGCCTGTTATAAAATATCTTTTTGGATACAAAATAAAAAGGATGAGCCGGGAAACGAATACATCACCAACCAATGGGGCATGTTTTTCGATCATACCGAAATCCCTTTTTTTAATCCTAGTATCGCCAATTTTGCAAGTATGTCTGACCATTGGGTGGCTTGTGAAGAAGTGATTGATGGTAGTGAATGGAAAAAATTGGAATTTGACTACCAGGCGAGCGAAGATTTTGCATACGCTTACATTGGCTATATGGGCGATTATTCGACCTCTACCTTCTCTATTGCCAATGACGATTTCCTTTTAGGCTTTTACGTGTGGATTGACGAAGTTAGTGTGACGCGAATTGATCCCCAACTTACCCTATCAGAGGATATCAGTATTTGCCGGGGAGAAACCGTATTGCTTGAAGCAGTTTCAAATTTTCCGATAAAGTGGGAAGATAATAACAGTTCCGCCACCAGTCGTTCTGTAAGCCCGGATTCAACCACGGTTTATTATGTTCAGACTTTAGACAGTACGCTTTGCGCTATCAGAGATTCTATCGTAGTTTCTATTATTGACGAGCAGGTAGTTGATTTTTCCGGTGCGAATATTTGTGCAGGTGCAGCCCCCCTGATGTTGGATTCCAGTGTTGGCAGCGGGACCTGGAGTGGAACGGGAATAATTGATAATTCTCAGGGCATCTTTGATCCGGCCTTGGCAGGAATTGGAGCATTTGCTATACAATATGTATCCGATGCTGATTGCAGTGAAAATTTCACGATGATGGTTACCGTTGATTCGGTGCCTGATATAGATATGGAGCTTGACCAATTGGAAGGCTGCGCTCCCCTGGAAGTTTACTTTGATGACCTGAGCCCCAATCCCGGAGTTGCTTATGACTGGGACTTTGGAAATGGAATGTTCAGTACTGATCTCTTATCGACTTATACGGTTTATACCGAACCCGGGAGCTATGATGTAAACCTGGAAGTAGTTTATTCCGAAAATTGCAAAAGTTCGCTCTATCTCCCAAACCTGATTGAGGTATTTGAATCTCCGGAAGCTAGTTTTACTTATGCCCCCAATAATCCCTCCAACCTGGAACCAACCGTTCAATTTGAAAACACTTCAGAAGGAAATATGACAGAAGTATTCTGGGATTTTGGAAATGGTAACACCAGTGATGCTTACAATCCCCAAACGATTTTTGACACCCCAGGTATTTATGATGTTCAACTTCAGGTTTTTTATAATGGTTGTGTTGATTCAACATCCCAAAAAATCACAGTAAACAGCAAGGTCAATTTTTTTATTCCCAATGCTTTTTCTCCAAATGGAGACGGCATTAACGATCATTTTAAAATCCACTCTCGCGGACTAATTACAGATTATGAAATGACCATTTTTCACAGGCAGGGAGGGACCTTATTTAAAAGTAATAGTATCGATGACTCCTGGGATGGATCCACGCCCAATGGCCAACCATGTAGTAGTGGCGTTTATGTTTATTTAATCAAATACAAATATCAGGGTTTAGATAATGACTTGTTTATAGATGGACAACAAGCGGGAGACATTACGATTTTACGGTAATAAAAATTATTAATCATAATGAATAGTTTCATGAATAAAATTCCACTTTTATTATTTCTTCTTTTGACCTCCGCTACCGCGATTTACGCGCAAACGGCTACGGTACACGTGCAAGATGCTGCTGCTGTTGCTATCGAAGGTGCAACGGTTACCCTCAATTCAACGAGCATCGATACAGACAGTAATGGGGATGCCAATTTCTCTGGATTAGCCGATGGGACATACGAATATACGGTAACCGCAGATTGCTATACAACCGAATCCGGCGCTGTGGTTATAGATGGTTCCGATAATTCAGACACGGCAATATTATCTTTGCAAACCACCAATGATGTATTTGTCAATCTCGTACCACCGGGCGGCATCGGATTTCCACCCACCGGAGTGACCGTTCGTTTGTACAATGATGATCTGACGTATGACCAAACCCTCGTTACCGGTGGGTTTACGGCCTTTCAGGCTGTACCCTATGGCACCTATAACTATACCCTCTCCCAGGATTGTAAGGAAACCGTTACCGGTACCACTACGGTGGAATGTACACCCGGCGACATTGATGAATTGGTCGCAGAATTCGGCATGAATTTAACCACCAATGATGTATTCGTCAATCTCGTACCACCGGGCGGCATTGGATTTCCACCCACCGGAGTGACCGTTCGTTTGTACAATGATGATCTGACGTATGACCAAACCCTCGTCACCGGTGGGTTTACGGCCTTTGAAGCAGTACCCTATGGCACCTATAACTACACCCTTTCTCAGGACTGTAAGGAAACCGTTACCGGTACTACTACCATAGAATGTACACCCGGCGACATTGATGAATTGGTCGCAGAATTCGGCATGAATTTAACCACCAATGATGTATTCGTCAATCTCGTACCACCGGGCGGCATTGGATTTCCACCCACCGGAGTGACCGTTCGTTTGTACAATGATGATCTGACGTATGACCAAACCCTCGTCACAGGTGGGTTTACGGCCTTTCAGGCTGTACCCTATGGCACCTATAACTATACCCTCTCCCAGGATTGTAAGGAAACCGTTACCGGTACCACTACGGTGGAATGTACACCCGGCGACATTGATGAATTGGTCGCAGAATTCGGCATGAATTTAAACGGGAATGATGTATTCTTTTATGTTGGCGCTTTAGGTCAGGAGCCAGATTGTACCATTACCTTAACAAATACTGCTACTTCCGATCAAACAACCATTACGGGACTAAATACATCCGGTGATTATCTTTTTGAAAACTTACCTTATGGTACCTACGATTATATCGTAACTAAAGATTGTTTTGTAAGTCAAACCGGGCAAACTACTGTTGAATGCCAACCAAACGATGATCAGGGAAATCAGCAAAGTATAGAAATTTTCTTAGATGACCTGGCTTCTAATACCCCCGATAATTCAGTCACTCAGGTTGATGCCACCTTAACAGCAAATGCAACGGGACTCAGTTATCAATGGATATTATGTGACGGAACTGAAATAGCAGGAGAGACCAATGCCTCTTTTACGCCAACGGCATCCGGAGACTATGCAGTCATTGTTACGAACGACAATTGTTCGGCTACCTCAGACTGCTTTTCTGTAACCATCGTAGGAACATCATCACTAAGTACCGCTGACCTGTCTTTTTACCCAAACCCGGTTCAAGATGAACTAAGAATCGATTTCGATAAAGCCAGGAAAGCGGTGGAGGTCCGAATCTTTAACATCAACGGGCAGCTAATGATAAATAAAAACTTTTCGGAAACGGAAATGATAAAGCTTAATATGTCAAAATTAGTCCCGGGAACTTATATGCTTGATTTAAATATTGAGGGAGAATTTATAAAAACTCCGCTCATTAAAATATAAGAGAAGGAAAGCTGATTATTGTATTAGTAAAGCGGTATCGAGACGTCTCGATACCGCTTTATTTTTTCATCCTGCTTTGGGCAAGACAAGAAGCCATCCAAGACTTCGCCAATCAGTGAAGGGTGCCCTTCGGATTTGTCCCGTATTTGATCAATCGCTACATTCCGGGGGTAATCGGCCAAGTCCCCAGGCTGGCCTTCGTACCATTTACCAGCATTGGACCGGGGGGGGGGAATAATCGGGTCAATATTGTTTTCGATTAGACTATCTCAACAATCCTTATGATCGTATGCTCCATCGGCAATTTGTAAAAACCGCAAGGTTTCACAAAACACCTCCGCGTCCTTGGCGACTTGGCGTGCCGCATTCTTTTCACGCCCAGTTAAAGTAGCTAAACATAAACCTTCATCAACCTCCTAAACCATATAAACTCACAAAAAAGCAGCGACCTAAACGTAAGAGCATCAATCATAAAATAAGTATCACCCCCCCAACTTATTTACCCCTTCTCATAAACCTCCCCCGTATACTCACTAGTCTTAAACCCCAGCCCCAGCAGCTTCTCCTGCTCGCCGGTCAGCATACACACCACATCCAGGGCGCTGGTAATAGCATTTTCGTGTAGCATACAGCTGAGGTAAGAAGAGCTGCAATAATAGTTATTGTCTTTCGACTGGTGGTTTTGCCAGATATCGCGGCGGTTGGTTTCGGCGGGGACGGAGATGAAGGCGTGCTGCCAGACTTTCTTGAGCGGTGCCTCGTAGAGGTTGTGGCCGTTGCCTTTTAATTTACTCATATTTTGCACCGGTTGCTGTTTGAATAGTCGCTTATCGATGGTGGCTTCATAATCCGGGGTGGAGAAAGTGATGAAGGCACTCATGTCGGGATGATTGGGGCGCATCAGGTCAAGATCCCAGGTAGCGAGGGCAATTTCGTTGACCTTGCCGTAGGTGAGTGCGGTGCCCATCTTGCCCTGAAAAAAGGCATCACAGTGGATGTATAAGGGGGAATGGGTGGAGGTGATTTCCGGTAGTTTGTCATTTAAGACCTTAGCCTGGTAGGGCTGCATGGCGTAGATGGTGTGTTTGGCATCTTCTCGTTCCTTTTTGAAGGAAACGCCTTGCTCATTCAGGTAGGATACCAGCTTGTATAAATACACCGATGCTCCGTAAAGAAAGGTAATGTTGTCCTTACCAACGTGGTTGAAGTTGCCGAGCATAAAAAATGAAAACAAATAGCCCGCAGAGATATCCATGAAGTGGTCATCCGCATAACCGCTACCCACCTGACAAAACGTACACAGAAAAGCCAGCGCATCCTCACTGATGGATTGTGCCCTCAATTCATCAAGCAATTCCCGAATCGTGATGGTCCGCAAATAAGTCATGCCTTTGGCCTCGCAATATTGCACGATCTTCTGCACATGTTTCTTCAGTCGAAACAAACTGGGCCACAACCATGGCCGCCACAGATAGCCAGACAAGACCTTATCAGACCTCAGAATCAGCTTCTTTAGACTTATCGCCACTGAAACGTTTTCTTTGTAGTCATATTCAAAAAAGGGAATGCCTTCCTTCTGTTGTAACTCCGACAAAATGGTCTTGAAATTATGGTAGTTTACACTAAAACCACACACCCCCGTATCCACCGGAATCACTTCGGGATTGCCGTTGACTTTCAGTCGCTGGTCTTTACCATTGTGATCAACATACCGCAAATAAATATCCCGGTGCTGATGCTCAAACTCCATATCATAATCCTGAATGACATACAATTCCTCCTCACTCACCCGATGCAAATATACTGACCGGCAGTGCCCGCCCAGGTAGTTATTCTTTTCGTAAATGGTGATCTGTTCAGGATCATGCCCGGCTTGGATCAAGAAATAAGCCGAGGCCAATCCCGAAGCCCCTCCACCAACGATGGCGATGGAGTCATTGGGGGTATAATCTTTCGATAGTTGGGGGATTGGGTTTTGGTGGTTTGAATACATTGATTGTTGGGTTGATGATGGGTTAAAAGTACAGAAAACTTCACTATTAAGACCGACAGCTAGCTAATCCCGTAAATCATGTCTCACAAAAGTCAACATCCTATCTGTCCTGGTTGGGTGAAATTTATTTCATCCTGCCGGTGGCTACCGGCAAACTTCAGTTGGCAGTAGGAATCGGCAGTTTTCAAGGTAATAGAAGCTTCGTTTTCCTTACCTTTAGCACCACAAAAGTGAAAGCATTCGAATCCATAAAATCCTTCTACAACCCCATTCAGCCAAGCGTCAAGGCGGAAGGAGAAACCGCCATTTATCGGGAAGTGAAGCCCATACCCGAAGTTGACCATTTTGTGTATTGCTTCTGGCAATTGAAAACGGTCCAACCACTCAGTCAAGCCTTTATCTACCGCGTCGTTTCTGATGGTTGTATCGACATTTTTTTTAACCACCGCCAACCCACCAAAAACTTTGTGATGGGCTTCTGTAGAAAATATACCGAATTCCCGCTCGGTAATACATTCAACTATATCGGCATCCGCTTTTTACCAGCTGCCTTTCCGCTGTTGTTTGGCATAAACGCCAGAAACCTCAGCAATCAAGCACAGGAACTCAAACTCGTCATTCCCGAATTTTCACAGTGGATCGACCAAGAAATTCAGGCCAGTCTTTCATTTGAAAGGATTGTCTCCTTACTAAACGACAAACTGTTTTCCCTGATTCAAGAGCAGACTTTTGACTATGACAACCGGTTTTTCGAAGCGCTAAACCTTATTTTTAAAAATAAGGGAGTTCTGGAGACCGAAAAAGACCTGAATACGGGATTGAGCCCTCGACAACTGCGCCGCATCTTCAATTTCTATATCGGTACTACCCCGAAGGCCTTTAGTAATGTGGTGCGATTTCAGCATATTTTGAATGCCAATCCTTCCCAGCAAAGCCTTAAAGAAAATCTACTGTATTTTGAAGCGGGCTTCTTTGATCAGGCGCATTTCATCAAGGACTTCAAAAAGTTTTATGGCGTTACCCCTTCCCAGGCCTTCCGGTAGACTTTGTCCGATTTTTACAATACTTCCCTTTCGTCCAGGCCTACATTTGTGTAAACAAAAAAATCATTGACCATGAGAGTATTATGTGCTATCACGATCTTCCTAATCGCGGGATGGATTTACGGACAAGAACCTACCACAATTAGACTGAATGCAGGCATTATCACCGAAAAATTAGCAGAAACCAAAGCATTTTACACTAATGTGCTGAACTTTGGGGGCACCTTTGAAAATGAGTTCTTCATTTTAATGCATACCCCTGATAAATCAGCGGAAATCAGTTTTCTTCTGCCCAACCATCCTAGTCAGAAGCCGATCTTTCAAACTCCCTTTACTGGCCAGGGCGTCTATTTAACCATTGAGGTGGAAGACGTTGATCAGGTCTATCAGGGTTTGATAAAAAAGGGAGTCACCATCGAATTTGAAATCCGGGATGAAGTCTGGGGTGATCGACATTTTGCCATCGTTGATCCCAACGGCGTAGGCATTGATATTGTAGAATATGCCGCACCGGAGAAGTAATCGGCAGATAGGATTAAGTGGTTGGGAGTCTCCTTCGGAAACCAGTTTTAAGGCCCTTCGGAGTCTCTTCTTTTTTTTAACTTACACCCGACATTGTGGGAGCTTGACTTCCAACATTTCTTACCCCTTTAAATACAAGCATGGATCTAAGTAAAATTAACGTTGCACCGATTATTGCAGCAATTGTCGCTGTTTCAATTTCCGGAGGTAAATTTGATATAGTAGATTCGATAGTTGGGATCATTTTCTTCTATTATTTATTTCAGAATAGAAAGGCGATCAACAACTTACAGTCTAAGATCTTATTTTCCATGATTTTTGGTCTATTGGTTCTTGCTATTGTCGGAATAGGTCCAGATTATTTATGGGATATTTCCATCCCTGATGAGCCCGAAAACAGACACAGGTATTTTTGGAGTCGACAATCCACTTATTTTGGCATATGGACCATTGCAACCCTAATTGCCTTATTCTTCTTGGAAGTAAACAAGAAAGCTACTGAATAGAGTGTTAGAGACATATTCGAAACCCAATACCCAACATCATAGATGATAGGGATTGGGCTTTCGATTTTTGACAACAAATTTATTCTCTCACCCGACTCTGCTCATCCCTCGAGCCATTGCTCTGGTACCGACGCTTCTTCAAGGTAGACTTCCCAAACCGCCAGGAAAAGGCCAATGTGACCGTTCTGGAATCAAAATTGCTGTTCCAGTCCGCATCAGTCAGGCGCAAATTGTTGATGATGCCATCACCGCGGCGGGTGTAGAGAATATCGTTGACGGCCAACCGAATAGTACCCGCTCCATCAAGGATTTTCTTTTGTAGGCCGAAATTGATTTGTCCGTAGGACTTGAGTAGCAATTGCGCATACACCAGATCACTGCGGTAGAGGCCCACCAGATCGCCGCTCCAGCCTTTGCCAAACTGGAAACTGTTGGTAGCGGAAAGGTAGTAATAAGTGCCGCTGGTGTTCAATTGCTCCGTATATAAAGGGCTTTTGAAGATCAGGTGAGAGACTTCCGCATAGCCGTTGAAGTTGTACCACTTGGTGATGGGAATGCTGCCTTCCACCGAAAGGCTGATGGTTTGATTTTCGGCAATATTGCCCGGGCGACTGTAATAGATGCCGTCCCGGATTTCCAGGGTTTCGTTGATGCCGTCCAGGGTTTTGGAATAATTCAACGTGGTGGTGATTTTGCCCTTGAAGGTATGCGCCAGCGACAGATTGTGCGAATAAGTCGGCAGCAAACCGGGATTGCCCACGTAGAAGGTGAAGCGATCCAGCGGACTGACAAATGGGTTTAAATCCTGGAAATAAGGCCGGTCGATCCTTCGGCCATAGGAGAAAGTCAGGACGTTATTGGCAACCGAATCCATCTTCCAGGACGCGTAAAACGTAGGGAAGGCCGAGGTATACTTGCGTGTAAAGGCCGTATCCGGCTTTTCGATATTGCCGAGTTGCTCGCCGGTTAGTTTGGTGGCTTCTACCCGCAGTCCCACCTGAATATCAATGGGGCCCAGGGAGCGGGTATAATTGACATAGCCCGCATTGATCCATTCATCGTATAAGAATCGATTGCTCAGGTCATAATCGGGCTCGGTCACACCATCAACCGTGGTGGTGTAGATGGCCTCATTATCGGTTTTGGTGTAAGCCATTTTTAATCCGGCCTCCAGTTTTGATCCGTCCTTTAAGGGTTTGACATAGTCGGTCTTGGCCGCATAAATATCAATCCTCGAAGGCAGATCCCCATTGATACGGTCCTCGAAGGTGAGCACGTTTTCGTTGTCGTACAGGAAATTTTTAAACAACTGCACGGAGCCCGATTGGTAGGTCACATAATCGGCATCAACGGAAATGGTGCTGCCCAGCGAATCGATGTTGTGATTGAGATAGACATTATACACCTCATTCCGAAAGGTGCCATCGGTGGTGTTATCGGCTACTACTCGTTGCATCAGTACATCCATGGCATCGCTTACCAGGGAGGTATTGTCAATGAGGCGTTCGGAGGGACTGGTATGAAATTTATAGGAAAGCCCAACGGTGGTATTGTCATTCAAATAATAATCCATACCCACCTTGGAGACCAGGTATTTGCCTTTTCTGATGTTGTATGAATTTTGCTCAAAGGCCGAAAGTCGTTCGTTGGCTTCATTGCGGTAATAGCGATTGATATTCAGGTCCTGGAAGCTATTGTAAAACCCACCGTAGCAATTGGCGTAAAGCCCGATTTTATTTTTGTTATAATTTAAATTAAGGCTGTTGTTGCTACTACTGTACTGCCCCCGCCGAAAACTCAGCGACACATTGCCGTTAAGGCCCTGTAATTTGTTTTTCTTTAAAATAATATTAATCACGCCCGAATTGCCCGCCGCTTCGTATTTGGCCGGAGGATTGGTCATGACTTCTATTTGTTTAACCGATCCCGCAGGAAGAGAGCGCAGGTAGCTTTCCAACTCTGAACCGGAGAGGTAGGAAGGTTTGTCATTGATAAAGACCGCCACACCTGAGCGCCCTTTGAGAATCAACCCACCGTTATTGTCGACTGTAATACCGGGTGCCCGTTCCAATACCTCCAGGGCATCGCTTCCGGCGTTGGTACTCAACGCATCCACATTAATCACCGTCCGGTCGATCTTACGTTCGATGTAAGGTGTTTTGGCTTTCACCGTAACCTCCTCCAGCACGTTGACATTTTGCGTAAGCATCACCGGTGGTAATTCCATCCTGGATTGAGTGCTATCCACCTGAATGGCTTCCCGATGAGGTTCGTAGCCCAGTAGATTGACTTGCAGGACATAGGCTCCAGCAGCGAGATTGGTCATCAAAAAACTACCATCCTGGTCGGTGAATTCTGATTTAACAAAAGTAGAGTCAACCGGATCTAAAAGAGCAACTAGTGCCAGGTCCAATCCTTTATTTTCCTGGTCTACCACCTTACCGGTCATCCTGATACCAGATTGCGCGTTGACGATGTGGATGCTAAAGCAAAAAAGAAGAAAGAGAGAAAAAGCTTTCATAGCCAGAGTTTGTGCAATACCGGCGGGGATTGCAGGAAGTGTTGGCATGGAAGCATGGGAAATAATGGCATTTAGCCATCCTTCCATGCTCTAAACCTCTTCGATACAACAGCCGGTATTTTTTGTTGATTAAATCGAGTGACCAACAATGATACAGTGAGCAGATGACAATTGCTATGAAAGCGTGCGTAGACTTTAGTATTAGCACTGAATTTGGCAATATTTACCCCTTTTATGGGAAAAGTGGTCTTACTCACCCTAACTCAAAAGTCGTAATACCAAAAACCTTATTGATATGCACATCGGGCGGCTGGCCATAGTACATCCGGGCGCATTCAAAGACATATTTCCCATCGTATTTCCTGACCAAATTGACGGCAGCAGGATTCACCATCGGGATGTCCAGGTAAACCATCTCACCGGCTGCAGCATTCAGACAAGCTTTGTATAGTTCTTCGGCAACAGCCTCATTTTCAGCAAATAAGGGGCCGATTTTGTATCCGGTGGTAGCTTTGCGCAATACCGCGAAGCCTTTCAGGGTGTCCCCTTGCGTAAACTTAAAAGTATGGTTACCAGGAATGATCAACCATGGTTTGATAAATTGCGATCTGGGCACACCAAAACACTGTTGGTCATAAGCCAAAACATCGGCCAGGTCTTCCATTTTGATTGGGGAAATATGCGGGCTTACCGCCAATGTTACGCCCTGCTTTTCGAAGCGTTCGTCTTTAAAAGCAATTTCAAAACCGCCCTTCCGGTAAAAAGGCTGCATGTCCACTACCCCATCCATGCCGATGGACGCGCCTTCATTAAGTCTGTTTAGTAAAGCATCTCGTCTCAAATACCAGAGCTTCCTGCCGATGCCGTGCGCGCGATATTGGGGTTTGACAATAAATAAGCCCATAAAGCCAAAAGCACCGCCGTAGGAAACGATAGCCCCTCCCGCCACCAGTTCCTTTTCATCAAAAAAACCAAAATAACCATCGGGATCTGCCTGCCAGAATACCTCCGCATCGTGTGGACCGGGATTCCAGCCTTCCTGTCTGGCCCAATCAACCAGCGTTGTTAAACCCTCCTGGTCCAGTTTTTCAAATTGAAGCTTTTCGACATCCAGCATTGTGGAAGAATTTGATGGTCAATAAATACTTTTCTACCAATCAATCCGATCATACCGCACTTCCCGACTACCATCATCAAACAAAAGCAACTGCCAGCCACCTGCACCTTGCTCTACTCGTTGTCCTTGCAAATTGAACCGCCCAATTTCCGTTCTGGTCACCGGGATATCAACATCCGTCACCGCTGTGGGGTTGCCCATGCTGATCTGCATTTCGTAGGGAAAGAGCTGGAAAGAAGCATTATTGTCCTCAAAAACTTCCGGCATAGAAGCGATGATAAAATAGATTTCGGTGTCTTCGGGTGTCACTTCTAAGGTAAGGCTCCCCAGTAAGTCATTGCTCATATCCAAATCGTAGAATGCTGAGCCAGTGGAGGTGTTTTGCACCAATACCTTTCCCTGAAAATAGGACGGATCGCCGTAACTTCCGGTGGGATTCCCCTTCAATTCAAAAGTATAGGTAGCCGCATTGCTATTGATCAATTTGTAGGTATTAAAAGACCAGGCATTGGTCACTTCATCATCCTCCGGAGTTACCCAGCCGTTGGTGCCTTCATTTTCATAAACGGCGATGAATTCATTGTCGTCCTCAAGGTCAGCGTAGGTATTCCATTCATTTTCATTGGTCGCCGCCTGCACCGGAGTGATAAAGTCAAAATCATTGGTCATATGCGCCGCCCAATCGATGAAATGCTGTCGATACTGCTGCCCGCCAATCACATTGTACATGTATTCCTGCGGCTTTTCAGTGGTGCCACTGTACATCCCCGAGGTGATGATATCCGGAGAAACCCCAGCCACATCGGTCAGGTAATACAACTGCAAAGCCATAGCATACTGATGCACATAACGCTGCCAATTGGAGGGATAAGAAGCCGGATAATTATCATAGCTCAGCCACAGGGGTACGTGCGGCATTCGCACCAGACTTTCCGCCTCTACAAAAGCCCGACTGGCTTCAAGGTTCTGTTTGGCCGCAAACCAATTTGCGGAAGCCTCAATGTACCACTGACTATCACCCGAATAGGCAAAGCCGGGTGCATTGGCACTGTACTGAAAGATGTGGAAAGTTTCGTGGGCGTTGTTTACCCAATCGTTCAAAACCCCATTGGGCAAGGTCAAAAATGGATAACCGTTGCCGTCCGTGCCTTGTCCATTACCCCAATTGTAGGACGAGAAAAACCCATTGTCATTCCCCGGCGTATGAATGTAGACATTGTAATAATACCCATCCTGCGCATTGGGCGGGTCCATCATAGCCATATTATTCAGGCAGATATCCCGATAATTCAACATGCTATCCAGCAGCACATCCACCTGCGCCTCGTAGTTAAAGTCCTTGTCCCACCACACAATATAAATGCCCCGGGTCATGGTATCACATTCTGTCAAATCCCCGAAGATGTTGTTGATGGTATACTGGGCTTTCGCCAAATGTAGGCTGACAAAAAGGCAAAGGCAGAGAATTAGGAGTACTTTCTTTTGCATGGTGTCGTTTGTTAGAGTGATGGGGGTTTGTGTTCAAAGATAGCATGAATGTTGAAATTGATAACTTCAACTATCCTTGATGTTGACATTTCAACTTCGAAGGATGGCCAAAGCCGACAACTTTAGCCCATTCATATTAAAACCTACCTCCCCACCATCTTTTGCTGGTGCTCCGAATAACGAGCGCCCTGCACCTCTACCTTGGCCAGCACCTCATTAATTTGTTGCAAATCGCTGTCAGTTAGTTCAATGTCAGCCGCACCGATGTTTTCCTTTAATCGGTGCGCTTTGGTGGTACCGGGAATCGGTACAATCCAGGGCTTTTGTGCCAGCAGCCAGGCCAGTGCAATCTGGGCACGGGTGGCGTTCTTTTCGTCGGCGATGGTTTGTAACAGGTCTACCAAGACTTGATTGGCTTTGCGGTTTTCTTCGGTAAAACGGGGCACACCCTGGCGAAAATCTTTCTCATCAAATTGGGTATTCGCATCAATGGTGCCTGTCAGAAAACCCCGCCCCAGCGGACTAAACGGCACTAAACCAATACCCAGCTCTTCCAGCGTAGGAATCAACTCTAGCTCTGGTTCTCTCCACCATAGAGAATATTCATTTTGCAGGGCTGCCACCGGTTGAATGGCGTGTGCTTTGCGGATGGTGGAAATGCCCGCTTCGGAAAGGCCGAAGTACTTTACCTTACCTTCCTGGATCAGGTCTTTTACCGCACCCGCTACATCTTCGATGGGTGTTTCCGGGTCTACCCGGTGCTGGTACAGCAGGTCAATGACGTCGGTCTTCAGGCGCTTCAGCGTGGCGTCTACAAATTTGCGGATGTGCTCCGGTTGGCTGTTTAGTCCAATCTGGGAGCCGTTGGCATTATATTCAAAGCCAAACTTGGTGGCAATCACCACTTCATCGCGAAAAGGAGCCAATCCTTCGCCCAATAGTTCTTCATTTAGGTAGGGTCCATAGGCCTCCGCCGTATCAAAAAGGGTCACCCCCTGATCAAAGGCATCGTGCAGCAGTTTGATCATATCTTTTTTGTCGGGAGCGGGAATATAACCGTAACTCATGCCCATGCAACCTAGCCCAAGAGCCGAAACTTCTAAGCCACTTTTTCCAAGCACTCTTTTATTCATCGTTCTTGCAATTTTCTTTTTATAGTTTTATGTTTGATCCATACGATACAGACGTAGGGAAAGAATCATTTTCTTTGAAAATTGCTAATATACACAAAGTGACCACATCACCCGCCTTTATCATTAATTGTTTTTATCTTTCGTTTATTTTCTTTTACTTTCGATTAATTTCTTTTATTTTTGAAAAATAAGCACAAAAATCAGAAAATGCTACCAAATCTCCGACGAGACAAAATATTGGAATTATTAAAGGAAGACGGCTCTGCCAAAGTGGCCGATCTGGCCAGAATCTTTAAAGTGACCGAGGTGACCATCCGCCAGGATTTGGATAAGCTGGAAAAGGAAGGACTCATTGTGAAAGAGCACGGTGGGGCTTATCTGAAAAACGTGGAAGATCAGGTGCGCAACTTCACCCTGGTGCACCAGGAAAATATGGAGCAGAAGGCCCTGATTGCCGAAAAGTGCCTGGAGTACATCGAAAGCGGTGATACCATTATCCTGGATTCGGGTTCCACCACGACGGAAATTGCCAAGAAGCTGATCGGCCTGAAAAACCTGACGGTGATTACCAATGCACTTAATATCGCCTTGATGCTGGGTGCAGCGCCGGGCATTGAGGTGATCGTGACGGGAGGAGAATTTAAGCCCCCTACCCTGTCGCTAACCGGCCAAAAGGCGGCCGATTTTTTTAAAGGATTGAACGTACAAAAGCTGTTTCTCGCCACGGCGGGTATTTCGCTCAAATCGGGCCTGACCTACCCTTCCATCAGCGATCTGGTGGTCAAAAAGGCGATGATTGATGCTGCGGACATTACCTACCTGGTGGCCGATAGCACTAAAATTGGCAAAAGCGCCCTGGCCAGCCTAGGTGCCTTGTCCCTGATCGACTTTATCATCACCGATCCGGGTATCGAGGAAAAACACAAGTCGGTATTTCAGGAGCACGAAATAGAATTGATTATTGCAGATGCAAAACCATAAAAAATGAGTAAGACAACTAGCCTAGGAATCATTATAGGAAACCGGGATTTCTTCCCGGATAGCCTGGTCGAAAAAGCACGACTGGAGATCATTGAGGTATTCGAGAAACTGGACCTGAATCCGATTTTGCTTGATCCAAAGGATAGTAAACTGGGCGGTGTGGAAACCTACCAGGAAGCCCGCAAATGTGCCGATCTTTTCAAAAAACACCGCGAGGACATCATGGGTGTGCTGGTTTTATTGCCCAACTTCGGCGATGAAAAAGGCGTGGCGGATACCCTGAAACTAGCCAATCTCAACGTACCGGTGCTCATCCAGGCTTATCCCGATGATTTGCAGAAAATGAATGTGGTCAATCGCCGGGATAGCTGGTGCGGAAAGATATCGGTTTGTAATAACCTGTACCAGTACGGCATCAAATACTCCCTGACTTCCCAACACGTGGTCAGTCCCTCCAATCCGGATTTCCAAAAGGATTTGCTGGATTTTGTGGCGGTTTGTCGCGTGGTGAAAGGATTGCGCAGCGTGCGTATCGGTGCGGTGGGAGCCCGTCCGGGAGCCTTCAATACCGTTCGCTACAGCGAAAAAATCCTGCAGCGTCATGGCATCACGGTAACCACGGTTGACCTTTCGGAAATACTGGGTAAAGCCAATAAGCTGACCGGAGCCGATGCCCCGGTAAAACAACACCTGGAAAAAGTACAGGCCTACGCGCCGCAGGGCAATGCCCCCAATGAAGCGATGGTACAAATTGCCAAGTTGGATGTGGTGCTGCAAGAGTTTATGGAAGAATATGCATTGGATGCTACGGCCATTCAATGCTGGACTTCGCTACAGCAAAATTACGGCTGCAATGTGTGCACCAGCATGAGTATCATGAGTGAAAACATGCTGCCCAGCGCCTGTGAGGTGGACGTGACCGGCACGCTGACCATGTACGCCATGCAGTTGGCTTCCAAATCGCCATCAGCTTTGGTAGACTGGAACAACAACTACGCCGATGATCCCAACAAATGTGTGCTGTTTCACTGCGGCAACTGGGCCAAGTCCTTCCTGCCGGATATCCAGATTAGCAATGCGCCGATCCTCGGCACCACCGTTGGCGTAGAAAACACCTACGGTGCATTGGACGGCCGGACGCCCGCTATGCCACTAACCTACGGACGTATCAGCACGGATGATCCCCGTGGTGTAATCAAGACCTACTTCGGCGAAGGAGAACTGACCGATGATCCGCTCAGCACCTTTGGTAACCGCGCTGTGGCGCAAATCCCGGACCTGCAAGGCTTGATGCAGTACGTTTGCCGTAATGGCTTCGAGCACCACGTGGTGATGAATGCCTCCAAAACCGGAGCCATCCTGCAAGAAGCCTTTGGCAACTACATGGATTGGGAAGTATATATGCACAAATAGAAGAATTATGACTACTCAGGAATTAAAAATAAAGTCAATTGAGTATCGCCAGAAGATTCTCAAATACATTTATAAGGCCAAAGCCGGTCACACGGGGGGAAGCTTGTCGTGTGTGGACATCCTCAATGTACTGTACAATCAAATTATGAATGTCTCTTCGGCCAATATCGATGATCCGGGCCGGGATCGCTATGTGCAAAGTAAGGGGCATTCCGTGGAAGCGCTTTACGTGGTGCTTGCCGATCAGGGGTTTTACCCGGAGGAGGATTTGTTGACTTTATGTCAATATCAGTCGCCTTATATTGGTCACCCAACCAAGAAAGTTCGCGGTATGGAGCAAAATACCGGCGGGCTGGGCCACGGACTGGCCATTTGTTCCGGTAATGCTATTGCCGCGAAAAAGGACGGTCTGCCACTCAAAATATTCACCGTGCTCGGCGATGGAGAAATGGCCGAGGGTTCCAACTGGGAAGCCATGATGCTGGCGGCTCACTACAAACTGGACAACCTCTGTGCCATTCTGGATTACAACAAACAGCAGATCACCGGTGCCAACTCGGAAGTCATTGGCCTTGAGCCCATTCGAAAAAAGATAGAAGCATTTGGGTGGGCCGTCAAAGAAGTCGATGGCAATGATGTAGAAGCATTGACCAACACCCTACAAAGTCTTCCTTTTGAAGAAGGAAAACCCTCCTTTGTGATCGCGCATACCACCAAAGGTAAGGGCGTCAGCTTTATGGAAGGTGTGCTAAAATGGCACCATGGCGTTCCTTCACCGGAACAATACGAGCAGGCCCAGAAGGAACTGGAAAAGGCATTGCAGGTGGTCAAAGGCCAGGAGGAAGTAAGTGTTTAAAAGCAGCTATCATGGAAATGACCAAAATAAAATATGAGCCAAACCTGATTGTGTTTTCCGAAACGCTACAGGCCTTGGCGGCAAACGATAAAGACATTCTCGTCGTCACCAGCGACTCCCGCGGTTCGGGCAAACTGGTTCCCTTCGGAGAAAAATACCCGGATCAGATTGTCGAAGTAGGCATTGCCGAACAAAATCTGGTGGGCATCTCCGCTGGGCTGGCCAGCATGGGCAAAAAGCCTTTTGCGGTCTCTCCTGCCTGTTTTCTAACGGCACGTTCTCTTGAGCAAATCAAAAATGATGTGGCCTATTCTGACAATCCGGTGAAACTCATTGGCATCAGTGCCGGGGTGAGTTACGGTGCGCTGGGGAGTACCCATCATAGCCTGCACGACTATGCCGTATTACGCGCCATTCACAATATGACGATTGTGGCGCCCTGTGATAATTTTGAAACGACAGAGGCCATCAAGCAGGCTGCGGAGATGCATAGCCCGGTGTACATTCGCTTTGGCAAAAAGGTAATGCCGACACTGAATCGGGACATTGATCCGGATTTCAAAATCGGTAAAGGCCGGACCATTCGCGAAGGCGATGATTTAACTTTTATTGCTACCGGTGAAGCCGTATTGCCCTGCGAGGAAGCCGCCAGACTCTTGGAAGAAAAGCACAACATCCGCTGCCGGGTCATCAGCATGCACACCATCAAACCACTGGATGAGGAATTGATTTTGCAGGCTGCGGCCAATGGGAAGCCAGTCATCACCGCCGAAGAACATTCCGTAAATGGAGGGCTGGGCGAAGCTGTTGCCTCATTTTTATTCCAAAAAGACTTCCGCAATAAATTCAAAATTGTGGGCATACCGGATGAATATACCGTTACCGGATCACAAGTGGAGATATTTGATCATTATGGAATTTCTCAAAAGGGATTAATGCAAACTGCTTTGCAGCTACTCGGTCCCAGTACATAAAGTTGCGGGCATTTGATTAATTGAACTATAACAAACATGAAACTAACAAACGTGGCAATATCTGCCTTCCTGATATTGCTGTCAGGGGCTATACTAAATGCTCAGGATGATAACAGATCAGGGAACCCACGCATTATTGTCACCAGCGATGGAGAGATCGATGACGAATGTTCACTGGTTCGGTTTCTGCTATATGCAAATGAATGGGACATTGAGGGCATCATCACCTCGAGTTCACAATATCATTGGCACGGGCACAATTGGGCCGGCGATGATTGGGCCGATCCTTATCTAGATGCATATGCTGAAGTGCACCCTAACCTTATTAAGCACGATAAGGATTATCCTACCCCTGATTACCTAAAATCGGTGTCTTTTTTGGGAAATGTTGCTGCAGAAGGGGAAATGGATTCAATCACTCCCGGTTCACAGCATATTGTAAAGGTCTTGCTTGACACTACCGATGATCGTCCGATTTGGCTGCAGGCCTGGGGAGGGACCAACACTATTGCCAGAGCCCTGAAAACCATCGAGGAAGACCACCCGGATCAAATGGCTTATGTCGCGCAAAAACTTCGTTTTTTCTTTATCTGGGAACAGGACTCTACCTACCAGTCCTACATACGCCCACACTGGGGAAAGTACAACATACTGACGATCATCAGTGACCAGTTCTGGGCTATTGCCTATCAGTGGAATAAGATTCTACCTGAAGATAAACGGAAATATTTCAAAGGGGGCTGGATGAAAGCCAATATTTTGGAAGGACATGGCGCCTTATGTTCACTGTACAAGGCACATGTACCGGGAAGCCATGGCCTGTCGGGCGATACTGATTTTACTGATGGAGATTTCCGATCTGAAGGGGATTCTCCGGCCTTTCTACACAATATCAATACCGGTTTAAGAAATATGGAAAACCCCGGCTATGGCGGTTGGGGTGGCCGCTACCAACTGATCCGCGAAAATACCTGGTTGGATCCGGTGCCATTCAAAGAATACGAATACCCAGAAGGAAGATGGTTCACAAAATCGGCCTGGGGGAGAAAATATATGAGGGATGTTTTTCCCGAAAATCCCGAGCAAATGCGAGTGTATTTTGCCCCATTGGCACGATGGACCGATGCGATCCAAAATGACTTTGCGGCAAGAGCAGATTGGTGTGTGCAACCTTATGAAAAAGCCAATCATCCGCCAGTTGTACAATTGACTCATGCGGTTGACTTAAAAGCCAGGCCAGGTGCAAGAATTCACTTAAGTGCAGCAGAAACTTATGATCCGGATGGAAACGACTTTAGGGTCAATTGGTACCAACATGAAGAAACCGGCACCTACTCTGGTCGAATAGCGATTGTGGATGATAGTGAAAAAAAATCTTCATTTATCGTTCCCAAAGACGCTCATCAGGGAGAAACCATTCATGTGATATGTGCAGTTACAGACAATGGCATTCCTGCCTTAACGAGATACCAACGAGTCATTATTGAAATTGAATAATATAATGAAATTTGAACATTTACTAATCTTATTGTCGTTTTTCCTATGGTCGGGACCATCAATTGCTCAGGCACCATGGACGGAACATGGGAAACTTGAAATTTCTCAGAATGGTCATTTCATTCAACATGAGGACAGAACACCCTTCCTGTGGATTGGAGGAACCGCCTGGGGCATGATTCAGCAATTGACTCGTGAAGAGGTGGACCATTATCTTGACAATCGTCAGTCACTTGGTTTTACAGTAATTCAAACGGTTGCCCACTGGTCGCCTCATGGAGGTGGGTTGCAAAGAAGTCCTGATAATGCAGCAAATGCCTATGGTCATCGTCCTTTTTCAGGGGACGAAAAATCACCAAATACTAGCCACCCCCTGGTTGTAGAGGGAGGAACCCCCACTTCTCCAAACGACTACTGGGATCATGTAGACTATGTTATTGAGGCCGCCAGGTCCAGAAATATTTACCTTGCCCTTTTGCCCTGCTGGGCAAGTCAGCTGGTAACCAATACAAGAGAATACACAGAAGAGGAAGCACGTGCTTACGGTGCCTTTTTAGGAAAACGCTACCGAAATGAACCTAATCTCATTTGGGTTTTGGGTGGTGACACCAAAGCCCAGTTTATGGGTTACGACAAAAATCAAAATTACGCTGATTTTGACAACCGCAATATTTTCAGAGCGATGGCAGAAGGACTGGTGAGAGGTGTTACTGGACAGCAACTGGCATGGAATGAAAAAGGAAAAGCCTGGGATGAGGTATTTATCACCTATCATCCCAATGGAGATGCGCCTTATGGCTCCTCACAATGGTTTCATAGCGATACCTGGCTGGATGCCAATGGCGTCGAAGTCTGGAAAGAAGTTGACGATGTATATCAGATGATGCTGGACGATTATAAACGAATAGACCCTGTAAAACCCAGTTTGTTTCTGGAAGGATCTTACGAATATGGCACATACCGCCACGAATGCGGTTGGGTAACTCCATTGAAGGTCAGAAGACAATTTTATCATACTTTTTTTGCCGGAGGGGCCGGACATACCTACGGTGCAGGTCCGATTTGGGCCATGCGGGGAAATGAGGGAGATTACAATTGTGGTTACACCTGGCAACAAGCGCTGGATTTTCCAGGAGCTGCACAAATTGCTAAAACAGGTAAGAAGTTTTTGACAGATCATAAATGGTATGAATGGATTCCCAATGGAGCTGTTTTGTCAGGTGTAGGCAAGGGTGAGGATCTAAAAACTGCCGTTACAACCAAATCCGGGGAGATGGCCTTGGTGTATTTTAGCAACAATTCCCATACACGAATAAAGAACATTTTAGGTAATGATGCTGATGCCTTCTGGTTTCATCCCCTGGATGGACAGATAAAGAAAGAAGTTCCATTCAAACAGAATGAATCTCGCGTCTGCGCACCACCTCCTAAATGGGAAGATGCCATTTTTGTACTTCGCCAAAAGAGCTAATTAATAAAAAATCAAACATGAAAAAATCACTATTTGTTGTGGCTTTCCTTATCCCCACCCTAGCGTGGTGCCAACAGCTCGCCTTTCCCACTGCTGAAGGGTATGGCAAGTATGCCAAAGGCGGCAGAGGTGGAGTGGTTTATGAAGTAACCAACCTCAATAACGAAGGGGAAGGCAGCCTGAGAGCTGCCGTTGAAGCAGAGGGACCGAGGACGGTAGTTTTCAGGGTTTCCGGAAACATTGAACTTGAAAGTCCTTTGAGGATTAAAAATCCATACATCACCATTGCGGGCCAAACGGCACCTGGAGATGGCATATGTATCAAGAACCATCCTTTAATGATTGATGCAGATCACGTCATTGTCAGGTATATCCGGGTGAGGCCAGGCGATGTATCGGGCCAGGACTACGATGCTGTATCCAGCAGGTACCACAAGCACATTATTTTGGATCACGTATCAGCAAGTTGGAGTATTGATGAGACCATGTCTATCTATCACTGCGACAGCATAACTGTACAATGGTGTGTGATCTCTGAAAGTTTGAGCGGCTCAAATCATGTGAAGGGTTCACATGGGTTCGGCGGTATTTGGGGTAGTAATTATGGGACCTATCATCACAACCTTTTGGCACACCACTCAAGCCGGAACCCTCGAATGGCATCGGGTTCGGGATATACCGATTACCGAAATAATGTTGTTTACAATTGGGGGTACAATAGCTGTTATGGAGGCGAAGCACAACAAAAAGGAAATCCAAAATTCAATTTTTCCACATTCAATATTGTAGCCAACTATTACAAGGCCGGACCGGCAACCACCCCTGGTGAAGTGTCATACCGCATTGCAAATCCATCTTTCAGAAATGAAATTGATGACTTTGGCAAGTGGTATATTGCCGATAATGTGGTTGAAGGGAATCAGGAAGTTTCCGATGACAATTGGAATGGAGGAGTGCAGACCAGCATTTCCATGGATAAGGTTAAAATTGCCGAGCCATGGCCTGCGATGCCCATTGATCAACAACCAGCGGAGAGGGCCTATCAGAAAGTCCTTGAAAATGCCGGAGCAGTTTTACCGAAAAGAGATGTGATTGACACACGCATTATCAATGAGGTTCGTAGTAGAACCGCAACTTTTGAAGGACTTAGTTATAAAAAGGAACATAAAGTAACAGATCCGGAGATTATCTGTGGAATTATTGACTCACAAAATGATGTAGGAGGCTGGCCTGCACTCAATAGTGTCCCCGCTCCTCAGGATTCTGACCACGATGGAATTCCCGATCATTGGGAAGATCAAAACGAATTGGATAAAAACAACCCGGACGATAGAAATACCATTACTTCAGACGGATATACAGCATTGGAAAAATACTTAAACAGCATCAGATAAAGCATTTGAGGCTGCTCAATCAAAGACTATGAAGATATCAACTGCATACCTGTTCCTCTTTTTGTTGATGGTTACTGCCTGCAGCCGTAGTACTGGAGACAGCGACGAACCCAAAACCGTAGCTGTAGTCATTTCTACCCTCAACAATCCCTGGTTTGTGGTGCTGGCCGAATCAGCAGCCGGATATGCACAGGAACTGGGTTACGAGGCCAAGATTTTTGACTCTCAAAACAATCCGGCGACCGAGTCGGACAATTTCGAAAACCTGATCGCATCGGGATTTGATGCCATTTTGTTTAATCCCACTGACGCGGATGGCTCCATCGTAAATATTCTTAAAGCCAAGGAAGCTGGCGTGCCGGTTTTTTGTATGGACCGCGAGGTCAACGCCAATGATGCCGCCACCAGCCAGATCCTTTCGGATAACTATTCGGGCTGTGTGGAAATCGGAATTGAATTTGTCAAGGCGCTGGATGGTAAGGGCAAATACGTAGAATTGCTCGGCCTGGTGGGCGACAACAACACCTGGGCCAGATCGGGTGGTTTTCACTCGGTGGTGGACGAATTTCCGGGACTGGAAATGGTGGCACAACAAAGCGCCGATTTTGACCGCAACCGGGCGCTGGAAGTGATGGAAACCATCCTGCAGGCCCAGCCGGATATCGATGCTGTTTTTTGTGGCAACGATGCCATGGCGATGGGTGCTTTTCAGGCACTACAGGCGGCGGGCAAAGCAGATCAGGTCAAGGTATTCGGTTTTGACGGAGCACCCGATGTGATCGAAAAAATTGGAGAGGGTAAGATCGTGGCGACGGGTATGCAATATCCATTGGTGATGGCCAAAACCGCCGCTGAATATGCCCACGAATACTTCAACGGCCGCCGAGAATTTCCGCAAAGGGTTCCGGTAGAAGTAGAAATGGTAGATGCCGGTAATGTAAATCAATATCAGTAATGATTCGACTTCTGAAACTGACTAAACATGAAAAACATTTATAAATACGGGCTGCTCTTCGTCTGCCTTTCCTTCCTGGGATACAACTCCGTTTATTTTGAAAAACTGAGCGACCGACAGGCACAGGAAAAGGCGGAGTTTGATTTTCAGGCTTACGCCGATTCACTTTATTATCAGGGCATTTTAAAAAAAGAAGTCTCCACCAGCCTTTACAGCCTATTGGCAGCAATTAAAGATGATACGGAAGGTGCTTTCGCAAAATATGGCAACCGCCTCGGCATAGGCAATTCAGCGTATTTTATGGTCAAATGTGAGGGAACCATTACGGAGCTGGCCAATGATGAAATCAGCCTGAACTCCACTAACACAGGTCCTGTTATCATCAACACCAAATACATCTTTGGCAACGCCCTGCGCGACGCCTCCGGCTTGGTAGAATTGACCGACTTCAAGACCAATGCCGAATTTAATAAATTATCAGAAGCACTTAATAGCCTGGTACGAACTAAAGTGATGCCGCCCATCATTGAAAAGCTAGCCATTGGCGACAGCATCCAGGTAGTTGGTGCCATCAAACTGAGTAAAAAAGACCTAACCGATCCATCGCTGATGATCACACCAGCGCAAATAACGCCTCAATAATGTTGCTAGAAGCCAAAAATATTTCCAAAACATTTCCGGGTGTAAAGGCCCTTGACGAAGTCAGTCTTACTTTTTATCCCGGTAAGGTCAATGCCATACTCGGGGAAAACGGGGCAGGAAAGTCAACGTTATTGAAGGTGTTAACCGGAGTCTACAGCAAATACGAGGGTACCATTCAGCTAGACGGTAAGCCGATCCGTTTCAACAGCGTGCGCGAAGCGCAGGAAGCAGGCATCGCCATCATTCATCAGGAACTAAACCTGATTCCGCAACTAACGGTAGCTGAGAATCTGTTCCTGGGCAGGGAAATTCGTAACTCATTTGGACTGATCGACACATCTGAAATGCACGCCCAAACCCAAGCGATATTAGAAAAATTAAACCTTAATCTTTCCCCGCAAATTCCGGTGCGCCGCCTAAAAGTGGGCGAACAACAACTAGTAGAAATTGCAAAAGCCTTACTGACCGACGCCGAGGTGATCCTCATGGATGAACCCACCTCCGCCCTCAGTGACACAGAAATTGCCAACCTGCACCGCATTATTGAATCCCTGAAAAAAGAGAGCAAGACCATCGTGTATATTTCCCACAAGATGGACGAATTGTTTCGCATTGCCGATCACTATACGGTATTGCGGGATGGCCAGATGGTGGGTGAAGGAGAAATGCTACAGACCATCGAGCAAGAACTGATCCGTATGATGGTAGGCAGGGAGGTACAGATTGACCCCAAAATGATCACCTCTGTGAAAGAGGATATCGTATTGAAAGTCAATGACCTGTGTTTGCAACATCCCTATGTCAAGCAAAGACAGGTTTTAAAAAACATCTCTTTCGACTTGAAGCGAGGCGAAATACTCGGCATTTTTGGCCTGATGGGCGCTGGTCGGACGGAGTTAATGGAAACCCTGTTTGGGCTTCATCCCGGCCGCAGTGAATATCAATTGGAAATTGACGGTAAGTTGGTTCAGTTTAAGTCTCCGAAAGCGGCCATCCAACACGGACTGGCTTTTATCACCGAAGACCGCAAGGAAGAAGGATTGGTTCTGGGCATGGACATCAGTTCCAACATCAGCTTGCCAACCATAGGACAAAAAACTGTACTGCAAGGTGCTAAAGAAAAAGAACTCGCGCAATCCTACATTGACCAACTAGCTATCAAAACGCCCTCTGCCGAGCAATTGTGCCGCAACCTCAGTGGTGGCAATCAACAGAAAGTGGTATTGGCCAAATGGCTATCTACCAATCCCAAAATCCTGTTTATGGATGAGCCCACCCGGGGCATCGACATCAAAGCCAAGCAGGAGATTTACGAATTGATAAAAACACTGGCCCACCGGGGCATGAGCATTATCCTGGTCTCTTCCGAAATACCGGAAATTCTCACCCTCTCGGACCGAATTCTCGTCATGGCAGAAGGCCGTATCACCGGAACCTTCCAGGCTTCAGGAGTTAATGAAGATCAATTATTAAAGGCCGCTTTACCAAAATAATTTCTGACCACAAAAAATAGGATTATTGGCGAAAGCCGCTACAGAAAAACAAACAATGAAACTAACATTAGACCATCAACTGCTCCGGAAATCGCAATCTTTGATTGCCTTGTTTCTGCTCTGTCTACTCATTGCCTTGCTTTCGGACAAGTTTCTCACCACGGCCAATTTCTGGAATGTACTACGCCAAATTTCCGTCAATGTCTGCATCGCCGTAGGCATGACACTAGTGGTGCTCATGGCAGGAATCGACCTATCCGTTGGATCCGTTCTGGCCTTTTCCGGGGCGATATGCGCCGGGCTAATCAAATTTGGCTTTGCTGTTGAATCCATGGACCTATACATAGGCTTTACCGTTTTGGGTGGCATTCTCGGCGCGATGATCGTCGGCTTATTACTCGGTTTATTCAACGGGTGGGTGATCACCAAGTTTGTAGTCCCTCCCTTTGTGGCCACGCTCGCCATGCTCACCATTGCGCGCGGTATGACCATGCTCTACACCAAGGGCATTCCCATTTCCAACCTGGGTACTGGACTTGAATTCATCGGATCAGGCTGGCTATTGGGCATTCCGGTGCCGGTCTGGATTTCCCTGATTGTGGTCCTGGTCTTTGTTTTCATCAGTCGCAAGACCGCATTCGGGCGCTACATCTATGCCATTGGTGGCAATGAAAAGGCGGCTTTCTTGTCCGGAATCAATGTGAACCGGGTAAAACTATGGGTTTACGGCCTGGCGGGAATGCTTTCAGCTATTGGTGGTGTATTGGTCACTGCCCGCCTCAATTCAGCCCAGCCCAATGCCGGTATGGCCTACGAACTGGATGCCATTGCGGCGGTAGTGATCGGCGGTACATCTCTTTCCGGGGGCGTGGGTACCGTGACGGGCACCGTGATCGGGGCGGCTTTGATTGGCGTGTTGGGCAATGGGCTGGTCCTACTGAATGTCTCGCCTTTCTGGCAACAAATTGCCAAAGGACTCGTGATTCTGCTGGCCGTGATTATCGACAAAATGAACCGTAAGGAAGCATAATATGAAGCAATATATTCTTGCCATAGATCAGGGTACGAGCAGTACAAAAACTATTCTTTTTGACGAAACGGGGCAGATGGCAGCCAAGGGTTCCGTGCCCTTACATACCGATCATTTCGACAATGGTTTTGTGGAGCAAGACCCGGAAGGTATTTATCAAAATGTGCTGGATTCAGTCAAAGAGTGCCTGAATCAATTCCAAGAAAAAGGGCATGACCTTACGGAAATTGTAGGTTGTGGCATCAGCAACCAGCGGGAAACCTTTATGCTCTGGGATGAGCAAGGCAAAGCAGTCAGTCCGGCGGTAGTGTGGGCCTGCAAACGCTCTACCGGCATTTGCGACAAGCTAAAAGCCAAAGATCAGGAACCGCTGATTCGGGAAAGAACCGGCTTGATCATCGATCCCTATTTTTCGGGAACGAAGCTGTTGTGGCTATTGGAAAATGATGTAGCCTTAAAACAACGTGTCGACAATGGAGAGATTTTCTTTGGTACGGTCGATTGCTGGTTGTTGTATAAACTGACGGAGGGCAAGCATTTTCGCACCGACCATACCAACGCCTGCCGGACCCTATTTTTCAATATCCATACCCTGGATTGGGATCAGGATATACTCCGGCTTTGGGGGTTGGAAAATCTCCGCTTACCGGAAGTACACCCCTCCGCTTTTGATTTTGGTCAAAGCAATTTTGCAGGAGTACTCCCCCACTCCATTCCCATCAGCGCCATGATCGGTGACAGCCATGCGGCAACTTTTGGTGAGGGTTGTTTTGAACCCGGCATGGGCAAAGTCACGTTGGGCACCGGTAGCAGCATTATGATGAATACCGGTGGGCCGGTTGAGTCTTCCAATGGCATGTTGACCACCATTTGCTGGAGCATGCCCGATCGGGTGGATTACGCGCTGGAAGGGGCCATTGTATCCTGTGGCTCAACCCTGGAATGGCTGCGGCAGGAATTAAACTTCTTTGACGACCCCGGGGAAACGGAACAAATGGCGCTGAGCCTGCAAGACAATGCCGGCGTATACCTCATTCCAGCCTTTAGCGGATTGGGTGCTCCACATTGGCAAATGAACCGCAAAGCCAGCATCGAAGGCATGACCTTTGGCACTACGAAAAACCATATCGTACGGGCGGCCCTGGAGAGCATTCCCTATCAAATCAAAGATGTAATGGTTGCCATGCAACAGGATATGCCATCTCCATTAAAGGATATCTCTGTCAATGGGGGGATTGCCAATAACAATTTTGTGATCCGCTTGCTGACCGACCTACTGCAGGTCCGTTTGAAGAAAAGAAAGAACGCGGATGTCTCCGCTCTTGGTGCAGCCTATCTGGCCGGACTCCAACGTGGTGTTTTTAGCAGTATCGACCAGCTGGTCGAATTGAACCTGTTACAAACAGAAACTATTGCACCGGAGCTCGAAAATGAAGATATTCAGAGGTGGTATCGGGGGTGGCAAAAAGTCATCGCAAATCAATAGCATTTTTTAATCTAAAAATCAGAGGATGAGAGATATTACAAGAAGTTCGAAAGTATCAAGTTTGGCCATACTGGCCTTCATGATCTTGGGCGTAAGCCTGGGTTGCAACAAAGATGACGACGATTTGGGAAATGGTCTTAACCGTATTGACCTTTCCGAAGTGGAAATCATCGAGGTTTTCCAAAGCAGTGCGGATATTGCCGTAGAAATTGATGACGAAGAAGTTGACCTGATCAACGAAGTGGGCCTCGTGTGGAGTACCACTGAAATGCCGGAGCTTGGCTCCAATGAAGCGGGCAAGATGTCAACGGAAATGATCTCCGAGGAATTTTTTGGCCAACTGACCGACCTTACTCCGGGCACGACTTACTTCTTTAGAGCTTATGCCAAAACCAACAACGAGCAGTATTACAGCCTTCAGCAAAGCATTACCAGCATCAGAGCTGACGGAACGATGGATACTGTGGAAGACGTTGATGGTAATGTATACGAAACTAAAATTATTGGTGGCCAGGAATGGATGTTTGACAACTTAAAAACCCTGCATTTCAGAGACGGCAGTCCGATTGCGAAAGGGTTCAGCGACGAAGACTGGGGCTCCCTCACCAGTTCTGGGCTTGGCATTTATGACTACGAAAAGATCGAAGGATTTGAATCGGAGGATGAAGTCCTGGAAGCGTACGGAGCCCTGTACAATTGGTACGCAATCACCGATGAACGAGGGCTTTGTCCGGAGGGTTGGCATGTGCCAACTGACGATGAATGGCGGCGGTTTGAGATGTTTCTGGGTATGAGTGAATCTGAATCACTCGACACAGATTATCGCGGTGATACGGAAGGTTCCAAAATCAAGATTACCGCTACCTACCCAGCCCCACATCCGCGCTGGGACCACGGGAATGAATCGAATAATGCAACCGGTTTTGGCGTCATTCCGGGCGGCGCACGATTTGATAACGGCAACTATGGTTACAAAGGTTTCTTTGGCTATCTGTGGACCGCTACTGAAGTGGCCATCGACGACGGTTGGGGACGCGTGCTGATTTTCTCACAATCAGACATCGGTCGGGAAATCATTGACAAGAATATGGGCCTAAACTGTCGTTGTGTGAAAAACGATCATTAAAATGGACAATTTCGAGCGCAAATTGTCCCAGCGGAACAACTTTATCAATTCTTTTTGTTCAAATCCTTACCAAAAACGTAGGTTTCGCCTTTTTTTGTTGCAAAATCGATGCGTTTTTCTCCGAACTGCAAAGAGCACTTTGCACCGGCCTTTGAATAGACTTTGAGTTCGTTTAATTGTCCATCCGACCAGGAAAAGTCCAATACAAAACCGCCCCGGGCACATACTCCCTTAATAGAACCATTTGGTAATTGATCGGGCAAAGCCGGCAAAATATCAATGAAGCCTAGTTGGCTCTGTACCAGCAATTCAATGATTCCGGCGGCACCACCAAAGTTACCATCAATCTGAAAGGGCGGATGTGCGTCAAACAGATTTGGGTACGATCCCGCTTTGGTTTCTCTTCCTTTGGCCCCAACCGGTCCCAGCAGCATGTGGATCATATTAAAAGCATGATTGCCATCCAATAGTCGGCTCCAGAAGTTGATCTTCCAGGCCAGACTCCAGCCGGTGCCTTCATCACCGCGAAAGGCCAGGGATTGTTTAGCGGCTTTCGCCAATTCCGGACTTTCTACCGGATTGATTTCTTGCCCGGGATACAGGCCCCACAGGTGCGACACGTGTCGGTGCTTCTCTTCAGGATCGTCAATATCCTGCATCCATTCCTGGAGCTGACCGTATTGACCAATCTGATTGGGTAGGATTTGGGCTTTCATGGCCTCCAGCTCTTTGGCCAAAGCCTGATCGACCTTCAGTAAACCAGCAGCCTCAATCACAATGCCAAACAGGCTGCGAATGATCTGATGATCCATCGTGGGTCCGGCCACCAGACCGCCTATTTCCGGCGAGTTACTGGGTGTACTGATCAGATATCCCGTTTTGGGATCTTCCACCAGAAAGTCTTTAAAGAATAGAGCCGCTCCCTTAATCGTGGGGTACTTTTCTTTCAGAAATGCCGTATCCTGCGTAAACAGAAAATGTTCCCACAGGTGATGACACAACCACGCTCCGCCACTTACCCAGATACCGTGATTGGAATTATTGACCGGCGCCGCGGCCCGCCAGATATCCGTATTGTGGTGCAATACCCAGCCATCAGCGGCGTAGTGTTCTTTGGCCACATTTGCCCCCGTCTGTGAACATTCCTCAATCAGGCGAAACAATGGCTCATGACACTCCGGCAAATTGGTGAGCTCCACCGGCCAGTAGTTCATTTCACAATTGATATTGGTGGTCCACTTGCTATCCCAGGATGGTGCCAGGCGGTCATTCCAGATACCCTGTAAGTTGGCGGGTTGTGTTCCCGGCCGACTGCTGGCAATCATCAGATAACGACCGTATTGGACGTAAAGCGCTAATAGGTCCGGGTCGTTGGCGTTTTTCCAAAAGGCATAAATTCTTTCGTCAGTGGGTGAAGCACTATCCTTGGTAGCATCAAATTTGATCGCGAAACGGTTGAAAAGTTCGTGATAGTCTTCCAGGTGTTTTTCCCTGATTTCCTCAAAAGTCAACGCCTCAAATTTCCGAAAGGTACCATCAATATAGCGGGATGATGGTTTGCTCAAATCGTGGTAATTCACAAAGTTGGTATGTGCATCCAGATAGAGCGTCGCGCTGGTAGCATTCTTGATGGCAATACGGTCGTAGGCCGGATCGATCTCGCCATCGGTTTTGACCTGAAGCATGGCTTTCCCTTCCATTTCTCCATTCAGCACCCGAACGTCCAGAATTTGTTGATCGAGATTGGTCTCCACTGACTTAAGCTGGTGTTTGGAATCCAGTCCAAAGCTGAAATTTAGCTTGCCAGCCTGATCAGCTGTTAAGTGAATGGCAATCAACTGATCGGGATTACTGGCGATGATTTCGCGGTTGTATTGCACACCATCTACTTCGTAACTGACTGAAGCAATCGCGTTTTGTATATCCAGCTTCCGGATATAGTTCCGGGGCCTTTGATCACCATGATCAAAATTCAAAAGCAGGTCACCAAATGGTTGATAGGCTTTAAGCCGCAATGGGTCACTCATGAAGTGCTCCGAAGCAATGGCTTCGGCTTTGTCCTGTTTGCCTTCCCAGAGCAACTGGCGAATTTCTCCAAGATATTTATGAGCTCCTTCGTGCGCATAATCATGCGGCCCGCCGGTCCAGAGGGTTTCTTCGTTAAATTGAATAACCTCTTGTTCAATGCCACCGTAAACCATAGCCCCCAATCGGCCATTCCCTACGGGGAGGGCTTCCGTCCACGTCTTTGCCGGTTCATCGTAATGCAGTTCTAACTGCTGAGCAGGAAGCAAAGAAGAGATGATAATTGCCATACATATGGTGATAAACCGCATCATTTGTTTGATTTACTTCGTTTTAATAATTACGCCTTCAGATGTCAGGTCATCTGATTTCGGCAAAATGCTAATGGTGCCTTTTTCTTCCGTAGATCGGACGATTAGCAGACATTTTCCATTGTAGGCATTAATCGTGTTTCCTTTAAAAGGCTCCGTATTGGCCTGGTAGCCATTATCCACCCCTACAATGAATCCCGGACCATCGATCATGAATTCGATGTGGTTATTGGCTGTAGCCACAAGATTTCCATCTTTATCAAGAATTTCTGCAGTGATAAAGGAAAGGTCCCTACCGTTGGCAGTGATCGTCTGCCGATCAGGAGTTAACACTATTTGTGCGGGTTCTCCTGCGGTATTGATCTGTTTTTCAGCAACCGTATCCCCATTTTTTCGCGTGACCACCTTGATGGTTCCAGGTTCAAAATTCAAGCGCCACATCACGTGGTAGGTGGAGTCATTTTTACTGCGAACTCCCTGAGAAACATCGTTCAGAAATAACTCCGCTTCATCGGCATTGTTGTAATAAGCCCAGACATCAACTTCATGCCCTTCCTGCCAGTTCCAGTGCGGAAATACATGCAACATAGTATCCTCCGTCCACTCACTTTGGTACATGTAGTAGGCATCTTTCGGGAAACCAGCAAGGTCAATGATACCGTAATACGAGCTTCTCGACGGCCAGCCAAAGTACGGCACCGGTTCTCCGATAAAGTCAAATCCGGACCAGACAAACAATCCCGGAATGTGATCGTAGTTTTTAACAATGTGCCAGGTCTGCTCATGGGTTGATCCCCAATAGGCATACACGTGGTCATAGGCCGAAACCGTATAATCGGCATTGGAATCAAACTCCATTTTGTAACCCGGGGGCCAGATTCGGTCTTCATCGGATGGCATATCATAATGCCCTCTGGTGGCCAGTGCCGACATATTCTCGGAAGCAATCATGGTTTCCCCGGGGTAGGTATCGTGAAAGGTCTTGTACGCCTCCTGCTTGTAGTTGAAGCCCAAAATATCCAGTGCTCCCGACTGGTAGATGTAGTTCTTTTTGGGAATATTTTCCGTAAGGGCACAAGTCACCGGCCGCGTCGTATCCAGCGATTTGACGATATCGACCAGCTCCCTGGTAATGGTGGTACCGGTACTGTCAAACTGCTCGCGAATCTCATTACCAATGCTCCACATGATGATGGAAGGATGATTGCGGTCACGCCGAATGAAGTCCTTGAGGTCCTGTTCGTGCCATTCATCCCAAAACAAGTGATAATCCTTTTTCGCCTTTTTCTTTTTCCAGGCATCAAAAGCTTCATCCATCACCAGAAAGCCCATCTCATCACAGAGGTCCAGCAACTCCGGAGCCGGAGGATTGTGGGCGGTGCGGATGGCATTGCAACCCATTGCCTTGAGAATTTCTAACTGTCTTTCGATGGCTCGTATGTTGACCGCAGCGCCTAGTGCACCCAGGTCATGATGATTGTTGACCCCCAAAATTTTCAGCGATTCTCCATTGAGGAAAAATCCTTTGTAGGGATCAAAATGAAACTCGCGAATGCCGAATCTGGTTGTTTGTTCGTCCACCAGTTGGCCATCCCGATAGACCTGGGTTACTGCTTCGTAAAGCTCCGGTTGATCACAAGACCATAATTTGGGATTATGCACAGAAATTTCGTGAGAGACTACAGTATCAGAGACAAATGGGTTTTCTTCAGAAGAAATTAGCAATTCCCCATTTTTATAAATGGACACTTTGACGGTTCCTTCACTGTTTTCCCTGTTGGAAATACTCGTCTCAATTCGGACCAACGCATTCTCCTCGCTGATTTCCGGCGTAGTAATGTAAGTCCCCCACTGAGGAATGTGCATCTTTGATACGGATACCAATCTCACATTTCGATAGATGCCCGAACCGGTATACCATCTTGAACTGGGTTGCAGGCTATTATCCACCCGCACCACAATGACATTATGTTCTTTCCCGTAGTTCAGGTACGGCGTCAATTCATAGCTGAATGAAATATACCCATTTGGTCTTTTGCCCAGGGATTGACCATTAATCCATACCTCACTATTGCGATAAACGCCATCAAACTCGATAAAATGCAGTTTGTCTTGAGCATCTTCCGGCAAAAAGAAAGTCTTTCGGTACCAACCGATACCGGCGGGGAGATAACCTCCGGAGGCTTCAGTGGGGTTGTCAGGAGAAAAAGCGCCCTCAATGCTCCAGTCGTGCGGCAGGTCCAATATGCGCCAAAACATATCGTTGAAGTCGGTATTGATAGCGCTGCTATCCCCTTCCTGGCTGAATGTCCAAACTGCATTAAAATCCTGCACTACTCGCTTCTGTTCCTGTTGTTCAGTACAAGAACAGAATGCCAATAAAAGGAGAACCTCAGCCAGTAAATTTCTGATACTCATTGATCTAATTTTTGGCCTTCTTCGTCTCTTCTCGTTCTTTCAACTCCATTTCCGCCTGTTTCAGGTCGTAGCCCAATGCGGAGAGGTAATTGTTGATTCTTCCTTTGTACTTACCAAAGGTAGCATGTTTTTCATCTGAAGAACCTTTGTCCATCGCCAGTTCACGAGCAGTAAGCAAGTGACTGTGGATATATCTTTTTTGCTCGGCGGTCAATTTCGGCAACAAATTCAGGTAACCATTGTAGGTGCGCTCCAGCACACCGTAGGTCATGCCATCCTTGATCATATCCACCTGCTCTGGCGTCAATTCAGTATTTAGCTGAGAGATGAAATGAGTGTGCAAGGTGAATATGTCAATTTCATACTGGCTTTTCGCCAAATCAATTTTGGCATTCATTAACGACTTTTCCAGGCCACTTTCCTTGCGAAGAGCTTCGACCTTTTTATTTTTGGCCTCCTCCAGCCAGTTGATGGCCTGATACTGATGCACCACAATATCTCGTACTCGCTGATAGGTAGTCATGTGCTCCAATTGCAGGTTTTTGAGAAACTTATCCACCCGGTTGACGAGTACCTTGGTGTATTCGGGATCCACTTTTGCAGGGTCAAAACCTTCCTGAGCAAAGACGGAAGTATTTAATGAAGCCAACAGGAATATTGCAATAATTAATTTCATTTTCATCTTACCAAATTTATTTTCTCTTATTGAAAAATAGATTTTAAATAACGGGTATTGGCACCAAAATTACCCACCACATCGCGGGGGTTGTTTTTATCGCGGGAACGTTCAAGGACCAGCCATCCCTGCCAATTCATGTCGTCCAACACCTTCTTTACTTTCTTCATATTAATGCGGGTATTGTTCTCCAACCAGACGTCATCCGTGTCAGTGGCGTGAATTTGGCAAATCCGGTCCTTACCGAGAATCTTTAATTCCTCACACAGATCCCGGCCAGCTTCCAGTGGATTTTGGAAATTAAAATAGATCTGAATGGCATCAGAACCGATGTCTTCCAGCAGTTTGACCTCCTCAGTAGCAGAAAGTGCCGTTTCAATGCCGATAATCACCCCGGCCGCTTCCGCTTTCTTACCAAATAGTTGTAAACGCTCCACCACCGCCGGTCTCAATTCTGGGTATTTGACCAGGTCGTTTTGCACGCCAAGCGGTAAAAAAGCCACTTTTACCCCCAACAGGTTCATGGTATTGATACAGTCATCCATGATGCGTTCAATGCCTTCCCGTTCGGCAAAGTTTTGGGCGTAAAAGCCCGACATGGCAATGGAAGAAATTTCCAGGTTGTTCTCGCGGGCTGCATCAATAAATTCCTTGCGGTGAATGGGGTCCAACAATTTATTGTCGAAGGTGGGCCGCTTACCCAATCCGCCCATGTCTACTTCTACTCCCTCTGCTCCAATCTCTTTGGTTCTACCAAAAGCGCCCAGTTTTTGCCTTTTCAGGATCATCCAGTCGCAAACGGCAATTCTATAGCCTTCATCGGCTTGTGCACAGGCCGTTTGCGGCGAATAACACAGAAGCATTACAACAGCTAATACTATGATTCTCATCAATCTATTTTTTGTAGTGAGGTAAGTAATTTTTCTAACCGGAAATCGTTAAAACTCCGGCCATTTTTCGTTGACAATTGGAGCTGTGATCAATTTCTTTGGGTCAATGATCACGTGTTTCATGCGCTCCCGCCGCCAGGTATACATCAGATGTACCAATCCGTCGGAGGATTGAATGACCGCCGGATAAGAATATTGGCTGATCTCGGAATCTTCAATCACCAGCGCTGCGTCCCAGTGTTTTCCATCTTCAGAAACGGCAATATTCAGCGGAGTACGGTGTCCCTTCTTGGCGCCAATTGGCGTCTTAACGTGATTGTAGGCGACCAGTTGCCGACCATCGGCCAGAGTGACGGCATCGGTACCGGAGTTGTTATTGGGCAAACCCGAATCCTGTACCAGCGACCAGGTTTCGCCCTGATCGGAGGACCATGCGCTGGCCAATACGCTATTGCGGCTACGACATAGGATTTGTAAGCGCCCGTCCTTGTGTGTCAGCACACTTGGTTGGATAATATTGTACACGCTTGTATTGTTGATTGGCCCCACTTTCCTCCAGGTTTTGCCACCATCGGGAGTGATCTCAAAATGCACGCGCCAGCCATCACCTTCGGTGCTTGAAGCACAAATCAGGTTACCATTTGCTAATAAGACCGGTTTGTTCTTCACCGGCCCGATATAGCCTTCCGGCAATTTTTCAGCCGCTCCCCAGGTACGTCCACCATCCTTGGATCGCTTTAACATGCCCCACCAGGTAGAAGGACTTGGTCCTACTTTGTAAAAGAGCAATAGATCGCCATCCGGAATTTGAAAAAGTACGGGATTCCAGGTAGGATAACGCAGGGTGTCGTTTTGAATGCCGTTGGCCACCTCCTTACCTTCTGTCCACTGCCCATTGCGGTAATGGGCTACCCAGATGCCTACATCAGGGTGCCGCTCCCGGGTACCACCAAACCAGGCAGCCACCAAACCTTGTGGTGTTTCCTCGATTGTGCCGGCATGACAGGATGGATAAGGCGCTTCTTCAAAGATGAAGTTCTCTTTGACGATGCCGCTTTTAAAATCCGGTTGATCTCTTTCACTCAATTTCGCTGTGGTATTGCATTGATACAACGGCAAAACTCCGAGTAGCAGCAGGTATTTGATATTGGTAATAATATTCTTAGTGTACATATTTTCTGCTTTAATCTTCCTCTATTTCAGATCACCAACCACCGTTTCCAGCTTATCAGAATGAGCGATGACTTTACCGTTTTGCATCACTGTCAACCCCTTGCCACGGTGGTATTTCTCACCGTCTTTATCCCAAATGATGGTCAACACTTTTCCGTGATATGGTATTTTGTCGAGACAAAACCAATCCCATTGCCTCTCGGGCAGCAAGGGGCTTACCTGCACCCTATTATCTGTTCTCGGACGCAGTCCTACCAGCCCGGTGATGATCAAATCGTTGAAGGTGGAGTGATTGTAATACCGACTTCGCTCCTGATCACCCTTAAGCCAGTAACCGGTGGTTTCATCCAGGTACTCTCCAATGTAAGGACGGCCGCGGTAATATTGAGATTCGACGTAAGTCTCCAACAGATCAAAGTAGTTTTCCTCATTGATGACATCCTGGTTGTAATTGTTCATCAGGTTGGCCATTCCGGTCAATACCTGCGAGGTAGAAAATGGCCAGACTGCTCCATCCCATTCACATTTGCAGCAGCCGTGACTGCGAAAATCGGGGTGGCGTCTTTCGGCTGTAGTCAAACCGAATGGGGCCAGAAATCCATCCTCATTCAGTACCTGCTTCCAGGCTTCGTTGTGTTTTTCATCAGGTAGGTTAAAGTACCAGGGAAGGTAGCCAATGGCTTCGCGGACCTGGGCAAAACCACCTTTTTCCCTGACGGTCTCAAAAAAGGTACTATCGGCATTCCAGAGGCTGTCTAGCACCAATTGTTTCAGGTCACTGGCTTTCTGCCAGTAGGTTTCGGCTACCTCAGCTTTGCCTGCTAATTGGGCCATTGAAGAAATGGCGCGGGCATTGGCATACATATAACTATTGATGGTTGGCCGACGGTTTTCCACTTTGCGGCCACCGGAAATTTGTTCCTCCATTCCATCCTTCACATCTTCCTGCCAGAACAGTCCGCCTTCCGTTTGCCTTTCCTCTTCCCATTTTTCGTAGTCTTTGATGAAATCCGGCAGAAAATCCAGGACAAAGGCGGTATCCAGAGATTGCAGGTAATAATTGTACACCGCATCTGGCGTCCAGCTACTGAATTTGTGCAGTTTATTCATTGGACCACCGTCGTTGCCCCGATACCAAACATTTAGGTTGCTTTTCAGGTAATCGGCGTCGTGCAACCAGCGGGACTCGTAGGTATGGTGCCCGATTGCACAGGCAATCAGGTTATATTTATCGGCATAAGAGCGTTCTACCAAAAACTCGGTGATCGCATTGCCTACTGGCGTTTCCACGATGTGTTTCCGAAAGGACCACCAGCGATAGTAGTACATTTCCCGGAAGTTGTCTTGAGGACAATCAAACAGCGGAATGTTCTCCTTCATCCAGTCCCAAGATTGATCATTGGGAATAGCCTGAACAATGTTTTCATCCTCCATTTGATTAAAATAATCCACGTACTTTTTATAATCCTCTACATCCAATACCGCAGCAGTGGGGTCAAGCGATTCGGTCTTCAAGCTTTTTATATAATACACCGCTTCCGACACTTTAGCATTGGATTGATCTACATCAAAATCCTGATCGGTTGGAGTGTCCGCATTGGGAAAACGGCGCACTTCCCCCGTTCTAAATTGGATGCGATGTAGCGATTGGACCGGATTAAAAAACAGGAAATTCTTGACGTGTTTGCCGTTGATGTACAGTTGGCAAAAACGATTCTTCACATCCGCTTCCCACCGGATTTTGTACAATTCATCCTTGTTGTAAGTCCCAATATTCTTTACCCGATAGCCGTCTTTGTATTTCAAATAACCATCCTCATCCCAGATAATCCTGGAAGCGGGGTTGTTTTCTCGATCCTGCAATTCGACCTGTAGGGTTCCATGATCCTTTTGCGCAAGCATCATCTCAAACTCCACCGCAATGTTTTCCGAAGCAGGAAATAGTCGGTCAGCAGTAGCATAGTCAAAGGCATCATGATCTCGCAACGTGAGGTAACGGTCACCCTTATTTTCTTCTATGCGCACCGGTGCCCACTGAGGACTGAAGAAGTTCCATTTGTCCAGTTCGTCTCCTTTAGGCATTTGCGAAAAACGCTCATCGACTTGCTCCGTGACCTCCGCCAAAATGGGCACTTCTACTTTAGTCACCCAAATGTCTTCTTTATTCATGCTGTAGCTCACCCAAAGGTTGCCATCTGGAGGGGTGCCATTACCTTCCAATATACCTCTTACGTATTGAGGTCCATAGGATTTATAATTGCCGCCGTAGCGCATGGTGCTGATCTCACCGTTTACCAGGAGCAGGTTCTCGTAGTTCAAGCCGTCTTCACTCACTGATAGTGCCAGTGGCCAGCGAAATTCGGAAGGGTTATAGACTGTAACGTATTTACCGTCACTTGTTTGTTGTCCCCATATTTTGGCATTGCTATTGACAAAGCCTTTGGCCCTTCCCGGTTGGGTCCAGGTCTTCCCTTCGTCCTTGCTGACAGCGGTTAATGCATGTTTCCACAAGCCAATCACATCACCGCCCGGCAAGTGATAATAGCTGAATGCCTTATACTGTTTCTTTAAGGGAATGAGTGGATCATCGCGATCGGCTTCTTCTACCCATTGCTGCATCATTAAGGGCCTGGACAAGAGTTCATCACAAGCCGCCACAAAAGCCTTGTCTTTGCTTTTTTTGTAAAAAGGGTAAATGGTGTTGCTTTCGCTAAATTTTGAATTGTAGCGAATGAAATAAATGGGACCAAATGAACCATCCTTATTGATTTCACGGACCACCCGGCCGATGCCTTTGCCGTCATTAGGGCTATCTTTCTCATGAAGCGCAATCCCGTAATATCCTAAACACAACAACTTATCCCCGGATTCGGGAACATAGAAACCCATCCTTTGGTGCATTACGGCCTTCTGATTCTTAGCCTTTACCTCCTCCGCTCCTTCCTTAAAAGTGCCATCAGGAATGGGGTACTCGGGAAAGATTGTTTCCGGTAAGGACCAGTTGTAGCCGTCTTTTGAAGAAGACAACATGGTTCGTCCCGGAGGAATGTGCTCCCCTACCGGATCATTGAGGTATTGTAGATAAAACTGGTTATTCCAATACGCCAGATTGGTGGCGTGGTTATAAGTCCACCCCAGTCCATCGGCCGTTTCCGGGTTTTCCCGGTTGGCCCTCATCACCTGAATATTGTGTACCCCCATGGCGGGAGGAATTTCTCCGTGGTGGTAATCTACATTTACTTTGGTATCCCCCGTATAAAAGACACCGTCCTGTCCCTGAACAGCAGCGGAAAGTAAAATGGCAAATAGCAATAAGAATATGGCAGATTTATTAATCATTCGCTTCTTTCTTTTTGGTTTCCTTGATCAGCCGTTTGAGAACCGACTTATCAGCCTTGAAGATCGTACCGTGTTTATGCCCTTGGGGCAATTGTACTTGGCCAGAAACATCTTCAAAATGAATAAAGTCGCTTGTTTTGCTGACTTCATAAGTCTTACTCTCGTAGGCATCATAAAAAATGTACCAGGTTTCTCCTTTTTTCAAAAGAGTAGGCCCCTCCGTAAATTTCCCGGTAAACGGGTCAGAAATATTTTGGTAAGGCCCTAATGGTGCAGTGCCAAAAGCAACCTTCAAATTACGCTCCGGGCGGGTATTGTCTTTTAGCACCAAAACATAGTCCTCTTTTCCGCGCTCCACAATAACGGCATCAATAATACTGAAGCCAGGATCAATGAAGAGTTTGGTATCCGTAAAGGTTTCAAAGTCTTTCGTTTTGGTGTAGTACATCCGATGGTTGTTGCGCTCTTCTTCGATGCCTTTTTCAAATTTAAAAGGAATAGTTGACGCCCAGATGATGATGTATTCCTTTTGATACTGATCGTAAAACAACTCCGGCGCCCAGACATTCACCGTACTGGTATCAAACGCCATTACCGGCACCATCTTTTGCTCCGACCAATTGATGAGGTCTTTTGAACTGGCGTACCCAAAACCCAGGTCGCCACGCCATGAAGAGGTCCACACCATGTGAAAAGTGCCATCGGGTGCCGTGACCACTGAGGGGTCTCTCATCACCTGTTGATTGCCCACCTGCGGAGCCAACCAGGGGCCACCCAGGTCATTCCATTCAAGCCCATCGTAGCTGTATGCCAGATATAGCCCTTCATCCGCCGGTTCGCGGAAAGTGCTGAACATATAGACCTGGCTCGACTTGCAGGACGAGAACAGAAAGCTTACGACAATGACAAAGGTGATATTTTTAAACAATTGCATGGTAGTCTTTTGTTTTTGATTAAACCGATTCCAATACCAGTACCCAGTCATTGCCATCTTCCTTTTCACCGGGAGGGTCAAAGGTTACGGTCCCCTCATTGGGGTAAGTATCGATTGCCGTAGATTGTCCATCGCGGGGGTTAAACCAGGAGGCTTTTACCTCATCTCCGGTGATCTTGCCCATATTGATGTCAAAGTGGCGTCCGTTGTAAGTGTAGGCCATTGCATAGTCATTTCCTCGGGTAGCGATGACGTAGTCGTATTTTTCACCATTCTCTCCGGCAATGAGGGTTTGGTCAGGCACCCGATCCAGGAAGGAATGATTCAGCATCAATTGCTTAAGGTATTTCATCTGGGTAGCCGCCGGTGCATCCAGGGCATCGTACCAATACTCATTCACCCCAAAATTGGGTGCCTTGGAATTGGGATTGTTCATTTGCATCACGGCATTATGGCCGTAGGTAAAACCAAAACCCCCGGAAAAAACCGCCCAATAGCCATATCGGCGAATATCCGGTGCCAGCCAGAATGGTTCGGAAGGATCGTGCAATCCCTGTGGAATATTTTCGTAAGAAGGTTCGCCGTCAACGGTAGGTTTGGCCGGTGTCAGGTTGTAATCATCGCGGATGTATTTCCAATTGTCCTGGCCGTAGCCCAATTCGGAGTCATCCTGATCGTAGCGGCGGTGGCCGGTTTGCACCATATTAAAATCCAACCAGGGTTCGTTGTGAAACCAGGTGGAGGATTTAGCGCGTCCAAAAGGGTGAAAAGTGACCAGATGGTTCGGATCATATTTTTGCAGGTTCTCTCCCATCACTTGCCAAACAGCCGTTGAGTCAGAACCGCGAATATCTCCTCCATTCAACCAAATGATATTCGAACGGTCTTTATAACGTTCCGCAATCCATTGGGAATACACATTGGCCTGTTCGCGATTAACACCGCCACTCTTCACGTTGCTTCCCCACACGGGTACCAAAGCCATATATTGCCCCTTTTCCGCTGCCATATCGACGATGTAATCTACATGGTCCCAATAGTCATAAGCCTCTGGGTCATTGGGATCATCACCGGGTGTGATAAGCGGTTGGGTAACATCCATATTAACCAGAGCCGAATCGCCGTAGGCATTGACAAGGTCCAGTTCGTGCAAGACCATTACCTGAATCACATTGAAGCCATGTTTTTCCCGGTTTGACAGATATTGCTCCGCTTCCTCGCGGTTGAGCACCGAAAAGAGCAACCACCCGGTATCGCCCAGCCAAAAGAAGGGATCTCCGTTTTCCTGAACCAGGAAACGATTATTGTCAGAGACTTTCAACGCGGGCAGTCCGGTCGAGGCCTCCTCAGCGGTCTCTGTTTCGGTTTCTGGTGCTGATTGACAGGCCAATAAATAGAAGGCCAATAGAATGCATACCAAGAGATTGATTTTCATAGAATTTTCCTTTTGCTTGTTACAAACAGATTTATGACTTCTCCTCCCAAACTTGCTGATGCACACAAATAATCACCGGTGCATCGGTATCATTTTGATAAGTAAAAGGCATCTTTTTACCCTTAAATCGTTCTTGTTTAATTTGTTTTCCCTCGTTGGTGAAATAACTCATGTAGACCTTTTTTCTATCAAGATTGTGGGTGATCTTACCCTTTGGCTCTACATAAAAAACAATGTCGCTGTTAGTGTTTTTCAGCGCATAACATTTTGCCGCAGCTTCCGGAGTTTCCGGGTGCAAAGTAGCTGCCAACGTATAAAATTCCTGCGGCATATCGGCCATAACTGGGGGCAGAGACCCCCCGGCCATAAATACCGCCCAGCCCCATCTGGGGTCTTGATTTTCTGAATAAATGACCGCCTTATCAGGGTACTGCTGGCGGTATTCGGAAACAGACCGATACACGGATTCAAAAGACCGTTTTCCGGGAGACTCCAGCCTGGCATTTTGGCGAGGAGCCAAATGTATTCCACCTTCTGGTGCGTACAAAGAGCCATCTTCGCGGTAAGCCCAGTACTTGATGTCGATCACATCAATCAGTTGGTTGTATTTTGGGTTTTGTAAAATGGCGTCCTGTACATCTTTAGTGGCGCTAAGACAAATGAGGTTTTTCGTTTCATTTTCGGCCTTCCATTCAGCGATGACATCCAGCCAGAATTCAACAAAATGCAGCGGCCCGGTAAATTCAGCGCTGATGCTTTGCAAGATATTGCTGTTGTCCTTTAATTGATCCAGACACTTCCGGATGTATCCCCGGTGCAATGCTCTGCGCACCGGGTGGGTGACATCATAAAACTGCTCCGAGAAAAAAATGCGTTTATCTCCGGCGTAATTCGGAGGGTCAGGAAATCCGGTTTCATTAACATTGTTGGCGGGGCGCCAGGGTGAATCGGCCCAGTGCGCACCCGCTTCCAAAATATTGTGTTGAAAATAGTGTTGATGTAGTAGAATTTTGCCTTTAGGTTCTGCCTGATCGGCAAAGCTTTTTAATCGCGACCAATACCAAAGGTTGAATTTGGTCAGGTCGTATTTACTCAGTAGGTCCCAGGCTTGTCCTTGTCCGGTGCGGGCAAAAGGCTGCTCGTAAAAAGGTGCCCAACTATCTGGTTCCATTCGCCGCACCCTTTCGTGATCATCGCGGCGACGGTCGTACCAAAGGCCATAATTGTGATCCAGGAGCACCACCTTTCTCTTGTCCATTTCGACAACTACCTCCTCGATGCGATCGGTATAGCCTCTGCCTTGCCTTCCAGGCACAAATCGGGTAATGGCAGATTGCGCTTTAGCAGCTTCAAAAGGCCGATCATCACCCCGCCACCAGGGCACATCCATCTGCCGACCGGTCAGCAGTTGACCTTGATACAAAAGCCAGCCGTTTTCCAGGGAAATGGAGGATGATTTAGGCTTGTTTTGCATCGTATTCTCAACCGACTCAATGACCAAAGCCGAAGAAAGGTCCTGATCTGACTCATTGGAGAATTCCTGACGATTGATAAGGCTTAATAAGTCGGGAGCGGGTTCTTTGGCGAAAGCCGAAGCCTCAGCGGCCTGCTCATGGCTAGGTTTGCTGGTAGAAGCCCCAGCATATTGAAGAATTTCATTTTCAAATGTCGTTCTTTCCTTTCCTGTACGAGCTGCTAGCTGTGCAAAAAATAAGCTTGCCGGATTGATATGGCTATTTTCCTCATACCACTGCCCATTGCCAGCAAAGCGAGCCCAGACTCCATACGCCCAATTGTAGGCCATAGCTGGTTGATAACAATCGATTTGGGCAGCATTACTTTGCCAGATCATGCTATTGGCCGCATTCCAACCGGCTCCCTGTCGATCACGCTCCAGGTTTTTGAAACGAATGGCATTGCCGTCGATTTTTAGATTATCCAACAGCAGACCAGAAGCCCAGCTGTCAATTGATCCACTAAAATCATAGGGTAAATAGGCCGTGCACTGGACAAAAGCATTCGGTCCGGCAGCGCAAAATCCGGCGGCAAAATCATGTCGCCCATGTGCCGCATAACAACGAAGAAAAAGCGTACGCTGGCCCATGGTGAAAAATGTATTTCTCCGCTCACCAGCTATTTCTGAGACGGGCTCCGTGGAGATACAGTCCTGTACCGTAATCTGGCTTCCGGTTTCATAGATGGCTACTGCTGAACCGGCAAAGTGCTTGAATTTCAGCTTGCGCACCCAGCCGTTTTTCACCTTTTCAAAAGAAATAGCATTCCAGCAATGGTCCTCATCCTTTGGATTATCCGGATTGTAAGCTGAAAGCAATTCGAGATTTTCAATACCAACATTTTCTATTCTTCCGGGCCAGGTAAGCACAGAAATCTGGCCTCCTCCAAAAGCAGGATCTAAAGCAGTAGTGATTGGCGCATCCAGGGTTAGCAAATTGCCCTGAATAGCGGTGATGGTTCTTTCCCAGGCCATATCCCGCTCGCCTGGCTTCCATTTCAACCAACCGGTTCCACCACCAAAACCATCCATACCTATTCGCTCAATCCATTCCTGAGTGGAAGATCTGGTAATTTGTATCTGCATACCGACCTTAAATACGGAAGCGCTTTTGACTGAGAGCTGTGTAGAACCGACCGGCACATAGCCATCTACAGCCACCGGTTCCGACATCTGCCGATCATCCTCTCCTTCAATTCGAATTAAAGTCTCCCGATCAAATCCGGTTGCCTCTAGAATGGTCTCTTTGCCACGACCTCTGATCACGATGCCCGACTGCCGAATTTTTAATCTTCCCATTAATTGGTAGCGGCCTTTCTCGATCAAAATAGCTCCTCGAAATCCATCCTTTCCAATAGGTAGTGTAGCCACATAATCGATGGCCTTTTGAATAGTGGCAGTTGCATCGCCTTGCATGGGCTTTATCACTGCCACTGAAGGGACCAATGGAATTTCTACATTTGAAGACTGATACCCGCAAAATGAAAAGTCCGGAATCTGATTGCCCAGGCTATCGGCTGTGTAGACCAATATGCCTCTATCATAACGCAGCGATGGGGCATCCCCGATTTGGGCTGAACCCAAAATTGGAAACGACGCTATCAACCAATAGACCAAAGCTTGAAGAAAATGATGGGAAATCTTTTTCTGCATAAAAATAAACGGCGGTATTTTAGACCATGTTTACTGACCTCAGGTTGGCCGGCAAACATGGTCATAACTGTCAAAATGGGAAATTCGGGATTAGGCTCGAACCTTTACTTTGAATCGCAATCCTGGCTTTCAGCCAACGTATCGTGATTGTTCAAAAGGTTACTCCAATCTACGTGTTTGGTAGGATCGATACCATTGATGTATTTCTCAATATTGGTATATCCATCACCATTACAATCTTCCTGAGCATCTGTTGGATCATTAGGGTCAAGGCCCAATTTTGCATATTTTTCCTCCCATTCATCGGGCATACCGTCCATATCCGCATCGGCGTAGGGTTCTCCTTTGTACTCGGGGTACCCTCCTACCTGGCTAGGCTCAGTAATGATACCCAATTTGTAAGAATCTGCCGGTAACCTACGGTGTTTGAACTGGGGCTCTGTCGGCTTGGCATCGGGAGCATATTCTATCTCTCCGGTTTTCACCACTCTGATGATTCTTTCATCTACCGCATCTCTTTTGGGCAATGTTGCACCGGCATTTTCCAAAACGAATTTGTAGGCCGAATTGGCATCCATGATGGTCATCTCCGGCATAGGTAGTGGCTTGTCCCACTTGATCTGATCGCGATATTGACCGCTATTGGGCATGTCTTCTACCTGTACACCACCGTCCCAGTTGTCTTCAGTCACCCGCTTATTACCATCCACCACATTTCCGGTAACGTAAGCCCGACCAAAGGTCAGATAACCCAATCGGCTACGTCCGGACTCCGGCTTCAAAAGACGGTGACTGATCGGGCGCTCCAGATCAGTAACGGGGCCGGGCTTAAAGTAGTTGTTGACGATATTGTACATGGCCCGGTAGTCGCCACCATCGATGGAGCGGTGCATCCAGTTGAAGACCACGTTATTGACAAAATTAAAAATACCATACCAGCCGATCGAAGGATTTCTACCGGTATTATTGGCCCACAAATTGCGCATGAATGAGCAGTTTTCACCGCCAAGGGTACTACCAAAGGAATGGTTGTAGGTATCGAGTGCTTCGGAGAAAATCGAATTTTGAATGGTAATGTTTACCGTAGGTAATTTTTCTTCCTTAGGCTTGCCGGTGCCATCGTCATACATATGCCGGTACATCGACATATTTTCATCCAGCCCCCAGCTAGCCGAGACGTGATCAATCATAATATTGCCAATGGTATTGCCGCCGATGGCGTCATCTCTTCTTCCCACATTGGTTTCTCCCCTGCGGAAGCGCATGTGGCGAATGATGACATCGTGGGTGTCAATCCAAACGGTTTCACCGGCTACGCAAATTCCATCTCCCGGTGCTGTTTGCCCGGCAATGGTCAGGTAAGGAGCCCGGATCATCAGCGGTGTTTTAAGGTGAATGATACCGGCCACATTGAATACAATAATTCTCGCCCCACCAGTTTCACAAGCTTCGCGCAGCGTACCAGGTCCGCTATCGGCCAGACTGGTCACCACCAATACCTTGCCACCGCGACCTCCTAAAGTGTACATTCCACCACCTTCGGCTCCCGGGAATGCTGGAATACTGGCCTGTGGAAGGTCGTAGGGTCTTTTGGCCCAGGGAATATACGGACGTCCCTCCGCTTCTTCTTTTTCAATAATGGGCAAGGCAATTTCCCACATACTGTCGGAGTGGGCATAGGCCGCTTCCATCATCTTCCCCGTTTCCTTTTTTACCTCATCGGGCACCTGTGGGTATTGAGCTGTTGCAGAATTGGTTATAAAGCAGAAAAAGAGCAGCAGCACTGCCATTTTCAGATGATTCATATCGAGTGTTTTAGTTTTAAAAATAGATTACCCTAAGTTAAGTTTACTCTCTTATTATTTGGGCTCTTCGGGTAACAGATAGATTGTCGGCAGTGAAGGCTTTTAGCACATACACGCCGGTTGGCAATCCTCCAATGTTCATGGAATGAATACCTCCTTCATCCTTAAAAGATTTCATCAACTGTCCGGACAATCCGTATAGTTCTGCGCGAACAATCGGTTGATCGCTTTCAATGGTCAACAGTCCTGAAGTAGGATTTGGGTATATTCTAAAATTGGCGATAGTCTCTTCCGCATCGTTGGTAGAGGTGACCAACAATCCATGCAAATAAAGTTCCAGATTGCTGTAGCCGCTACCGGTAATGATGCGGCCATCATCATAGTTCATCGGGTCGAGCCCGTTGGCAAGCTCCCAATAATTGGGAATTCCATCGTGGTCCGAATCGAGTGGAGCGTCTGTTGAAATTCCGTATACATCCCAGGCAGTCATTATCTCTCGCAGGGAATCGGGTACCAGATTGAGTTGTGTATCAATGATCCCGGAATCAATTCCCTTGACTGGCGTGGTGAGCGTGTCTCCTCTTACAAACACGTATCTTTCGATAGGGCTTTCGCCCAATAACTCTTCGATGACTCTGGTATCAATGGCATCTCTAACCGGGCGCACAGCACCGGCATAATTCAGCACAGACTGAAAGGCATCCTCTGCTGTTTCCGTATAATTAGCGTATTGTTCCAATGCTCCATCCGATTGCACAAATTCCTCGTCATGCCTGATGTTACTGATTCCACCAACATCCGAACCATCAACTCCCAGCCAGTTGTCAGCAGTCATATCAGGATGACCTTCCATTACATTGCCGGAAAAATACCATCCAGCAAACCCCTCGTCCCCCATCGATGGGCGAGCAAAATAGACACTTGAAGGCGTAGATGGTCCAGGAATAAAATAATTGTTCACTACATTGGTATGGCAAAATCCCTCGCCATCGGTATACTTCCATTCTCCACCATAGAAAGAATTGGATTTACCCCAATTGTAATTCACATTATTGCGATAGTCAACAAGTGCTTCAATATCGTTTTCATTAGAGCCGTTTATGCGTGGCATGCGCGAATTATGATGGGCCAGCAGGTTGTGATGATAACTGGCATATTCTCCGCCCCACTGGGTAGCATAGCCTCTTGGGCCTTTATGGTGAAAAGAATGGTACAAGGATTCGCTGATGATACACCATTGGACCGTGGTATTGCTGTTACTTGAAAAATGGGTCGTCTCTTCAATGGCCCAACTCATGGAACAATGGTCAATGATGAAATTGCTGCCATTTTCAATTCTAAATGCCGAGGTTTCCTGTCCCAATTCATCGCCAGGGCGAAATCTCAAATATTGAATAATCAAGTTATTGCTGCCCGAGAAATTCACAGTACCTCCTCTTATACAAATACCATCGCCCGGGGCAGTTTGTCCGGCAATGGTAATGTTGTTGCGATTTACTCTCAATTCATCCTGAAGATAAATGACTCCTCCAACCCGAAAAACAATCGTAATCGGCAAGGCATACAGATAAGTACCCAGAATCGGATCTTGTCTTTCCTCAATTGCCTGATCAAAAGCCCAACGGAAACTACCTTCCGGAGGATTTTCTACATCATCTTCCAACGTTGTTACTTCTATTACTTCATTCCTATTATTGCTACCATCGCCTCTACCTCCGGAGGCAAATCGGCCATAACCCTCCGCTCCAGGAAAAGCTATAGTCTGAGCAATTGCACTCCAGGTTAATGTAGCAAAGAACACTGCCAGAAACAATACTTTTTTTATATTACTATTCATGATGTTTTCCTAATTTATGACCTGGACTTTACGCGTGATCGACAAGTTCTCAACAGTCGAGGCTTTTAGTATGTAGATACCAACTGGTAATTCCCGGGAAACCTGGATAGTACTGATTCCACCGTCATTTTCAACCGTCATTAAGTGCTTTCCCTCCAACCCCAAAATATCAACACGAACAATTGGCTGATCACTTTCAATCGTCAATTGTCCCGAGGTTGGATTTGGGTAAATTTTAAAGTTGGTAATGGCCTCTTCAACATCATGGGTAGAGGTAACCAACAATCCATGCAAATAGATTTCCAGATTACTGTAGCCATTACCGGTAATGATGCGGCCGTCATCATAGTTCATTGGATCGAGGTTGTGGGCCAATTCCCAGTCATCGGGAATGCCGTCATGGTCAGTATCCAATGGTGCATCAGTAGAAGTGGTGTAGATATCCCAGGCTGTTGTTGTTTCTTGCAAGGAATCAGGAACAAGGTTTGCCGGTGTATCGATGATCCCTGAGGAGGTGCCCGTCACCGGAGTTTCCAGTGTATCACCAGCCAGGTATTCGTAGCGTACAACGGGAACTTCTCCTGCCACTTCCGCCACGACACGTGCATCGATAGCATCCCTTACCGGAAGGATCGCTCCGGCGTAGTTCAGCACCGCATCATAAGCATTTTCAGCTGAATGGGTATAGTTATCGTACATCTCCAATTCACCATCCGACTGTACAAATTCTTCGTCTGAACGGATGTTGTTGGTACCACCAACTTCTGAGCCATCCACGCCCAGCCAATTGTCATTGGTGAGGTTGGGATAGCCTTCCATGATGTTGCCGGAAAAAAACCACCCGGCGTAGCCGTCCAGCGGAATATCCTGCCGATTGAGGGAAGGACGGGCAAAAATGACCGTACCACTGGTGGCTGGGCCGGGTTTAAAATAATTATTCACCACGTTGGTATGACAAAATCCTTGTCCATTTGTATTTTCCCACTCGCCACCGTAAAAAGCGCCGGTGCTTCTCCAGTTGTAGTTCACATTATTGCGATAATCTACCAAAGATTCAATGTCGTTTGGATTTGATCCGTTAATGCGTGGCATTCTGGAATTGTGATGCGCCAGCAGGTTGTGATGGTAGCTGGCATATTCACCGCCCCACTGTGTAGCATATCCGCGACTCCCCTTGGGGTGATATGACGAGTACAGTGATTCGCTAATGATACACCACTGCACCGTACTGTGGGAGTTACTGGAAAAATGGGTCGCCTCCTCAATGGTCCAGCTCATGGAGCAGTGATCAATGATGAAGTTTCCTCCGTTTTCGATTCTAAATGCCGAGGTGATATACCCTTGTTCATCACCGGGACGAAACCGGATATGTTGGATAATCAGGTTATTGCTCCCCGAGAAATTCACTGTTGCTCCACGGATACAAATACCATCACCAGGTGCCGTTTGACCGGCAATGGTGATGTTGTTACGGTCTACTCTCAATTCGTCTTGTAGGTTAATCACTCCACCTACTCGGAAGACAACTGTAATCGGCAACGGATACAAATAGGTGCCGAGGATCGGGTCTTCACGCTCTTCGATGGCCTGTTTAAATGCCCAGCGCAGACTACCTTCCGGTGGATTCTCCGCATCATCTTCCAGGGTGGTTACCTCAATGACCTCATTTCGATTGTTATTTCCATCACCTCTACCTCCGGTGGCAAACCGCCCATATCCTTCCGCACCCGGAAATGCAATCACTTGCGCAAAAGCAGCACCGGCAATTTGAGTGAAGAACAATAAGAATATCAGGCATTTGATTAGGTTGTGATTCATGTCAAGTTCTTTTGTTTATGCTTTCTTAATCCTTAATGTGGTTATGAAGGTGTCATGCAGACAACAAACCAGTACTTATTCAGCAAGTGGGTCAAATGTTCCATTTACCCAACCGATCGTTTGTTCCACCGCCGGGCTGGTATTCAAAAAGCCGGAAGGCACGGCAAAAAAGTCGTACAATTCCTGGTAATTAAAGTCTTGTTGCGTACCATCAACAATACTTTCCATAGCCTTGATATTGGTGGTGAAATAGGTATTGTAGGTTTCCGCATCCTCAATATCGACAGGATGTAGCACGACCAGGGTATCAATCCGTTTCCAACCAAAATAAGGTGAACTATTATCGGTAATGGTTTGGTCCCATGGAGACTTTGGCCGGATATCCAGGCCGTGGCGCTGAGTGCCATTCAGCTTTTTCACGTATTGGCCAAGGTCATTTCGATACATTAATCTTCTTCGCAAATCCCAATAGCGCTTATTTTCAAAAGCAAACTCTACCTGTCGTTCGATCATGATCAACTCACGCAACTGTTCCTTGCTTGCACCACCAGGGAGCCCGTAGAAACCATCGCCCGCTTCAATGCCAGCCCTTTCGCGAATGCGACCGACGAGTTCCAAAGCTTCACTCCGCTTATCAATTTCATTGGCACATTCCGCAAGGTTCAATAAAACCTCTGCATACCGGATTTCCTGCCAGGAAGTGCTGGTTTGAGAAACATTGTTTTCAGCAATATTCGGGTCCGTAGCCTTTCTATTGTAAAAGCCGGTGGCAGGCGTACGGTTGTTTTCCAATCTGAAACGCAAAAAAGTCCAGATCTTGGTGATATCCCGACCATTCATTTCCCAGTCACTGCCATTGTATGCGATCGTTGCATAAAAACGTGGATCCCGGTCTCTCCAGAAATAGGTGGCATCATATCCTGAAGTTGGATCATCAATGTGTTTTCCATTACTCATGGGAAAGGCTTCCACCAATTCCAGCGTTGGTGTGGCTGAACCATCGCCGCCCCCGGAAGGTGGCCGTACGGATCCTTCCCAGCCACTGGTATAATCGGCACCGGCACTGGCGCTAAATCTTTTGTAAAGAACCGCTTCCGGGTTGCTCACTACATCGGTAGTAAAGATCATACTGAAATCCGGATACAAAGCCCGGGGCATCGTCATTTGCGAAAGCAAATCGACTGCCTGAGTATTGGCATCATATGCGCGTTGCCAACGACTGGCATCATTGCCGCGATTAAACAAGGGACTTGCCCAACCGAGCAATACCCGCCCCTTAAAAGCTGCCGCTGCACCACTGGTGATTCGCCCTTTGTTAGCATCCAACTGCCAATCAACGGGAAGATATTGTATGGCCAGATCAAGGTCTGCAACGATAAAATCGATCGCTTCGCTAGTCTTACTTCTAGTGATATTCAGGTCCGCTTCAAAAAACGGGTCCTGCACTCTATCCACCAAAGGAATGCCTCCGTACAACCTAACCATCTCCCAATAACGCCAGGCTCTGAAAAACAAAGCCTGTCCCATAATGGGATTTTTAACCTGATCTGGCAAGGAAGACTCCAGCAAGCCATCAAGACAAATATTGATCTGTCTGATCAACCGGTAATTTTCCTTGTGCAGTACGGTTACCGCATTGATATCAGTGGGTGTTACAAAGCCGTACACCAAATCCGTGATATCCTGCGAAGAGGAATAGCTTTCATCGGTTAAGGCCCGATTTTCTCCCAAAGACATATCGGGCATGTTGTCTTCGTATAGATTATTGACATACAAGATGGCTTGGTCTTCATCTTCCCAAATTTCATCATCGATGACATTCAGGTCACGCTTATCGAGCACTTTGGTACAACTTGCCACCAAAAGAACCAGCAGTATGCCAAAGGCAGGAAGCCATTTATTAATTGAAATACTCATCTTCTACAATTTTATAATTTGACGTTTAATCCGAGCGTAAATGATCTTAGCAACGGATATGTATTGTATCGGGCAATGGCGTCTTCTTTATAATCGAAAGTATTTATGGGTGACCACAAATTGGTACCGGCAAAGAAAAGGCGCAGCTCCTGGATTACCTTATTACCAGGCTTCACTGGAAGTCGGTAAGAAATATTCAGGTTCTGCAACCGGAGCTGATACACATCTCTCATCCAGAAGCTAGATACCCATTGGTTATAGGTACCAAACTTAGGATGTGGATAAGCAGCATTTGGGTTGCCCTCAGTCCAGAAATCAGACCAGAATGCCGGAGAATTTTCCGTGGACGTAACCACCGTTCTGGCCAGTTTGTCTACTACCCGATTGGAAATCCCGTAGGCCATTGTCCACAATGTACTGACTTTCAGGTTTTTCCAACTAAAGCCCAGGTTGATATTCCTTGGCAGCAAATTTTTCCAAACAAAACTGTCATTAACTCTTTCGATGTAAGTCTTGTCGTGAATTTCGTGAATATTTCCATCTGGTTCGAATACCGTTTCCGGTTCTCCAAGAGAGGGATCGCCGGGACGACCGATGTCCTGGAAGAATAAACTTCCCACTTCGGCCGGACGGCCCTCGATGGTGTACACATGTCCCCAGGTTTCTAACCATTCCGCATTGATCGCATCCAGTTGTTCCTGAGTCCTGATAATGCCTTCGGTAAAATATCCTTCTTCTCTGCCTGCAGCAAAAGTACTTTGTCCGATTGGGTAGCGGTAGTCATTCTCTGCCCATTGGGTAGGCCGCTCCAAAATGCGGTTGGTCGCGAAGGAAAAGTTACCGCTGATGTTCCAGTAGAAATCCTGGTTGATTTCACCACGGTATCCAATGGAGGCATCATAGCCCCAGGCATTCAACCGCCCCAGGTTTTCACTTGGAAGGTCGGTGATACCAGAGCTTGGAGGGAATTCAACGGTTCTCTTGTCGAGGATATCATATTGGCGGGTAAAGAATGCATCCGCAGAAATGCTCAGGCGTCCGTTCAACAGTTGCAGGTCAATTCCTGCGTTGTACATTTCCGATTTTTCCCAGGTCACGCCAGAACTCACCACATCAGTAGATCCGGCAACAGCCAATCCGCCGGTGGGCGTTGAGCCACCAAACAGATAGCTTCCGGAAGGTCCGTAAGACAAATTGTATTCAAAGGCCCCAACCGAACTATAACCGGTCAAGCCAAAGGAGGTCCTAAACTTAAGATAGTCAATAAACCTCAGACCATCCTTGATGAAGTTTTCTTCTGAAGCTACCCATCCTATTGCAACTGCCGGGAAAAGACCATCTCTTACACCCGGTGCAAATAAAGTTGTGCTTTCATAGCGTACAGTTGATTCAATCAGGTATTTATCAGCATAGGAGTAATTTAATCTGGCTACAGCACCAATATCTCCTGATTCCCTCAGTCCGCCATCTGTTACTGCCGACAAATAATCAAACGCTCTTTGGGTCTCGACCCCATAGATCAATACCTCCTCGGCCAATGCCCGAAAGTCGGTTCCTCTTCCTTCCATTTGCTCATAGGTGGCAAAGGCTGAAAGCTGATGAGAACCCCAGGTTTTTGAATAATTTAGACTCAGATTTAACTGGTAATTACTCGATTCGTTGAACGTTTCAGAAATTCTGTTTCGGTTATTGATTATTTGTTCTGCAACAAGCTGATCACTCAACACAAAATTGTACGATGGTTGAAATTCATAGAGCTGATAAGGAATACTATATTCCTTATTGTAGCTATATCCCTCTCTTCGACTGAAGGAAGCAGTGGCTTTCAGCCCCTTTATCATTGGAAAATCGTAGGTAGCCCGGAGGTACAAAGTGTTTCCTTTGTCCAGATCATCACGATAGCTGTCAGAATTAAACAGCGCCAGGGGATTAAATTCCAAATTATTGTAAACCGGAAGGTCATTAATGTAGGGAGGCGTCCACTTGGGTGCCTGCAACAACTGACGGAAAATGCCTTCCATAGTGTTCACTCCCGAACCACCCAGGTATGGCCGCTTAAACCGGCGGTGGTCCAGCGCAATTGTTGCGGAAACCATCAGATCATCCGTGATGTTGGCATCCAGTCCTAAACGGTAGGAATACTTGCCAACATCCATTTTTTCGAAATTACCCGCAGTGTAAGTATAGGCACCACCGGCAAAGTATTTTATTTTTTCTGTTCCCCCTGAGAGATTGAGGGAGTGTCGAGAGAGTAATGAGGGCTGCCAGGCCTGCTGCAGCCAATCGTAATTTAGGTTTCTCATTACGCCAAGTTCTTCATCACTCACGGGGATGTAATTAGGGTCATCTTCATTGATGGCATTAAGCATACGTGCGTGGTCAAAGGCGCTCAACATTTCGGTTTGTTGAGTGGCATCACTGACTCCTACACTACCGGAGTAGTTAATGGTCAGTTTTCCCTCTCTGCCTCGTTTTGTCTTTACCAAAACAACACCATTGGCACCTTTGCTTCCATACACGGCAGCAGAAGCATCCTTCAAAACCGAAATACTTTCGATCTGAGCAGGGTCCAGCACATCAAACTCCTCCTGACTAACCACAAAATTGTCTACAATATAAAGTGGAGAAGGATCTTTTGCTCCTCCACCGGCAGTTCCAAAAGTAGTCTCTGCCCGAATGCGCACTCTGGTTTGTGCGCCGGGATTACCCGTAGGTTGTGCGGGAGCAACACTAACGCCCGGCATTCGGCCATCGAGCAAGCTGGTGAGGTTAATAGAGGGGATATCTTCAATTTCGTCGGACGATAGACTAGCTACCGAGCCAACCAGATTGGCTCTTTTTACGGTTCCGTAGCCAACAACGACTACTTCCGCCAATCCGGTCACATCAGTGGCTAGCTCAATATTGATTTCCGATCTGCCGCCTACCGGGATTATTTGACCTTGATACCCCGTATAAGAAATCACCAATGTATCATTGGGGCTAACCGAAAGTTGATAATTACCATCGAAGTCAGTGATGGTCCCGGTGGAGGTTCCCTTGATGAGTATATTGGCTCCGATCAAGGTTTCACCAGTTTCATCCGTAATCTGACCAGATACCGTAATCTCGTCCCCTGCTTGTGCATTCACCTGTAGAGGTAAGAGTAAACAAGCCATCAATAACAAAAATATTGACGGAATAGCTCTTTTCGGCGATTGGAATCCTATTGTTAACATCTTCTTGAATTTAACGTGAAAGGAGGGCTACAGCCATTTCTGTAGCCCTGCTGTGTTAAGGAGATAAGGGCTTAAATTAGCGCAGGAAAACCTTTGCTGCCTTGACCTTCTGGTCAGCATAGGCCCTGATAATATAAATGCCGTTTGGCAAATCATTTAGTTCAACTTGTTCAACATTGTGCACAGACTTTACCAGTCTTCCATCAGGATAGAACACGGCAATGTCTGCAAACTCCGAGACGGTAATCAAGCGGTTTACCTGATTGATTGCCAGATCATTGTCAAAAACATCATTTACGCCAACAATCGGAGTGAAAGTACCATAGACTTTCAGGTCGTGGATTCTGGCAGTTTGTCCACCTGCCTCCAGAAAACGTAGCATCACATTGCTGGCGTACACACCATCTTCCCACGTCATGCCATATGCGGAAGGATCACAACGGTAGCCATTTGGCGTTTTGATTCCGGTAGTAGGATCTTTGGTAAAACTTTCACTCCAGGCATTTCCGGGCTGATAGCGGAGCGTATCCCAGGTGATCCCATCGTCTAATGAAATATCACACTGTACGCCTCTTTTGTTTCCTCCGGTACTGGAATGAGACCACTGAATGACTTCCACGAAATCTAGGTCGCGAAGATCTACAGTAAAATACCCGCGGACTGTTGGAGGATCAGAGCCAAAGTCTCTACTGATTTCAACAAAACCGTTAGAAACGTTTTCAGTATTATCGGCCTCATCTCTAAACGCATAGGCCGCTTTCCATTCGGGTGCAAAAGCACATTGATCAAAGTAATAACCGATTTCCAGGCCGGGTCCATTTAAAACCGGTACGTAGGTCGTATCATTTTTGTAGCCGTAAATAATTCCTCCGTTTCCATCATAAGCATTGTCGCTGTTGCCCATATCAGGGGTTTCATCCGAATGGAAAAATTCAAAACCTTGAAAATCCTCGTCCAAGGCGAGCGGTTCTACCGGAGCTAATTCACCCCAGGCCACGCCGGTACCGGTGTTGAGCTGAGCCATCGCCATGCCTGGACCAAGCAGTAAAATAAAAAGGACAAAAGGGATTGTAAATGTGCGCATATTTAAAAAGTTTTAAAAGTTAGGAACACGGATCATTCCAAATTTTAAACAATTTCATAATGATAATTCAGAATGATCCATGTTCAATAGTAACTAAATTAGACAATTATTTGGCAACTGTCAATTTTCCAATAAACACTTTTCCTTCTGTTTCCAGTTGGAACATGTATGCACCAGGGGTGATTCCAGTCAGGTCAACCTCTACTTGATTGTTGCCCTGGAAAAGCTCCTGATTGTTGAAAATTTGGATTCTCTGACCCATCATATTCACCAGGTACATATTAGCGCTGCTCATATCTTGCAGATCAACGCTCAGTGTAGCAAGGCCGGTAGCTGGATTAGGATAAATCGAGATGTCTGTAGAAATTTCCGGCTCATCGGTTCCGATGATTACGGAAGGAGCATCATCACCTGCACCCAGAATCCACTCTACAGAACGCAGCATCAGCTGGTAGAAGTCAGCAGTAGCGTATTCGGTCATATCATCATCCTTACCGTAGATACCCAATTCGTGAATTCCGAATACAACAGTACGATATTCCGTAGTAACCGTATCACCGGTCACGGTAGTACCGGCTGGCATAGCCCATAGATTAGGCTGAGAAATTCCCAGGCTGTTGTTCTGAACCAGTCCAAAACCGCCGCTCATATCCTGATTGACATCAAAGCCAAAAGCAAAGATCGCTTCTGGGTCTCCGCAAGTAGCAGAAGTCCACTCTATAATGGTATCCTGTGCATAATCCTGAGTGATGTAGTGTGTATTATTCAGAATCTGCAACTCGGTTGTACCCTCCTGACAATCGTTATCTTGCTTAAATCCAGGATAATCACTATTGCCATAAGTATCAGGATCAGGATTAATCACCCAGCCCCACTTATCGGTGCGTACAGCCAGTGGTTCCAGCATCAACAATGGTGCGGGATATTGGTCAATATTACCAAAAGCTACTACATTACTTGAGCTACAAGACTCTCCGAAGATTACGGCATCGTAAGGGCTATAATCATATCCACCTGCCGCAACATCATTGTCGTCGACCAGCGTAACGCCATAACCAGCAGCTAACAATTGGTCGATAGCTACAGAGTCACTGCCAACAACTTCTTCCGGACCACGAGCTCCAACATATAGCAGGTCGGCAATGTAATCAGGTTCTTCCAGCAATACCCATTCGATGGAGCGGGTCAGCAGGTTGTAAAAATCGCTAGTAGCATACTCAGTCATGTCGTCGTCTTTGCCGTAAAGGCCAAATTCATGAATACCAAATAGGACAAGCTTGTGTGCCAATTCGGTACCATCGGTAACAGTGGTTCCAGCAGGCATTGCCCAAAGGTTGGCTTCGCTAATGCCTTCGCTGTTATTCTTTGCCAGTGCAATACCACCACTCATATCTTGGTTAACATTGAATCCGAAGGCAGCAATAATTTCAGGATCACCACAGGTAGCGGTACTCCAGGAAATGATCTGATCTTGCTCGTATCCCTCAGTGATATAGTGGTTGGGATTCAAAATTTGCATTTCGGTGGTTCCATCCAGACAGTCTCTGTCTTCTTTAAAACCAGGGTAGTCACCATTAGGATAGGTGCCTGGATCAGGGTTGATCACCCAGCCCCACTTGTCGGTACGTACAGAAAGTGGTTCCAGAATAACTGCAGGAATTGGGTATTGGTCGATGTTACCAAAAGCCACCACGCGGCTTGAGCTACAAGATTCTCCAAATACTACGGCATCGTAGCCACTATAATCGTATCCACCTGCTTCTACAAGGTTGTCGTCAACCAGCGTTATGTCAAAGCCTTTGCTCTGCAAGTGCATAATTGACACAGAATCACTACCGTTGATGGCTGGCTCATCTGGTCCTAGTGCACCTACATAAAGCAGGTTGCCCTCAGTACCGTTGCCTTGCATGTAATAATCAAACCAAATCCGAGTACCACTATTCAGCTCGATACGGGCAAAGTGCAGTGCAGTAGTACTTGGGGTGGCATCGAAAAAGAGCATCAAATCATCGTTTACTGCTCCGTCTTCAGGTGCAGAAACTGTAATTCTTGACTTGGTCCAGGTTCCGGCAAACTCGTCGTAAACTGCTGGTTGAAATTCATAAGGAACGTCCACCGTGTAATTACCGGCGCCGTCATTTGCCTTTAAGGCACCTTCAGCCGCGAAGGTCAGGTTCTTTACAGTTGGGTCCTGGAGATCGTTGGTGATTTCCAATTGACCGTAACGACCAGCTGTTTCCAGATGCATAGAAGTAGCCACGGTATCACCATAGTCCGCCAGGAGAGGTGTTGCGCTATTGTCCAGGAATGCATTTGACTGAGCACCTGCTGGTGGATCAATCCATAGTGGCAACTGATAAGAAACAGTCATGTTGTCAAATACAATGGTAGGATCAAAGCTATCCATTGCGATAGGCGTTCCTGTTCCCAACGTCTTGAGCTTAAAATAAACCTTTTGATTGCTGAAGTCAGCAGGGGTCATTCCGATCTCTGCGGCGAGGTTCACGGTCTTTGTAGGATCACCGCTGATGTAAAAGTCATCAATGGTAGATACGATATTACCTTCACTACCAACAGCAACTTCCAGTGCATAACTTGCAGTTTCGCCGGTATTACCGGCATCGTACGTGCTGATTTCAAATACGATATCAGAAGCTACAGCAACCCCCGAAAAGCTGAACTGAAATCCGTATTCAACTCTCTTGTATTGTCCAGGATGGGTACCAAACGCCTGGTTGGTGTCATCTCCATCGACGTCAAACAAACAAGCAGATGGCTTCCAGATTACGTTCTTTTCCGCGTCGGCAGTGCCTTCATATTTTTCGCCCCATTTTGCCAATATAGCCGTCAGCGAATCAATGCTCGCCATATGAACGGCATTTTCATTACTATTCCAGCGACGTACCTTGAAGTCGTCGTTGAAAATGGTACTGGCATCAGGTGCGTCAGATTCAAAAACTTCCGATTGGAAGCCCCGGTTAGTCTGACATTTCTGGAAGCTGATATTAATCACTGTGTCTTGTGACCAGGTGCTGTTCGGTCTGTCGGTATTAAAATCAAGTACAAAATTAGCGATACCCGTCTCTGTATCTACCGTTACGGTTTGCCCGACACTTGGCTTGTCGCCAAACCTAAACTGGGCGTTCAAATGACTTACTACCAATATGCAGCAAGCCACCAAGATTAGTCTAACGTAATTGTTTGTCATTGTGAGTTAAGTTTTTTAGTTAAAAAAAGTTACGTTTAAACACTACACCAAAAAATAATTTGGGACTCATTGAAGAGCTTGTTTTAATACAATTCCAAGGGCTGAAAACAAGCTCCAATTATCTCTTTCGACCATACCAGGTCAGTGCTATATCTGTTTGTTTGTCACTAAAAAGGAAGCTGGCCAGATAGCCTACAACCAATACGACCAAGTGACTATAGACCCCTAGCATGTATTTGTGTTGCTTAAAATTCCATTCTCCCATATCCAGTAACAGTCTTTTATTTTCAATGCCAATTGGCGTTGAGGTCAGCAGCGCATAGCCCGTAAATAAAACACAGGCCACAATACCCACATACAACCCCTTTTTATTGGTTCTTGTAGTAAATATTCCAAGTAAAAACATACCTACAATCCCTCCGGAAAAGATGGCGTAAAGGGTGAATACAATCCCCAGCACTCCCGTATCGCCTGCCAGTATGTAGGTCGTAGCCACCATTAGCGCCAATACTCCGGCAAGCACTACCGCAATGCGGCCAAATACCATCTGGGTCTTTTCGGAGCTGGATGGGTTAAACCTTTTGTAGAAATCTTCAACAAATACGGCCGACAAGCAATTCAGGTCGGAGTCCAGGCTGGAAATCGCCGCCGCAATCAAAGCAGAAATAACCAGTCCTGCCATGCCCACGGGGAAACTAGTAGTAATGAAGTACGGAAAGACCTCATCGGGTTTGATGCCTTCCGGCAACAGACCAGGAGTAACCTGATAGTAGACAAACAGTGCGGTACCAATGAACATAAACAATGCCCACACCGGTACGCTGAGTAGGACCCCAATTAGCGATGCCCGAATGGCATCCTTATCGGATTTGGCCGTCAGGTAACGTTGAACGATCGTCTGATCGGTGCCGTATTTTTGCAAGGCATAGAAAATGCCGTTCAATGCCATGACCACAAAGGTCAAATGATAAAAATCGAAATCGTATGGGCCAAAGCCCGTACGGTCATTGGCGGAAGCCACTCTAAAAATTTCGGGTATTCCCCCATCAATTGACGTTGCCAGAATAATCACCGTGATAATTCCACCAACTATGAGCAAGATACCCTGAACCACATCCAGCCAGATCACCGCTTCCATACCTCCAAATAAAGTGATGATGACCACGCATGCCCCTAAAACCCAGACAACTCCCAACGTATTGACATTCAACATATTGGCAATAGCCAATCCCAGTAAAAAGAGGACCGTACCCATTTTGGCAAAATGTACAAGAGCAAAAGCGAGTGAGCTATACAGCCTGGCAAAAACACCAAATCTCCGTTCAAAATACTCGTAGGCACTCAAATGGATAACTTGTCGGTATAAGGGTACAACGAAGCCAATGATGAGCAGCAAAACAATGGGCACCATCAAACCTTGCACGAGCAAAATCCAATTGGATGAAAACCCTTCGCCCGGATAGGCCAAAAAGGTCACACTGCTAATGAGGGTAGCTAAAATAGAGATGCCAATTGCCCAGGAAGGCAGTTTGCCACCAGCTTTATAGTACTGCTTGGTATCTGTTTGTCGAGCAGAAAACCAAACCCCTATTCCCAAAGAGAACAGCAGGGTGAGTACAATAATGACATAATCAATGACATGCAGATTATTCATAAAAACTGGTTAGCACTTATTTTAGAATCATTTTTTTCACTTGTGGCCAAACTGCTTCGGGCCATAAATAACTTCCCGGTTTTACCGTCATTTTTAATGACTTATATCTCGATAGTTGCATTCTGGTAACTCCTCTTGCCAGATTTTGAACCGGAACCAGGTGATCATCTTCCAGCTTCTTCAAAATGGCATAAGACGTGGCACCTCCTTCCACAAAGAGTTCATCAATCTCGATCTGCTTCATCAAACTGCTGATCAATTCTCCCAATGCCAGCTTCAAATGTGGCCGTTCTTCAAATGGCAAATGCTCATAGTTCATGGTCACAACCAGCTTGCTAGAACTCTGGTAAATCAACAGTATTTCCTTGATCCATTTATCAATCTCCTCTGTGGAAAACCCGGCATTGGTAAATATTTTCCAGGGCATATTGGAGATGGTAAATCCTTCATTCGCTACATGATTAACCGGATAGGCATTTTTTAACGCTGCACTTCCCAATACAAACAATTGGCGTTCGCCAAATGGGAGATCCTCCGGCTGCTCTGGCACAATGTTGTGGCCATGAAATTGCAGTAAAGCATCAAAAAAGTCACTGCCACCACAGAGGGCCACCGTTCCATCCGAAAGGGAAGCCCATTTTAATAGATCTTCGTAGCGTTCTACTTCGCCGATGTAGTATCCCGGAGCATTGAGCTCCGAGGGCTCTTTGATTACTTTAGTTCGGTCTCTGTAATCCGGGTTGATCAGGTCCAGTAACTTCGAGGACTTATTCTTCCCCCTAAGAAACTCCACCTGTGCAATCGGAACATCATTAATGAAATAAGTCCCGTTTTTTACAATTCTCTTCAAGCTGGGATTGGCTGGTATAATCAGCACCCTATCCAGGTCCAGTGCCCGGGCGAAGGCGTCACATTCCAGCATTACATTGCCCCGCAGCGCTGAATCAATTTTCTTGTAAATTATCTTCGGTTCATACTTCTTTAATTCCCTGGTATAATCAATGATACATTTGCTGGTATCCTGCCTGGCCTGTGATCGCGTATCAGTTGCCAAACACAAAAGATCACCATTTTCATCGGGATTGATTCTGGTAGATATTACCCCTTTCAACCCTCGGCTTAGCCCCACACCTGCTATTTCCGCAGCTCCCGTTAGATCATCTGCAATAACGATGTGCATCAGGCAACTTTTTTTGTTTGGTGACAAAATCTGGTAGCGTAACTTAGCGACAACTTCATCGCCTCCGAACTGGCCCGGTTTTGACCGGCAATCTCCATGGCTGTGCCGTGGTCTACGGAAACACGAATGATGGGTAGGCCCAACGTGATATTGACGCCCTTTACCTCTTTCATTTTATTGGCTTCATTATCCCATACAAAGCCCAGGACTTTGAATGGAATATGGCCCTGATCGTGATACATCGCCACGCAGCAATCATAGTATCCACCAGCTGCCTTTGGATACAGTGTATCAGGGGGCAGCGGACCTTCCACCCGATAGCCGGATCGCTTTGCTTCTTCAACAGCAGGGATTATTTCCTCCTTTTCTTCGTAACCAAACAACCCTCCATCGCTGGCGTGTGGATTCAAGCCTGCTACGCCGATCTTGGGATTTTCGATGCCCAGTTGGCGACAGGCATTGTGTGCCAATTCAATCGTTTCGAGTATTCTTTCTTTCTTCACCAGGTCGCAAGCTTGCCGTAACGAAACGTGTGTCGATACATGTATGATCTTAAACTTCTCTTCGGCCAGCAGCATGGCATATTTAGCAGTGTTGGTAAAATGCGCATAGATTTCGGTGTGCCCCGCAAATTGATGTCCGGCAATATTCAGGGCCTCCTTGTGAATCGGGGCGGTAACGGTAGCGTCAATTTCGCCGGCCAGCGCCAGCTCTATGTTCTTTTTGATGGCCTCAAAGGCTACATTTCCGTAGGCTCCGAGAACGTCACCATATTGCAGCGGTGCCTGATCAAGTACCCCCAGGTTGAACACATTTAAGATACCCGGTTCAAACTGAGCGTCACTGATCTGTTCAATTGGCCTAATATTCAATGGTTCACCCATCAATTGATTAGTTGCCTCCATCACCCATCCTTCTCCAATGACCACCGGGTTACACATCGCTGTGACCTCCGGGGTATTGCAGGCTTTGAGGATAATTTCGGGACCAATTCCCGCGGGGTCTCCCATTGATATACCAATAATCGGCTTTTCCATTTCAGCTTTAAAAGTCTCGTTTTCAATGCCTTCAGCCAGCCAGGACGTCCTCAACTGGTCTAAGGTTCATCTTTAATTGATATTCTTCAAGTAACGGCACAATGGCCTGATAAATCGCTTTCTTGTTTTCCGCATCGGGTTGACGCATTGGCGACATCACCGCAGGAGTACAATAGCCAGCCAGATGCAAGAGGTACTTCAATGCGGGTATGGCATCCACCACTGTTCTGCCAGCCTGGCAACAATGGGATACCTCATCACAAATATTCTGGTGGAAATGTGCCATCTCTGCATTGCCTGCCAGGGCATAATCAGCAACAGCCTGATAGTGCTCGGGAATCAAATTGCCCATACTCGGAACAACGCCATCCGCACCCGCCAACATGCCCCGGGCTCCGTAGGCAGCACTTCCCAGGTAGAAATTAAAATCATCGCGATCTTTCCAGAGGGCCAGGTTTTGTTGTAGCCTGTCCTCACCAACTTCAGAATCTTTAAGTCCAATAATTCGCGGATGTAAACTCAACTCTTCAATGATTGGAAGCGGAATGGACATTCCGGTGGTGAGTGGCATATTGTATAGAATCACCGGCCCCTCAGTGGCCTCTACCAACTGAAGGAAATAGCGCATAATTAACTGCTCAGTAAGTGGGTAACAGGTGGGCAAATGCGGAACGATGGCATCAAAACCAAGTTCATTGGCATAATTAGCCATTTGCACGGTTTCTGAAAAGCTGTTGGCGGTAATGCCAGTATAGGTAACTGTGGCGCCAACATGTGTTTTCACCAAACGCATAAATGCCATGCGCTCTTCCAGCGACAAGGACATGGCCTCTCCAGTGGTTCCCAGGATAAATGGCGAGGCACCTGCGGAAATCACATTTGAGAGGATCTTGATCGTCGCTTCCTCATCCAACTGCCCATCAGTGGTTAGTGGCGTCACTAACGGAACAATGACTCCTCTGTAGTTAGTTAGTTTCATAATTTTAGTGATCTATTTCTCAACGATCTAGTCTCGGCTTAACGCAGCCCCGCACGATCTTCGAATCTTTAGTTTAGCATCAAGAATAACCTTGATACAAGGACGATCAGGTTCTGCCACACGATTCAATAATAACTCTGTCGCCCTTCTGCCAATCTCAAATCCATCCTGCCGAACTGCGGTCAGCGGAGGATTTAGTGATTCTGACCAGTACATGTCATCAAATCCCACGATGGCAATGTCTTCGGGTATCTTCAATTCTCTGGCGTGAATCGTACGCAATGCACCTAAAGTCAATAAGTTATTACCGGTAAACAATGCGGTGGGTGGATGCTCCGTGTCTAAAAAATTAGCGGTCGCCTCTACCCCACTCTGAAAGTCAGACGCGCGGGTGATGATCAATTCCTCCTCAACCGGTATTCCACTTTCCTGCAAGGCTCTCTTGTAGCCAGCCAAACGCGCTCTGGTGGTTGGGATATCCCATTGTCCGCCCACATGACCGATACGCTTGTGCCCCAGGCTAATCAGGTGTTTGATGGCACCATAGGCTGCTTCTTCATTGTTCACTTTTACAGAATCAACCTCTACCCCCTCAATATCTCTATCCACACAGGTCACCTGATAACCCGACTTGATCAGTTCCATCACCTTCGCATCCTGATTGGTCACCGGCGCTACAATGAATCCATTGACTCCCTCCGCCTTCAGGATATCGATATACATTTCGGAGCGGGCCTTATTCTGTGAAAAATTACCAATGATCACCGAATATCCCTGGTCATAGGCGGTCACCTCAATGCCCCTGATCATGTCGACATAAAATGGATTTTCAATATCCGGCAGCACTAATCCGATAAGCTTGCTTTCCTTTCCCTTTGAGCGGAGCCTTTGCGCCACTCTACTCGGCCGGTAATTCAACTCTTTTATGGCTTTTTGCACCCGATGCCTGGTTTCCAACAGCACCCGTTCATCTCCATTGATAACCCGTGATACCGTTGCGGTTGAAACTTTGGCTCTAGCTGCTACGTCCTTTAAATTTGCCATAAATAAGTATTAAATGTAAACGTTTACATAACTTAAATACTTGTTTTTCAATGTTTTACACTAATCAATACCTCTTGTAAATGTAAGCGTTTTCATAAAATTATAAAAAAAAGTGTAATTGCGAAAAAAAAGTAAAATTTTATTCCGTTCGTTAACATTTCAGAAAATATTCACTCCTGAAAAGAAGCGTTTCCAGAAGATGTATTTGAACTTTACATGCAGTTAACCTAGATTCTCTGATTCCAGGGTCTGCCTGGAGGTGGCACTATTTATACAACTTCCCCACAAATCGATATCGACCGGAACCTAACTGTATTTGCGTTTTTTCAGTGGAAGGATCGAGATCGAAATGCAAGGCAGAAGCCCTCAATGGGGTATCTCCTTCGTAAAGATTTTGCTCATTTGCACCAGGCAAAACAACCTTGGCCCTGGTATTGACCGGTATGCTCACCTCCAAAGTCCATTCCTGCTCTCCTTTGGTCCATTTGGTCTGGACCGTTCCGTAAGGTGTCTCATAACTGGTCACTACCTGATCGATAGAGTCAACCATTTGCGGCTCAATGAGCAATTCTTTGTAGGCAACCGAAGCGGCCGTTTGACCAATACCACCTAATCCATTATAAAACCATTCCATGATATGGCCCAGCATCAGGTGGTTGTTGGAAACAACTTCTAGCGCCTGCCAGGATTCGGTCAGAGCAGTGGCGCCTTTTTTTAATTGATAACCATATCCGGGAACATCGTCGCGGGCATTCATTTTATAAATAACTTCCCCATGGCCGGAGTCCTGCAATGCCTTGACCAAAAAGTGAAATCCGATATCACCGGCAGTCAAGGCATAATCTGATTCTTCGATGGATGCAATTAGTGTTTTCACGACGGCTTCCCGCTCCTCCTCAGCGACCAACCCTAAAACCAGCGGCATGGCGATCGCTGTCTGACTACCGGTGGAATAGATTTTGGTTTCCGGATCGTAGAATTTTTGACTAAAAGCATCCTTGATCTCCTTCATCCAGTTCGCATATTTCTCCTGGTCTTCTTCCTTACCCAACAATGCCGCCATTTGTGCCAACAATTTCACATCATAATAATAAATGGCAGTGGCAGTCAGCGCCTTGGGCGTCAACTGTGCGTAACCGGGGCGTTCGGGGCCGAGGTCATACCAATCGCCTAATCCATGTGAGACGATGTGCTCATCAGACTTGCTTTTCAAATAAGCCACGTATGCCTCTATCATCGGCCACGCTTTTTCCATTGCCGATCGATCGCCATACCATTTATAGATCAGCCAGGGTAAAATGACGGAAGCACTCCCCCACTCCGGCGAATCGGTAAAATCGCCGCCAAAACGAACGTACTCCGGTACAATAGCAGGCACCAGCCCTTCATTGGTTTGAGCGGTGATCATATCGTCGACTAGCTTTTTATACAATCCGTACACATCATAATTGTAATGCACACTACCGCCCATCAGGTAGGTTTGTTCCAGCCATCCCAGCTTTTCGCGGTGCGGACAGTCGGTCATTACACTCTGCACATTGCTGTTGATCGCCCACTTGATGAGTTGATTGATCTCATTAAACAGTTTATGGGAAGTCTCAAATCGGCCCGCCTGTGGCATGGAATTTCGGATGTGCAACATCTTCAAATCCAGGATCACCGGTAAGTCGTCCACATTTTCCTGACCCGATGGGACTGCCTTATCTACCTGAATATAGCGAAAACCATAATAGGTGAATCGGGGTTGCCAGGTTTCAGGACCGTCGCCCTTCAAGACATAAATGTAATCATGCGGTCTTCCCGTCGCCTTTTGGTTGACGGCATCACTATCGAAGATTAGTTCCCCCGGTGCAATCCGAATGGTATCCCCTCGCCTGCCCTGCACGGTGATGCGAAACATAGCCGAGGCATTCTGACCAAAATCGTAAGTCCAGGAATTTTCCAACTCCTGATTTTGGGAAATGTCCTGGTGCGTCAGCTCCTCCTGGATCATGACAGGATAATCGCGTTCAGGTTTTAAGCTTTCGCAAATGGGCTCTACTGCAATGGCCTGCTGCCATTCACTATCGTCAAAACCCACCAGTCGCCAATTTTCGGGCTCCACCGTTGCATCATAATGCTCACCACTGTAGATACTGGAATAGGTAATGGGGCCGGGGGCGGTTTTCCAGCTGGTATCGGAAACAATATTCTCTACGCTACCGTCCTTGTAAATCAGCCGGAGACGACATTTCAGCATTGGATTTCCGTAGCCGGTCATCACCTTGCGGTAACGGCTGTTGGGCACCACCAGAAAACCATTGCCCAGCATCATGGCCAGGACGTTTTTACCTTCTTTGATCTGCTCAGTGCAATCAAAGGTATTGTACAACACCTCCGCATCGTAATGGGTCCAGCCGGGGGCCATTACGCTATTGCCAATTTTTGTACCATTAATGTCCAGCGTGTAATGTCCCAATCCAGTGACAAAAACGAGAGCTTGCTTCAGTTTTTTCTGACTGTTGAATTCCTTACGGAAAATGGGTAGTTTGTGAAACCCCAAATCCTTCCCGCGATAAGCCTTTCCCGGATGATGAATACCCGGTACCAATCGGTTCTCCGGTGGCATTTGATCATAGGCAATCCATTTGGCACCTTTCCAGTCTTCCCCCTTAAAAAGGCCGGTGGTAAATTGATTGATGCTACTCCAATTGGTTTCACTGCCCATATTTGACCAGGATTTTACTTTCCAGAAATACGTCCTTCCCGGTTCCAGTACCGTCCCCTGATACTGCACCAGAATACTTTGTTCCTTCTCTACTTTTTCACTATCCCAAATGAGGTTTTCTTTTGAAAATGTGGGCGTTTCCGAAAGAAGAATCTGATAGGCGGTTTGTTTCACATTGCGCTCCGGCGAATCCAGTTTCCAGCTAAAAAAGAATTGCTGCACATCTACACCGGTAGGGCTTTCCATATTGTCAACTGAGGTGTGAATGATGCTGTAATTTGCGGCCTGGGTGCAAGTACCCATGAGTAGTAGCTGGATGATCAACAAGGTGATCCCGGTTATATTTTTCATATATTTATCGCTCTTTTCTATTTGCCTATTTCCGAAAAGGCCATTCAAACAAAAGACATGAAGATAATGCTAAAATTATTTAAAACTTGTGCTTATTCTGCAAAGTCTAATTCTATAAATAGATTCGCCAATAGGCATATGCGGTTGCTATGTTTGACTCTTATTGTGCTGGTGCAGGGTCCACTATTCGCTCAAAATCTCACCAAGGTACCCGCAGAAAGAGTGGGTTTTTCTTCCGAAAGACTGGAGTTTTTAACCAGTACTCTTCAGGACTATGTTGATCAGGAAAAACTGGCGGGCGCGGTCGTATTGGTAGCCAGAAAAGGACAAATTGCCTACCTCGAAACCTTCGGCAAGCGGGACATTGAAAATAACGATCCGATGCCTGAAGACGCCATCTTTCGCATTGCCTCACAAACCAAGGCCATCACCAGTGTTGGCGTTATGATGCTGCAAGAAGAAGGCAAATTATTGATCAGCGATCCGGTGGGAAAATACATTCATGAATTTAAGGAAACCACTGTGGCGGTAGAAAAGGAGGATGGTAGTTACGAAATAGTCAAAGCCAAGCGTCCCATCACGATTCGAGACTTGCTCACGCATACTTCCGGTATTGGTTATGGATACGGAGTAGCCAAAGACCTGTGGAAGGAGGCTGATATCAGAGCCTGGTATTTCGCCGATCGGGAGGAGCCAATACTGGAAACCGTCAAGCGTATGGCCGCCTTGCCATTTGATGCCCAGCCCGGAGAAAAGTTTGTCTACGGCTACAGCACTGATATCCTGGGCGCCGTTATTGAAGTCGTTTCCGGCGAAAGCCTGGATGCATTTCTTACCACACGTATCCTGGAGCCACTAGGCATGAACGACACCCATTTTTACCTTCCGGAATCAAAAAGCGATCGGCTGGCAACGGTTTATGGCCTGACCAAAGAAGGCCAACTGAAAAAGGGGGAAGACCCCGGTGGAAGAGAAGGCCAGGGCATGTATGTAGATGGTCCACGCAAAAGCTTTTCGGGTGGAGCCGGACTATTAAGCACGGCAATGGACTATGCCAAATTCTTGCAAATGATGCTCAATGGCGGCACCTATAATGGGCAACGAATCATTTCCCGAAAAACGGTAGCACTCATGACTGCCAATCAGCTCGATTTCAACCCTTTTCCCTGGACCCGTGGCAGTGGTTTTGGCCTGGGTTTTTCCATCGTGGAAGATATGGGCTTACGAGGGGAGTTGGGCTCCAAAGGAGAATTTAGCTGGAGCGGAGCCTACCATTCCGCGTATTGGGCCGATCCGGAAGAAGATATGCTGGTGGTCTACCTTACTCAACTCATTCCCGCAAGGGGATTAGATGACCGGGAGAAATTGCGGGCGCTGATTTATCAGGCGTTGGTGGATTAGTTGTAATGAGGTTTGGACTTAATTGCCAGGACTTTCTTGTGCTTGAAGGATGATTTTTGGGAAAATCATGGTGAAATAAATTTCACGCAACCTTTTTGTGTCTACACTCGCTTATGGGTGCAGTTCGGCTTTGTCCCCCAAAAAAAAATGAGCAGATGGGATTCTATTAATTTGCTTCGTCATTATTTTAGATTTGTGTTTTTTATCCGATCAAATGCCTCCGGCGGTCCCTTTTTTCTTGGCAAAAAAGGGAGAAAAACCCAAGGCTGTAGAGCCTTTCCTAAAAATCTTCCCTCCCCTCACGCTCACTTCCCAAGCTGCTCACGGGTGGTGCTTGGCAGTGGAATTTTAGTCTGGTTTTAGGAAGGTATAAAGTAGCCTTTTTCACTCACTGGCTCGCAGTGCAAAGCTCTTTTTGCTCTCCCGCTGTGAAGATTTTCTTAACGGAAATGCTCTAATGCCGAAAAACATTCATCCATTTCGACCACGGTCCTCTTTTACCACCAGCCGTTTTTCTCGGCCTTAGCTGGTTTAGTGAAGAAGGCGTGCAAAAGCCGTTAAGAACGGTAAACTGTTTGAGCCAAAAATAATGAATACATGTCCAACCATGTTCAATAACCCCAGCAATCAAGCGCTAAATGCTGTACTTCAAGGCGAGTTTTTACAGTTTAGGATTTTAAGTTGTTGCGTAGCGTGAAGAACAATTTACAGCCTTGATTTTTGCTTATTTGTATCAAGTTCGTATAAACCCACTTAAAAACAAGCGTAAAAAACAGGAAAATGATCTTAGATTAGGTGTTAAAATAATCTAGGCATTTTCGGCTAGAAATCGCTCTTTGTATTGATACTCTAGTTCGCTATCAAGTTTGATTCGAGTCGGTTCTAGGAAATAAGCAATTGGTGAAGGATGCTTACCCATTCTATCCCGCAGGTGAGACTTAATAGTAGGCCATATCGACTTAGCCGGAATGCTTATACAAATTACTACAGTAATGAGCAAACCAAAGCAAAGTGTCCCGTTTTCCCTAATCAATCCTAACGCAGCCGGAATCGATATAGGGAGTAAATCCAATTGGGTTTGTGTGGGAGAACAAGAAGAACAAACCCGACAGTTTGGTGTATTTACAGATGACCATCATGAGTTAGCCAAGTGGCTAGAGTATCATGATGTAAAGACTATAGCAATGGAGAGCACGGGAATATACTGGAAACCTTTGTTCTTGATCTTGCAAGCTTATGGTTTTGAAGTTCTCTTAGTCAATGCCACTCATATCAAGAATGTAAGGGGCAAAAAGACGGATATTTCGGACTGTCAATGGATATGGCAATTGCATCGTGCTGGTTTGCTAAGAGGTAGTTTTCAACCAGATGATTTCACAGAAGAACTAAGGACTTACAATCGCCATCGCCAAAATCTTATTGAGGATGCTGCTCGTTGCATTTCTAGAATGCAAAAGGCTTTGGTATTAATGAATATTCAGCTACCTGTGGTATTAACTGACATCACAGGAAAAAGTGGTCAGGCGATTATTAGTGCTATTCTAGATGGTCAACGAGATCCAAAAAAATTAGCAACATTAGCTGATTATAGGGTCAAGGCTAGTCAAGAAGAAATAACCAAAGCGTTGACTGGTCAATGGCATAAACAACAGCTTTTTACACTGAGACAAGCTTGGGAGTTATACAATTTTTATGAACAGCAAATAAGAGAGTGTGATGCAGAGATCGATTTGTTATTTAAAGAAAGGACTACTCAGACTGGTCAGAGAGAATTGGTGTATACTCCAAGTAAGAAGAAGGAACGTTCCAAAAATGCTCCAACTTTAGATTTAGGCACCTATGCTTATCAATTATGTGATGGCGTTGACCTTTTGCAAATAGATGGAGTGGGTTACAATTTAGTAATGACATTGGCCGCAGAAGTCGGTTTTGATTTGGCCAAAGACTTTGGCTCTGCAAAGCAATTTGCCAGCTGGCTCAGTTTAAGCCCTAATAAGCGAATTACTGGTGGTAAGGTTTTATCTTCCAAATCGAAGAAAAATAAGAATAGACTAGCTTATGCTTTTCGACAAGCAGCTAATGCGGCAGGAAGACAAAAGGAATCAGTCTTAGGAAACTTCTTCCGGCGTATTAGCTATCGTAAAGGGCGAAAAGTGGCAATTACGGCTACTGCTCGTAAGATATCTGTGATCGTTTATCACATGTTAGTCAATAATCAAAGTTTTGTTCCTCAAGGTGTAGAGGAATATCAGCAAAGAGTCCGTGCCCAAAAGATCAAATACCTTCAAAAAGAAATCTTGAAATTGGGCATCGATTCTACGGAATTAACCTTTACATAAATGCTTCAAATTAACAAAACAACCTAAACACGCCGGGGCATTTTGTCTTGATCCTGAGGACTGTTTTAGGTGAGACAAAGTGGCCGCCGGAGGCATATTCTATTAGGGTAATATAGCGGATTAGTTTATCTAAATATAAGGGGACAAATTACAACTGCACCCCTCGCTTATAACCTGGGCATTGCAGTACCACCAGTTGCACTCGATTCATAAGCGGCTTCCACTGCGGCCATGGTGTAGATACAATCTTCCACGGAATTATCGGGTTGATCGATGGTTCCATTTGCAGAAAGCATGATTTGTGCCATACTGCCGATGAAGGCGTGGGGAAACCAGGTGCCCTCAATGGTTTTGCTCTGCCAGACCGGCGTTTTCCCTTCTTCGATCAGGACATACTCAAAGCGATCGGGTTCCCCTTTCGGGTAATTCATCAACAGGCCGATCTTGATTTTGATGGCGCCTTCAGTCCCTTCAAATTTGACGTAAGAATGCTGCTGATCCGGTCCAAAATTGTGGGCGTGATTGGTCAGAATATTGGCTCGAACCATCTCTCCGTAATCCAGGATCATGGATGTCCGCACCGAAGCCAATTCCTTCATAGCTGGATGCTTCACCGTTTTGGCGTAGACCTTTTGTGGATTGCCAAAAAAAGTACGGATCAAATCCACGTAGTGAATACTGTGGTAAAGAATTTCTACGCGGGGTAGTTTAAACAGGAAATCCCACAGATGCCAGGGCGTAAAGACGTTAATGTCAAAAGTTATATCACACAATTCACCAATAAGACCTTTATCGATCATCTTTCGGGCCTCATTGATGTAGGGCGCGTAACGCAGCTGAAAATTGACGCCCGCATTTAGCTTCTTTTTTCGGCATAAGTCAAGGATGGCCCGGGCCTGAGCCAGGTCATTCCCCATCGGTTTTTGGATGAGTACATTACTCTCATCAGGGAGCTTTTGCAGGACTTTTAACACGGCATCTCCCGGTACGGCGACATCAAAAACACAGTCCTGTTGACGAGCTGCCTTTACCAGCTCTTCCTGGCTCTTGTACACTTTGGCAATTTGGAATTGCGACGCGACTTTACTGGCCTTATCAAAGTCAAGATCATAGATTCCAGCTACGGAAAATCCCGCCAACTCATAAGCTGGCAAATGTGCGTCGCTCACAATCCCACCGGCACCAATGCTGTAAATTAGTAATTTTCTTTTGGGAAGTTTTATACCATATTTTTCCATAGTCCTGCTTTATGCCATTGAATTGCCAATTGTCAGAAAGATCACCGCCGCCACCAGTACCGCTAAAGCCAACACCAAAGCAATCACCGTTTTTCGGCTGCTACCCACCCATTCTTTCAACGCCAGTCCGGCCAGTGTACTAAACAACACCAGCATGATCATATGGATCGCCCAGCTGGTGAAGCCATAATCGCCCATACGAGTGTGGCCAAGTCCGTAAAAGAAGAATTGGCCGTACCACAACAGGCCCGTCAAAGCGGAAAGGGCGTAATTGAGCGTCAGATATTTGGTACCGCTACTCGTCTCCCGATATTCCCGTAAGGTGCCTTCTTTTTTATGTAAATAGAGGCAATAAATGGCGGTAAAAAGAAACGCCCCGGTATTGGAAAAAATATAGATCACATTACCCTGAAATTGTCCTGCTCCGTAGGAGGCCGCGACATCTGCAATGGGTTGCCCCTGATCCAGAGATAAGCCGTATAGTGCCGATAGAACGCCCGCGACAATCGCCAAAGTGAGTCCCTTTTTTAGATTAAAAGTCTCATTCTTAATGCCTGTTTTGCTTAGCAAATCGACTTCTTTAAATCTACCGGCCATCCCACAAAAAGTGATACCCGCCACGCCCAGCAACATGCCCATGATGATATAGCCCGCCCCCTGCTGACTAAGAATGGAAAACAACTCATTGCGTAGCAGCGGAGGTAAAAGTGTACCCAAAACACAGGAAATGCCGATTGAAATGGCATACGTTAGCGAAAATCCAATGTAACGAATCGAGAGGCCAAAAGCTGTTCCCCCAATTCCGTAAAGAGCACCCAACACAAAGGACTTCCACATCGCATCCACCGGCGCTTCGCTCAACACTTGCCCCAGGTGTGGAATGGTCAGATAGGCTCCGATAAAGGGCAAGGCAAACCAACATACAAAAGCCTGCGCCAGCCAGTAAGTCTGCCAGGACCATTGCACTACCTTCTTTTGTGGCGTATAACACAATGATGCAGAGGAGGCACCAACTGCATGAAATAAAACACCGTTAACTACGCTCATAAGTTCAATTGATAAAATGCATTTGCATTGTGGAAAAATACCCGCTCCTGGTCTTCAGCAGACAATAACCGGGTCAGTAGTTCTTTGTAAACGGTCCAGGTTCTGACATATTCACCGGCCAGGAGAGAAACGGGCCAGTCGCCGCCACAAAAGCAGCGCTCGGTGCCAAAATATTCAAAGACGAACTCGATATAAGGTTGAAGATCATCCCCTGTCCATCCGGTGAGATTGCCGCTGGTGAGGCCTAGTCCCGAGATTTTCTGATGAAATTGTGGATGTTTAGCGGCTTCAATCATCAGGTCTCCCCACCTGCCAAAGGTTTCCTTTTTAGCAATAGGCGGCTGGTTGAGGTGATCAAAAACCATCTTCAAATGTGGAATCTTTTCGGCTACCACTAATGCGCATTCAATATGCTCGGGTAGGATGCCTACCACATCAAATGGCACTTTATGGTCAGCTAGTATCTTTAGACTCTCCATTACCTCCTCTTGCAATAGCCACCGCTTATTTGGCTCATCGTGGATCAGATGGCGGACGCCTTTGAAGAAGGGATTTTGCCGGTATTTATATAATGCTGCTTGAGTCTCTTCCGGTCGCAAAAGCGGCATCCAGCCCACCACACCTTTGATCCAGTCGGCCTGGGCAGCATTGGCCAGCATCCAGTCGGTATCCTGAAAGTGGTTTTCGGCCTGAACCAGCACACCATGAGTGATGCCGACTTCGGTCCTCGAAGCCTCTAATTCAGCGAGGTGGTAAGTCCGACCGAGGATGGTATCATTGCCTTCCAGCCACTGATAATGGATATTTTCCAGGTCCCAGATATGAATATGGGTATCGATGATTTTCACGATAAAATAGTTTAGGTATTTAAATCAAATTCAAGGTCCAGTTTCTGGTTGTGCTGACCCAGTACGGGTGCTCCAACGGCGGAGCCAAGTATTTGGCCATTCACCCTTAGCGGGCAACGAGTGGTTTTGATGCTGTGGCCGGATATGGTTTTCACCACCAATTCCATATCCAGCACCTGATAGCCTTCCTGCTTTAGCAATTGTTCATAATTTAATACTTCCGAGCACCAGATATCCGCCGGTTCGAGAATGGACAGCCAATGCTCCGTGGTTTGATGACGCAAATGCTCCGCCAGGATTCGTTTGATGTCATCGCGTTGATCAAACCATGTTTTGGGATCAGGGAATGCCGACAGTGACGGGCATCCCAACAAATCTCCCAGTTGAAGAATATTCCCCATAGCCAGTGCCAGATAGCCATTGATGGTACGATAAACCCCGTAGGGTGCGGCAACGTAGTTGTGCGCATTATTGACGGCGCTCCTTTTGGGCAATTCATGGCCATCGTTGAGAAAACATGCCAGCACTTCAAACTGAAAATCAAGTGCACTTTCCAACATACTCACCTGTACCAGGGCTCCTTTTCCACTGATGCCTCGTCGGTAGAGTGCCGCCAAAATCCCCTGAGCGGCGTGGGTGCCCGCCAAAATATCCACTACAGCAACGCCCATTGGTGTAGGTGGGTGATCAGCATCGTGATTTAGGAAAGGCAGGCCGCTGAGGGCTTGCAACAGCAAATCCTGTCCGGGTAATTCCCGGAATTCGCCGACCTGACCATAGCCGCTGATTTCGGCGTAGACAATGGCTGGATTGATTGCTTTAACTGGCTCATAATCCAGTCCCAATTGTTTCATCACCCTCGGACGGAAATTGTGCATGACCACATCGGCTTTGCTGATCAACTGTTTGATCTTTCTGAGGTCATCGGCATCTTTCAAATCTGCACAGTAACTTTCCTTATTGCGGTTGATGGTATGAAAAATGGTGGATTCTCCTTCCAGCTTCACGTCCGAAACATAGAGTTCCCGGCAGATATCACCGGTCATCGGTTTCTCGACTTTGATCACGCGAGCGCCGAGATCTGCTAAGCGCAAACTGGCGGAAGGGCCAGATAGAAACTGGCTAAAATCAACAACCAATATATCTTGTAATAATTGCATCTTACTTCAATCCAAATTCTTGAATAATGCTTTCCGTATCCGCCCCCAAAGCCGGAGCAGGACGTTTTGACTGGAGTTTTCCCCCATTCCAGCGAATGGGACACCGGGTGGTCCGAATGTCCTTATCGGTATCCAGTGTCAGTTCCATTTCTAGGGCTTTATAGCCTTCACTGTTGGCCAGCATCTGCCAATCCCAGAGTGGCATCGCCCAGAGGTCATGCTGACGAAATCTTTCCATCCAGTAGTCGCGATGCTGCGCTTTGATGTGTTCCGCGACAATCCTCTTGATCTCGTCTCTTTTGATAAAAGCATCGGCTTGTTGAAAAGCCTTCAGGGGTTGGCAATCCATGACCGTTGCCAACTTTTGTAAGGGCACCATGGCTATAGCCAAATAACCGTCCTTCGCCTGGTACAATCCGTAAGGGGCGCCCAACAGCGCATGGCCATTCACTGATTTGGATCGTTTTGGCAGCTTATCACTGGCAAAATAGGTGGTCAACAGCTCAAACTGAAAGTCGAGCAAAGATTCCAGGAGCGACAGTTCTATCTTGCTGCCCTCTCCATTCTTTTGCACCTGGATCAATCCGGCCAGAATACCCTGTACCAACTGTGCCCCGCACAAAATATCTCCGATGGCTAAGCCAAAAGGCACCGGCGGATCATCCTGATTGCCGCTGGTGTACATCAGGCCACTTTTTGCCTGTAGCAGCAGGTCTTGTCCCGGCCTTTTCCTCCAGGGGCCTTCACTACCGTACCCTGAAATTTCAGCGTAAATTACCGCCTTGTTTAGCTGCTTCACGGCTTCATACCCCAGCCCTAATTTCTCCATCACTCCCGGCCGGAAGTTGTGAATGATCACCTGCGCTTTGGCAATAAGGCGATGGATGATAGCCAAATCCTCTGGGTCCTTGAGGTTGGCAACAAAGCTCTCCTTATTGCGATTGATGGTGTGAAACAACAGGGAATCATGCTCATCCACCCACAGGTTTTTGATGGCCAGTTTGCGACATGCATCCCCTTTCGGTGATTCAATTTTGATCACCCTGGCTCCCAAATCAGCCAGTCGTAATCCCGCTGAGGGACCGGAGAGGTATTGACAAAATTCGAGAACAATCAACCCTTCCAGTGGTAACTTTTCCATCAGGCTAAACTCTTTTTGTAAATAGTATTCACCTTCTCCAAAACAGATAGAGGATTGCCCCCATCCCGCAGATATTCCTGAATCGGATCGCCGGCATGGTCCTGAAAATGCAGGTAATTATTGTAGCGCGGACGCATGTAAGATTGATCCAGGGTCTTTATCGTGTTTTTGAAAAAATTATTAGTCAGCGCATTGGCTGCCGCACTCTCCCACGCCTTGCGATGGCCAGGCTGACCGCCGTGCTCCACATAAAAGGTGGATTGAATTTCTCCGGACACGACCTCTTCAACAAATTTCACCGCCCAATCCTGATGCTGACACCTTTCGGAAATGGCTAATCCGGTACCGCCCACAGTGCTTCTCAACGGCTGACCATTAAAGGTGACCAATTCGCCATAATGCAGCAGCGACCTGGCATATCCCAAACGGGAATAATTGGAATACCCATAAGCAAAAGGACAATACCAAAAATCATCCGTGGAACTCATGACTTCTGCGACGGCAATGGGGTTTTTGGAAAACATACGCTTATCCAACAGTGAATAAAACTCCTTCATGGTATCCAGCGCTTTTAGGCCTGTTTCCTCATCAATGACTTCATCTTTACTAGTGAAAGGTTCTGTACCATGAGCCTGACAAAACATATAGAAATTCATCAGCAAGTCAATGGGAATGGCCGGAGCGGCTACCTTCCCTTTTTTGGCTAAAGCCAAAAGTTCTTCCCAGGTTTGCGGAACCCCTTCGCCGCTTTGCTCCAGCAGGTCCTTACGGCAACTGGACACTGGTGCCGCCGCATCGATGGCTAATGCCCATTGATGCCCCCCGTAAAAGTAACTCTCATGTGATCGCGCTACCGAATGTTGCAGCTGATCTTCCAGGTATTCTTTGGACAAATACTCATCCAGCGGCAACACACAACCTGTAGCGTGTGCACAGCCGACCCAGGGGTGATCGATGATCAATAGATCGTAGGTGTCGACCAACTTTTCTATCGGATAGTCGGCAAATTCCTGTAACGTGCGCTTCTTCCAGGAGACTTCAACTTCGGGATATTTCTCCTGGAAACGTTGGGCATAAGCCAGCAACGGTGTGATGCCCCGACTGTGCCCCCAGGTAATGCCTTTTAAAGTAATCTTTCCCATCGTCTACGCCTTTTTGTGCACCAGTAAGAGGTGTTCACACAACATTACCAGCTCCTCGTTTTGATTGAATACCTCCACCAATTCGGTAATTAGGCCAAATTCCGGCTTTTTGTGGTCCTTTTTGTCCTTGATAGACACTTTCACTTTGATGGTATCACCGATAAAGACCGGCTTGGTAAAGCGCAGGCGCTCATAGCCATAGGTCATCGACACCTCATTGATGAAACTGGCCGTCATACCCACCGCAACGCTAAAAATCAAGGTGCCGTGGGCAATACGTTTTTTAAAGGGCTGTGTCTTGCACCATTCGGCATCCATGTGGTGGGGAAAGAAGTCTCCGGTTTGCCCGGCGTGAATCACGATATCAGATTCGGTGATGGTCCGTCCAAGGGTTTCCCGGACCTCGTCCAGTTCAAATTCTTCAAAGTATTTTTTTACAAACATCTCGAATAAGATTATTGAGTATTAATTTTCTTGCATGATCGATACCGGCCCCATTAGGCCCGCCGACAATAACGCTCTGCCTTCAAGCCGATACGCGGCCGTGGTCCAGGTGATCCGGTCTTTTTCTTCAACTTTGTGGTCCCCCATCAGACGATTCGCCCAGGTATTGCTCACTTCAATTTCGAGCAGGTTTTGGCCTTGAATCAATTGATCGGTGATGTCGACCGCGTAAGGGGCCGTCCAGGCTACTCCACATGACTTCCCATTGAGCTTTACGTTCGCCAGGTTGTGAACTTCTCCCAGAGATAAGACGTAACGTGATTCACGATTGGATGCGCTCCAATTGAATGACTGTTTGTAAGTTGCCGTACCAGAATAGTATTTGATTGCATCCTTCGGATGAGTGGTCCAGTCAAAGAGGGACGTAAAAGTTATCGGCGGAGCGGGACCACCGTAAGCTGAATCAAAATGCACTTGCCACGGCCCAGTGATTTCCTGGCTGATGGTATATGCCGGCCAATTGTGTTCCAATGTCTGGCCCTCTGACCTTTTCTGTTCAAACAAAACAAAACAGGATTCACTGGCTTGCAACTTCAGGGGCAATTCAATTCTTCCTTGCTTTTCTTTCCATTGGCTACAAGCCAAATAGCGATCCTGATTCGGGAAATAGAGGGACGGAATCTTGCCATGAACCCTGAATGAAGATTGCAGCAATCTTTCGCTATCACTCTGATTAACAACAAAATAGACCTCCTTACCTTCTTCTCTTCGATGGGTCCAGGCGACATCCCGGATTTCCTGACCATTTTTCTCGGTAATCAGTACATCTTTGTCTATCCCAAAGCGGGAAAAGGAAGGCTCGGTGTATTTTCCAGTGATCACTTTTCCCTTGCCAATGGAATGACTCACCAATTTATCACTGGTAGCTCCGGCAAACAACGTTTCCACAATGCGCTCAAATTCCTGTTCATCTTCTTCACTGCTAAAACCCAACATTCGGCTAGGCTTTTGTTGGATATAAATGCTTGCCCCTGCCTTAACCAAGTCCAGCAATTTACGGGCTACCGGCAGACTCATCAGCCCTCCCTCCGGCATCATTTTTCTGGTACCGGGGACTACCAAAAGGGAATATGCGGCTCCGCCCGGCAGAACGATCTTGCCATCGGCTACCTCACTGAAGCGAAGCAGGGCATCTTTGTTAAATGAATCGTAGGCGTAGCCATTCAGCGGATTGATCCAGTTTGCCGGATCGACCATATTAGCTACAGAATGAACGCCAGCTGGTCGTTCCTGCAGGGGTAATCCTTCATTGGCCAATCGAGCCTTTTCCTTCTCCACAATGGAATCCCCAAAGATACCTGGCAAAACAGGCACCAGCCGATCCGGAAGGATAGCCCTGCGTGGCATTTCCTCACCGGTAAATACGGCAATATCCATAACGGGATTACCACGTTGCAGCAGTTCCTGGCAGTTGCGAATATAGTCGATCCAGGCAGGGCCTCCGGTTTTAAACCAGGTCTGGGTTGGCTGGTAAAAAAAACCCACTACCCCCAGCGTCATTCCGGGCATTCGCTCCACCCAGGGATTGTGGTTAAAAACGTGAAAGACGATGCGGTTGATGCCCAGGGCAAAATTGCGATCCAGTGTTCTTTTTAGCTTAGCGGGATGTTCATCCCAATCCAGGCGAATCTCCGTGAAACTTTCAGATTGAATGATCTTTTTACCATAAATATGCCCCCCGGAAATGGCGTCTAGCATATCGTTGGGTTTATCGTGCGTGGGACTGTTGTACCAAAATTCCCCCATTGGCAAATCTACAATCTGATGATGCAGCATACCATCGCCGACCATCACCGGAGCAATGCTTTCGGCGCTGAATTTTAAGCCTTTTTCAGCGGCCAGCTTTTTGAAAGTAGCAAAGAAATTATCGCGTATCAGTTCGCCGATGGTTTCTCTCATATCCAGCAGTACCTGTTCGCTAAATTCTGCCGAACGGATGGGTACGCCGGTTGTGACCAGTAGATAAGGCAACAGATCGTAACCTCTTCTACGCTGAAATTCATTGGCGAAAGCCTTCGTCCAATTCTGACTACCACTTTCCCAGCTATCTACGTGGAAAATGCGTAGCGCCTCCTCAATCAAATCCTCCGGGACCTGCTCGTAAAAAGTACCGAGCCATTGATCAAATTGAAAAGCCACAACTTCCGGGTCAAACTTATCACATTCCAGACCTTTGCCCCCGCCGCCGATATAGTTGGTCTTTCCCGTGGAGGTATAGCCAATTCTTCTGATACGCCAGGTGCCCTCAGGAACGGTCCAACTCAATTGTCCTCTCTCATTCACCTGATCGGTCAGGTCGATGATTTGGTCCAGATTGATAGATTGAGCAGGGTCGATCAGTATCTCGTCACTATGTGCCGCAATGCGCCAAACTGATCCATTTTTGCCTTCATATTGGTGGATTTTGGCTTCCGCCGAAAGCTCAATGCCACCTAACTTCAGAGAGGGCCGCCATTTGGCTGGATCAAGATCTTCAGCACCTGGCTCAGTGCCTTCCGGATCATAGCGCAAGCGAAAAAATCGTGCGCTTATCTCCGGAATGGCGTGTGTCACATCCAACTCTCCATCCGTCCACCCCTGCCGATGGGGCTTTAACCGAGTGTGAGTAGTAAATGTTTTTCCGTCTTCACTGATCTCCACAATCAGGCGATTGGCCTGAAAGATGTTGCCTGCTTCTTTGAAGGTGATAGAGCGACAGGTAAACGGTTGCTCAAACTCGTACTGAATCCAGCAAGGTTCTTTACTGCGAAACCTTTCCTTGGTTTTTGTAGGATCATTGAGCCATGAGGCGTCTACATCGGGTAAACTGGTGGTTATTTTTGGCATCAAATTATAGCTGGAAAGGATCTGTTGCGGCTCTACCGGGTAAGCATAGGTTTTGATGTCTTTGTAAAAGTCTTCATGGGTTTCCGGCATTTTTAAAGTCCCGGTCCAGTCACCGGTTCCCTGCACCAATGTATCCGACCACACCAATTTTTTCATCGACTGTTCCGGTGTTATCCATGGGCCTCCAGCCGTGGTAAAACCATCGCAGGCGTGCAGTCCCAGTTTGACACCGATTCGGTTTGCTTCCGCAAATGCAAAACGGACCAAATCCCACCAGTGATCGGTCAACTGAATGGCAGGTGGCGTGAATTTCGGCGGATCTGATGCTCCACGAATAAAGAAGATGTAAGCGCCACCAATACCCTGCTGTTTCATCGCCTCCAGATCAACGGTAATGCCTTCCCTGGAAACAGCCGCATCATTCCAATACCAGAATACCCAGGGTTGGGTGGAATCCTCAGTGGAAACGCCCGTTGCCGTCGATTCAATGGCCGTTTTACAGGAACAAATCAGTATAAAGCCTATAAAAAAAAGTCTACTCAGTGCCTCCATCATACTTTCCCGCTGATTTCTTGAAATGAAGTGGGCTTTCGCCCAAATCCTTGCTGGTCGCCACGGCAATGCCCCGATCTTGTCCCTTATTGACGGCACAATAGAAGTGATACACCACCCCATCATATTTCAACACACAGGATTTGTGGGCAAACATATCGTCGTATGGTTCTGAAGGCGCGATAAGGTCCTCTCCTTCCCATTCGGTCCAATTGACCAGATCATAGGAACAGGCAAAACGATTAAAGGCCAGGTGGTCCTTGCGAGTCGGCCAAAAAGCACCGAAATAAAACATCACCCAAATGTCATCGATCTTTTGCAAAACGGCATCACCAGAAATACCTTTGTGATGGTTGATAAGCGGTTCTCCGCCATACCGTTCCCAATCCACCATATTTTTGGAGACGGCCATACCGATACGTTCCGCACCTCGGGCCGGGTTAATACTATCACCTCGGGCATTAAAATACATGACAAACGGGTAGCCCGTTAGTTCTTCTTTGTCCTCCATCACCCAGGTCTTGTAGATGGTGCTGTTTTCCCACCAGCGGGCATCGGAATCAGTAGCCATGAAGATGGGCTCGTCAAGGCGTTGCCACTCGTGCAAGGTGGTCGGTGACTGGTCCGTAAAGGCCATGCCGGCTGACAATAACCCACTTTCATATCCACGGGAGCTACCGCCAAAATAGGGCATCCAGTATTTGCCATCGTAGGTGTGCAATTCGTAGCTTCCACCCCAGGTCAAATCCTGTAACCCAGGGTATCCGGCCTTTTGATTTTCGTCCCAATCGGTGCTATCAGTGAAGGACAACACGGTTCCCAATACATTCCACTTCAACAAGTCTTCACTTTCCGCCAGCCAGGTCTCGTACCCCCTTCCATCGTAGATAAAGTAGGTCATATACCAATGATCGTTTTCCCGGAAAATGGTCGGACAATCGATCTTCAAGGAATCTGAATCTGGCGCAAGAACCAACCCGTATTTGTAGGGCGTTTTAACCTCTTGGTAGACCTCCTGCATTTTTTCGGGAGATACTATTGTTGGCAGTTCTTTTTCACCGGAACAAGCACTCAGGACGAGCACCAGCAGCGTGATGATATTGTATTTCATTTTTTGTTTGTTTATACTCAAAAGCTTACTGCACCTTTAACCAGTCGAAATAAAGCGCCCCCCTGCCTTTCGGAGTGATCATGATCGTATAGGTCCCTGCATTTATCGTCGTCTGTGTATCGGTTCGGTAGCTCTTCCATTTGTCCGGTGTTGCCGGAAAGGTCCATTCGCCGGCCCACATTTCGCGGCCATCAGCCGCAAGGATTTTCACGGCTGCCTCCAGGTTCTCTCCGGAAAGGTTGATATACCGGAATTGCAGTCCGTACTTAGAGGCTAATCCCACCTGAAAGGTCAATCCCACTGTACCGGAAGCATCGGGCGTCATCACACATTCTTTATCGAGGTGATTGACCAGTTCTGCCGCACCAACCATCTTTCCCTCCTCTGCCTGCCAGGTGGTGGTCTTCCGCAAATCGATGGGGTCGTCCAAAGAGGTTATTGGAACCACCACTACCGGATACATGGCAAAAGCTTCCTCTTTTAATCGCGGTAATTGAACGGTCTCCTTTTTGGCAAATCGCTTTTTATAAAGCCGATAATGCGTTTCTCCTTCAAAGGTAGAAGCCATATATTTTGTCAAAGCAGTCCATTCATTCAGCCATTCCGGAAGGGAAGTCAATGTGGTATCAATGCCTATCATCAATTCTGCCTCTACGGACAAATCTAATGCAGGCATCGCCTCATTTGCCTTGACGATCGCCGGAGATTGTATCCATTCCTTTCCGTACAAAACGGGATCTATTTGGTAATACTGGCCATTGGCATCAGTATATTGATCAATTCCGGTATCCAGCCACGTTTTGGCCGACCAGCCTTTCGGCTTTGCCTTAAAGCTACTGATATTTCTGGTAGACGGCGCAGCAGCCTCAATTTTTTCCGTTTCTCCGGCAATCGCGATAGCGGAAATGACTGCCTGTCCCGCTTTCACCTGCGGGAAGGAAATGGACAACAGTCCTCCATTAACCTGTACTTCTACCTCTTTTTTTAATAACCGATCGTGCCCAGCTTCAGCCCAGATATCAAGATCCTGCAACACCACCTGATCGTTGATAGCCACATCAAAAACTCGCCAGTTTTGACAATCCAGTCCACCTCCTGTACCGTACCAGGGCTCAATAAAAAAGAGTTCGACCCGATATTTTCCATCGGGAACCGGGAATTGGTAGCTCAATTCATGCCGACCGTAGCGAAAGCTTTGCAATAGTGGCCATTCACCAGTGCCGCTAATTGGGTCGTGGGTTTGTCGCTGACTTCCGTAGAAAGCGGGTAAGCCTTCGTAATCATCGGTCCAGGAACAAGAACCCCAATGCGCCTCATCTCGCCGCTGTACATCGGCCATCCAAAGGTTGCCTTGGGCATCGGTATAATCATCGCCTCCACAGTTGACTCGATAGAGGTATTCCCCCTTTCGGGTAATGGGTGCTGCCTCTCCAACCAGCTTTTCCAAACCAGGTGCCTCGGGCAAATGGTGCAACAAAACGTGGTCTTCGGCAACGGCTTTTCCATTGACGTACCCTATTGCGTAAAGCATATTGTATTCCACCTCCACACTATCAAAAACGATGTGGGTCCCGATCGGTCCCCGCTTTTTGCGCCCCAGCGAATGTTTTTCCACCCCGTTAAATAACTCCACTTCATCACAATTGCTAAAAATGCGAATACCACTTTTCATACCAGGTTCAGTCCACCGGTCTGGCCAGGTGTGGGAAACGATGTAAACCATCGGCTCCGTTTCTTTCGGTGTGTAATTGGATCGGTATAGATAGAACAAATCGGTAGGTTCACCCCAAATGGTTAGCGCGCCCTTATAGTTGACCGGCCCTACCCGATCCAGATCACGCATGCCCTCTCCACTTTGGGTACGTCCCGGATTATCGTGGGAAGCCATCAGCCAGTGAAACTGGCCACAACTTTTGGCCGCAGCCTGCTCGCCCAATCTGACCTTGGACTCCATCAACAAATTGATACGATCCTCGCTATAAATGCCTTTTTGATCAAATTCGCCCTCGGTATGCAAATCAATACTCCGCCAGGCACCGTATTCACCATTTAGCAATTGTTCGGAAAGCTCATTGGCATAATTATCGGGGTTGCCGCCGTAGGTACCCGACCAGTTTTGGATCACATTCCAGTCCGTACCGGAACCACCGTTGCAGGTAGTTACCAACCTTTGGGATGAGGTAGTGGGATCAAGTTGACGGATTAAATCGGTGCATTCTTTTGCAAAAGCTTCGGGCAGGGTGCTTTCATTTTCCAGACCCCATAAGATGATGGACGGGCTATTTCTTCTTTCTTTCACCCAATCGGCCAAAAGTGTCTTAAAGTTCACTTTAAACTCGGGATTATCAAACCAGATATGCGCCGACATTTGTGGCCACCACAGCAGTCCTGATTTATCCCATTCAAGATGATACCTTAGGTTATGTGGCTGGTGGCCATCCCGAAAGGCATTATAGCCCATCGCTTTGACCTGGTCTACCCGGGCCTGTACCTGTTCTTCGGAAAAGGCGTGGCCCTGCCCCATCAGGTGTTCGTACTCCGCAGTACCATTGATAAAGACAGGTTTTCCATTCAAATAAAATCGATTCGTAGCATTTTCACCGGAAATATCCCATTGAATGGTACGAATACCGTAGCTATTACCGACCTGATCCAGCAGCCTGCCGTCCTGCCAGATTTCCGTTTGAACGGTATACAAATAGGGGTCTTCCAATGACCATAAATGCGGATTTTGCAGGTTTTTAAAAGACTGGGTAATCGTATCCCTTTGCCCCTCTTCCAGTTTTACTTTGGCCGATGTTTCGGCAACGGATTTCCCCGAATCTTCCAACAAAATATTCTTCACCACAAAAATGCCGGACTTACCTCCGTAATTCTTCACCTCAGTGGTCAAGTTCAAATTAGCCGCTTTAGCCGTAACCTCATCATTATTCCAAATGTGCACTCCAAAAGGCTCCACCCGAACCGAACCGGTTTCGATCAAATGCACCGGACGGAAAATACCCATCGGCTGACTGCCTTCGCAAAATCCCCATTCCGGGCTACATCCACCGCAAACCCATGGTAAATCGCGAATATCAGCCGGATGATCGGCACGTACCGCCAAAATGTTATTTCCTTCTGGGTTCAGAAACGGCGTGATATCCAACGTAAAGGAGGTCCGTCCACCGGCGTGATAGCCCACTGAATCGCCGTTTAGCCAAACGGTAGCGTAAGAACCAACGCCTTCAAACCACAAAAAGTAGCGCTTGTCTTTTCGATGATTATCAATCGAAAATGTTTTCCAATACCAGGCATAACCGTGTCGGTTTCCATGACGTAAGCGGCGGTACCCACCGTAGTCGTCCCAGTTGTGCGGAACATTTACGGAAGTCCAGTTTTTAACCTCAAAATCTGATTGTTGAAAACCGTCAAAGGCGTGTTTATCGGTTTCATTGGCAATAGTATGCCAATTGTCATTTAATAAAATTGAATTTCTAACCTCCTGTCCTTCTGCGTCCGTCAAAAACGCCAATGTATACAAGAATGCTAGTGTCATCACCCTTTTCATAATCCTCCTCACTTCAAGTACTTTAATAAAACAACCAATCAACCGGTGCCCCATCCTTTTTGTCGGTAACTCCGGCATCGTGCATTTTGATTTCGGTATTGCCATCAATCGCCCCCAGAATCAGCACCCTTCCCTGATTTAGGATCAGTTCGTGCGCTCCAGGCTCGTAATGATAGGTATACACATTGACCGGATACAGACCATTCAAACGCATGGCATTGGCAATTTTGATATCCGCCTGCCCACGGTCATTGGCATTGGCGTTAGTTTCCAGGGTCGGCGGGCGTAGCGTGGTGTAACTATTGGTATTAAAATAGCCCACCACAATTTTCACCGGCTCCGTATTGGAAAACTTGAAAGTGGTGCCTTGCTCCTGCTGTTGTTCATCATTGAAGCGAAAGCCCTGCAATTGGCTTAATTCCGGCGCAACCTCCAGGATTTCAACATCGCTATCGGCATAAACTTTTTCTCCGGACTTAAGGGCGTAGCGGCCTTCATAGTCACTCTGAACCATTATTGCTGCCGACTCTAGTACCTCTTGTGCCTGCGCACCGGAAGACCCACTACCTTTCGCCTTTAAGGTCTCCAGGTTTCTTTTGAAGTTTTCAAATTCATTTTGATAATGCACCAGAAGCTCCGCCCATGTTTTATTGGTACCGTCCCGTCCGGAGATGGGCACGCGGCGCTGTTGGGTTTGCATGCTATTGGCATATAGATAGGTGTCTTCCGTGAGTTCGACCAGCTTTGAATAATGCGTCAGGCTCTTTTCCAGCAAAATTTCCGCCTCATCCAATGCAGTCAGATCACCGTTGTATTTGTATTCCAATACCGAATGAGCCGCATGAACCTTATCGTAGAAAAAGTTGGCAATAGCCTGATAACAATAGACGTCATTTTTTAAGCGGTCAAATTCTGCTTGATTGGCTTGAATAGCCGGTACCGCCTGATCAATGGCTTCCACGGCTTTTTGTGCATGAGTTTTTACCTCTTCAGCGATTTGTAAGGGTAATTCGCCCCGGTGCGGCTCACCGGCGGCTTCTTTTCTGGCAAACTCAATAAGGGTCTCCCCTTCCGGGCCGTTACTTTCAATAAAACTTTCGTAAACGTGCCATTTATTGGGGTTGACCAACTGGCTCATAAACATGCCCAGCAACAAGGTCTGGCGATTGCCATCGGAAATGCCGTAGCGGCGCAATAATTTGGGCGCAATTTCTCCCATCTCTTCGTAGGCAGCTTGAATGTCTTTCCCTGAATCACCGCAGTCGTAATAGTCAGTCAGTCTGGCGGACCAATAGGCGTCTTCCTCCGCCGCATCTCGCCGACAGTTCCAGGCATACCTGGCCCAGGCTTCGTACCAGATCCAGTCGCGGTCCATCTCCTGCAGGCGGGGCTCGGTTTTATCGGCCGTATAAGGCCAGTCCCAGTAGGAAGCTTGTGGATATAAATGCAATCCATTGGCTCCCTGCAAGTCGTGCATGGCCTGTACACTCTTTTGAATGAAATCGGGAGAACCGTAGCGGAATGGCTCCAGATTAGCCAGAATATGCACATTGGCAATGTGTACCGACCCCAGTGAGCTCAGCGCCTGATGCGTATCTACCCAGGATTTTCGCGGTTGATAGGTCGTCAGCGACTCCCCGTTGTATTTGGCTGTTGTATACAGGTTTTTGTAGGTTTTCAAAGCCTCATCCATTACCCTTTTGGGATCGGTATCGTGGCCCCGAAGCACGATGGGCGGCTCTTCATCAATATTCAGTTTTTGCAAACCGTCCTTCACCCCGGGAATAATCGTCTCAGTAAACCACTGCACATCATCATCAATAGTGTTCATGGCTTCGCCGAGGCACACCATCAGGCCTACATTGGGATATTTTTCAATGAAGGCAGCTACCGATTTTCGGGTGTAATCCGCCACTACGGGTATAATTGGCCTGGACCGTTCCTGCGTTTTGATGCCCTGCTCCTCGGCAAAGGGTTTGGAGACAAGAATATTGTAAAACATTTGGATCACCCAAATGCCACGTTTGTCGGCTTCGTGGGTCAAAAAACCGAAGATTTCCTCGTTCTTCCTGAAGGTTTCTTCATCCACCTCCACCGCATAGGGATAATCGGGTAGTTTGACCAGGGATGCAAACGGGTGACCATTCCACAAATACAACGAATTGAGGCGGTTTTCCACCATCATATCCAGGTACTTGATCCACAATTCTTTATCGTAAAACCAGGAAAAATTTTCGGGGGTGTAAGGATATTCATAAACTTCCCGCCCCGGCAAGTATTCCGTTTTTTGCAAGCCGATGCACGTGCCTCTCAACACCATTTCCGGCTGCTCCACCACCTGGATCTCTTCCGACAATTTTTGCCCCGATTCAATGCGATCAATCAAGTCCAGACAACCGTACAATACTCCGCTGGCATCAAATCCGACGATGACCGTAATATTGTCCCTTTGTTGAATACTGTACCCTTCTTTTTGCTCATTTTTGGTAATCCAGGAATGATCCTCAAAGAGTGCAGCCGAATTCGAGCCTACCAGAATTACATTTTGCGAAAGCGCAGCATCATAATCCTCGGTGAGCGTTACCTGATACCCTTCCTTCTTTAATGCCTCTGAAAGCCGTTCTGTCGCGTATTCAATCCGTGGAGAATCCTCCCCACTGGTCACTAAAACAATTGTTTTTTCCGGACTACATCCGGCGAGAAAAATGGCACAAATACAAGCTGTTATAAAAATGGTAAATCGCATGCTCTTCAATTCAATTAAAATTTAAAAATCCTATTCCGTCTCCACCAGTGCTGCAAGGGGCTCCAAAAACACCCAGACCTCTCCTTCCGCTGTCCCAGCAATGCCTTCCTGGTATTTTCCCATTCTTTTGTTCCATTCATCCATTTGCGGGTTATTTTCGGTGGTTTTGGGATTCAGTTCATCCAGGGTTTTATCCTTAGGAATGGAAATCACCAACAGCAATTGTCGGCCATTCCGATAGACCAGCAATTGCTGAAAGTCAGCGTGACAAAAGCCCTGTGCGACATCCGGCCATTCCTCAAACTGCTTGGCGTGGTAATCCATGTACTCTTGCTGAAGCACAGGGTCCTCCACCAAATTGGCGGTCAGTAAATAATCTTTCCAGTCTTCCTCAAGATTGCCATCATCACAATGGGTAGCGTGATCAAAAGCATAAAGCGGAGTCTCATACACCTTAGTATCCACAAGCGAAAGGTCTTGAAGGGCGGCCGCTAAACCAGTGGTATCCGCTGCCTTACCAAACAATACAACATGATTTTTCCAGTGGTAGGATTCCAATCCCGTTTGGAAATTCATTGTCTCAAAAAGCGAGTCCTTAGCAGCCTCATCGCTAAATATCAATTCTACAGCGAGTCGGTCTACAGATACAGTTGCAGGCTCTTCTTGAGGCTGGCTACAGGAGCCAAGTCCCAAAACCAGAAATATAGAAACTAGGATAAAAAATGGTCGATTCGTGTTCAATTGTGGTATGCTTATTTTAGTGAAATACATCTCTTTCCTTAAAACCTTCCGGATGAATATTGATCCGCTTTGGTTCCTTTTCCGGAATGATATCGGAAAATTCCGCTTCTATCCCTGCATTATCAATAATTTTCTGGGCTTTTTCAGGAAAATCATCCTCCCGAAAAGCGTGAGTTTCTTCAACAACACAGTTGGTACCATTATTCATCAGCAGGTTGTTTTTTACATAGTTTTCGCGAGCCACCACGTCGTGGCAACGCTTGGTCCAAAAGTGCAGCCACATCCACTTGTAGCTGTTATTACCAACTACATTTTTGGTGATGGTCCAATAAGCAGAACCATCATCTGGATAAATGCATCGTGGGCCGTTAAATACGTAGTTCTCAGCAATCACTGATCCCGGTTGTTCACCGAGTACATAGATAATGCCACCGTCGTCCAGAACCTGATGTGTATTGCCCGCCTTATTATAACGAATGTTGTTGTTCTTTGCTACCGTTGAGGGCGATATGCCCGAATTGCCCCACCACCAGCCACAGGTAATCGCTCCATACGGCGTCCAGGCGATGTCGTTATGCTCAATGTTGGTATTGGCCACAAAAAAGGAAGTGATACCCTCTACTTGCCGAAAATCGAGGGATACATTTCTGAGGTAATTATTAGACACCATATTGCCTTCACAAAGGCCTTCAACACCCGGTCCAAACAGCTCTCCATCACCAATTTTGTAGTGTTGCGGATGTCCGATATTCACGGCATTACCCAACAGATCGTTAAAAAAATTGCCATTCACCTCCGAGTTCCTGACGTCATTGACCAGATTGATGGCTATGGCTGAACTCAAGCGCTCAAATTTATTACGAATAAAACTGATATTTTCTGCATTTGAAACCTGGATGGCTCCCCTTGGCACGTCGGTACTGTTGTATTCCGTAGGGTGCCAGTTTCCTCCCGGAATATACTTTACGGCAAGTCCCAAACTCTGAATACCGGCAAACCCCTTAGATCCAGCCACTTCCATTAATTGCCAATCGTCATGTGAGAAGGTAATGCCTTCAATGCTGATATTGGCTGCCCGGGAAGTGGTCGAGCTACCCGCAATTTGCAGCAGTCCAGCAGAAGTAGGAACAATAACTTCCGCATCGGAAAGGTTGCCTTCCTCGTTGAATACATAAAGCGCCTTCGTTGATTTATCAAAATAAAATTCACCCGGTGAGTCCAAAAGTTCGTAGGCATTGCGAATCACAAAGCTTTTTTTGTAATTGATCTTTCCTGCCCAGGCCATAGAAGTGGCAATGGCACCGTAGGGTTGCTGAAGCTTAAAGACAGTGGTATCTCCCAAAGCCTCAATCTCTCTTACCCCTAGTATCTTTTCCGTCCAGATATTAAACTGCACCAATTCGATATCGTCCGGGTTTTTATACTCCGCTACAGCAGATGAGGCAAACTTAATGCCATCAATACCCGAACCGGCCCCAAAGGCCCAGTCTTCTTTTCCGGAAATCTTAAAAGTACCCCAATTGCCCAGTCCATCAACCGGTATATCCGTTTGGGCCATCTTCATGCGTTGGCCGTTGACGAATAAGGATCTGAGTTTGCTTTCCCGTTCCAGGGTCGTTTTGTAGATGTTTTGCGCTACTTTTTCCCACCCACTTACTTTCTCGCCGCCACTGATGATCGGCCGCCCTTTTTCGTAAGCTCGAAAAATAACCTGATGACCATTTGTTCCGGAATGCTTTTCATTAAGAACAATCGGTTGAGTCAACTGGTAGACGCCATCATGTAGATAAACAACCAGGTCGGACTTCATATCTTGAACAAGCTTCGGGATGGCGTCAACAGCATCCTGAAGGGAGCTATAAGGCCGCTTGAGTGTGCCTTTTCCTCCGGCCTTTGCAGTTGGATCAACATGAATTTCCGTTTGAGCTGTGGCCAAAAAAGTAAATGCCACAAGAATGCAGACGAGTAAGTGTTTAGGTTTCATACTACTAAAAATAAGGTGACAGGAAGATTGGATATTGTGAATATCCTACAATGTTCAAAAATACGATCTCTGATTTAATTCTTTGACAAATAAATCGTTCGGATAATCTTGTAAATCAGATTGATACTCGATGAGCAGCTACTTGCAAGTCGAACGTATCCTTAATATATATAGGCGAAAAAACCTACTGCTCCACCTTGGACGCCCGGTACACCGCCGGGGTGATTCCAGTTCGCTGGGAAAAGCAGGAAGTAAAATGTTGTAAAGAGGAAAACCCACAGGTGTAGGCGATATCAGACAGGGTTTTTCTGCTATCCCCAAGCATAGATTTCGCCTCGTCCAGTCGAAGGTTGATGATGTAACTGTTGGGTGGATACCCGGATAAGCGCCTGACTTCATTGGTGAATTTTGTTCTACCCATGCCAAATTTTCGGGCAAGGTCCTCTACCGGCCATTTTCTTGCCAGGTCTTTTTTTATGATTTCCTGAAGCGAAAGAATAAAGCTGTCATCAATCTCGGTTTGTTGCTTTTTCGATTCTAACTCCCTTTTTAATTGAATCAGCAGATTTTCCAATAAATTGACCACGATGAGTTCATATCCCTCCTGCTTGTTTTCAAGCTCCCGCTTAATGTCGTGAAAGTAGTGCTTAAAATTGCGCACCCTTTTCAGCACAATGCCCTGTTCCTCGGCAATGAGTTTTCCCAATTCCTTTTGGAAACGCTTTGGTAAATTGGTCCACTTACCAAGTTTCAGTGACTTTTGTGTTGAGAACACTTCCGGTTTGAGCACCATCCAATTGATTTCCCCCAGGTCCATTTTTCCATTTGGACTCCCGTTGAGCTGCCACGGTGCCGTGATCGACAGGTCATCCGGGTAGAGTTCCACACTCCGTCCCTCAATGGTCCAGTCGTATCTGCCCCTTTCTACATAGTGGATTTCAATGCCATCATTCAGATGAGGTTTCATGTTTTCATCCAAAACAATCTTGGTGAACTTCATGTGGCCAAATTGATTAATGTAAGGAAACCGCTCTAGCGGACCTCTTTCTCCCTGGTGCCACCATACATTGGTGCTGCCAGATTTATTATAAGATAACTTTTTTTCCTTCACCCCGGACATTTATATTCTTTGGCAAATCCCGCGATTCAAAGTCAAACAACGGTCATTTATTTCGAAGGTAGGTAAAAGAATTTCATTTACAAAATCAACCGCAGTTTAAATATAACACAGGGTCATATCTATAAACAATAACTTTATACCAAAGGTTGGAAATGTCCCTGCTATGAACCAGGGGGCAAGAAAGCCATCAAGCCCTTGACCATGTATCACCAATAATCCTAACCCTTTATTGGCAACAGGTCCTTGTATGCCTTTTTGTTCCTTAATTCTACCGAACGGTCATTCCACCAAGTGTGAAATCGAAACATTCATTGCAAACTCAAAACAGCAACAATGAAAAGCCCATTCCGTATCTCGAATGGATCGGTATTTAGCTTTCTATCGACCATTCTACTCGTTGGCTTCATTGCAATTGGTGCGCTAACTGCCCATGCCAACGCCAGCAATTTCATGTTCCCCGACCGAACGATATCCGGTGAGGTAACCGATGAAAAGGGAGAACCCCTCATCGGAGCAACGGTGATCGCGGTGGGAACAAGTTCTGGAACCACAACCGATGTTGATGGTTCATTCACCCTTACTGTACCGGATAATGGTGCCGTACTCGAAGTAAGTTACGTTGGATACGTCACCCAAAAAGTATCGGTGGGCGACCAGACCAAAGTATCCATTACCCTGGAATTAGATCAACAACAACTGGAAGAAGTAGTGGTTGTTGGCTACGGTACTGCCAAGGTCAAAGATCTAACCGGATCAGTAGCTCGAATTGGTGAAGATGACTTTATTAAAGGCGTCAATGTCTCTCCCGATCAGGCTATTCAGGGTAAAGTGGCCGGAGTCAACATTATTAACAATAGCGGCCAGCCTGGCGGTGCGGTGACCTTCCGGATACGTGGAAACACCTCTATCAGAGCCGGTCAGCAACCGCTGTTTGTCGTTGATGGAGTACCCCTTGACGGTAGAAATACCAACCCTGGCTCCTCACTCAGCCAGCTGGGTAGTGCTCCCGATTCAAATCCGTTGAGCTTCCTAAACCCTAATGATATTGCCTCTATCGACATCCTGAAGGATGCTTCTGCCACCGCCATTTACGGCTCGAGAGGGGCCAATGGCGTGGTGATCGTTACCACCAAGAAAGGACGTTCTGGCGCGCCAAAGGTGGACGTTAGATTGACCTCGGCGGTCAGCAATATGGCAGCAAATATTGATTTATTGAGTGCCGATCAGTTCCGTCAGGTGGTTGCTCAGCGCGAATTTGACGTAGCTAATTATGACGGCGGAACCAGTGTAGATGCCTTTGATGCCATTACCCGGACCGCCTGGACCAAGACAGCCAGTGTATCCATTGGCGGCGGTAATCAAAGGGGAACCTACCGTATTTCCGGTGGTCTGCATGATCAACAAGGGATCATCAAAGAATCTGGAATCAAGCGCTACAATGGTAGCTTTACCGGGGCCTTTAATATGTTGAACGACGCCATCAAGGTGGACGTCAACCTGATTGCCTCCAGAACCGCAGAAGAAGCGGCACCAATTGCGGATAATTCCAATATTTTTGGATCCCTGGTGATGAATGCCATCGAGTGGAATCCTACCGTGCCTTTCGAAGAAAATGGAACCTTTGTACAGGAAAAATACAATTCCGTTCAGGGTATTCCCACCAACCCACTGGCACTGTTGGCCTATCACCGGGATTTGTCTTCCGTAAACAATACCCTGGCCAGTGTTGGGGTTACCTGGAATATTACTGACTTTCTGAATTACAAGATCAACTTTGGTACCAACCGGTCTGTAGGTCGAAGAAACTCTGACCTTTCCGGCAGATTGTTTCTCAATGAGATCACCGACATCGGTAATGCCACGATTACTCAGGTGGATAACTCCAGTAATACCTTAACCCACACCTTAAACGCCAACAAGCGCTTTGGAAGCCTGAACGTATCGGGATTGCTGGGTTATGAATACCAAAACTACAAGCGCTTTAGTACCTCAATGTCGGGTAGAGACTTTACCAATTTTGATGTTTGGGGTTCCGACATTATGGGTAATGTACAGGATGGCAATATCAGCGTAAGTTCTTTCCGGGACCCAACCAATGAGTTGCAATCGTACTTTGCCAGAGTATTCTTTAACTTCAAGGAAAAGTATCTCTTCAGAGCCTCACTGCGCTCCGATGGGTCTACGAAGTTTGGTAAAAACAACCAGTATGGCCTATTTCCTGCCTTCTCCGCAGCCTGGGTACTTTCTAAAGAAGCTGCATTTAGCTCCCTTGACAATCTAAAGCTGAGAGTTGGATGGGGAAGAACCGGTAATCAGGAATTCCCGGCAGGAGCAGCACAGGAAAGGTATTCCTACGGTCAGGGAACACTGGCTTTGGCCAATGTTGCCAACCCTGATTTGAAATGGGAAACCTCAGAGGTTATCAATATAGGACTGGATTTCAGTATTCTCAATAGCCGAGTGAGTGGTAGCATTGAGTATTTTGACAAAAAAACCAATGACCTGCTCTTCCTGCTGCCAACGATCCAGCCTGCCCCTTCGGCCAACTTCTGGATCAACCTGCCGGCAACCGTCAACAACAGTGGACTGGAGCTGACACTGAATACCTTTTTGGTCAACAAAGAGAATTTCATCTGGGATCTGGGGATCAACGGAACCTGGCTGCAAAACGAACTAACCGGTTATGATGGTGTGCAGGTGCCTACGGGTGAAATCAAAGGAAATGGTTTGGGTGGCTCAGGCGCCACTTCTCAGGTTTTGGCCAACAACCAACCGCTTTTTGCCTTCTATATGCCTACTTTTGAAGGCTTTGACGACAGCGGAGCCGCTTTGTATTCCGAAGAATCTGCCTTTGTAGGTGATCCAAACCCAGACTTTTTGGTGGGTTTAACTTCAACGATGGAATATAAAAACTGGTCACTACGTCTGAGCTTCAATGGCGCATTTGGCCACCAGGTTTACAACAATACCGCCAACGCCGTACTGACTGTTTCCAACCTGGTGATTGGTAGAAATGTATCGCCGGAAGTTGGGTTTAGTGAAGAAAACCTGGGTAATTCAAATACCGTATCAACGAGATACCTGGAGGATGGCGATTTTATCAGACTACAAAATGCAGTATTGTCCTACCGCTTTGCCAACCTGAAAACCTTCAATAACCTGGAGTGCTTTTTGGCGGCGCAAAACCTCTTTGTCATCACTGATTACAGCGGTTTTGACCCCGAGGTGAATACTGATCGTGGTTTTAACGGCATTCCTTCTTTTGGAATTGAGTATATTCCTTATCCAATGGCGAGGACATTTACATTGGGGGTTAACGTGTCGTTCTAATGGGTATTTATTATCTATAAAAATTGAAGAAAATGAAATTATATAATCACAAACTATTTTTACTCCTGCTAGTGGTCGGAACATTTTCCTGTACCGATCTCACAGAAGATCTGGCTTCCGACGCAACCGCGGAAAATGCAAGAGAATTTCTTAAAGAGAATGCGGACTTTGATGCCTTGATTGAGCGTGTGTATAGAGAGTTTGATGGTACCATGGTCAATTTCCAGGATGGCGTCTATGTCATGAACATCCTGAGTTCCGACGAAGGAATTTGCCCATCCAGACCATCCGGTTGGGACAATGGCGGTATTTTCAGAACCTTGCATCAACATACCTGGACCGCCACTCACACCATCAACGAATCGGTATGGCGTAAGCTCAACCGTGGAAATTTTACTGCTACGAACGTACTGTCTTTCGATCCTCCACAAGAGGTGGCCGCTGAAGCTAGATTCCTAAGAGCCTATTTCTTATGGCAGATTTTGGACCTATGGGGACAAGTACCTTTCCGTAATCCAGGTGAGGACCTGAAGGAGGCACCTAAGGTGTTGATGGGAAGCGAAGCCACTGATTTTATCATCGCCGAAGTGGAAGAGGTGTTACCGTTATTATCTGATGACAATCCGCCGTACAGAACAACCAAAAATGCGGCAAGAGCTTTGCTGGCCAAGCTCTACATCAACCGCGGAGTATATGAGAACCGACAAACTCCTGCATTTCCGGAAGCCGATATGGATAAGGTTATCCAGTATGTTGATGACATTGAAGGAAAAGCTTTGGATTTTTACTGGGACAGCTTTGGTCCTGACAATAATGAGATCTCTTCAGAAATCATCTTTTCCATCGAATCTACCCCTGGGGTAAACGTTTCCAGTCTCTGGACCACCTGGTATGCCATCTTTCCCGGAGAAATTCGTGGTGGTTGGAATGGCTGGGCAACCCTGGCAGAATTTTATGATTCCTTTGAAGAAACGGATGTCAGAAGGTACTACGAGCATCCAGAGGTACACGATGCCCGAGGCTACAATGCCGGTTTTCTGACTCAACGTTATACCGACACCTATCTAGCTGCTAACCCGGACGCAGCAGCAGACCAGGTGGTGTTCAACAAAGAAGTCCCGCAGATTCAAGGTGCTGGCTTGTACGATGGTTACCGACCACATAAATACGTGACACCAAACGCAAGCCTGAATCCAGCAGATAACGATTTTGTCTTATTCCGCTACTCGGATATGCTGTTGTTAAAAGCAGAGGCTTTGCTACGCAAAGGAGAGGATTCAGAGGCGCTACAGATCGTCAATGAAATTCGCGAGGATAGAGGTGTTCCAACACTGGGGGCTTTGGATCTTACTGCCTTGTTGGCGGAGAGAGGTCGGGAGTTGAACTGGGAAGGACACAGAAGAAATGATCAGATCAGATACGGTACGTTTCTTGACGCCTGGGCACTCAAGGAAGCCTCCGATCCGATTCGTTTGCTGTTTCCAATTCCAGCTGCCGATATACTGGCCAATCCTAATTTGGTACAGAATCCAGGCTATTAATTGGCAATTGGCTGAAAATTAGACTAAATATTTTTAATAGTGAGTCCCTGGAAGCAGGGTGCCAGTAGCACTGTGCATCTACTTCCAGGGTAATTTTTCCAGAATAGAACAGAACAGATATTGCTCCTTTCCATCAGAAACAACTTACCACCATACCTATTTACTTAGCCATTTTTTGCAAATTTGGTTTTTATTTCCAGGTTAAGAAAAGTGAAACGTGACGTGAAAACGATTATATTTCTAGGCCTTGTTTTTCTGCCGGTTTTGTTTTTGAACAGCCTCGCAAGTGATGTTACCCACACTGCGGCAGAGAGACATTTCCTTATTGCAGCTGATTCCCTGATCGATTATGCGGCTTTTGTGAATCCCCCCGATCAATATCGGTCACATCCATTTTATTCACTAAATGATGAACTGGAGCCCGAAGAATTGCGTCGACAAATTCACGGGTTCAAACAGGCGGGGTTTGGTGGTTTCTACTTACACAGCCGACCGGGCTTGATTACTGACTATCTAAGCGATGAATGGTGGCGAATGATGGATGTGGCCGTAGATGCCGCCAAAGAGGTGGATCTGCGGTGCATGTTTTACGACGAAGATAAATGGCCCAGCGGTTATGCCGGAGGATTGATCCCGGATTTGGGAGAAGATTATCGCGCGAAATGTCTGGCGAGATTGGACCTGGCAACGCCCTTGCCTGTAGGTTCCAAAATATTGAAAAAGGATAGCCTTTATCAATATATCGAATACACAGCCCAATATGGTTATGCCATTTTTAATGGTACCTGTTATGTAGACCTCTACAACCCCAACGCCGTAAAAGCATTTATTGAAAGTACGCACCGGCCCTATTTTGAAAAATACGGTGACAAAGTGGCCGAAAATGCCCTCTTTATCTTTACCGATGAACCTCACATGCACGCGCGGTACTTTGATCGCAATACCAAACACCGAGGGGTACTCTCCTACTCTCCATATCTCGACAAAAAATTCCAGGACCTTTATGGCTATTCCCTCATCGATCATGTTGACTTGCTTTTTGAAGAAAAGCACAACTGGCGAGAAGTCAGGTGGCATTACCACATGGCCAAAGCGCTGTTGTATGAAGAGAGTTTTACCCGGCAAATTGCCGATTTTTGTGACCAACATGGAGCACAGTTTACCGGTCATTACCTCGGTGAAGATGATCTTAAAAAAGTGCGGGATCGCATTGGTAATTCCTCACTGCATTACCGCAGTATGCAACAACCCGGCATCGATCACCTGGGGCTTTCTACCGCAAACCGGCTGCTCACCCCCAAGTACCTCAGCAGTGTGGCCAATCAGTTTGAAAAACGTAGCCGACTAAGTGAGTTATTTGGCATCAGCGGGCAAAACATCAATTTCCAGGAAAGAAAATGGCTGGGGGGCTGGCACGCGATCCTGGGTATCAACCATTTTTGTCCTCACCTGACTTCGTATAGTATTCAAGGTGCCAGAAAGAGAGATTATCCGCCCACCTTTTCCTATCATCAGCCCTATTGGAAGGAGAATAAGACCATTGAGGATTACCTCGGACGCATCAGTTATGCCGCGACTATCGGCCAGTTCGATCCTCAGGCATTAATCATTAGCCCACTGGAAAGTGAATACGTAAAAAATGATGGCGAAGGTGAATTCACTAGCAGCCTCAAACTAGTGATGCAAGCCCTGCAAGATCAGCACATCGATTATGATTTGGGCGATGAGGAGATCATCAAAGATGAGGCAAAAGTGGCTGGCCGGCAATTTATAATTGGTGCGATGCAGTACCAAACTATCGTCTTGCCCAGGATGCTGACCATTCGGCGAAGTACCTTGTCCTTATTGCTGCAATTCCATGAAAATGGAGGAACAATCCTGAGTTGCGGTGAATTTCCTCAATTCGTGGATGCTAAAGAAAACGAGAAGGCAATCAACACCTTGAAAGAAGCGGTTGTGGTACTACCTGCGGACAAGCTAAAGGAAAATTTGAGGCAACATATTCAACCAACCATCAAGCTCCGCGGAGATCATGCCGATCAAATCTGGACACAAAGTCGTACGTTACAAGGAAAAAGCTTCTATCTGCTGTACAATAATTCGAATACAGCTGCCGTCGATATCTCCTTACAATGGCCGGAAGGACAGAAAAATTTTGTGCTTTGGGATCCCGCAAAAGTTAGTACCCATGCCCTCGCCATAGATCAAAAAGGCCAAACACAGATCACTCTTGCTCCGGCCGGTTTTTACTGGATCAGTACCGGAGCGCTGAGTGACGGTATACCCACGGAATCCATTTCCGTGTATCCAAACGATTTAAAACCTTTACAAACAATCGACACACCCTGGACAGGAAAAAGAAACGATCCCAATGCCCTCACGCTCGATTTTGCCGCCTACTCCATCGACGGCGGTAAGACTTATAGCACACCGGAGCCAGTGATTGGCATTTGGAGTCGACTGAATGATGATGAGTTTAGGGGCGAATTGCAATTGAAGTTTTTCGCAGAAATCAAAGCCCTTCCTGAAAGCTGCTCGTTGGCCATGGAACAACCTGAGGCCTTTAAGGAAGTTTCGATCAATGGCACGTCCATTCGTTTTGATGGTCAGCAGTATTTTATTGGTCAATCCATAAAAATCCAGGACATTACCAGTCTGCTAAAAGTCGGCCAGAACGAAATCCACCTTACTATACCATTTTCCCCAACTGATCCTCTGAGCCGCAATCCGGTGGAACGATATGAGACAGAGCTGGAAAGCATCTATCTAGTTGGGGACTTTGGCGTTTATGGCGATAATGAACCTTTTGAAGACACCCAGCGTAACCGCTCGGAAGATATGGTCAAGAGACCGGTATATGCCTTTACTTCATACACGATTGATCAGGAGAAAACGCATTTTGATGGAAATCTGGCACTGGAGGGTTACCCATTTTTTGCCGGTGGCTTTACCCTGAGTAATGCTTTCAACTTGTCTTCTTTCGACCTTACAAAAAAGTATTTCCTGGACCTGGCTGCCAGCGAGGCCATCACCATCGAAGTGATTATCAATGGACAACAAGTCGATACGTTATGCTGGGCGCCTTATCAGGTAGACATTACGAACTATGTCAAGGAGGGTGAAAATACGATTGAGCTAACTTTCATAAATTCCCTCAGGAATCTGCTTGGGCCTCACCATCATCAGGGTGGAGAATTAATCAAGGTTGGTCCCAATAGTTTTACCGGAGCCGGCGGCTTTCCCGATGGTCGGGGAGAATCAAACTGGTACGATTTGCGAAAGCAAAAAGAGGCGGATATGGCCATCTGGACAGATATCTATTATCATATTCCCTTTGGCTTGTTGGATAAGGTTTCCATTTCAACAAAATGAACATAAAAAAGGTGTTCCCGCAAAGGGAAAAAACTAACTAAAATGACAAACCGATATTTTTACTTTCTGTCAATTGCCCTATGCTTGTTATTAACAACAACTGCAACAGCACAGCACAAAGCCATCACGGCTACACAAAACAGTCCCTATGCCAAATTGCAGAGCGTTGACATGGGAGATGTACACTGGACCTCAGGATTCTGGGCGGACCGCTTTAAAGTATGTGAGCAATCTATGATCCCACACATGCTAGGCAACTATATGGATGAGGGGATCAGCCATGCGTTTGCCAATTTTGAGATTGCCGCCGGTCTGAAAGAAGGCGATCACAAAGGGCCTCCTTTTCACGATGGTGATTTTTATAAAATGCTGGAAGCGGCTATCACGGTTTTGTCCGTTACCGAAGATCCGGAACTGGACCAGGAGATTGATCGCATCATTGAAATCATTGGAAAGTGTCAGCGTCCGGATGGCTATATTCACACCAAGGCACTGATTAAGGCCAAAAACGATCCCACCGAAAAGCATGACTTCATCGAGCGGCTGGATTTTGAGACCTACAATATGGGGCACCTGATGACCGCGGCCTGTTTGCACAACCGCATTACTGGAAAGACCAATCTGATGGATATTGCCATTAAGGCAACAGACTTTTTATACAACTTTTACAAAACTGCAACGGCCGAACTGGCACGAAATGCTATATGTCCCTCCCACTATATGGGCGTAATTGAAATGTACCGCACTACCGGCGATCCCAAATATCTGGAGCTGGGAGAAAGCCTGATTGCGATTAGAGGACTGGTGGAAGATGGGACGGACCACAACCAGGATCGAATTCCATTTAAACAACAAACAGAAGCAGTAGGCCACGCCGTGCGAGCCAATTACCTCTATGCCGGAGTGGCAGATGTGTACGCCGAAACGGGGGACGATTCGCTCTTTCACGCCCTCGACCTGATCTGGAATGACCTGGTGCAGCGCAAGATGTACATCACCGGAGCCTGTGGCGCCTTATATGATGGGGTTTCCCCCAATGGAACGACTTACAAACAAAAAACAATTCAACAGGTGCACCAGGCTTACGGTCGCCCCTACCAATTGCCCAATCTCACGGCGCACAATGAATCTTGTGCCAACATTGGCAATCTGCTTTGGAACTGGCGGATGCTACAGGTGACCACGGATGCCAAATACAGTGACCTAATGGAGCGTGTGATGTACAACAGCCTGCTCGCCGGAGTAAGCCTCAACGGCAAGGGGTATTTTTACACCAACCCCCTCTGCGTCAGTACCGCAGACCTCAGCAGCGATCTGCGCTGGTCAAAAGACCGGGAACCGTACATCAGCTATTGCAATTGCTGTCCTCCGAATACCATCCGGACCATCGCCCAGTTGCAGAATTACATTTACAATGTTTCTGAGGAGGCCCTGTATGTTAATCTCTACGGAGCAAATGACCTAACTACTACCATCAACAAAAGACATAAGATTTCGCTTTCGCAAAAAACGAATTACCCGTTCGAAGGGGATATTACTATTGAAATTAAGGAGTTTCCAAAGAACTTCAAGCTGTTTCTTCGTATCCCGGAATGGGCCAGTGAAGCCCGTGTAATGGTTGATGGCAAGAAGGTCAAGGAAAATCTCAAAGGTGGGCAGTATGTGGAATTGAACCAGGGGTTAAAAAAAGGCTCGATGATCCAGCTGCAATTGCCCATGAACGCAAAATTGGTAGAAGCCAATCCGTTGGTAGAAGAAAGCCGCAATCAGGTGGCAGTGCAATACGGACCGGTGGTGTATTGCCTGGAGGGAGCAGATTTGCCGGAAGGCTGTAATTTGTTTGACATCAGCATTCCCAAAGACATCAACCTTAATCCCGTAAAAACAACGATCGCCGATACAGAAGTCATGGCCCTGGAGGGCGAATTCAACTGGAATGACCGGTCGTCGTGGGAAGGCACCCTTTACCGCGAGGTGAATAGAAATAATGTAAAAAAGTTAACACTCAAACTGATTCCGTATTTCGCATGGAACAACCGTGGTTTGTCGGAAATGTCCGTTTGGGTCCCTTTGGACTGAACACCTTGGACAACAAGGAAATGAGCAGCTTCTAATACAAGAGAATGAAACAAACAAATTACCAGCTTTTTGATTTTTTGGATGTGGACCCGGAGGCACCGGATGCGGAGTACCTATGGAGGGCAGGCAAACCAACTGCTATCCATTCCGAAGAAGGAGATATTGTAGCAACGATTCCATTTCAAAAACAAAAATCAGGCAGGGATATTACCCCTGACCTGGATACCCCAATCCGGAATTATCAGCTTAGGTTACGGGCCTATGGAAAAAAGACACTTCGGATAGCCATTGGTTTTGAAGTAGCAGCGATGCCCAACTCGGAAATGCTCGACTTTCACCAGGCCATGACCCGGACACCTTTGAAGGTAAAAAAAGGAGAAAATGAATGGATCGTTTTGGATGAGGAAGGCGTCAAAAAAGCAGTTTTTAGTTTAGAAGCCCCCGCAATCGATTACTGGAGCGATTTGCTTCCTCCTCCAGAGGAATCACTGACACTTTCGTTGTATCCACAAGCAGATAAAGAAATAAAACTCAGCAATTACGACCAGTTTTTTCCGGCCAGGCACGAAGCTTTTGCATTGGCATTTTTGGAAAAAGAAAACCAGATCAATCGGGCAACTATTTCCTTGCAAGCTCACCCTGATGAGGTTTTTGTTGGTACCGGAGAACGATTCGCCAAGATGGACCTTTCCGGCAAGACCTTCCAGCTGCAAAACCAGGATGGTCAAGGTGTCAACAATCGGAGAACGTATAAGAATATCCCTTTTTACATCTCCAGCCGTATGTATGGCTGCTTTTTACATACCTCAGCCTACTCGAAATTTTCGATGGCCGACCATTCTACGAGATCAGTGCAAATGTTGGCCGAAGAGCCAAAACTTGACCTGTTTCTTTTTGGCGGCAACACCCTCGATGAAATCTTGCTGGAATACCGCATGGTAACCGGATTCCCATCGATGCTCCCCTTGTGGAGTTTTGGCATTTGGATGAGCCGTATGACCTATTATTCGGCAACCGAGGTTGAAGAAATTTGCCAGCGAATGCGCGATGAAGATTATCCGTGCGATGTCATCCACCTGGACACCGGCTGGTTTAGAAAAGATTGGCTCTGTGAGTGGAAGTTCAACCCGGATCGGTTCCCTGATCCTCCGGGGTTCATCGGCAAATTGAGGGAAAATGGCTACCGGGTCAGCCTTTGGCAAATGCCTTACATTGCCGCTGAAGCAGAACAACTGGAAGAAGCTGTAGCCAACAATTACATCAGTCAACCACGGGAGGTGCAGCAACAAGGGGGCTCCAATTTTAGTGCACTCGACTATGCAGGAACGATCGATTTCACCTACCCCAAAGCGACCCAGTGGTACCAGGATCTATTGAAAGATTTGCTCAATATGGGAGTCGTGTGTATCAAAACCGACTTCGGTGAAGATATCCATCTGGATGCCGACTACCATGCCGGCAAATCAGAAGAACTCAACAACCTCTATGCCTTGCTGTACCAGAAGGCCGCCTACGAAATCACCAAGGAAGTGACGGGTGAAGGCATCATCTGGGCAAGGGCCGGTTGGGCCGGTTGCCAGCGCTATCCATTGCATTGGGGCGGCGACGCGGCTTGTTCATGGGACGGCATGGCCGGTTCCTTAAAGGGAGGATTACACCTTGGTTTGTCGGGATTTGCCTTCTGGAGTCATGACGTTCCTGGCTTTCACGGAGTACCGAACTTTATGAATTCCGTTATTCCGGATGACCTGTACGTTCGCTGGACCCAATTTGGTGTCTTTTCCTCCCACATCCGCTACCATGGTACTTCCAAAAGGGAGCCCTATGAATACCCTGCAATATCCGGTATCATACGCAAGTGGTGGAAGCTCCGCTACGCCCTGATTCCCTATATTTTGGAGCAAAGCAGGCTGACCACCAAAACCGGCCTTCCGGTATTGCGGGCGCTGGTATTTCATCACGCTGATGATAAAATGTGCTGGCACATTGACGATCAGTACTACTTCGGTGATAATTTCCTCGTGGCTCCGATTATGAATTCGGAAAACCAGCGGGACGTATACCTCCCCGAAGGAGAATGGGTCAACTTTTTTGATGGAAGCCCTGCGGAAGGTGGGAAATGGATCAAGAACTACCAGGCAAATTTGGAAGAAATGCCGGTTTGGGTGAAGCTGGATGCCGAGATACCTATCTACCCCGAAAGGGTGAACTGTACAGATGACATGGACCTGAAAAAGGTCCACTTACTAAGAATATCAGAGGCTTTTAAAGGAATATTCCAATCATTACCAAAATTATAAACAACCATGAGTAACATTATTTCAAAAGAGCAAATTGAACAGTTTAAGCGGGATGGATTTGTGATTCTCCGTAACGTCATTCCTCAGGAGATGATTGAAAAAATTCAGGGGGAGTGCGAGCGCTTCATCAAGGAAAAGGATGCGGAAATGGATGCCAAGGGAGTTGAGGTGGATGAGATCAACCACAAGGGTAAAAGATACTTCATTGCCATGAAAAATAAGGATAGTGAGCCCATGCAGGAATTGCTGTTCGGCGATGTCATGAAAGAAATCACTACCAGCATTTTGGGCGATGATGTGTACCTGTTCCTGGAGCAATACGTAGTCAAAGCGGCTGATAAAGGTATGAAGTTCTCCTGGCATCAGGATTCCGGTTATTTGTCATTTGACCACAAACCCTACCTGTCCTGCTGGATGCCCCTGGACGATGTAACCGAAGAAAATGGAACGGTGTATTTACTACCTTATAACGAGGCCGGCACCAGCACACGTATCGAGCACGTACTGGAAGAAGGCACCAATGATAAGATTGGTTACTTCGGCGACAACCCCGGCATTCCGGCCATTCTAAATAAGGGAGATGTTGCCTTGTTTTCCAGTGTTTGTTTCCACCGCAGTGGCCCCAATAAGACGAATAAATCACGTCGTGTTTTGCTGATGCAGTATTCAGCGGAGCCCATCACTGTTGAAGGCGGCAAACCGCTTTACCTGGCCGAACCCTTCGTAGTCAACGGGGAGTTACAAAAATGATTCTGATGGGATCGGCTGCTTTGCAGCCGGTCCTGCTATCCTGCTAAAAGAAAATAATGATAAAGAACACCAACGACGGTACCGATCAAGCTCCGTATCTGAGACTCGATATCAACTACGGGAATTGTAATGACTTACCGGAGTTTTCCACCGGTCCACGGGGCGACGATCTCAAAAAACATCGAGCCATCAAAGCAGCAGACTTCCAGGGCATTCAGGATGGGGATCCCAAATTGTGTCGGGAGCTGGGATTGAAACACACCGCTCATACCCGCATCAATAAAGTGGGAGAACTGGATGAATTGTTGCCCAAATGGCAAGGAGAAGGTTTTGACTGCGCCACCCTGCACGTCGGTTGGGGCATGGAAAGTGACCAGGAGGTGGATCAACTTGTGAGTTATGTCATCGACTCCTCGGTAAAAAATGATTTTCCGATTTACATCGAAACTCATCGGGCCACTATCACCCAGGATATGCAACGGACCGTGGAAATGATCAAGCGGTTCCCCGAGATTCGCTTCAACGGCGACTTCTCGCACTGGTATACCGGTCAGGAAATGGTATACGGCGGCATTGAAAACAAATGGGACTTTATTGCTCCGGTATTTGAGCGGGTTCGTTTTGTTCATGCGCGTATCGGTAATCCAGGCAGCATCCAGGTCGACATTGCTGATGGTAAAAACCAGGTTTATGTCGATCACTTTCGTGAAATGTGGACTCGTGCTTTTACCGGCTTCATAAATTCGGCAGCACCGGGCGACTTTCTTTGCTTTACAGTTGAGCTATTGCAGTCCGACATATTTTACGCCCGTGTAGTCAAGAATGCCCAAGGTCAATGGGTGGAAGAAGGAGACCGCTGGCAGCAGGCGTTGCTTTATACTGATATTGCCAAAGAATGTTGGCAGGAAGCCCTCAAAAGAAGTGGATTGAAATAATCCTGAATTAGTGGATTGAAACTGATAAAACTAACTAATGGAAGATATTTACAAATTACTACAGCCCCTGGATTTTGCTATTGTCGGCATCTATCTGCTCGTCCTGATCGGTATCGGTTACTGGGTCAGTTTCATAAAAAAGAGAAAGCAAAACGATAATCTGTTCCTGGCCGGGCGTTCACTGGGTTGGGGAAGTATCGGGCTTACCATGTGGGGAACCAATGTGGGACCTTCCATGCTGATCGCCTCTGCCAGTATCGGTTATACTACGGGAGTAGTAGCAGGTAATTTTGCCTGGTATGCCTTTCCATTTATCTTCCTCTTGGCGGTGGTCTTTGCTCCGCGTTATCTCGATGCCAAGGTGCTCACACTTCCCGAATTTATGGGTAAGCGCTTTGGACCCTCTACCCGAAAAATCCTGGCCTGGTATACACTGGCCACTATTCTGATTTCCTGGTTAGCCTTAACGTTATTTGCCGGTGGCATATTGGTAGGGCAAATTCTCAATTGGCCACTGTGGCTGTCAGTCATTGGTCTGGTGTTGGTATCCGCTTTCTTTACCATCGCCGGAGGGCTGGAAGCCATTGCATACACCAATGTCTTTCAAATGTCCTTGCTGATTGTTGTTTCCTTTATCTTGACGGTGGTGGGGGTCAATAAGGCCGGTGGGATCATGGCCGTTTACGAAAATACGCCCCCCGAGTTTTGGAACCTACTGCGCCCGATGGACGACCCCAATTACCCCTGGCTGGCCATCGTGCTGGGCTACCCCATCATGGGCGTTTGGTTTTGGTGTACGGATCAATCGATGGTGCAATCAGTATTGGGCGCAAAAAATCTGAAGCAGGGACAACTGGGAGCCAACTTCACCGGTTGGTTGAAAATTCTGGATGTGGCATTGTTTATCATCCCCGGCATTGTCTGCTTTCTGCTTTTCCCCGACCTGGACAATCCGGATGAAGCTTACATGACGCTGGTGACCAATGTTTTTCCGACCGGAATGATTGGACTGGTGATGGCTGTATTGATTGCAGCCTTGATCAGTACCATCGACTCGGCATTAAACTCGCTGAGTACGATCTTCACAATGGATATTTATGTCAAACAATACCAGCCAAATGCCTCGCAAAAACAAATTGTCCGCATTGGCAGAATTGTGACCGTTTGTGGAGCAGCACTGGCAATATTGCTTACGCTGGCCATTGACAGTATTAAGGGATTAAACCTATTTGATATTTTTCAGGCAGTTTTGGGCTTTATTGCGCCTCCAATGTCGGTCGTCTTTTTATTCGGGGTTTTGTGGAAGCGAACCACCACCCGAGCAGCCAATTTTGCGCTGTCCTTTGGCACAATTTTCAGTATTGGCACCGGTATTTTCTACCTGTGGATATTTCCAAAGGAGCAGTACGACTTCTGGCCTCACTTTTTGTTGTTGTCCTTTATCATCTTTGTTGTGCTGGCCGTTCTGACCTGGCTGGTGGTTATTCTCGACAACAAACCAGATACATCCAACCCGGAAGCACTGAGCTTTGGCAAGCTACCCACGCCAGACAAGAAGGTACAGATTGTATGGGGAGCGTTGATTATCGTTATGATTGGCATGTACATCTTGTTTAATGGACATTAAAAAAAGCTATTGGTTTGTGAAATTTTGTTGGCTTCCAGCCAATCGGTATGCATAATTTTACAGTTCAACACATAACTGTTTAAATATGAAACAACTAACACGTCAATTATCAAAGTGCTTCGTCATACTTGGGCTGCTAACCGCTGGTTTTCAGCAACAGCTGTTCAGTCAGGATTTTACACCAGACATCACCGTTGCCCTGGATGGATCCGGCGACTTTACCCTGATCCAGGATGCCATTGATGCAGTTCCCGACAACAGCCCAACCCCAGTGATCATCTACATCAAACGTGGATTGTACAACACCGAAAAACTATTTATTCCCGATAACAAAACAAACGTGGTCATGGTTGGCGAAAGCCGCGACGAGACCATTATCAGCTACCATATTTATGACTGTAGTGGCGGTTATTTAGGGCGCTGTCCGGCGGAAGATGCCGAACTTTGGCCAACGGCCTATCTCACTTCTTCCGCTACGCTGACCATCCGCGGGGACGATTTTCGGGCGGAAAACCTCACTTTCCAGAATACCGCCGGCCCAGTGGGACAAGCTCAGGCATTGGCTATCCGCTCCGACCGGGTCATCATTCGCAACTGCAATGTGACCGGCTATCAGGACACTATCTATTTTTGGAGCAATGGCAAACGCTCCTACTTTGAAAACTGCCTGATTGTGGGCCGCACGGATTACATCTACGGAGGAGGAACCGTGTTTTTCCAGGACTGCGAAATTCGCAGCTGGGGAGGTGGCTGGATCACCGCGCCGTCTACCCCGTTGGCAGAGAATTATGGTTTTGTGTTTAATGAATGCGACATCACTTACGCGCTAAATAGTCCGCGAAATGGCGACGATGGCAACTCAATTGCATTAGGCCGACCATGGAACGACTACCCTAAAGTAGCATGGCTGTATTGCCACATGACCGAAAAAATTAGTCCACTGGGCTGGCCAACGACCTGGAATATGTCGTATGCCACCACCAGTGAAGATCTGCATCTTTACGAATACCAAAACACGGGTCCCGGAGCTGATATGAGCGGCCGCGCCGATTGGGTGGGCATTCGTGCCTTGACCGATCAGGAAGCTGAAAACTATACTCTGGAACCAGTGGTAAGCGGCAGTGATAATTGGGACCCTCTGGCCACTCCACCCTTGACAACTGTCTACCAATGGACAGGAGAAGCTGCTGATCCTTTCTGGTTGTTACCAGAGAACTGGGACCCGCAGGAAGTGCCCGATACAACTCAAGCAGCTTACGTAGAAGGACTTTACAACGTCATCGCTGATGGTGGCCATTTCGTTGCTGATCTTTCTCTATCCGAAGGAGCCATATTGGAAGTTATCGCCCCCAGCGAAGTGACTTATCTGGCTATGAGCAATGCCTCCCTGCAAAGTAATGAAAATGTCAGTCTGCAGGGACGTATTCGCACTAAGGATACACTGACGGTTAATTCCATTTCGGATACGCTGATCTTAAATGCGGAAATTCAGGGAAAAGACCCCATCCATAAAACTGGTGAAGGCCAACTGACGCTTGCGGAAAGCAGTCCTGAGTTTGCCGGCTACTGGCAAATCACGGCCGGGAACCTGACGGCAGCAGCCACGGATGCACTGGGAAAAGCACAATCGATTACCATCGAAAACCTGGCGACGCTAACGGTCGATACGGAAGACGCCTATTTCTTCGAGACACCGCTATACCTTGAGGCAGGTGGCCAGATTACCCTAAACGCTAACATTCTGGTGCAGGAGTTTTACATTGATGGCGAAATTCAACCCACCGGTATTTATAATGCAACCACCAATCCCGGAGTAATCAACGGTTCCGGGTCGATTGAAGTGGCCTGGTCAGGTAATTTCACCTTTATCGGTGGCAGCAATGGTAACTGGGATAACCCCGCACACTTCCAGCCGGCCTTTTTGCCAGAAGCGGGAGATACGGTTTATAATGCCATTGAAATGGAAACAACATCCTTCGTCTTTCCGGCGGATATCATCCTGCAATCTACCGGCCGAATTCGCCTGCGTGGCGAGCACAGTGCTACCGGAACCATATATATGGAAGGCGGTTCTGACTTTGCCTACGCTACTTCCGGCCAGGGCTTTACACTAGACATGACTACCGTAGTCGTGGGTGATATCAGTTTCCTCATGAATAGTGCCGCCACACCTACCCACGCCATGCGACTGGGTGGTAATATCAGCGGCGAATCCATCATTACTGCCCGTAACACCCGAACCGATACCGAAAATACTGGAACCGTAGTCCTATCTGGCGATAACCAAGCCTTCGCAGGTACCTGGAACCTGACCGTTGCCAGCGGTCACCCCAATAGTGTGACGGCCATTGAGGGGGCTAGTGCCAATGCCTTTGGTCAGAGCCTGATCACGGTGGGGGCCAATAACCGGGCTGTTTTGAGCCACGAAAACTGTGTTGGTAATGAACTACGCGCTACCCTTTTGGATAACGGGCGGATTCAATTGAATACCCTTGTCCGGGTAGACCAGGCAGTGATCAATAATTTTGGGCTTCCCGCCGGTATCCATAATGCCTCCACCCATCCACAGTTCTTTACCGGAGCAGGCGATTTGATGGTAGACATTGGTACAGCGGTTGAGGACTTGGACCAGTCAGTAAAAATCTATGTAGCCAATGGCGAATTACACATTGAAGGCATTGAGGTACAAACCTCCGTGTTCGACCTGACCGGAAGGGCACTTATCCAAAATGCTTCCGCCAATATTATTCCATTGAGGGGCTTAATTCCCGGGCTCTACATTGTTCAGTATGCCGCCGACGGAAAGATAGGAACGCGAAAAGTTGTGATTCCTTAATTAGTCATTTTAAATCCATTTAAATGAAGTTTAGCATATTCACCACCTTGTTTATTGGTTTGTTTTTGACCACATTTTCTATTGCACAAACCCCAGTGGAAACCGAACGAAAGTATCTTTCTGGTACAGGCCCGGATGATGCTGTGGAATGGGATTTTTACTGCACTGCCGGTCGCAAAAGTGGAGTATGGACCAAGATAAAAGTCCCCTCCTGTTGGGAGCAGGAAGGTTTTGGTGAATACAACTACGGTGTAAACTTCTACGGTAAAAAGACTCATCCGCTAATACCTACGGAACAGGGGAAGTACAAATACGAATTTGAATTGCCCGAAAGCTGGCGCGGCCGAAATATCCAGATCGTTTTCGATGGTGTGATGACCGATACGGAAGTCAGAATCAATGATAAATCTCCGGGTTCAACACATCAGGGTGGGTTCTATACCTTCCGGTACGATATTACCGATTGGGTAAAATTTGGCGAGCAAAACCTCCTGGAAGTCACGGTGAGCAAAGAGTCTGAAAATGTCAGTGTCAATCTGGCGGAAAGACGTGCGGATTACTGGAATTTCGGTGGCATCTTCCGCCCGGTTTACCTGGAATCCAGACCGGCGCAATACATCCAGCGCATTGCCATGGATGGCCAGGCTGACGGCAGTTTTCTGGCGGAGGTGTATACCGGTTATGCCCCCGGTGGAGGTTATCGGGTATCGGCTAAAGTTACAGACCTTGATGGCAACCAGGTTGGCGACGTGATTGAAAAAGGTTTTCCCGCTTCCGGTGACAAAGTGACCTTGACTTCAACCTTCGACAATATTGATTTATGGACGGCTGAGACGCCAAATCTTTACCAGGTAGACATTACCTTAAAGAAGGGCGACCAGGTGGTACATAAAGTGAGTGACCGCATCGGTTTTCGCACTTTTGAAATTCGGGAAAAAGATGGTTTTTACCTGAATGGACAGCGTATTCTGTTAAAGGGAGTCAACCGCCACAGCTTTCGTCCCGAGACTGGACGGACCCTCAGCAAGGAAGACAACTACGAAGATGTGCGGCTGATGAAAGAGATGAACATGAATACGGTGCGCCTCTCCCACTACCCACCCAATCCGGCATTTCTGGATGCCTGTGATGAAATGGGGCTCTACGTGTTGAACGAACTGGCCGGCTGGCACGGAAAATACGACACCGGAGTGGGCAAAAAGCTGGTCGAAGAACTGGTGATCCGGGATGTCAACCACCCGAGTATCATCTTCTGGGATAACGGCAACGAAGGCGGTTGGAATACCGAACTCGATGGTGAATTCACCAAATGGGACCCACAAAATCGTCCGGTGATCCACCCACAGCAGGACTTAAATGGCGTGGAAACCATGCACTACCGCTCTTACGGCGAAACGCAGGAATATCTTCGTGGCAAGGACTTGTTTTTTCCTACCGAGATGCTTCACGGCTTGTATGATGGCGGGCATGGTGCCGGCTTGCATGACTACTGGGAAATGATGCGCAACGATCCCATGTGTGGCGGCGGCCTCTTGTGGGTATTTGCCGATGAAGGCGTAGTACGAACGGATCAAAACGGGCGCATTGATAACGATGGCAATCATGGGGCTGACGGACTCGTTGGGCCGCACCTGGAAAAGGAAGGCAGTTTCTTTACCGTTAAGGAAATCTGGTCGCCGGTGATGGTGATGAATGAAGATATCGACAAGGAGTTTGATGGAAATTTCACCATTGAAAACCGCTACGATTTTACCAACCTGAATGCCTGCACTTTTGAGTGGCAGGCGAGTCAGTTTACCACAAAAGGAGAAAAGAAAATTATCAAAGAAGGCAAGCAGAAGGGACCGGATGTCAAACCCCACCAAAGCGGGACCATGAAGGTTGCACTGACTGATTTGAAAAACGCCGATGTACTTTACCTCAAGGTACTAAACCCGAAGGGTGAGGAGCTTTGGAACTGGTCATGGAATCTGGTAGAACGAGTGAGTCCATCCGGAAAGGAAGCGGCTTCCGCCAATATTTCCGAACAGGAGGGCAAGACGATCGTCAGTGTTGGCAATCAAAAACTTTCATTCGACCCTAAAACCGGTGAGTTGGTAGGTGTATCTGAAGGAGTTAATCAACTGTCGTTCGGTAATGGCCCTCAATTTGTCGCATTTCGACGGGCTGACCGCAGCCTGGACGGTTGGGTGGCGGAAAATTTGCCGAAAGGCGTAGATCGCATTTACAACGATATTTCCGGAGCATCAAAACTCACTTCCTTTGAAGCTAAGATGGAAAACGGGAAGGCAGTCATCACGGCTGAATATTTTGGTCCCCTGAAAAAAGTGCGCTGGGAAATTGCTTCCAAAGAAGACATCAAGTTGGAATATGAATACCGCTACGATGGTGTGGTGGAATTGATGGGCATCAAATTTGACTATCCGGAGGATCAGGTGAAGTCGAAAAAGTGGCTGGGCGAAGGGCCTTACCGCGTGTGGCAAAATCGCTTGCATGGAACAAGTCTGGATGTTTGGGAAAATGACTACAATGATCCGATTCCGGGAGAGACGTTTGATTATCCTGAGTTTAAAGGCTTTTTTGGCAACTGGCATTGGGTTGAATTGACAACCACAGAAGGAAAAATCTTGATATCGACGGAAGGCTATGACAATTACCTGGGCGTCTATTCTCCAAGGGATGGCCGCGATGCAACTTTGTATACTTTTCCAGAGTCGGGAATTTCGGTGCTGGATGTTATTCCTGCGGTGCGCAACAAAGTCAATACGACTGATCTGATCGGGCCGTCTTCCAAACCGCAGTATGTGTCAGGCGTGAAGAAGGGGACGTTGTATTTTCAATTCGCATTTTAAAGGATGGCATAACCAGAATTGTAAATGGTCTTTAGAAAAACTGTAAAACCTTTGCGTCCTGGCGGCTTTGCGAGATAATATTCACATTTGAAAAGAACTACCACCATATCACTCCTACTCGGCTTCTTAACCTTTTCCATTGCCGCTTTTGGTCAACTGGAAACCATCGATCAGTACAATGTAGTCTGGCACAGCCAAAGCCAGAATTCCTCAGAATCCATGCCTTGTGGCGGTGGTGACATCGGCTTGAATGTGTGGGTAGAAAATGGAGACATTCTGTTTTACATGGCTCGTAGTGGCACTTTTGATGAAAACAATACAATGCTTAAGTTGGGGAGGGTGCGACTCAAATTATCCCCAAATCCGTTGGCAGGAAAGACCTTTCGGCAGGAATTGAATCTAGCAGATGGAAGTGTAAAAATTACCGGACAGGACGGAAATCATACCGCTGAGATTCTCCTCTGGGTTGACGTATTTAACCCGCTCATCCAGATTGACCTGAACAGCAATCAAAAGATCAGTGTGGAAGCCATTTATGAAAATTGGCGCTTTGAGGATCACGCAGTGCAAAAACTGGAAGGGTTTGGTAACTCCTACAAATGGGTTGTGCCAGAAGATTTGACCACAAAAAAGGACAATGTCAATTTCACTAATAATGGAGTGGTTTTTAATCACCACAACCAGGGTGAAACGATATTTGATGTCACCGTCCGACAGCAACAAATGGACACGGTAAAAGCCCAGCTTTTCGACCCCATTAAGGACCTCACCTTCGGTGGGGTAATGCAGGGAGACAACTTCATTTCCAATGGAATTGTAGAAGGCAAATATCTGTCTACTAACTACAAAGGATGGCGTTTAAAAAGTAAAAAGTCTAGTAAAAACCATCAGCTGTCAATCTGGCTACACACTGGTCACTATGCCACAATTTCCGACTGGCAATTAGCGCTGGAAAAATTCATTTCCGAGGCAAAGAATAGCGCTGTAAAACGTAAGGAAAAGACCGTTAACTGGTGGAAAAACTATTGGCAACGCAGTTTTATTACCATCAATCCTCAAAGCAAAAACGAGGACGAAGTAGCCTGGCAAATTGGCCGCAACTATCAGCTTTTTCGGTATATGCTGGGCTGTAATGCTTTTGGGCAATATCCTACCAAATTTAACGGCGGGCTATTCACCTATGATCCTCAATTTGTGGATTCTACCAGGGCTTTTAATCCCGATTTTCGGAATTGGGGAGGTGGTACTTTTACGGCACAGAATCAAAGGTTGGTCTACTTTCCCCTGCTCAAGTCGGGTGACTTTGAAATGCTAAAACCGCAGTTGGATTTTTATAAAAGGATATTGTCCAATGTCGAGTTGCGCAGCCAGGTGTATTGGGGACATGGCGGAGCTTGTTTTACGGAGCAGATTGAAAATTTTGGTTTACCCAATGCGACCGAATACGGCTGGAAACGCCCCGATGATTACGACCCCGGAATGATGTATAATGCCTGGCTGGAGTATCAATGGGACACCGCGCTGGAAATTTGCTGGTTGGCGCTCGAATTGCACAAGTATGCCCAAACAGACATCGCGGAGTACATTCCACTGATCGAGAGTTGCCTGCAATTTTTTGATGAGCATTATCAATATCTCGCCGCACAGCGCGGCCGAAAGAAGCTGGACGGGAACGGTCATTTGGTGCTGTACCCGGGCTCGTCTTGTGAGACCTATAAAATGGCCTACAATGCTACTTCAACAATTGCCGCCTTAAAAACAGTGACCGAAGGGTTGCTTGCCTTACCCGAAAAACTCCTTGCTCCAGAGAAAAAAGAACACTGGCAGGAATTCCTGCAACGCATTCCCCCCATCAGTTTGACTGAGATCGAAGGACACCAAACGATTGCTCCTGCTAAATTATGGGAGCGCATCAATAATACCGAAGCGCCTCAGCTCTATCCGGTATATCCCTGGGGCATTTACGGCATTGGCAAACCCGATCTTGAGGTCGCTAAAAACACTTATCTGTACGATCCGGATGTGGTGAAATTTCGGGATTTCAAGAGCTGGAAGCAGTACAATATTTTTGCCGCGCGACTGGGATTGACGGAAGATGCCAAAAAGTGGACCACCTTAAAACTACAAGATTCGGGTCGCCGTTTTCCAGCCTTCTGGGGTCCGGGCTTTGATTGGGTCCCCGACCATAATTGGGGAGGATCGGGTATGATCGGACTACAGGAAATGCTTTTGCAAACCAATGGAGATACCATTTATTTATTTCCAGCCTGGCCAAAGGAATGGGACGTACATTTTAAATTGAATGCACCTCTTCAGACCGAAGTAGAGGCAGAGCTGAAGAACGGAGTAATCAATATCCTCTCGGTAAAGCCGGAATTGCGCCGAAAGGACATTCAAGTTTTATTGGATTAAATTATGGAAAGAGTTATCGCTTCCTATCTGATCGAAACGCCCTATGAGGTGGAAAAAGCGGCTGCTATCCTCGCAGGAGAACAGTCAAGTGGCACCTTTGTGGCCGTGCCCGGCGAAACCGATGAATTGAAGCAACGCTTTGCCGCGCGGGTGGAAAATATCGAAATACTGGAGGAGGTCAGCAAACCGGCGTTGCCCGGTGAAGACATTGGCAGTCAGCAATTTCAGAGAGCTCGGGTTCAGGTTTCCTGGTCGATTGAAAATTTTGGTTTTAATATTCCAGCATTGATTTCTACCATTCAGGGCAACTTGTACGAGCTGCGCCAGTTTACGGGCCTGAAGCTCGATGACCTCGAACTACCAGAGATTTACGGTGAGCATTTTCGTGGACCGGCCTTTGGAATGCGGGGCACCAAAGAACTCGCCAGCGTTGAGCCCGAGCGGCCCATGATCGGCACCATTATCAAGCCCAGTGTGGGACTAACGCCCGAATACACCGCCGACCTAGTGAAAACCCTGGCCAAGGCAGGAATAGATTTTGTCAAGGATGACGAATTGATGACCTCCACCGCCAATTCTCCCTTTGCTATTCGGGTAGAAAAGATCATGAAGGTGATCAATGATTTTGCCGATCAGACCGGAAAAAAGGTGATGTATGCGTTTAATATCACCGGAGATTTGAATACGATGAAAACCAATTACGAAACGGTACTCAAAGCCGGAGGAACTTGTGCCATGGTCAGTATCAATAGTGTGGGCTGGGCGGGTTTAAAGCAGATTTGCGACTGGGGAGAACTATCGATCCACGGTCACCGCAATGGCTGGGGTATGCTCAATCGGCATCCCTGGTTGGGCATTAACTTTCCGGCTTACAATAAGCTCTGGCGATTGGCGGGTGTAGACCAAATGCACGTAAATGGCATTCAAAATAAATTCTGGGAATCCGACGATTCTGTGGTTCGTTCTATTCAATCGTGTCACACACCTTTTTTGAACAATGAATCCGTGCTGCCGGTGGTCTCTTCCGGACAATGGGGCGGACAGGCCTTTGAGACTTACAAAAGAACCCAAACCACCGACCTACTGTACATGGCGGGAGGAGGTATCATGGCCCACCCGATGGGGCCGGAAGGTGGAGTAAAAGCTCTACAGCAAGCGTGGAGTAGCGCAGTGAAGGGACTATCTCTGGAAGAAGCCGCAAAGATGCACAACGAGTTTCGCGCCTCTGTTGAAAAATTTGCGTAAGTAAAAAATGACTAGTGGTAAAAATATAAAACTGGCCTTTTACGGTGACGACTTTACCGGTTCGACCGATGCCCTGGAGTTTCTCACACGGGCCGGAGCACGGACGGTTTTGTTTTTGGACAACCCGACTCCAGAAATGATCAGCCGTTTTGGACATCTTGATGCCCTTGGAGTAGCGGGCATGACGCGGGCGATGGTGCCGAAGGAGATGGCCAAGACACTCACCGAGGCTTTTGTTGTACTACAATCCCTGAAGCCAAAACACGTGCATTACAAAGTGTGTTCAACCTTTGACTCTTCTCCGGAAATTGGCAATATCGGAACGGCCATTGAAACCGGATTTAAGGTCTTCGGACACGAATTTACACCAATATTATCCGCAGCGCCGACTCTTGGTCGCTATTCGGCATTTGGCAATTTGTACGCACGCATGGGCATTGGGAGTCAGGGAGGCATATTCCGGCTCGACCGGCATCCATCTATGTCTACACACCCGGTGACGCCGGCCAACGAAAGCGATCTGCGCCTGCATTTGGGGCGACAAACTTCGTTGCCGATGGGGCTGATTGATTTGGTAGACCTGGAAAAGTCCGTGGAAGAGATTATTCAAAAGATAGACGCCGAAATCGCGGCAGGCAAAAAGATCATCTTCTTCGACGCCATGTACGATTGGCAGATGACGAAGATTGGGGAAGTATTTGAGCAAAAAGTGCGCAAGGCCTCTACCCTATTCTCCGTTGGTTCTTCCGGTATTGAAAAGGCCTTGGGGGATGTTTGGCAAAAGGAAAACCTACTAAAGATTAGAAACGATTGGGAGCCACTAGAAGCAGTAAACCCCATGCTCATTCTTTCCGGAAGCGTATCGCCGGTTACGGCTGCACAAATTGATTGGGCGGTGAATCATGGTTTTGAGGCCATCGCCGTCGAAGCCGAGGCACTGTCAGCAGATCAAACTGATGCAATCATCATTGGGTTAAAGAATCGCATTTTGAAGCTTTTACAAGCTGGTAAAAGTGTCATTCTGCATACCGCCAGAGGTCCGGAAGATCCACGTATTAAAAAGATCCAGGCTTTTCTGGATACCAAAAACTGGGATTTACCCACTCGTATGACTTTTACCGCCCAGCGTTTTGGGGAAATACTGGGCCGTACCGCTCGTGCTGTACTGAATCAATTCCCGATGAAACGACTGGTGATTGCTGGTGGAGATACATCCAGCCACGTGGCCCGGCACCTTGGTATTGAAGCGGTGGAAATGATCGCTCCCGCCTTTTCCGGGGCACCGGTTTGTAGGGCTTACGCCAATGGTTCGCCGGTGGATGGCACGGAGGTCAATCTAAAAGGCGGTCAGGTGGGAGATGAAACTTATTTTGGGGTTTTGCAAAAAGGGAGGGGACACAAGTAATTATCAACCAAAGATAAAACGAAATAAACATGGCAAAAACATTAGGATTAATCCACACCTCAGCTACCCTGGTCCCGGTCTTTCAACAATTGACCGACCAGTATCTGGCGGATAAAAAATTGAAGATCTTCAATATTGCAGACGATAGTCTGATCAAAAATACCATCGAACGGGGAGCACTGACGCCTGACACCTCGCGACGGGTCATCAATCATGTGGCATCTGCCGAAGAAGCCGGAGCCGACTATATCCTGGTGACCTGTTCCTCCATTGGTCCGGCGGTAGAAATGGCGGCAGCATTGACCAAGATTCCGGTTCTACGTGTAGACCAGCCCATGGCCGATAAAGCAGTGCAAATGGGTAAAAAAATCGGAGTGGTGGCCACCCTTTCCACTACTCTGGAACCAACCAGTGATCTGGTGCGCAGAAGAGCCCTGGTAGCCGGCAAAGAGATTGAATTGACCTCCCGGCTTTGTGAGGGCGCTTTCGATGCGTTAATGGGGGGGAAGCCAGAAGTGCACGATGAGATGGTCGCCAGTGCGCTGAAAGAATTATCGCAGCAGGTTGATGTGATTCTGCTGGCTCAGGCATCAATGGCGCGTGTAGTAGGTCAGCTGGCGGAAGAAGACAAGAAAGTACCGATTATTACCAGTCCGGAACTGGCGGTACAGTACCTGGCAAGCGTTCTGTAATGATGGAAAAAATTCAAAAGATCTCGTTGTGGTTAGGTATTGCGGGTATCGCGGTACTGTTGGTATCGTTCATTGCTGGAATGGATCATTTGCAGGCACCAGGCGCAGTTGTTGCAGCAGTTGCCACCGCTATCGGTATTGGTTCAATCCCGGCACTCAAGAATTACCAATATACGGCCTGGATCATCGTAGCTATCGTTTGTGGCCTGCTCTATCCGGCGGCCTTTTTGAAGTGGGGCGATTTTGATCTCAGGAACCCCTGGCTTATCCTGATCGTGGTACAACTGGTGATGTTTGGCATGGGGACACAGATGAGTTTCCGGGATTTAAAAAACATCAAGGTGATGGGAAAAGGCGTGTTGGTAGGGATATTATGTCAGTTTTCCATCATGCCATTGACCGGGTATATTTTGACGCGAATTTTTCAATTCGAACCAGAAATTGCCGCCGGAATTATCCTGATTGGATCCTGTTCCAGCGGCCTGGCCTCCAATGTGATGGTTTATTTGGCGAAAGCCAACCTCACCCTTTCCGTAACCCTGACTACGGTAGCGACTTTACTAGCCCCAATCATGACACCATTCTGGATGAAAATGCTGGCCAGCACCTACGTAGAGATTGAGTTTATCAATATGTTTGTGCAGATCATCAAGATTGTTATTGTACCGATTGGAGCGGCCATGTTGTACGACGTTTTTAAGTCGGGCTCTGAGGCTTGGGTGAGAAGAGTCAATATGCTTTTTGCATTTGCCTGTGTTTGGCTGGCGGCCCTGCCACTTGGTCTTTGGGAGGCGTTGAGCAATGGTATTCCTGCACAAATTGTTGAGTTATTCAGCTTCCTGCTGGGAGCTGTGGTAGCAGGAAAATTATATTACCTCGCCACTACCCTATCCGATCAGGTTCGGGGCTTTATGCCAAAGCTTTCCATGTTTGGTATTGTTTACTTCACCCTGGTGACCACTGCTGCCAGCCGTGAAAATATTCTCACGGTAGGATTATTAATGCTGATCGTAGCCGTATTACACAATGCTCTGGGTTACAGCCTGGGCTACTGGATCAGTCGGGGGCTTGGCCTGGATAAGGATTCTTGTCGCACGGTAGCACTAGAAGTGGGCCTGCAAAACGGAGGAATGGCCTCCGGATTGGCAGGTGTGATGGGCAAACTGGCAACGCTCGGATTGGCAGCAGCCATCTTTAGTCCGTGGATGAATATTACCGGCTCTATTTTAGGAAATTTCTGGAGACGCAAGAAGGAGCAAGAGCCATCGTAACCAGGTACTTTTACAGTGAATTTTTGGTTGTCGTTATGCTGTTGGCCGCGTGAGCGATGTAGAAGGGGGGCTGATAAGCCCGACGCGACGTTTAGGAGCGGCCGAGCGAAAAGCGAGCCCTGGCACGTAGCGACCATGGGGCTTAGCCCCTGGGCACGCCCTCCGCAACAAATTTTAACCAAATCTACTTTCCCCCTGGTGGTATAAGTTCAGGAGGTGAAAGGTACTTTTTGAAAAATTTGTAAAGCTGGCCAATAGAGGCTTCGGTCTGTGGAACGGAGTGGCCTTTACCATAATTAATCAGTGTTTCAACAGGCACTTCCAGGGAGTCCAATTTTGATTTAAGATGCGCGATTTGGTCCTGGTAATAAGAGCTATCGTCTGTGTTGTAAAAGAATAATACCGGTGCAGTAGCAGAAGTTTCCACCAAATAGGCGGCACCCATGCTTTGCCATAACTCCTCATTTTCTGACAAGGGTCCCCAGGCCCAGGGGCATCTGATTTCCAGATTTTTATCTCCATCATCCAGTGTGTTGTAGATCTGGGTGAAATCAAAAACGCCCGGCCCCAATGCAGCCGCCTGAACCTCATCGGAAATGCCCAGATGATAGCCTGCATTTTCAAATTCAGGCACCTTTCGATCCCCTACGGCCATTGATCCTGCATCCGCTCCACGAGAGAATCCGTAAATACCGATTTTGCCGGAAAGACCCAGTGAATCTCCAACTGCCCGGAGTGTGCGAATAGCAGATTTTACCTTCCGGGCCGCATCCGGATTGGTTTGGTAGGATTTGTAAGTGTCATTGCGGCTACCAACAGGTTTTCCACTTCCCCAGGGGCAGTATTTTGGGTGATCAGCAATGGCCCAGGCCATACCATTGGCCGGGGCTCCCTCCAGGAAGGAATCGTTAAATCCGGCCAGCGTGTAAGGTAAGAAAAGCCGCTGGTTTTTGGCATTAGCTGAACTATTGCTGTAAGAAAACGACAACACAACGGGAACGTATACCTCGGCATCGGCGGGGTAAACAATATCCATGTACAACTCATCACCGATCACGTAATCATCTGGGGTATTGTACACCGTTGGATCATCCAAAAAGTAAGGCACATCCAATGCGATGCGGTAACCTTCAAACAAAACGTAACTCCGGTATTGGGAATAATTATTGTTTCCACAAAAAGAGTCTACAGCAATGGCATCATTAATGGCAATAATGTCTTGATTAATGGCTGGTGAAACCGCCGCAGTATGATGGTTGTAATCGAGCTCAACCACCCGGAAACCCTGGTCCAATAACCAACGGACATTTTCTGCATTACTATTTCCTCCCAATTTGGAAAAGCCCAGGTTTTCAAGGTAAACTACCGTAAAATAGTGTCCGGAAGCATCTTTTAGAGGAGAGGCCGCCTCAGAAATCTTGTAACGAATACGGTCACCAGTAACGGTGCTCAGCCAATGTCCGGTAGTAGCATTACAGGAAGCTAGCAGGCAAATCAAAACTCCCAGGCATACAATTGGCATCTTTTGCAGAATAGCTCTCATGCTTAATATTACGACAATTCAGCGGACCAGAAAATCCATTTTCGTGCGCTCCTTTACTTCCTGTAGAATTCGTTTGCGATTCCTGAAGATCAGCACTGTACCCAAAATGTAGGGCAATCCCCAAAACAACAACATGCGCAACCAGCCCGGCCATTGCGGAAACACGCCAAAAAGATGGGAACCGGCGGCCATCACCAGCCCCACATAGCTGTAAGACATCCACATATAATGGTGAACCAACCAGGAGGCATTGCTGCGCGCAAACAGGGGAAAATACATACCCAGCCCCAGGGTGATAAAGGACACTAGTGCCAAAACGTGAAAGGCGCCAAAACTGCCAAACAGATCAAAAATAAAAAACCTGTTCCACTTTACAAAAAAGGCCGCCCCTTTCGAGGCAGCCTTTGTCAACGTATTGAACATCTTAACTCACATCTGATCTCTCTACCACTATTGCCACCCTCCTCCGAGGGCTTTGTACAGATCAACCATGGCACTCATCTGTTCCTTCTTGGTTTCGATGAGTTCCATTTTGGCTTCCAGTGCGTCCCTTTGCGTCAGCAACACTTCCATGTAATCTGCCCGTGCTGATTGAAACAGTTGGTTGGAAATCTCAATCGACTCGGTTAGCGCAGCCACCTGCTGGGTCTTGAGTTGGTAATTCTGCTGCAGATTATCTACATTCGATAGCTGATTGGCCACCTCGCGGTAAGCATTCAGGATTACCTGCTCGTATTCGTAAGCCGCCTTAATCTGTTGTGCATTGGCCGTTTGGTATTCCGCCTCAATGGCATTTCGATTGACCAGTGGGGCCATAGCATCACCGGCTAGTGAAAACAGTAGCGACTTCGGCGTACTCAGCAAATATTTTGGATTAAAAGCCTGATATCCCAAACCGGCTTTAATGCCGAAGGAGGGATAAAAGTTGGCCTTAGCCACCTCAATATTCAAGGCCGCCGCCTTTAGCTCCAACTCCGCCTGCCGAATATCCGGACGGTTTTCCAATAGCTGCGAAGGAATGCCACTCTGCACCATCTTCGGCATCAGATCGATAAAGTTATCCGAATTTCTGGGCACCGGCTGTGGCCCCCGACCGACCAGAAAGTTGATCCGGTTTTCGGTTTCCACAATTTGTTGCTTAAGGTTGTAAATTTCACTCTGATTTTTCTGAACTTCTGCCTCAAAACGCTTGATAGCCAACGAATTGGCACGAGCAGCTTGCTGTAACAATTTAACCACTTCCAGCGCATCCTGTTGAATCTGGATGTTCTGTTCCAGATTGGCCAACTGATTATCCAGAGCCAATAATTCGAAGTAGGAATTGGCAATTTCCGCCACCAGATTGGTCACCAGAAAATTCCTTCCTTCCAGCGTGGCCATGTACTCCAGAACCGCTACCTGCTGTGCATTTCTCAGCTTTTTCCAAACGTCGAGTTCCCATGAAGCGTACAGCCCCAGCTGGATATTACTCAACAATTCCGGAAAGGCTTTTCCCTCTTCAATCTCCAGATTTTCCTCCACGGCACCATTGCGGGTATACGCACCCACCTTTTCCACTTCGGCACCAACACCGGCGTTTAAAAATGGCTTGTATTCCCCTTTTCGGGCCTGGATTTCATTGCTGGCAATGCTGATCTTTTGCAACAGGATATTGATTTCCTTATTGTTGATCAAAGCACTATCAATGAGTGCTGTCAGGTAGGGATCTTCAAAGAATTCCTTCCAATTAACGCTGATCGAATTCTGCACATCATTGGTCACCACGGCGTCCGACTGACTCTGGACGTAATTTTTCGGAAGACCGATATCTACCTGCTTCTGTGTGATTTCAGGGATGGCACAGGAATGAAGAATGAATATCAACCCTCCTATCGCCAACAACTGAAAATATTTATTCATTTTCATCTCCATAGTTATAATTATAGTCTTCAGTTAATGGATCAAAATGCTCGCCTTTGATGAGTTTTCTGCCTTCGGCCATCTTGCCAAAGATGTAGTACAATCCCGGAATCATGATCACCCCGAAGATGGTACCAAAGAGCATTCCTCCCAAGGAGGAAGTACCGATGGTCCGGTTACCGATTGCTCCAGCTCCGGTAGCAATCACCAACGGAATCAATCCAGCAATAAAGGCAAAAGAGGTCATCAAAATGGGGCGAAAACGTACCCGAGCTCCTTCCACTGCGGCATCTCTTACCGACATGCCCTGCTGGTGCTTTTGTACCGCGTATTCCACGATCAATACGGCGTTTTTACCCAACAAACCAACCAGCATCACGAGTCCCACCTGGGCATAGATATCGTTGGACAGGCCAAACATCTTGAGCAGGAAGAAGGAACCAAATACCCCGGCCGGCAAAGACAAAATCACTGCTAAAGGCAGAATGAAGCTTTCATACTGAGCGGCGAGCACCATGTATACAAAGACCAATACAATCAGGAAGATAACCACCGCCTCATTCCCTCGTCGGGCCTCGTCAAAGGAGAGTCCCTCCCAGGCAATATCGTAACCTCTGGGTAGGTTTTTTGCAGCCACCTCCTGTACCGCTTTGATGGCATCACCGGTCGTAAACCCTGGTGCTGGCACCCCCCGAATGGCCGCGGAATTGTAGAGGTTATAACGGGTAATCTCGTTGGGTCCCTGCTTTTTAATCAGCTTCATAAATGCCGAGTAAGGCACCATTTCGCCCTCTTCATTCTTGACGTAATAATCGAGAATGTCCGTGGGATATCTCCGATATCGGGGATCCGCCTGGGTATACACTTTGAAGAAGTTATTGAAGCGAATAAATCCCTGTTCGTAGGTGCTACCAATCAGGATGTTGAGGTTTTCCATGGCTTTGCCGATGGAGACTCCTTTTTGCATGGCCAGTTTGTTGTCGATCTCCAGCTCAAATTGTGGATAGTTGGCCGCATAGAAGGTAAACAACCCCGTCAATTCCTTGCGTTCCTTGAGCACATCCATGAAGTCCTGATTGATTCGATCAAACTCGTGGTAATCAGTACCGTTATTTTTGTCCAGCAAGCGTAGTGCCAGACCACCGGCAGCACCGTAGCCGGGTACGGCAGGTGGTTCGAAGTATTCAATCACCGCCCCAAAGTCCCTGGTTTTTTCTTCCAGTTCCTCGATAATTTCGTGTACCGAATGCTCCCGTTCCGACCAGCTTTTCAGGTTGATCAAACAGGTACCGGCATTGGAACCACGACCTTCGGTGAGAATCTCGTAACCCGCCAATGAGGAAACCGACTGAATGCCGTCGATCTCTTCTGCAATGCGCTGTAGCTCACGGGAAACTTTGTTAGTAGCTTCCAGCGTGGTACCCGGAGGGGTTTGAATGATCGCATAGATCATGCCCTGATCTTCACTCGGAATAAAACCTGCGGGGAGATTATTATTCACAAAAAAAGTACCCGCCGCAAAAGCAACCAGCGAAAGCACGGTCACAAACCGGCGGGTAACTATGGCATTCAGGACATTTGTATAAGTTCCCGTTAGCCGTTCAAACAACCGGTTAAAACCGTCAATGAAATAGCTGATGGGCGTTTTTCTTTTGGGTTTGTTATGATTATTTTTCAAAATCATGGCGCACAAAACTGGTGTAAGCGTCAGCGCCACTACCCCCGATAGCACAATGGAAGCCGCCATGGTGATAGAAAACTGGCGGTAAAAGATGCCTACCGGACCACTCATGAAGCCCACGGGAATGAATACCGCCGTCATCACCAATGTGATGGCCACAATAGCTCCACCGATCTCGCCGAGTACCTTCTGGGTAGCCCGATACGGCGTTATCTTTTCGTCCTCTTCCATTTTGGCGTGAACCGCTTCCACCACCACAATCGCGTTGTCTACCACGATACCAATCGACAATACCAAGGCAAAAAGCGTGATCAGGTTGATGGTAATGCCAAACATCTGCATGAAGATGAAAGAACCGATCAGAGATACAGGAACGGCCAGGGTTGGAATCAAGGTTGATCGCCAGTCGCCGAGGAAGATGAATACCACCAGCGCCACCAACACAAAGGCCTCACCCAATGTATGCAATACCTTTTCAATAGAAGCATCCAGAAAGGTAGATACGTCATAACTGATGTCGTACTGCATACCCGGAGGAAAAGCGTCCTGGAGTTCCTTCATCTTGTCCTTCACCTGGGCGATTACATCGGTGGCATTACTGCCGTAATTTTGCTTCAAAACGATAGCTGCTGAGGGTAATCCATCCTTATTGGAATAGATATCAAAAAACTCACTTCCCAACTCTACCGTGGCAATATCCTTGAGTTTTAACAAGTCGCCTTCAGGAGTAGCTCTGATGATGATATCTTCGTACTGTTCAGGCAAATTGTAGCGGCCCTGGTAGACCAATAGATACTCCATTGACTGGGCCTCAATGCCCGAACTACGTCCCAAACGACCGGGACGGCCAATGATACTTTGCTCGTCAATGGCTTCCATCACCTCCTCCGCTGAAACCTTGTAGGCGCGCATCCGGTCTGGCTTGAGCCAAATGCGCATGGCGTACTGACGGCTACCCAGAATCTGGGCACTGGAAATACCATTGATCCGCTTGATTTCCGGAATGATGTTGACATTGGCGTAGTTGTACAGGAATTTTTCATCGGCAGCCTTGTCGGTACTAAACAGGTTGACATACATCAACATACTCGGCTGTACCCGCGATACCACTACCCCTTCCAGTTGTACCAATTCGGGCAATCGGTTCATCACCTGATCCACTCGGTTTTTTACGTTCACCACCGCTTGGTTGGGGTCAGTGCCCAATTCAAAAATGACCTGGATGGTCGCTTCACCGGCACTAGTAGCATCCGAAATGATGTATTTCATGCCCTGCACCCCGTTGATGGATCTTTCCAATGGAATCAGCGTAGATTTCACCAGGACATCGGCACTAGATCCCGGGTAGGCAATCGTAATGATTACCCGGGGAGGAGCGATCTCCGGAAACTGCGAAACCGGTAGTGTATTAATCGATAACCCTCCCAAAAAGATAATGGCCAGAGATACGACGATCGCCAGAACGGGTCGTTCTATAAATTTCTTAAACATTTTTCGACTTTTTAGTTGGAATGCTATTCAGCATGGAGCTCCAGCTCCGCAAGCACTTTCTCTGGTTCTTGAAAACCTACCTCAATTTTTTCACCATCTCTCACTTTGCGCAAGCCCTCAATGAGTACCTTATCGGTCTCCGAAATGCCATCCTTAATGAGGTACACGTGTGGCAATTCCTCGGCAATGGTGATGGCCCGCTGACGGATCACATGATCCTGATCCACTACATAGACATACTTTTTGTCCAGAATTTCAAAAGTGGCCTTTTGTGGAATGATCAAGGCATCCTTATAGGCGACATTCATCAGGATATTGCCGGTTTGTCCGTGACGCAGTATCCGGTCCGGGTTAGGAAACGCAGCCCGAAATTCAATGTTTCCGGTTTCATTCTTAAACTCTCCTTCAATAGTCTCGATCACACCCGGTTGATCAAAGATCTGGCCATTGGCCATTTCAAGCCGCACTGCTTGAGGTTTCTGGTTACTCTTACTGGAAACGTATTCCAGATAGACCGCCTCCGGCACGTTAAAGTATACCCACATTTTGCTGTTGTCCGACAGGGTCGTCAGCAACTCTCCTTCTTCCAGCAAGCTCCCTTCCCGCACGTGCAGGTGGTCCATAATGCCGCTAAAGGGAGCGCGAATATTGGTAAAATCCAGGTGGGTCTCGGCTAGTGTAACCTCCGCATTGGCCTTATCCAATCTGGCTTTCGCCAATGCTAACTCATTTTGAGAAACGACCTGCTTATCCGCCAGCATTTTGGTATTTTCATACTCAATACGGGCGATATCGGTCTCCGCTTTAAATTTTTCAAGATCGGCCTGATAGATATTGGGCATGACTTTAAACATCTTCTGGCCCTTATTGATCACCTGCCCTTCATCGACAAAGATATCCTGCAGATAACCTCTCTCCAGTGCTCTCACTTCAATGTGGCGACAGGAGTGTACCTGGCACACATATTCCCTGATTACATTGGTATCTTTCCGCAAGGGAGTGGTGACTTCCAACTTTAGTGTCTCGACGTGTTTTTCCTCTTCGTGGTGACAGCTGGACAACACTACCAAAAAACCAAGAATAGCAATTACCTTATTCATATTATCGTTGTTTTAAATGTTTCCTGAATACCGGAGTCAATCATCTAGCCAAACCATTCCCTTACGGAAAATGGCATAGAACTGGCTGCCAAAGTTGGGTCAGAACCCAATTGGTAAAGTCAAGAGAGGATCAACTTCATTGGCGAAAGCCAAAAAAAATGATTTACTATTCAGCTAGAGAGGTAGGCTCGTATTCCAGCGTGATGGAATACCCATTAAAACTCATATTACTGCGCTGCCATCATCGCGGCAATATGATCAGTTCACCTCCCGGGCATGGGCTGAACAGGTGAACGATCGGCCTATAAAGTGAAGACTTGAAATAAAATAAATCGAGGTACCGATTGGAAAGCAATATGATTCTCCTTTTTGCTCCTTAGGACTACTTTTGATAATTGGCAAAAAGAAAAACCAGGATTGCAGGTAGATCCCTGATTGGAATCAACATCGTGATTTTCAATGTTCTCTTCCTGCTCAACATCAAAGAAAAGAAGGATGGAATCGGAGAACTTGTCAGGGGTGCTTTGCAGGCAAGAACCATGATCACTCAGTAATGAGGCAAAATTCCGCTGTAGCATATCAGCAGCCTCCATTTGGGCACCACCCGCATAGAGAGAACTGACACCAATCAGCCACAGTAAGAAAAGAGATATTTGCTTCATCATGATCAATTGAAGCCCCAAATCTAAAAACAAGAAAACAAAAAAAAAATCTTTCTATGTGTTTTCTATGGGGCCTCAAATGCCCTTGTGCACCTAGTTAAAACGGGAAAAACCGCGACTATAATCAGTTATTTTGCAAGAATGGGTTGTGCTTAATTTTTCTTTTGCAACTTCTCCGTTCCACCAAGTTTTTGTCGTTTTTACACTAAGTTAAATCGACTACAAAATTTGTAAAAAAAGCACATTTTTTTATCCATAGTCGTCTAGGGTTACCAAAAATCTACACTTCCTGCTTGCGGATGACATCTGCTTCCTTGGCGAAAAAAGTTTGCAGACGATGGGTTCCGCAGCGTGGCGCCACATTATCCTGTCCCATCATGGTCAGGAAGAACTCGATGGGGCCATACGTTTTGGATGAAGTGAAGGTTCTGACCAACACAATGGCTAACTTTCTGATCCAATCCGGGAAATGAAGAATTTTCACGGGTTTATTACAGGCTTCCAGCGCCATTTGCCCGATCTCATTTTGGGTAAGGATATCCGGACCGCCAATTTCAATATCTACATTGCGTTGATCCAGGTTTTCCAGGATGGCTTCCGCCAAATCGGTGCCGTGTACCGGATTTAGTTTAAACTGACCATCGCCAAAAAGATAAACCCTGCCGCCCTGGGCCATGTCTAGGAAGTCTCTCATGTCGGAGAAAAAACCGTTGGGCCGCACAATGATGTAATCCAGCCCGGAAGCTTTTAATTCATCGACAAACTTCTCCTTGGCGGCCATGATCTTCAGGTGCCTCATCTTGTCACCGTTGATAGCAGAAATGTAGACAAACTTCTTGATGCCCGCCCGTTTGGCTTCAGCCAATAAGTTGATATTTGCCTGGAAGTCCACATCCATATAGGTCAGGCCATCTTTCTGGCGGGTGATACCTACGGTGGAGATTAGGATATCAGCTCCTTGCAACTGCCCGTTTAAGGTTCGAGGCTGGGTGACTTCGGCCTTGATGATTTGGTCCTCATTCAGCCCTAGCAGCCTTAGTTTTTCTTCTTTTCTGGCTATGGCCACGAATTGTTCTTCTTTTTTCTGCAAGGTTTTCACCAAATGACTTCCTAAATAACCGGTGGCTCCTGCCAATACTATTTTTTTCATGATGCTTTTAAATTTTAATTTTAAATACATCACAAAATTGGCGCAAAACTAGGTACTAATCGACCGGGAATAAAAACCCGGACAGCTACAGTAGAACTCAATGAAAATCCGAACGAAAAAAGGGAAGGGCAAAGCAGCGCAATGATCCTGCACTACCGATTTGATTTCAGCCACGCACTGGGCGTTTGTCCCGTTGATTTTTTGAAAAACTCGTTAAAAACGGTTTTTGAATTAAAGCCACATTCATAGGCCAGCCCAAGGATGGTCAGGTGTTCATATTCGGGCTTACCCGCCTTCGTCTGGAAAGTTGCCAGTCGAAGACCATTGACGTATTCGCTGAAATTCAGCCCAATGACTTCATTCATGAGCCAGGACAGCTTATTGGGATGAAGGTCTATGTTCTCCGCCAGTAGGCGCAGGGTCAGTTCCGGGTTTAAGAAAAGATGATCTTTGTCCATCACCCTACGCAGGCTTTGCGAATATTCCTGTACTTCCTGCTCATTCAGCAAAGGCTGTTTCCCGGAGGTGGATTTTGTTTCTACTGTCTGGACTGATAAATGATCAAAGGTATTTTCGCAAAGCTGTCGATAAACGGAGTTCCCCCTAAGTGGCTCTAGCAGCGGATCATTGATAAAATTGACATACTGCCCAATGTGATCACCTACCCCTTGTTTCAGTGCAATCAAAGCCCCTTCGACATCGCCGAGATACAGGGGTACATACACATCCCAGGGCAAATACGCCTTTTGATCCCGATCAAAATCTGACGGGTTTAGTTGCCTATGTTCATTTCTTGCCTCGTATACTGACAATAGGCTCGGCGCATTACTTATGACAGGAGAATTTTCGATCAATTGTATCAGGGATTGTTTGTTCTTTTTCAAAATAAAGCAACAAGCTTTAATCTGAATGGCCAGCTCCCATTTTGGATCGATATCCAGCGCTTTGTTCATCCATTGCAAAGCTCTAGTGAAATCTCCCTGCAGGTAATAAACATTGCCTTTGGTATAGCAATGATTGGCCGACAAAGGATTAAATTCCAAGGCTTTATCAACACACTCCAAGGCTTCCTCAAACAGCCCGAGTGCTGTATAACACTCGGCCGAGGCCTCCAGGCATTCCGTATCATTGGGAGCAATCGCCAGCGCCTTTTCCAGGAATCCCAATGCTTCAAAAGGCTTCCAGTGCACCCAAAAAGCCCGCGTTGCCTGCGCAAAATAACCTTCCGCACTCTCCGATTGTATCACCAGTCCTTTTTTCAGGTAACGATCGGCCTCTTGTAGCGCTTTTGGTCGGTCCATCACATCCCAGGCCGCCATGATGCCGTAGCATTGTACAATGCCAAAATACGGTTGATAAAATTGAGGGTCGAGCTTAATGCTCAATTTATAAAAATCAATCGCCCGTTCAAAGTCATCCAGTTTCCAGTTGAGCTGATAAAAGCGCCCCTTAAGGTACTGTTGGTAAGCTTCAATATTATTCGTTTTGGCTACCACCAATTGATCATTGATTTCAATGTGGCCAAAGTTTTCCCTGATCTTTTCCGCAATGAGCAAGCTGATTTCATCCTGCAACTGAAAAATATCGATCAGTTCACGGTCGAAGCTTTCCGACCAAATATGAAAGCCATTGTCGGTTCGGATTAGCTGAGCTGTGATGCGAAGGCGCTTACCAGCCTTGCGAATGCTGCCTTCCAAAACGGTGGATACGCCCAGTTCATTACCAATAATCCGCACGTCCGCTTTTTTGCCTTTATAGGCAAAGCAAGAGGTTCGGGCAGTGACCTTCAGGCCCTCGATTTGCGCCAGTGAGTTGATCAACTCCTCGGTTACTCCATCCGCGAAATACTCATTTTCCGGATCTGAGCTGATATTGTGAAAGGGCAATACCGCAATGGATTTTTGATTGGCCACTTTGATGTTACTACTGTAGGAAAGTTAAAAATGGCCTGCAAAGTAAGGAATTTCGGTCTACTTTTTACTGTCGGATGGCCTCAAGATATCATATCATTGTTTCGAAGAACCGCCCAAACAGCTATTTTAACAAGTCCTAACTCCCCGCAAATGGCGTACCAAACACACCAACCGCCAGCTCCGCCCAAACGAGCAAAAATAGCGCCAGTACCGCCAATAGAAGGAACACCCGGTTCTTCACCGTTTTTACTTTTCTCAATACCAGCTCAATGCCCAGGCCAGTAACCAATAAAAGTGTGCCCATTACTAAAAAATCAAATAGCGACCAATTCACCTCGGCGGTAAACTGCATCGCAATAAATGGAATCAACAATAAACCTGCTGCGGATAGCAGGATCAGGGAAAGCCTTCTGTTTTGTGCGATCATGAGTTTTCTTTTTTAAAATTAAAAACATCAAAAGTACTTTGAATTACAAAGTTCATTAAAAAAGAGAGGTTTTTCAAGCTTTCTTGAAGATTTTTTTCACCTGATCATCATCTTTTAATTCCCCTACCTCCACTGCTTATTTAATCCAGGTGAACCTTATAAAATTTGAGGACCCGGAGCGCTCGCAAGGTATTCCAACGACTGGGCTTGCCTGCCTTTTCCATCTCAAGGTGTACTTCGCCCGGATAATGAGCATTTACATTCCAGGTGCCCTGTTTGTTACGCTTGCTGAGCAATACCTCAATCGCCGGTAGATTCAAATGACGTAAGTCAAGCAAGGTATAATGAGTAGAAATCCATTTCGGTTGATAAAAACGCTGGCCCCAGTGTCCATCCGGTTGCCGAAAAGAGAGAAACACCTGCCCCCAGCCAGAGGTCTCAATATTCTTGCGAAGGTTCTGATCATCCACCCCCAAAAGATCTCTTTTGGTTTGATATCAAATGGAAACATCTCCTTCCATCAACCAGTTTATGACTGCTTTCCTTTTCATAACTTTTCAGAATTAAAACCAATTTCAAAAAAAATCCCATTTCCGTTAACCTTTTTGAATGAGCTACATAAGGGGGCATAACCGATGGGATTGGAAATCATTCATCCTCCCAAAATCGAAATTATCCTTAATCATTCAAAAAAGCATTTATGAAAAAATCAATTTTACTCCTGTCCTTGTCTTTGATCGCTGCACAAGTTTTTGCACAAATCACCATTGAGCGCTCTGATTACACACTGACCACCGATGGTGCCACTGTTCTCAACTGGTACCTGACTACTGATGGTGTATCGTTGCCTGAGGAAGGTACTGATGTAGTCTGGGACTTCAGTGGTCAAGCCATTACAGGCTCATTCAGCTACACCAAAACCCCCGTTTCTGAACCACTTTTTCCTAGTGCCAATCTGGTAGAAATGACTACCGGTACCGCGCTGAATCTGGTGCCACAAGGGGTCAACTTCTATGAAGAATTGGCTGACGATGGCTATAAAACGCTGGGAAGGGCCACCCAGGCATTGTCCGTACCGGCACAAACCATCACCGGTGGGCCCAATGACACTATTTCCTTTCTCGGTAATACCAGCGTCTATGATGAGCCAGTCTACAATTTGAAGTTTCCTCTAAATTACGAGGATTCATGGGATACCGAAATCAACATTTGGGGCAACTACCAGATGACCGTAGCTGTATTCGGTCTGGACCACACGCCTGCCAGTTCCAAATACAATTATGTAGAAAACAATACCGTCCTCGGTGCTGGCACCCTAATCCTCCCCCACCCTGACGGTACGGGTACGGTGAGTATCGAGGCCTTGTTGCTCAAAAGCACCTCCATCCGGACGGATAGTTTCTACCTGGCCGGACAGCCGGCACCACAGCTCATGCTGGATGCACTGGGACTGATACAGGGCAATAAAGATACCATCGCCAACTACTCTTTTTACGCCAAGGGACTCAAGCGTTCGGCCCTGATCATGGGCGAAATAAATGGTCAGATTACAGGTATGAATATGGCCGATGACATTAGAAATGTGGTTAGTTCCATTCATGGTCCGGTTGACTTTCTGACTGACGTAAAGGTCTTTCCTAATCCTACATCTGGTGATTTTCAGATCAACTTTGAAAAGCCAGATGCAAAAATTTGGAGTCTCGATGTTTACAACTCGTTGGGCCAACTAGTGAAACAAACACTGATCGATGCCCCTTCCGGTAATATTGCCAAAGAGGTATCCCTTTCGAATAGTGCCCATTCCGGACTTTACCAGTACGTTCTGCGAAATACAGATCGGGTGGTCCGGGCAGCGGGCAAGGTTTTAGTCAAATAAGCTTGCATAACACAAATACAGGCCATAGAAAGGGGGAACGTTGTAAGGCCTGACTTCTGCAGCCCATTGAATGAAGGAGTTTGATGGGCTGTTTTTTGATTGATTTGAGACTTCTCGTGTTATATAGATGAGTGTCACCTTAAAACAGTGACCCTCATCAGCGAAATTCTTCTTCACAAGTACTTATTTTGTTTTTAGAATTAATTTCTTGCTACATGCATGAGTTGTCGATCATAACGAACATCATTGAAATCGCCGAAGAACATCTCCGCCGATCAAAGGCCTCAAAAATCGAAAAGATAGAACTGGAGATTGGCGAATTGGCGGGCGTAGAATGGCAGGCACTGGACTTTGCCTGGGAGGTTGGTGTACAACGCAGTGCGCTACAAAATGCCGAGCGTCAGATCGATAAAATTCCCGGTCGGGCACAATGCCTGGAATGCAATACTACTTTTGAACTACCGGCTTTATATAACCCTTGCCCTTCCTGTGGTTCTTATTTTAACAAAATATTGCAGGGCAAGGAACTGAGCGTAAAAGCATTAATCGTGACCTAAAATTCAACCATCATGTGCGGAACCTGCGGCTGTGGCCAACCCGAAGATGCAGTCACCATCACCAAAGTAACCACCTCCGAAGTACATGCTCACGAGCATGGGCATCATCATCACCACCATCACCACGGTGAAGAAACCAACGGCCATCACCATGGCGGTAAAACCATTGTGCAGGTCGAACAAGATATTCTGGGCAAAAACCAGCTGCTGGCTGAGCGCAACCGGGGCTATTTTGAAGCCAAAGGCATCTTTGCCGTCAATTTGGTGAGCTCTCCGGGTAGCGGAAAAACGGCGCTATTGGAACGCACCCTGCACGATCTGAAGGAAGACATTTCTTGCTTTGTGATTGAAGGGGATCAGCAAACCTCCAATGATGCCTCGCGCATCGCCGCTACCGGTGCGGAAGTGGTGCAGATCAACACCGGCAAAGGCTGCCATCTGGAAGCAGATATGATCCATTCGGCGGTCAAGGAATTGAAGCCGACAGATCAATCGGTCTTATTCATTGAAAACGTGGGTAATCTGGTTTGTCCCGCCATGTTTGACCTGGGAGAGCAGAAACGCGTGGTGATCATCAGCGTCACCGAAGGCGAAGACAAGCCGATCAAATATCCCGATATGTTTCACTCTTCACATCTGTGTATCATCAACAAGATCGACCTCCTCCCCTATGTCGATTTTGATATGGAGAAAGCCAAGGAATACGCCCGCCGGGTGAGCCACATCACCGAATTTATCGAGGTATCGGCCACCACTGGGCAGGGCATGGACGAATGGTACGCCTGGTTGAAGAAAAACCGAGAAGCCCTATGTGTCTAGCCATCCCCGGAAAAATAGTGGAGATCAACAATCAACCGGACGACCTCTTCTGCTTCGGCAAGGTGTCGTTTGGCGGTATCCAAAAGGACGTCAACCTGTCGATGGTCTCCGGTGTAAAGGTCGGCGACTACGTGTTGGTTCACGTGGGCGTGGCCATCAGCATTGTTGATGAAGAAGAGGCAAAAACCACCTTTGAATATCTAAAGCAGATTGGGGAGGTGGATGAGGAGTTATCGCCGTAGTTTTATTGAATAAAATAGACTCTTTTGATCTTCCCATCCTCCATATGATAAATCGCCACCGCCTCCAGAATTCTATTGCCAAATTGAACGCGTTCCTGGTCAATGACAATATTCCCCTGCGCAATTCGGCCCTTTAGTTCACAGTGTAAATTGGGGGTATTTTCAAACATCTGGGCATAGTTAGTTCGCATGGTTTCTTTTCCTTTATACTGGAATTTATCAGGATAAAGATAAATTTCAACATCCTCGTGATAAGGTTCCAGAAAGGCCTCAATGTTTCTGAGGTTGTAGGCATTTAGTTGCCGTTGGGCGAGATCTGTAGGGGTGTCTTTTAGTATTTCATCGGGTTGGAAAGTAATGCCGTTATTGACAACCGTATTGATATCTGTGACATGCTCAATGTCTTCTACCGGATTGGCATTCAGCAACACCAGATTCGCCTTTTTACCAACCGCCACCGATCCAAATTCATTTTCCTTATCGAGCACCTTTGCGCCATTGATGGTGGAAGCCTCAATAATTTGCCAGTTGCTCATGCCACTTTCACGCATAGCCTGCAATTCAGCCAAATAAGACGAGGCGTGAAGCGTACCGATATTGCCGGCATCGGTTCCAGTGGCAATTAAAACACCGGCATCCGCCAGGATTTTGAGGTTCGCTATTCTGATGGAATCCGCCTTTTGTAACCGCTGTACACTGGCAGTGGAATTGGCCTGGGTTTTATATAAATCTATCAGGGAAGTATCCGGCAAATGTTTAAGGTCTAATAAGGTACCCAACTGAAAGGCATCGGCCGTACGAAGCTCATGGTTGCTGAATGCTAGTTTTTGGCCAAAGGTGTTGATATAGCCGCTGTGGACAATCATTGTAGGGCAAAGTATGGTTTTATTTTTCTTCATCAATTGCACAAAATCATCCTGCAAAATTTCATCTTCCACACTGTGCACCAACAGGTCACAGCCACTTTCAACTGCCAGTTGCGCTGTGATTCGTTGAGTGGCATGGACCGCGACTTTTAACCCATTTTTATGGGCTTCCTCAATGACGGCTTTCACAATGGGTAAGTTTTTGCGCGCGCTTGCTTCCACTGACAGCCCATCGGCCCCCACAATATACCAGATCTTGATAAAGTCGGGTTGAAACGGCAACTGCTCCTGGACCATCTTGATGCCCTCCTCTACCGTCTTGACCAGACTAAACGGTTCATCCTCCCCTAGCCCCTGATACACCGCCGGTTCGTACGTCGTTAACAAAGGACCGGTCATGTTAATGGACGGCACCTCGGCTCTTTCTGCAAAACGTTTCCTTTGATTCAAAAAGTGAACCGTAGACCCCACGTCAATCACATTGGTAATGCCGTTTTGTAGATAGCGTAGCAACACCTTCTCCATATTTTCCAAGGAGTAATTAATCTCCTGATCATACGGTCGAAGCTTACGCAAATCAATCGCGTCCGGGCGGGTGTACAAGCCGCCATTTTGAAAAAAATGGATATGGGCATCCGTCATCCCCGGCAACAGGTATTTGCCCGTGCCATCGATGACTGTCGCCTCTTTGGGGACCTTAATTTTGTTACTTTCCTGAATGTCCGTAATCAAATCATCATTAATCACCACCGTTTGATTGGGGATCATTTGTTGTTTTTCTACATCTACCACCGTTACATTAGTGACATAGGTTTGCGCGATCAGCGAAACGGAGGCGAGGAGGAATGTGATGAGTAAGAGGTGTTTGGGTATCATACTGTGTTTTATTTGGTAGTTTTTTTCTCAATCATAAAAATTTCTGCAGATGAGCTTTAAAATACTTCGCACTATCGGCCGCACTGGTCATTGAATTGGTGGCATAATTTCCCCCTTGTTCTATGTAGTAGAAATCAAGCCCCGATTTTTTCGGATCGGGCAGTATTTCCAGGTAATCAATTGAACCATTGCCCAATTCGGTATAATCTCTGGTCACCTTATCCATATCCTTGATGTGCCACATGACATATCTTCCTGGCTGAGCCTCAATTAATTTCGCAGGAGTAGTATTGGAGGAATGCATCACCCAGTACATATCTATTTGCAACTTCACCAATTCGGGGTCCGTTTCGTTAACAATGATGTCATAACCAATTTCCCCATCATGGTCTTCAAATTCATAGCCGTGATTGTGGTAAGCAAAGCCCAGACCGGCTTTTTGTATGCGCTCGCCGATGAGATTCAACTTGCCAGACAGTAACTTGAAGGTATCCATGTTTCTTTGTTCCGGAGCGAGCCACGGCCAGGTGATGTATTTACTGTCCAGTTTTTTTGCACCGCTGATACAGCGATCTACGTAGCCTAATAACTCCTCATCTGACTTGTCTAAATAAGGGGAAAAGCCATAGTGTCCGCTGGTTACGGACAACTCCAGGTCATCCAGGATTTTCTTGAATTCCGAGGCTTTAAAACCGTAATACTTGTCGTGCTCATCGTCATAGCCATAGAGTTCAAAGTCCTGATACCCCATGGCTTTAAGCGCTTTTAGGGTGGCAATCGGATCCTTGGCCATTTCATCCCGAATGGAATACAGCTGATATCCTAGCTTATATTTAGGTTTCTTATCCGACTGGAAAATCGACATGGGTAAGATGGCCATGCTGCTCAGTGTTCCTGTCCTCTTGAGAAAGTTTCTTCGATTCATTTCATCGTTTTTAGTGTGCCCTTAAAAGTACAAAATTTCACCACTGATAATTTGCCAGCACTAAATTAACGATAGCGCTAAGCATGAATGGAATGAAGAATGTCAAATAATCCATAAAATTCAACCCTCTTTTATCACGGCTTGAGTACCCCGAATAAGCCTCCATATCCGGTTCAACATTGAATATCTTTTTGTAGGTAAATCTAAGCGCCGTATAACTGGCCACAAAGACTATCGGGCCAAAAAGAAATCCTGCACCATTTTCATTGCCTTCACAAGGCAGGTTTAATGGCAAATACTTTATGCCATAATACAGCATCACACTACTGATCACAAAATGGATGGTGAGAATTACGTTATTCCTCAAGGAACCAAAGAATACGCTTAAGAAAAGTATGGCCCAATAGATGGCTCCGATATCGAAGAATAGTTGTCCTGAAACCTGCATTATCTATCTTTTGAACTTCCAGTTCGTTTAGGTGTCTACTTACTCCTGATCATTCTGAGGATTAAAATGATCCCTCTTTCTAGATAGAAGATCATTGGTCAGCTCCGTTCTGAGGCTGCTCATAAGTCCCCTTATTTTTTCGTATTCTTTTTTATCATCTTCTTTTATTTCGTCGTGGTGTTTAGTGCTATAGGTAATGAATTCTTCTAAGCTATTATTTCTATCGACCTGTTCCTTTACGATTTGCGTTATTAGTTCCTGAATATCAAAATAGATATCTCTGCTTTCGAGGGTTAGGTATAATCCTCCCCCTCCAAAATACCACTTTTTGAGCTTCTCTGATGTATCAAGAAGGTCCTGGTAGGTTACTTCACCTTTTTTACTTGGCCATTTAGGTAAAACACCCATAATTTTCAGAAGCTCTTTATATTGAGTATTTCTAACCCTCCATATTTCAATACTTACATCTTTATTATATTCCATCAGGATCTTCTGCTGTCCAAAGTAGAATCCAAGGACGGCAGTGATCAGTGAAATGGCTCCCGTAACCGCGATTCCTACAAGCTTGCTATCCAGTTCCATTTGATTTATTTTTTGGTTCTGTATTATTCAACTTTTCCAAACATTATTGATCCGTTTTTTATATCCCAATCGCTTTGCTCAAAGCCGATACTTTTACTCCAGCGCCGCAAGTAGTCTACTCAAAATAGTAAGCGACCTTCCCTGCCCATATCCCGGGCCATAAGCACTTGAGGTAAGGGCAACAACCAGCTCTTCGTCTGGCACCACGATCAAATGATTGCCCCCGTTTCCGGAAGCAAATAGATAATCCTGTTTTTTCCCTCGAATCGTTTTGGTGGATTTATACCACAGCATTCCGTAGGCATCTGCAAATGGGGTCAGATCAAACTTCTTGTGGTCCACCAGTTCTTTGATATAATCGGCATCAATGAATTGCGTGCCGTTCCAATTTCCTTCATTGACCACAAGTAGCCCCAGCTTGGCAAAATCCAGGGTGGACAGGTACAAATTACCGGCACCTCCGGTCTGGTTGGCAGCGTTGGTATACCAATACATCTGCTCGATTCCCAGAGGGGTAAATATTTTCTTCTGGGCATAATCTCTCAGGCTCATTCCCGATGCCTCTTCAATAGCCAGGCCAATCAACACGGCATTAATATCGGCGTACACCCATTTTTTACCGGGCGGAGATGTCACCGGAACACTAAGTAAGTATTCTTTCCAATCAGTCATATCCATCCAATTGCCAGCCTGTCCAACCGTTTGTGGATCGTCCGTATCCGCATCCAGTCCGGAGCACATATCCAGTAGGTGCCTGAGCCTGATTTTTTTAAAATCCTCATTAAGGGAAGGATTCTTCCTTTCGGAGAAAAGGGAATATACATTCTGATCCAGATCCTTAATCAGTTCCTCTTTGATGGCCACTCCCAAAAGCAAAGCCGTGATACTTTTTCCCGCTGAGCGGATGTCATGGATGGTATTCCTCCAAAAGGTATTGTAGTATTCTTCGATGATAATGTGATTGTCCTTGATCACAACCAGCCCTCGGAAGTCTCGGTGAGGAGTATGAGCAATAGCATTTAAAAGGTTATTAATAGAATCTTTGTTAAAACCGGCCTCTTCCAGGGAAGCCGAAGGCAGCTCGGCATTTTTGGGGTTTACATTTTCTGGCGTTTGTGCTTGTGTATTTGCAGAAATGAAGTAAAATAAACATAGTAGAGGGAGGAACGTTTTCATATTTTATTTTTTGGTGGCAATGCATTACCATGGTAAAACCCATCCACTAAAAATACAAAACTTCTCCACAATCGTAAATCAACTGATCGAACGCAAAATATACTTTTCAAGCATTCGGTGAATATGTTTCTTCACCGGATAGATTTATTACTTTCATTGGTTGGAGGTTGTTGTGATTACCTCAAAATAGTCCGCTACCACCGCTTCACCAATGACATTACTCATTGAAGAGTCTGATTTACTGTTACATTCACAAGATCATTCCTGTGATTTGATCAGGATCGAAACAAGTTCGATACGAATAATAATCCGCACCTGATGTAGTTTACGTATATGATAAATAAAGTACTTAATGAAAAACCCTATTCTTTCCTTCCTACTCCTACCCATCCTAATTTTATTACCCGCTTGTTTATTTGCACATGATGTCACCGATGCCGATCAGGAAATATTGAACAACGGTGATTTGTGGTCCTACATCTATGTGGGCGCCAAGCACATGGTTACCGGTTATGATCACCTGCTTTTCCTGGCCGGGGTCATCTTTTACCTGAGTGGTTTTCGAGAAATTATCCGGTTCATCACCGTCTTCACCATTGGGCATATCATTACCTTATTGGGCGCTTCTTATTTGGGGATCACGGCAAACGAACATTTAGTGGACGCGGTCATAGCCCTTAGTGTGCTGTACAAAGGGTTTGAAAACCTGGACGGTTTTCAAAGATACTTCAAGACCCAATCGCCGAATCTCTTATTCATGGTTTTTCTGTTTGGATTGATTCACGGATTTGGCCTGGCCACCCGCCTTCAGTCTTTTGACTTAGGATCACGACCGTTAGCATTCAGAAGGTCATCAAGAAATATAAAATGAGAACTTTCCAATTATTGAATAATAATCCGTTTCTGCCAGGATCGGTCTTTCGATGACAATCGTACAAAATAAATACCAGGGGTAAGGTTTTCGACGTCTAATTCATTTACGCCAAATTGCAATGTACTCTGCTTCCTCACGATCGTCCCGTTTGTATGAATCAATTGGGCTTCGGCCTGATCCATTTGCCCTATCAATTTTATGTAAATGTATCCAGATGCCGGATTGGGCCATACCTGGAAAGCGTCTTCAGAGGCCGGGTTTGTGACTGCGGTAGACTCATTGAGTGTAAACTTCAATATGGTTCCCGGGTTTTGAAGATTGGTCGCGAGATTATATCCCGATGCATCAGAAGTGTTACCGGACTCATCAGTAATAATATAGAACGATTTTCCATCCGGATCAGCCACAATATCCCGATAACGGTTCGTGGTATAAAAGGCTTGTGTGGTGTCTCCAACAACGGCTGAGCCGTTTTCATCAAGCTGCAGGCGGTAAATTCTGCCCCTTTTCAGACTGGAGACCAGCAAGGAGTTTTTCCATCCCGGAATGGCATCACTTTCATAGATTTCAATACTCGAAGGGGCTACGTTGGGGCGGCACATCCAGGTGCTGCTACAGGCAGGATCATTGTAATCATAGTCATCCGGAACGTTGAACATAGACAAAAGCGGTTCCTGAAAATTTGTAGCGGAAAAAGAACTCTCTTCCAGCAAAACGATAGATGAATGACAGGAGGTGGCTGAAAAACTCAGGTCTTCACAATCGGGGGCAGAAGACCAGTTGCAATAGTCATATGCCTGGTCGTCCTGGTAGCCTGCAACATTGGGCCAGCCATAATTTTTGCCGGAGTAGATGATATTGACTTCATCATCCGTATTTGGCCCGTGTTCGTCGGCATAGAGCAAACCGTTGCTGCCAAAAACAATGCCTTGCGCATTGCGGTGACCATAGGAGAAGATGTGGCTTTGCACACCATCCAGCACCGGATTATCATCGGGAATGGAGCCATCGGTGTTGAGCCTAAGGATTTTACCGGGATAGTGACGCCAATCCTGCTGATCTATTTCTGCTTGGGTTGGCAAGACCTGAGAAAGAATGGGATTACAATAATTGCCACTTCCCTGGTTACCTCCCTGATCGCCAATGGTGTAATAAAGTTTCTGATCCGGACCAAAGATCAGCCTTCCCGAATTGTGGTCATTACTGGCGGGGAGGTTGTCAATAATGGTTATCGGAGACGTCAGCGATCCATCACTGCCATCCACCTGATAGGTATAACGCACCAGTTTCTGTGTTCTTTGCCCTTGCACAAGATGTGTATAAGACAGGTAAACATAAGGATGATCTCCCAAAATACCATCGTGCAGCGCCATGCCCAGCAAGCCATCCTGCCCAGCTGAAGAATGTAGGTCGGGGATGTTTACCAATTCATCACGCTCGGCAGTTGCCGGGTTGATCCGAACCACAATACCGTTTTCTCTTTCTGTGACCCAAAGGTATCCTTCAGGACCATAGTGCAAATCCCAGGGCTTGTTCAATAAAAAATTTGGCCCAATGGGCGTCATGGTAAAGGATTCATTTTGCGCGTAATTAGTGTAACAAATTAGCGTGCAGGCCAATAGCAGTGTTGCTTTCATAGATGTACGCAGTTGCATCATTATACTTCCTCGTCTATGTTTTTTTAAAAAAAAGGTGTTTCATCTTCTAGCACATCGGTAACCAATATTCAGATTCGATTAAAAATTGCTTAAAAGACATTTTTCCTGATGAGCCAACCTTTTTCTTAATGTAAAATCTTGATTCCGCTTTGTCCCAGCCTAGGATTAATGACCGGTATTCCAGGCTGTTCCAGATATCATAGGTTCTTTTTAACAGCTTCAATCGATCAGAAAGCTCATCTATTGATTCAAAATCGTCCCAATTTCCAGTGCCGACAATTTTATCAATTCGTTTTCTGTCCTCCTCCGTGATTTGCTCAAAGTCTTTTTCCAGAAGGAGTTGCAAGGTTTTATCCGATTTTAAATCGGAGACTAATTCTTTTATTTTATTTAGAAAAACAGCCTGGGAAGCCCCACCTTCCTCATCCGGTTTGCTCTCGGAGTAAGCATAGACAATTGGGTTTTTACTTTCCACCAAAATGCCCAGTGGAATCAATTGGAGGTTAACAACCGTTTCGGTACCGTATTGAGGTATTTCAACATCCAGAAAGAAGGAGGCATATTCCGTAGCCGCATATTTCTTATTAACACCAAAGGTGGTGATGCCAAAATCCGCAGGCAATATTTCATCCAAGGGTCGATTGGATGATATTTTTTTCTCCCAGGAACATAGATATGTTTCTTTTTGAACAAAGACATATTCTCCGGGTGAATTCTTGAATGCACCTACCGTTGAAGAACAGGAACAACCACAAGTAGGCCAACCGCCGGATACCATCAAATATCCATTCTTCGAGTCATCAATTTTGTCAAAATCAAGCTCGCCATCGTCATCCATATCCTCAAAATTCGAATGACAACGGTCTACCCTATCCCAGAGCCTTTCACTCAAACTTTGACTAAAAGAAGGAGTAAAGATCAGGAGTAATACCAGAAGTGAATAGATGTTTTTCATAAGTTAGATTTGGGTTTGACCGATTTAATAGGATGGCACTTTGTGAGTCTACTTTCTTCCTTAAAACAACGTATTGTTGGGGAAATTAGCGTAAAAGACGCCCTGATCATTCATAAAGGTACTATCCTTTCTGTTCAGGTCTAATCTTCCTCCCTCATAATTTGTTGCGGGCAATTCTAATTCCTGAAAAATACATGCTGTAGCAGCAAAATCCCAGATACTTCCCCCGCCCTTTTGCTTTTTTGGCAGCTTTACCATACATGCCGGGCCATTTTCCAGCACCCGGATGCCATTTAATACGGCTCCCGCCCCGTCAATTTCTTGAATCCCCTTCAAGCCAAATTGCGCTACCTTTTCCTTCAGCAATTTTTCAATTTTGTCTTTATGAGGCGTACCCTCCAACTTTCGATCCGTGACGTAGGTCAAATGCTGATTGTCCTGCCTTATTTCCCAGCGACTATTATCCTTGTAGGCTCCCGCTCCTTTGATCGCATGGTACAATGTGTCAGTACTTGGATCAAAAACAACACCAATACAGGGCGTCCCGTCTTTTGCAATTAAGGCAATGGATACTGAAAAGCCCGGCCGTTTGTTGATAAAAGCCAGGGTTCCGTCCATCGGGTCAATGCACCAAAAATAATCGGCTTCAAATCGACTACCATCATCTTCGGTTTCTTCTGACAAAAGTCCCAAACCAAATTGATCACAGGTGGGATGCAACTGGGCAAGTATGGCTTTTTCACAGGCCCTGTCTACCGCCGTGACCACTTGTGCGGCATAGCTGACTCCGGCCTGCTTTTTCTCTACCAAAACGTCATCATGCATCTTCTGCTGGATGATTTTTCCTGCGGAAAGCGCTGCGTTGATTGCTCTGTTGCCAAGTTGTACCAAATCCATCCTACAAACTTTTAATCACTTCTGCGGTCACGCGTTCACTATAATCGTTAATCTTCCAGTGCCCGGGACTCCAGCCTTTCAGGAAGCGATGAAAGTCCGCCCAGGCCACTCGATATAAGGTTCGCCATTCCTTTTCCAGGGCTTCATTGCTTTCCTCCAATTCAGCTTGTAAATACTCGAAATAGGTATCCAGAATTTGTGTTTCCAACCGTTCGCAGGCGGCCTCATCCAGACAACTTCCGATAAAGTATGCCACATCTTTCATGCCGCAGCCACCACCCACATATTGAAAATCCAGACCGGCTACGCTTCCGTCTTGTGCAAAACAAAAATTTGCCAGCTTCGCATCCCCGTGCACAAACGTTTTGTACGCACAACTGTTCAGTTTTGCATCGATAGCAGAGGCAGCCTCTTTCAGCTTTTGATCAGCCAGGACAGCCAATTCCTGAGGCCTGGTCTGCAAATGCCAGTAGGTACCTGTTTCCCAAAGCCCATCGGGAGCCTTTCCCAGATAACTGGCGTGAAATTTTGCCAGCCAGGCCAGACAGGAAGCTATTTCTTCCCAGGTAACCCTTTGCTTACGTAACGGATAACCCGCCGGATTCAGATCTTCCAGTACCATCAGCACTTCATCCCCCTGAGTTGCTATGGCCAAACATTGTGGCAAGCGGGCAGCACTCCTTTTGCTGTATCGCTCATACCAGGTCATTTCTACCTGATACGACTTCACCTTTCGTTGATGGCCGATATCCGTATTCCATCCCCGGGGATGATTTCTGGTAGTGGGCAACTCAACGTGCTTCACCACTACGCTTTCAACAGCGGCATTCGATAATTCGATTCGTATGATTTTTCCGTAGCCGCTCCACAATTCCTGGATCACCTCTTTCTCAATGAAAGAAGTCGCTCCGGTTGTCTGCAAAATGATCGACCTAAAGTATTTATTCATGAAGGCGCAAAGGTAATGAATTGTAGTCTACCCAGCTTCCCGACCTAAGTCGTTTGAACAAGAGGCTGAAACCCTCCGTAAACCATGCGAGTGGCATCAAAAATCAATCTATTGGCATTGGTCAATGGCGTAACTAATTCAATCATTCTCGAGTCGTTGGGAACTTGTTGGTTTGCTAAATCACGCGTTTCTTTTGAAGGAAACAAAACCCATCCAAATACAATGACTTCATCTTCTTGCAAATCCACTACTTCAATGAAAGAGCGTGTACCTTCCAATTTCAAATCCTCTCCGACATACTCAAAGTAAGCCAGTGCACCATATTCTTTCCAGATATCAGCTACTTTTTCAGCCACACCCTTGTATTCGTCTAAGTGAATTTGTGGAACGGGAAAAACAAATCCATCTATGTAACTTGGCATATCTTCGATTTATTTTTATTCAATTCTCGGGCAGATAATCACCCAATAAATTCCAATCCATACCATTTCCCCAATTTAATCCATGGTCGCTGATGTTTTTCACCTTATGTCCTTCCCCAATGTGATGCTCACCGTAGGCTAATAGTGCCAAAATCCTTCCTGGTCGTAAATGCTCACTCGCCCAACTCAAAGGTGAATTCCCATAGGCGTCTTTTGTTTCTTTGCTTGCTCCGTTGTCAATTAAATACTTGATTGTTTGTTCATCGGCGTAGGCAGCTGCCCGATGAAGCGGTGTTTCACCTTTTGTTCTAACATCCCGCATAAAAGCTCCAGTCTCTACATTGGGTACTGTAACAGCATTTACATTTGCACCATTTTCAACTAATAATTTCACCACATAAAAATAGTATGGACGTCCTGCTTTTGCTAAAGCATTGTGCAGTGGCGTTTCATTTGTCTTGTCAACCAGAGCATTTACATCAGCACCGTTTTTGATTAAAAAGTCACACACCTTCCAGTGTCCAAAAAAAGCCGCATTTCCTAATTCGGCGTTAAGGTCTATGCTTGCCAGGTCACCACTATTTTCAATGACTGCCCGCAATCCGGTTGTATCGTTATAATAAACCAACCACTGTAAGGGTTTTATTCGTCCTTGATTTAGCACTTCAAGCCAATCAGGCTTTTTCATCAACTCAATAATGAAATCAGTTCTGCCACGACTTATTAGATTTAAGATTTTTTCTACTTCCATTTTTTGACTTTTTCTTTCGTTGCACCCAATGTTAGCCCATGCAAAAAAGGCTCATTAAAAATTTTGTTGGCATGATCAAAAAAGCGACAGATTGGGGGATATTGTGATTTTTACAGCCTAACTTCCTTACTCGATGGAGGTACTTCTATCACACCAATACCAGACAACATCTTCACCTCCGTTCTCCCGTATACTTTTGCACGTCAACATTAGAATGCAACTGAAACATGTCGGCTTTGTCATCCAGCGTAATGTCCCTCAACATCAATCTTTCCGTTTCTATCAACCTTTTCATTTTATTGCTGATAACATAAGCCCCTGTAAAAAATGCCGACTAAGATACTCACCTCAAAAAGAAACCATTTTTCATATCATCGGCCGGATTGATGATAAAGGTATGTTCTCCAGTGATAAAGGCACTCCCTTTTACTTCTGGTATTACCGCATCGTACTTTCCAAAAGTGGTCGCTTTGACTACTTTTCCTTCAAAAACAGAACCGGTAATACTTTCAATTTTCATCGGTTGGCCTAAAGCCAACTCATTTCTTTTATAATGAATGGCCATTCTACCGGAAACACCCGAACCGGTGGGGCAACGATCTACTTCGCCTTCGGCAAATACACAAACATTTTTATTATCGGCATTGGCAGTTTTGGTCGGATCAATAAAAATAGTGCCATATAAAAAGCTCAGATCTGCTTCAAAAGGGTGCAAGATTTCGTTATCTGTTTGCATGACTGCACGCTTTATTTGCATTGCTTTTTGAATGATCGCAGCATAATTTTTAGTCTCCAGGCTTAAGTTTAAATTGTTTTTGCTCAAGTCTACAAAAGCATAAAATGCCCCACCATAAGCCAAATCGTAAGTCACTTCGCCCAATTCGTCAACCTTTACCTTTCTATCTAAACCCACTACAAAACTTTCTACACACCTGAATCTCACACCAGCAATGCGCTGGTTCTCAATATCTACATAAGCATGAATCCTGCCACAAGGGGCATCAATTTTTAAAATGTTTTCGCCCTCTTTTACAACAAGCCATTGCATACGAACCGCTAAAGTGGCAATGGCAATCATGGCATGACCGCACATGGTGCTGTAGCCTTCGTTGTGCAAAAAAATAATGCCGAAATCTGCCTGATCATCATTGGGAGGCGTTAAAATACAACCATACATATCTGCATGTCCTCGTGGTTCAAACATCAAAGCAGTACGCAAATGGTCGTAGTTCTCTTTACAAAACCTTCTTTTTGCCAAGACGTTATCACCTTCCAACTCAGGAAAGCCATCAAGTATGACTCGCAAGGGTTCTCCACCGGTATGCATATCGATGGTCTTTATTGCGAGCCAACCTTCTGGTATTTCAACTTTTGTATTGCTTAAAATTCGGCTATAAACTGTTGACATTTTCCCATTTTTTAAAATAGTAACGAGCGGCAATTAAGTCCTCCATGGCATGTCCCACTGACTTAAATAAAGTGATATTTTTGGCATTCGCCTTCAGTTGTATCTTGTTTTGACATAAGTCAAAAAGGTCTCCGATTATATCATTTTCGGTAATGGTTCCATTTTCAATTGGAATGCTGAAGTCGCCACTTTCTTTTATGGCCATTGCTTTTACATCGGCAAAAAGTTTTGCTCTCTTCATCGTTGTATCATCCGCTTCTCGCATATTTGGTTTGAAGGAACCCACCAAATCAATATGTTGCCCTGCTTTTAACCAATGGCCCTTTATCAAAGCATTTTCACTAAGCGTTGCGGTACTGATGATATCTGCTTTTGGAACTGTATTTTCCAGGCTTTCTGCAACTTCAACATCAAATGCTTCATTTTGCAATAGCAATTTCACCTTTTCTGCTTTTGCCGTATTTCTTCCCCAGACGTAAACCTTTTCAATACTTCGGACAGTACAATGTGCCTTGATAAGTTCTGTACTCAAGGCCCCTGTCCCAACCATTAGTAACGTTTTGCTTGCTTTATTGGATAAAAAGCTGGAAGCCAATGCAGAAGCCGCAGCGGTACGTTTATTGGTTAAACTTTTGGCATCAAAGATAGCTTTCACAACGCCATTAACTGCATTCAAATAAAGGTAACTCCCTTGTATAGAAGGTAAGTTTAACTTAAAATTATTTGGACTTACGGTGACTATCTTTACGCCGGCATCTTCACCATTTTGCCAGCTTGGCATCAACAACATGGTGGAATCTGCTCCCATTTCATCATTTGGAAAATGATGATGATGACGTAAAGGGGTTATCATATTGTTACTTGAAAACCCCTTTCTTAACGCATCAATTAAGTCTACAAAATTGGTATTCGCTTCAATAAATTCGCTATTAATGTAAACTGGCTCAGCCATAAATTTCTACTGGTTTGAACTAAATAATCCCCAAAGCAGCAGACAATGCTGATGCCAATCCCAGAAAACTCAAAAACCCACAAATATCAGTTACGGTGGTCAAGATTATGGAAGATGATGTTGCTGGGTCTTGACCGATAGCCTTGAGACCAATTGGGATAATAGCCCCTGCAAAACCTGCGATAATCATAGAAATCACCATAGAAATACCGATCACAATGGCTATTCCTGCCGAGCCAGACCAGAAAAAAACAATGGTGCCTGTTGTAATGGCTACCGCAACACCATTTATAAATCCAACCATAATTTCCTTTCGGGCTACCTTAAACCATTGTGAAATTCGTATTTCTTTTAATGCCAGACCACGAATGGTAACTGCCAGGGCTTGTGAACCTGTATTTCCAGATTGACCGGCAACAACCGGCAGGAAAATTGCCAAAATCGTAATTGTTGCTATCGTTTCTTCAAAAAGACCGACCACAAAGGATGCCAAAAACGCAGTTGCTAAATTAATCTGCAACCAGGGCAATCGTTTACGAACGGCAAATGAGGCTTTTGACAAAGCATGTTCTTCACGACCTGCACCAAACATGGCTTGTAAGTTTTCTGTAATTTCTTCTTTTGATGCAGATAGTAAGGCATCATTTCGTATGACACCAAGTAGGTGATTGTTGATATCTGTTACGGGTATTTGTAATAAGCTTTCTTTTTCTATTGCTGCAAGCACCTCTTCCCTTGTTGCCATTGCATTTATGGAAGGCGCTTTGTCCTTTATCTCATTTAATCTTTTTTCTGGATGTGAGATAACAAGATATTGTATTGGTATTTTTCCCACTAACTTGTCCTCATCATCAACTATATAAATAACGAGTAGTCTTCGGTTACCAATCTTTCGTATTATTGTCAGTACATTCTCAACAGAATCATCTTTATGAAATGTACTAATATTTGTTTCCATTAAAAAACCCGCAGTTCCTTCATTGTAAGTTAAAAAGTCACGTATTTCTCTTGAAACAATTTTGGGCAATAATTCAAGTTTTTTGTTGATGTCGCTCTCATCTAACCGAGAAAGAATCCGTGCTGCCAAATGCGTGTCAATATCAGCAAATAAGATACTGAAGAGTTCATTATCCATTTTCAAAATCAATGAAGCTATTGTTTCTGCATTGAGATTGAAGAACAGTTTTTTGGCATTATCTACGGGCATTTCAATCAGATAATCCAAAATCGTTTTTTCAGAAAACAGATCTAAATTTTGGGCAGCATCCTTTGGAAACTTTAATAAATATTCCTTGATCAGCGAGTCCTCAAATGTAATGGTATCTAGTTTCATTTCGCTTTATTTTATCTATATTATTTTCCTCCGCCCTGTATCAGTCCTAGAAGACCAATACGGTATAGCTCACCTAGTGCATTCCCTGTTTCTGCTATTTCCAGATTTGGGTTTCTTTTGCCTTCTTCGCTAATCTGAAATGTATTTCGATGAGATAAACTGCCTAAAAGAATTCCCGATGAGTTGACGATCGGCACTTCTGGAAATTGAGTCCAGACAGGATGGTTGACTATACTATTAATGGGAGTATCCGACAAGAAGCCTGGTATGTTCTCTACAGATAAGTGTTCAATGGTATCGGTTTCGTCTGCCAGAACGATATCTTTTAATTTAACGACCCCTTGAAAAACGCCCTCAACATCCACCACATAGAGGAAGATTACTTCCTCTTGCTGAGTTCGCCTTACAAGTTCCAGCACATCTTTAATTAACATAGGTTTTGTGACAACAATTGCGTTCTGCATTTTTGCAGCAACTGTGTTGGGTAAAAATGATAATTGTTGTCTTACGTCATTCTTTTTTTTCTCGCTAAGAGATGCCGTAATTTTATCAATAGAAGTTGAGTCAAGGTGTTTGAGAATAGAAGCAACGATGACAGTGTCTGTGTTTTCAAGTAATTCCTTTACCGATTTATAAGGTAAAAGCTTCAATATAGCTGCACCCTTTTTCATTTCCATTACACTAAAAAGCTTAATTCTGTTCTGCAATGAAATTGTTTGAAAAAAAACTGCAACATCTTCACTGGACGCACTTTCTAAAAACTGCGCAACGGCATAAGGATGTTTGCTAATAAAGTCACTTAATATGGTTTGACGTGCGTTCATAGGGTCATATTTTTTTTATTAAAACACATTCTGTTTCATTAAAAATTTTAGCTGGGATGGCAACTTGACCTATTTCATTCTCTATTATCACATTGGTAGCTTCAATTTTTATGATGACACCTTTCGTTTTTCCAACTTGAATAGCGTCACCTTCCTTATACCTTTTGCGAAGGTAATAGCAAGCCAGGATATTGCTTACGGAATCTTTTGAGCCCAGGGCAAAAGCGAGTGCTCCACCAAAAAGTAATGCAGCCAAAACAATACCAATGATATTTATAAGCAGGTCGATTTCAACACCTAATTGGTCTAATGCAATAATAGTTGCCACCAAGAGCAGTAGAAACCTTGCCAAACCCGCAAGTGATGGACTATATTTTATATCAATACGCTTACTAAATTCCTTCAAAAAATCCGAGACGAGATTACCCAATATAAAAGCACCAAAAATAATTAGTATTGCCAAAAGTACATTGGGAATGTACTTAATGATACTTTGAAACCAGTTGGTTAAAATGGTGAGTCCAAGAATATCTGTAATAAGTAAAAAACTACAAAGCAAGACAAACCAAAAAAATGCTGAACCCAAAAAAGCACCTGCCTGGGTTAAATTAAGATGACTGTATTTTTGTCTGCCAAGTCTGCCTAAATAATTAAACAGCCTTATGACTAATTTTTTGGTTAAGAATGCAAACAGGTATCCGACAACCAATACAAACAGAGATATGAGGACATTGGGTAAAAGGTCTAGAAATTGATTGGTAAGCTCTTGGATAATTTCTTTCATCTAATTTTCCTATTTAGTACTTCATTAAAGATTTATCAGCTCAATCATCATTCGAAAAGCAGGTTGTCGAGCCATCGCCTGCGCTCTACTTCGCCTTGACGCTTATTTGTTCGCAGCAAGCTTTAATTTTTAACGATATTTTCTCCCATATTCTGCAAATTAGGTTATCCTGTACTTTTCAATCCACCAGATACTGGAAGTCATCCTTTATTTTCTCACGCCCTTCATGCTGGAGTTTTTCTAGTGTCATTCTACTATTCTTTTGATCATTATTTTTTTCTGTTTGCGGGGAGCGACTGCCCGCGCAAAACCATCCACTAGATTGTGTGCTTTTTATCACCTCAATAATTTAGACTTCACAATACGCGCATTCATTTGAGCAATATTGGTTATTGAAATGCCTGCGGGACACTCTACCTCACAAGCACCAGTAAAAGTACAGCTCCCAAATCCTTCCATTTCCATTTGAAATGTCATTTCCGCAACGCGTTTATGTTCTTCCACTTTACCTTGTGGTAAGCTATTTAAATGGTTAATCTTTGCTGCAGTAAATAGAGCAGCAGATGAGTTTTTACAAGTTGCCACACATGCTCCACAACCGATGCAAGCGGCAGCGTCCATTGCGCTATCTGCCACATCTTTTGATATTGGAATGGCATTGGCTTCTGGCGCTGTGCCAGTTTTAGCAGTTACATAAGCACCTTTTTCAATAATCCGATCAAAGGCAGATCGGTTTACGATCAAATCTTTTATCACCGGAAAGGCCGCTGCACGCCAAGGTTCAACCACAATAGTGTCCCCATCTTTAAAGCTGCGCAGATGCAATTGACAGGTGGTAATATTGTCATGCGGACCATTGGCTCTACCATTAATAAACACACCGCATTGTCCGCAAATACCTTCCCGGCAATCGTATTCATAAGCTATTACTTTTTCATTTTTAAGTACAAGCAATTCGTTTAAATGATCAAGTGCTTCTAAGAATGACATGTCCTCATTTAAGCCATCCACCTCATAATCTCTAATCTTACCTTTTTCATTTGGACCTTCCTGCCTCCAAATTTTGAATGTTAATTTCATACAACTTTATTTATAGCTTCGAACAGAAGGTTTAACAAATTCAAATTCTAGCTTTTCTTTATGCAATTTAAAATTACCCTTATCGTATTCCCAGGCAGATACATAGGCGTACTCTTCATCCTTACGCATGGCTTCTCCCTCCTTAGTTTGGTACTCTTCCCGGAAGTGCGCCCCACAAGATTCTTTTCTTTCTAAAGCGTCTGTGCACATGAGCATTCCTAGTTCAATAAAATCGGCCAGGCGCAATGCTTTTTCCAATTCAGTATTCATTTCAGAATGCTGCCCCGTGACTTTTACATCGCTCCAAAATGCTTTTCTTATGGCCTTGATTTGCGTGATGGCTTTTTCCAATCCAGCTTCATTCCGACTCATGGCACATTCTTGCCACATCACTTTTCCGAGTTCTCTGTGAAAGTGATCAACTGTTTTTGTTCCGTTTATCGATAGAATTTGCTCGATGTGTTCTTTCGTCTCTCTTTCTGCTTTTTCAAACTCTGGGTGTTCTGTACCTGGATGATCTGTTTTTAATTCGGTGGCCAAATAGTTGTTGATGGTGTTTGGCAAAATAAAATAGCCATCTACGCTTGCCTGCAACAAAGAATTAGCGCCTAACCTGTTGGCGCCATGGTCTGAGAAATTGCATTCTCCAATAGCATACAAGCCTGGAATTGTTGTCATCAATTCATAATCTACCCACAATCCACCCATGGAGAAATGCGCGGCAGGCGAAATTTGCATGGGTTCTCTATACGCGTCTATACCTGTAATTTTTTGATACATGTTAAACAAGTTGCCATAGCGGTCTTTTATGCTGTCTAAACCATATTTTTCAATGGCATATTTAAAGTCCAGGTACACTGCGTTTTTTAATTTGCCCACACCATACCCCGCATCAATACGTTCTTTAGCTGCGCGCGATGCAATATCTCTTGGTGCCAGATTGCCAAAACTTGGATAGCGTCTCTCTAAATAATAATCGCGCTCCTCTTCGGGAATTTCATTTGGGGGTCGGGTGTCGCCTTTTTCTTTCGGAACCCAAATGCGACCATCGTTACGCAACGATTCAGACATTAATGTCAGCTTAGATTGTGCTTCGCTTGATTGTGGCAATGCTGTGGGATGAATTTGCGTAAAGCTAGGTGCTCCAAAAAACGCTCCCTTTTTATGAGCTTTCCACAGCGCACTTCCATTGCAGCCAATAGCCAATGTTGACAATCTAAACACACGAGCGTAGCCACCTGTTGCGAGTACAACCGCATTTGCCGCATAGCGTTTTAATGCTCCAGACACAAGGTCTCTTACTATTATGCCCCTGGCTTTCCCATCGATAACAACCAGGTCTAACATTTCGCTACGTGGAAACATTTCTACTTTTTTAGCCCGAACCATTTTATACAATTGCGAATAGGCGGCCAATAACAATTGTTGTCCTGTTTGTCCACGAGCATAAAAGGTGCGTTGCACTTGTACACCGCCAAAACTTCTATTCTCTAAAGTGCCTCCATATTCCCTTGCAAATGGAACGCCTTGCTGCACAAAATGATCTATCAGTGGTGCAGACAATTCTGCTAACCGATAGATGTTGGCTTCTCGCGATCTAAAATCGCCTCCTTTTAGTGTGTCGTAGAACATCCGGAAAACACTATCACCATCGTGTTGATAGTTCTTGGCTGCATTGATTCCTCCTTGAGCGGCAACAGAGTGTGCTCGTCTCGCAGAATCCTGATAACAGAAACATTTGACGTTATAGCCCATTTCTGCTAGAGTAGAAGCCGCACCAGCACCAGATAATCCTGAGCCAACTACAATGACACTGAGCTTCTGCTTATTGGAAGGATTGATTAATTGCGAATGTCCTTGGTAGTTGCGCCATTTGTCCTCAAGTTTTCCTTCAGGGATTTTTGAATCTAGTTTCATGCCTTGATTATTTGAAATAAACGATAATTGGTATAACTCCGAAACCCACTCCCATAATAATGGCATAGACCAAAGATACTTTTGCCAAAATACGCAGACCTCTTTTATGATAAAACCCCAGGCTTTTAAAGGCACTCTTTAAACCGTGATCTAAATGAAATGCTAAAGGAATAGAAATCAAGGTGTAGAAGATGACAAAATAGCTATTGTGGAATAAGCTATACGTCACCTCATAAACATCTTTGTTACCAAGGACATCCAGCCGAACATCCTCACCCATCCCGAGTTTAATACGTGCCCAGAAGTTGGCCAAATGCACGATGAGAAAAAGCAAAATAACGGTGCCAATTAACCCCATATTTTGAGACGCCCAGGTACTGTTCTCATTGGAGTGATTGACAATATATTTATCTGGCTTGGCTTTCCGGTTTCTAAGCGTTATGAGTAATGCATATAGGACATGAAGGACAATTGAAGCGTACAAAATATAGGCGACTACTTTGATCAATGCACTCTCTCTCAATGTTGTTGAGTACGAGTTATACAGATCTCTCGCTATTGATTCTGGTAGAAGTAAAATACAATTTGCGGAGAGGTGCACAATTAAGAAGATGCATAGAAAAAGGCCTGTTGCTGCGATAACCAGTTTTCTAAAAAACAGTGAATTCATTCAAAACAATTTTTAGTATTTATCGAACGAACCCGCTAAAGCGGGAACCTATCTTACGCCCCAGTCAAGATAATACAAATTCTCCTATCTTCCTATTTCACTGCATCAATGTCATCATGGTAAAAGAAAGCTGCTTTTTCGCCAATTATTCAATGAACAATTTGGTAATAAGTATTTCTTTATCTCGTATTTTTTCATTTTTCCATTTTTGGTGGCATGGAACTCAAAGGAATGTCTGCCCCCTCCCTTCAAAGTCTGGCTTTAGCAGGACACGGCGCAGACATTTTAGTCTCCGACGGCCAAAGCCTTTCGCTTGTGCCGAACCTTTCCTAAAGATCCTCCCTTTGACTTGCTCTTTCTCCCTCCATGAATTCCGGTATTCGAAAATCTAACAGAAAAGGGTGAGGTATGTGGGCGGATATAGTCTTATTTTTGTAGAGACTGGCCAATCATCGCCGATTAACTCACAAAATATAACTCTAAAATGATGCGTCTTTTTTACTTCGTTTATATGCTGGTGTGTACCGCTGCTACCGTTTCTGCTCAGATGGCTGTGGTAGAAGTACTGACACCTTTTGATTTTGCAACCAATTACCGGGATGTCTACGTCGATAGCAGCGGCAATGGCTGGGCGGTGGGCACCTGTGGCACGCTGGCTAGTACTGCCAATAATGGCCAGGACTGGGAAGTGGGGACGAGCCCGGAGGGCCTGGATTTTGATGTGGTGGCCTGCAAACCAGGCACCGATTGCCAAACAGTATTCCTGGGAAGGGATGGCCAGGTGTTTCGCAGTACAAATGGCGGCCAGGACTGGACCGCAATTTCAGTAAGCTGCAACAGTCCACGAGAGTTTACTTTTGTCAATGATGAAGTCATCGTACTTTCGCACAGTAATGGGAGCCTTTTTCGATCTACGGACAGTGGGGATACCTGGACCGAAATCCCATTGGAATATACCTATCGGGGGGAGGCACATTTCCCAACGGCCTCGGTTGGATACCTCTTTCAGCAATCGGGTGGTCCGCTACTCAAAAGTACGGATGCGGGCGCTACCTGGGACTCCATTTATCAGTTTGATGCAAATGCCCTCTACGGTGATTGGCTGGATGAAAACATCGGGTTCCTATACGATCAGAGCAACCGCATTTTTAAAACCACGGATGGCGGTAGCAATTGGACCTTAGTCACAGATACCGGTGTTCCGGGTAATGTACGTCATTTGGTGGCCTTGTCAGAAACGGAACTGGTGGCCTACGTGTTTGCCAGCAATATCTTCCGCTCCACGGATGCAGGGGTGACCTGGGTGAACAATACCAGCATTGGAGAGGGACAGTATGGTCTGCGCTTTGCAGGAATTCACAACAACGGCAGTGACTTCTGGATTTCCAGTTGGGGCACCGAAATTCTATACTCTACAGATGGCTTACAAACCGCCACGAGCCAGTTTCCCGGCCTGCGACCGAGTTTCGAGGCCGTAGCCTTTCCGAGCAACGAAATCGGCTATGCCCTACAAGAGCGAATGGGAATGTTTAAGACCACGGATGGCGGGGATACCTGGACCCAATTGACGAATGACTTCTACACGGTCAGCCGCGACTTTCTGGTATTGGATCAAGAAACGGTCATCATCCCCTACAACGGTTCGGGACCACAGATCACCGAAGACGGTGGCCAAACCTGGGCCCCACTTTTCCCGGAGGCCATTCAGGATACCACCAATGTTTTTCATATCGAACAATTACCTGGTGGCCGCCTCTATCTTTTCGGTTCCCTACACGGGGCGTATTCAGATGATGGCGGCGCTACCTGGGCCGTCATCTACCACGGCTTTAGTACCTTCCCCCGTGGTATGGTCTTCATTGATGATCAGCATGGTGTGGTGGGCTCCGATGGTGGAAAAATCTTAGCGACTACCAATGGCGGAGAAAGCTGGGAGTTGGTCGTTGATGGAGATTTTACAAACCAGCCTATTTCCAATTTATTTGCCCAAGATAATGGCACGATCGTCATTAGCGGTAGCGGCCCCGCACGCTGTTCCTCCGACGGTGGCCAAACATGGAGTACGGAGGCTTGTGCTGGCTTGTCAGCACCGGGTGCCATCATTCAGGGACCTGATGGTACCTGGTATTCCGGTCAGCTTTTTCCTTCCCAGCAAGATCTGCTTACGAATATCCAACGCTCTACGGACGAGGGTCAAAGCTGGGAGTCGATTGCCGGCTTCTGCACCTATGCCATTCCTGGAACGGTAACCCCTGATGGTCGCAACTTATACGCTTACCAATCAGCCGGCTTCCTCGGTCGGATAGACCTGGAAAATATTGTAAAGACAGATGAGGTGCCGCGTAGTGCGATCACGCAGGCAAAAATATACCCCAACCCGACCAACGGTCTATTGTTTGTGGACCTGCCGCAAAATACCGGCACGGCTCAGGTCGTACTCTATGATTTGCACGGACGGAAAGTACAGCAGCAGACCAGCAATACCTCTGTCCTGCCGCTTGACCTGTCTGCTTTGCCAAATGGTATGTATTTGCTGAAAGTGCAGGGAGATGGTTGGTTGCAGAGTGCGCGGGTGATGATCAATGGGGAGTAGGCAGGTGTGTTCAATATAGCTTCATGGCCAGGAGCTGCTTTAAAACCGGACTTTGCAGCCCAAGGTTTGGTTTTAAAGCAGTCCTCGGGCCATCGCTTGCGCTCTGCCTCGCTTTGAGGGTTATTTGTTGGCAGCAGGGCATTCTTATTTCATGTCTTATTGAGTTCTGTCTATCGATTTTCTTATCCCTTTAATCAATAGATAAATTCCCAATGTAAATTCAAAAAAAGCAACCATAATAGCAGATACTCCTGTTAGTGGTGATGAACGGTCTATAAAACCAAACATTAGAGCAAAGTAGCCAGCGAATAATGGCAAAGCACCCACAATACCTATAACTGAAAGCCATCGAGGCACTAATCGAGATTGGTAAACCAGAACACCCAAAAGTATATCATCTATTGCAGGCATAAAACCTTGACCAAGTACAAAAATGCGATCGTAAAGTGCAACAAATGCCCGGCCCATGATTAAACCATCTTCTCCAATCTCTTGTTGATGCACTGTAACTGCTCCTAATAAAAAAGCCACCCCGACGAATATTGTAGCAGCTTCTAATATGCGGGCTGCCACAAGCCCTAAAGCAAGTGTTTCATTTTGCTTCTTAAGAACGGAATAAAGAATAATGGCTGTAATAATTCCACTGAGTGCAACAATAATTTCTAAAATTCCACCTATTACAACCCTTTTGTCATCAGTGTTATTCAGTAAATAGTTAGCCTTATGTATTGGCTGATACAGCAATGATGCAGGTATAGAAACAAAGGTAAGTATGTAAAAGAAACCTGCCCAAAAGGCGGTTTTCCGAGGCAACCTCAGTTCCTCGTTTATCGAGGTCATGGATAAATCAGTATTTAGTAGCATGATTTTCTATTGACTGTTAGTGGGAGGGGTTATTTGAACCACTACATTCCCTTTTTTTCTGAATTGCTCAACATACAAATGGGCCTCCTTAATTTCATCTAATTGATACATACGGTCAATAACTGATATAAGTCTTCCGGATTCGATTATATTCTTTACAAACTGCAAATCCTCTTTTGTTGGCATAGTTTGACTCTTCACAGAAACAAAATTGCCTTTAGAGTGGAAAACATTTGAATATTGGGATTTCCTTAATTTTCCTACTGCGTCAAAAACTATATCAAATTTTGAATTTAAAGTAGTGAGGTCGGTCTTTTTGTAGTCAATTACATAGTCAGCACCCAAAGATTTTACAAGGTCCAAATTCTTTGTGCTAGAAACCGCGGTAACTTCTGCTCCAAAATATTTGGCAATTTGAATGGAAAAAGTTCCTACACTGCCTGAAGCACCGTATATCATTACTTTTTTCCCTGAACTGATTTTTGCCTTACGAAGAAGCGTTAGTGCAGTTAGTGAACCCAAAGGTGTTGTTGCAGCTTCATCAAATGACATATTTGTAGGTTTTTGAATAATCAGATCTTTTTCTTGAAAACAACGGTATTCAGCATACCCACCAAATTTGAGTCCGCAATAGGCAAACACTGCATCTCCTTTTTTTAATGATTTTACACTTTGTCCTACTTCTTCAACAATACCAGATAATTCTAATCCTAAGACTTGCACTCTTTTCGGCTTAAATAAACCGTTAAATATTCGGGCTAAAAATGGGTCGGCTTTCCTTAACCTCCAGTCGGCTGCTGAAACAGATGTTGAAATTACTTTTATTAAAACCTCATCATTTTTAGGGATGGGTTTGTCTATTTCTCTTAGTTCCAGAACATCGGGTGTTCCGTATTTTTTATAAACAACTGCTTTCATTTTATTGATTTTTAAAAAGAAAAGTTAAACTTGAAAATTCAGGTTACCGGTCACAGGCTTCCATCGATTTAGCAGGATGGTACATAAACAATGAAAATTAATAGTACCGGTTAACTCCGAAAACGGCTTTTTTTTTATCAACTGGCAAAGCCAGGATACAGCTACCACAATAAATGCCTGGTGAGTGATCGTATTCTCCCAATTGTATGAATGCGAAAAGAATATGAATGGTATTGTGATTGAAGTCAATACTCCCAAAAAAAAACCGCTACCCACCATATATTGCGAAATTGACCGATGTTATTTACAAATATTTTCATTCTTTACAATTAACAGGTTAATTTTATCAGACCTAAAGAAACACCATTCCTATGATTGAAGCTGAATGTTATAAATGATGGTTTTATACTCGAGTTTTTAAATTATTGTTTAATATTATTTATTAAAAACTGTCCTCAATTAGTTCTTTATTGACCGCCATTCCTGCTGTTGTTCCCATTGATACAGCGTTTGCAACTGTTCGCGTACGACTTACATTGTCGCCACAAGCAAAAATGCCTTTTATTGTTGTTTTGTGAGAAGTATCAATTTTTAGGTATCCTTCATCATTCAGTGCACAGCCTAATTGCTCAGGTATTGGGCAATGTTGTTCAAAAGGCAATTTTGTATAAATAGCTTTAACCGTTTTCTTAGAGCCGTCCTTAAAAAGGATGTGTTGAAGTTGTCCGTCAATATGTTCTAATTCTTCAATTTCTTTCTCTTCAGTTTTAATATTATGGCTTTCAAGAATTGTAGATTGTTGAGTAGTCAAAGTTGATTTCCCATTTGTAAATAATGTCAAATCCTTTGTCCAATTTGAAATGAGTTTTGAAAATTCAAACCCATACTCGCCATTACCTAAAATTCCTGTTGTTTCTGATTTTACTTCATATCCGTGGCAGTAAGGGCAATGTAGAACTGAAATACCCCAACATTCAGATAACCCAATAATATCGGGAATTTTATCCTTAATACCAGTTGCAAAAATTAATTTTGTTGCAGAGAATCTTTCTCCTGATAATAATTGAACTTCAAAGCCATCTTCAGTTTTAGTTGTATTTATTGCGGAATCATTAATAAATTCAACAGTGGTGTAATTTATGACTTGTTTCTTTGCAAGTGTTGCAATTTCCGTTGGTGTTTTTCCGTCTTGCGTTAAAAAGTTATGTGAATGTGGGGTTTGCCGGTTACAAGATTTTCCGCTATCAATAACCAGCACATTTCTCAATGCCCTCCCTAATGCCATTGCTGCTGCAAGTCCTGAATAACTGCCGCCTATTATAATTACATCAAAAGACTGTTTATCGATCATTTCTTTTTTGTTTATTAATGAGGTGGTACCTGAAGGCAGGGCTATTGCTGTTGCCACAATCCCGCTTTGTTTAATAAAGGTTCTTCTGCTAAGGTTTCTCATTTTTGGATAGTTTTCGCTGTATCCTGTTTACCAATGGTAAGCCTGCAAAAACCATCCACGGAACCAGGACAAGGGTCAATGTCAGTGTTTTGATATACAGTGGAAAGTTGTGTAAAAAGCTTCCGAACAATATATTAAACAGCATAATAGAAGGATATATAACTATCCATACTTTGATAGCTTGTTTGATTTTCTCTTTCATCGTTGTCATCCCTATTTTTTATGGTTTTATAATTTGCCCTGTTACAGCTCCAAACAAACTTTTCTTAAAGCCAAATTCCAATTGCCTCATCGTTGTAGGAATTTCCCCCGGGAAAAATGGAAAATATTGCGGAGAATTTTCAATGACAGTAGGGCTGACTGCATTGATACGAATACCATTTTCCAGTTCAATGGCTGCAGCCCGTACAAATGCTTCTATTGCTCCGTTTGCGGCAGAGGCATTTGCAAAATGGAGTTGCGGTTCGTGGGTCAAAGCCCCTGTAATCAAGGTAAAAGAACCTTTAGGTTTGATATAATGCTGACCGATGAGCACCAGGTTGATTTGCCCCATCATTTTCCCTTCAATACCGGTTCTAAATGTTTGGTCATTCAAGTTTTTCCAGGGCCCCACAAAAGTAGGACCGGCAGTTGAAACCAAGGCATCAAATGCGCCTGCTTTTTCAAACATCTCTTGTATTGAAGTTGTAGATGCAGTATCTGCTTTTATATCGCCAGAAGTGCGACTTACTCTAATTATATCGTGGTTTTCTTTTTCCAGTAAATTGGCCAAATACTGTCCCATAGTGCCAGAAGCACCTACTATTATTATTCTTTTTTTAGTGTTCATTTTTTTATTTGTTAAATGATTATGATGCAAAATTACAATGGCCTAACTGCTGTCTGATAGGACAAATGATTAGTTCAATAGGATTGATTTTGAATTATTGGAGATGCGCTTTATAAAGTCAATTTTAGGAACACACCGTAATTGTTTTTGGTATTTTTATCTGCACCGTAGCGGTCAAAATTGTGTGCAAGTCCAAAATCGAAATATTTGTAGGTTAAGCCCAACCGGCTATACGCATAGCTTCGGAAATGATTTCCATTTTCAAAATTATGGTTGTAATGTAACTGTATGCGTGAATAAACAGACCAGTTCTCATTAATCGCAGGCTTATACTCTATAAGGGCAAAATTGGAAAGCTTGTTGCTTTTTATAAAATAATAACCTGGTATATATATCAGCGAAAGTGTTTTGCTCTGGTACATATATTGTAAGCCCACAAAGTTTTTCAAACCATCGATAGAAGTAAAACTTACCCCGGAATTGATACTTATTCCTTTGTATAAGTTGTGGTAAATAAGTGTTGTGTTTTGGAATTCATTGTTGCCGAGATTATCTTTGTAATCGGCAGCGTAAGAGGTAATTGACAGCAATCCAATTTTTTTCTGTTCTACAAAAACCTGGTTTACCAGAAGCTGTAAAAATTGCCGATTATCACCAACCATTTCTTCAATCGAAACTGTTTTTGGCTTGTAATGGTCAGTGGAGTCCTGCGCGTAGACGTTTTGTGTACTAATTGCAGCAACAATCAGAATGAATAAGAAATGAATCTTTTTCATGTAAATACTTTTTTGAAGTGATTAATAAATTATATCACAAAAGTATTTCCATGGCAGGCCTCTCTGATAGGACAGGCTTAAAGTTGGATAGGACTTATTTAAAATTCTGGCGAAATACCTCGGGGGTGAGGCCTGTTTGCTTTCTGAAAAAACGAATAAAATAGGATGGGTCATCGTAGCCCAACATATCGGCAACCTGAGTTACCTGATTGGTTGTGGCAATCAGCATCCGTTTGGCTTCTAAAATTATATGCTCATTAATTAGCTCTGACACTGTTTTTTGCAACAATGCTTTTGTAATGGCATTTAATTGATAAGGTGTTATACTCAACATTTCAGCATATTCACTTACTTGCTTTTTGGTGTGAATGTTTTCTTCCAATAAATCCTGCAATTCTTCTAAACGCTCTTGAGCGTATAATTTAGCTTCATTTACAATCATATTTGGATTGCTGCTTTGACGCACTAATTCAATGAAAATAATGTCTAAACTTGCTTTGACGACTTCTTTATACCGGTCCTGTTTTTTGGTATATTCCTGAAAAACAACCTCTAATAGCAAAGCGATTTTTTCAAACCGTTCTGTGTTTACATGACAATGATTTTTATTACTCGCCTTCCGTAATACAATGCTGGAAGTGTTTTCACGAAGTGCATAAAAATCAGAAGTAAACTGCAACATAAATCCGGTAGTGCCTTTATGGAGTTTTAATTGATGCACTTGTCCCGGTCTGATAAAAAAAACTGAGTGGTTGTTCACTTCATACTGAATGAAATCAATTTCATGTTCGCCCGTGCCATTTTGAATAAACAAGATAAAATAAAAGTCGTGTCGATGAAGATCATGAGTCAAATCTTCATTAGCTACCAAAGCTTCAATAGCTCTTATGCTAAATCGGTCTTCAGAAAAAGAATCTTTAATATGTCTTACTGGTATTTTTTTCATCTGAATTTTGTCACTATCATTTTTGTTGTGTCTGGGGGTTTTAACCTTCGCCCAATTTAAGTTTTTCCGGGCAAAGTTGCTGGTGATTTTAGACTTAATGCTCTTCCGAATGTTTAAAATGATTGAAAGCCTTTAGTTCATGGATCGGATAAGGCGTTGAAATCGTGTACTGAGATCGTTAACGATCTCAGAAGTATGAATACCGAGCATGTTGCCATTTCTTTTTACAGGTGTACCATCCACAAATACAGAATCGATGTCACTGGAATTAGCCGTATTGGTTAATGCCTTAACAGCATCTTTTGTTGGAGCCATTGCCAGTGAGTCCGTGCGTACTAAAATGAAGTCGGCATGTTTTCCCGGTGCGAGGGTGCCCACTTTATTGGAAATGCCAAGTACCTCAGCCCCGTCTTTTGTAACTAATGAAAGCAGGTTCGCATCTGATATCTTTTTCTTCCCTAATTGCTGATTGATACGGGCGGCAGTCATCATCTTAAACATATTAGGTCCACCAGAGCCTGCATAATTGTCAAAAGAAAGGCCACATCGAAGCCCGTATTTTTGTGCAGAAGTCAAAGGTATTGTTTTCCGCATTCCATTTGCTGTAGAAGGAGAAAAACTGATCGGTGTATGGTAGGCGGCCAGCACTTGCCAGTCTGCATCATTCCAGTGATAGCCATGGATGATCAAATTGTCGGACCCCAGATAACCGGCTTTTGCATAATACCCTGCCTCCCCTTTATTGAGTACGTGCATACTGACCGGAAGCCCGGCCTCTCGTGCCATTGCAATCTCTCGTTTAAGTAATTCAGGTGCTACATTAAGAAATTTAAAGAATGGGAAATCCGGATCGGGAGTTACATCGTTTCTTAATCCAAGCCCAAACGTCATTTGATTGCTGGCAGTAGCATCTCTCAACCGAATAGCATCCGCAACATTCATCGGATCCTCAGGTGATAACTCGTAATGATATCCGTAAGTGAAATGCCCTCTGATCCCAGCATCTTCCATAGCCTGTAGTTCAGCATCAGCGTGTTCGGGGCTCCGCAGGTTATGCGCCCAGTTATTGATAGTGGTTACTCCCCCTGACAATGCCTCAAGACTAGCTGCATACACCGTGGCATAAGAATCTTCAGGAGTGAAAAGCGGCCCCATTTTTCTGCAAAGCCCTTCATAACTTAATCCTACAGCCGTTCCAAGGAAAGATTTCCAGAGTGAATTCCACATGTGGGTATGCGTATCCACAAAACCAGGCATGGCAATATAACCTTTACCGTCTATCTCGGGAAGATCTGAATCAAGTCTATCTGGGATTTCATCTTCGGTGTATACCTTTGAAATCTTCCCCCCACATACAGAAAAAGATGCTTTTTCAAGATAGCCGATATCCTGATCCATGCTAATCAGTCGAATGTTGGAGAGTATGAAATTCTTTGAAATGGGGGCGTTTATGTTCGTCATTTCACTTCTTTTATGATTTGCTGTTGCTTCATGATATAGATTAAATAGGCTATAACGCCTCGCATCACCAGCGCTTATTATTTCTCCGTTTATGGATAGGTTTTGAATATTCGATTAACTCCTCCTCATAGTGAAAATCACCTTGATTTTGAGTCAGTTTTATGAAATTTTTTACAGCAGGCGCATATAACCAAACTTCGGTTTCATTTGCGTTATATCCTCTGGAATTAGTCGTTTTTCCTGTGTATTTAATTGTGTAGGCCATAAATGTTCCTGCTTCAACTGTTTCTTCTTGGTATGATAGTACTTCGGCATTTTGACTTTGGTTTCCAGTAGTTCCATCTTGACTCGTCCAACTGTTTTCATATTTCCATTTTTTACCTACTTCAAGAGGCCAGTCGTATTTCGGTGTTTCGCTTACCTCTGGTTTGACGATTTCGGTAACAGGTATAGTATCTTTACCAATAGTCATACCTAGGGATCCGTCAAAACTTACTATTTGTCTTGTATCTGTTCCATCAGAGCGTACTTCTCCTTCAGTAGTCACACCTTTATATTTCCAGACCCATTTCTCACCGAGCTGATAATCAGTTAGAGTTGGCTGGTTGGTTGTATTGGTTTTAGTTGAGTCGTTACACGCACTAATTAATATTAAGGCCAGTAATAGTAGAATTTGATTTTTCATTTTATTTCTTTAGACCTATATGGCGTGTTAGATTGAAATTTGTTACAAATATTATAGGCCAAGGTTATTCTAATGATTGGTATTCATTATCTATGAGCTCGATTAACTCTGTAATTCTTTGTTTTAATAAAACTGATTGCCTTGTATAATAATTAAGTTGTCTAGATGAAATATAAATATCAGCTAATATTCGTTTGTCAGTAATTTTGATAGGTGAGCCAAAATCACCATATTTTATTTCATAAGCATATTTATTTCGTAATTCATTAGAACGATCCAGCACATCCTCTCCAATGGTTATGATATTTTGGGCTTCCAATTCATAGATACTTTGAATATTATTAAATAGCTCACGATTGCTTATAATGTTTGATTTTCCTTCAGATATCATTGAATTATAAGTTCCGATTTTTGGCCGAAATTTTCTATCTGTAAAGAAAATATATTCTAATTCAGATACTCCTTCCACTTTAGGAAGCTCACCAATAATTTCTTCGAATATAAAGTCAATAGTAGAGTCTTGAGACATTAATTGAGCAATTCGCCACTTGTGATCTTGAATGACTTGAGACAATAATAAAGTATCTTGAATTAAATCACTCTTTATTTCTTTTAAATAGACTTTCTCTACCTCTCGTGTTTTTCTTAATTCATTCGAATTATTTATACTTAGCGCAATTAAAATTCCAATAACGACTAGTATAATTTCTCCAACAGCATAAAGAAGATATTTAATGACCTTATTATCACTAACCATATTTTGTCTTATTTTTCTAAAGATTTTTGCCATTGGTTAATGGTTGATTTTAATGAAGCACAACGGATCTTGGATATGCAGTGCGAAGCGAATGCAAGCATTGTCATATCCACTTTGTTCAATCCCGTTAAGCTAAGCATACAAATGCTTAACTTACGGGATTGAGTATCAAATTATATCACGTTCAAGTTAGTGAAAAATGAAAAAAAAGTCTCAAAATCATCTCGCAAATTCGACAATTTATTCGTCAAGGAGCCGGTGAAGTTAAATATCGACAACGACCGCAGGACTTTACAAGAGATTATATCCTCACTTTCACAACAACAACTACCCTAATCTTATCCAATCTAACCAATAGCCTATCGGTCGAACTGATCCGTTTCTTTTCAAAGCTGAAGCTTGATCCACAATACATGGTTACCAAAAGTGCCTTTTCTCAGGCACGTAAAAAGGTTAACCCCCTTTTCTTTTCCGATTTATTCGAGTACGTGATCAAATGTGCCTATAAAATCATCAAGGTGAAGCGATGGAGAGGATTCCGGTTATGGGCCATGGATGGTTCAGGATTGAGGCTTCCCGATATTGAAGCATTGGGAGATTTATTTGGCTGGCATCAAAATCAACACAATCGGGTACCCTCGGCCAGACTCCGGGGTATCTACGATGTGCTCAATCATCTTTGTGTGCGCATCGATCTGAAAAGCCGACATGAAGACGAATTGACGACAGCCCAAGAATGGGTTAAAGACCAACCCAAAGATGTGTTAATGCTCTATGATCGGGGATATTTTGGCTTCAACTTGCCCTGGCTTCATGATCACTATGGCACTCATTATTTAATGCGCTGTTCACTGGGAGCAACCAAGATTATTCAGGCCTTTCTGAGTAGTCATAAAAGTTCACAAGTTGTTGACTTTGAGGCTGGTGATCGATCTACCCGATCCATGCGGAAAAGAAATCTTCCGGTACGTCGATACACTACAGTTAAGGTCCGGCTGATCAGGGTGGAACTGGGAAAGGGGTTTTGTCAAATTACTCCTTAAATCTGAATCCAAAATCAAGCGATGGCTCCGGGAATTACTCACTTTAATGCTCCAGAATCTGAAGCGTATTGTGCCAGAAGCTATCTCCTAACTGTTTTTGGGAACCGAGAAACAGCAATTTCGGGATCAAGCAAGGCGCAGAAAGCCGCACGTAGCCTCAGCTACGTAAGAATTTCTGCAACGAAGAATGATTTCGAAAGGGCGGTTCGTAGGTCAAAGGATAGTTGGGAGATAGCTTCTAGTCAAAGTCGGCCAAAGAACTTCAAAATACTTGATCGAAAGCGCCATGAAACCGAGAAAAATTATCGGAGGGTGTGATTGTTTTTGACCTCAAAGGCCAATTCATATATTCATTTTATTGTACCTTCCACTATGGAGGAACGCTAGGAAGTTATGCCTAATTTCATTGTTTTTAGCCCTGAGTTTCTATTTGCTTAAGGCTACAGCATGAAAAAGTCAGTCTCCATCAAAAAATGTGCCGCTTTGATAGGGCTAACTTAACGGAGTTGACACGTTGTTGTGTGTAGTTATTTTTTAATTCCATTTTCGATATCCACTAATTTCAATTCTTTGTGGTAGTTTTCTATTCTTGAATGAGCAGTTCCGTCAACTAATAAAATGACTATTAACATTGCAATAGTTGTAATACTAATTGCTCTCCAAGTTGGTGTATTTACAAACAGAATTAATAATGCTGCTATGATAATTAAAATTGGAATTACTTTAAATACAACTGAATATTCTTTTAAAGTGCTTTCTGAACGTTCAATTTCTGATTGGTAAAAAGCAGATGTGTCAGTTTTAAAATCCTTCTCAAATTGTTTAACTCTTTGAATGTTTGTGTAGTTAAGACCGCTACCAATTATCAAAAGTAATATGCCTGCTACCAAAGTCGGAATGATATAAGCCTTTGCTAAATCTGTTTTTCCTAATTGCCAAAATCCAACACTTGCGATTAAAAATCCTATCGCAAATAAGATAAAAAAACGTGTTGAAAACACTTCAGCTTTTGCCCATTCTGTAGCTAATTTTAATAGTTCCATTTTAGTTTAGTTTATATTTTTCTCTGTATTCTGTCGGACTTATGCCTTCTTTCTTTTTGAATAGTCTCGAAAAATAAGGTGGATATTCAAACCCTAATTCGTAAGCCACTTCTGAAATACTTTTATTTGGTTGTAATAGTATATTTTTCGCCTCATCTATTAAATGTAAGTGTAAATGTTCGGTTGTAGTTTTACCTGTTTCTTTTTTTAAAGTGTCACTTAAATAACGTTGCGAAACCGACATTTTATTTGCGATTTGTTCTATACTTGGAATGCCTTTTTCTTCTAATTGTCCAGATTCAAAATATTCAGTTAAATGCTGATTAAATTGCTCTAACAAATTATTTGATATTTCTTTTCTGTTTAAAAATTGCCTTTCATAGAAACGATTGGCATATTTTAGTAAAGTGTCCAATTGCGAAATTATTATTTCTTTGCTAAAAGCATCTTGGTTATTTTGATACTCAATTTCAATATTTTCAACAATAGATTCTATCTGTTTTTCTTCTTTTGGTGAAAGATGTAATGCTTCGTTAGTAGAGTAAGAAAAGAACCCATATTTTTTAATTTGTTGAGCCAATTCCGTTCCTTTCAAAAAATCTTCGTGGAAGTTTATTGAAAACCCTTTTTGTTCAAATACTACGCTATTATCCCATTGTAATACTTGTCTTGGGGAAATAAAAATTAATGCTCCATTTGTGAAATCATACTTTGTTCGACCATAGTTTAAATTACCTTCTACATATTTTTTAAAACTTATGGAATAGCAATCATTTGTAATTGGTGGCGAACTTTCTCTTGGACAAGGTAAATAACCATCTCCTTTCGAGTTGAACACACTCAGCATTGGATGCTCTGGTCTTGGTAGCCCTAAATAGTCTAAATACGATGATAATGTTTTAAAATGTTGCATAATACAAATTTAGATATTCCATTTTACTCCTGTCTCTTTTTCCGAAATTTTCCATAGTCGTTTAGCTACTGTTTTATCTTTAGCGTGTGGTTCTATTTTGTGCGCTCCAACTGGACCAGTCCAATTGCTTCGTCCTGTAGGTCCATAAAAACCTTTCTGGTCAAGATTTGGCTCTGTGGCACACATTAATTGCGGATAAGCACCTTTTTCAGCTGACTGCGTTAATGGGGATAATTTCATCAGATTAAAGATGAATTTCATCATAAAACTACCGCTTGTATTTATCAAGTTGGTTCTTGAAGAACCAGGATGGCAAGCGTAAGCTTTAACATCTGTTTTTCCTGATTCTTTCAATCTATCTTGTAATTCGTACATTGACATTATCTGTGCGAGTTTACTTTGGCTGTAAGCATCGTTAGGCGTATAGTCTTTGTCCCAATTCAAATCATCGAATTTTATGGTTTTAATTCCCATATCATAACCCATACTTCCAACTGTTACAATTCGACCTTTGGATTTTTCAATAAGTGGAAACAATAAAGCTTGCAATGTCCAATTTCCATAGTAATTCGTTCCCATTTGACTTTCCCAACCGTCAACAGTTAGCGTTTGTTTAGGTACTTGGGCAATTGCTGCATTACAAATAAGAGCATCTATTTGAGAAACAGTTTTTAATACTTCTTCGGCTGCTTTTTTAACAGATGCTTGTTTGGATAAGTCCATTTGAATGTTAGTTACATCAATATTATTACCCAATTCTTGTTTCAATGTTGCGATGGTGTCTTCTGCTTTTTTAGGGTTTCTATTGAGCATTACCACTTTAGCACCTTTTGAAAGTAGGATTTTTGCAGCCTCAAATCCTGTTCCGCTTGTAGTTCCTGTGATTACGAATGTCTTGCCATTCAAATTGTCTATTCTGTCAGGTGTCCAACCTTTTTTACCAAATTGATTTGTTTCCATTTTGTCTATTTTTTGTGTTAAAAATTATAAGACAAAGGTCGGATGGAAGAGGTCTTGTTTCCTTATACAGATTTTCGAATGTCGTATACTTTTTGGTTGGCTTTAATTACACACAACTCAAAGGAATGTCTGCGCCCTCCCTTCAAAAACTGGCATCAGCACGAATATCGCGCAGACATTTCAGTTGGACAGCCTGTCCCGATTTTACATCGGGAATTCCGGTCCTGTGGGTTAGCAGTCTACTCCTACTGGGAAAGTCTTTTTTCTGGTATTGACTTAACCTTCGCCCAATTTAAGTTTTTCCGGGCAAAGTTGCTGGTGATTTTAAACATAATGCCTTTCCGTTGTGCCATACTCATCGGTTTTTCCAATTCTCCCTCTATTTTGCTAAATTTGAAGCATAGCAGTCTCCGCTCATCTCGTTACGATGAGGTCTTCACAGTTAACAGGAGTTGATCTTGTGGTGCCTGCTTGTATAGACGGCGGGCTTCGGCCCAGGTGTAGGATGTGTCGATTCAGATACTGGCGATCGCTTTTGATAGTGCTAGTATCAAAAGCGGTACCGCCGCAGTTGTCGCACTTATAGGGCTCTTGAGCCAGTAAGGCCTTCAATATCTGAATGACCGTCCTAACCGTCTTGCCATTGCGTTTTAGCTTCGCTGGTATTTTATCTTTGATGGTGGCATAGGTTCTTGCGGCGTGTAATCCATAATGACGAACTCGCTGAAAATAAGCAGGCAATTGATGCTGTAGGAATAAATTCATCATCACCAAAGGAGGTACATTCCGGTATTTCTTTGGCGCTGGCTGACCCGCCTTTTGATGGGCATAATCATTGTATTCAATGCGTACATTCTTGCCATTCTTATCATAGCTCAATCGCCTGTTAGATATCCCAATCCGGCAGATGTACCGGCCTAAATACTCCTCAATCACTTTGGTATCTGCTGTAGGCCGGGTATTATGAACCACCCATCTAATTTTACCTACCTCGGCTTCTATATCCTCATAACTACGATGATAAAGAACCTTTCCCTGTTTCATCAATTGTTTTAGACCAGCAAGAAAGAGTTCTCTGAATCGACCACATATCTGACGATACCGTGCTAATTTATGCTTCCGATGAGGCCATCGCCACTCCGGTTTTAGTCCTGAAGTCAACCCCCCAAAAGTGATCAGACAATGCACATGCACATGGTATTTTAAGTCGGAACCCCAGCTATGTAGCACGGCTGTCATACCGGGTAATGCCCCCACATTACCATCATCGGCACACAGTTGTTTTATAGTCTTCCAGGCCGAGCGGAGTAACAGATTATAGATGGTTGTTGGGTGGTGTCGAGCCAGTCCGTTCAATTGGTGCGGCATCGTAAAAGTCGTATGTACATAAGGTACATTCAACATCCGCTTGGCCAGCCGATCCTGCCATTGCAATCGTTTAATACCCTGGCATTGTGGACAATGACTATTGCCACAACTAAAATACTGATATCGAGCATAACCACAGTCCTGACAAGTGATTAAATGACCTCCTAACGCTGGCGTTCGGCACACCCGGATAGAGCGGATTAATTTAATAGTTCTCCGATTTGGTTTATATATTTTAATGTAGTCCTCCCCACAATCTCTAAACAACTCACCTATCGTATATTGGTCCGGTAGCTGATCTCCATGCCTGCAATTGGGTGATTGACTTGATACTGGTAAGACTTGCATAAAGAAATATAGCGGGCTGTGGTTTTTAGATGTTTGTGCCCCATTTGTTCCTTTAAAAATACCAAATTAGTGCCACTCTCCAAATGATGGGTGGCGTAACAATGTCGCAAAACGTGGGGCGACACCTCTCGCTCGACCTTCGCTCCTGTTCGAGCCGTCTTGACAGACCACTGTGCCGAACGGTTGGCCCAACGCTGCCCTTGACGTTTGCCGTTAAACAAATAGCGCTTGGGGTGGTACATCCGATAATAGGTTCTCAGCAACTCCAATAGACAGGGCGGAATGACTACATAACGATCTTTAGCCCCTTTACCCTTGACCACCCGGATCTGTAAGCGTTGACCATCAATATCTTCCACCCGCAAGTTCAGCGCTTCACTCAGACGTAGACCCGTGCTGTACAATAAGGCCATAAAGACCTGATGCTTAAAAATGGCCCCATGCTCGATCAACCTTTGCACTTCCTGCTGAGACAAAACCGGTGGTAGACTCCGCTCCTTCCGCGGTCGGGGAATATGCTTGACATCCCAGGGGATATCTAAGACTTCACGATAAAACTTATACATGGCCGAGTAGTCTCCATTAATGGTCTGCCATTTTAGTCCCTGATTATAACGATGTAGAATATAGGAGCGGGCTTGCTCCTGGGTAAAACGTCCCTCCATGCCCTGCTGCTCCCGGTAGACAAAAAACTGTCGCAATGCACACCCATAAGCTGACCGCGTAGCCTTGCTATAGTTCTTCAACGTGAGGTGAGCATCAAAATCCAGTAAATGTTTTAGGTAAGTCTCCATGACGTATTTTTTTGGTTAAACAACGTCTGGAAAGTTAAAAGAAAAATCACTCAAATGCCTGAAAAACAGGTGATTGACAGAGTGAAAGTCGAGAGGGATTGTTCAACGGTTGGCGTAGCCGCAGTGCGACGTTAGGAGCATTGTCGGCTACGCTGTGTTGGGCACAGTATCATTTTCTTGACAAATTATACATAGAATCTCCACAAGGACACTTGACTCCTTGTACATGAATTCCATTTTTCATCAACTTAAGAGTTCCATCACATTTACTACATTTGAACACTGAGAATAAATCTTCAAAAGCTTCTTTGATTGGTATGAAATCATTTTTATTGAGTTTTGCCCATTCGTTATAATGGACAGCACTATTTACTCCCCACTGCTCCACTTGAGTTCGTTGATAGACTTGGTACGCAATAGTGATAAATTCTGTGATTTCCTTAACTCGTTCACTATCACCCCAAGAATTTGCAGCTTTCTTGGATTTATCTAAAAGCTCCTTGAGACGATTAAACGCGGGGGGCATAAACTGTCCTAATTCCCACCGTCTGTTCTGTCGATAAACTACTTTTGCTTCTAACTGATCACATGCCGTTTCAAAAAAATCCTCTGCTCCCCTTCTTAATTTGGCTGCAGCTCCAGGTATATCTTCTTGTTCGATTCTCTCATTTATCTCTTCCCATAAAGTACTTTGAAAGTTTGTCTGTGGCCCTCCTTCTAGGCTCCAGTTATAAAATTGCAGAGAAGTCTTTGACGTTGTAACCCCTTCCGTCTTCAATTGATTTGCCCAAGTTTGATCATGAGTCGTGATAATAAACTGTTTATCAGGGAAAAACTTCTTAAGTACACCACAAAGAGACCTTCGATGTTCAGCATCAACAGACATTACAACATCATCAAGTAAAACAATATTCAATACTCCCTCTGCTAGATAATCTGCTAGTGCCAAAAATAAACAAAGTCCCATACTGTCCTGATGACCTTCACTGTGTAAAGCATGAGGTGCATGACTTCCTCTCCCATGAAAATCAACATGAAAGTTTAACGCGGCTTTAGATGGGGACAATTTTGCAGTAAACCCAGCTTCGTCTTCTCCGTGTAAATCTCTATAAAGATTAGTAAATTTATCTTCAACCTGGTTGTAAAGGCTCTGTAAAATAGAATCCCTAGCAGAAACCCATTTATTATTCAAATGATTCGCCTTCTTCTCCTTTATTATGGCTAAATCATACGAATCCGTAGCAATTTTTAGAGCCTTCAAGTTTTCTTCAAGGGCAATTAATACCTCCCATGCAATCTGCTCAGGCATCGCCTTTGGAAATGCAGTAGATAGTTTAGACCGGATAGATTCTACAAACTCATTTTTCGATGCAGGTGATAACGCTGTACTTATTTCGCTTTTATCGGTCAAAAAATAGTCGATGTATTCAGTTGGCTGTTGAAGAGACTGCTGAAATCTATTAATCTTAACGATCCACTGATTGAGAGTTTCTTTCTCGCTTTCAAATTGATCTTTTCCGGCGATTGAAGAAAGCAAATCTGTCACAACGTCTTTTATCTCAGCCAATCTTGCTAAGAGATTTTTCGCACTTGCAGTCAGATTATTATCAGCTTGTTCTAGAAAAGTTAGTTGAGTGACCTTATCAGAAAGGGCTTGTTCTAACTCATCATTACTCCATTCATCCTCACAAAGAGGGCATTCGTCCTTACCTTCTTCCTTCAAAAATTTAATTCCCGTCTCGTAAAACCTTTTATACCTCAGAGACTTGATGGTTAAGCCGCCTTTTTTAAAGACCTCTATGGATTCATAGAAATTGTTGAGTGATTCTGTAAACCACGAGCTAGACTTAAAGTCTTGGGCAATAAAATTTAACTTTTCCTCTAAAGTGGCTATATCAATTGAGTCGCGACTTATATCACGAGGTCTATCCAAATTTTCTCTCAAACCTTCATATCTCAGTTCTTCGATTGGTGCTGAGTTTAAAATTCCTCTCTGCTTATTAATGAAGCTTACAACTTCATCAGTACTAAAATTGGCACTTTTAACTGAATTTGCAACGGTTCGCTTAGCATTATCCAAGACAGCTCTCGCAGATTTTACTTCCTTGGAAAAAATATTTGATATAGACTGTAAATTTTTACGTGTTCGCTCTACTTCGCCAATATTAAGAAGGGTCTGAATTTGGTTGGCTCTTGTTCCTGGTTCAGCTGTAATGAATGAGAGTATTTCTCTTCGTGAAAGAACATGTTGCCCTCTTCTAGCAAGATCAATTATGGAGTCTAATTGGTCTGCGTTACACCCCTCCACAATTAGAGAAGAAGGATCAGACATTTTTCTGGTAATGCATACATCACCTTGGACATTGGGCAGTACAATATTTGCCTCAACAAATGAATCCTCAATCGAGGCATCAATATGAACTCCATGCCTTTTGAGACTAATATCTTTTGTTCCCTTTCCTACTAAGCGGGTAATCTCACCTGTTAACAAGAAATCAACGGCATCAACTACACCGCTTTTTCCTGTCCCATTAGGTCCCCAAACAGTGATGTTTTTCCCGTTCAACGAAATACTTAAATCACGAATACCTCTTACATTACTTATTCTCAGGGTTTTGAGTTTCATTTTTTTCTATTAACAGGGTTGACGAATTAATAAGTTTCTCCATTATGGACTTTGAGGACAACTCATCCCTTGTAGCATGTATACGTATTTTTTCAATTTCTGATTCAGTGAAGGATTCGGTTTCTCCTAATTCCTTGAGAAAAAGGTCGATTATTTCCTTAGTTATTCCAGTTTTCATTTTTTCTTTTTTATTGTGCCCAACGGTAAGCTATTGGAAGTATTCACCTTCAGGGGAATATTTGTCAATAGCGCAATGTTGCATTGAGTTTTCATATTATACTCCAAATTTAGCTTATTTTTTTCTAAGCTAAATTTGGTAGTATAATCCGTAGAAAACGTAGTTGGTAATTCTAAATTTGTTGATTTTAAACAGGGTTTCTATTTCCATTTTATGTGTGGATAAATGAAGTGGAAAACCAAAATCAACCAAGTGCCAAAAATTAGGGAGCGCACTCAACCTTTTTAATATTTTATTTGTTAGCAAGTTTGGTTTTCACTTCTTTCCAACCAAAACCTGTCGCAGACCAGGCCGATCCGCTTAAAATCAAGCTTTACGCTCTGTCGGCCTTTTCTACTCCGTTCTTTTTCAAAGAATAACTTGCTAACAAATAAAGGCCTTTTCCAGCTCCCTTTTGGCTTTAGAATTATCAATTCGATGCAACTCAAAGGAATGTCTGCGCCCCCATTGCAAAAACTGGTTCCAGCAGGATATCGCGCAGACATTTCAGTTGGACGATTCCGGTGCTCTGGGTTAGCAGTGTATTCCTATAGGGAAAGCCTTTTTTCTGGTATTGACTTAACCTCCACCCAATTTAAGTTTTTCCGGGCAAAATTGCTGATGATTTTAAAGATAATGCCTTTCCGTTGTGCCATACTCATCGATTTTTCCACTTCTCCCTGTATTTTGCTAAATTTGAAGCATAGCAGTCCCCGCTCATCTCGTTACGATGAGGTCTTCACAGTTAACAGGAGTCGATCTTGTGGTGCCTGCTTGTATAGACGGCGGGCTTCGGCCCAGGTGTAGGATGTGTCGGTTCAGATAATGGTGATCGCTTTTGATAGGGCTAGTATCAAAAGCGGTACCGCCACAATTTTCGCACTTGTATGGCTCTTCAGCCAACAAAGCGGTCAATATCTGAAGGACCGTCCTCACCGTCTTACCATTTCGTTTTAGCTTCTCCGGTATTTTATCTTTGATCTTGGCATACGTAGCACTTGCATGCAATCCATAATGACGAACTCGCTGAAAATAAGCAGGTAATTGATGCTGTAAGAATAAATTCATTGCCACCAAAGGAGGCACATTCCGATATTTCTTCGGCGCTGGCTGACCCGCTTTTTGATGGGCATAATCATTGTATTCAATGCGTACATTTTTACCGTTTTTGTCATAGCTCAGCCGTTTGTTGGAGATCCCAATTCGGCAAATGTAACGCCCCAGATATTCCTCTATCACTTTGGTATCTGCCGTAGGGCGGGTGTTGTGAACTACCCACCTTATTTTTTGCAGTTCTTCTACTATATCTTCGTATTTGCGCGGATAAACAACTTGGCCGGTGTCCATTAGCTGCTTTAAGTCTTGCAAAAAGATCGCTCTGAACTTACCACACATTTTACGATATGGGGCCAGTTTATGCTTACGCCAGGGCCACCGCCATTCATTTTTTGATGCCCCTGATAAGCCTCCAAACGTGATCAGGCAGTGGGCATGAATGTGATACTTTAGATCCGAGCCCCACGTATGTAATACAGCGGTCATGCCGGGCAGTGCACCCAGGTTTTGAGCATCACTACACAGCTCTTTGATGGTCTTCCACGCAGAGCGTAACAACAGGTTATAGATCGCTCTTGGATTCCGCCGAGCCAGTCCATTCAATTGGTGCGGCATCGTAAAAGTCGTATGAATATAAGGTACTTCCAACATGCGCTTAGCCAACCGATCCTGCCATTGCAATCGTTTGATGCCCTGGCATTGCGGACACTGACTGTTGCCACAGGAAAAGTATTGATACCGATGATAACCACAGTCCTGACACGTGATTAAATGACCTCCCAATGCTGGCGTTCGGCACACTCGGATAGAACGAATCAGTTGAATCGTACGTCGATCGGCTGGGTAGGCTTTGATATATTCTTCTCCATAATCCCGGAACAGTTCACCTATCGTATATAGGTCCGGTAACTGATGACCATGTTCGCAATTGGATGCTTCACCTGGTGTTGGTAGGACTTGCATAAGGAGATATATCGAGCTGTGGTTTTTAGGCGTTTATGGCCCATTTGTGCCTTTAAAAATACCAAATTAGTGCCACTCTCCAAATGGTGGGTCGCATAGCAATGTCGCAAAACATGAGGTGACACCTCTCGTTCCACCCCAGCCGCCTTACGCGCCGTCTGTATCGACCACTGCGCTGAACGATTGGCCCAGCGTTGACCTTTATGTTTGCCATTAAACAAATACTTACTGGGGCGATACATCCGATAATAGGATCGTAATAACTCCAACAAACAACTTGGAATGGCCACGTAACGATCTTTGGCTCCTTTGCCCTTGACCACCCGAATCTGTAAGCGTTGGCCATCAATATCTTCCAATCTTAGATTTAGTGCTTCACTCAAGCGTAGGCCCGTACCATATAGCAAGGTCATGAAAACCTGATGTTTATAATTAGCCCCATGTTCGATCAGTCTTTGTACTTCTTGCTGAGATAAAACCGGTGGAAGGCTCCGCTCCTTGCGCGGTCGGGGAATATGCTTTACATCCCAGGGGATATCTAAGACCTCACGATAAAACTTAAACATGGCGGAGTAGTCTCCATTAATAGTCTGCCATTTTAACCCTTGGTTATACCGATGCAAAATATAAGTTCGAGCCTGATCTTGAGTAAAATCCCCTCGTAAATCCTGCTTCTCTCGATAGGCGAAAAACTGACGTAAAGCACAACCATAAGCTGATCGAGTAGCCTTGCTGAAATTCTTTAAGGTGAGATGAGCATCAAAATCCAGTAAGTGTTTTTGATAAACTTCCATGACGTATTTTTTTGGTTAAATAACGTCTGGAAAGTTAAAAGAAAAACCATTCAAATGATTGAAAATCAGGTGATTGGGTGGGTGAAAAACGAGAGGAGTTGTTCAACATCTGTGTATCCGCCATAATATGGCGGATAGCAAGTTATATGCTTCGTTTTCAATGGACTCAAGTATCAGATGAATCCTTTTCCTGTTCAATATCCAAAAAATCCAAAGGACTACAAAGTTTTTGTTTTGCATTAATCGTGATATGTGTATAGATTTCTGTGGTTTCACTACTGCTATGCCCCAGCAATGATTGAATGTATCTAAGGTCCATGCCTCTTTCAAGCAGATGGGTGGCGAAAGAATGACGTAGCGTATGAACGGTGCTGTAAGGATTCAACCCTGATTTGTCCACCGCCCTTCGGAAGATGTTTTGAATACTCCGTGTGCTGTATTGCCCTCCATCTTGCCCTTCAAACAACCAGTAGGCCGGTGTGTAGGCCTTCAGGTATTGCTGTATCAGGCCAATCATTTTGTCGGAGAGTACTGTAAAACGGTCCTTTTTGCCCTTCCCGCCCTTGATAAAAACAGTCTTCCGGTCCAGGCTGATATCCTGTTTTCTAACACGAATGCTTTCACCAATGCGTAAACCAGCACTGTAAATGAGCATCAAAATGGTTTTATGCTTTAGATTCCTGACGACTGCAAAAAGGGAGATGACTTCCTCTTCACTGAAAACGCCCGGAAGCTTTTGCCCTCTTCTAGGCCGAAACTCGTAAAAAGTTCGCTCCTGTCCTAGCACTTTTTCATAATAGAACTTTATGGCGTTGACCGCCTGGTTTTGCGTAGCGTCCGCCCATTTTTTTTCCTTGGTACTTTCCAACATAAACCGTACGATGTCCTGTTTCTCGAGGGTTTCAGGGTGCTGATCTGCGAAAAAGGCTAAAAACTGGATAAATAACCCCTTATAAGTTTTGATGGTATTATGACTGTATCGTTGGAGCCTTAGGCGTTCTTCTAATCGGGTCAGTTCACCCGGATATTTTAGTGGTACCTTTTTCTTCTCCTTTTTTACTGACACATTTACGGGTCTTTCCCTTAACACCTCCACCTGGCCTTCACCAAAGACTCGTTTTAGCTCAGCGTAAGTTTCCGGATCGTACGGAATATGCCAGCACTTTTCGTCGGGTGTCCAGCGACTCCCAGGGATTTGTTTCATCATACCTGGAAAGGACTTATCAAATCCCATCGGCCGGATACCAATCCGTTTTTGTCCCTGAAACTGCAATGGGTAAACCTGTATTTTCATATTTATCGGTGTTTTCCATTACAAAAAAAGCCGCTTATTTGCTTGAATGCAAATGTTTTGCGATCTTGAACAGAGATTAACCGTTAATAACGAATCTTAACGGTTAAAGACTGTTATATTTACCAAAAACCTCTCTGATATGTCCTCCAAAAAACGCTTCTGCCGCATGTGTAAGGCTCCCTTTTCCGGTCGAGCCGACAAAATTTTCTGCTCCGTAGACTGCAAAAATGACTATCATGTGCGACTGCGCCGGGCTACCGCCTATGCCGTCCGTGAAACCGATAAAATATTACACCGCAATCGATCTATTCTGCTGGAGATTCTAGGCAAAAACAAAACTCAAAAGAAGGTCGACCGACTCGTACTCGAAAAAAAGAAGTTTAGATTCAACTACTTCACAGGGAGTTATACCAATAGTAAAGGCAAACTGTATCACTACGTTTACGATTTTGCCTGGATGACCTTTACAGATCAAGAAATCTTAATTATCAGGAAACAACAATGATATCTTTTCACCAAAACCAATCCACCTCCCCCTCATTCTCCTCCCGCACCGAAAACGGCACCGGCAACGTCTCATACGGCGCTAACGAATCCACCCAACGGCGGTAATACAGCTCTCCCAAAAAGGGAAATTCATCGTAAGGATGGGTAAGGAATGGGGCTAGTAGAGCCTCCACATTTTGTAACGGCTGTTGCCATTCATTGGCGGTACGGCGGGCGCTGGGCTCCATAAAGGAGATATAGAGTAATTCGCTTTGGGTGTGGTTTTGCTGCAGGTCGAAATTGAGATCGGTGATCAAAGTACGACGGTGATCGTCAATGAGATTATTGGCATTTTGTACTTTCTCTAAAAACACCTCTTTTTCAATAAATCCTTCTATTTCAGGTGTTTCTGAAAAAAAAGGCAAAATTTTTGTTTCGTGACACCAGAGGCATTTAGAGGGTTTGCCAGCCTGAGTCAGCTCCATGGGAGCGGCGGCTGACAGTTCTCCCAGTGCGTCGTAGATGGCGAAGCGCAACTGGCCATTGGGCATCACATCAATCGTTTCGTAGTGGTCAATCTCGCGGTTGGCAACGGTGGGGTCAAGGTGGATTTCCTGGGAGATGAAGGCCAGTTGGTTCAGCTCGTCTTTGACCTGGAGTTGTAGGATGCGATTGACGTGGGAGACGGTGGATTGGGTGACGGCAAATTCGACAATTTCCGTAAAGGATTTTTCTTCCATAAACTCATCCAAGGTCCGCGGCACGCCGGTAATTTTATAATAATGCCAACTGCTGTGTAAGGTCAATACCAAAAACCGGCCCAAATCGACGGATTGATGGGTTTGGTATTCTTCTGAGGCCTTTATTTTATCAATGATGACTTTCAGGGCCTCCAGAGCCGATTCGCTGAAACCCAGACCGCCGAAACTTAATTCAAACCGCTGGTTATCCAGATCACGGACGGCTTCCTCAAAACTGCCTCTGGGCAATTCGGCTCCGAGGAATGATAAAGACCATTTTAGACCCTCCTCAACCTGCTCACGGGTTTCGCCTTCGTAGGCGGGTACCCAGCGCAAGGTGATGCTTTGCACCCGCGGTGGCGGCAAGGTATCCGAGGCGCAGTGCCACAGAAATAGGACCAGCGCCAGACAAAAAACAACAATGCTTATTCTTCTTTGCAAAATTTTCCCGATTATACGTCAGCTGTTAATTCCGTACCAAATTGATCAAAATATACCGTAATTCACCAATAAAACCCACATTATGAAAAATACGCTACTGTTTTTTCTACTGTTCTGCTCCCTTGCCTCCCTTTCCGCACAAGTTGAGGTATCGCTGAGTCCGGAACCCATTATAACCATTGAGGAGGATGCCGATATTCATACCTTGATTGACCTAACCGGTCAGGCAGAATTGACCAACCAGAGTGAAGAGGCCATCGAGCTGCGCTGGGAGCTATTTGTAATGGAAACGCCCGAGGACTGGAAATGGCTGGTCAGCGATAAAAACATCAGTTATACTCCTGGGGTGACGACTAATGTCAGCGAATCCTTTAGCTTACCGGTGGACCTGGAACCGGGTGAAGTTTCGATGCTCAATGTACACATCTTTCTGGATGATACCCCCGGCGTAGGCCGGGCCTTGATGAAGCTATCGTTGGCCGATGCCCCGGATGATTTTCTCTACACCGGCACTTATATTTTCTGTGTCAACAGCCCGGAAAGCTGCGATGCGCTGGTTGCTACAGACGATATTATCACTTCAGACATTCAGCTTTATCCCAATCCGGCTGGCGATTATTTTTCCCTTACGGAAAATGAGGTAGTCGACCAACTGCAAATCTACAACCTGACCGGAAAATTGGTGCAAACCCTCAATGCCACCCCGGACCAACGCTACGATATTGCCGCCTTGCCTGCGGGTATGTACTCCATTACGCTGGTTAATGACCAAACGGGACGATTAATCACTCAAAAATTGGTCAAAAAGTAGCCGGAATCGCGCTCGAATGACAAAAATGATTGATTTCCGGATGTTTTAAAGCTTCATTTTGCACTAACTTTCCCGATCAATGCCAGTATTCAAAACCAAACCAATAACATGAAAAATTACTTTACAGTATTCGCGCTGCTCTTTACCGTAGGTTATCTGCAAGCTCAAATCACGGCAGTGATTGATCCTGATCCTGTGAATAGTAGCGTAGACGTAAACCCCATTCCTGAAGATGTGGTGGGTCATTCTATGCTAACTATCAACGGCGGTAATGCCACCATCAATTGGCAAATCAATGTAACCTGCGCCCCTCCTGAATGGGAATTTGCCGTGTGCGACATCAATGCCTGCTGGAGTACCAGTATTCATTCAAGAAATGAGGACCTGATCGATGGTGAACCCTCCCGAATGGATGTGCATTGCTACCCCAACAACACGCCTGGCTACGGTGAAGCAACCGTTAGTGTGGTGCATATCGATAACCCTCAGGACATTCTCTACACGGCTCAATATACCTTTCAGGTCAACACGCCACAGGATAGCTGCTCAGCCGTCACCGGACTGGATGAACTGGTACTCAATGCGATCGACCTCTACCCTAACCCGGTGCAAGATCAATTTCAAATAACATCCAATGACCTGACCGACCGGGTATTGATTTACAATACTTCAGGGGCCCTGGTCAAAAGCTTTACCTATCAAGATAATCAAGCTTACGAGGTATCGGAACTGGCCTCGGGTATGTACCTGGTGGCTCTAGTGAATGAGAAAGAGGGGGTGGTGAAAACAGTGAGAATGGTGAAGAAATAACGATACTTTTTGAACCACAAAAGAAACAAAGAAAACAAAAGTAAAAATGAATTAAAGATCATTGATTTTTCCATTCATTTCCATCTCTTCTGTGTCCTTTTGTCTCTTTTGTGGTTCAATTTCAATCTACTCAATGTTTACCCTTCGCAAGGTAAAAAAGCCCACTCCCCTACCCTCGTCCGATAAGAAGATGATCTCACTTTGGTTTAAGCGCATCGGTCGTCTTTTGTTGCCGGATGATTGAGTAATTTGTTGATTATCAACGTATAATTGATCGTCAATAATGCGGATACTTGCATCTTTATAAATACTATCTGTCACTTCGACTTGGCTTTCCTGCAATCCATTTTGATTAAAATGATTTAAAATCAAATGGCCGTCTTTAAATTGATAATCGTGAATAATTCCGTAGCGATCATCCGCCAGGTAATATTCATTTAAGGGTGGCTTTCGCCAATTCGACACGATTCCTTTTGTCAGCAATAAGCTAAAGAACAAAACACCCCACTTTATATTAAAATAAGGTCTGACCAGCCAAAGCACAACCCCTAGCACCAACAACATGGCGTACAAGCGCGGAAACTGGGTCCACCAGGGAAAGTCGTACAAACGGTAAATCGGTACATTGCACAAGATTAAAAACAGAGTAGCCAATACCAGCCGATCCCGCCAGGAAATCTCCCATACAAAGATGGCGATTAGCAGCGGCAGGGCCAGCATCAGACTGTAGCTGGAGCCATAGCTCGCAAAGAGCAAGCCCGCAAACAGCAGAAAAGCAAAACGTAAAAAAACCGGTATCTTTTGGTATTGTAATACAGCGACCATACTCCACAATAAACCCGCCTTAAACAGAATACTCAAGCCTTCCGCCAGCCAGGGAGCATTCAACACCGGATCGGGGTTGAGCATGGCATCAGGTACAAAACAACGCTTGAGCAATACATCCATCGATTGAAAGAGGATGGCGTAGGGATTGTGGATTTGTCCCTGGAAAAGGCGTGGTAGGATTTGGGTGAAATAATCAAACGGAACGGGCCAGGGCAGAAAAGCAAAGGCTGACAGCGAAAGAATGGCACTGAAAACAAGGACCCAAATCGAAGTGCGTTTGTCTTTTTCCATCCATAAAAACAACAGTAAAATGGCCGGAAAAATCTTTAGCACGATGGGTAATGACCAAAGAAATGCGGCGAATATCTTCCTCCCCCGCTGCCATTGACAAAAGGCCTCAAAAATGAAAGCCAGCAAATACAGATAAGACTGTCCCTGAAAGAAGTTATTCAGTATCGGACTGTAGAAGATAATGGGTAAAAGCACCATGCACGGCTGTTGTTGCAATCCTAAATGTGACGTCAACCGGAAAAGGGCCAGTAAAAACAGGAGTAAGCCGATCGCATTAAAGCAGCACTTAGCCCAGTGAATATCCGACATCAAGGCAAACGGACTGTAAATGACCACGCTAATGGGCGGCACGGGCGTATAATTAAGAAAAACGGGCTCCGGTGCGCGCTCATTGGCCAATACGTTGAAATCATAAGGATCATACACTCTTTCATCAAAGGCTCCTTCTACCCACAATTGGCTGGCGTAATAATAATTGGCAAAATCCCCAATGGGGTGTTTGAAGTTTTTGCTTAATAACCACAATCCTTGCAGGAACAATAAAAGAAGGCCGATCCAGCCCCAGGGAATCGATTGAATAGATATGCGCTTTGACATTATGCCCCCAATTTGTGAATGTCAAAGATCAGGAAATGCTCGGCCAATCGCGTCTGGCGGTGGATTTCCGTCATTTGGTAATGGTAAGCCCTGGCAATCTTCTGAATGGCGGTTAAATCACAGGTTTCCGAAAGGATCATCCAGACCTTGGAAGTAGCATTGGTAAATTTTGGCAGGTCAGAAAAGAAGCGATGAAAGAACTTAAAATCAGCACCCGCATACCAGGCAAAATCAGCATTTTTCTTAGGTTCAGCGGGATAAAACGGCGGGTTGAGCAGAATGACATCAAAGGCTTGGGGAGATAGTGCTGTAAACAGGTCAGACTGTAAAAACTGGATCGACAAATTGTTTCTTTGAGCGTTTTCCTGTGCACAGTTAATAGCCACCGGATTGATGTCTACCGCCCAGACCTTCGCTCCCTTTTGCGCAGCCACCAGGGATAATAAACCGCTTCCGCAACCAATTTCCAATACCGTTTTGCCCTTCAGGTTTTGCCTTTTCAGAAAGCGGGCAAACACCTTGGAACTGCCAAAAAATGCCGGGTGAAAAACGCCAATTTTGATCTGCATCTCCAGCCCGTCAAAACGGAATGAGCGATCCTTTTGCAGGTATTGCTGCAGTAGCGGCTTGTACAACCGCGTCATGATTCTTCTGGCGACATTCCTGATCAAAATCCTTCAATTTCGGGTTGACGATACCTGAGCCAAAAACGCTGCAGGGCTTTTAATTCATAGGGATACTGGTACTGCCCGGTGCGGTACCGCCAGGCCGAGACCGTGCGAATCACCTTGCGTTGTAGCGCACTCAACTTGATATCGGAAATGGTGGGATGATAGGCATTCAACACCGTTTCAAAATTCTTGATCTTGTCGATCACTTTCGGTGTCAGCCAGGGCGTCAGCGGGTTCTTGCGCAGATCAAATTGTTCCCAGGCGGGGGCCAGCCAATCTTCCAATCGTTGCGGAAAGGCAAAGCCTTGTTCTTTGGCTTTTTCAAACATGGCAGAACCTTCCGTGGGTACCGGACTGTAGATGTAAATGATAATCTCCGTGGCCGGATTAATCTCTTTTACCTTACGGATAAAGGCAATCTCTGCATCAACCTGCCTAAGCGCCTCCGCTTCCGAAGCCGCCGGCCAGCCCAGTACAAAAGAGTATTCCGGAACAATGTCAAATTGCTTAAGTCTCTTGGCAAAATTGAGGATCTGACTGCCGGTTTGTTTACCGCCCTTGTCCATAAACTGCAACAACTGATCACTACCCGACTCAGCACCAAAAAAGATCATCTTGCACCCGGCCTCGCGCATCAGGGCCAGGCTTTCATCCTTGTAGCGGTCGAGGGTATCGATGCGGGCTTCTCCCCACCACGACATGTTTTCCGGCTGGATTAATTTGGCGAAAGCCACCGTCCTTTTTTCGGAAACAAAAAAATTATTGTCGTGAAATTCAATGGCGTCACCGCCGTAGGTTTCTTTAAGGTATTTGATATCCTGATAAATCTTTTCGGCCGATTTGCCATTCCATTTGGCTTGATAAATGGGTACTACGGCACAAAAAGAACACTTAAACGGACAGCCAAAACTGCTGTGGTAAGCAATGGTGCGATTGCCCAGATAGCTGCGGCCCAAATAGTGCGTTAACGGGTAAAATTTATTGAGTTCGGCGTACGGCAGATTGGGTAAATCATCGTATTGGTAAAGGATTTCCCTGTTGGTACGGACCAATTCGTCCTTTTCTCTGTACACCAGATTGGGAATATCAGTAAATGGTGCGCCTGCGGCGATGGCGGATAGCAACTGCGGAAAGGCCTTATCACCCGGACCGTCCACCACACAATCGACATATCCCGAATCCAGTACCACCGGCGCGTGATTGGAAGGAAAATAGCCGCCCCAAACGGTGGTCACATCGGGAAATTGCTGCTTGATCGCCTTCGTAATCGGTACGGCCTGATGCAATTGCGGTCCCGGCATCACGGTACTAGCAAAGACCTGAAATTTGCCGGTTTGCAAATAATCAAAAATCTTTTGTTGTGGATCACTTTCCAGATTTCCGTCAACCAGTACCCAGTCGAACTTTCCCTGAATGCTGGCGGCGATTTGTAATACCGAATTGGGAATTCTGGCCTTGTGGTTAGCTGCTCGCGGATTAAAAAGAATAACCGATGGATTCATAGGGCGAAGTTAAAAAAGCCGGGCTACCGAGCCAAGGATTTAATCGGCACCTGCCAGAATGCGACATTTCCAGCCAGATAAGCCAGCCCCGCTGCGGTCAGCGCTCCAGAAATGCCCCATTGGCCGATGAGCCACCAACCTACGACCACCTTTACCACGCCCATCAGGATCAAAATAAGGGTGACCCGATGTACTTGATCCTGCCGAAATAGGATCTGGATGCGAATGACCTGGAAACAATACAAAAAGATCAGTGCACCGATGAGCAGGTAAACTTGCCATGAAAAATTAAAGCCGTAACCATAGCATAAGACTACAAAAATTGCCAAAGTCAAAATGGGAGTGGTGAATAATCCCAGCAACAAAAATTGCTTTTCCAACTTCATTAAGACTTCGGCCTTGATACGGTATAGATTTTTAAGAAAAGGCAATAATACGGCTGAGGCCAATAGGTGGCTGGATTGCACAAAATTGGACAACACCTGGTATTGCCCCAGGATGCTTTCCTTTAGTTGGATGGCCAATAAATATAGCTCTCCCCGGGAAGCCAAGGCACCGGCAATCACCAGCAAAAGAAAGGGAAATACTGCCCGAAAAAATTGCCGGATATCGCTAAATAAAACCCACTGAAAAGTCAAAAATTGGCGATTTAAACCCCAGTAAATCAACCCTTTAATCAATTCAGAAGCCACTATTAACCACAGGAAAGATTGAATAGAAAAAGTGTCCAGTAATACAAGTCCAATCAACACCAAAATGAGTGATAATTCGACCACCGCCGTTTGCCAAAACAACCGCAGGTAGATATTCAAGGCTTCGAAAAACTGCCAGCTCAGTTGTGCCAGAATCCAGGCGATGAGAATGCCGGAGTCCAATTTGCCGAAAGGCACCAAATACAGCAAAATGACGACCAGTAACGCCAAACTCAATCGTGCAAAAATGGAGGCTTGCAACACTTTAGCAATCCGCTCCGGATGGCGGCTAAAGGTCCTCACGAGATAATCTTTGCTGCCCAGGTTGATCAAGGCTCCAACCAGCTGTACGATCAGAAAATATTGCACGTAAGTGCCCCAATAGGCTTCGGAATACAGCCGTACCACGGTAAGGGATAACAAAATGCGAGTGATGGGCACCGAAAACTGGGCGCCAATGGCTTGAAGGATGGTTTTGGTGCGGTCCAGGGTGCGCATTTAGTGCAGCAGTCTTTGCATATTCATGCCCATGCGCGACATCAGGGCACGCAATTTCATCGGGGCAGCAGAAGTATAATTGCCCTTACGGGAAAGGCGTTGGAACGCCATTTCGCGCTGTATCCAGTTCATGGCGTGCTGATAGTATTTGCGGCTGTAGGTCCGCTCAAAATCAATGTCGCGATCGGTGGATTCGGCCCAGTCGAGATCGGTGGTAAATTTGGCTTCCACCTCCTCGTATAAAGGAGTCCCTTTGATGGGATAAGCCGTAGTAAGCGTAAAAACATCCGGGTTTGCATCTTTGAGAAAACGCAGCGTTTGCCGAATATCGGCCTCCGTTTCGCCGGGATAGCCCAGCATGATAAAATTACCGGCCTCTATGCCATTTTGCTGCGACAATTTGACCATTTCGGTCACCTTTTCTACTTCGGTCATACGTTCCATGGCATCCAGGATCTTTTGCGAACCGCTCTCGGCCCCAATCCAGATGCGCATACAGCCAGTGTCCTTCAGCATTTGTACCACTTCCTCATTCATTCGATCCGCCCGGGAAATGGCCTCGTAAGGAATAACGACATCCTGTTTTTTAACTTCATCGGCAAAAGCCTTCAGCCATTTATGACTCACCGTAAAGACATCATCGACGTACCAGATCTGATCAAAATCATAGCGATTGCGTAGCCAGGCCAGCTCCTCGACTACCTTCTCCGGACTTCTACGTCGGTAGGAACGGCCGTACACCGCCCGGCTACACCATTTGCAGGCATACGGGCAGCCCCGCATCGTGCTCATCGTCACCATCGAATAACCGTGGTGCTTGCGCCAAACGTCGAAGTAATGTTGCCAATCGATCTTCTCTCGGGCCGGCATCGGCAATTCATTCAAGTCGGTGATGAAAGCCCGCTCGGTGGTGGTAACTACCTGATCGTTAGCATCCAGAAATGCAATGCCCGGAAGATGGCTGAGGTCCATTGAATTCGACTGTTCAAAATGGCGAACGATTTCCAGCATGGTCAGTTCACCTTCGCCAAAAGCAATGACATCGGCCCCGTAGCGCAGAAAGTTCTCACGGTGGTGACGTACTTCCGGACCGCCGAGCACGATGCGGCAGTGCTTAAGTTTCGGCTCCGTTTTGATCAGCTTGATGATCTTTAATACGCCAATCTTGGTCATCAGATTGGTATAGATGCCGATGACATCGGGTGGATTTTGCCGAAGATGGGTGCTCAGTTTTTCAAAAGAAGAAAAGGTGGTATCAAAAACGTCATTGGCGAATCCATGCAGATCCAGGAAGGCAGCAATGTATTGCAATCCCAGGGGCGGATACGGCTTCATGATCCGCTGCTCTTTGGGATCTTCCGCTAAAAAATAGGCATGTGTCAAGAGGATTCGCATACAATCTAAATAGTTGCTTTTTTCAAAACGAGTACAAAATGATCGGCTCTATCAGCAAATATTGGAAAAGAAAAAAAACGATCCATTTGCTCCAGCAAGTTTAATAATTGCCTCCGTTTTCCAAAATAATGTTCCAGATAAGACGGCGGAACAAACAACCCCACGGGGCGTTTTTCTTTGATTTGAAAATAAGGAGCAAACAAGTCCGTCAATTCAGCTGGGGTATAATACCAAACGTCCATTGCCGCGTTTCCCACCTTTACCTTCAGCGGACTACGCCGTCGTCGCGTCGCCTCATCTGGTTGTCCTTTCCAGCGATAGTAGCCTTGCTCCCACCAGCAGTTTTTGCTCATGTAGTTCAGAAACAAATAACCGTCAGCTTTGAGCAAATCGGAAAAGATCGCCGCCAATTTTTCGGTTTTGTCGCCAGATAGGCAGTTCAATCCGCCAAAATTGGAGAAGATCAGATCGTATTTTTCGCCTTTCAAGACAGTCCCCAAATCGTGGAAAGAAACCTGTTTAAAGGTGACCAACTCTGCTGATTTCTTGGTTTCACACACCCGAATCATCTCCGCCGAAGCATCCGTTGCTGTGACCTTATGGCCCATATTGGCCAGTTTAATCGCATCGACTCCGGTACCGCAGTTTATTTCTAAAATGCGTAGCGGTTTGTTCAGGTATGGAGTTAAATATCGCCACACCTGTCGCCGTTGCGCCTGCCCGATGGCCGAATGGGTGAAGTGGTCATCGTAATCGGCAGCGTAGGTATCAAAGGAGGGCTGCTGCCTCATGGTTGATGGCTTTCAACTGGCGTTTGGCCAGGTAAGATGATGGGGTGTAGTACAGCAATGATAGTGACTTTTTTAGTCGATCCCAATGCACCATTTGCACCGGGTTGTGCAGTAGATTTTTGAGCTGCACCACGGCGTGCTGCTTGCGAAATTCCTGGTGCACAAAATGGTGTAACTGCCGATAAAAATCCGCGGAATAGGTATTTTTAAACATCAAGTCCAGGTCATCAGAATCGGTCCAATTGGCTTTGTTCAGGTCTTGTTTGACCATGTCAAAAAACTTCGTGCCCGGCAAGGGATACGACACGGAAATGCCGATATCGTATGGCAGTAATTCCTTGATCAAAGTCAGCGTTTGCCGAATGTGATCCGCGGTTTCATGAAGGTAGCCAAACTGAATAAAGAAGCAGGGTTTGATGCCGTTGGCTTTCAGCTTTTGCGTAGCTAGACGAATTTGTTCAATAGTAATGCCCTTATCCATAGCGTCCAGGATTTCCTGTGCACCACTTTCCACGCCCATCCACACTTCGTCGCAACCGGAGGCTTTGAGCGCTTCAATGTATTGGTCCTTGACCAGCAAGTCGGCCCGCGACTGGATTTTATATTTTAATTGTAATCCTTTCTCTCGCACCAATTGGGCAAATTCGATCACCCAGCTGCGTTTCAACCCAAAAATATCATCACAAAACCAGATGTGATCAAAGGCCACATTGGCCTTGAGCCACTCAATTTCCCGCACTACGTGTTCCGGGCTTCGCATCTTGTAGGAATTGCCATAAATGGGTTTGGCGCACCAGTTGCATTTGTAAGGACAGCCTCTGGTGGTCGCAATGTTGAGAGAATAATAACCCCATTTGGAGGTCCAGGATTGTTGATAAGGCGTAAAGTCGATCAGATCCCAGGCAGGCATCGGCAAAGCATCCAGATCCTGCATGACCGGGCGACGGCTGTTGAGTTGGGAATGCCCTTCTTTGCGATAAGCAATGCCTAAAACCTCCGACAAATCACCTTCATTATCAACAACTTGCAATAATTCTATGAGGGTAGTCTCTCCTTCCCCCATCAACACATAGTCCACCCCATTTTGTAAATACTCCTGCCAGTGATCAGTGGCGTCAGAGCCGCACATAATCACGGTGATGCCCATGTTTTTTGCCGCTCTGGCCATTGTCCAGGCCGCTTCGCGCATATTGGTCAGGCACATCTTGGTAAGGTAGTTGAAGCCGTCATCGAAGATCACCAGAAAGTCCGGGATATGCTTATTCAGAACCGGTTGAATCTCCTCCGGGCCACCAGCAAACATCGGATCAAAAAAGTCCACCTCATATCCCGCTTCCCTTACTATTGCCGCTGCCTGAATACTCATTAGCGGCGGATAGGGCTTCTGCCATTCTTCCTGCTTGGGGTCCAGGGAAAGCAAATAGGAATGTGTGAACAAAACGGACCTTTTCAACATTTAGAAGGAGGTTTTTTACTTCGAACGATTGAGACCATGTTTGGAGGACAAACTTTGAGCTACAAATATGGTCGTAGACAAAAGTAGTACTTTTAACGCATGCAAATTCAGGACAATGAGGTTTTGGCGCAGATTAGACATCTTGAGCGATCCTTTGAAGGTTTTCCTTCAGGGTTAATGTTGCTTGACCTGGAGCAGGGAAAGCGCCTTTACGGCAATTCGCTGTTGGAGGAGTTATTTGGATATTCATTTGAAGAATGGAGCGCTGATCCATCTTTTCATTTAAGGATAATATACCCCAATGATGTAGCCGTGGATCAGGCGATCCGGGAAAAGGCCCGAATGGCAAAACCAGATGAGGTTAGTGCCTATTATTGTCGTGCCTACCACCAGGATCAACGACTTTTGCTATACCGCGTCTTTAATATTCCACTCACCTTCACCAAAAAGGGAAAAGTAAAACTGTCTTTATCAATGGGTAAGGTCATTACAGAGCTTGACCCTAAAGAACAAGAGGCACTATCCATTGATGAAGTTCCATTGTCTGCCTTTGCAAAGCACGAAGATCAGGTAACCAAAGACAATTTTGCTATGTTTGTCAAAATTCTAAAAATGCGCCTCAACCTACTGGAACAATCTTCCGAGGACTTTTTTTAAAGCTCCAGGGCAACGCCCAATGAAATGGCAGGGCCTGCATATACATTCCGCAGCGGACTGATAAAATCAGCATAATTACTGTAGCCCGCCACTAAACGCCACTGATCACAAATGTGATACATGGCACTGACTTCGTAGGCGGTATATTTGGTGCCTTCACCGTAAAGGAAGGATACATTGGTCTTAAATTCATCAGAAAAGCTGTCCTGAATGCGCAATTTCCCGATCAACCACATGCGATCAAAGAGAAATTGTCCGACCTCAATTCCCGCCTGCAACTGATGTGAAAAGCCCTGCGTGCGCCAGTTGACGCTGCCAAATACAGATCCATAGGTTTTGCCAGAAGTGGTGGCCTTAGAAACGGCCACTGTACTCCACACGTTAAACTCACCATCCGAAAAAGGCAGGTTAATGCGCTCCCGGATGCCCAGCTCATTTAATTCTTTCGCTTCCGCAAAATTAGTCCCGTCCCCAGTGGGAATTTCCGCTTCGACACTGATGGAAACCGGCAATTTTTTGGAAACGGCATATTTGATACCCAATTTTAAATCGCCAATACCAGCAATCGTTTCCGTACTGGTAAAGCTGTTGAGTTTAAGCATTGGCAAATTGGCCAAAGCCGTAAACCGACTGAAAAGGCCATATTCGCCGTAAAGGCCAAAGACAAGCGTTCGAAAGTTATTATCCGAATCAAAATGATTGCCATCCAGGGTATAATAATCGGCCGAAGAAAAGCCCGAAACCATGGCCTGTGCAAAAAGGCTGCCTTTTTCACGGGTCCAGCCGCTTTGAGCGGATGAAGTGCCAATAACACTAAATAAAATTAATGTTATAAATAAATTTTTCATCTTTTGTATTGCGTAAAGTTAATTATGATAAATAATAAAGTTATTATAACCTGAACGTACGTTTTTACCCATAATCCGGAGGTTTGAAATGGCATTGGCTGATCTAGTGAAGTAGCAATTCAAAAGGCGTTAAAAACGGTAAACTGTTTGAGCCAAAACAATTGAAGGGTGATAACCAAGAGTAATATAATTCCCATTGTCTAGACAAATGAACGTTTCTTGAGGCGAGTTTTTACCGTTTAGACTTTTGGATTGCTACGCAGCGTTAAGGGCCAGGCACAGCCTTGATTTTTCCCACTTTTTATCAAGAAAAAGTGGCCGCCGGAGGCACCTTTTTGATTAGATTTCAATGCAAAATAGCCCTTGGCATTCAACCATTAAACAATGAATAAAAAAAGGCCGTACTAACACCCGATCAGTGCGTTCCAGCCCTAAAATTGTATGCATTATGCTTAATTAATTCAAAGGAGCATACCCAAACGGAATATTCGCCGTACCACACCACAGAATAACGTGGGTAAATTTGCTATCCACCGCCCCATCAATCTTGTAATAAGAATCACCGGTAGTTCGCACGGCACCAATCAATTGCAAGTCAGGATTCCCGTTTCCTGGGTCGGGAGTAAAGGTGTCGGACGTAGACAGGTAAATCGTCACCGTTCCTGTAGCCAGATTGGTCGTAAAATTGTTGGCAAAGTGCAGAAAATTATCACCGTCTTCATCCATTCCGAGCTCCACATCGCCGGAGGTAGGGGTGCCACTTTGGGCGGTCAAAGAACCACTGGCGTCAGCAGTAAATGCTCCGGTGGGTACCGTGGGGTCCACTACTTGAGTCATGTCGTCATCTTTTTCACAACTACTAAAAGCGATCGTCAACATCAACAAAAAGGGTAAGAAAAATAATTGCTTTTTCATGGTCAAATTCATTTTAGAACTTTGGTAAATGATTATTTTTTTTTGTTGTGACAAAGGTAGAGACAGGATATTTCAGAGCCTTCACAAGAATATCACATTTGTGTCACAACACAACACACACAATTGACTATCAAGTTTTTAAAACAAATCACTCTCAGATTGAAAGACTTGACTTATGTCAAAACCCGGACATCTGATCAAGCTAGGAGTGATCTTTCATCAGGATATACGAAGTGAAGTGAACGGCAGGTCATAGAGCACCAAAGAAGTAAATTATTGAATTTAATTATTATATTTGGAAAATAACCCTAAATTAATACCTATGCCCTACTATCAATATTTAAGATCAGTCTCAGAAGAAGAACGTCTAAGAGCATCCCATGGATTATTGAAATTAAAGGAAGCATTAGCCAATGAGGTTCCAAAAAAGACAACATCTGAGAACTTATTGATTGCCACCTGGAATATAAGGGAATTTGATTCCAATAGATATAAGTTTCGTTCGCAAGAAGCTATTTATTATATAGCCGAAATTATTGACCACTTTGACCTGGTAGCCGTACAGGAGGTCAATGAAAACCTTTATGCATTGAACCGGGTAAAGCAGGTGCTGGGATATTCCTGGAAAGTCATCTTTTCTGATGTAACGGAAGGATCTTCCGGTTTTAATGAACGGCTGGCTTTTTTATATGACTCGCGGAAATTGAGTTTTACGGGCCTGGCGGGTGAAATTGTTATACCTCCAATAAGTGTCACCACACCAGAAGGGGAAAATGTATATGAACCCCAGGACCAACTAGCCCGCACTCCGCTTCTATTAGGCTTACGCACCAGTTGGTTTAAGTTTTCTATTTCAACATTACATATTGTTTATGGAAACTCAGTTGGTGATGACCCACGGAGACTTAAAGAAATCAGTTTGCTCTCTGATTTTTTAGCTGCAAGAACGGATGACCCTAATGCCAATACCAACAACATGATCTTATTGGGTGACTTCAATATTTTTAAACCTGAAAACGACACTTTCAAAGAAATCACCAAGAATTTTTTCATTCCGGAAGCCCTGCAAAATTTGCCTACAAATGTACCACAAAATCGCTTTTATGATCAAATCGCTTTTCGAGGTGACGTCCCTCTGAATGATATTAGTGGTGGCGTTTTTAATTTTTACGAGCATGTTTACAAATCGGAGGATCACGCATTTTATGCCGATCAGATGCCAGAAACCTACCACGAAAAAGAAACTGATGAAGAAAAAGAACATTATTTTAGAACCTATTGGCGTACACACCAAATGAGTGATCACTTGCCGATGTGGGTTGAATTAAAAATAGATTTTAGTATTGATTATCTAAACCAGTTTATTGACGGAGCAACAGAGATAGGAGAAGTATCAGCGGATGATTTATAATTGGTGAAAGTCTTGTCTTCAAAAAAAAGTGAGTTCCAATAAAAAAGCCGGGAGTTGTTACCCCCGGCTTATCAAAATATCTGATGTAACCCGTTTTTAGAAATGGTACCGCAGATTGGCTCTAAAGAAAAACGGCACCCCTGGGGTAAAATGGATTTCTTCTACAGGTTCTGGTTCCGCAAAAAGCCGGGATTCGGTGGCAAACTGTGCCTCGTTCCAATCCTGGTCAAATAAGTTTTCAACGGCAATGCCAATGGTGACCTTTTTATTGAAGGTGTAATTGGCATTCAAATCGGTGATAAAATATCCTATTGCTACAATGCTATTGTCCTCATTGGCAGGACGATCCTTGACATAGCGGTAGCGCAGCCCCCCCGAAAAACCGGATGGATGATGGAAAGACAAACCACCTGCCGCGGTCAAATCCGGAGCCAGTGGGATGAAGTCATTGCCTTCCGGCTCATCAACAGCCCGGGCGTGGGTATAGTTGATATCCGAGTCAAAAAACAGGTAATCCATCAACTGCCAGCGCAGGCCAAATTCGATTCCCTGACGTTGTGTCTTGCCACTGGGCTCTACAATACCGGCATCGCCGACGTAGACAAATTCCTGCTCCAAAAACAGGTACCAGGCCGCGGCATTCAACCACAAACGAGGTAGTGGCTTCCATATCGCGCCCAGGTCAGCACCATAGGCAGCCGGTAGAATTTGCTGTCCATCCCGGGCCACGACTACCCGGGTATCATTAGAGTGAAAGCCCATGCCCGACTTCAAAAAGAGCTGCCATTGCTGACTCGGATTGTAGATGATATTTAATTTGGGAGAAACAAAAGCCTTGCGCTCCGAAAGACTGGTGTACGCCGTCTTGGTATTGTCGATATAGTCAAAAGAGAATGCGTCTACCCTCACGCCGGGATTGATCAGCCAGCGGCCGAAGTCAAATTCAGCGTTGACAAACCCGTAAATGTTGGTTTCATCGATATCGCCAAGGGCCAGGGTTTCGAGCGTAGTCTTCCGGTTGACCGTATGCGAAAGCTCATTATCATTCACCTCATCATAACGCAGCCCTACGCCATAACTCAACTCGATGTCCTGACTGCCTCCCAGATTCTGGAACACCGTACTTTGCACCCCATAAATGTTGCGATCTTCATACTGCATAATCTGATCGCCGTTAACTGGGTCATCCAAAAAGAAGGTGAAGTTGGAAAAGAGCTGGAAACTGTACTGGCTGTAAAAAGCCCGGGTTTTTACAAAAGAGTTGTCATTAATGACCTTGGTATGATCCAGCAGCACATTGGTTCGGCTGGTATTGCCGCCCTCAGTGTCATCCACCGCACCAAAGCGAGTGATGGTGCCATCATCAACCAGTCGCTGAGGAATCTGTCCGGAGGCATCCCACTTGCTTTGAAAGCGTGAGACCAGCACTGATAAACGGTCATTATTTCTGAAATTGACCGAATATTTACCCATCACATTCAAACGGTTAAAGTTTTGTGGAGATTCAAAGGGACCATCTGAGGCCAGGTATTCGGTAGCGATGTAGGCGTGTTGGTTTTCCGAATTGCCCAACAGGTCAAAAAGTCCAACCGTACGGAAGGTATTGAACTGCCCATACTGCAATCCTATGCTACTCTGTTCCAGTTTGTCCTTGGTTTTAAAATCGACATAACCGGCGGTGGTAAAATTGCCGTGCTCGGCATAATAAGGGCCTTTACCAAAGTTGATATTTTCGATGGTTTCCGGAATTAAAAAGTGAAGATCAGAGTACCCCTGACCGTGGGCGTGAGAAACCATATTAACCGGAATGCCATCTACTGACAGCGCAATATCCGTTCCGTGATCAATGTCAAAGCCACGCAGGAAGATCTGTTCTGCCTTACCGCCACCGGCATGCTGACCGATGATCAGTCCGGGAACCTTGCGCAAAATTTCTTGAGAAGAATTGACCGGATTAGTTTGTAAATCAATATCCGCTACCTGACTGGACGACTTTACCGAATTGGTAATGTACACCTGATCCAGTTCAAAAAACTCCTCCCGCATGGAGAAGGTGATTCCTGCGGAAAAGTCTTGATTGGTCAACACTTTTTGTTGGGTTTCAAACCCAAGGAAACTGACGATTAGCGTATCACCTGCTACCAGCCCACGGCATGTAAATTTGCCCAGGGCATCACTATGAGCATGTATGGAGGCAGACGGGGTATAGATGTAGGCGTCAGCGATCGGATTATTAAATTGATCAACGACTTTACCCTGTATGTTTTGTGCCTTGAGTCCCAGGCATAGGACGGCCAGTAAAAATGTAAAGATTAGCTTTTTCATTTTTGATTATTGGTTGTCACCAATGTTTTACTACGATTTTGGGCGTAAAGATGACAGCCCAAAACGCAATAGATGGTGTTTTAGAAATAAATTAGTTAGTGGATTTAAACAAATGAAAAAGCAACTTTTGGAGGTGGACTTAACGGTTGGCTATCATGGGTTTTCGGGGTTAATAATACACCAAAATTGTTATCTGTATTATTATCAGCCAGGAGCGTAGTTTCCCGTCCCTGGTCACTGATTTCTATTTTCTTTTTTAGGTTATCGGAATTGACGGGTTGGTCTCCTTGTTCTTGTTGCTGATTCTTGGCCACCTCAAGATGTGCATGGTGGTGATCGTGTCCGTGGTCGTGAAAGCTGTGTTCGTGATAAGTATTTTCAAGCAATTCGGCAGCGTGAGCGCCCAGGTGAAGTCCTTCAAAGACCACATTGGGAAAAGCCCCAAGCAAATAGCTCAACAGCAACAGGCCGAGTAGAAAGTGCCGATATGTATTAAACGCTGTGAGCATGGTTTGTGGTAATAGGTTATTTATTCTAAGATACGTGAACATTAGGGCAATCGGATTGCAATTTTCCAAGATTCTGGTTCTTTGACAGATTTTGTGCCTCAGAGTCAATCGAAAAGTCCCATCAACGATTCTTACAGGCGCTTATGATTGACCTTTTAGCTTGACCACCACTTGTCCCGATTTTACATCGGGAAAATTTGCCAAAGAAGGGGATTTCTTAACAGCTATTTCCTAAAGCATCCTATCTTCGTACAAAAAAAATGATTCCACGACAATAATACGATGGTTTGAAAACACTATTAGTCACACCGCCATTTACGCAATTAAATACCCCCTACCCTGCCACGGCCTATCTCAAGGGCTTTTTGGCCACCAAAGGTATTGAAGCCCATCAGGCGGACCTCGGCATTGAGGTGATTCTTAAGGTGTTTTCAAAGGTTGGTTTTGAACAGCTATTTGCTGCCATTCCCGCCCATATCGAGCCTTCCGCTAATGCCGCGCGCATCATCAGTTTGCAAGAGCATTACCTACAAACGATTGAGCCGGTCATGCAGTTCTTGCAGGATAAAAACCCGACACTGGCCCACGTCATCTGCGATGGTGAATACCTGCCTGAGGCCAGCCGTTTTCAGCAGCTCGACGATCTGGAGTGGGCGTTCGGCACCATGGGCATCCGCGATAAAGCGCGGCATTTGGCCACCCTGTACCTGGAAGACATTTCCGACCTGATTGCCGAATTGATCGATCCACATTTTGGCTTCAGCCGCTATGCGGAGAGACTGGCCCGTACGGCTACTTCTTTTGACGGACTGTACGAAGCCTTGCAGCAACCGCCCACTTTTGTTGATGATTTTCTAATTGAATTGCTCGCCGCAAAAATGGAAAAATACCAACCGGAAGTACTGGCGATTAGTGTGCCCTTCCCGGGAAATCTTTACGGGGCATTACGCTGTGGTCAGCTGGTAAAAAACCGGTACCCGGATACCAAAATCCTGATGGGTGGCGGTTATGTCAATACCGAGTTGCGGTCATTGGGCGAGGAACGCATTTTTGAATTTGTCGATTATATCACGCTGGACGATGGCGAAGCGCCGATCTGGCATTTGTACGAATATTTTTCTGGACAACGGCCGCTTTCTGAACTAAAAAGAACCTTTACCCTCAATGGTGGCGTGGTGCAATACTTCAACGGCTCCAAAGACTTGGACGTGCCGCAGCGGGATGTGGGGACGCCCGATTATGGCGATTTTGAACTGGACAAATACCTTTCCGTCATCGAAATTGCCAACCCCATGCACCGACTCTGGAGCGACGGACGCTGGAATAAACTGACCCTGGCTCATGGCTGCTACTGGGGCAAATGCAGCTTTTGTGATGTCACGCTGGACTACATCAAAAGATACGAGCCAGTCACCGCCAGTCTACTTTGTGACCGCATTGAGACCATCATCAAACAAACCGGCCAGCATGGCTTCCACTTCGTGGACGAAGCTGCGCCTCCCGCCCTGATGCGCGATCTGGCGCTGGAGATCATCAAACGCGGCCTGACCGTTTCCTGGTGGACCAATATTCGCTTTGAGCAGAGCTTTACCGAAGACCTCTGTCGGTTACTCAAAGCCTCCGGTTGTATAGCCGTCTCCGGAGGGCTGGAGGTAGCCTCTGATCGATTGTTGGCGCTGATGAAAAAGGGTGTTACCGTAGCTCAGGTGGCCCGCGTGTGTCAAAACTTCACTTCCGCCGGTATCATGGTACACGCCTACCTGATGTACGGCTTTCCTACTCAAACCGACCAGGAGACCATTGATTCACTGGAAATGGTACGACAGTTGTTTGAAAACGGGCTATTGCAATCCGGCTTCTGGCACCAGTTTGCCATGACGGCCCACAGTCCGGTAGGACTCGAACCGGCCGCCTATCAGGTGGAAGAAATCGGTCCCGGTGTAGGCACCTTTGCCAATAATGATCTTTACCACGATGACCCCACTGGTGCCGAACACGAATGGTACAGTGAAGGCTTAAAAAAGGCGCTGTTCAACTACATGCACGGCATCTGTTTTGAATTTGACCTGCAGGAATGGTTTGACTTTGACGTCCCGGGAACCAGCATTGCACCGGAGTATATTTTGCACGCCATTGAAGAAGATGACGCGTCTGCTCTAAAGCCCCACAGCAAACTCGTCTGGCTGGGCGGCAAAGCCAGCATGACCACTTTTGAAAAGCGCAGAAAGGGTAAACCCATGCCCTATGCAGAATTGCTGATGCAAAATAAAAAGGGTTCCTGGGCCTTACAAGTGCCCGTCAAAACCGGCCGGTGGCTAGTGCAGCTCTTACCGAAACTGAAACCTGATTTTGCCAATCCGTTTACATTTCAGCAGCTGAAGCAGGATTATTCCGAATTTGGCTTGCGCAATGTTGAGCAGTTTTGTGAAAGTGAAACCTGGTATGCTTTACGGGAGCAGGGGTTGTTGGTGTTGTAACTCTCGACGCTGTCGAACATTTGCACTTTGGCCAACAATACAAGTCGAAGACTTGAAGCAATCATGTTGCGTGTCGCAGACACTTACAAGCGAGTAAAAAAATTTTACTCGCTGGCGTCCTTCAATCGCTGGCGAGCGTTTGCAACGCGATGCCGCAGTTCTTCAAGTTTGCAACTTGAGTATTAGAACAAGGCGCTATACAAACCCTTTCGACTCATCCTTCACCTTCATCAGCTTTTCCAGAAATTGAACATCCAGCACATCATTATTCAATGGCTTCAACTCTATAAAAAAATCTTTACCGCTCAGCATCAACTGCTGCCCATTTTGCGTAAGCAACAATTCCTCAAAATCAATAATCAAGCCATAGCGGTTGGTGCCGGAAAAGAAGCCGATGATAATGCCTCGATTCCGCAATTCAATATTGGAATAACGAATGTGGTTATTGCGCTCTAAATGTGGCAAAATCTCAGCAGAAGCATCCTGAATAACCAGCCGCTGCGAGCCGATACCCCCCATTTTGAGGCGGTCCCACCAGGAGAAAGGTTTACCAATCTTAGCCTCCACCTCCTGGCGAATATGTGGATCATTATAAGTCAGATTGCGAATCATGTCAGACTAACAATCCAATCATCGAATGGTTTTACTTCGACCTTTTAGCCCAGGCCTTCAAAATTTCCGGTTCCTTTTTCATCACCGCATCTTCTCCGGCAATCATTTTCTGCCGACGTTCTTCCGTCACTGCATCCGATTCCCACCATTCGTAAATATCCATCACACTTTGCGCCAGTGGCCTGAATGTCAACCCATTGGCTACAGCCAAATCATTATTGACCAGCGCCGAACCGGCATTCTCACCCGTGGGCATGATCCAGGGCACCATGTCGAGTATCTTGTATTGATTTTCCAGAAAGTCATAATCACTCACCTGAACGTAGGAAACCGGTGTGCTAAAGGCCGCATGAACGCCATGTACAAACTGCGGCATAGTGGTCCCTGAAGCCGGCCCCACCGCATTGGAGGTACCCGCCATTCCCTGCTCAATCAGTCGAATCATGTACCCGGCCACATCTCGAACATCAATGTATTGCACCGGATCAGCAGGCTTACCGGGAATCATCACCTCGCCGCCGATACTCATGCGCACCGGCCAGTAAGTAAAACGATCGGTCCGGTCAGCCGGGCCCATCATGTAGGTAGGGCGCACCACGATCGTACGGTCCGCTCCAAAGGCCTTTTGTGCTTCAATCTCTGAAAGGGTTTTCATCACGCCGTAGCCATATTCGAGCTTTTGGTATTCATTGAGGCCTTCCGGCACTTGCATGACCAACTTGGTATCCTCCTTGATATTCGAGCCCAGGTAGGGATAATAAACTCCGGTAGAAGAAGTATATAGATACAACCCTACGTTATCTTTGAGCAATTCGGCCGTAGCCTTGGTCCAGTGCACCCGACGACCGGAATTATCGATCACCGCATCCCATTTGCGGCCACGCAAAGCTTCCAGGTCGTCTTCGCGATCACCGATGAGAGATTCGACTTCCTTAAAGAGCTTTTTGTGGACCGTGGGCTCCGTTTTGCCTCTGGTGAAGGTAGTAATCGAATGCCCGCGATTCATGGCGTAAGCAATCTGGTGTGGCCCTAAAAAACTGGTGCCCCCCAGAATCAAAATATTGAGTGGATGAGCTGGTTTTTTGTCAAAAATTCCGGCGGAAGCATGAGTCATAAAAGGCAACATCGCCGTTGCTGTAAGGCCCGTCTTGATAAACTGCCGACGGTCGGTTAGGGATTTCTTTGAATGCATAGACTAATTTTATAGAGTTGTTCTGTTGGGGGAGTTTGGTGGGAAAATTAGTCCGTTTTCGACCACGCGATCCCGATATTTTATCGGGATTGAAGGAGTATAGCCTTAACTACACAACTGAAAAAAGGCACAGTGTGGGATGGAAAGGGGCAATTTGCACCCGAAATCCTCCCACCAGAACAACTCTTATTACCAATAAATAGGACCACTGCCCAGGTACTTCTCAGCGATAGGCAAATAATGATCTTTAATTTCTTCCAACTCGTAAGTTTGCTCACATTTGGTGTACAAGTCGTAACGATTGAAGTCGCGAATCCAGGACAGGTACTGCTTGTCTTTTCGGTTGAGCAAAGAGCGGTAACTTCCCCCTGAATGCCAGGGATAGAAGGAGTGATAACGGATCATGGCCATTCCCGCCTCGGGCAGGGTATTGTTTTGGTGATGGGTTAGCACCTGATACAAATATTCATCGTGCCCCCAGGCCAGCATCAGTTTGTCGATACCACAGCCCTCTTCATAAATGCCGTTTGGCGTATTGTAGCGCTCGTCCTGCATATCGGGATTCAGGGCATTAAACTCAGGGTAAACGCAAGTATCCGGAAGCGCACAGCCCACCACAAATACGTCGCCGACCATTCCCCACTGCTCAGCCTGACTGGTGCCGTCTTCGTCCGATCCCCAGAGGAACATCACCTTTCCCAGATCGTGAATCAGGCCTACCAATTGCATCCAATCGGGGCGACCATCGGCGCGAATGGCCTCGGCGCTCTGAATCAGGTGCTGCACATTGGGTAAATCCAGGTCGGGATCACTGACATCCACCAGGGTATTCAGCTTTTCCATGGCATCCCATAGGTGCAAAGGCTTATCGAACGTGAGGTATTTTTGGTGCATTTTTTGCACGTATGCTACGGTTTGATTCTGGCGCATTTTGCGGTAGTGCTCTCTAACGGCATCATCTACCGCCAACTCTTCGTAGTTGCGAAAGGTCTTCTCCATGATTTAAACATTTCCCAGCAAGATATACAAAATTATAGTGATAAACACCAAGACCAGGCTAAAGGGTTTGGCAAATTTCCAGGGTTTTAAATCCAGCACACCAGCATCTTTCATCACAAAGGGTTCTCCTTGCGGAAATAGCAGAGAAGCCAGATGCATGACCACCATATTCAATACAAACTCAATGCCCCAGATGTGCACAAAATGCAGATCAATCTGAAGGACAAAATAGGTCAGCACATAAAAGGCCAGGCCAAAAAGCAGCCCGATCTTAGCCCCGGTAGCCGATACTTTGGGAAAGATAAATCCGGCAATGATCACGCTGGCGATGGGGATAAAGAAAATGCCGTTGAGCTGTTGCAATAATTGGTACAACCCCTCTGGTGCATTCGCCACATAAGGCGCAATACCAATGGCAAAAACGGCCAGGATAGCTGAGGTCCATTTCCCAATGGCTACCAACCTTTTTTCGGGAGCATTTTTGTTGATATAGCGTTGGAATACGCCCAAACTAAAGATGGTGGCGGCACTATTGAGGGCACTATTAAAAGTCGTTAGAATGGCCCCCATCATCACCGCCACAAAAAAGCCGGTGAGCCAGGGCGGCAGCACCATTTTCACCAATTCCGGATATACGCTATCGGGATTTTCGTAGAGGCTTTCGCCAAAATAGTAGAAGCCAATCAGGCCGGGTAACACAATAATCAGAGGCACCAGAATCTTCAGTACACCGGTAAATAGAAGTCCTTTCTGCGCCTCTTTCAGGCTCACAGCTCCTAGTACGCGCTGGATGATGGATTGATGCATGGTCCAGAAATACAACTGATTGACCATCAAACCCGTAAACAACACCTCAAAGGGTAAAATCGCGGATCGGGCTCCCGGGCCGATGCCCGATTCCCGGCTGACGACGTTGAATTTCTCCGGTGCATTGGCAAAGACTTTACCCATTCCAGAAAACAGGCTGCCCTCGCCAATACTCAGCAATGCTAAAATCGGGACCAATAATCCAGCTACCAGTAATCCAAAGCCATTAATGGTGTCGGTGTAGGCCACCATTTTTAAACCGCCAAAAATGGCGTAAACGGCGCCAATACTTCCCACAATCAAAATGGTGATCCAGATGCCTTCCCGTTGGGAAACGTTCAGCAATTCAGATATCTCAAAAATGGCTTCAATATTGAGTGCACCGGTGTATAAAACGATAGGTAAAAGTGTAGCTACAAAGGAAATGATGAGTAGTAACGCCACAATGGTCCGGGTCAAGCCATCAAATCGCTTTTCCAAAAATTCAGGAATAGTGGTCAGCCCCATCTTCAGATAACGGGGCGCAAAATACAGGGCACCAACTACAAGCGCCAGTGCCGAAGTGACTTCCCAGGCAATGATGATCGCTCCATTTTTATAGGCAGAGCCGTTCATACCCACCAGGTGTTCGGTGGAAATATTGGTCAACAATAGGGAACCGGCAATAACAATACCTGTTAGGGAGCGTCCGCCCAGAAAATATCCGTCCCGGGTGCTCAGCTGATCACGACGCAACTGCCAGGAAGCATAAAAAGCAACAAAAGCGGTGAATAGGAGAAAAGTGAATAGGGTCATAGGAGTGAAAATAGAAAATTTACCCCTGCTAACCTATTTTGTCTATTTGAAAATCAATGGCAAGTCGACGACTGGTCCGATGATTGCCAGTCGTCGACTTGAAAGATCATTAATGAATCACCAATTTTTTACGTACCACTCCGGCCTCACTACTGACATTGACCAGATAAATACCCGGCGATAGATTCGGTAAGTCCAGGTCTAACTGACTGTTTCCTGCTACCACCTTTTGCTGGTAAACAAGCCGCCCGTTCAGATCAAAAACGTCTATAATTTCGGCAGCAATACCCACAAAGTTTAGTGTAAAAGTCCCTGCATTGGGATTCGGGAAAAGCTGCACCAATTGCTCCGATAGCACATCGGTGTTGCTGCTCACAAAAGTCACCTCCGCCACCAGTTCGGACAAACATCCCGAATCATCTGAGACCGTTACGGTATAGGTCCCTGGTTCCAGTCCTTCCAGATCTTCAGTGGTAGCGCCATTACTCCATGAGAAAGTATAAGGTGGCAATCCTCCCTGCACAGTCAGATCGATCGAACCAAACCCATCTTCGCCAATCTGTGGTTCTGTAGCTACAAACAGATTCAGGCAAGCCGCAAGGCTCCATATCTCGGCACCAAGCATTCCGTCATTAGCAGAAAAGTACAATTTGTCATTAAATAGGGTCATTTCCGTCGGGTCACCATCAGAAGTACCTGGACGAATGTCGGCGATGATGGATAGGGTTGTGTCGTTGTATTCCCATAGTTCACGGCCATATTCTTCGGTGAAAACCGAAAAATAGAGCTTGTCGTTAAAAACCACCAGATCTCGAGGAGTGCTGGCTCCGTCGGTCAAATCTTCTGTTAGTACCACTTCTTCAGTGACAGGGTCATAATAACATAACTCCGCATTGATACCAGATGAATACCGGCCACTAAAGAAGATTTTATCGTGGTAAACGGTCAATGAGCGTGGGTCCAGGTTGTTGGAAAATTCACTGCATTGTTTAAGTGTATTAGTCGTTGGATCATAGCTGTAAATCTCATTGCCGCTGGCATCGGTACGAGCCTTAAAGTAGAGTTTGCCATCGTGGGTGGTAAAGTGATCAGGAGCACCACTAATCTCTCCTTCATCAATATCAACTACCATGGTTGCCTGACCGGTGCCAGAGTTGTATTTCCACAATTCAGTCCCGTGTACCCCATCATCGGCCGTGAAGTAGAGTTCTCCGTTGAATAGATAAAAATCCTCAGCGTTGGAGTCTCCATCCGGATCAATATCTGCGGCCAGCCCATACTCATCATTTGTTGGATCGTAGTAATATAATTCATTTCCATAAACATCGAAGTCATCCGCTGCCAGGTACAATCGACCGCCATAGGCGATAATATCAGAGATGTGCCCAATGTGGGAAGGGGTTACGAATGATGTCGGCTCAATTTGACCAGTGGCCTCATCATAGTACAGTAGCCCATAGTCTACCTCCGGAAATCGACCGGCAAAATAAAGCTTTCCATCCAATACCGTAAAGCCATACGGATTGGTACTGCCTTCCTCATCTGAAAGAATTTCGGTATTGCCGGTTCCTGGATCGTACACCCAGATTTCACGGCCACTATTGGCTTCGTCTGCTCCAAAATAAAGCTTACCGTTATAAGCCGTAAAGCCATAAGGATCGGAGCCGATGGTGGTTTGGTTGATATCGGCTGCCAGGGTCAGTTCGGAATCGCCAGGGGTGAATTTATAAAGTTCATTACCGGTCTCCAGTCCAAGTCCCGCCAAAAACACGCTACCTTCGGCTACATGTATTACGGAAAGGTAGTTGACATCCCCGCCATTGCTTAAAGTGCCTTCAAGCGTAGCCTGTCCGGTAGAAGGGGAATAGGAATAAAGCTCCCGTTCGTTATCGTCATTATCATTGGCTGTAAAGTACAGTTTGCCATTTAAGGCAAAGATGTCACCGGGATCCGCATTGCCATTGGGGTTGATTTCGGCGGCAACCGAGACAATCCCTGTTGCCGGGTCCAAAACGCGCAATTCCCGACCAGAGGCCAGATCACGGGCACTGAAATAGAGCTTACCGTCGAAAACGATATGTCCACGCGGAGTACCACTGCCCGCACCAACGTAGATTTCCGGTAGTTGGATCAAAGTATTGGTGGCAATATCGTAGCTCCATAGCTCTTCGCCAATACCTTGTATAAAGCCATTGAAGTAGAGCTTACCATCCAGGTATTTTATGAAATTGTTATTGGGATAATGCCCGGAAGGGGTAATGTATTCTACTTTCTCCACCGCATCGGTAACAGGGTCAAAGCGCCACAATCTGCTCGTACCTTGCCCATCGTCAGCTGAAAACCATAGGTATCCCTCTCCGGCAGCAAACGAACTGGCATAGCTGGTGCCGCCCGGATTGATATCGGCCACCAGTTCGGCCAGACCAGTGGTAGGGTCATAGCGCCCAAACTCAGCACCGCCGGAAGAAAATTCTCCCTGGAAATACAATTTTCCGTCAAAGATGATCATCTCCCGAGCCTCTTCGAGGTTATCATTAGAGCTCTGCACTTCTGTTAAGGTATCCAGTACTGGATCATAAAGGTACATATGGGTGATAGACCCTTCGCGGGCAGAGAAGGCTAGTTTACCATCAAAGGAGATGAGGTCATGCGGTCCGCTGGATTCTTCCTCCGGGCGAATGTTGGCAATCAGTTCGGTTTCACCGGTAGAAAGGTGATAGCGAAACAGTTCTTCGCCATGGATGCCATCATCTGCAGCAAAATACAGCGCATTATTGAGTACCGCAGGAGCATTGGGCATGGAAGATGCCGGTTGCTGATTGATGTCTTTTTCTAAAACCAATTGCGCGAAAGTAGCTACTGAGCACAGCAGACTTAAGGAAAACAATAAAAATTTTCTCATTTGATCGATCAATTTTGTTTGGGAGCAAGTCGGAAAAAAATGATTGCTTCAGCAGTAGGTGCTGAGCGAAAAGGCGTGAATTAATCCCATTCGGTGAAGAAGGAGAAGCGTTGGTTGTGCTATTTATCTGTATTCCCCAAAGATACGGACTTTTTTTCTTTTAGGGAAGGGAATCTTACTTGCGGGAATTGTCGAATTTAATCCAACCCAAACTCTGACAGCAACACTTTCCAGTCCATATCCTCCGTGTTCCGCAAGATACTCAGGTTGATGCGATCCTTCAAGTCCTCGGGCAGATTCCGGCTCATACCCATGGCATAAAACTGGGGATCAAATTCAAGCTCCAACAGGCGGTATTTCGCCAGGCTATCGGTCATCAGGATATCTTGCAGTATCGGGCGGTCGTAGGCAACACCATCAATTTCGTCCTCATCCAGAGCCTGCAACAATGCTGTCATATTGGTATAGGTATTTTTATTGGTAAAAAAGTTGTTGCGCAACCACTCATCCGTACCCGACTCGCCAATGGTGCCGATGGTCTGCTCTTTGAAGTCCTGAATATTACCGAAGGTACTCCCTATACTTTTTACCGTAAGGGAAGAGGCAATACTTGCCGTAAAACCGGAAATGATAATGATGGCCGTGAACATCCACACCAGTGCCACCAGCTTTCCACCCACCGTTTGTGGTGATTTATCACCGTAGCCCACCGTGGTCATCGTCACGGCCGACCACCAGAAGCCATTCCACAAGCCTTTCAGGCCTTTGCCGAACTCTTCCTTGTTGTGGTGGCGTTCAAACAGCCAGACCAATAAGCCGAAGATAAAGATCACAAAGGCCAGTGCTCCGAGTGCCCGGAAGAAATTGATGGAAAAGAAGGACCGCAGAAATTCTAGCGTTTTCCTGGTGGTGGAAACATCCTTACGCAAAATGGTGGAGTGCGCAATGTAATACGGATAGGAAAAGTCAATGCGCTCCGACCGCTCGCTGGTGATGGTTAGGGGAGATAACCCGAGGTCAACATTTCCCGCAGCGAGTGCTCGCAGCAGACTATCCAACCCCATTTGCTGATACTCAAAGTGAATATCGTTTTCCTTGGCGACCTTCTCCCATAACCAAACCGAAGGGCCCATGACCTGGTCACCCTTTTGCACCACAAAAGGCGGGGCTATATTGTATCCCAGCGTGACGGTATCCTGGTCTTGACCGATTGAAAAATTGGCAAATAAAGAAATAAAGAAAACTGTAAAACAAAAACGCATAAATGATGAATGGTTTTTCAAAAATTGAAGCCCCATAAATTAAGTATTTTTATTCCTTACCACCAAACTGGGGGGTAACCTAATACCTTTCCTGAGCTGGGACCGCTATTTTCCTATTGCCAGCCAGAACGTTTATTTTGTTCCTGCCGAGACCACTTTGGGCTTTTCAACAGTTTGCTCACCGGGAAGCTCAGGCATTCTGAATTTCACCTCAATCCGGCGATTGATGCGTCGACATTCTTCCGTATTTTCCTGACAAATCGGTTCTTTATTGCCTTTATTACTTCCTATCTTTAAGCGGTAAATCAATCTCTTTTTCTAATGAAGGTCATTAATATTCATAAAAGGATGCTGTCCCATCCAAAAAAAGAAGTAGCCAATCTCCTGGCTACCCTCGGCACCAAAAATGATCTCGTGTGGCCCCGTGACAAATGGCCTGCTATGCGCTTTAAGGAGGGTATCAAGGAAGGGGCTTCAGGTGGTCATGGCCCGATCGGCTATACGGTGGAAAACTACGATCCTGAGAACGAGGTGCAGTTCCGCTTTTTTAAACCTAAGGGCTTTCATGGCACCCATGCTTTTACCCTCACCAAGCTTAGTGAAGTGCAAACCGAATTTCAACATAGCATTGAAATGCAAGCTACAATAGTGGGTTGGCTCCAATGGATCATTGCCATTCGCTGGCTACACGATGCCTTAATTGAAGACGCACTGGACCGAATGGAAAATCACTTTGACCAAGGTCAGCGGAGAACCAAATGGAATGCCTGGGTGAGGTTTCTACGCTGGCTCCTCCGATAATTTTTTTGATTAAAATCTAAATATTACTCAACTTTGCAGCAAATGACGCTCAGATGAAAGATTTAAAGCTACTTGCGCTCTTGCTGCTAATTTCCACCCTACTTTCTGCTCAGCAAACTACACATCCTATTTTCCTGTGGGAGGTTTCCGGAAAGGACTTGCCAGGTAAATCGTACGTTTTTGGATCGATACACGTCAATGATCCCCGAGCCTTTACTTTTGGCGACAGCCTCTACTTCGCTCTGCGTTCCTGTCAGCAATTTGCGGCGGAAGTGGATATGCAACAAGTTGATTTGGTAGTGCTGAAAGAAATTGCCAAAGAGTTTGAACCTACTCAGGAAACACCAGAGGAGGAAGTTGTCGAAGAAAAGGAACCCTTCACAATGGATGTTTTTGATATGCAGGGCAAGCCAACCATTATGGATTGCTACTTGTCCCGAATTGCCGCAAATATGGGGCTTGAGTGTTCCGGATTGGAAAGGATGGAGGATCAGATCGCACTCATTGATGATGTGACTAAGACAGGTGAGGGGGTTGAACTGGGGAGTCCATTGTTTGAACGCTTGATCAAGGCCTATCAATCGGGAGACACAACGGCGATCTCCCTGGTGATGAATGATGAAATGATGACCAAAGATCTGGAAATGATCAAACGAAATGCCATTCAGGCTGCATCCTTCCTAAAACTGGCCCGGGAAGTACCGACCTTTGCAGTAGTGGGTGCCGGACACCTGGTCGGTTCACAAAGCTTGCTCTCCATTTTATCTGAGAAAGGCTACCAACTCAGAAGGGTAAATTCTGATAATAACCTCTCCCGGCTAGATGAGGTCTATTTTTCTTTGGGGGATGAAACCTGGCAGGAGGTCAAAGGTAACTTCCTGGACATTAGCCTGCAATCCGACCCCCAGCAGAAATTGCTATCATTTGAGGGCAAAGCCGAGTTTCACCTGTCAATGGAATTTGACAAGGGCTTGATGTACATTTCCTTTCTGGTCCCTTCAGCGCATACCACTCCGGAAGATTTTCGCAAATTGATTACGGAGGAAATGTTTCCCGAAAGGGACCATTTGCAGAAGTTTCCAAGTCAAACGCTCAACGGCATTACCCGTCAGGACTATTTCAATTTATCTGAAAAATTAGCCTTTAAAGGTAGAATTAGTATCAGCACCGAGGTCAGTGCCATGCAGTTGGTGATGGGCTTTTCCCACTCTGCCCTCGAACACCCTCATGTGGATCGATACCTGGACGGGTTGAAGATACCTACATCTGCTGCTCAACCGGTAAAAGAATGGGCCACCCAAATTGATGAAGAAGGAGCATTTGAATATTACTACCCCAGTGGCATTGACTACATCACCAATCTTACTACCTATCCCTCCTTTGAGGAAAGAGGTGAAATTGCGATTAAATACAAAATTTATATCGACCCGGCAGATGCCAATGAATACCTGGTCAGATTTAACAACCTTCCTCCAGGCATCACCTTTCCCGATCCCTACCATGCCCACCGATTGATGATCGAAGACTTAAACACCAGATACAGCACTGAAATCCAGGATATTACATTCTTCACCCAAGATCAGTCCCTGGGCGCCGATGCTATACTGAAGGACGAATATAACAACGAATTTTATCTCCGTACCCTCATCCGTGGATCGATGATGTACCTGCTGGTGCAAAAATCGCCCAACCATGAGCGAATGCAATCCTTTTTTGACGGGCTGAAATTTAGACCGGTGAAATTTGTGCCGACCGAAACATTCCACTATGCCCCGGCTGGCTTTTCCATGAAGAGTTCGGCAGAGACCTATCAAACACTTGCTGAAAATCACGAGGAAACAACTTTTTGCTTCAACAATACCGGTTCCGGGGTAACGGCCTATCTCGAATTTGAGCCGGTCGATCCTTACACTCAGCTTAACCTGGATGATTCGATCTTTACCGTAGAAAATGCGGTCAACTTTGAAGCATTGGACACCTTGTTACTTTTTGAACCCTTCAAAATTGAAGATACCTGCCCGGGATACCTGATAGAATATCAGCGTGATTCGACGTTTTACTTCCAGACCGAAATGGCTATTTACTGTAACCAACATTTTACCAAAGTGACCATCACCGCCCCACAGCAACTCCGGGGTAGCACGTACGTCAGGGATATGCTGGACGGCATTAAATTTGACGTGAATGATCGGTCCCTGAAGGGGATGACGGAGGACAAAGGACCCTTAATTTTACAGCATTTGCTTTCGCAAGATAGCACAACCTTTACCGCGGCGTTGGCTGCTTTTTCAGCATATGAAAAATTTACGGAAGAGGATTTGCCAATGCTATTCAAGGTACTCGATGAGCCGCTGTTCGACGAAGCAGAAGACCTTAATACCAAGTACAGTATCATTACGAAGTTGCATGACTTCACCAGCGAGGAAGTGGAGCAAAAACTAGCCAACTATTATGCAAAAACTGAAAATGATATTGTCAAAGCCCGCATTCTGGAAAGCATGGCTTACCGGGAATCGGAAACCCATTTAGACCGTCTTTTTTCTCTTTTGGAAGAAACCGACCCTGACCTCACCATACCGGAGGATCTTTACGAATCATTTAGCGACTCGCTGGCCCTCTTTGTCCACTATTACCCAAAAATCCGAGCGTTGGCTGAACAGGATATTGCTGAGCAACAAGCGATAGAAACCATCGTCTACTGGATGCAGCAAGATACGACCTTCCCTGCGATGGCCGCTGATAGCCAATGGGTTGACTACAAAGCTTATGCTCAGATCACTCAGTTTTATGATCGCCTTTCAGTAGATACCTCCGCCAGTATCGATGGCTACTTGATGGATTATGTACTGCTGACTGATGGTGGACAAAAAGAGGAAAAGCTCTATCGGGTTTTAGCGGATGCTTCCGATGAATTTGGGAAATACCGCACATTGTACAACAAGATAAAACAAGGCGAACCCATCTCATCGTCCCTGCTCGATGCAGTCATGAAAAATGACTATTACCGCTACTGGACAATGGTGGCTTTCGCCAATGCCGGACTGGAATTGCCTGAGCAATATACCCAAACAGAAGATGTGGCCATGCTCATCATGAAATATCAGCTAATCATTGATGAAGGTTATTGGTGCGACTCCTGTTCTATCGTTACTGAAGTTTCTGCCGACGAAAACAAGGTTGGCCGAATGCTGGTGGTCAAGTGCCCTGCCACTGAGGAAGGCACCTACTACCTGGGCTGTATCGGTCCCTTTGATGAAAACGGGCAATTTGATGTCAACAATGATCAAAGTGCGTTCTTTGACACCATTCAAAACACTGAAGATCCTTCCAGCAGAGTGCCGGAATTCATCAATCATTTAAATAACAAATAAAAATATTTGAAGGCTCTTTCTTTAAGGGAAGTTTAATCCTCCCCGCCCAGATTCAGCGCCTCTTTCTTCTTGCTCTGGTTTAACCGGTAATTGAAGGACAGCACTACCCTTCTGGTCTGCCGCCACTGAAAAACGGTTTCCTCTTCGTAATTGGGCAGGTCTACTACTGAGCGACGCTTGCGGGTGTTAAACAAATCCCGGCCCGTGAGGGTTAGTGTTCCCTTGCCGGAAAACACATCCAGGGAAGCGCCGATATCAAAGGAATAAGAGGACAAATCCCGGCCCTGTGTGGTTCGGCGTGGACCGCGATAATTGAAGGCCGCCTGAAACTTCATGGCATTACCGACATCCACTTTGGAGTTGATACGTCCAAACCAGGAGTAGGTATCACTGGAATAGTCGGTGCCTTCAAATTCCCCTTCCACGATGGCGCGAAAGAAGTTGAGATCACTATTGACATCCCACCAGTCGGTGAGATTGTAGGAAAAATTGAATTCTAATCCATACGCATTTTGTGTAGATAAGTTCACCGGATATTCGATTACAGTACTATCACTGGAGGGCAACACCAAACGCTCAATCACACCGGTGGTTTGCCGATAATAAACACTGGAAAGGAAGGTTCCATTAGTAAAGTAATGTAAGTAGCTCGCCTCAAAAGAGTTGGTAAATTCGGGACGCAGATTTGGGTTTCCCACCGGGTTATTTCTCGGATTGTTGAAATTGGAAAACGGCAGCAATCGCCGGAAATACGGACGGCTCAGGCGACGGCTATAACTGAGCTGAACTTGTTGTTCTTCGGTCAATTTATAGGATAGCGAGGTACTTGGGAAAAAGCTGAGATAGTCCTGATCATTGGAGATATCAGATTTGAGCAAAGAAGCATTGATATCCGAGAGTTCTGCCCGAAGACCTGCCTGTAGTCCAAAAGCGCCAAATTCATGCGCACCAATAAGATAAGCGGCATAGATGTTTTCAGTGTATTTCAACTGATCATCAAAATTGGGTAAGGTGACCAACGCTCCGTTCCGCTGTTCCTTCACAAAAAAGTCATTATTGACCGTTCTCAGTGCCGCTCTCAGGCCGCCTTCCACCTTACTTTTTTCCCCGATGGGATGAATGTAATCAGTTTGAAAAAGCACGTTGATTTCATCCTCTGTGTTACTGGATTCCTGAATCAATGGGTTGGGTTCATCCGAAGAGGTTTGCACATAATCGGCCAGTTCCGTATCGTCATCCAGAATATATTTAAAGCTAACGGTCCATTCCCGGTCCTTCTGGTCAAAGGTCCTTTTATAATCCAGTGAGGTTTCCAGGTTGTGTTCCGGTTCGGTTTCCACCACATCACGAACGGTCACATCAGTCAGGTTTTCATTGCCGTCAAAATCGCGGTAGGTGACTTGCGCCGTATTGTCATCCTTTCCAATTCGGTAGAGCAGCGAACCGGTCAGGATGTTCTTGTCGTCAATATTCCAATCGGTTCCTAATTGCAAATATCCGCCAATTCCTCCTCTTTCCTGTTCTGTTTTTGTGGTGTAATATTCCGACAAGGTACCATTCTCAAAAAAGCGCTGTGTGGACGTACCACCGCCAGGTGACTTTCTGTAGTCGACGCCAAAATTGGAAAAGAAATTGAAGTCTTTTTGCCGGTAATTCAGATTGTAAGAGGCACCGTAATTATGTGGATAACCCACTGTAGCACCAAAAGAGCCATTGATGCCTTTTTCCTTGTTCTTTTTTAGAATAATATTGATAATACCAGCCTGTCCTTCTGCTTCGTAGCGGGCCGATGGATTGGTGATCACTTCTACACTCTCTATGATGTCGCCTTGCATCCGCAATAGGGCGTCCGTTTCTCCGGCGCTCAATAGCCCGGAGGGTTTTCCATTGACCAGGATACGCACACTCTGACTTCCCCGCAGACTTACATTTCCTTCGGGATCCACCGAAACTGATGGCACATTATCGAGAATATCGGCTGCACTGTTGCCTGCATTGGTCAAGTCTTTCCCCACATTAAAAACCCTTCGATCCAGCTTAAAGACCATCTGGCTTTTCTCGGCGGTGACCTCCACCTCCTGCAATTCCGTAGCGCTGGAACTCATCAGTACAGTTCCTAATTCCAGGGATTCCTGGTTTTGTTCAATAGTGATATCGGACAGTACTTCATCAGTGAAACCAATGAACTTGATCAATCCGTAATACGCTCCGGGTTCCAACGCCAGACTGAATGCACCGCTGTTTTCAGTAGTAGCATTACCAACCATAGAACTGTCGGTTTGGTTGTAGAAAATAACGGTTGCAAAAGGTAGCGGCTCACCGGAGCTTTCCTCGAGCAATGTACCGGTAATTTGTGTTTGATTACCTCCTGGCGTAACCTGGCCAAAACTCCAGGTAAAGGCAAATAGCAGTAAAGTGGAAAACAGGCTGCGGGTACAAATCGATGACATAGGAATTATTATTATTTAAGCAATCGATTGTATAACAGCACGATAGGCAAATTGATCACTGATGAGTGAATTAATTTACCGATTAATAGTAATGCTACAATTCGTACCCTGTTTTTCGGGGATTCAAACATCACCATCCTTCAAAAGGCGACTTCCCCGTTTGTTCCACATAGCGGGCCAGGGAACGAAACGAGGTATAATATTTATAGATATTGCTCACATATTGCACCGTTTCTCGCCCGATTTCGCGGGCAGCCAGCATTTCCACATTGTCAAACCACACGTAGGGATTTAATCCGGCCTGTTCCGCCTGCTTTTGCAAACGGGTGATGCGTTGCGGCCCGGCATTATAAGCGGCCACCGCAAATAATCCGGCATTCAGGGAGTCAATCTTGGGGTGAATGAAATAGCGATCAATCAGAAACCGCAAATACTTGGTGCCGGCGTGAATATTGCCTTCCAGTGAGCGCACATTTTCCACATCGATATTGGGGTCTTGAGCAGTGCTGGGTTTGATCTGCATGATGCCCACAGCACCGGCAGAACTGACCAGCCCCGGGTTGAGCCGCGACTCCTGAAATCCCTGCGCCGCGAGCAGCAACCAGTCCAGATTGTACTGCTCACCGTATTTTAAAAAATACTGGCGGGTGGCCTTAAATCGCTCGAAATCCTCCTGCGAATAGGCATTCTCAATGTAATCTGTACGCTTGAGATAGCGGTTAAACAGCATATTCCCCATAAGGGTACCCTTTTTATTCTTTTCGATAAATTCGTCGACCAGGACTTTTAACTGAGGATTGTCTTTCCGCATTGGCCACGCAATTTTTCCATCTTCAAATATGGCCAAAGAATGCACTTTAAGGCTATCAAAAATCTGCGCCCAGAATTGCGCCCGGTGTTTGTCCATGATGGTAGTGGGAATTAATCCGGCATTCACCATTTCCAGAATTTCCTCGTCTTCCAGGTGTTCTCCTAACAACTCTATGTCAATGCCCATCTTTTGCTCCTGATTAATCTGTTGCAGGTGTTCATAAAAACTACTGGATGCCCGCACAAATACCGGCTTTTCCCGCAGTTGTTCCAGCTCATATAAACCGGAAGCACTTCTGGAAGTCACCGCTACCTCCTCGGCTCCGGTCAACACCGGAGTACTAAATTCCACGATTTCCTTTCTATTGGGCGTAATGGTCAGATTGGCCACCACCAGATCGCCATAACCTTCGAGCAGGGCGGGCAATAATCGATCGCGGGTGGTAGGAATGAATACAATGCGCACCTGATGGTCTTTATCCAGCCGATCATTGACAAACCGTTCAAACAGGTTCATGGCCTCATAACCTAATCCCTGCCTTTCAGCTCCGTCCAGATAATAGCTTTCCGGGCTATACGGTACAAGCGCCCGAATGCGCCGACGCTCAATCATACTGTCCAGATCACCGGTCCACTGTTCACTCAAACCGAGTACCTGGTCAATGGGGTGAAAGGATTGGTTAATGGTGCTGTCGGAATTGGAAACGAATTGCCCTTCCCCGGTGGGTTCCGAAGGGCCAGAAGGTTGGCAGGCTATTCCCAAATACAATATCAGGAATACCAGGCAGTATTGTGCTGGGGTTCTCATAGTAGGTTAGTTAGTTTTCAATCAGTTGACAACCATGAAGATAGGGAATTTTCACAAAATCTACCTCCCACAAAGATTCTACAGTTATTTCTGCCACTAAAGCCCTATTGCAACATATCAATACACAATTGCAACATTTGTGAACATTTGAGTTGAATTTTCCCAACATCTTTGGCTGCAAAGCAAGCATGCCTTGCCAATCCCTCCCAACACCGATGCTAACTAAGTCCTGATCATGGGGCTTTCGGATCCATTTTTAAACCTACATCTCATGCAACAAAACCATTACTCAACATCTTTAACCATGAAACAAAAAAGACTTACTTCTCTTTTTATTCCCTTCTTAATTTTTTCCCTGATGGGCCTACTGCCAAGTAAGGCGCAAGCTCAATGCAATATCACTTACCAGTACCGTGGTGATATTGAAGAATTTTACATCCCGGATGGCGCCACCAAACTGGTCATCACCATAGCTGGTGCACAAGGTGGGAAACGCGATGATCCGGAAATCAACACTTCCGGGCAAGGAGGCAAGGGCGCCAAGCTGGTTGCCGAGTTTAATGTTGGAGGAGCCAATGAATTACAATCCGGTGACTACATCAGTGTCATTGTTGGTGGCCGTTTTGCCGGTTCTTCCGGAACCGGCGGTGGCGGTAGTTTTATTGCCAAAGGTCAGGGATTTGCCTCTTTCGGCACTGGCCTATTGATGGCCGCTGGTGGTGGCGGTGGCGGTGGCAACGGTTCTGATAATGGCCAATTTGGCGGCAACGGACAAGATGGAGGTCCGGGAAGAACCTTCCCTAGTGGCTCCGGTAATGGAGGAAATAGTGGCGGAGTCAATGGCGGCGGCGCCGGTGGTGCCGGCATTTTCACCGATGGCAACAACAATGGCAACACGGAAGGTGGCGAAGCCATCATTAATGGTGCCGGCTCTTATTATGGTCACTTTGGCGGCGGCGGCGGTGGCGGTATCGATGGCGGTGGTGGCGGTGGCTACTCAGGTGGAAGTGGCGGTAACAATATCGGCTTCACCTGGGGTAAAGGCGGTACCGGAGGTACGTCTTATTACGACGAGGTGAATGGCACCCTCATCGAAAGTCTGGCTGGCGAAAACGAGGGTAATGGATATGTTACCATCCAGATAGTTGGTGCCGATTGTGACTTTGACAACGATGGTTGGGCCACGTTTATGGGCGACTGCGACGACGATGACAATACGATCTACCCTTATGCCCCTACCATCTGTAATGGTCTTGACAACAACTGTGACGGACTGGTTGAACGGGCCGGTACGATTTATGTGGATCAAAATGCCAATGGCAGCAATGACGGTAGTTCCTGGACCAATGCCTTTATCAATCTGCAAACCGCATTGAACGTAGCAGACTGTGATAATGAGATATGGGTAGCGCAAGGCACTTATACCCCCAGTGTAGACAGTACCGGAGACGCCATGCCAGATAATCCGGCCCTGAAGGTTTTCCTTATTGAAAAAGAGATGAAACTATACGGAGGGTTTGCAGGGTTCGAAAATTCTCTTGCACAGCGTGATATTGAGGCCAACCCCACAATTATTAGCGGAGACCTCGGAGATGAAGTTTATTCAGAAGTGATGCTCTACTTCCGTAATGTGAGTAATTTCACAACAGTGGATGGCTTCACCCTGACCAATAGCAATACTGATGCAATAAATGGCATGGCTATTTATATAGAAGCGGATGGTCTGGGCAATGAGACCAGCCCGACGTTTCAAAACTGTGTGATTTCACAAAATTACCGCAGCTCTTTTAGCGGGGGAAGTGGCATCACCATTTCTGCTCAAAATGGAGCTCAGGCTCATCCGATACTAAACAATGTTACCTTTTCAGAAAACAGAGGCAATGGACTATTCATCAGTGCCAACGCTGGAGCAACCAGTAACCCGACCTTTAATCAGTGTTCCTTCACTGATGGTATCGGGGCACCAGCGGAATTTTCAATCAGTGGCATTTCCAACCCGATATTTAATCAGTGCATCTTTACTGGAAACACGGCCGATTTTTACATGCGTGGCAATGGTGGTGAATTGTATTCTGACTTTAATGGTTGTTCTTTTATCAACAATGAAAACAGCAGTTCCGGTGGCGCCATGTACCTCTACGCTGACAATGGGGCTACCCTAGAGACCGACTTTACCAACTGTATTTTCATGGGTAATAAAGGAACCAGTAGCGGTGGAGCCATCTATGCCCGAAATGATGTTTTTGACCTGGGTATTAACGAAGTCAATTTTACCAACTGTTCTTTCTCCGGTAATAGGGCCAATAACGGAGGGGCTATGTTCATCGACGACGATGTAACAGCAAACCTGGTGAATTGTATCCTCTGGGGCAACAGCTCGGAAATTGCCGCCGATGGAACGGTGAATGTCTCCTATAGTATCGTAGAAGGCGGTTACACCGGCACCGGCAACCTGGATCAAAAACCAATCTTCCTGCAGCGTCCCAATCATGAAGACGCCCCTAATGTAGTGGGTGATTTGCATATCCACTCCTGCTCTCCGGCGCTGGATGCGGGTACGTTGACCGGCGCTCCGGCAACCGACCTTGACGGTAATTCTCGACCGTTTAACGGAGCTTTTGACATGGGCGCTTTTGAATTACAAAGTATCGACATGACTGTGGGCACCTACTACGCCGATGAAGACGGTGATGGCTACGGTGATCCCAATAGCGCAGTGGTTAATTGCGGGCTTCCGCCCAATTATGTAGCCGATAATACTGATTGTGACGATACCGATGAACTGGAGTTTCCCGGTCAAGTCTGGTATTATGACGGCGATTTTGATGGCTATGGCACCGGTGCATCTGAGGTGGCCTGTGAGCGACCTTCCTTCTATCATTTTGCCGCCGAAGAGCTGGAAAGCACCACTGGTGACTGCAACGACAACGATTATTTTATCAATCCTTCCCAACCGGATATTTGTGATGGTATCGACAACAACTGCGATGACTACGTTGAGCCCAGCACCATCATTTATGTCAAGGCTGATGCCAATGGGGCCAATGATGGTACCTCCTGGCAAAATGCCTATACCGATCTACAGGACGCCATTGATGAGGCGGAGTGTGTGGTCAATCAAATATGGGTAGCAGCAGGCACCTACAAGCCTAGCAGACCATACAATGATGGCGAAGAGCGGGATAAGACCTTCTTTATGGATAAAAATCTGATCCTTTACGGTGGATTTAGCGGTACCGAAACAGAGGCATCTCAGCGCGATCCGGAAGTCAACGTGACCATCCTGAGTGGAGATTTGGGTATTCCCGGTGATATAAGCGACAATGCCTATTCAGTGGTGATGACGCAAGGTATGGACCGAACTTTCCTGATGGATGGTTTTACCATCAGTGACGGCAATGCCGATGATACCGCTTCCTCTTCCGATCCCTGGCGCAGCCACGGTGGAGCCTGGTACAACGGCAAACCATCTTCTGCGGGTGATTATCTGTACAGCGAACCCATCATTCAAAACTGTATTTTCACCAACAATCAAGCTAGACTTGGTGGGGCCATCGGCAATCGGGGGATTGACGGAAGTGCCGCCGCCGCTTTTGTTAATTGCAAGTTTGACAATAACTACGCGATCGAACGTGGAGGAGCCTTTTATAATACATCGGTAGGCACCTATGCTTCGGCACATCCACGGATCATCAACTGCCTATTCACCAATAATACTACCGATACCGGCGGTCGGGGTGGTGCCATCGCCAATACCGGCACCTACGGTTATCCCAATGTGCTCAACTGTACCTTTGCTTATAACAGCTCAGAAACGGGCGGAGCCATCGATAATTCCGGTGGAACCTACGGCGGTATGCGGGTCACCAATTGTATTTTCTACAGCAATGATGCCAGTGGCGCCAGCATTAACACCAATACGCCCACCTACGGAGGATTGGATATGTACAACTCTCTGGTAGAGGAAGAAGTCGCTTGTCCTTCCGGTGTGCATTGTGAAGAGGCCAATATCTTTGGCCTGGACCCACAATTTGTAAATCCCGGAGCCGGAGATTTTCACTTGCAGGAAACTTCGCCAGCCATCAATGTGGGAGATAATGATGAATTTGAAGACCTGTTTTTCTACGAGATTAATGTGGATACTGACCTGGATGGAAATGCCCGCATCGGTGAAGATATTATTGACCTGGGCTGTTATGAAATTCCCAGTGTGGAGTGCCTGATTGAGCTGGTTGAAACACATATTGAGGAGAGTTGTCCCGGAGAAAATAACGGTTCAATTGATTTGACCATTAACAATGCCACGCCTCCCATTGTCATTGACTGGGATATCGACGGCACCGGAGATGCGGATGACCCAGAGGATTTGATGGATTTAACGGCAGGCACCTACAATGTCACCGTTACTGATGCCCATGAATGTACGGCAAGCTTAAGCATTATCATTGAAACCGGTGTGATACTGAATACCTGGTACATTGATGGCGATGGCGATGGTTTCGGAGATATGGATGATTCGGGAGAAATGCTTTGCGAAGATCCAGGTACAGGATACGTCACTAACAACAATGACTGTGATGATACCGACGAAAATGAATACCCCGGTCAAATCTGGTACCTCGACGGTGATGGTGATGGCTACTCCGATGGCACCTCCACCACTGACTGTGAGCGGCCCACGGACTATTTCCTCGAAGCAGAACTGACCGCCACCAGCGGAGATTGTGACGACAACGATTCAGCGATCAATCCCGGTGCACCGGAAATCTGTGACGGCATTGACAACAACTGCAACGAGGAAACGGATGAAGGAGAACTCGGCACCTACTATGCCGATAATGACATGGATGGTTACGGCGACCCCAATAGCCCAACCGAAGCTTGTAGCCAACCGGAAGGATATGTGTTGGACAACACCGATTGTGATGATACGGACGAAGAGGAATACCCCGGTCAAATCTGGTATCTCGACGGTGATGGTGATGGCTATTCCGATGGCACCTCCACCACTGACTGTGAGCGGCCCACGGACTATTTCCTCGAAGCAGAACTGACCGCCACCAGCGGAGATTGTGACGACAACGATTCAGCGATCAATCCCGGTGCACCGGAAATCTGTGACGGCATTGACAACAACTGCAACGAGGAAACGGATGAAGGAGAACTCGGCACCTACTATGCCGATAATGACATGGATGGTTATGGCGACCCCAATAGCCCAACCGAAGCTTGTAGCCAACCGGAAGGATATGTGTTGGACAACACCGATTGTGATGATGCGGATGAAGAGGAATACCCCGGTCAAATCTGGTACCTCGACGGTGATGGTGATGGCTATTCCGATGGTACCTCAACCACCGATTGTGAGCGGCCCACCGACTATTTCCTCGAATCAGAACTGACCGCCACCAGCGGAGATTGTGACGACAACGATTCAGCGATCAATCCCGGTGCACCGGAAATCTGTGATGGCATCGACAATAACTGTAACAACCAGACAGATGAGGGGCAACTCACTACTTATTATGCCGATACCGATATGGATGGTTATGGTGACCCCAATAACTCAACAGAAGCTTGTAGTCAACCCCAAGGCTATGTAACTGATAACACCGATTGTGATGACAACGACGAAGATGAGTTTCCCGGACAAATCTGGTATTTAGATGCGGATGGAGATGGCTATTCCGATGGCACGACCACCATGGCTTGTGAACAACCCACCGATTATTATCTGCCTTCTGAATTGACTGCTACAGCAGGTGATTGTGAAGACGGGAACCCGGCGATCAACCCGGGAGCTGTAGAGATTTGTGACGGAATCGACAACAATTGCAATAATGAAACGGATGAAGGTGTCTTAAACATTTTCTACGCCGACACCGACATGGACGGTTTTGGTGATCCAAACAACTCTACGATGGCTTGTGAAGCTCCTGAAGGGTTTGTGGAAGATAGTACCGACTGTAATGATAACGACGCGGACGAGTTCCCGGGGCAAACCTGGTACCTTGATGGTGACGGTGATGGTTATTCCGATGGAACCACAGCTAACAGTTGTGAGCGTCCGGTAGATCATTACCTTGCCTCTGAATTGATTCAACTCGATGGAGATTGTGATGACAACAACTCCGCTGTGAACCCGGGAGCAACCGAAATCTGCGATGGCATCGACAATAACTGTAATCAAATGATCGACGCCGAAGATGAGACACTGGTAGATGATATCGATCCGGAAATTACCTGCCCGGGAGAACAGGATGTTCCCACCGACATGGGGCTCTGTGAGGCGACCATCACCCTCAATCAACCTTCGATCAGCGATAATTGCTCCGACCCCGCGGATATCGTCCTTGACTATCGCTACTGCCTACAGGTAAATGGTACTTCGACCTCCTGCACAGAGTGGACCAGCAATAGTATTAATTCGGTTACCCTCATGCCTGGTGAGTATCAATTCGAATGGAGAGCTACTGACGAATCCGGGAATGATGCAGTGTGCACCCAAAGAATTACGGTAATTGATAATGAAGCACCTACGGCTCAGTGTTTTGATTACACCGTCAATTTTAATGGTGAAGAATCGATTGAATTAGATCCGGCTGACCTGGTAGATGCCTACGATAATTGTAATGAGGTGAGCATTTTGCTCGACATTATGACGATTGATTGTGAAGATGCCGGCAAGATAATCCCCGTGACCGCTACTGTATCTGATGACGAAGGACCGGCCACCACTTGCCAAAGTTCCGTAACGGTGGAAGGCCTTCCTTGTGGATTCACCCACAATCCCGATGGTATCGGTTGTGAGGATGGCAGTTCGGTCAACTACGATGGAGGCAACGATACCTGGACGTTAACCAGCACCGATTGCAGCAGTAGTAGTTTCAATCAGGATGAACAAGCTTTCATCCAGTATGAACTTTGTGGTGATGGGGAAATTACCGTAGAAGTGAGCAGTATTAGTGGCATTGGCTGGGCTGGACTGGTCATGCGAGAAAACGGTGATCCGGGCTCTAAGAAGGTGGAATTGACAACTAATCTTTCAAATTTAGCTTATCGCTCCATTCGATACACCACTAATGGTCAGGCATTTCCGGCCCAATTCAATTCCTTCAATAAAAACTGGGTACGGTTGGTGCGCACCAGTAATCAGTTTGTGGGCTACCTTTCTTATGATGGTATTCAGTGGCAAACGGCTCTTTTTGCCAATGTAAGCATGAACAACTGTATACTGATGGGAATGGTGGTGAATGGCTTCCAATCACAAGGTACGGTAACAGCTACCTTTGAAAATGTGACCGTCATAGAGAATAGCAACAGCAATTTGTCATTACCTGATAACGACTATGATCTGGATGAAAGCAAGGATTTTCCAATGAGTGTCTTCCCCAACCCTACCACTGGTAAAGTAAGCTTACAGTTGGGTGAGACCCCAAGAGAAAATTTGATGCTGGATATCCTGAATACGCTTGGTCAGCCGGTCATTCCAACTCGCAGAGGATTGACCAGTCACAGTACGGAGCAGTTCGATTTAAGTGATTTGCCTGCCGGTGTATATTACCTCAGAGTTTATTCCGAAAAAGGAACAGAAAGGTTGGAGCGCATTGTTTTGCAATCCATGCCGTAGTGGCCTTTCCTACAGGCCGATAATAAAAATGGCTTCCGGATTGAATCCGGAAGCCATTTTTATTATGCTTCAGCTTTAGCTAATTACATCTTGAGGTAAAAATCACCGGTGAGTTCCACATATTCTTCCGTCCAGTCCTCCGAATCACTCTGGCGGATAGCCAATGAATCCTTTTCCAATTTTCCAGGACTCATTTCAAACTGCAACAGCAGGCGATTGACTTCCTTACCGGGGCGAGGACTCACTTCAGTCATTTTTGTACAATACAAGTGATAATTAGTCGCCAGCTCCTGAAAGCGCAAGCCTTCAATAAAAGGTAAGATCACACAGAAGCGCCCACCAGATTTCAGTAGATTGCGGGCGCAGGTCAGCAAGTCTCCGTGCGGCAACTTAGTGGTATGTCGCACATTGGTCCGGTCCTGTTCCTGCGAAAAAGTTCCTCCGGAGAAGAAGGGGGGATTACTAACAATCAAGTCGTATTCCTGCCTTCTGGTCTTGGCAAAATCCTGAATGGACTCGTTAAAAACTTCCAGCCGATCATTCCAGGGGCAGGCCTGCATATTCTCAGCCGCTTGTTGGCTGGATTCCGCGTGAATTTCAACAGCGTGAATGGTACTTCCTTGGGTTCGTTGTGCCAGGCTGATGGCAATGACTCCAGTGCCAGTGCCAATGTCCAGAATACGATCAGCACCTTCAACTTCGGTCCACGCTCCCAGTAATACACCATCTGTCCCAATTTGCATCGGGCAGCGATCCTGTTCAATCGTAAACTGTTTGAATTGAAACGGTTTTGAGACTTTTGTATCCATTGGTATTAAAAACAAAGGGAAGACAATTTGGTTGTCCTCCCTTATTTTATGCTTTAAAGATCTTGTTTACTCTACAATATCATCTAAATTCCGAATATTCACCTGGGCAGTCGTAAACTGAGAAACGATTCCCGTCAGCGTAAAGGTACCAGCCGGTACATTACTAGCGGAAAAGGAAGCCTGTGGACGAGTATACAGATCGATGCTGGCAGAACCATCGGTCATGCTTTTTGCACCCGAATAGGTACCGCCATCCGGGATGGTCAGGCCGGAAATCTTCACCAGGGTGGACTCCCAGGCTTCCAGGTTATCCAGCACTTCCTGTACAGTAGCTTCTCTTGGCGTTGGCAAGGTACCGGCACCCGCGGAGGTAATATTGGCATTGGGCACATTATTGACCTGCAACAAACCATTATATTCTGACAATTCCATTCCGGAAATCACGATTTCTACTTCATCTCCCAAATTAAGGCTAGGCGCATTTGAAAAACGCACAACAATCCCTCCGGAAGCGTCCTGTATCACTACATTGCGTTCAGTGATATTTCCAGCACTCGCATCAGAAATGACCACACCTTTCAGGTAGCGGGCATTGGGTACACTTCCGGCACCACCTTCAAATAGGGTACGCAATTCCGAAAGGGAAACTTCCTCCGGATCGCCACCGGTTCCTTCAGCAATTACATCATCCAGATTACGGATAATCAACTGAGGGTCATTAAATTGTGAAACAATGGCCGTTACTTCCGCATTGCCGGAAGGCAGTGGGCTGCCGGAAAATGTAGCCGCAGGAGGAGTATAAAGTACAATCTCCTCATTACCATCTGACAAAGTGATCGAACCAGAGTAGGTTCCGCCACCGCTCAATGTCACGTCTTTCAGTTTTACCAAAGTAGATTCCCAGGTATCCAGATTGGTCAAAATCTGTTCAACGGTAGCTTCTCTTGGCGTTGGCAAAGTACCAGCCCCAGTACGGGTAGCCAGTGAGTTAGGTACATTATTGACCTGCATCAAACCATTAAATTCTGACAGCTCCATACCGGAGATCACCACTTCTACTTCATCTCCGAGTTCAAAATCATGGAAAGTGGTAAAGCGAACCACGATACCAAATTCTCCATCCTGGATGACCATATTTCTACCGGTCACACTATTGCTTCCTATGTCGGAGATCACAACTCCTTTGATTTTTGTCTCGTCAGGAGCTGTAGTTTCACTACCTGGGTAAAGGCCACGTAGTTCCTCAATTGAAATTTGCGTTTCATTTCCACTGCCCGCGCCACAACGGGTGCTCATCATCTGTACATCACCAGTATTGCGGATGAAGAGTTGCAAATCTTCACGGAAAACGCTCAACACGGCAGTAATACTACCGTTGCCTTCCGGAGTGACATCACTGGCAAAATCAGCATAACCACTACTACGCAAAAGGATGGTATTTTCGTCACAGTCTTCGATAGTGTGATTGACACTAAACAGGTTTACCGGATCGGCATAGGTCAAACCGGCCGACTGCAAGGCAAATTGTACCTCTTCCAGTTTGATCAGGGTGTTTTGCAACTCGTAAACCAGCGCATTATCACTCAACTGATCCAATGTGATCACTCTTGGCTCCACATCTTTGTCGTATGCTCCGCCAATGACGTGATCGGGAATCAGTACTTCTTCAATGGCTGATTCAGCACTGCCATTCAATTGAAAAAGGCCGTTGTAGTCACCTACAAAGAGGCCCTGACACTTTACAAAAACTTCGCGACCGATTGGAAAATCACCAAACAAACCATTGGTTCTCATCCGTACGGCAATACCACCGGTCTCATCCTGAATAACGATATTCTGGTAAAAGTTTCCGGACTCATCATCAGCAATCACCACACCGGCAACAATTAGGTCATTTTCAATACGATCTGCATCTTGACCTGCGGTGTGCAGCGATTTGATATCAGCGATGGTCGCGTTGGCTTCCAGCTTGGGCAACTCCCCAACGGGTGGTTCATCAAATTCGAGGTCAACACAACTGCTAAAACCCAACACCATCAGGCTGAAAAGCGGTAAAATCCAATTATTAATACGCATTATCATCTTATTGTTTATTTCTTAATTTGGAAAAGGATTACAGCTTAAAGGCCAAGCTAATAAAATAGGTCCGGCCAAAACTGTGAAAATACCGATTTGGAAATTGGTCTACATTTTTATCTTCAAAATCAAAGCGGAACTGCTCATATCCACCGGTGATGAAGTCTTTTTTATCCAAAATATTGCTCACCCCTACGGTGAGGTAGATAAACAGATCATCGATCTTCCAGGATTTACCACCGAAGAAGTCCATGGTAAAGGCCGCCGGTACTTTTTCCTGATCGAGGATCTTGTTCCATAAGTCCGATTCCGGGGTGACCACTTCATCAATATAAGTGGGATTGTCTACGTAGGAAACCGCAGCATCCGTCCTGCGCTCCGGATAGAAATCAATCCAGATGTCATCGAAGTAGTTAAAGTTCAGGTTGGCAAACCAGTATTTCTTCGAGCGGTAGCTCAGCCCGACCGAGTAGGCCTGCTGAGGGGTGCCCGGAACTCTAAAGTTCTTGAGGTATACCTTGCGGGTATTAGGCGTTTCGTTCACCTCATTATCCAGGTAGAAGGTCACTGCCGGGCGGTTGAGGTAGATGTATTGTCCAATTGCCGCTACGGCATTAACCTTCAAGGTAGAGGTCACCGATATCTCTCCCGCAATCTCCACACCCATGTGGCGAGTGTCGATATTGTGCATAAAGTAGTTCACAAATCCACCGGTAGTACCATCTTCCAGCGCATTGTCGAGGTAGAAGCTGCGATTGAACAACTGATCTTCAAAGCGTGTATAATAGCCCATCAACCGAATTTTCGCCGTAGGCGATTTCAACTGATAACCACCTTCCAGTGACAATATCTTTTCCTGCTCAAGGAATGGATAGATGGAATTCCGAGTACGCGGTGAAATGTAGGTCTCCCGGGTGAAAGGCGCCCTCTTGCCGTAAGCTCCGTTCAGAATGATGTAATTACGTCCATCAATCTTGAAAGTTGTACCGGCCTTCACGTTAAAGTCCGTAAAGTTGGTCTTTTCCGATTCACCCAATGAATTTTCGGGAAATTTACCGTTTCTCACCAAACCGTTCCGCCAGAATTGAACCGATGCCACATCTCCCCCCAGGAAGAAGTCAAATTTGCGGAAGCTCAACTGTGCCTGTCCCCAAAGAGTTCCTTTTCTCAGGTGGTTTTCGTAGTGATAGCCAAATACATCACCTTCCTTAAGGATGCGATTTGAATTATCCAGGTCATTTTGGATAAAATCCTGATCGCCTGCGGCGTCAAATTCAGCAAATTTATCAATGTCTACGTAGAAGTCTGCGCCCAGCAAATCTTCCAGAACCTTGAAATTATCTCCTTTAAAGTATTGATAGATCAATCCACCATTGATGGTCAGATTGTTATTGACATCGTACTGCACCGTGCTCGCAAAATTGATGCGATCACTGTCGTAGCGACGGTCTTCTACTACATACTGTGCCCTCGTGCCGCTAACCGTATTACCCTCAATGCCATTGGCATTTTCGATGGTGGCAAAACTATTACGGTTCACTTCGTACATCCGGTCCCAGTCGAGTTGCAGTAACTCCGGATTTTCACGCAATTGCTGCGCCACCAGGTCGGCCTGCTCATTATCGATATAGCTGGGCAATCGACGGTAATAATCCGGACGCGGGTCACGGGCGTTATACCAATCCAGGGCCGTACCGCCGTAACGTCCGGTTTGGTAAGAAGCCGCTGTGGTCAGGGTGAAATCCTCGGAAGGGGTCCAGTCGTGCCGGAGAATAAACATGGGCTGGTGTGCTTTGGCTACACGAGCATTGCGCTTTTTGCCATCCTGGTAGCCCCAATTGGGGTTGTAATAATTGGTGCCTGCCAGGTCATTCAATTCCTGGGTGCCGGCCCCGAGTTTGCCCCGGTTAATGGGTGCACCGAAGGCCGTCAGGTTGAGCAGATGCTTGTCGCCCAATTTCCGGTCAACCGATAAGAAATAAGCATAGGCATCGTAGAATGTACCGGGTACGTATGCCTCATCCGCCCAGCGACGTGAGCCCGAAACGCTGATGGCCCAGCCACTTGGCAACATGCCCGATGAGTAGGTGGCCATCACCCGATTGCGGTAAGTGGTATTGGCAATAGCATAGGATGCCCGGAGTTGTTTGCGTTGGTAAGAAGCTCGCGTATCAATGGAGGAAGCCCCTCCGATACCGGCTACGCCAAAGCTCACCGGGCTAAGGCCAACGCTGTTGACGCGGTTGCGGGTCACATCGTTGAGTCCGCCCCACTGGCTCCAGTAGATACCGCCACTTTCCAGGTCATTGACGGGTACGCCATTCATGTACAAGTTGGAATTGAGGTTGTCATAACCTCTGATTCGAAAACGGGCACGGCCAAAAGTAAAGGCCGCCGTGTTGATAAAAACATCGCGTGAAGCCGTCAGGATACCCGATATATTGGGCGCATTATCCTGGTCTACTTCGTCGGCAGTAATGGTAATCGTCGGAATCAAATCCTCGGCATTGACCTGTCCGGCTTCGGAGATCAATTCCAAAGTTCCCAGGGATACCGTAGCTCCGGTAATGGTGATCTCCTGGTCGAGCGAATTGTACCCATCTTTGCTAATGGAAATGGATGCCCTGGCTCCACCGAGGTTGATCTGGATCTCAAAGGATCCATCAGCTTTGGTTTGCGTTGTTTCCACTCCAATTCTCACCTCTGCACCGCCAATCGGGTCCTGGGTACGACCGTCTAGCACCGATCCGGTGATGCTAGTCGTCTGAGCAGTAAGATTGGCCGCAAAAAGTACAAAGAGGAAGGAAAAAATCGCGGGGTGAACGCAAAATTTTGTGATAAGGTATTTCATAGACTAGTTTTGTGCCCGCAAAGGTAACATTTCCTGAGAGATGATTTTTTTAATCGGGAAAAAATTAACAGAATGTTAAAGTAGGTTTCCGAGACTAATTCGTTTTTTTTGTGTCTAAATTTGTGAAAACATTATCATCCTCAATGACCAACAACACAATCAACAATATGAGATACAACCTGATTTTTCTGACATTCCTCCTTATTTTCCCACTGCTTTCCAATGCTCAAAAGGCCAAACAATACAAAGTTGGGGCCGTTGGTTTTTACAACTTTGAAAACCTGTTTGATACCGAGGATGACCCCGAAATTAATGACGACGAGTTTACGCCCGAAGGAAGAAACTTGTACACCGATGCCATATATCGGGAAAAGATGGATCACCTGGGGCGTGTTGTGAGCGAGCTGGCCACCGAAAAAACGCCGGATGGTGTCGCCATTCTGGGCGTGGCAGAAATTGAAAACCGCAAAGTGCTGGAAGACTTTGTCGCTCACCCAAGTGTGATTGACCGCAACTATCAAATTGTTCACTACGACTCTCCAGACCGCCGGGGTATTGATGTGGCATTGCTATACCAGCCCAAATACTTTAAGGTGACCGAAAGTAAGCCGTTGCCGGTCATGCTTTACGAAGCAGACAGCAGCAGGATTTACACGCGTGATATCCTATATGTTGCCGGTGAGTTTGACGGTGAGCCTATGCACATCTTTGTGAATCACTGGCCCTCTCGCCGTGGTGGGCAGGCCGCTTCACAACATCTTCGCAATGCCGCTGCCTTTGTGTGTAAGCAGGTTTGTGACTCTTTGCTAAGCGTTGACCCCAATAGCAAAATCCTGATCATTGGCGACTTAAACGACGACCCGGTGAGTCCGAGTGTAAAAGATGTACTTGGTGCCAAAGGGAACAAGGACAAGGTTCGACGGAAGGACTACTACAACCCAATGTATTCCTACTTCAAAAAAGGGTTTGGGACCCTGGCCTATCAGGATGCCTGGAGCTTGTTTGATCAGATTATCCTGTCTTACGGATTTGTTAGCCGAAAGGCGGAAGGATATACCTATTTTCAGGCTGTGGTGCATAATCCCAAGTACCTGGTGCAAAAAACCGGCCAGTATCAGGGCTATCCATTTCGTACCTTCTCCGGAAGTACTTATCTTGGCGGGTATAGCGACCACTTTCCGGTCTATATCTATCTGATTAAAGAAATATGATGAGTGGGTATTGAACAACCTCCTTTAGAACTTAATGGTGACTTTGAATATGCCCTTGATTTAATTGAAAAAAAGGGTGCCAATTTATTTGTGACCGGTCGGGCCGGAACGGGTAAGTCTACCCTACTCCAGCTTTTCCGCAATACGACCCGCAAAAAGACGGTCGTGCTGGCCCCCACCGGTATTGCCGCTCTAAATGTACAGGGACAAACGATACATTCCTTCTTTGGTTTTCCGCCCCGGCCCCTGGCGCAGAAGGACATCAGAAAGCGGCGGAATCATCGGTTATACAAAAAAATTGAAGTACTTATCATCGATGAAATTTCGATGGTGCGGGCGGATCTACTGGACAGCATCGACTATTTTTTGCGGGTCAACCGCGATGTGAATCTGCCTTTTGGTGGTGTGCAGGTGGTGTTCTTTGGTGATCTGTTTCAGTTGCCTCCAGTCGTTTCCAGCGAAGCTGAAGCCGCCTTGTTTACCAGTTATTACGAGTCGCCTTATTTCTTTTCCGCCAAGGTATTTGAGGAATCATTTGAACTTGAGAAGCTGGAATTGCGCAAGGTATACCGACAGGAAAATCGTTACTTTTTGCGCCTCCTCGATGCCATTCGGGTCAACCAAATCGACTACGATGACCTGATTGACCTCAATGAGCGGTACCTACCCGATTTTGAAGCGCAGGATTTTTACATTACACTCTCGGCCCGCAATGCCCGAGTGGATGCGCTCAACCTGCGCAAGATTAGTGAGATCCCAATGCCGGAGCAGGTCTATCTGGCCAAGATAACGGGCAGCTTTCCGGCCAACCTATACCCTACCGAGGCGGCACTCAAGCTCAAACTCAGTGCTCAAGTGATGTTTATTAAAAATGATCCGCAAAAGCGATTTGTCAATGGCACTATTGGACAGGTGGTGAAGATGGACAACGATAAAATCACTGTATTGGTGGAAGAAAATGAGGCCCGGCAATACATTGAGGTAGAGCCGATGGACTGGGAGATCATGCGCTACAAACAAAATCCAGGCAAACCAGAAGAGATTGAAACGGAGACGATCGGCACTTTTTCCCAATATCCGCTCAAATTGGCCTGGGCTATTACCATTCATAAATCACAGGGTAAAACATTTGATAAAGTCATCATCGACCTGGGGCGCGGTGCCTTTGAAAATGGACAAACCTATGTGGCCCTTAGCCGCTGCCGCACCTTAGAGGGCATTGTATTGAAACAGCCCCTTCGTCCTCGCGATGTAATGACCGATGAGCGCATCGTGGAGTATTACGAGCAGCACTTTTAGACAGCAAGCACCCAGGCACTTTCTTGGATACCTTCGAAAAGGACAAAGGCCATTTTTTATACTTTGTCAGTCAAAAAATTCACCTCAGCCCTTGGCTCAGGTATAATTTTATTTGTATAATTACAGCGAAGAATAAATAAAATTTCACAGAGCTTCACCAAACCCTTTTTTATTATGTCAACATCCAAAAGAAAGAGAAAACAGGCGGCCCGCTCAAAGAGAGAGGCTCGCAATTTCATGACAGTAGTGGTAGTAGCTACCCTGGTTTTATTGGTGTTACTCTACTTTATTTACGCAGGAGTGTAGTGTGCCCAACCTGTAGTGATTGACAACCTTGCGGGTTCAGCATTAGTCTTCCAGCTTGACCATCTTCCATTCTTCAACCCGCAAATTGTCGGTCCAAAGGGAAATGTTCAAAGTACTATCCGGCAACTGATTGAACACCTGATTTTCCTGACTGGCAGGATAGAACCAGACGCCGGCACCTATATCCTCCTTTCCCTCTGCTGGCTTCCACTGCACTAAGTTGCGGTCTAACTGGCTCATTTTAGCCGATAGGCTCAATGGTATGAGCGTATCCTTTTGGTAATAATACAAGGGAAGTGTGTTAGTAGAGTCGATCATCTGCAGGTGGCTGATAGCTTGATAGGGCAATCGCTTGGATTCAATTGGCGGGTAAGCCCAAACCCAGAAGAAGAGCATGCCAATCAGCCCACTCAATACCGGGCCTCCGATCAACAAATTGCGACGTCCGGAATACAACCCCACCACTCCGGCCAGGCTAAAGGCCCAATAGGCAAAAGTGACGGCCAGACCTGCACGAAAACCCGCACCACCAAAGACCATAAATCCTCTGGTCATCAAGTAAAAGCCAAGACCAAACGCGGCAATCATTTGCAGGATTGCCCCCGTTTTCACCCAATTTTGGAAAGGATATTTCGGATTTTTCCAGGCTTGGATCTGCTTGGCAGCCAACAAACAAAGCCCTACCTGCAAAACCACTGACTCTGCGAGAATTGCACCCAAAATCCAGATAACCATAATCGTAGCCAGTTCTTCCCCGCGACGAAGCTTGAAAAACAAGTCGCGCAGCCCCCCCAGTACAAATCCGAAAATGGGTAAGACCGCGATTGCAGAATACATCAGATAATCCCTGTAGGAAGCCTGGAAGAAACCGAAAACTTGTCCTGGCTGTCGCCAATCCAAAACACCGGAGAAATAGGCAATAACAAGTCCGCCAAGCAAAACAAACCAGGGATGTAGCTTCAGCAAATTCCTGCCCTGCGGATGTCGAAACAAGAGCCAAATGGACAAAGACATGCCCAGGATCAAAGTGCCCAGTGGTTCCAGCCAAAGAGCAGCCAACAATAAGATTCCCGCCAGCAATTGCCAAAGCAATTTTGGTTCTTTAATCAGCCGAACCAGTGCTGTAAGGGCCAACAATTGGGTGGTAAAGACCCAGCTGTCGAGTGTGGCCAGCTTTCCAAGGGTCACGATCAGAAAAGTTCCGGTCAGTAATAGAATAGTTAGCAATGAAGCTTCCCGGCCAAATATCTTCCAGCCGATGGCATAAAATCCGGCAAGTCCTGCTAAAATGACCAGCACACCGGGCAGTCGTTGGAAGAAGGGAAAATACACCTCCGTCATATTGCCTACGATTACTGCGGGCAGATTTATTCCTGCATCATTTATTGCAAAAGTAATCCAGTTGGTTTCGGCTCCCTGCCACACACTCATCACATCATTCATGACCAGCATCACCACAGCGAAAAAGAAGATCGCTGCCATAAAAAACAACTGAAAATTACGGGATTCCTTCATGAAGGTTAACTTAGTATTTGCCGCAAATATAAGACTTCAAACACGAGAAGCAAGCTCCAACCAGGGGAGCAAGCATCATAACGGTAGAAATCTTATATTTGTACAAAAAAGCCATCTAATGAAAAACTTATTAGCCATCCTAGCGCTCAGTCTCCTGGCAGTGGCCTGCCAACAAGAAAAAACGGTTCAACAAACTGATGAAAAAGTTGCCGACCAATTGCAGGTCTTAACCTCCGCCGATTATCAGGTGGAATATGAAAATCTCCGCCTCCACCCCATTGTTGCCGATCAGGCATTTATTGATCAAAATCACAGTGTGGGTAGTTTTCTCAACCTACCGGAAGCCATGCAGAATTCGCGTTTCCGGGTCACCGAGAAGAAACCATACGGAAGAAGCGATGACAGCGGCGCGGTCAACTCACTGACCATCCAAAACAAATCGCAGGATACGGTCTTCCTCATGACCGGTGATGTAGTGCGCGGTGGTAATCAGGATCGCGTATTGGCCATGGATATGGTTGTACCTCCACGCACCATCACTGACATTCCCGTGTTTTGTGTGGAGCACGGTCGTTGGACCTACCACGAGCCCGAGGAAGGTCAAAGTGAAGAAGCCGCCAGAAATCGCAAGATTTTCGCCTTTACCGGCTACTATAATGTGGCTTCCAACGATATTCGCAAAACGATCAAAGAAACCGGCAATCAACAGGAGGTATGGAATAAGGTGGATGAGTTGACTTCCATTCACAATGCCAAGTCCAGTACTGAAGCCTACGCTGCGCTGGAAGAATCTGAGGACTACACCAAGGCCCGCGATGCCTATCTGGAGCACTTCCGCCATCGTTTTGATGACAAGAAAGGCGTAATCGGTGTGGTAGCACTTAGTGGCAATAAAGTATTGGGCGCCGATGTCTTTGGCCACCCAAACCTGTTCCACAAACAATACGAATCCCTGCTGCATAGCTACATCACTGACGCCATGTCAAATGGGAAACCAGTCGAAATAGAAGCCGAAACACTGGAGCGCTATGTGCGCAGTTTGCAGCAGGACTTCAACGAGATCGACAACAGTGAAGACCATTTTCGGTACCGAAATCAGCTGGTGCACTTTACAAATTTGTAAGATATAATTGCTCGTCTACCAAAAAACCAATATCCTTGTCGGGATATTGGTTTTTTAATTTTGGTTCTTGATTTTAAGCATTTCACATAATGAAATTAAACCTCGACATCGCCTATCCTAGCAAACCGGAATGGGTGCAAGCCGTGATGGCCGACTTTGATGCATTTCTCCAGGATCACGCCGACTGCGAACGCAAAGCCTCGGCTACTGCGATGAGTCTGGTGGCCAAATACCCCGACCGGGTGGAAATCATCCCCGAGTTGATCGAAACAGCAGTAGAAGAGCTGGAGCATTTCCAACAGGTATATGCCATCATGGAGAAACGAGGTATTCAGCTGCTGCATTCCATTCCCGAAGATCCGTACATCAAAGCACTGATCAAGCGTCTGCACTCTGGTATTATGGAGCGGTTTCTGGATCGTTTATTATTGGGATCAGTGGTAGAAACTCGTGGTGCTGAGCGCTTTAGACTAGTGGAAGAGGCATTGGAAGATCCCGAACTAAAGAAGTTTTACAAAATGCTCTGGACCTCGGAAGCCAAACACGGCCATATTTACGTCAAAATGGCGCTACATTACTTCCCGGAGGAAAAAGTCTACGACCGCCTGGAATGGTGGGTGCAGCAGGAAGGGGAAGTACTCAATAGTTTGGAAATTCGCCCGGCATTGCATTAGATATCCGGTTAAGTAGCGGCAACTCCCGGTACTGCAATATCCAGTTCTGGCAAGGCAAAATGATAAGTATCCAGCGCATGATAGACTACCTCGTGGATACGTTCGCGGATTTCCTTTTTAAATAGCTTCTTATTGTCGATATCCGGATAAATCCGATTGGATAGAAATACAAAGACCAAATCCTCCTGGGGGTCTACCCAAAGGCAGGTTCCGGTAAAGCCGGTATGCCCGAAGGTTCTGGCGCTGGCACTAGGGGCATGGGCTGAGTTATATTTTTCGGAAGGTTTATCAAATCCCAGTCCGCGATGATTGCCGTGGCGGCCACTGGTAAACAGGCGAACTGTAGCGGGTTGGATAAACTGAAGCCCGCCATAGGTCCCTTCGTTGAGCAACATTTGTCCGATCACCGCCAGATCACCAACATTGGAGAAAAGGCCGGCATGGCCGGAAACCCCGCCAAATAAGGCTGCCGTTTCATCATGTACATAACCGTTGACCAATTGATGCCGCCAGCGTTCATCCTGCTGGGTTGGCGCAATGACCGCCGTACCAAACCGGTTTAGCGGCAGGAAGGTGGTGTAGCGCAATCCCAGAGGTCGGTATATGTTATTGTCAAGCCAGATATTCATGGGTTGCTCTACTTCTTTCTCTATCACCTTTTGCATCAATACAAAATTGGCATCGCTATAGCGATAGCGCTTTTTCTTACTCAATTCTAACTCCTGCAAATCCTTCCAAATCTTTGGCAGATATTCACCTTTAAAGTAAAATTGATCCGCTACCTTAATATTGTAGGCCTCTGTTTGATTTTTACAGAAAAAACTGTCACAACCAGCATTGGGCTGATCTCGGTAAATCAGATAAGGTCCCACTGGCAGATAAGCCGGCAAGCCCGACTCATGAATCAACAAATTTTTAATAGTGATATTCCTCAAGGTAGACTTTTCATCCAAATCCAGATGGCTTTTCAGCTTGTCGTTTAGCTTAATCTTTTCCTGATCGTAGAGTCGCATAGCGGCAAGGGTTGTTGCCGTAATCTTGGTTAGAGAAGCGACGTCGTACAAATGATTTTCCCGAACCGGACGCGTTTCCTCGTAGGTTTGAAATCCAAAAGCTTTGGAATAAATGACCTTGCCACCTTTCGCCACGAGAACCTCACAGCCCGGAAATACGCCTTCATCAATCGCATTCAGCGCAATGGCATCGATGCCCACCAGTTTTTCCGGTGCGATCCCCACCTGCTGCGAAGGGCTATACCCAAGGCGTACCGGAGGAAATTCGATCCCCATGCCTTTTTTAAAGGAAAAGTTGATGTCGTAAGGAAACTGCCCGGATGTGGCGATACCACCAAACAAAACCTGAGCGGCCATCACTTCGGTGACCTCATTGCTCTCCGGAAGTTGAACTATTGTAAAGCGACTGCTAAATGGCTTCAATTGTAAGGGAGACCCAAAATTGAACACCACCACATGATACTGATTGGCCAATGCCCGGACCTCATTCAGGAATGTGGTATCGCGCAGGGCATTGAGCATTTGTTGATCGAGTAGCAGCATAATCACTGTGGGCTCTGTGGTGGTTATCTCCGGAGCTTTAAGCCCTTGACCTTTTTCCAGTGGGTAGTGGTGACTCACCAGGCTGGCATATCGCGAAAAGGTGCGGTCAAACTCCCGCATTGGCTCATCGGCATAATGAAATGCGTGATAAGTATATTGCTGCGTTTCCAAAATTGGGACCCGAAAGCCGGTATCCGGGAGTACGACAATTGATTTCTCATAAATCTGGCGGGAAACCATCCCCCAGCTTTCCGACTGCAGATGGCTTTCAATGCGCGGTATTTTTCTGCGAAAAACCGGTTCCTGCTCAACAACCGGCACCACGGAAGCCTGCAAACTCGGCACGGGTACGGGCTCGGGCTTAGCCTCTTGCATCATCGCACTGCGGGCCCAATACTTGGCCTGTAATACCTTACGTAGCCGCTGATTGAGCTGTCCTTTCGTGAGCTGTCCGGACCTCAGGCTGGTCAACATAAACTGAATCAATGATTCAGGATTGCTATTGACCACAAAGAGATCAACGCCATGCACGAGCAGGCTATTCCACCGGGTGGAATCACTGGCATCAGCTACCAGTAGTCCGTCAAAGTTAAGTTGTGATTGATAAAGGTCACTGATGCGCTCCCCTACCTCACTGGGGTCGGTAATGGAGTCCTTTGGTAAATAAAAGCCACATAGCCCCTCGTTAACTTTGGGCTGTAATGACTCCAGCATGGCTCGCCTTTGCAACGTATCCCGGGCATGATCAAAAAAGATGGGCCCAAAAGTCTGTTCTAAACCCAAAATTCTCTGATTGAATAAAGACAGGTATTCACTTTCTTTCCCCTGAGCAAACCACCGGGAATAGGAATCAGCGACCACCTGACCATTGACCCCCAGAGAGTAAGCCTGTTGTTGCCGAAGGGTGATGAGTCTTTCTTTCAAGGTGTCACTGGGGTAGCTAAACAGGGCCGTGCTGCCCGGCACACCAGGCACATCAGTAAACAGATTGTTTAATAAGCCCGATTCTCCACTTAAATTGATCAGTGGCACCCTCGTTTCCGTTTCAATCAACATCAGGTAATCAGAAAGCACCAGGTCCTTAAGCCAGAATCCTCCAATGCGTCCTGCCTCGGCCATCCCGGCAATATTTTGCGCCGAAAATCCTTCCTGATTGTCGTTTCGATAAATGATGAGCTGCCCGATCTTTTCAGCATCAGACAGGTGTTCCAACAAACTGTCGACCTGAAAATAGGACTCTTCCAGAAAAGGCGCTGAAGCGGAATAATAACGCGGTGGCTGCTCTTGGCAAGACAGCATCAGGGCACAAATCATTAATATGAATAAGCTAAACCGCATATAGTGTTTCGTATCGTTGGATTGTCTCAATAGAACAAGATGACACTCTATTGTACCGCAATAGAATCGATTTCGTTTCCTTTTTATCTATATTTAACGAAAGTTTATTACTACATCTTATTCTTCTTCCTCTCTTTTAGTGTCGATTTCCTGTAGTAATTGGTGTAGGGCCTGATTGGGATTTTTCCACCAGAGTACCGACCAAATCGGTATAATGCGGTATCCCTGCTTTTGGAGGCGCTGTCGTTGCTGGTATTCCCAAAGGAGGTGGGGCCCCGAAGCACGCGAGAGAAATCCATCGGGAAGTAGCAATAATTTCTCAGAAATACCGGGCACCCTCTGAAAGACGATTGGGAGTACCACCTCTCCTACTTTCTGGTCAACTGAATATGGCTGATTCCAGCCACTTTCATGTAATCGCCTGATGACTTCCAGTGAAAAATGGGCCTGTCGCGATGGCGGGGCAGGAAGCCACTGCTCTTGCATCTTCTGCCTGTGTTGGTTGGCCGTCTCAGTGTCCGATCTGCCCAAAAACCCAGAGGCATCGACTAGAAAATTGGCCAGTAGATTCATGCCGGTGCGCTCTTGACGGTGTACCACATCCGCTAAGAAGTCGAGTGGCAGAGAATTCATCAGGATGAGCTGTTGGGTAGCCCGACCCAGCATCAGTTGAATTTGTGCCAGTCCTTCCTTGGTATTCAATGCCTTCAGCTGACCACTGATTTTTCCTTTGGTATCGGTTTGACCATAACAGATGGAAGTTACCAAAATATCAAAATGCTGTCCGGTTAGTTCTGAAAGATGAAATACTCCCAAACCGTTGCGTTCAAGTTGTTGAACCATTTCGATGCCGGTCAATCGCTGCCGTTTGATGCGTAATAAGTATTCGGATAGCAAGTTGCGCTGCTCCTTGGTAAAACAAACGATGCCCACTTTGGGATAAGTGCGCTGCGGCGTTTTTTCAATGCGGTTGAGCAGCTGTAGAATGGCCTGAATTTCTTCTTCGTTAGTCCCGGTAGCGACTTCAAAACGCCCATTGACCTGTTCGATTTGAATGCCTTCCCTAGTTTGAACAGCCGTTTGCCAAAGTAACCCGGGGCGTTGTTGATGCAAATTATGTAGAGGCAACCTGGCAAAACCATTTTCGTGCAGGAAAGTAACCAAGCCCTGCCTGGTGGGTATTAATAAATTGCGGTCATAAAACAGTACCTGCCGCACTCCTTTACCAAAAAACTTGCTTCCCTCATTTACCGATAAAGTTTGTCCTTCATCCACCAAAACAGCATCAAATACTGGCTTTTTGGCATTAAAATATTGAGCTGCATACTGAGGAGTGGTCAATATGACCGGCAGCAGGGATGCCACCCAATGCCCACCTTTATCCAAAATGCGATGCAAATCCGATGAATCTATCGGGCGCTTTTTGTCAAAGATGGCGTCGTACCATTTTTTATGTTCTTTCTTGAGGTTCTTTAAAGTCTTTTCGCGGTTGGCTTCCCAAAACTGATCAATAGCCGGTTGCAGCATTTTTTCTAATTGCCCGTAGGTATTGACGTACTTTTCCAAAGGCAAATCTCGAATCGGTAGAATGGGTTCGTAGGCATTTGACAAAATTTGATTGTAATACCAGCTTTTAAAAGCCGCCAACCAGTCATCGGGCTTGATTTTTGCCAGCGCACGCACTACCCTTCGGGACACTTCCGAAAGGGAGAACCAATTGTGTTGCCAATCGTAGAAAGTGGGATAGTCCCGTAGATGAAAACGGGTTTCTTCCAGTTTTTCAATGATTTCCTCCAGGAAGCGCTGCCTGCGCGGAATGGTCAGCATTTTGCGTTCCATTGGCAACTGGTAGAGCCCCGAGCCATTTAGTTCCTCCACCAGCAAATCGAGGTTGAGCTCAAGGCTTTGCACCTTATCTTCCATCTTCAATTCAGGCAATACGGTTTTATAGCTCAGGCGCATCATTTCTTCCTGCAAATGATCCGGTAGTCCTGTCCACCACTGATCCAATTGTTGATTGAAGTCATCCAACACATTACCCAGCTGCTCTAGCCGCTGCTGCTCAGCCGGAAAGGAAAATTCAAAGTAATTACTCCGCTTATACCGACGTACCAATTCTCGGTATTCGCCAGCGATATCCTCCTTGGCCGTCAGAGCCTCCCGAAATTTTCCGGCAAAAAGGCCATATAGTTTTAATGTATTTTTGCCGGAGTTCAGCACGTCACTGTCATACCTGTTTTGGTAATCCCGAATTTTGTCTTCCACCTTTTCGAGTTGCTCCCTGACCTCCCTGTAATAGCTGCCATAATGATCCATCAGCCGCTCGGCATATTGATTGCGCAAGGTGAGGTACTGATGTTGCTGCTGGTTGGTCTTTTCCAGAAAAGAGGCTACCTGTGTTTCAATAAAAGCCAAACCTTCTTCTTCAGAATTGTGGATGAAAATTCCGGAATTCAGGCTCTGCAAGGGATGGCTCAACGCGTTGATTTTGCCAAATAGCCTCTGACAACTTTCAATTGCCCGGCTCACCTCTTCGAGTTCATTTCGGCTGTACCGAAAATCGGAGGCATTGAGTTGGCCATGTAGCAATTCCTTGCCTTCCTGGCGGTTGGCTTCCAGGTACAAACCTACGGTTTGCGTCCAGTTTTCAGCTTCGAATATTTCCCGCCGGAGTGCTGCATAACACTCGTCCAGTTTTTGCTGTTCCCGCGAAAGTCGATCCTCCAGCGCTTTGAATTGCCCAATGTCAGGAATATCCTTTTTTAAAGGCTTTTGCTTTCCCCTTAGCAATTCGCCCATTACCGGCAGATCTGCCACCTTATCTTGCAGGAGAAAGCTGTAATCGCCCACACCCAGAGCATACAATTGCTCCTGAATTTGCCGTAAGGCCCCCAAACTCTCCGCTACAACCAATGTTTTTTTGCCGTTGGCCAGGGCATTGGTCACCAAATGGGTTAACAAATGGCTTTTACCGGTGGCACTACGGCCTTCCACGAGCGTAAGTTCATTGCGCTCAAAATGGCGCACCACACTTGCCTGCCAGGGATCTAGGGGTAGCAGGCCAAGTCGGTGTCCCCAGGGCAATACCGCCTCGGGGCTATCCCACTCAGCAATCTTCGCCACCAGTGAAGCAGGAAAATAAGTCCCAATCACCCCCGACCAGCAAATTGCGCTGTCCTCAGCCAGGCAAGTCAGGTCCGTAGGTTCAGGAAATGGCGATAACGCCGGGTAGCTGGCTGTGGTATCGATCCCCAGACGAATGGCCAATTCATTACAAAAACGGGTCAGAGATTGGGCATCCAGTAAAGTGGGAATACCAAGGGTGGCAGCCTGTTCGTTAGCTTCAGATTCTTGCAACCAGGATTCAATGAATGGGTTAAACCGAACGCTACCGGCCTGGCTTTCCAGGTTCCAGGTATCCACGCCTCTGGCGGCAGGTTCTACCTGAAGCGGCCACAAAAAGATTGGCGCAACGACCATCTGTCCATCGTACTGCGTGATTAATAAGGGAAATCCGAGATGCACGGGGCCTACACCGGTGTTTTTTCCGGCATTGCGATTTTCAAAAAAGTAGTGCAGAAAAGATTGGTGTGCATGAAAATCCGCCTTTACCTCCCGTTGCCAGGGCTGTAGCTTGAGTAGGGCCTCAATAAGTTGATAGGCCAGATCAGGCTCCAGATCGTTGAGGCGAGTGAGATCCAGCCGGTCAAAATTATTGGGCAGGGCCTGATGGTAAATGGAATGGCTTCCCAAAAAAGTATTTCGCAAAAAAGATGTTTTATTGCTTGGCTCTTCAATCATTGCGCCACCGATTTATTTGACTATTGTTTCACCAGCAGGTTTGGTAAAACAGGGGTTTTTGTAACTTGTGCTCTCGAACACCGAGTGTCCAAATATACCGAATTAAACCAGACTTCATTCCCATTTGGTAAAACATTTGCAAAACTATTGATCAATGAATCCACAAATTGCAGTTGTGCTTACCGATGTCCATCAAAAAATTCTGTGGGCAAATGATCGGTTTATGAATATGACCGGTTACTCTCTCGCAGAAATGCACGGAAAAAAACCGGGAAGGCTCCTGCAAGGCCCCGATACGGAAGAACAGGAAGTGCTGCGGATTAGGCAGGCACTACAGCTGGGCATTCCCATTGAAGGGGCGCTCACGAACTATCGAAAAAATGGTGAAAAATACCTTTGCAAAATTGCCATCCATCCAATCTTTGATGAAGAACAACAGCTGACACATTTCATTGCTTTTGAAGAAGATTTGTCAACAACAGTTGCAGTAAGCCTAGACCAGCATCCCCGCTACCAGACCAGCAGTCTAAAAGGCATTGCAGAAATCAGGCTTTACAAAAAACTAAAGGAACTGGTAGAAAATAATAGGCTATACCTGGATCCCAACCTTTCCTTACGGAAAACGGCGGAGCGGTTGGAGACCAATACAAAATATCTCTCTCAGGTGGTCAATCATTATTCCGGACACAACTTTCAATATTTCATTAATTGCTATCGTATCAATGAGGTAAAAAAAATAATCCGGAACAATGATTTCCAACACCTGACACTGTATGGAATTGCCCTGCAATGCGGCTTCAAGAACAAGTCCACTTTTTACAAAGTGTTCAAGGAAATTACCGGGCTGACTCCTAAAGCTTATTTGGAGAACGACTAATTTGACGCTTCCGGCTTGTGTGGTTCTACAATACCGCCCCCCACTTTTTCGCCATATTTATATTCGTATTCCAGGGTTATTTCTCCCTCTTCGTTGTAAAAGCGGTATGGACCGTGCTGTTTGCCCTGAAGGTAGTGAATTTCCTTTTGCAATGAACCGTCCTTCAGAAAGTACTCCTTGTAGACACCATCCAGTTGACCTGCCTTATATTGTGCCTCAGCAGTAGGACGGCCGAATTTGTATTTGCCCCAAGCCCCGTCGAGTTGGTTATTGACATAATAAGCCGACAGCTCAATCTGACCTCTTTCGTTCATTTCATAATAAGGACCATTGTATTGGCCATTGAGGTAAGTAATGATTTTGTTGGGAAATTTAAATGGGCGCTTTTCAAAGATCAACCAGGTACCGGTTTTCACCCCATTGTCCAGAAATCCTTTTTCGACAATATTCCCGCTGTTGTTGTGCTTGATGGCTACCACAACGTCAGAACCTGGAATCGCTTCGGTTTCGTATTGATCGTTATTTTCTTCCGTACCAGCAGCAGCTTCCGATGTTTCGGCATTGGTTGCGGTAGTAGTGGCAGGTCCCTCCCCCGAGTTGCACGCACTTAATGTCAGTAGTAAAATAAAACTGTACAACCAGTTTTTCATGATATTTTAGTTTTTGATTTTGTAAGTATCTCCGGTCAAAAATATCGTATATTCAAAAACTTTTGATCGGAGGTTTATTCCTACGGCAAATCTATAGAATTAGCGGTTTAATCAAACGGATACGCCAGAATTTTAACCCTTTCTTAAAAGCATAAAAATTAGTGGTGCAGGATTTTTTTTTAATTTTGCCCACCCATAGATATAATTATCGTGCACCTAATTTCTCATTTGCAGTCCAAACGCTGGTCTTCAAATGAGCACCAAAGACTTCAATAAATGGATATCAAAATTCAGAACCTTAGCAAGAGCTATGGATTTCAGAAAGCTGTTGATCACATTTCGTTTGAGGTTAAAACCGGAGAAATCCTTGGTTTCTTAGGGCCGAATGGAGCAGGAAAGACCACCACGATGAAGATGATTACCAATTACATCGACATTGATGAGGGGGACATACTCATCGGAGGACGCTCCGTTACGACCGGGGAACTCAAAAGACACATCGGTTACCTTCCCGAACACAATCCGCTTTACCACGACATGCCGGTTATCGATTACCTCGAATTTTGCGCCGCCCTGCAAGGGGTCACTAAGGCCGATGTCAACCACCGCGTACGCGAAATGGTCCGTTTGTGTGGACTGGATATTGAAAAGCACAAACGAATTCGCGAGTTGTCGAAGGGCTTTCGCCAAAGAGTTGGCCTCGCACAAGCCATGATCCACGATCCGGAAATTCTCATTCTGGACGAGCCAACTACCGGCCTCGATCCCAACCAGATTGTGGAAATACGGGCGCTTATCCGCAAATTGGGTAAGGAGAAGACGGTTATCCTCAGCACTCACATCCTGCCGGAGGTGGAAGCCACCTGCGACCGCATACTGATCATCGATCGTGGAAAGATTGTGGCTGATGGCACCTCGGAAACGCTACGCAAGCAAGCTCAGGGGCAGCAGGTGTTGCATGTGCGCATCGAAGAGGCCGACACTGAATTGATCTTCAATGAATTGAAAACACTTGACACGGTAGCCCTGGTCGATATTCTGGATACCGAAAATGGCCGGTTTGAGATTCAGAGTTTACCGGAACAAACTTCCAATAAAGCAGTTTTTGAGCTTTGCGTCCGGAAGAAATGGCTACTCAGCGAGATGATTCCGTTTGAAACCAAGCTGGAAGATATTTTCCGCGACCTGACCATGAACTAAATCTTTTAATTGCGACCTCCTTCGGGAGCTACCGCGCTAAACCGCTACAATTATGAATCCGATCTGGGTCATTGCCAGGCGAGAGCTTGGTTCCTACTTCGATTCGCTTATTGCCTATATCATTCTGATTGCTTTTCTGGCTTTCAGTGGTTTTTTCACCTGGCTTTACGGCACCGATGTATTTCTGCGCAAGCAGGCCGATCTACAGGTATTTTTTGCCGTAGCCCGCTGGACCCTGTTCATCTTTATCCCGGCCATTACGATGCGCCAATTGTCGGAAGAACGCAAGACCGGCACCATTGAGCTACTGCTAACCAAGGACGTAACCGACAGGCAGGTCGTAATGGGTAAATTCCTTTCCTGTTTCTTGATGGTCTGTATTGCCCTGGCCTTTACCATTCCTTATTACATTACAGTGGCTCAGTTGGGCAATATTGATCATGGCGCTACCTTATCGGGCTACCTGGGACTGTTATTGCTCAGTGCGGCTTACATCGGCATTGGATTATTCGCCAGTAGTATTACCAGCAATCAGATTGTGGCGTTTTTACTGGCCATTTTTATCAGCATTTTCTTCCAGTGGATTTTCGACATTCTGGCTACAGGCATGACCGGCTTTTGGGGAGAAATGCTGGCTTATTTGAGCCTGTCACGCCATTTCGATTCCATCGCCCGGGGCGTGATTGACAGTAAGGATATCATTTATTTTCTTTCCATTACCATTTTGGGCTTGTTTCTGGCCGAACTGAACATTTCCAGACGGTCGTAACGGATGATTTTGTGATTGTAAAATCGTTTTGAAATGAAAAAAAGTCAAGGTATAACCATCATATTACTCGTAGGTATTATTATTGTTTTAAACCTGGTCTCCAAAAACTGGTTTGTCCGCGCCGACCTAACGGAAGGCGGGCAATATTCCTTGAGTCAGGCCACCAAAAATATTCTGAAAGACCTGGAGGAACCGGTGACCGTCACGGCCTACTTTTCGCAGAATTTACCGCCCGATCTCAACAAAGGCCGTCAGGAATTGCAGGATCTTTTGGTGGAATATGCCAATATTTCCAAAGGCAACGTGGATTTTGAGTTTCTGAATCCCGAAACCGACGAAGAGAAACAGGCCGCCGCCCAGGAAGGCATCCAACCTGTACTGATCAATGTGCGGGAAAAGGACCAGGCCAAACAGCAACAATCCTACATGGGAGCTGTGGTCAAAGTAGGCGAACAGATCGACCCTATCCCGCTGATACAGCCCGGCATGGCGCTGGAATACGCGCTGACCACGGCCATCAAAAAAGTATCGGTAAAAGATAAACCCGCAGTGGCTTTTGTGCAAGGTCACGGCGAAACTTCCCTTTCGGAATTGGGGCAGGCCTACCTGACGCTTAGCATTTTATACGGAGTAGAACAGCTGGACCTCAGCGCCGAGCCCACTATCCCGGATCGCTTTCGAGCCGTGGCCATTGTGGCGCCTAAAGACAGCTTCCCACCTGATCATTTGGCCAAGCTCGATGACTTTCTGAGTCGAGGCGGCAAATTGCTCATTGCCTACAATGCGGTGGATGGCGATCTGCAAAACAGTCAGGGTAATGCGGTGACAACTGGCCTGGAAACATGGTTAAGCAGCAAAGGTGTGGAAATCCCGTCCAGCTTCCTGATAGACGCGCAATGTGGTTCGGTCAATGTACAGCAAAGACAGGGTTTTATGACCTTTAGCACGCCGGTTCAGTTTCCCTACCTGCCATTAATTTCGAATTTTACCGACCACCCCGTGACCAAGGGGTTGGAACAGGTATTGTTCCCCTTTGCCAGTCCGGTACAGGCCAATGGCCAAAGCGATGCCACCTTCACCCCGATTGCCTACAGCTCGGCGCAGGCGGGTACCAATCCGGTGCCGGTCTTTTTTGATGTACAAAAGAAATGGAACAGCGCTGACTTTCCGGAAGGAAATATTCCAGTAGCCGGAGTACTGGAAGGCACTTTTGGCGGCAGCCTTCCGGCAAAAATTGTCGTCTTCGGCGACGGTGATTTTGCTATTGGCAACAACCAATCCCGAGGTGGCCAGACACCTGACAATATCAGCCTGCTAGCCAATGCCGTAGACTGGCTTTCCGACGATACCGGCCTGGTAGAACTGCGTACCAAAGGCGTCGCTTCCCGCCCCATCGACCAGGAAATCATGGCGGAAGAAGCCAGCGGCACCCGCAACCTGATCAAATACGCCAACTTTGGTATCCCCATTCTGTTGGTGTTGATCTACGGCTTTATCCGCAGCCAGCGGCAGCGGAATTTGAGGTTGAAGCGTAGGGAAGAAAGTTATGCGTAGTGGTGGAAAGAAAATGGCGTTCGCGTTGCAAACGCTCACCAGCGAGAAATTTATTTCATCGTGAAACAAGGTAAATGAAAATAACGAAGATAAAACAAGCACCGCTCACCTTCCAGGTTAAGAACCTTGAAGGAGGCTGCCACCGCCTCTATTGCATGTTATATTAAGTTTACCTAAATTTGTCAGCTAGTACCAGTACAGCGGGATATGAATGCAGAAAACTTTGCCGAGTACCTCAAAAACCCGGCGTTATTGTACCAACTCTCCTATGAAGAGCTAAAGACTCTTGCATTGCAGTACCCGTATAGTCAAAATATTCAGTATCTCTTACTCATCAAGAGTAAACTCGACAACCATAAGGATTATTCAAAAAACCTGGCCCGTGCTGCTGCCAGTATGACCGATCGGACCTTCCTGTACCGGAAAATCAAGGAACTAAAACTGGCTGCAGTAGAAGAAGGAGAATTGATTTCCAATGAAGAAACCCTGGAATTGCGGGAGCTATCCACGCTGGAGGAAGACATCAGAGAAAAGATTCCAATCAATTTGGAAGAGGAAGATATCCCAGCCAAAGAGCAGGGATTGAATATGGAATTTCCGCCCCCTGCCCCATCCATTGATGATGATGAGGACGATGATATAGACTTCCACCTACTCCAAACCGAAGTGGGTGAAGCCGCCGGTGATCCCACTCCGAAAGAGCAGGAAGCCGCCACTGGTTACCGAATTGGCAAGGAGGAAATGGCTACCCTGGTTGCGCTGGCTGCAACGCTTGACAACTGGCAAGTACCCGGAAAAGTGGTGGTTGAACCGAAGAAGGAACCGGCAGTCAACTGGGAAGAAGTCGTGGAAGCATCGATTGAAACTCCTGTAGAGCCGGAACCAGCCTCCGCTCCTTTCTGGGAAGATGCGTTGGATACCGTTGAAGGGATATCTGAAATTCTGGAGTTTGTTCTGCCAAGGTACTTTGCCCACATCCCGGCACCGGCACCACTGCCCAAGGCTGTATTCCGCAGTTGGAAAAGAAAGACGATTCAGCGACCAATTATTCCTACAGAAGTAACCTCAGGTGCGACAAAAAAGCCGGAGGAAATGGCTCCAGCCAAATCCAAGAAAAAGGCCAAATCAACCGATAAAAAGAAGAAAAAAATCAAAGTCCGGGAAATTGCAGCAGCTAGTGTTGAAGAACACGAGAGCATTGTCTCCGAAACCCTGGCCAAATTACTGGAAAGCCAGGGTCAATACGACAAGGCCATCGCCATGTACGAACGGCTGATTGTGGCTGATCCGGAAAAAAGTGATTACTTTAGGGATATTATTAATAAGATAAAAAATGCGTGAGGCTTGAAGCCTCAGGCAATAAATTTTGTCTTTTCCAGAAAAAAGTAGTTTCTTTGCCGAGCAAATTGAAATACTTACATAAAATCGATAAGATATGTTGACAGGCTTGACTGTATTGACCGCACTGGTTTGCGTGTTGCTGATGGTAGCGGTGCTGATTCAAAATCCTAAAGGTGGCGGAGTTGATGCAACATTCGGTGGATCACAAGCCAACCAAATGTTTGGTGCTGCCAAATCTACTGACTTCATTGAAAAGATAACCTGGTACCTGGCCATTGCTTTGTTCCTGCTGTGTATCATTACCACTATGGTGGTAGACGGCGGGGGTTCTGCTACCCAATTTACCGTACCACAGTAAACAACGGAAGGAATTATTTTCCTCCGGAAAGACCTGATTGGCGAAGACCGATCAGGTCTTTTTTTTACCAATTTTCTGACAGGTTTGCCAAAATGTCAAGTGACGTTACAAAATGTCGGTTTCAAAACCGCTGTTCCCGCCTCAGGCACCGGTACGACTGCAAATCTGTCATAGTTTACAATTTGGCATAGACTATGCTAGAGGAACAGTATTAATCTTCAAATTTTAATTTATTTAACCAATTTGATAAAGTAGCTTAACTATGATGAAGCCCATCAATGACAGAGTAGTAATTAAACCAGCTTCCGCAGAGGAAACGACCAAAGGGGGTATCATCATTCCGGATACCGCTAAGGAAAAACCTCAACGTGGTGAGGTTGTAGCCATTGGTCCTGGTAAAGATGGTAACCTGATGACCGTTCAGGTCGGTGACATCGTGCTGTACGGCAAATACGCCGGTCAGGAACTCAATTACAATGGTGAAGATTACCTGATCATGCGGGAAGATGACATTTTGGTCATCCTTGACAAGGACTAGTTTCCCTCCGGTTTGATCAATCTACCTGGCTGAAGTAACTATTCGGCCCTGTCAACAATCATCTATTAACAAAACTAAAAAACAAAACCTAATATGGCTAAAGAGATTAGCTTTAACAGGGATGCTAGAGAAAAACTCCGCATGGGGGTTGATGCCCTGACCAATGCGGTAAAAGTCACCCTAGGCCCCAAAGGCCGCAACGTCGTGATTCAAAAAAGCTTCGGCGCACCACAAGTCACTAAAGACGGTGTGACCGTTGCCAAAGAAGTAGAACTGGAAGACCCAGTGGAAAATATGGGTGCGCAAATGGTAAAAGAAGTAGCTTCCAAAACCGCCGATATTGCCGGTGATGGTACCACTACTGCTACCGTTTTGGCGCAGGCCATGATCAGTGCCGGTTTGAAAAACGTCACTGCGGGTGCCAACCCAATGGATCTTAAGCGCGGTATTGACAAAGCCGTCAAAAGCGTCATTGAGAACCTCAAAGAACAGTCTGAACTGATCGGAAACGACTTCAAGAAAATCGAGCAGGTTGGCGCTATTTCTGCCAACAACGACGAAGAAATCGGTAAACTGATCGCCGACGCGATGAAACGCGTGACCAAAGACGGTGTAATCACCGTTGAGGAAGCCAAAGGTACGGATACCTACGTAGAAGAAGTACTGGGTATGCAGTTTGACCGCGGTTACCTGTCTCCTTACTTTGTGACCAACGCAGAAGACATGGTCACGGAGTACGACAATCCTTATATCCTGATTACTGACAAGAAGATTTCCAACATGCAGGAGATCGTGCCAATTCTGGAACAAGTGGTTCAGTCTGGCCGTCCGCTGTTGATTATCGCCGAAGATATCGAAAGCCAGGCACTGGGTGTATTGGTGGTCAACCGCCTGCGCGCTCAGTTGAAAGTAGTAGCTGTAAAGGCTCCTGGTTTCGGTGACCGCCGCAAGGCCATGTTGGAGGATATTGCTATTTTGACCGGTGGTGTAGTGATCTCTGAAGAGAAAGGCTATAAACTGGACAATGTACAACTCGAACAGCTGGGTACTTGTGAAAAACTGACCGTTGATAAAGACAACACCACTATCGTAAACGGTAAAGGTGATGATGAGCAAATCAAGGCTCGCATCAACCAGATCAAGCAGCAAATCAGCACCACGACTTCCGACTACGATAAGGAAAAACTGCAAGAGCGTTTGGCTAAGCTTTCTGGCGGTGTTGCTGTATTGTACGTAGGTGCGGCTACTGAAGTGGAAATGAAAGAGAAGAAAGACCGCGTTGATGATGCCCTGCACGCTACCCGTGCTGCCGTTGAAGAAGGTATCGTTGCCGGTGGTGGTGTGGCATTGGTTCGCGCCATTGCAGCGCTGGAAAACCTGAAAGGTATCAATGAAGACGAAACCATCGGTGTACAGATTGTGCGCAAGGCATTGGAATATCCGCTGCGTACCATTGCTGACAATGCCGGTGTTGAAGGTTCTGTTGTACTGCAAAACGTACTTGGCAAAAAAGGTAGTGAGGGTTACAACGCTCGTACCGACAAATACGAAGACCTGAAGAAAGCGGGTGTAATTGACCCAACCAAGGTAACCCGTATCGCTCTGGAAAATGCCGGCTCTATCGCCGGTATGGTATTGACCACCGAATGTGTGATCAATGACAAGCCAGAACCAGAGGGAGGTCATGCACACGGCGCTCCGGGAATGGGCGGCGGCATGCCAGGCATGATGTAAGCTAAATTATAGTTTAACTATAGTCAAATTGATAAGCGGTGGCGATTTCCAGGAAATCGTCATCGCTTTTTTTATGCCCGGATCGAACAAGAAAACCGTTTCTCATCGTTTGAGTTAAAAAACCATTTACATGAAAAAGTTCACCTATATCATGATCACTTGCCTGCTGGTGTCTGGCTTGCAAAGTTGTGTTTCCTACCGCAAGTACGAAGAAATGGAAACATGGAAGAATCAGTTGAAGAAAGACCTGGAAACCTCGGAAGAGGAAAGGAAAGCCGCTGAACAACAGTATGCCACAACTCGCGAGCAACTCAAACAGCGGGAGCAGGAACTCAATCAATTGCGCCAGGAATACAACAATACCAAGGCGCTATACGATCAACTGAAAGTTGGCAATCAGGACTTATTGTCACGTTACGACCGGATTTTGGCGCAAAACCAGCAGCTGCTGGAAAGTTCTTCTTCGGAAAAACGGGATTTACTTGACGAGCTTTCCAATAAGCAGAAAATTCTGGATGAGCGGGAGAGAACGTTGAAAAAGTTAGAGGCGGAAATGGAACAAAAACAGAAATCTGTAACGAAACTGCAAGAAGATCTGGAAGCTCGACAACAGCGGGTAGTGGAACTGGAGGCGGCTATTGCCGAAAAGGACTCGAAACTCAAGGCCCTGCGTGAAAATATCAACAAAGCCTTGCTCGGCTTTTCTGCGGCCGATTTGAGCGTGCGTGAAGAAAATGGGAAGGTCTATGTTTCCCTCAGCCAAAATTTGCTCTTTCCATCCGGTAGCAAAAACATCAATGCGCAAGGAAAAAGCGCCATTGCTAAACTGGCCAATGTACTGAAAACCAACAAAGACATTGACATTACGGTAGAAGGTCATACCGATACCGATGGCGATGCCAGCTACAACTGGGACCTGAGCGTTGGGCGAGCTACTACCATTGTAAAGGAGCTTACGCAAAATGGTGTGGACCCCAAACGCATCACCGCTTCCGGACGAGGAGAATTCTTTCCGGTAGCGACCAACGAAACGGCTCAGGGTAAAGCCCAGAATCGTCGTACGGAGATTATCCTGACGCCAAAGCTGGATGCACTTTACAAGTTAATTGGGGAGTGAGGTTACTTATAAAGGAAAAACCTCGGCCGCCATTTTCATCGCTTCCGAAAAGGCGGTCAGGTTTAGTTCCGTACCACCATTTTCTTCAAAGTAGTACACCATATTTTCCATTGGCATATTGCCAGTGAGGTCATCTTTTGCCATCGGGCAGCCACCGTATCCTTTGATGGCTCCGTCAAAGCGGGTGCAGCCGTTGCGGTAAGCCGTTTCCACTTTTTCTTTCCAGGTAGTGGGTGTCGTGTGAAAATGTGCTCCGATCTCGATATCGGGGTATTGGGGAATCAGGTTGGAAAACAAATACTGAATACTTTCCGGCCGCGCTACCCCAATGGTATCGGACAGTTGAAAGATACCGATGCCCAGGCCTACCAATTCATTGACCCACCGCTGTACGATATCTACATTCCAGGGATCACCGTAGGGATTACCAAAGCCCATTGAGATGTATACCACCATTTCCTTTTCATTTGCGACACAGATATCCTGAATCAACTTCACGCGTTCCAGTGACTCAGCAATACTGGCATTGGTGTTGCGCAACTGAAAAGTCTCGGAAATGGAGAACGGATAGCCCAGGTATTGAATTTCAGGAAATTTTACGGCGTCTTCTGCCCCTCGCTTATTGGCAACAATGGCCAACAATTTGGATTTGGTGTCGTTTAGATTCAGGAGGCTCAACACTTCTGCCGTATCTTTCATCTGCGGAATAGCCTTGGGGGATACAAAGCTGCCAAAGTCAATGGTATCAAAACCAACACTAAGGAGTTGGTTGATGTATTTGGCCTTGGTTTCTGTGGGGATAAATGGCTTAAGTCCCTGCATGGCATCGCGGGGGCATTCAATTAGTTTGATCATAAACGATTTGGTTGAGCTTTGTAGACCGTAAAAATAAGTACTTTTAAGCGTAAATTTCTACTATCATGAATAGGAACAAAACCATATTGGCAATAGTTGGCTTTTTATTGGCGGGAACGGGATTTCTGGCCCTGGTACTTAGCCTGGTCAGCGTGCAACTATCTTTCCTTACCTGGATCGATGCCCCGGGAAAACTCTTTGGCTTTGTTGTGAGGCTGATGATGATCATTTTTGGCATGGCGTTAGTCTATCTGACCATGACGGACTTCTCCCAGGAGGAAGTTTAAGACTATGTTTGGAAGTCAAACTTTGAACGGCAAAGATGGTCTAAAGACATGATTATACCCGATTTAACCGATCGATAAATGGGTTTTTGAACTTTCCCCCAATAGGATAATTTTTGCCTCCTACGTGTACTTCCCCCGCCGTTAAATCAACAGTTTCAATGTGTGGAATCTGGACGATATAGTTGCGGTGAATCTGGATAAAAAGGCGCGAAGAAAACTTGCTTTTAAGCTGTTTTAATGAAGTTTTGATGGCATATTTTTTCTCCGCAGTGTTGAGGATGCTATAGTTGCCATCTGCTTCGATAATCCGAATGGACGGAATCAATACCTTAAACAGCTTGTTGTTGCTTTTTACAAATAAGCTTTCGTTGATCACAACTCCTTCCTTCCAGGCCTGGAATAGTTCAGTAGTGGCATGAGGTTTTCCACTGCGTAGCAATACTGATTCGATCGTACTTTGCAGCGTAAGTTTATCAAAAGGCTTAATGATAAAGGCATAAGGCATGGCCAGTTTAGCCTCATTGTAAACCTGCTTGTCGGCAAATGCGGTGAGAAAAATGATGGGAACATCCCGACCGTTATCTTTTATCACATGTGCCAGTTCAATACCATTCATCGGCCCCTTGATGGAAATATCCATGAGGATCAAATCAGGGAGGTGATCTGTAAGTATCTCTAGCGCTGCTTCTGAATTATCGACCGTTTGCGCCAATGTGTATCCCAACTCTTCCACAATCATTTCTGCTTCCACGGCAAACAACGGATCATCTTCAACAATCAGTACATTTACTTTTGGCATCTTCAATTTAAGTTGAATAGTGTTTGTATTCAAGTTTTTGTTTAGTATCTCCTATCTCAACGTTTTATTTAAAATGCCTGTGTAGTCTCCTTCCAGGTCATTTTACGAGGAAAATAACATGGCCATAAAATAGATTGGTTAGTCAGTCGGATTGATTCGGAATTTTGCTTCCGTCATTACTTGCTTCAAATGAATATTGCAAGATTAGAGCATTTTTTCATAAAAACCGACAGAATATTGTTTTTTGGTGATAAAACAGCCTTTTCCAAGCATGAAACTGCTAAGAATTGATGGATACAACGCAATATTAAGTCATTCAATCCTTTTGTTAGACGGCAATTCTCGCGCTGGCAATCAATTGCGTGAAATACGGGGTAAAGACAAGGAAAAAGTACTCCCCTTGCCCACCGTACTTTCCACTGTGAGTTGACCACCATTCTTTTCTGCCAGCAATCGACAAAGGGATACCCCTAGCCCGGTGCCTTTCTCTCCTTTTGTACCTTCTGTACTCGTCAGGTTTTGTGGATCAAACAATTGCGCAATGCGCTTCTGATCGATTCCCATACCGGTATCTATTACACTGAGATGCACTGTTCCATTACAGATTTTTTTGGTCAGCATGACTTCTCCTCCCTCCGGTGTAAATTTCACTGCATTGCCCAGTAGGTTTCGCAATACAATACGCACTGCCTGAGGATCGGCAAAAGCATAGGTAGCCGGCGTAACTTCATTAGTGATCACAATCCCTTTAGTTTCAGCGAGTTCACGATACAAATCGATAATCTCTTCGGCAATCCTGTTGAGATCTACTTCACTGGGCTGATAAGGCAATCGATTGCTATTGGCAAGCCCCCAGTATAACAAATTGTCAAGTAACGTACCGATTTTAACGGCAATCTGATCCATACTTTCTCCAAGCTGACTGGCGCGGTCAAATGCCCCTTTCCGCAATAGATATGAGAGCTTATCGGAGATGTTTTGAAATTGCACAAACGGCCCCCGCAGTTCATGACCGATGATAGCAAATAGGCGGTCTTTTGTCCGGTTGACCATTTTGAGCTCCTCTACCTGGCTTGCAATCAAGGCCTTGTCTTCTTTGATCTGTAAAGTGCGTAATTCCACTTCCTTCTCCAGTCTTTTTTTGGATTCCTTCAGGTGATAGATACGATACCGGCTCACGCCCCAAATCACCAATACAAAGAGGACGCCGGCGCCAAATCTGAACCAGGAGCTTTTGTAATAAGGCTGATGCACAACAATCCCCATGCTCAATATCTCTTCGGAATTCTGCTTTTTTGAGTCTTGTGATTTTATTTCTAGCTGATATTGACCAGGCGGTAGCCCATTGATTTTGATCGTGTTGTCCTCCTGATAATTCCAGGCTTTTTCAAAACCTTTTATTCGATAGGCATATCCCTGCTTATTCAAATTGGTATAATCCAAATTGGTAAACTGCACCTGAAAAGCCTTGATGGAAGGGTCTAATACAATTTTTCCATCTTCCTGCAATTTGTCCGTTTGATCGATCAGTTCACCGGTATTGCTACTTAGTTCGCTATAGCGCACAATACGGGGTTCATAACTACTGGAAGGAAAGGACTGCAAACTATCCGGGTGAAATGCAGTAAAACCATTGATCCCCCCAAAATAAAGATTTCCCTTTTCGTCCTGATAGTGGGAATAAGTATTAAACTCTTCGTGCGGCAGGCCATCACTTGTGTGAAAGGAAATCACTTCTTCCGTAGAAGGATTAAACCGCATTAAACCCCGATTGGTAGGCATCCAAAAAAAGCCCTGGCGGTCTTCGTAAATGGCATAGATGGTATTGTCTACCAACCCGTTTTCCCGGGTGTAATGCGTAAATTCCTGAAGATTTCGGTCCCATTTTACAATCCCCTCATTGTAGGAGGCAAGCCAGAACTCGTTACGTTCTTTTTGATACAAGTACACCAAGTCCTTGATGGGAAAAATATCGTAGTTGGTCAGGTGATTCGTTTCCACATTGAGCAGAAATAATCCCTGTGATGTGGCTATCCATAACCCCTCATCGTTTTCAACGAAATGTCGAACAGCACTCGTCTTCATGATGGCGTAATTTTCACCTTCCCACGGAGATATTTCATCCGAATTTTCCCGTTTATAATACAACCCAGAATCCGTTCCTATCCAGAGTGTTCCTTTTTTGTCCCGGTAAAAACAAGAGGTGGCCAAACCAGTCTTTGGTGCAAAGTACTTTTTGTCAATTTGATTAACATAGTACTCATAAGTCGTAGGATTGATGTTAATCAGGCTGTGAAAATGGGCTCCTGTCCAGATGCTATCCCTGTAGCCCTTGTAAAGGCCCAAGCCATGAAATTTTGAGACTACCCTGGATTTATTTCTCTTAACCTCAAAAAGCCCCCGGTAGGTATTGACCAACAGTTTCTCTTCCTCAGGTATAGACAGTATACCACGCACACTGGTTCCGGAGCCTGCGAGGTAGTTCTTAAATTTATTTTTCTTTGTTTGCAAAATGAAAATTCCATCCAACCCGTAATAACACCCCCAGGCAAGATTTTTTTGATCAAAATAGATATTAGAAGCCAGGTAGTGCGACTCAATTGTCAAGGTTGGATTTTCAAAATCAAATTGCTTTCCTTCCTCCCAATTGTAAACATACAGCCTCTTTTCTTCCTTGAGATTTAGCCAAAGTCGCTGTTCCCGGTCCAGGAAAAACTGAAGTGCAACACCCGCTTCATTGTAGCGTTTTTTAAAAGAGACGCTTTGGGATTGCAAAGGGCCATCTTTCCCAAGAATGAAGATTTCCCGATAATTTTTCTCTGACGGACTCTGTTGAAAGCCAATTTGGTCCTGGAGCAATAAAGTGCCATTTTTTAACCTACCAAGCCAATCAATTGCCGTTGGCAGCGCTACCTCTCTTCGTACCGTCGTACTACAATTTAACAAATGGAGATATTCACCCCGGTTTACCCATATAGTATTATCACTAATGTAAAAAAAAGACATGGGTTTGCCCGGCAGAAAGTAGAGGTGTCTAAGGTGATCCTTAAAGAGGTAGGCGTTGCCGTATTTATCACCTATGCTAATGGAATAATCCTCATGTTGATACAGAAAAAACAGATCACTTTCCTCAATTTGTTCCTGCACATATTGGTTAAAAAGAAAAACCTGGCCGGTTTTGGGATCCAGGATATCTATCTTTACCTCATCCATTCCCTGTATATGCTGATCAATAGCGGCCTTGCCATGCACCAGCCAAATCTTCCCCGACCCATCAATAAGCAGTTTGTCATACTTGTTGAAACGCAGCCCGTGAGAAGCCTTGGTATAAAGGCTAAATGATTCGCTATCAAAACTATTGACCCCATCACGGGTAATCATCCAGATAAACCCCTCCGGATCTTGCTTGATATCGAGCACACTGGCACTGGCAAGCCCTTCCCTTGTAGTCAAATGTTGGAGGTGTACCAGATAATCCTGGCTCCAAAAAACCATAGGTTGTAACCAAAGAAGTAAAGAAAGCAGCCCTTTGAAACGATACAAAGTAGTGAGTTGATTGATCCGTTTGTAAATTTCTACAAAGTTTTGGTAAACACAAAAAAAACCTGCCTTCAATGAAGACAGGTCTTTAAATCTGGAATAATTCCTTGATTCATGGAATCAATTCCCCCTTATCTATTTTTTGAACCTAATTGTTAGCGATTAAATTGGCTTCGCCAATACTAGACAACAGCGCGTTTTTTTTGTCAACCGTTTGCTCAGGTAGGGCCAGATTAAGAAAGACAATTTATTACAATAGCTGGTCCTAAGCTCCGCTGGTTATATGCAATGCGAATATATTTATTATCAAAAGCTTTTTCTAGGCATAAGTGAGGGAATAGTGCTATTTATGGACGGAACGGCTGATTTTGGTGTTAAAATATCGTTGTCACACAATAGTTTTGCCAACCAGCATGCAATGGTTTTACAAATCATTTATCGATTTGTATCCGATCACTGAGCAATTCCGTTTCGGCACTGTAATTGACATCTCCAATTTTTGTTGCTATAAAATCCTTGTCTGAAACGGGGAAGGCAAGATTCTGAACCTCAATCGATTCGGGAAAATCCTGCGACCAGGGAATCAACGGTTCGGGAAAAGCGTACTGCCTGTCTACGAACCGCCAGCTGGTATTGTCGGGATAGGCTTCCTCCAGGTCTAAAATTAATTTTCTTATTTGTATTAAATCTAAAGACGTAACGTTTGTAGAATTATTCGCATCAGCGGCGATAATTCTATATGGGTTACCCAAAGACTGATAACCGAGAATATGCTGCGTAATGAGGATGATATCAAAAGTACTCACCCCATTTTTATGATCCTCGTTCAGAGAGGGCGTAATCGTGTAATTATAGCCCGTTTCTAGACTGTCAAATTGGTAAAACCCTGTTTCATCCGTTATAGTTTCCTTGGTGAGATGCCCTGAAAGTTCAACGCTAACTCCTGATACTGGATTATTGGCATTCGTAAAAATGAAGCCGCTAATCCCCGATAGAAAGCCTTCGCATTCATCTCCAGCACAATCATCATTGGTATCATTAAAAATAACGAAGACTTCACATGAAGCATAGTTTGGTCCTCCTATGCTACCATCAGGCAACACAGAGTAGGGATTATTGGCCCTGTCCCAGGCATAAATGATCAGATTGATAGTATCGGGATCATCGCAAGTAAACAACAGGGAGGTTTGATTGGAATCTGGTAATTCACTATTATTGGGTGAATCGGCCAATTGAATTGAAAAGCGGGTAACTTCACTCTCCATTGGTGCCCAATGAGGGTAAGGAGGTATCTGGCCGGTACAATCTAGTGTTGGCTCCATTATAAAGTCCGCTACCCTAACCATCACTGCTGCACAATCTTCATCTCCATCTCCATCCACATCGGTTCCCGTTGGTTGAGTGATCAAATCGAGGGTAATACCACTGGGGCAGACCAAATCTGGTGGTTGGCAGTCCGCTACAGTAAAGTTGACTACTTCCTTCGTATTGTTTCCACAAAGATCAGTGGCGACAATGACCAGCCGATGATTCCCAATCGGACAAAATCCGGTCAGGTTGTAATGAGGAAACGCTCCCTGTAAAGGTGTTTCTGTTACCTGGTTTTCAATTCCTTGCACACCGTAATAACCCAAAGTATCGATGAAAGCTTTGACTGTCGATTCGTCAACTTTGCATTGCTCTAATAAATCAAATGTGAAGGCAATTTGTCCAAGGCAGTTTTCATTGCTTTCACTGCAAAATACTTCAAAAGGCTCAATGGACACCTGTGGCGGGATTGAATCAAGAACCCTTACATGTTGCGTGTATTTCCAAAATCCTCTTGATGCTATATCCCGAATGGCAGGGGTAGGTTCAGGTCCGGTTTGCACCACCCCCGTCACCGGGTTACGAAGCGCATCAATATCAATATCTGAGTTAATCCAGTGGCCTGCGGGATTGGTCAACCCATCGCAATTGCTATTTTTAGCCCCGGCGGGTGGGTTATCGTTGTTTTCATCGTTATCCCGATCATAGTAAGTTTTTCCATTAGGCCGAACCAGTACCCATAGGTCCTCAACACCAATTGATCCATCACAATTTTCATCTCGGTATACTGTTTCTGCAAGTGAGACACCATCATATTCGCACCAGTTGATGACTTCATGACTACGAAGGATGAATAGGCAACTGTTGGAATAATGCAAAATTGTATCATCTACTGCACTTACGGAAAACATATCGCAGGTAGTGGAATAAATCTCAACGGTATCACCATGAATCATGCCACAGTCATAAATGACATCATTGGGAAACCTGATCTCATAGTTCTGTGAATTTGGTAAGGTTTTAATAGAATCTACGGTATGGGCCTCCCCTTCTTTGGTCAGAAGTAGAGAAATAATTATCAATAATGGGGTGCCGATGGTAGAGAGTACGTTCTTATTTTTCATGGGTTTAGGTATTATAATGAGTTGTTCTTTTGAAGGGACTCTCTGATGGTCTTGGGCAGGCTTTATATCCGTTTATTCGCCTGTTTTACTAAATCACAAATAAATATAGCTTATTTCTATATAAAATAAAAATCCGGGCCTCCAATTGGAGACCCGGACAAAATACCCGAAACCGGGCACAACAACATCTAATCAATTATCAAACAATACTTTATTCTATTAAAATCATCTTCCTGGTAGCGTTGTAATCATCTGTTTCCAGGGTGTAGTACAACATGCCTTTCGGCAAATCCCCAGACTTCACCACCACTTCATTGTAGCCTTTGGCAAAGTCATTGCGGATCAGCTTGATGGTCCGGCCATTGATGTCCTGGATGCTCAGTGTGGCTTCCGTTGCCTGTGGCAGGTAAAAGCCAATCACCGTTGATTCCCGGAATGGGTTCGGACGGTTTTGGTACAGCTCAAAGGCCTGTACCACTGTTGGTCCTTCATTGAAGTGTAAGCCCACTTCCAGTAGCTGATTACCAGCATTGTACGCCTCGGCCATCGTGTAGCGCGAGCTTACGCCCAATACTTCACTCCAGCGGGTAGCCGTGTTGGCGCGGAACTGTAAGCCAAACAGGACGTCCTGATCCGTCAGACTTTCCACCTGACCAGCCTCTCCATTCCAGCTCATCGTGATCATGCCCTGATCCAGGTGTCTTAAGCCAATGTGAGCCTCCGTCATGATCTTTTCGTCCATGCCTACATACTCCACCTTGTCTGCATCAAAGGTCAACGTCAGCTGATAGCCCTGAATCTGGTTCATGTCCTTAGCTCTGAAGTCCAGCTGGTAGGTCTGATTGGCCGCCAACTGCTCATCCTGTAGCTCAAAGGCAAACAGTCCGTTCGTGGTCCGGTCATCCAGGCTTGCAAAGTTGGCCTGTACACTACCGTTTACATCTCCGATCTTCACGCCCACAAAGTCCTGATTCAACTGCTCTACCGTCAGGTTGTTGTAGTTGATCACTTCGGGGAACACCTCACTCCATGGGTTGGATGGATCGGGGAATACATAGGCCGCATCCACAAAACGCCAGCTCGTGTTGTCTTCAAACTCCGTATCGATATTCAAAATCAGTTTTCTGATCTTGATGATATCAATGGTGGAGATGGAATGCGAGTTGTTGGCATCCGCCGCAATCAGCTTGTACGGACTATCCAGCGGGGTCACACCCAGGATGTGCTTGCTGATCAGTACCAGATCAAAGGTAGTTACCCCATTGAGGTGATCCAGGTCAAGCTCCGGTGTTACCGTGTAGTCATAGCCACTTTCCAAGTTACTAAATTCGTACTGGCCATTGCTGGCGGTCGTCATATCCATTTCCGTCTGTCCACTCAGGCCTACGGCTACTCCTTCTACCGTTTCATCTTCTTCGGTCATGATCACACCGGCGATTCTTGAACCAACGCCTCCACACTCATCACCTTCACAAGAACCCATGTTGTCTTGTACCAGGATGTAAGTTTCACAGAAGTCGTAGTTTGGTCCACCTACACTACCATCAGGCTGTACTGAGTATGGGTTGTCTGCATCGTCCCATGCATAGATGCGTACGATCAAGGTCGCTGGGTCGTCACAGGTGGCTACCAATCCAGTTACACTTGGGTCTGGCAATTCAGATCCGGCGATAACTGAGTCTGCTCTGTGGATAGAGTACTTCAGAATCTCTGTTACGTTCTCGTTGGTTGGGTGCTGATCACCCTGACCTGTACAATCGTAGATTGGGCTGGCAATGAAGTCATTAGCCCAGATAGCCATGGCTGCACAATCCTCGTCACCGTCGCCGTCAGCGTCAGTACCCGCTGGCTGTGGCATCAATTCGATGGCCAAACCATTGATACATACTGGGGCTGGTGCCTTACAGTCTACTACCGTAAATGGTACATCTGCACTTGAGTAGTTACCACAGCCGTCGTCTACGCGGATACCAAACTCATGGTCACCAATTGGGTATGTACCGCTGATGGTGAAGTTTGGATAGCTGCCGCTCAGGCTTACTACTGATGGGTTGTCATCGCTGTTGAAGTCGATGCTACCGTCAGCGTCTACGTCCAGATAGATGATCACTTCGATATCATCTGGTGTACAGTTCTCGTCTACTACGAAGGTAATCTCTACATCGCCAGTACAGTTCACGCCATCCTCGCTGCAGAACGCATCATATGGATCTACTGTGATGATTGGGTCTACGTTGTCGTATACACGGATGTGCTGCTCGTACTTCCAGTAACCGCGTGATGCGATATCACGGATATTTGGAATCGGCTCTGCTCCCTGCTGTACAACTCCCGTGATTGGATCACGGGTTGCGTTCACGTCAATGGTAGAGTTGATCCAGTGTCCCGTTGGGTTGGTGATACCGTCACATGATGTACCTTTGGTGAAGGCAAATGGGTTGTTGTTCGCTTCGTTGTTATCACGGTCGAAGTAGGTAATGCCGTTTGGACGTACCAGTACCCATACATCTTCGTCACCTGGCTGTCCGTCACAGTCTTCGTCACGGCTTACCGTTACTGCCTGTGAAATGCCATCATACTCACACCAGTTAACTACCTGGAAGTGACGGAAGATCTTGTAACACTCGTCGCCAGAGGCGCTCAGCGTGTCGTCAGTGATCTCTACGGCCAACAGGTCGCAACCGATCTCTTCGTAGGCAATGGTATCTGGATTAGGCTCTCCACAGAATGCCTCAGCATCTTTAGGGAACTTGATCTCGTATTCGTGTACTTCGTTGATCGTGATGATCTGCTGGCAAGAGTTGGTCGATACGTTGCCCTGTGCATCAATAGCACGGAAGCGACGGATAATCGTTCCAAAGCCACAGTCATCCAGGTTATCAATTGGAGGCAACTCCTGAGTGTAGGCTCCTGGACAGTTGTCCGTAGCCATCGCGTTTCCAAACAGTTCCTGCAGCAACAAGGTGTCGGTTGCAGAGAAGTTGTAGGGAAGGTCGTTACAGTCACGTACTACTGCATGTGGTGGTGCACAGAATGGACGGATCTTGTCCTCTACCAGTACTTCCAACCAGCATACGTTGCTGTTGTCTGTTACCAGCTTGGTCGAACCGTCACAGTACATTACAGGAATGGTGTTACCTGCAATACCGTCGCCGTTGCGGTCGTCCCATACTCTCAATTCGATGGTCACCATATCGTTAACGTCGCAGCAGTTGAAGTCTACGTAGTCTCCCCATGGTGAGTAGAATGGAGGAATTGGGTTACAGGTAGTCGCGTCTTCACTGTACAATCTGCGTACTTCGATGCGGATTGGGCCACAGTTGTCAGAACTTCCTTCGTCGATGTCAGCAGCGTATACGCGAGCGTAACCCTGTCCGCCGATTGAGATGTTCAGGTCGTCATCACATACTGCGATGGGCTCTACCTGATCTTCTACCTGGAATGGACATTCGATCACTGCGATGTTACCACAGTCGTCTGTTACCGTGTAACGGAAACGGTGGCAGCCCAATGGAATGCCGCTTACAAATTGTGGCTGATTTGGACCTACGGTTACCACAACTACGTCTACATCTACGATGTCTACGATGTTGATGCCCCACTGGTCATAAATCGTATCTTGTACAGTTGTTACTACTTCCGTGCTTACTTCGTAATCTGAACAGTTATCTGTTACCGTTGGTGCTGGAATAGCAAAAGCGGCAGTACAGTTGAATGGCCCAGTTGAGTAAGTCAAAATATCTGGAATACCGTCCCAGTCGTAGTCAACCTCAGGACAAGTCACCTCAGGTGCTGAGAAGTCACCTACTTTGATGATCTGTACAAAGATTTGTGATTCGATTGGGTTACACCAGTTCAGTACGTTCCAGCTACGGATAAACTTGTAGGCGCTTGGGCATACTTCAATGCGTGGCTGATCAGAGTACTGAGCCGCCAGGTTACAGTATTCTTGTGCACCTGCTACGCCCAGATTTACAAAGCCGGTGGCAGTTTGCACAAATGGCCAGCCGGTGATAGCTGGTGATGGGTTGTTCGCTTCGAAGTCTCCTTCGTCACACTCTACAAATGCAGTCAATGGTGGTACCATTACGTCGGCCACGGTCAACTTGCGAGCAGAGATTACCTGGCTACAGGCATCAGCTTCGTTACCCTTCTCATCAACTGCGGTGAAGGTACGAGTGATCGTGTTTGGTGCACAGTTGGGATCCATGTTTACAACATCGGTCACACAAACCGTGATGTCTCCACAGTTATCTGATACAAAGCCATCGAATGGATCGCCATTAACCGGGTAGCCCGTCTTAGCCAACAGATCCAACAACTGCTGCAGGCGCTGACGCTCCTGGAAGTTGGTTGGGTAAATCACGTTACCGTCTGCATCTGTCTTATAGCAGCGTGGTACGTTGGCTGGCAAAGTGCTCAGCGTCAACTCAAGGATATCGTCACATACCAATTCTACCAAGGCAGTAGAGGTCTGTGGTGTAGAGATGCCAGGTCCTTGTACTACGCCGTTGCCATCGCTGAAGATGTTCCAGGTGTAATCACCCATGGTCGTAGCAAAGGTTCCGGTGGTCAACAAGGTATAAGTCTGTCCAGCTTCCAGTGGCAAGCTGATACGAATCAGTGGGTTGAAATCTGTGTAGAATGCGCCAAACTGAGTACTTGGGAACAATACAATCGCTCCGGTAGCTACCTGCTGGTCATTCTGGAAGATCACATTTGAGCAAGGCTCACCTGCATCAAATCCTCCCTGGAACAACAGTGCCATAGCACCGCCGTTGGCGCCAGTGAAGTCGTCACTTTCAAAGAAGAAAGTATAGTAGTCTGATTGTGTTACAGTGAAGGTGAACAGGTCGTAAGAGAACTCATCCTCTACGTCGTTTGCACCTGGGTTCTGGTAACTCAATACTTCATAGAAACATGGGTATTGCAGCGCCTGGATCGTTGGATCAGTGCCGTCAATCGTTCCGTCAAGCGTCTGTACATCTACTGAGAAGAACGCCATATCCGTGTCGTCTGGGCAATCCAGTACCGGATCGTCTTTGTCTTCTGCTGTGATATAGCCCCAGCACTGTGTGAACGCACCGGCATCTACACCTGAAGCGTAGGTAAATACGAAGTTAGTGATCTCAAGGATAGATGGAGTGTTACCACCTACTGGCAGCAAGCCGTCGTCCTCAATACCGATCAACAGGATCTGGCCTTGGGCTACGTCTACATCTACTGAACCACTTGCCTGTACGTTTCCTTGTGCAATGATGTTACCATCTACGTCAATTACAAACCAGTCCCAACCGCTATCAAAGCCGTTGTAGTCGTAATCGAAGCTTACATTACCGTCTGCTGGCATTACTGCCGCTGCAATTGCGTCGATACCCGTGGCATCAAAGTCTGATCCGTCGGATGGTCCTGCTGCCAGCGTCTGCAAGGTCAGGGTCGTAGAAGTGAATTCTACGGTTGACCAGTCAAGATCGGCTGCAGAAGTTGGTGGGTCCTGAGTAACCATCCACTCTACTGCTGCGAATGGGCCTACAAAACCTTGAACTGGTGGAGGTACCGCCAAGGTTACATTTACCGGGAATTCGCCACATCCGTCTACAGTGGTTCCATTTGATGGATCCTGGTCTACTACGGTGATGTCGAAATCGTCAGCTACCAAACATCCGAATTCTCCTACCAATACCATGCTTGGCAGAATCTCAGCCTGACAGTTGTCGTTCAGGGTGATGTTGATATCGTCGTTACAAGCCAGGTTCGGGCTGGCTGCTGCATCTTGAGTTACGTTTACAAAGAAGTCTTCCTGACGAGTGTTGCCAGCTGCGTCAGTTGCTTCGATCAATACCTGGTATGATTCGTTGGCTTCGAAGAAACCAAAGTAAGTATCTCCACCTGGAGAAGGAATAATGATACCTCCAGCAAATGGTGGGTTTACCGTTACAAGTACTTCTACGTTATCGTTAGCAAGGTCACCGTCACAGTTGTCAGTGGCCGTTACTTCAAAAATAACAGTTGCGATGTTAGACTCACATGGGTCCAATTCTACGTTGATATCCTGTGAAGGATAAATGATGATTGGTGCCCAGTTGTCTGGCTGATCAGTTACTACGATTTGGGCATCAACAGTAACGCCGCCGTAGTTGGCTACCAGCAATTGGCCGCTGTTGGCTGCGCTCAACGTTACAGTATACTCAACGTATACGCTATTGCCGTTCAGGTCAAAGTAGCTAGGAGTGATGGTGTTGCCACCCAACGTCAGGGTCAAACCATCAACGTTGATGCCGTCAGTTGAAGCGAATACATCACAGTCGTCGCTTACCGTCAAAGAAATAATTTGATCGATCTCGGTCTGACATACAGGAACAGTGAAGTTCAGGTTGCCAGGCATGTCGATTACCGGATCCTGTGGTGCATCCTGGGTTACAACCAAGCTTGGCAATACAGACGTTGGTCCGTAAGTAATGCTTGGGAAGTAGGTACCAGGAGCTACTTGTCCGGAGTATTCTACGTATACACAGTTGTTGCCTACGTTGTCAGTGAAGAAGGGTGTCAAACCTGCACCGCTGGTGAAGGTGATGTTACCTGGAATCACTGGCTCACAGTCATCACATACCGTGAAGCTGTAAATCACGTTGGCTGTAGCCTGACACGCAGGAATCGAGTAATCTTCAGCATTGGCATAGATTACCGGATCCAGGTTCTCACTGGCCGCCGTGGCCGTCACCCCGATGGAGGTAGATTCCGTGGTGCCCAGCGCACTGGTATAAGAAATAGTGATAAAATCAGATAATGGCGTAGCCGGAGCCGCTACCGTTACAGCGTATTCGAAGTAGTTGGAGCTCAGGTCTACAAATACCAGTTGCAGGTTTGATAGCTGACTGCCAAATAGCGTCACCGTAGGATTGCCCGTAAGGGTGGCATCACAGCCGCCCGTGATGGTTACACCAAATAGTACAGTCACTTCATCCTCACATACCGGGACCACTACGCTGATTGGATCGGCGACAATGGCCAGATCGTCTTCATCGGCAATCACATTGGCCGTAAGCGTTATACTGGCCGTATTACCCGCCATATCTGCGCCGGTCACCACCACAGTTGACTGACCTGCACTCCAGTGAACATCCAACAAGTAGTTGATGCTAAATGGATCATCAACCAGTGGAGAGGTTACTTGTGTACCCGGAACAAGTGAAGCCGGAAGTGTGGTTGCCGTGGCTGTAAAGGCGCCAGGCGCATCGATAAAAATATCACAGTTATCGGTGCCATAAACGTAGAATTCGTCCTGACGGCCGCAGGTGCCTTCAGGTAGGATCACATCTCCCAGGGCCAGCGTAGAACCAATGCCAGTAGCCGGATCGGTGTCCGCCAATACGTTGCCAAAAATGTCGGTCAGGTAGATAATCGGATCGGTGACATCAACACCGGGACCAACAATTACCGTCACTGTTACTACATCATTGGGAGGATTACACGCTCCCGTCTCGGTCACAGTATAAGTGTAAGTACCGACAGCAGCTCCCGTAAAGCAATAGTTACCGCCAGCATCGGTAGCACCTAGCACCACCGTTGGGTTGGGGGTCACCGGGCCACTTACAAAGGCAATATCGTAGGTCGTACCTGTACATGATGGGCCATCCGTGATATCAATACAAAATGAGCCATCCGTGCCGCCAGGACACGTTGGTACAACTATATTATTGGCCTCAGCCGTAAACTGGTCGTCGAAGGTGCAGAAAGGAAAAGGGCCGGCAAAAGGGGAAGCATTGCCGCCCGCCAGTCCATTACAGGTTTCTGTTACGTAGTAATCATAGCAAGTTCCGGGAGCTAATGCTCCTCCCATTATATCTACACTTACCATATTGCCATTGATTGTCAATCCCGGGGACGGGCCATTATTCGGTCCAGCACATACCACTACGTCTACAACTGCTTGACCGACATTGGTGAAGCCCTGGCCGCCAATCAAAATCCGCCAGCAGTGGTCGTCGATCGGCAGATTGTTGCTGGTCCAGGTGACTGTTACTGCATCACCAGTGATATTGGTCGCACCCAGATTGGTAGGAGCCAGACAATTGGCCACCGGAGCACAACCAAAGGCGATACAGGTGTTTTCCACCGGATTTCCGTAAGGAGGTGTACCAGGGCCGCTATATTCCCAGTTGTATTGTACCACATTCTCGGAAGCAGGTAAAGATGCTACCATGCCCGACTGATCTTCAAGGGTAATCACTACCCCATCATCACCTACCAGGAAACCTCCGTTAGCCGGGTTGGCTTCCAGGTCCCAGACGATACTTGGGCAGAAATTATTTTCATCAACATTGGGCACATTCACGGTAAAGCAAACCTGAAAAAGACTGATCCAGCCCGCAGTTGGAACGACTAAATCGCCAGCGGCAGGGTTATCCAGGATGATTGATCCATTGACAAACTCACTGGGCTCTCCGGCAGGAAAGCCGAAAAGGTCCATACCACTATTGGGGCCACCTGTAGTCACCTGTGGCGGATCGGGAAAGAAAGGAGCATAGCCTCCCTGAAAATTCCGAAAATCCAAGAATTCCATTTCCGCATCATTGTAAAAAAAGCGGACGTTCATGCCAAATATCTCCTGATCAGGAGTATCGGATTGGAATTCCACATCAACACAATACTGGCTGGTAGCGCAATCAAATTGTGGATTAGCAAATCGCACATTGATCACCGGGTCTTGTGCAAACAGCACCATCCCGGGAGCTATTACCAGCATAGTTAAAATGAGGCAAGTCCTTCCAATACTCAGTATCGAAGGACATCGCTCAAGCAAATTGGAGTAAAGAAATTTAGTCATTAGAATAAAGTTTATTGCATGAGATTAAATTTGTTATGCGACTTCGTTAGGTCATTCATGCGGTTTTGAAATTGATATAAGGGTGAGGCACATATACCTCACCCTCGTTTGATTAGATTAGTTTCTAGGAACACTGGTGAAATTGCTATTATTGAATTCCCACACAGTTCGGTCGTTAAAATTGGTATCGCCATTCAGGTTGTAATCACCATTGCGGTACTGCCCAATGGTTCCATTCTGCTCTTCCCAGTAACTACGGTCGTCAAAGTTGACATCAGTATCAGAATTCGAAGAACCAGCTTGATTACCGTTACCGGCAAACATGGAAAAGACACCAGGCATGATTTCCTTCTGCCCAACAAAGATTCCAAACTCAAATGGATCGTCGATGTAGCTCTCCTGGCTCCGGAAATCGTAGGTGATGGTATTGCTTACAATCGGTACTGGTTCGTGCGACATGACGATCAGGTGATTGCGGTGCTCAACTACTACGTAGTAGCTTTGCCCCAAATCAACATCACAGCAATCGAAGCCATCGATAAACTCGATGCGACCATCACCGTGCAACAATGCTGCTGCCTGGCAAATCGGTCCACCAGAACCATCGGCAGTTTCACGTAAGGAAACCAATACCCAATCTACTACCGTAGCAGGATATCCGGCATCACCATTGGCCACCATACCTTCTGAGTCGTAGTTGTCGCCTTCAGTCCCCATGTAATTCCAGGGCGCAACGCTGTAAGGCTGTCCGGCAGAGGTGTAGTTTGGTCCGGAGAAAGGATCATTATAAGTTTGACCCGGTAGGGTTTTTACCGTATTCATTGTGGTACGCATTGGTACACTGTAGTTTTGAGAGCCATCTGTTGCGATAGCACCACCTTCGAGATAAACCCATAGTTCTAACTCAACACAAGGAAGGTCTGTCACTGTAGGATCATCGGGCTCGCCATCCATATCCGGATCGATATCGGTTGGATCATTTGGATCATCACTATCATCCGTTACCGGATCTCCATTTGGATCGGTACCACTTGCCGTTGCAGTATTGGTTACAGTTCCCAAATCAATATCTGCCTGAGTAATGGTATGCACCGCGGTACAAGTAGCACTGGCTCCCGGATCAAGATCAAAGGCGGTCATTGGCGTACAGCTGATGCTTCCAAGGTCCGCATTGGGATCGGTCAATGAAATGCCGGTGATTGTCACATTACCAGTATTGGTGACCACCAAATCATAGTTGATTACATCTCCCGGATCCAATCCACCATTGGCGCCAAGGTCTACTACGCCTACTTTGGTCACCTGCAATTGAGGTACGGCATCGATAGTCGTTACCGTAGGATCTTCAGGATCACCATCACCGTCATTGTCCACATCGGTCAAATCAGTTGGATCATCACTGTCATCCATTACCGGATCACCATTCGGATCGGTACCATTGGCTGTAGCCGTATTGGTGACCATGCCGGCATCGATGTCTGCCTGACTAATGGTATAGGTTGCCGTAAAGGTCATATTATCGGTATCACCAGGTGCCAGGGTGGCAAGTGGTCCGCCCACCACCGTTACCACTGGATCGGTAATGCTCAGGTTAGTAATGGTCACATTGCCATTGTTGGTTACCGAGAACGTATAAGTAATGGTCTCGCCGGCCTGGATGATACCATCGTTGTTCTCATCAGTCAGTGTACCGGTTTTTTCCAAAGCCAGATTTGGGTTCTGCGGCGTATCGGTAACCGTTGGGTCCTCTGGATCACCGTCACCATCATTGTCTACATCGGTTACGTCCGTAGGATCATCACTATCGTCCATTACCGGGTCGCCGTTCGGATCAGTACCGGTAGCGGTAGCAATATTGGTCACACTGCCCGCATCGATATCGGCCTGACTTATGGTGTAGGTTGCCGTAAAGGTTGTATTGTCGGTATCGCCAGGTGCCAATGTGGCAATCGGTCCACCCATGACCGTTACGACCGGGTCGGTAAGCGTAATGTTGGTGATGGTGGTATTGCCATTGTTCATCACGGAGAAGGTGTAAGAAATCGTTTCCCCTACCTGTGCAAAACCGTCGTTGTTTTCGTCGTTAAAGGTTCCTGTCTTTTCAACCGCCAGGTTGCTATCCTGTGGAGTAGGCGTATCGGTTGGATCCTCGGGATCACCGTCACCATCATCATCTACATCGGTCAAATTCGTAGGATCATCACTATCATCCATCACCGGATCACCATTTGGATCGGTACCGGTGGCAGTTGCGATGTTGGTGACGCTGCCTGCATCAATATCGGCCTGAGAAATGGTGTAGGTTGCTGTAAAGGTCGAATTATCGGTCGCACCGGGTGCCAGCGTTGCAATTGGGCCACCCATCACCGTCACAATCGGATCGGTAATGCTGATATTGGTAATTGTAACGTTACCATTATTGGTTACTGAAAACGTATAAGAAATGGTCTCTCCCACCTGTGCAAAGCCGTCGCTATTTTCATCGTTAAAGGTGCCGGTCTTTTCCAAGGCCAGATTCGCATTCTGGTTGGTTGGCGTATCGGTTGGATCTTCCGGATCACCATCGCCATCGTTGTCCACATCAGTTACATCCGTTGGGTCATCACTATCGTCCATCACCGGATCACCATTGGGATCAGTACCGGTGGCAGTAGCAATATTGGTGACAACACCCGCATCAATATCTGCCTGGGTAATGGTATAGGTTGCCGTAAAGGTTGAATTATCAGTATCGCCAGATGCCAGAGTAGCAATTGGTCCACCCATGACCGTCACGATTGGATCGGTAATGCTAATATTGGTAATCGTTACATTGCCATTATTGGTCACCGAGAAGGTATAGGAAATAGTCTCTCCTACCTGTCCAAAACCATCACTATTCTCGTCATTGAAAGTACCTGTTTTCTCAACCGCCAGGTTTGGATTCTGTGGTGTATCTGTCACTGTTGGATCTTCGGGATCACCGTCACCATCATTGTCCACATCAGTTACATCCGTTGGATCATCACTGTCGTCCATCACCGGATCGCCGTTGGGGTCGGTACCGGTGGCTGTAGCAATATTGGTCACACTGCCCGCATCGATATCAGCTTGGGTAATGGTATAGGTTGCCGTAAAGGTGGTATTATCAGTATCACCGGGTGCCAGACTGGCAATCGGGCCACCCATTACTGTTACAATTGGATCGGTGATCGTAATATTAGTAATGGTGGTATTGCCATTGTTTAGCACTGAGAAAGTATAGGAAATGGTTTCTCCAACCTGGGCAAAACCGTCGCTGTTTTCGTCGTTAAACGTACCGGTCTTTTCTAGTGCCAAATTAGAGTCCTGTGGCGTTGGTGTATCGGTTGGATCTTCAGGGTCACCGTCGCCGTCATTATCCACATCGGTTACATCAGTTGGATCATCACTATCATCCATTACCGGATCGCCATTGGGATCTGTACCAGTAGCAGTGGCAATGTTGGTCACCACACCGGCATCAATATCCGCTTGCGTAATGGTATAACTTGCCGTAAAGGTCGTATTGTCTGTATCGCCAGGTGCCAGAGTAGCAATCGGGCCGCCCATGACGGTCACAATCGGATCAGAAATACTGATATTGGTAATTGTGGTATTGCCATTATTAGTTACCGAGAAGGTATACGAAATGGTCTCCCCTACCTGCGCAAAGCCGTCACTGTTTTCGTCGTTAAACGTACCGGTCTTTTCCAACGCCAGGTTGGAGTCTTGTGGTGTTGGTGTATTGGTTGGATCTTCCGGATCGCCGTCACCGTCGTTATCTACATCGGTTACATCGGTTGGATCGTCACTATCATCCATCACCGGATCGCCGTTGGGATCAGTACCCGTGGCCGTAGCGATATTGGTCACCACACCGGCATCAATATCCATCTGAGTAATGGTGTAACTTGCCGTAAAAGTAGAATTATCGGTATCGCCAGGTGCCAGAGTAGCAATCGGGCCGCCCATGACGGTCACGATGGGGTCAGTAATTGAAATATTGGTAATGGTCACATTACCATTGTTGGTCACTGAGAAGGTATAGGAAATTGTCTCTCCTACCTGAGCAAAACCGTCGCTATTTTCGTCATTAAACGTACCGGTTTTCTGTACCGCCAGGTTAGGATCTTGTGTCAAAGTAACAACAGTCGGGTCATCAGGATCACCGTCCATATCGGGGTCTACATCCGTTGGATCATTTGGATCATCACTAACATCGGTCACCGGGTCGCCATTCGGGTCACTACTCATTACGGTAGCTGAGTTGGTAAACATACCAGCATCGATATCGCTCTGCATGACAGTATAAGAAGCTGTAAAAGTGGTATTATCCGTAGCGCCGGGTGCCAGAGTAGCAATCGGACCACCCATCACCGTGACCATTGGATCACTAATGGTTACATTGGTCAATGGTACATCACCCGTGTTGGTTACGGTGAAAGTGTAAGTTATCACATCACCGGCATTCAGCATGGCATCAGGTCCCAGGTCAAGCATTGCTTCTTTCAGTAAACTAATATCAGCCACTTGTGCGTCTACCACTACTCCGTCACCATCGTCTTCATCACCGGGATCGTCTTCTACAATGGTATCCATATCGGTATCTACTCCATTATTTGGCGTAGAATCGGGATCATTTCCTATTGCCGTGGTTACCTCAGCAAGGAGTGTGTATACTCCCATTGCATTAACGGTGGCCGTAATATTAAGGGTAATGGTCTCCCCTGGATCAAGTGACGCAATGGTCCATTCTCCTGTAACTTCATCATAAGATAAGCCGCCATCATCAGATACATAGGTAAATCCGCTTGGCAACAAGGAAGTAACAATTACGTTGGAAGCGGTATCCGGTCCATTATTTGTAAGGTCTAATGTAAATACAACCTGTTCACCAACAATGGGCATATCGTTATCTACTGATGCGTCGAGCGACAAGTCAATACAACGCCCCACAATACATTCTTCTTCAATGGCCTGACCATAAGGCGGAGTGCCAGGGCCGATGTATTCCCAGTTAAACTGGTCTACATTTTCATCGGCGGGTTGAGATTCCTGCCCAGGAGAATTGTCGACAGTGGTAATTACCACACCGTCACTGGTAGGAAAGAAGCCTCCATTTGCAGGATTCTGTTCCAAATCCCAAACCAGACTTGGACAAAAGTTATCCAATTCGGAATTGGGAGCCGTGATGGTAAAGCAAATTTGATAGAGCTTGGTCCAACCATCAGTTGTCAATAAAATTGGTGTTGCCCCAGTATTGGTCAACTGGATGGCACCATTAACAAAAGTGGCCGGGCCACCAAAGCCAAATGCATTACCACTACTGGCGCCACCGGTGTTTACAAGTGGTGGATTAGGGCTCACGGCCGTGTAGCCCCCCTGAAAATCAGTAATTGCGTCAAATAGCAATTGTTCACTATCGTAGAAAAAACGCACGTTCATACCGAATACCTCATCGTCCGGTACATCGGACTGGAATTCGACATCCACACAGTATTCTCCGGTGGCACAATCTAAAACTGGATTGGCAAAACGTACAGTTACCGTTGATTGTGAAAAAATTTGGTTAAAGCTGATTAAAAATAAGAAAGAGGTTAGCCAGAAAAACGCACCTAATCGCCTGGTTTTCCTATTGCTAAATGCTGTTGTAAATTTGTTCATGACCCAAACTTGTTTGATAAAAAAATGATTATTATTAGCACTATTTAAGCAGCGCGCAGGGCCCATTTAAGGCCCTACTCGTTGTTGTCATCAATTTCGGGGAACACTGGTAAACTTACCGTTGTTCAACTCCCATAAAACCCTGTCATTCAGATTGATATCGCCATTCAAATTGTAGTCAGCCGGTGAATACTCACCAAACTCCCCGTTCTGATCCTCCCAAAAGCTCCGATCTCCGAAGTTCAGATCTGTATCCGAAGTTGCAGATTCTGTCTGGTTGCCGTTTCCGGCAAAAAGAGCGTAGACTCCCGGAGCCACTTGCTTTTGACCAACAAAAATTCCGAATTCAAAGGGATCATCGATGTAACTATCTTTGATGGTAAAATCGTAGCTGAGGGTATCATCGACAATTGGTATGGCCACATCTGACATAACAATAAGGTGATTTCGCGCCTCGATCACCAGGTAATAGTCCTGATCGGTATCTATCGCACCGCAGCAGTCAAGAGGTTCCACCAGCTGCACAGTACCATCACTCAGTAATGTTGCGGCTGCCATACAGATCGGACCGCCAGTAACTGCTGAATCGGTACGCAGGGATACCAGTACCCAGTCCACTACATTGGCGGGATAGCCGGCATCACCCATGGCTGGATCTCCATCGGAGTCAAAATCCATTCCTTCAGTACCATCGTAATTCCATGGGGGGCCACTAAACGGCTGTCCGGGAGGGCTATAAATGATTCCGAAGAAGAAGTCTTCATAAGTCTGTCCAGGCAATATTCGGGCATCATTCAGGGTCGTCCGCATTTGACTACCATAGGTTTGTGAGCCACTCGGATCAATCAAAGCCCCTTCGAGAAAGCATTTGACATCCAGTGTCAAACATGATTCGGCATCATCGCAGGCATCGGGCGTACCATCTCCGTCGCTATCCTGAGTATCATCACCGCTGCAACATTTGTCAAGACAATCGGGGGTTCCATCTCCGTCCGTGTCCCGCCGCACATAAGCGTAGTATATGGAGAGATCGTTGAGAAGATTTGCAGAAACAGGTGCATCCACCACTAATTGAATCTCATTAAAAGGCAGAGACGTTCTAAATCCAATAAAGCCCAGATTTACGGAGTCTCCAATTGCTGAGATATCCAGTAATGAAGAGGTCCCTTCTAATGACTCTTGCTCTATTCCTCCCAAATAGGTGATCACAGAAATATTGGTCAAAACATCTGTAGTTAGCAATGACGCATCAGCAGAAATAACATAGCCCGCTTGATAGCCAGCTGGAAAAGTATCACTGGTCTGTACTGCAATCGCCCCCTGGGCTAAGGCTCCAACGGTTAGATTTAATGTTGCAAAATTCTCAATATCATCATCAACCAAATGACTCAATTGGTCAGTTTCACAAAGTGCACAAGCCAGGCCTAAGAAGCCCGTTCTATCATAATTGATCGAAGCGCAATATTGTGAAGCTGCCGTCAAGGGCTCAATACAGACGACCGATGGATCATCACCCGGTTGCAAGCCATTGGGGCAAGACTCCGGTTCTTCAAAGGCGTAGTAAACTCGAATTGTGGTTAACAGGCCTAGCACATCACCTATAATCAGTTCGATTTCATCAAATTCCTGTGTTGCAATAAAACTCAATCGCTGCAAACCATCGCCATTACCTAATGCACCTGCTTCCAGCGTGCCTGTATTTCCTATATCAGCGATTTCTACTAGATTATTATCCAGGTAGGTACGTAACTGAATGGCTCCCAATAGTTGAGCACTTAGCAAACCATCAGGGAAGCCTACTGCAAAACCCACCCTGGTATTCATGCCGGAAGCATAGGTGTTTGCGGTATCCTTGACGGAAATCAGGGAAGTACTGGTGACCAGGGACAGCAAACTTGAATACTCCAGATAATTGGAAAGGTCTCCATCAATGACGTTTTCGGCACCTGCCTCACTACAGAGTAGACAGGTACCATTAAATTGGCCGATATCGTCAATAATGACATCTGTTGCAGCAATGGGATCATTACAGTCACTATCCAAATTGGATTCAATGAAGCTTATCGCAACAGTATCCATACACATTCCATCTGAGAGAATAAACTGATAAATGCCTTCAACGGTCATTCCGGTGACAACTCCTGCATTATCAACTGTAGCCGGTGCGGGATTGGACGGATCAGCACTCCAGGTTTGTCCGGGACCAGCAGCAGGGAGCTGCGCCATGCCACTATCAGTATCGGGGCAGGCTGAAATATCTGGTCCGGCTTCTACCATACATTCTGGGTTACACGCCAGTGGTAGTCCCAGATTATTCACGATATTGTCATCACCGTCAGGACACTTATCAATACAGTCCACTACCCCATCATTGTCCGAATCTGGACGTACAAACCCGTAGTACACCCGGTAGGTAGTTAATAGGTCCAATACACTTACGATCTGTATTCTGGCCTTACGGAAGGCGGCTGTTGATTTAAAGCTAATCGATACCAAACCATTATCCAATAACCCAACATTTGCCAGGTTATTGCTAGCTGTATAGGTTTCCACTACGTTATCACTGGCATCATAAGTGGTAATTGTGATGTTTGACAAAACGTCGGTGCTTAATAGTCCCAATAGACCAACCTGTTCCGTCACAAAACCCACTTCATAACCTCCGGGGATATCCACACCAGCATCTACCTGCACCCAGGCATTTCCCCCCAACAGATAACCTTTGGAGGCAAAAAGTCCCAGGTTGGGATCAACGACATTATCCGGGTTATTAAAACTGGTACAGAATAGTCCCACGCAACCAGTACTGGCAGTTGCTCCTGCATAGTTGTCGGTCGTCAAGGTAGTAACACAATCCGGGTCGCAGGAAGGGTTTTCCTGGTAGGCATGATATATTCTAATGGAAGAAAGGGCGGCAACCGCTGAGTTATAGACCAGTTCCACTTCATCAAAATCAAGTGTAGTGGTAAACTCAATTCTTCTCTTCGAGCCGGTCCCCCCAAAAATGGAAACGTCAATCAGATTGCCGGCAATAGTAGCAGATTCCTGTAGGGTATTATCCAGGTAGGTGTTGATTTGCAAACCACCCAAAACATCTGCTGAAAGCAAAGTGGCAGAACTTTGAATGACAAAACCTACGCGCTGTCCGCCATTGTAGGTTTGTTGAATATTTTTAACCGAAACCAGAGAAGCACCAAGCACGGCAGCAGTGAGATCAATTTCCGTAAAATTGGTCAGGTCACCATCGATTACATTTTCAAATTCGGTGCCGCCCAAAAGCAATCCGGCCAATCCGGCGGAGACCTGGTCAACAACAGTGTATTTGCCTACAATTGGCAAATTACATTGCTCCGATAGTTCCAAAATGGAAAGAGAGACAACGCCTTGTGCACAATCTCCATCAGTATCACAAACCTCATAAGTAAAGTTGTCCATGCCCTGATAATCGACATCTGGCATATATTCGACATAGAATTCGCCAAGTGCCAATGGGTTTGCCACGACAGTAGCACTTCCGAAAGATGGGTTTTGCACAATATTGACACTGGCCACACCATCGGGAATGTCATCATTGGCCAGAATGTCAATTTCAGCCATTACATTGGTGGTCACTTCGGCAAAGTCGTTATTGATTTGCACCTCGCAGTCATCAGGTGGCATAATCTCGACATTAATACCGGTCACTTCGCAGCCATTGCCATCCACCACAGAAATATCGTAGGTACCCGCAGCAAGACCACTGATGACGGTACCCGTTCCCGTAAGGATATCAAGGTTTCCATCTATGGTAAAGGAAAAATCAAAAGGCGGCAATCCGCCGGTGATGTCCAATGCAATTTCACCCGAAGTTAGATCATCACAGGTAACTTGAAGCACAGAATTGGCTATATCAACGACCACTTGCAAGTCGTTGGTGGCGGTTATATCCACCACTAGAGGAATACCCTGGGTGGTAGTGGCCCTTGGAACTATTAATGACAATAGCATCAATAAAAAAGTGGCCCCTTTCCACACTTTTTGTATAGGTCTTTTCTTTTTGTTCATGATAATGATTTTGATGTTGGTGTCTACATGGCGAATAAAAACTTGCATACAAACTCCGGAACACGGAGTAACAATTAAGTTACCCCGTGTCGAGAGGAAAATTCGGTTCAGTACACTCATTCATTAATTACCAGACTTCTGGGTCATGAAATGAATTGCTGGCTTGGGGGTCTCTCTTCACGACTGAACCTTCCAACTAAACCTATGGGGTGGATTCACACCCATTGTCGTCGATAATGGTAATTTCATACGTTCCGGCGCCTAGACCAGTAATGACTGTTCCACTACCTGTTACCGGAGCTCCACCGTCCAGGGTATAGCTAAAGCTAAATGGCCCAGTCCCACCGATTACGTCCAGTTCAATGATGCCATCTTCAGCATCGGAACAGTTGAGTAATAAGGTGGAATTGATGGGATCAACCGCAGCTATCAGAGGGTCCGGAGCGGTAATGGTCACCGGAGCTGGCAGCACGGAAATACAGCCATTGGCATCAATCACGGTAATAAGGTATGTACCAGGTGTGAGCGCACTGATGGTCAGGCCCGACCCACTAATCACGGGGCCTCCATCCAGCGTATATTCGTAAGTATAAGGTCCTGTTCCACCCGTTACTTCCAGGGTAATCTCTCCATCGTTATCGTCACTACAATCCAGTTCCACGATAGAATTCAGTAAATCAGGTAAAGCGACGAGTAGTGGAAGTTCGGTGATCACAGCAGCAGCCGGTAAGATGGAACTACAACCATTGTCATCGGTTACGGTAACCAAATAAGAACCTGCTTCCAAGCCACTGATCGTGGTTCCGGTTCCAGACACGGTGGGACCTAGATCTTTTGAGTATTCATAAGAGTACGGTGCCTCACCGCCAATAACATCCAATTCAATGACTCCCGTGGCACCGCCATTACATTCAATCACCAGGTCGGAATCGTCAATGTCAAGCGTGGCGACCAGCAGATCAAGTTCAATAACTGCTGTTGAGGTGGCAATAATCGAGGTACAACCATTGGCATCCAACACCGTGATGTCATACGATCCGGCAACCAGGCCGGTGATCGTCGTTCCCAAACCGGAGACGGCGGCATCACCATCAAGTGAGTATTCAAAGGAATACGGCTCAGTGCCACCAATGACGTCCAGTTCTATTTCGGCAGTAGCTTCACCACTACATTCTACAATCAGATCGGAATTGCCAATGTCTACAGTGGCAACCAGCAGTGGCAATTCAGTGATCACCGCAGCGGCGGGGAGAATGGAGCTACAGCCATTATCATCAGTTACCGTAATGAGGTAAGAACCAGCCTCAAGGCCACTAATCGTGGTACCGGAACCAGATACGGTTGGACCTAAATCTTTCGAGTATTCGTAAGAATAAGGCGCTTCGCCGCCCAATACATCCAGCTCAATTTCGCCGGTGGCGCCATCACATTCGATCACCAGATCAGAGTCGTCAAGGTCAAGCGTGGCGACCAGCAGATCAAGTTCAATAACTGCTGTTGAGGTGGCAATAATCGAGGTACAACCATTGGCATCCAACACCGTGATGTCATACGATCCGGCAACCAGGCCGGTGATCGTAGTCCCCAAACCGGAGACGGCGGCATCACCATCAAGTGAGTATTCAAAGGAATACGGCTCAGTGCCACCAATGACGTCCAGTTCTATTTCGGCAGTAGCTTCACCACTACATTCTACAATCAGATCGGAATTTCCAATGTCTACAGTGGCAACCAGCAGTGGCAATTCAGTGATCACCGCAGCGGCGGGGAGAAGGGCACTACAGCCATTATCGTCGGTTACCGTGATGAGGTAAGAACCAGCCTCAAGGCCACTAATCGTGGTGCCGGAACCAGATACGGTTGGACCTAAGTCTTTCGAGTATTCGTATGAATAAGGCGCTTCGCCACCCAATACATCCAGCTCAATTTCGCCCGTGGCGCCATCACATTCGATCACCAGGTCAGAGTCATCAAGGTCGAGTGTAGCCACCAACAGTGGCAACTCCACAACGACTGCGGCAGCAGCAAGGATCGAAGTACAGCCATTATCGTCAGTTACCGTTATATCATAGGTGCCGGCAATGAGTCCAGAAATCGTCGTACCTAAGCCAGAGACTGTTGCTCCGCCATCCACTGAGTATTCATAGGAAAAAGGCCCTGTTCCACCAATGACATCCAGTTCGATTTCTGCAGAGGCATCACCGCTACATTCAACGATAAGATCAGAATTGATCACATCAACGGTGGCCACCAGGAGATCCGGAGCCAAAATGGTAGCAACAACCGGAATAGCATTGGTACATCCATTTCCATCCGTAATGGTAACGGAATAAAGGCCTGGCCCTAACCCGGTAATGGTGGTTCCACTTCCGGTAACGGGGGAACCACCATTTAGGGTATAGCTGTAACTGAAAGGGGGAACGCCACCAATGACATTTATGTCGATAACACCATTCGTAGCATTGCTACATTCTAGTAAAAGGTTGGAATTCAGCGCATCAAGTGTGGCCAAAAGCACACTGGGAGCACTAATTACCACCGTTAGTGACTCCATTTTCTCAACACCGGGTGCTGCCTCCTGATTAGTTGCCTTGTTTTGAAGTTTTAGAGAATCGTCAGAGGAGGTAAAATCAGTCTTCCAATTCAACAGATGTTTTTCCGAATTTTCGTAGTTGCCACCTTGCATTACGGATATGCAAAAGGTGGATAACACAATTAGCGTCATCAGCCCTCTTAATACAATACTAAGGCTGTTCTTTTCCAGTGTTTTTTTTGTGTAAATTTGTTTCATGTAAAGGTGTATTAGCAATAGGTTGTGTAATTAGGTCGTTCACTAAACCAAGAATCTCAAATTATTTCTATCTCATATTCAATGTTTTAAATCGTCTAAAAAGAGAAGAGCGCGCCAAAATCGCATGAAACATCTTTGATTGACTTTTACAAAATCAGCCAACCTTTATTTCTTTCAAGACAATACAAACCTTGCTCATCCAGAGTCATTATCTTTGAATAAGAGAACATAACAATGTTTTTTAACCAATAATATAGAGGGTGATGTAAGATACTGTTATACATCACAACCATAAAAAAAGCGAATCTAAGTCCTGGCCTTAACCAAGTGACTAAACCATCACTTTGGGGGTTAGCAATAGATACTTCTTTCTTGTAATTTGCCCGAAAACGGACTCGAATTTTGACCATCAAGATGAATAGCAGTGGCTAAACAAAACTATCAAGTCGTTTGCATTTATTTAGGAAAAATGATCCAAGATGGATCGGTATGTTTAGTATGGAGCTAAAAGAGACTTTTTTGATTTTGTCTATGACAAAGGTAGGCAAACACAGGACAGACATCAAGGACACTTAGAGTGCCCACAGGAGTTCTATAGACGAAAACAACCTTGCAAGTTAAACCCTCAAAATTCTGATTTTCAAACATTTACAAAACATAAAAAACAAAAAACATTGCCTCTTGATTCTAAAAAAATTCTTGTCTGGAATAGTGGGGGAAAAATAAAAAACCCGGACGTTCGGTCTTCTACACTGGCCAGGTTGGTCTGTGCACCGCTATTGACATATCCAGTGTCGTGATGGACTTGGAGTTATTGGCATCCGCCGCAATCATCTTGTACCGGCTATTTATGGCGTCTCCCCAAAAATGTGCTTGCTAATCAATACCAGGCAGGTCAAAGGTCGATACGCCATTGGCGTGATCCAGATCCAGCAGTGCGGTCACCGTGTAATCATCTCTTGGGTTAGAGACCACATAATTTCCGGGTCAATGTTGAGCGCCAGGCTGAGATCGTAGTCACCTACTTCAAAACCAGGCTGCCCACCGGCCAAAAGGAATCTGAATTGGAAGAGCATGAGCTCAGCAGTAGCAGTCCCAGGTAGGTTACCGACATACCAATGGGATGACCGAACTTAGGGAGGTAAAATTGTTTCATGCGATTATGGTTTAGTTACCAGCTAATTGATTACTAACCTTTTTTTTACATGAGTCTCCTCACAGTAAAAGACTATTTAATTTTAATATAAATCCAGATCAAAAACCTGGAATGCGATTTTGTTGTTTTGAAAGTTTTCTCAGGAAAATGGTCTCAATGGAAAGTGGCCTCCTCTTGGGAGATGTCACCTCTTTTTCAGAGGAGGCCAAAGCAGGTTTTATCTTTTTTTGTACATCAGTACTTTCATCAGAAGTTTATTCAATTTAGCATCACTACCAAATTCATTCATACTATTAAGATAGGATTTGGAAAGGATGACATTTATTGGAGCTCCAATCCTAATCTATTTTACATTTATGTATCACAAATGTAGTACAAGCGATTTAAATAGGTTATGACATCTTTTCACCCATTTGTAGGCTTCAAAAAAGATTATACCAGGGATTAAAAAACCTTAAATAACTGAATAAAAGACACTTGTAATACACAAAAAACAGAATCCAACTTCAATTTCCCAAATAAATAATTTAGTTTTTTACAATATTATCTAAAATACCGTATCCTGCTTTGCTGCAAAACAGGCAAAAAAAAACTCCTGAATGTTTAAACCAATGGACATTCAGGAGCTACGAAATATCAGTATTTAAGCAAAATCTTAATTCGAAAGAGGGTTGGGCAATATAAAGTGAAAAAAGAAGGCCACCTGCAGTGTTCACAAATGGCCTTCTCTCACTAAACAGGCTGTAAACAAGTAAATTACTGAGCCTAGTTGCTCTAGTAACTTCATTTTAAATGATTGTCTCAAGCCTCTGCCCAAGATTTTTTTGTTTCATGTAAAGGGTTACTGTCTTATTAAAATGCCTTACAAGCTTATTTTTAAAGTTGGCTAATTTCCTTTAAATGGCTTGTATTACAAATGTAAGCTAAAACCAGCTGAGAACCTAAGACACAAATCAGTTGATAAGGAGCTCTACAAACAAGACAAACTCAGCATAAAAAACCCATAAACAACTGTTTGCCAATAATTTAACACATTATTAATTTACCCGTGGAAAGATAATCATTGCTGATATTACAAATTTATGAGTATTTCCAACTCTTCCTCCGTTATCCAAATAAGATACCGACCAGGACGAATCTTCGCAGGCAAATTGCCCAGTTGTCGTTGCATTGCAGCGGGAATATCCACCGGTTCTTCGATCAAGAAATAATCCCGTCGAAACTGTGTCCTGAAAAGCCCCGGACACAACGAGGATCTTCTGAATCGAATAATCAACGTATTTTCCCTTTGGTAAAATTCTCCCTTAAAACGTTTGCATTTTTTGCCCTGATGGTCTGCCACTGCAGGTTCAACAGTGATCTTGCAGATACCCACACCATCACACCCCCTGTTGGGACGGCCAAATTCTACTTCGGCAGTAATAACAGAAGAAATCGGTTTATTGGTATTAGTCTTGTGGTGTGTAGATGAGGGCAAGTGATTGACGTGAATCATCTCTCTGGTTTTTGCCCGAATGCCTATGAAAAGTAAGCTCTGGTAATTTTATAATAAAGCGAATTGGATTGTATGGTAAAGGCCACTATTTTTTAGGCCCGATAATGTCAACTACAATTACTTTTTTCTTTTTCTTTAAATTCATTTGAGATAAACGCACTGCGTTACTTTCATTTGTGTAAATCCGTTTCATGATCTTAAAATTTTAGTTTTGTGTTTATGTGTTATACAAATTTAAATATAAAGCCATCTAATAACAAGGACAAAATTGCTTTTTTACCCCCTTCTGTTTTAGCAAAACATATTGCTTTAAAACATATAAAATACTGATTTTAAACACTTTAAAAGTGTCAAAAATAAACCAACAAGAAAATCAGTTCTAAAACAAGCAAGCGCTATTTCCGGGTAAATAAACAGAATAACAGTCCTGATAAATCATCAAGATTTAAACCTATACCAATAAGGTATAAGGTCATCTTAAATAATGATAGATAGCTTCAAAAGTCCTTCGTCAGGAAGTCTTAGTTAGTATGGAGTGAGATTGATAGATTTGTTCGCCATATAAAAGGGGGGTAAAAAATGGGGGGCTAACCAGGTTGGATATTAGTTGATTGAACTTAATACACCGACCGGCTACTGTAAAAATAAAGCTGGGGGATATTATCTTGCTCGGGTTGGCCTGCTTCGGCTTTTCCGGTTGTTTGATGTATAAAAAGTATTGTCCAACGAATTGACCGCCATTCTCCAGAGGTTTTCGTATGGAATAATTTCAATTTCATAAGTCTGCTTGGCCACATCCAACGGCACCTTTCTCAACTTATTCAGGTATTTCTCCGTCTTTCGCTCCACTGCCACACGATGGAAACTACAAATTGGAATTTGTAACAACATCTTTATCAGACAGTTACTCCTGAACGTATCGTTTTTAGTGAGATACCTGGAACAATACTTTTCAATGGCATCAATTTTGTCAATTGCAGCGTTGTATTTTTGCTGGTTGATCATGAACAGGATTTGAATAATCAGAATCGGAATATTCATTCCCCGTTTATCTCTGGAGAAAATCGGGGTATTGTTCAGGAATTTCCCTAGTCGGAACTTGTTGAACCTGGTATCTTCCTCTTCCGGCTTAACCAGACCCTGATCCACCAAATAGTGCAAATACGCTTCAAAAATCGACCACATTTCACGAAGATTATCGGGCATTCCACTAAATCTTCGGTGATTGATGGTCTGCAGGAATACTCTATATGCCTGCTGATATTGTGAGGTGTGCATGGACAAAATGAAGTACAACTCCTGGTACTTAAACCAGTTGAAGGATCCTTCATGCTGATAGGCCAGACAATCCTCGGCAGCTCTTTTCCCTTCTTTGTATTGCTTCAACTGAATGTGACAAACAATCAATTGATAATGGCAAATCTGCATCGGGATATTAGCCGTATATTCTTTTGCTTTAAAAAACCTCAAAGTATCCTCACACACCTTTACCGTTGACGCATAATCATTAACACTGGTGTGGATGAGAATCTGTATCAACCGACCGCACAGCTGCAATCGGTAAGTGTCTAATTCGGCCATCGGTTCCTGCAATTGTTGTGCAAACTCCTTAGCCTTTTCATGAATCTCAGTCTTTGTCGCCTTGTTGTTAACATATCTGATAACCAGCAATGTATACAACTCCTCAGCGAGGTCTTCCATCTCTTTGATGCGGCTATACTTGTGAAAGACCTTATTATATTTTTCAAATTTTTTCAAATTGCCTTCCCGGGTTCCGTAGTGCAGTCTCAGCGTTTTGGCTACATCTACGACCAGATCGGTAAACTCGAAGCGGCGTGCCTGTTTCAAAATGTTGTGTGCCAGGGAAACCCCCGACTTACGGGTATTGCGACCGATTAAAATATTGGCCGCAGCCCACTCCTTCTGACAGGTATAAAATGCATGTTGGCGATCCGAAAATGCATCCGTCCAGGTGTCAATCAAAAACAAATGATCGATCAAACGCTGCTTAAGCTTACCTTTCAATTTTTGATATCCGGAATGAGACTTTTCCGCACCTTTACCATATAATTTTCTGGCTGCCTCATTGTCGGTCCTAAATTCCTCCAAAACTATACCGTTGTACAGTTCGTCAACCCGCGAAGGGTTTTCAATATTTGTTCCAAGTATATCCAGATTTCGGGTCTTATTCTGCTGAATGACAAAAGCCAACTCCTTAAGAAACTGCATGCATTCCTGTGTTTTTCTGTGTAAAAGACATTGATACCTACTTTTCGATCAGCCTCATCTCACGCAAATTCGTGAGTACTCATAGCCTCTAAAGGATTACTGCGCTCTATTGGGATGACACGTTGGGGGGTGGGAAAATTAAGCTTGTCAAGCTCCGAAAGTTGATTGAGTGTAGTTTAACAGTTTTTGTGCAGACTTAATTGAACTCTTATTTGGGTGTTGTGTGACAAAGGTAATTCTCCACAACCTGTATTGAGACACAAAATTATAAAAAATGTGACATAGTAAAAGCAAATTACTAATAAAACGGTAAAGACCAAAGTTAGTGACCCCATGTATTAGCAGGTGCTATAAACGCTGATTCTTTCAGACATTAAGAAGGATTTGTAGCTTTTTAACCCCGTAAACTTGTGACACAATACGTAAAAAAAATTGTTGGATGAAAGACATGCAAGACATTTTCAGCCCTTACCGTTTTTACTTTGTTGCGTCTGTCGGTTTAAAAACTTTTGCCGGATTATGGTCTGAACGGGCTGATGCTCTATTTTACTTTCCAACCATGAAATGATGTCGAGATAAAGAAATGGACGGCGCTCGTAAGGATCATCCTGAAGGCTAACCAGCTTGTCTCTCAACAGGACGAACTCTTCCCGGATTTCTTCCTGTCGCATCTTGAAAGACTTGCGTAGAAACCGGAAAATGGCCTGTTGCACCGCATGTAGATCCTGCATTTTTGACAAAAATCTATACACCGATTTCACCTGATATTCAACAAGTTGCGAATTTCCCAGCTCAAAGTGCGCAATAAGACTCAGGATACGGGCAAAACACTGAATATCCTCCCGGTAGTTTGGATTTTTTTGATTGATGATCAAATTGAGATAGTGAATGGCATTGTCGTTATCACCGCTTCCAAAATACAGGCAGGCAATGCGGTAATAGAAAACCAACTCCCGATGACTGTCCCAGTTGTATTCATCCGTTTCAATGAGGTTGACCAATTCCGGCACCAGTTGCAATCCCTCGCTAAAGGTGCCTTCCATGTAGTGCTTTTGGATGCCGTGAATAAAACGAAAAAGATGGAAAAGCCCTTCGATATTACGATCTTCACTGAGCTCAATATCCACGGCAAACCGATGCAGTTCCTCCAGGGTCTGAAGAAATCTTTCGTATTGTAAGGTGTAAAACAATGCACTCAACAACAGGTGTAATCCTTTGAGGTAAGTGGCGGCATTGACCACCTTCATTTCCGGGTTTTCATCAAAAAGGTCCACCCACTTCTGCGCGTAGCGATAACTCATGGGGAATTCCTGGGTCATGTGGTGGTACCACACAAAGGACTGACAGTAGTAGATTTTGCCCCAGAAGTCCAATTGCGGAAAATCAGTTTTAGGCAAATTGGTTTGGAAAAAACCCTTTACCACCTCATAATCCCGCTTGTTGCGCACATAGCCTACTTTGAGGTAAAGTCCGTACAATTTGAGACTGAGGTTAGAAATGACATTGTTGTTGATGATCACCTGATTGAGGCGCTGGCTCTCGTCGATGAGCGCTTCGGCTCTTCCTTCCATGCTGTTGGTAACATATTGACTCTCCAGAAGCTTTTCAAATTCGATGATCTCCAGGTGAGCCGCCCTGAATTTACCTTTTTCAGCCCTGCCTTTAGCCTTCTCCAGTACATCCAGGCTCTGGCGGTACAATCCTTTATTATACAGGACCGTAGCATAATCAATCATTTCCCGGATTTGAATGTCCTCATTGTGCTTTTTGTTGACCAGGCGCAGGCTGGTCAGCAACTGCTTGTAAAGATGTGCCTTTAGGTTGGAAAGCTGGGTTTTCTTAATGGCCGGCAATCGCTTCAAAATGACCGCCTCATCGTATTCTTTATACTTGTCAAGGATATCAAATAACTGTAAAAACAGAATCTCCTCGGAAGCCTGATTACGACGAACAAACAGACGGAAATGCCGCTTTTCTGCTCTTGTCAAAGACTTGATCAATTGAATAAGGTCGTCTGTTTTTTGTTTAGGCATTGTAAGAACAATTTTTCCAAACCACTGATTATCAAATTATTAAACGAACACAGCCAGGCTGCAAACTTGGAGTAAGTTCCATTTTTATTTTCGTGCCTTCGGCCATCCGGGATATATTTGAAGTCAATATTAATACACTTTTCTGTAAAAACAGGTAACAAACTATGGCTGATAAGCGAATTTTTATTTTTGATACTACCCTGAGAGACGGCGAACAGGTTCCTGGTTGTAAGCTGATCACCGCTCAAAAAGTTGAAATTGCTCAAAGGCTTGAGGAACTAGGCGTCGACATTATCGAAGCCGGGTTTCCCGTGTCCAGTCCGGGTGATTTTCAATCGGTAGTAGAAATTGCCAAAGCCGTTCATCATTCAACTGTCTGTGGTTTGACCCGCGCTGTAGAAAATGATATTGATGTGGCCGCTGAGGCGTTGAAAGCTGCCAAACATCCGCGTATTCACACTGGAATTGGCACTTCGGAATCCCACATCACCTTCAAATTGCGGTCTACCCAGGAAAAAATCCTGGAACGTGCCGTAGCGGCAGTAAAGTACGCCAAATCTTTTGTGGAAGATATCGAATTCTACGCCGAAGATGCTGGCCGTACTGACAATGAATACCTGGCCAGAGTATTAGAGGCTGTCCTAAAAGCCGGAGCTACCGTACTCAACATTCCCGATACCACAGGCTACTGCCTGCCCGATGAGTACGGAGCCAAAATTAAATACCTGTACGAAAATGTAAAAGGTATCGATAAGGCAGTAATTTCTACCCATTGTCACAATGACCTGGGTTTGGCTACAGCCAATTCTATTGCCGGTATCCAGAATGGTGCTCGTCAAATCGAATGTACCATCAACGGTATTGGTGAACGGGCAGGTAATACCTCCCTCGAAGAAGTGGTGATGATCATGCGCCAGCACCAGGATTTGGGTTTCACCAATAATATTAACACCCGATTGCTCAACCCGATCAGCCAATTGGTATCCGAGCGGATGGGTATGCCGGTACAGCCTAATAAGGCCATCGTTGGAGCCAACGCTTTTGCTCACAGCTCCGGTATCCATCAGGATGGAGTAATCAAGAAAAGAGAAACCTACGAAATCATCGATCCGCTGGAAGTGGGCGTAGACCAGTCCAAAATTGTACTGACTGCACGCAGTGGACGTGCCGCACTGGCGTACCGCGCCAAAAATATCGGTTTTGAACTGACCAAGCTCCAGCTGGATAAAGTGTATAAGGACTTCCTTAATGTTGCTGATAGCAAAAAAGAAGTCAGTGACGAAGATTTGATTCAGATCATGGAAAGAATGCCTTCTCTGGCCTGATTTCCAATCATTTAAACGGCAATTGTACAGTAAAAATGGGAAAAACGCTTTTTGATAAAATTTGGGATGCTCACGTCGTGACGGAAGTGGAAGGTGGCATGGAAGTCATTTACATTGATCGTCATCTGATCCATGAGGTCACCAGTCCACAGGCATTTGCCGGGCTGGAAAAAAGAGGCTTGTCGGTCTTTCGTACCAATAAGACCGTAGCCACAGCCGACCACAATGTACCCACCGAAAATCAGCACCTGCCAATTAAGGAAGAACTGTCTCGTTATCAGGTAGATAAGCTGACCGAAAATTGTGAAAAATTTGGCGTTGAGCTTTACGGCCTTGGTCATCCGTACCAGGGTATTGTACACGTGATTGGTCCGGAACTCGGCATCACACAACCTGGAAGGACCATGGTTTGTGGTGACAGCCACACTTCTACCCACGGCGCATTTGGCGCCATTGCCTTTGGCATTGGCACCAGCCAGGTGGAGCAGGTATTTGCCACGCAGTGTTTGTTACAAACCCGTCCAAAGCGGATGCGCATTACGGTGGATGGGCAACTACAGCCAGGTGTGGTATCTAAGGACATCATCCTGTATATTATTTCCAAATTGACGGCCAGTGGTGGTACCGGCTATTTTGTGGAATACGCCGGTTCGGCAATTCGCAGCCTGTCGATGGAAGCACGCATGACCATCTGTAATATGAGTATCGAAATGGGTGCTCGGGGTGGCATGATCGCTCCGGATGAGACAACCTTTGAGTACCTGCGTGGCCGTGAGTTCGCACCGAAAGGAGCAGACTTCGACAAGGCCGTTGAGTACTGGAAGACACTGTATTCCGACGATGATGCCGTTTTTGACAAAGAATACACTTTTAAAGCCGAAGATATAGAGCCAATGCTCACTTACGGCACCAATCCCGGTATGGGCATTCGCATCAGTGAGCACATTCCTACGCCAGCCGAGGTAGACAATCCAGGCACCTTTGAAAAGGCGCTTGGATATATGGGTTTTGCCGGTGGAGAATCAATGCTGGATAAACCCATCGATTACGTTTTTATCGGCAGTTGTACCAATTCTCGCATTGAGGACCTACGCATGGTGGCCGAATACGTAAAAGGCAAGCAAAAAGCGCCCAATGTCCATGCGATGATCGTACCGGGATCGCAACAAGTGATCACCCAGGCCCGTAAAGAAGGATTGGATAAGGTATTTATCGAAGCCGGGTTTGACTTCCGGGAGCCGGGTTGTTCAGCCTGTTTGGGCATGAATGAGGATAAAATTCCCAAAGGAGCCTATTGCGTTTCTACTTCGAATCGCAACTTCGAAGGCCGGCAGGGTCCGGGAGCGCGCACTATTCTGGCCAGCCCGCTGATGGCAGCAGCTACGGCCATTGCCGGAAAGATTGTGGATGTGCGCAATTCTTACGCCGAAGTGGAAGGGTAGAAACGAAGAAGAATTAGTAAGCATTAATTGAAAAGAAACATCAGTTTTGGAAAAATTTCAAACCATCATATCAAGCGCTGTGCCACTCCCAATTGAGGAGGTCGACACGGATCAAATCATTCCGGCACGCTTTCTAAAAGCAACTACCCGGGAGGGATTTGGCGACAATCTGTTTAGAGACTGGCGCTACAATAGCGATGATTCGCAAAAGGAAGATTTTGTCTTGAACAATCCTACCTACGGAGGTACGATCCTGGTGGCGGGCAAAAACTTTGGCTGTGGTTCCAGTCGGGAGCACGCAGCCTGGGCTTTGTACGACTACGGTTTTCGCGTAGTGGTGTCCAGCTTTTTTGCCGATATCTTTCGCGGCAATGCCATCAACAATGGACTGTTGCCCGTGCAGGTTACTCCGGCATTTCTGGATCAGATTTTTAAAGCAATTGAAGCTGACCCGAATGCATCTTTTACGGTGGATCTACCCAGCCAAACGTTTACCATCCAAACAACCGGGGCAACAGCATCGTTTGATATTGATCCTTATAAAAAAATGTGTTTGCTCAATGGCTACGACGACATCGATTACCTACTGAGTATTCGAGATAAGATTGAAGCTTTTGAAGCCAAACAGTTGATCCCATAACACTCAAAAACGTAAACTCAAATCGTAATTCCAATGAAAAAGAAAATAGCCTTACTCCCAGGAGACGGCATCGGCCCGGAAGTCATCCGTCAGGCCGTCAAAGTACTCGACGCCACCGCCGATCGCTACGGACATTATTTCGAATATTGCTATGCGGACGTCGGGGCCATTGCCATTGACCGTCACGGAGATCCTCTACCCGAATCAACGTTGGAGGCCTGCAAAAATGCCGATGCGGTACTATTTGGAGCCATTGGTCATCCAAAATACGATAATGACCCAAACGCCAAGATAAGGCCGGAACAAGGCCTACTGGCACTGAGAAAGTCACTGGGGCTTTACGCCAATATTCGTCCGGTAACGACCTATCCCAACCTCTTGCACCTGTCGCCATTGAAGGAAGAGCGGATCAAGGGGGCAGATTTTATCATCCTGCGGGAGTTGACGGGAGGCATTTACTTCGGCGATAAAGGCAAAAGTGAAGACGGGCAATCGGCCTACGATACCTGTACCTACCACGTACACGAAATCGAGCGGATTACCAAATTGGCTTTTGAATATGCCGCCAAGCGCCGTAAGAAAGTGACTTTGGTGGATAAGGCCAATGTACTGGAAACTTCACGCCTGTGGAGGGATACAGTCACCAAAATGCTGGGTGATTACCCCAATATTGAGTTAAACTTTATGTTTGTCGACAATGCCGCCATGCAGTTGATTCAATACCCGACACAGTTTGATGTCATTCTGACTTCCAACATGTTTGGCGACATCCTTTCCGATGAAGCCAGCGTGATTGCCGGATCGATGGGGCTACTGCCTTCTGCATCAATTGGCCTGCATACCTCCATGTTTGAGCCGATCCACGGTTCTTACCCGGAAGGTGCAGGAAAGAATATTGCCAACCCGATGGCGGCCATCCTTTCCGCTGCTATGATGCTGGAAGCGATGGATATGAACAAGGAAGCACTGACCATTCGCGACGCCGTGCAATTTATTCTGGAAAAAGGTATTGGCACACCGGAGCTAAATCCGCAGTTTCCATACGGATGTGCCGAGATTGGAGAATTAATCGCACTACAGGTGTCTGATCCTCATGGCTTCCAGTTGAGCGAAGTCAAGATGAGTGAACAGGGAAGTACTATTATTTAACAACGACATTAAAGAACTATAAATAAAACGATTTGAGTTATTTCGGAGGCGGAATCGCAATGGTGATTCCGCTTCTTTTTTGTAGTAATCCCTGCACAAATAGTGCAAAATTCCCCCAACACTTCTAAATTCGCCGAATAAGCGCATTATGGAAGCCAGACCGATCGAAATATTGCAGCAATATTGGGGGTATGAACAGTTTCGGCCACTGCAGGAACCGATCATTCATTCGGTACTTGATGGCAATGATACGCTGGCGCTCATGCCCACCGGTGGTGGTAAGTCGATCTGTTTTCAGGTGCCGGCCCTCTGCCAGGAAGGCGTTTGCCTGGTCATTTCTCCGCTCATTGCCCTGATGAAAGACCAGGTGGAAAACCTGCAAAAGCGCAACATTCGGGCTGCGGCCATCTACTCCGGAATGCACTACCGCGATATCGACCGAACGCTGGACAATGCCGCGCACGGGCATCTCAAATTCCTCTACCTTTCGCCGGAACGACTAAACTCAGAATTGGCTCAGGAACGCATCAAGAGAATGCCCGTCAACCTGATTGCCGTTGACGAAGCCCACTGTATTTCACAATGGGGCTATGACTTTCGTCCGGCCTACCTCAACATTGTACAACTCCGGGAGCTGGTGCCCAATACCCCCATGATTGCTGTGACGGCTACAGCCACCAAGGAAGTTGTTAAAGACATCCAGGAGAAACTGGCGTTCAAAAAAGGACAGGTTTTTGAAAAGAGTTTTGCCCGGGAGAATCTGGCCTACGCCGTTTTGACAGAAGAAAACAAAGATGCAAAACTGCTGGACATCCTGAAGAGAGTTCCCGGATCGGCGGTCATTTACGTGCGCAACCGACGCAAAACGAAAGATTTAGCCACCTTATTGGTCAAGCAACGCATTCGCGCCAGCTACTATCACGCCGGCCTTGATCCCGACGAGCGCACTGCTAGACAGGAAGCCTGGATCGGAGGCAAAATTCGGGTGATGGTGGCCACCAACGCCTTTGGTATGGGTATTGACAAGGCCGATGTACGCCTGGTGGTGCATATGGGGTTGCCGGATAGTCTGGAAGCGTACTTTCAGGAAGCCGGTCGGGCCGGTAGAGATGGCCAGAAAGCCTACGCGGTACTACTGTACAACCAAAGTGATCGCCTCAATCTGGAGAAGAACTACGAACGGGCCTTTCCTTCCCTTACGGAAATCCGACAAGTGTATCGGGCGCTGGGCAGCTATTTCCAGCTGGCACTCGGCGCCGGAGCCGGTCAGAGCTACGACTTTGATCTGATCGAATTCAGTCAGAACTTTCAGCTAAGCCCCATTACAGTGCACAATAGCCTGAAGATGCTGGAGCAATCGGAGTGGGTGGTACTGACCGATGCCGTTTTTGTACCTTCCTCCCTAAAAATACTGGTGAGCAAAGATGAGTTGTACGATTACCAATTGCGACATCCCAAAATGGATTTGATCATTAAAACCATTCTGAGAACCTACCAGGGTGCCTTTCAGCATTTCATCAATATCCGGGAAAAACAATTGGCCCACTTTCTCAAAATGTCAGGTGCAGAATTGCGTAAAGCATTGGAGTTATTACAGAAAGAGGGCATTATCAGCTATCAACCGCAGAAGGATAAACCGCAGGTTATCTTCACCAAGGAGCGCGTAGATGCCGACAATCTGGCACTCGACCACCAGCTCTACCAGTTTCGCAAGAAACGGTACCGCGAACGCATTAGCGCCGCCATTGCCTACGCCGAAAAAGTCATCTGCCGGAGTCAACAGCTGCTGCATTATTTCGGGCAAACCGATGCCAAAACCTGCGGCATCTGTGATGTGTGTACCGGTCGCACCAGCAGTGAGTTGGATGAGGATTCCTTTGAAGCGTATAAAAACAAGATCCGCATGTTGCTCAGTAAGGAGCAGTTAAAGTTGGATGAACTCGTGCAATCTTTTCATCCCAAACGAGAACATGAGGTCTTACAAACCATCGATTATTTGGTGGATGAGGGTTTTTTGATCCTGGAGGGGGAATTGTTTAGCTGGAAAGAAGTTAAGGCATGAGGCGCATCATCTGTACCGTAACCAATGATCTGGTGTATGATCAGCGCATGATCCGCATCTGCAGTAGTTTGGCGAAAGCCGGCTATGAAGTGAAGCTCGTAGGTCGAAAGAAAGCAGACTCCCCTACTCTTTCGGAACAACCCTTTTCGCAAAAACGACTTTATTGCTTTTTCCAAAAGGGCAAGTGGTTTTACCTGGAGTATAACATCCGGTTGTTTCTTTACCTCATTTTTCACGCTTTTGACCTGATCTGTGCCGTAGACCTGGATACGCTTGCCCCTGGGTATGTGGTGAGTAAACTCAAAATCAAACCTCTCATTTACGACGCTCACGAGTATTTCACTGAAGTGCCGGAGGTAGTCCGCAGGCCGCAGATTCAAAGGATTTGGGCTAAGCTGGCGCAAACATTGATTCCTCGCATCCGTTATGCCTATACAGTTGGCGATGAGCTGGGAAAGATCTTTGAAAAGGAATATGGCGTGCCGTTTGAGGTGATCCGCAATGTTCCGGAAGTCTATTCCGTCACATCGCCGCAAAAACCGCCGGGCAAGACCAGGGTGTTGCTCTACCAGGGAGCCCTCAATGAAGGCCGAGGTCTGGAGGCGATTATTCAGGCAATGCCTTTAATAGGAGATACCGAGCTTTGGCTGGCGGGCGAAGGAGACCTTTCGGAGCAGCTTCGGGAAATGGCGATGGCTTTGCGGCTTGACAATAAAGTAAGGTTTCTGGGATATGTGCGACCGCAAGAACTTAAAGCTATCACCCTGCAAGCCGATTTGGGACTAAACTTACTGGAAAACAAAGGATTGAGTTACTATTATTCGCTGGCCAATAAAGCCTTTGATTATATCCAGGCCGGCATCCCCTCCTTACACATGAACTTTCCGGAATACCGGCATTTGCAGGAAGAATATGATGTTTTTGTATTGGCGGAAAGCCTCGACCCTTCCTATCTGGCTGGATTAATTCAAGGCCTTTTTAATGATCAAAGCCGGTATCAGGAACTGCAACAAAACTGCCAATCGGCCGCCAAAACACTCAACTGGACACATGAAGAACAGCGTTTGCTGCGTTTTTATCAAAATATTTTTTCCAAACAATGAAGCACTTACTCTTTTCCACCATCATTTTCCTATTTTTTGCAAATGCGGGATTGGCGCAACACAACTTGAAAGTCAATATTAGCCAATTCAAGAATCATGATGGCAAGGTCTATGTTGCCCTGTACAACAGTGAGGCAGATTTTTTATCCGAAACCGAGCTCTATCGAAAACACATTGGCCCGGTAACTGGAGATAAAATGACCATTACTTTCGACGATCTGCCCGATGGCAACTATGCGCTATCAGTCTTTCATGATGCCAATGGAAATGATGAATTGGACACCAATTTCTTTGGCGCGCCCAAGGAGAGCTACGGCTTTTCCAACAACCCTAAAATTTGGCTGCGGGCTCCGACTTTTGCCGAAGCCCGCATTGGGATAGCCCATGATACCCAGATCACAATCAGGCTCAAGGGTTAAGTTATCACTTGAAATTCACTTCCACCAAATCTTCAACGATCAGCCATTTGCCTCCAGTTTTCACCATACTGAGAAAGGACCAGAAGTCGGCCTTTTCTCCCTCCAGGCGAACGCGAACGACAGCATTCGTTTCGCCTCTCAAAGCAATACCTTCGATGTGGATCTCTCTGGTATCGCCTCCAAATTTTTTGGCTCCAATCAGCTGCAGATAAGTAGCACGGTCGACTACTTTTACCACTTTCTCATTCAGGTCATTCCAAATAATGCGATAGCTATCGTGGATGACTTCTTTCAAGCTGCTAACATCCTGTGCATCACCAGCCTTCACAAACTGTGTTACCACCTGAACCAGGTCGTGGTTAGCCAGCTGCGCCGATCCTTCAAAACTGGTAAAAGCCACTGCCAAAGCAATCATAATACCTTTTTTCATGCTTATCATTTTTATTGTTAATCAATGAAGCAAAGATGAAGGCAAAAAACGGAGCTCGCCATTCATTTGTCGCCAGTGGAGGAATCCTGTTGTGAATCGGATAATGAGTTACCAATTGAGAAGTCGGCGCAACCCATCAGTGCGGGTCCTGGATAATTTGACTTTTATGCCGGTACGCAGTGTGATGGTATAGTCACCTTTAAAGTAGGGTTCAATTTCAGTTACCGCATTTATATTGATAATAGCCGAGCGATGGGAGCGATAAAAATGAGCGGGATTTAACTCATTTTCCAAAGTCGACAGCGATTGGCGCATCATAAATGCCCCTTGCAATGTGTGTATTTTTACGTACTGGTTGTCCGCTTCGATCCAGATGACCTCTTCAACCGGTACAAACCGGATTTTGGAGTGAATTCTTATGGCCAGTTTCCGCAGGTAAACAACCTCGCGATCTTTTTCCAGAAACTGTTGCAACTCAATCAATTGATTGCTTATTGCCCACTGTTCATTTTGTTCGATTTGTGCAATTGCCCGCTGGACTGCAACCATGAATCTTTGATCATCAATTGGTTTCAACAAATAATCAACTGCATTAACTTCAAAGGCACTAATGGCATACTCACTATAGGCTGTGGTAAATATGACGTAGGGCAATTCATCACTTGACAGTTGCTTCAATACAGCAAAGCCATCGATTTCCGGCATCTGGATATCGAGAAAGATTAAATTGGGGCGTTGAGCTTTAATGGCTTTAACCGCGCTTAATCCATCTTCACAAAGACCCACTATTGTTAGCTCAGGAAAATTACTGAGTAACAGCTGCACATTAGACCTTGCGTGTTCCTCATCATCAATAATTAATGTAGTAATCTTACGCCTCATTTTCTATAAAGGGAATTTCAATTGTCAATTCTACTCCTTTTGCCCGATTGTAGATAGACAAGCTAAATGCATTGCCATATAATTGGCTCAAGCGCTCTACGGTACTGCTCAATCCCACTCCGGAAGACCGTTCCAGTACAAAATTTTCTGATAATTGGGGGCCATCATTGTACACCATCAACTTCAGTCGGTTATCATTCTTATTTACGGTGATTTTCAGGCTTTTGGCAGAGCGTTTTTTTGACAATCCGTGATATACGGCATTTTCCACCAAAGGTTGTAGCAAAAAAGTGGGTATCAGTGCTAATCGAGCTGCAGGATCAATTTTTATGCTCACTTCGATCCTCTCTCCGAACCGTTTTTTCTCCAACTCCAAATAGCTCTCTGTAAACTGAATTTCCGATACCAAGTTCACCTGTTGCTGGTCTTTTTGCGAAAGGGTTTGCCGCAATAAGTCACTCAAACCGGAAAGCATTTCAATTGCTGTCTTCAGGTTCTCCTGCCTCACCAGTGACACGATGGTATTGAGGGTATTGAATAGGAAGTGGGGTTGCAGCTGCATTTTCAGGGTGTTGAGCTGAGCTTGCACCAATTGGGTCTGCAGGTAAACTGCTTCCAACTCCTGTCGGCGAAACTTCTGATAGTAATCAAAGGCAAGGGTCAGGATCACGACGGCCCAAAAGAGGATAAAATACCATTCAAACAAACTTTTAAAGAGGATCGAGAAAACGACTGTAAAACCCAAAGATGCAAACGCTCCCAAACCTATCAACCAGGCGATGAAAGCATAAAAAGCCACCTGAATCACAATGGAAATTACACAAAACATCAGAAAGGGTACCACAATCCCAATGGGATTCCTGGTTTGCATTTGAATCCAGCGGGTAAAGCGAAAAATCAATATGGCATAAGCCCCCCAAAACAACCAAACCAATAATTTAACAGGCAGGATATCTAGCCAGGGAGTGTCTTTTTCCAGCTGATAATACAACGTGGTGGTAGAAACTAGTGCAAGTACTACCCAAATTCCAGCAATGCTCTTTTTACTCCACAATGGACTAAATGACAGGTCAAAAGCTTTTAGTTGCGAAGCCATCTGTCAAAGATACAAAAGCCCTCCTGGAATCATTTCATTTTGTGGCAAAGTGGGATTCTCGTGTTGCCAGCCGGACTTTAATTCGGCAACGTCAAAATAGGATGATACAAATGATTGACGATTCGCTTGGAAATATCCTGGTTCAACCATCGATTTAGTCCTTGTGGATGCTGAAAGCCCAATGAAATGACATCGATCTGATTTTCCAAAGAGAAATGTTCGATCCCCTCTTCAATGCTTTTGTCGCTGTACAGGTGGTAAGCGGCGCCTACTAATCCATTTTCAAAGGCAAAATGCTCCATCCGGGAGCGGGCTTCAATTTGGGTACAAAAATGTTTGGGCGTATTGATTTTTAAGAGATGTAGCTTTGCGCCAAAGGCCGCCACCAATTCCTTCAAGGCATTTAGTTTCAGCCCTTCTGTGTTGACAAAATCGCTGACCAACACGATATCGTTAACCTCCATATTACCACGATCGCACTTCAGGCTGAGAATGGGAATGGAAGCAAGATCCGCGATGTGGTTAACGTGCGATCCTCTAAGGATTTCGCTAACGCCATGTCGGGAGTGCATGCCCATGACCACCATATCTACACTGTTATGTTGAACATAGTTGGTGATGTCTTCATCTACTCGACCTACCTTCACCACTACCCTTGCAACAGTGGGTTTATCTTTCACCCAGTCGTTCATCTGTTGCTGAACAGCCGCTTTTTTTGCGTAGTATTCGGTAAAGTCCTCTCCTTCGTCGTCCTTGAGGTTTCCCTGCGGATCAAAGAAGGCATCGGCGGGAGCCGGAACGATGGACAAAACATCAATTTGAGCACCGGTTTTCTGGGCCACTTTGTTGGCCAGACAATAGGCAAAATCGGCGAGTTCACTGCCATCGGTGGGAATCAGTATCTTCTTCATAGGTACATTTTTTACTATGTAACAAAGAAACCGACTTCCCCCCTTTTATTCAGTGACCCTTGTCACAAAAGCAGATGACTGTTGCCCGATTATTCTAAGCACCATAAAGCTTGGTACGCAATCCCTGGATTTCGAGGCCAGCCCGTTTGGTTACGTCAAACTGGTCCATGGTGCGCTCAAAAATGCGAAGAGACGCTTCAAATTCTTCCGGTATGACCTCATTGGCCCCCAGCTTTTGCAGGGTTTCAATCTCGCTGGCAAAGCGGGTACGAACGATAATGTGTGCATTGTGGTTGAGCTTTCGCACAATACTGGTGATTTCCTCGGTAGCGCAGGCATCGGGAATAGCGACCACCACCGTCTTGGCCTTTTCCACGGCGGCTCTGGCCAATACTTCCGGGTCGCGGGCATCACCGCCGTAGATGGGTTCTCCTTCGGCCCGGTAGGCATCTACCGTCTTTTCATTGAGTTCAATGATGACGTAAGGCAATTGATGGGCTGCCGCCGAATGCGACAATTGTTGCCCGTTAATGCCGTAACCAATGATCACCAAATGATTATTTAAATGACAATTCGCAATGCGCTGGCCAATCACCTGCATACCCAGGCGGGAAGAAAAATGCCGCACCCAACCGATTTTTATCAAACGAGTAGACAAACGAGGGGCTGCATAGATAATAAATGGAGATACAGCCATTGACAACACCGAAACCGCTAGAAAGGTCTGGTATTGTTCCAGTGTCAAAATACTATATTCATTGCCTGCCTTCGACAATACAAAGGCGAATTCACCTACCTGACACAGGGATAATCCGACGATCAGGGCATTCCGTAAGGGTAATTTCAAACCGATGGCGATGCCGGTCATTAACAAGAATTTGAGTACGAGCACCGCAACGGTCAACCCCAGAAGCAGGGCCAGGTTATTCACCAGAAATTGGGTGTTGAGCAACATCCCTACGGAAATAAAAAAGATACCGGTAAAAATCTTCTTCAGTGGTAAAATTCGGCTGAGGGCGTCGTAACTATATTCACTTTCCGATACGATAAGGCCAGCCAGGAAAGCACCAAGGGCCAGTTTTAACCCCAATTGGTGGGTGGTAAAGGCGGTGGCAAAACAAATTACCAATATGGACATCAGAAACAATTCCTGATTTCGGGTACGGACAATCTGGTGCAGCAATCTGGGAATGAAATAAAGGGCCAGAACCACCACAATTGAAACAATCAAGATTCCTTTGCCCAGTTTCCAGAGCAATTCCATTCCTCCGGATTCTACGCCCGCCAGAAAGGGAACGACCAGCATCATGGGAATGATGATGATATCCTGAAAGATGAGGACGGAAAGGGTACTTTGTCCGTGAGCAGTATCCATGATCCCCTTTTCCTGCAAAATGTGCAGGACGATCGCGGTGCTACTCATGGTAAATAGAAATCCAATGAAAAGTGCCTGCTGAAAAGGAAGTCCAAGCAATGTAGCCAGGCCAAATACCACTCCCACGGTAAGCAGCACCTGTAGTCCACCACCCAGCAAGATCCAGTATTTGGTTTTGGAAAGCTTTTCCAGTGAGAATTCCATGCCAATGGTAAACATCAACAGCAGGATGCCGATTTCCGCCATTTCTTCTACCTGCTGTGGCGCATTCACCAGCTTCAGGCCATAAGGCCCTGCAATCAAGCCCGAGACCAATAGGCCTACAATGGTAGGAATGTGAAACCTGGAACTGGCAAACAGCACCAAGGCAGCAATCGAAAAAATAATGGTCAAATCGAAGAGTAAATCCATGCATGAGTATTTTGAAAGTAATACTATTAGTACACTTCAAGGCTAGACATGGTTGTTACCAGGATCATTTTAAAAGCTGAAAAGCTATGGCTTAGTATACCCCTCGTAGCCCATCTTTTCCAAACGTTCATATTTCCTCGCAACCCCGGCTTCCAGGTCTTTTTTGAAGCCAATGATCCTTTCCCGTAGTTTTTCATCGGAAGCCCCGAGGATTTGTGCGGCCAGTATACCGGCATTTTGTGCGGCATTGAGTGCTACTGTGGCCACCGGCACCCCATTGGGCATCTGCAGAATCGACAAAACCGAATCCCAGCCATCAATCGAGTTGGAAGACTTGACGGGCACACCAATGACCGGCAGTGGAGATAAAGAGGCCACCATGCCCGGCAAATGAGCCGCCCCACCCGCTCCCGCAATAATCACCTTAGTGCCTTTCTTGTGGGCATTTTTTGCAAAATCAAACATGCGTTCCGGCGTGCGATGAGCCGATACAATGGTCACTTCAAATGGAACATCCAATTGCTTCAAAACATCCGCTGCCGCCCGCATCACCGGCAAATCAGAATCAGAACCCATAATAATACTTACCATATTTACTTTTTTGAGTGTAGAGTGTAGAGTGTAGGGTTTAGAGTGTAGGGTTTAGAGTTGCTGAATCTAATTAAGTCGTACTAATTAATAGTCCGATAAAGTCGTATTAACTTTGTCTCCAAAAGAGGAGCAAAAGCAAAAGTCATGACAACTCTGGAACAAAGGCATGAAATAAAGCATCTGACGCAGGGAGGCAAGAAGGCTCCCGAGATTGCAGCAATGCTGGGACTTTCTGTATATACCGTGCGTAAGTGGCAACAGCGTATAAAAAAAGGGGATCTGTCCATTCGGTCCTAGGTCGGCCCGCGACAGGATCGATGAGCAGTTTTCCAGCATTTTTGGCTGAGCGTATCAAAAAGATGCGCTTAAAACATCCGGGCTGGGGACCAAGTACCATTCTTGCGGAATTGCAATCAACCAAGGAACTGGCGAATTGCGCGCTTCCCAGTAGAAGCACCATTGGTCTTTTTTTGCAAGAGCAGCAATTGAGCAAGAGCTATGAGATTAATAACCCCTTACCGGTAGAGCCTTGCAAAGAAGCAAAGTGCTGCCACAGTCTTTGGCAGGTAGACGGTAAAGGCAATAGCCAGGTAAAAGGAGTAGGTCCCATTTCGTTGTTGAACGTAAAGGATGTTTACTCCAGTGCTTACATATCGTGTTTTCCTGCCAGGATGAAAAGCATGCAGGGGCATCCCAATAAGAGTGACTATCAAACGGCCTTACGCCTGGGTTTTATCAATCATGGTTTGCCCCGGGCTTTACAAAGCGATCATGCAAGTGTGTTCTACGAAAACGTCAGTAAGTCGCCGTTCCCAACGATGTTCTGCCTGTGGTTGATTAGCCTGGGCATACAGCCTTGCTTTAGTCGGGTCAATCAACCCACTGATCAAGGGAAAGTGGAAAAGGCGCATCAAACCGTTTTCGATCAAGTGCTGCGCGGTCGCCACGACTACAAAAATTGGAATCACCTCTTTGAATGGTGTCGCCAAAGGCGCATCCAACTCAATGAAGTTATTCCCAGTAGAGGAACCGATCACCTGCCTCCTTTGAAAAAGTATCCCCGAGCAAGACACTCCGGGCGCTTTTATCACCCCACGAGGGAAGCTCTATTGATCGACTTGAAAAAAGTATTTACTTTCCTGGCCAAAGGAAAGTGGTACCGAAAGATTGCCGGAAATCAGACCGTCTGTCTGGGAGGTCAGATTTACTACATCTCAGGCAGTAAGCCCAGGCAACAAGTGCAAATCACTTTTTGCAGTCGGAAAAAATGCCTGTTGTTCCAGAATGACAAAGAACTTGTGATCGCTGAGCTCCCAATTAAAGGGATCTCTCGCGAGATTTTGATGGGAAATTTAGAGCCAATCGCTCATTTTCCCGATTTTCAACTGGAGCTACCCCTTGATTGGGATGCTCAAAAACTTAATACGACTTTATCGGACTCTGCTTAGTACGACTTAGTCGGATTCAGCAGAGTGTAGGGTTTAGAGTGTAGGGTGTAGAGTGTAGGGTTAGTGTTTAATGTGTAGAGAAGCTAGGAGTAAAGTGTAGAGGGGAAAGTTTAGTGTGTAGAGTGAAGTACTTTCAAAATCCGCATCTAAATTACCGAGGACTGTGATCCTTTCTACAGCCCCTCTCTCTAAACACTAAACCCTAAACTAAAATCGAGAACAGCTATCCTTTCCAATGCCCCTCTCTAAACTCTAAACTTTAAACTTTAAACTTTAAACTTTAAACTTTAACCTTTAAACCAATAAACCAAAGACCGCTATCCTTTCCAATGCCCCCCTCTCTAAACTCTAAACTAAAAAAATTCACCGATACACCTGCACCCGCGCCAGTCCCTCTGAGAAATCGCGTACATCGATATACCCCGGCGGAATCACCACCTCTCCACTGTGATCAATAAAGGCAATGCCCCGATACACCGCTGCCCTGGCCAGTCCCTCCTGAAAGCTCCAGGCCAGGCCAAATTGAGGTCTTGCCATGATCTGTCCCTGATTATCCACGTAGCCCCAGAGACCATCTTTCTGGTAGGGTGCCACGCCCTCTGTAAAGCTATAGAGCTGGTCAAATTCAAGAGCTGTAAGCTGCTGTCCGTCCCGGGTCATCAACCCGTATTTACCATTCGACTCAATGCCCCACAGGCTGTCGCCGGCGTACCATAATTGGTCAAAGCGGGGATTTAAAACAAACTCACCAGTACTATCAATCAGTCCGTACTTGTCTTCTTTTCTGGCAGGAGCCAGGCCCATTTCAAAATCGTAAGTCGACTTAAAGGCCGGTTCTATTCTCCAGTTGCCGGAAAGATCCATGAAGCCGTACAGCCCTTCACTTCGCACTCGGATCAGTCCACCAGAAGGAGGAAAGACCTTTTCAAAATCAGTGGGAACGACCACCTTCCCCTCCGGATTGATCAATCCATATTCTCCCCCCTCTTTCACGCGGGCGTAGCCATTGGTAAAGTCAGATGCCTGCTCAAATTGTGGGGCAATGACCTCCTTGCCTTCTTTGTTGATATATCCAAACAAATTGTCTTTTCGAAATGAAGCCAGCCCTTCGCTAAAGTCGTCCAGCTCGTCGTATTCTGCCGGTATCACCCAGTCGCCACTCGGGTTGATAAATCCCATCTTATCTTCGTAGGTCAACACCCTGGCCAGTCCCTCAGAAAAGGACCAGGCCCCCTGAAACTGGGTAGGAATTACCAGATTCCCCTGTTTGTTAATATAACCCCAGCGTCCTTTTTTTCTAACCACTGCCAATCCTTCGGAAAAGTTGCGGGTATCATCATAATTATCGCTAATCACCAGAGCCCCAGCGCGGTTGATGTACCCCCATTTGTTGACCGATTCTTCATAATCTTCTTCAACCGAAGGCAGCTGAGGAGGCGCACCTGAACTGGCACTGCTTTGATCCGCAGGATCGGGTTGACAGGAGGCAAAAACGGTTAGAATAGAAATGAGGAAAAAGGTAATTTTTCTTGTCATAAAATGGGCTTCAATTTTAGATTAGGGGACGATTATATTTCAAAGTCTACGCCTCGTTTGATGAGGTCGTCGTAGCGGTCGCGGGCGAGTTGTTCGTACTTTTCTTTATCAAAACTGTACAACACGGCCGGACGGTGGGCAACACCTTCTTGTTTTCCCACCTCCTTCAAAACGCCCATTTTGAGGATTCTTGTTCGGAAGTTGCGTTTATTTAACTCTTTTACCCCCAAAACAGTTTCGTACAAGCGCTGTAGTTGCGAAAGGGTAAATTGCTCTGGCAACAGTTCAAATCCAATGGGCTGATACCGCACCTTGGCCTGCAAGCGGTTGATAGCCACCTGCATGATCTCATCGTGATCAAAGGCTAATTGGGGAATATCTTCAATTTCAAACCACTTGACCATGCGCGCATCAGTTGCCGCCCGTACCGGGTGTTCCGCCAGGTTGACCAACGCATAATAGGCCACGCTCACTACCCTCCCCCGGGGGTCCCTTCCCGGACGGCCAAATGTATATAGTTGTTCGATAAATACATCCTTCACACCGGTTTCTTCCTCCAGTTCCCGTAGAGCGGCATGTTCCAAATCTTCATCCATATCAACAAAACCTCCGGGTAACGCCCACTGATCTTTGAAGGGGTCGTGTGCTCGTTGGATCAACAACACCTTGAGCTGACTACTTTGGTCAAAACCAAAGATGACACAGTCTACCGTTAGAGCCGGACGAGGATATTCATAATTATATGGCATTATTCTTTACGCATTTGCAGGGTTAAATATGAGCAGAGACCAGGTTTTTCTTCCTTGTTTCTAATTTATTTTCCAGACCATTAGGATAAGACATTCCGATATCCTGAAATAGTTGTTGCTGTTGCAAACTATACTCCCGAATGTGCTTTAAATCGGGGCTTTGGTAAATGAGTTTGCCGTTTCTAAAAACGGGAAGCAGTAAATCTTTGCCATTTTCATCTCCAAAGTTAAAAACTTTCGCTGTTTGTAGGTCGGCAAAACGATTGGTCGGCCTGCCATTGGCTTCATTGTAGATCATATCGCCTAATGGCAGCCCATGCTCATCGCTAAATCTTTTGATTTGTAAGACGCCCGGATTAGATATTTTAATGGTCTGTTCCGAGAGTTTTACCTTATAATCCCAATTACCGGCCAGATTGCGTAATGCGGCCAGCTTGTATACACCTCCCAAAGCCGGTTGGTCGTAGGCGGTCACCAATCGGGTGCCGACACCCCACATATTTATTTTGGCTCCTTGCTTCTTTAATTCGGTAATTTTGTATTCATCAAGGTCATTGCTGGCCACGATCCCCGCATCAGGGAAACCGGCTTCGTCCAGCATTTTCCTGGCTTCAATGCTTAATGCTGCCAGATCGCCGCTGTCGAGGCGAATGCCCAGCATTTCGTGCCCGCTTTCGCGCAATTCTTTACCCACTACAATGGCATTTTTTACTCCATCGATGGTGTCATAGGTATCCACCAAAAAAACACAGTTGTTGGGCAACTGGCGGGCGTAGGTCCGAAATGCTGCCAATTCTTCTTCAAAACACATCACCCAGCTGTGGGCGTGGGTTCCCTTGACCGGAATACCCAGAATGCGCCCCGCCATGACATTGCTGGTAGCATGGCATCCGCCAATATAGGCCGACCGAGAGGCCGTCATTCCACCGTCCATGCCCTGGGCGCGCCGCAAACCGAAATCAATGACTTGATCACCCTGAGCAGCCTGAACAATGCGGGAAGATTTAGTAGCGATAAGCGTAGAAAAATTGATCAAATTCAAAAGCGCTGTTTCGATAATTTGTGCCTGAAGCAACGGCCCCTGTACCCTCACCAGCGGTTGATGCGGAAATACAACCGTGCCCTCCGGAACAGCATCAATATGGCAACTGAATTCCATGCGTTGCAGATGATTCAGAAAACTCTCATCAAAGAGTGGCATACCATCAGCTCCTTTAAGCCCCCCCAGGTACTGAATATCCTTCGTAGAAAAACGCAATGACTGCAAATAATCGATTGCCAGCCCCAGGCCGGCCGCTATGGTGTAAGGATGTCCAAAAGGATTTTTCCGATAGAAGTGGTGAAAAACCGCCTCCCTGTTGTAAAGGCCGCTATGCCAGTAAGCATAAGCCATCGTCAGTTGGTACAGGTCTGTAAAAAGCCCTAATGGTTGAGCCATTGCTTCACGCAAATGTGAGGATTTCATGCACTTAGTTTTAATTCGAAACTAAGGTAGCGTCTTTTTGTATACCTTGCAAGTTATTGGGGCAATTTTCTTTTGAGTTTTCTGGAAATGATCATCAATTGCACTCATTTTGAAGTCCAAAGTGCCGAGTTTATGGCTGTGATGGTGAGCCCCAACAATAAAATAAAAATTGCTCCGTTTGCCAATGTCGTAGAGCTGTGCATACAACTTTTGGCAACAACGCGTGCTCTTTACAAAAACAGGAAAGATCTATGTCCAAATATATCGCGATACTATTGATCCTCGGCTGCACTTGTTTGGCGAAAGCCAACGACACCCTGCCCGAACCGGCGCTGGAACAATTTCAACTCACCCCGGTAGACGAGCAATGGCAGGAGCTGATTTCTTACGAAGGTCGATTTCGCCTGCTGGTGCCCGGCCCTGTGCAATTGAAGGTTGACAGCATTACCACCGAGATTGGCAAGCTGGCTTACCACACCTTTTTGTACCAACCGGAAGACCAGAAGGCCGACAATCTTTTGTATCTGATCAGCTACTGCGACTACCCGTCTAATTCCGTGCATTCAGACAGTACCGACCTTCTCGAAGAATTCTTTGATGCCACTATTGAAACAGCGGTTTCCAGCGTGCAGGGTGTCTTGTTGTACGACGACGAGTTATTTATCAAAAAATTTCCCGGCCGTATCTGGCGCATTGATTATCTGGAAGGCAAAGCCGTGATTAAAAACCGGGCTTTTCTGGTCAATGACCGTTTTTATTCGCTGCGCACCATTGCATTGAAACAAAAAAGTCTAAATCCGACGAGCGACCAATTTTTTGAATCCTTCCACCTTTTAGAATGAGTTTTGTTTGGAGCAAGGCAAAAAAAATCCGTATCTAGCGCTCCATCACACAAACAAGACCATAACCCAATGAGTAAAATTGCCGTTTTCCCCGGTTCATTTGATCCCATCACCGTTGGTCACGTTGATTTGGTCAACCGGGCCTTGCCGCTATTTGACAAAGTTATCGTCGCAATCGGAACCAATACCCAGAAGAAGTATCTGTTTGACCTCGATCAGCGCATTGATTGGCTCAAAGCCGTTTTTGCCAATGAACCAAAGGTAGAAGTTGATCATTTTGAAAACCTCACGGCCCATTATTGTCGTCGTATCGGAGCGAACTATTTGCTACGGGGTTTGCGTAACGCTTCTGATTTTGATTACGAAAAGACCATTTCCCAACTCAACAACATTATCGGTGAAGGGCTGGAAACCATTTTCCTGATCAGTCAACCCACCTATTCGCACATCAGCTCTACCATTGTACGGGAAATTATCAAAGGTGGCGGAGACGCCAGCCCCTTTCTGCCTCCGGAGGTAGCAATCAAGGTATAAAACCAGCACTGGTATTTGATTGTTCTACGTGCAAATCTTAGCTTTGCAGCAAATTCTCTAACCAATAAGAATTCCGTTATTATGTCAAATGCAATATTCGAAATACCTAAAGCAATAAATGAGCCGGTATTGTCTTTCGCTCCGGGCTCTCCCGAAAAGCAGGAAGTCAAAAAAATGCTGGCACACCTGAAAGCACAAGAGATTGATATCCCCATGCACATCGGGGGCAAGAAAGTTACCACCAAGGATAAGGTACGCATTGCTCCTCCACATGACCTAAAGCATACCCTTGGCCACTTCAACAAGGGAGGCGCTGAGCACGTCAATCAGGCCATTGATGCAGCATTGGCCGCCAAACCCGCCTGGGAAAACATGCCCTGGCAGGAAAGAGCAGCCATTTTCCTCAAGGCAGCAGACCTGCTTTCGGGTCCCTACCGCGCCAAGATGAATGCGGCGACCATGCTCGGCCAGTCCAAAAACATTTTCCAGGCTGAGATCGATAGTGTTGCCGAGTTTTGTGACTTCTTGCGCTTTAATGTGGAATTCATGAGCCAGATTTACCAGGAGCAGCCGGAAAGCGCCAAAAATATCTGGAACCGCATGGAGCACCGCGCACTGGAAGGCTTCATTTTTGCATTGACACCGTTTAACTTTACCTCCATTGCCGGCAACCTCCCGGGAGCACCGGCACTGATGGGCAATACCGTGATCTGGAAACCTGCTGAAACGCAAATTTACTCCGCTGCGGTCATCATGGAGATATTCGAAGAAGCAGGCCTTCCGGACGGAGTCATCAACCTGATTTACGTTGACGGCCCGATGGCAGGTGATATCATTTTCAGCCACCCGGAATTTGCGGGACTGCACTTTACCGGTAGCACCAAGGTCTTTCAGCATCTGTGGCAAGTAATCGGCAAAAATATCAGCCAGTACAAATCCTATCCACGCATCGTGGGAGAAACCGGTGGGAAGGACTTTGTGATTGCCCACTCTTCTGCCAATGCCAAGCAGGTAGCTACGGCTTTGATCCGTGGAGCTTTCGAATTTCAGGGGCAAAAATGCTCCGCCGTATCCCGGGCTTACATTCCGAAGGGAATGTGGGGAAAGGTAAAAGAATACCTGAAGGAAGATATTGATTCCATAAAAATGGGAAGTCCGGAGGATTTTACTAATTTTGTCAACGCTGTCATTGACGAAAGAGCCTTTGACAAGATTTCCGGCTACATTGCGCAAGCCAAAAAGGATGTCAATGTAGAGATTCTCGCCGGTGGTGGATACGATAAAAGTGAAGGCTACTTTATCGAGCCAACCATCCTGGTAGCTGAAGATGCGCAATACCGCACCATGTGTGAAGAGATCTTCGGCCCCGTGCTGACAATCTACGTTTACGAAGACAGTCAGTACGAGGAAGCCCTTGAACTGGTGGATACGACTTCGCCCTACGCGCTGACCGGTGCTGTCTTTGCAAAAGATCGTGCGGCAGTAGTAATGGCCACCAATAAACTGCGTCATGCAGCCGGTAACTTTTACATCAACGACAAACCTACCGGTGCTGTAGTAGGCCAACAGCCATTTGGCGGGGCAAGAGCTTCCGGAACCAATGACAAAGCCGGGTCGATCCTCAACCTATTCCGTTGGGTTTCACCGCGTACGATCAAAGAGAATTTTGTGCCACCAACGGACTATCGTTATCCGTTCATGGCTGAAAAATAGTCGCGACCCCGGTCGGGACAATCTTGCTAATAACAAATTGAACAAAGGTGTCTCCTGTCCGCAGGAGGCGCCTTTTTTTATCACCTTTATTCACCTATGGAGTGGCTAAAGAAAATCATCACCTTTCTGATTTCTCTGACGGTAGCACTGGTACTGGGAGAAATTTTTTTGCGGTTAATTGCACCCCTACCCTCGGCCAATCATCATCAGCTTTTTTGTGAGTTTGATCCGCAACTGGGATGGGTAAAAACGGCCAATTTTACCGGCACTCACCATACAGAGGAATATGAGGTAACCGAATCATTCAATAGCAAAGGCCTGCGCGGACCGGAGTATGCGTACGCAAAACCTGGGGGAACATCCAGAATAATGGTGCTGGGGGATTCATACGTGGAAGCCTATATGGTGGACTATGAGGAGACACTGACACAAGTGTGTGAGTCGAACCTTCAGGAAAGTTGCGATTCCAACCGCTACGAAGTGATCAATACCGGCACCGGCGGCTATGCCACTGACCAGGAATTGCTGTTTTACCAAACAGAAGGCAAAAAATATCAACCCGATGTCACCGTTTTGCTGGTTTGTATCAACGATATCTGGTTTAACAACCAACCGAGCTACTGGCGGGGATTGAAGCCATTATTCACCTGGCAATCAGATAGTTTAGCATTAACAAATGTCCCGTTATCAGCACCGGAAGACCTGGGCATCGTAGCCAGATTCAAGCGCTGGTCGCTCGAAAATATCCAGCTAGCCCGCCGATTAAAAATACTGAAAGACAAGATTCAAATGGCCAATGCTAAAAGCAAGGTCCCGCAAGATTTACAGGCCTACCAGCGCCGGTACGACCCGGCAATGACGGAGGCCTGGCAAATAACGGAACACTTGTTTCGCGCTCTGCAACGAGAAACTCAAAGCATCAATAGCCGCCTCATCATCGGATTCATTCCCGAAAAGGAAGCCATTTATCCCGAGGCCTGGGAAGCCTTCAAAAAAAGCTACGAAGTAACCGATGAGGCCTACGATCCCCTGCGGCTGCAACGGTTACTTCAGGGTTTTTGCCAACAACACAACGTTCCCTTCTTCGACCCGACACCAGCGCTGAAATCAGCCAGCCAGGAAAATGCATCCCAGCCGCTGTATTACGAATTTGACAGCCACTGGAATGCCGCAGGTATGAAGGTTGTAGGTGAAGCGCTGGCCAATTTTATTGGTTGTTAATGGCAAATTTATGTATCAATCCTCTAGTGGATTGATGCAGAAATAATTGACAAAGCATATTCAGCACCTTCAATGCTTTTAGCCTGAAAAAAGTATCAACTATTTCGGACTAGTCGCACTAGTTGGTCCAGGGCAGGTCATTAACCCTTTGTCCAACCCTGGTTCCCAGCACAATTCCCGCATCTGAGTCCATTCGAAAATGTACGCCCAGCGGGATTCGGCTATAGCCATTCTCATCGGCCATTTCGCGGAAGCTGTTGAATGTTCGCGGAGCCCCCCGGAATTCTGTTCTTCCTTCGTGGCTCCGATCGGTGAAGGTATAGGGTTCGCCAAAGGTCTCTGTCAGCACCTCCGCTGCTGCTGCTCCGAAGGTGGCATGCCCCGAAGGAAAAGCCGGAAAGTTGGGTGTAAAAAACCCTCCTGATCCATCGGGACACATCACGGTATTCCAATCTGCATCTCCGATATGCGCCCGGATATAATCAATGGGGCGCAGGCAATTAAACCGATATTTTTCCTGCCAGCACTTACTGCCCGCATCATTTAATGCCATGCCGACCTTGGCATACAGAACTACTGACTCCTGTAGATTGAGCTGTTCCTTGTCAACCAGTTGGTTGGTAATGCTAATCCACCGGCCCGATGGTGTGAAGGTCAGAATGGGACAGTCGTCACTCCAGAATTCCGCGATCCAGTAGTCTTCTTCGTGTTCTCCATTTCTGATCTGGTTTACCAGCTCACGGGTTTCCATCGCTTGTTGGTAGATAGCCGATTGAGGGTCGGAAGAATACGGCAATGGCTCGGGCGAAACATCGCTATCCCTGGCCGCAAAATTTCGGACTTTTCCCCAGTGCGGCAATAGTGCTGGTGCATAGTCGGGAAAAGTGGGTTGCCAATAGCCATCATCAGCTGGGGGATTATAAGCTGGGTCAATATTGTTATAAAAGCCCTCATGCCCCCAGGTATCCTCCGTGGACCATTCAAAAATGTCAAGTGCAATCTGTTGTCCAAAGTCATAAGACCGCTGATACACATCCGGTGCAGTGGCCGTGCGCAATGGAACCTTAAAAGCATTGACCTGACTCAAAATGTCGAATTGCTGCTCTGCCGGAGCATTCGGGAAATACAGTTCAAAGGCTTTTTCATAAGCGGCGTGCAGGGCCACTTCCCAGTTGTATTCGAGGTCGGAATCCGGTCTTTCCAGCTCCAGGCCATCATAATAGCCCGAAAAGGAGCGATATTCTCCATCGGTACCATTCACAATGGCTTCGAAGGCAATCAACCCGATATGGGCGCTGGTCCGTGCCGAAACCGGAGGTCGATATCCCGGAGTAAATCTTTCGATTTCCAGGAATAATTGGTTCCAACTCAGAGGAATTTCATTTCCAAATCGAGTAGCCGGAGTTGAGTCCTTAAAGTAATCCTCCTTCTCACAAGAGAATATAACCATGGACAGCATTGTCAAATACAGTAATCGTTTCTTCATATTTAGTTGTATTAATAGGTGGTCTTTTTACAATTCTGTTGCAGGATGCTATCGTACCGCATAGCCCATCTTTCGGTTTCATCGGGAAAGGCTTGTTGGAGGATGTTCATTTTGTCCATGCGGGATCGTTCCAACTCTTTCAGTTTTTGGCTCAAGGCTCTGATCTGTATCACCATCATCGAGTCTTCTTTTTCCACTTCCTCCAATTGCATTTTTATTTGATAATCAAGCTGTTCATAAGACTGAAACATGCGGATGAGATCCGCATTCCGCACCGCAATCATGTTGGTTTTTTCCGTTTCCGGCATCTCTTCCGGCAAGTCCTCCATCAAGGTTTGTCCCATTTGGTCCCATTTTGCCGAGATGCTATCCCGCATTGCCGACAATTCGCATTGTACACTACCCTGCTCTTGAGCCAGCGAAAAAAAACTTTCCCTAAACTCGGGCCCGGGAGCCTGTTGACAACCAATAATCAGAAACATGACTAGGAGCAAACAAGCAATTCTTTCTAATTTCATAAGATTAAGATATTCAATACCTCCCAGGATGTAGACCAATACAGTCTACACGAGCTGGTTGGATAGATTCATAGCAGGGGCGACCTGTTTATTTATCCCAAAGATGACTAGAAACATTTATTCTGAAGGGCAATAGCAAGAATTTGCTATTCATTCTACTTTACGTTTGGCCCATGATTTATGTTGCGCTCAACCTAAAATTTTTTTTTAAGCATTCTATACCTAAAATTGGTGAACTTTTGTGCTTCTTTTTCACAAAAGCTGTAACCTTTAGCAAGATCAGGCATCAATTAGAGAAACGGGCAAAATATGGAGATATTACAAGAGAATACACTGCGGGATTCGGGCGATGAAGAAATTATCAGCCGCATTCTTGCGGGTGAAAAGGAACTGTATCAAATTTTGTTACGAAGGTACAACCAAACTTTGTTTCGGGCGATCCGCAGCTATGTCAAAAACCCATTGGAGGTAGAAGACCTGATGCAAAACACCTATTTGCAGGCTTTTGAAAAGCTATACCAATACCGCGGAGAAGCAGCATTTCGTACCTGGCTGATCAGAATTGGCATTAATCAGGCGCTCATGTACCTGAGGCAACATAAAAGGCACCATCAGCTCTTTACCCCGGCAGATGACGTTTTTTCTTATCAAATCCGTAATATCTCGGACCAGAATATGGCAAATCCCGAAAAGAAAATCATCCAGGAAGAGTATAAACAACTCTTTGAGACTGCAGTTGATCAGCTACCGGAGAAGTTTCGCGCCGTTTTTGTACTCAGAGAAATAGAGGGCATCTCCAATCAGGATGTGGCACAGTGCCTCGGTTTATCCGAAAGCAATGTAAAAGTAAGGTTGCATCGTGCCAAGATTCATCTAAAAGAGATTTTATACAACCTTACTTTTACTAAAGATATCTTCGAATTTGGTAATGTACGTTGCGACCGGTTGGTCATGGCAGTCCTCAGTCTGATTTAACAGATGCCTACTTCCAGGGAAGTGCATTTACCCGATTGCCCACCTTTATCCCCAAACTCGTTCCCGCATCCGAGTCCATCCGGAAATGCACCCCCAATGGAATCCTGCTATAGGCGTTTTCCAGCGCCATTTCCCGGAAGCTTTGGAAGGTACGAGGCGCTCCTCTAAATTCGGTCCGTCCCTCATGACTCTTATCGGTAAAGGTATAGGGTTCCCCAAAAATATCGGTTAACACCTCCGCCGCAGCGGCAGCAAAGGTAGCATGGCCAGATGGATACGTTGGGAAATTTGGAGTATAAAACCCTCCCGATCCGTCGGGGCACATCACTGTATTCCAGGCCGTTGCGCCCATAATATTGTGAATATAATCAACGGGACGCAGGCAATTATGGATATACTTTTCCTTCCAGCACTTCACTCCGGCATCGCTCAGCGCAAGACCTACTTTTGCATAAGTGTAGACCGCCTCCACCAGATTAAGCTGTTCCAATTCCACCAGTTGATTGGTAATGCTTATCCACCGTCCTGCAGGTGTAAAAGTAAGTATCGGGCAGTCATCACTCCAAAACTCGGCAATCCAGTAGTCTTCTTCTTTTTGCCCCTGCTTAACCTCATTTACCAAAATCATGGTTTCATTGGCCTGTTGGTAGAGGACCGATTGGGGGCCCGTGGAATAGGGATAAGGACCAACTACATTGTCAGACTCGAGAGCAGCAAAAGTCCTGACCTTGCCCCAATGAGGAAGCAGTGCTTCTGCATAATCCGGATAGGTGGGTTGCCAAAACCCTTCACCGGTCGGCGGCAAATAGGCAGGATCGGTGTTGTTCAAATACCCCTCATGCCCCCACTGATCTTCTTTTGACCAATTGTAGATATCTTCTGCAATCTGTTGTCCAAAATCGTATGAACGTTGATAAATTTCCGCTGAAACACTGCTACGCAAATCGATCTTAAAAGCATTTACCTGGCTTAGGATATCAAATTGTTGTTCAGCAGGTGCCGTAGGAAAATACAACTCAAAGGCTTTTTCGTAGGCCGCATGAAGTGCCGTGGGCCAGTGATACGCTTCCCCAAATCTTGGCTTTTCTAATTCGAGATCAGGAAAAACGCCTGAAAACGAACGATATTCATTGGTGCCATACACCACAGCCTCATAGGCAATCAGCCCGACATGAGCAGTCGTTCGTGCCGAAACGGGCGGCTTATAGCCAGGTGTAAATCTTTCCACCTCAAGCAAAAGTTGATTCCAGGTGAGCGGAATCTCGCTGGAAAAATGGTTTGCCGGTGTTGAATCCTCGTACAGCTTATCTTTCTGACAGGAGGAAAACACGATCATCAAGAGTACTAAATAAAGTAGTTGTTTTGTCATATTCAAAAATTCTGGTTACATAGTTCATGGTTTTAATCATCCTCAGACCATTGGATGCCAATAGTTCTGTTTGGTTACAAGACATGGCTTTTTTTTATCTTCGGTTGTCAGAGCGATTCGTTTTCCCACGAAAAATGCGCATCTTTAAGCCCTATAAATTATATGCATGTCAATCCGATTACCCGCAGAATGGGAACCACAAAGTGCCGTACAATTCACCTTCCCGCACGAAGATTCCGACTGGAAAGATTACCTACCGGAAGTCATTCCCTGTTTTGTGGAATGCATCATGGCAGTAGCCCGGTTTCAAAAGGTACTGGTGGTTTGTCGGACCGTTGAGGAAGTTCGGTCCCATTTGCAACATATTCCCAAGGATCGGCTCATCCTGGTGGAGGCCCCTTCTAATGACACCTGGGCACGCGACCACGGAGGCATCACCATTTTTGATGATGGGAAGCCCGTTTTGCTGGATTTTATTTTCAACGGCTGGGGCCTGAAATTTGCGGCGGATCGGGATAACCTGATCACTGGAAATTTATTCCAACAAGGCATTTTTAAAGTCAACAAACTGCAACATGGCGGCATGGTACTCGAAGGTGGCGGCATCGAGAGCGACGGTGAAGACACGCTGTTGACCACGGCCTCCTGTATGCTATCGCCCAATCGCAATCCGCATTGGGATAAGTCGGAAATTGAAGAACGCCTCAAGGTGCTCTTTGGGCTGGATCGGGTGCTTTGGCTGCACCACGGCTACCTGGCCGGTGATGACACCGATGCCCACATCGATACCCTGGCCCGCTTTTGTGATCCGGAAACCATTGCCTACGTGCAATGCACCGATGAAACCGATGAGCATTTTTCGGCTTTACGCCAAATGGAGGCCGAGTTGCAGACATTTCGCACCAGCGATGGGAAACCATATCGATTGGTACCATTGCCAATGGCCAGCGCCTGTTATGATGAAGAAGGCCATCGTTTGCCAGCTACCTATGCCAACTTCCTGATTATCAATGGCGCCGTACTTCTGCCCATTTATGAGGTACCCGAAGATGATTTGGCTATCGCCCAATTAAAAACTTGTTTCCCAATGCATGAGATCGTACCAATCAACTGCCGGCCGTTGATTGAGCAGCATGGTTCCTTGCATTGTATCAGTATGCAGTACCCGGAAGGCGTGGTAATTAAACCCTAAAATAGATATATGATGAAGTTTATCAACAGAAATATCCACTGGATTCTATTGCTACTATTAATCCTGTTTGTCGCCTCCTCGCTGATCAGACCGTTTTACATCAGTACGAGCTCCTGGGATTTAAACCAGACCTCCGGTTGGGGATGGGATGTTTCCGCATTAACTTGGTGGGTAGTGTTCAATCCGATTCCGCTCATTGTGATCATGAGTCTCGGCTATTGGCTGCTTAAGATTTTCAAAAGCTCCCGTTGCCCATCATTAGTACGCTGAACCTTCTGTTTTTGGTGGTCGGGCTCTATTTTTATGTGTATTCTATATTGTTCCTATTGGCCTTTAACTGGTTTGTAATCAACATGATTTACACGGCAGTGGTAAAAAGAGATATTTCCACTACTCCTCATTGAGGCAAATTATTAATCTATACGGTAAAACAGACCTCGGGTCAATTAGCCAACCTCCAATGTGTCATTGGATGAAATGGAAAGAATGGATCAATCGTGGTGTATTTGAAAAGTACTAACCCACCAATTCTTTCTCGCACAAATAAACGGAGAGAAATCGCCTGTTCGGCGATTCTTGTTGGAACCACATGAGACACAGAAGGTCACAGAAGTTTGCTTAGAAAAAATCCATCCGGATTTTTCTCTAATCATCCCAAAATGATGTGAATCTTGCTAGCCCGCAGTTCATTCAATTCTTCCCGATTATATGAGAAACTCATGTTGACAATAAATCCAAAGATATGATGTTAAAATACCAGAAACAAATAACCATTACAGCTCCTTCCATATCAAAGCCTTCTATTTGTATCCCCCCTTTTCCTTTTTTAGATCTAATAAGACCCGGGCTGGCAACTGATAAGACTTCCCACTGTAAGGATCAAATACTGGGATAGGTCTTAAAATTTCAAATTCTCCTTGGTGGTTCTTCTAGAGCCGAAAGAACACCGAATTGAAATCTATTTTTTCCTAAAAACTCTGACTTTAAAATCTTTGAAATAGTTCCACCTATCTGATAGAGTGCCTTCTATTCCATAAGCATGCACGGAAAAGTCTTCATAAAAAGAGTGATCACACAAAAATCTAAATTCATACTTTGGCAGTAAATCATCTCCCAAATACTCAGCTGAGCTAAATGCTAAGTCCACATTGATTGATGATCCAAGTTTTCTTCTAGTCTGATATAATAACTCTTTTAGTCCCACCCTACTAGAGTCTACAATTGATAGATAAGACCATCCTTCAAATTTTAACCAACTAGGAGCAAAAGCTTCTTTCAGCACAATTGTTGTATCAGTAGTAATATTTTTCTCATAATAAGAACGGGCCTCCTCAAGGGTAGAAAAAGAAATAATACTTTGATCTAATGCTTCACCTAAAGCGACAATTTGGTCAAGATTTTCACTAGAAAGACGGTATTTCTTTTTCCCAAAACTAATTTGGTCACAGCTTAAAATTATACGCCATATGGCAACAATGGAATCTTGTTGTGTTAAATATAATGAATGCGTTGACCCACATTTAAATGGCTCATAAGAAGGTTCTAATACTAATTCTTGTTGCAAACGTTTTATACTGTTATTATTTAAGGACACTCCAGTAAATGTTGAACGTTCAGAGGTTGGGAGGAGGTACAGTTTATAGTCAACATTTTTTAAGTCTAGTTCTTGCAGAGGATTTGTCTGGCAAAAAACCAAACTACCAACCATATTTAAGATTATCAGGGACAAACTTCTATAAAGCCTTATTGAAATCATATATTTTTTTTTAAAAAGCCCTGTAACTAGGCGAATCATTAAAGGTCTAGCATCAAAATCAATCCCAACAAAAATAATATTATTGCTCCGAACAAGTTTCTCTGTAGTGCATACCACTTATAAACAGTTTTGTCACTTTGCTTAGTAAGCACATAATAAAACCAGACCAGGCTCAGAAGAATCAATAAAAGGCCGTAATAAAAATTCATCTATTGTTCTTTTTCTTGGACACGATTTTTTGTTGCATCTTCCATTACTCCCCCTGCAGTTGCTTTAATAGTGGTCTTTTAGGACAAATTCATGACATGGGCCCAAAGTAAGATTTTGAGACTTCATACTGAAAAAGAAACCCTTCCATTCAATTAAAGGTTGACATTCTCTGTCAACCCAACTTCCCCCCAACCCCCCAAAATATATCCACCAATTAACCGTTATCTTGACGATGCCGGAGAGAATGCTTTCCTTTGCAGGCATTACAAGCAAACAACCTATGTCTACTTTAAAAATCGGAATTGTACAACAATCCAACTCGGAATCCAGAGACGAAAACGTCGCCAAAAGCCTGGCGGGCATCAAGGCCTGTGTAGAGCAGGGTGCGGAATTGGTGATCCTGCAGGAATTGCACACCGGCATCTACTTTTGTCAGGTGGAGGATGTGGACAAATTTGACATGGCGGAGCCCATTCCCGGGCCTTCTACCGAGGTTTTTGGCAAGGCGGCTAAGGAGCATAATATCGTGCTGGTGACGTCCCTGTTTGAACGGCGTGCGCCCGGTATTTACCACAATACGGCCGTAGTGATGGAACGCGATGGCAGCATTGCCGGACAGTTTCGCAAGATGCACATTCCGGATGATCCGGCTTATTACGAGAAGTTCTATTTCACGCCGGGTGATAATGAGTTTCGGCCCATTCAGACCTCGGTAGGTAAACTCGGCGTCCTGGTTTGTTGGGACCAATGGTACCCGGAAGCCGCAAGACTAATGGCCATGGCCGGAGCGGAAATGTTGATCTACCCCACCGCTATTGGCTGGGAGTCAACGGATACCCAGGAGGAGCAATCCCGACAGTTTGGTGCCTGGCAAAGCATCCAGCGTGGACATGCGGTGGCCAATGGATTGCCGCTGATTGCTGTGAATCGCACCGGCTACGAGCGCGACTGGTCGGATGTCACCGGCGGTATTCAGTTCTGGGGGCAGAGTTTTGTGGCCGGTCCACAGGGTGAAATCATCTATCAGGCGCCGGTAGATCAGGAGGTGAATCATGTCATCGAGATCGATAAAAAACGTACTGAAGATGTACGCCGCATCTGGCCATTTTTCCGCGATCGGCGCATTGATGCCTACTCAGGACTGTTAAAACGCTACCTGGATTGAGAGTATCTTTAAACTTCATCCTTCGGGCTTAAAATATCCCTTTCTGCTTAACTCTTTGTTAAATTATCGGCCCAGACCTTCCAGGTATGAACCTCAAATTTGCCTCGATTAAAGCAGAAATGGATTATTTTCATTACCAAAAACGAAATTTAAAGATACTCTTAGGTAATATTTAGGTATAAATGCGCGGTAAAGTGTCCAAGTTTCTGTTCCGTGCATTATATTTGCGATAACGCACTTGTAACTATCTTACACTTTTTCCAATGGATAAACCAAAAATTACGCTGGAGCAGATCATGAATATGGAACTGCCTCCTGTTATTCTCTACGCAGTACCAGTGATGCTAAGTCTGGTAGCGCTTGAATGGATCATTCGGGTGCGTAAATTACACAAAGAATACGACGGAAAAGATGCTTTCGCAGCGGCGTTGGTAGGTGTTGGCAACCTGCTTTCCAGTGCTGCCGTTAAGTTTCTTTTGTTTGGCATCATCTTGTTTTTCTACAATCTGGTGCCCTGGTCGATTCCGCCTACCTGGTGGTCATACATTCTTTGCTTTGTTGCGGTAGATTTCTGTCGCTACTGGTCGCACCGCATTTCGCACGAGCAGCGATTCTGGTGGGCTTCACACGTGACACACCACTCTTCCGAACAATACAATTTCTCGGTGTCGTTCCGCCTGTCGTGGGTGCAGCACATCAAGATTATATTTTTCATTCCGGTGGCTTTGATGGGTTTTCACCCATTGGTTTTCTTTATTATCAACCAGATTGCGGTGCTCTACCAGTTCTGGATTCATACCGAGTTGATTGACAAGATGCCCAGACCAATCGAATACATCTTCGTCACGCCATCGCATCATAGAGTGCATCATGCCACCAATGGCAAATACCTGGATAAAAACTACGGCTCTTCCCTCATTATTTGGGATCGCATGTTTGGCTCCTTCCAGCCGGAAGAAGAAACGCCTAACTACGGTATTCTCAAGCCGGTCAATTCCTATAATCCGGTCTACCTGGTCTTCCATGAGTGGATCGATATCTTTAAGGATATGAAGCAGTACCGCTCTCCCAAAGCCTGGTGGCGAATCCTGTTTGGCAGTCCGAATATGACGCTGGATAAGGATGCCAACTACGGTTTGGTGAAACAACCGGTTGAAGTCCCCGCACAGAAGGAATTGCAAGACGAAATAGCTTAATAAGAATTGAGGAGAGGGTGCAGTTCCGCGATTGGTCTTTTTATAAAGGGATAAGCCAGATGTGTTGAAACACTATGCACAACATGCCTCCGGCGGTATCTTTTCCTTGATGAAAAGATAGAAAAATCAAGGCTGTAAATTGTTCTTCACGCTGCGCTGCCACTTAAAATCCTAAAGGGTAAAAACTCGCCTTATCGTGCCCAGTGTTACTCTTGATAGCAGAAACAATTAATCATTTTAAACCACTTAAATTAGGATTTTGGCTCAAGCAGTTTACCCTTCTTAACGGATTTTAAATGGCGACTCCACTAAACAATTTAATGCCGGAGCAAACCGCTTGATGTAACGATAACGGTTGGTTCTATTGATGACCATTTCTCGGCATTAGAGCATTTCCGTTAAGAAAATCTTCACAGCGGTCGGCTAAAGGAGCTTTGCACTGCGAACCATTGAGTGAAAAAGGCTACTTTATACCTTCCTAAAACCAAACTAAATTGCCACTGCCAAGTACCACCCGTGAGCAGCTTGGGAAGTGAGCGTGCGGGGAGGGAAGATTTTTAGGAAAGGCTCTACAGCCTTGGGTTTTTATCGGTTTTGGGCCAAGCCAAAAGCGACCGCCGGAGGCATTTTACCAGCCTGAAAAACAAAAATTAAGAGCGGCAATGCAGCGTATTTACAGCCACCATTTTTGACAACAGATTATAGCAGTATTCTTACTGAGACAGGACGCAACTGCGCCCCCCAGCCTTCTTCCATTAATACATTTCCTCCAACCCTTCCAATAAGGAGATCACAACTCCAGCTTGCCCTTTAAAAGCAAAACCTGCACCTTTTGCAACGCCATTATCGTCAGCGAATCGGTAATTTCTCCGCGTTCCATCATCATGATGGCTTCTGCCACCGGAAGTTTTTTTACCTGAAGTTTTTCCGTTTCATCCGGCTCAGATTCGCCAAAAGTGAGCCCTCTTGCCAGGTAGGCGATACCCGCTTCATCGGTAACAGAATTGGAGGTGTGAAAAGAGACCAACTCCTCCCATTCCCGGGCTTCGATGCCCGTTTCTTCCTTTAATTCCCGTTTGGCACTCTCTAATGTATCCGTACCCACCGGACAGCCGCCCTCGGGAATTTCCCAGCTGTACTCCTGAATAGTATACCGATATTGGCCTACGAGCCAGGTATTGCCCTCTTCGTCAATGGGCACGATGCCAATGGCCAGATTTTTAAAATGTACCACCCCATAGATGCCCTTTCCTCCATTGGGGTTGGTCACAATGCGATGGGATACCTGAATCCAGGGATTGTTGTAAACAACATCAATAGAGTGGGTAAGCCAGGGATTGGCCTCATGTTCATTGGGCATGGATCATCTTTTTTTATTTTGAATTGGCAAGTTCCAAATCCGTTCTATGAACCAAACGGCCCTGGGCCTTCCAGCAGACGCATCAATATCAGGTCAAACAATTCAGAGCGCATCATTAAAATGGCCGCAACAGTAAACAATAGTCCGTAAACTGCTCCCCAAAAGTGGGCATTGTGGCCAATATTGTCCGTGCCCTGCTTATCCATATAATTGGAATAAAACAAATAACCAATACCTAACAAAAGGGCTGGTAAAGGCGGAAACAGAAACCATTGCCACGGATCATAGAGAATATAGGCAAATACCAGGGCCGAAGTTGCCCCCGAAGCACCAACCGCACCGTAGTAAAAATTATCCTGGTGGCGGAAAAAGGTCGGAATGGAAGAAACGATGATCGCACTTAAATAAAAAGCGACGTAGACAATGCGACCAATCGCTGTACCAAAGAGAAAGGAAAAGAACCCTTCGGCAAATTCTCCAAATTGGTACAACACAAACATATTGATAAACAAATGCATCCAGCTACCATGCACAAATCCACTGGTCAAAAATCGATAATATTCTCCATTCTGCTTCACCAGTGCAGGCCGGAACGACAGCTGTTGCATCATCTGCGGATTATTCAGGGCCTGGTAGGAAATCAGAGAGGTCATAATGACCAAAATCAATGTTATACTGATCATAATTTAGCTATTGTGATAGGGTTCGTTTTTCAAAATGGTCATTGCCCGATACAATTGTTCTACAAAAAAAAGCCGCACCATCTGATGCGAAAAAGTCATCTTGGACAGCGCTATCCTGGCATTTGCTCTTTGGTAAATGGCATCGCTAAAACCATAGGCACCGCCCACTAGAAAAACTATCCTGCGGTAGGAAAGTTGCAACAAATGTTCCAGATATTGAGCAAAATCTTCCGAGCGGTACTGTTTGCCGTTTTCGTCGAGTAAGATAAGGAAATCCTCATTTTTGAGTTTACTCAAAATCATCTCTCCCTCCTTGTCCTTGAGCAAGGGCGGCGTCAGCTTAGCGGCATTCTTCACGTCGGGCCAGGTCTCTATAGAGAATGGCAGATAGCGCTCCAGGCGCTTCTGAAATATGGAAATTCCGGTTTCCAGATAGGATTCATTGGTCTTCCCGATCAACCAGAAGGAAACTTTCATGTAGAAAATTGAGTCAAGCTAGAAATTAGTAATAGTTTTGCCAGTTATTGCAAAAGTTGTTCTCAAACACAGCACAAATCACGTTTGAGAACTACAATGGTAAGGAAAAAATGAAAAAAAATACAGCAATTCTATTGATTCATTGTCCCGATCAGAAAGGACTAGTGGCTTCGGTTACCGATTTTTTGCATAACAATAGTGGCAACGTCATTGATCTGGAACAGCATGTAGACCACGAACTGTCACATTTTTTCATGCGGGTGGAATGGGAACTCGACGACTTCGCCATCTCCAACGAAAAGATTGACGAATTCTTTGGCACCCTGATCGGCAGGAAGTTTAATATGGAATGGCAACTGCACTTTTCCAACCGCAAGCCACGCATGGCCATATTTGTATCCAAAATGTCGCACTGCCTGTACGATATTCTACAGCGCTATATGTCAGGTGAATGGGCCGTGGAGATTCCGGTCATCGTCAGCAATCATGAAAGCCTCAAATACATCGCCGAACGCTTTGACATTGACTTCAAACTGTTTGAAATCAATAAAACCAACAAGGCCGAGCAGGAAGCTGCCGAAATTGCACTTATGCGCGAGTTAGACGTGGACTTCATCATATTGGCGCGCTATATGCAAATCTTGTCGGATAATTTTGTGGCCCAATTTCCCAATCGCATCATCAATATTCACCATTCTTTCCTCCCGGCTTTTAAAGGGGCTCGCCCCTACCACTCCGCCTTCAATCGCGGTGTGAAACTCATTGGTGCTACCAGCCATTATGTGACCGCCGATCTGGATGAAGGGCCGATCATTGCCCAGGATGTTAGCCGGGTGTCTCACAAAGATTCCATTGCTGATCTGATCCGCAAAGGTAAAGACCTGGAAAAGGTCGTTTTGGCGGAAGCCATCTGGGCCCAATTGCAGCGCAAGGTTTTGCCCTACCGGAATAAGACAATCGTATTCTAAAATCCCTTACCGATGTAATTATGCGGGCTGATCTTTTTCATTTCGGCCTTCACCGCATCCGAAACCTTGAGCTGCTCGATAAAGTTGTGGATGTCTGCTTTGGTCACAGAAGCCTTGCCACGGGTCAATTGTAGCAGTGCCTCGTAGGGCTTGTCGTACCCTTCCCGGCGCAGGATATTCTGAATCGCTTCGGCCACCACCATCCAGTTGTTTTCTAAATCTTCTTCCAGTTTGGCCCGATTCAGTAATAATTTACTCAACCCTTTTTGGATAGATTTAAAGGCAATGAGGGTGTGCCCAAATGGGACGCCCAAATTCCGCAATACCGTACTATCAGTCAGATCCCGCTGTAACCGCGAAATGGGTAGTTTATCAGCCAGATGGGTCAATACGGCATTGGCTAGTCCAAGATTGCCCTCTGCATTCTCAAAATCAATGGGATTCACCTTATGGGGCATGGCCGAGGAACCAATCTCTCCGGCGATGACCTTTTGTTTGAAATAATCCATCGAAATATAAGTCCAGATATCCCGACACAGGTCAATCAGGATGGTATTGATGCGTTTCATGGCCTGAAAGGCGGCCGCCAGGTTATCGTAGTGTTCAATCTGCGTAGTGGGATGCGAACGCTCCATGCCCAGACTCTCGGCCACAAATTGATTGCCGAAGGCCACCCAATCCATATCGGGATAGGTGACGAAATGGGCGTTAAAATTGCCGGTAGCACCCCCAAATTTTGCCTTAAACGCAATGCCTTTTAATTGAGCTAATTGCACATAGAGGCGTTCTACAAATACCTGTATTTCCTTGCCCAGAGTCGTTGGAGAAGCGGGCTGCCCGTGCGTTCGAGCCAGCATGGGAATGTCTTTCCACTCCTGCGCCAGTTTGGCCAATTCACCGGTCAATTGCTCAAAAAGCGGATAATAAACGTGCTCAATGGCGTGTTTCAGCAATAGTGGCGTAGCCGTATTATTAATGTCCTGCGAGGTCAACCCAAAGTGGATAAACTCCTTATATTCAGACAGCTCCAACCGATCAAAAGCCTCCTTAATGAAGTACTCAACCGCTTTCACATCGTGGTTGGTGGTCTTTTCAATCTCCTTGATGCGCTCGGCATCTGCCAACTCAAAGTGGTTGAGCAAACGAATCAGATCATTGAGCTTTTCCTGAGGAATATCCTTCAACTGCGGCAGCGGCAATTCACAAAGTGCCATAAAGTAGTATACCTCAATCAATACCCGGTATTTAATCAGGGCGTATTCCGAGAAAAAGTCCACCAATTCGCTGGTTTTGGATGCATATCTGCCGTCAATGGGGGAAATCGCTTTGAGCATGACCTGTAGTTTTTTATTTTCTCCTTCTTTGACCACGAAATTTGTCAAAGAACTTATTTTCTTTGGCAAATGTAAAAAACTGGTCATTTAATTTAGGCAAGCAGACTAGATTATCATTTTTACTGTATATTTGGATTTAATCTAAATAAGAATTATTTTTACGGTAAATTATGGCATCATGAGCAGGATTAACACAACCAATGACACTGAATTCCGCCCGGAGGCACTGCGCTTGCCCTTCCCGCTGCCAGTTGTGCAGGGCAAGAAATTGAAGAAGAAATGCTGCAAAAAATACAAAAAAAACAAACGCTGCAAGCGCTGTCCTAATGGATAATGCGCCCCATCTACTTTACTGCTGAAGGTGTGCCCCTACCTTGGGGTTTTATCACTCATAATTGTCTTTTTCTTTTTTCATCATCAAATTTCTCCGCTCCGCTACCGCTCCGTATATTCGTGGCAAAAGTTGCACGGTATGGAAGAAAATCAGTTTGGCAAAGCATTGCTACTGCTGCTCGTCAGCGTGCTGATTTTGATTGCCTATCCCGTGTTGCATCAGCAAATCCCCTATCTTCAACAGCATTTCCGCACTTATTCTGCTACCTCCTGGCTTCCGGAAAAGAAGGTTATTACTGATAGCACAAGTTTGGAGATTGCAATAGATTCCACGCTGGTTCAGGAAGATAAGTTACCCGCAGTACCTAAGTACAATGGCTGGCAATACCTCGCTGACTTTTATGGCTTACTAAAGAAAAACAACGAGCAAATCCGCATTGCCCACTTCGGCGATTCCTCCATTGAAGGCGACCTCATCACCCAGGAATTTCGCGACAGTATGCAGCGCCGATTTGGCGGCAACGGCGTTGGTTTTGCCCCCATTACTTCTCCCATTTACGCCTTTCGCCGAACGTTGAATTTTCGATTTTCGGAGGGCTGGTACGAGTGCGTAATGGGCGAGGAAAATCTGCAACAATTGCCGAGGGGCTATCTGGGCAACTACTTCACCGACTGGGATGCTCCCGAACCGGCAGACACAACCGCAGTTGTTGACCCCGTGGAAGAAGAAATTCAAACCGACACCATAGTCGTCGACAGCCTGGCTTCCGACTCTACCCGGCAGCAAACCGCTGAAATCCAGGATACAACTTCTAATGAGGTAGAACCCAATTGGGTGCGCTACACCTCTTCCCGGCGTTTTGCCAAGGTCAATATTTTCACTACTAGCCGGCTTTTTTACGGGTCGCCGGTGCCCGATTCTCTGGGCAATCCCCAGGCCCCCGGATCGGTACAATTGGTCACAAAAGGCGACACCAGAAACATGGCGCTTGATCAACCGAATACCATTAACGTGGCCCAACTCACAACTGCTCCTACGCACCGCATACAGCTCAATTTTAACCTCCCCGAGCGGCAACCCATTTACGGAGTCAGCTTTGAAAGCAAAACCGGGATTATTGTCGACAACCTGCCCACCCGTGGCAACTCCGGTGGAGGGTTGATGTATCTTGATGAAGGCGTTTTGCAGCAATTTCAGCAGCACCTCGATGTTGACCTCATCATGCTGCAATTTGGGCTCAACGTGCTCAATGCAAAAATGGAGGATTACAGCTGGTATGAGAAGGAAATAAAGCTGGTCATCCAACACCTGCGGCGCGGGTTTCCTGGAGCCAGCATCCTGGTTATCGGCCCTTCTGACCGGGCCATCAAAGTGGACGGGAAGATGCAAACCGATCCCAGTGTACCAAGGATCACTGCCGTCCAGCGCAATGCCGCAGAGGCATCGGAGGCGGCTTTTTTTAGTATTTACGAAGCCATGGGCGGAGCGGGCACCATGACCAAATGGGTCGACACGGAAGTGCCCCCACTGGCCAATTCTGATTATACCCATTTCAATTTTAAGGGATCTGAAAAAGTTGGAAATTTACTGCTGGAATTCCTGCTTTCCGGCTACGAAGAGTATCTTCGCGAACAACAAAAAGATATGGAGCAATGATGGGATTGAAATTTTGGTTGACCGTCGCGGGCACTTTTTTTATGATGGGTTCACAACAACCGGAAAGAGATGTCATACTTTCGAGTCTGCCAACGCCGGTATTGACCGATACGCTTCCCGCTGAATGGAAAGCCCAGTATCCTTTTCTCGACATAGAAGCCAATGCCCTGATTGATCCGCATCAACTGGCCTCATTTTTTGAAAAGCTTCGCCAGCTGGAAAATGGAGAAATCGACCGCATCAATATCGTGCACATTGGGGACTCACACGTACAAGCCAATTTCTGGACAGGAGGCTTACGCCAAAAATTTCAGGATCGCTTTGGTGCCGCTGGTCGCGGCTTGATTTTCCCCTATTATCTGGCTGGAACCAATAATCCTCTGGACTACAAGATCACCAGCAATACGGATCAGTGGCTGGCCCACAACAATGCCTTCAAACCCGGCCCTCCCATGGGAATCAGCGGCATGAGCATTCAGACCACCAACCCCGACTTCACCCTGGAAATTCTGGTCAAAGATTCCCTGGGTGATGACCGCTTCAATAAGGTGACCTTTTTTAATGAAAAGAGTACCTCCAGCTTTGATTATGCCTTGAGTATGGGCATCATCCCACCCAAGGAGGAAAAGCCAGAACCCGTGCAACGCCAGATCCACCGCGTGCGCAAAGGCGATACGCTCTACGATCTGGGGCGTAAATATGGGGTAAGCGTGCGCAACCTACAACGCTGGAACGGGCTGCGCGGCAGTCGTTTGAGCATCGGACAAAGGCTGGTGGTCAAGGGCGGTACCGTGAGAAGGCCCAAGCCAAAGGTTGACCCCGGCAAACTGGGGCTAATTTCCAATTCGGAATATCCTATTTTCCCGGGTCCCAATGCCTTGGAATTTGATACCTTATTGCACCGTCTCAACATCAGGGGTGATCGCCGTAACGACGCTCAGAAGGAAACCCTCGTATACGGCATTTCCCTGGAAAACACCCGGGAAAGCGGAATCGTCTACCACAGCATTGGCGTCAATGGAGCAAGCCACTTTCACTTCAATCAATCCGAACATTTTGCGGAAGCCGTGCCCTGGCTCAATCCCGACTTGATCATCGTATCACTTGGCACCAATGAATCTGTTGGCTCTGATCCGGATGTGTTTAAGTTTAGAGAAGATGTTGATCTCTTCTACGAGAAACTGGCAGCATCCTGCCCGGAAATCCCGGTTTTGATCACGACCAATGCCGAGATTTTGCGCAAGCGAAAATACGTCAACAAAGGGACGGTACCCATCAAAGAGGCCCTCCTTAAGAAAGCCAAAGAAAGTGGCTTTGCCGTTTGGGATTTCTACGCACTCATGGGAGGCGAAGGGTCTATGCAGCAGTGGCAAAAGGCCGGACTGGCACATACCGATTTTATTCACTTTACTGAAGCCGGATATGCACTACAGGCGGACCTGCTGTACGCGGCTATAATTCAGGCGTATGAGCGGCATTGATTGGTCATCAATCACTGAAATATTCACCTACCACCCAAGTCGTCCGCTGCTGTTCAACAGTGCACGGTTTTTGGTCTTTTTTATCGCCTTTTATGCATTGTACATTGCATTGCGTAAGCGCATCAACTGGCGGCTGGTGTACACGCTGGCCTTCAGCCTTTACTTTTATTACCTCTCCAGTGGTTTTTATTTCTTCATCCTGCTGCTCTCCACTGTGGTCGATTTTGTATTGGGGCATTTTATTTACAGGGCTGAGCGTAGGGGTAAAAAGCGGCTTTTTCTGCTTTGTAGCCTCGCACTCAACCTGGGCTTACTGGGGTATTTTAAATACACCAATTTCCTGATTGACACCTTCAACATTACCCTCGGTTCGCAGTTTCAGTTACAGCAGATCTTTTTACCGGTGGGCATTTCGTTTTTTACCTTTCAAACGCTGAGTTACAGCATTGATGTGTATCGGGGCAAACTCGTGCCTTTGACCGAAGGTGTAGATGGCTGGCCATCGCTGTGGCGCAATTTTCTGGACTTTGCCTTCTTTGTCTGTTTCTTTCCCCAACTAGTGGCTGGCCCCATTGTGAGAGCTGCAGAGTTTATTCCACAGATCAGGCAACGGCTTACCCTCAATAATGAACAACTCAGTCAGGGAATCCTCCTGATTGCAGGTGGGCTATTCAAAAAAGCCGTCATTTCAGATTACATCAGTGTCAATTTTGTGGATCGCGTTTTTGAGAACCCCACCCTGTATTCCGGATTGGAAAACCTGCTGGCCGTTTACGGTTACGCACTGCAGATTTACTGTGATTTCTCCGGCTATTCCGATATGGCGATTGGTCTGGCCCTACTATTGGGCTTTCAACTGCCCGAAAACTTTCGTACACCTTACCAATCCAAAAGCATCCAGGAATTTTGGCGACGCTGGCACATTTCCCTTTCCACCTGGCTGAGGGATTATCTTTACATTTCCCTGGGCGGCAATCGCAGGGGCACCTTCCGCACCTATGTCAACCTCATGATCACCATGCTATTGGGCGGACTTTGGCACGGCGCCAGCTGGGTATTCATCCTTTGGGGCTTTTTACACGGCATTGGTCTGGCGATTGACCGTTTCTTTAACGACCTGGCCGGATTTTGGAAGCAGGCCGTGGTGAGATCGGGCGTGGTGCTTTTATTGATGCATCTCGTTGGGCAGGTGGTCATCCAGTTTCGTTATAGCGATGACCCGGAATTGTTGAGTGCCTACACCGAAGGAAATTTGCAATTGATGGCACTATGGGCCATTTTCCTGGCATTAGGCCTCTTACTAAACCGGGTAAAACGGACAAAATCCGTTGCTGATCAAGTGATTAGCCGACTCTTCGTTTTTCATTTTGTCTGCTTTTGCTGGATCTTTTTCCGGGCTGGTGCACTGGCCAATCCCATGCCTCCGATGCAAACCGCCGGGGAAGTATTGGGACAATTACTGACCAGCTTTAAAGCAGAATTATGGCCGCAGGTACTAGACGGCTACCGACCAGTATTACTCCTGATGTTGCTGGGCTATAGCTTACATTTTGTACCCAGAACCTGGGCACAGGCATTTGAAAAACACTTTATTCAATGGCCACTGGTGCTCAAGGCATTTTTCCTGGCCGGTGTCATCTGGATTGTGGTACAAACCGCCAGTTCGGAGGTGGTTCCATTTATTTATTTTCAATTTTAGACAATGCTCCATCTATTTGGTAAACCTCAACTTGAGATCAGACGTTTTCCAGAAGATTAAACCCGTTCTTTGACAAATCTTGTGATTCCGGGAACTACTAAATCTATGATTATGAAACGGCAATTATCAAAATGGAAGATATTTCTACGGCGGATGCGACAATTTTTTGTGACCACCGTATTGGGGGGAATGGTTGTAATACTGCCCCTTTCGATCTTTGTATTGTTGGTGCGCTTTGTTTTTAACATCACGACCCAACTACTCACCCCGATCCGAAACCTTTTGAGCTTTTCGAGCAATATCAATGAGGTGGTCATCAATTTCATTGCGCTATCCCTGGTCATAGTCTTATTTTTCATGATCGGGTTATTGGTCCGGACCGGCTTTGGCCGACAATCCTTTTCCTTTATCGAAGAAAACTGGCTGATTCAACTCCCTTTCTACGGTACCCTCCGCGACACTGTGCAGGCCTTTTTGGGTAACCAGAAGCCGCCGTTTAGCAAGGTAGTACTGGTGGATGTATTTGGCAGTCCGACCCGCATGACCGGATTTGTGACCGATGAATTGGACGGTGGTCTGGTAACCGTCTTTGTGCCCACCGGTCCCAATCCCACCAATGGTTTTATCTTCCACGTACAGCCGGATCAACTCGAATATCTGGATGTAAAAACCGAGGAGGCCATGCGTACCATCATCGGGGTAGGCGTGGGGTCTGCGAGCCTTTTTGGCAGGATGAAACGCGATTAACAACTCATTAACAATTATTGCGTGCTCATTAACAGCGGTTTTTGTGAATATCCGTAATTTTGTTTTGTCAATTCGAAAAGCATTTTGCACGCTTGTTTTATAATCATTTAAAAACCTAGATTAAAGATGTTAAAGCAAATCAAAGTTGGTTTTATGGCGCTGGTAGCCATCGCATTTTTAGCAACTAGCTGCCAAAGCGGTAGCAATGTAAAGGACGAGGCTCGCGCCGCTGTTGAAAACACAGCTGTACAACCTCAAGATCCAGGTGCTCAGCCCAGCACTCCTGAGGCTCAGGTTCCTGTTGGTCCAACTACTGTAATGGAGTTCGCAGAAACGACTTTCGACTTCGGAACCGTACAGGACGGTGAGCAGGTTTCTCACACGTACAAGTTCAAGAACTCCGGTAGCGAGCCGCTGATTCTCAGCAACGCTAAAGGTAGCTGTGGATGTACTGTACCTAAGTGGCCAAGAGAGCCAATCCCTCCAGGTGGCGAAGGCGAAATCACTGTTGAGTTCAACTCTAAGAATAAGAAAGGTAAGCGTAACCAGAAAGTTACCATTACTGCTAATACCAACCCACCACAAACATTCATCTACCTGACTGGTCAGGTTGAAGGTGGTGAGGATGCTACTCAGCCAAACATCCAGGTAACTCAGTAATTTACTGAAAAATAACCTGTACATTTATGCCCGTGGTGAGACAACCTTACCACGGGCATTGTGTTTTACAGCATATACATATAAACCAGGCCTTAATGAAGCAGTATTTTTCCCTGATCAAATTTAGCCACACCATTTTTGCCCTGCCCTTTGCCATGGTAGGCTTCTTTTTGGGCACTTTGGAAAACAGCAATGGTTTCAACCTTTTCACCTTCTTCCTGGTGCTTTTGTGTATGGTTTTTGCCCGCAGTGCCGCTATGGCCTTCAATCGCTATCTGGATCGGGACATCGACCAAAATAATCCGAGAACAGCCTCCCGGGAAATTCCCGCCGGTATCATCACCCCCAAGTCGGCACTAGCGTTTGTGATCATCAATGCCGTACTGTTTATGGTGACCACCTGGTTTATCAATCCGCTTTGTTTTATGCTTTCACCCGTAGCCCTGTTGGTGATTTTGGGGTACAGCTATACCAAACGCTTTACTTTTTTGTGTCACTTTGTGCTGGGCCTGGGTCTGTCTCTTGCACCCATTGGTGCTTACCTTGCTGTGGGCGGCGGTTTTGACCTGCTTCCCATACTCTATTCGGCCATCGTGCTGCTGTGGGTCTCTGGTTTTGACATCATCTACGCCCTGCAGGATGACGATTTTGACCGATCACAGCAATTGCATTCCATTCCTACCGCATTGGGACGCACCAATGCCTTGCGCCTGTCATCAGCACTTCACCTGGTCTGCGCAGCATTAGTCATTATTGCGGCCTACCTGCTGGGGCAGCAATATCCTGAATTTCAGTATTTACATTGGATTGCCAGCGCCCTGTTTATCAGCCTTTTGTTTTATCAGCACACCCTGGTTAAACCCAACGACCTGAGCCGGGTTAATCTAGCTTTTTTCACCACCAATGGTGTTGCCAGTCTGATCTTCGGACTTTTATTTATTTTGGATATTTTTGTGTAAAACGCCTGAAATTTGACGAAGGATAAGGTTAAAAGGGATATATTTTAAGCCCGAAGGTTGAACTTTAAACATACTCTTAGTATCTTTATAGAGGCGATTAGTCTCAGAGCTTTTTAGAAAGGCGCCCTATGGCCCGTGAAACCTTGGTTATTAAAGCAGCAAATCCTTATTCCTACCCCCCACTGAAATCGCTGCTTTCAACACTCCAATGTGATTTTTCGCCACATTTCCGCCTTCCTGAATGGCTTTCCAAGAAACATACTGACAAACAGATCGTATAAACAACTGATGAGGCATCATCTCTTTGCAGCGCAAATGAGGTGTAATCCTTTGATCAGCCGTTAAATTAGACAGATTGACTATGAGAAATCTTAGTAGACTAGCATTGGTTAGCCTTTGCCTGGTGTTGAGCACCGGTATTTATGGCCAAAAGGCAAAATTGCGTAAAGCGGACGAAGCCATGGAATCTTTGAAATACAAAGAGGCCATCGAATATTATCAGCAGGTACTCGAAAAACACGAGGTGGCTTCCGCCAAAATACAACTTGCTGATGCTTATCGCAAAATCAATGACTTTCCACAGGCGGAATTCTGGTACAGCCAGGTAGTAGAACTCCCACAAGCCGAAGCCATTCACTTTTATTATTATGGATTGATGCTACAACGCAATGGCCGCTGTGAAGAAGCGCAGGGTTGGTATGATCGTTTTACCCGTCTTAAACCTTATGATCCACGTAAGCCATTCTTAAAAAATGCCTGTGACTATCAAAAAACACTGCTCAGCAAAGGGGCGCGTAAGGTGCAGGTGCAAGCCTTGGATTTCAATTCTCAATACGACGATATAGGACCTGCATTTTATGAAGATGGGCTCGTGTTTGGCTCCGTTAGATCGGAAACCGAAGAAGCAGGTAGTTCATTGTTTTTCCACCTATATTACGTTACCATGGATTCACTGGTTGAAGACTCCGGGCAAGGACAACCACCCTTCGGTACACCCCGGAAGTTTTCGGCTGAGCTGGACTCCAAAGCTCACGAAGCCATCGTTTCTTTTAGTCAGGATCAGCAGGAAATTTTCCTCACCCGCAACCGCCTTCCCAAAAAGAGAGACCGCGACGGAGCAATCTTACGTCTCGAAATCATGCACGCCTCCCGAGTTGACGACGGCACCTGGGGTCCACTACAGGCCCTGCCATTTAATGACGATGCTTATTCCATTGCCCATCCGGCATTAAGTCCCGATGGCAAACGGCTATTTTTCTCCTCCGACATGCCCGGCGGCTTTGGCGGGAAAGACCTCTACGTCAGTTATCGGGAAGAAGAAGGTTGGGGTACGCCGATCAACCTGGGGCCCGCCATCAATACAGAAGGCAACGAGCTATATCCTTTTTTCCATGACAATGGCCAGCTGTACTTCTCCTCGGATGGACACGTTGGACTTGGCGGTCAGGATATTTTCCGAAGCATGGAAGCGGCTGAAAATGAATGGGAAGCAGCAGAAAATATGGGTTACCCCATCAATACCGGCTTTGATGATTTTAGCATCATCGTAGATGAAACCGGCGGTGAAGGGTATTTTGCCTCCAATCGCAAGGGAGGAATTGGCGCTGATGACATTTATCATTTTACCGAGCTTGGTGACTGGGTGATTGTTCAAGCCAAAAATGCAGAAACCGGCGAAGCCATTGAAAATCCATTTTTTGTGGATAGCAAGCAGGGCGACACCCTGGAAACCAACACCGATGGCGAACTGGTGTTACGGCTAAGACCGGCCCAATGCCGCCATCTGACTGTCTCTGCTGTGCAGTTTGAATCACTCGACATTGATCTGTGTGGTCGAGATTTCGAACCGGATGAAGTGACCGAAATCAAACTAACCCCCAAGCCGATGGAGCACTACGTGCCAGACATCGTACTGGAGCCCACCCCCGATGCCACTTCCGCAGAAGTAGTACCCAAAGAGCCTAAGGTTGCAGAAATTGTAGTCGAAGAGCAACCGCCTCATCAAGATCCGGAGGTAGAAGCGCCAAAACCGGAAAAGAAAACCAGCCGTTTGGTCGTGACCATCGTTGATCAATACACCGGGAAGATTATCCCCTCTGCCAATATCCACCTCATAGGTCAGGGATGTGGCAAAGATGCCTATGAACTGACCGGCAGAGACGGCAAATATGTCTTTAAATTGGAGTCCGATTGCTGTTATCAATTGCGGGTGGAAAAGGCAGACTACTTTGCCAGCAACACGGAAACACCAATCTGTGTCGGCAATTCCGATGACATACAGCGTGATATTGAGCTGGAAGTCAGCCTTCAGGCCTTCCGCCAGTCATCCGATGCCACACCAACCAATTACGATGCCACAAGTACCAAGATTCCTTTCAAGATCAGCGAGCGTCGGTACGCAGGTGATAATTCCATTCCCTACTTACTCAATATTTACTACGACCTGGGACGAGCCAGTGTACGTCCGGAAGCCTTACCGGAATTGGACAAGCTACTCAAATTACTCAAAGACAATCCCAAGCTGAAGGTAGAAATCAGCTCCCACACCGATTCGCAGGGCGCCTCTTCCCTCAACGAAAAACTGAGTCAGCGCCGGGCTACGGCCATTGTGAATTATCTGATCAAACGCGGCATTAGTCGTCGCCAGTTGATAGGCAAAGGTTACGGCGAAAGCCAACTGGTCAATGGCTGTTCCAACGGGGTAGACTGTACAGAAGCGCAACACCAGATGAATAGAAGGACGGAGTTTAAGGTGTTGGGAGAAGTGGATTAAAAACCGGCGTTATTGGAGGAAGATGGAGTGGTGATTGTGATTGCTGAGGTGGGGAATTGCTATCGTTAAAAGGAGTGCTCTTCTTTTTACTATCAACATTTTGGTGTAATTTTATTAATGTTTTGCTTTCCAATGTGACGGATTGTCAATAAATTTAGGTTTTCATTAACTAACCTATTGATTATGAATATGGTAAAAAGAGCACTGTTAACCCTTTGCGTGATGCTGGTGGCCTTTTCTGTTTTTGGCCAATTTAATTCGCTGATGCGTAAAGCCAATACACAGTACGATTTGCACGCTTTCAATCTGGCGATACCTACTTATGAAGAAGCGTTGCAAAAAAGACCCAATGACGGGGAAGCCCTGAGTAAAATGGCCGATTGCTACCGTCATCTCAACCAAATGGAAAAGGCGGCTAATATCTATGCCCAGGCAGTCCGAATGAAGGATATTGACAAAATTCATATCCTCAATTACGGTAAAGTGCTCAAGGCACTGGGCCGCTATGACGAAGCCAAACAGTTCTTTTTACTATATGCCCGCGATGAAAATGCCATGGTGGGCAATCACTATGCCCAGAGTACGGACTTTGCCAAATCCCAACTCGGGGTCAATTCTTCCTATACGGTAACCAATGAGTTTATCAATACCTCTGCCTCCGATTTTGGGGCAGCTTTTTATGGAAAACAACAGGTCATTTATTCCTCCGCCCGCACAGATATCCAGCGCTCCAGCGCCAACTGGAATGGCAAGGCCAAAAATCAGTTGTTTCTGGCCAGTATTGGAGGGTCGACTTACCTGGAATCACCGGTATTTCTAAAGAGCAGTACCAAGGGTGAATTTGACGAAGGCCCACTGACCTTTTCGCCAGACGGGCGTACGGTGGTCTTCACCCGCAATAATTTTGTGGATGGTACCCGCCAGATTCCGTCAAGCGGAGTGGACCTTAGCATTTCGATGGCGCAGGTGGCCGCTAACGGGGATTGGGTAAACATCAAACCGTTTCCGTTTAATGGCACCGGATATTCTACCGGATACCCCGCCTTTTCGCCAGACGGCAGTGCTATCTATTTTGCTTCGGATCGCCCGGATGGTTTTGGAGGATTCGACCTGTATGTTACCCGCTGGAACGGCAACAATTGGTCTACCCCGGAAAACCTTGGTCCGGTTGTGAATTCGCCAGGTAATGAAATTACCCCCTACTACGATGGCAATATGCTTTATTTTTCCTCGGACTGGCACCAGGGGCTGGGAGGTTTTGATTGTTTCCGTGCCGAAGAATCCAATGGTCGCTGGACCCGTATTTTCCACCTTGGAAATGCTGTCAATTCCTCTTATGACGACTATGGTTTTCTCTATGATTCCTTCCGCAACATCGGCTATCTGACCTCCAATCGGTTGAATGGCCGCGGCAACGAAGATATTTACCGGGTACAACGCTCGGCTGATTATATTGTATTGCGCATCAAAAATGCCAGTGATGGCAGCGCTGTACCTAATGCTATTGTAGATTTCTCCAATTGTGGCGAAGGGGTCTATCAGGCCGATGCTCAAGGCAATTACAGCTTTCAGGCCGTGCAGGGTCTCAATTGCAATCTGGTTATCAGAAAAGAAGGCTATGCCAGCAGTACCGTGCAAATTTCCACTATTGGCCTGAACAACAACCGAGAGTACAATATCCAGCTAACCCGTATGAGTGAGGCTTATGCCGGAAAGATTGTGGACTATACCAACCGCCAACCGGTGGACGGAGTGCAGATTACCGCAACCAATCAGGCAACCGGAAACGCAATGCAAGCCGTTACCGATCCGGAGGGTAGTTACTTCCTTTCCTTAAGCCCCTACTCTTCCTACGTGTTGAGGCTGTCGAAAGCAGGCTATAAGGATTTGAATGTCACCGCCCGGACCGAAGATGGCCTGGATCGTAGCATTCTGGGGGTCATCTCGCTTATTCCCTCCAGTTCCAGTGCCGGAGTGGTGGAGCCTCCATTCAATGGTGGCGGCCAGCCCGACAGCCCGATGCAACCCCAGGAGGAAATTGGCAGTGGTTACGCCGTTCAGGTCGCAGCCATCAGTTCTCCTAATCTCGATGCTTTCAGCAACCTGGAAGACCTTGGAAGGGTTTACTACAAGGAACAAAACTCCCGCTACAAGATTCGCCTGGGCGTCTTCTCTGACCGCTCCGCTGCCGATCAGGCACTGCGCACTGCGAAGTCCAGAGGTTACCCGGGATCCTTCATCGTAACCGAAGAAGGTGGTTCAACAACCGGAGTGAAAGGCGTAGCCCAGCCCGTAAGTAACAACAGCAATTCATCGGGACGCTACAAGGTGCAGTTGGGAGCTTACAGCAATGTGAAGTATTTCAATCCCACTCAGGTAGAGGACCTCGGAATTATTGAGGAACGAAGGAAAGGTAACCTCACGGTAAAATACCTGGCAGGATACGATACGTTGAGCGAAGCACAAAACGTGTTGCGTAGTGCAAAATCAGGTGGCTTCCCCGATGCATTTATTGTGGAAGATCAAAATGGGGTATTGAAGCCGGTGCGTTAGGATGTAACTTCGACAAAAAGAAAAAGCGTGTGAGTTCGGTATGACTCACGCGCTTTTTTTTGCCACCAAATACGTTTGGTGGTTACAGGATGGTATTGACATCAGTCAGTGGCAAATCAAATGCATCGGCCACTCCTTTGTAGACTACCTGTCCATTGACCACATTCAATCCCAGCTTCAGTGGCAAATTGTCCTTACAAGCCTGCTTCCAGCCTTTACCAGCCAATTGAATGGCGTAAGGCAAAGTGGCGTTGGTCAGGGCAATGGTAGAAGTATAGGGCACCGCTCCCGGCATATTGGCTACACAATAGTGTACAACATCATCGATGATGAAAGTAGGATCGGCGTGAGTTGTTGGTTTACAGGTTTCGATACACCCTCCCTGATCTACGGCTACATCCACCAGTACCGTACCTGGCTGCATTTCTTTCAACATATCACGGGTGATCAGGTTTGGCGCCTTGGCCCCTGGGATCAAAACCGCTCCGACAATCAAATCGTGATCTGTGATGTGTCTTCGAATATTGAATTCATTTGAAACCAAGGTCATCACATTAGCGGGCATTACATCAGCCAGGTAACGCAGCCGAGGCAGGCTGATGTCCATAATGGTTACCTGAGCACCCAATCCGGCAGCCATTTTGGCAGCCTGTGTACCTACAACACCACCGCCAAGTATCAAAACTTTTCCGGGCGCTACACCGGGAACGCCTCCCAATAACACGCCGCGACCCTTCAACGGCTTTTCCAGGTATTTGGCGCCTTCTTGAATGGCCATACGGCCAGCAACTTCCGACATGGGCACCAGTAGTGGAAGACTGCGATCTGGCAACTCCACCGTTTCGTAAGCCAAACAAACTGCATTGCTCTTGATCATGGCGTGTGTCAAAGGCTCATAAGAAGCAAAGTGAAAATAGGTAAATAAGAGCTGATCAGACTTGATCAGTTCGTATTCCGGCTCGATCGGTTCTTTTACCTTCATAATCATCTCCGCCTTATCATAGGTGGCTTCAATGGTCGGTAAAATCTTTGCGCCGTTTGCCACATAGGCATCATCCGTAAAACCACTTCCTTCCCCAGCGGTTGCCTGGATGTAGACTTCGTGTCCACGCTTGGTCAATTCCAAAGCGCCAGCGGGGGTTAAGGCAACGCGGTTCTCGTTGTTTTTTATCTCCTTTGGTACGCCAATAATCATGGTAAAAAAGTTAAAATTGGTTAGGATTAGTAAATTGCGTCGCAAAAATAGGAAAGAAAGTGCATTAATTATAGAACTTTAAAATTTGCGTACCCAGCCGTCAATTTTGACCAGGAATTATAGCCATCAACGTATGTCTCTTTCGACGAAGAATCAAAAAGCAATTTTAGAAAAATTGGGCATTCCCAAGCTTAACCCCATGCAGGAAGCCGCCCGTCATGCCATCCACTCCAGCCGCGAAGTGGTGGTGCTTTCCCCAACGGGTACCGGAAAAACACTGGCCTTCCTGTTGCCGGTCGTGGCAGAATTGGCCACAGACAGCTCAGAAGTACAAGCCTTGATTCTTGCTCCTTCTCGTGAACTGGCCATTCAGATCGAACAGGTGGCCCGCGAAATGGGCTCTGGTCATAAGATCAATGTCGTTTACGGTGGTCGCTCCTTTTCCAAAGATAAAGTGGAATTGCAGCACGCTCCCGCCCTTTTGATTGGCACCCCGGGCAGAGTAGCCGATCACCTTCGCCGGGATACTTTTTCACCACAGCAAATCACCACGCTCGTATTGGATGAATTTGATAAATCGCTGGAAATAGGATTCTCAAAAGAAATGAGTGAGATCATTGCGGCCTTGCCAAATCTTAACAAAAAGATCCTTACTTCTGCTACCCCAGCCGTTGAGATTCCTGATTTTGTGGCATTGCAGGCTCCTGAGGTGATTGATTTTCTGGAGGAAGGAACGTCCAAACTGGTCATCAAATCCATTCTTTCTCCGGAAAAAGATAAGCTAAAAACATTGGTCAATGCCCTTTGTCATATTGGAAATCAGCCGGGAATTATCTTCTGTAACTACAAGGATAGTATCCAGCGCATCAGTGATTTCCTTACGGAAAATGGCATTGCACACGGCTGTTTTTATGGGGGCATGGAACAACAAGACCGGGAGCGGGCATTGATTAAATTCCGGAACGGCACCCACCAATTGTTGCTTGCCACCGATCTGGCCGCCCGAGGCATTGACATTCCTGAACTGGGTTTTATCCTGCATTATCAATTGCCGCATCGCAGTGAGGAATTTACGCATCGCAATGGCCGTACCGCACGGGTTAATGAAGGCGGAACGGCCTTTGTCTTACATTGGGAAATGGAATCGCTACCCGATTTTATTAAGGTTGATGGAATTGAACAACTGGAACCCGCTCCTACTCCTCTCCCCTCGCCCTGGCGCACTATCTTTTTCTCGGGTGGCAGAAAAGACAAGATTTCCAAGGGTGATATTGCGGGTTTGTGTATGAAGGAAGGAAACCTTGACAAGGACGACCTGGGTGTAATAGAACTCAAACAGGACTGTGCCTTTGCCGCCGTGAAAGCTGAGAAGGTCTCCGGTTTACTCAAGAAGATTAATAATAGCAAGCTGAAAAAGAAGAAGGTGAGAGTGGTATTAGTCTAATTAATTAGGATGAACAAAAATTGCTTTCGTAGAAACTTTACAGTTTCCACAAATGGCTTGACCAAATACTTCACGGCACGGAGAGACGCAAAGACGCGAAGAATTTTCTTGGAACCTATTCGGTTCCTTCAAATGGGCCTATTTGATATTGACTTTTTCTGGACAGGATTTACAGGATTTACAGGATTTTTTCTGGATGAAAAACTTCATTTTTCACCGCAGAATGAAAGCTGAACACACTCACTGGCCATCTAAACTGCCAGAAAAGGTTCTCCATTTTGCAGCCCTTAATCGGCCTTAGCTGGCCTAGTGAAGAAGGGCTTCAAAAGCCGTTAAAAAGGGTAAACTGTTTGAGCCAAATCCGTGATTTGATCTGGCAAAAATGATCAATAGTTCCTGTAATCAAGCCTAAAAATCAGCACATTGAGGCGAGTTTTTACCGTTTAGGCTTTTGGAGTCCTTCGCAGCGTTAAGGGCCAGGTACAGCCTTGGGTTTTTCTGCCTTTTGGGCCAAGCCAAAAGGCACCGCCGGAGGCAATTTCAATATAATTAAGCATGAAAAATTGATCTAAATTCTACTACAAGTTTCTTCTTGAAAACTCAGCGAACTATGACCTAGTATTCAGAAAATGTTTCACGGCACGGAGAGACGCAAAGTGCGCAAAGAATTTTCTTGGAACCTATTCGGTTCCTGCAAAAGGGCCTACTTGATGTTGACTTTTTAAAGACAAGATGAACAGGATTTACAAGATTTTTTTGGTGAAAAATGAAGTTTTTCACCGCAAATCACATTTAATCCTCCAGAAAAATATCCTCCCGCAACTGCGGAATAACCCCTTTGCTCTTCGCTTCTTCAAATAAATGCTGAACCGCTACCCTACCCTTTTGGCCAAGATGGCGGGTGTAATCATTCACATACAACCCAATGTGCTGCATCATCACCTTGTCGTCCATTTCCTGGGCGTGGGGGCGGACGTAAGCCATTGTTTGTTCCGGATTGTCCAGCGCAAAGGCAACGCTGCGTTGCATCACCCGGTCGATGGTTTGACGGACCTCTTCCGGCAGACCTCGCTTCACCACAATGCCGCCCAAAGGAATCGGTAAGCGGGTGTTGTCTTCCCAGTATTCTCCCAGGTCGATGAGTTTGATCAATCCCTTATCCTGATAAGTAAAGCGGTTTTCGTGGATGATCAGTCCAGCATCTACTTCCCCCTTTAGTACGGCATTTTCAATATCGGAAAAAAGCATTTCTTCCTTATTGGTGGCATTGGGAAAAGCGAGACTGAGCAGGAAATTGGCAGTGGTATAACGACCGGGAATCGCAATTTTTCCCTGATTGATCTGGGCTACCGTTAAAGGTGCTTTTGCAATCAATAGTGGTCCGCAATTGTTACCTAGTGCGCTACCTCCGTTCAACAACTGGTATTGATCCTGGAGGTACGCATACGCGTGATAGCTCAGTTTGGTAATATCCAGATCTCCCTTAAAGGCCCGTTGATTGAGTTCTTCCACATCAGCCAGGAGCACGTCAAAGGCCAGGCCTTCCGTATCAATTTTTCCGTGAACCATCCCGTCAAAGATGAAGGTGTCGTTGGGACAGGGAGAAAAGCCAAGTGATAATTTCATACATTTGCGATTGATAGACCAGGAATCAGTATATTAATAATGACATGGACAATATTCAGGTATTATTTGAAGACAACCATCTTATAGCCATCAACAAACCTGCTGGCTGGCTGGTTCAAGGCGATGCTACCGGCGACGCCACTGCTGCCGATTGGGTAAAGGGCTACATCAAGGAACGTTATAAGAAACCAGGCGATGTGTTCCTGGGCATCATCCACCGACTGGACCGCCCGGTGAGCGGCGTGGTGGTCTTTGCCCGTACAACTAAGGCCCTGACCCGCATGAATCAGCTGTTTAAGGAACGCAATATAGATAAAAAATACTGGGCCATCACCGGTGAACGACCCAACCCGCTGGAAGGTGACTTGAAGCACTTTTTGTTTAAGGACAAATCCAGAAATAAAGCGACAGCGCTGGATCAAATCAGCAAGCGTCATCCCGATGCCAAAGAATCAAAATTGAGTTACAAGCTCATTGGGGAAATTGGTGATCATCATTTGCTGGAGGTGCATCCGATCACGGGTCGCCCGCACCAGATCCGGGTACAATTATCCAAAATGGGCTGGCCTATCCGCGGAGACCTGAAATACGGATTTTCCAACGCCAATCTGGATGGCTCCATCTGCCTGCACTGTCGAACTTTGAGTTTTGTTCACCCGGTCAAGAAAGAACCGGTGACCATCACCGCCGATCCCCCGGAGTTGGATAGCTGGCGGTTGTTTGAAGGCCTAATCAATGAAGGATTGTGATAATAAAATGGAGTGCAAGATTTGCACTCCATTTTATTTTTTACTGATCTATTGCTTGATCACCTTTGCTGCGTAGGTCGTTTTGGCATCCTGTAAGCGTAGCCAATACATACCGGCAGCCAGGTTGGTGAGGTCAACTTGTTCAACTCCGGTACTTTGTGTCAAAGTAACAGTTTTTACTAATTTCCCAGTAGCATCAAACACCTGCAAAGCAGTGTTATTACTCTGCAAAAGTGGAAGTTGCAGGTCAAGCAAACCTTTGGTGGGGTTAGGTTGCAACGCCAACGGTTGGTATGCAAGTGGATCATTTGTATTCACAACCGTGAGCGCAACTTCCGTCAGCGGACTGATACATTCCACATCGGCCTGCTTAATTTCCCAATTGAAGAAATAGTAGTAGCGATCCGATCCCAGGTTGGAATCATTGATTGACAATACGCCGTCCACCACGTAGGGATAATTAACATTCTGGCTTGCACGACGGAATCGAGGGCTCGCGAAGCCAAAATTAGTTTGATTACTTTCTGTGTTGGTGGTCAGATACAAATCTGTACCTGGTTCTACATCAAAATCCAGATTGATCACATGCTCACCTTCAGTGAGATCAACCTCCCTGCTTTGTAGTACAGTGCCATCAGCAGTTTGCAATTCAATGATTCTCGGTCCCGCCTGATCAGTAGATACTGTTACCGTTCTCAGGTTAAACGAAGCGAAGCAATCAAAGATCACTGCCCCATTGTACTGGTTACCGCTATAATTATTTCCGGCGTGTTCCAACATTCCGGTCACCGCCGAAGCTCCAGGATATACTTCCACATTTTGGGCGTAGAAAATGGTATCGCCAGCTACGGGAGTGATCAGGGTATTGCCTTCGGCAAATGGTTCCTCGGCATCCGGACTTTCGTACCAGTATACATTGCTACCAGTTACGGCCAGTTCGGCCTGCCCATCGGCATAGGCAGCCAATTCAATTTCCGGCGCATCAGCCGGCAGTACATTAACCGAAATAGCCGTTGAAGTAAAGGCAGCACATTGTCCCTGGGTGGTTACCGTATAATCACCTGGTTCGCTTACGGTAATGATTTGCGTGGATTCTCCATTCGACCAGCTGTATTCAGTGGCCTCCGAAGCTTCCAGCATTACCGAACCTCCCGCACAGAAAACGGTATCACCCAATGCTACCAGACTCGGTGTTTCATCGGGATCAACAACGATGGAGATGCTGGTGGAGATTCCAAAACATGCCGATTCATCTGTTACTGTTACATTGTAACTGCCCTGCTCGCCAACGGCAATGGTCTGGGTGGTTTCACCATTGCTCCAGCTGTAGTTGAACCCTTCCGGTGCGGTTAAAATCACGGATTCGCCTGAACAAATGGTGGTAGGACCATCTACAGTAACCGAAACCTGGGGAGAAATACAATTTCCTTCAATCACGGTCATAAACTGGTTGACCTCCAGATCATAAAAGCGGTCTTCGGTACCACTTGGCCACTTGATCACCATGGAATCAATTGCCGTAAGGTCTCCCAAACCAAAATGCTGGGACATAGAATTCATGATGCCATAGCTTTCGCCGGAACGCACCTCACGGGTTTGAATGCCATTTTCACCATAGTAGATATTGATTCTTGCACCAATTCCATTGCGGTTACTCTCCTGCCCCATCAAACGAACCGTGAGGAAGTTGTATCCACTGGCTCCGTCATTTTGCCAGAGCACATCGTCAATGTTACTTGGAGTGGTGTAAATTTGGCCATAGCCTCCATAAATATCCAGGAATCCATCGTTGTTCAAATCGCCAATGGCGTAAGACTCCATATCGTTATTGTTAAAAATATCGGTTACCTGCGTAAAGGTCTTATCGCCATTGTTGCGGAAGAGATAGTCTTGTGATCCGGCTACCAGAATATCCACATAACCGTCATTGTCAAAATCTCTCATGACTCCCTGAATCGGCAATCCACCAACTGAAATACCGCTACCGGCGGTGATGTCCGTAAAGTGACCGGTACCATCATTTTCGAGCAGCATACTCGGTACATCATGGTTGGTAATGAAACAGTCAAAATCGCCGTCATTGTCGATATCCTGAAAGTCAGCGGTCCAGGATTGTGCGCCAATTTTGAGGTTATAAAGTTCGGAAGCTTCTACGTAGACACCGTTGCCAGTATTAACAAACAAAGCATTAATCCGGCGAGGATCGGTGGGGTCATTAACTCCCTGACGGCATTTGGCGATATACAGATCAATATCTCCGTCATTGTCAAAATCAGTCCAGATACTACCGTAGTTTCCGGAGTTGTCTGAAGCCGGAACGGTTGCCATGTCAATCCATTCATTAGCCTCCACCAGATTGCCGAGGCTGTCGTTTCTCCAGATACGGCTTTCCCCGTCATCGTGGCAGGCAAAATAATCCAGAAAGCCATCATTATTGATATCGGCCAGGTTAGAGCCTTGTACAAACAGGCCTGCACCGGGTAGTTCGCTCATTTCATGAGCGGTTCCTTCGTTGATGGCACGCACATATTTTACACCATCGTAGCGGCCACCGGTCAGCACATCGTTGTAGCCGTCATTGTCTACATCTGCCACACACATGCTCCATTGGCTTTGATCTGAAACAGCCCCAAATACATAGTTGGTAAATTGCTCAGAATCTGATTGCTGGTATTCGATCTCCAAGCTGCGCCCCTGTGAAAGGCGGACAATATCATCTAATCCATCAGCATTCATATCGGCTACCGCAATCGCCACACCACTGTGGGTACTTGGATGGCCCAAACGGTCATTGGCGTTGGTAAAACTGATTTGGGCACTTATCGATCCACCGAAAAGCACTATTAATGAGAGTAATAAAAGGGTATATTTTTTAGTCATAAGTAGATAAATTTAATAAAGCACTCAAAATACTATGCCCGCTGCGAGTGACCAAATGCGATTGCAAAAAGGTAACCTGGCAGTCAGATTTTTTATTGAAAAAATTTGCATCTGTTCTCAGCCGGTAAAGGTAGCCAAAAAACAATGCGATTCCGACCAAAAATCAGTAAAGATTTCGGATTAAAATCGGGGCTTTGGCTTGTAACTGCGAACGATTCCGAAACAAAACTTCCATCTCCAATGTTAACTTAATGTAAATTCAAGTTTAATTCACCGTTAAAAAAAGCTTGACTTTTCCAGCAATTTGACGTACTTTTATACTTGCAAAAGGCCTTATGTGGCCCCAATGTTTCCTGTAAATCCCCCTATTACAGGCATTTAATCAACCGGGGTATTTTTTTGAATGGGCTTTCGCCAATGTTAACTCAACATTAAGCGACTTTACAATTCCCTTTTAAAGACTTACCAAAAATGAATGGATATGAAGAGATGGATGGTACTATTGATTATTTTGGGAAACACTGGATTATTTAGTCAGAACACAATTTCATTTCTGCACTCTGATACCCGTTCAAAGCATTCCAGAAATAACATAGAAAAAGTTGATCATCAGGTGGCCATCGAAATTGTTCGCGGCATGGCTTACGTGCAGGCTAGCCTGGATGGACAGCGCGGTAATTTCATTGTAGATACTGGCTCGCCAATGATGGTTGTTAATGAGCTACCGGAAAAGGACATACAACGCGCCAAAGCCTGTTCCGGAACGGTGGCGTACAGCACGACCCAAATCCGGCAATTTGAGCTGGCTGGTATCGTGCGAAACCATCTCGACGCGCTTAGTTTGGACATCAGCCATTTTGAAGATGCCGCTGATCGGGAAATCCTTGGTCTTATTGGTTATAATGTGCTCAGCAAATATGAAGTGTTTTTCGACTATGAACAAAAAATGCTTCAATTGTTAAGACCACGTAAAAACTATTTGCACAAGGAGCAGTCACCGATTATGGTAATTCCCTTCAAACTGGAGGATCACCTTCCGGTCATTGAAGTCAAGATTGGTGAAAAAACCTTTCGCATGGGTCTGGATAGCGGAGCAGCTGTCAATCTAATCGACAGAAAGCATGCCGAAAACCTGGATGCCTCTCTCTACAATCAACTGGATGTTGAAGAGGTGCAGGGATTGGACCAACGCGTGAAAAAAGTGCACTCCCTGGAAATCAAAGAAACCATCGTTGATCAGGAATCTATAGCCTCCATGAAATACCTGCTGACCGACCTCTCTACCATCAATCAGAGAGAAGGAAAGAGCATTGATGGTTTGCTGGGTTATCCTTTCTTCCAAAATATGAAGTTTTCCATCAATTATCGCAATCAGCGCATCTACGTTTGGGAAATGAATTAATACCGCTACTATATTGACCGGTCATTATATTGGAACATATGCCTGACCGGTCAATGTATGTACCCCTATCTCCATTTCCTCCACTCCTTCCAATTCCTGCAAATCTCTACACTTTTCTCCTCCGTCTCCCCAGTCTCCCCTGTCTCCTCTATCTACTTCCATTCTCTCAATCCTTCCATTTCATCCTTTCCCACTCTCCAATTCATTTAACCACTTCCTAACTTCTAATTCACCTCCAATTTACGTATAGACAAGACCTTTGCTGTCACTAAAAGCTGTTGTTTGATCAACCCAAAAAAATTCTTCCCTTGTCTAACAAGTTACTCATGACATACTATTGCCTCCGCTGGCAGTTTCAAAAAATTATTGATTTACGATATCGGAAATCGTGCAATATTATCAGTAATCAAATCAAATCTTTATGTACTATTTACACTTAGTCCAAACAACTGCAAAACCAACTGAATATCAATAATTTAAACCCATTGTTAACAATTAATTAATCTAGATTTAATCAACAGTTTAATTTGCCGCTGTAATCTTGCGGCGAATTTGTTGAAAAAAAAACTTAATCACTTATGCAAAAAGTCTACACGCTCCTACTGCTCCTTTTCGCTTGCTTCTCGCAGGCCTTTGCTCAAACAGTAGTGACAATTCAAGACGGAGATCTGGTTGGTGACACTGAATACAACTGGACTAACGACAACATCTATCTACTCGACGGTTACGTTTTCCTGGAAGCAGGTGGCGTACTGAACATCGAAAAAGGTACCGTAATCAAAGGTAAATCAGAGCCTACTACCGGCGAGTCTGCTTCAGCTTTGATTATCACCGTTGGTGCTCAAATCTTTGCCAACGGTTCGGCTACACAGCCTATCATCTTCACCGCTGAGATTGACGACACTAATGACCCTAACGACCTGGAAGCCATTGACCGTGGCTTGTGGGGTGGACTGATCCTGCTGGGAGATGCGACCATCGCTCGTCCAGGCGGAACCGACAACATTGAAGGTATCCCTGCTGACCAGGATCGTGCCCGTTATGGGGGGACTAATGATACCGACAACTCTGGTACCCTGCGTTACATTTCCATCCGTCACGGTGGTGATGTGATTAGCAATGGTGATGAAATCAATGGTTTGACTCTTGGTGGTGTTGGTAGCGGTACTACCCTGGAATACATTGAGGTATTTGCCAATGACGACGATGGTATCGAGTGGTTTGGTGGTACAGCTAGCGTGAAATATGCTTCTGTAGCTTTCTGTAAGGATGACAGCTACGACTACGACTTTGGTTGGAGAGGAAAAGGACAATTCTGGTTTACCATCCTGGATACAGATATTTGCGGCCGCGGTGGTGAGCACGACGGTGCCACCCCGGATGATCAGCTGCCTTTCTCCAAGCCTACAATCTTTAACACCACTTACATCGGACCTGGTGTAAATGCCACTCCTGATGGTGACGGTGGCGACATCGGAATCATTTTGCGTGATAACGCAGGTGGATTATACAACAACAGCATCATCACTGAATTTGCCGGCATCGGTTTGGCAGTGGAAGACAAGTCAGGTGATATTGACTCTTATGGCTACCTGCTATCAGGTGACCTGGCCTTCAACAACTGTGTTTGGTGGGACTTTTTCGCAGGTAACGATCCTAACGATTTTGCGAAACTGGTAGACACTGATGGTGTGGAATTGGCCAACAGTGGCGACCTGGTTTCTACTCTTTTGAATTCTGGCAACGAAGTTTTCACACCCAATCTGGGTGGTATCAGCCGCACACCAAACGGAGGTCTGGACCCACGCCCTAATGGCGACAGCGACGTATTGACTGGTGGTGTGATCCCTTCTGATCCATTTTTTGATCAGGTAACTTACCGCGGTGCTTTCAGCAACCAAAACAACTGGTTGTTGGGATGGACTGCTCTTGATGAGTACGGATACCTTGGCGACCTGGCTACTCCACAAACGACTGACTGTAGCAACCCTATTGTGATCAGAGATGGTGACTTGTTGGGTAACCAGACTTACGAGTGGACCAACGACAACTGCTACTTGCTCGATGGGTATGTATTCCTGGAAGCAGGTGGTGTTTTGAATATTGAGCCTGGAACAGTAATCAAAGGAAAATCAGAACCTACTACTGGTGAATCTGCTTCGGCCCTAATCATTACAGTGGGTGCACAAATCTTTGCAGAAGGCGCCCCTGACAATCCAATTATCTTCACGGCTGAGATCGATGATGTTGAAGATCCTAACGATCTAGAATCAATCGACCGTGGTTTGTGGGGTGGTTTGATTGTGTTGGGTGATGCGACAGTTGCTCGTCCTGGCGGAACCGACAATATCGAAGGTATTCCTGCCGATCAGGAGCGTGCACGTTACGGTGGTTCTGATGACACCGACAACTCAGGAATTATCCGCTACGTGTCCATCCGTCACGGTGGTGACGTGATCAGCAATGGTGACGAAATTAACGGTTTGACCCTTGGTGGTGTTGGTAGTGGAACGACTATCGAATACGTGGAAGTCTTTGCCAATGACGATGACGGTATCGAATGGTTTGGTGGTACCGTTGATGTAAGGTACGCATCAGTAGCATTCTGTAAGGATGATAGCTACGATTATGACTTTGGTTGGAGAGGTCGCGGCCAATACTGGTTTACCATCCTGGGTACCGACATTTGTGGTCGCGGTGGTGAGCACGATGGTGCCAGCCCTGACGATCAACTGCCATTCTCAAAGCCAACTATTTCCAATGCAACCTACATTGGGCCTGGTGTTGATGCAACTCCTGATGGCGACGGTGGTGACATCGGAATTATCCTGCGTGACAATGCCGGTGGATTGTACTACAACAGTATCATTTCTGAGTATCCTGGTATCGGTCTGGCAGTAGAAGACAAGTCAGGTGATGTAGACTCTTACGGTTACCTTTTGTCAGGTGATTTGGCTTTCACCAACTGTTTGTGGTGGGACTTCTTCGTAGGTAATGATCCAAATGACTTCGCCAGATTGGTAGACACTGATGGTGTTGAATTGGCCAACAGTGGTGATCTGGTTACTACGCTGGTAGCGGACGGTAACACTGCTGAGAACCCACTGTTTTACGGTGTAAGCCGCGAACCAGATGGTGGTCTGGACCCACGTCCAAGCTTGTATGGTCCTGCTTACAGCGGTGCTGCAACTGTTGGTGATGCATTCTTTGACGATGTTGACTTCCGTGGAGCCTTCAATCCAAACGGCAACTTGTGGTTGTTGAACTGGACCGCTCTGGACGAGTATGGCTACATCGGCAATCTGGTGAGCACTGACGATATCGTGAAGGAATCTAACGGTATTGCTTTTGAAGCACCGGTTCCTACCCCTTCCAGCTACGAAGCTAGCGTGAATTTCGAATTACCGGTTTCTGCTGAGGTAAACATGACAGTGGTAGATATCGCTGGTCGTCAAATGAAAACGGTGTTGAACAACCAGAAGTTTGTTGCCGGTCAGCACCAGCACACCTTCTCTGTTCAGGATTTGGCAAACGGTACTTACTTCCTGGTATTCCAGGTAGAAGGCGCTGTTTTGACTCACAAGTTGATTGTTACAAGAAACTAATTCGCAGATGTTAATAGCTTTGCGATTTTTATAAAAATCATTTATGTCAATTGGTCTCGGGTGATAATTTTTTGCCCGAGACCGGATTTTTTTTCATAACTATCAGTAACAACCATGAAAAAGCTTTTCTTGCCCTTAGTTTTAATGATGGGATTCCTCCAACTGGTCTACGCCCAGAAGGGAGCAATCAGCGGGACAATTATCGATGAAAATTCCGGAGAAACCTTGATCGGTGCAAACGTTTTGATCGATGGCACCACCATCGGTACCTCCACCGACTTTGATGGTAAATTTCAATTCAGTGTAGAGCCCGGCACCTACGTAGTATCAGTTTCCTACATTGGCTACAACGAGAAGAAAGTTAGCGACGTTGAAGTGAAAGCCAACGAAACGACTTACCTGGACGTCGCCCTGTCAGACGAGGCCATGGAGCTAGAACTCGACGTGGTTGTTACAGCAAAGATTATCGAACGGTCCGAAAATGCCATTCTGATGCTTCAGAAAAAATCGGACAAGATTCAGGACGGTATTTCCTCTCAGGAAATCTCCCGTCTGGGTGCCGGTGACGCCGCAGCCGCCCTGACTAAAGTGACCGGAACTACTATTGTAGATGGTAAATATGTATACGTACGTGGTTTGGGTGACCGCTACTCCTCAACTTCGCTCAATGGTACGCGCCTTCCGAGTATCGATCCTTACCGCAACAGTGCTCAGCTGGACTTGATCCCGAGTAACCTGCTGGACAACATTATTGCGGCCAAAACCTTTACTCCTGACCTTCCCGGCGACTTTACCGGCGGGTTTGTGGACATCAAGATCAAGACCTTACCGGAGCGTTTTACTTACAATGTTTCCGTCTCAACTACCTACAATACACAAAGCTCTTTCATCGATGACTTTTTGACTTTCGAAGCCGGCGATATGGCTAAATTTGGCTTTAACGATGGCTATCTGGACAAACCATCAGCGCTGAACAACCCACGTTTGGAAGAACTGAATGTACTCGACCGCTCGGGAGCAACTGCTGCCCGTCGCGACAACGAGGTAGCAGAATTGTTACACACCACCATTGGTGAATTCAACCAGCAATTGGTACCCGATGCTAAGCGCACGCCACTCAACCACAGCTTTTCCTTTAATATAGGCAACCAATTCAACCTTGGCAAAAACGATCTTCCACTAGGTGTTTTGTTCTCCATGAACTACGGCAAAAACTACCAGCACTACGCCAATGTGACCAATGCCAACTACACCAATACCGGTACCAATTCCGATATGCTGTTGGAAGACTTTGACATGCTGGATACACGTAGTGTAGAGCAATCTGACCTGGGCGGATTATTCGGTCTTTCACTTCGCCCCTCTCCTAACAATGAAATCAGCATCTATGCCATTTTCAGCCACCAGGGTTTCCAGGAAGGTCGTTCTCTGGAGGGTGATTATTCCGTCTACGGAATTGCCCGCCCGGATCGCCTTTTCCAGTCTCGTACCTTGAGCTTTATGGAAAGACAACTGTTTGACGTTGTACTCAACGGTTCTCATGTGATTCCGGCGGCAGGTAATATGAAAATCGAGTGGGCCGGAAGTTACGTATTGGGCAAACAGTTGGAACCAGACTTGCGCTTTTTTGCCAATACTTATGACATCGATCGCGACCTGTACTCCATCGCCACTTCTCAGTACCTGGCTCCTGGTCACTACTTCCGCGATTTGAATGATGTTTCTTACGAAGGTAAATTAGACATTACACTGCCATTTTTGCAAAGCAAAAGCAATAGCAACAAGATCAAGTTTGGTGGTTTGTACCGGACCAAAACCCGGGAATTTACAGAAAACATTTACAACATTCTCCGTTCTCAGGGCCAGGCTTACAACGGCGACCCCGATGCTTACTTCGGTAAGGGAAATATCGGTGTTGTAGAACAAACAGAAGATCGCAACACCATCGGCTTGTTCATCAGTGATGATACCAGCCCGATCGCCATTTACGACGGTGAAGCAAACATTTGGGCGGCTTACGGTATGGTGACTTACCAGATTGCCAGTCCGCTGAAGGTGATTGCCGGTGCTCGCGTGGAAGGAACTGACTACTTCGTGGAAAGTTCAGCCGCTGAACTCAACCCCAACCCAGAACTGTTTAGAGGATCTATCGACGAGGTGGACCTGTTGCCTGCCGTCAATCTGATCTATTCTCTCAACGACAATATGAACATTCGTGCCGCCTATAGTAACACCCTGGCTCGCCCGAATATGCGTGAAATTGCACCTTTTGCTTCCTTCGGCTTCATCGGTGACCCACTCATTTTTGGTAATGTAAATCTACAGCGTTCCAGAATCAATAACCTTGACCTGCGCTACGAAATTTACATGCGTCCCGGCGAAATGGCTGCGGTAAGTGCCTTCTACAAGCAATTCAAAGATCCAATCGTCCGTACCTACCGTCCGGCTGGTAACCCACAATTTACCTGGGTAAACACCGCTGATGCCAACCTATATGGTTTGGAATTGGAAGTGCGTAAAGGCCTGGACTTCATCTCTCCAGCTTTGCAAAACTTTACCGTGAGCGGTAACCTGGCGCTGATCATTTCAGAGGTAGCGCTTGACTCGGTGGAACTGGCTAAAAACCGCGCCGTTGATCCTGAATTCCCCGAAACACGTGAATTCCAGGGACAGTCGCCATTTGTGGCCAATGCCAACCTAAGCTACACCAATGCCGACAAAGGCTGGGATGCCATTATTGCCTTCAACTTCTTCGGTGACCGTTTGTCGGCTACCGGTGTAGAAGGTACGCCTGATATCTTTGAAAAAGGCCGGGGACAGCTCGACTTTTCTGTGAGCAAGAAATTTGGCAACTTCCAGGTGAAGCTGCGTGCCATCAACCTGCTTAATCCTGATTTTGAACGCTTCTCAGAGTACAAAGGTGAGCGTTACATCTATACACAGTATAAGCGAGGAACAGAATTTGGCGTAGGGCTTTCCTACGGATTTTAATCCAACAGAAGGCGGTTATTTCCATTATGGTTAACCGCCTTCTATTTTTTACTACCTTTACAGCAGCCCCAATTAAAACTGATTTGCTTCTCCTCTGCCGGGTAAGTAAATCCGCAAAAAACAAGACCAGCTAAATCATGGATATTTCATTGATTATTATGTGGCTCGGGTTCATCATGGCCGGTTATTCAGTAGTCGGTAATGATAGTATTCAAACCCTGGGTACATTTTTGAGTTCTAACGAAGATCGTCCCTGGTACATTCTCTGGTTATTTGCAGGGAGCATTCTGTCCTTTACACTGCTCTATGGCTGGTACCACTACAGTGGAGATGTATCCTACGGAAGATTGAGTAAATATCCGATGCCTGCAAGTTTTGGCTGGCCCTACCTCCTACCACCAATTACCCTGATGTTTCTGACCCGAACGGGTATTCCGGTGAGCACCTCTTTCCTGATTTTGACCTTCTTCAACCCGAAGAATCTGGATGATATGGTGTACAAATCCGTGCAGGGCTATCTCCTGGCCTTTGCAGTAGCCATTATCATTTACCTGATCATCACCAAGATTGTCGAAAAGCGTTTTATTGACAATCCCATCAAGAAAAATGAAAAACAAATCTGGACCGTCCTGCAATGGGGCTCCACTGGCTTTTTGTGGTCGCAGTGGCTTATCCAGGATTTTGCCAATATTTTTGTGTATCTGCCTCGTTCGCTTTCCGCGACCAGCATCTTTATTTCGCTGGCTATTCTGCTCGGACTGTTGGCCTACATTTTTTACGGCCGGGGTGGTTCCATTCAGGAAATTGTAAAGGCTAAAACCAATACCGTCGACATTCGCTCCGCTACCATCATCGACTTCACCTATGGCATGGTGCTGCTCTACTTCAAAGAACTCAACAACATCCCCATGAGTACCACCTGGGTATTCATCGGTTTGCTGGCCGGTCGGGAAATTGCTTTGCGCTTCCGTCTGGAGAAGAAAATGAATGCCAAAACCTTGCGTATGGTCGGTATGGACCTCGCCAAGGTATTCTTTGGACTGGTGGTCAGTATCGCGTTGGTATATATCATGAAGTGGTTGACGTAGAAGATATGCTTAGGTAGTTGGAAGAAATATAGGGATCGAACCCCTACATTTCTTCCAAGCCTATCACTTCAACTGAATTTCTACTCTTCGGTTTTGTGCCCTGCCTGCATCGGTATCGTTGCTGGCTACCGGTTTATTTTCACCATAGCCCACCGCCGCCACCTTGTCTTCAGCTACACCTTTCTCGATGAGGTATTGGCGCACCGCATTAGCTCTATTTTGCGAAAGCTGCTGATTGGCATCATCCGCGCCTACATTATCAGTATGTCCCTGAATTTCAATCGCAAGGTTATTTTCCTTGATCCATTTCACTAGCCGGTCCAGCTGTGGAAAAGAGGTTGCTTCAATTTCAAAACTGGCTGTTTCGAAAAAGAGGTTATTCAGCGGAATTTTGATTTCTTTTTCCTTCATCTCCTCCACACTCGCCAGTGTCATTTCCTTGTCAAGTTCAAATTTGTTGTCGCCATCTCCTACATCAATATTTCCCGAAAGGGGGAAAAAGCCCTCCTTGCGAATGCTGTATCCAAACTTCCCATCATCGGGTAAGGTGGCAAAAAATTCACCGGATTCCGGATCATTTTTTGTGATCTGTACCACCTCGCCACTCATCAAATCGATCCATTCGATCTCTGCCTGTACCGGTTTTCCATCCATGCCAAGGATCGTTCCGGAAATTGTTGCCACTCGCTGCGGCTGGTATATTTCCGGCACTTTGACAATGTAAATATCACTGGTATTGCTTGCCCCTTCCACCGCATAATAGGCGGAGTCACCTTCGGTGGTCACCTTAAATCCCCAGTCGTTATCAGCGGTATTGATCGCTGTGCCCATATTGATCGGTTCACTCCAGTTGGTCCAAGTGTCATCCAGGCGTTTACTTACGTAAATATCCAGCCCTCCCAAACCATTGCGGCCATCCGAACTAAAATACATGGTCTTCATATCCGGGTGTAAAAAAGCGGAACGATCGGTTCCATCGGTATTGATTGTTGGCCCCAGCCCCATGGCTGGTCCCCATTTCCCATCAGGTTGCAATTCAGAAACATAAATGTCCTTCTGCCCCCAGTTGGTTCCCGAAGAGAAAAGGATGGCTTTACCATCGGCAGTGATGCGAGCATCGGCCTGCCAGTCACTGCGATTAATGGTCTTTGGCAATGCTACCGGATCAGACCAACCCTGGGTGGTTTTCTCGATCTTACAAAGCTTTCCATTTTGAAAGATGATCATTTGATTGCCATCGGCAGAAATACCCTCCGGAGCTTCATTGCCTTTGGTATTCAATTCATCGATCGGTTTGGCTTCCAGCCACTGACCATTCACCTTGCGGGAAATGTAGATGTCCTCGTTTGCTTTAAAAATGCCCCCCAAATTGCGGCAAAAGTAGAGTAGTTTGCCATCGGCCGACATGGTGGAGGCATATTCTTCCCGATCATTCGAATTGATACCAGGTCCCATGTCTTTCGCGGTAATTCCCTGATCAGGGGCAGTTAGCACGTTGTGTAATTCCTCAAAACCGGCATCCGTACCAAAATAGGGCTTGAATACTGATATCTTTTCTCCGGCTTCTTCCCATCGGCGGTTTTTTAAGTCGTCTTTTAACATTTCGCGCAAAGCTTTCATGGCTTCCTTACCAGGGGCCTTATTTTGAATAAATGCCTCGTAAATACCTCTTTTATCCTCCTCATAGGTCCCCAATTGGGAAAAGCTGGTCATGGCTTTTTCCTTATCGCGCTCAATGCGCTCCTGATAAGGATATTCCGGAAAGTCTTTTTGGAAGTCGACAATCTCCCGCAAATTCGGATCGGCTGAAATCAACTCATATAGCTGGCCTATCAACTCCGTCCGCTTATCCGATTCCGGAAACTCTTTGAGGTACTTTCGCAGGTAGAACTTGCTGTCGGATTCTGCCAGCACTTCCCCCAGCGCTGCCACAACATCTTCCCGATGCTCACCTTCCGGATATTCTGCGAGATAATCATAAAAAGCCTTCACCTCCCGACTATCTTTTAGTTCAAGAAAGTCGTGTTCTTCCATTTCTCTTTGGGCTACAAGCTTATCCGCTTCAATCCTGTCACGAAACGGAAAATCAGGGTTTTCCCGAATAAAACGATCAATCGCCTCGGGTTCCGGGTTCTTTTCCTTGTATAAACTGTAGTAGTGACTCCACAAACGAGTGATTTCCGGATAATTATCATTATCCGCGATAAATGACTTTACCTTGGTCAATTCCTGGCTTTCCAACAGGGTTGCAAATTTCTGCGCCTTATACTTGTCGTAATCGGCGGCCAATTCCTCCGGATAGGGATAATCAGGATACCGTCTTTGGTAATTTTCAACAGCTTCCAGCGTATGCTTTGTACTGATGTAGGTGCGGTAATGTGCCCGCCTCAACTCGTTCATCCGGCTGTGATCCGGGTGGGAATTGATAAAGGTCAGCAACGCTTTCTCATCACCGTACTGGATCAGTTTACTGGCCAGGCTATCCATGGCCAGAGAAACAAACGGGCTACCTTCATTAGCAGCAATAAATTGTTCATAATCAGCAGGTTTATCCGACTCTGCGAGGATTAAAAACTGAGACATCAGGCTATCTCGCACGTATACATTTTTTGGATACCGTACCGCAAAGGAATCATAAGCTTCCAGTCCGCGTTCGGCCAGATACCCTTCAAAAAGTGCCATATCGGCCCTTCTATCCAACTTTGGATTTTTCTCGGCCAGGCTTGCCCCGTGTTCATCAATCAATTTGGCCCATGCCTGCCAGGTACCTTCCTCCTGAGCCGCTTCATAAGCCAGTTCGTTTCTTCTTTTGGTGGCTTCACTTTCATTTCGATACCCTGGTTTTGGATAAAAATCCAGAAAATGCTGATAAGCCTCAACCGTACCTTCCTCTTCTGCTCTTTGCAGCGCTTTTTCTACAATTTCCTTTTTAAATTTCCGAAACAGACTGATGTTGGCGTCCTTTTGAATCTTGTTTTTGTCCTTGTAGCCCAGGGCCCGGTATGCCTCATCAGCCTGAGTAATGTAGCTGATCGCCGAATCTGGTTCGTAGCCGGGGAAACCAGGTTTCAGGTACAGTTGCGCTAAGCCAAATAGTCCGACAGGGCGTTCTCTTTCGTCATTGAGGCTTTGCAGGAGTTCGGTTTTAGCCTCTTCATATCGGTCCTTTTCCAGTAATTTTATTCCTTTTTTTGCTTGCGCAAATAACATTGCCGAAAGGCCAATAAAAAAACAGCTGACCAATAGTTTTTTGGAGGGTTTGAAGTTGTACATCGCTAAAAATTTGATAATTGAAGGGTTTTCTAATCAAGCTGGTTAATTTCGGAAATTATCTTGAAAGAAGGAAGGGATAAACGGCTCATAGCACGAAAAATTGCATTTTCGCTGGCTTTGCCTCGTGCAAAATGAGGGGATTACTTAACTTGTCGCCCCAAAATATTTCCTCCTGTAAATACCTGAAGAATGCACAACAAAACATTGAGTCTTTTAATTTACCTACTTGCCGTTATCACCCTTTACTCTTGTGAAACGGCACCACCGCCCACGCCTAAAGACCTGGGGCAGGAACACCTCATTCCGCAACCCGTCTCCGTGACGGCTACCGGAAGTTCCTTTGCCCTTTCGGCACAAACGACCATCGCCGTTCCGGATGACAATGCAGAAGTGCAGAAGCTTGGCCAATATCTAAGTGACCTCCTGAGTCCGGCCACGGGTTTTCCGGTAACCGTCCAGACGGACGGTGAGGGACAAATCTCCCTTTTCCTAACGGAAGGAAATGAACAATTGGGTGATGAAGGCTATGAACTGTTGATCAGCGAAGACAATATCAAACTGATGGCCAATCAGCCAGCCGGATTGTTCCGGGGCATCCAAACCATCCGACAATTGTTGCCCGCCCGCATCGAAAAATCGACCGTTCAGGAAGGCCCCTGGGAAATTGCCAGCGGTACTATCCGCGATTATCCGGGCTATGCCTACCGGGGCGCAATGCTCGACGTATCCCGTCACTTTTTTGGGGTAGATGAGGTCAAACGTTTTATTGACTACATCGCAATGTATAAAATGAATTTCCTGCACCTGCACCTTTCCGATGATCAGGGTTGGCGCATTGAAATCAAATCGTGGCCCAATTTGACCGAGCACGGTGGCAGTACCGAGGTGGGCGGCGGCGAAGGCGGTTATTACACCCAGGAGCAGTACAGCGATTTGATCAAATATGCACAAGACCGCTACATTACCGTCGTGCCGGAAATTGATATGCCGGGGCATACCAATGCCGCGCTGGCATCTTACCCGGAGCTGAACTGCAGCGGAAAAGCCCCTGATCTGTATACCGGTACGGAGGTTGGCTTTAGTACCTTGTGTACCTCCAAAGAAATTGTTTACGAGTTTGTGGATGACGTCATTACTGAACTGGCCGCCCTGACTCCCGGCCCTTATATCCACATCGGCGGAGATGAGTCACACGTGACCGCATTAGAGGACTACATTCCGTTCATCAATCGCGTGCAGGATATCGTCCAGGCCCACGGCAAGACCATGATCGGCTGGGATGAGGTGACGGAGGCAGATCTGAAACCCGGTTCGGTGGCACAGTTTTGGGCGAAAGCCGACAACGCCAAAAAAGCCGTCGAAAAGGGAGCGAAGGTCATCATGTCGCCCGCTACCCGTATTTACCTGGATATGCAATACGATTCGACCACCCATCTGGGGCTGCACTGGGCGGCCTACATTGAGGTCGACAGCAGCTACATCTGGGATCCGGCCACGATGGTCGATGGCGTAAGTAAAGAGGACATTTTGGGCATCGAAGCGCCCCTCTGGAGCGAGACGATTACCAATTTGGAGGAGATTGAATACATGATCTTTCCAAGACTACCGGGCGTGGCGGAGATTGCCTGGTCGCTAACACCGAGAGACTGGGAGAATTATAAAGTTCGCCTGGGCTATCAGCAGGCACGATTTGAAGCAATGGATATCAATTATTATCAATCGCCCACCGTACCCTGGGCCAATCCGGAGCCAGTGCCGCTACAAGACTAACTGTTGTTGGCAAAACCGATTGTTTTCACGAAATTTGCACCTTCACTAAAAATTCAAAAGCTTATGCAATCCAGAATAATGTTGAGCCTCTCTGCTTTTTTCCTCTTGGTTTTGCCTTACGGCAATGCCCAAATGAATAAAGAGCTGATGAGTGTAAAAACTGATGTGGTTTATCTCGCTTCTGACTACCTGGAAGGAAGAGAAACCGGCAAACCCGGTGAAATGAAAGCCGCCGAATATATCGCCTATCGTTTTGAGGAAGTTGGCTTAAAGCCAATGGGTAAAAATGGTACCTGGTATCAGGAATTTGACTTTGACTACAAGGACAATCCACACGTCGCCAAAGGCGAACCCCGTACCGGACGAAATGTGGTTGGTTTTCTGGATAATGGTGCCAAGACCACCGTTGTCATCGGAGCCCATTACGACCACCTGGGGTATGGAATTATGGGATCATTGCATGCCGGTGAGCCCGCCATCCACAATGGTGCTGATGATAATGCCAGTGGAGTGGCAGCGATGATTCTGCTTGCCGACAGACTAGCAAATAGCAAACTAAAGAAGAACAACTACCTCTTCATCGGGTTCTCTGGAGAAGAATTGGGGCTGTTTGGTTCCAAAAACTACGTCAATGCACCGACTATTGACCTTGAAACCGTGAACTACATGCTCAACATGGACATGGTAGGCCGCCTCAATGAAGAAAAAGTGTTGGCGATTAACGGTGCAGGTACCTCTCCGGTATGGAAAGAGATTCTATCCGAGATCAAAGTGGCCAACATCCAGACCAAAACTACCGACTCAGGCATCGGACCATCCGATCATACTTCTTTTTATTTGAAGGACATTCCGGTATTGCACTTTTTCACCGGTCAGCATGGAGATTACCACAAGCCTGTTGATGATGCGGCTTTGGTCAATTTTACCGGTATTGTGGAAGTGAGTGACTTCCTCTTTGCCATCATTGAAAAGCTGAATAAGGCAGGCAAACTGGAATTCAGCAAAACCAAAGACGAAGATCAGGGAAAGAAGGCCGCACGTTTTAAAGTAACCTTAGGCGTAATGCCCGACTACGTCTACCAGGGCGAAGGCATGCGCATTGATGGCGTCATTGAGGGCCGTACCGCCGATAAAGCCGGCATAAAAGACGGCGACGTCGTGATCCGTATGGGTGATGTGGAAGTGACCGATATGTACTCCTATATGGAAGGACTGAGCAAGTTTAATGCCGGTGACAAGACAAAAGTCGTGATCAAAAGAGGTGAAGAGGAAATGGAGGTGGAAGTGGAATTCTAATGGGAACTGCAATTAAATTATGATTTTGCTGCAATGCTAATTTAAAAATAAATCCATCCATGCAAAAAATACTTAACCTCTTCATAGCTGTGATGCTTTTGAGCCTGACCTTCGCCTGCTCCGAAGCGCCCAAAGATGCTGCCGAAACTGATACGGAAGCACAACCTGAACTGTCAGAAATGGAAGCGAACCTGGCCAAATATGTACCGGTAAAGCTCACCGCCGATTTGAGTCATCTTTCGGATGGTCAACGGCAGATGGTGGCTAAACTGATTGATGCCGGAGAAATCATGAATGAGCTGTTTTGGTACGAAGCCTACGGTGATAAGGATGCCCTGCTCGCCAGTATTGATGATGCTGATACCAGGGAGTTTGTGCGTATCAACTACGGCCCCTGGGACCGGTTGGATGGCAATGCGCCCTTCGTTGAAGGTGTCGGTGCCAAACCAGCGGGCGCCAACTTCTACCCTACCGATATGACTAAGGAAGAATTTAATACTGCGGAGCTGAATGACAAGGACGGCTTGTATACCTTTTTGCGCCGTGGCGAAGATGGTCAACTGATGACAGTACCGTACCACGAGATGTTTACCGAGCAGGTGAGCAAAGCTTCGGACCTCTTGAAGGAAGCTGCTGCGCTGGCGGAAAATGCCGGTTTTAAGAAGTATCTGGAATTGCGCGCCCAGGCCCTGCTGGATGATGATTACCAACCCAGCGATCTGGCCTGGATGGATGCCAAAACCAATCCAATTGACGTGGTGATCGGTCCAATTGAGACTTACGAGGATCAACTATTTGGCTACAAAGCCGCTCACGAATGCTACGTGCTGATCAAGGACATGGACTGGAGTGAGCGGTTAGCAAAATACGCCGCTTTTTTACCTGAATTACAAACTGGACTTCCCGTTCCAGCCGAATATAAGCGCGAAAAGCCCGGCTCTGATGCCGATCTCAACGCCTACGATGTGGTGTATTACGCCGGCGACTGTAATGCCGGAAGTAAAACCATTGCCATCAACTTGCCGAATGATGAAGAAGTGCAATTGCAAAAGGGCACACGTCGACTTCAGTTGAAAAACGCCATGCGCGCCAAGTTTGATAAAATCCTGGTGCCCATTTCCAAGGAGCTGATTGCCGAGGACCAGCGCCAGCACATCACCTTTGATGCCTTTTTCAGCAATACCATGTTTCACGAAGTGGCACACGGCCTGGGCATCAAAAACACCATCAATGGCAAGGGAACGGTTCGGGAAAACCTGAAGGAGTTGAGCAGTGCGCTGGAAGAAGGCAAGGCCGATATTCTAGGCTTGTATATGATCAAGCAGCTATACGAAAAGGGAGAGCTGACTGGTGACTTAAAAGACTTCTACGTGACCTTTATGGCCGGTATTTTCCGCTCGGTACGCTTTGGAGCGTCCAGTGCCCATGGAAAGGCCAATATGATTCGCTTTAACTTCTTCCAGGACTTTGGCGCTTTCACCCGCGATGAGGCTACGGGTACCTACAGTGTCAACTTTGACAAGCTGGAGGAAGCCATGACCGCACTGTCAACCAAAATTCTCACCTTACAGGGAGATGGTGATTACGACGGCGTAGCTGACCTGGTAAAAACCAATGGCATCATCGGCACCCAACTCCAGGCCGACCTCGACCGTTTGGCGGAAGCCAATATTCCGGTGGATATTGTATTTGAACAAGGGAAATCAGTATTGGGATTGTAAAACCTGGTTCCTTTCCGGAGAAAAATGCTTGTGTAGACTTTGCGCTGCACAAGCATTTTTCGTTTGTAATACGCCTGACAATGCCCGGCAAATACGGGGCAATGCAGCTGACAAAACGGTTCTTACCCAAACATCTCATCTGCATTTTGGGTATTTTAAATGCATCTAAAAACCCTTGAAAGTATGAAAAACCAACTCACGCTCCTTCTCCTTTTATTCATGTATTCCGGCCTTTATGCACAAACCTGGTTCCAACAAAATGATCATTGGGCCTATCTTTACAGCGCCTGGTCAAATCATGGTTTTGAAGAACTGACCATTACCGGCGACACCATTATTGATAATCAGCTCTATCAGATCATGCACCTCAATAGAGCCTATCGATATTATCAATATCCAAATGATCCGGCAGAGATTTGGGAGGTGGATATCCTGGTTTATGAAGAAAACGAGAAGGTGTTTTACATAGATGAAACTTTTGGCTACGGCGAAGTTTTGCTTTACGACTTTTCAGCTCAGGTGGGTGATCAAATTCCCATTGGCAATGACTGCGATGAGCAATATGAAATTGTGGAAACCGGAATCGAAGATTTTGCCGGAGAAGACCGGCGTTTTCAGCGAATAGCGGTGAGCATTCCCGAGTTTTACCCCAGTGACACCTTCAAAATTGTAGAAGGTGTTGGGGCTATTAACAACTATTTCTTTCTCAACCAGGCCTTACTCTGTTATTTTGATACGGATTCGTGGTATTTTCGATGTCATCAAACCGACTCTTTACAATATCCTGATAACGGCGAAGATTGCAATCCTATCGCTAACTTTATCAATTCCAATACAGAGCCGGCACTAAACAACTACATTTCGATCTATCCTACCGTTTCTACAAGTACGGTTTACATAGAGAAAAAGCAAGCGATTCAACTCAAACAGATTCAACTATTTTCTACGGAGGGGAAGTTGGTTTATCAAACTCAGGAAGACCTCGAAGTGCTCAATTTAAATCAATTGCCAGGAGGCAATTACCACTTGATTTTGACTACGAGTGAAGGACAATATTTTTCCAAAACTTTAGTAAAACAGTGACCTTTTCCCCATTTAGGGAACTAACCTATAAACCCTTTAATATGACAAAGCATTTTTTACTGCTCGCGCTCTCCCTGTTTGCTCTCAACCTTAGCGCCCAAACCTGGTTTGCCGATGGGCAACGATGGCAATATGAATACGTTGTATTTGGGCCGATTTACGGCTTTGAAGAATTGATTGTAGAAGGAGATACCATGATTGAAGGTCAGGTTTACAAAAACTTGCACCTCCGCCGATTAACAATCAACTACCAGTACCCTACCCAACCGCCGGTAGAGCTTAATCGGAACATCCCCGTTTATGAAGTCAATGATCAGGTTTATTACCGCGACTCATTGTTGGGTGATGTACTCTTGTATGACTTTTCGGCTGAAGTGGGGGCAGAAATACCGTTGATCAACAGCTGTGAAGGTGAATCCTACGAAATCATAGAAACGGGGACCACGGATGTGGAAGGACAACTCAGACGCTATCAAATTATTCATGCTTCATCGGCAGAATTTCTGGAAGGTGCTGATTTTCGCATTATTGAAGGCATCGGCCTGACAAATATTACCTCAAGCACCGCACCAACTGCCGGAGGTTTTTGCTACTTTTTTATCCACCGGGCTTTCGAATGCGCCATTGACTCCGACCGCTGGAATTTTATGTGTTATTCCTATGAGGATTTTGAATACAATCCGGCCATCCTCGATTGTGATGCACTGGAGTTTTTGATTATTGCCACCGATCAGCCTTCACTTGAAGGGGTGGTTGCAGTCTACCCTACGGTATTTAAGGAAACTGTACACATCGAAAAGCTTCAACAAACGAATATTGATCGAATCAATGTCTATAACACTAATGGACTCCGCGTCTTTCATTCACAAGAAGAATCCACCAGGCTACAATTAGCCCATTTGCCACAAGGCATGTATTTTGTAGAATTGATTTCGGAAGAGGGAGCGCGATTGGTGCAGAGAGTGATTCGGCAGGAATAGCACTGTGAAAGTCAGCGTGAGCAGGCACAGCAATTTGGGATAGAAAGCTTATCTTTGTATTTGCGTAAGCAAAAAATGCTATCCCATGAGAATCGATTACAAACTATTGCTATTTTTTAGCATGTGGTATTGCCTGCCCTTGCACGCACAAATTAGTGCCGGTGGTCAGCCACTTAGCTTTACCCATTACCAAAAAGCTTTTACCCAACCTGCTCCTGTTTACCAATTAAAGAGTCCAGATTTAGCCCAGCTCAAAGCTGAGGATGAACGCGGTCCCAATCGCCGTTTTGCCGCTCCGATTCACACTAACATCACCCCCGATCAACAGGGAGAATGGACCGAACTGGAAAATGGTAACCGCATCTGGCGCATTAACATTCAGGCAGATGGGGCTCTGGCATTGGCGGCGCTTTATGAGGACTTTCATTTGCCGGTGGGAGGCCGACTGTACATGTACAGCCCGGATCATCAGCAGTTGCTGGGCGCTTATACCCACAAAAACAACAAGCCTTCCGGTCATTTTATGACTGGACTGATTGAAGGGGATGCCTTTGTTTTGGAATACTTCGAACCGGCGGCCGTTCGTGGTCAGGGAAACTTCCGCATTTTCCGGGTCGATTATGCCTACCATTCCGAAAATTATGCCGAAGGTAAAAGCCTGCTGAACGACTTTGGCTTTGGCGCTTCCCTGGACTGCCATATCAATGCCAACTGTCCACTGGGTGACGATCGCCGGGATCAACAGCGCGGTGTTTGCCGCATCATTGTAGTGGTGCAGGAAGGCATGGGGTATTGCTCGGGCAGTTTGATCAACAATACGGCCAATGATGGCACCCCATATTTACTGAGCGCCTTCCATTGCCAGGACGGTTATACCCCGCTTTGGGACATGTATCGCTTCGATTTTAATTACGAAAGTGATGACTGTGATAACCCGGTGCAAGAACCGGCCTTTAATTCCATATTGGGCAGTACCTACCGGGCCGGACGGCAACAGAGCGACTTCATTTTGCTGGAGCTCAACGAAGCCATTCCCGGCAATTATAACGTTTATTACAACGGCTGGAATCGCCGCAACGAAGCGCCAATACAATCCAGCATGTTTCACCATCCGGTAGGTGATATCAAGAAGTTTACCAATGCCACCCAAACCGCAACCATCCAGAATACCACCATCAACTGGAACAATGGCGTTACCACTCCGGCCAATCACCATTTCCGGGTCAATTTCAGCAATGGCACCTTTGAAGTAGGCTCTTCGGGTTGCGCCCTGTTTGATGAAGATGGTTGGATCGTAGGGCAACTCAACGGAGGAACCAATAACTGCGAAGGTGCTAATTTTGGCTACTTTGGCCGCTTTTCTCTGTCCTGGACCGGCGGCAATACTCCCGCCACCTCGTTGGTTGACTGGCTGGACCCGCTGGCTACCGGAGTGGATACGCTTGATGGCATGAATCCCGCCGGTGATACCGCCATTGAAGGACTTATCCTTACGGAAACAGGTGAGCCAGTACTGAATGTGATTATACAACTGGACGGCCCTGAAGGCCTCTTGTATGATACGACTGGCACGGATGGCCAATACCACTTCGATAACCTGACCGATGGCGGCACCTACAGCGTAGTGCCTACAAAGGATGTCAATTATGGCAATGGCGTTTCGACCCAGGACCTCATTCGCATTCAAAAAAACATCCTGAATATTGACCAATTGAGCAGTCCGTATAAATTGATTGCCGCCGACGTCAATCTCTCCGGTAGCATTAGCACGGTGGATGCCATCAAGATACGTAAGGTGATATTGGGTACAGCCAATTCTTTTGACGGAGCGCCTTCCTGGCAGTTTATCCCCGAGGATTATGTATTCAACAATCCTGTGGACCCGTTTGACGAAAACGTCCCGCAGGAGATCACTATTGGCGCGCTGAGTGGAGCGCAAACGCTCAATTTTGTGGCGCTGAAATCCGGTGACGTCAATGACAGTGTTGACCCGGAGGAGTAAAAGTACCGATGGCCACAACGGTTCCCAGTTGAGGTAGTCGTGGCCATGGTACCTCCATTCATCTTTGTCATTACCTTTTTATTCCACTTGGTTTTCGATCTTGGGCAAGGTTTGCAGGTAGGCAAAGATGGCGGCCACTTCTTCGTCATCCAGTCCCGAGAACTTCAACATGGGTGCACTGATCGGATCGCCATTGGGCCGTGTACCCCACTTCACTGCTTTGATGAAGTCAGCTTCTGTATAATGAGCAATACCCGTTTTGTGCATGGTGAGGTTGGCTGACTTGATAGGATTACCATCCAAATCGGCCATTTCATTGCCACCACCGTAAAATCCTTCGGAATTGGCAGGTGTAAAGTCATCATTGGTAGGGAAACTGGCCGAGTGACAGCTAAAACACTGGTACACCTCATTGGCAATGTACTCGCCGTATGCCACCTTATCGGCCAGGGTCGGCTTGCCGATTTCTTCTTCCGGATAAGGGAAGGGTTTGAATGCAAAATTACACAAGGCTTTCGCCAAAAAGCTGGGATCAGAGGGAGGCACCTCCTTGTCAGATGGAGTCATCCATGGATGATCCGAGCGCAGGAAGGCGATGATATCACGCATATCTTCATCAGCCATGTGTGGAAATTTGGGCATCCACGGTGGAGCATACTCACCGGTGCGCTTAATGCCCGTACGCAGCAGGTAAGCCAATTCCCCATCGGTATAGCTGGCTACACCTTTGGTGGGATGGGTTAGATTAGCAATGTAGATCTTTCCAAAAGCCTCGCCGGCATCGTCCATGCTGCCTCCTTCAAGGATGCGGGAATCTTTCCCCATGTGGCACTGGGCACAAACCATGCTGACCAGCTTTTGGCCGCGCTCCAGACGCATACTATCCGAGTCGACAATGAAAGTGGGGTCTTTGGCTTCATAAGTGGGAATGCCTTTTACGTTAATCACGGTAGCACCAATGGCAAGGAGGACCACAATACCGCCCAATACCATTCCGATAATCTTTAATACTTTTCTCATGATGGTGTTTTTTGTCAGTAAATTTTGAGTTTAATTAATTCCCCAAAAGCCAGGCTTGTCCCTGCTTCTGAATGACAATCCAAAGGTATTTAGCCTTCCTATTTTCCGTTTTTATTTTAGTCGCGTATGTTTTAAATTTTGTTGCAGAAAGCATGAAGAATCTTGTTTTTCAGGCTTTTACAAGGGAGTAGACTAAGAAAGGAGCTGCTTCAGAAAAGAATTCCAAACTTTTTTTAATCAAGTTGATTACCTTTTTCCTGGTGAGACAATGAAGGGACAGAAACACAAATTATCACACTTCAAAATTTAAAAACCATGTACCTTTTCAAGTATCTTTCAGTAATCCTTTCCGTAATCCTGGTAGCTTCTTGTACCCTTACCGTTGAAGACGACGAATCACCTGCCGGTCCTTTAAGCCTGACCAGCATTCCTTCCAGCGCATACATTTATGGAGAGTTGGAAATTCGCGGAAGTGGATTCAGCAGCAATTGTGCTGACAACAAAGTTTTTCTGACCAAAGACAACCAGTCTACCGACCTTACAGTTGATGAGTGCTCCGGAAGTAAAATCATCGCTTTTGTACCACTTGACCTGGAAGCGGGTGACTACAGTCTGGCCATAGAAAATGGTATCGATGCCGTAACTGAAACCAGCAGCGGTCCGATTACGATTACCATCAAGGAAAGACCGGTCATTCTGAACATTAGTTCACTGGAAATTCCAGTAGGTGGCACCCTGACAATTGAAGGCGTCAACTTTCTGAACAAAACCGGATTGTCCGTTTATGATCCTACCGTTTGGATTACCAAAAGTGGCTATACGAATACGGTTTCCGACATCACTGTAAACAGCGATGGTACCGAAGCAGAAATTACACTGGATGACGACATCGAGGCAGGTGACTATCAATTCAAAATCACCACTGATGAGTGGAGCAATGAGTTTGACCTGAAAATTCAGTAATCATCTTCATAAAAAAAAGCCATGGGAAGGCAGTACCTTTCCATGGCTTTCTTTTTTTGGCAACCAGTCTTCTAACGACGACAGCTACACTGCGTTGGCATAAAACTGTTGGTATCCGTATTCAAGGGGAAAGCGTTGCCACTACCCTCCTGTTCAAAATAGAACTCGGTGCGTTTCTTGTCATAATTGCCTACCTCATTCATTGTTGCGGAGTCGTAAAGACGGCCATTGACCATGGTGTAGCGCACAGACTCTGAATTGCGAATATTTTCAATTGGATTTTTATCCAAAACGATCAAATCCGCCAGTTTTCCTTCTTCGATAGAGCCAATTTGTTTGTCCATCCCCAGGTATACGGCGCCGTTGATCGTTGCACATTTCAGGGCCTCCAGATTGCTCATGCCACCCTGTTGTAACATCCACAACTCCCAGTGTGCGCCCAATCCCTGCAATTGGCCATGAGCCCCCAGATTAATCTTCACGCCGGCATCCGAAAGTTTTTTTAGTGACTTAGAAGTCAAAATGTGTCCATTCTCGTATTCCTCTTCCGGAATCATGGTACGGTGACGAGCGCGACTATCGATGATAGACCGCGGAGTAAAGCTCAGCAGTCGTTCTTTTTCCCACACATTGGTGTGCTGATACCAGTAATATTCGCCATTTACGCTGCCGTAATTCACGATGAGGGTCGGCGTATTGTGCGTTTTGGTATTCGACCAAAACTTGATCACGTCATCATAAAGGGGAGCCACGGGAATATTGTGTTCCACACCGGTATGCCCATCAGCCACCATGCTCATATTGTGGTAAAAGAAGGAACCTCCTTCGGGTACCACGAGCAGCCCCAATTCACGAGCCGCCTTAATCACTTGCTGGCGTTGCTCCCGGCGGGGTTGGTTGTAGCTCTTCACTGAAAAAGCCCCGTAAGCCTTGGTACGCCGCAATGCTGAACGGGCATCATCCAGGCTGTTGATCACCGCCTTGAAGTCACCATCTGCTCCGTAGAGGATGGTTCCGGTGGAGAACAATCTTGGCCCTACCATATTTCCGGTCTTGATCATTTCCGACTGGCTAAAGATCATCTCGGAGTTGGAAGAGGGATCGTGGGCAGTGGTGACACCGTAAGCGAGGTTGGCGTAATATTCCCATTGTTTTTGTGGGCTTATGCCATAACGGAAGTTGCCCAGGTGGCCGTGTACATCAACGATACCCGGCATAATGGTTTTTCCGGCGCAGTCGATCACTTTATATCCTTTCGGAATACTCACCTTGCCTACACCTTTGATCACATTGCCTTCCACCAGTACGGTTCCCTTTTGAATGACCTGATCGCCCTTCATGGTAATGATGCGCGCATTGGTGAAGGCAACGCCACCTTCAGGTTTATCAGCCTTCAGCATCAAGTTGATTTTTAAGCCCGTACTGTCCATCGGGGGAATGCTGTCGACAGCTCCTTCCAAAAACTTGAATCGGTTCATCAATTCATCTGAGAAATATTCATTACCCAGCGTCCAGAACAGTTTTTTGCTATCCGATGACCAGTGAATGTTGATACCTTCATCACGAGCCACCTGGGCTACTGGAACAGCTTTCGTTTTTGCCGAAAGGCCAACCGATTGTCCCGTTTGCGGAAGCGGAGCTATGTATACTTTGTATAGCTCTGACCACGCCACCCATTTATTGTCGGGGCTTGGCGCAAAACGTTGGGCGTATTTGGCATCAAACAACTTTTTTTCATCGCTGCCATCCAGCTTGGCGCTGTGATACGATTTGGTGAGACTACCAAACAGGAAACCGCCACGCTGGAAAAACACACGATCGCCATTGACCGAAAAGACAGGATATTCTCCATCGGCAGTGACCAGTTCGGCTTTGCCAGCCTTGGCAGGCATCACGTAGATACCCGGCTCTTCACAATAGGTGTACCCCTGGTGCTGATTGCCCCCGTCTTTGCGGTAAACCAGCATCTTGCCATCCGGAGAAAATGATGGGGTACGATAAATACCTTTTTCCGGGGTAAGTTTCACCTTACTGCCGGAAGCGAGATTGAGTTTCCAGATCGCTCCCATATCTTCATCGTCCCAGGTGACATAGACTATTTCTTTGCCGTCCGCAGAAAACGCCGGTTCAAATTCCAGATGAGCATCTCCGGTCAGGCGCTCTGGTTTACCATCGGGCAATTGCTTTTTCCATAGATAACCTACCGCATTAAACACCAGCATTTTCTCATCCGGAGAGGTGACCGCATGGCGAATCACCTGAACGGCTACCTCATCATCGTAGGCCTTATTTTCGAAATGCAGGGCTTCCGCCAATTGGTGTTTGGCTTCCACCTCAAAAGGAATCACACTGGAATCACCACTTTTGGCATCCACCTTATTGATCTTGCCCTCGCCCCAGATGATGATGTGTTTATCATTGGGGGTCCAGTCAAAACCTGTATATACTCCAAATATTGACCAGGCTTCCTGTTGGTCCTTGCTCAACCCTTTAAAGATTGGAAAGTGTTGTCCGGTCTCCAGGTCGTGTACAAAAAGCACCGATTCGGTGCGAATGCGACGTACGTAAGCCAGTTTTTTGCCATCATGAGAAATTTGTGGCCGACAGGCACCACCAGGACCGGAAACCACGGTTTCTACTTCGCCCTTGTCGCGGTCGTAGCGTTTGATGACAAAAATCTGGCTGTTGGGGTCTTTATTGTATTGAAACATGCCTCCTGGGTACATATCCTCACTGAAGTACACATAACGCCCATCCGGCGAAATGGAAGGTTCGTTGACATCCTGCTGATCGTTTTTGCGTTTGGTCAGTTGCAGGCCCTCCCCGCCACTAATGTGATAAAGCCACATCTCACCGGCTCCCAGTGAGCGTTGGCTTGTAAAGTGCTTACGAGCCACGAAGTACTGCCCGTCTGGTGTCCAGTCGGCATTATTGAGCAGGTTGAAGGTTTCCTTCGTAATCTGCCGGGCTTCACTTCCATCGGCCTGCATCACCCAGATGTTATCGGCACCACCGGCATCACTGGTAAAAAGAACCTGCTTACCATCCGGGCTGAAGCGCGGCTGCACCTCCCAGGCCATGCCGGTCCGGAGCGCCCTGGCTTTGCCCCCGGCAATGGGCATACTGTAAATATCGCCCAGCAAGTCAAAAACGATGGTCTTCCCATCCGGACTTACGTCCAAATTCATCCAGGTACCTTCCGTTAGCGTGAAGGTGACTTCTTTGTGTGGCAAATCAGGATTATTAACATCCCATTTGTCCTCTTTTTTATCCTGCGCCCAAAGCGCCAAATGGCCAAGCAACAAAGCGGCCATCAACAATGCTTTACGGTTGATCATGTATTTTAAAATTCTTTTTGAAACAATTTTTAATTGCGCAATCATTGCCCCCTTCCGACAATGCTTGACAAATACTGGCTTTTCAGCCAAAACGCCGCTAAAATAGCGATTTTTCAGGGAGTTAAAAACCTAGATTGTTTGTACCTTCGGCCTTTGCATTTGATCTTGCTTTGGAGAAAACGATTGCGGAACCCAAGGTGTTAACCAAATAAAATTAATGATGAGAACAAACTTTCCCTTTGTCATCGCGCTCCTGGTCCTTTCGGCTTGTCAAAATCCTGAGGACCAAAATCAACAGGAGGCAAACCCAACAATTATGAAGATAGATTACCCAGAGACAGATACCGTAGGTCAGGTAGACGATTATCACGGCACCAAAGTGGCTGATCCGTACCGCTGGCTGGAAGTTGATACTTCGGAAGCTACGGCTCAGTGGGTCAAGTCACAGAACGAAGTAACATTTGGTTATTTGGATAATATCCCATATCGGGAAAAAATTGAAGAACGCCTCACCGAACTGATCAACTACCCTCGACTGTCTTCACCATTTCGGGCAGGAGACCACTACTTTTTTTATAAAAATGACGGCCTGCAAAATCAATCCGTCATTTACATTCAAAAGGGACTGGACGGTGAGCCAGAGGTTTTCATTGACCCAAATGAACTCTCCAAAGAAGGTACTGTCTCAATTGGCTTATTGAGTTTTTCCAAAGACAATAAATACGTGGCCTATTCTCGCTCCGAAGCTGGCTCTGACTGGCAGGAAATCCATATCATGGAAATTGAAACCAAACGGAAGCTGGACGATGTTTTGGAATGGGTAAAATTCTCAGGAGCGGCCTGGTATAAAGACGGTTTCTTCTACAGCCGTTACCCGGAACCAGCAAAGGGAACCGAGCTATCGGGTAACAATCAAAACCATTCCATTTATTACCATAAATTGGGCACCAATCAATCGGAAGACAAATTGGTATACAAAGACAAGGAAAACCCAAATATTTACCACAATGCTTCCACTACCGAGGACAAGAAGTACTTGATTCTATACGCCGCTCCAGGCACTAATGGATACGCGACTTATTACAAGGATTTGGAGAAGCATGGTCCGTTTGTAACGCTTTTTGAAGGGTACGACAACAAAAGCAGTGTGGTACACCACACCAACGGCAAATTCCTGGTACTCACCGACATCGATGCGCCGAAGTACCGTTTGGTTGCCGTCGATCCTAAAAACCCGGCCAAGGAGAATTGGGAAGAGATCATTCCGGAATCTGAGCACCTACTACAAGGTGTAAATACAGGTGGTGGAAAGTTGTTTGCCAATTATTTGCAGGACGCTACCGACCGCTTCTATCAGATGGAGTATGACGGCAGTGGCAAGAAAGAAATTGAACTTCCCGGACTGGGCAGCGCCGGTGGATTTAGCGGCAAAGAAGAGGACAAAACGCTTTTTTATGCTTTCACTTCATTTACCTATCCGAATACGATTTTCAAATATGATGTAGAAACCGGTAAATCAGAAGAGTTTTCTCAGTCAGAGCTGAAATTTGACCCAAAGGACTATGTTGAAAAGCAAGTCTTTTACACCAGCAAGGATGGTACTAAAGTGCCGATGTTTATTGTACACAAGAAGGACATTAAACTCGATGGCGAAAACCCGGCTTACCTATACGCTTACGGTGGGTTTAACATCAGCCTTAGCCCTTACTTCAGCTCATCGCGACTGGTATTATTGGAGAATGGCGGTGTATTTGCCATGGCCAATTTGAGGGGTGGCGGAGAATACGGTGAAGAATGGCATCAGGCCGGCATGTTGCTCAACAAACAAAATGTATTTGATGATTTTATTGCTGCCGGTGAATATCTGATTGAAGAAGGTTATACTCAAAAAGGCAAACTGGCCATTGCAGGAGGTTCTAATGGTGGATTGCTGGTTGGTGCGGTGATGACCCAAAGACCAGATTTGTTTGCGGTGGCCTTTCCAGCCGTTGGGGTGATGGATATGCTGCGTTATCACCTGTTCACAGTAGGTAAGGGCTGGATTCCGGAGTACGGCTCCAGCGACGATCCTGAGCATTTCAAAAACTTGCATGCTTATTCGCCCTTGCACAATTTGAAGCCTGGTGTAGCCTACCCTGCTACCATGATCACCACTGCCGATCACGACGACCGGGTGGTCCCCGCACACTCTTTTAAATTTGCGGCTCAGTTGCAAAAATCGCACGACGGAGATAACCCGGTGTTGATCCGCATTGAAACAGATGCCGGACATGGAGCGGGAAAACCGATTTCCAAAACCATTGAAGAACAAGCTGATATTTGGTCTTTTTTATTTTATAATACCAATTCTCCGGTAAAATACCTTGAAGATTAAAATAACTTATTTATCTTAGGTATTTAAATTAATATGAAAAATAAAGTCCTTCAGCAACTGGCACGCCTGGAAGCAAAAAAGCTAGAACTATTCGAGGCTTTAGAAGGATATACTCCTGAAGCGCTGAATCATCAACCCGGTGAGGGAAAATGGTCGGCGCTTCAGGTCATGTATCACTTATTTCTGGCGGAAGGTTATGCAGGCAATTACGTAAAGAAAAAGCTCGGTTTTAAACCCAATTTAAAAAAGGCAGGTCTTCGGGCCGCCGTTAGAAGTCGCCTCCTTTCCCTCTATCTGAATTCCCCCATAAAATGGAAGGCTCCCAAGGCCGTAAGTACTGAAAAATTGCCCGAGCACAGCGATCTGGAAACGATTGCTGAACGATGGAATAAACAAAGGGGAGAACTACAGCAATTACTCATCTCCCTTCCCGAAACTATATTTAACAAAGAAGTTTACAAACACCCAATTGTTGGAAGAATTACTTTAAGTGGTATGTTGGATTTTTTTGAAGATCATTTTGATCGGCACCAAAAACAAATTCAAAGGACATTGGCACAGACACAAAAGTAAGGCTCTGCAAAGCATAGGAGAAGCATCAAAATACCACATACAGCACTAAAATTCACAACATGAAAAAACCAACAAGGATTGCAGCATTTGCAATGACTGCTTTGTTAATCTTTTTTAGCACCCAATTGCTTCTGGCACAAGATGCAATGGCCAGCCACGATCACGACTATGGCCAGTTTAATATTGTGCTTTGGTTTGGTATGCTGGAACTGCCCTTCCTGTTCCTTTGTGTCGTTTATAGCTTTAAAACCGCTGCTGCGCTTAAGGGTGGAGTGTTTGGTCAGGGTATGAACTACCTGGCCTGGGGTTTTCTGGTGATGGCCGTGGGACACATCGCGATGCAAATCAACCACGTATTTCATTACGACATCTTTCGGCAACCCTTTGGAACTGTGACCGGTAGCATTCTGTGGTTTATTGCCCTGATGATTACCTGGGGTTTGTCGGCAGTAGGATTTTACAGCATTTATAAGGTGAGTAAACAGGAATAAGCGGCTTATGCTTAATTGGTTCAGAAAAAGGCGGAATTCAAATAATGCAAGGGGAAGTGATCCACTGGTTGGGGAAATCTACAACTTAAAAGAATTTCTGGAAGGACAGTTTTCAACCAAAGATCCCATACCCGCCTCGCTGATCAACTTTACCCGGGAATATCTGGCAAAGGAAGAGGCTGATATCATCAACCAGCTACCTGAGTTTTACCTGCAGTACGAACAGTTTTTGACCGAAATCGGATCACGCTCGCGGTATACCTTGCAAGGGTTGCGTAAGCAGGTCAAAAAGAACTTCCCGCAACTAATCACACTGAACCACTTTGGCTTCATTTTTGGCACGAGCGAATACCAAAAGGAGATTTTACTGTGTAAGCTGTTCCTGGACGTTTTGCTCAATCACATCATTCGGGTATTGGGACAGGTGCAGGAAAGCTTCTTCGAAAATGCCCGAAGCTGGGTAACATCCCTTCCCTACCCGGAGAAGGGCTTTCCTCCTTTGCATAACGCCAATCATCAATATGGCAACCTCAAAGAAGAACTTGCCGGCTTTTCCTTTCTGGTCAACGATACCCTTCGTAAAAAAATGGGAGATGCCTTTGCCCAAAAGGCCTATGATAGTTCCTACAATAACATTGCCAGGAACTACAAATACCTCAATAGCTTTCCCATTATCATTTCCCTAATTCCGAAACGCTACCTGGATACCGATAAAATTGGTTTGCTATCTAAACACCAGTTGTCAGTGACCCTGCTGGAAAAAGTAAGTTATTTTGAAGATTTTAATGTCCAGCTGGTAGAACGCAACCTGGCTTTAAATAAGGCCCGTCGTGACATTGAGGTGGCGCAAAAGAAAGTGGAAGACGCCTACCTGCTGCTGCAGGAAGTGATGAATGCGGTAAAAGACGGTATCATCACGGCCGATGAAAACAGCAAGATCATAATGGTCAATAAGGAAGTAGAACGAATCTGGGGCTACCGTGCAGAAGACTTGATTGGAAAACCATTGACGATACTGATGCCGGAAAAACATCGCCGGGCGCATACGGATGGCATGAATAATTTCCTGGAAACGGGAAAATCGACCGTGATGCATCGCAACCTATTATTGGAGGGCCTGCGTAGTGATGGACAAGTATTTCCAATTGAGATCAACATTTCCGAATTGGAATTTGCCAAGAAGCCACTATTTACGGCAGCTGTTCGGGATATAACGACGCGTTTGAAGGTAGAAACCACCCTGCGTGAATCCAAAGAACAGCTGGAACAACGCACACATGCGCTGGAGGAAGTGCAGCTACAATTGGAGGAGACCATTCAGGAATTGCAGGACTCCAATCTGGAACTCAAGCGTTTTGCTTACGTGGCCTCCCACGACTTACAAGAACCGCTGCGCTCCATTGAGGGCTATATGAAACTGATTCGCAAAACAATGGAGAAAGAGCAATTGCTTGATCATGAAGCACTGGCAGAATACATTAATTTTGCGTCCCAGGGCACCAAACGAATGCGCAATCTTATCAAGGATCTGCTGGAGTACTCGCGGATTGGGCGCACCAACCTGGAAGTTGCCGATATTTCCATGGAAAAGCTACTAACCCTGGTTCAATACAATCTTAGCCAAAGTATCGAAGAGGCTAAGGCCAAAATAGAAATAGGCCACATGCCTGATCAGGTGATTGGATTAAAATCTTCGTTAACACAATTGTTTCAGAACCTCATCTCAAATGCCGTAAAATTCCAACGTCCTGAACAGCCCCCCGTGATTAAGATCAACCATCAAGAAACCGAGGACAGCTGGCACTTCACCGTTGAGGACAATGGCATTGGCATTGCTAAAAAAGATCATGAACGCATCTTTGATATCTTTCAGCGGTTGCACAAAGTGGACCAGTATCCCGGTACGGGCATTGGCTTGGCAATTTGCCGAAAAATTGTGGAATTACACGGTGGCAAGATTTGGGTAGAACCTTCAGATATGGGCGGCAGTTGTTTCCATTTTACCCTAAAGAAACAACCGGCATTTGTTCGGGAAGAATCTACAGCCTAGTTGTTACAAGTAGCTACACCAAAAGCCCCGCAATGGCCGCCGTCAAAAAGCTGGCTATCGTGCCACCGATAAGGGCTTTGATCCCCAGCTCTGTCAACGTTTTCCGCTGACCGGGCGCGATGGCGCCAATACCACCGATCTGAATACCGATAGAGGCAAAATTGGCAAAACCACACAAGGCATAAGTGGCGATAATCAACGATTTAGGTTGGAAATTGACACCGGCTTCCCGAAGCGTATTCAATTCTGCGTAAGCAATAAATTCGTTGATCACCGTTTTTTGCCCCAGCAACTGTCCTACTATTGTGATGTCGGCAGCTGGTGTACCCAAAATCCAGGCTACCGGAGCAAAGAGAACACCCAGCAAATAGGTAAAACTAAAGCCCTCAAAACGACCATCGGTTGCCGTGGCGATGGCTTCGTTCCAATTGCCCACTCCATTTCCAAATACCTCCAGTGCTACGTAATTGACCCCATCGGTTACACTCATAAAAATAACATTGAGCATGTAAACCAGAGCAGTAAATACGAGCAGCATGGCGCCAACATTGATCGCCAGCTTAAGACCATCGGTAGTTCCCCGAGAAATGGCATCCAACAAATTATTGGAAGGGTCATCCATCATTTTGGTTTGCTCGTTGATGGACTTTTCTTTCTCTTCCGGATACAGCATTTTGGCGGCCACGATTGCTGCCGGAGCAGAGATAATGGAGGCCGTCAGGAGATGTTTGGCAAAGTAAACCTGTTGCAACGGATCATCACCGCCGAGGTAGCCTACGTATGCTGCAAAAACACCACCGGCAATGGTCGCCATACCGCCGGTCATCAAACACATGATTTCCGATTTGGTCATTCCCTCGAGGTAGGGTTTGATCACCAAGGGTGCCTCGGTTTGTCCAATAAATACATTGGCTGCAGCCGCCAAACTCTCAGGGCCGGAAAGCCCCATGGTGCGACTCATCAACCAGGACAGGCCATAAACCACTTTCTGCAAAATACCGAAGTAGTATAGAATAGCAGATAATGCTGAGAAAAAGACGATCGTGGGCAATACCTGAAAGGCAAAAATGTAGCCGAAAGTACTCATGTCCTGCACAATACTGCCAAAGAGGAATTGAGCGCCAGCCTCAGTGAAGGAGAGTATTTGCTGAAAGCCTCTGGCAATGTAATCGAAAATGACATTGACGTAAGGTACTTTCAAAATCAATAGGGCCAGGGCCAATTGGAGTAACATACCCGAACCAACCAAGCGCCAATTAATAGCTCTGCGGTTGCTGCTCAACAAATAACACGATCCGAGTAAGATGACAATGCCCAAAACGGCACGTAGAAGATCTACAAAGAAACTCATCCAGCTGAGGCTGTTTATTAGACCCGGTCAACGGCCAAAGTGATAGCCGATTACAGGTCTGCTGAAAAAATGTATTTGACGCCACCAAATGTAGTGAAATTTCACCGATATCTCCTGAAGAGAAAAAAAAATCGACTTGTTTGTTAACTTTGCAGGGTTTGCAACGAACGCTTTTTTCTGAAGAACAATCTACATTAAAGTAGGATATGCGATCACTTATTATAGGCATTACTGGCGGAAGTGGCTCCGGAAAAACCTCATTCATCCGGCAGTTGCGCAGCCGCTTTGCCACCGACGAAATCTGTTTGATCTCTCAGGATGACTATTATCTGCCTCGTCAACAACAGTTGGTCGATGATCAGGGCATCATTAATTTTGACCTGCCCAGTTCTATTGATGCCGATGCTTTTACCCGCGATGTCCAACGGCTCATTGCCGGTGAAGAAGTCACCCGTGAGGAATATACCTTCAATAATGAAAAGGCCGATCCAAGGCTACTGACCTTTCATCCGGCACCGGTGGTTTTGGTGGAAGGGTTGTTTGTCTTTCATTACGAGCCCATGGTGAAACTGCTTGACCTCAAGTTATTTTTGCACGCCAAGGAAAATCTGAAGGTAATTCGTCGCATCAAAAGAGATCGTGTAGAGCGCAATTACCCGTTGGATGATGTGCTCTACCGCTACGAAAATCACGTGTTGCCCACCTTTGAAAAATACATTAAACCCTACATGGAAGACGCCGATATCGTCATCAACAACAACCGGCAATTTGACATGGGTCTGGAGGTGGTTAGCGGTTACTTAAAGCATCATCTGAACAGCAATGAGGGGTGATTGGGTTAAAGTCCTAATAAACCTTCGGGAAGGGTCATTTTGATATGCTGCTGTTTTTCGTCGATAGACTTAAGGAAGGTTTCATTTAATGGAATCAGAATATCGCGGCCTTGATACTCTACCAGGGCCATCATTTGTTGGGGAAACTCTTGTACTTCAATGATTTGCCCCACAGCCTCCTCTCCATCGTAAATCATCCAGCCCTCCAACATTTCCCAGTCGGTTTGGCCTTCTTCAGATACTGGGGAAGTTGAGGTCAATTCTGCACTGCGCATAAAGATCTCGGCATTGGTCAGATCACGGGCCTGTTCAGGGGAATCCACCTCTTCAAATTTGATCAGCAGGTGTGGGTCTTCAATTACTTCCTCCACAAAATAGGGGATCAGTTTCCCGTGCAGGGAAAGAAATACTGCCGTGGCTTGAAATAGATCGTCCAGAAACTGGTCTCTGACATCTAATTTTAAAGCTCCGGTCAGGCCGTAAGTTTTCCTGGTATGACCAATACTCCGGTAATCCTCCATTTATTTTATTGATAATCAATTAACTGTTGGCGAAGAATAAATCCTGCTTCGGCCTTATCGACCCAGGGCAAGCCATCACAAAGCACAAAATCTGCATTGCAACAATACTGACATTGCGTATCCAGGATGAATAATTCACGGTATACCAGGCCCACCTCTGGTGCGTAGTACTCTTGTACCGACCTCAATTCGATGAGACTTTGATAATCGGAAGGTTCTACTTTGACCACCTGTTCAAAAGATAGATCACCCAATTGTAGCGTGGTATCAATATTAGCAATCACATACGACCATCCTTTAAACATCTCAACATTCTCTCCGGCGAGGGTCACTTTTGTAAATTCATCAAAACTCGCATTGCCGTCCCACCGCTGGCGGTTGGCGGGGGGAAAAATCAATTTGACAAACCGAAGATTATCAATGGTGCGTACCGCTTGTTGTTCATTGCGATTCATGGTTAACACCTTTTGAATTTGCCACGGCAGGGTATCTGCCATACGAACAAACTGTTCTACTCGATAGAGCAACTCACCGGAATTATTCCGCAAGGTATCAACAATATCCTCTCTCAAAAAAGAAGTGGTACTATCCCGCCTCACCATGCCCACATCGGGGTCAAAGATGATCGAATCCTGCCGGTACGTCCAGGACCGACCAATCTCCAACGGATAATACTCGTATTTAAAATCCGTGGGTTCCGCCAGTTCTTCTTTGCATCCCCCGAGCAGGAGCGTCAGAGACAAAATTGTGATGATGAGCAATGGGATAAACCGCATCGGTATGAATTGATCAATTGACATTCAGGTTACTGCTGTGGATGATCCCGCCACCAATGACATCGTCGCCTTCGTAAAAGACGGCAGACTGTCCCGGCGCTACACCGCGCACATTGGCAAAAAACTCCACATCAACTTTTCCATCCCGATTGCTGAGCTGGCTCAGTGTACCGCGATCCTTGTAGCGAATTTTGGTCACCACCTCCATTCCATCCGGAATTTCGGCGTATTTCATCGAGTTGAGCTGATACACGCTCATCCCGTTACGCACCAGATCATCAACCGTACCGAGCACCACGGTATTGGTATCGGGACGAATTTCGGTAACGTACATCGGTTGGCCAAAAGCCAGTCCCAGTCCTTTACGCTGACCAACGGTGTAAAACGGATAACCCTTGTGTTGTCCCAACACTTCGCCCTGTGTACTCACAAAGCTACCACCAGCCAGTGATTCTTCCAGTCCATCTACTCGGCGTTTGAGGAAGCCCCGGTAGTCATTATCGGGTACAAAACAGATCTCATAGCTTTCCGCTTTTTTCGAAAGTGCTTCGTAGCCAAAATCAGCAGCCATCTGGCGCACCTGCGGTTTGGTATATGGCCCCAGAGGGAAGCGGCTGCGGTGCAGGCATTCCTGGCTCAATCCCCAAAGTACATACGATTGATCTTTGTGGTCATCGGCACTACGGCTGATGAATTTACGTCCATCATGTTCACGGATTTGGGCGTAATGTCCGGTGGCGATGAACTCACAATCCAGCGCATCGGCTCTTTTGAGCAGGGCACTCCATTTGATATGGGTATTGCAAAGCACACAGGGATTGGGTGTACGCCCCGCCAGGTACTCCTCAACAAAATTATCAATTACATAGTCCCCAAATTCGTCGCGAATATCGATGATAAAGTGATGAAAACCCATATTCACGGCTACTTCGCGGGCGTCATTGATTGAATCCAGGCTACAACAACCCGTTTCTTTCTTATTGCCTCCGGAGTTGGCATAATCCCAGGTTTTCATGGTAATGCCCACTACCTCGTAACCTTCCTCGTGTAGCATCATGGCCGTAACGGTACTATCAATTCCCCCACTCATGGCCACCAGTACTTTTCCGTGCTTACTCATTAGCTATCTACTTAAATTCTTTATTTTGATAGACATTTATCAATTCTACCACAAAACTACAAATAATCAGGCTTTTCGGTTCAAAAGAAAGTCAATAAACAATTACTATCTTCGCGTCGATTAACAGACTCATTTTTCATGGATTTCACCCTGATCTATTTGTTCTTCTTGGGCGCTACCCTCAGTTTTCTGGGAACGATCCCTTTGGGACCGATCAACTTATCAGTGGTAAATGCCACCATCAAATACCATATCAGTGCGGCATTCTGGATGGCAGGGGGAGCGGCTGTGGTAGAAATTGTCAACTCCTTTATTGCGCTTTATTGTAATGCTTATGTCAAACAGATCTACGACACCGGTATATGGACCCGTTTGATCACCGCCTTCCTTTTTATTGCATTGGGGGTATTTTTCTTCCTTCAAAAAAAGAAACCCCGACCCCAGGAAGTCAATGCACAAAAAAGCAATCACCACTTTATAAAAGGGATTGGCGTGGCCATGCTCAATTTGCAAGCCATCCCTTTCTGGATTTACATTTTTGCTTCGCTAAAATCACTGCATCCGGGAGGATTTGGCCCACAAATGCCTGCTTCTGAGATTTTCTGGCTATTAATGGGAGTAGCATTGGGCAAATTTTTGGCCCTGGCCGGTTTTGGCTGGCTTAGTCAGCAAATCGAAAAAAAGGCCAGTCGTCTACAGATGTACATGAATAAAATTATTGCCTGTATATTGATGACCATTGGTATCGTACAAGCCCTCAGAACATTTTTAGATGTCGATATGTAAAAGCTAAATTTTGTGGTCGTATACATCCGAACATTGTGCAATATGTGATTTATCGGTATATTGAGCACGCAACCAAAAACGATTTATTATGAAAAATGTCTTAAGCCTTCTGGTATTTAGCCTTTTTTGCGCTTGGGGAGCCACCGCCCAGACCGATGATAGTAAGGTGGAATATGGTATTGGTTCTATGTATTCCGATGATTATGCCGGTCGGCAAACCGCCTACGGAGACACTTATGACCCTAAGAAACTAACCGCTGCACACAAGCGACATGCCTACGGTACAATGCTGCGGGTAACACGCCTAGACAACAAGAAATCCGTGGTGGTGAAAGTCACCGATAAAGGGCCATTCATTAAGGGAAGAGTCGTTGAGATTTCCGGAGCTGCTGCCGACAAGATTGATTTGAGCAAGGATGGCTTCGCAGAAGTAAAGGTTGAAGTAGTGAGCAGGTCTTCAAGCACTCAAAGCGCTCCTGTAGCTACCGCTGAAAAGGTTACCCCAAAATCTTATGATGTGGAAGACCCAAGACCGGCGTCTACCAGCTCTGGCAGCCAGAGAGAAGAACCCAAAAGCACAGTGAAAGAAAAAGAAACGGCCAAGTCAGGTACAACTGCAAAATCCGAAAAGTCCAAAAGCGAATCTTCTTCAAAAGCACGCCTGGTGGGCAAAGACTATTCCGAATATGGTCTGTACAAGATTCAGCTTCAAAAACCAGAAGCAGGAGATTTCGGCGTTCAGGTAGCCTCTTTGAGCAATTACGAAAATGTGCTCAAGCAGGTAGCCGACTTACAAGCCAAATGGTTTGACAATATTCTTTTGAGTATTGAAAAGGGTAATAGCAAGCCAATTTATAAGATCATCCTCGGCCCATTTGACGATGAGGATTCAGCCAAAAACTACCAAAGCAGTCTAAGCAAAAAGCACAAGATCAAGGGCTTCGTAGTGAACTTAACCGAAATCTCATACTAACTAATCACAAACATTGATTATTGGTCCTAAAGCGTCCAGGAAAAAGAGTTTTTTTCCTGGACGCTTTTTTTATCACCCTTCAATCGACGAGCCAGGCAAAGTCGATCTTCCCCCACTCTCCCACTCTCAAACGCTCCCCCTCTCTCAACCGCTCCTCTCTAATCCATCACTGAATCACCACCTTCCCTTTTTCCGTATTAAATGGCATCAGTTCCTCACTTTCCGTAACCGCCTCAAAAGCCGTTGGGCTATCCCAGATTCTGACCGTGGCTTCTTCTCCTGCATTTCCTTTGGCCGTAAAACACAGCTGAAACAGAGAACCACCATCTTTTACGTCCACCCCCTTCAGGTCTTCCTTGATCCACACAAAGGTTAGAATACCTTCCGCCTTGCGATGTTCCCCGAAATTGGCGGCACTGAGGCCCGGCAACTGAAAATTCTGAACCTTTTCAAAAGTCAATTGCTCCGGCTTCCAGCGAAAGGAATACTGCATGGAAATCATTTTCCGAAAGTTTGCCGCTGATATATCCAGGCAAACCTGTTCACCTGCCTTCGCCTGGCTTTCGCCAACAATAAGCGTGAACTGGTCCCCCATCACCGATTCCGCGGTATGTGTTGCGGTCTTTGGCTCCGGAGATTGGTCAGGGGTCACCGTTGAAGCAGTGCCATCCGGCGATTCCTCAACCGTCGTAGTAGGCGAATCTCTTTTCACAGAATCCTTTGAATCAGGCTGACAAGAAACTGAAAATAAAGCAATTAAAACAAGTAAAGCAAAAAATCTCATGTTACAAAAGTCGTTATTTATGATCTTAATACAATCCTCACTCAACACCTTTTAATCGGCGAAGTCGATCCTCCCCCCAATCTCCCACTCTCTGAGTCCCACTCTCCCACTCTCAAACGCTCCTTCTCCCCAGTCTCCCACTCCCCAGGTCTCCCCATCACAAAAACACCTACGCCCTCGGGCAAATCTTCAGCGGCGAAATGTTATCCATCAAAATATTTCCTTTGGCAGAATTGGGGCTATCGCTGTAATGCGCTTCAATGAGAATGTAGTTCAACCATTTTTTGGGCTTAAACTTTACTTCAAAAGTCTTCCAGTCTACATTCTTGATATAGTCGGTTTCCAAAAGCAGCTGGTCCTTGCCACACTTGGAAGCCCCTCCCCAGATACGAACCTTCAATGGAGCATTGTATCCCGCATAATTATTGGAATGCGCCAGATCAATGGTAAAGCTGTAACAGTCCTCTGGATTGAGCGAAGTACTAAAGCGTTGAGTGATGCTTTCAAAACTGCCATCCTCCCGGGTGATCAACCCCAGGAAGGTATCTCCATCCGATGATTCGCGGTGGATACCCCAGGGACCAGGTAGAATGTCGGGAGTAGTCCCCGGTTCGCAGGGAAACCATCCAACCGGCACTGTTGCATCCTGAGGTTCTCCCTCAAAGGAGGCATTGGTGAGGTAAACCAATTGGGCCTGAGCGAAAGTAAAACCAGTCAAAAACAAAATTCCAAACAAAAATTTTCTAAACATCTCTCTCTATTTTTTAGAATCTATTTTTTAATGCAAGTTAAGCATTTGCCATTGGGCGAATTTTAACTTAAACGCAAACAGGCAACGATTTATCGCCAAAAGTAGTAGCTAATTTCTGGCTTATTGGTATTTTTGCCCCTCATTTGGGCTTATATTATCAAAAAAATGTCGAATCATCAGGAAAAGGGAGGTATTCGAACCCGGCCAAATTACTTTTATTCCATTATAAGTGTGGCGCTGGTACTCTTTTTATTGGGCTTTTTTGGCCTGATCATTCTTCAGGCCCAACGACTGGTCACTGCCTTTAAAGAAAAGGTGGTCTTGATGGTAGAATTGCGTGAAAACGGGAATCACCTCGAAGTTGAAAAGCTACAAACCTTAATCAAGGAAGAGCGTTTTACCAAATCGGGTTCTGTGACGTTTACCAGCAAAGAAGAGGCCGCCCAGTTTATGAGTGAGGATTTTGGCGAAGATTTTCTAAAGCTAGACCTTCCCAATCCACTCTACGATGTCATTACCTTCAATGTGAAGGCATCGCATATGAATCCGGATAGCCTGTCCAAAATCCGCAACCTCCTAAGGAAACAGGAGCTGGTCACAGAGGTCTACTACCAGGAAAGCCTGGTGGGCGATATTGCCGGGAATGTAAAGAAGGTAGGTTTTCTGGCATTGGCCATCGGGTTGTTCTTCCTGATTGTGGCAGTCACCCTTATACACAACACCATCCGGTTGGCACTTTACGCTAATCGTTTTTTGATAAAAAATATGGAACTGGTCGGTGCATCCTGGGAGTTTATCAGCAGGCCCTACCTGATTCGTTCTCTGCAACACGGTTTGATCAGCGCAGCAATTGCCTGCGGCAGCCTGACGTTAATCATACTTTGGATGCGCAGTACTTTACCTGATTTAAAGTCTGTGCAAGACTGGACCCTCATCGGCCTATTGTTTGGGTTGCTATTTGTACTTGGAGTGGTCATCAGTGTGCTCAGTACTTATTATGTCGTCAAAAAATACCTTAAACTAAGGGTGGACGATTTGTATTAAAACTAGCAAAATGAGTAAAAATAAACCTGCAAAGAAGAAAAAGGTGGTCGTAACTACCCAAAAGAAGACCCAGCCAACGGTTTCGAAAAGCCGGACGAGCAATACGGCCTCCAGCCAGGAACTTGTCTTTGGCAAACAAACCTATATCTGGATGGGCATTGGTGCTGCCTTGGTACTCTTGGGGTTATTGTTGATGAGTGGAGGAGCTATGCCAAGCCCCGATGTTTGGGACGAGGACATCATTTATAGTACTCGTCGCACCTTGCTTGCCCCCATTGTCATCCTCGCCGGGCTGGGGGTAGAGGTCTACGCCATTCTGAAAAAGTAATGCTGGTCAATGAGTCTATTTGAAGCCATTATCCTTGGCATTATCCAGGGCTTAACCGAGTTTTTACCAGTGAGTAGTAGTGGGCACCTCGAACTGGCCAAATACTTCTTTGGCGACCAGAGTGTTGCCTCTGAAAGTATGTTGATGACCGTGAGCTTACACGCTGCTACTGCGCTCAGCACCATCATGATTTTCTGGAAAGATATTGTACAAATTTTTAGTGGGCTTTTCCAGTTTCGCTGGAATGAGGAAACCGCTTTTTCGTTAAAGATCATCGTTTCCATGATACCGGCAGCGATAGTAGGGTTATTACTGGAAGAACAGCTGGAAATTCTATTTGACCGGCAAATCTTGCTGGTGGCATTGATGTTGATCATCACCGGTATCTTGCTGTTTCTGGCCGATCGTGCCAAAAGAACCGATAAAAAGGTCAGTTTTGTCAATGCACTGATCGTTGGCATTGCGCAAGCCATTGCCATTCTGCCCGGCATTTCCCGATCTGGTGCTACGATATCAACTTCGGTATTGTTGGGTATTGACCGCGAGCGCGCTGCTCGTTTTTCTTTTTTGATGGTGGTACCTTTGATTTTGGGTAAAATGGCCAAAGACATTATGGATGGCGACCTTAGTCAGACCCAAATCGGCTGGATGCCTTTAGTGGCAGGTTTTATCGCCGCATTTACGACGGGAGCACTGGCGTGTGTGTGGATGATCCGGTTGGTAAAAAATAGCAAATTAACCTATTTTTCCGTATATTGTTTTATAGTTGCGACTTTAGTGATTCTATTTTGGGTTGGCAAATAAACCAATCCAGGTAAAGAAAAAGACATGAACGCAGAAGATAATCCTCTCCCGAGGTACAATTTTCAATCAGGAGCTACATTACTTATTGACAAACCCAAGACCTGGACTTCCTTTGACGTCGTCAATAAGATTCGCTACAAGATCAAACATCGTCTGGGTATCAAAAAAATCAAGGTTGGTCACGCTGGCACCCTCGACCCCATGGCTACGGGGCTTTTGATCATTTGTACCGGAAGTTTTACTCGTAAGCTAAACGAATTTCAGGGATTGCCCAAGGTCTACACCGGGACCTTCCGTTTGGGAGGCACTACCCCATCATTTGATACCGAGACCAAGGTGGATGAGACCTATCCTACCGAGCACATCACGCCGGAATTGCTGGAAGAGGCCCGTCAAAAGTTCCTGGGCAATATTGAGCAATTACCGCCCATGTTCTCCGCCATTAAGGTAGACGGTCAGCCCCTCTATAAAAAGGCACGTAAGGGGCAAGTGGTAGAAGTGCAGGCTCGCCCCGTGGAGATCTTCGATTTTGACCTGACCAGAGTGGAATTGCCCGAGGTGGACTTTCTCGTAAAATGTAGCAAAGGCACCTACATTCGTTCTCTGGCTCACGACTTTGGACAGGCGGTGCGCAGTGGCGCGTACCTTACGGCATTGCGACGTACAGCCATCGGTCCATTCTCTATTGAAAAAGCGTGGAACCTGGAAGATTTGGTAGAATACATTGAGAACTCACCAAATATTGCCGAGCCCCTTCAGGTGTAGTAAGGACTGGAAGCAATGTTCTTTTGGATGATTGGAAGAAATGTGGATTCCTGGTTAAAACCTGCCACATTTCTTCCAATAAATGATGGTTCTTTGAAAAATCAACTATTCGCTTTGGCCAAAGCTTCCCGAATATCGCGTAAAGTAGCCGGTTCATACTTTAGCTGATACATTTCCTCTGCACCAACCTTGGTATCCTTCAGCGCAAGAAAAGTACGACCATTCACCAGCTTGATACTCATAACGGTAATATCACGGCCTTTCGGCAAATTGCTGGAGATGTAGATATTGCCTTTGAGAACGGGTTGAATCATACTCGCTATATCGCGAAAAATGATGAGCGTTTTTTCCTCTCCCGGTGCATCTTCAATGCTAACCATCATTTTGTCTTCCGGAGGTACATTGGGAAATCGGTCGCAATTGATCCACCCCATTTGATTGACGTTGTAAAAATAGTGGCTGAGCGATTTACTGTCAGTAGCCCCCATTTCCTCGTAAGAGGATTCAAACTCCGCCAGTTTTTGTGCCCGCAGTTCTTTCCAGGCCTCCATCTTTTTGTGGTAGATGGCCAATTGTTTTTCGTAAGCCTTGGCGTAAGCTTGCTCCTTTTGTTTGTATTCAGGGCTTTCGTAGTATTTTCGTCGCTGCTCGGCGAGCCCCCTCTCGTACTCAGCTAAGGCATCCGCGTAACCGGCTTTTTCTTTTTCAAACTCCGCCAGGTCCTTCTTGTAAAGGGCCATTTCTCCTTCATAGCGAATCACTTTTGCCTCGTATTCGTCCATCTTCGCCTTAAAGATTTCGTTTTCTTTTTCCTCAATCGTGTTTTTACCCATCAATATGCGCTTCACAAACCCCGGATTATACTTGATCTGCTCCCGATTGGGTTTGAAGGGCTTGTAGGGTTCTCGTGGCTTGACCGGTGCCTGGGGCTTGCCGGATTCATCGGGTGTAAACGCAAAAGTATAGTGACGATTGACCGGCATTTTTGGACGCCGGGGCATCTTCAAAGCCACCTTTCTGGCCGTACCAAATTCCTGACCGGTTGCCAGCCAGTTTATCGGTTGATCCTCGGCTACAGCCTGCCCCGTAAAGAGTTGCATGCCATCCTTGGTATTCATGGTTGGCATGGCCACAGCAATTTCCTGATCGCCTTTAAGCATCAGAGGCTGTCCATCCGCGCTGGCCTGCAGTTGCAACATACCGCCCGTTTCCAAAAGGTCATCCCCGGATCTTGTCGACAAGCCCTCAGCCAGCATATCTTCGTAGGAATAGGCTTCCCTTACGGTAAAATCAATCTCCCCGCCGGGCATGGAGCCATCAGCAAACTGGAAGGCGTTCTTTTCAATCCAGAAGGTGGTACCGTTTTCCGCAGTGATCTTGACCGCCTGATTGGCGTTGAACTTGAAATGTTGTCGTTGTCCTTTGCCAAGGTGGGTCCATAACTCGTCCAGTGAGGTTAAAGCCCCAACGGCCGCCTCTACCAGGATGTCCACCCGCCGATTAGACTGACGGCCCTGATCATCCACATTCGGGAAGGCCGGATTGATTTCGCCAAAGCTGCGAACGGTGGTCTTTTCGATCTGCAAGCCGCGATTTTCCAAAAACTGCTTGACACTGGCCGCCCGGCGCTGTGCCAGGTCTTCGTTGTACTGCACCGTACCACGATCATCAGTGTGGGCCTCAATAAGGAGGGTGTAATCGTTGAGCTGCTGCAAATATTCGGCAACAGCCGTCAATTCAGCATTGGCTTCCGCCGAAACGGAGGCTTCAGCTGTTTCAAAATAAACGGCAAATTGTTTGTTGTCCTGACTGAATAATGAAATAGAAGAGCAAAGCGCAAAAAGCAATACAGGAAGAAGGTGCTTCATGGTTACTTGGGTTTAGAAGGTTAAACAGTACTGACATAATGAACGTCTCCTTCGAAAGTTACATTGCCCAACTAACTTTAACATTTATTGCATGTTACTCTTTCCACCCCAATCCCGGCCGACCTGAAGGATACAGCACTCCTTTTTCCAAACGGATCATACCACCAAACGGATCGTCGACCACATCAAAATGTCCGTCCAGATCCGCATAGTGTATGTTGGGTCGACTAAGTGCAAAGTGCAGTCCCGCTGCAATGCCCAACGCCGATTCATCCATGCAGCCGATCATCGCTTCAATACCCGCAGATTTGGCCACGGAATTGATGTGCATACCTTCCGTAATGCCGCCTACCTTCATCAGCTTGATGTTGATCATATCCGTGTAATTATTGCTGGAAAGGCGAAATACATCCTTGAGCGTCATCAGGCTTTCATCGGCCATTACGGGTACATGCACTCTCTGAGAAACCTCTCCCATCAGGCTTTCGTTTTCCCGGGCGGTGGGTTGCTCCAGGAGTTCAATCCTGGCATCGTGAGTACCATGAATAAATTGCACCGACTGCTCCACGGAATAGCCCTGATTGGCATCGAATCTTAACTCCACCGAAGGGCCAACCACTTCCCGGACTTTGTTGATCTTTTCAATGTCTTCCTCGACATTGCTACCGCCTTTGATCTTTAAAATGGTGAAGCCATCCTTGATGAATTGTCGTGCCTTTTCCACCGTCTCCGCCACCGGCAAAATACCGATGGTGATACTGGTAGGAATGCTATCCCGGTACCCGCCCAGCATTTGGTAAAGCGGCACCTGAGCTTTCTTGCCTACAAGGTCATACAATGCCATATCCACCATGGCCAAGGCCGAAGGATGGGCAGGAATGAGCTTACGCAATTCTTCATTGATGCGCGCGTATTGGAAGGGAGATTTTCCGTGCAGGTAAGGTTCAATGGTCTCTCGAAAAACGGCCAATACACTCTCCGGCGTCTCCTTGGTCACTTCCAGATCAGGTGTAGCACAACCCCAGCCGATCAATCCACTTTCAGTCTGTAGCCGCAAAAACACATTGGGACTGGTGTCTATCGTTTCGTAGGCGATGGTATAGGGTTCTCGGAGTTTCAAGTCATTTCTCCAGCATTCTAGGTTAGTAATTTTCATATCGTTCGTGTATTTGGTACGACCGGAATGGCCACTGCGAACTTAGCATGGTTTGGTGGAATGTTGGGTATTAGGAGGAGATATTTTTTTGTGGCCGTTCCTCTCTAGCTAAATGGTTAGGGTTATACCAACGCCCACCTTCCTCCGCCTGCCTAAGTACCTAAATACCGCGAGCAAGGCAAGTCAAGGATTTTGCAGGAGGCTACCGCATTGAAGAAGCCGGTTCCCAATAAGCCACAGCGTGGCGGCACACTGTAGCCAGTGGTTTTAACCGCTGGCTGCAGTGTAAATTATAATATTAAGCTACAGAGTAGCGACACATTTTTTTTCTGGCTAATGTCCAATTTATGTGCCGCTCCGATGGAGCTTAGCTCATGTTTATCACCTTAGCCGATGGCCGGCGACCATCGGCTAAGGTGTGCCGCTGCTACGCAGCTTTTTAAACATTATCAAAGGACAGGATTAACAGGATTAACAGGATTTTTGGGGTTAAAAAACAGGTTTTTCAACGGCTTTCCAAACCATTAACCCACGATTATGGAGATTCTCCGAACATTCGCATTCCAGCAGAAATGCTTGCCTGGGGTAGCCACAGCGTGGCGGCACACTGTAGCCAGTGGTTTTAACCGCTGGCTGCAGTGTAAATTATAATATTAAGCTACAGAGTAGCGACACATTTTTTTTCTGGCTAATGTCCAATTTATGTGCCGCTCCGATGGAGCTTAGCTCATGTTTATCACCTTAGCCGATGGCCGGCGACCATCGGCTAAGGTGTGCCGCTGCTACGCAGCTTTTTAAACATTATCAAAGGACAGGATTAACAGGATTAACAGGATTTTTGGGGTTAAAAAACAGGTTTTTCAACGGCTTTCCAAACCATTAACCCACGATTATGGAGATTCTCCGAACATTCGCATTCCAGCAGAAATGCTTGCCTGGGGTAGCCACAGCGTGGCGACACACTGTAGCCAGTGGTTTTAACCGCTGGCTACAGTGTAAATTATAATTTTAAGCTACAGCGTAGCGACACATTTTTTTTCTGGCTAATGTCCAATTTATGTGCCGCTCCGATGGAGCTTAGCTCATGTTTATCACCTTAGCCGATGGCCGGCGACCATCGGCTAAGGTGTGCCGCTGCTACGCAGCTTTTTAAACACCCCATCGATTGGAAAGTCCCCTTAACGGCTTGGCCCGACAATCACCTGGGCACTCAATCGGGAGAAATCATAACAAACGTCGCCACTTTCCAAGTCGAGGACTTTGAAGGAAGCTACCGCATTGAATAACCCGGTTTCGTAGGAAGCACAGCGCCATACCGAATTAGTTGATCTTGGTGAGCAACACAAGCCTCAGAGAGACTTAATCGGGACCTCACTCTCCCCGATGGCAGCCCACCGGGCTTTATGCGGGATGATTGCCATGCGGGGCACGCAATCAAATGGACATACTCTTCCCGAATAACTTCGATCACGATTTTCTTCAAAAATCTATCTCTTTAATTCGGGACTAAGCTTCGCTCAGCCTACTTTACCTCAAGGCTCTATAAAACCTCTAGCCCCAGCAGTTGGAGCTGAGTGGCTCAGTTCACAAATACCTATCACCCTGAACTTGTTCTTTTTCACCTGGTCGGCGTTAAAGAACCTCTCATTTAGCTACGGCTAAAATCGAGAACCTTCGCCTTGACCAAACAAAAAATAACTACGTCCAGATCGACATTTACTTGTGAGCTGAACCACAGCGACATCCCGGTTTAGATATTCTTAAGCGAGGCTACGAGCTGTAGAATACCTTAATCGGGGGCTCTCTCTCCCCGATGGCAGCCCACCGGGCTTTATGCGGGATGAACATCGTGCGGGGCACATGTTCAAATGCACATATTCTTCCTGAATAAGTGTCACTATAATTTTTGGCAAAAATTAGTTCCACTAATCCGGGACTAAGTTTCGCTCAGCCTACTTTACCTCAAGGCTCTATAAAACCTCTAGCCCCAGCAGTTGGCGCGATAGCGTCATCCCGGTTTAGTCGATCTTGGCGAACGCAGTGAGCCGTAGAGAGACTTAATCGGGACCTCTCTCTTCCCGATGGCAGCCCACTGGGCTTTATACGGGATGAAGATCGTGCGGGGCACATGTTCAAATGCACAGCTCTTCCCTAATTCACCCAGGCGCGACGCGTAGCGGCGTCCCGACTTTAGCCGCACCTGGCGAAGTATTGAGCCTGGTAAGACTTGGTCGGGATCGCAGTGCTCACTCTAAATGCACAGCTCTCCTACGTCAATTGACCGAATCCAGCGATTTCCCTAAGGTGTCGCAGTGCTCACTCTAAATGCACAGCTCTCCTACAGAAGAAGCCGACGACTGCGAAGAAGGCGAAAGGGTCGCAGTGCTCACTCTAAATGCACAGCTCTCCTACCAGAATTTGTTTGCGAGAACTAGGTTAGCCCTGGTGTCGCAGTGCTCACTCTAAATGCACAGCTCTCCTACTGGGGTAACTTATCCCTATTCACGATGAAACAAATGGTCGCAGTGCTCACTCTAAATGCACAGCTCTCCTACTTTTAAAAATTTTCACATGACAAATTTAATGAAATGTCGCAGTGCTCACTCTAAATGCACAGCTCTCCTACTAATATCTCGACTATAGATGTTAGGGGGGTTAGTGTCGCAGTGCTCACTCTAAATGCACAGCTCTCCTACGGTGTTGATCAGTACCACAACTACGATGTAGTAGCGTCGCAGTGCTCACTCTAAATGCACAGCTCTCCTACATGTGAATTTGAATCTACAGTTTGACTGGAAGGCGTCGCAGTGCTCACTCTAAATGCACAGCTCTCCTACTTATACTAACTCTCTGGATAAGAAAACAAGCACCGTCGCAGTGCTCACTCTAAATGCACAGCTCTCCTACGAACCACAACTCAAGAAGATGTGGATAAATACCGTCGCAGTGCTCACTCTAAATGCACAGCTCTCCTACGTGGCAATCTTTAGCCACCCCGACGTCATGCAGTGGGTCGCAGTGCTCACTCTAAATGCACAGCTCTCCTACTATATTTATTTTTCTTTATTAAACCGGGGGGGCCAGTCGCAGTGCTCACTCTAAATGCACAGCTCTCCTACCGATCCAAAACCTTGGGGTTATGGTCAACTGCTTGCGTCGCAGTGCTCACTCTAAATGCACAGCTCTCCTACGCTACATGAAAAAATCAGGAGTAGAAACACTGAAGTCGCAGTGCTCACTCTAAATGCACAGCTCTCCTACTGTAAAACGACGGCTGATCAATAGCGGTTTCACAACGTCGCAGTGCTCACTCTAAATGCACAGCTCTCCTACATGCTCATACTCAAGCAGTGAACAAGGTAACAGATGGTCGCAGTGCTCACTCTAAATGCACAGCTCTCCTACCATTTAAGATAAAAAAACTAGAATCATCTAAAACGGTCGCAGTGCTCACTCTAAATGCACAGCTCTCCTACCATTTAAGATAAAAAAACTAGAATCATCTAAAACGGTCGCAGTGCTCACTCTAAATGCACAGCTCTCCTACCCTGTTTCTGTGACATCGCAATAATGACAATATCTAGCAAGACATTCACATCCTGGGCTATACCTTGTTTTATCCATATTAGTCGATTTTTAATATGTTTTTTGACAAAATTACCCTGTCACAATTTTTTGAAAATCGTATTACGAAAAAATATACGTAATTGATTTTCAAATCATAAATAAAAAATCTTGTATTTGTATTTTAACGATTCCTTAACGTTTTACAGAAAAAACGTAAGTGCCCTCGGGTACACTGCTGTTTTGAACTATGTCACAATTTGGTCTTTTTTTGCTCACTCTATTGCAATTGACTTATTATCAAATAGAAACATAGTTAGTGTAAATAACATTTATTGAACACATTAAAGAAATGTAGAATATCACGCTATTTAACATAATAATTGAGATTTTCAGCCAGGCCTCGCTTAAGCTCCCCCTTGAGGAGGTTGAAAATGGCTGCACTAAACCAGGATGTCAAAGAACTTCCGATCAATATACAAAAAGTAAACAAATAATTCTTTACCAGCTCTGATTTAAGAAATGCCCCTTCCTACCCAAATCTGGAGATTCGCCAAACCTCTGACTAGAGTTGCGACACATTTTTTGCTGCGTGGTACATGATGTGCCGCTCCGATGGAGCTTAGCTCATATTTATCACCTTAGCCGATGGCCTGCGACCATCGGCTAAGGTGTGTCGCTGCTACGCAGCTTCTTAAATTCCTCATCGAGAGCGTCCCTTGAATTGTATCTGCGTATAAACCTCATAAACTAAATAAACCTCATAAACCGATTCCCATCTAAACCTCATAAACCGGAGCATGATTCACAGGATTGAAGAGTTTTCAGAATGATCAGCTACCTAAACCTCATAAACCCATTCCGTCTAAACCTCATAAACCGAGAATCCTATCCTGCCTAAACCGCCTTCTCCCGCCTAAACTGCTTCCTCCGTCTAAACCCTTTCCACATAAACCGCCTCCCCCGTCTAAACCGCATAAACTAAATAAACCTCATAAACCCACACAGCCTCCCCCGTCTAAACCTCCTCCATTAATATTTCTTCTGATACAAATCCTCCAGCTTGGTCTTCTTGATTTCTTCCACAAAATGCACCATGTGTGCAATCATGATTTCCCACATCTTTTTGCCTTTTTCGGCAGTGGCTTTGGTGGGGTCGCCCATGACACCGGTGGCGCTGATCTTTTTGGTACGTACGTACCACGCTACGCCACGGTCGGAGGTAAAGTCGAGGTAGTCGCTGCCGAAATTGAGGGTCGCATTGACGGCCTTGTCCATCTGTACCATTTCAGGGCGCAGGGCCAACGTAGTACTGGTCTCGATCTCGCCGGCGTGGATGTCGTTTTTGGTTTCGATCAGGTTGTAGAGGTCGAGGTCGCTGGTCTCACCGGTTTCGACACAGACAAAGATTTGTGCATCACGGTTGATCATCTGGGCGGCATAGGCCAGGGTGGGCGCATTGTCGCCGTGACCGTTGAGCAGAATGAGTTTTTTGATGCCATTTTGTGCCAAACTCATTCCAATGTCGTAGACAAATCTCGACAGTGCATCATTTGTCACGCTGATTGTACCTTTAAATTCATCATGGTGATAGGACACCCCAAACGGAATCGGCGGTAATACAAATGGCTTGGGATCGGCGCAGGCTTCAGCAATTTTATCAGCCAGGTAGACCGCATCATAATAGTCGATATCTACCGGTAGATGTGGGCCGTGCTGCTCAATGGCGCCACATGGCAAAATGGCGGTATCCACTACCTTTAGGCGCTGTTCTATTTCCGGCCAGGTGAGTTTTTCCCAGCGGTATTCACTTTTCACTTTGGCTTTGGTATCGGCCATTTTCATTTCAAAAGGGTATGGTTGATCCAATAATGGACTTTTTAAAATATCTATATCCTGCCATTTGCGGTCGTGCAAATGTGCGGCACCATTGGCGTATTCAAGGTAGACTTTCAACAAATCTTCGCGGATATAGGATGGCAAATCAGACAACATGCTGCGCTCATTGTCAAAACGCAGCTTCATAATCATCGGGTGCTCTTTCGCCAGTTTTTCAGTATGTGGGGTGCGTTCAATTAGATCTTTTGACAACAACATATGGTATAAATGAGCGGCGTCCATACCCAGTTGCTTCACACTTTTCTGTTCCAGTGCTTTCAGGCCTTCGCTGATTTGTTCCGGCGTGTAACCGCAACGGGCCGGATCTTCATCCAGCGCCTTCAACATGCCGACAATCCGGCGGCACTTTTCGCAATGCCCGCAGGGGTAAATGCGTCCGTCGTGCTCGTGGGCTGCATGACAGCTTACCTGCTGCGCCTGCAATTCGGGATAACGCTTCACCAGTATTTTCAAAATCAACAATTCCGAAAGGCTCCGTAAGATGGAGTACTGATGCATTGCCCAACCTTTTTTGATAAAATATCGGGTTAATGCATTGTCGAAATACTTACTTTGATCATACAGGGCGCTATAATGGGTGATGCCTTTGTGGTTGGCCTTTACCGTGGTATCATACTCGTCACCAATCAGAATATTACCGGCACCACGCTTGCGCGCAACGGGTAATACACCAAAGAGAAAGACCGCCACCGTCCACAAGCGAATGGGGTAAATATCGGCCCGCACATTGGCAAAATCCTTGCGAATAAAGGGCATCAAACGCAACATCCAGTTGAAAATCCGGTCGCTGTTGCACCAAACGCGCTGGGTATTGGGTTCATTTGCCTCCAGATAACGGAAGGAGTTAACCGCCGTAAACCAGTGCCGACCAGATTCATTGATAAACACCGGATGGACGTCTTTGCCCAATTCCTTCATCAGGCCGTACGACAGCAAGCTGTCCTTTCCGCCACTACTCAAAATCACGTAGCCATCCCGATTGGTTTCAGCATGATTCCAGGTGGTAGTCATTTCCGGAAAACGGGTATTGACAAAAGTGACCTTGGCCCCGGTATAGCTGCCTTGCTTTTCCGCCTCCATTTGGTTAAAGGGCGGAAGCAAAAAAGGATTGGGTTCGAGAAATTTATTGACATAAATTTCCCGGGAGGTATTTTCCAGTTTGTCCAACACAAAGCGCTGATCCGCATTATCAAACAGGCCATCCAGTACAATTTCTTTACAGAACAAGCCATAGTTAATGGCCACCTGCACCCCCATCATGGAGGCCAGGTTGATGCTATCGGCAGACTTGGGGTCGAAGACCTTTTCGTGATAGGAGTAGATCAACTCATTTTGATGGACCTCCCCACTTGGCAAAGTAACGGCATAAGGCACTTTAACCCGCTTGGGTTCTACCTCAATTGGGCCAACCATCAGTTGGTCGAAGACCAGCAGCGAACGGATTCCTGTTGAATTCATTTCTTAATGAGCGGTTTGATTTGTTCAACTAAAGCAGCAGCTCCGTGGGCCAATACATCAAAGGCCGGCAGACCGGTTTCGAGGGTAATTCTGGCACAGGCCGGTTCAATTTCGTTCATTTCCATCTCCTCGTGGTTGACCGTAATGGCCATGACTTTCTTTCTGGAAATCACTTCGATAGCCCGGATCTGCTCATCTAATGGTTGAATGATATAACCGGGAAATCCATCGTATTCCAGGCGACGGGGAGCGTGCTGGAGGATGACAAAGTCGGGACGACCAGCCGCCAGGATTTCAAAACCGCCAGGGTACGCCGGGTTCATCAAACTACCCTGACCTTCGATCACAATCACATCGGGTTTTTCGTTCTTCCAGGCTTCGTATACAGCGTGTTCAATCTCTCCGGACACGAAGTCGTTGATCAGGGAATCCATAATCATGCTGTACTTTGCCCCCTGCATCCAGCCGGTTTGACCGGTTCCAATCATTTCGGCGTTAAACCCGGCATTGCGCAGTGCATGGACAATCAGCCACGCTGTGGTGCGTTTGCCTACGGCAGAATCTGTTCCCAAAACAGCCAACTTCAGGCAATCTACCTTTTCAATATTGCCGGTAAAAAAGTGCAGCTCATCCCGATCGGGTGTTTTGCGGATATCCCGCAGGCGTACTCCTTTTTCTTTGGCCAAAGCCACAATATCAGGATCGTTGGAAAGGAAATCGTGCAGCCCGGAATCTACGTTCAGGCCCAGTTCAATGCCTTGGCGGATATCTTTACGGGCAGGTTCCGGCAAGCGACCACCATCCGGGGCCAGGCCCACTACCAGGTATTGTGGTTCCAGCCTGCTTTTACGCGCAGCAGCCATGGCTTCGGGCAAGTTTTTATAAACCTGAATATTTCTTGGTCTTCCGTCTAATACCATTCCGGCATCCTGACCGGCATAATTGGAGTCAATGACACCGAGCACCTGGTAGCGCTCGGTAAATCGCACCAATCCGTGGGCGGTCTTTCCATTAGGTGTGTTAAATGCATCCTGGCAATAGACGATGGCATTACCGTCAACAATTCTTTGCATTTTGATTGATTATTTTTTTGCGGTTAATATGGCTACATAACGATCCGGTTCAAAAGCTTCTTCCCGGTGGATTTGCAACAAGGCAATAAGCCCTGCTGTTGCTGCGGGAAGCACCAATAAACCTTCTCTTTCTTTCAGCAGTTTGGTGTGCTGCAACATTTTTTCATCGGTCACATCAAAACCAGCACCACCCGAATGATTAATGGCATACAGGGCCTCTTCCCCATCGAAACTATGCCAGTTAATCAAAGGTTCGTTGACCTTGGTTTCCTTGATCTTATCCGGATGCAAATCCAGACAGTGATCCAGTCCCTTTTTGAAGGAATATATAATGGGATTCTTATGCGATGAAGATCCTGCAATCATTTTGGGGATACGGGATGTACGGCCCCTTTTGTACAAACTTACGAAGCCACGATATACTCCCGCCAGCAGTGTGCCATTGCTCACAGGTACCGCAACCATTTTAGGGGCATCGCGCAGCTGATCATAAATTTCGTATGCAATTTCGGCATAAGCCATCAACTGCAAAGGCGTATTGGTACCGCCGGGATTGGCGTCGTACCATTCTTGATTGGCCGCTTCTGCCACCGAGTGGGTCACGGTATCCTCGTACGTGCCCTTAAACCGACGTACTTCCGCCTTGTGGTGCTCCATTTCCTTCACCCGAAGTGTATGAAAAGCCTCGGGAATGAAAATGATACAGCGCAATCCGGCCAGCTTCGCTGCAAGGGCTACGGCTGCCCCGTAATTGCCACAGGTAGCCAGTGTGATGGTATCATACCCGCGCCGCACGGCATCCAGACATTGAGCGAAGGCAATTCGATCCTTTTGGGTTCCGGTGGGATTGCCACCTTCAAATTTGAGGAAGAGCTGACGCATACCGGTAGCCCGCTCAATATTGCGCGCCCGACTCAGTGACGTATCTCCCAGTTCCAGGCTGATAATGTCCTCGTAGGATTCAATGCGATCGATCAGCGATAACTTCGGATCGCGCACCATATCAGCCAGTTGCAGGGCCTCTTTTGACAATTCCGGAGGACTGGGTTCTACCCCATCCAGCATCATCCCTATTTTGGAGGAATCCAATTTCATAATACGATTTAATGTTGTTCATTGATGGGACTCTTCGATTTAGACCATCTTTGGAGGTCGGATTTGAACTCCAAATCTGGTCTTAACTTACCTTTTTTCCAGGCGCTCTACTTTTCTTACTACGGGCTCCAATGCCTGAAAACTCAACATGATTTGGTCACCAACCGCAATAAGACTGTTTTCGCGTTCTGAGGTCACTATTTTGACCACATTTTTTTCAATTAATATTTCAAGCTGTAATTTGTCACCCTTTCGGGTAATGTGTTGTACAACACCTAACAACTGCACATGCTCCAAATCCTCCCGATCTGCAAAAACGCTTGAGGGACTACCCTGCCGCTTGATCATACCCTGTTCCAACTCAATGACCCAATCCGAAAGTTTGAAGACCTCTCCCAAATCGTGACTGACCAGTAGGGTAGTCAATTCAAAATTATGGTGCACCTTCAAAATCAAGTCCTGCAATTTGCTACGCATCTGCCGATCAAGTGCGGAAAGCGGTTCATCCAGCAGCAATAATCGCGGGCGTCTGACCAGGGCCCGGGCCAATGCTACCCGCTGCTTTTGTCCCCCTGAGAGCGTATCCGGCTTGCGGTCCTTTAACTGCTCCAGTTCCATCGTATGTATCAGCTCCTTGACAAAGTGATCCTGCTCTCCTTTCCGCAAAGCGTAGCGCAGGTTTTGGGCAACCGTCATATTGGGGAAAAGGGCATAATTTTGAAAAACAAAACCGATACTGCGTTTTTTGATCGGCAGCTTTTTCCTTCGGGCAGTATCAAGCCACACCTCTCCATCTATAATGATCCGTCCCGCTTCCGGTGTCACTAATCCGGCCACAATACTGAGGATGGTGGTCTTTCCCGCTCCGGAAGCCCCGTAGATCGTGGTGATTTCTCCCACGGGCAGATCAAGCTCAACATCCAGATTCATTGGCCCTTGTGCCGTTTGCAGCCTTTTTCGGATGTTGATTTCCATCATAACGTCTGGGAACTAAAATAACGTTGATTGACCAAATACACAATGAGTAAGATAATAAAAGTTATGGCAAAAAGAATGGAGGCATACACATTGGCCTCATCATAATTCATCATTTCCACCTGGTCGTAAATGGCCATTGACGCCACTTTTGTTTCGCCGGGAATGTTGCCACCAATCATCAACACTACCCCAAATTCGCCAATGGTATGGGCAAAAGTCAGGACAATGCCTGTCAATAGTGAAGACTTTATATTGGGCAGTAACACCCGAAAGAGCGTAGTCCAACGGCTTTTACCGAGGGAATAGGACGCATATTTCAATTCCGGCTCAAGACTGGCAAAGCCGGCCTGAATGGGGTGCACCATAAACGGCAGGCTGTAAATGACCGAAGCTACGATAAGGCCACTGAAAGAGAATACCAGCCGCAGATCAAAATTGGCTTCCAGAAATCGCCCAAACCAGGACGAAGGACTAAAGGCGACCAACAGATAAAACCCAAGTACCGAAGGCGGCAGGACCAGCGGCATACTCACAATCGTCTCTACAATGGCTTTGGCCTTGAAGCGGCTGTATGCCAGCCAGTAGGCGATGGGAAAGGAGACCAACAGCAAGATGACTGTGGTAATGGTAGCCAGGCGAAAGGTCAGCACTAATGGCTCGGGATCAATCATGAAGACTTGGATTAGATTATTTTAGAACACCCGAAACAAAAAAAGTTTTTATTTTGGAAACAACCAAATTCAAAGATAATGTATCAGCCCAACCTGGAGACCATGCCACTGGAAAAATTACGCCAGTTGCAAAGCGATCGACTACGTCAGCTCGTGGCACGCCTCTATCAGAAGGTTCCTTTCTATAAAAAACGCCTTGATGAGATCGGCATTTCACCCTCCGACATGCATACTATTGATGATATCTCCAAACTACCTTTTACCCATAAATCTGACTTGCGCGATCATTATCCTTTTAGGCTATTTGCGGTACCACAGCAAGACATTCGCCGCATACACGCTTCCAGCGGCACCACCGGTAAACCAACCGTAGTGGGGTATACCGCTACTGATCTCGATATTTTTGATGAGGTGGTAGCCCGTTCCCTGGTGTGCGCCGGGGCAAAACCGGGCATGAAATTGCACAATGCCTATGGCTACGGGCTTTTTACCGGAGGACTAGGTATGCACGGTGGCGCACAGCGTTTGGGCATGGCCGTCATTCCAGTTTCGGGAGGCATGACCGACCGACAATTGATGATCCTCCAGGATTTTGGGCCAGAAGTGATTTGTTGCACCCCCTCCTACGCTCAGACGCTGGCGGAAGAAATCGCTCTGCGAGGAATCGACCTGAGTAGCCTTAAACTAAAGTATGCCGTACTTGGAGCTGAACCGTGGACGGAAACCATCCGGCAGCAGGTAGAGGCTGGACTTAACGTGAAGGCCACCAATATCTATGGGCTAAGTGAAATCATCGGGCCGGGAGTCTCCCAGGAAGATCATGAAGAACGCGGTCGTGGCAGCCACATCTGGGAAGACCATTTCTTTCCCGAAGTGGTCGACAAGGATACGGGAGAGGTATTGCCTTACGGCAAGGAAGGAGTGCTGGTGTTCACCACCCTGACCAAGGAAGCTTTTCCGCTGTTGCGCTATAAGACCAATGATATTTGCAGCATTTATTACGATGAAGACTCGAAGCGCACCCACATCAAGATGAGTGCCATCAAAGGCCGCGCTGACGATATGCTGATCATCCGTGGAGTGAATTTATTCCACACGCAGGTGGAGGAGCTTTTGCAAAATTTCACGGAAGTGGCGCCGAATTATCAATTGGTTGTGAGCCGAAATAAAACGCTGGATGAGGTATTGCTGAAAGTGGAAATGTCTCAGGAATACGAAAAGGCAATTGCGGGACAATCAGAAGCATCAAGGCAGGAAAAGCAACAGGAATTGGCTGGAATGATCAGCCAAAACATCCGTAACAATATTGGATTGGGGATGCAGATTCAGCTGATGAATTACCAAGAAATTCCCCGCAGCCAGGGCGGAAAGTTGAGTAGAATTGTGGACCAACGGAAGCAATAGCTGGATTATCCCTGTTCCTGCATTCGGTTGATCTCCGCAATGACGTTTTGCACCCTTTGCAACTGGAAAGGGAACTTCAATAAATTTTTAAAGAGGTATCGCTCACGCAACTCCGGGTAAGGCGCCATAATTTCCTTCATCAGATCATCGGTTACGATCTGCGGTACGCCGGTATTCATATCGATGAGGATGCCTACGCGGTTGGAGATGATGTCTTCCCCCAGGTGCATGCCTTCTTCCGGCTTGAGATTAACATCGTCGACCAGAAACAAGTAGCGGCCCTTTTCCAGTACCTTGGTGTAATAATCACCCAGGCCGGTATAGTTATTGGCCTTGATGTACCAATCCTCCCCCTTTACGACAGCGTAAAAGTTCTTTTCCGACTCGCGCTTTCCGCTTTTCAAAGCATACCGCGACAAATCACGGTTGCCGGTTCTGCGCAGATGGGAGCTGGTATAGGTGAGGTTGCCCTTCCACAAATCTAGGAAGTTGTAAACCCCCAACACCTGATTTCTGCTCGTATTGGTGACCCGGTCATTGTTATTTTCACGGGCAAGTGCTGCCGCTACAGCCGCATTTTGTCTTTGTTTATCAAACTTTTGTACGCACTGAAAAAAAGCTTCTTCAAGTCGGATGGAATGGCCATTGGTGACATCCAACTTTTCTCCCGAAAGGTCAATACTGATAACGGCCTCCTCTTTCTGGTCTTTACCCACAAAAGCAGCTTCCATATGCAGATAGCCTTTTTCCGAAGAGCGGCGCAGATGTTCCCACAGGTATAGTTCGCGAATTTGCATCGTCACTGGCTCTGCCTGATCACTAGGTCTGATCCACTTATTGACTTTGTCGAGCGTTATTTTCAAAAATCCGATTTCCTGGATCAAAGGCCGCTTAAATACCTTATGAGAACCACGGTTGACGATCCCCAAATTGGCTTTAAAAGCACGCTGGTCCTCAATCTGTTGAATAAAAAAACCGGCATTGATGGATTCATCAATGTGGTCGGCCAGTCCAATGACCCGATAGCTGGTTTGTGCAAGCCCCAATTGGCTGACAAGCATTACAAGGAGAAAGAAGTAAACATTTTTCATAGCCACTATTTACAGGTGCACCACAATTTACGATTTTCTATGCTTTCTTGCACGAACCAACAAATTTAGTTTGTCGCAGCTTTTCTATTTTCAAAAGTTTCTCATTTTAAAAGTCCTCTCGGCGGTAGAAAATATAATCAGAATTTGGTGGAGCGATATCCGCTTTGCGCAACAACCAGGCCAGCTGTCCCCGGTGATAGGTACCGTGGTTGACAATGTGCAGCAGGATGTCCTGAATGGTATTGCTGAAGGATTCCCCCTTGGTATTTTTGTAGTGAATGACTTCGTCAGTTTCTGCTTCCGCTAACAGGGCGATGGAGCGTTTGTAACACTGCAAATTTAGTTCAGTCATGTCAGCTGGATTCTGTTCGTCCCAGGCTCCTACATCCGTTCCTTCCCGGCGAATGCGATTGAGCCAGATCAGGTGCGCATTCAGAATATGGCTCATCAATGCGATAGCGTGCTTTGGAGGGCTATCAACCTCATTCAACAGGTTAATATAGCGCTCATTGGCCTCCCAGTGATAATCAAAATAGGTGGTTAGCAGGGCTTGCATGGTTATAGGCTATTTTGCCACACAAGTTAGGGAAATGAGTGGTGCTACGCAAGCCAAAATACAGGTTGGAGAGATAATTTCAGGGGTAGCAAAAGTGTTGACTTTTGCTACCCTTATTAGTTACTCGTCAAAGCCATTTACACCGTTTACGGTGGTATATTTAAAACTCAGTTTCTGATCCGGATTGATGTAGCGGAATGCCGACTGACACATCAGGGTTGCTTCGTGAAAACCACACAGAATTAGTTTCAACTTACCTGGATAGGTATTGATATCACCAATGGCATAAATGCCCGGTACATTAGTGCTGTAGTCAAAAGTATCTACTTCAATGGCATTCTTATCGATCGTCAGGCCCCAGTCCGCAATGGGCCCAAGTTTTGGCGAAAGCCCAAAGAGGGGTACAAAGTGATCGGTTGACTTGCTAAACTGGCCCTTTGTCTTGTGTTTGATCGTCACATCCGTCAATTTGCCGTTGCCCACCAGTCCCACTGCCTGCGCTTCGGTCACCAGGTCAATTCTTCCGTTGCCAGCCAGTTCCATTACCTTCTCTACAGAATCTGGAGCCCCACGGAATTCGTTGCGACGGTGAATCAGGGTGACCTCGCTGGCGACATCGGCCAGGTAAATGGTCCAGTCCAGTGCACTATCACCACCACCGGCCAAAACGACCCGCTTGTTTCGGTAAAATTCCGGATCTTTGATGATGTACTCCACACCGTGATCTTCGAAGTGTTCCAGGTTAGGAATGGGTGGTTTACGTGGTTCGAAACATCCAAGCCCGCCGGCAATGGCAATTACCGGAGCCTCGATCTGCGTACCGCGGTTGGTGGTCAGTCGGTACATCTTCTCTCCCACTTCTTCAATACTCTCGGCGCGTTCTCCCAGTGTAAAACCGGGTTTGAACGGTGCGATTTGCTCCATCAGTTTCTCCACCAACTCACCCGCCAAAACAGTGGGATAACCGGGGATATCGTAAATAGGCTTCTTCGGATAAATCTCCGACAACTGACCTCCGGGCATGGGTAGTGCGTCCACCAGATGGCAGCGCAACTTGAGCAATCCCGCCTCAAAGACCGTAAACAGCCCCACCGGGCCCGCTCCAACGATCAGTATATCTGTCTTAATCATGATCTTAAAGAATTAAAATTTGTCACAAAGATAAGGAATGTCCAGCTTTTCGGATTTCCCGAAGAGGTGACGTTAATCTATACAAATAATGATTTTGATTAGTTTACTATTTACCCGAAGAGATTTTAGCAAAATAGCCGGGATGCAAGCCACATTCCGTTTTTTGCTTTCCGCTCCAGCGCCCGCTTCTTCCGGCACCCGCTTGTGTACAATGTTCACAACCTACCGAACCATAACCCAGCGCTTCGAGTGGATGTGGCGGTAAATGATGTAGTGACTGGTAATACAGAAATTCCCCCTCATCAATATCTACCAGCGGGTGAAATTTGAGCATTCCATCCTGCCACTCGAAAATACGGAGGTTCGCCCGGTGAGGCGTCTGAAACCCCATCACACCGGAGATCCAGACCTTGTGGCGGGCCTTGATGGGCTTTAAAGGGGCAACCTTATTGACATAACAACAATCATCGGAACGATCCTGCCACCAGGCACCGTCTCGTGTCTGCTCATTTTCCTGGGCATCGGGCTTGATATCAACCACCTTGAGTTGAAACAAGTCGGTCAACTGCTCCTTATAGGCCAACGTTTCCCGAAAATGATAGGTGGTATCCAAAAAATGCACCTTTTGCTCCGGCTGAATGCGGCTGATCAGTGACAACAAAAAGGCCGAGCTGGTTCCGAAAGAAGAAGTAAACAACACCTCACTTTCAGAAAAGAGTGCATACAGTTTTCGAATGCGTGCTTCAAAGGTAAGCGGAGTGAACTGCTCGTTCAACTGCTCAATGGTCCACTTTGTCGATTTGCGGTAGGTCGTCATTTTACACGTTTTTTTTAAACACAAAGGCCTTCTCAGATTTTCGTCCGAGAAGGCCTTCGCTTAGTATCAGGTTTTGCCAAATTTAACCCAACTATATGCGGCTCCCGGCTCTGTCATACAGAGTCATCATACAGCAACAGCAACAAGTGGTATTATTTGGCCTAGCCTTCATATTAATCGTTTTACAGGTGCAAGTTTAGAGAGGAATTCTCAAACAAACAAGTTTATATTAGAATTTTTTAGCATGTATACATGAACGTTATTTCATATTTTCTAATGTCGCTAAATTATAAGGTACTAGTAATTTTATCTTTAAACATATTATTATTTATAAATTATAAAACACAACCATGTTTCCGCTAAATAAAAAGGCCGCTCCAAAACTGAAGCGGCCCCTTTTTTAATCACATTCCACCACTCGGTGGCGTCTGAACTTAATTACGTTATCTCATCTTTCCGTCACTAGTACTTCAATACTCTCACGGTCTTCACGTCTGATTTACCGTATTTCATTCTAATGAAATAGGCGCCGGTGGGGAAAGCAGATAAATCAATCTGCTGACGTTCAACATTTGCCGGAAGCTGGATAGTGGCCATTCGCTTACCGTTAATGGATACTACTTCAAGGGTGACCTCCTGATCAAATGTATCGAAGAATTCAATCGTAACCAGATCGTTTGCCGGATTTGGATAAACCAGTGACAATTCAGAATCACCGAAGATGACGGCATCATCCACATCAGAAAGCAAGGCATTACCATTATCTTCTATTGCTCTGACTCGATAATAGCTGCGGCCTTTCTTTGGTGTGATATTAAAGAATTCAAAATACTGTATTCCATTGTCTGTTTCCATCGGGTCAGTAACCGTGCCTACCAACTGGAAGTTTTCTCCGTCCGTTGAACGTTCTACCTCATAGGTCACATTACCGTTGTTGTCCTCTACATTCCAGCTTACACGAATGCGCTTGGTGGCCTGATCTTCCACATCGGCATCGATCACCAAACCGGTACCGCAAATCACAGGGCTATTGGATATGTGTATGGTTTCGCGATCATAAGCAGTACAGTCGTCTTCGGTCACTTCCAACAAAATATTCCGGTTGCCTGTAGAGGTAAATACTACTGTCACCGGAGAACCGACTGCAGTTTGTGGGATGGCACCCGAACCAAAGTGCCAGGTGATCTCCGCATCAGGACCGATATTATTAGCGGTAAACACCACTTCATCATAACGACAGGCTTCACCAGGACCGGTAATCACCGGTACAACCTCGTCACCTACCACAATTTCTACCGGTTCCGGCTCAATGTAGGTGCTACATCCTTCCCGACGGGCACAACGTACAAAGAAAGTGGTCTGATACAGTGGACCTGGATCGTAAGTTGGACTGTTAGAGTTCGGAATCGGCTGGTAAGCATCCTGGGTAAACGGCCCGGTTGCCGTGCTAAACATCCAGATGTACTCAATTGGTCCGGAGCCGCCACTAGGCAATGCAATGCTCTCAATGGGATCAGGATCGCCACCAGGGCCACACAGATATTGATCTGGGCCGATGATACCGGGATCAGTCAAATTCACGCAGAAGGAGAAGAAACCAGCATCGAAAGTGAGGTTAGTTTCATTTTCTCCAATGGTAAAGATTTGTGTCATTCCCATATCCGGATCAGCGTCGCTATCCAGTGCATCGTTACCCACATTTTGTGGACTGGGCTCAAGGCCAATAGGTTGTACGAAAGTAATCTTATAAGTCCCCGCAGGTACTTCAAAGTAGTACAATCCATTACTATTGGTAAAAGTCGTATCACTGAAAATCGGATCGTCTTCATCTACGCTGTTGATGATCACCATCACACCGGGGATACCCAATTCTCCCGGATCCTGGATACCATCCTGGTCCTCATCCATCCACACAAAGTCACCCACCAGGCTCAATGGCATGAGGGTCGCTTCACAGGTGGTGGTACAACCATTGACATCGGTAACGGTCACGGTGTAATCACCGCTATCCAAACCGGTGATAATAGAGGTGGTTGCTCCATTACTCCACAGGTAAGTATATGGTCCGGTTCCGCCGCTGGCTGTACATTCCAGTTCTCCATCATTACCGAAGGTTACCGGCATCAACACATCAACTGTACAAACCGGTTGATCAAAGGTTGGGATGCTGATGGTGGCTTCGGTGGTACAGTCGCTATCATCAGTAATGGTTACGGTGTAAATACCGGCTCCCAGGTTGGTTGCTGTAGCCGTAGTTGCGCCACTGCTCCAGGAATAAGAATAAGGAGGTGTGCCACCAACACCCGTTGCCGTTGCGGCGCCATCATTTTCACCGACACAGGTGCTGATGATTCCGGTAATGTCGATAGACAACTCGGTAGGTTCACCTACACTGACCGTTGTTGTTTCGGTACAACCGTTGTCATCAGTAACTGTTACGGAATACGTTGTTGCTGCCAGGCCGGTAGCGGTAGCAGTAGTCGCCCCGTTACTCCATTCATAAGTATACGGAGATGTTCCTCCACTGGCCGTTACGGTAGCACTGCCATCCTCAAAGCCATTACAGGTCACATCCTGTACCGTTGTGGTCAAAGTGATGGCAGGAGGCGCTCCCACGGTCACACTGGCTTCAGCCATACATCCGGCATCACCGGTCACGGTTACGGTATAGGTTCCCGGAGCCAGACCGGTAATGGTTTGGGTGTCACCACCATTACTCCAATCAAAAGTATAAGGCATCTGACCGCCACTCACCATCACGGTAGCCGTACCGTCGCTATCGCCCACGCAGGTGACATCAGTGGCGGAAATCTCAAGTTCGAGGTTTGCCAGCTGAGTGATCGTTGCCGAGCCGGTTGTCTCACAGTTATTGGCATCCGTTACGGTCAGTACATAGGTACCCGCTACCAATCCTGAGATACTGCTGGTTGTTGCACCATTATCCCAGGCATAAGTATAAGGTGCTGTACCACCGGTTACTGTGGCGTCGATGGCACCAATATTTTCGTCAGAACAAACAATGTTCGTTACATCAAAATCAATGGTCAGTTCAGGTAGTTCCTGAATACTGATGGTTTGAGAGCTGACCTCACAGCCATTGGCATCGGTTACGGTTAGGCCGTAGATGCCGGCTGAAATACCCGTAATGGTTTGCGTTGTTTCGCCGTTGCTCCAAAGGTAAGTGTATGGTCCGCTGCCTCCGGTTATGATAGCCGTAGCTTCGCCTGTAGCTGTTCCGCCACAATCAATAATTGGCGAACTTACGTTCAGGCTTAGTTCTACCGGCTCATCGATCGTTACGGTGGAAGTAGCCGTACAGAAGTTGGCATCGGTTACGGTGACAGTATAAGTTCCTGCAACCAGACCGGTAGCCGTAGCCGTAGTTTGTCCATCACTCCATTCGTAAGTATAAGGTGAAGTGCCTCCATTGGCCGTAGCCGTAGCAGAGCCGGTAGCTTCACCGAAACAAGCGGCATCCGTACCCACAGTAGAGACCGTCAATTCATCCGGCTGATCAATGGTCACAGATTGTACCAGGGTACAACCATTGCCTTCGGTCACCGTCACAATATAGGTCCCTGCCTCCAGATCCAGAATTTCGTTGGTGGTCGCTCCATTGCTCCATATATAAGTATATGGCATCGACCCACCCGCTGGATTGATCAGGATACTACCCGTATTCCCATCAAAACAAAGTACATTTCTTGGCACGATGGAAATCTGAAAATCATCAATGACATCGATAGTTACTTCTGCCGTGATGGTACATCCCAGGGCATCGGTCACCGTTACAGTATAGGTGCCTTCACCCAGGTTTTCGATAGATTCTTCACTTTCGCCGTTGCTCCACATATAGGTATACGGCGGCGTACCGCCGGTGACCACCACTTCGGCATTACCGCTGTCCTCACTGCCACAAACAATTTCGGTGCCGGTGATCTCCGCCATTAATTCAGGAGCTTCGGTAATGGTTATACTTGCCATAGCCGTACAATCGTTGGCATCGGTTACGGTGACCGTGTAGGTACCAGCAGCAAGACCGGTAACGGTTTGCGTCGTTTCCCCGTTGCTCCACAAATAGGTATATGGTGTAGTACCACCAGTTGGATTGGCTGTAGCCGAACCATCCAATGATTCCGGACAAATCGTCTGGGCATCAGAAGAAATACTTACCTCCAGTAATGGTGGCTCATCAATCTGGATGGTTTGTGAAACCGTACATCCATTAGCTTCAGTGGCCGTTACGGTGTAGGTACCCGCAGCAACGTCAATGATACTGGCTTCGGTACTGCCATTGCTCCAAAGGTAAGTGTACGGTGTGCTGCCTCCAGTCACTGTAGCAGTAGCACTTCCGGTATTGTCACCAAAACAGAGCAAGTCTTCAACGGTCACACTCAGGTCGAGGTCATCAACCACCAATACCGTGAAACTTCCAGTGGCCGTACAGAGATTCGCATCTGTTACGGTTACATCATAAGTTCCAGTTGTCAATCCATTGATGGTAGAGGTCGTTGCGCCATTGCTCCATAAGTAAGAAAATGGTCCGGTACCGCCATCAACGAGTGCAGTGGCCGATCCGGTACTTCCTTCTCCACAAACTACTGGTGTACCTACCACACTGACCGTCAGGCCAGGAGCTTCATTGATCGTCGCTGAAGCTACATCCATACAGCCGTTCACATCCATGACCGTTACGGAGTAGGTGCCGGCAGACAAGTTATCAATGCTTGCCGTTGTTGCGCCGGTGCTCCACATAAAAGCAAATGGGGCGGTTCCTCCGCTGACCACAGCGGCAGCTACACCATCGCTTTCTCCTTCACACACCAGATCCGTGGCGGTGATATCCACCGATACTTCTGGCGGAGCAACGATGATGATAAAGCCGGTAGCCATACATTCTTCACTGTTGGTCACAGTAACATTGTACTCACCTGCACCAAGTCCGGTAATGGTTTGCGTCGTTGCACCATTATCCCACTGGTAAGAATAAGGCGGAGTGCCGGAAGTAACCGTTGCAGTAGCTGTACCATCAGTGACTCCACAGGTAGTTATATTGGTTCCGGTAACCGTCACTTCAAAATCGGGAGCTGCCTCTACAACTGCGGTAGCTGTAGCAGTACATCCCACCGCGTCAGTGACGGTCAGCGTGTAGGTACCCGGAGTCACATTGGTTACGACCTGGGTGGTGGCCCCATTACTCCATTGGTAAGTGTAAGGTGTCACCCCACTATTGGGCGTTCCCGTAAGGAAACCATCATTGGCATCAGGACAGGTTTCGGGTGTACCCATGGCACCTGTCATCAGGTTTGATAAAGTTTGCAGGGGAATACTCAATACTTCCTGGCAATTATTGGCATCTGTCACCGTGACAGTATAGGTGCCGGCAGTCAGGTTATTAATAAATGGAGTGGTTTGTCCGGTATTCCACAGATAAGAGTACGGGCTCGTTCCACCTGTAACCATCACAGAAATACTACCATTATTATCTCCTATACAGGTTGGTGAACTGGCATTTGGATTGATATTAATAGGATTGGGACCATCTACCGTTCCTGAGGCGGAATCCGTACAGCCATTGACATCGGTTACAGTCACAGAATAGAAGCCCGGGCTGAGGTTATTGATCATTTGCGTAGTGGCGCCATTACTCCATAGGTAAGTATAGGGAGCCGTGCCCCCGGTTGGTGTTGCCACAATACTGCCATCATCAGAATCGGGGCAGGTCAGGTCATTTACATTAAGGGAAACCTCCAGAGGCACTCCTTCCAGCGTTACACAACCCACCGCACCACAATAGTGTTGGTCGGTGACGGTTACACAGTAAGTTCCGGCTGGCAGGTTGCTAATCGTTGCCGTAGTAGCCCCCGTAGTCCAGTTGTAGTGATACGGTGGCACCCCGCCATTTCCAGCTGCAGTAACTGAGAAAGGGAAGTCACATACATCGGGAAAGAAGGTCACCGTTACCAAAGGTGGCTGGTTGATCAGCACTGTTTCAGTTACGGTAAAGCTCGTGGCATCGGTCACGGTTACGGAGTAGGAACCTGCCGGCACACCACTTAGCGTAGCCCCCATAGCACCAGTGCTCCACACAAAAGAAAAAGGCCCCGTTCCACCTGAGGTGATTGCTGTAACACTGGCATTGGGCAGGCCATTACAGGTGGGCTCAGTAATATCAAAGGAAACGGAAAACTGCGCATTAGCTATTTGTGTAAATAGCATAAAGCCGCAAAGTAAAAAGAATAATCGGTTGGGGGGGAACAGTCTTGCAGAAACCACACGACTGTCATTTGGTAGTAAAGTTCTACGCATAGTGGATTGATAATTTGTTAGTAAAAAAAACCTGCTATCCAACACTCCAATGAGGAGTTGGCATTTAAACTTAAGAAATAGGTTGTGATGTCCTAAACTTTTGCTCAATACAAGCAAGGGCTCTCTTCGGAACAAAGAGATTTTCAATGAAGGGTTGTCCTGAAAAGTAGCAAATGCTACTCTGAATGTGTGGGGTCTGAAAGCTACACTTAAAAGTGCAAGCCCAGAAATTACTAATTGCCGACAAAATAACAATTTTCTCGGCAATTCACCAATTCAATTGACAAGATTTTTGATCTGATCCAACAAAAAAGTCGCATCACGAATTTCGCGATACGACCTACTACTAACAAATTATAATCCCATGAACATATTATGTTCGATCAAAAGCCGCGACTTACTTCGGCTTTAATCTTTTGATACCTACTCAATTCTGAAAAAAAATTTACGAATTGAGTGGCATATTTTTGGTGGGCCAAGGTATTTGCCTGTTAAGAGTATGTTTAGAATTCATCCTTTGGGCCTAAAATATCCCTTTCAATCTTACTCTTCGTTAAATTATCGGCCCAGACCTTCCAGGTATGAACCTCAAATTTGCCTCGATTAAGCTTGAAATGAATTATTTTTGACATCAAAAACGAAATATAAACATACTCTAAACTCCTGTAAGGGTTTGTTTATTATAAATTTCGGAAAAAAATTCCTTCTTTGACAAATTGCGTGGTCAAACTAAAAGGGCAAGCACAAGCGCCTACCAGAAGCGTTGATTGGGCTTTTCTGTTGACGCTAAATCACGAAATTTGTCAAAGAACCAAAAACATAAGAATTTGTTGGAGTGGAAAAGGTGAAGTAGGTACAAAAAAATAAGTCGCATCACTCTCCCAGTGATACGACTTATTCCATTTTAACAAATTATAATCCCATGAACATTAAAAAGTGGCTTTAAAGCCTATATGAGTTTTAAATGTCATTCATTTTTGTGGGGGAAGTATTTGTAATAGTAAGTCAGGTAATCCCCATTAACCTGACTTACTATCGACAAACAATAAATCCCATGTACATATCCAAATTTTGAATTGACTGATTCTTTAACCAGCCGTACTTTCGTTTGACAATACAAACATCTTAAATAATACTCCTGAAAACAAAGACAAAATAGGGCTTTTGTGAAAAAAAACAGCCAACACATTAAATCAAAAAAATAATTAATTCATTAACAATCAATAAATTACAAAATAGCTACAATTCTCCAAAGTGAGAAAAACCATTTCAAAAGTTCTGGAAAAAGTGTACTTTTTTTTGATTTTTTTTTGAAAAAAAGTTGAAAAAACCGGGAATGACCTCGGGTTGAAGCTAAATTTTTCCGTTTTGAAACGAAAAAAATCACTCTTCGAAGGGATTTTTGAAGGCAGGATTTTGGATAAAAGTGGTATCAGTGAGCGTTTTCAGGAAGGCAATAAGGTCCAACTTTTGCTGTTCGGTAAGCGGAAAGGGTCGAATATTGGGGTCTTCATTGATTACTCCGTGCCCCCCATTACTATAATGATTTAAAACTTCTTCCAGCGTTTGAAAACGACCATCGTGCATATAGGGTGCTGTTAATTCAATATTCCGCAAAGTAGGCACCCGAAATTTACCATTGTCATACTGCGAATTAGTCACTCCTCCCCTACCCAAATCGGCAAAGTCGGCGAGATCGGCTACATCGTCCAGTCCATTGTTCTTATAGTCGTTATTGGTGAAGCTTGGCCCAACATGACAATGGGAGCAGCCAGGGTGAGCCACGCTCTGGTCATCTTCTATAAAAAACAGCAATTTTCCCCGCTGTTGCGTATTGTTAAACCATTGGCCATTCACCCAGGTCACCTGATCAAAGCGGGAATTGGCACTGATTAGCGTACGCTCAAATTGGGCAATGGCCTTCACAACCAATAATTTATCCAATCCTCCGGTTCGTTCGATGCCAAAAGCGGCCTTAAATCGACCGGGATATTCAGGATGTCTACGCAGCTTTTCCACCACATTTTCCCAGCTTTCGTTCAGCTCCACGTGGTCTTCCACCGGTACCAGAGCCTGTTCTTCCAATGTAGCCGAACGGCCGTCCCAAAAGAAACCATTGGGATTGTAGGCGATATTGACCAGGGCCATTGCATTGCGCGTGCCCCTCATACCCAATACCCCTTCACTGGTACTTTGTCCATCGGTAAAGGAATGCTCCAGCTGATGACAAGTGGCACACGCTTGGGTACTATCAGAAGAAAGGATGGGATCGTAGAATAAATGTCGTCCCAACTCTACGCCAGCTATTGTCATCAGATTGTCTTCCGGTATGGGCGGTGGCGATATCCATTCGGGTAAGTCCCATTCGTAGGGCGTGGGATCGTAAGTGCCGGTAATCAGCTCATTTCCCGGCGCATCATCCGGAGTATTCTTCTTGCAGTCTGCCGCCGTCAGGATCAGCAGTCCCAAAAAAAGAAAGAGATGTATGCGCCAGATTTTCATTTTCGTTTATTCAAAGGGATTAGAAAATGCCGGATTGTTGATGAACTCCTCATCGGTTAAAGTCTTCAAAAAAGCAATCATGGCGGCCATTTCTTCATCCGTTAAGGTAAATTGCTTGATATTCGGATCTTCATTTTCCACACCGTGTCCGCCCGACATATAGTGCTCAATCACCTCTTCCAGGGTCTGAAAGCGACCATCGTGCATGTAAGGCGCCGTTAGTTCGATATTGCGTAAGCTAGGCGCCCGAAATTTGCCGTTGTCATAAACGGAGTTGGTCACCTCTCCCCTACCCAGGTCTGGAAATGAGGTGATATCATCTACATCCTCAATGCCATTGTTAAAATATTTGTTATTGGTAAAAAAGCGATCACCATTGTTGTGGCAATGTGAACAGCCAGGGTGATCCAACTGTTGTGGGGCATCCTCAAAAAAGAACAGTGACTTGCCCATCTCTTCTTGTGGGGTGAACTCCTCATCGTTTTTCCACACCACCTGATCGTATTTGGAGTTAAAGCTCAACAAGGTACGCTCAAACTGTGAAATGGCTTTCACGACCAGGTCTTTAGTCATTTCACTCTTTTTCTCAATACCAAATGCCTTGCGGAACATCAACGGATAATCGGGATGACGACGCAGTTTCTCCTCCACATTTGCCCAACTCTCATTCAGCTCCACATGGTCCTCAACCGGCAGTAGTGCCTGATCTTCTAAGGTCGCCGAACGGCCATCCCAAAAGAAGCCGTCATTGTTATAAGCTAAATTGACAATAGACATGGAACTCCGACGGCCCTCCAGGCCCAATACTCCCTTACTCAGCGCCAATCCATCAGTAAAAGCCTTATCCTGCTGGTGACAGGTGGCGCAAGACTGCGTACTATCCGAGGAAAGAATGGGATCATAAAACAGGTGACGCCCCAATGCTATTCCATCGACGGTCATTGGGTTATCTTCCGGCAAAATAGGCCCGGTAGGGATCCACTCGGGAATTTCCAACGTGTATTCTTGTGGATCATAAGTCCCTTCAATGATATCATTATCCGGACAATTGGTACAGGGCATAGGATTATCATCGTCATCGCGGCATCCCAATGCCAGAAAAAGTACACTTAATAAGGCTATCCAATAAAACTTCATACTCACGTTCAATTATAAAGGGTATTCAATGGTTGTAGTGTCCGTCAAAGTTCTTAAAAAAGCGATCAAATCCGCTTTGTCCTGCGGGGATAAATGCAATTTCCTGACATTTGGATTCAAATTCTCCGCAAAGTGGCCACCGGCAGCATAGTGATCTACCACCTCATCCAGGGTTTCGAATCGGCCGTCGTGCATATAAGGGGCAGTCAGTTCGACATTGCGTAGGCTGGGTACCCGAAATCGACCGATGTCATAGCGAATACCCGTCACAGCGCCTCTTCCCTGATCGGGGAAATCGTCCAACTGACTGACCTTTTGAATGCCATTATTTAAAAAGTCTAAATTCGTAAATAAGGGATCCAGGTGGCAGTGTCCACATTCGGAAACCGGCAAATGTTCCGGATCGGCATCAAAAAAGATGGTAAAACCGCGCTGTTCTGACTCGGTGAAGGTCGCTTCTCCCCGCATCACCTGATCATATTTGGCATTAAAACTCACCAGGGTGCGTTCATATTGTGCCAGGGCTTTTGCCACCAGAAATCGATTGATACTATCGGGCATCTGCACGCCAAAAGCTTTCCTAAATAATGCAGGGTATTCGGCATGTTGCCGTATCCTACTTTCCACTTCTTCCCAGGTATTATCCATTTCCAGAGTATCCTCGATGGGAATCAGCGCCTGCGCCTCAAGTGAAGGTGCACGACCATCCCAAAACAGGCCCTTATAAAAATAGCCAACATTGACCAATGACATCGCACTGCGGTGTCCTTCCAACTGACGGATACCTTTGCTCCGGGCCAGGCCATCCGTAAATGCCTTCTCGGGTTGATGACAATTGGCGCAGGCCATCGTGCTATCAACGGAAAGGATGGGGTCAAAAAAGAGCTTTCGCCCCAATGCAATGCCTTCTTCCGTCAGTGGATTATCGGCAGGAATCAACATCTTCACGAATTGCTCGGATTCCTGTAACGTATAGGACGTGGGTTGGAAAGGAATATCTGCCAGCGACTCTTCATCCATCGTTAAATCAGAGCTGCACTTCGTGAGCAGAAATATACAACTCCCGATCCCCACTAGTAGTAAGAGTGATCTTAGTCGTATGCTCATAATGCTTTAGTTATAATATGCTGGCCAACCTGGTGCTTTATAATAGGTAACAGTGGTAAATTTACTCCAGGGTGATGGCTGTTGCCAAACGCCGCGCGATGCCTTCGTAAATCTCCGGGTTATTGCTATGATCCTGGGTCACTTCCCGGAAATCAATCCAGTCATCGGCTCCATTATCCAACACCTGTTTAAGATTTACTGAAAAATTAATTTTCCGCATTTCCCCGCCCACTACTTCCAGATCAATGGGGAAAGTCAACTCCTGGTAAAGGCTCTTATGACCAGAGTGAAAGGTCAGTTTGCCATCGTTGGTGTATTCACCATCGCCATCCAGGTCAGCATTGCCTTCAATTTTGGTATAAACATAACCCAATGCTGCCGACCAGTAGTGGTCATCCAGAGGATGCGGCGGTGTATAATCGCTGGGATTGGTGCTGTTGAGCGCTTCCGTCAATCCCAGTCCAATTTGTATTTGTGCATATTTCCCATCGGGAATCTGATCGTAGGTAAAGCTAATGCCTTGATTGGCCGCAGTTTCATCCACCACTTCCTTGAAGCTTACCAATTCTACATCTGACAAGGGAACTGTGGTTGTTTGATCAGGCGCACTGCCGATCAGCTTGATTTCGGAAATGTAAAACTGAAACAATTGCAGCTTCAGCTTCATGCCTTCTTCATAGTCGTATTCTTTAGCGAACATGACCAGCGGTTCACTTTCGTATTTTCCTTTAAAGTTTAAGGTCACTTCACCCGTAGTCGGCTCAACAGTTTTATTACAGTCAGCAGCCATCAGGAGCATTCCGAGAATTCCCAGAAAAAGTATTTTTTTCATAATGAGAGACTTTTAGAAATAATAACGCCTACTTCGACTCAATGTTAACAAAAGAAAAGGCATCTGCAATCTGTTGAACAAATTTCGCGGCGATTTCCTCCTCCGTGTCATTACGTACGTCAACATTGGCAAACCAGACCAAATAATCAACCCTCAAAGTAAGCAAAAGGTTGAAGCCTTCAAGGTGATTAAAGTCACTGGGCAAGTCAATTTCTACGGGTATGGTGCCGTCATTTAAATCGGTAGTCACTACCCGCGGAATGGTATCGGTAGCCACTGTATCCTGAAACAAGGTGGTCTTGGAGTAATAATACCGTCCATCCTGGAAGTTGTACATGGTATCGGTTTGCACTGCCAGTGGATTTCCAGCTGGAAAATCCCTCGCATTGAGGCGATTGAGATCTTCATAAAGGCCCACATTAAAACGCAATTTGTCAAACTGGCCGGTTTCCCGAAAATCGCCAACGCTAAAGGTCGGAGAAATGCCGGCATTGACCAGCAACCAGTCCGGGATAAAAGTCACCAGCTCCGGATCACCGGTTGGGTTCAGGTCAATCTCCAGGGTTTCATCGATGCGAAGCACGGTACCATCTGATCTGAGTAGCTCGAAATTAGAGAGATAATATTGAATATTCCGGATGCGGAAAGGTTGATCCGCAACATCATAATAGATGGAGTCATTATACCCCAATCGGTAGGCCGTAGTATCATTCACAACCACCCGATGCTGTATCTGCAATTGAAGATTGGGATAGTTGCAGCAATCCTCAATGGGTTGATCCGTACAGTAAATGTCTGCACTTGGATCAAAATTGGTGGCGCGAATATCCAGGCATCCTTCTTTGTCTTCGTAACACCCGGTGAGTAGCACCGGGATCAGAAAGAGCGTTAATTTCCACAGGCTTTCGCCAAAATAGCCACTACAAACTTTGTTCATATTCCTTCAACAACTTTTTGACCAGCTGCTTCACTTGTGAAGAGAATTCTTTATTGAGAATCCAGTTATAATAGTGCCGGTCTTTATAAAGGGTTTCACCAACCGGCTTGCCGTTGTACTTGCCAAAAGCAAATACCGGAACGCCATTGGTATCCAGTTTCATCTTTTGGGTAGCATCCAGGAAGCGCATATCGTTGGTAAACTCGTGCAAGGCTTGAATATCCTTTTTGATGGGCGCTTCACTTACTGCTCCATCATTATCAACGTAATCAACGTTTTCGTATTTTTCCAACTGGCCCTTAAATACCTCAATGGTCGCTTTGACATCAGCCAGCGCATCGTGGGCATCTTCCAGGTCCTGGTCGCAATAATACTTCAGCGCAGCCTTGAGGGTACGCGGTTCCATCTTGTAAAAAATGCGCTGCACATCAATCTGCCGACGACGATCCATATCCAGCTCCATGCCCACCCGGGCAAACTCTTCCATCAGGATGGGAATATCAAAACGGTTGGAATTGTACCCGGCCAGGTCTGAATTACCGATAAAATCGTACAACTTTTGGGCGACTTGCTGAAAGACGGGTTTATTGGCTACATCTTTGGGCAGAATGCCGTGCACACCCATGGCTTCCTCCGAGATGGGAATACCGGGATTGATCAACATCGACAATTCCTCCGGCTCCTTGTCGCCGGGATGGAATTTGATAATGGCAATTTGAATGATGCGATCTCTGACGACACTGAGACCGGTGGCTTCGATGTCAAAAAAACAAAGCGGTCGGTCAAGTTGAAAATCCATTGTATATCGGTTTTGGCTATTTTTTAAATAATTCGTTCAAACCGCTGGTATAATCGGTTTGTAAATTGCCGTCCTCCTGGCTGACAATAAAATAAGCTTCTATCTCTGGCAATTGATCCGCCAAGGCTTTGGCTCTTTCGTAGCCCATCACCATAAAGGCCGTGGCATAGGCATCAGCTACGACACAGGTTGGCGCAAAAACCGAAGCACTTAACAGGCGACTCCGTTCCGGAAATCCCGTTTTGGGGTTGATGGTATGGCTGTATTTTACGCCATCTACTTCGTAGAAATTGCGGTAGTTTCCTGAGGTCGCAATGGCTTGATTGTTAAGGGGCACCGCCACCTGTATTTCATCAACGGCGGCCTCTTCCCTGGGCACATTGATGCCGATTTTCCAGGCATCCCCCCGTGGGCTTTGGCCTTTTGCGCTGGCTTCGCCACCAATGTCCACCAGGTAGTTACTGATTCCTTTATCCTTGAGCAGATCGCCTACGGCATCTACCGCGTAGCCTTTGGCGCAAGCACTAAAATCCAGCTGTACTCCCGGCGCTTTCTTTTGCAAGGAATACGCTCCTTCCTGCTTTACTAATGCTATTTTAGAGAACCCAACAAATTGCATCAGCGAGTCGATCTTCTGCCGATCTATATCCGTTACCGGTTTCTTTTCAGTATATCCAAATCCCCAGTAATTGACCAGAGGCATGACCGTGGGGTCAAAACTGCCCTCCGTCTTTTCAAAAACCGTATGGGCCACTTCAAAGTTACGCAGAAAGTGATTGAGTCGATCTTTATCCACGTTTTCAGACCAGCTATAGTCATTTTGGGCCTGATTGATCCGTGAAATCGTTGAGGTGTCAATATAAGTGGAAACCTCTTCATTGATTTCCACCAAAAGTTGATCAATTTCCGCTTGAAAATCGCGCTGCTGTTGATCCAGATAAGTCACCCGATAATAGGTGCCCATCGTTTTGCCCTGCAGTTGGACGGCTTCGGGAGTAGCTTGCTCCTTCGAGCTGGAAGGTGCCTCGCAGCCCAACAGTACAACAAAGAACAGAAGTGGAAATATCTTTTGCAGCATCATGCGCCAACTGTTTTCCTCCACTGAGCATCAATTGAATACCAGCCCGGTCCAGTCAGCAACAAGGCAATGAAAGGGACCAGATATAAAATGGCCTTTTCAATACGCCCCAGCGGATCGCCCAGGTGTACAAAAAAGATCGCCACCAGCATGGTAAAAATCAAGGGAATAGTAGCATAACGGGTAAACAGCCCAATCATGATCAAAAAGGCACAAATAATTTCGGCAAATACTGCCATAAAAAGTGATAAGGTAGGCCCCAAACCAATTGGATCACCAAATTCATAGGGTGGTCCGGCCATTATCTTGCCTACTTTACCCCAGCCGTGACCAAGAATCATCAGTCCGCCAAAAGTTAATCTTATCAGCAATAGTGCAAAGTCTATTCTTCTAGTGATCATGTATGGTGTTGTTTTTCAATTATTTCTCGAGGAACCCTTCCCGTACAGCTTCCTCCTTAACTCCATGCAATTGAACGGGTTTTGATGGCTTTTTGTTCTTGCGCAGTCGCATATTGAGAAACTCCACAAATAGTGAAAAAGCAATAGCAAAATAGAGATAGCCTTTTGGTACAGCCCCCACAGAGCCCCCTGCAATAGTCAAATGTGCCAGATGCGCCCCTTCGGCAATCAACATAAATCCGATGAGGATGAGGAAGGCCAGTCCCAACATTTGGATGGTTGGGTGTTTGTTTACAAAGTTGCCTACAGGCACGGCAAACAACATCATAATGAGCACAGACACAACCACCGCCACAATCATAATAATCAAGGCACCGGTAAGACCATTGGTCATCCCTACCGCAGTCAAAATTGAGTCAAAAGAGAAAACGATATTGATGAGCGTAATTTGAATGATCGCATTGGTCATTGATGACTTGACTTTGCTCTTGTTGCCGTGTTCATCCACATGTTCTTCTCCCTCCAGTTTGTGGTGGATTTCCGTAGTACTTTTGTAAAGAAGGAATATTCCACCGGCAATCAGGATCATGCTTTGTCCTGAAAAGCCACCTTCCAGCCAACTGTAGTGAAATTCAAACCAGGGTTCTTCCATTGCTACCAGCCAGGAAACCCCGAAAAGCAACACAATACGCATCACCATAGCCAGAATCAGGCCGATATTGGTAGCCCTTGGGCGCTCTTCCGGCTCCAGTTTATTAGCCGCAATGGAAATGAAAATAATGTTGTCGATCCCTAACACAATTTCCAGGAAAGTCAGGGTTAACAGACTCATCCATACTTCTGCGCTGGCCAAATCCGGCATGATAAATTCCATATTGGTCAAAGGTTTTGTTTAGGCTGCAATTTTACGAAAAAAAAGGCTTTCTTCGGGGTAAACCAATTACAAGTTTTAATTTTGCCCGGAACTTAAAAATAGACCATTCATGAAGTACCGCAGGTTGGCAATGGACGAATTACAGGAGCTGGAAAAAGATTTTATCAAATACCTCGCCGTCAACGCGATTACGGGCGACGATTGGGAGAAAATAAAGGCGCAGCAGCCAGAAGAAGCCGAAAAGCACATTGAAGTATTTAGCGACCTGGTCTTCGAACGCACCCTGCAAGACGTAGAATACCTGGAAATCAAAACGCCCAAAGACCTGCGCACTTTCCACTGCGAGAAAGACAAAATCAATATGTTGGGATTGCTGGTGGAAGGAGAAACTCAGCTCGACCTGACCCGCAATGACAGCCCCCAGCAAATGATGCAGATGCTCCAGGTTTCCGGTGCAAAACTGAAGATGTACAGCGGGCAGCGCGCCTACAAAGAAGAAAGAGAACTCGAATTGTTTAAATTGATGGAGCAGGGAGCCCTGATTTCCAGAGATGGGGCGATGTATAAGTTGTTGGCTCAACTCAAGGGGTAAGAGAAAAATTGGTGGGAATGGATGAAATCAAAAAATAATTGATGATGCAAATATTCAGGATAAGACTTACGATTCTTGTTTTTAGCCTTCCAATGGTGTCATTGCTGGCTCAGGATGCTCTCAATGTAGACCTCTATGCCCAGTTCAATCGTGGTGATGTGCGCTACTCAGGAAGTTGGGTTTATGTCGATGCCGAAGGACAGGAATACGCGCTGCTCGGCGCGCAAACCGGTACGGCGATTTATCAAATCAACGATAATGAGACTGTAACAGAAGTGGGATTCATTCCCGGCCCCGTGACCAACTGGCGGGAAATTACCGTCGTTGCGGATCATGCGTACGTAGTGACAGATGTACAGGGAGAAAACCATGGCATGCAGGTCATCGATTTGAGTAATTTGCCAGATGAAGCTCCGCTGGTAACTACCTACACCACCACTTTTACCAAAGGCCACATTATCCAGAAAGATATCTTTTCCGAAGATCCCTACGTTTACGTCAATGGCACCGGTAATAGTGATGGCGTGCGCATTATGGATATTTCCACTCCGGCAGATCCTGTGGAGGTGGGGTATTACGACCCCGGTTATTACATTCACGATTGCCACGTGAGAGGCGACTTGCTTTTTGGGGCTGCATTCTACGAAGGCACCATGGACATTGTAGATATTTCCGACAAGACCAACCCGGTTTTGTTGACACAAATGATTATTCCGGGCGGCGCTGTGCACAGCTCTTCCTTGAGTCAGGACGGTAAATATTTGTTTATCGCTCCCGAGCAGGATGGTTTGCCGGCCAGGGTTTACAACATCGAAAATCTGGAAGAGCCCTACGAAGTGGCCCAGTATACCGCCAATATTGAAAGTTTGGTACACAACCCTTATGTTAAGGGTGATTTTGCCTACATATCTCACAATACTGAAGGTTTTCGGGTGGTGGACTTCACCGATCCGGAGGTGCCGGTGGAGGTGGGTTACTACGACACCTGGTCAGAAGAAAGCGGCGGCTTTCATGGTTTGTGGTCGGCTTGTCCTTATCTGCCTTCCGGCAAAATTGTGGGTGGTAACCGCGAGGATGGTCTTTATGTCTGGACCTTCAATGGTGCGCGTGCCGGTCGGTTTTATGGGCATATTACTGATGCTTCGACGGATTTAATAATTGCGAATGCTACCGTGAGTGTGAATCCACAACTGGATACCTTGTATTCTGACCTGATGGGGGATTTCAGTTCAGGTGCCCTTCCCGGTGATTACAGCCTGCTTGTTTCGGCGGATGGGTATCAGCCACAGGAAGTCAGTTTTTCCCTGGCTGCGGGAGATCAACTGCAGTTTGATATCGAATTGGAGCCCATCGCAAGTGACGTAAGCAGTGCAATAGCTGCCGATTTTCAAATATTCCCCAATCCGGTAAAGGACCATGTAAATATTCAAGGTCCGGTAAACCATTTAAAGGAATTTAGGCTTTATAATCAAACTGGCCAACTTATTTTCCGTAAGGAAAACCTTCAACTTCCTGTGGAAATCAGCCTGAAGTCAATTTCATTGCCAGCGGGAAGTTATCGATATCAGTTGTTGGGTATGGATGGGCAGGTTTGGACCGGGCAGTTGGTGAGGGAATAGAAGTGTTGACGTCACTTATCAAGTCATGTCTACTATGGATGAGGATTGCCAATCCTACTCATCATCGGATTAGCAATCCTCCTCATCAGTTTTTTTAGTCATCGTCATCCAACAAATCAGGACGGCGTTCGCGGGTGCGAGCCAGGGCTTTCTCGTAGCGCCAGGTTTCAATGGCGGGAAAATTTCCGGAAAGCAGCACATCGGGCACTTTCCAGCCACGAAATTCAGCCGGGCGGGTATAAACCGGTGGTGCCAACAGGTCGTCCTGAAAGGAATCAAAAAGGGCGGAGGTCTCGTCATTCAGCACGCCGGGCAGCAGTCGCCCCAGAGAATCTACCAGTACCGCAGCGGGCAGTTCTCCACCGGAAAGCACATAATCACCGATGGAAATTTCACGTGTCACAAAATGCTCGCGGATGCGCTCATCAATACCTTTGTAGTGACCACAAATGAGCATGATATTTCCCTTTAGCGAAAGCTGATTGCAAATGCGCTGGTTGAGGCGCTCACCATCTGGTGTCATGTAGATAATCTCATCGTAGGTGCGCTCGGCTTGCAATGACTCGATACATTCCGTAAGGGGTTCCACCATCATGACCATACCTGCACCGCCACCAAACTGGTAATCGTCTACCTGGTTGTGTTTGCCCTGCCCGAAGGCTCTCAGATCGTGTACCTCAACCTCCAGCAAGCCTTTGTCCTGAGCACGTTTCATAATGGAATGCTGCAAGGGGCTGTGTAATAGCTCCGGCAAAACAGATATGATATCAATGCGCATAGCTCAAAATTTGGTGCAAAGATAGCGGTTTGTTCAACCATTTCTTCCGCAAACAGAGGCGTCATCCCAAAATTGATTGGAATGACGCCTTCTATTTTCTCTAGAAATACTCCATATTAGTTGATACCCAACAATTCTACTTCAAAAATCAAGGTAGCAAATGGAGGAATCTGCTGACCGGCACCACGATCACCGTAAGCCAGATCATAAGGAATGTAAAACTTATACTTTGAGCCAACGGGCATTAGCTGCAATCCTTCTACCCAGCCCTGAATTACCTGACCTACGCCAAATTGAGCCGGCTGACCGCGCTTGATGGAGCTGTCAAAGATAGAACCATCAAGGAGAGTACCTTCGTAGTGAACCGTCACCTGGTCACTAGCAACTGGCTTAGCTCCGTCACCAGCTTGCAATACTTCGTACTGCAGGCCGCTGGCGGTTACCGTAACTTCCGGTCTTTGGGCGTTTTGAGCCAGGAAGGCTTTACCTTCCTCCACAATTGCAGCAAATTGCTTTTCCTTCACCGCCTGCATGTGCTTTTGCACCTGCTGGTTGGCTTGTTGAATATCGATTGACAGTGGGTTGTCCTTCAACACATCTTCGATACCTTTGGCCAGGGCAGTGGCATCGACATCAGTCAGCCCCTGTTGTTTTAAACTCTGGGCCATCAGGACGCCCACACTGTAACTTAATGAATCCATTTCTTGAGCTTTTAGATTGCTAAAAAGGCATACCGCAATAAGGGGCAGCCATGCGAACTTTATTTTCATAATCTTACGGGTAATTTAGAAAGACCGCAAAGGTCTGATAAATTAGCGGGTAAACCAAATCTGCCTGGACAACCACATAAACCTTAACTTCATTTAACTTTCTCCGCCGTCATTCTCGCTCCAGCGGTAGGTCGATAATTCAAATCCCGCCAGGTCGAGCACTCGGTCAATTACGGTAGCAGCCAGTGCTTCAAAGGTCTTGGGTTTACTATAAAAAGAGGGAGAAGCGGGACAGATGATGCCGCCTGCTTCTGTGATGAGCTTCATATTGTTGATGTGAATCAGATTATAGGGCGTGTCCCGTGGCACCAGAATTAGTTGACGACGTTCTTTGAGTATAACATCAGCAGCCCGGGTAGTCAGATCATTGGAAATACCATGGGCAATCCTTCCAAGCAACCCCATGGAGCAGGGACAAACGATCATACTGCCGTAGCGCGCCGAACCGGAGGCAAAGGGCGCCATGAAATCCTTTTTATCGTAAAAATCAAAGGGATATTGGTCATAATCCTCATTATCCAATTCAAACTTCCAGTTGAAGCGCGCATTGTCGCTCATCACTACACCGACCTTTTGCCACTGGTCTTGCAGCCCAACCAGTCGGTCAAACAACACCTTGGCATAGATCGAACCGCTGGAGCCGCCCACTGCAATAACAACCTTTTTCTTGCTCATTGTATCAGCCCTAATTTGTACACATTTCGTTAAAAATAACTTAATCAGGAAGCCTGGAGGTACATTTCAACCGGATTAAGGTTATCTTTGAGTGCATGTTTGGAACAGTAATTCAGACTCCAGACATGTACTCATTATCTCAAAAACAGATCACAAACCCAATATGAAACAAATTTGAAAACCGGGTTTGCATAAGAAAAATAAAATAAGATGAGAAAAGTTGTATTAAGTAGCCTATTGTTGTTGGTGGCTATTGGATTTTTTTCGTTTGAACTTCCCATTGAACAGGCTCCTGCCGAAGCAACCATTAAATGGTTGAGTTTTGAAGAGGCAGTGTTGCTGAGTAAGAAAAATCCAAAGAAAATGTTCATCGATGTATATACCGACTGGTGCGGCTGGTGCAAAAAGATGGACAAGGTGACCTTCACCGATCCGAAGGTAGCAGAATACATGAACAAGCACTTCTACGCCGTGAAGCTCGACGCCGAGCAAAAAGCGGAAATCAAATACAAAGGCCACAAACTAAAATATATCGCCGAAGCCGGTCGCCGGGGTGTTCATGAATTGGCTTATTCACTGCTGGAAGGGCGACTGGGATATCCATCATTCGTCTATCTCGACGAAAACCAGGATCGCATTACCATTTCTCCGGGCTTTAAGGACGCCGAAGTCATGATCAAGGAACTGAAGTTTATTGGTGATGAAATTTATAAGCGTCAAAAGTACGAGGACTATATCAAGAGCAATAAAGATTAATCGGCTACAATCAAATCAGCCACCTCCCGGGCACAGCCCCAGGATACGGTATAGCCACCTCCGCCATGACCGTAGTTGTGGATGACGGGCCGGTCAATCTCTCTTTCCAGCCTTATGCTGGCGCGACCTGGTCGTAACCCCACAATGGAGTCCAGCATTTCCTGACCCTCCAGCTCCGGCACCAATTCGCTACATCGTTCTACAATGGCTTGCGCCTGAACGGGGTCAGCAATCAGGCTTTCATCTCTTTCGTAAGCCGTCCCCCCCAGTACAATGCAGTCGCGGCGGGGTAGAACGTAAGCGATATCGCCGGCTACCGGCCCCACCGTAAACTCCACTACCAAGGCCCGGGTATTTGGTCGCGGCGCTACTTTGACCACCTGCCCACGAATGGCATAAACATCAGCATCTCCAACCAGATCACGGGCGCCAAAGCCGGTGCAGTTGATGACAAAATCGCCCTTTTCGAGCAATTCTTCCAGGCGATCCACTTTACCTAAAACAAAATGCCCGCCCGCCGTTTCAAATCTATTCCGCAAGTAAGCAAGGTAAATTGGACTTTCAATCATCGGTACGTGAGTCATAAAGCCGATCCCCTTATCAAGCGGCATTTCTTCGGCTCTCGCCCGACGAATAGAACCCGGCGCAAAGGCAGGCTGCCACCAGGCTTCTTCCTCGTGTTCTACTACCACCAGGAAGTCAATCATCGAAATGCCAGCATCTGGCTCCCGTTTCATCATATCCAGGAAAACCTGGTAGCTTTCATAACTCCATTGGTTGGTCTTTTCCCTGGGCTGAACGGAAAATGGAAACCAGATGGCCGCCGCTACAGCCGAGGTGGTTTGCTGCGGCATTTTATCGGTATAAATACATACCTCGTACCCCTGCTCCTGCAAAACTACCGCCGTGGTGAGCCCGATTACTCCGGCACCGATGATGTTGATCTGCATCTTTATTAGTGGTTCTTAGTTTACTCGCTCACAAGATCATTTAAAAATACAAACTCCCACCATAATTTTCCTTCTCGGGGTTCATGTTGTAGCAATAATACTTGATCTGGTTCGAAATTGGTGACGTAATCGGGTGGGTTGTTTTTGTCGAGGCTGTTGTTGATACCGGTGCCTAGTAGTATAATGCCTTCTTCAGTAGTGAATTCAAACTTCTTTGCCTTCATACCCAGATCGCCGCCAATGAGTATCACCTTTATCCCTCGTTTCTGCACCTCTATCAGGCGTGGATAGAGCCAATTTGTCAAATTAGAATTGGAGTCACAGGTCATCAACACCCGTTTGGGATCCACATTGAAGGCTTTGATCGGATTTCCCCGATTGTCTGTTTTTAATTCATTGAGCAATGAATGATGATGAAAAATAATGAGATGAGCCGCCTTTTGTACCGTATCGGTCACCTGCCGGATCAGATTCATTTGTGCCTGTTTTTCGGCACAATTTTCCTGGGGACTGGCCCATGGTTTTAACCAAAATAAATTGGTATTCAGCACCAATAAACAAATCCCATCCTCCCAGCTGGAATAAAAGGTAGGTCTTTTTGTCTTATTGGTAATATAATGTTCGTTGCCGTACATGATATCGTGATTGCCCAGCGTCCAGTGCACCCTTCCCGAGGAAAAGTCCAGTAGGCTATCAAGGTGTTCAATCGTTTCTGGCGATTGCGTTAGCTGACCACACACATCGCCGCCCAACCAGATTTGATCAAACCGCGAAAAATCCATTTGTTCCAGCCGAGGATCGAGGCGATTGCCGACCTTCCAGTCGTAGGGATGGCCCAGCACCAAAATAGTCTTTTCGGGTGCCTCATGTGACTGACAAGCCGACAAGCAAAGGCCGATAAAAAAGTAAAAAAGAGGGGAAATTCTCAACATGTAGGGAATTTACAATTCGTCCAATTCCTGTGTCATCTTTTCCAATTCACGACGCAAATCATCGGCAGCATCGTGGCTGGTAGTCGCCTCCATGCGCTGCGATAATTGCTCAATAGTATCGAGGTAGAGTACATCCATTTCCACGCCGCTGCGCAATTCCTCCATCTGTGCCAATTCCTCGTAGTTGTTTTCGCGGAGTGCTTTGAGTTCTTTTTGTTTTTCAACCAGCTGACGCGACCATTCATGGTTCTTCAACAGACGGTTGAGTTTACGGATGCAGGTTTCATAAAACTCGGTCCGCGTATAGCGCAATTTCAGTTCGGAGCGAAATCCGGAAACAATTTTTTCACTTTCCCGGCGGTTCTTTGGCGCCAGGTCATCATCATTCGCCAGTGTTTCCTCCAGGTCGTGCAAATTACCCTCAATACGATTAATTGCTTCGCGATTGTGGTCGAGCTGTTGATGACAATATTCCAGACGGTGGCGAATTTGGCCTTCGGTGGTTTTGTCAAACAATTTCCTTGCTTTCTTCTTTTGCCACCATCGATATGCCCAGTAAACCAACCCCAGAAAAACTGCAATTGAGATGGGCAACCACAAAAAGCGCATCAGAGGAAGCAGCCGTAGTAGTAGAAACAACGACAATATTCCCAGCACAATAGCCAATAAGCCGGACGGATTTCTTGCATCACTCATGCTTCAAATTTACATTTCCTGATGATTGCACCACAAAGATTTTTGAAAAAAATACCTTTTCTGACAATTCTTTAAGCACTTAATGGACAAAAATGTTTGTTGAACCCTTTGTATTTAGTATTGTTGTAGAAATTATCCATTGCTAATGTTTTTTGTTTGTTTATAGTTTTTGAGGCACCCGGGCATTTCCCGGGTGCCTTTTTCACTTCTTTACCATATCGATTTTTGTAGAAGCGCAAGACTTTACCTTCGAAAATACCCGGGAAAGCGGTATTTTTGCCGAAACAATTGAGGGCTGAATGAATCTACTGCAAAAATTACAGGAGAAATACATCCAGGAGTTTAGCAATAATGTACCGCTCGACGAGTTTTTGCTCAACATCCTGGTCATTACCCTCCTGGTCGCCTTGTTGCGGCTCTTTTACATCCATTTTGGCAATGCCATCTCCGACCGTCGGCGATTTTCCAGCAACTTTCTTCCTCTGGCACTCGGCACCATGCTGATTATCATGATTGTAAAATCGTCGATTGCCCTTTCGCTGGGATTGGTTGGTGCATTATCAATTGTACGCTTCCGGGCCGCAATCAAAGATCCTGAAGAATTGACCTATCTCTTTATCGCCATCGGTCTCGGACTGGCGGGCGGAGCCAATCAGCCCATTCTGGCCATCGTGGCCTTTGCCTTTATCCTTGGCCTGCTTTTCATTGGCAAAAAGCTGAGCGGAAAGATGGCCTTCCGGCGCGAACACCAGATGTTTGTCAACATCAATACTGATCTGGAAGACCTGGATCGCATTGCTAAAATTCTCACCGACACCTTACCCTATGTGAAGTTAAAACGGATGGACACCCTCGACAAGGGCCTCGATCTTTCCTTTCTCTGCCGGGCAGAATCGCTGGAACAAATCAGCGAAGTGAAGGAAAAACTCAGGCAACTTTCCGGTGCAACCCGGCTTTCCATCCTTGATCAACCGGAGTTATTGATATGATTTTATCCAAATCCTCGGCTAAGTCACCACATTCCATCGAGCGCTACTTTTTGCTCGGCATGGGGACTCTTCTGATGGCCTTTTTGGCCTGGATTTTTGCACAACAATGGCCCGACCCCGTCCCTCCTCCCTCACCAACAGCGATTTATTGCGATGCTGAAAATGTTGAAGGCGATTTTTTTGTCACCGGTAGCCACCAATTTTCGGGCGGCGAGCTGCGAAGTGACGAGCGTGCCCGGTCAGGGCGGTATTCTTGTAGAATTGGACTGGGAGAAAACCTGCCGCATGGTTTTGGCTACGAGCTGATTGGTGCAGCCCCCGGTGAGATGTACAAAGTGAGCGTTTGGCGCTATAAATTTCCGGAAAAAGAGGGCCGACTCGCGGTCCGTGGCTCTGGCGATAGCGAGCTGGACATCTACGAAAGCTTCCCGAAGGAAACGGATACCAACGGTTGGGAAAAACTGGAGATTCAATTTACAGTGCCCTTCGAAAATGTGCCGGAGGTCATTCATGTTTTTGTATATGCCAGTGGGTTGAAGGAAGTCTTCTTTGATGACCTCAGTATTGAAAAAATTGACCAGCTCAAGGCCGCCTCTTTTGAATTACCGGTGCTGCAACTGCAAATTGACCGCGAAGGGATGCAACAGTTGGAACAAAAGCGCCAGGAGGCCTTTCGCAGCGGCTTGCTCGAAGTAGAAGATGGCGACTGGGTCAATGGTAGTTTTATTGACTCCACCGGAGAGCACCTTCCGATAAAATTGCGCCTTAAAGGCGATTGGCTAGATCACCTCACCGGTGAAAAGTGGTCCTTCCGGGTGCGGGTAAAAGACCCACATTCCTGGCATCGGCTTGTCACTTTTTCGTTGCATACGCCAGCTGCACGATATTACCTGCACGAATGGCTCTTGCACCAATGGCTCGAGAAGGAAGATGTGCTCAATAGCCGCTACGACTTTATTGAGCTACAGCTCAATGGAAAATCCCTCGGTGTTTATGCCTATGAAGAACACTTTGAGAAACAGCTGGTCGAATCCAGAGAGCGGCGGGAAGGACCGATCCTGAAATTCTCGGAAGCCGGACTGTGGTCGGCCATCAAGAGACAGATGGAGCATTACGGTTCTAAAAGATTTGGGGCCACCCACTCAGCATTGGACTGGCAAAACAGCACCATTGAGCCCTTTAACGAAAAAGAGATTGAAGCTTCTTCTACCCTTTCCAGGGAATACAGGCAGGCACAAAATCTGATGTATCAGTACCGCAACGGACTCCGGTCAGCTCCGGAAGTGTTTGATGTAGAGCGACTGGCCAAATATTTTGCCATCGTTGATATATTGCACGCCTATCACGGTATTATCTGGCACAATCAGCGGTTTTATTACAATCCGGTCACCAACCTACTGGAACCCATTGGTTTTGATGGATTTGGCGAAAAGCCACCCCGCACCTACCAGTTACTGGGAGAAGGAGCTTTGAATCCGGAGTCGCTGGTGTCTACGTCGATCTTTGCACCTCTGTTTCAGGACACCTCTTTTGCACGCCAGTACCTGCATTACCTCTACCGCTTTTCTGAGCGAACATATATCAATGACTTTTTTGACAGCCTGCAAAAGCAGTGGCAGGTCCGCAAAAAATTAATCAATCGCGAATTTCCCGATTACCAGGCGACACTCACCGATTTTCTGGAGGAGAGTCAGTACGTGCATTCCCTTATCCTGCCATTTGAAAACGAAAGCATCAAGAGTTATACCCAGTCGCGGATGGGTACGACTAAGGTGCTTCAAGTCCGTAATACCCATACCCTGCCGGTGGAGATTATAGGGTACTCTAGCCAACGCAATGGGACTATAACAGCCATTGATTCGCTGGTCTATCTGCCAGGCCGCCCACACCGTAGAGTAGTCACTCGTGAACGCCGGGACAGTGTGGTGCAAAACCCTGGAGAATTGCGTTTCATTGCCGAAGAAGTATTGGAAAAACAGGAAATTGCTCAATTTCGCCAACTGGAGGTGGGCGCCGGAGCGGAGTATTTGTTTTTCAAGACGCTGGGTGTTGATAGCATCATAAGTTGTAAAATCGGTAATTGGCCCAAACCGGTGAACCATACCGCGCGTCAGAACCTGCAGCGCTTCGCCCGAATTCCTGACACCAATCTGGTGAAGGTGAACAAGGACCTGCTATACTTCAAGCCAGGACAACATGTCATCCGTCAGCCCCTCATTTTGCCGAAAGGCTACCAAATATCCATGTCCCCCGGCACACAACTCGACTTTCAAAACGGAGCGTTTTTACTGTCTTACTCCCCCATTGAAGCTTACGGTGATGACACATCGCCCATCGTCCTGACCTCCAGTGACCAAAGCAGCCAGGGCATTATTTTGATGAACACCGGGCAGCAATCAGTATTTAAACACGTTATTTTTGAGAACGCCGGGAATTTGAACTACCAAAACTGGATACTTACCGGAGCGGTTACGCTACATGAATCACCGGCTTATTTCTACCGCTGTGTGTTCAAAGATAACCACTGCGAGGACGCCCTGAATGCCATTCGAACTCAATTTACGCTGGAGTACTGCCTTTTCAGTAATATCTACAGCGATGCTTTTGACAGCGACTTTAGTCGAGGTGAGGTCAAGAATTGTCATTTTCAAAATGTCAAAAATGACGGTGTAGACTTTTCGGGAAGTATTGTCAACATCCAACACTGTGAAATGATCAATTGTGGGGACAAAGGCATTAGTGTAGGCGAGGAAAGTGATGTGAGTGTGTGGAATACCCTAATCGAAGGTTCCCCGATTGCGGTGGCTTCCAAGGATTTGTCAACGCTATTTTTGCAAAATATTCAGCTAAAAGACTGCGAGCAAGGGTTTACGGCCTACCAGAAAAAGCCGGAATACGGATGCAGCAGTATCATTGTAGACGGCTATCAGGCCGATAATGTTAAAAGATTACACGCTATTTCGGAAGGCTGCCGCTTGCAGTTAAACGATCAGCTATTTCAATAACTACTAACAAAAAGCCGCCATGTTTTTACCTAAAACTCCGTGGTTACTCGGAGCCCTGTTGCTTTTTTGTACTTCACTTTATGCCCAATTGCCCGATCAGTTTTATGTACAACAACTCGAACTCAACTTCAACTTCCCGTTGGGCATGGCGTTTGATGATGGAGGCCGCATGTTTATCTGGGAAAAGGAAGGCATTGTCAGTATCGTTGACACCAATGGCCAGCAACTTCCGGAACCACTAATTGATCTACATGAGGAGGTAACCAACTGGAAGGACCATGGCCTGATGGGCTTTGCGCTCGACCCCGGATTTTCAGAAAATGGGTACTTCTATCTGCTCTATTCCGTTGATTTGCACCATTACTGGAATTACGGTACCGCTAACTACAATCCCGATTCTACAATTACCGATGGATCGCCCACTTTTGGACGAGTGACCCGTTATCAGGCTGATCCGGCAACCGGCTTTAGCCTGGCACTTCCGGAAAGTAGAAAGGTATTACTCGGCGAAACAATCGATAAAGGAATACCATTAACCTACGATTTTCACGGTCTGGGTAGTATTGTGGCCGCCGAAGATGGCACGCTGTTGATTTCTTGTGGAGATGGCACTTCAAATGAGGGCGGCAATATCGGGGGTAACCCGGCCGACTCCCTCGTCAATAAAGCACTGGATTTTGGCATCATGACCGCAGATCAGGACCTGGGTTCCTACCGCGCCCAATATCTCAATTCGTATCGGGGTAAAATCCTGCGTATTGATTCAGAAACGGGGGATGGCTTGAGCAGTAACCCCTATTTTGATGAAGATTATCCTCGGTCTCCCCAATCCAGAATCTGGACGCTGGGGTTGAGAAATCCTTTCCGTATTGCGCTGAAGCCGGAAACGGGTAGTCACTATGCCGAAGATGGCAATCCTGGCATCATCTACGTTGGTGATGTGGGCAATGGTGGTTGGGAAGAATTGGATATTGTCAAAGAAGGGGGGCAAAACTTTGCCTGGCCAATCTATGAAGGCTACCACATTCAGTGGGGCTTTCACCTGGCGGATAGCCCATTCAACCCAATGGCTCCTAACCCTCTCTATGGTACCGGTAGTTGTGATCAGGAATTTTTCACCTTTCGGGAATTATTTGCCCGCCGCACTGCTGATGGCCCCAACTTTGTGCCGAATCCCTGCAATCCCGCAGAACCCATTCCCTCTACTTCTTTCCCGATGATCGAAAGTTTGCCGACCCTCACGTGGAGCAATGCCGAATGGAATCCACCCACACGGGCTGAGGTGGCCCGCTTTAAGGATGATGGCTTTCTGTCACCTACCCAAATCGATGATCCGGCAGCGGGAGTAGCGGGTGAGCTTTTTGATGGTTATTCCAGCATGGCCGGTGTGTTTTACCAGGGTACACAGTTTCCAGAAGAATATCGCAACCGTTACTTCGCCATCGACTTCAGCGGATGGATTAAAGTCTTTGATTTTGATGAAAATGATGAAATAATAGCCGTACGTCCATTTTACAATTTGGCCACCCAGATTATTTACCTGGCACAAGACCCCGAGGGTAGTTTGTATTTTATCAATCTGTTTGGCGAGATTAAGAAGATTACCTTTGGTGGCAATCCTCCACCCGTGGCGGTGATTGAAGTGGACCAATACTACGGCTCCGGACCATTGACCGTAGAATTTGATGGCAGTCAATCCTTTGATTCCAATCTGGAGATCACCGAATACTTCTGGGACTTTGGCGATGGGCACACCAGTACAGAGATCAGCCCAAGCCATACATTCAACGGGGGGACGGACCCGGAAAGTTTTGAGGTAAAACTCACCGTTACCGATGCCGAAGGAGCGACTAATACAACAGAAGAAATCATCTCTATCAATAATACACCTCCGGTGGTCAACATTACCAGCTTTCAGGATGGTGATCGTTACCCGCTGCATGCGACCACTTCCCTTGAACTAATTGCCGAAGTTTCTGATGCAGAGCATACCGAAGATGAACTGACCTACGAGTGGCGCACATATGTGCATCACAACGCTCACTTCCATCCCGAGCCAGCAGACTACAATCACCGTAGTCACGTGCTGATTAGCCCACTGGGCTGTGTAGACGAAAACTATTGGTACCGCATTGAGCTAACGGTTATTGACCCAAATGGGCTTTCGAGTACCGACAGTCGCCAGATTTATCCCAATTGTGGAGATGTATTTGTAAATGATATCCCATTGAAGGCCACCGCCCAGGGTGATGTTGTAAAGCTTGATTGGTCTACCGAGTTCAGCAATCAAGCGGGGATATTTGAAATTCAGCGCAGCGAGGATTTATTCAACTTTATACCGATTGGAACGATTGAAATGCCACTAAGCGCAACGGAGAAATCATTCCAGTTTACGGATGCAGTGCCCATCAACGGCTCCAATAACTACCGCATCAAGGCCATTGCAGCAGACCGGGCGTACACCTACAGCAATTTGGCCAGCACTACTTTTCCGGCTCCCAAAGCAGTGCGGATTTTTCCCAATCCGGCGGACGACTACTTTACCGTCAGGGTAAAAAAGGCCAATGCTGATATCATTCAGTTTGAATTGTTTCAGCCTGATGGAGCGCGCATTTTGACCACTTCCTGGACAGCGGAGGAAGGTAAGCCATTTTCTAAAACAGTGCTCAGTGGCTTCCTGAATAATGGTTCATTCCTTTACCGGGTAACCAATGGGGAGTCGGTGCAGACAGGGAAATTGTTGTTGATGAACTAGCGGCATCCTAGCGCGTGCGCCACAACTCAACCTTAAAGTCATCGATGTACAGCGTGTAATTGGAATTCTGCACGTAAGCTTTAAAAAAGTCCTCGGGGGTGGCCCTCCCGGGCACTTTGGTAAACAAAACCACCTCGTCCCAGGTACCGGCTTCTCCACCCCAGAGGCTGGGCGGCTCGTAGTTATTGATCTTATTGCCAATGCGGGTATGACGGTATTTGATGACCTTCCCTTCAGCCTTCTCAAAAACCGTGGTCAGAAGGCCCATGCTCAGCCAGGTGGGTTCTTTTTGTTCTTTGTAGCACCACACGCTAAAGCGCAAATAGTCGCCGGTTCGCGCGCCAATTGCAGCAAGTTGTTCGCGAAAATCCGGAGCGAATTGGCGTTCGCGATCGATGCGGTAGGCGAAGTTGCCGCCCTTTACCACCCTCCTTTGAAAATGCACATCGGTGGAATCCTCAAAATCGTTAAAAAAGACCTCCTTCACCAGCGTTAGATCAGCAGTATCCGGTTGGGGTTCGTTGGAATCAAATTCAGTCACCTCGGCCATATTGAGTTCGGTCTTGCCAAAGGTTGAAAAGTAGTAGGTCGGATTGACTTCTTCCGACCACATGATACCGATTTTGTGCTGGTAGGTTTGGAATAAATTTAGGCCGATAAAAAACAGCACCAGGCCGTATGCCAGTAAACGCAACCAGTTTCGCTGAAACATCCACACGAGGGCGTAACCCAAAGGGAAGGCCATCATTGCGTGCGACTCCACCATTGGCCTTGAGCCAAATCCATTGATGTAGTTCCAGCACCACCAGCTGTAGGTGATGTAAATATGGATGGGCATAAAGACCAGCACCGGCCAGAGCCAGTCGCGCTGTTTGAACAAACGAATGATCCCCAGAAGCCCCAACCACATGATGGGCGTATAAATTAGCCAGCCGTTCTGAAAACTGGTCAGCCCCTTCCATATTTTTGGATTGGTAAAATCAAAACCTTCCTCTCCGTAACTGTAGAAAAGCCAATCGCCCGAAACATATTTCCAGTAAATCAGCTGTGGCATTCCCGCAAGGATATACAAGGCTGCGGCCAAAAGAAGGTAACTGTAATGTGCTCCAAAGAAGCTCAATCTTTGCTTTAAGCTATGTTTTGCCCCCAGGCCATAAAGCAATGGGATAAAAAGGCAAATGATTTCCACCGGGCGGATCAACGTGATCAATCCTGCGCTCAAGCCGATCATAGCGGCGTATTTCCAGCCGGGTTGTCGATAGAAATGGTACGTGCCGTAAATCAGCCCGCCATACAAGGCAAAGAGGTAGGAATGCGCCATCGGGCCACTGAAAACGGAGAAGTAGTACAGATTGGTAGCAAGTGTTACTCCGGCCAACACCAGTAAGCTGACTTCATTGGAAAAATGGACTTTTAGTACCTGAAACAGTAACCACAACCCAATAAACAAATAAAACAAATTGGCCAAATGCACCGCAAATAAATAGGGAAAGGAATAACCATCTTGCGGATATCCAGTCAGGCCGGCAATGAGGTGTCCCACCCCAAAAAAGGGCGATTGTAGAATGGCCACTCCGCTGGTGTATTTGATCACTTGTTTGCCATCACCGATGTGGATGGCGCAGTCGGTACCCAAAGGATTGCGGCCGCTGTGTCCAAAACCGCCATGGTACTCGGAGCGGGTGGCAAAGGTCGACTTGAGGTTGTCCAGATCGTGGTGGATGAAAAGGGCAGGAAGGTAAGCATTGTATCCCCAGGAATCACCACCTCCGATGATGTTGGTATGCCAGCGCTGGTAATACAAAAACGAGAGGCCATAGATCAGGCCGATCGCTAAAAACACCAGATTGCGAATGGTTTTTCCTTGCATATTTTACCAGGGATGTTCCAGGTCTTTAGGCGTGAAGGTATGATTGCGCTCTTTGAAATAGGTATCGGTCCGTTTTTTCAGCATCATGGTATCCTTACCGGTAATCAAGCGAAACAAAAGAGAAATGGGCAGCAATACCACAAAAAAGACCAGGCTCAACAGGATGCGCGAATTGACCCAGCCCAGCGCCCAGACAAACTGCATCCACCCCCAGTCGATCCAACGGCTGAGGAAGGGAGAAAATAGTCCTGCCAGGCCTACCACCAGCGACACGTAGAGCAACCAGTCTCTCTGAAATAACAAAAACAAGATCAGAAAACCGATGACGATACCGAGAATAGATTCGGTGGGTTTATTGCTATTACTCATGAATATTGATTGATAACGGCACAAAGTTACCTTTTGGCACCCAATTCAGGTAGGAAAACCGCAATTTATTGGCCGATAGAGCCTGGCAATATGCCGGGCATTTCGTTTTATGTCAGCTACTAGCTGGCAAAGTTGGCGGAGAATAGTATTTTTGCCCGGCAATAATCAGACCTATCGTTATGAGTACAAAGCTTTCCATTGTCATACCGGCCTATAATGAGGCGCCAACCATCCATTTTATCCTGGATAAGGTGAAGGCGACGGTGTTGATCAATGAACTGGAAAAAGAAGTCATCATCGTCAACGACTGTTCCAAGGACGACACCAAAGGCGCCATTCAACGGTACATGGGAGCAAACCCTGAGCTCAACATTCAATACTACGAGCACGAAGTGAATAAGGGCAAGGGCGCGGCACTGCACACCGGCATTTCCAAAGCCACCGGCGAATACCTGATCATCCAGGATGCCGATCTGGAATATGACCCGAATGAGTACAACATCCTGCTTCGTCCCATTTTGGAGGGCCACGCTGATGTGGTATACGGCTCGCGTTTTATGGGTGGTAATCCGCACCGCATTTTGTTCTTCTGGCACAGCATTGGCAATAAGTTTCTAACCGGGCTGTCCAATGCCTTTACCAACCTCAACCTGACGGATATGGAAACTTGTTACAAGCTGTTTCGCACCAAAACCGTGCAGGGGCTGAAGTTGAAGGAAAATCGCTTTGGCTTTGAGCCGGAGGTGACCGCCAAGATCTCCCGCATTCCAAATATTCGCATTTACGAAGTGGGTATCAGCTACTACGGCCGTACCTACGCGGAGGGAAAGAAGATCAATTGGAAGGATGGCTTCCGGGCGATTTATTGTATTTTGAAATATAATTTATTTTCACGCTAGGCTTATAAATTCTCCTTAACAAACGGCACCAAATGCTTTGCCGTAAAATCGTGCCCGGCTTTGTTGAAGTGATATTCCCAACTCATAAAAATGGCGAGCGGATCGGGTTCCTGAGCATTGATGTCGTATAGATTGAGGTAGGGAATCTGATGTTGTTGGCCGATGCTGTCGAGAAACATAGCCACCTTGCCGGGCTGATGTTCACCCGTTTTTTCGTAGGAGCCGTCAAATTCTGCCTTGGTGGGAATGATGCCAATCATAAGTTTTGCACCCATTTCCCGGCAATCTTTATCGATCGAGGTGAGTAGGGTTTCGCACATTTGGTAGGAAGCTTCCACCTCTGGAAAAGGGTCTTTCAGAAAGATGGGTAAATCCCAATCGGCAGAATCTTTTTTGCCGTAGTTGACGGGGTAGTAATGGAAGACTTTAAGAAAATCTCCGTAATTGGTCTTCATCACTTTCTTTTGCAGAAACTGGAAAAAGGACGATTTCGTTGCCAGCCACCAGCCGATTCTTTCTTTTGTAGGTATGGTTGCCTGATCGCGGTTAATCTCTCCCTGATCATCGATGGTGACCAGCTTTTTGTTGTACATCTCACGCATATCATTGGGCGCTACCATGATGATGACATAATCGGGATTGTAGGCTTTACCTTCGGTTTCCCAATAGGCGTAGTGCTGGTCTGTTCCCCAGGCCGGGCAACTGGCGTTCATCACCTCAAATTGGGTATCCAACGTCGTATTCAGTCCATATTCCAGCTGACTGGTAAAGATTTCCGCATCGGGATAATCCAATCCTGCAGTATACGAATCGCCAATGACCAGAATGCGGGTTTTATCGGCGGGTTTTCTGGTGCGAAATTTTTCTCCGCGAAAACCCCGGTTGTTGAATTTCAGGACAAATGGATCTTTTCCCGCTTGTCCCATCGCATAGGCTTTAGTCGCCACGAGTCCCTTATTCAGCCGCCAAATCAGTTCGGTATCAAAGGCAAATCCCGCGCGTCCGTATTCCGGATTAAAACGAAAGGTTACTTCCAGCGCCAGAAAAATGAGTAGACAAATAATGAAGGCCATCAGGCCAAAAGCGGTGTAGCGAATTTTCTTGCTGTAGGTGGTCATCTCGATTCTGGTTTAGTCCAATTTGAATTCCTCCTGCCATTCCTGTTCTTCCTGCAAACGAGGCTGGGCCTGTTTGTCAAAAACGTAATTACCCAAAACGAGATAATCCATCTCCGTGCGCATAAAACAGCGGTAGGCATCTTCCGGGGCACACACAATGGGCTCGCCGCGTACGTTGAAGCTGGTATTGACCAACAAGCCGTAACCGGTTTTGGCCTTAAAGGCCTCAATGAGCTGATGATAGCGTGGATTGGTTTCCAGGTGCACGGTTTGAATACGGGCTGAAAAGTCGATATGCGTAATGGCTGGTACATCGGCTCTTTGGAAGTAGAGCTTTTCGCGAATGGGTAGCTCGTGGTAGTTATCAGGGAGCGATTTCCGACGGGCGTCCACCACATCGCGGACCAGCAGCATGTAGGGTGAATCTCCCGGCAGGTCGAAGAAGGACTGAGCGTCTTCGGCCAACACAGAAGGTGCAAATGGCCGGAAGCTTTCGCGGTATTTGATTTTCAAATTCAACTTGCGCTGCATATCCGGGTTACGGGCATCACCCAGAATACTGCGATTGCCGAGGGCTCGGGGGCCAAACTCCATGCGGTCCTGAAACCAGCCGATTGCATTGCCCTGCTCGATATAACCGGCAACGGCATCACACAAATCGGCGAAATCCTCGTAGTAGCGGAATGGAGCCTTGTATTTTTTAGCCACCTGCCGAATGTCCAAATCAGAGTACTCCGGGCCGAGGTAACTACCCGACATCAAATCGCCGGAAGGTACGACTCTACGTTCCTGGGCATAATGGATGTAATGAGCGGCAAGTGCGGCTCCCAGCGCTCCACCGGCATCTCCGGCGGCAGGCTGGATATAGATTTCCTTAAAGATATTAGCTTGCTGCAATTTGCCATTCGCCACACAATTCAGTGCCACTCCTCCGGCCATACACAGGTAATCGGCACCGGTAAGTAGCTTGGCTTCTTCCGCCATCAGGATCACTACTTCCTCCGTGATCTGCTGGATGGCCAACCCCAGGTTGCAATGATGCTGCTCCAATTCCGACTCCGATTCACGACGGGGAAAGCCAAAGAGTTTTTCCCATTTTTTGTCGAGCGCCATGCGCAATCCGGTGGCGTAGTTAAAATAATCCTGGTTGAGCCAAATCGACCCGTCCGGACGAATATCGACCAGTTCTTTTTTGATCAATGCTACATAGCGCTTCACCTCCTCCGATTCCGGATTTCCGTAAGGAGCCAGTCCCATCAGTTTGTATTCACCGCTATTAACCCGAAAGCCGAGAAAATAAGTGAAGGCAGAATAGAGCAGCCCCAACGAATGTGGAAAGTGTAATTCCTTGAGCAGGGTAATGTCTTTGCCCTTACCGTGGCAGATAGAAGCCGTGGCCCACTCCCCTACTCCGTCCAGCGTCAGAATGGCCGCATTTTCATAAGGAGAGGGATAAAAAGCACTGGCGGCGTGGGAAAGGTGGTGTTCCGGAAAGAGCAACTTGGTCTTGTCGCGGTCGTATTCTCCAATTTTTTTGAGTTCTTTTCGAATCAAGTCCTTGAGAAACATCTTCTCTTTGACCCACACCGGAATGGCGGCAATAAATGACTGCAGTCCTTTTGGCGCAAAGCCATAATAGGTCTCCAGTAAGCGCTCAAACTTCAACAGCGGCTTGTCGTAAAACACCACCGCATCCAGCTCGTGTATTTGAATACCACTGTATTCGAGGCAATAGCGAACGGCATTCGCCGGAAAAGCAGGATCGTGTTTTTTGCGAGTGAAGCGCTCCTCCTGTGCGGCGGCAAGGATAACCCCATTTTCGAGAATCGCCGCTGCGGAATCGTGGTAAAATGCAGAAATACCCAGTATCTTCATGTGCTATACATCCAGAGTTTGGACAAAGATAGGAGGTTTGCCGGAGGAGGAAAGGAAAAGGGGAGGAAATATCGTGTTGACTGAATGGGAAAGAATGGAAGACGAGGAAGGACTGGAAGAATTGGCAATGGAGTTCCTACCAATTCTTCCAGAAAAACATTTTTCCAGTCTTAGAAAGGCGACTGATAGTCTTCATTGTTAAGGAACGCTTCATCGGTCAACGTTTTCAGGAAGTTGATCAAATCTTGCTTATCCTGATCGGTAAGCATCAAGCCGGTCTGGCGGGTATTGATCACCGTGGGATCGGCCGTGGACGATTCCTCGATGCCAGAATTGTAGTGATCAATCACCTCTTCCAAAGTTTGGAAACGTCCATCGTGCATATAGGGCGCAGTCAAGGCCACATTCCGTAAGGATGGTACTTTAAACTTGGCCCGATCAGCGGGATTATTGGTCACTTTTTCGCGGCCCATATCTGTGAAGTCCGCATCGGTATCCAGGCCATTGTTCATGTATTGATCATTTTCAAAATTGGCTCCTCCGTGGCAGTGGGCACAATCGGCCCCGGACTGATCGGGAAAGAAGGGATTGTATTCCATTTCAAACAGCAGGCGACCCCGGTCTTCGCTATCAGTGAGCTGAACCTCTCCAGCCAGGTATTTATCGTATTTCGACTGGTGAGAAACGATACTCAACATAAACTGCTCCATGGCGAGTGCCATCTTTGGAGCAGTAATTTCTTCGGAATCAAAGGCTCTTTTAAATTGGTCACGGTATTCTTTACTGTCGCTCAGTTTAGCGACCACATTATCCAGCGTTTCATTCATTTCCAGTGGGTCCTGAATGGGCATCAGCGCCTGATCACGCAGCAAAGGGGCCCGCCCGTCCCAAAAGAAGGCATTGGTATGCCAGGCCATATTGAAAACCGGCATGGCCTGTCGTTTGCCCGGAAGGCCTTCAACCCCAAGAGAAAAGCGATTAGGATCTGAAAAGCCATCGCCTTGCTGATGGCAGGTAGCACAGGACTGGCTACCATCTTTTGAAAGCATTGTCTCATAAAAAAGCATACGTCCCAACAGCACCCCTTGTACCGTTAAAGGGTTGTCAGCGGGCAATTCCGGAGCTGGTAAAGCACCATACTCAAGGGGGTAAGGCGTATCATCGTACATCACCTCTTCAACAGGCGTATCATCGTCCTTTTTGCAAGCTCCGAAAATCAGAACCGCCAGAAGAAGTAGTGACAGGTATTTTGTTGTTGACATTATAACTAGATTTATTCACTAAAAATAGAGTTACTAACAAAGGTCTCATCAGTTAAGGACTTCAAGAATTCCACCAAATCCTGCTTCTCTGATGGGGTCAATGTCAAGGGTTGTATCCGATCACTTTTGTGCGGATGGGCCTTGCCTCCGGTTTGATAGTGCTCAATCACGGCCTCCAGGGTGCTGATACTTCCATCGTGCATGTAGGGGCCGGTCAATGCAATGTTGCGCAGGGAAGGCACTTTAAAGCGCGCCAGGTCGGTGCTGTCGTGCGTGAGCCGAAAGCGGCCTTCATCAGGATACTCTTGGTAGAGGCCATTATTCTCAAAGGCATAGTTGGTAAAATTAAAGCCATTGTGGCATTGACTGCATTGAGTACGATTGCTGAAAAAGAGTTCCATACCACGCAGCGCAGCGGTTGACATGGCCGTTGTAATGCCCTGACTCCGATATTGGTCGTAGGGGCTGTGGCCACTGAGTAGGCTCCGCTCAAAGGTGGCCAGTGAGCGGGTGATCACAAAGGCATCCGGAGTCCTTCCGTAAGCTTCATCAGCCAACCGAACGTACTGGGAATCTGTGGCCAGTCTTTCGGCTACCAGCAGGATATTAAAATCAAATTCATTGTGTTCCTGAATGGGCACCAACACCTGCATTTCTAGGGTCGGAACGCCACCTTCCCGGGTAAAATAAGGGTGATAGGCTACATTGGCCAAGGTAGGGGCATTGCGCGTACCTGGCCGTTGATGCACTCCCAAACTCACCGCTTCGCGATCACTAAAGGCCAGTGCCGGATCATGGCAGGAGGCACAACTGATCGAGGAATCGGAAGACATCACCGGATCAAAGAAAAGCTTCTTGCCCAGGGCCCAGCGGGTTTCAGTAAATTCATTACCTTCCGGAAAATCGACCTCAGGGAATCCTTCAGGAATCTCCATCAAGGCAGGAATCCGTACGGGTACAGTCTCTTCTTCCTGCCGACACGCAATCATGACCAGCAGGAAAAAGAAGAAACTGTACCGATACCGGAAAGTGTAATCGTTCATTACTCCACCATTAGCTTTTGTGTCAAAACAGTTTGGCCTTCTTTCACCAGGCTAACCAGGTACAGTCCCGGGTCTTCCAAATGAATTGGCAAATCGGTATTGGCAGCAACCGCATTGAAGCGGCGGATTCTCTGCCCCAGGAGATTGCTGATTTCTACCTGGTAGTTTTGATTATCCGTACTGCTTACGCGAATAGTAGCCTCGCCCGCCTTGGCCGGATTTGGGAATACGTCAAAACGGTTGATTTCGCTGAAATCCACAGTGCTGGTGGTGCTATTAGTGGGCGTAAAGACGTAATCGCGGAAGTTTTCCAGCACTTGTTTGGCTTCCGCAAATTCACCGTGTATAATGAGTCCACCGTTTAAATTAATATCCTCCAGGGCGCGGGCATAGTCGGCGTTAAGTTCCAGTACCATCTGGCCATCCTCCGCAGTGGCGGCAATCTGCACATCTGTTCTGAAATAGTTGTTATCGCCCAGGCCGTGCAATTCAAAGAGCTGATTGAGGCTATTTCCTGCCATACCTTCATAGGCCACAAAACGGTAGCCAGAACTCCAACCCCAGTGCATGGACGGTAATTGAGGTGCCAGGGGATGATCACTGGCATAGCTCGCCGGATCGAGGTGGTTATGGGCTTCATCAACGCCGATGTGAAAGGTTATCATTTCCACAGAGGTGATATCGTGGCTTCCCAGGTCAATTTCCGTTGCTTCGGAAGCATCCACCAGAATCCAAAGGTCAGTGATATTGGTACGGGTACCGCCATCGTGGGTAATGGAAATTTCAGAAATGTAATACTCCAGGCGGCTCACATTGAAGTCGTTGTTTAAATTATTAGTAGTTGGCGTAGCTATGGCAAAATCAGACTCGCCGAGTTTGTGGTGGATATTTAGCTGAACGCTAGTTTGTGCAAAACCCATTGTCGCATAGAGGGACAAAGCGACGAGAGAAAGTAAAAAATTCTTCATAAGAAATTGATTTTTAAATAATTATTGTTTCACAAAACGGGCATTAACAACCCGGTCTTCCAATTGTATATTAATGAAATAGATTCCTGATTTGAGCCTGTCAGTATCAATATTCATCTGGTCACTAAGGCCGTTGAAATGACCAACCAACTGGCCATTCGCATCGAACAGTATTGCGGTAAAATGCTTTCCTTCAGTGCCTTGCACGACAATCGCCAGCTGCTCCTGAACCGGATTGGGCGTTACACTTACGCTAGTGACAGTTAGTGGTGCACTTTCATTCTGCACAATGGGTTCAAAACCCGCTGTGCGGTACAGCACCCGACTTGTTTTATAGTCTTCGTAAACGATGTGAAATTGGCCATCTGCAAAAGCGATATCCGGCTGTTTTTGCGAAAGCAAATCGTTGTCTACCGGCATTGATTGATTTTGTAAAACGCCGGTGCCAGTAGTCGTCCAGGCCAGGTTAATGTCCCACGAAGTACCCGGTCCATTTTCCTGCCAAATTACAGCCAACGTATCGCCCCGTCCGGCAATAGCCGGAAAATTCTGGTTTTGACTATCGCCACTTACGGAGGGAATCTGAAACTGGTTGCCGACCTGCATCGTATTTTTATCCAGTGTACTTAAATAAATATTCGAACCATTGGCACCGCTGTAGAGCGCTGTAAAAATACTGTCTCCACTGAGTAGCATATCGGGGCCGCTCTGCGGGCAGCTCTGGATCACCCAATCTGTATTGTCAATGTCAGTTGCTTGTGCAAAGGAACTGCCACCATCGGTGGATTTAGCTATCCAAATATCGCGCAGGTTTTCGTCATTATTGCGAAATGCCAAATACCATTCATCATCGGTAGCTGTAATGATGGAGGCCGGGCAGCATTCACAAACCTCTTCTCCCGGCGCTGCACTGTTGGCCAATACCGTGGGTTCAAAACTCACTCCTCCATCCAATGAGTGGGCGACTTCATATTGCGCATTTTGTTCGCTAAAGTTAGTTGTCACAAAGCTGATCACCGGATTTCCCGAAGGTGTGATGGCCAGTGAAGGGATGGTGGCCACCCGACCCACCGGAGCTTCAAAGACACTCACCGGATCGCTAAAGGTCAGTCCTCCATCTTCGGAACGAACGCAGTAAATGCCATTGCCATAATTTTCAAAAACCAGAAAAATCAGATCGTCCTGAGCGGCAATTTGCGGCCCCAGCCCCCCGCCCCATAGGTCAGGTTCAATGCCGTTGGTACTGATGGGAATAGGTTCCGAAAAAGCATTTTCCTGCCAGATGGCTAAGTAAAGTGTAGGACTACCGCCGGTTTTTCCCCAGTAAACCACCGGGCGATTGCCTTCCAACAGAGCAATTCGCGGGGCGCGCAATCCCGTCCCTGAGGTAGACACTGAAATAGGGTCAGATAGAAAAAGGTCTTGTCCGTGTAAAACCACTGGCAACATTGCCAAAAGGAGTGTTATTTTCCTCATGAGTTAAGATTTAACGATTTAAGAAGAATCAAACCGCAACGAAGGTGGATTTGAATAATCATTTACACTAAGTAGTGACCATCGTAATACTCGACAAATTCTGGTAGTTAGAAGTTTGCCACAAAGTATGATCTACAAGAGGAAGGTTTCATTCAGGACATAGATATCCCTTGGAATTAGCGGAGGTTTATAGCAGATAAAATCTGTTTGGGTAGCTTCAGGTTCCTGATTATCCAGGAAAACGCAGGTAAAAGCCGTTAGAAAATACTGCAGTGGAGGATGAAGGGCCAAAGGACCAGGAAAGACATCCTGCTCCTGGTCAAATTGAAAATGCAGCGTTTTATCGCTACAACAGCCTTTTTTGTCCATGCCACAAGCTTCGGTCGCCGGCATGACCATCATTTTTTTATGGACTGGACAGTAAACCGCTTTTCCCTTTTCGGCGAGTTGTTGGCAATTTTTGGCCTTACCAAAAATACTAAAAGACTTCAGTTTGCCGGAGCAAAAGTGCATATCCACCGTATACCCTACCGAGGTAAACAGAATCATAAATGCCATAAAAAAAGCAAAAATGCGGTATGTATGATGAATAGAAGTCATGCTTTTCAGAAAAATAGCTGTAAGCGAAGATAAATTATTTCGCAGATATTTCTGAATGCTCAGACAAAAGTAGGTCGTTGATCGCCCGATTTGTCAGAAGGAAAACGAAAAGATAGAAATTGAAAGGAATGGAGGAATTGGAAGAATTGGCAACCTCCATTCCTTCCAATTCTTCCAGAAAAACATTTCATACAGAAAATCTTAGCTTCTCTCGCGGTCGTATTTGCAGCAGCCGTGCAGTTGGTTGTAGGCGATATCTTCAGCTTTTGCGCCTTCAGTATCGTGTCCAACGGCGGCAATCTTCTTTTGAATATCAGCCACAGAGATGGCTTTTGCATCAAAACTCACGGTCATCATCTTGGTAGATGTATCCCAGTTGGCAGCCTTAATTCCTTTTACCTCGTTCAAAGCGCCTTCAATGCGGCTTTTGCACATCCCGCAGTTGCCGTATACTTTGAAGATTTCGGTAGTGGCGCCGACCAGTGCCACCTGAGCGGTTCCATCCTGATCTGTAGAAGCGGTCGAAGCTGAAGCACAACTGCTTTTAGCACCAGATTTAGCACAACAGGCACTCTTTCCCGATTTAGATCCGTGGCAGCTTTGCGCCTGCAAGGAAAAAGAGAGCAATACCATCACCAAAGCACTGAAGACAATTTTTAATGTATTCATTTGTAAATATTTAGCAATTAGAAATTCAAATTCGGCAACAAAATAGCAAATTCTCCACTAATCATCAAAGCACCTCTGCCACCACAAAGATGCTCCCCCCCACAAAGATCAAGTCATTAGAAGTGGCCTTCCTTTTGGCGGCACGCAGGGCATTTTTCACGGAAGTGTACTTTCGGCCATTCAATCCAAAAGCGGCGGCCTTTTCCTGTAAAATACCGGCATCCAGTCCACGGGGAATATCTGCTTTCGCGAAATAATAACGGGCTTCTTTGGGAAAAAAGGACAGTACTTTCTCCACCTCCTTATCGTTGACCGTGCCCAGCACGATGTGCAATTGCTCATATTTCATTTCGCGTAAGCGCTGCATCACCAGTTCCAACCCACCGCTATTGTGTGCACTATCACAAAGTATAAGTGGCTCACGGCCAATAATTTGCCAGCGACCGATAAACCGGGTTAAGGTACGTACCCTGCTTAGTCCTTCTTTAGTTTTTTCAAAAGCCAATTGGTAGTTCAGGTCATGTTCTAAAACCTCCAGGCTCGCCAGTACCGTCTGAACATTTTTTGCCTGATATGGTCCATGCAAATTGACCGGCAACACTTCTTCCCAAAACTGGCCGTCTTTCTTTATTCGGAATAAAGTTTGCTCTTCATCCGCCGATTGCTCCATGGCGCGGTAATGCTGGTCCGCAAAACAGATTGGGGCATTCATTTCTTTGGCTTTCGCCAAAAATACCGGCCTGGTTTCGGCCTGGCTTTCGCCAATAACTACGGGTACTCCTGACTTGATAATCCCGGCCTTTTCACCGGCAATGGCCTCCAGCGTATCTCCCAAAAACTGTTGATGGTCGTAACTGATATTGGTAATAATGCTCAAGATGGGATGCACCACATTGGTGGAATCCAGGCGACCGCCTAGGCCTGTTTCGATTATGGCGATATCTACCTTTTCTTTTGCAAAATAATCAAAGGCCATCGCCACTGTAATTTCGAAGAAAGAAGGGCGGACTTCATCAATGACAGCCCGGTTGTTTTCCACAAAATCGACGATATACTGCTTGCTCACATACTCGCCATTGATGCGGATGCGCTCGCGAAAGTCTTTGTAGTGAGGAGAAACGTAGAGCCCGGTTTTATAACCATGTGCCTGCAATACTGCCGCCAGCATGAAGGAAACGGACCCTTTACCATTGGTGCCCGCCAGGTGAATGGATGGGTACTTTTGGTGCGGATTACCGAGGTGATCCATCAGGGCGATGGTATTGCTCAGGTCCTTTTTAAAAGCGGCGGGGCCGATGCGTTGAAACATCGGCAATTGACTGTACAGAAAATCCAGTGTTTCGCGGAAGCGTTGGTTGATACTCATTTTTCTTTTTGCCATTCCATTAACGAACAATCCCGGATTCTGACGAGCAAAATCCGGGATTATTGTATCTGTTCTATTCGTTTACTGTACCTTAAATTTGTAGGTAATGGTTCCACACTGCTTGTCAACAGTACCCTTGGAAAAGCTCCACTGTCGGGCGTTGCGAACCGCCGCATTTTTCAGCTGGCTATTGGTTGTAGTAGAACCCCGCTGAGTGTATTCAGCACTGATCACCCGACCACTGGCGTCCACACATACTTCGACCACCACGGTACCGGCCTGCTGGGAGTTTTCACTCACCGGAGGTGCATTTCTTACCCCTCGACTGCCCAGGCCACCGCCCACATTACCCGAACCGGTGCTAATGCCTTCCAGGTTGTCAGAATTGGGATCGCCATTGGGGTCACCCTGACTACCGGCGGTACCGGTATTACCTTTACCACCACCATCACCAAAGAGTCCACCAATCTGATTCTTTAAAGCATCCGCCTCCGCTTTTCGTTTGGCTTCCGCTTCCGCTTTCCTTCGCGCCTCTTCTTCGGCTTTGCGTTTGGCCTCAGCTTCGGCTTTTTTCTTGGCGTCTTCAGCTCTTCTTTTGGCCTCTTCCTCGGCTTTTTTCTTTTTAAGCGCTACTGCCTCGGGATCTTCAGTGGTCACCACCTCGCGCTCCTTCACAGGTTCAGGCTTGGACACTTCTGGCTCCTGTGGTTCATCTACAACCTCTTCTTCCGGGGCAGTTTCCTCTTCAGGAGTATATTCCTCCTCCTCAACTACCGGCGCGGGACCGGAGTTTTCATCTCCTTCTCCAACATCTGGCAAGCCCAGGTTGACCAAAATTCCTTCCTGACCGGGAGGTGGGTCCTGATAAAACAATAATGGCATCAAGGCCAAAATGATGAGTAGTGCGTGCACCAGAATACTCAGGCGCATCCCTACCTTTTTATTTTTCTCTTCTCTTTTTGCAGCTACTGCTTCCATAGTGTAAATAGGTTTGGAAGTTTTCTTTTAATTCGTGCGTTTTGCTCAACTCCGGAAAAGTTATGTCAATTTCCAGAGGATCAATTCTTTACTTCTTCTAACGCAAATATCAGGGTGAAGTCATCTTTTCCGGTTGCCGATTAGCATATTTTTAACCAAAACATTAGCATTTTAACACTTTTGCAGGTCAAAATAATCGTCTAATCCAGCTCCGTGGTCAAAATGGCATTGATATGGTAACGCAATGCAATATCCATGACTGCCACCACATATTCCGTTGGCGTACCCGAATCCGGTGAAATGGTTACATTTAGCTGCCCCGATTTGGCACGAGCCATACGCGACAGCTGGCTATCCAATTCATTGATTTCCACCCTTTTATTATTGAGGTAGTACCGTCCATCTTTGCGAATGCTCACATCATCGGTTTTAGAGGTAGTGGTCACCTTGGTATTAGAACTGCCCGGAAGCTTTAGATTCAGGGCATTGGGTGCCACCAGCGAAGAAGTGAGCATAAAGAAGATCAATAACAGGAAGATAATGTCTGTCAAGGAAGACATACTAAATTCGGCACTGACCTTACTTCTTTTCTTTAAACCCATAAATTTATTATTTAGCTCTTCGGTTCGGTGGCAATAATAGCCTTGGCTTTGAGCTTGGCGGCCATATTCATCACCCTGACCACTTCATCAAAAGGCGTTCCCGTTTCGGCAACTATGGTGACCGTCACGTTTTCCTTTTGTTCAGCAGCGCGAACCTGTTGGCGCAAAGCCTTTTCCAACACATTACTGTTGATCTCTTTATTATTGAGCGTGTATTTTCCGCTCTTTTCAATGGTCACCACCACGGAAGTGGGCGCCACAGTCTTGGAATCAGATTTGGGCAAGGGAAATGGCTGAATGCGCACCAACGTAGAAGTAAGCATAAAAAAGATCAGCAACAGAAAGATAATATCCGTCAAGGACGACATACTAAACTCAGCACTGACTTTGCTTCTTTTCTTTAAACCCATATTAAGTGTTTGTGGTTGGTGTTAAACCGTTGGTTCCTGCAATAAATCCATAAACTCTACCGTGGTTCTTTCCATCTTAAAGACGACCTTTTCAACATTGGCAACAAGGATATTATAACCTACAAAGGCGAGAATACCAATAAAAAGGCCAAAAGCGGTGGTAATCAGAGCCTGATAGATACCTCCTGCCAGTACATCAGGCGTTACGTTTTGCTCGGTTGCCATCTTAAAGAAGGCAAGGATCATACCAGTTACCGTACCAAAGAAGCCGATCATCGGGGCAGCACCCGCAATACTGGCGAGGGTAGACAGATTTTTTTCCAGTTTAAAAATCTCGAGGTTACCCACATTTTCGATGGCCGCATCGATATCGCGGAGTGGCTTACCAATCCGTTGAATGCCCTTTTCAACCATGCGGGCCACCGGTGAGTCGGTAGATTGACAAAGCGCCTTGGCGCCGTGAATATTTCCAGAGGCCACATTGGCGCGGATGTTGTTCATAAAACTCTCGTCGATACGAGCAGCCCGCTTGATGGTCAGGTAACGTTCAATAAAAATATACAGGGCAATAATGGAAAGCAGAAAGAGTACCAATACGATCATGATACCCATCGCGCCTCCTTGCAGGATGATATCCACAAAGCTTTGTGAAGCGACCTCTCTCTCTAGATCAGCAGCTGCTCCCTGAAACAATAAAATAGGTTGTTCGAACATGAATCCTGGTTTTAAGTTTTTGTTTGGTGTATTGACAATAATTGAATGAAAACGATATTTAAGGGCGTAAATTATTAAAAGCGGCACTAAAATTAACAAATTGTGAGAAATTTCATACATCCTTCCGGTTGATGTACGTGGAAATCCAACTATTGTTAGAAAAAATGGATAATTTTATTGCAAAATCGACCCGCAAGCCCATATGGACAAAACAGCCCTCATTCGCGAAGTAAGAAAATTAATTGGAGAAGCCAAACCAGGAGAGGCATTAAACAGGCTCACCACCACCCTGGCTACAGCGCCAAAATACAAGGCCTATTATCGTTCTGCCCTGCAACTCAAGTCTCGTTATGAGAAAGTGAAGAGTGATCAACAAAAAGGATTGGTCAGTTTTGATAACGCCCAACTGGCCTATAATCAGATTACCGATGCCATTTTAGAATTGGCCGACAAACTGGAAAGTGGAACGCCGCCTACGGGGTCAAAACCCAAGAAGACGTGGTGGGTGGCCGGTGCCGGAATCGGCATCGTATTGCTTGCTGTGGCCGCCTTTATTTTCTGGCCCAACACTGAATCGGCCGATGACTGTCCGGCGTATTCGCAGCAATCCATTTTCAATATTTTGCTACTGCCCTTTTCGCAACTGGCGGGTGAAAAAGCTTACCCCCACCGCGCTATCCGCGATCGGTTGGTAGATTTTAGCACCAAGTATAAACTGAGTACAGACATTGGCACTTTTGAGTTGGACCCCAATGATGAAAATCGCTATCCCGCCAATTACCATCAGGCCGAAAAACTGGGAGCCGGGTGCCAGGCCCAACTCATCATCTGGGGGTCTTATGAAACACAAAATGCCGGTCCCAACCTGATAAGGACTCGCTACAAATTTATCAACAGTGGTGACCAGTTTGCTTTTAGCCAATTGAATATGCAGGAAAACAGCCAACTGGATACCGTCTCCTCGATTTCCAGCATTTCCACAGAGGGAACCCTGACACTGGGGCTGGAAAATCAAATTTCGATGCTCCTGCTCGGCATTGTAGCCCACCAGATCGGCGATACCAAAACGAGTATTGACTTGCTGGAAAATGTCAGCGCCCCTGACTCAGCAACCCTATTGTTGTGGGGCATGACACTGGCCGATAATTATATCGCTTCCAATGATACGGATAAAGCAGCAGGCTACTACGATAAGATTCTGAAAACCCACCCCAATTACGGCTTTGCCCTGAATAACCGGGCCATGATCAATATATCCCAGGGCAATTATGGCGAGGCAGTAGAAGACCTCAACACCCGTCTGGAGGATGCTCCCAGAGATACCCTTGCGCTTAAAGCGAGAGCCACTATTTTCCTCAAGACCGACCGACTGGATAAAGCCGAAAAAGACCTGAATGATTACGAAAAAATCAACCCGGATGACAAACGGATTGAACAACTCAAGGATCAGCTCAATTCCAGAATTGAAACCCAGGAAGCACGCAAAGATAAGGCGGAGCAGATACTTACCTACGATGCCAATAATTTGGATGCGCTAAAGTCAAAAGCTAGTGCCAGCCTCAGTCTGGGGGATTACAAAACTGCCAGGAAAGTAGCAGAGCAATACCTGAAAAAGGACCCTACGAATGCCGAAATTATCGGAACCCTGATCGAAGCCACCAAGGCAGTCAATCCCGAGGCCGATGTGCAACCGATTCTTGACAAAGCCCAGAAAGCGGGAGTGAGCAAAGAAGAAGTGATTCAAAAGCGGCCGATTTTGAGTCGGGTGATCCGGAGGGAGAGATAGTGTAGAGTGTAGGGGTTTAGAGTTTAGGGTTTAGAGTGTAGGGGTTTAGAGTTTAGAGATGTCTTACACTGAAGGAAGTTGACCTTTTTGGTTAACGGATAATGTTTCGATAAACAAAGAAAGTTGATTTGGATCGCCTAAAATCTTAGGTTGTTTAAAAGTAAAAACTTTCATTGAAGTTCTTTGATTTAGTGGTATGTTTTGAAGCTGTTGTTCAAATTGAACTGGCGAGAGCATATTCAATTCACCATGGGGGCAGTGATTTCGATTGTTGACAGCCTTGGCCAATAGGCGTTTTAGCTGATTAAATGATTTAGGCTCCCAGTGGATCAAATAATTGTTCTTGATAATGCCATTCAATCGTTCCATATGGGTGTTTTCATAAACGCTGGCGCACATGCTGATGCCGATGTTGTACTGCTTTAGCAGCTTGACGTAATCATTGCAGGCGTACTGGATTCCTTTATCAGAATGATGAATTAATTGATGACCTGTTTTGTGGATGTTTCGTGCCTTCAAAGCCATTTTGAGTAAGCTGATGCTGTGATAAGCATGAAGAGACTCTGATACCCGGCAGGCGATGATTTTTCGACTGTACAAGTCCATAATCATGCTGATGTAATAGTCGGTACGGCCTATTTTATAGTAGGTAATATCGGTTACCCAAAGTTGGTTTACATCTTTAAACTCTTTGTTGCTTAGCAGGTTCTGATAGGGGATAATGCGCGAGCCTTTCCAGCTTATTTTGGGGATTGGTTCGAGGGCATAACCTGCCATTTTTCCCAATTGTTCAAAGGCTTGACGACCGATTCCCTGAGGTTGGAATAGATAGTAGATCTTGGCCAACCCAATGACTGGGTGCATCTGCCTGGCTTGCTCCATTAAGCCGATATAATAGGCTGTGCCATCCGTCTTTGTTGCTAATCTGAGCATGTACTGTTGATGTGCCTGTTTGCTTAGACCCGCTATTTGATAAAGATTCTTCATGATAAATCTTTTTGGTCCAGACAATCCTTGGAAGTAGGACAGCACTTGGTGTCGAAATTTTTTTTTAGATCGACATTAAGCTCTTCAGAGCTGATTTGGACTAGCATTTCCAGGTAATCAATGTGCAGTTGTTTTTGACCGATGACGCGTTCCAACTCGGCAACGCGTTCTAATAATTGCTTCGTCTTTTTTGCTTCACTTTCCATTTGAACGACTTGGCGAATGCCTTTTTGATGATTAATCGAGTATTTGTGTAGCCACCGATAGATGGATTGCACCGATACTTTGTACAATTTACTAAGTTCTGGAACAGTGATCAAGCCCGAATCTAGCTCCTGGACTTTTTGACGCTTAAACGTATCACTAAATACGCGTTGTTGACGCAGTTTACTCTTCGGAGTATTCGATAAGTTTCCTTTTTTTGACATCTTTAATGACTTAAAAAAAGGTCAACTTTTTATAGTGTAAGACAAGACGGGAACAGTTTGGCATTTTGCAAATTCTAGAGCATTGAGAATCCTGCTCTGGCTTATGAGGTTTATTTGGTTTAGTTAGTATGTTTGAAAAACGAGCTTTGGGCCGTAATTTGAGAATATTCAATAACTCAAAACCCAAAGCTCTATGAAAAAAGCAAATTATTCAGGACAAAAGTTGTACATCGGCATCGACGTACATTTAAAACAATGGAATGTTGGGATTTATACGGAATCAAGTTTCCACAAAGTATTCCAACAACCTCCGGAAGCCAATGTGCTACGCAGCTACATGGACCGGCACTTTCCTGGAGGAGAATACTATACGGTATACGAAGCAGGCTTAACAGGCTTTAAGACCCATCGGGATCTGTCGTCGTGTGGCTTTAACAATATAGTAGTTCATCCCAGTGATGTACCGACCAAACATAAAGAACGATTGCAAAAACGAGACGCAGTAGATGCCTGCAAATTAGGTCGTAGCCTAAGGAATAAGGAGTTGGAGGGCATCTATGTTCCCTCACTAAAGGTACAACAAGATCGGGAGTTAATCCGCTATCGGTGTAATAAATTAGTAGGTAAGCAGACTCGGATAAAGAACCAGATCAAGTCATTTTTGGTTCTTTATGACTATAGATATGGAGGAGGCTCAGCCTCGTGGACCAAGGCCTATCAAGGCTGGTTAAAGAACTTGGAGATATCTAACACAAGTGCAAGACAAAGTTTGGATCATTTGCTTGAAGAGTTAGAATATTACCAAAAGAAATTACGGCAGGTGGATCGTCAGATTGTGGCATTGAGCCGTCAGCCGGAATATCAAGATCAGGTTAAATTACTCAAGAGTGTACCGGGAGTGGGTTTACTGGTGAGTATGATTCTGTTAACAGAGCTGGGGGATATGCTGCGCTATGAGAACTTAGATCACTTGTGTGCCTATGTGGGTTTGATCCCAAATGTGTCCGGCTCAGGAGATACGGTTAGAGTAGGAAGACAAACGAAGCGCGGCAATAAATTGGTCAGACGGATGTTGGTACAGAGTGCCTGGGTAGCTAAGGGGCAAGATCCAGGCTTATTGGCTTGCTATGAAGAATTAGTCAAGCGTATGCACGGCAATAAGGCTATTATAAGAATTGAAAAGAAGTTGCTCAATCGGATTCGCAGAGTGTTGCTCAGTGGTCAGCCATACCAGATGGGTATAAAATAGTAATCAGGCAAAAAGCCTTATTACCCAAGACTTAAAAAATGGGGGATTCAACGCTATCAACCGTCTACGGCTCTAAGACCGTTTTGTTTAGATTGCGTCCCCCACCTTTAGCTATAATAAAACTTTGCGGCACTTGACCGCTGATAGAAGACTTTAGGCAAGGGAGTAAGGAATTGCGAGTATTACGCTTGGTCTTTTTTTCAAAAGCCCCTTTATGAAAAGGGGGGGCTTTCGAAAAAAGGAAAAAATGAATGATTAGATTACACTCAAAGAAAAGTCTCTGGGAGTGATAAAAAAAATTTGTGCCTAGACTAAAAAAAGTGGTCGGAAGTGTTGTTTTTCAACATAGAAGGCGGTTGAGGCGGGGGAGACGGTTTAGAAGGACCTGCTTAATCATTATGCAAATTCTTAAATTCTGAGAATTCTGCTCCAATTCTTGGTAGTCGATGTTTCAAACATCTCCCGAGCGAGGTATATAGTTTAGGCGGGAGAGACAGGGAAGACGGTTGAGAGAGGACGCAGCTATTGATACAGCAAACCCTGTTTAATTGTAGCGTAGGTACGGCATCAGAATTTGATGGGCCTCTCTAAACCTTCTAAACGCTAAACTCTGCTGAATCCGACTAAGTCGTACTAAGCAGAGTCCGATAAAGTCGTATTAAGTTTTTGAGCATCCCAATCAAGGGGTAGCTCCAGTTGAAAATCGGGAAAATGAGCGATTGGCTCTAAATTTCCCATCAAAATCTCGCGAGAGATCCCTTTAATTGGGAGCTCAGCGATCACAAGTTCTTTGTCATTCTGGAACAACAGGCATTTTTTCCGACTGCAAAAAGTGATTTGCACTTGTTGCCTGGGCTTACTGCCTGAGATGTAGTAAATCTGACCTCCCAGACAGACGGTCTGATTTCCGGCAATCTTTCGGTACCACTTTCCTTTGGCCAGGAAAGTAAATACTTTTTTCAAGTCGATCAATAGAGCTTCCCTCGTGGGGTGATAAAAGCGCCCGGAGTGTCTTGCTCGGGGATACTTTTTCAAAGGAGGCAGGTGATCGGTTCCTCTACTGGGAATAACTTCATTGAGTTGGATGCGCCTTTGGCGACACCATTCAAAGAGGTGATTCCAATTTTTGTAGTCGTGGCGACCGCGCAGCACTTGATCGAAAACGGTTTGATGCGCCTTTTCCACTTTCCCTTGATCAGTGGGTTGATTGACCCGACTAAAGCAAGGCTGTATGCCCAGGCTAATCAACCACAGGCAGAACATCGTTGGGAACGGCGACTTACTGACGTTTTCGTAGAACACACTTGCATGATCGCTTTGTAAAGCCCGGGGCAAACCATGATTGATAAAACCCAGGCGTAAGGCCGTTTGATAGTCACTCTTATTGGGATGCCCCTGCATGCTTTTCATCCTGGCAGGAAAACACGATATGTAAGCACTGGAGTAAACATCCTTTACGTTCAACAACGAAATGGGACCTACTCCTTTTACCTGGCTATTGCCTTTACCGTCTACCTGCCAAAGACTGTGGCAGCACTTTGCTTCTTTGCAAGGCTCTACCGGTAAGGGGTTATTAATCTCATAGCTCTTGCTCAATTGCTGCTCTTGCAAAAAAAGACCAATGGTGCTTCTACTGGGAAGCGCGCAATTCGCCAGTTCCTTGGTTGATTGCAATTCCGCAAGAATGGTACTTGGTCCCCAGCCCGGATGTTTTAAGCGCATCTTTTTGATACGCTCAGCCAAAAATGCTGGAAAACTGCTCATCGATCCTGTCGCGGGCCGACCTAGGACCGAATGGACAGATCCCCTTTTTTTATACGCTGTTGCCACTTGCGCACGGTATATACAGAAAGTCCCAGCATTGCTGCAATCTCGGGAGCCTTCTTGCCTCCCTGCGTCAGATGCTTTATTTCATGCCTTTGTTCCAGAGTTGTCATGACTTTTGCTTTTGCTCCTCTTTTGGAGACAAAGTTAATACGACTTTATCGGACTATTAATTAGTACGACTTAATTAGATTCAGCAACTCTAAACTAAAAATCCCTCTTCGAGGCAACCCTTTTCTCGAACCTTCCGTCTAGGGACTGAATATGGATCAAAACAGCAAACATTTTTTTCACTTATTGCTCGATGCCTGTGAGCGTGGTGAGCGGGCCAGTCAAAAGGAACTGTATCGGCAGTATTATGCCTATGCGATGAATATTTGTTTGCACTATTCGTCCAATCGGGAGGAAGCGGGTGAGATCCTTAACGATGGCTTCCTAAAAGTTTTCAAAAACCTGAAGCAATACCGCCGGCAATCGGCCTTTAAGAGTTGGTTGCGCCGCATTTTGATCAATGCATCCATTGATTATTACCGCCGCTATCACCGGGATGAAGTGAGTCTGGAAGTGGTGCACCTCAGAGAAACTACGATTGTGAACGAAGCACCGGGACAGTTGGAATTGGACGATGTGATGCGGGCTGTGCAGCAATTGCCTCCGGCTTATCGGCTGGTGTTCAACCTGCACGTAGTAGAAGGATTTTCCCATCCGGAGATTGCCAAAGAACTGGGTATTAGCACAGGAACATCGAAGTCAAATCTGGCGAAAGCCAAAAAGAAATTGCAAAACATGCTGAGGAAAAGTTATCCGGACCAGCAAAAAGCGAAATAGTTATGGATCTGGAAAAATTAGTCAACCAAAGTTTTGAACACGAAAGAGACCTGCCCTTTGACGAAGCACACTGGGAGCAGCTCAACCGCCAGCTTGACAAACAGCAGCGCAGGAAAAAATGGTTCAGCTGGTGGCCGTGGCTGAGTTTGCTTTTGCTTTTGCTACTGTTGGGCAATTGGTATGTACAAAGCCAAACCATCAGTCGATTGGAAGCACGAGTCGATGAGTTGTCGGCTGTACAACCGATCGTGCTGACGCAGATTGACACCGTTTGGCAAACGGATACCATCATCCAGCGGGAACCCTATCCGATTTACCTTACGGAAAACGAGGCTTTCGCCAATGCTCCCGCAGCAGAACCACAAGAAACGCCAGAGACTGTGATTCCGCAGTCTGCACCGGCTGTTGAAGGGGAAAAAATCGAAGTTGCAGAAAAAAGTACAGATTGGAGAGGTGTTTTCAAACTTCACGGCCCTCAACGCCCATTGTTGGTGGCAAAGGAGCGGGTTCATCTGTCACCTGAGCCGAAGCTTACACCGAAAAAGGATGATGTTGCCACAAAAATCAAATTCAACCGCATCGGCATTAGCTATCATTCCGGTAGGGTGATCGATCCAAATAATCCTTCGAATAAAGGAGTGTTGGAACAGCAATTTCAGCAAGTGGGCGTCCAACTGACCACCCGAATCTGGCACAATCTGAGCCTTCATTTGGAGGCTGGGCAGGAATGGCAAAATTACCGGGCACTGGACTCCCTACCCGATCGTTATGGATTTGAAGCCCCGTTTCTGTATTATACCAATGGGTTTTCCACCCATCAGCAAAGCATTTATTATCGAATCGGTTTGAATTATGTTCTAAGTCGTCAGTGGCGATTCCGTCCGGTGATTGGTGTTGGTGTTTTGGGACAATCGAGTCTGATTACCGCAGCAAAAACCCGTTTCCAAACTGACAACCCCTATTTAATGCCGGACGAAGACCATGAAAAAACCATCCGAAGAGACGCGCTTTCAGTCAATTACGGTTATGGCACATTCGGTATCGAAACCACCCTTTCCGGCCATTGGGGATTGCAGTTTTACGGTACGTTCTATCGGCCATTTGATGGCTTATGGGAGTATGAAAAGCAGCACAGCTGGGGGGCTCAGCTTTATTACCAGTTTTAAAATTTAGCAGCATGAAATTCAGTAGAAGAAATCTATTAAAAGTACTCTCTCTTTCCGGAGCGGGCTCGGTACTTAGTGTACAATTGTACCCACAATGTCTCACCACTAACGATATTGAAGGGCCATTTTACGTACCCGGAGCGCCTCTGACACCGCAATTGGCCCCCGAAGGTGCGGCCGGTACACCACTCTTTATGACTGGCACCGTTTACGCTAATGACTGCCAAACGCCCATCATCAATGCATTGGTGGACGTATGGCACGCCAATGATGGTGGTGGTTACGAAGATGTCAACTATCGCGGGAAGGTCACCACCGACGAAAATGGCCAGTATGCTTACCAAACCGTATTGCCCGGCAAATACCTCAACGGTAATCAATTTAGGCCACGGCATTTACACTATAAGGTAAGCAGTGAAAATGTGCTACTCACTACCCAAATCTATTTTGAAGGCGACGATTCTATTCCCATCGATCCCTGGGCTTCCGACCCTGATGCAGCCGAGCGGATCATTCCCCTGGCGACTGATAAAAATGACAATCTACACGGCGTAGCCGATATTGTGCTCGATATCGATCCCGTCATCATCGATGATATTGATCAACCGGGAAATGCCATCCGAAAAGGCCACATTCGCCATATTTACCCAAATCCGATGCGGGTCAATGGTCAGGTAGAAATTGCCCTACCGCAGGCCGGGGTGGTAGCCTTGGAGGTTTATGACCTCAAAGGTCAACGAGTAAAAACGACCGGAGCGCAGCACATTGCTGCTGGTGTTCATCAAATCAACCTGGACACCAACAGCAGTTTAGGGATCAAAATGCCCGGGGGTATCTATGTGATCCGATTAATCTATAATGATCATCCGATGGATACCAAGCGGTGGATGGTGGTTTGATCCGCGATTCAGAAGATTCGCCGAATGGGCATGTTGCAGCAGAGATGCTCAGGTGCGTTTGTAGCCACATCGTGGTGACACACCATAGCCAGCGGTTGACACCCCTGTCTACGTGAATAATAGAGGGTTAAGCTACAGCGTAGCGACACATTTTTCACCCTGTAGTTGAGAGGAAATGAGGCGTTTTGGGAATTTCTACCACTCACCTTCCTCCGCCTGCCTTAGTACCTAAGTACGGCGAGCAGGGCAAGTCGAGGACTTTGAAGGAGGCTACCTATTAGACGAGACCGGTTCCGGAGGAACCATCTATTTGTAGGAACGCCATGGTGATTCGGTTGCGCGCCGGAGGTGCGCTATCTAAAAAATCTAGACAGGATGAACAGGATTTACAAGATTTTTGGGGTTGAAAAACAAGTTTTTCAACGGGTTTTGTAACGCACAATCTATTGATCAACAACCCAGTTAATATCCAGATAGTCCAGGGTTTGTTGATCCACGTAGCCCACCTCCAGATTGTAATCTTCCTGAAACTGGAACAATGCCTCCCGAACTTCCGGCAGGAACTTTCGGCGCTTTTCGTTGGTCAGATACCCCATTTCGATTAGGCGATCATTCATCCTTTCGATCAGGGCTACCTTGATTTTTTCCGGGCAAATGATTTTCCGATTACCAAGACGGTTGACACCATCACCCTCGTGAAATTCAATGTGTACCGTACGGAAATAGGGAAAATTGGCGGTATCTTTTAGCACAGAAAAGCGAAATTCCTGATAAGGTTTGGTTCTGCTATACATATTCACATAGTCATAATCCACCCGTTTTGACCCAGCGCCTAGTGGTTCATGGGTTTCGCCATCATACCAATAGATACTTGATTGGTTACGTAAAACATATACCGTGTCGAGAAGAGGATTATCTGTAGAGAAATCCAGGAGCCACTTGTCCTGTTCTTTATTTAATTCTGAGTATACTCCTTGGGCATCCTCGCCTGGTACTTCGTAAGGTAAGACCAGGAAATCATCTTCATTATAGCGAAAGGGCCATAAATTCTCCCAGGTAGCGACGACATTTAGGGTAATGTAATTCTCTAAAACAAAAGAAGTCAAAAAGCTAGAGTCAACCTTGAAGCTTTTGCAATAGCATTGACCTTTGTATTTGTCATAATCCCCTTCATAATAGTTACTGGAACTTTCAAAAACCAATTGCCCAAAAGTCAATTGAGCGCAAAAGAAGGCAAGGAAAAAGAAAAGGTATTTCATTTTTGGAGTCGTTGGTTTCACATCGGATGATTCAAAGATAGGTTTTTCTGGAGAAAATTCCAGGCATGGTGAAATAGGAGGGAATGTATTCTTTTCCATTTCCATAAAAAACACAACCCTAATATTTCCCCTTTTCCCCTTTTTGGTATAACTTTATCAGCGAAACAGTTTAATCAATTTGTTGACAAAACAACAATATGACGGTTGACCTACTCATCATTGGCCTCTGCCTGGTCATTGGAGCATTGTTTGGCGGACTCATCGGCTGGTTATGGACCAAAAATCAACTACTGACTAGCGCCGTGCCCCGGGAAGAACTGGAAAAGCGCTTCGTAGCCCGAGAAATCTTTGACAGCCTACAGGAACAAGCGGATATCTATCGGGAGGATTTGCTGGAAAAGCAGGAAGAGATTAAAATCCTCACCGGAAAGGTCTCCGCCGGAGAACAAGCGCTTCTCGGACTGGAAGACCGCCTCAACCACCAAAAGGAGGAAGTGGCCGCCCTGCAACGGCAATCCAAACTGGAGTTTGAGCAACTGGCCAACCGCCTGCTGGAAGAAAAAAGCCAGAAATTTACCGACCAGAACCAAAAGCAACTCCAGGATATCCTCACTCCCCTACGCGAAAAAATAAAGACCTTTGAAGAAGGCATCGAAAAGCGCTTCGTGGAGGAAACCCGCGACCGCATCTCTCTGAAAAAAGAAATTGAACACCTACGCGACCTCAATCAGCAATTGAGTAATGATGCCAACAATCTGGTCTCAGCCCTGAAAGGCGAAAACAAAACCCAGGGCGACTGGGGAGAACTACAGCTCGAGCTGATCCTGGAAAAGGCGGGCCTGCAAAAAAACATCCACTACCACACCCAAAGCAGCTACCGCGATGAAAACGGCCAGCAAAAACGGCCCGACTTTATCATCGACCTGCCGGAGGAAAAACACCTGATCATCGACTGCAAAGTATCCCTGGTTGCCTACGAAAAGTATTTCAACACTACCAAAAAGGAAAGCCAGAAGAAACACCTCAAAGCCCACGTCAACAGCCTGCGGGCCCATGTCAAGGACCTGAGTTCTAAAAACTACCAACACCTCTACGAAATCAACTCGCCGGACTATCTGCTGCTCTTTGTGCCCATTGAGCCGGCCTTCGCCCTCGCCGTGCAGGAAGACAATCAGCTCTTCCTCGATGCCCTCGATCAGAATATTGTGATCGTCACTACCTCTACCCTCCTGGCCACCATGCGCACCGTTTCCTATATCTGGAAACAGGAAAAACAAAAGAAAAGTGTCCTGGAAATTGCCCGCCAGAGTGGCTTACTCTACGATAAGTTCTGCTCCTTTGTCGATAACCTCAAAGACATCGGTCAGCGACTCGACCAGGCGCAGGGTTCCTATCACGATGCCATGAATAAACTGGTGGATTCCAAAAAATTTGGTGATACGCTAGTGGGCCGGGCCGAGAAAATCCGTGAATTGGGCGCACGAACGAGCAAGAGCCTGCCCAAGGATTTATTGGAGGCGGCGAGTGAGGAATTTGAGGAGGAATAGTTAGGGTCGGATTACCAATCCTCCCCATATGGGATTACCAATCCTCCCCATCCATTAAAGCTCGGATTACAAATCCTCGCGAGCGATGTTTTTTGAGTTAAAAGAAATCCGCCACCCGCATTTCTCCTTCGCTCCCCAGCGTCATACTCATGCCCAGGATCAACGCAATCTGGTGTTGACTGCGTTGGTTTTCCTTATTGGCATTGCCTGCGGTAAGGTCCATCACATCATAAAATACCGTACCACTGAGGAAGGCCCGCAGGTTTTTGGTCAGCTTTTTCGATACCCGACCGCCCGCTACCGGACCGATGTGAAAGGCCCTACCTCCCACATTTTCCGGAAGGAGAATCTTGCTCTGCTCCAGCAATTCCTCCATGCGGATTAGCTGAGTTGCTGTAAATTCATTTTCATCGGCAATGCGCTTGATCTCGTCGCTGAGATGGGTGAAAAATCCAGCTTGATTTTCTGACCGTCGAAAGCTCCAGTCCATCCCCATACGCGCTCCGATAAAAATCTCGTAGTCAAAAGCCCGATCCATACTATTGACGCCCGCGCCGTAGTTCGTCTTGGCTACATTAAACAAATAGTCCAGGTGAATATTCATGCCTTTGCCACCCTTAAAATAGCCGCCCCCCACCGCCAATTCAAGAAAGTGTTGCTGTAATCGACTGTCATTCGACTCGCCAAAGCCGTAGCGCAGAAAGGCGCTGATCGTCGTTCGGTTATAACCGTTATTCCCAAATTCCTGATTTAAATCGATATCGTTCAGCGGTTCCTCCATACCCTGTAGCAAAGCCTCCAGACTTGCACCCAACACAATGAGGTTGAGCATCGCCTTATAGTGCGGATTGGCCGACAAGGGCGCTCGGTCATCCATGGCAAAAATGCCGTTCAGTTGTAATCCAAAGTCGATTTGTGCATCATCCAGTATGCGGAAATATCCCGACTGGTTACGTTGACCAAAAACGGCCAAATTCAACAGTAATGCTGATAAGATTAGTAGAAGTTTTTTCTCATTCATGTTTAATTTATTTTATACCATATTTTCTTTTTTCCTCTTTTGGGGCCTCCCTTCGGGCGTCTCGTCTGAGCCGAGACTAGGCCGGACGTCTCTAGTTGCCCCTAAAATCATGTAATCCTTGTTCATCCTGTCCTTCAAAGTCTGCATCATACACTTTTGTAAAACCGCAAGGTTTTGGCAAAACAACTTAGCGTACTTCGCGGCTTTGCGTGCATCCCAAGTACTATAGGCGTTCCGCCAGGTGAAATAAATTTCACTCAACCATTTTTACCGGATTTGTTTGCCTAGTACATTCCACCGCAGGCCCACAAATCCGTAAATCGAGGTCATGGGCTTCGTACCTTTGATCGCCACGTGGTTGTTGATACTCGCCTCCGCGCCACCAACTACCGAGAAGCCACCACCAAAATTCACCGGCACTGCCACTCGTAGAAACCAGCCGAGGGATGGCACCACACGTGGGTCTTTAAACTTGCCAAAGACCACATTCTGCACCGCCACCGCTATCTGATCTGTTGTCGATTCAATCGGTGCCAGCAGACCGCCTTCCAGCAGTGAGTCAATCGCCTGGGAAATAAATAAAATGCTACCCAGGTCAACAGCCGGCGAAGGATCGGCGGTAAAGCGAACACCAGCGGTCAATTCAGCATCCACGCTGGCATTTTTCTTGGCGCCCCACACCACCAATGGGTCGTTTCCCATCAGTAATTTCTTAAAATGTACATAGGCTTCTACATCGTAGCGCTTTGAGAAAAACGGATCTACCCGCGTTTCGTCTGCCAGGGCCATCAGCGCTAAATGTTCAGCCAGTTCTTCAGCTTTACCACCAAGCGAAAGGCGTAAAGCTTTTATTTGATTCTTTAGTTTTTTGGATTCCTGCTGTTCCGTCAACCTTGGGTCCGATACCGTAAAACTTCCGCCGATAAAACGGTAGCGCGCAAAAAAGCGCACGCCGGAAATATTGCGGCTCAATTTCTTGTTCACCTCCTGGTCCACCTCAATGCGAATGCCGGGAAACAGATTCTTCACCCAGTTCGGTGCACTCAGGTCAAATGCCTGAAAGGCCGTATCCAAGTCGGCATCGGTAATCTCCAGTTCGGAAAAACCAATCATCTCCGCCAGATCCCCTTTAAAAGTGGTCCGAGCCCGTCCAGTCACCGTTTCCATGCCTATTTCCAGGTGTTGAGCCGAAACACCCGTCACACTCAAAAAGAGCACTAAAACCACAAGTTTCCATGCCAACCTATTCGGGGTATATTTCGCTATATTTTCCAAGATGTTGTTAATCACTATTGCTACATTTTATCGCAGGAGGGTCACATCCCCCTTATAAATTTTCGACTCTCCATTTCCAAATAGTACCCGGCCGTAGTAGGTATACACTCCGGGATTGAGCAATTTTCCGCGAAAGCGGCCATCCCACCCTACCGATTCATCATTGATGGGTAATCCTGCCTTTTCAAAGACCAGCCCGCCATAACGGTCAAAAATGCTTAAATATTCTATCAACTCCCCTGATTCACCATCGCTGTAGAACGTAAATCGATCATTGATGCCATCATCATTTGGGGAAATCGCGTTGGGTACATAGACATCACCCAGTTCAATGGTCAACGGGAATCCCGCCGAGGCATAACACCCCCGATCATCCCGCACGATCACCCGCACATCCATATCGCGGTAGGCGATGAAGTCGGTGGTTGGTTCTCCGGTATCAATCTCCCGTGGCAGCCACTGGATAATATCCGGAGCACCGATAATTTGCGCTTCCAGGCTGATCGGCGTGGTCGGCCTCACTGTAATCTGATCCACATCAATGGCCACGCCCAACGTATCGGGAGCTTGCACTTCTATTTCGTACTCCTGGATACAGCCCAGGTCATCCTGTACCACTAAGGTATAAGTATCAGGCACCATCTGATCGTAGCGCGTGTAGGGGAAGTAATTAAGCCCCCCGTCAATAGAAAAGATGGTCGGTCGGTTTTCATTCAAAACGTTAATGGTCAACACACCCAAATCGCCCGGACATCGCGGATCGGTCACCTCAAACTCAATCGCCGGTCCGTCTGGAGCGGGTAACTCCACCTCCGCCACACTGGTACAGCCCACCTCATCCGTAATGCTCAGGGCAAATGTGCCTCCACTGGCACTACTGAAAACGGCACCGGTATCCCCGGTTTGCCAGGCATACTCATACTCCGGTGGAAACAGGAAAATGCGGGTGCTATCACAGGCTTCTTCAATGAGCGTTTCAAATTCCGGCAAGGCATTTCCGCTTACCTCCACTTGTTGGTTGAGACTACAGCCTTGTAAATCGGTCACTTGCAGGGTGTAGGTGCCGATGTCGTCGAGTTGAAAATCCAACACCTGATTGCTGATGGGTTGTCCCTGGGGATTACTCCAGTTGATATTCGTGTAAGCGCTATCGTTTAGAATGTCCAGAATAAGCGTTTCGCCAAGGCAAGGGTTGGAGATGGATACTTCCGGTACAGGCGGGATATTCACCTCCAAAAGCAGAGAATCAGTATCCTGACAACCCGCTGAATCTAAGGCGTGCAGCACATAAATGCCACTTTGTCCCGGTTGAATGGCGTCAATTTGCAATAACGCTCCTACGGAAATATTGCCACCCGGTGGTTCCCAGAAATGGCTTTCCCCACCACTACCGATCAAGCTCACCGCATCCCCCTCACAAGCTACTTCATCCGGCCCGGCATTGGCAAAAGGAGGAATATCAATCCACAAAGAATCGAGTACGTGGCAACATTCGTCCTGGACCAAAAAGTAAAACCAGCCCAGGTTGCCATCAATCGGTAAGCCTACATTCGCCTGACTGGAAGACCAACCCTGGTTGTTGTACCAACTGATTTCCGCATCAGCGGCAAAACAATTACCGGGAACTTCAGCTTCCAGAAAGATGCTATCCCGACTACAATCGATGGTAAAATCCTTGGTAATTGTACAGTCCGTGATGGGCTCGGGGCAAAAAATGTAGGTGGAGAATTCGGTACTCGTACTCGCTGGATTACTGTACACGCTATAGCGCACCAGCAAACCAATGGCACAGCCCGGTGTTTGACCGCTGAGCCGCCCTACACCGGTAAGCGTTTGTAAATTACCGCTCAGGGCAAAAGCAGGCTGATTCAGTGATTGAATCCACATATTCATCGTGGTCACATCACTGACCTGATCTACCTGCATCACACCATTATCGATGAGGGAAAAACCGGTGACACAATCGATGCAATTGCCAAAGGCAATACTGCTCAGCAATTTCAAGGTGTCTTCGGGCATGATGGCATAGACCTCCGCCCGGTCTACCTGCTGACCGCCAAAGGCATTGATATCGATGTAATATTGGTGAACAAAATTGGGATTGTCGAAATAGGAAGACCACTCCAGGGTGTCCTGGTTCTGTCCGCTACCGCCATTATTGTCCTGTGGATCAATGTAGGCAAAATCGCAGTTGTCCAGTACGATGACGGATTGTGCGACGAGATGAGGCAGTCCCCACAAGCTACATATTGCTCCAATCAGGAAGATTAGTACAGCTTTATTCTCAATACTCATTCTGCTGGTATTCCTCTGGATTCAGATTTGGTCTGACTTACAGCCCAACAAATCTAAACCACTACCTTCCATTAATATAAAAAAAACAAATATTTATTTTTTTATTTCCAACAGATTCGTCCAGCGATTTGCTACCACATGAGGTAGGCTTTTCACTTGTTTGACTGAAAAAACCGTCAGAAGTTTACCCGACACAATCACTGTGCAATGGGTATAAAAAAATACCTGCTGAGTTTTTCGTCCTTTTTGAAGTCGTCTTAGCTAATAGGATTGCACGCCAATGAATAGGGCAATAGGGGGATGCTGTGTGCAAGCACCAATTGGAGATTATGAGTAGAACCGCCCCAAAAGTAATATTTTTTGTGTTGGATATTCACAAGGAATCAAACTTTTTTGAAGAAAAGTTTTTGTTAATTCATGCTCTGAAACAAGTGCTATCCCGTATATTTGTCTCCAACGGGGATTAAAATTCTTGAAAACTACTCTTCTGAAACTCAGCACACAGGCGGGATGGCGGATAAACAACCTGTATTCATTCAAACCACTCTTAGCAACGGGATTCTTAAAACGACACGGTTCCCCGAAAATTAAATTCTGATAGCGCTATTGACTAATAAGGCACCTAAACATTGATCATAGGATGTCCATGGTTTAGCAATAGTGTAAAAACCTCCATCCCTTGATTAAATTAAACTTTTAATCAAATTCAGACCCCGGAAATGATACGCAGCTTATATAATCTGGTCACCCAAACATTAAATGGCTTTTTTACGGGGCTCTTCTTCGTGATTGCCATTGTAGTGCTGCTGTACCATTATCAAAATAATGGTGAGGAATGGCAGGGTTTACCCGTTATTGGGGAATTAACCGATACCTATCAGGAAGGATTAAAAGCTTTGAGTTATCTGGGAGGAACAGCCGTCGAGCACTTCTATCAAACGAGTTTTACAGATCATCCGCAATTTGAGGTGCAATCCGGCGAAACATTTGCGTCAAGCAAAAATCTGGCTCAATTTGCCACGGGTGAACGCCTGGTGGTGCAATCCAGTTGGGATGCAGATAAAATACTCACCAAGTTAAAAAGCCAGGGCTTCTCTAAAGGGAAACTCCGGGCTGCCAAAAAATTCACCGACTACATTGACAAACACAAGGCCCTGGCACTCTACGAAATGTATGAGTCCAAGATACTGGCCAGCACTAAACTGGCCCAGGCCATTCTCGAATCCAAAGCCGGCACCTCTAAATTATCCACCGAAACCAACAATCAATTCGGAATCAAGGCATTACCAAGCAGTATTGCCCAAAAAAAGATCAAACGCAAAGCCTACAACGAACTGCGCAACGATGAATTCATCCACCGGGCGCCAGCGGTAAGTTCCTACAATTTCCACGACGACAATCGCTACGACCGGTTTGAAGTGTACCGCACAGTAGGTGATAGTTACAACCGCCACACTCAACTCCTTTCACAAGATTGTAAAATGGGCCGAAAAGGCTGTTACAGCTGGATCTGGCGCGAATTTCCGGTAGGCACTTATTGTGACATCAGCAAGGCGGCCCGTGTTTATGAATCAAGTTCCCACATTGCCCCCGAAGATTTTTTTGATGGACATACCGAGGTGCCGTATTACGCCGCCTGTGCCGCCGGGTTGAAGATGGCCGGTTATGCCACCAGCCCCACCTACCATAAAAAGATAGCCTACATTATTGATACTTATGAATTGTGGCGCTTTGACATCGATTTAATCAAATCAGTTTCTAAATAAGACGACTAATAATTTAACAACCTAATTAATTCAGAGAGATGAAAAACAATTACCAATCAAACGGCCGAGGCGGATTCAGCCTCTTCAACTTGCTGGGCTTTGCCTTTGCTGTAATCCTCACTGTGGGATATTTAAGTAAAAACGGAATCGACCTTCGCCCAAATAGCGACACCAACTACGCCTCGGCGGCATTCGGCAACGAAAATGACGTTAATGAAGGCAAGCCAATTGTGCTAAAGCCAAGAAGTGCTGCGGAAAGCGAGGAGGACTATCGTATGCCGAGCAATTATAATCGCCGCGACTCCAAAGGCCTGATCCGCAAAGATGCCCGCGTGGAAGAGTGGATCGAGACCTTTTCTCCATTTGCCATCAAAGAAGCCATGAATAATGGTGTGCCTGCCGGTGTAGCGCTTTCCATTGGTGTGACCAAAATCAAGTCGGGAGCCGATATCACCAACCTATCCACCTTCATTGGCACGATCATTGAACCGTTGGTGGAAATCAAGCAGACAGCCTCCCGCCGCTACCGTAATGACTATTTCAAATATTCGGCAAATAGCGAGCTGTGGTTGGAAGGCCTGGGCAAAATTGGCGAATACTCCGAAAGTGAGCTCAAACGCAACATGTCTCGCTATCACTTGAGTGACTATGACCGTACGGTGCGTCAAAAGTTAATAGGAGGCTATACCGGAGAAACCGAGGAAGACCGTAAAGCAGAGTATGTAGCCGATGAGGTAGCCGTGAGCAGCTACGAGCGTAAAAGCGTATCGGAGGAAAACACCAACCGCGGTGATCGCCGGTCCAAGCGCGAAGAATATGAAGCCCTGTACGACGAAATGGTAGGTCGGGAAGTGGCGAAGGAAATCGCTAAAGAAAAACTTAAAAGTAATAAATACCTAACGGACGAAGATATGGCAAGATTGGTAGAAGAGACCAACGTTAAAACCGAAGAGGTATTGGATAAGAAGCTGGCATTTCCTGGCCGTAGCGTAAATCCTGATCATCCCGACGCTAAGGAATTAATGGATATTACCAATCCAGACAATTCACAGGCCCGGGAAGACCTTTATCAGAAGCGGCTGAAGGAAAGAAAACGCAGTCGTTAGCGAAAATTTAACAGTTCTCAAACAATTTGCTATATGATTTTATGTTAAAGAGCTGTTTTTTAACAATAATTGTTGCGCAATTCCACCTGCGATGCATAATCTTGTGGTTGAAAAGCGCGATTAGTTAAGTCATCCATTAGTTTGTCAATAAAAAAATTATTCTATATGAAATCAGTGTTGGCGCATACTATGATTTTGTGTCTTGGTCTGTTAGCAACCATTCAGAGCTATGGTCAGGGCGACATTTTTAAAGGATTGATCGACAAAGAAGACCCCGTTTTTGAATCTTATGTGCTTTCCTCCAAGGAGGAAGGTCAAGCCAAGCTGGTGGTCTACTTTACCCATAGCAAGATCGACATGCTGGAGTACTCGGTATGGTCGAAAGACCAGGGCACTAATTTCCAGGGCGATGGGGAGAAAAAACTGGTACGAGGATTGAGAGAAATTGGCAATCGTCAGCAGGATACCATCATTATTAATGGTTTGCAGGATTACCACATGTATACCTTTGGCATCGACTACCGGAAAGAAAAGGGACTTTCCCGTAAGTTTACCGAAGAGGTGCTCGAATCCGGTTACCGCTACACCAGGCCGAAAGTAGCCAAAAAACAAGAGCCTGCAACACCACAGGAAAAGGCCATTGCCAACAATGAACCGATGGCGCGCCCCTGCATCAACCCACAAGTTGACGTTCGGGTTGACCCGGTAGGTTATTGTGTTCCTGAAAACCGGCCGGCAGTAATGGTCCAGTGCCTTAACTGCCAGGGTAAATCCTGGAGTTTCAGTGTCGAAACCAAAGCTGCTTTTGGCAACTGGCAGCCACTGCGGGCTGATGGTCAGCGTCAGGACGCCATGGGAGCGGCACTTCGTACCGAACCATTGTGCCGCCTGAATCCTGGTGAATATCAGGTGCGGGTCATGGCCTGGGGAGAAAATTGTACCACTCCGGTCACCACTAACTTTGCGACCAATATCATCATTCCGGATGCCAATGAACAACCCGAAGCTTTTACCGAGGTGATCAAAATGGAGGATACCACGATCAAAGCACCAAAATCTGCTTCACTTCCTGACGAATGTGGAGCCACCGGACATGCAACCCTGGTCGGCGACATGATCAGCGGAATTCTGGAGTTTTCTCAATATTCTCCGTGCGCAGAATTTCATCCGTTTGCCGAAATCCGCTATGTACACCCTGGTTATCGAGATATCCCGCTGCAATCTTTGCGATTGATTCCAGGTGGTAAAACGCCCTTCAACGTACAGATCGATGAAAAAGATCTGGCGCGGGGCATTCATACTTTGCAGGTTGTGATTTACGTAGCTCCCGGTAATGGACTGGATGCAGTAGCCAATGAGTCGTTCTGGATTCGGGTCAAATCACCGGAAGAAAGAGCACTGGCTTCCAATCCAAAAGATAGCCCTTACAGCGATTCGGAGGTAACTCCGGTAGAGCCTCCACAGGCTTTCAACTGGAATGACGAGCGCATCGCTTCTCGTGGCACCAGCCGTCAGGCAGAGCCTCAAGGTTGGGACAGCTATCCTGGCACCCATAATGAGCCGGCAGTACCCGTCAATAATGACAATACCACCGCTTCACGTGGCGGTACCGGTGACTACGGCGATTACAGTATCGACGAGTCCTTAATGGAAGAAACGATCAGCGAGGTGCAGGTGACTGCCAGTGATCCCAACTGTACCCAGATTCAGGATCTGCAACTTGGTTTTGGTACCAACGATCCATCGAAGCCATTGTTCATTTCCTGGTTGAATCCGCGTTGTTGTCAGGAAAGCGGTTGTGAATATACCGTTTGGGCCGGTAAAACGCCCGAACAATTGCGCCTGCTGGTGAGTGGCAAAAAACCAGGGGCGATCATCAATGAATTGGTGCGTGGCCTGGTGCAGGATGACCAATACTTCGAGGTGGTGGTCAAAACCGGCAACGGTGTCCGCAAGGCTGCTTATGCAATGGGAGAAGGTCCGAAGTACGGCATTGAAGAAATTCTGGCTTATCGCGACCGCCTGAAACCACCAACGGACGGAAAAGTGGTTGCGGTAAAAGGCAAAGGCATTATCAATGCCGAAGATGCCGATAACCCAGAAGCATTCGACTATGCGGATGTTTTGAATTACGATGCTCCCAAATTGGAAATTCAGGAATTCAAGCCCTGTAAATACAAGCGCGATATCGAGGTCATTGGTGATAAGCCAATACTGGAAGGTGATGAGATCAAGATAAAATACGACTTTTCCGATAAAGAATATAAGTATACGCTGTATCAGCACAACCAAACCGCTGATGCGTGGGTATTGGCTCCGGGCACCAAAGAATTGCAGGACAAAGCTGAGTTCACGCTGGAAGCCGAGATGTACCATACTGGAAAGTATCTGATTCTCATTTACAGTCCGAAAAAAGGATGGGGTTGTTTATCCTCTGCACCTGAGGAGCCGCTGGAAATCGACGTCACCAAGTAAACAGAAAATTCGCTTATGAAATTGCCGCATTTTCTGTCATTCCTTGGTTTGCTGCTACTGGGAATAACCACCTTGCACGCCCAGACCTCACTGGTGAGCGGTCGGGTGACCAGCGCGGATGGCGTTCCACTGGCCGGCGTCAATGTTGTCTTGCAAGAATCAGGTAATGGCACCGTTACCAACGAGGATGGCTATTATCAAATTGCTGTGCCAGGTGCTGCCACGGGTGGAAATTTCTTCGCCCGTAAATCTCCGGAGTACCCTACCCTCGTCTTTTCCTACACCGGGTTTGAAACGGCAGAAGTGAAGGTTGGCAACAACACTCAGCTGGACATTGCCATGAAATCCGAGTTTACGGAACTGGCTGAGATCATTATCACGGGAACGGCAGTTGGGCAATACAGCAAATTACTCAGTTTTGCCGCCAGCAACCTGAACGAAAAGCTCATCAGTACCGTTCCTGCGCCCGATCCCGGTGGTGGATTACAGGGTAAAGTGGCTGGACTAAGGGTCAATCATCCCGGCGGGCAACCCGGACAAGGCGTGAGTTTTCAAATTCGCTCCGCCAATTCCATTGCCAATGGCCAGCAACCACTACTAATCGTCGATGGGCTCTACCTCAACGGCACCTCTCTGGCCGATTTTCACGTAGAGGACATCGATCGCATTGAAGTGTTGAAGGGCTCGGCGGGAACTTCTTTATATGGCTCGCAGGCGGCCAATGGGGTGATCCAGATTTTCACCAAGCGGGGCAACGACCTGGAAGCCGGTAAAACGCAAGTGACCTACCGCAGTGAAATTGGGTACTCGCAGGAAACCAACCGCTATCCGCTGAATAACCGGACCAATCGGGAGATCATTGACCCTACCGGTCCACAGCCGATTTTGGGCAACCCTTCGGAGACCGGCCTTCTGGATACTGAATTGCCCAATCTACAAGACTATCAGGATGCCTATCTTTTCAAAAAAGGTAGTTATCAGTCGCATTATCTGGGTGTAGAGGGCAAGGTGAATCGCACTAATTTTCTCGCTTCCGCGCAACGGTTCCGCGACCAGGGCATCATCCAGACCTCGGATGGATATACCCGCCATGCCTTCAGGCTCAACTTTGACCACGAGATCAGCAGTAAGCTGCAAATGAAGGCCAGTGGCTACTACAGCACTTCCAAACAGGATTTGTTGACGCCAACCTCCAATGGTCCGGGTAGTTACCTGGCCTCGATGCTGTTTTTGACACCCATTTTTGATTTGGATGCCGTAAATGAAGAAGATGGTTCCGCAAATGATTGGGATATTGACAATACGGGATTGGGCATTTCCAACCCCTTGTATGATCGCGCCAACACTGATCAGACCGTCAAGCGGAATCGGACCCTCGGAAGTTTTCAGGTCAATTACTATCCAAATCTGTGGTTGTCACTGAGCTATCAGGCCGGCATTGACCGTTCCAATAATGCCTTCGAGCAATTTGTGCAGAAGGGCTATTTGAGCAATAATATTCCCGGATTATTTGGGCCTCTGGTGACTTCCGGCGTGCAGAATAGCGGTGGTGGCGGCATTCACCGCAGTGACCGCACCGATCAGTTTTTTACTTCCCGTGTAAGTGCTACGGCTGAACGCCAATTTGGTGGTTTGGCGGCCGCTTTACAGGCCAGCTTTTTGTACGAAGATCTAACCCGTCAACTCAACGAAAGTCGTGGCGAAAACCTGGCTGTCGCCGGCATTCGCTCGCTCGACAATGCCCGCAGCAATATTTTCATCTCTTCTGAAATGCAGGAAATCGTAGCGTACAGCGGCTTTCTACTGGCGGATCTGGATTACAAAAAGCGGTACATTTTTAGCGGACTGATCCGGCGGGAAAGTTCGTCCCTGTTTGGACCGGAGGAGCGCAATGCCAACTACTACCGCATGAGTGCGGCCTACCGGATTACCGAAAGTGTCAAGATCAAGGGATTTCAGGAATTGAAGCTACGTGCCTCGATTGGTACCAGCGGCATTCGGCCTACTTTTGAGCAACGTTTTGAAACGGTGGAGTTGGTCAACGGCAATACCACCAAGCTGACATTGGGCAACAATTTTCTAAAACCGGCCCTTTCCACCGAGACGGAAATTGGCTTACATGCGATTTTCCTAAAAGCTTTTGACTTGGAATTCAACTACGCCAATATTGTCACCAAAGATCAAATTCTGCTGGTCCCTCTCCCCGCTGCGGCCGGTTTTCTGGGCCAGTGGCGCAATGCCGGCACCATTGATGCCACCGTCTACGAAGCCAAGTTGGATACCGACTTAAAGAAACTGTTCAAGATTCGCGCCAAGCAGTTCCGCTGGAATTTGGCGACTACTTTCGACCGGGTACAGCAGACCGTTTCCGAACTCCAGGTACCGGCGTATAATACCGGCCCCGGCATTCAGGCCTCTTCCCTGTTTTTGATCGAAGAAGGAGCCGCTTTGGGAACGATGGTTGGCGAAGTATTTGCGACAAGCGTAGAACAACTGGCCGATCAGGAAGGCATAAGTCCGCTGGATTATGCCCTGAATGATGCCGGATACATTGTACACAAGGATTTATTGGGTACACCCAATGAAGTTCCCTATAAATTGGTAGACGCCAACGGCAATCCAGTGGTCCAACAAATCGGCGATGTCAATCCCGATTTTCGTATGGGTTTTCTGCACACGCTGGGCTACGGTGGATTTGAACTGTACACCCTTTTCGACTGGAAAAAAGGCGGTGATGTGTACAACCTCACCAAACAATGGCTTTACCGCGACCTGCGCCACGGTGATGTCAGTGAATACGACAATATTGCAGCCAACTTCTATGGTAATGATGGGCTCTACAATGCGCTGGTACCGAATAACCACTTCGTAGAAGACGGTTCCTTTTTGATGTTGCGCGAAGCATCGATTTCCTACACCTTCAAGAATACGCCCTTGAAGGGTATTTTCGGAGAAAACATCGAATCCATCCGCTTGAGTTTGATAGGCAGAAACCTGTTGACCATCACCAAATACAGCGGCTTCCATCCCGATGTAACCAGCCTGCCACGTGACGAGTACACGCTGACCAATCGCGCACCCGATGCGCGTGGTAGCGACTTCCGCACGCCTAACGGCGACCCGAGCTTGTTTCTCGTGGATGCCTTCAACTATCCCCTGCGCAAGACCTACACCTTTAGTCTGCAAGTGGTCTTTTAACCGATTAAAAATTCGTGCATGAAAAAAGTTTTACTACTTCTCTCAATCATACTCATAGCTGCCTGCAAAGACCTCGACACGGTCAATAACAACAATCCCGATCGCAATGCGGTACTAACCACGGGCAGCGATTTGATCACGGTACTTCAAGGTGGCTATATCGCCTGGTGGCAAGGGGTGCACGATGACCATCCTGTAATCGCCCTTTCCGTTGCCGGCGATGCCTACGGCATGGGGTGGGCCAATTTTGGCGCCGAGCGCTTCGGTGAAGAACCGCGTACGGCCTATAATAACCGCGCTTCTGAGGAGAACGATTACCAACAGGTGGTGAAAGATCCCTGGTTTGGCTGCCTTTCGGCCGTTTCCACGGCAAATGATGTGCTGATGGCCATCGAAAATGGGGTAACCATCGACAATGGCGGTGCCCAGGATCAGGCGATTATGGCCAGCGCTCACTTTCTGCGGGGCGTGAGCTGGGGCTATCTCGGACTCATTTTTGACCAGACGTACATCGTGGATGAAAATACCGATTTACAAAAGCCATTGGCGTTGACGCCCTACCGCGAAGTCATTCCCGATGCGGTTTTAGAGTTGGAAATGGCCATTGATTTGGCGGAAGCCTCCGGGCTCAATTTTGTACACGAATATTTTAACGGCTACCGATTGGGCTCCGAGGAATTTGCGGAATTAGCTCACTCCTACGCGGCGCGTTTTTTGACACAATGGCCCCGCACACCCGAAGAAAATCTTACAGTGGACTGGACCTCCGTTCTGGAGCACGCTCAAGCCGGATTGACCTACAATTTTGCCCCCGAGGCCGATGGCAATTTCTGGCAAAGCTACCAAAGCTACGTCTTTGCCGAAGCCGGTATTGGTCCCTTCTGGGCGAGAGTGGATCAGCGTTTGGTGGCCGCTTTGGATCCCAGTCAGCCGACACGTTATCCGGAAGTTGTCGCCCTGGGAGAACCACCCCTGGCCAGTCCACAAGCCACCTCACCCGATAAACGACTGGAAACCGATTTCCTCTATTTACCCACCAATAACTTCCCCGTTGATCGCGGAGAATGGCATTATTCCCATTACAAGCACAACCGCAACGTGACCGATCCAACCTTCGCCGGAGATGGCTCCACCACCGGCCCCATGCCCGCTTTTCTGGCAGCGGATAATGACTTGCTGGAAGCAGAAGCACTGTGGGCTTTGAACCGATTACCGGAAGCCATTGCCATTATCAATGCCGGCACACGGGTCACGCGTGGTGAATTGCCACCCTTGAGTAATGGAGCCGCCAGTGGTGAAGTCGAACGAGCTATTCGCTACGAGCGCGCCATTGAGTTGCTAAGCACTGCTCCAATGAGTCTGTGGCTCGACCGCCGCCGCATTGGTCCACGGCTGGACTATCTGGAAGTGGATGATTTGGGGGGACTACAAATCGGTACCCCGGCACATCTGCCCGTTCCGGCGGAGGAATTGCGCATTCAGGGGTTGGAGCCGTATAATTTTGGCGGGCCGCTGGACCCGGAGGGGGTGGAGGCGGTTTATTAAAAATAGTATCTTTAATCCCACCAAAAACAGCCTACCATGTACCTCTTTTTCGATACCGAAACCAACAGTCTGCCGCGCAACTGGAATGCGCCGGTGACGGATTTGTCCAATTGGCCAAGACTGGTACAATTGGCCTGGATACTGTACGATGAAGCAGGTAATGAACTGGGCAGAAATGACCACATCGTCAAGCCGGAGGGGTTTAAGATCACGCCGGATACGGCCAACGTGCATGGCATTACCACTGAGATGGCACTTGCAAAAGGAGTGGCGCTGCAAATGGTCATGGATGAGTTTCAAGAGCAGGTGCGCCATGCCCAAACGCTGGTGGCGCACAATATGAAGTTCGATGAAAAAATCATGGGGGCTGAATTTTTGCGTACCATCAATGCCAATCCACTTACCAGAAAACAGCGGATTTGCACGATGCTGGGTTCTGCTGATTACTGCCGCATTCCCGGACGTTATGGTAATAAATGGCCGAAACTGAGCGAACTGTACAACCACCTCTTCAACGCTGATTTTGCGTCAGCACACAATGCGGCGGCGGATATTGATGCAACAGCCAAATGTTTCTGGGAATTGAGACGATTGGGGGTGATGTGAGGAAGAAAATGGAAGGAGTAGAGGGATTGGAAGGAATGAAATGAGAAAACACCAGAATCGTCCATATTTTGACAGTATGACCGCTCTTTTTTTCTTAGAATAGTTGATCCGACACATTCCGGTCCATGAAAAAACAGACTATCGCAATGCAAAAGTGAAGGCCCTGATACAGGCTGCCGCAGATTTTGCTGTAGCAGATATGGATAAACCCACCAAATCCATAGGAAAGACCATTTCCAAAATCAAACGCTAGATATGCACCTCATTTACTACAAAAAAAGGCCGTAAACGTAACATTCTAGTCGCAAAGTCGCCTTGCAGTTGCAATAATAATTCCTGCTTTCGCAAACAGTTGTTATTTTTAGTGCTGTATGAAATATAGCAAAACAGTCAGTTTATGGTTGCTCTATTGGTTGCTAGTGTTGCCAGGCATGGCGCAGCAGCACCACTACCGCTTTGAAAAATTCCCGCCAGATCTGGTACTTTCCCATAGTGTCATTACCGCCGTTTTACAAGACCACCAGGGGTTTCTCTGGACCGGTACCTGGTCTGGGTTGATGAAGTACGATGGCTACAATGTACATCAGTACAAGCAGGAACCAGGCAACATAAAAGGCCTGGAAAGCAATAAGATCACTACCCTATTTGAAGACAGCCAGAATCGGCTTTGGATTGGCACACACAATAGTGGCGTTTACCGTTTTGACCGGGCACTGGATCAATTTGTGCAGTACAAGCGCAATCCTTCGGACATGAATAGCCTGAGCAACAACAATGTCTGGGCTATTTTTGAAGATCAATACGGCTATTTGTGGATCGGTACTGAAAATGGCCTGAATCTGCTGAATCCGGATACCAGCCAATTTATCCATTACACCAACCATCAGGCCGATATCCGCAGCCTGACCCACAACTTTGTCTACTCCATTTGCGAAAGCCCGGATGGTACCCTATGGATTGGTACCGAAGATGGTCTGAATCGCCTGAAGCGCAAACCGGATGGCTCGCCGGATTATTTCATTCGCTACAGCCTGATTCCGCCCGATAGCGGAGATCCGGTGATCGAGTATTCTCCACATAACTACATCTATCAAGTCAGATCTGTCCGCGAGGAAGAGGATGCCCTTTGGATCGGCACGAAGGGTGGATTAAAAAGGGTCCGATATTCCAATAATGATCTACGCCAAATTAAGATTAAAAATTATGCTCATGATCCAAACGATCCAAACAGCCTGACCAATAGCGCCGTGGTGGCCACCTATGAGGGGAATGATCAAAAACTCTGGATTGCCACGTTTAACGGGTTGAACCTACTCGACCTGAAATCGGACAAAATTCAACACTTTGTGGCGGAGAGCAATAAGCCTAATGTGTTGAGTAACAACATCATCAAATCACTATTTTGCGACCGTTCCGATAATCTCTGGATCGGTACCGAAGGTGGATTGCATAAGGTCAATCTGTCATCCAAACCCTTTGTGATTATCCAGCCGGACGATAGCCAATCGGCCGTTAATCACGTCATTACCACGATCATCAACGATTCCGATGGAAACGGCTTGTGGATGGGCACCCGTGGCAACGGACTGGATTATCTGCCCTTTCGCAATGCACGCCCGGCCAATCCTATTCATTACCGACTTAAGGTACAACACGAAGCGGAAACCGCCGGATTCATTTCTGATCTCTACCTGGATAAAGAAGGCTGGCTGTGGATGACCACCCTCGGCGCCGGGCTGATCAAGGTTAAAGAGTCTGATCTGCTTAATGATGATGACAGGATTGATCAAACATTTCAGTACCATACAGGAGGGGGATTGGCCAACCTAAGTCAGGAACACCTCATGGGCGTTACCGGCTCTATTACCGGAGACATTTGGATTGGGTCCTGGAACATCGGGCTGATTCGCTATGATCGGCAATCGGGTCAATTTTTCAGGTACAATACCACTGCCGACTTTAGCGTGAACCTGGAGGCCTACCCGATTGTACACCTCATGGAAACGCAGGAAGCCGGGCAACCCATCCTATGGGTCGGTACACGGGGTGGCGGAGTACTTAAACTGGCATTTAATGAGCAGGTCAACGGACTGGAGCTACTGGATAAATACCTCTACCATCACGATCAGGCCGGAAGCTTAAGCAATAATTTCATTAACTGCCTTTACATCGACGATAGAAACCGATTCTGGATTGGAACGGACAGTGGACTCAATCTTTTTCAGCCGGAAACGAGCACCTTTTCGCACGTATTAGCCAAAGACGGCCTGGCCAATGACATCATTCAATCCGTTCTTTCCGACCGTCAGGGACGTATTTGGGTGAGCACTCAGCGGGGCATTTCCTGTCTGCATTTCCGGAAGGATGTCGACAAACCCGAAATCAAGAACTTTGATACCTCGGATGGATTACAGGACAATTACTTTTACGATGATGCAGCCTGTGGGACCACCAGTGGACAATTAGCATTTGGGGGGGTTAACGGACTGAGCCTGTTCTTTCCTGACGATATTCATCCCGACACTATTCCTCCCCAGGTAGCCATTACCGATTTTCGACTGTTTAACAAATCTATTCCCATCGGAAAAAACGATCAGGGACGGACCATTCTATCCAAACATATCAATGAAACCGATGAGATTGAGTTGAGCCATCGCGATAATGTCATTTCCTTTGAGTTTGTGGGGATCCAATTTGGCAAACCCAACAAAATCCAGTACGCACACAAATTGGAAGGGTTTGATGCCGATTGGGTCTTCACCGATGTTACCCAACGCATTGCTCATTATACCAACCTGCCCTATGATGAATTCACTTTTATGGTCAAAGCCGGTAATGGTGATGGCTATTGGAGTGAACCCGTTAAGCTAAAGCTAAAGGTGAATCCACCATTTTGGCTTACCGGTTGGGCCTATCTGCTGTACACCTTACTTTTCTTTGCCCTTCTTTATGTCATTTTGAAGATCAGCAAGATGCGGACGGAGTTTAAACACAGCCTGCAACTGGAGCGGGTAGAGCGGGAAAAACTGGAAGAAGTCAACCAGATGAAGCTGACTTTTTTCACCAATATCTCCCATGAGTTACGGACGCCCTTAACACTGATTATCAGCCCATTGGAGCAATTCATCAAAGAACAGAAAACCGATAAAAAACTGCATCAGAGCTTCACCAGAATGCATTACAATGCCAACCGGTTGCTGACCATGATCAATCAGTTGCTGGATATTCGCAAGAGCGAAGCAGGGTTGATGAAACTCAAGGTGGCAGAGGGCAATTTTGTAAAGTTCGCTAATGATATTGTGTTATCGTTTAAGGGGTTGGCTAAACACCGAAAGATCCGGCTCAAATTCGAATCCCAAGAAGAGTACATGTCGCTCTGTTATGATCGCGATCAAATGGAAAAGGTACTATTCAACCTGCTTTCCAATGCAATGAAGTTTACCGATGAAGGTGATGATATTGAAGTGGTTATTCAGTATGCTTACGCAAAAGATATTCCCGAACAGCAACGATCTGCAAAAGATATCGATAGTTTGCCTTATTTAATTATTGCCATCAAGGATACAGGTTGCGGCATTCCTTCCGATCAGGTGCCCTACGTTTTTGATCGCTTTTATCAGGTGGAAAAAAGCCCGGAATCTGCTCGAAAAGGAGGCACTGGTATCGGTTTGGCTTTGAGCAAGAGCATTGTAGAGGCGCATCATGGGCAAATTTGGGTAGAGAGTGAAGAAGGCAAGGGAACAACATTTTTTGTTGGTTTAAAGCAAGGTGATGGGCATTTTTCGGAAGAAGAAAAAATTCCAGGTTTCAAAAACAGCGAGTTCATTGGCAACTATGTCTTCACTGACCAGTTGGAAAAAGGGTTACAGGTTTCCGATTGTTCCCAACCAATCGCAGAAAATGGGCACGCCTCCGACAAAAAACCATCCCTCCTCATTGTGGAGGACAACCCGGATATCCGGGCCTATCTCAAAGAAAATCTGGGCATGGATTATCTGATTGAGGAAGCAGCAAACGGGGTAAAAGGCCTAGAAAAGGCCCTGGCCAATCCTCCTGATTTAATCCTGGCCGATATTGCTATGCCCCATATGGATGGTATTGAAATGTGTACCAAAATCAAGTCCGACCTGACCACCAGCCACGTACCCGTCATTCTGCTGACGGCCCGAACTTCACTAATTTTTAAGATAGATGGCCTTGAAACCGGTGCAGATGACTATATTACGAAGCCGTTTAATATGCGATTGCTGGCCACCCGGATCAAGAATCTGATCAAATCCCGGCAGCAGCTGCGGGAGAAGTTCAGTAAGAGTTTCGATTTTAGCCCGTCGGAAGTAGTGATCAGTTCCTTGGATGAGCAGTTTCTCTCCAAGATCAAAAAGGTGGTGGAAAAGCACATTGATGATTCCGCTTTTTCGGTGGAACAACTGGCTTCTGCTCTGCTAATGAGTCGAATGCAGTTGTATCGGAAATTGAAGGCCCTTACCGGAAAATCCCCCAACAAGATCATTCGAAACATTCGACTGCAACGAGCGGCACAATTGCTCAACACCAAACAGTATAATGTTTCTGAAGTTACCTATATGGTAGGATACAATGACTTGAAGAGCTTTCGGGAGCAGTTTAAGAAAGAATTCGGAGTAAGCCCTTCGGATTATGAAGGCGGGTGAGTTTTGAGATGGGGGAGACGGTTGAGAGAGGGGGAGATGGTGGAGACGCTTGAGATGGAGGAGACAGGGAGGCCAAAAGATAAGAAGACGGGAGAGAGAAATCGTTATAAATATAATCATTATTTTTATCATCATGATATTTATAACGATTTTGACACCAATTGAACTATTGAAAAAACATCATAAAAATCCAATATGAATATTAACGACAAGACGACTTTGGGAACTTATGTAGCACACGAGGATAGATACGACCGCATGAAATACCGCCGCTGTGGAAAAAGCGGCATCTTACTGCCGGCCATCTCGCTAGGGCTGTGGCACAACTTCGGAAATACCAATAATTTTCAAAACGGCAGACGCTTACTGCGCACGGCTTTTGACTATGGCATAACCCATTTTGACCTGGCCAATAATTATGGCCCACCATATGGAGCAGCGGAGGAGAATTTTAGCCGTATCATGAAAAAGGACTTTTTGGGATACCGTGATGAACTGATGATCTCTACCAAAGCCGGCTGGGATATGTGGCCGGGGCCTTACGGCAATTTGGGATCGCGGAAATACCTGATCGCCAGTCTTGATCAGAGCCTAAAGCGTATGGGGCTCGACTATGTCGATATCTTCTACCACCACCGCCCCGATCCGGATACGCCTCTGGAAGAAACGATGGGCGCATTGGACCATATCGTACGTCAGGGTAAAGCACTGTATGTGGGCATCTCTCAGTATCCCGCTGAATTAACGGACCGCGCTACCGACATCCTCGCCCGCCTGGGCACGCCCTGCCTGATCCACCAGCCCCGCTACAGCATGTTTGACCGCTGGGTAGAGGATGGTCTGCTCGATATCCTTGGTAAGGAGGGAGTTGGTGCTATCGCCTTTTCGCCTTTGGAGCAAGGCATCTTGACGGACAAATATCTGGAGGGATTTCCGAAGGACAGTCGCGCCGTCAAAGACGGACGCTACCTTACCAAAGAAAAGATCAGTCCGGAAATTCTCGAAAAGGTGCGTAAGCTCAACGAAATTGCCCAAAACCGCGAGCAAAGCCTCGCCCAGATGGCCATTGCCTGGTTGCTCAAGGACGAGCGGGTTACTTCGGTACTGGTTGGGGTGAGTAAAAAAGATCAGTTATTGGACAACATTAAGGCACTTGATCATCTGGACTTTACGAAGAGGGAGTTGGAGGATATACAGCATATTTTAAGGTATTAATCTAATTCATATAAATCACCGGAATCAACAAGGTAGCCAACAACCAAAACAACAAATTCAAGCAAGTACCTACCTTTAGAAAATCCAGGAATTTGTATTGCCCGGCACTGTAAACCATGGTATTGGTTTGGTAGCCCACCGGGGTCATAAAGCTGGCCGAGGCGGCAAAGGTAATCGCCATCAGGAAAGGAATGGGGTCTGCGCCCAGACTGTTGGCCGTAGCAATGGCAATGGGTGCCACCAGTGCCGCAGCGGCATTGTTCGACATGATTTCAGTAAGGCCTGAAGTAATCAGATATAGCCCGGAAATAATGGCTACCGGGCCCCAGCCGCCCAGGTTACTCACCAGTCCGTTGGCGATCATTTGATCCAGACCGGTATTGCTCATGGCGGTACCCAGACTAAGCGCTCCTGCCAGCAAAAACACAATCTTCCAGTTGATAGCCTCATAGGCTTCTTTCATGGTAAAAATTCCGAGCAAAACGAGCAGCGTCACCCCGGCAATGGCGCCTTCCATGATATGCACCGCACCCAACGTAGCCAGAAGAACCACCCCAACAATCACGGCCGAAACAATGGCAAATTTCTTTTGATCAAAATCGGCAATGGCACTTTCAGAAAGCAGGACAAAGGGGGCATCCTGTTCGCTTTCCATTCGTTTAAGTTCTTTGATGTAATGGCTTTTCACCTCCGCCAAAATCACATCACCAGCCTTGAGTTCCACATCATAGAGATGTTCGTGCTGAACCTCTTCGCGGTGTTTAATGGCCAACGGAACTGCCCGGTACCGCCGCCGGAAGTCCAGCTTTTTCAGGGTTTCTCCATCCATTTCCGAATTGGCGGTAATGACCATTTCCACCCAAACCGAATTGTTGCCCTTCAAATCATCATCGCCGATTTTGACCGGTGAAGTCAGCAAAATCTTGGCCCGATCTTTCAGGGATTTGATCTTATCCACATTGCAGCGGATTTTGAGCACATCGTGCTCCTGCAAGACAAAATCGCCCGGCGGCAGGGTAAATTTCACGCCATCACGGCGCACCTCAATGATATCCATTTCAAGTTCGCGTACCAAGGCCGAGTCCATGATCTTCTTACCAACGGAATCGGCCTTTTCGAGCAGTTCTATTTCCGAAAGGTAATTGCGCATGCCAAATTTAGCCTTGAGGTCTTTCTCCTCCGGACGCTCGGGTAACAGACGAATGCCGATAAACACCATATACAGAATGCCCGCTGTGAGCAGGATGAGTCCCATTGGCGTAAGCTGAAACATGGAAAAAGGATCAATGCCTGATTTTTCGGCAATGCCACTCACCAGGATATTGGTGGAAGTACCAATCAACGTACAACTTCCACCGAAGATCGAGGCGAAGGAAAGCGGAATCAACATCTTGGCCGGATGCTGGCCAGAAGAATGGGCGATCTGGATAACCACCGGAATGAAGACCGCCACGACCGGCGTATTATTGACAAAGGCCGAAATCACTGCAATCAACACCATCATCAGGGCAATTCCTCCGTGGAAATTATTGCGAAAAATGCCAGATAACCGATGAGCCACAAATTGAAGAGCGCCAGTTTTTAGCAAAGCCGCACTCAACACGAACATGAATGCCACCGTGATGGTCGCGCTGTTGCTAAAACCAGCGACGCCCTGCTCCGGTGTGATCACTCCGGTCAGGATGAGCGTTATCATCACCAGCAAAGCCACCAGATCAATTGAAATAATCTCAGTAGCAAAGAGGATAATGGCTCCAGCGATGACACAAAGGGTGATAATGGCAGCGACCGTCATGAATCGGTTTTAGCGGCAAAAGTACCAATAAAAATTAGATTCTGTGGGGGAGAAAAGAAGAGTCATTTATTGATGGAAGGATTAATCCCTTAGATCAATTAAAAATAAAAAATGTTTATTTTTTAAATTTAAAACTTTTTATTAAATTGCAGCGTCATTGACTTCATAAGCTCGCCGGCGAAATCGTAAATGCTTCCCACAGCATTTTACCCTGACAGCTTTGTGCTGCTTGCGCAAGCTGTACGTAGACCATTGGCGGTTTGGCGGATGTGGGTGGGCTTTTAATATTATCCCACCCTCTTAAGGTTGATAAGTGATAGAAAGTTAGGGGGCGGCGGCTCCATTTTTTGAGCCAGCCGACCTAAAAGGTATGCATACTGCAAAACAAACTTAGGGGCATTACTTCAATCTACGGTGTTTCATGGGACGAAATGGATGGAGTGGAAGAAATGGATGAATTGTTGGAGTTCTCAAGTAATAGTTGGCATTTCTTCCAATCCTTCCAGCATGACAATTCTTCCTAATTCTTTGAAAAGTTAAGGAGATGAATTGTCCCTAAGATTAAGTGTTATCGCACCTTCCCATAACCTTCTTGCTTCTCAAAAAAACCACGGATTTGTTCTACTTGATAATGCCCTTACCCGTAGCAGCCCAGTAAATCCCCCCATAGATGTGCTCCAGAAACAATGGGTCACTATAAGTACTTCCCATATGGCCCATACCGGTGTAGAACGCACGGCCACCATCGTACTCGTGATACCAGGACAGCGGGTGGAAATCGCCCATGCCCTTGCCTTCGCGTTCGCCCCATTTGGCATATGGCTCGAAAGTGTTTTCATCAACGGTGATCAAGTATTTCAGTGTCTTGCTTTTTTCCTCACCATACTCGTACCATTCGTCGGTCCACAGGCGTGACTTTGGCATCAGCTGTAAACCCGGAAAGGTAGCATCCTCCACGGAAATTACCGCCGTTTGAATTTTTGGGTGAATGTGAAACATGCGGCCCACCATCTTGGTGTACCACTCCCACTCGTATTCGGTGTCGGCGGCGCTGTGGATGCCCACGTAACCTTTACCGGACTGGATAAATTTCTCAAAGGCCTTTTGCTGCTCATCATTTAGTACATCACCGGTGGTGTTCAAAAAGATAACCACATCGTATTTAGCCAGGTTATCGTCATTAAACTTACCTGGATCCTCGTGCCAGTCCACATTAAACAAGTGACGGTCTGCCAACTGACGAATGGCATCTACTCCTTCATTGATCGACTCATGGTGAAAACCAACGGTGCGGGTAAACAATAGGGCGTTAAACTGCTTCTGGGAAATGCCCAGCATTGGAATGAACAAGGCAAAACATAATAGTTTTAAAGCTGGAAAGTTTTTCATGCGTCTGAATCGTGATTAGTTAGTTTCTAAATGTTCACAAAATAGAAATTTGTCCGGCAAAAAATAAGGTCCCTTTGATCGAACTTCTTGCATTAGTTATTCAAAAGTAAAACTATCCTGTAATCCGCCCACCTGAATGTCAAATTCACCGGGCTCCGTCACCCACTGTTGGTCAATTCCTACAAATGCCAGATCTGAAGCAGCAATCGTAAAGCCGACTTCTTTGCTTTCTCCTGGTTGCAAAGATATCTTCTGGTAGGCCCGCAGCCGTTTTACTGATGGGGTGATGCTAGCCACCTTATCGGTAACATAGACCTGGACCACCTCTTTCCCTGCTACTTTTCCAGTATTTTTTACGGTCACTTTTACTTCCAGTGGAGCGTTGGCATTCATCACATTTTGAGACAAAGTAAGGTCGCTGTAGCTAAATGTGGTATAGCTCAATCCATGCCCAAATTCGTATTGCGGGTTAAAACCCACCGGGCCAACGATATCCGTTCCGCGATGGTCATAGGCAATCAATGCATTGGCATCGCGGGGATAGGTGAAGGGCAATTTCCCGCTGGGATTGGCATCACCAAATAAAAGGTCCGCAATCGCCCGGCCACCTTCATTTCCGGGCAGATAGGCGTCTAGAATAGCGTGTGCTTGATGCTCAAAACGGCTGATCAACCGGGGACGGCCTTCCACCAAAACAATGATGATCGGCTTACCGGCTTTGGCCACGGCTTCCACCAATTGCTGCTGCGCTTCTGGCAAATGCAAATCGGAAATATCGCCCGGTGTTTCCGTGTAGGGCATCTCTCCGAGGCAGACAATGGCCGCATCAACTTTCGCAGCAGCGTTTTGGACTTCGTCCAGTTTTTCTGGCTTATCAAAACTGGCTCCAGCCAAATAGGTGACCTTGTCTTTGCCAATCTCATCCTGAATGGCTTCGAGGATCGTCTTTTTGTCTTCTTCCAGGTCCCAGTTGGGGTCATTGCCTTGCCAGGTGCGGTTCCAGCCGCCGTTCATACACATCATGCTGTTGGCCGTAGGGCCGGTGACCAAAACTTTACTTGATTTGGATAGCGGTAGCGTATTTTTCTCATTTTTTAATAAAGTAATGCTCTCCAAAGCCGCTTCCAGGCTTACAGCAGCGTGCTCTTCGGATGCAAATTTGGAATAATCGTAATCCTCGTAATAGGGATGTTCAAACAAATCCAATTGCAGCTTTACCCACAAAATCCGCTCTACCGACTCATCAATCCGCGACATGGGCACCTTGCCTTCTTCTACCAATTCCTTTAGCAATACCGGATAGCGCACATCCAACGGAACCATCGCCATATCCATCCCGGCATTGACCGCCAGTCGGATGGCGTCTTTATAATCAGTAGCTACCCGGTGGCGGGTTTGCAAAAATGCCACATCTTCCCAATCGGAAACGGCCAGGCCTTTAAAGCCCAACTCATTGCGCAATAGATCAGTTAAAATAGCCTTATTACAATGCACCGGAATCCCGTTGACCTCTCCGGAATTGATCATGATGGTCAAGGCTCCGGCATCGATGGCACGCTGGAAAGTGGGCAAGTAGTACTCGCGCAGTTGCCGCTCAGGAATCAATGCTCGGGTGCGATCTTTACCCGTCATCGGGGCACTGTAGCCCAAAAAGTGCTTTAAGCATTCGGCCACCTTATCGGGTGCACTGGCATCGTCGCCCTGAGCACCGCGAATGTAGGCCTCACCAAGGTCAGACGCCAATAACACATCTTCACCAAAGGTTTCCCAAAACCGGGGCCAACGTGCATCGCGGCCGATATCCAAAACGGGCGCAAAATTCCAGGGGATCCAGGAAGCCCGGGTTTCATAGGCCGTGATTGCCGAAACGCGTTCGGCCAGTTCGGGATTCCAACTGGCGGCCATCGTAATTTGCTGTGGAAACAGCGTCGAACCTACAGTGTAGTTGTTGCCGTGAATGGCATCAATACCATACAGCACCGGAATCCCCGTTGATTTCTCATTCATCGCCAAATCCTGGATGGCTTTGATGATTTCGTGCCAGTGCTCACGTGTATAGGCATGATTGCCCACATTGAGAATGGAACCTACCTTCAAATCAACCAAAACCTGCCGAAGTTTGGCGGCATCCAGTTCATGGGGTTCTTTTAAATTGTACCCCTCCCCCACCGAAAGGGTATTGATGGCCAGTTGGGTCATTTCCCCTACCTTATCCTCCAACGTCATTTTAGCCATAATGGCCTTGATTTTATCGTCAATGGACGTTTGGGCTGTGAGGCATTGGCTTGAAGCCAACAACAAAAAGTTGATGGCAAAGAATACTAATTTATGTTTGCGTGTCATGTTTAGTTAGTTTTTATCTCATCATGGGCTAGTAATCACCATTGGCTTTGTGCCTGTTTTGCCAGCCGTTTCCACTTTCAGCCAGTAAAATCCGGCCGGAAGATTTCCCGAAAGGGGAATTTCCATCTGTTTGCCTCCAGGATGGGCATATTGTTGTAATGGCTTACCGCTGACATCCAACAACAATACCTGCGCGTGCTCTTCCAAAAGCTCTTCAGTATGGATGTTCACTGTCCCGTTTGGCAAAACGGGGTTAGGGTACACCTGAAAGTCCACGGCCTGCGCAACTTCTTCAACATTCACCTCACCATTGCGAATGGCATGAAAAGCCAAATCCCAATACAGCTCCGGTACTGATAGCAGCAGTTCTCCCGATCCCGTAGTACCGAAGGTCTCGCTTTGCACAATGCTTCCAGTCAAACAATTGTACCAATTGACCAGATAACTTCCACTGGCCACATCAGAAATGACTACCTGCCCACTTTGAATGCTTTCCGGTTCGCCGTTTTCGGCCAGGTACTGATGATTGTAGCTATTATTCAACACCCATCCCGCCAGTATTTCCTGATTTTCACTATTCAAAACATAGGTATCCATGCGAGAGCCCAATCCCTCCAAACTATAGGAGGCAATGGTGATCCAGTCGGTGCCGGTATTGTCTACTTTAATACTATGACTGCCTGCTGGCACATTAATCGAATAACTTTGATTGACTAACGCAGTTTCCTGCAATACAAGCGCCCCATCAAGGTAAATGGCAATTTGGGGATTGGTTCCAGTTTCGGTATTCGTTTTGACGGAAAACTGCCCCGCTGTAGGGAAGTTCACCTCAAAAGTAGGTGGGCTGCGAAATTGTGTATTCCACTCTGATCCATACAAAAAGGTACTCAACCCTGGATTAGAAGGTGTCAGCGTCCCATTTTCATTAATGATGATCATAGTTTCCCCGATCCCACTCCACCCCAGGGTTGGCGTAATCAGTAGATTACCCGGAGCACCAATAGCGTAGGATTCCGTGGGCGTCATATTTTCGGTAAGGAAAGGAATTTCGTTTGCTATTACCGCCACAGGGGCAAAGTGATAATACAGATCACGTGGATGGATGTAATTGTCCCACCACCAGGTCATGGCGCTGCCCATTCCACCACCCATCAACGTTGCCCAGAGGCTATTGTGGATGTAGATGCCGTCCGGATCGATATTGGTCAAGCTACCGCTAATGCCCAGGCCAAACTCGCCGGTTAAGGTGGGCTTTTCATAATCTTCCAGATAGCCCCGAATACCGCCAACCAATGCCCGCTCTAGATTAGAACTATTGATATAGAAATGCGTTTGAGTAAAATCCAAATCCGGATTTGCCCAAACTGTGGGGTCATGATCCTTTTCGGCAAAACTGGTCGTTACCAGGTGTTGGTAAGGGTCGATTTCTTTAAGATACTGGGCCATTTCAGCATGCCAGTCGGCCACCGCAGATTGATATATCGTGAAATCATCAGTCCAGTCCACTTCATTGAAGAGTTCCCAGCAAAGGATATTTCGCGAATAGCCCCAACGAGCCACGATATACCGCAATCGGTTTTTGGTGTGGGCTTTCGCCAATGCATCAGTAAAAAAATCCCAGGTATTTTCACAGGGGCCACCGTTTACTGTATTGTAAGGACTGTCGTTCCAATTGGGATTCACTTGCGTAGAAACCGGTCCGTGATGCTGCAAACAAAGCATCACATACAATCCGTTTTCGGCGCAAAAATCGTATAGCCAATCCTGGTAAAAAGAATTGGTTTCCTTGTACCGTCGCAATCCCTGAAAGCCGTTCCAGCCATTTTCCCACTCAATGCCTAATCCCCAATGCGCGTGCCAGAGGCGGAAGAAATTGCCGCCGTTTTCACTTAATGCCGTCAGCCATTCCCGGTAATTCAGAAAAGCATTGGTGTTTTGCCAGGCAATGTTTTCTCCAATGGGAATGTACTGTTCATTGTTGTCAAAATGCAGGTAGTTGGTTTGATTGGCTCGAATAAATCCCTTATTTTCAGGATTTGTAGTAGGCACACAAGTAAATGTAATTTCTGGCTCCCATTCTCCTGTACCGTTTTGGTCCGTCACCACCACTTCACAAGTCCAGACTCCGATTGTATTGGGTGAAAACCGCACCTTAAAAGTACCATCGCCAATGGGTGTAAGCCCTCCCGTCGTTTCATTCAACTCATAGTCCCGCATAAAAAAGCCGTCTACCTCCATCTGTTCGCCCGAGGGTCCGGTAAAGGTGGCCCTAACCACTACTTCGTCGTAATTGTAGGGATTGGTATACGTTGCCGACAAAGCCAGCGTTAATTCCAATTTCTCATTGGGCGGCACCTCTGTGGCCGACAGGGCAACACTCTGAATGGTAGGCATTTGCGCAAAGGCCATTTGACTAATCAACATGAACAACAGGAGGATTCTCATGGTGTGAAAGATAAAAAAGCTGGCGTGAACACCAGCCTGCTACACATTAAACTTAAACAAATTTTCCTTTTGCTTAAAGTGGAAAGGTATACATCCTTTATCAATCCCATAAAAGGTCTAAAAGACAAATCCGAGGGGAGTTTGTAACAACCAGTCATAATGCTATAACTGGATGTAACAAATACCCCCATTCTTTGCTACCTATCCCGTCTGGCATATTTCAGGCAATCCGGGAACTTTGGAGCAGTTGCCCAACCAATAATTCTTAGACAGTTATGAATAGCAAAAGAACATTCCTTCGTGTTTCATTCCTGCTTCTCGGGATCTTTCTTTTCACCTGGAAAGTTTTGGCTCAAAGTGGCCCTATCGACCCCCAAGCTACCAGGGCAACCCAAGCCCTTTTAGGAAACTTGAAGTTGCTTTCGCAAAATCGCATTTTGTTTGGACAACAGGACGCCCTCGCCTACGGCGTCAACTGGCGGGACTGGCACAAACGCCGCTCGGATGTAGCCGATGTTTGTGGTAAGCAACCGGCAGTATATGGCTGGGATGTCAGTAAATTGGGAAAGTACCCGTTCAACATTGACACTGTCGATTTCCAGCAAATGCAGCAATGGATCAGGGAGGCATTCAAAATGGGCGGCATCAACACCATCAGCTGGCATTTTGATAACTTTGTTAATGGAAAAAGTACCTGGGATGTGGAAGGCCGGGTGGTCTCCAATATTCTTCCGGGTGGACCGCACCATGAGGCCTACAAAGCCAAACTGGATCTATTTGCAGTTTTTGTCAAAGAACTGAAAGTCGGATTTCTCTTTAAAAAGCAAATTCCCATTATTTTTAGACCGTTTCACGAGCACACCGGTGCCTGGTTTTGGTGGGGACAACCTCATTGCACCCCCGATGAATACAAGAATTTGTGGCGATTTACGGTGCAATATCTACGCGATGAAAAAGGACTGCACAATCTGCTCTACTGTTATTCTCCTGATGTATTTAAAGACAAGGACCACTATCTGGAATGTTATCCGGGTGATGAGTGGGTAGATATTCTTGGCCTCGACGATTACCACGATCTGGGGGAACACGGGGAGTCTGAAAAATTGGTCGGACGGCTGCGCACCGTGGTGGAGCTAGCTCAGGAAAAGGGAAAAGTTGCGGCCCTTACGGAAACGGGACAGAATGGCGTTGTTCAAAACAAATGGTGGACCGAGCGCCTACTCAACCCGATCAAAAACGATCCGGTGGCCTCCCAGATTGCCTGGGTGCTGGTGTGGCGCAATGCCCGACCTTCGCACCATTTTGGCCCGTACCCCGGTCATACCTCAGCCTCCGATTTCGTCAAGTTTAGCCAGGATCCCGTGATGGTCTTTGATCAGGATCTGCCCAAGATGTACCGATACAAAACGATAAAACAGTAATAACAAAACGAATCAAACCAACCACTCAGACATGAAATTAGCACTTCTGGACATTGGCATCATCCTTGCTTATCTGCTTGCCACCGTGGTCATCGGATTAGTGTTGAGAAAAAAGGCGGAACGCAGTAAAAAAGACTACCTATTGGGGGGCAACAGCCTGCCCTGGTACATGCTTGGGCTTTCGAATGCCTCCGGCATGTTTGACATTTCCGGCACGATGTGGCTGGTCACCCTACTATTCGTTTACGGCTTAAAAAGTGCCTGGATTCCATGGTTGTGGCCCGTTTTCAATCAGATCTTCCTGATGATCTTCCTGTCGATGTGGCTGCGGCGTTCTAATGTCACCACCGGGGCCGAGTGGATTAACACCCGATTTGGCGCTAAGACCGGAGCCAGGCTTTCACACAATGTGGTCATTGTCTTTGCCATCATCATGGGGTTGGGTTATCTGGCTTACGGCTTTATCGGCATTGGAAAGTTTGTAGAAATATTTGTCCCGTGGGAATATGTCTCAGCCTACGTGCCTTTTAATGTATCGCCGGAATATGTACCTCACTTTTATGGCATCATTTTCACCTGCTTCGCGGTCTTTTACTCCTTACTGGGCGGCATGATGAGTATTGTCTGGGCCGACCTTATTCAGTACATTCTGATGGCCATTTCAAGTATCATCATTGGCCTGATTGCTATGAATGCGGTGGCTGAACAGCCCTTGCTGGTGCCTGACGGATGGCTGACGCCCTTCTTTGGTATGCACCTTGATCTGGATTGGAGTCGCATCATTCCGGAAGTCAACCAAAAGATTGAAAGTGATGGTTTCAGCTTGTTCTCCGTGTTTTTTATGATGATGATTTTTAAGGGGGTTCTGGTTAGTCTGGCGGGTCCTGCGCCCAATTACGATATGCAAAAAATTCTGTCTGCCAAATCCCCGCGCGAAGCCGCACTAATGAGTGGCTCTGTAAGTTTCATCCTGATGCCCATTCGGTACTTTATGATCGCCGGTTTTGGGGTATTGGGCATCCTTTATTACGATCAGCTCGACCTGCTGGTTGCCGGGCAAATTGATTTTGAACAGATCCTGCCCTCCGCCATTAACGAATTCATTCCCATTGGCTTTTTGGGCATCTTGTTGGCTGGTCTGCTGGCAGCATTTATGTCGACCTTTGCCGGAACACTTAATGCCACCCAGGCCTATATCGTTAATGATATTTACCTCAAATACATCAATCCTGATGCCCCCAACCGACGTATTACGCTGATGAATTACGTAGCGGGTTTAGTGATGGTGCTGATCAGCATTGTGTTAGGCTTTTATGCCAAGGATGTCAACGATGTCCTCCAATGGATCGTTTCGGGCCTTTACGGCAGCTATGTGGCCGCCAATGTGCTCAAGTGGTACTGGTGGCGATTTAATGGTCACGGCTTTTTCTGGGGTATGGTTGGCGGTCTGTTACCCGCCTTATCTTTCCGCTTTATCTTTGATGGTGTGCTGGACCTGTATACCTTCCCGTTGATGCTTCTCCTGGCCGTAGTGGGATGCCTCATTGGTACCTACACTGCTCCACCGGTGGAAGAAGAAACGCTCAAAGAATTTTACAAAAATGTACGTCCCTGGGGCTTCTGGAAGCCGATTCACGATAAAGTGATAGCGGAAGATCCCGCCTTTGAAGGCAATAAAAATTTCAAGCGAGATATGGTTAATGTGGTAGTGGGCATCATCTGGCAAACTTCCCTGGTCATCTTCCCGATCTATCTGGTTTTGCTTGAGGGAGTACCTACCATTATCACCTTGATTATCGCCGCGATTTGCACCTATATCTTAAAGAAAAACTGGTTTGACAAACTACCTGCTGTATGAGTGAATTTCAAAAAAAAGTAACCCAACTCCTCGAGGAGCATGAGGCTCTGATCACCCGCAAAAATGAACCTGAGAAAAAGGGAAATGGCATTTATCAACGTTGGAAATATCCCATCCTGACGGCAGAACACAGTCCCATTTTCTGGCGCTATGATCTTGACGAAAAACGTAACCCTTTTCTGATGGAACGTCAGGGCATCAATGCCACTTTCAATGCAGGAGCGATGCTTTGGCAAGGTAAATACCTGATGGTGGTCCGTGTAGAGGGCAGTGACCGAAAGTCTTTTTTTGGCATTGCGGAAAGCCCCAATGGCGTAGACAATTTCCGTTTTTGGGATTACCCCGTCGATATGCCGGAAACGGAGGAGCGAGACACCAATGTGTACGATATGCGGCTCACTCATCATGAGGATGGTTGGATTTACGGCTTATTTTGCACCGAACGCAAGGATTTTGACCGTCCGGACGACACCTCGGCGGCAGTAGCCCAATGTGGTATTGCCCGCACCAGAGATCTGCTTTCCTGGGAGCGCTTGCCAGACCTGGTTACGCATTCTGGGCAACAGCGCAATGTGGTGCTTCACCCGGAATTTGTTGAGGGGAAATACGCCCTGTACACCCGACCGCAGGATGGTTTTATCAGTGTAGGCAGCGGCGGTGGCATTGGATGGGGGTTAACGGATAGCATGGAGAATGCCCGGGTTGAAAAAGAAACCATTGTGGATGGGAAAGTATACCATACCATCAAGGAGTTAAAAAATGGCCAGGGACCAACCCCAATCAAAACGAAAAAAGGCTGGCTACATCTCGGGCACGGAGTACGCAATACTGCCGCTGGCCTCCGCTATGTGCTTTACCTCTTTCTCACCGACCTGGAAAAACCCTGGATCGTCACCTATCTTCCGGCGGGATATTTTATTGCTCCCCAAGGTATCGAACGAGTTGGCGATGTTTCCAACGTCGTCTTCAGCAATGGCTGGATTGTTAATGAGGCCGGTGAAGTGTTCATCTATTACGCCTCATCCGACATGCGAATGCACGTTGCCACTTCCACGGTCACCCGCCTCCTCGATTATGTTGTGAATACCCCTCCCGATGGCTTATTCACCGCCGAAAGTGTAAAAACACGTAGTGAACTGATTCGTAAAAACCTGGAAATCCTGAATCGATGAAGCCCGTACAACCAGAACTCACGCTCCTTGATGAGTCTTTCCGCATTAGTTTGATTAAAGAGTTTCAAGCCGAACTGGAAGCTATCTTAAGCTGGTGGCAATTGCGGATGGTAGATACGGATAACGGAGGGTTTTACGGACGCATTGACGGATACAATCAATTGCATCCCGAGGCAGAAAAAAGTATCATACTGAATAGCCGCATTTTGTGGACGTTCGCAGCGGCAGCCCGACACACTCATGATTTTGGCCATAAAAAAATGGCGGAACGAGCCTTTCAATATTTGCTCAAACATTTTGTCGATCCCCTGGAAGGTGGTGTATTTTGGATGCTGAATTATCGCGGAGAACCGGTGAATACCAAAAAGCAGATTTACGCACAGGCTTTTACGATTTATGCCCTTTCGGAATATTATTTGTTTACGCAAAATCAACAGGCGCTGGAGACGGCCCTGGAAATCTTCTGGTTGATTGAAAAGTATAGCTTCGACAAACACACCCACGGTTACCTGGAAGCTTTTTCCCGGGAATGGCAGGACCTTGCCGATCTCCGACTGAGCGAAAAAGATGCCAACGCAGCAAAAACCATGAATACCCACTTGCATGTGCTTGAAGCTTACACCAACCTATACCGGGCCTCCCCTACCGAAGCTGTAAGGCTAGCTTTAAAGAAATTGATTGAGTGTTTCCTGGAGCGACTTATTTCTCCAAAAACACATCACCTGCACTTGTTTTTTGATGAAAATTGGGCGCTCCAACCCTCCCGGATTTCATACGGCCACGATATTGAATGTAGCTGGTTGTTATGGGAAGCTGCAGAAGTTTTAGAGGATAAATCGCTCCAAAAGCTGGTGGAACCGATAACCGTGGGAATGGCAAGAGTTGCCTTTGAGGAAGGACTAGACACCAATAATGGACTCAATAACGAGACCTCACCAAACGGCGATAAGGATCGTGACAAACACTGGTGGCCCCAGGCTGAAGCAGTAGTGGGATTTTATAATGCATGGCAGCTCTCCGGAGAAACCTGCTACCAAAAACTGGCGCTGGATTGCTGGGGTTTCATCAAAAAGTATTTGAAAGACAAATCTGGCGGCGAATGGCACTGGCGGGTGGATAGTGCAGAACAACCGGTATTAAACGAAGACAAAGCCGGCCCCTGGAAAGCGCCGTATCACAATGGGCGCATGTGCCTGGAAATGATCAGGCGACTGCAAAGTGGCTAATTACCATTGATACAAAAAATGCCCGGCACTGAAATCAGCGCCGGGCATCGAATTTAAATCAAAACTCAAGTAAACAACAATCTTTTACAATGCTTCAAATCGCACATTATCGATACAGGCATTGACCTGTGAATCTCCATTGTTAAAGGCTACGCCAAAATCTTCATTAATACTGTTCATATCCATAATGGGACTACCATTATCCAGGAACTGATCCAACGGAATGGTAACGGTTATCCAGCCATTGGTTTGGAAGGGCCCCTCCGATTCCCAGGGTTTCCAGTAATGCCAGAAGTCTCCTTCCGAACCTTTTAGCCTCCAGGCAAATTCACCACCGGTAATCGGATCCAACACGTTGATATCAAACTTGAGAACATAACCACTTATATTGGTACCAATCGTAGAGGCAGGGAAATTGTCCTGTCCGTTTCTCCAGAAGAAACCGGTCCACCCACTACAAGCCTGGTTAACGCGGTAGTAATTTGTTCCGTCCAGGGTGAGGTTGGGTTCATTTTCCGGGCCACCGGTATCGCCCCACCAGGCGCCTAGGTTGTCAAAATTGAAGAATACCAGATTCGGGTCTGCAACTGGGTCTACCCCCTGAATATTGATTTCCGGAGATTCGATCATCTGCCCATCGGAAGTGATCAGGATCAAGGTGCCAACACCCGTTTGTACATTCATTGGAATGAACACCTCGATCAGCGATTCCGTCTTTTCACCGTACATAGTAGCCGGTACGTCAACCGGGAAGATGATCTCGGTCACTTCATCCAGGTTTTCACCGTAAATACTGATTTTATCACCCGGTCCTGCCGATTCAGGCATTTCAGTAATGACAGCAGAAGTGGACGCCAATACGGTCAAGGATTCGGAAGAAGTCACTTCGTCGCCGTTGACCATTACCACGGTGATTGGGCCATCCATTGCGCCTACGGGAACGGTAACCAATACCTCGGTTTCCGCAGCACTATTGACATCTGCCTGCACATCACCCGCAAATTTTACGCTGGCTACCACATCCAGGTCTTCTCCGGAAATCGTCAATTCATTGGTCACCTGAATTTCCATTGGTGAAATGCCGGAAATGGTTGGTTTGACTAAGGTCAATGTTGCTAATGAGGTCACGGATTTATCCGCAGCAGTACCAAAGGTAACCACATCTTCAGTGGCATCGATGGGCACCGTAACTTCCAATTCGGTAGCTGATTGATTAACAACCGTACCTTGTTTGTCACCGCCAAAAGATACGCGCGTCACCAAATCCAGATCTGTCCCCGTCACCGTCACATTCTGGCCATTCTTAACAGGGTTGGGTGTCATTCCACTAATGGTCGGTAGGGACATCACCAACTCGTTCTCCGAGGTAACCTCTACCAATGAAGCCACTACCAATTTGATGTTTCCATCCTTGGCATCAGCCGGCACAGTAACTTCAATTTTATCGGCAGCCTGGCTTACAAAATCCGAAATGCGGTTGCCACCACCAAAGACAATTTCCCTGGTCAAATCCAGATCGGTTCCGGAAATGGTGAGGTTGGTACCAGCTTTTACCGGATTGGGAGATAGCTCGGTAATCGATGGCACCGTCACCACTAACTCCGTTTCAGAAGTCACTAATATTGGATCCAATTCTCCATTGGAAACAGTGACCGTACCGGTCTTGGCTTCCTCTGGGACAATCACTTCAATTTTCTCTTTGGATTGACTCACAAAGGAGGTGTCCCCTACCCCAACATTGGCGGTAAAGATCACTTCGCTGATAAGGTTGAGATAATCTCCTTCAATGGTCACCACATCACCGGGCCTTGCCTCAGCAGGAGTAATGGCATCGATGGAAATGGGCTCGGAAATGGTTAGGATCGATCGAGACGTAATGTCTCCCTGTGGCGTCTTTAGGGTCACTGGCCCATCTACCGTAGCCTCTGGCACTACAATCTCGATCAATTCTGCAGTTTTGGTAGCAAAGTTGGTCACTTCCACATTGTCTGTCAAAACAATCGCCGTTACCCGATCCAGGTTTTGCCCAATAAATTTCAATTGCCCTCCACGGAGCGCTGGCGATGGCCCAAAGCTCTCCAGAATCACGAGGTCCTTTCCGGCATCATCGTCATCCTTCTTACAGGAGGTGAATAACAATCCGGTGGAAATGGCCCCCACCATTGCGATTGTTATGTAAAATTTTATGCTTCGTATCATGATTTTATTTTTTACAAATGTTAATGATCAGAGGAGGTAGGTTGTAGGGATGAGGCTTTAGGTTTTGGGTTTTAGGAAGATCGTGTCAAAATAACCTTTAAACTTCCTCTCCGCCTCAACCATCTCCCCCGTCTAAACCTCCTCAACCGCCTAAACTCGAAACGTCCTAAACCTTCTCCCCCGCCTAAACCTACTCTAAACCGCCTCCACTCTCCACTCTAAACTCTACCCTCTAAACTCTAAACTACCTAGGAACTACCCGCACATTATCCACCGCCACAAACACCGGATTGGTGCCTTCGGCAGGACCAAACATCATCATCGTGATATTGGTCAGTGAAGACAGATTGTCAATGGATGCCGAGCCGATTTCATCATCTGTCGGATCATCCTTATTGTATTTGAATTCACTCAGTGGAATGGTCACGGTTACCCAACCATCCGTTTTGTAAGAACCACTTTTCCAAGGTCTCCAGCGGGCGATTGCCGTACCGGCTACGTCACGGCCATGATCTTCAGCATAAGGACCAAAGAAGATTTCCATACGAACTTCTTGCCATTCTATGGGCACATTGGCCTCAAACTTCAGTACCAGATCATTCACACTGCCAGTAGCCACCGGAACATTACCACCACCTCTCGGAGCCCAGTATTGCAAAGTCATTTCGTTGACCCACTGCCAGGCACCAAAGTTGTCATTTTTGAAGTAGGCATATTTCCCGGAAACGGGTGTGATCTCCGCAAAGTCCCCTTCACCGGCAATTGGAGCAGTCCAGGTTTCGTGAATTTTCTGATCAAAATCCAGCAGGATGTTGCGATCATCGCGGAAAATGAAGTCGGAGGTCGCCTTGCCAAAGGTAGTTTGCACGACCACCGGTCCAGATGAAGCACCGGCAGGTACAGTGACTTCCAGCCAGGTCTTATCAGAAGCCGTTACAGTTCCTTCCAAGTCTCCAGGAAAGATCACCTTGGGCTCGAAGAAAAAATCTCCTTCCAGCCGCATGGTACCTCCATCGGCTACGTATTCGCTTTTGACGGTGGCAATTTCCGGTCCGGGAACATTTACCGAAAAGTCGTAAAGCAGTTCCGTATCATCCGAAAAGACAAAGCGGATTTTATTGTTCACCTCACTGGGTACCGTACTGGGCACATTGACCAATATGGTTTCATTGGTGATGTAACTGGGGTTCAAAGTCGCCTTTTGGTCATTGAACCACATTTCCCGGGTGTGGCCCAGATTTTCACCGACCACAGCAATCAAACTACCCATAAAGGCTCCCACAATCAATGAATCCGCCTGTTCCGGATTGGTAGAACGTACGTATTTCACTACAGGAGTCCCCGTTATTTTGATCCCCTCATCGTCCTTTTCGCACGAGGTGGTCAAGCCTCCAACCATTAGGGCAGGAATGATCAGAAGCATTATAGATTTTATTATTGATTTCATTTTAATTCGATTTTAAGTCATTCAATCATTGCCTACTGAAACTCATAGTCGACCGCTGGTTCAGAGGGTGCCAGCATTGGATTGGCCACCACCTCAGCAGCTGGTATCGGCAAAAACATTTGCGCTTCATTGACAACCACCGGATTATCGGGGGCCATCAACTCATACCCCTCAATGGTATTTTCGTCGGGCGCATCATCGCCCTGAATGCGCTGATAAATATGGGCACGCTCCTGTCCATTCAGGTAAGCCATTGCCGCGTTTTTGTCGCGGTAGAAGTAGCGCTTGACGTCAAACCAGTTGATGCTTTCCAGCCCAAATTCTACCCTTCTCTCCAGGAGAATATCTTCAAAGGTCAGACTTGAAAGTTCGGACAAACCAGCGCGCGTACGAATGGCATTGAAGTAACCCAATGCGGTTCCATCCATAGTGATGGATTTGGTGCCCAGCTCCGCTTCCGCGTAAAGCAGATACACATCGGCCAGGCGGAGAATGTACTGATTGATGGCCGTAGCTTGTCCGGTGGATACTTTACCATCGTTATCAGCGGCACTCCCCACTACGTACTTTTTCAAACTGTTGAGCAATGGAGTTACACCTTCCACCACGATGTTTGGATCGGTGGGATCTCTGGTTACAATATTGTAGGTATAGCCACCATTGGCTCTGTTGATCTCATCGTAGTGGTCGCCGGGTGCCATGTAGATAGCTTTCTGACGCTTGTCGGCCGGATCTACCTCTTGCATAAAGTCGTAGGTCACCGACTTATAACCTCCCCACGCTTCGCTGTTGCCGGTGATGAGGCTACTGCGGGCCCAGTTGGCCTGGCGGCTGTTGCCCAATGCGTAAGAACCTTCCATCCATTGCATGGCAAAAAGGGATTCAATATTGTTGTTGTTTTCAATTTTGAATAGGTCAGCATAGTTGCTCATCAATCCCAAACCACTATTATTGATCACCTGACTGGCGTAGTCTTTTGCTGTAGCAAATTCGGCATCCGAACCGGTGTTCTGTCCGATAGTAACGTGCAGCTTGGCCAACATGCCCATGGCCGACCACTTGGTGACCCGTCCGGGCTCATCGGCGGCAGGGAGATTTTCGGCTGCAAAAACCAAGTCACGACGCACAAATTCATAAATGCTGGATCGGGTGTTTTTGGGAAGGAACAAATTATTGCTGGTTACCAACTCGGTGGAATTCTCAACAATGGGTACTTCACCCCAGAATTCCGCCAGCATGTAGTAGGCTGTCCCGCGAATGAAACGCGCCTCACCCAGTGCTGCATTTATGATATCTTCCGAGACATTTCCGGCAGCCGCTCTCGGCATATCATTGATGATCGAATTGGCATAGCTGATCACCCGAAACAAGCCCACCCAACCAGAGTTGATGTGTGCGTTACCTTCGGTAAAGGTGAAAAAGAAGAACTGGCCTTCCTGATCGTATGTCTGGTACATGTCACCGGCTAATCCATCACCGGCCACCCAGAAAAATTTGTCATTGAAGTCAAACCAGGGAAACCCATACAGGGAAGCCGTAGCTGCCTTAATCTCGGTTTCATTCCGATAGAAATTATCACCTGTCAACCGATCCACTGGTTCAATGTCCAAAAACTCTTTCTGGCAAGCACTAAGGGCCAGCAGAATGGCAACGGACAAGATATGTTTGAATATATTTTTCATCTCAATTAGATTTTTAGCATTAAAAGTCAACGTCTACACCAAAAGTGATCACCCGTGGCGTTGGATAACGCCCCATGTCAATATTTTGTCGCAGTGGATCCTGGTTGAAGGAACCAATTTCCGGATCATAGCCGGAGTAATTGGTGAAAGTGTAGAGGTTTTGGGCATTGACATACAGTCGTAGCCGCTGAATCTTCACCCGCTGGGTCCATTGGTGAGGCAAGGTGTAAGCCAAGCGAACATTCTGGATACGGATATAGGAACCATCTTCAATGAAGCGGTCTGACATCCGGTTATTGCGGTTGTTGTCGTTGGTCGTTGGACGAGGGATGTCGGTCTCAGGATTGAGCAAATAAACATTGGATGGATCAAGATCACTTCCGTTTGGATCATACAATCCGTAACGGGCACGATCATTGACGGTAGCCGCCTGATTGTTGAAAACGCTGGTTTGTCCCTCAATCTGGACTCTGGAATAGTTGAGAATATCTACCCCGGAAGAGCCGGTTAGGTAGACAGTCATTTCCAGGGGACCGTAGGTAAAGGTGTTGTTAAAACCAAAAGTAAAGTCAGGATTGGGGTCTCCAATGATGGTTTGGTCATTGGTATTGATCACACCGTCACCATTCAAATCCTTAAACTTCACGTCACCGATCCACACGCCGGTGCGTTTGTCGACAAAGTTGACGCCATTAGGATTTTCAGAGGTAATACTGTTTTGATCCACAATCTGGACAGCGTGATTCAGGATATCCTCTTCATTCTGGAATAGTCCTTCCACCTGGTAGCCATAAAACATACCCACCGGCAGTCCCACCGAAGTGCGGGTAGCCGTTTGAAATTCGCTATACCAGTAGAGGTTTCTCCAGTATACCTTATTTGCATCATCCAGTTCTACCACCTTGTTGCGGTTGGCAGAGAAGGTAAAGTCAGTATTCCAACTAAAGTTCTTGGTGCGTACGTTTCTCGTGGTCAATGCCAGATCAACGCCTTTGTTTTCCATTTTTCCCACGTTGGCAAAAGGGGCACTGATGTCGTTGTAGCCTGAACCTCCCAGATAACTAGGGACGGAAAGTTGCAACAACATATCGTCGATTTCCTTCTTGTACACATCTACCGTGAGGTCAACTCTTCCCTTAAACAAAGAAAGGTCCATACCCACATTGAGCTGAGCCGTTGACTCCCATTTCAGATTGGGATTAGAGATTTTCTCCAGCCGATATGCGGTGCCAAACGGTGTATTAATAGTGAGCAAAGAGGCACCATAAAGGTAATTAGCGATGGCCTGGTTTCCAACCACTCCATAACCTACCCGGAATTTTAGGTCATTGATCAGATCAACAGATTCCATAAAGCCTTCCTGAGCTACCCGCCAGGCGAAGGAGCCCGAAGGGAAATACCCCCACTTATTAGCCGGTCCAAATTTAGAAGAACCATCGGCACGCAGGGTGAAGGTTAGCAGATAACGGTCATCGTAGCTGTAATTGATCCGGCCAAAGTAGGAAGCCAGCGAGGCGGCATCTTTCCAGCCATTCGTTCTGGAAGTCACATCTTCCCCTTCACTCAATACATTGATATCATTGGAGGCAAAGTTCTTTTTGGTCACCTGCGAGCCTTCCCAGCTCGACTTTTGAGCTTCCTGTCCCAACAAGGCCGTCAGATTGTGATTGCCCCCCAGGGTAACATTGTAGGTCAGATAATTCTTCCATATCCAGAAAAAGTTGCTCTCCTCCCGCTGTCTCAATTGATTTTCCGTGTTTTCCAGAATGCCCCACTTATAGGTAGGGTGGAATGCTTTGTTGAGTGAGTGATTGTTATCAAAACCAATTTCCGAGCGGAAGGTCAGCCCCTTCAGCAGTGTTAGATCGCCATAAATGTTTCCCATCAGGCGTTCACGGGTCAGCGTATTATTGCGCTGTAGCGCCGCTGCTACCGGATTATAGCTGGTTCCTCCGGCCGAAACATCAGGGCCTGCGTATTCTCCGTTAATATCCTTCACCGGCACATCCGGTTGCATGATCAGGGATTGCATAATCACGCCATCACCACCATCGTTTAAGGTGATTTTTTCACTGGTACTGGCGTACGTCAGGCTACTCCCGATTTTAAACCATTCCTTTACTTGTGTGTCCAGGTTCAGACGGGTGGTGAATCGATCAAAATTGGAGCCGATTACGATACCATCCTGTTCAAAATACCCCCCAGATACGGCATATTTGGTACTCTTATTACCTCCGGATACGGAAAGTTGATGACTTTGCATCCCTGCATTTCTAAAGATAGCATCCTGCCAATCCGTACCAGGTCCCAGCAGGCTGGGATCGAGGTAGCGCTGATTGACCTGTAGCCCCAAATCCTGTGTGATTTGTACCTGATAATCGGCAAATTGGGGCAGATTCATCATTTCCAATTCATTGGGCAGAGATTGAACGGCATAATATCCATTGTAAGAAATCTTGGATGCGCCCTCCTGTCCACGCTTAGTGGTGATCAGAATAACGCCGTTGGCCGCACGGGCACCATAAATTGCGGAAGCCGATGCATCCTTTAAGACTTCAATTCTCACAATGTCATTGGGGTTGATCGTAGACAATGGGTTCACCCGATTTTGGCCATTGGCACCACCGGCCCAGTCAAAGCCGGAAACCGTTGCGCCATCGCCCTGAAAGGGAATACCATCGATCACGTAAAGGGGCTCGCTTGATCCGGTAATGGAGTTGGCGCCGCGAATGCGGATGGATGCTGCACCACCCGGTTGGCCCGAATTTTGGGTCACCTGAACACCGGCCACCCTACCCTGTAGGGCCTGGTCAATATTGGTTGTCACCGTGCTACGTAGTTTATCGCCGGACACCGAAGATACCGATCCAGTAAGGTCACTTTTGCGGGTGGTACCATATCCTACGACCACCAATTCGTCCAACACCACTGAAGTAGAGCTGAGGGTCATTGACAGATCAGTTTCTGCCCCCAGGTCGATGGTCTGGGATTCGTAACCAGTGTAGGAAATGCGGAGCTGTTCTCCTGGTGAAGCTTCGATGGAGAACTTGCCATCAAAATCAGTCACCGTTCCCCGGGCATCGGGAGAATCGACGACCAATATGGTGGCGCCGATCAGGGGGTCACCTTCCGACGAGGTCAGGGTGCCACTATAGGTCTGCATCTGTGCACTCAGGCAAGTGACAGCCAAAAACCAAAGCGGAATCACCAATTGACGCCGGAGGCTCTGTTTAGAAGTAAAGCTGTTCATAAGTTAACATAATTTTAGTGAGATTATTTAAGGTGTCATCTATTCTTTCAAATGTAATGGAAGGGCATAAAAAGATTAGGGGGGCCAGTTACAATCGGGGGGGGTATTTGTCACATCGACAAATTACCCCTGCATTTTGGGCAGGAAAGCCATAGATTTTTTTACATGGTACCTACGATACCATCAATCATTTTGAGGAAAGGAAAACTCCATAGACCTTCTGATAAGGTTCTGTCAGGATTCAAAACGGGAGGTGGAGAAGTCTTATAGGATGGAAAAACAATCTACTTACATTTCTGGCTGGGTTCGGTACTGAGTCCTTTGGTAATCCAACAATAATACACGATCGGTGTTCATGACGATGATATTAGTTTTCCTAAAAATAGAAAAAAATAAATATTGCGCTATCTCGTGGAAAATTCCGCCCACAATGGATAGTGATCAGATATCATCCAGGAGATCTGCTGTGTGGTAAGGTCACGATTTTTAAACACAAAGGGAAGGAAGTCAAAATTCCCGCCCTTGGAATAGTTCATCGACAATTCAGGAACACCCTTGCGGCCGAGGAACCAGGCAATGTGATCGTAAAATTTGCCCGTGTCAAAGATACTGCGGGTAACCTTGGCCAGATCGTTGGGGATAAATAGTCCACTAGAAATAAAGGTCTGGTGCAAAACATCTCCGCGCTCATCCACATTAAAATCGCCGAGGGCGATGAGATTGTGATGATAGGCATTGATATCAGAGGCCCAATCGGCCATCCAGTTGGCGATCGCCTTCAGTTCTGGGATGCGTTCTTTGGCACTGCTTCCATACAGAATGTGCAGGGTCACCAGGATAAATGTGGTGGTTTCTGAGCGGAAACTTACGGCATAAGGCGTTCGGGCAAATTGTTTGCGCAAGGCCCCTTGTTCAATATTGTTTAAGCGCTCCTCCGGCACTACCAGCTCACCGGCCAGTCCCGACATCTTGATTCTACGTGTATCATAGATAAAAGCCATACGTTCGCCATTACCGGCGCTGCCTTCTGTTACATCGGTGAGTGTAAAGCTCCAGTTTTCTCCCAATAATTTCAGCATATCACGCAGGGCACGGATATTGGATTTGACCTCCTGCAAAGCAATGACATCAAACCTCCGAATGATGCGGGTAATGATTTGTAAGGAATGTAAATCACGACGGGGGCTGTCGTCTTCGCCCGAAGCCCATTTTCTGGTAAGGTCGCCAAAGGCACGGATATTCCAGGTGGCGATCAGGATGTTGCGGTCCAGTTCCTTGGACGGGATGGCCAGGTCTAGCTGCTTTTCCAGTGTATCTAATTCTGCTTGAATATTAGAGGGGACATTGAAGATATTAGGTGCTTCTGATTCCATGAAATTGGTTAGGATTTTATTGTGTTACGTCAGGGATTATAATGTTAATTGAACGTAAATTTAATGTAAAGTTGCGAAAAACCCCAAATCAATGAGTTGACCACACCATTTTCTTTTTACCGATGAGGAACTATTCTGGGGCAAAAGGGGTAATGCTTCTTAAATCTTTATCCGATGTTACACCGAACCGTTACCATGTACATCAATGCCTTTAGCGGACTCAACCGGGATGTTTGGTTGTTGTCCCTCGTGTTGTTCATCAATCGGGCCGGCACTATGGTTATTCCCTTCCTTACCATCTACCTGACGGTCCAAAAAGGATTCACTTTGGAGCAGGCCGGATTAATACTTAGCTTGTTTGGTGTAGGATCGGTTTTAGGTTCATTTATTGGCGGGTGGCTCACCGACCGCATCGGCCATTATACTGTACAGTTTTGGACGCTCATCCTCAGCGGGTTGGGATTTATCGCCTTAGGACATGCTGAAACTTTCATCGAGTTTGGCATTACCATCTTCCTGACCAGTACCATTGGTGATGCTTTCCGACCGGCCAATCAGGCATCAGTGGCTTCCTATAGTCATCCCGAGCGACGTACGAGGGCTTTTGCCTTAATGCGTCTGGCAGTCAATTTAGGTATGGCTACCGGTCCGGCTATGGGAGGGTTGCTTTCGCAAAAGCTGGGCTACGAGTGGCTGTTCATTATGGATGGTTTGACCTGTATGCTATCCGCACTGTGTTTGCGTCTTTTTTTGAGTCCCAAACCAGTTAGAGCGCTGGAAGATTCTTCAGAAACACCTGAGCCAGAACCGGGTAAAATACGCTCTGCATACCGGGACTGGCCCTTCCTTGCTTTTGTCAGCTTCAATCTGTTATTTGCAATCGGCTTTATGCAGTTGGTCAACTCACTACCGGTCTTTTTAAAAACAGTATTTGACTATTCTGAATTTCAGGTGGGACTATTGATCACACTGAATGCCGCAGTCATTGTATTGCTGGAAATGCCTCTGGTTGCAGAGCTTGAGAATAGGTTTTCCAAACTTGGCATTATTGGTTTTGGAAATATTCTGATTGCGTTGGGATACACCTGTTTTTCCCTGGGGCTGACGTGGGCAGCCATCCCATTTTTATATATGGCGTTTCTGACCTTTGGAGAGATGCTGAGTTTGCCCTTTGCAAGCGCCTTTGCGCTGGAGCGGTCAGGGGAAAGCAATCGTGGGCAGTATATGGGCTTGTATTCCATTGGTTTTTCTATCGGAATGATCATCGCGCCAACTTTTGGCATGTATCTTGCAGGTCATTTTGGGTTCAACTTCATGTGGGGTACGCTGGCCATTTTGGGTACGATAGCCGGCCTGGGATTCCTGGTCCTGCGTTATGTGCTGGATACCCAAAACCATAAAATTGCCCAAAAGTCAATGTCTGCTAAACACTAGTGAGACTGGTCCGAAACAATTGATACTATTTCCAGGCTCCAGGTCTTGATTATGCGGAATATTGACTGTCAATTATTTCTACATCAATCCACTTGGTGTCTGTTTGGAGGGTTTCTTATTTTCGCAGCAAAAAAACGATGATAAAACGGTATCAGCTCAGGATTTACGGCAAGGTGCAAGGTGTCTATTACCGGGCCAGTACCAAGCAAAAAGCCGACCAGCTCAAACTGGCGGGTTTTGTGCAGAACCAACCCGATGGCAGTGTTTATGCGGAAGTAGAAGGTCCGGCTCCCTTATTGCGGCAAATGATCACATGGTGTGAACAAGGCCCCATGATGGCACACGTGACGGAAGTTGAAATCAACAGCATAGACCCGTTAGGGGAAGAGGAATTTTTGATTATCAGAAAATAAACCCAATGACACCCATTAGTATTCGATTGGCCACTCGCGAGGACCTGCCCGACATTCACAATCTCGTGCGCGAACTGGCGATTTATGAAAAAGCGGAACACGAATTTACGGCAAGCCTGGAAGACTATTACCGGGACTTTGATGAGGACATTTTTGAAGCACTGGTAGCGGAAAAAGACGGCATCATTTGTGGCATGGCTCTGTACTATATGACCTACTCCACCTGGAAAGGTAAGATGCTCTATTTGGAAGATTTTGTGGTCAGGCAAAGCTACCGAAAAATGGGTGTTGGGCAGCAATTATTTGATGGATTCCTGCAAAATGCCCAGGAGAAAAACTGTCGATTGGTGAAGTGGCAGGTACTGGATTGGAACAAGCCGGCCATCCAATTTTACGAAAAAAACAAGGCCCTCATTGAGCAGGGTTGGTGGAATGGTAAGATCTTTTTTTGATCAAATGCACCGTGTCACAAAATGTAGAGATTTGCAAAAGATTAATTTGTATATACCAAAATTACTTAATACCTTTACCTCAAAGCAGTAAATAATTCCTACAAATTAGCTCCGCAACTCTTGCGTTGAACGAATACATAGGCCAGTATTTAAGATTGAAAGATCAGGTGGTTTTATGGTATTGATTTCGCAACATTTTCAAACAGGCCGTAAAGCATTTACATCAATATATTGATTAAAATATAGTGTTTCATAGTGTGAGGGGTAACCGCTTCGGTGGTTGCTCCTTTTTTGGAGCAGACTCAACCGCCTCCCCTGTCTCCCCCGTCTAAACTATAAATCTCACTCGGCAGATGTTTGCAACATCGACCTCTCTAAACTACTACACACTAAACTCTAAACTAAACTTCCCGCTGTATTAACTTTTCCGACATATCTCTTAAGATTTCTTTGGCGGCTTCCGGAACCTGAACGGCAGCCAGATGACGGTAGGCTTCATCGCGAAAGGTATCGCGTTTTTCTTTGATTAAGGTGGGCAGATCCAGTTGTTGCAGCAATGCCGTGACTTTTTGGATTTTGTTTTGTTCTTCTGTTTCCGGCAAGGCCATCAGGCTGCGAAGTTCTTCCCGTTGTGTATTGGTAGCCACTTCGAGTGCTTTAAGGATGAGGTACGTCTTTTTGTTTTGGGCAATATCGCCGCCCACTTTTTTGCCAAACTTGGCTGGATCACCAAAGGTATCCAGATAATCGTCCTGTAGCTGGAAGGCAATCCCGATATTCCGGCCGAATTCCCACAAATGTTGGGCATCATTTTCGTCAGCGCCACCAATCATCGCACCAATTTGCAGACTTCCGGCAATCAACACAGCGGTCTTAAGCTCAATCATTTTCAGGTATTCTTCAATGGTGACTGCTTCACGACTTTCAAAATTCATATCGTACTGTTGCCCTTCACAAACCTCAATAGCTACACGATTAAACACCCGGATAATTTGGCTCACTATTTGCTGGTTTTCCAAACGGGAGAAGTAATCATAGGTGTAGATCAGCATGACATCACCCGAAAGAATGGCAGTATTGGTATCGTATCGGGTATGTACCGTTGGTTTGCCGCGGCGCAACGGAGCGGCATCCATAATATCATCGTGTACTAGGCTGAAGTTGTGAAAGACCTCCACCGCCATCGCTGCCGGTAGTGCACAGGTCACTTCTTCCCTAAAAAGGTGGCAGCCAATGAGTACTAATGCAGGTCGCAGTCGTTTGCCGCCCAAACTAAGGATGTAATCTACTGGTTCATAAAGCTCAAGTGGCGATTGCTTAAATGTATTCTCAGAAAGATATTTTTCAAAAATTACTTGAAATTCTTTGATTTTTTGCATATCTAGCTTAATTATAGATCTGTTTTGGGCACAAAATAAACTTTAAACGCTCGTTAAAGTTTATATTTACATAATTATCGTTTTCATAAATTTTACGGTTGTCCCCGAAAACCCGTTAACACAACAACATTGACAATGGATACACTACAAACTCGAGTACACAATATTTTGTTGGTCGAGGATAACCCTGGGGATGTTCGGCTGACCCAGGAGGCCTTTAAGGAAGGCAAAAAAAAGGTGAATCTGGAAGTGGTAATGGATGGAATTGAGGCGCTGAGGTATCTCAGGAAAGAGGATGAATATTCAGATCGACCAACACCCGACCTGATCCTGTTGGACCTTAATCTTCCCAAATGGGACGGAAGACAGGTACTCAAGGCGATCAAATCGGACCAGAAGCTGCGAAGTATTCCGGTATTGATTCTCACTACCTCAAATGCCGAGCAGGATATTATCAACAGCTACGATCTACATGCCAATTGTTTTATTAATAAGCCGGTAGATTTTGATAGCTTTTTCTCAATCATTCAACAAATTGAATCATTTTGGTTAAAAACTACCATATTACCAACAAGTATTAACTAAACAAAGCCCCCTGCATCAAGATCAATACCTAAGACCCAGTTAACGGAACAACTTTACATTGAAACAAATTACACAAAGCACTAGAACACATGAACAACATTCTAGTTATTGAAGACAATGACGGTGATGCAGAAAAAATTAAAACGCTACTAGAAGACGCTGCCTTCCGACACCGTTTCTATCATTCCACCTCATTGACTGGAGGAATGAATATCTTGCATGATCAACCTATTGATCTGGTCCTTCTTGATCTTTCCCTACACGATAGCGTGGGCTTCGGCACTTTAAAATCATACATGCAGGAAGCCGCCGATGTACCCGTTATTGTACTTACCGGCAACAAGAGCGAAGTGATGGGCATGCAATCCGTGCGCGCCGGTGCCCAGGACTTTCTAATCAAAGGTGAATTTGACGGCCGACGCCTGGTCAAGACGATAAAATATTCTCTCCAACGCTTCAAAACACAGGCCAAACTTCAGGAAACAGCAGACAAGCTGACCATCAGCGCCCAACGGTATCAGGAAACCCAAAAGATGGCCAACTTCGCCAACTGGGAAATGGATATCGTCAATAATGTGATGAAGTGGTCGGAAGGCATGTATATGATATTTGGCTTCAAACCACAAAGCTTCTCCCCTTCCCTCTCCGATTACATTGGCTATGTGCATGTAGAAGACCGGGAAAAAGTGGAGAATTTCTTTGATATGGCAGTAAAAACCGGCAAGCTGACTAAGGTAGAGCACCGCATCCTGATCGATAATCGCATCATCCGACATCTTTCGGTAAGAGCGCAGGTCAAATACGATGAGTACACCAATAAGATTATTCTATTAGGTAATTTGCAGGACATTACCGACTCAAAGGAGACCAGTAAAGCGGAGGAGAAAAAGGCGGATTACAACCCTATGCCGCGCATCAACCAGGAGGCCATTTCCAAGCTGGGATTTAACATCAGGACACCGCTCAGCTCTATTGTAAATCTGATTTATCTACTGGAAAATACCCAGCCGACCAATCACCAGACGGAACTATTGAACGGCCTCAAAACCTCCATTGATGACCTTTCCATCGTTTTGAATAACCTCTTCAATTTGTCGCTGCTCGATTCACGGACCAGTATTACCAAAGACGAGGACGTAAAACTTCCGGAGCTGTTGCAGAGTTTGGAGCGAATTTTTTCGTTGAGGGCGGAACAATCGGCCATTCGCATTCAGTTTAAGACCGTGGGCCAGCTGCCAGACAAGGTGAGTTGTGACGCACAGAAACTTATTCAGGTATTGTACAACCTGATCGAACAAGCCATTCAGCACCGGGATGGAAAAAACAAGATTGAAGTAAGGTCTTCCCGGATTGTAGGGAATGGCCATATTATTCTAAAATTTTCCATTTCCTATATCGGGCGTCCCTTTACCTTTCAGTATTTTGATGATGAACATCGACTCCATCAATTGCTGGAAAAAATTACAAACGGCAAGGATGAAGGAATGTTGAGTCTTGCCATTGCCGCCAAGCTAATTCACCTGTTGCGTGGCACCTTAACCATTCAGCAAAAAGGCGGCAATCAACAGATCATCAACCTCGAATTGCCCGTGCGAATCAGCTCGGAGGATGAGGGAGAAAACATCCCCGGCCCGTTGCGGATTATGCTGGTGGAAGATCACGTACTCAACCAGATTGCGACAAAACAGGTACTCACTTCCTGGTCCGATTTGATCGAGGTGGATATTGCGCGTAATGGGCTGGAGGGCATTAACCGGTTTCACGAAAAGAAATACGATCTTATCCTGATGGACATTCAAATGCCTGAAATGACCGGCATCGAAGCTTCCTATAAAATCCGGGAAATCAGTGACGTCCCCATCATTGCGTTAAGCGCCAATACCTCCAAGCAGGAGGAAAATCGTTGCAAGGAGGCCGGTATGCAGGATTATTTGTCCAAACCCATCAAACCAGAGGAGTTGCAATCATGTATTATGCGCGTATTGAAACAGAAAAAAAGTTAAGGCCATATTAAAACTTTAGTCCTACTTTCATTTTAAGGCAAATTCGGGTATTTTGATAGGAAAAAAACACCCGGTATGAAGCACCTATTACGCTCTCTCTTCCTATTCGTATGTATTTTTTCAACTTTGCGCTCCAATTCACAACCCCAAAAGCTTATTGATTTGGGAGAAAGCGCCTTTGACAAACAAGCCGAATTTGTACAGGTCGGCGAATGGCTCTTTTTTACAAAAAATCAGAGCGGCCCCACGGATACGCTTTGGCAAACTGATGGAACTGTTGAAAACACCGTTATCAAGGGCATTTTTCCGGGAACCATCAATTTTCTGAACACGGTTGAAGGGAAAATCCTGATTCATTCTCTAACTCCTTCTTTTGGTTTAAGCCGGCTTTGGGCAATGGCTCCTGATGCTGAAATTCCGATACTACTCCAGGAAAGGCCAGCAGGCAACTTGAATATTATTTATCAGAGAGATGATCTGTTAATTTACGATCAGCGCACCGGTAATCAACGCTTTGTATGGCGAACAGACGGCACGCCTGCTGGAACCACTCGAATATTTACGATTAACCACAGTGGTGCCAGTCAGTGGGAAGTAGCAGCAACCGATGAAGCTATTTTTCTAATCGACCGGATCATCAAAAAACTGCAGGTTATTTCTCTGGATGGGCAAAGTGTAATTCAGGAAGTTTTTTTCAATGAATATTGCCAGTGGATGACCTCAAACCTTGGATACGTGTGGCTCCGTTCGGGTGACACCATCTGGCAATTTAACGCGGATGGAAGTGGACAAAACGAATTCTGGGAAGTTGGAAAATATGACTTTGACCTTTCCATAGGTATTGAACACAATGGGATACTTTATTTTAAAGGATCTGACGATGATACCGGCCTGGAATTATGGCGCACCGATGGCACCATTGACGGCACCTATCTTTTGGAAGACCTAAGACCAGGCTTTCAGGACGATGGCATTTTCCCCTACCATTCATCGCCTCGTAATTTTTTCAAATATCAGGGTCAGCTCTATTTTATTGCAGCACCGGAAAGGTTTGATCGCCTGGTGCTTTACCAAATTGATGCCGAGTCGGAGCAGGTCTCCTTCTACAAAGACCTCTGGGCTGAAACCAGCCTTTTATCCATCATTGATCTGCATCAATGGGCTGACGTGATGTTGATAAGTGCTAATTCAACCACTTATGGTCGGGAATACTGGATTTTTGATGGCACTGATTTTAAGGTGGTTGATATCCGACCGGGAGGGCCGGGTGTTTCCTATGCATGGTATATTCTCAGAGACCTCATGACCCAGGATTATCTCTTTTTAAATGCCGACGATGGCATCCATGGCGAAGAGCTTTGGCGTATTGATCCACAAGGTAACGCCGCTTTGATGACTGACCTCATTCCCGGCGCCGATTGGTCCAGCCCGATACCAAGATCTGTTGTAAATAATCGCGTAGTTTTTGAAGCTCGTAATGAAACCCGGCAAGCTTATCTCTATGGTATTCCCAAGCAAGAAGAGGAAAATGCGCCTCCTGCCGAGCAGCCCACAGAATGGTTTAAGACGCTGGTTGACCAAAACCTTGTCTTCCACGAGCCATCATCCATCAAAAACATGGATATGGCCATCACCCCTGATGACGACCTTCTGATCACCGGCTACTTCAATAGCTATGTCGGCCTGGGAATATCAGGTGAAACGCAACACTGGCCGCTTAACCTGGAAACTACCCGCCAGTTTCACAATACCTATCTTACCAAGGTCTCAGCGGATGGCCATGTCAAGTGGACCAAGACCAATTTAATGTATATAGCCGGCTCCAAAAATGCCGTCGCCAGCAATAGTCACAGTGACGCTATTGTCGCCGGGATATTTAGAGATAACCTAGAATTGTCGCCGGGTCAGCTTATCAACTCCAACAGTCGTCGCTTCTTTCTGGTTTCTTATGACCCTGAGGGCAATTACCAATGGCATCGTACCGCAGAAACTGGTTCCGAGGGCAAGGTTTTCAAATGTAGCACTGATAACGATGACAATATTTACGTAGCCGGTTATTATACCAACTTTCAGGCAAGGTTTGGAGATGTATCCCTCACCTCAGAAATCAGCCCGGCATATTATGTGGTAAAATATAGTCCGGATGGGGAAGTATTGTGGGCCCAGACTATCAACATGACCGAAGAATGGCTAGCTTCTGGAGATCTTGTTGATCTTAAACTCGACAATCAGGGAAATAGCTATATCGCATTTGGCAACGGAGGTTATAACTGGTCCTCTTCTTGTGAATACCGGGATTTTTATATGAAAATAGCGCGCCTCTCTGTGGATGGCCAGCTTGATTGGGAAAAAACATTTATTTCTACCGATCTGAGTTTTCCCACTGCCCTGGCCGTAGCCAATGACAATCGGTTGTATCTGGCTGGGCGTTTCCGCGGTCGGATTTTCTTTGACGATCATAGCGAATGGACTGGTTGTGAAAACTCCAAGGGGTTTCTGGTACAACTGAATCTAGGAAATGGTCGGATATTGCAGGAACCACTCATTCAGGAGGATTTCACTCCCTATCATCTCACCGTAGACACTGATGGGTTCCTTTATCTTACAGGCTTAAACCTGGAAGGAACACACGAATTGCCTGAAAATTATCAGCATTATCCTTTTCCTTACAATGAGGGTGAGGTCGTGGTCAAACGCTACAATTCTTTCTTGAAACTTGACGATCAGCGCCTTTTCAAAAAGAGAATTGAAGACCTTGCTTTTGAAAATAACCCGCAAATTGTACTTGACAACCAGGGAAAAATCATAATGCAGGATACCAAGATCGGCATGATCGATACCCTGGGCGCTTCCAGCCATATTAGCCAAGGAACAGAGGTATACCTGACAAAGTTTTCGATGCGGCCCAAATCTCTGCAAATGGCCGATGGTCTATTTGAAGAGAGTAGCCTGATGCTTTCGCCCAATCCGGCGGCATCGTTAATTCAGTTGTACTCGGATGACCTGGATTTTTCGCAGGCACGCATTCGCCTGATCAATATTTTGGGGCAGGAAGTCCCCGTTTCGGTCTCGCGATTGAGTGGTAATCAACGCAATCTGTATTTGGATCACTTACCCAGTGGACGGTATTTTATCCAGGTCGAACTGAACGATAAGGTGTATACTAAATCCTTTATTAAAGCCCAGTAAACCTAAAATAGCTTAATTTTGTTGGAAAGACAGAATTATCACTCATTATGGAAATACTGGATTTAATCATCATCGGTGCCGGACCGACGGGTATCAACTGTGCCATTTCGGCGGAAAAAGCGGGATTGGATTACCTCATTCTTGAAAAGGGAGTGTTGGCCAATTCCATCTATAACTTTCCGATCAATATGACGTTTTTTTCAACGTCGAAGCTGCTGGAAATTGGCAATACCCCATTCATCTCCCACGGCGATAAACCTACCCGGCGGGAGGCATTGGAGTACTACCGCCGTTTGCAGCAGGCCTGGAAGTTGAAAACCAATCTTTATGAGCCGGTACATAAAATGGAACGACAGGAGGATGGGGACCACTATCTCATTACCACCAGCAAGGGGCAATATCGTGCTCATTCGGTAATTGTCTCCACCGGTTTTTACGATACACCACGACTGCTGAATGTGCCGGGTGAAGAGTTGCCTAAAGTGAAGCACTATTACGATGACGCCCACCCTTATGTGGGCCAAAAAGTGCTGGTGATTGGTGCGGCCAACTCGGCTTGTGATGTGGCATTGGAGACCTACTACAAGGGTTCGGAAGTGACGATGGCCATTCGCGAAGATGAGATTTACCCAAGGGTGAAATACTGGATCAGGCCCAATATTGAAAACCGTATTAAGGAAGGCAGCATCAAGGCTTATTTTAAGACCAACGTCAAAGAAATTCGGCCACATGAGGTGGTATTGGAAGGGCCGGACGGCAAATTTACCATCGAAAATGACTTTGTGCTGGCCATGACTGGTTATCAACCCAATTATGAGCTACTGGGCAATTTAGGATTGGAAATCCCTCAGGATGAGGATTGCATTCCTGTCCACGATCCGGAAACGCTGGAAACCAGCCTGCCAAACGTATACCTCGCAGGGGTGGTCTGTGCCGGTAAACAAACCAGCACCCTCTTCATCGAAAATACCCGCGATCACGGGGATATCATCGTTGAACAGGTCCAGAAAAAACGGGAGAAGGTGGAGGTGTAGCTTTTTTAGAATGGACGCCCAATCGGCATTGGAATTAACGATGAAATAAATTTCATCGAACCAGTAATTAAAACGCCGGAGCTTTTGATCAAGCTCCGGCGTTTTTATTTTAAGGTTTTATTTATCGCCACCTTCCGGCGCACCGTCTGACTTCTTATTCATTTCCTCAATGCGCTTGGCCTTCTGCATGGGGTTTTCTCCCCCACCCCAGCCACGGCGCTTGAATAGCTCAAAACGGCTCGGCTCCCGGCGTGGAGGCCAGTAGTTGTTGTTGCGATCTGTATCGGCGGTTTCCATGTAGGGGTCGAGCACGATCTCACTGACTTCCTTTTCAAAGTAGAAGATCTTGCTCACCTCATCGCTGTGCTTGCGCCAGATTTCCGCAGGGATACGAACCACCTCAGAGGTACCATCCGTAAATTTGAATTCCAAAATAATCGGCATCACTAACCCACCGATATTAGAAAAGTCGATGGAATAATATTGGTAATTGCCCTCCAAAATGGCTTTTTCATCCTCATCCAACGAAGAAAGATAGCGCTCATAATCTTTTTTATCAAGTACGGTTACTTCCAATGGATCGTACTCATTATAGAAGTCGCGCATCCGCTCATCGGTATCGACCACGGTCTGTGCCGCTTCATTGCGCACATCGCCGATGTATTTTGGCGTTTCCTTTTCTTTGGCTTTCGCCAATGCTTTTTCAATTTCCGGGTTTTGAGTATTTACCTGCATCCACTTCACATCCTTCAGCGCGATATCAACGTGATCAGTGCTGAAGAACCAGCCGCGCCAAAACCAGTCCAGATCAACGCCGGAGGCATCCTCCATGGTACGGAAAAAGTCGGCGGGAGAAGGCTGCTTGAACTTCCAGCGCTGTGCGTATTCTTTGAAAGCGATATCAAACAATTCGCGGCCCATGACCGTCTCGCGCAGGATGTAAAGTGCCGTAGCCGGCTTGCTGTAGGCATTCGGACCAAAATTGAGAATGGACTCCGAGTTGGTCATGATAGGCGACAATTTATCCTTGTCCATTTTCATGTAATTCACGATGTTTTCCGGACGACCTCCACGAATTGGAAAGTCTGCCTGCCAGGCCTGCTCGGTGATGTATTCCAGGAAACTGTTCAGTCCCTCATCCATCCAGGTCCACTGGCGCTCGTCAGAATTGACGATCATTGGGAAATAATTGTGACCCACCTCGTGAATTATCACCCCGATCATGCCGTACTTGGTGCGCTCGGAATAAGTACCATCTGCTTCCGGACGACCGCCGTTGAAACAAATCATCGGATATTCCATGCCTATACGGTTGGTATGTACGGAATAGGCGACCGGGTACGGGTATTCAAAGGTGTAGTCGGAATAGACTTTTAAGGTATGAGCGACCACTCTGGTAGAGTACTTTTCCCAGAGCGGATTGCCTTCCTTGGGGTACAGTGAGGTTGCCAGTATAGTGCGTCCATTTTGCACTACGCCCATCGCATCCCAGATAAATTTGCGAGAGCTGGCAAAGGCGAAATCGCGTACATTTTCCGCTTTAAACACCCAGGTCTTCTTCTTGTCGGTCCGGCTGGATTCATTGGCTTTAGCCTCCTCCGGTGTCACGATGAAGACAGGGTCTTTTGTATTCTTTTTGGCCTCTTCCAGGCGCGAGCGCTGCTCGGCAGTTAAGACCGCTTTGGGATTTTGGATTTCACCCGTCGCGCCCACAATGTGATCCGCAGGAGCGGTAATGCGCACCTCGTAATTACCAAAGGTAAGGGTAAATTCACCGGAGCCCAGGAATTGTTTATGCTGCCAGCCCTCTACATCATTGTAGACCGCCATGCGCGGGTAAAACTGAGCAATGGTGTAGAGATAATTGTCCTCTTCTTCAAAATATTCCAATCCCGAACGGCCGCCCCACTTCATGCGGTCGTTGATGTTGTACCACCACTTTACGCTAAAGGAAGTCTTCTGACCGGGCTGTAGTGTTTGTGGTAAATCCACACGCATCATGGTTTTATTAATAACGTGCTTCAAGGGCTTGCCATCGGCGGTAGTAACCGACTCGATGTTGAAGCCCCCGTCAAAGCGATTGTGCAGGCGCTGCAGGCTGCGAAAGCTTACTTCCTCGTCGAGTTCGTTGGTACGAATCTTGTAGGTGTCCGAGTCTTTGGCACGCATATTCTGGTCGAGCTGGAGCCAAACGTAGTTCAATGGATCGGGAGAATTATTGTGGTAAGTGATGGTTTCAACGCCGTGGATTTTCTGGTTTTCATCATCCAGGGTGATGTCCATCACATAATCGGCCTGCTGCTGGTAATATTCGTGCCCCGGAGCACCGGAGGCGGTGCGGTAGCTGTTGGGTGTGGGCAATTCGTCGTACAATTGTTTGAACTTGTTGTAGTTCAGGTTGGGATTCTGCGCTTCGAGAGAAACCGAGATACCCAATAGCATGGTCAAAGTAAGGGTGATCAGTTGCTTCATTTTCATACTAAATTTGATAAACAAGGGGCGTAAAGATAAGGTAAATTTCATCAGCTGAAGTCAATTGATCCTACCTGTGGTTGATATAAATCGTCAATTTGTCATTTCTATCGCGAGAATCACTATTTTTAGCAATACGATCCCCCTTGATTTTTCTTCATACAACAACACCTGATAACTGGTCATAAAAGGATTTTTGGTTCATTAGCTTTAGCAATAATCATTTCGCTTTGCAGCTGTAGTGCTGATCAAAAACAATCGGAGATATGTGGGACACAAATATTAAATATCCAGTGTGCAGATGTTTTCTTTTCGATATGGTTTTTGTAATTATGTGTAGCATAGCAATGTTTTATTGATCCCCCAACTAAATTAGCGTCAGAAAATACCTGGCTCTAAAATATTTTGTCCTCATGTATAGACTCAAGAAGTTCCTTAACTGGACTACCAATATGGGAATCGGCCCGAAGCTGGATTTCTACGACCAGTTGAAGTTCAGAGCATTTAACAAGGCTCTTCTTGCAGTTCTTGCAGCCTTCCTAATGATGACAATTTTTGACATTTTTGAACACAATGAAACGCTGATTTACTCCGTACTTGGATTATTACTCGTGGTCTTTATTTTTGTGCTTAGCCATCTTCGCCTGCACATCATTGGTGCTTTAATTTTTGCAGTTGTTTACCCCATTCTTTTGTTTTTCCTTACAATCACTTACGGTGATGAACTGAACATTACCTATGCCTATTTTGCCTTCATCGTGATCGTCCTATTGGCTTTTGAAAGCTTGTGGTTAAAGATTTTGCTTTCTTTATTTATATTCTCTCTTCAGGTGGTAAGTATTTACTATACCCGTTTTTATGGAAGTATTATCGAAAAAGAAATTCCTTTTCTGGATGGTATCCTGGTATTAGTTTTGCCTTCTTTCGGCGTTGGTATTCTTATTTTGATGCAGGTGACCGCCATTAAAAAGCTATATCAGGATCAAATAAAGATAAATGAAGAGTTGGAAATAAAAAACCAAGAACTTACAGCCTCGCTTGAACAAAATGAGGCCAAAAATCATCTGTTAGCTATTGTGGCTCATGACCTGAAGGAACCTGCCTCTACATTTATTAATCTAACACAAAACCTTGCCTATACCATCCGAAAGGAGAAGCCGGAAGAACTTGAAAAAATAGCCCACAATTTTGAAATTTCTGGTACCAAGCTTTATCATATCATCTCTAATCTTCTGAGCTGGGTTACCGTGCAACAAGGTGACCTTTCTTCACATCCTGATCAATCAAACCTTCTGGCGTTGGTGAATGAAGTGATCCAGACACTTAGCCTACAGGCCGAAGAAAAAAATATTACAATTAGATATGCTGGATCTCAGCCGGTTGAGTTTGTCACAGATGGTAATATTTTGAAAATTATCCTCTTTAATTTATTGAGTAATGCCATTAAATTCACCTATACAGGAGGGGAAGTGGTCATCAGTTATCAAACTACTGGCGATGATCATATTATTGAAGTTATTGACTTTGGACAGGGAATTAAAGGAGATGTACTACAAAAAATCCAGGCTGGGGAAATCATCTCAACGAAAGGAACTTCTGATGAAAAAGGATACGGTATTGGGTTAAAGATTTGCTATGCTTTAATTGAAAAACTGAATGGTAAATTAGAGGTCTCAAGTGAACTAAAAAAAGGATCAACTTTTCGGGTTTATATTCCCAAAACTCAACATTGATAACAAAGTAAAAAAGTCCAGAGGAAAAACTTTCCTCCGGACCAAATACCCCGAAAACGGGAACAACAACATCTAATCTACTTGCTAATAGTAATTACAAAACCTTTTCCGCGCAAGATCATTATGCATTGCACGGAAAAGGAATAAGTAGTATTAGTTGGTTGTCAAAATCATCTTCCTGGTAGCGTTGTAATCGTCTGTTTCCAGGGTGTAGTACAACATGCCTTTCAGCAAATCCCCAGACTTCACCACCACTTCATTGTAGCCTTTGGCAAAGTCATTGCGGATCAGCTTGATGGTCCGGCCATTGATGTCCTGGATGCTCAGTGTGGCTTCCGTTGCCTGTGGCAGGTAAAAGCCAATCACCGTTGATTCCCGGAATGGATTCGGACGGTTTTGGTACAGCTCAAAGGCCTGGACCACTGTTGGTCCTTCATTGAAGTGTAAGCCCACTTCCAGTAGCTGATCACCAGCATTGTACGCCTCAGCCATGGTGTAGCGCGAGCTTACGCCCAATACTTCACTCCAGCGGGTAGCCGTGTTGGCGCGGAACTGTAATCCAAACAGGACGTCCTGATCCGTCAGGCTTTCCATCTGACCAGCCTCTCCATTCCAGCTCATCGTGATCATGCCCTGATCCAGGTGTCTTAGGCCGATGTGAGCCTCGGTCATGATCTTTCCGTCCATGCCCACATACTCCACCTTGTCTGCATCAAAGGTCAACGTCAGCTGATAGCCCTGAATCTGGTTCATGTCCTTAGCTCTGAAGTCCAGCTGGTAGGTTTGATTGGCCGCCAGCTGCTCATCCTGTAGCTCAAAGGCAAACAGTCCGTTCGTGATCCGGTCATCCAGGCTTGCAAAGTTGGCCTGTACACTACCGTTTACATCTCCGATCTTCACGCCCACAAAGTCCTGATTCAACTGCTCTACCGTCAGGTTGTTGTAGTTGATCACTTCGGGGAACACCTCACTCCATGGGTTGGATGGATCGGGGAATACATAGGCCGCATCCACAAAACGCCAGCTCGTGTTGTCTTCAAACTCCGTATCGATATTCAAGATCAGTTTTCTGATCTTGATGATATCAATGGTGGAGATGGAATGCGAGTTGTTGGCATCCGCCGCAATTATCTTGTACGGACTATCCAGTGGGGTTACCCCCAGGATGTGCTTGCTGATCAGTACCAGGTCAAAGGTCGATACCCCGTTTGCATGATCCAGATCAAGCAGAGGCGTTACTGTGTAGTCATAGCCACTTTCCAGGTTACTAAATTCATACTGGCCATTGCTGGTGGTCGTCATATCCATTTCCGTCTGTCCACTCAAGCCCACTTCTACACCTTCTACCTCTTCATCTTCCTCAGTCATGATCACACCGGCGATTCTTGAACCAACGCCTCCACACTCATCACCTTCACAAGAACCCATGTTGTCTTGTACCAGGATGTAAGTTTCACAGAAGTCGTAGTTTGGTCCGCCTACACTACCATCAGGCTGTACTGAGTATGGGTTGTCTGCGTCGTCCCATGCGTAGATGCGTACGATCAAGGTCGCTGGGTCGTCACAAGTAGCTACCAAGCCAGTTACACTTGGATCTGGCAATTCAGATCCGGCAATAACTGAGTCTGCTCTGTGGATAGAGTACTTCAGAATCTCGGTTACGTTCTCGTTGGTTGGGTGCTGATCACCCTGACCTGTACAATCGTAGATTGGGCTGGCAATGAAGTCATTAGCCCAGATAGCCATGGCTGCACAATCCTCATCACCGTCGCCGTCAGCGTCAGTACCCGCTGGCTGTGGCATCAATTCGATGGCCAAACCATTGATACATACTGGGGCTGGTGCCTTACAGTCTACTACCGTAAATGGTACATCTGCACTTGAGTAGTTTCCACAGCCGTCGTCTACGCGGATACCAAACTCATGGTCACCAATTGGGTATGTACCGCTGATGGTGAATTTAGAAATGGGAGACCCTTTAAAGGATCTCCCACTCTTTATAGTGTGTCCGCACTAATTAGTCAAAATCATCTTCCTGGTAGCGTTGTAATCATCTGTTTCCAGGGTGTAGTACAACATGCCTTTCGGCAAATCCCCAGACTTCACCACCACTTCATTGTAGCCTTTGGCAAAGTCATTGCGGATCAGCTTGATGGTCCGGCCATTGATGTCCTGGATGCTCAGTGTGGCTTCCGTTGCCTGTGGCAGGTAAAAGCCAATCACCGTTGATTCCCGGAATGGGTTCGGACGGTTTTGGTACAGCTCAAAGGCCTGTACCACTGTTGGTCCTTCATTGAAGTGTAAGCCCACTTCCAGTAGCTGATTACCAGCATTGTACGCCTCGGCCATCGTGTAGCGCGAGCTTACGCCCAATACTTCACTCCAGCGGGTAGCCGTGTTGGCGCGGAACTGTAAGCCAAACAGGACGTCCTGATCCGTCAGACTTTCCACCTGACCAGCCTCTCCATTCCAGCTCATCGTGATCATGCCCTGATCCAGGTGTCTTAAGCCAATGTGAGCCTCCGTCATGATCTTTTCGTCCATGCCTACATACTCCACCTTGTCTGCATCAAAGGTCAACGTCAGCTGATAGCCCTGAATCTGGTTCATGTCCTTAGCTCTGAAGTCCAGCTGGTAGGTCTGATTGGCCGCCAACTGCTCATCCTGTAGCTCAAAGGCAAACAGTCCGTTCGTGGTCCGGTCATCCAGGCTTGCAAAGTTGGCCTGTACACTACCGTTTACATCTCCGATCTTCACGCCCACAAAGTCCTGATTCAACTGCTCTACCGTCAGGTTGTTGTAGTTGATCACTTCGGGGAACACCTCACTCCATGGGTTGGATGGATCGGGGAATACATAGGCCGCATCCACAAAACGCCAGCTCGTGTTGTCTTCAAACTCCGTATCGATATTCAAAATCAGTTTTCTGATCTTGATGATATCAATGGTGGAGATGGAATGCGAGTTGTTGGCATCCGCCGCAATCAGCTTGTACGGACTATCCAGCGGGGTCACACCCAGGATGTGCTTGCTGATCAGTACCAGATCAAAGGTAGTTACCCCATTGAGGTGATCCAGGTCAAGCTCCGGTGTTACCGTGTAGTCATAGCCACTTTCCAAGTTACTAAATTCGTACTGGCCATTGCTGGCGGTCGTCATATCCATTTCCGTCTGTCCACTCAGGCCTACGGCTACTCCTTCTACCGTTTCATCTTCTTCGGTCATGATCACACCGGCGATTCTTGAACCAACGCCTCCACACTCATCACCTTCACAAGAACCCATGTTGTCTTGTACCAGGATGTAAGTTTCACAGAAGTCGTAGTTTGGTCCACCTACACTACCATCAGGCTGTACTGAGTATGGGTTGTCTGCATCGTCCCATGCATAGATGCGTACGATCAAGGTCGCTGGGTCGTCACAGGTGGCTACCAATCCAGTTACACTTGGGTCTGGCAATTCAGATCCGGCGATAACTGAGTCTGCTCTGTGGATAGAGTACTTCAGAATCTCTGTTACGTTCTCGTTGGTTGGGTGCTGATCACCCTGACCTGTACAATCGTAGATTGGGCTGGCAATGAAGTCATTAGCCCAGATAGCCATGGCTGCACAATCCTCGTCACCGTCGCCGTCAGCGTCAGTACCCGCTGGCTGTGGCATCAATTCGATGGCCAAACCATTGATACATACTGGGGCTGGTGCCTTACAGTCTACTACCGTAAATGGTACATCTGCACTTGAGTAGTTACCACAGCCGTCGTCTACGCGGATACCAAACTCATGGTCACCAATTGGGTATGTACCGCTGATGGTGAAGTTTGGATAGCTGCCGCTCAGGCTTACTACTGATGGGTTGTCATCGCTGTTGAAGTCGATGCTACCGTCAGCGTCTACGTCCAGATAGATGATCACTTCGATATCATCTGGTGTACAGTTCTCGTCTACTACGAAGGTAATCTCTACATCGCCAGTACAGTTCACGCCATCCTCGCTGCAGAACGCATCATATGGATCTACTGTGATGATTGGGTCTACGTTGTCGTATACACGGATGTGCTGCTCGTACTTCCAGTAACCGCGTGATGCGATATCACGGATATTTGGAATCGGCTCTGCTCCCTGCTGTACAACTCCCGTGATTGGATCACGGGTTGCGTTCACGTCAATGGTAGAGTTGATCCAGTGTCCCGTTGGGTTGGTGATACCGTCACATGATGTACCTTTGGTGAAGGCAAATGGGTTGTTGTTCGCTTCGTTGTTATCACGGTCGAAGTAGGTAATGCCGTTTGGACGTACCAGTACCCATACATCTTCGTCACCTGGCTGTCCGTCACAGTCTTCGTCACGGCTTACCGTTACTGCCTGTGAAATGCCATCATACTCACACCAGTTAACTACCTGGAAGTGACGGAAGATCTTGTAACACTCGTCGCCAGAGGCGCTCAGCGTGTCGTCAGTGATCTCTACGGCCAACAGGTCGCAACCGATCTCTTCGTAGGCAATGGTATCTGGATTAGGCTCTCCACAGAATGCCTCAGCATCTTTAGGGAACTTGATCTCGTATTCGTGTACTTCGTTGATCGTGATGATCTGCTGGCAAGAGTTGGTCGATACGTTGCCCTGTGCATCAATAGCACGGAAGCGACGGATAATCGTTCCAAAGCCACAGTCATCCAGGTTATCAATTGGAGGCAACTCCTGAGTGTAGGCTCCTGGACAGTTGTCCGTAGCCATCGCGTTTCCAAACAGTTCCTGCAGCAACAAGGTGTCGGTTGCAGAGAAGTTGTAGGGAAGGTCGTTACAGTCACGTACTACTGCATGTGGTGGTGCACAGAATGGACGGATCTTGTCCTCTACCAGTACTTCCAACCAGCATACGTTGCTGTTGTCTGTTACCAGCTTGGTCGAACCGTCACAGTACATTACAGGAATGGTGTTACCTGCAATACCGTCGCCGTTGCGGTCGTCCCATACTCTCAATTCGATGGTCACCATATCGTTAACGTCGCAGCAGTTGAAGTCTACGTAGTCTCCCCATGGTGAGTAGAATGGAGGAATTGGGTTACAGGTAGTCGCGTCTTCACTGTACAATCTGCGTACTTCGATGCGGATTGGGCCACAGTTGTCAGAACTTCCTTCGTCGATGTCAGCAGCGTATACGCGAGCGTAACCCTGTCCGCCGATTGAGATGTTCAGGTCGTCATCACATACTGCGATGGGCTCTACCTGATCTTCTACCTGGAATGGACATTCGATCACTGCGATGTTACCACAGTCGTCTGTTACCGTGTAACGGAAACGGTGGCAGCCCAATGGAATGCCGCTTACAAATTGTGGCTGATTTGGACCTACGGTTACCACAACTACGTCTACATCTACGATGTCTACGATGTTGATGCCCCACTGGTCATAAATCGTATCTTGTACAGTTGTTACTACTTCCGTGCTTACTTCGTAATCTGAACAGTTATCTGTTACCGTTGGTGCTGGAATAGCAAAAGCGGCAGTACAGTTGAATGGCCCAGTTGAGTAAGTCAAAATATCTGGAATACCGTCCCAGTCGTAGTCAACCTCAGGACAAGTCACCTCAGGTGCTGAGAAGTCACCTACTTTGATGATCTGTACAAAGATTTGTGATTCGATTGGGTTACACCAGTTCAGTACGTTCCAGCTACGGATAAACTTGTAGGCGCTTGGGCATACTTCAATGCGTGGCTGATCAGAGTACTGAGCCGCCAGGTTACAGTATTCTTGTGCACCTGCTACGCCCAGATTTACAAAGCCGGTGGCAGTTTGCACAAATGGCCAGCCGGTGATAGCTGGTGATGGGTTGTTCGCTTCGAAGTCTCCTTCGTCACACTCTACAAATGCAGTCAATGGTGGTACCATTACGTCGGCCACGGTCAACTTGCGAGCAGAGATTACCTGGCTACAGGCATCAGCTTCGTTACCCTTCTCATCAACTGCGGTGAAGGTACGAGTGATCGTGTTTGGTGCACAGTTGGGATCCATGTTTACAACATCGGTCACACAAACCGTGATGTCTCCACAGTTATCTGATACAAAGCCATCGAATGGATCGCCATTAACCGGGTAGCCCGTCTTAGCCAACAGATCCAACAACTGCTGCAGGCGCTGACGCTCCTGGAAGTTGGTTGGGTAAATCACGTTACCGTCTGCATCTGTCTTATAGCAGCGTGGTACGTTGGCTGGCAAAGTGCTCAGCGTCAACTCAAGGATATCGTCACATACCAATTCTACCAAGGCAGTAGAGGTCTGTGGGGTAGAGATGCCAGGTCCTTGTACTACACCGTTGCCATCGCTGAAGATACTCCAGGTGTAATCACCCATGGTCGTAGCAAAGGTTCCGGTGGTCAACAAGGTATAAGTCTGTCCAGCTTCCAGTGGCAAGCTGATACGAATCAGTGGGTTGAAATCTGTGTAGAATGCGCCAAACTGAGTACTTGGGAACAATACAATTGCTCCGGTAGCTACCTGCTGGTCATTCTGGAAGATTACATTCGAACATGGCTGGTTAGCGTCAAAGCCTCCCTGGAACAACAGTGCCATAGCACCGCCGTTGGCGCCAGTGAAGTCGTCACTTTCAAAGAAGAAAGTATAGTAGTCTGATTGTGTTACAGTGAAGGTGAACAGGTCGTAAGAGAACTCGTCCTCTACGTCGTTTGCACCTGGGTTCTGGTAGCTCAATACTTCATAGAAACATGGGTATTGCAGCGCCTGGATCGTTGGATCAGTGCCGTCAATCGTTCCGTCAAGCGTCTGTACATCTACTGAGAAGAACGCCATATCCGTGTCGTCTGGGCAATCCAGTACCGGATCGTCTTTGTCTTCTGCTGTGATATAGCCCCAGCACTGTGTGAACGCACCGGCATCTACACCTGAAGCGTAGGTGAATACGAAGTTAGTGATCTCAAGGATAGATGGAGTGTTACCACCTACTGGCAGCAAGCCGTCGTCCTCAATACCGATCAACAGGATCTGGCCTTGGGCTACGTCTACATCTACTGAACCACTTGCCTGTACGTTTCCTTGTGCAATGATGTTACCATCTACGTCAATTACAAACCAGTCCCAACCGCTATCAAAGCCGTTGTAGTCGTAATCGAAGCTTACATTACCGTCTGCTGGCATTACTGCCGCTGCAATTGCGTCGATACCCGTGGCATCAAAGTCTGATCCGTCGGATGGTCCTGCTGCCAGCGTCTGCAAGGTCAGGGTCGTAGAAGTGAATTCTACGGTTGACCAGTCAAGATCGGCTGCAGAAGTTGGTGGGTCCTGAGTAACCATCCACTCTACTGCTGCGAATGGGCCTACAAAACCTTGAACTGGTGGAGGTACCGCCAAGGTTACATTTACCGGGAATTCGCCACATCCGTCTACAGTGGTTCCATTTGATGGATCCTGGTCTACTACGGTGATGTCGAAATCGTCAGCTACCAAACATCCGAATTCTCCTACCAATACCATGCTTGGCAGAATCTCAGCCTGACAGTTGTCGTTCAGGGTGATGTTGATATCGTCGTTACAAGCCAGGTTCGGGCTGGCTGCTGCATCTTGAGTTACGTTTACAAAGAAGTCTTCCTGACGAGTGTTGCCAGCTGCGTCAGTAGCTTCGATCAATACCTGGTATGATTCGTTGGCTTCGAAGAAACCAAAGTAAGTATCTCCACCTGGAGAAGGAATAATGATACCTCCGGCAAATGGTGGGTTTACCGTTACAATTACTTCTACGTTATCGTTAGCAAGGTCACCGTCACAGTTGTCAGTGGCCGTTACTTCAAAAATAACAGTTGCGATGTTAGACTCACATGGGTCCAATTCTACGTTGATATCCTGTGAAGGATAAATGATGATTGGTGCCCAGTTGTCTGGCTGATCGGTTACTACGATTTGGGCATCAACAGTAACGCCGCCGTAGTTGGCTACCAGCAATTGGCCGCTGTTGGCTGCGCTCAACGTTACAGTATACTCAACGTATACGCTATTGCCGTTCAGGTCAAAGTAGCTAGGAGTGATGGTGTTGCCACCCAATGTCAGGGTCAAACCATCAACATTGATGCCGTCAGTTGAAGCGAATACATCACAGTCGTCGCTTACCGTCAAAGAAATAATTTGATCGATCTCGGTCTGACATACAGGAACAGTGAAGTTCAGGTTGCCAGGCATGTCGATTACCGGATCCTGTGGTGCATCCTGGGTTACAACCAAGCTTGGCAATACAGACGTTGGTCCGTAAGTAATGCTTGGGAAGTAAGTACCAGGAGCTACTTGTCCGGAGTATTCTACGTATACACAGTTGTTGCCTACGTTGTCAGTGAAGAAGGGTGTCAAACCTGCACCGCTGGTGAAGGTGATGTTACCTGGAATCACTGGCTCACAGTCATCACATACCGTGAAGCTGTAAATCACGTTGGCTGTAGCCTGACACGCAGGAATCGAGTAATCTTCAGCATTGGCATAGATTACTGGATCCAGGTTCTCACTGGCCGCCGTGGCCGTTACCCCGATGGAGGTAGACTCCGTGGTGCCCAGCGCACTGGTATAAGAAATAGTGATAAAATCAGATAATGGCGTAGCCGGAGCCGCTACCGTTACGGCGTATTCAAAGTAGTTAGATGTAGGCTCTACAAATACCAACTGAAGGTTTGAAAGGCTTGGACCATTCAGGTTAACCGTTGGGTTACCAGTCAAGGTTGCATCACAACCACCGGTGATGGTTATTCCAAACAATACAGTCACATTGTCCTCACATACCGGAACCACTACACTGATTGGGTCGGCGACAATGGCCAGGTCATCCTCATCAGCAATTACGTTAGCTGAAATGCTCACACTTGCAGTGTTGCCAGCTATGTCTGAACCGGTAACGGTTACAGTTGACTGACCTGCACTCCAGTGTACATCCAACAGGTAGTTGATGCTAAATGGATCATCAACCAGTGGAGAAACTACCTGAGTACCAGGAATCAAAGAAGCCGGAGTGGTAGTCGCTGTAGCAGTGAATGCACCAGGAACTACGATGAAACCGTCACAGTTGTCAAATCCATAAACGTAGAATTCGTCCTGACGGCCACAAGTACCTTCAGGAAGCGTTACGTTACCCAGGTTCGCGGCAGTACCAGGAATGGTAAATGGATCGGTGTCTGCCAATACATTACCGAAAATGTCGGTCAGGTAGATGATTGGATCAGTTACGTCAACACCAGCAGGAACCACAACGGTTACCGTTTCCGGGTCATTTGCCGGGTTACACGCTCCCGTTTCGGTCACCACTACTGTATAACTACCGGCAGCTGCACCTGTGAACAAGTATGGGCTACCGGCATCCGTAGCGGGGTTCACATTTGATGGCGTCGGCACATTAGGCCCACTGACAACTGTAATGTCGTAAGTCGTACCTGTACACGATGGGCCATCTGTGATATCGATAGTAAAAGATCCATCCATTCCACCGGGACAAGTTGGACGAGTAGCTGCCCAATCTACGGTGAAAGGATCATCAAAAGTACAGAATGTGAATGGCCCTACAATTGGAGAAACATTATTGGGGCCCGGGCCATCACAGGTTTCTGAAATATAAAAATCGTAACAAGTGCCAGGAGCAAGAGCACCTCCCATCACTGTGTAAGAAAAGTCATTACCACTTTGCATCAAACCTGGGGTTGGGCCATTGCCCGGACCAGCGCAGACTACGAAGTCAATCACCGCCTGTCCCGTGTTGGTAAACCCTTGTCCTCCGATCAGAATCCGCCAGCAATGGTCTGCAACCATCGCCTGCTGAGAAGTCCAGGTCACGGTGGCTTGATCACCGGTTATATTGGTTGCTCCCAGATTAATGGGTGGCATCGAGTTACAAGGGCTGGGATTAAAAGTTTGGGTGCCACAACTTGTGGTAAAACCATTAAACTCATTGGCGAAAGCACTGTTAATTGCCGCATTTTTTGAATTGCCATTGGTCCAGGCATTATTGGTAACCAATTCAAAAGTAACGGTTGCGCTTGCTGTGAAATTGATGCTAAAGACATCCAAAGGAATGCCGTTATCCATATTTTGAACCGGCGTATTAGCGCTCAAAAAGGTTTTGTAAAAAAAGCCATCCCCGCCATCTAGTCCCGGGCCCGGGGTGAAGGGGTCTTCCTGCCAGGCAAAGCTCGAAAGTTGTGAAATCGCACCAAAAGAAACCGTTACGGTATTGGGATACCGCAGGGTGATCAATTGGCTGTTCCAGAAATTAAAGGGCGGCGTATTAAAATCAGCCTGTGGCTGATAGGTGAACGTCAGGCTATTCCCCGAGACGGAGACGCACACATCCACGTTGTTTTGCGCCATTGCCTTCTGCAGCCCAAAAAAGAGCAGCAAAAGAAAGGTTGTCAAGTAGATTTTAGATCTCATTTTTTCATGGATTTAATTTGTTAAAAGCACCCAGGCCGGCCGAGCCCGGGTGCATTCGGTTTGTAATTATGGAATCTGTTCAAAAATGGGTGCAGATTGACTGAAGCTGGTATTTTCCGGATGTAGCAACACATTGGAAGAAATCAAAATTTGATCCGTTCCTGCGCCGACGTAGATCACCGTTCCATCCATATTGACATCACCATCATAGTAGCCGTCAACAGTATGAGAAGTGGAATAAATGCCAGCATTAGCAGGGTCTAACAATACGGTAGTAGAAAGTGTGATATTATCCGTACCGGCTCCCACAAATACGATCTGGTCATTACCATCCGCATTTCCTGCCCAAAGGGCAGTTACACCAGGTTCTATGATCTTTTGGGCATGCATGCCAAAAGTTGGAGTGAAGGCATTAGTGAAATCAACCGCGGTGGCGATATCAGATAGTGACAAGGCGTCCATGGTCATCACTCCAAGGTGATTGCGATGACGAGCAACCAGATAGTAGTCACCTACGGGAACATCTTCAAAAGAAACGGTAGATGCTCCATCTATATCGACAATATCACCATCTCTCTGTACCAGAGCAGATCGAGTGGCCACAACTACGGTAGAATCACTGCCATCTCTGAGTTCCAGGAAGACCCAATCAACGATAGCGTCATTACCGGTGACATCAAAAACTGAAGGTGCAACCATTTCTCCTCCACCACCAACATGTGTGTAGTTGGGATTGCCCGTGTAAGGTTCTGTTTCCGGTAAATAATCCAAGGCACGTAGGTCGTCACGCATCATTCCGGTTGCCGGATCATAAGAAGCTTGCAGGAATACTTTAGCGGAAATTACCAAAGCCGGTGGTTCACAAGCTGCTGGTGCTGTGAAAGCATTTGCCCACGAAGCAGTGCAACCTCCATCGGTATCATCGGTCACAGTTAGGGTCACCACATTGCCATCAGCAGGCAGGCTCAGCATTACCGTTTGTGGACTTACCGTATAAGCGAAGGTATTTCCATTAATGGTAAATGTAGGTCCTCCAGGATTGACAAAGGCAATTGTTACGGGTACCGTAAAGGTGCTTGTAGCAGGGATACAATCGCTTACATTGTCCAAATCGATATCAACAATGGCGATTGCACAAGTCACATCACCACTACAATCCGGAGCAGTATAGGCATCACCAAAGTCATCATTACAATCAGGACTATCCACATCCCAGGCTTTGAGGGTGGTCAGGGTTCCATCGCCCGGCAGGGTAATGGTCACCGTTTGCGGACTGGTGGTATAGGCAAATACCTGACCTTTCAGCACAAAGCCATTGGCCCCAGCATTGGTATAGGTCAAGGTCACATCAATATCGTAAGTTCCGTCCCCGTTGCACGCGCCAGGCGTTCCGACTCCCGTGATGGACATTGCGCAACTCATATCACCACTACAATCAGGAGCAGTGTAGGCATCAGCAAAGTCATCATCACAATCAGGACTATCTACATCCCAGGCCTGAAGAGTTGTTACTCCTCCATCACCCGGCAGGCTAATCGTCACCGTTTGCGGGCTGGAAGTATACGCAAACACCTGACCATTCAACACAAAGCCATTGGCTCCAGCATTGGTGTAGGTCAAGGTCACATCAATATCATAAGTTCCGTCCCCGTTGCACGCGCCAGGCGTTCCGACGCCTGTGATGGACATTGCGCAACTCATATCACCACTACAATCAGGAGCAGTGTAGGCATCAGCAAAGTCATCATTACAATCAGGACTATCTACATCCCAGGCCTGCAAGGTAGTTACGCCGCCATCTCCCGGTAAGCTAATCGTCACCGTTTGTGGGCTCGTAGTATACGCAAATACCTCACCGTTCAGCACAAAGCCATTGGCCCCAGCCTGAGTATAGGTCAAGGTTACATCAATATCGTAGGTACCATCTCCGTTACAGGCGCCAGGCGTTCCAACTCCCGTGATGGCCATTGCGCAACTCATATCGCCACTACAATCAGGAGCAGTGTAGGCATCAGCAAAGTCGTCACTACAATCAGGACTATCTACATCCCAGGCCTGAAGCGTAGTTACTCCGCCATCACCCGGCAAGCTGATTGTTACTGTTTGTGGGCTCGTAGTATACGCAAACACCTCACCGTTTAAGACGAAGCCATTGGCCCCAGTTTCCAGGTAAGTTACCGTTACATCAATATCGTAAGTACCGTCTCCGTTACAGGCGCCAGGGGTTCCGACTCCCGTGATGGACATTGCGCAACTCATATCACCACTACAATCAGGGGCAGTATAGGCATCAGCAAAGTCATCACTACAAGTTGGATTATCTACATCCCAGGCCTGTAAGGTTGTTACGCCTCCATCACCCGGCAAACTAATCGTTACCGTTTGCGGGCTGGAAGTATACGCAAACACCTGACCATTCAACACAAAGCCACTGGCTCCAGCCTCAAGATAGGTGACTGTTACATCAATATCATAAGTACCATCTCCATTACATGCACCCGGTGTTCCAAGATCGGTAATAGACATAGCACAAGTCATATCACCACTACAATCGGGTGCGGTATAGGCATCATCAACGGTATCCTCACATTCAGGGCTATCGAGATCCCAGGCGTGAATTCTGGTCAAGCTACCATCACCCGGTAAGGTGAGGGTTACGGTTTGCGGTCTGCCGGTGTAGGCAAACACTTGTCCGTTGACCACAAATCCTGAAGTGCCTGGAGCCGTGTAGGTCACGGTTACATCTACATTATAAGTTCCATCTCCGTTACATGCACCCGGTGTTCCAACATTCAGAATCGTCAGAGCACAAGTGCAATCAGGCAGGTCATTGATGACAAAATCATCCGTTGCACTCACTGGGGTTGCGGGTGAACAACCATTTACGTCGGCAATACCGGTAATGGTCACCGTTTGTGCCGCTGTAGCAGTCGTCAGATTGGCAGTAGGAATCATTATGGTTCCCATTCCACTGCTCATCGTCACACTAGCGGTTAAACCGGTTGCTGCATTGGGTGAAGCCAAATCGTAAGTGAAGGTATAGTCACCGTCCGCCAAAGTGGAAGAAGTAATCATCATTACTCCATCATCTCCGATACATACCTCAGACACAACGATACTCAGATCGCTGGCATCCGGCAATTCGTTAATCGCAAAGGCATCACTGACACTCAAAGCAGAAGCTGGAGAACAACCATTTCCATCGGTCACATTGGTGATCGTGATTGTTTGCAATGCTGCTGTAGTTGACAGATTTGCCGCTGGAATCGTCAAAGTACCTGAGCCGCCGCTTGTCGTTACTGAAGCAGTTAATCCACTTGCAGCATTCGGTGCGCCCAGGTCGTAGGTAAAGTCGTAGGTTCCATCAGCAAGGCTTGAAGTGATTGCCACGGAGCCATCCGCACCGACACAAATGTCAGTCGCATCAATATTCAGCGTAGAGACATCAGGCAAGGCGTTGACCGCAAATACATCGCTGGTACTTACACTGCCACTTGGAGAACATCCATTGGCATCCGTGATGCTCATTAAGATGATACTCTGCGAAGCAGAAGTGCTCGTCAGATTAGCTGCGGGAATCGTCAAAACTCCGGTTCCACTGCTCACACTTACACTTCCTGTCAGATCATTGGCATTATTTGGTGCCCCCAGATCGTAGACGAAGTCATAGGTGCCATCAGCCAAACTGGTGGTAAAGGTCACATTACCATCCGCGCCAACACAAATATCATCTGCTACCATCGTCAAAGTCGAGGCATCAGGTAATGCATTGATCGCAAAATCATCACTCACACTTACCGCTGCTGCCGGGAAACAGTTGTTTCCGTCGGTAACATCCGTAATCGTAATCGATTGACTTGCAGTCGTAGTGCTCAAATTCGCTGTCGGTATCGTTAAGGTGCCAGATCCGCTGCTTATCGCAACCGAAGCCGTTAGGCCGGTTGCTGCATTAGGCGCACCCAAATCATAAGTAAAGTCATACATACCATCTGCAAGGCTCGTCGAAATCGTTACATTGCCATCTACTCCCTCGCAGATGTCATCTGCTACAATCGTCAGCGTTGATACATCTGGTAAAGCGTTGATCGCAAATACATCGCTTACACTTACTACCGTAGCTGGTGAGCAGCCATTGCCGTCCGTCACATTGGTAATAGTTACCGATTGACTTGCAGTTGTATTGGTCAAATTAGCCGCTGGAATCGTCATCGTTGCCGAGCCACCACTCACCGAAACGGAAGCCGTTAAGCCCGTTGCTGCGTTTGGTGCCCCCAGGTCGTAGGTAAAGTCGTAAGTATCATCGGCAAGGCTGGTGGTAATGGTCACATTTCCATCCGCCCCAACACAAATGTCATCCGCGACAATGGTCAGCGTCGACACGTCTGGCAGAGCGTTGATCGCAAAGGCATCGCTTACGCTCAAAGCAGAAGCTGGTGAACAACTATTGCCATCCGTTACATTGGTGATGGTTACCGATTGAGAGGCAGCTGTATTGGACAAGCTGGCTGCGGGAATCGTCATCGTTCCACTTCCGCTGCTTACCGTCACACTTGCTGTCAAACCGGTTGCTGCGTTTGGTGCTGCCAGGTCATAAGTAAAGTCGTACGTGCCATCAATCAGGCTAGTGGTGACCACGGCCACTCCATCTTCTCCCAGGCAAATGTCATCCACACTGATTGTCAAGGTCGACACATCTGGTAATGCATTGATTGCAAAGGCATCGCTTGTACTCAGTGCAGAGGCTGGAGAACAGCCATTACCATCGGTAACATTGGTAATTGTTACCACTTGACCAGCAGCTGTATTACTCAGGCTGGCGGCAGGAATCGTCAACGTACCTGCTCCACCCGAAATGGATACAGATCCAGTTAAGCCAGTCGCAACATTTGGTGCGCCCAGGTCGTAGGTAAAGTCGTAGGTTCCACTAGCCAAACTAGAGGTAATCTCCACTGAACCATCGGCGCCGACACAAATGTCAGCCGCAGCTATATTAAGCGTAGAGACATCAGGCAATGCGTTGACCGCAAATACATCGCTGGTACTTACACTACCACTTGGAGAACATCCATTGGCATCCGTGATGCTCATTAAGATGATACTCTGCGAAGCAGAAGTGCTCGTCAGATTAGCTGCGGGAATGGTCAAAACGCCGGTTCCGCTGCTCACCGTTACACTTCCTGTCAGATCATTGGCGTTATTGGGCGCACCCAAATCATACACAAAGTCGTAAGTGCCATCTCCCAAACTGGTGGTAAAGGTCACATTGCCATCCGCGCCTACACAAATATCATCTGCTACCATCGTCAAAGTCGAGGCATCAGGTAATGCATTGATCGCAAAATCATCACTCACACTTACCGCTGCTGCCGGGAAACAGTTGTTTCCGTCGGTAACATCCGTAATAGTAATGGATTGACTTGCAGTCGTAGTGCTCAAATTCGCTGTCGGTATCGTTAAGGTGCCAGATCCGCTGCTTATCGCAACCGAAGCCGTTAGGCCGGTTGCTGCATTAGGCGCACCCAAATCATAGGTAAAGTCATACATGCCATCGGCAAGACTGGTCGTAATCGTCACATTTCCATCCACGCCTTCGCAGATATCATCTGCCACAATCGTCAGAGTTGATACATTAGGTAAAGCGTTGATCGCAAATACATCGCTCACACTCACTGCGGAGGCTGGTGAGCAACCATTGCCGTCCGTCACATTGGTAATCGTTACCGATTGACTGGCGGTTGTATTGGTCAAATTAGCCGCTGGAATGGTCAACGTAGCTGAACCACCACTCACCGAAACGGAAGCCGTTAAGCCCGTTGCTGCGTTTGGTGCCCCCAGGTCGTAGGTAAAGTCGTAAGTATCATCGGCAAGGCTGGTGGTAATGGTCACATTGCCATCCGCACCAACACAAATGTCATCCGCGACAATGGTCAAAGTTGATACATCTGGCAAAGCATTGATGGCAAACACATCACTTACACTTACTGCCGAGGTTGGTTCACAGCCATTTCCATCCGTTACATTGGTAATTGTCACGGATTGAGAAGCAGCTGTATTTGTCAAATCAGCAGCTGGAATCATCAGCACGCCTGAACCTCCACTTACCGTTACGCTTCCGCTCAATCCGGTTGCTGCATTTGGCGCAGCCAGATCATAGGTAAAGTCGTAAGTGCCATCAGCCAAACTGGTCGTGATCGTCACATTACCATTTTCACCAACGCAGATATCCTCTGCTGCAATGGTCAAGGTTGACACATCAGGCAATTCATTAATCGCAAAGGCATCGCTTACACTCAAGGCTGAAGCTGGAGCACAGCTATTGCCATCCGTTACATTCGTGATGGTCACTGTTTGTGTAGCAGTCGTATTAGTCAGGCTAGCCGCCGGGATAGTCATCGTAGCCGAACCACCGGAAACGGTGACAGAAGCAGTCAATCCACTCCCGGCATTAGGAGCCGCCAAATCATAGGTGAAGTCATAGGAGCCATCAGTAAGGCTAGTCGTAATGGTTACATTACCATCTACGCCCACACAGATATCATCTGCTACGATCGTCAAGGTAGAAACATCTGGCAGCCCATTGATTGCAAACGCATCACTCACACTCAAGGCTGAAGCTGGAGAACAGCTATTGCCATCGGTAACATTCGTTACGGTTACTGTTTGCGAAGCAGTCGTATTAGCCAAGCTAGCTGCGGGAATGGTCATTGTTCCTGAACCGCTGCTTACTGTCACACTTGCCGTCAAGCCAGTTGCTGCATTGGGCGCACCCAAATCATAGCTAAAGTCGTAAGTGCCATCAGCAAGGCTGGTAGTCACCAGCACTGTCCCATCTTCGCCTACGCAAATATCATCAACATTGATTGTCAAGGTCGATACATCTGGCAAGGCATTGATTGCAAAGGCGTCGCTTGTACTCAAAGCAGAAGCGGGTGAACAATTATTGCCATCGGTTACATTCGTCACCGTTACAGTCTGAGATGCAGTTGTATTGCTCAAGCTGGCTGCGGGAATCGTCATTGTTCCTGAACCGCCACTAATTGTTACGGAAGCCGTCAAATCAGTTGCTGCATTTGGAGCGGCCAAATTATAGGTGAAATCGTAAGTACCATTGGCCAAACTGGTCGTGATCTCCACTGAACCATCGGCGCCGACACAAATGTCAGCCGCAGCTATATTCAGCGTAGACACATCAGGTAAGGCGTTGACCGCAAATACATCGCTGGCACTCACACTACCACTTGGAGAACATCCATTAGCATCCGTGATGCTCATTAAGATGATACTCTGCGAAGCAGAAGTGCTCGTCAAATTAGCTGCGGGAATGGTCAAAACTCCCGTTCCTCCGCTTACGGTTACACTTCCAGTCAGATCATTGGCGTTATTGGGCGCACCCAAATCGTAGACGAAGTCATAGGTACCATCTACCAAGCTGGTGGTTACAGTTACATTACCATCAGCGCCAACACAGATATCGTCCGCCAGGATGGTCAAAGTTGATACATCAGGCAAGGCATTGATGGCAAAAGCATCACTCACACTTACTGCCGAGGCTGGTTCACAGCCGTTTCCGTCCGTTACATTTGTAACAGTTACAGATTGAGACGCAGCCGTATTGGACAAGCTGGCAGCCGGAATAGTCATCGTTCCACTTCCGCTGCTTACCGTCACACTTGCCGTCAAGCCAGTTGCTGCGTTTGGTGCAGCCAGGTCATAAGTGAAGTCGTAAGTACCATCTACCAGACTGGTTGTTATTGACACTGTTGCATCCTCACCTACGCAAATGTCATCCACACTTATCGTTAAAGTTGATACATCAGGTAAGGCGTTGATCGCAAAAGCATCACTGGCGTTTACGGTCACAGACGGAGCACAATTATTGCCATCGGTCACATCACTAATGGTGATTGTTTGTGAAGCAGTAGTATTTGTCAAATTAGCTGCGGGAATAGTTAAGGTGCCTGTTCCTCCGCTAATTATTACTGTTCCTGTCAATCCGGTAGCCGCATTTGGTGCTGCGAGATCATAGGTAAAATCATAGCTGCCATCGCCAAGGCTGGTCGTTATTGTGGCAGTCGCATCATTTCCTACACAAATATCATCTACACTGATGGCCAAGGTCGACACATCTGGCAAACCGTTAATTGTAAATGCATCGCTTACGCTCAATGCTGAAGCAGGAGCACAGCTATTGCCATCCGTCACGTTCGTTACCGTTACTGTTTGTGAAGCCGAAGTACTGGTCAGACTTGCCGCTGGAATCGTTAACGTTCCGGAGCCACTGATGACCGTTACGCTTGCCGTCAAGCCAGTCGCCGCATTAGGGGCAGCCAGATCATAAGTAAAGTCGTAAGTGCCGTCATCCAAACTTGTGGTAATCGTCACATTACCATCATCGCCGAGGCAGATATCATCAGCGACAATGGTCAAGGTTGACACATCAGGTAAGGTGTTGATTGTAAATGCATCACTGGCACTCAGGGCCGAAGCCGGAGCACAGCTGTTACCATCAACCACATTGGTGACTGTTAATGTTTGAGACGCTGCTGTTGCACTCAAATTAGCAGCTGGAATCGTCAGTGTTCCACTACCACTATTAATAGTCACACTTCCGGTAAGACCGGTAGCAGCATTGGGGGCTCCCAAATTATAGGTGAAATCATAAGTACCGTTTGCTAAGCTCGTCGTAATCGTCGCACTACCATCATCTCCCAGACAGATATCCATTGCATCAATATTCAATGTAGAAATATCTGGCAAAGCATTGATCGCAAATACATCACTAACGCTAAGTGCCATAGAAACGGCACAACTATTACCATCAACCACATTCATCAGAATGATGCTTTGCGAAGGTGATGCGGTGGTCAAATTAGCAGCGGGAATCGTCAGCGTACCTGTTCCACCAGCAATTGCTACAGAAGCCGTTAGATCATTGGCATTATTTGGTGCGCCAAGGTCGTAGGTAAAGTCATAAGTGCCATCTGCTAAGCTGGTCGTGATCGTCACATTGCCGTCGTCGCCTACACAGATATCGTCTGCCACAATGGTCAAGGTCGACACATCAGGCAAAGCATTGATTGCAAAAGCATCGCTTACACTCAAAGCTGAAGCCGGAGCACAGCTATTGCCATCCGTTACATTCGTTACCGTTACACTTTGCGAAGCCGTGGTATTACTCAAGCTAGCCGCTGGAATCGTCATCGTTGCCGAGCCACTTGATACAGTTACTGAAGCCGTCAAGCCAGTTGCCGCATTTGGGGCTGCCAGATCATAGGTAAGGTCGTAAGTACCGTCCGCCAAACTGGTCGTGATCGTCACATTGCCGTCATCACCTACACAGATATCATCCGCTACAATTGTCAAGGTAGATACATCAGGCAAAGCATTGATCGCAAAAGCATCGCTTACGCTCAGAGCCGAAGCCGGAGCACAGCTATTGCCATCGGTTACATTCGTTACCGTTACACTTTGCGAAGCCGTGGTATTACTCAAGCTAGCAGCGGGAATCGTCATCGTGGCACTTCCACTAGAAACGGTTACTGAAGCCGTTAGACCACTTGCCGCATTTGGGGCTGCCAGATCATAGGTAAGGTCGTAAGTGCCGTCGGCTAAACTGGTCGTGATCGTCACATTACCATTTTCACCAACGCAGATATCCTCTGCTGCAATGGTCAAGGTTGACACATCAGGCAATTCATTAATCGCAAAGGCATCGCTTACACTCAAGGCTGAAGCTGGAGCACAGCTATTGCCGTCGGTTACATTCGTTACCGTTACACTTTGCGAAGCCGTGGTATTACTCAAGCTAGCAGCGGGAATCGTCATCGTTGCCGAGCCACCGGATACGGTTACTGAAGCAGTAAGGCCGGTTGCCGCATTTGGCGCAGCCAGATCATAGGTAAGGTCGTAAGTACCGTCCGCCAAACTGGTCGTGATCGTTACATTGCCGTCATCACCCACACAGATATCGTCTGCTACAATGGTCAAGGTGGATACATCTGGAAGAGCGTTAATTGCAAAGGCATCGCTGACACTCAAAGCAGATGCTGGGGAACAGCTGTTGCCATCGGTTACATTCGTTACAGTTACAGTTTGTGATGCAGTTGTATTGCTTAAGCTGGCCGCTGGAATCGTCATCGTGGCCGAGCCACTTGATACAGTTACTGAAGCCGTCAAACCAGTCGCCGCATTTGGCGCAGCCAAATCGTAGGTAAAGTCATACGTACCATCAATTAAGCTGGTCGTGATCGTCACGTTACCATCATCTCCCACACAAATATCATCCGCTACAATGGTCAAGGTAGATACATCTGGAAGTGCGTTAATGGCAAAAGCATCGCTTACGCTTAAGGCTGAAGCCGGAGCACAGCTGTTGCCGTCCGTTACATTCGTTACCGTTACACTTTGCGAAGCCGTGGTATTACTCAAGCTAGCAGCGGGAATCGTCATCGTTGCCGAGCCACCGGATACGGTTACTGAAGCAGTAAGGCCGGTTGCCGCATTTGGCGCAGCCAGGTCATAAGTAAAGTCATACGTACCATCAATTAAACTGGTAGTAATCGTTACATTGCCATCATCACCCACACAGATATCGTCTGCCACAATGGTCAAGGTGGATACATCCGGAAGAGCGTTAATTGCAAAGGCATCGCTTACACTCAAGGCTGAAGCCGGAGCACAGCTATTGCCATCGGTTACATTCGTTACCGTTACACTTTGCGAAGCAGTGGTATTGCTCAAGCTAGCAGCTGGAATCGTCATCGTGGCCGAGCCACTTGATACAGTTACTGAAGCCGTCAAACCAGTCGCCGCATTTGGCGCAGCCAAATCGTAGGTAAAGTCATACGTACCATCAATTAAGCTGGTCGTGATCGTCACGTTACCATCATCTCCCACACAAATATCATCCGCGACAATCGTCAAGGTCGATACATCTGGCAAGGCATTGATTGCAAAAGCATCGCTCACACTCAAGGCTGAAGCCGGAGCACAGCTATTACCGTCGGTTACATTCGTTACCGTTACACTTTGCGAAGCAGTGGTATTACTCAAGCTAGCTGCGGGAATCGTCATCGTGGCGGAGCCACTAGCAACAGTTACTGAAGCAGTAAGGCCGGTTGCCGCATTTGGCGCAGCCAGATCATAGGTAAGGTCGTAAGTACCGTCGGCTAAACTGGTCGTGATCGTCACATTGCCATCATCGCCAACACAGATATCATCCGCTACAATGGTCAAGGTAGATACATCTGGAAGTGCGTTAATGGCAAAAGCATCGCTTACGCTTAAGGCTGAAGCCGGAGCACAGCTGTTGCCATCGGTTACATTCGTTACCGTTACGCTTTGCGAAGCTGTGGTATTACTCAAGCTAGCAGCGGGAATCGTCATCGTGGCGGAGCCACTAGCAACAGTTACTGAAGCAGTAAGGTCAGTTGCCGCATTTGGCGCAGCCAGGTCATAAGTAAAGTCATACGTACCATCCGCTAAACTGGTCGTGATCGTTACATTTCCATCATCGCCCACACAGATATCATCCGCTACAATCGTCAAGGTCGATACATCTGGCAAGGCATTGATTGCAAAAGCATCGCTCACACTCAAGGCTGAAGCCGGAGCACAGCTATTACCGTCGGTTACATTCGTTACCGTTACACTTTGCGAAGCCGTGGTATTACTCAAGCTAGCAGCGGGAATCGTCATCGTTGCCGAGCCACCGGATACGGTTACTGAAGCAGTAAGGCCGGTTGCCGCATTTGGCGCAGCCAGATCATAGGTAAGGTCGTAAGTACCGTCCGCCAAACTGGTCGTGATCGTCACATTGCCGTCATCGCCAACACAGATATCATCAGCTACAATGGTCAAGGTGGATACATCAGGAAGAGCATTGATCGCAAAAGCATCGCTTACGCTTAAGGCTGAAGCCGGAGCACAGCTATTGCCATCGGTTACATTCGTTACCGTTACACTTTGCGAAGCAGTGGTATTGCTCAAGCTAGCAGCTGGAATCGTCATCGTGGCCGAGCCACTTGATACAGTTACTGAAGCCGTCAAACCAGTCGCCGCATTTGGCGCAGCCAAATCGTAGGTAAAGTCATACGTACCATCAATTAAGCTGGTCGTGATCGTCACGTTACCATCATCTCCCACACAAATATCATCCGCGACAATCGTCAAGGTCGATACATCCGGAAGAGCGTTAATGGCAAAGGCATCGCTCACACTCAAAGCTGAAGCCGGAGCACAGCTGTTGCCATCGGTTACATTCGTTACCGTTACACTTTGCGAAGCAGTGGTATTACTCAAGCTAGCAGCTGGAATCGTCATCGTGGCGGAGCCACTAGCAACAGTTACTGAGGCAGTTAAGCCAGTTGCCGCATTTGGGGCTGCCAGATCATAGGTAAGGTCGTAAGTGCCGTCGGCTAAACTGGTCGTGATCGTCACATTGCCATCATCGCCCACACAGATATCATCCGCTACAATGGTCAAGGTAGATACATCTGGAAGTGCGTTAATGGCAAAAGCATCGCTTACGCTTAAGGCTGAAGCCGGAGCACAGCTGTTGCCATCGGTTACATTCGTTACCGTTACGCTTTGCGAAGCTGTGGTATTACTCAAGCTAGCCGCTGGAATCGTCATCGTGGCACTTCCACTAGAAACGGTTACTGAAGCCGTTAGACCACTTGCCGCATTTGGCGCAGCCAGGTCATAAGTAAAGTCATACGTACCATCCGCTAAACTGGTCGTGATCGTTACATTTCCATCATCGCCCACACAGATATCATCCGCTACAATCGTCAAGGTCGATACATCTGGCAAGGCATTGATTGCAAAAGCATCGCTCACACTCAAGGCTGAAGCCGGAGCACAGCTATTACCGTCGGTTACATTCGTTACCGTTACACTTTGCGAAGCCGTGGTATTACTCAAGCTAGCAGCGGGAATCGTCATCGTTGCCGAGCCACCGGATACGGTTACTGAAGCAGTAAGGCCGGTTGCCGCATTTGGCGCAGCCAGATCATAGGTAAGGTCGTAAGTACCGTCCGCCAAACTGGTCGTGATCGTTACATTTCCATCATCGCCCACACAGATATCATCCGCTACAATCGTCAAGGTGGATACATCCGGAAGAGCGTTAATTGCAAAGGCATCGCTTACACTCAAGGCTGAAGCCGGAGCACAGCTGTTGCCGTCGGTTACATTCGTTACCGTTACAGTCTGCGAAGCTGTCGTATTGCTTAAGCTAGCCGCTGGAATCGTCATCGTGGCGGAGCCACCAGCAACGGTCACTGAGGCCGTTAAACCTGTTGCAGCATTTGGGGCAGCCAAATCGTAGGTAAAGTCATACGTACCATCAATTAAGCTGGTCGTGATCGTCACGTTACCATCATCACCCACACAGATATCATCCGCTACAATCGTCAAGGTCGATACATCAGGCAAAGCATTGATCGCAAAAGCATCGCTTACGCTCAGAGCCGAAGCCGGAGCACAGCTATTACCGTCCGTTACATTCGTTACCGTTACACTTTGCGAAGCACTTGTATTGCTTAAGCTAGCAGCTGGAATGGTCATGGTTGCCGAGCCACTTGATACAGTTACGGAAGCCGTTAGACCACTTGCCGCATTTGGCGCAGCCAGGTCATAAGTAAAGTCATACGTACCATCCGCTAAACTGGTCGTGATCGTTACATTTCCATCATCGCCCACACAGATATCATCCGCTACAATCGTCAAGGTCGATACATCTGGCAAGGCATTGATTGCAAAAGCATCGCTCACACTCAAGGCTGAAGCCGGAGCACAGCTATTACCGTCGGTTACATTCGTTACCGTTACACTTTGCGAAGCCGTGGTATTACTCAAGCTAGCAGCGGGAATCGTCATCGTTGCCGAGCCACCGGATACGGTTACTGAAGCAGTAAGGCCGGTTGCCGCATTTGGCGCAGCCAGATCATAGGTAAGGTCGTAAGTACCGTCCGCCAAACTGGTCGTGATCGTTACATTGCCGTCATCACCCACACAGATATCGTCTGCTACAATGGTCAAGGTGGATACATCTGGAAGAGCGTTAATTGCAAAGGCATCGCTGACACTCAAAGCAGATGCTGGGGAACAGCTGTTGCCATCGGTTACATTCGTTACAGTTACAGTTTGTGATGCAGTTGTATTGCTTAAGCTGGCCGCTGGAATCGTCATGGTTGCCGAGCCACTTGATACAGTTACGGAAGCTGTCAAGCCAGTCGCTGCATTTGGGGCAGCCAGGTCGTAAGTGAAGTCGTAAGTACCATCCGCCAAACTGGTCGTGATCGTCACATTGCCGTCATCACCCACACAGATATCGTCGGCAACAATGGTCAAGGTAGATACATCAGGCAAAGCATTGATGGCAAAATCGTCGCTTACGCTTAAGGCTGAAGCCGGAGCACAGCTATTACCGTCGGTTACATTCGTTACCGTTACACTTTGCGAAGCAGTGGTATTACTCAAGCTAGCAGCTGGAATCGTCATCGTTGCCGAGCCACTTGATACAGTTACTGAAGCCGTCAAGCCAGTCGCCGCATTTGGGGCAGCCAAATCGTAGGTAAAGTCATACGTACCATCAACTAAGCTGGTAGTAATCGTTACATTACCATCATCGCCAACACAGATATCGTCTGCTACAATCGTCAAAGTGGATACATCAGGCAAAGCATTGATCGCAAAAGCATCGCTTACGCTTAAGGCTGACGCTGGGGAACAGCTGTTGCCATCGGTGACGTTGGTTACAGTTACAGTCTGCGAAGCAGTAGTGTTGCTTAAACTAGCCGCTGGAATCGTCATCGTGGCGGAGCCACTTGATACAGTTACTGAAGCAGTAAGGCCGGTTGCCGCATTTGGGGCAGCCAAATCATAGGTAAGGTCGTAAGTACCGTCCGCCAAACTGGTCGTGATCGTCACATTGCCGTCATCACCCACACAGATATCATCCGCTACAATCGTCAAGGTCGATACATCCGGAAGAGCGTTAATGGCAAAATCATCGCTCACACTTAAGGCTGACGCTGGGGAACAGCTATTGCCATCGGTTACATTCGTTACCGTTACACTTTGCGAAGCAGTGGTATTGCTCAAGCTAGCAGCTGGAATCGTCATCGTGGCCGAGCCACTTGATACAGTTACTGAAGCCGTCAAACCAGTCGCCGCATTTGGCGCAGCCAAATCGTAGGTAAAGTCATACGTACCATCAATTAAGCTGGTCGTGATCGTCACGTTACCATCATCTCCCACACAAATATCATCCGCGACAATCGTCAAGGTCGATACATCCGGAAGAGCGTTAATGGCAAAGGCATCGCTCACACTCAAAGCTGAAGCCGGAGCACAGCTGTTGCCATCGGTTACATTCGTTACCGTTACACTTTGCGAAGCAGTGGTATTACTCAAGCTAGCCGCTGGAATCGTCATCGTGGCCGAGCCACTAGCAACAGTTACTGAGGCAGTTAAGCCAGTCGCCGCATTTGGCGCAGCCAGGTCATAAGTAAAGTCGTAAGTACCATCAGCCAAACTAGTCGTGATTGTGACATTACCATCATCGCCAACACAGATATCGTCGGCTACAATTGTCAAGGTCGATACATCAGGCAAAGCATTGATCGCAAAAGCATCGCTTACGCTTAAGGCTGACGCTGGGGAACAGCTATTGCCGTCGGTTACATTCGTTACGGTTACTGTTTGTGAAGCTGTCGTATTACTTAAGCTAGCCGCTGGAATTGTCATCATGGCTGATCCACCAGAGACTGTGACTGAAGCTGTTAAATCACTCGCCGCATTCGGGGCAGACAGATCATAAGTGAAATCATAAGTGCCATCTGCTAGGCTCGTGGTCACCGTTACATTACCATCGTCACCTACACAAATATCATCCGCTACAATCGTTAAAGTTGATACATCAGGTAAACCATTAATTGCAAAAGCATCACTCACGCTCAGTGGGCTGGCTGGTGCACAGCTATTGCCATCTGTGACTGTGGTGATCGTTACGGTTTGAGCTGCTCCCGTATTGGTCAAGTCCGCGGCTGGAATCGTCATCGTGGCTGATCCACCGGAGACTGTTACACTTGCTGTCAAGCCGGTTGCTGCATTCGGGGCAGATAGGTCATAAGTAAAATCATACGTGCCATCTGCTAAGCTGGTCGTAATCGTTACATTACCATCGTCACCTACACAAATATCATCGGCTACTATGGTCAATGTTGTTACATCGGGTAAGCCGTTGATCGCAAAAGCATCGCTCACACTCAGTGGGCTAGCTGGAGCACAGCTATTACCGTCTGTAACCGTGGTGATGGTCACTGTTTGAGCTGCTCCTGTATTGGTCAAGTCAGCGGCTGGAATCGTCATCGTTCCAGAACCACCGGAGACTGTTACACTTGCTGTTAAATCAGTGGCCGCATTCGGGGCAGACAAATCATAAGTAAAGTCATAGGTGCCATCTGCTAAGCTAGTGGTCACCGTCACATTACCATCATCGCCTACACAGATATCATCAGCTACTATGGTCAATGTTGTTACATCGGGTAAGCCATTAATTGCAAAGGCATCACTCACACTCAGTGGGCTGGCTGGGGCGCAGCTATTACCATCTGTAACCGTAGTAATGGTCACGGTTTGAGCTGCTCCTGTATTGGTCAAGTCAGCCGCTGGAATCGTCATGGTTCCAGAACCACCAGAGACTGTTACACTTGCCGTTAAATCACTCGCCGCATTGGGCGCTGACAGATCATAAGTAAAATCATACGTACCATCTGCTAAGCTAGTGGTCACCGTCACATTGCCATCATCGCCTACACAAATATCATCGGCTACTATGGTCAATGTTGTTACATCGGGTAAGCCGTTGATTGCAAAAGCGTCACTCACACTCAGTGGGCTAGCTGGTGCACAACTATTACCATCGGTTACCGTAGTAATGGTCACTGTTTGCGAAGCTCCTGTATTGGTCAAGTCAGCCGCCGGAATTGTCATCGTTCCAGAACCACCGGAGACTGTTACACTTGCCGTTAAATCACTCGCTGCATTTGGCGCTGACAGATCATAAGTGAAATCATAAGTGCCATCTGCTAAGCTAGTGGTCACCGTTACATTACCATCGTCACCTACACAAATATCATCCGCGACTATCGTCAAAGTAGACACATCGGGTAAGCCGTTGATTGCAAAAGCATCGCTCACACTCAGTGGGCTGGCAGGGGCACAACTATTACCATCGGTTACCGTGGTAATCGTCACTGTTTGTGAAGCTCCTGTATTGGTCAAGTCAGCCGCCGGAATCGTCATGGTTCCAGAACCACCGGAGACTGTTACACTTGCTGTTAAATCAGTCGCTGCATTTGGCGCTGACAGATCATAAGTAAAATCATACGTACCATCGGCTAAGCTGGTCGTAATCGTTACATTACCATCGTCACCTACACAAATATCATCGGCTACTATGGTCAATGTTGTTACATCGGGTAAACCGTTGATCGCAAAAGCATCGCTCACACTCAATGGACTAGCTGGAGCACAACTGTTGCCATCTGTTACCGTGGTAATCGTTACGGTTTGAGCTGCTCCCGTATTGGTCAAGTCCGCGGCTGGAATCGTCATCGTGGCTGATCCACCGGAGACTGTTACACTTGCTGTCAAGCCGGTTGCTGCATTCGGGGCAGATAGGTCATAAGTAAAATCATACGTGCCATCTGCTAAGCTGGTCGTAATCGTTACATTACCATCATCACCTACACAAATATCATCGGCTACTATGGTCAATGTTGTTACATCAGGTAAGCCATTGATCGCAAAAGCATCGCTCACACTCAATGGGCTGGCTGGTGCACAACTATTACCATCGGTTACCGTAGTAATCGTCACGGTTTGAGCAGCTCCCGTATTGGTCAAATCAGCCGATGGAATCGTCATCGTGGCTGATCCACCGCTAACAGAAACACTTGCTGTCAAACCAGTCGCTGCATTCGGAGCAGACAGGTCATAAGTAAAATCATACGTGCCATCTGCTAAGCTGGTCGTAACGGTTACATTGCCATCATCGCCAACACAAATATCATCAGCTACAATGGTCAACGTCGATACATCAGGTAAGCCGTTGATCGCAAAAGCATCGCTCACACTCAGTGGGCTGGCTGGAGCACAGCTGTTGCCATCTGTAACCGTAGTGATGGTCACGGTTTGAGCTGCTCCTGTATTGGTCAAGTCAGCGGCTGGAATCGTCATGGTTCCAGAACCACCGGAGACTGTTACACTTGCCGTCAAATCAGTCGCCGCATTCGGGGCAGACAGATCATAAGTAAAGTCATACGTACCATCAACTAAGCTGGTAGTAATCGTCACATTACCATCATCGCCAACACAGATATCGTCTGCTACAATCGTCAAAGTCGATACATCAGGCAAAGCATTGATCGCAAAAGCATCGCTTACACTCAAAGCTGAAGCCGGAGCACAGCTGTTGCCATCGGTTACATTCGTTACCGTTACACTTTGCGAAGCAGTGGTATTACTCAAGCTAGCTGCGGGAATCGTCATCGTGGCGGAGCCACTAGCAACAGTTACTGAGGCAGTTAAGCCAGTTGCCGCATTTGGGGCTGCCAGATCATAGGTAAGGTCGTAAGTGCCGTCGGCTAAACTGGTCGTGATCGTCACATTGCCATCATCGCCAACACAGATATCATCCGCTACAATGGTCAAGGTAGATACATCTGGAAGTGCGTTAATGGCAAAAGCATCGCTCACACTCAAGGCTGAAGCCGGAGCACAGCTATTGCCATCGGTTACATTCGTTACCGTTACACTTTGCGAAGCAGTGGTATTACTCAAGCTAGCTGCGGGAATCGTCATCGTGGCGGAGCCACTAGCAACAGTTACTGAGGCAGTTAAGCCAGTTGCCGCATTTGGGGCTGCCAGATCATAGGTAAGGTCGTAAGTACCGTCCGCCAAACTGGTCGTGATCGTTACATTGCCGTCATCACCCACACAGATATCGTCTGCTACAATGGTCAAGGTAGATACATCGGGTAAGGCATTGATCGCAAAAGCATCGCTTACACTCAAGGCTGAAGCTGGAGCACAGCTATTGCCATCGGTTACATTCGTTACCGTTACACTTTGCGAAGCACTTGTATTGCTCAAGCTAGCAGCTGGAATCGTCATGGTTGCCGAGCCACTAGCAACAGTTACTGAGGCAGTTAAGCCAGTTGCCGCATTTGGGGCTGCCAGATCATAGGTAAGGTCGTAAGTACCATCAATTAAGCTGGTCGTGATCGTCACGTTACCATCATCGCCAACACAGATATCGTCTGCTACAATCGTCAACGTCGATACATCTGGTAAAGCATTAATGACAAAGTCATCAGTAATACTAAGCCCCGTTAGTAAACAACCCATTACATCCTCGATTTGAGTGATTGTAATAGACTGAGCAGCCGCAGCTGTAGTTAAATCTCCTGCATCGACGGTCAATGTTCCAGTTCCTCCGGCTAACGTTACCGAACCAGTCAAGCCGGTAGCGGCATTAGGAGCACCCAGATCATAAGTAAAAGTGTACGTGCCATCATCCAGGCTGCCTCCTGTTACCGTAATCACTTCATCGTCGCCTAAACAGATAGTTGAACCGGCAATCGTTGTAGTGGAAGCATCACAAGCGATGTAGGTTTGTGAGCCACAGGTCGTAGAAAAAGCATTAAACTCATTAGCCGTAATGGCATTGTTGACAGCCGCATTTTTTGCATTGGCATTGGTCCATGCATTATTGGTGATCAACTCAAAAGTGACATTAGCACTGGGGGTAATAGAGACATTAAAAACATCAAAATCTACCCCATTGTTAAAGTTTTGCATCGGCGTATTGGCACTGATGAAGGTCTTGTAAATAAAACCATCACCACCGTCCACCCCGATGCCCGGCGTGGCCGAATCTGCCTGCCAGGAGTAATTAGAGGTGGAAATAATCCCTCCCCAGGTCACCGTTACCGTATTGGGGTACCGGATAGTAATCAACTGGCTATTCCAGAAGTTAAACGGCGGAGCAGTGAAATCAGCCTGCGGCTGGTAGGTGAACGTCAGAATATTGCCGGAAACGGAGGCACAAATGTCCATGTTCTGGGCCATAATCTTCGGTCCGGCCAACAGCAGCAGGAATATTATGGGCAAAGAGTAAATTTTCAGTTTCATGGTATTACTAATTTGAATTTTTTCAAAAAGGAGCCTGAGCAACTTCCCAGGCTTTTTTATGTGTTAAAAAATCAAGGAAGTTGCTCTATAATTGGCTCAGATTGGCTGAAACTGGTATTAGCAGGATGTAGCAAAACATTGAGGGAAATCACCGTTTGGTCGGTACCGGCCCCCACGTAAACTACTTTACCATCCATATTTAAATCTGAAGGATCATACTTTTGCACGGGATAGGAGCTTGAATAAACGCCTACATTACCCGGATCCAGCAATACGGTGGTTGATAGTGCAGTGACATCCGTCCCGGCACCGACATAAATGATGCGATCGTTATGATCTGCATTTCCTGCCCACAGACTCATTACTCCGGTCTCCACTTCTTTCTGGGCATGAAGTCCATTATTTTCGGTACTCGTATTTCGGAAGTCGATCAAGGTGCTGGTGTTGCTAAGGCTCCGTACTGCCTTAGTCATGGCAGCAAGGTGATTCCTATGCCTGATGGCAACAAAATAATCTCCATGATCTATGGCAAACCGAATCATTGCCTCACCTTGAGTGTCAACTATGTCGCCATCTCTTTGTAATAAAGCAGTACGAGTAGCCAGGACATTGGCAGGATTACTTGCATCTCTCAACTCAATGAAAATCCAATCCACAATGGCATCTTCAGGATTTACCGGCAGATCAAACATAGTCGGCATTACGGTTTCTCCGCCGCCGCCCAGATGAGTGAACCCAAGATCTGTGTATGGCTCTTCTAATGGAAGCAAACCCTTTGCCCTCAGGGAGTCATGCATCAGGTGTTCGGACATGACGTAAGGTCCTTGCAGAAATACTTTCAGCGGCAGCAAAACATCACAATCTCCGACATCGGTGTTGGCACTAATTGACAAACTACCTTCACTGCAACTAGTAGACTGAGCAGTGATATTGGTAATGGTGACTGTTGTGGTACCATTATTTGGAAAATCAGCGAAAGGAATCACAAAAGAACCGCTGCCACCCGATGTTGTCACCATCGCAGTTTCACCGGTAGCCGAATTGGCCCCGGAGAGATCATATACCAGGTTATAGGTATCATCTGCCAAGCTACCCGTTAGCGTAGCGGTGACCTCGTCATCACCACATTCATTGGCAAGACTCAATGTCAATCCAGTAAGGTTTACACTGTTGACCGTCAATGCTACATCCGATGAAGGCTGAGGGCTACAAGCGTTTGTACCCACCTGTACCCGGTACAAATAACCATTATTCATCGCCGGAACAGCCGTAAGGGTGAGGGTACTTGTTGTGGCTCCACTGTAAATGCCAGCATCCACGATGGTATTCCAACTTGAACCACTATCCGTACTTTCTTCCCATTGATAGGATATCGAACCACTTCCACCGGTTGCCGTCACAGTAAAGCTGGTATTATCACCTGCACAAATTGTGTCCGGCGACGGATCTGCCGAAATATCAATCGGACCTTCGACGCCTAATGTGGCGGTACTCGAAACAACTGCATTGCAGGCCCCTGTACTAACCTGCACTCGGTATTGATAGCCATCATTGGTGGTAGCCACACTGGTGAGCATCAGGGTATCGGTAGTGGCTCCACTGTAAATACCGCCATTACTAATTGGCGACCAGTTGGAACCTCCATCCGTACTTTCTTCCCATTGATAAATCAACGTACCACTGCCACCGCTTGCAATCACTGTAAAGCTGGCACTTCCAGCTTCACAAATAGTGGAATCACCTGGTTGCATGGAAATAGCAATTGGTCCTTCCACATTCAATGTTGCGGTATCAGAAACCACCGTACTACATTCAGTAGTACCCACTTGTACTCGGTATTGATAACCATCTATGGAAGCCGGCACGCCGGTTAACGACAATAAGTCGCTATTAGCGCCGCTGTAAATACCTCCATCCGTAATATTATTCCAAGAGGAACCTCCATCACTACTTACTTCCCATTGATACCCTAGCGAACCTCCATTGCCCTCCGAGGCAACTACAAAAAAGCTCGCATTATTATCGGCACAAATGGTGGAATCAACAGGAGCCGTAACAATAGAAACTGGCCCCTCCACAGTCACCGGTACAATACCGCTTACGGTAATACTTGGACAGTTGATGGCATCTTCAACATAAACCAATTCATAAATCACATTTGTTGTCGGACTCAATGCAAAGGTAGAGCCATTGTCATAATCATTGATCATGAACTGGTTGGTTCCATCCGTGTAGGCGACATTGTAAGGAGGTGTTCCTCCAACTATATCAATGACCACCTCCACAGAATCTCCCGAACAAATCGTACTAGGATCACTAGTACTGAGCTCGGCACTTAATACATTATCACCGGTAAAGGAAATAGTGATTGCATCGGAAAGCTGTACGCCAGAACATGCTCCTCCAGAACCTTGCACGGTCATGGTTAACGTCACACTATTATTGCTGATATCAGCCATCGATGGTGTGAAAATCGGAGTGATCAGGTTTGGATTATTGAAAGTACCCGTTACACTACCCGGCTTGGTCCAGGTGACGGTACCATTGGTGGCAACCGGAGGAACATCAAGCATCGAGAAGTCAATGGGTAAATCATTGGTACAAACCAGAATATTCGGACCGGCATTAACGGTCGGTGCATTGGCTACATCAAAGGTCAATTCCATTTCATCCTGTACCAGATTACCGGAACAGTTGCCGGTACCTGAGACCACCAGAACAAGCGACACACTTCCACCAGAAATATCTGCCGCAGTTGGCGTATACACCGGATGAATGATATTGGCATTATTGAAACTACCACTTCCGCTGGATGTCCAGGAAAGGGCTCCATCAGCAAACGAAGGGGGAACAGATGCATCAGCCAGGTCATAGGTTACTCCTAAGTACCCGCATATCGTTTCATCACTACCGGCGCTACCACTTGGGCTGGAATTATCAACCGTCAATTGAGCACTGTTGGAATACACAGGATCACATACGCCACCTTGAACTTCCAGTCGGTAATACATGCCATCCAGTCCGGTAACATCAATTACAGTCAGGGTATCAGTAGTAACATCGGCATAAACCGCCCCATTGCTAATGTCCGCAAAGGAAATATTATCGCTACTCACCTGCCATTGGTAAATCAATCCACCATTTCCGGCATTGGTAGCAGCTGCAGCAAATTCTGCCATCTCCGTTACACACACCGTCAGATCATCCGGATCAGTATCGATGCTTACCGGACCGTCCACTGAAAGCGTGACAATATTGGTGTAAACCGTAGCACAATGCGTAGTGCTTACTGCCATCCGGTATAGATTGCCATCCATTCCGGCAGTGATACCTGTAATATTTAGCGTGCCCGTAGTAGCTCCAACAACCGGATTCCAGTTGCTGCCGCCATCGGTGCTTTCTTCCCACTGATAACCGGGAGTAGCAGCACCCGCGGTACCGGCAGCAGTAAAGCTCACATCGGTACCCGCACATTGGGTCACACTGGTCGGCTGGGTGGTGATCATGATTGGTCCCTCAACGGTCAGAGTCACTTCATCGGAAGTAGCCATACCGCATGAGCCACCATCAATCAATACCCGGTACTGATTGTTATTTTGACTGCTTTGGATATTCGTCAAGTTCAGGGTACTGGCTGTCGCCAATGAAATAGGATTCCAGGTAGAGCCACCATTGGTACTTACTTGCCATTGATAACTCACGCCGCCACCGGAAACGTCAATGCTGAATTGCACTGTCTCTCCAACACAGCCAGCTACATCCATTGGCTGTTCATCAATGGTAAATCCAGAACTTACATTCAATAATGCACTATCAGAGCTGATTTCTGCACAAGCTCCCGAACTTAGTAATACGCGATATTCATTGCCATCAAGAGCCACAGTCGCTCCACTGATCGTAAAGGAAGCGCTGGTCTCTCCTACCAGGTCAGCCCAGGTTGGTCCTCCAGAATCTTTCACTTGCCACTGATAACTCAGCGTTCCTGAACCGGCATTGGCCGTAACATTAAAGGTCACGTCATCACCTTCGCAAATATCCTTATCCTGTGGTTGTACGGTGATGGCTATCGGACCTTCAACGGTAAGAATGGCCACACTCGACTGCTGCTCAGAACATGCACCAGTACTGTACCCTACCCGGTAACGATAACCACTCATCGAAGTGGTAACGGAAGTCAAACTCAGCGTACTGCCGGTTTCTCCAGCCAGAGCTGTATAAGTTCCACCACCATTGGTACTGCGATACCATTGATAAGCGATTGTACCATTAGGCGTACTGGCCACGATTTCAAAAGTCACATCCTCTCCAGAGCAAACCGTTTCACTCATCGGTTGCTGCGATACAGCAATTGGGCCTTCTACTGTTAAAGTTGCTACATCTGAAGTAACAGCGCTACAAGCTCCAGTACTAATCATGACCCGGTACTGATAACCATTCATGGCATCAACAACCGCAAATAAAGTCAGGGTTGCACTGGTCTCGCCCGGCATATTGCTCCAGTTGCTTCCGCCATCGGTGCTTTGTTGCCATTGGTAAGCAAGTGTTCCTGATCCGCCATCAGCAACCACACTAAAGGTGGCATTTTGAGCGTCACAAACACCCTCATCTTCAGGCTGCGTACTAATGGTAATTGGTCCTTCAACGGTTAAAGTCGCCGCTGCGGAGGTTACCTCGGCACACGCTCCTGTACTAACAATCACCTGATATTGGAAGCCATCATTGGCATTGGTAACACTGGTTAATGCTAATGTACTATTCGTCTCGCCAACCAGGTCACTAAAGCCACCGCCATCATCAACTTGCCATTGGTACGACAAGGTGCCCGCGCCGCCATCAGCTGTGACACTGAAGCTCACATCTTCTCCCGCACAGATCGTCTCACTGGTCGGGTCGACACTAATTACAATTGGTCCTTCTACCGTCAAGGTAGCCGCGGCTGAAGTCATTGCCGCACACGCTCCCGTACTGACGATCACCTGGTATTCGAAGCCATTATTGGCATTCGTGACACTGGTTAAATTCAAGGTACTATTCGTCTCGCCAACCAGGTCATTGAATCCGCTGCCTTCGTCCACCTGCCATTGGTACGACAGGGTGCCCGCGCCACCATCAGCTGTCACACTGAAGCTCACATCTTCTCCCGCACAGATCGTTTCACTGGCCGGATCAACGCTGATTACCAGTGGTCCTTCGACGGTCAAAGTGGCTGTTGCCGATGTGACTGCCGCACACGCTCCCGTGCTAACGATCACCTGGTATTGGAAGCCATTATTGGCATTGGTGACACTGGTTAAATTCAAGGTACTATTCGTCTCGCCAACCAGGTCATTGAATCCGCTGCCTTCGTCCACCTGCCATTGGTACGACAGGGTGCCCGCGCCACCATCAGCTGTCACACTGAAGCTCACATCTTCTCCCGCACAGATCGTTTCACTGGCCGGATCAACGCTGATGACCAGTGGTCCTTCGACGGTCAAAGTGGCTGTTGCCGATGTGACTGCCGCACACGCTCCCGTGCTAACGATCACCTGGTATTGGAAGCCATTATTGGCATTGGTGACACTGGTTAAATTCAAGGTACTATTCGTCTCGCCAACCAGGTCATTGAAGCCACTGCCTTCGTCCACCTGCCACTGGTATGCCAAGGTGCCAGAACCGCCATCAGCAGTTACGCTGAAGGTCACATCCTCACCCGCACAAATCGTCTCGCTGGTTGGATCAGTGTTGATTACCAACGGGCCTTCAACACTCAATGTTGCGGCAGCAGAAGTCACCGCTGCGCACGCTCCCGTGCTAACAATCACCTGGTATTGGAAGCCATCATTGGCGTTGGTTACGCTGGTCAAACTCAACGTACTATTCGTCTCGCCAACCAGATCATTAAAGCCGCTGCCTTCATCCACCTGCCATTGGTAGCTCAAAGTGCCCGAACCACCATCAGCAGTTACGCTGAAGGTCACATCTTCACCCGCACAGATGGTCTGGCTGGCAGGATCTACACTTATCGCAATTGGGCCTTCTACCGTCAAGGTCGCCACTGCAGAGGTTACCGCAGCACACGCTCCTGTACTTACAATCACCTGGTATTCGAAGCCATCATTGGCATTGGTGACGCTGGTTAAATTCAACGTACTATTGGTTTCACCCACCAGATCATTGAAGCCACTGCCTTCGTCCACCTGCCACTGGTATGCCAAGGTGCCCGAACCGCCATCAGCAGTTACGCTGAAGGTCACATCCTCACCCGCACAGATCGTCTCGCTGGCCGGATCAGTATTGATTACCAACGGGCCTTCAACACTCAATGTTGCGGCAGCAGAAGTCACCGCTGCGCACGCTCCCGTGCTCACAATCACCTGGTATTGGAAGCCATTATTGGCATTGGTTACACTCGTTAATGCTAATGTACTATTCGTCTCGCCAACCAGGTCATTGAATCCGCTGCCTTCGTCCACCTGCCATTGGTACGACAGGGTGCCCGCGCCACCATCAGCTGTTACACTGAAGCTCACATCTTCTCCCGCACAGATCGTCTCACTGGTCGGGTCGACACTGATTACTAGTGGTCCTTCTACCGTCAAAGTAGCTGCGGCTGAAGTCATTGCCGCACACGCTCCCGTACTGACGATCACCTGGTATTCGAAGCCATTATTGGCATTCGTAACACTGGTTAAATTCAAGGTGCTATTCGTCTCGCCAACCAGGTCATTAAATCCGCCACCATCGTCCACCTGCCATTGGTAAGCCAAAGTACCGGCCCCACCATCGGCAGTTACGCTGAAGGTTACATCTTCACCAGCACAAATCGTTTGACTGACCGGATCGGTATTGATCACCAGTGGTCCTTCAACCGTTAGGAGCACCTCATCAGAAGTGACTGTACTACAACCAGGTTGGGTAACCTGTACGCGGTATAAATATCCATTATTGATCGCGGAATTAACCGGAGTGGTATAGCTATCAGCCGTAGCGCCACCCAATGGACTCCAGCTGGTTCCTCCATTGGTACTGCGTTCCCACTGATAGGTAACGCCCATACCGCCATCTACAGTAAAAGTGGCTGTTTCGCCTGCACATACGGTTGTATTGACGGGTTGCGTAGCAATAGTCGGAGCTGTATTCACTGTCAAAGTGACCACAGCTGACGTATCATTCGGAGTACAGGTGCCGCTTACAACTACCCGGTAGGTATAGTTATCCATCGCCGCTGTTACTGCACTTAGTGTTAATGAACTGGCATTTTGTCCCGCCAGGTCTGCAAATCCACCGCCTTGATCTTCCTGCCACTGATAGGTGATACCTTCACCGGTGGCACTGGCACTGAACAATGCGTCATTGCCTTCACATGCTGTGAAATTTGCAGGATCAGAAGTTACCGTAGGTTGTTCCAAAAAGGCCACATTTGCTACATCAGAAGTATCCGTTTGACCACAGTCATCGATCAGGATTACCTGGTAACCATACTCTCCGCCAGGAATAATACTCAATGTATCGTCCGTTTCTCCGACCAAATCGGCAAATCCACCGCCCTGGTCCTCCTGCCACTGATAGGTAACATTGCTACCTGTTGCTTCTACGATAAAGTCAACACTTTCTCCGGGACAAGCATCCAAACTCATGGGTTGAGCATCAATCGTAAGTGGAGGACAGGAAATAGCAAAGGTAAAGTACTCGCCGTCACTAAAGTCGTAGTCTATTTCCCAGTTGGTATCCACCATAGACATCTCTACAGCCGTAGCGCCACCATTGGTAAAATCTCCATCATCGTCCACCAGGAAGTACACACTTCCAATTTCGGTGGGCAAGGTTACCGACAAGCTACTACCATCATCCGGCACACGAATCTTGACAGGACCAATTGCCGTTGCTGTCTCCGCCACATTCCAGGTCCGGGTGATGCGGCTGTAGCCAGAAATGGTATTGGTATTTTCCCAGGTAGTAAAAGCGCCATCGTCATTACCCCAGATCAAATAACTTTGATCATCGTCGATTTCTGTATTATTTGAAAGGTTATCTACTTCAATGGTTGACCCATTTCCCATCGTAACCAGGGCATCTGTTTCAATGCTTCTTGATTGCTTTTGGTATAAAGTCGAAATATCATCGCGACCTAATCCTGCAATATCATTAGAGTAAGCAGCATTGGTGACAATATTCCACAAGGTATCGTTACTTGAATTCACATAATTGTGATTCAGACTCAATCCGTATTTCACAGCCAGATAGGTCTCAACCTGGTTGATCTCTTCTGTGGTCAGTGAACTACGGTAAGCAATAATCTCTGCCATATTACCAACCAGGGATTGAGACAGCGTTGCATTGTGACGAGCCACGTAATACCCCTTCACAGCACCAGTTGGATTTCCAGGATAGGCTCCCGTAGCAGTGGCGGATTCTCCATTCATGGAGATCGTAAGATCGCCTGTATCCCCGGTATTGCGAATTAGAATCTGTCCGGTAACCGGATCGGTCACACTAACATTGATACTATTTTGATTGATCCCATTTAATCCAACATCATTAGAACTCAAAATGTAGGTTGTTGCCGGTTGCCCCGCATTACCACTGAGGTTTTGGGAGAACAATCCACCCCAGGTACTCGACCCATCTTTACGGGTTACCGTAAAAATGGTATAATTCTCATCATCCAAGGCTGGCATACAGTTGTTGACCAAATCTTTACTGCCGGTAAACTTAATCACCGGGTTAAAGTTGAAAAGATTGGCACTATCGGCCTGATAAGTAGGTCTTTCGCCCACTGTTGGCTGACTGGCGTTGTATCCCTCAGGCCCCTGATCATTCCATAGTTCCAGAGTACTACCGGTGGTAGTGGTGCTGGTACCTTCGTCTGACCGCAGCCATAATGCCAGGTCAGTAATCACACCGCCTGGGCTTTCACAATCATCATCTACATCGGCAATGTCATCACCGTCATCATCATCATCGGTATTGTCGCTGATGCCATCTTCGTCTTCATCAGTGGATAGCCAAATATGAGAGGAATTGTTCGCTTCGTACAACCACATGATATCAACGGCACCGTCACCATTTAAGTCGGCAATATGGCTGGCTTCGGTAGCACTTTGACCACCCAAAGCAATCGCAGTAGCGCCTCCGGTACCGTTAAAGACACCATCGTAGGTCAATGCTCCTTTGTCTGCTTTTGCGGTAGTTTCAAAAGTTCCATCGCCAAGTCCATACCAGATGTAAACCCCGGCTAGGGCTGGATTAAGCGCCGCGTCATAAGTGGAAACGATGTCTAAATTCCCATCATTATCTACATCGGTAATATGCGTTGTTTCATTGGCTGAATAGCCAATATTGAAATCATTTGTGGGGCCGCCATCATAACCACTTTTTACGATCGCTGCATGTTCAAAGGTCCCATCTCCCTTACCGGCCCATACATAGGAAACCCGACTGGAGTTCCACAACCACATGATATCGACAATACCATCATTGGTGAAGTCGGCCATGTGGGTGCTTTCATTGGTACTTTGGCCGCCCATCCAGTGACCGGGTGCCCCGGTAGTAAAGTTACCGATATCCACTACCGCTTCCGTTTGCCAGGTACCGTCGCCGTTTCCATACCATATATAAATGCCGCCAATATTTACAGCACCACGATCATAGACCCAAGCCAGATCCAGGATCCCATCGGTATTCACATCTACCAGGAAGGTACTTTCATTGGCAGTGATACCCGGAGTAATTTTATTGCCTACACCTCCGGTAAACCCTTCGGTGACGATGGCTGCGTCTTCCCAGGTGCCATTACCATTACCGAGCCAGGTGTATATCTTATTAAAGCTTTCAAACATCCAGACCAAATCTACATTCCCATCACCGTTTACATCCGCCATGTGGGTGCTTTCAGTAGAAGTCACCCCACCAGGCCCAATGTTATTGGAACCGGCAGCCAATTCATCGGCAGTTAAGCTTCCGATATAGGTGGTTGCGGAGGTTTCAAAAGTACCATCGCCGTTATTTTTCCAGATATAAATTCCGGCCGCTGCAGTATTGGCCATACCACTATCCCAAACCCAGACAATATCCAGGTCACCATCATTGTCCACATCGGCTAGATGGGTTGTTTCATTGCCACTTACACCAGGGGTCATTTTGTCGCCAGGACCTCCTGTGTAGGTGTTTTCAAACAAAGCTTCCCGATCCCAGAAATTGGGATTACAACGGGTAGGTGGAATTTCTGGTTGCACGGCAACTAAACCGTCAAACTGATCATTAAAATTGGAAGAAAATGGCATTTCCACCATACCTGCGAAGGTGAAATAATCACCATCCGCAAAATCGATTGATGCCCAGCAATAGGTGCCATCACAGGTCATTGCTACCTGCTCATCCGTATTATCAAAAGTTTCATCAGTACTGCGTACCAATGCAAAGGAATTGATATTAGAAAAAGGAACCCGAACCTTCACGGTACCAACAGTACCAGTCTCTTCTACTTTCCAGACGCGATCCATACGGCTGAGCATGGTTCCCGTCAACGGGGTTACAAATCCCTTCACACCATCGTTATTGCCCCAAAGCATGAAGCTCTGATCTGCGGCAAAGGCATTGCCATTCGCTGCATTCGACGTGTCGATATCAACATTTCCAATCGTTACATAAGCATCTGCATTGATTGATTTGGATTGTTTTTGATTGAGCGTTTGGCAATCGTCACGACCTATACCACCTATATCATTATCGTAACCGCCACCGGTAGTCCAGACAGTCGCCCCATCACCGGCTAAGTAGTCATTTGTCAATTCAATACCGTATTTAATGGCGAGGTAGGAAACTACTCTTTGCCTTTCCTCATCTTTTAATTTTCGATCATATAGTATTACCTCACCAATATCTCCGTTCATAACGTACCCTGCTCCTGCACCAATGTAATTACCTCCAGCTCCTGACGCAAAACTGACCACATTAGAACTGCTCGTATAAGCGAAATCGCCATTAAATCCAGATGCCCAATCTCCTGGAGCACTATAACTATGAAAAATCTGAAATTCAGTCACATCCACCGGTGGACCGGTGACCGTACCACCGCCCTCTAAAACCGCCAAAGTTTGTGGATGCCAGCTTTTTCGAACCGTAGTTCCAAAATCGTTGTAGAGATATGTATTGGTATGAATATAATGGGTATTACTATTACCTCCAAAGTCGTAAGGAGATCCATTGTTTGCTGTAGTTCGAACCACAGTCAAAACTTCTCCGGCTGTAAAATCACTCGTATAATTGAGGGTTCCACTAGATGGATCAGTCCTGAAATAATCATTTCCATCAAAATTAACTACCGGATTAAAGTTCAATACGCCATCCTGAAATTGTGGATCTGAGTTGGTATAGGCAAATTCGAAGTCGGGATTGCCTCCAAAAACATCCCAGGTGAACAAGGTTCCATCTTCATCAGGAGAGTTATAATCAGCTTTTAGCCACAGTTGCAAATTCGCTGCAACACATCCTGGCGAAACGATATACCCAGCCAGAGTGAAGTACTCTTCATCTACAAAATCATAGGCAATTTCCCAGCCTTCTTCTCCCAAGTCATTCATGGCCGTATAAGTGACATCCACAGTAAATGCGGAATCTGATGCCGTGACCAGATATAAATTTGAGAATTGAGTATATCCAAATCTAGCTAGAATGGTTCCTAATGCACCCTCACCTTTTTCTTGTGCCAGCCATTTGCGTTCCAACCAATTGTTGACACCTACAGGAGCTCCAGCTGGCAACGGTAGAGAATCGGCATCAACGGCGCCTCCATTATTTCCCCATAAGAGAAAACTTTCGTCATTAACAAAGCTGCCCGTATTGATGAAGTTGGAAGTATCAATGTCTCCATTGCCAATGGTCAAAATGGCGCCACTGTTGATTGACCTGGATTGCTTTTGATTTAGCCCCTGGCAATCGTCCCTGCCGATACCTCCAACATCATTCGTGAAGGAACCGAAGTTTGTAGCATCCCATATTACCGTAGCATCTCCCGCCAGGTAATCCAGTGGTACGGCATCCTGTTCCAAGGTAATGCCATATTTTATTGCCAGATAGGAATTGATTTTTTGTCGGTCAACATCGGTTAGCGGTCCATTGTAATAAATTGCCTCACTAATTTGGGCATTGATATTTGGTCTGCTTACACAGTTTCCATCATGCCTTCCACCCAATCTATTTCGGTTAAGGCCAGTCAAGGTAGCAGCATGTCCCAAGTTGGTATTGGTACGTATCGAACCACCATTGGTAGAGGAAGTGCCCACGGCCCCAGCTGTACGATTGACATTTATAATATTGGGCTGGTACAACATGATGTCTGGATCAGCAGTCAAATCACTCGTGCCATCAACATAACCATTACTAAACACTGTCGGATTGGCACTACATCCACCAGGAGCCATATCATTAGACCAAAGATCTAGATTACCCCCTGGTGCTTCCTGTGTATTTACAAAGAAGACCTCATAAGGATAAGAGGATTGTAGTGGATAGAAATTTGGTAGCAGTGTAAATCCACCACTATAATCGTATGCCGGATTAAAGTTGGCAATACTCTGTTCCAAGATCGGTGCAATTCCATCCACTCCGGCATCATTATTATTGCCACTGAGGTCTTCCCAGCTGGTTCCAACCGGTATCGCTACATCAGCTTTATACCACGCCACCAGGTCAAGAGGTACACACCCAGGAGCTGTAAGCTTACCAGCAATGGTAAAATACTGCCCATCAGCAAAATCGTAGTCTCCTTCCCAATTGGCACCCACCTGAGTCAGCGGAGTATAAGTTACATTAGTGGTAAAAGCAGCATCATCGGCAGTCACTAAATGAACATTAGAAAATCGAAAATATTCAAACCGTGTTCTTACACTCCCCACCGGATCTTCAGTTGTTTCCTGGATCAACCATTTGCGATCCAGCCAAACGTTAAGTGTAGCAGGGGAAGTACCTGGCAAGGCCGCTGTGTCTACATCAATAATGCCATTATTATTTCCCCAAAGCATGAAACCTCCATCATTGGTAAATACATTTGGATTTGACTTATTGTCAACAGCGAGACTACCCAACCCCATGGTTAGAAGGGCATCGTCACTAATTGATTTCGATTGCCTTTGTGATAAATTCTGGCAGTTATCCCGGCCTATCCCGGCAATATCATTGTTGAAAGCCGGATTTTGAGCTAAATCCCAAATAATGGTATCATTTCCTGCGAGGTAATTATGCCCTAATGTCAGGCCATATTTAACCCCCAGATAGGAGTTGACTTTCTGTCGCTCGTTTGTAGTCAATACTCTATTGTATAAAATCACCTCGGCAATATCTCCATTAAAAGCTGTACCACTAACGGCGCCAATATGCTCATTACCGGCTGCTAAACTGGTATTGAACGTATTGGTACTCGTCAATGCCTTAAAGTTTCCGTTAAATTGAACCCCCCAATCATTGGTCGTACCATGTGTTCCGTAGATATTCCAGTTGCGGGTATCCACTGGATCTCCGATAATGGAAGCCACTCCCGGTTTCCCATCTATAATGGTATTTGCCAAAGGATTAAACCCAAGCCGGTTATTGGTAAAAGACCCCTGATAAATATTTGCGTTCCCCCAAGTATAATGGTAACCTCTGGAAGATCCTCCAAAATCGTATGGGTGTCCACAATTACAGGCATTATAAACATCATCCTTTACGACAACAATGGCTTCCGCTGCGGTAAACCCGTTAACAAAAGGACTTGAGGTAAACCTTAAATGATCATTGCCATCAAAGTCAATCACGGGATTGTAATTTAAGCTTGCATCCAATCGTTGAGGATCACCAATAATTATGTCCGCATTGCGGGAATTGCCGGATTGATCTACCCAGTTGGTCGCATTTAGAGAACCATCAACCGTCAATCCATTATCAGCTCTTAACCAAAGTTGTAAATCCGATACTACACAACCCGGTGCCGTTTGAATACCGGCAAGCGTAAAGTATTCACCATCTGAAAAATCATAAGTGCCTTCCCAGTCATCACCAACCTGGGTCAATGCAGTGTAGGTCACATCATTAGTAAATGCAGCATCACTGGCCGTAAGCAAATAGGCATTGGAAAAGCTGGAAAACTGAAAACGCACTTTTACTGTTCCTACGGTATTTTTCTCTGCAATCAACCACCGACGCTTCATCCAAGCATTCAATCCCTGAAGGCTTGGGGTAGACAAAGCAGGGATAATATTATCAGAAGGTGGTGCGGTGGCATCAGCACTCAAATCCCCGTCATTATTTCCCCAAAGCATAAAACTGCGATCTGTTGGAAAGGTATTACCATTAGACGCATTGGTAGCAGCAATTGCTCCCAATCCCATGGTTACAACGGCATCCTCATTCACTGACCTGGATTGTTTTTGATTGAGTTCCTGGCAATTGTCCCGGCCAATACCGGCAATATCATGGTCAAAACCACCACCAAGTACACGGATGGTACTTCCATCACCGGCCAGATAGTCTGTTGCCAAAGTGATGCCATATTTAATGGCCAGGTAGCTTTCTACTTTCTGCCGATCGGTGGCAGTCAAGGGGTTTTCGTATAAGATAAACTCGGTAATCGGGCCCTGATAATAACTATTTAATGCTGTGTTGTTCGCTTCATGTACCCCAATATGTAGTTCAGCAGTTGTGAGGTTAGTCGATCTTGTATTGGATGCTGAATTTGGCAATTCATTGCCATCTTGTCGTAAAATAAAATTACTCATATTGTCACCATCCTCGTTTCGCAAGGAAAGAACACCGACATCATTTTGATTGGCTTTGGTATAATATTTACTAGCATTTGTAGCTGTGGAACCATTGGATCGAGTCCAAAATCTATTGGTTTCCCGGTTCCAAAGCTGCAGACTTCGTTGATCCGGATGGTGCCCGTAGTTCCAAATGGTTCTATTAATATTGGTTAAACCGCCGGTTACAACAATCACCTCCCTTGAATTGGTTCCATTGCTTGATCCTCCGTCAATAGAAGCATTGCGCAGGAAATCGTTAGAACCATCAAATTCCGGAGCCGGGTTAAAGTTGACAGCATTTTCGTTATACAATGGCTGACGACTGGTGGTCGCCTGAATCACATCATTGCCAGCTCCACTTTGGTCGGCCCAACTGGCCACACCGGTTTCCTGGGTGATGCCTTCATCCCCTTTCAGCCATACCTTCAAGCCACCACCGACACAACCCGGTGCAATCTGGAACCAACCAAAGGTGAATACATCATTATCGTCCAGATCGACGCCGGTGAAGGTGGCTACACCATCCGTAAAGTCATTTGCCGCAAGAATGGTAGGAGAACCAGTTGAAAAATCACCATCACCATCGGTATCTACATACATTTCGATATTGGAAGCGCCTCCGGGAATGGTAAAATTGTCAGTACCTGCTTTTACTACAAGGTTACTAACACTTCCGGTTTCCTTAACTTTCCATTCTCTGGTCAGGCGTTGGTTGCCCGCATTGGCTGCAGCCGGTAACTCGGTAAATTGCAGTGCCAAAATAGCATCATCATTACCCCAAAGCAGGAAGCTCTTATCTGCACCAAAAGTATTGGCATTTGAAGCATTATCGGCTGCTACTTCGCCAAGGCCGATGGTGACAAAAGCATCGTCGTTGATCGATAAGGACTGTTTTTGATTCAATGCCTGGCAGTCATCTCGTGCAATACCGGCAATGTCGTTATCGTAGCCGCCGCCTGCCGGCCAAACAACACTTCCATCGCCGGCCAGATAGTCTGTTGCGTTGGTTTGGTCCATCGTGATACCATACTTAATGGCCAGGTAGCTATTTACGCGCTGGCGCTCAGCAGCAGTTAGTGCACGGTTATAGAGCACGACTTCCGAAACATTTCCATTAAAATAGCTGGCATCACCGTGGCCGATACGGCTATAGGTATCACCAAAGTTGGCCACATTGGAGGCATCATTTACTTTTTGGAAGCCGTTAAAGAAGGCCTTCCAGTTATTGGCCACTCCATCGGCAGAAACGTTATAAAAATTCCATTCAGTGGGATCAAAGAGAGGGGCCGGAGTTACTACAACACCCGATCCATCGAGGACGGCATTGTTAGAATTCCGCCACCCCTTCCGGTCATTGGTACCAAACGATTCGTATGTATCTACCGTTCGGTAGTGGTTATTGGATTGTCCGCCAAAGTTGTAAGCATGTCCTCCTGTACTTGCTCTTGCCTGTAAAACAGAAAAAACCTCGCCCGATGTAAAGAAGGAGACGAAGCTGGGCTGATAGAGGTGATCATTGGCATCAAAGTCCACATAGTGGTTGAAGTTCAAACCACCGTCAACCCGATTGGGATCACTTCCGCCCAGAGTAAAATCATAGTTGTTTCCGGAAAAATCACTCCAGCCACCACCGGTATATATGTTACCGGAAGCTACATCATCGCCACGTAGCCACAAGCGAATGCCTGCCGCTACACAACCCGGACCAACCGGATTGATCGCTGCCTGGAAGCTGTACTCAGATACCGATCCATTGTGCGTGTTACTCTTCAAAGTAGCGGTCCAGAATCCGGTGTTATTGCCACCGCTATTCACCGTGGCGGTATGGGTTCCGGAAGCCAAACCAGTCTCCGTTTGGGCATAGGTGCGGCCCTGAAACATGGCGTCGTCCGGATCATTGGTAAAAAATTCGACATCACAATTGGTACAAAAAGCTGGAAGTGAAAAAGTTACCGTGTAATCGTCGCCACTCAACGGCACAGAAGATATGATGTAAGGAACATCGCCTTCATTGTATTCAAAATCATTATTACCACTGTTGGCAGCATTGTCAATACCAATACTTCCATTGTTGTACATGGAGTTTTGGGTAATATTTATACCATCCGGGCCAGGGTTGTAAATACCATTGTATTTATTATCGGCAAAAGTATTGCCCTCTATAGTAATGGCCTTATTACCATTGCCGCTATAAAGCCATATACCGTGACCGGCGGAGCCCCTGTCAGCATTAGTAAAAGTATTATTGGTTATGTTGAATTCAGTACTTCCACTGGCACAATTAATGAGCAATCCCGCCCGGCCGTTCTTATCGAAAGTACAGTTATTAATGACAATATTACTACGTAATACGTTGTTGTAAAACTCTATGCCATCTTCGTTGCCGTGTTGTTGATTTAACCCGGTGATAGAACATTCTTCCAGGGTCAAATTGCGAGTGGTTGTATGGACATAGATATTGTCGAGGTCGGCGGCATGGACGGATACCCTGGTCAATGTAGCCGTCTTTGCAGGATCTGCATTAATAGCTCCGGCAAACACGATGCCGTAGTCCCCATCATTTACATTGGTACCATTGTCTGTTTTTTCACAATTGATGTCCACATCCGTCATAGTAAGTCCGTTGACCGTACTATGGAATCGGATCATCTGTACGGTTTCGTAACCATTGGCATTATCCAGGTTTGTATTGCTAATGGTTACATCAGTGGCAACATTTTCGAAATAAATGCCATAAATCTCTGCATCATAAATATTACAGCTGTCAATCAGAATATTGGTAGCTGTACTTCTGAACCAGATGCCATAATTTCCGTCATCGGTACTGGTTAATAAATCAAGATCCAGATCACAATTTTTGATGGTGACATTATTCGAAGCACCATTAATACGAATGGCCTGCAATCCACCACCACCTGATTCACTCAAGTCAAAATTATCGATCATCACGTTGGTGGCTGTACCGGTAATATAGATCGCTCCGCCACCGAAGTTTTGCTTTTGGGTCATCACTACATTACGAATCGTTAGATCGGTAGCATTACCATTCCAATTGACACCGTAGTTTTGCCAGTTATTCTGGGTATGTCGCCACACCATATTGCTGATGGTTACACCGGTTGGACTACCGTCAAAACGAAAGGGTTCATACCCCGTGTCTTGTAGGGTAAAGCCATTGAAAGTCGCATTATCGGCATTGGCATTTCCGCGAAAGATGTAGCGGGTAATGTCTCCACCATTGGCATCAATGGTAATATCTCCGGTGCCATCATTATCAATATCACCGTCAATGGTTACATCGGATACGCCCACTACCGGCAAATGAGACGCTAGGGTAATGGTTTGCCCACTCAAACTCGGGTCAAAAGTAATGCTATGAGGGCCTGCACCGGCAGCGTTGGCATCGGTGATGGCCTGTCGTAGGGACCCCGGGCCACTGTCCGCATTGGTAGTCACCACAAAAGCCGTTACCAGTGCAGTGGTGCTTTCTTCAGTGAAAACTTCCGGAACACCAGCCGTCCACAACGAAAAATGCTCGATGCCATCGAGATGGATCGAGTTATTGTCGGGATCAACTTTGCTATTGAAATGCGGCTGCCAGGTTTTTCCCTGATCAACCGATGAGTATAAAATCAGCTTATTTTCATCAAGGTCTCCCAGTTCCGGCTCCTGATAGTAGAAATCCAGACTGGCATCCAGATCACGGTCTTTGCTGGGTTCGATCTTTACCACTCTTTTAATGGAGTTTTTCCCTTCAATCAGCACCGCGGAATGATCTACCTTAACCTGGGTTTTTCCCAGGTGTGTAGCACTGGAAATTTCAACACCCATCTGTTCCAGAAAAACCGTTTGGCAAGCCTGAATGTCGACGTGAAGCTCCTTTTCGGAAGAAGATGGAAGGATTAAATAGGAAAGCATTAATGCCAAACTAACAAAACCTAGTCCGGCTAACAAAACCTTTATCTTCATTTGGTCATTACCGAATGTCGGTAACTGGGGGATTAAACCACAATAAATCCGGTCTCCCAGTGCAGATGTTGTAAATTTTTTCATGAGATTCAATGAATTTTAGCTTTTTAATCATACTTGGAGCAGGCATAGCATTTCCGTTCAGGTACTGGGGGTCAGCCAGCAACTGTCACCATAAACACCCTTGACGGAAGTAGGTCACCTTCCATTCAGGGCAGTTTTATAACTCTATTTAATCGATAAGTTTTTGGGTAGGAAATAACTGCCTTTCGTAAATCTTAAGTAAATAAAATAGGTCGTCTAATAATATATATAAGGTCGTTGTTTTCTAAACAACCTTACCCGCTAACCTCTCAAAGGATGGCTGGAGGTAAGGCTCTTCTTCTACTTTCAAAAACTAAGTAGAAACCATAATCACATTTAATTGGCTAGTGCCTTATCAGGTCCTTTTATCTTAATAAAAGGCGTCACCCGATATTTTTAATGTATTTTTATACTGACCAGGATACTGTTGTTCAACTCCACGAATCGATACTTTCCTGATTTCAGTTTTTTTCCTTCAATTTTGAGCTTCGAGGCTAAATCAAATGCTATTAATGCGTCCTCAGTGAGGATAAGAAATCCGGTGCCAAAGTGCTTTTGAAAACAGCCTTTACACAGGTCATTCTTGGCCATCTGTACACAAAGCGTCTCCTTATTCTGAGCATGGATCCAGGCCTTGGCAGATGCACAACCGGTCTGCAAATTGCTGATTGACTCGGTGGTATAAACGCCACAAATACCTGTTCCCCTGCACTTATTTTTGGGGTTCCCAAAAATAATATTAGCTCTTACTGCCTCAATGCTTTTGAAACCCGATATCAATGAGTATTTAAAGTTTGTCGTACTTAAATCCATGTATCTTAATTTGACCACAATTTAAAGGAAGATATTCCCTACCCTTAAGACTTTGAAACATCAATTGCCCCTTCAAGAATCATCCAACTCAAATCATCAAAATCACATAAACAACTAATCATCAAAGTTTTAACTTTATTTTTTTTACAAAAAAAAGCACAACTTATCCCCTCAGAGATACTTTTCGTCAAGGGAAGAAACTTAATTCAAAAAAAGTAAGGAGCAGACACATTTTCAGGACTACTCCTTCTTTACAACCTCTTTCTAAATTTCTTGTGTTTATTTGTTGTGCTTCGCAGTAAAAAAGGTTCTTTGACAAATTTCGTGATTCAGAGTCAATCAAAAATTTAAACCAACGCTTCTAAAGGCGCTTTTGATTTAAATTTTAGGTTGACCACGAAATTTGTCAAAGAAGGGTAAAAAAATGGGAATCGGTTTAAGGTGGGAATTTGATAAGAATAATGAAAAAACATACTAAAGGTTGAGGGAAAAGGGGGGATTCCAAATTAGTGTCGCTCTGCTTTAGAATTTCTCCCTCAACACACCTAAAATCAAATGCTCAGCTTACGGGTACGGGGAACAACAGTATCAATGATGATTACCTTGCCCTGTACTGAGCCTGGTGTATCCTTAAATGGTTTTTCAGGTGTAAATTTGTTACAAGTGAATTTTTTCATAACATGGAGTTTTAAATGAATCAATTGCTTTTCTTAATACTAAGATAATCAAACAGCCCATTCAAAGCCATGACAAACACACGGCTACCGTACGATCCAGATAAGGAGATTTCAATTCAAAAAAAACACATAAACCACTGAATATAAGATACTTAAACACCAAAATAATTCACCTTAGACGTGAATACATCCCATAAAACTATAATAGTAATATCACCTTAACAGTTGTGCTTAAATTTCAGCAAAGCTTAAGCAAAATTTCAGTAATTTTACTTTTTAACAAAAAACAGACTAGCTATCCAGCCAGGGTTACCTGAATAGCGAATTTGAACGGTTTTCCTTGTCTTGTTGTTATTGGTGAGTGTACACGCGTGCTTTTAGGATATGTCGGACGACTATCCGGTTATTTTCTTTCGACTGGAACTGCGTCGGTAAAACTGAGCATCGAGTGAGTCCAATGCAAATTCCCAGAGTTTTTCATAGTTGATTATTTCAATTTTATGCGTCTGGTCGGACAACTCCAACGGTTGTTGACACAACTTATCAAGATAAGGCTTGGATTTGCGCTCCACTGCCACCTTATGGAAGTTAGCTAAGGGAATAGTCAACAACATTTTTATGAAAAAATAGGACCGAATAGTATCTGTCTGGCGGAGATATCTTGTACAATATTTCTCCACTGCCTCAATTCGATCGATCGCCTTGCCATATTTCTTAGTTAAAATCAAAAATAGAATCTGAATGGCCAGAATGGCGATATTCATCCCTCTCTTATCCTTTGAAAAAATCGGGGTTTCATTGACAAACTTTCCGATACTAAACCTTGAAAACTGCACATCTTCGGTACTGGGTTCAATTTTACCGATCTGCGCCAGGTATTTTAAGTAAGCCTCATTGATAATCCAGATCTCTTTGTTATTGGAGGGAAGGAATGGATAGCGCTTGTGATTGACAACTTCCTGATAAATTTGGTAAGCTTTTTGGTATTTGCCTGTATGCATACAAACCGTTAAATACAACTCATTATATTTAAACCAGTTAAAAGCTCCTTCTTCGATCAAGCTCAGGCATTTTTCAGCTACATTCTCTGCATTTTCGAACATTTTGAGCTGAATCATACAGACCAGCTTCTGATAGTAAGCAATCTGTAGTGGGGTGTTGGCCTGATAACTTTTGGCCTCAAAAAAGTGGATAATCTTATCGCATACCTGTAAAGTGCCCGGGTAGTTATTTTGTATAGAATATACCATCAACTGAATCAGCCCTCCGTACAGGTGTACCTTATACGTGGTGAGTTTACCCATGATCGGTTGCACTTTATTCATCAGTTCTTTAGCCTGAAGCTCCGAACCTTCCTTCCTGCCAATGGTATTGACATAGTCTATGACCAGGTCAGTGTACAATTCCTCGACCTTATTTTCCTGATGGCAAATCTCTTCGTAAAAAGCCGCCTGCTTCCGATAGAACTGGTATTTTTTGGCATCACCTTGCCGCGAACCGTAATGAAGCCTTAGAAAGCGATTGATATCTCGGGTTAATTCCGAAAATTCGTACACTTCAGTGTACCTCAAAATTTTGAAACACAGTTCCACACATGCTTCACGGGCATTTTTAGCCATCAAAATATTGGCTGCAGCCCAATTCTTTTGACATTCGTAGTAGGCTCTTTGACGGTCAGTATAAGTCTTTTTACTTAGGTCAATGAAAAACAAGGTGTTGAGCAGATGGCTTTTCAAATTTGACTTGAGTTTTCGATAAGCACTCTTATTCAAGGTTTTAGGATAGAGTTGCAGTAGTGCACCTTCATCTGACTGGATTTCATTTTTTGCCAAACCTTCATAAAAAGCCATAAGCTTGGAACCTTCAAGCTTTTCGGTATCCAGTATTTTGATTGATTTTAGTTTATTTTTCGTAACAATATAGGCCAACTCTTTCAGATCATTCATGTCCGATTAATTAATTTATATTACATGGAAAATAGGACAATACCTCCTCAACAGGAGATTTGTCTCGAATCGGGATGAGTGTGTTGGTGTTTGTTAATGTTTATGTGAGCTAAACAGTAGGGCTCAAAATAATCAAACTACTGAAGGTAGACTTCTAATTGAAGTCTACTCAGCAGGTAGAGGATTGTGAATTTTCGAGAATTCACAAGTTAGTAAAGGGGAACTTACTTTGAGCTATGAAGGTCCCTTGAAAAGGTGGGAGGTGACCTTAAAAAATGAAAAATTGCTAAATGTGTTGTAAATACGTTTCATGATTATAGATTTGTTGTTACTCTAAATGCTTTCGGATCAATTCTTGATTGAAAAACCAGGTTCCGATCAAGCTTTCATTTATCTATTGATCTTTTTCTCAAAGTACTTTTTTGCCTCTGTGCCAGCAACACCAAGGTGATTAATACAAGGATTTTACTGACAAAACGTACAAGCCAGGAGGACAAACATCAATACAGTCTCCATTTTATTCAGTCGGCTTAGAAAGTCGTTTCTATACTTTGCACCGATTGGAACTTGTTTGTCAAAAACCGTAATTTTTAAGGACGTCAGATTAACATCTTCAATATTGACGAAGTTGACGATAAATTTCCGGTGCACCTGAATAAACAATCTCGGCGATAACATCAGTTTTATTTTCCGCAACGAAATTTTAGCCGCAAGCCTTTTATCGGCCGTATACACCATAGAGTAATTACCATCAGCCTCTATCACCCCAATATCAGAAAGTTTAACTTTCACCAGCTTTTCACTGGTTTTGATAAAGAAGTTTTCATTAAGCAGGGCATCCTGCCCCCAAATTCGTTGTACTTGACTTAACAATGATGTATCCCAATTATGGGAAAACGCCAATTCTATAGTACTTTGCAGCGTAATCTTGTTAAAAGGTTTCACCAGATAGCCTACCGGATGCACCTCTTTTGCTTTTTGATAGATAGATTGGCTGTCAAAAGCTGTCAGGAAAATCACCGGGACCTGTAGCTCCTCAATTTCTCGGGACAACTCAATTCCATTTTTCGATCCTTTGATCTCAATGTCCATCAAAATCAGATCGACACTTTTCTTTTTCAAAATTGACAAAACCTCTTCCGAATTGTCGACAGATGCTACCAGATTATAACCTAGCTCATCTATTGTTCTTTCAATATCTACAGAATGTATCGGGTTGTCTTCAACCAACAGTATATTAATGCCCATGTTTCGGTAAAATCTTTTCTTTTCCTTTGTTACTTGATTGATTCCCAAAGCCAGGTCTGTAGGTCACCCTTTGAGCTACAAACATAGTCTTTATGCAATGCCGTTCGAACCGGCACAGTAGTGATTAGAAAAATCAAAACATCTTCTTCTATCGGACCAAACCAGTCTACCAACATTAGTAAAGTCCAATATTTTGTCATTAGAATGATATAAAAAAGCTAGTAGAATTTGTAGAAATTGACCTTTTCCTTTTGGAGTTTTTGGGAAGTATAAAAGGAAAACGGCTTGGGACAATAACTATGATCATCAACGACACAGTGTTGCTTAAGTTAGGTCAAGACTGGTATAGCACGTAAAAATCTTATTTGAGCACTTACTCAGTTTCTCTAGCTATTTGTTTGGGTTAGAACGGGCGAAAAGTACGCTATTGAAAATTAAAATACAAAATTTTAGTGACAAAAATCGCTCTACCGATAATAAACCTACCTAAATTAGGTGACAAAATCATTTTGGCGGTACATTTCCACCTTTGGGAAAGATCAATGTAACCACTGTTCCTTTCTCCAATTCGCTAGTAATCTGAATGTTTCCACGGTTTAAAAGAACCAGCTCTTTACACAAGTTAAGACCGAGCCCCGTACCTTTTTCCCCATTGGTTCCGATGGTGGAAGTATACTTCAAGCTAAAAATATTGGTCAAATTTTCGGGAGGGATACCGATACCTTGATCTCTAACGACAATCATCACCTCATCTAAATTCTCCATGCAGAACAGTGTTACTGATTGTCCAGAAGGAGTAAATTTTAAAGCATTGGAAATGAGGTTGCGGAGAATAGATAACAAACTTTTTCGGTCGGCCCAAAGCTTGATATTTGCAGAACATTGGTGTGAAAGCGACACCCCCTTCTCATTGGCAACGGGTTGATACAGTTGAAACGTTTCCTCTACCAGATTGATGAAATCCAGGTACTCCGGCCGATAGGGAAACTGCCCCGACTGGATCAGTCCCCATTCCAGTAGATCATCTAATAGCAGACTCAAATGCCGAGAGGTTTGTTTCATTGCATCTAGGAAGGCCTTCAACTGGCCATAATCACCTTTTTTAATCAGGTAGCTAATGTTTTCCGACAGGTTGTAATAAGAAGCAATCCCGCCGCGCAGTTCGTGCCCCATCACGGCAAAGAGCTTGTCTTTGGTCTGATTGGAGGCCGCAAGGTCGGCGGTTCTTTCCTGGACAACTTTTTCCAGTTCCTGAGCCCTCTTTTCAAGGCTGACCATCCTCAGTTTAAAAAAGCTCCAAATGGTAAAGCCCAAACCTGCAATACACAGGAGAATGAACCAAACCTGTAGATAAAAAGGGCGAAGCACAACAAGGCCAATACTGATTTCCTGACTCGACCATTGTCCGTCCCCTCCTCTACCCTTGATTAACAAGCGGTAATGGCCAACCGGTAATCGTTGATACTGGATTAAAGGATCTTCAGTATGCCGCCAGTTTTCATCATAATTTTCTAATTGGTAGGCATAAGTTAATGGGGTGCTATACCTCAACAACGCGAACTCCAGCGAAATACTATTGATATCGGAAGATAGTTCAATGTTTTTTTTGGAGCCTTTCGGCAAATCTACATTTTCCCAAATCCCCTTTTTCAACACCTTCACTTCTTTCAGGACAAGTGGAAAATCATTTTTGCGGTGCTCCTCAAGGAAGTCTTCGGGATTGAAGCTGGTGACGCCCTTCACCGTTCCCAGATAAATGGTTCCGGAGGAAGTGTCTTGCCAGTGAGATAGATAATTGAGTTCGCTATCCGGAAGCCCATCTTCCTTGTAAAAAGCTTCAATTTCCAGTGTTGCCTTATTGATGCGATTCAGGCCGTGATTGGTAGATACCCAGAGATAACCAAAATCATCTTCTAGGACGACGTGCGTGAAATTATTGGAAAGTCCGTCATCTTCTGTAATTTGGGTGGTTTCATTGTGGGTTTTATCCCATTTGATAATGCCTCTTCCTCTAGTGGCCAGCCAGAATTGCTGCGCCTTATCTATGTAAAGAAATTCAAAATCGCTAAAGGGAAAATCCCCATATTTTTCCACCTCCTGTTTTGCAATATTTAGTAAGTAAAGCCCCCGATCAGTGGTGAGCCAATATCCTGTAGACGTTTGAGTAATTTGACGCACAATCAAATCCTCTAGTTTTGAACTTCCTGAATACCCGCTAAATTCTTTTAATACCTGGTCGCTTTTATTATAAGTAAATAATCCCTTGGTGGTGCCAATCCACAATTTTTTGTTTTGATCAAAAAAGGTATAAAGAGGAACTCTTTTTTTGCCTTTGGACAAAAACTCGACGGCCTGCCAACGATCAGCAGTAAAGTCATAGACCGACAAGAAATATGCTTCCATGCCTGAATAAGTCCTCCCGTCAGGTCCCACAGATACCCCTAATCCGTAAATTTCTTTTCGCGGCAGCAGTTTGTTTTGTTGATAAAAAGGGGCGGTAGACAGCGGTCCCGACTTACCGGAAAACGTGTTGAGCCAAAAGACCCCCGAGTAGGAATTACACCAGAATATTGAATCGTTGACCGGCACCAGCCCTCTCATACTTGGTTTAAAATCTTCCAAATAATTTTGAAAGCGGTTTTCCTTAATCTGTAGTAGCTTTATCCAATGATTGGCGGCAACCAAAAAATCAGCGGATGAACTTTGATACAACTGAAAGATCCGGATGGTTCCATCATCAACGGTAAAAAGATCCGTTTCTCCAAGATTTAAGATTATCCCTTTTTGAGCTTGCCACAATATGAGATTATCCGAATTGACCAACCAGATTCCTCCCGGAGGACCTCGAAAAAGTTGATAAGGCGTTTGTCCGGATTCCAAAACCAATAAACTATCAGTGATAAGGTTCCCATCAAATGAGAGGCAAGAAACTTGCGAGCCTTCTAAAGCTGAATCACAATACCATATAGACTGATTGACATCATCCCACAGAAACTCTCCCCATGAGACATCAGCGGGAAAACACTCCTGGATATTACCCTCCGAGTCCGTTTTTAGTATACTTCCAGTAGCCACCAGCCAGAAATCTCCATCTTTAGATGGTCCAGCCTGGGCAAATATTTGATCACCCTGCAGAGTAAACTGGTGCGTGAATTGGCCATCATAGCGGTACAATGCGCTTCCTTCGGTGGAAATCCAGAGAGTCGTACCATCGGTCTGATTGATAGAAAAAACTTCGCCTGGCCGAAAGGGCAATGCAGCATCAAAATATTTGTCAAAAGGCATAATCTTCTTAGCCACCGGGTCAATGATATCCAGTTGTACTACATCATATCCGTTAACTCCATTGATCTCTCTCTGATCATAATACACCAACCAGATCATCCCCTTTACATCCCGAAAGAAGTTAATATTCCTCCCACCGGTCGACACCGGATATTGAGCAAACGAACCAATTTGTTCTGCCTCATAGGGGTCCAAACGGTAGATCGTTCCATTGGACCAGGACCAGAAGTAACCAAAATCGTCTTGAATAATCTGTCGAGAAGAATATAAGTTGTCGTATCGAATGGGATGATAAGCCACTTTCTCTCCATTTAGTAGTAGCCCACTGCCAAATAGAAGCAATAAGATGACCCAACTTGATTTTTTCACACTACATGACATTTCTCTAATACTGTTTTGGGAAAATGCCTTTCAAAATCAGCCGCCGCTAAGTAAAGGATTTATAAAGATATAGGTATATTTGAACTTTTGCAATCTTTTGCAGGAAGATACTAAAAAGCCCTGACACACATGCAATGCTATGTATATCAGGGCTTTAGTTAATTCTCGATGTGGAGGTAAGGGGAGTTGCTAAGAAAAATAGGCAGTATTCCATAATATTTTGAAAATCAATTTTTTATAAAACAAAAAATAATAAATTTATGCATTATCCTTTGTCGCGGGTTGTCGCGAGATCTGGATTGATTGATATTTCGTGGGTATTTTTGTAATGAAAACTTAGTGGTTCCTTTATTACAGCCACCGGCTTCCATATTTCATAGACTTTTTCTCGTGGCAGGCTGTACATTATTGAGCCTTCTTCTTCTCCATCACTTTCCATCTTAAAATCAATCTTGTTTGTCTTTTTGTCGAAATAAAGTTGGTTTAGAGAAAGTCCGCTTTCGCTGTTGATCGTAATGTAAGGAGCGCCATCAACAATTTCTTCTTTTTCACCTAGTTTCTGACAAACGAAGACGACTCCCAAGAAGTAAGAAGCTAAACTAATCATAACATCCTGAAAATCACTCCCTTTAAAGACCCGTGTGTCTTTAAATAGATAAGGTAAGAATACGTTGTCTATCTCCAGGTAGTCAAGATTCTCCCCTGGATTAAACCAAACTTCCAGATATCCTAAGGTTTCGTTGTGATGATATGGAACAATGAAAGCTCTTTTTAAAACCTTGCCCTTCTCTACCTTACAATTTACCTCTAGAACAGTCCTGCTTGGCTTTTTCAGTTCGGTTTCCTCACCAAAGTAAATATCTTCCAATAAAGATTCTGCCGGAACTCGCAAAACCTTACAAATCTCTAGAAAGGTATCCAACTTCTTCACCTCATTTGTCTCCATGGTTATGATCAAACTCTGTCTGGACACCCCAATTTTCTCTGCAAGCTCAGTTTGCGTTAATCCGGTTTCTGTTAGACAAGCTTTAAGCCTATCACCTAACTTATTGATTAGCATTTAATAAAGTATTATAATAATAAAATTATTTCTAAATAAAATATTATTGTATAAATAATTTTACAAAATTAAAAAATTTACTGATATTTGTGTAAATATTTATTTATAGCCAACGAGAAATTTTAACCGTAAAATACAATTTTAATGACAATCAAGAAGTATCGATTAGATTATTTTCTTAACAGCCTGCCACATGATCAATACTGTACAGCTGTCAAAACCTTACCAGCCCAGTTGAAGGTTACTCGCCAAACCTTCCATCGGTGGCGAATGATCAAAATCACGGACCGCAGCAAAATACCTGCCGACGATCTGATCGCTCTCGCCAAGTTTTTTGGCGTTTCGGCGGAGGAAATGTTAAACCTGGAACCGGAAGATCTAACTCTAGAATCTGGGGACAAAAGGCTTGAAAAACATTTCGGCCTGAGTAAATGATTCAACGAAATGACTCCACTCTATCTATTCGGACAAAAGTCAAGTCAGGCCACTCCCATTTAAACATGCTATGAACAAAAACTGATCGATCATGAACTTCATTCAAAACAAAGATGTACTGTTAGAGGTAGCAAAGGATAAAATTGTTGAAATTATCTCAACCAGTGTTGAACTCAAACTCTCTGGTAATAACTTCATTGGTCTTTGCCCATTTCACCATGAAAAAACACCTTCATTCACCGTGTCTCCACAAAAAGGTATCTACAAATGTTTTGGTTGCGGACAAGGAGGGGATGCAATCAACTTTCTAATGGAAAAAGAAGGGATCGCATTCCCAGAGGCTTTGCAGAAAATTGGCGAAATAACCAAGACTCCGATTGAATATTGCGACAATCATGACAAAAAGAGTGTAACGATCCGGGCAAGGCAAGAACATGAAAGACGCCTTGCACAAATGGCCCTGCTCAAAGCTGTTTCTGAAGTCTACCGTACCAATGGGCTCCCCTACTCCGAGATTAGCTGGCGTTCATGTTTGAATGATAAAAGGGCTTACTACAAAATAAATGTCGATGGTCGATTTTATTTGCCGTCAACGCTCAGCGCCTTCAAAATCTGTTTCGCCCCCTCCAATAATTTTATTTCGAACTTAATGGAGGTGATGGCATGGGACAAATCAATACTTTCTGAAATCGGACTCATCCAATCAAAAGATGATCACACCTGGGATTTTTTTAGGCAAAGACTGCTTTTTATTATTGAGGATCAGCATGGCCGTATCGTTGGTTTTGCAGGAAGAAAACCAAGCAATGATGATAACCCGAAAAGCCCAAAATATATTAACTCCCCCGAGTCACTCGCTTATCAAAAGACCAAAATTCTTTACGGACTATCTACAAACAGAAATGCTATCAATAAGGCCCAAAAAGCAATTTTGGTGGAAGGATACACAGACGTTATGACCTTATACGATTTTGGGGTTCAAAATGCTGTAGCTACCTGCGGGACAGCCTTTAGTAAAGAACAAGCTAAACTGCTAAAGCGATTCACGGATGAGGTGATTATCGTTAGAGATGGCGATGAAGCTGGTCTAAATGCGGCTAAACATGATGTAGAAATCGCCCTTAGTGCTGGCCTCCAACCACGGGTTTGTCTTCTACCAAACGGAGAAGATCCCGATAGTCTGATTAGAAAAGTAGATAAAGATTCTTTTGAGGAATATCTAAAGACAAATACTCAAGATGGAATTATTTGGCGGACAATGCTAGAGTGGGATGAAGATGACAGCTTTCGAAAAAAATCGGCATATGATAAGGCTGCAGAGCTTTTAGCTTGCCTAGAGTCAGAGCTCTTACAAGAGGAATACATCCGGGAATTCGCCCAAAAAAAACGAATGGGTAGCGTTGTTCGATTGCTAAAAAATGCTCTCGCTAAGCAGAAAGAAAAGAACCTTCTCAAAGGCAAAGGAAATCTCACCCAGCAACAGCAATCTGATGTCATCAACTACGGCATCTATATACAAAGGAATAAATACTACAGGTGTAGCGATTTAAAAACTGGGGCCGGTGTCGCTTTTAGTAACTTCGTAATTCACCCCATAATGTTGATTGTAGCTAGGAACGAATCAAAACGATTGGTTGAAATTATAAATGAACATGGTCAATCCTTCCTGGCAGATGTGGACTCTAAGGTCTTTTTCGACTTTAACCGCTTTGGGCAATATATTGAAGGCATGGGGAACTTCATGTACAACGAAGCGGCAAAGCCTGCCTATCATCAAAAAATAAAGCGAAAAATTTATGCCGAAATGCCTACCTGTTACCCGATCTACACGATGGGTTGGCACAAAGAAAAATTCTTCACCTGGGGCAATGGCTTGAGTACAACTGACGCACAATTTAAGCCTGTTAATACACACGGAATAGTGGAGCACAATGGCGTTAAGTATTTTTTGAAGGCTTTTTCGACAATCTACGTTGATATCAAATCCGATGATGAGGAAAATACCTTTGAAGACCAGATAAATTTTGCTTTTGAAGGTGAGCCAAAATCGATTTCGTTCAAGGAATGGTCAGGATTAATGGTCGATGTTCACGGTGAAAATGCCAAAATTGCCATTGCCTGGTATTTAGCAGCCACATTCAGAGATATCCTATACCCAAGGTTCAATTTTTTCCCTCACCTCAATCACTTTGGGCCACCGAGCTCAGGAAAATCATTTTTAGCTTGGTCTTTGCAATACCTATATGGAGGGAAACCAAAGTCCCCTTTCCATTTGATCAATGGTACAGATGCTGCCTTTTTTCGCACCCTTTCCTGGGTACGGAACGGTATTGCCTGGTTTGACGAGTATAGTAACGATGTACCATACGAGCGCGTAGAACACCTGAAATCAGCATACGATGGTTCTGGACGAGAAAAAGCTAAAGGGGCTTATAGTCACAATGTCACGAGAACGCCGGTTAACAGCGCTTGTCTGATAACTGGACAGCAACAGCCAACCAAAGATATTGCGCTTATGGAGCGCTGCATAACCTTAAATTTTCGAGGCAAGGAAAGGTCAAAGAATCAAATAGCAAAAGCGGATACCCTACGAAGTCTGGAAAAAACAGGCCAACTCACGCAATTAACTGCACAGCTACAACAATATCGTGAGGTTATTGAAGAAAAGTTCACGGATAGCTATGATAAGTTCCGAGGTATTTTCCGGACAACTCTTGCTGAAGAGAATATCATGGTCAAAGACCGTATTTTATCAAACCATCTCATCCCTCTAATTGTGGCGGAAATAATCATGGGCCAAGTTGAATTCTCTTTCGACTTTGCTGATCTAGCAGAGCTCATCCTAAAACAAATCACGAAGCATTCTGAAACACTTAACAATCAGGATGACGAGGCCATATTCTGGCAAATCGTTGATTATTTGCTTGCCAAGCATACCATTAACCATGGGGAGGATATCATAGTAGAAACTAAGTATCATGAAAAATTTAAAGATGACAGCAAACGTAATCAAAAACGGGATACCATTAAAAGAGACTTTGGGGAAGAGGCAATTTTACTCTATATAAACTTCACGAAGATTATTCCCGAATACCAGGAACGCCACCAGCGTATCCGGGGTAAAAATGGATTAGATACGGAGGCATTGAAATACTACCTCAGAAACTCGGAAGCTTACTTAGGGCAAAAGCACGGAAAAAAGTTCAAAGGACAATCAAAAAGTTGCTATGTCTTTGATATCAAGAAATTGCCCTTGGAATGGAAGCTTTCCGTGGAGGTACTGCACAATGAAACCCTCGATAGCGATGAAGATTAAAGACCAACTGTGAATAGTTCAGCCAAAAAACAATTGATTTTAGGATTTACCGCTGATATTTTAGCCAACTGGTCAACCAATAATAATTTTTAATTAATTATTGTTATAAGTTAATGATAATCAATAATATACAACAACATATTAAAAATATTTTGTTCCAACCCTTAGTCAACTTTAGTCCAACTACCCCCCAACTCTATTTTTTCAAAGTTGACCAACCAATTAGGGTTGACCTTTTGACCAACCACCTTAACAATTGACTATCAGTGATTTACTAATGAAAGTTGGGCAGTTGGGAAAATCTTCCAAAAAATTCAGGTTATGAAAAAATTAAGAAGAAATCTCCCAAGCTACTATGAAGTACCAATGATTAGCATTACCAGCAAGGAAAGAATGTACTACTGTAACTATTGAAAATTTATCGGGTAAAACCCCATCCCGGCAGCCGCCAAGCAAATCCGGGACAGGGTATTTAGTAAAAACTAAACGGTTTAAAATTATGAAAATTCGTAAGTCATTACCGGAAAAAGAAAAATTTTTATCCTTCTTCAGTCGGTACGCCGATTTAATTCCAGGAGTATATCGGCTAGGGTTCTTTAGTCAACTTATCAGTGCTTTGACGGAAAGCACCATCATCTACGCAATTGCCCTCAGTCACCTGAAGGATTTATCTTCAGTGCACAGTCATCTCATCGCCTTAGTTTTGGCTATACTTTTGTCATTAACCTTGGAGATAGGTCTACGAAAGTTCACACCTTTTAGTATTAGAGCTATTTTGAACAAACTCTATTCCGGCTTGGACCTTTACATGACGTTGTCCATCTTTGTAATTACTGTTCTTCTATTATTTTTCTCAGGTTTTCTCAGTTTCAAGGGCAGCAAAGATCTCGTGGAGATCGCCGCCTGCATATATCGGTCAAACCATGCCACCTATATCGGAGCAAACCGTGCCACCTGTATCGGATGAAAGGGTGCCAGTCATATCAGCGCAAAGGGTGCCACTACATTGTGTTATAAAAAATGAGTTAGCGAGGTTTCTATCAGGAATCATGGTTATTGCGAGTTTGACAATGTTGTCGAGCTTTATGGAGTATCAAAACTACTTCAGCAATGGCCAATCAAAGAATAGCACTGATGGATTTACAGCAACTTGTACAGCTCAAAGCAAAAGGGCATAGCAACCGATCAATCTCGGAGAGTATTGGCATATCACGCAATACGGTTAACGATTATGTGAAGCTTTTTAAAGGCTTGGATCAGTCCTTTACAGATTTAGCGGCCTTGGACCTAAATGCGCTAAAAAAGTTGTTGGCTGAGTTGAAGCCAGCAGCGGAGCAACAGGTAGATACCCGTTATTCAGCGTTTCAAAAACAACTGAGCTATTACCTAAAAGAACTAAAACGGCCGGGAGCAACCTACCAAACTTTGTGGTACCAATATCGGGAACAACATCCCCAAGGGTATGGCTACACCCAATTTAAGCATCACTTACAAGCTCATCAGCGCAAGAGTGAGGTGTATTTGCCGATGTCTCATAAATATGGGGACAAGCTTTTTATCGACTTCACGGGCAAGAAGCTACAGATCGTAGATCGTTCCAGTGGCGAGGTGCAATCCGTAGAGGTCTTCGTTGGGATATTGGGAGCTAGTCAGTATACTTATGTAGAAGCTGTCCTGTCGCAAAGCCTGCCTCATTTTATTTCCTGCACGGCCAATTGTCTGGCCTTTATGGGTGGAGTGCCTCAGGCGTTGGTTCCAGATAACCTGAAGTCAGCCGTGGAAAAGGCGAGCAATTATGAAGCGCTTATCAATAGACAGTATAAGCTGATGGCTGCTCATTATCAGACCGTTGTTTATCCCACCCGAGTGGCTAAACCAAAAGATAAACCCTTGGTAGAAAATGCGGTTAGATTGGTCTATCAACGCATCTTCTACCCCATACGGAACATGGTTTTCTTTTCACTAGCAGAACTTAATCAACAGATTAGTCAGCTACTAGATGCCCATAACAGACAACAGATGCAAGGGCGAGATTATTCTCGTTGGGACCAGTTCATTAAACATGAAAAAGCATTGCTGAGTCCACTACCAAAATACCGGTATGAACCTAAGCATAGCAAGCGGGCAATGGTACAAAAAAACAGCCATGTATGGTTAGAAAAACACTACTATAGCGTGCATCATAGCTATGTAGGTCAGCGTGTACAAATCCTTTATAATGAGCTAAGTGTAGAGATTTACGCCCACCAGGAGCGGATTGCCATACACAAGCGATCCCAACAGCCTCATGCCTACACCACCATCAAGGAACATATGCCTTCCACCCATCAATTTGTCATGGACTGGCACCCAGACCGCTTCATTAAATGGGCTAATAAGATTGGTCCTCATACCGGCCTGTATGTGGAACAGGTTTTAGAACGTTATGGCTATCCCGAACAGGCTTATAAGTCCTGTATTGGCATCATTAATCTGGGTAAGAAATATAGTAACCAAAGACTGGAGAAGGCCTGCCAAAGAGCCCTGCTGTACGAAAAGTACTCCTACCGAACCATTGAATACATCTTGCTCAGAAAACTGGATCAACTAGATGAACAAGAGATTGGATCGCAGCAAGTACAACGGCCGTTACATGACAATATCCGGGGACCGGAATATTACGAATAACCACTATTTTTTAATCAAAAGATGAAAAACAATGAATACTGCCACCTTAGACAAAATGCGAAGTATGCGCCTGTTTGGGATGTTAGAAGCCTTCGATGTGATGCTCAAAACAGCACAAACTACTCATTATTCCTCTGATGAGTTAATGGCTCATTTAGTAGAAGCCGAATGGAATGATCGGCATAATCGTCGCCTGGATAGGCTGTTAAAAAATGCAAAGTTCCGCTATGGAGCCACTTTAAATGAGATCGATTATCAGGTGCCAAGAGGGCTAGATAAGGGAATCATTCAACGCTTGGGCCAGGGAGATTTTATCCGGAGGGCGCAAAATGTAATCATCTTGGGGCCAACTGGAGTAGGCAAATCTTTTATCGCCACAGCTTTAGGTCAACAGGCTTGTACACTAGGAATGACAACTTATTATGCCAGCACTTATAAGCTATTCCAGGAACTGAAAATGGCAAAAGCAGATGGATCTTATCCTAAAATCTTGAAGCGATTAGCCAAGCAGGAACTGCTCATCCTGGATGATTTTGGGATTAAACCTATGGATCAACATGCTAGAATGGCTTTAATGGAAATCATGGAAGATCGCCATCAAAAACAGTCGACTATCATCACTACTCAGCTACCCGTTAAGCACTGGCACGAAACGATTGGAGAAAGCACCATCGCTGACGCAGTCATGGATCGGTTGGTACACTCCGCTCATCGAATAGACCTCAAAGGAGAGTCTATGAGGAAGATTTTAGCTGCTAAAAAGGAAAAATAAACTTACTTTTAGATCAGAAACCGACCTAACTCATCTGGCACACTTTGCTCCGATATGAGTGGCATGGTTTGCTCCGATACGAGTGGCACACTTTGGCCGATATGGCTGGCACGGTTTGCTCCGATATTTGCACCGCCCCTACTCCACTCTTAGTTCAAACAGGAAAAATAGACTCCAGCTATTCTAAAGAGGTTTCACTTATTGCCAAACAATATGTCAGTGATAGTACCCAAATTTCAGAAAACTATGATCAATTACTAATGGCCCAGAGTAATGCCTTCAATGCAAAAATCGAAGCTCTTCGAGAGAAGATTAGATATTATTCTGGTAAGGAGGCTCAAACTAATCGAAATTACTTTAGTAGAAAAAGCCAAATCCAATCGGCCATCAGCCAGTTGGAAATTGTCAAAAATGATAGCCTAACCGCTTTAGTTAGCAGGAGAAATCAGGAACTTCAGTCCATCCGAAGCCAAAGAAACAATGCCTTTAGTGCAGAAAAACAAATTTACTCGAAAAATCAAGCCAACCTCAATGAAGAGAATGAAGCAAGGGAAGCGCTTACTAAAGGAAAAATTCAAAAGTATGGCGGTTTCCTAGCCTGGTTTACTATCGCCTGCCTACTCTTTTTTCTCTTTAGCATCACACTCAAAGAAATCCACGAAAAAGGTTCTGGCATTGAGCACGTTGCCATTCCTAATCAGTATTTTTTTGAGCAAGGTCTAATCAGCGAATTTTTTCAAACGCTTGCAGAAAAGATACAATGCCACGCCAGACTATGGATCAAAAAATGGTCAGAAAAAACGCCCGAGCCTCCCCTACCGCAACCACCACCTACTTTATATGATTATTCTTCCCTGGAGCAGGAGGTTATTCTTGTAACTAATGAGCTATTCCCTACAACTTCTAATGGTTCGACAACCACTGAAAGTCCCAAGAAAGCAAATGGCCTTACTAAAGAACAACTTCCCCAAAGCCACAGCCAAACTAAAGACAATCAGAACGAAGTCCCTTTAGTTTCAAAAGCACCATCCTTGTTCAGACATGGGCCGAACAATCCTAGCAAACTAAAGGAAACGGACATTGAGATGGTTTATATTGATAAGTCGCGGACAGTTGAACACTACTCAGATTCCCAGAAAAAGACACTATACTACACGATGACTGATGTCAATGGTTTCATCAAAAAATATCAGGAACGAAAGAATAAGGCAGCCGAAGCCTATCAGGAAAATCCTACTAAAGGCAATCTTAAGACCCTGCAAAATCAGGAGCGGTGGCTGGGGTATTGGGTTGGGAAGAGGGAGGAGTTGGAAAAGAAGTATTTCGATACTTTGTAATACATTGTAAAGCTGAGAGTCTTAAAGAGATCAATGTAATAAGAGACTCTCAGCTCATCAATCAACCATTTTGTCGTTTCTTAAGAAGAATAGAGATAATCGGCTAACGCTAGTTTCTCAAGCATAAGACCCTCAGGTTTTGGATGGTGCCTAAATTTTTGAAAATAGTCAGAGATTTTGGGGTATTTCGCTAATAAAAGTTGCCGGTGATAGCTTTCTCTGAAAAACGACTCTATCGCAGATTCAGAAAGTGCGCCAAATTGTTCAGGTCCCCATTTGTTGAGGATTTCTTGCTTTCCTAACTCCAAACTAATTTCTTTGCTATTCTTAAAAAACAGATCTAATGCCTGACAATACTCTGCGTTCTTACCTTCAGATCGATAATTAGCGAGCTTCGAGAGAAATTCAAAACAAATACCATTTGCACTTCTCTCATATCGTTTAAAGTATCTTCCTTCTGATAAATCCGCCACCCAGGCTTCATTCTCCTCAATGTTTAGGTGGTGGGTAACAAAATGTATTATTACTGGCTTCCCTTGAAGATATTTCTTTAGTTCCTCTTTGTGGCCATGATCCAAAGTCTCATTTTCGTCACATAAGATAACGTCCACGTCAAAAGTGCTCAGACCTAGAGAACTTTCATCCCCTAAATCGACAAGATCATTAAAGCCTATCGCTTTAATCTTTTGCTCTATAGAATGAATGTTGAATCCATTCAAATAGGATTTAGTCTGTGACGGAAAGCTCGTTGTTAAAAGTAAAACGTTCTTGAAGGTATCTGCCATCTCATACACGCGTTCGAGATCCAAAAAGCATCCTACAAAGATGATACTTCGCAGGAATATCAAGGATATATTTTGCAATATTGTTATAGGGTAAAAATCTTACCCAACTAGGTAATTCCTGAGGCTTTCCTCTTCCTGATATCATGACAATTTCAGCATGTTCAGCACCTGGCACCAGTAGTTCTTCTAGCCACCGCACCACTCCCTCAGGAGTTTTTTCCTCTAGATTTTGCTCAATTAACCCCAAATGAATCACCACAAATTCTGCCAAACCATTAACAAATGGTCGCAGGTATTCCGCTAATTCTTGCGCATTCTGCTGTGCCAATTCCGGCTGATTAAGATCTATGCCATCAGCATCATTGGGGTTTGGCAAATGGATATTCATCAATGATAAATATTCAAAATAATTCATATTTGCAACTCCATAGGGAACCCTTAGCTCTTGGCAAATATTTTGCATCCTTTCATCCATAACCACCACTCTCGTGATTGCAGCCTCTTCAAGCTCAAATTTAAGCCGATCTTTCCTCAATGAGCCTTGTTCTGCATTTACCCAATTATCTAAAGGTATTTTTGATGGTGAAAGTCCTCCATATGCTTCATAAAATCTATATTCCTTTGGGTGTTTAATTCTACCATATTTCAAACCATCCCCATGGTTATCATAAATACACAGCAAGTCTTTTTTACCACTGGTTTTTAAAATTCCTGGATGGATATAAGTCTGAATATAAGTTTCAGAGGTCCTTATCTTATTTCTAAGATGCGCTATCCATTCTTTCCATGTCCAGTGAAACAGTCCCTCTCGATCAAGTTCCTGTACAAATTTTCTAAGCTCCCCTAACTTCGTAACTTCAACTCCTCTTACCCATCGTACAGGATACAGTCGGGGAAGTTTACCCTGAAATTGCTCATGAAAATCATCCAGATCGATAACGATAGCATGGGAATGCACTTCCTTATATCCTCCCTGTAATTCAGTTTCTGTGCGAATTTTCACTCCTAACTCACTTAATTTCGGCAATAATTCCGCATGAATGTCCAATGAGTTCTTAGAATCTATAATCAAAATCAGTCTAGGTTTCTTTAAATAGATTTGGAACCCCAGATGAGCCACTTCGGTAGCATTTGTTAACCCGCTCTTTACTGGCAATACTTCTAAGAACCTGATTCTTCGTTCCGTTGCACCCCATGAAGAGCCAAATGGTCGTTTTCGTAAATACCGCGCCGCAACCAACATCTCAGCAAACCCGAGCCCTCTATTTCGTAATTCATATTCCTTCACAAGATTTCCTTCAATATAATTTCTTTGGAAAAACTGAGCTCTTTTGGCAATGGTATGAACCTCATCCACCGTCTCATCAAATATTGTCAATCGATACCCTCTCTTGCCTTTTTTGGGCTTTTCGATCCTGATCGTAATCGTGAGGGTATTTTTTATCTCTTTAGAGGCGTATTTCACACTATTTCTTAAAATATTCACCAAAATCATATGAAAAGCACTAAGTCCTAATTCCCCGTTCGGAAGCTGTACAAGTACGTCTTTATCCGATGGGGATTCCTCGTCAAGTAAGTTTTCATAAACGATTCTAACCGCATTCGTATACTGCCCGGTTAGATAATGCAAAATCAGCTTCTGGTCTTTAAAAGATTTAATTATTTCCTGATGTAGAAAGGTCGGGACGGAAGCAACGGGATCATTGGTAGCCATGTCTGCCAATAAACTCATACGTATCCTTAAATATTTATGAAGGCCCGCCAAATCTCTTATTCCCTTCTCATTAGCATGGGAATCCTTAACAAGCATACGTTTTAAAACATCTTCTTGCCCGAGGTGACTCAAAACATGTGACCCCATATTGTGAGACAAATTTCTTACGGATATCGCAGCCATCGCGTAACGGTCTAAGGCCATTGAAATAACATGCTGTTGTAACTTCCCAATGATATTCAACATGTTTTTAGACAAAGCACTTGAGATCGTTACCGCAAAATCATTAAGAATTCTGGTCTTTTCATTCTTTGTCGTGACCTTAGGGCATATAAAAGAAAACATTACACCACTAACCCCTTCTGTAAAGGTTATGGGAACTACCGCATGACACCACCAATAATCTTTTTCATTCTCGGGCAACACCGAGATATCTGCCTTATACATCTCGATATGCAGATTTAGCCACTTTTTCCACGATGTGACTGTTTCTTCAGAAATTACCTTACGGTTGGAAACTCTTTCAAATAACTTCCGCCCTGCCTTTACATTACGCATTTTCCATCTTTGCAGTTTTGATAAAACAAGTGTTTTCTCAGTTTCAGTATCAATCTCCAATTTTTTCAACCAATAACTCCACTCTTGATATTTTTTCGAGCTTTTATCAAAAGAATTTGAGTTTTGAATATACTCTAGACATATTCCCTCCAAAACATCCCAGAATACTTCAAGTTCATTTATGTCAAGCCCCCTTCTTTCCTTGCGGAATTCCTCTCTAAAAAGCCACTGCTCTGGGTTCTGATCATCAAACATGTTGACAACAATTGGATTAGCAAATGAGGGGAATTCAAATTGATCGGGAGACTCATTGACAAAAAAGAACTCAAACCCTCTATAGTCCATATTTGGTGTCAAAGATGCCACTCCCCGTTTGTTCTCATCTTTGTCCTTTAGATACCGGGTTATTTCTGTCAGCATATCAACCAACAGTTGATATTCTTGATTGTCCCGTGCATTTTTTAGAGACTGGTAATACCCATGATAGCTTTTCCGCATGTTATTCAGCTTCTGTAACTGCAGGTTATTTGTAAAGAATGAAGACCATATAATTCTCGCTCCATAGGGTTCTCTACTAATTAGACTATTTACATCCTGCGAAGCTAAACTTAGTTGTATTGGAATAACAATATCAAAGGTTTTATGTAGAACCGTTTTCTCAATTCTATGAAAGAACTCTTTTTTATTCAAGATTAAAGCAATCCTAAATCTAATTCCTCTTGTAGGATCATTTGAAAATTGTTGATCGAGAAACTGATAGTTCTCATTTGATCTCCTCAAAAGATCGAATATCCGAAATTGTCGTTGATGAATGGAGGAAGCAATAATCATTGCAGATTTATTGTTCTCGCCTTTTTCATTCCTATAAAAATCAATCATTCCTTCCAATAATTTCCTCCCATACCCTTGATGAGCAAAATCGGGCATTACGGCCAGTTGAAGGATAAAAGCAAAGCTTCGTAAATACGCTAAACTCCCAAGAAAATCGATATCCTCAATAATAAAATTCTTGATTTCATCCAAGTACTCGGCAGGTGAATTATAATAAAATAAATCATCCAAAGCAGATAGAAAACCAATAATTTCATCACCTTCCTTTTTCAAAAAAACTCTACCAAATTGCTGTCTGGGATTGAGACTACATTGATCCCGGAGACCCAAATAATTAACATCATCCTCAAGAAATGCTCCTTCTTGGTATGTTGGAGAGTTCTCCTTATAACTTTTTTTGAAGACAATATCTATTTGTCTAATTTCATCAAAAGTCAACTCTGAAAAAAGTTTTTGTGAAATCATAGTCATGTTTTAGCATCAATCATTTCTAGCTCCATACCATGTGTTTGCAGCCAATCCCACTCATTCGGAAGAATTTCCTGCTTCAATAGTTGATTTCGGAAGCTATAGTCTTTCTTCTTTTGAAAACCGAGCTCATGAAACGCCTTAGATAAATTGACAGGCTCAATGTCCCTTTCGCTAATCGGGCCCTTCTTCAATACAGAATAGATCAATGCCCACTTAGCACTTGGTTCATCTAAATACAAATCAAGAGCGGGTAATTTCTGATTAATCCTTTCGAATGGGATCTGTAAAAACCCTAAAACAATTCTTCTTTTCACAAGACGATCTAGCAGATAATTGGCCTTCAAACCTTCAGATTTACCCACTGGTAGTTGAGCATAAAACCCTAACCCCTTCGTGGTAAAGATCCCTTCTTTCATAAATCCCTGGATTGCAGCCCACGAAATTTGCGAGATATCTTCTTCTCTCTCTTTTACCCAGACAATTTGTTGCAAATAATTCCAATTTTTGAGTTTTTTCTCCAAATAGCCTGGAAGTTTTTGTTGCCTTTGCTGTCGCTCTCGTTCTGCCAAATCAAGAAAGGTAAGCAATGCTGGCAGTCCAATTCGTAATTGCTCTATTCCCGTTGACCTACTGTAAATATCATCAGTATTTCTGATATCAATAATTTCTCTTTTTTTAAACTCTGGCCAGACCCACCGAAGCTCTTCAGGTAATGCATGCGTCAAGCCTATGCGATCCGAAAGAAACGCGTATTTAATCTGTGGAAATTCTAATCTAAGTTGTTCTAGAATATGATAGCCTTGTACCCTGGAAAATCGCCCCTCTGAGTCATAAAACCTGAAATCACAAAGAACAGCAGCTATTTCTCCCCTTTCCGCGATTAGTATTTCTTGTGCCATACTATAATCTGCTGCATATATGCAGGTTATCTGAAAGGGCCTAAGCACCTCTTGCAACAAATTAAAATGGGCCTTTCTGTCATCAATGCAAACAATCGTAATATCAGAAAATCCCGGTGGAAGTTCTTCATGATTTGTTAGTATGTCTTCCAGAACATCTTCAAACTTACCTAAGTGATAAATAAAGTCTAATTTGTCTTCACTCTTCATCAATGTCCAACTCAGTGTATTAAGCAAGGATTCAGCATTGCTGGAAAATGAGGTCCCAAGATTGTACCGTAGAAACTGCACCATTTCCCTAATAAGTTCTTCCGCTAACTTTAGCTTATTGAATGAGGTTTCTGAACGCACTTTCTCCTTAAAATCATGGAGATATTCATGGATCACTGAAGAAGAGTATAGATTGTGTTTCAAATCCTTTTTCAAAAGGATTCCACTTTGCGTTTCTGGAAGTGGTGTTTCAAAGAAAGATATTAGGTTTTTCCTTTCTTGGAAAAGCTTTCTTAAAGGAATAAATTTTATCAGTGGGCTAAATAGAATACTCGTCGACTCCACGTAGCCAAAATTAAAATTTGCCCTGCTTTTTTGAACCAATGAATCACGCCAACCGGTGATAATGATAGGCTTGATTTGGTAATCATCATTACTGCCAATTAATCGTTGTAGCAGATTCCATCCAAGGTTTGGACCAAATGTATCGTCAGAAGTTGACGTAATATCTAATTGAATGATCACACCATCAAAATCCTGATTCGCAATTTCTATTATCTCTTCCGGACGGTAATAGCAAATTTTGTCTCCCAGGGTATAAAATAGGCTTGGTGCTCCAACAAAGGCAATTTTCATCAAAATTTTGTATGTGTTTATCCTTTAGTATAAAAGTATCTTAACTGTGTTTGGGCCTTCTATAACCACTGCCAAAACTGCTTTGAAAAGAAGCCCTAATGCTTTAATTGACATAAATATATATTTATAATATTTATTTTACAAGAAAGTTAAATAAATATTTTGACCCTTATAATGGAAAAATTCTTAGGTAAGGAATGATAATATTCCAAAATTAAGCTGTCAGCAGTACGCTAGTACTACATCAAAGGCAGCCCAAAATCATGTATCGTCAGAGATTATACCGAAAACCACCGAAAACCCAACGGAGCATTTCCTTGAATTTGCAGACAATAAAACTTATGAGCCATGAAAAAGTCTGTAAACAAATTGTTATCAATCATCGTCGTACTGACCGTACTCGCAACACATTTCTACAAGGAAAGCAGTTTTGAACTTGAACGAATTGCTTATGAAAAAAAGATTAGCAATGAACGTGACACAGCAAAAAAGGAAGGGAAGAAAGAGGCCTACACGTACTTTGAAGAAGTGGTATTACCTGCTGCAGTGGAGAAGGCGTTCAGAGGAGGTGAAAGACACTGCGATAGTATCTACCAAGCCATGTTACCAGGATTATTAGCCGAAACCGACAGCATAGGTTTCTTGAATGGCTGGTCAGATGCTGAAATCTACTTTGAAAAAAAGATCATTGATACCCTGCAGAAGGTTTACATGGAAATGGAGCTTTATGGTCAATACCAGTATAGTCTAGGATATGACCAGAGAATAACAGATGAAAATAATGAAAGAAAAGCAAAAATAGAGGCGGCAAAAAAAGTGTGGACCTCAAATCTAAAGCAGGTCTTACAAGAAGATGATTCCAGAATGGCTGTCGGTATATTTTGTTTTTGCTTAGGAATTATGCTCGTCCATACCATTAAATTACGTTTGACTCGCCCCAGACGGAGACTTTTTCATTAACATATTTCTCTGAATTCAGCTTTGCCGTTAATTGGTTTGGATAGTAATTGTCCAATGCCGATTAGCGGCAAACTCTTTTTAAGCCCCCCCTAATACCCCCACTCCGCATGACTAACCGGTAGCCGATTGAGCTCCTCCTTCAATTGCTTCCAGTGGGGCAGAAATTGGTCCATATAGGCTTTGAAGCGGTCGTTGTGGTGGCGTTCCAGGAGGTGGGTCATTTCGTGGACGAGGATGTATTCCAGGCACTGGATCGGTTTTTTGGCCAGTTCCAGATTGAGCCAGATGCGGCGCTTTTCGATATTGCAGGAGCCCCACTTGGTTTTCATTTGTTTGATGCTGCAGGAGTGAACGCTGATGCCGATTTTCTTTTCCCAATGGCTGATTAAGTCGGGGAGGACTTTTTTTAGTTCCGAACGATACCACTCGTCGACGACTTTTTTCATGTAATCAACGCTGGAATTTGGCCTGACGTATAGATCCAGGTAGGTCTTTCCCTTCAGGTCTACATATCCGGCACCATTGGTTTCTTTGATGCGCAACAGATAGCGACGGCCCTGAAAGTAGTGGCTCTCGCGTTCCTTAAACTCGCGAGGGGGGATGCGCTCCTGAGCTTCAAATTTTCGCTGGTGGCGCTTGATCCATCCTAACTTGGAGATGGCAAATAGACGGATCGCTTCCTCATTCACGCGTAGTGGAGCAGCAATCCGTACCCGGCCCGTGGGTGGATAGACGGCCAGGTGCATATTTTTGATGTCTTTGCGGACAACATCTACGGTAATGTCATTAATGGTGATTTGCTTCATCAATATTCTCGCTGATTCTTCACAATATCGAAAATTCGATCAATCTCCTCTGGCGTAACAATGCCTTTTTCTGCAAGAATTTCTTCAATTTTTAATTTCACCTCGCGCATTTTAAACCGGTTATCCCGCCAGGCATCCTTCTTGGTGTACAGGATAGCCTTATCCAGGGAATTAGCCAGAAATTCATCTTCGCCCAGGTTGTCGTACAGGGCTCTTTTGGCATGGGTGTTAATCGAGGTCGGATAGGTGGGTGTAGTGCCTGGCTCTTTTATCTTTTTGGTCAGGGCTACGATTTCATTCAGGTAATCTTCGTAGTCCTCCGTTTTTTCTTTTCGCAGTTTGATCAGTTCATCCAACAGTACACTCATCTTTTCGTAGTACATGGGGTTGGTTGGGCTTTCTTCTATGATTACCTTGCGAAGGTTGTTTTCAATCGTCTCTGCCATGGCTTCCCGGTCCTGCCGAATACGGGGAGGCAATCCTTCCATGGCATCTTTTCCTTTTTTGACAATCAGCTCTACCAGACTTAAATCATCAAAGCTGGACAGCATCCTGCTTTCTTCCGCGCCAATATAGGCGTCGATCATATGCCGCATGGCTGGTTCAAACTGCTTGAGATCGACATAGTCCCCACTGGCTATCTGTACTTCCTTTCTCAGGTTTTCGTAATATTTGACCTCCTCCCTGATCCGTTGAGCAGTGGCTTCCGGATAACCCGCCTCGGTCATTTCATTGGCAATATTGGCATAGGCGCGGATCAAGGAAATGACGGCCTTGTATAAGGCTATTCGCCGGGGCTCGGTATCTTTGCGGTCTTGCTTGTTGTCAGAACGCCCCACGAAGTAGTGCTGAAACTGGATTTGCCCCTTCGGTGGTTCCACCGGTTCAATCAGCGCCCGTAGGGTTTCCAGGGCATCATCCAGGCGCTCTTTGCCCTTTTTTAAGCGATCACCCAATAGACCGGCTACGTCTTCCTTATCATAGGCATCAAAGGCTTCGGAGGTATAATCTTTAATGGACTTGTCCAGGCTTTTGAACAAGTCCTTGTAGTCAATGATGTACCCATATTCTTTACTATCGTCATCCAGGCGGTTGACCCGACAAATGGCCTGAAATAACCCGTGGTCTCTCATGCTTTTGTCAATGTAGAGATAGGTAGCCGATGGCGCATCAAAGCCGGTGAGGAGTTTATCCACCACGATCAAGAGCTTCATCTGGGCGGGTTCCTTGATGAATTTTTCCTTAACTTCCGTCTCAAAGGCAGCTACATCTTTACCATTGAGCATCTTTAGGTAAATGTCGTATTTGATCAGCTTTTCGGTCAGTCCTTCCCCTGTTTCTTCCCCTTTGATGTCGGAAGAACTTGGAGAATAAGAAGTTACAATGGCGCAGTTTTTTAGCCCGGCATTTTGAAACAATTCATAATAACGGCAGGCATTGTACACACTTTCCGAAACCAGAATGGCATTGCCCCGGCCATTTTGAAGCCGGTTTCTGGTTTCCATATCAAATACAATATCTGCCACTACTTTTTGCAATCGGGATTTTGAGCTAAAGACCTTTTTCAACGTTCCCCACTTTTGCTTTAATTCCGTTCTGGAAAAATCTGTCAACCCTTTGGTTTTTGTCTCAAACCATTGGTCTATTCTATCCATATTGCCGAGCTTCTGCTCAATATCCCTCGCTTCATACCGCAGGTCCAGCACGACCTTATCAGCCACAGCTTCGTCAAACTTATAGGTATGGATATATTTGCCAAATACCTCCAAACTGGTCTGTTTGTCTTTTTTGAGCAGGGGTGTACCGGTAAAACCAATAAACAATGCATTGGGTAGCAAGGCCTTCATGCCATCGTGTAGTTTACCACTTTGTGTACGGTGGCACTCATCCACAAAAACAAAGATGTCGCCCTTGGCCTTAAAGTCGGTCGGCAGGCTTTTTTGAAGGGCACTGATGTATTCGTTCACATCTTTTTCACTGACCTCTTCTTTATTGCCAAACTTGTGCACCAGTGAACACAGCAGCCATGGAGAATTGCCGTTTAGTTTTTGGATTAAATCCTGACCACTTTTAGTCCGGTAAATCTTTTCATTTACCCCATTATAAACCTTCTCGATCTGTTCGTCCAATTCGGTCCGATCGGTGATAATCAGCACCCTGGCATTTTCCACATTTTCGCGAATCCATTTGGTGAGCCACACCATGGTCAGTGATTTACCACTTCCCTGAGTGTGCCAGATAATACCTCCTTCCCGCTTTTTCACATGCTCCTGGGCTGCCTTAATGCCAAAATACTGATTGGGCCGGGCCAATTTCTTGATACCCCGGTCATAAACGATAAAGTCGTGTAGCAGCTCAATCAAACGCTCCTTATTGAGCATTTCAACGATATTTTTATCGAGGCGATGCTCTATCTGGGTGGCTATATCTCGATTGGGTTGCGTAAGCTGAAGCAAATAAGTATCATTTGGATTGCGCTCTTCATTGACTTCCTTCCAGCGCAGGTAGTACTTTTCCTTGGTTTCTATGGCTCCATAGGCCAATCCTTCATGATCACTTCCCGCCATTACCAATTGCAGGGTGGCAAAGAAGGGTTTGATAAAAAGGTCCTTTTGATTGTCCAGATTTTGGCGAATGCCTTCAGCAATGGACACCGTACTACGCTTTAGTTCGATCACGCCCAAAGCAATGCCATTGATATAAAGCACAATATCCGGTCGTTTGTTATGCTCGCCTTTTATGCTGACTTCTTCCGCAATGGCAAAGTCATTATTCAATGGATTTTTCCAATCGATGAGCCAAACGGTTTCCTTGTTTTGGCCAATGTCTGGCAGGACATTTACTCCGTAGCGCAGCAAGGTATACACCTCTTTATTGACATCATAAAGGGTTTTACTTTGGTCGGTGGCCACTTTCTCCAGTTCGTACAGCGCTTTGTTGATGAGGTTGTCGGTGTATTTCTTTCTTAGATAGGCCGTCAAGATTTCGGGTTCAATATTGCTATTGCCGTCCCGATCTTCCCAATTGCCGAGATAGCGGTAGCCCAGCTTCTGTTGAAAAAGCTTGACAACCCGGTTTTGGGTGACTCGTTCTAGTTGGCCTACTTTATTCATTTGTCTGGACCTCTGATTTATTTGATTGAGAGATTATTATGATTTACATAAACTTTGGAAATCATTTTAACCGATTGCAGGATTACCCTGGTCTTTTTGATTAAATTTTCTGTTGACCAGCCTCTTTTGTTGCATGCTCTTTGCACCAAAATTAATCAATAACCCAACCTCCAATTCGTAGGCTTCCAGATAATTAATGGCTTGCGCCAAATGCACATCCTCCAGGCTAGTGACCGCCTTCAATTCTACTGAAATGACATCCTCCACCAGAAAATCAACTCTTCTAGTGCCAATATGTTGCTTTCGGTAATAAATCGGCATTTCATGTTCCCTACTGAAAGAAAGACCTTCTTCTGACAGCTCAATCGCCAATGCCCGCTGATAGATTACCTCCTGAAATCCATTTCCAAGTGCAGCATGTACTCGCATTGCGCAACCAATAATTCTCCCCGTCAACTCCGAATATTTGTACTCTCTTTTGATCATAGTCCTTTATTAATCATGAAAAACCCAAGCCTCAAAAACAACCAACCATCTCGATCATTTCCCATCATTCGACCAAAGAAATCAGCACCAATTAATTCCTTCATCTTTCTTGTTTTTATCTTCCCAAATTCTTTTCAATCATAGCCCATCACTTAATCATAAAAAATCAGTGGTACAGACGTTTTTTACCCGTCAGTAACTCCTGCATCATGCCGGTTTTGAGTTGCTTGTATTTGGAGAGTTGGCGTTCTAGTTGTTCGATTTCGGCGTCCATGTCATTCAGGCATCCAGCTATCATCTCTTGTTCCTTAACTTCCGGAATAGAAAGAGTCATATCTCTATATTCTTTTCCATTAACACCTGGCTGGCCAGTCCGCATTGAATTAGTTTTAATCCAATTCCAATATTGCGTTGTTTGGGTAAAATAAAAGAAGTAAGTTGAGTTTAATATAATTGGATTTGTCGTAATTCTTATTAAAAACCCCGCAAAAACTAACCTACCATCTTTAGAATTATATAAATAGGTTTTTCCAACACTTGCTCCTGTTCTTGCAAAAACTAAATCCCCGTCCTCAAGATAGTACCGGAATGCTTGCAAATTGCTAATTGAAACTTTATTCGCTTTTGAGAATCGACCATCCTCAGTAATATCGGTTATCCTCAAATATGCTGGCAAAGATTCATTGTACGAAACAGCTGGGGCGTTAATTCCATAATCAGGGTCTCGAAGTAAACAATCACCCAATTTTTTCTCCACCCAACCCTCCTTCGGCTTCAACAACTCCTGCATCGCTCCTTGCTTGATTAGCCGTTTTTTCTCCAGCAGCTTTTCCAGGCCTGCGATCAATGCATCCATATCACTCAGGGCAGTGGCAATGGCGGTTTGTTCGGCTTTGGTGGGAGGGAGTGGGATTTGGAGATTCCGCAAACTACTAGAGTAAATATGGTACACTGAACTACCTTGCCCCATGAACTGCTTCTGGCTAACTGAGATTTCCGAATTCAGAATGTATCCTAAAAATCCAGAATGGAAATCACTCGTAGGCCTTAATATCAATATATCACCACCAGCTACCGCTGTCCCTTCTCCTAAATAAGCAAAGCACTTTCCAATTTCTTCCGCTGTCTCGCCAGACCCTGCAAATAAGATATCCCCCTTTTTGATTTCAAAAGAATTCTTTGCTGTAATAGGAGACGTTCGAGACGTTAGAGCTTCTGCGATAAAATGATATTTAGTATAGATTTCACCATAAAGCACACAGGGAATTCCTTCTGGTCTTAACTCCGAACGTGGAACATTCTTCCCCTTAGAAATTGTTCCAATTTCCCCAATTTTGATCACATCCCAGTCGAAAGGTAACATTCCTATTTCCGATTGACGCAAGGCCTCTTCTTTTTTCATGTCCCCTACCATATATAATTCATTTGCTTTAAATGCTTCTCAACTTTTTCACTAAGCGCTGCAACATCCTCCGCCAACTTCGGCAACGGCATTTCATAACGATCTCCCAATTCCTTAATGCGTTCCGTCAAGCGGTGGCTGATGGCTTGCATTTCCGTTTTCACCCGGCTTTCCATTTCGGCCATCCATTTTTTATCCACTACCAGCGTTTTGATTTCTTCAATTGTCAATTTGGGGTATTGCTGGATTACCTTTATTTCCAGTTCTGACTGAGCCTTTTTAATCTCGGCTTTAAGCTTTGCCTCCTGTGCCATCAGTTTTTTGTACTGACTGAGCAGTGCCCATTCCTCCGCATTGTCAGCCGTTTTTGCGCCAAGCTCCTTTATCCGGGCGCTCACCGAGCCTTTGGTGAGGCTTCCCTTCTCGGTGGTTGCGTCCGCCAGCAAGCCTTCATCACCGGTGTGCTCTTCGGCCAATTCGTCCATGGTAGCCAGGGTGCTGTCCAGTTCACTTTGTAAATCATCAATGGCCCCTTGCTCTGCTGCAAGATATTCCTGAATAATCAGCGCCGGGGTAATCAAGCGGCCTTCCAGTCCTTCAATCCCGCTGATCTCTTTATCTTTCCCTCCTTTTTTCGTCGCCTTTTTTACCAACCGAATCACCTCATTACCCGCCTTCCAGCCATCTGCCGTCAATTCATACAGATCATCCTGCATGGTTTCCGCCCAATAGTCCATCAGGTGTTGATACACCGCGTATTTGTCCACCAGGTCCTTTCCGTGATAGGTTTGCAATATATCCTCGGAAATACGATGAATCACCTCCTTCGGGTGGCAGCCCTCGTCCAGGCTTTTCAGATAGGCAGTATTTTCCTTTTGCCAGGAGGCAAACACCTGTTCCATGGTTTCGGCGTAAGCCAAAAATTCCGGATGGTTAAATATAGCCGTTTTGATCTCGTTTTTGTTGACGTTTAAATCCCAGTAGTTGGGCCGGTTGAGCTTAAACAAATGCGTTTTCAAACCCGGATACACCTTCCAATACTTGCTAAGTCCCTGCACATCCCGCTCCGGAATGCCACCGTTCAAATGCGCATCAATATCCTGAATGTCCTCCTCCTCCTGACTATCGATATATCGGGGAATATTGAGGTTGTAGTCATTTTTTGGGTCCGCAATTTCCGCCAGCGGCACCATGCGGCTGTATTTTGGAATTTCCAGCTGTTTGTTAAACACATCCACTATCCGGTGCAGATCCTGCGAGCGCAGGCGGTTTTTATTGCCATCCTTCATAAAGCCCCTACTTGCATCCACCATAAAGATCCCCTTACGGTGTTGCGCATCCTCCTTGTCCAGCACCAGGATACAGGCAGCAATACCGGTGCCGTAAAACAAGTTGGCCGGTAATCCAATAAGGCCTTTGATGTACCCTCTGGTAATCAGCTGCTTGCGAATTTCAGCTTCCGCATTACCCCTAAAGAGCACGCCCAGCGGAAGAATGATGGCACCCTTGCCCGTGCTTTTCAGAGATTTGATCAAATGCAACAAAAAGGCATAATCCCCATTCTTGGCCGGTGGAATATCGTACCCATCAAATCGCTGGTAGAAGTCGTGCAAAGCATCCAGTCCATTGGTCCAGTTTTTATTACTAAACGGCGGATTGGCCACCGCATAGTCAAAAGTCTTGAGGAGACCGGTGGTATCATCCTTAAACAGAGGATTGGCCAGCGTATTCCCCTGCACAATTTCCGAGGCCGGATTGCCGTGCAGCCACATATTCATCACCGCCAGGGCGCGGGTAGCATTATCATTTTCCTGTCCGTAGATGGAAATACCATGTGGTGCCTCATCAGCCGCCTTAAGCAGCAAAGACCCCGAACCACAAGTAGGATCATAAAGGCTCTCCGACTGGCTTTTCGAGTGCTCAATGCCAATCACCTTCGCCATCACCCGGGAAACCTCGGAAGGTGTATAAAACTGCCCTTTGCTCTTTCCACTCTCCGTGGCAAAATGACGCATCAGGTATTCATAAGCATCACCGAGGATATCATCATTTTCCGCCCGGTTGCTACTAAAGTCGAGGGCCTCATTTTCAAAAATCTCAATCAAATTACTGAGCCGATCCACCTTATCCTTACCCTTGCCGAGCTTTTCATCATCGTTGAAGTCGGCCACTGTAATGATGCCATTTAGGTCATTCGCCTTAGCCAGCGCCCCAATGATCTTATTGATGCGATCCCCGATATCATCCTTGCCCTTAAGCCTGACCATATCCGCAAAGCTACCACCTTCCGGAATATCCACCAGCTTATCCCCTTTATCGGACACATACTTCATAAAAAGCAGCACCAGCACATAATCCTTATACTGACTGGCATCCATACTGCCCCTCAGTTCATCACAACTTTTCCAGAGCGAGCTATACAGCTCCGATTTTTTTACCGCCATTGATTGGTTATTTGAGAAGTTGTCTAAAGTTTCCTCACTTACCTACGCACGAAGCATTGCGGCCTTTCACTTCGGCTTTTTTTCGTCCCGGACCTTCCAGGTACGAAACTCAAAAAGAGCCTCGCCAACAACCACAAGCCTTCATGCTCACTGACAGCAGAAAACTTTAGTCAGCTTCTAAGTCTTCCCGGCAATTTAGTATTTCTTACGCATTTTGCCGAATAGTGTTTCTGGGGATTGTTGTTTTCACACTAGGTCAAGTCTACTAAAATCTATTTAAAGATTAAATTATCCAAATAAGGGCGAACATTTGGATTCTTTTAAAAGTCTCCAAATCCAATCCCCAAAATTCCATATATTTATCCAAACGTATTTATAACAATGGCTGATCTATCATCTAAAATTCCAGTAATTCTGCTCGCTTTCGCCAATGACGATAGCCGATCCTTGCGAGAACTAGATGAAGAGCAGCGAGAATTACGCCAAGTGCTCAAATCGATAAAACTTCAAAGAGTATGTGATGTTCTGGTGTTGGCCGCGGCCACTGCTGAAGATGTCATACAAGCATTCCAAGAGCACCGGGCACGCATTTGTATGTTCCACTATGGGGGACATTCCAATACAGATCGTATCTTTTTTAAAGATATAGATAATAAGAGAGGTATAAATGCAAAGAATCTTGCTCAATTCCTGGCACAGCAACAAGGATTAGAATTGATTTTCCTTAATAGTTGCCTATCCTTGCCCCAAGCAAAACAGTATCACCTTGCAGGTGCCAAAGCTGTTCTCGCCACCAATCATAAAATTGGAGATGCAGCCGCCCGAAAGTTTGCCCGTTTGTTTTATACGAGCCTAGCGGCGGGAGCTACTATTGTAGAGGCTTATCTGGAGGCTGGGGCGGCTATTCATGTAAAGGGTGATAAAGTATTCAGAAGTTTGGATATCGAAGATCAGGAAGATGGATTTCCCTGGCAGTTATTTCCTCAAAAACCTGCTGACTGGAGGCTGCCCTTAGTCGCTAAATACCTAACCCGTATCCCAACCATTGATCTGAAAAAAGAATTCATCGGCCGCAAAACGGATATACAGCGCCTAAAAGAAACGCTGGAAAGTTCTTCAAAAGTAGTTTTGATGAATGGGCTTGGCGGGATTGGTAAGACTATTCTGGCCATAGGCTATATGCAGCAATTTGATCATCTTTATGATCACCTTGTCTGGATTAACCGTGGTGAGGATCTGATCACTTCTGTTGCCTTAAATGAAGATCTGGCTGATTCGCTAGGCCTCCCTTTTCAAAAGAATGAAGAGATGAAGGATCGTTTTCGTAATATCCTGCGAAAGCTCCACAATATTCCTGGCCGTAATTTAATGGTAATCGATAATGCTCAGGAACAGATAACCCAAAAAGACATCTACGATCATCTTCCGGGACTACCCCATTGGCAAGTATTATTGACATCCCGACTTAAGTTCAGTGGTTTTGAATCATTATCCTTGGATACTCTTTCTCCAGAAGCATCTGGGCAACTTTTCCGGACCTATTATTCAGGACCATGTACGGAAGAAGAATTGGAAGCTCTCTTGCAGGAAATAGGCTACCATACATTGACGGTCGAACTACTTGCTAAGCTATTGGACAAACTTAATGAACTCATAAGCGTATCTGAACTAACCCAAATGCTGCAACAAAAACAGCTTGCCGATTCTGATTTACAGGAAAAAATATGGGCTCGTCATAGCGGAGAAGAACGCGGCATATACATGCATCTAATGAAGGCCTTTGAATTGACACAATCACGGTTGGCTGATCGCGAGCTATGGTTGCTAAAGCAACTAGTAGTGTTACCCGTTGAACCTTACACGGTGACTACTCTTGCAGATTTTCTGCAAGAAGAACCATTGAAACTAAACAAAACACTGAATAGCCTCTCAGTAAGAGGCTGGCTATCACAACATGAGAATAATACTTTTTCTATCCATCGATTGATTCGCCAGGTAGTGGAATATCAGCTACAACCGAGCTTTGAGGATGCGAAAATTTTGGTAAAGAGTATGATTGATAAAATGAGTGTTGATGCTTATGCTAGTCGAATAACAGCTACCGTTCCGTGGATTAACCATGCTATAACACTTGAAAATTATTTTCACAGAGAAAACCAAAAAGAAATCGCCAATTTGCAGCACGAAATCGCGGCAAATTATCGAAGCCTTGGGCAGAATGATGAAGCTCTTCGCTACATTCAAAAATCCTTTTCAATCCTAAAGCCAGAGTTTGACATTAATCTCCCTAAATTAGCTGGTTATTATAACAATATAGCAGCAATCTATCACGATCTTGGAAAACATTCGGAGGCGTTGCGCTATCAAGAAAAATCCCTAATTGTCCTAGATTCAGTGCCGAGCCCTAATAAATTTGAACTTGCCCATTGTTACTGTAATATGGCAAAATATTATCGAAGCCTTGGACTGTATGAAAAGGCACTCTACAATAATCAAAGATCCTTGACATTATGTGAGGCACTGTATGAGGCAAATCATCCTAATTTGGCTAATTCCTATAATGATATCGCTATAACATATCGTTACTTGGGGCAATATAACAAGGCGTTAAGTTATCAGAAAAGGTCATTGTTCATTAACGAGGAGGTGCTTGAACCAAATCATCCCTCCCTCGCTACTTGCTATAATAATATTGCTGGAACATATACCGCACTTGGACAATATAAAAAAGCACTAAGTTTTCATAAAAAAGATTTAGCCATTCTTGAAATGGTACTTAAACCAAATCATTCTTCTTTAGCCAGTTCTTATGGCAATATTGCAAGAACCTTTACTGCTCTTGGAATGCATGAAGAGGCACTATATTACAATCAAAAATCCCTAGCCATATATGAGGCTACGTTAGAAGATAATCATCCTAAATTAGCCCATTCTTATAATAGCATTGCTGACAATTATCTCGATCTAAAACAATATAAAATGGCATTATTTTACAATAAAAAATCATTGGCCATTCGAGAAATAGTACTGGGAGACGATCACCCTGATCTTGCTAGCTCCTACCAAAGTATTGCCGAAACTTATCATGAACTTAGACAATACAATGAGGCACAGTTTTACAATCAAAAATCCTTGAACATTCGAGAAGTAGCTCTAGGGTCCACTCACCCTGATCTTGCCACTTCATTTAGTAATATTGCTAGAAACTATTACGCCCTAAGACAATATTTCCAGGCAATTGGGTGCCAGAAAAAAGCATTAAGCATTTATGAGAAAGCACTTGGACCAAATCACCCTTATCTCGCCACTTCCTACGAAAATATCGCCTTGATTTATCTTGCACTTGGCCAAGTAGTTAAAGCAGAAAAATATCAAGCAAAAGCAAGTGCTATTAGAAAAAAGAGAAGAGAGTTCGATTAGTGTATCGTGAGATAACTTCAAAATAGATATATCTCTCATGATTATTATTGTAAATCAAAGCTCGATCACCCAGAAGTAGCTTTCCCAAAACAATTTCCCACATATTCCGTATACTAGCGCTGAATAGAGATTTGCATTGGGATGCAACTTATTTCATACTAATACAATTCTCTCCCTAAAAAGGAAATGTCTAAATTCTGAAAAAATCATTTAAACCCATGCAAATCAATACCCAAAAGCTAAAAGAATACATTCAAGAATACAAAGCACTTATCCAGACGCCCCGTTACGATGAGCTCTATAAATGGGAGGCTGCTAAAAACTTTATCGAAAACTGGGATGAAGAGACGACCGATGTTGAAAAGATGCTGGACAAATGCCTGACTGCAAGTGGAGACAACCTTTGGGTAGGCAGCCACTTTTTCCTAAAAAAGATGCTGTTGATAATGGCCCAGCACGATGGAGAGAAAGTCATGGAAATGTTTAGAATGCTCTTTGATGAAGGTGAAAATTTGGAGGAGCGAGCCATGAAATTTCGAGAAGAGGCAGAAAAAATCCAGCAAAAGGCTTTTAAGGGCAGAAATTCCTATCAAGGCAATAGAGCCATTATGCTCTACCTTGGACTTCGGTATCCTGAAATATATCCTTTGTATAAATTCAATATGGCAAGTGATTTTGCTAGTCTGGTGGAATCCTCGGAACCTATTGGAAAAGCAAGAAAGGTTGATGGATTTAAACCAGTCAGGCAATATCTGGAAATGTGTGAACTTGTTCGGGCAGAACTAGAACGTGATGAGGATTTACTGAAAATGCATCGGGCATTGTTAAATCCTAAAATTCATTATTCAGGTGACTACGGAGCCTTGTTAACTCAGGATTTTATTTATTGCACCACAAATTATGGCTCAAATAATACCATTACGGCTGATGACAGTGAGGAGGAGGATGTATCCGAAGATGATAAACCCGCCTTTTGGCTCCTAGCCCCAGGTGAAAACGCCCGACTCTGGGATGATTTTTATGAAGAGGGCATCATTGCTATCGGGTGGGATTATTTAGGAAATTTAAAGCAGTATGATAACAAGGAGGAGATTGCTGAGATCTTACGGGAAAAAGAAAGTACAAGTAGTAGTAAGATGAATGACCGGCTAGCTTGTTGGGAATTTGCTAATGTGATAAAATCAGGAGATATAATCATTACAAAAAAAGGCCGGAATTCTTATTTAGGTTGGGGTATTGTCACCGGGGATTATCAATACCAACCTGATCGCAAAGAATACCATCATGTTCGTACGGTTGACTGGAAGAAAAAAGGAGTTTGGGAAGCAGATTTTAAATTAGGGGTTAAATCACTGACAGATGTTACCAAATACTCGGAATTCGTTCAAAAATTACAATCCCTTTTAGGGATTGACGTCATGGCTACAAGTCCGGTACTTTCCGATGCCAATCAGCCTAACTACTGGTGGCTCAATGCAAACCCTAAAATATGGAGCATCGACGAGACAAAACTCGGCCAAATTCAGAATTACACCTCTCACAACGAAAAGGGTAATAAACGGCAGAAATACAAGTATTTCACACAAGTAAAACCCGGTGATCTCGTAATCGGCTACGAAACCTCCCCGGTCAAAAAAGTTAAATCGATTTTTGAGATAACTAAAGCTTTGCATGTCGATGCCAGAGGGAAGGAAATTATAAGTTTTCAAAAACTCCAGGATTTAAAAGAACCTCTTGATTATGATCTCCTAAAAAACCTTTCGGAACTAAAGAATTGTGAACCCTTACTCAATAACCAAGGGAGTTTGTTCCGGATTTTGGAGGAAGAATATGAGGTCATTCGTGACCTGATTGACACCAAAAACCTGGAAGTAGAGCAAGCAGAAAAAACGGCAAAACCCTATACGAAAGCAGATGCTTTGCAGGACCTCTTCATGAGTGAAACTTCCTTTGATGATATCGTCCGGGCGCTGGAGTACAAAAAAAATATCGTGCTGCAAGGGCCTCCAGGTGTTGGTAAGACTTTTGTCGCTAAACGTATAGCCAGCTACCTAATCGGAAAAGAAGATCACCGAAAAATAAGAACCGTCCAGTTCCACCAGTCTTTTAGTTATGAGGAATTTATCATGGGCATCCGTCCAAATACAGATGGCAAATTTGAGCGAAAGAAAGGTTTGTTTTATGAATTCTGCGAGAGAGCACAAAATGACCCGTCCAGCCGTTATTTTCTAATCATTGATGAAATCAACAGGGGTAATCTGAGCAAAATTTTTGGAGAATTAATGCTCTTGATTGAATCAGATAAACGGGGTAAAAAATTCTCTATGCCCTTAATGTATTCGCATGAGGAAGAGTCTTTTTATCTACCTGAAAATTTGTACCTCATCGGTACAATGAACACAGCGGATAGATCTCTTGCCCTAGTAGATTATGCCTTGCGCCGACGTTTCGCCTTTATTGAACTCATCCCCGAATTCGAGGAAAGATTCCAGGAGCATTTAAATCAAAATGGGCTTCCTACCAAGCTTGTGGAAACGATCATATATAAACTCAAAGAGGTTAATCGCATCATCAGCAGTGATCCCAACTTGGGAAAAGGTTTTCTCATTGGCCATAGCTATTTTTGTCAATTGGGTGCTATGGCCTCCTGGTCTACACATGAAGCGTGGTATAAGGACATCATAGAATGGGAAATTGCTCCCCAGCTAAGGGAATACTGGTTCGACGATCAGGAAAAGTCGACGGAAGTAATTCAATCGCTCCTGAATATCTAAATGCTCCTGAATGAAAATTCCTATTGCAAATATTTATTATCTCCTTGCTTATGCCTGGGATAAACTTGGAGAAAGTCGGCTTGCTCCTGTAGACGCAGAGGCATGCAAAACACCACTTGAGTTATTGGCTCGGGTATTAATTGGAGGCACTTCTTACCTTCTTAAAAAAGGCCTTGACCGAAATTATCGGGAAGTAGAGGAAACTATACCTGCCATCAAAGGAAAGCTATTGGTGAGCGAAAGTGTAAAAAGCTTGGTTTTTCATCGGTCTAAAGCCATCTGTCGTTACGATGTTTTCAATCACGATGTGCTGCACAATCAGATTCTAAAAACGATGCTGAACCGAATCTGCCGAATCGAAAGCCTAGAAGGCGGCATTAAGAGAGATGCGAGGAGCCTCTATTTACGTTTTCATGAGGTGAACGAAGTGGTCCTAACCAAGCAAATTTTTAGCAAGGTACATCTACACCGAAACAATCGCTTTTATGGATTTTTGTTGAACGTCTGCGAATTACTTTATGACAACCTGTTGCCCGATGAACAATCAGGAAAATACCGCTTTCAGGATTTCCTGCGCGACGATAGGCAGATGGCTATACTTTTTGAAGCCTTTGTTCGTAATTTCTATAAACGGGAACTTCCAGCTTTTTATAAGATCTCTAGAGATGACATTCATTGGCAGTTTTCTGCTGTGGAAGCAGAATCAATAGCCTTTTTACCCGTCATGAAAACAGATATCATTCTCCGCACAGCTAATCGTAAAATCATTATTGATACCAAGTTTTATAGAGAGGTGTTATCTAACCACTATGGGAAACCAAAGTTCCGTAGGGAACATCTCAGTCAGATATATAGCTACCTTAATAATCAGGTGTCAGAAAATGAACCAATAAGTCTCCATTCAGAAGGAATGCTCTTGTACGCCAGTACCGGATCAAAATTTAACCATACTTATGAATATGGTAAACACCAGCTCTCTATTCGCTCTGTTGATTTGAGTAGGGATTGGAGGGATATTCGGGAGGAGTTGTTGGGGTGTTTAGGTTAATGTACTGGTTCGATAATTCGAGCTACCCAACATTCGGAAGCTCAAGCTCTACATCTTCGCAGAAGTCATTAAACTTCGACTTGGTTTCCTCATCCCAGAAAAGCAATCTTTCAATATTTAATAGATTAATAATTTTTTTATACTCAGGACGTGTTTCATCGGAAAGTGCAATAATCAAGATTGAAGAAGTTCTCGTTAGTATAGTATAAACAAACTCGTACGCCTCCTGAGGATCATCAATGTGACTCCTTGTCGACCAAAGAATACAGCGTTTCTCAAGGCCTTTAAGCTTTAGAATAGTGCTGGTTTCAGCTGTTATATTCAAACCTCTAATACTTTGTAACAAGGGCACATCCCTTTCCAAAATGCTTATTTTATCAATATCGTATATCTTGTACTTCGAATAAACTTTGGCTATTTTATTGGTAATCCCTAAAAGCGTTGGTGAATACACAATAATGGGTCTTGCCCCGGGAGGAGAATTCTTAACTGGAGAAATTTCTTTGGCAGCAGCATTACTTCTGAACCTGCTTACAATCGCCTTCGACAAAGGATTAATGGCCTCACTTACCTTTTGAGGCAAACGATAGGAACCTGTTAAATAGAAGGACTCCCTCTTATTCATATTTTCATCACGAGGAATATCCGCACTTTTACCAATATTGATAGCCTGGGCTAAATCACCCGCTATAAAGAAATTATTGGTGTGGATTGGTTTCCGAAACAAATTAAAAAAAATATCAAAATCTGCGGGAGTACAGTCTTGGAACTCATCTACAAATACGTATTCAAACTTTTCCACGCCCCCTCCATTCAGTAGTTTATTCAAAAACTTTCTTCTACGAGTGATAAAGGAATCATAGTTATTTTCATCTAGAAACTTGGCATATTGACTAATAACCGCAAAAACTAAATCCCTCTGAACCCTTCCTAATGAATTCCAACGCCCCGCTCTGCTTACGGACAAATAATCAGCTTTATTCTTGATCTTGAAGCCATAAACCACCCGGTGATATTCTTCCAATAGAAACTCTGGATCTAAAACTTTTAAATGCCGTTCCTCTGATACTCTTTCTTCTTTAATTACTGCCGCAGCAAATTCTTCTAGTTTCCCTATATGATAGCTATCATTCTTTAAAATAGGAGTATTTCCGTTTCTAGTTTCCTGGTGAATATTGCCTATTCTGGTCGGCAAGATATCAAAGTGGTAAATAAGAATATTAGGACTATTAGAATGCTGGAAGGTAATTGTACTTGGTGTACCATCAGAATTTGGAAGAAATATCCTTTGAATTTTATCACTATCCAGCAAATTTTCTACCCAATCACCAAGTTTTCGAATTAGGCCCTTGTTAAAAGAAGTCACTAAAATCTTTAGATTTGGATCATAGTCTCTTTTTTTCACAAGAGTTGCCACTTTTTCTGAAATTACGACAGACTTTCCGCTTCCGGCAGGACCAATAATGATGGAGGGCCTATCAAAAAAATCTACCGCTTTTTGTTGCTCTTCACTAAGTGTGATTTCTGATCTCACTTTGATCGGAGGATTAAACAATTGAATCTTTGAAATTTTTCTTTGTGGATCTTCAACAAGATTTAACACCATTTCATTTTTTCTAAGTGTCAACCCCTGAAAACTACCATCCCTCCAAGACGCAGAAGAATTGAGTCCACGACCATTATAGTGATGCCCCAATTCACTTCGCAGTCGGTTTGTTTTTTGCAGATCACCACCAAAAAGGAGTTGGGTTTCATCAATTGCTTCAATTCTATAACCTTCTCCCTTTAAGACATCCCCTACCCTTTCCAACATTTTTACTTTTTTATATTGATTAGAAGTGAGTAATAGAACTGTGGTAGGTTGATATTGCCTGACAATTTTGATGAAGTCAGAAGCAGTTTCTTCTAGCTTATCAGTGATGTCAAATAAATAGCTTGCTGTCAACCAGGGGTTGGTTGCTCTTCTTTCTATTCCAACATTCCATGAATTAACTGAATATTCTATCTGAAACTTTAAGTTCTCTTTTAATCCTGGATACTTTTTTAGAAATGATGGCCACAAATACTCCTTATTATAGGAGAGCATAAAAGGGCTTGTATCGATATTTATTATTCTAATGCTCGGATAATCCCCCCCATTGGATAACTCTTTTAACCCACAGGAAATTAGTCCCGCAGCAAGTTGTACAGCTCCAGTTCCCGCCCCTAGGTCAAATATCTCAATCAGCTTATCACCACTTCGCAAGATAGATTTTGCAAAAAAATGGATGAAAGTATTTATCCTTCTGGCCTGATACCATAGTGAATAGACAAGAGGAGTATTGGGTCTATCATAACATAAATCCTTGTGCTGGATCAGGTTAAAACTCTCTGATTGGCACTCTGCCAAATCAAAAGAAAAATTAGGATTAGAATGATTGTCTTGAATAAATTTTTTTCCTGCATCAGCAATTATTTCATCAATATTCTCCTGCTGATTTCGCAACCAAGTTAATAGTGTTTCTTCTTTCATCCTGCTAGGGTTATATAGGCGCGAAGCCCTCCTTGCCTTCGCCTATGTTTGGAATAAAATCCTTGATTATATTGAGGGCTGCATCATATTTTTCCTGATTCCATTCTAAACTTTGAGTAATGGCCAACGCATCTTTTCTTGTACTAGCCACAAATTTGCCTCTTTCCGCATGAAATGGCTGAATGATAAATTTCTGTATACCTGATTCCAGCAATTGCTTAGCAAATGCGGTTGGGTTCTCAAGAGGCAACAATGGAGTCATCGTAATACAAGACTGAATACCCGCTTCATTGATTTCTTTTATCGCTTTCAAGCGTACCTTATTAGAAGGACACAGTGGTTCAAAAGCTTTTCTAACTGCCTCACTGTCTGTGGTTACAGTCATATTGACTTGAATGATTCTAAATTTTTTCAGAAGATCAATGTCCCTGGTTACTAATTGACTTCTTGTCTGAATTACAATTCTTGGATCATGGTATTCCAACAACTCCTCTAAAATCTTTCTTGTGAGCTCTAACTTTCTTTCGATTGGTTGATATGGATCGGTAACACTACTTATATAGATCGTCTTGTCATTTAATGGTTTTTTCCGGTACTTTTTTAATAACTCTACGGCATTTTCCTTAACCTTCACCCAATACCCCCAATTGTCGCGATTTTCTTTGCTTCTAGCAAAAAAAGCAGCATAACAGTAGGTACAACCAAACGAGCACCCAGAATACGGGTTTAGAGTATAATCGTAGGCACTCATGAAGCCCTTTGCCTCTGTTAGAATAGAATTAGCCCTTGTATATTGCAAATCTGCATGACCTAGCCTTGTGGGCTGATTCTGCCCGCTTTCCTCTCCAAACAATTCTAACTGTTTCACCTTTTAATCATTTAATGATACCGCAGGCTATAAAATCACCTCCATTCCTTTATTACAACCCATATACGGATGAATTAAAAAAAAGATACATAAATGAAGATTATGCACCACAATTTGGAAATTTTTCTTGCAATAATGAACCTTTTACGATGGATATTCCCTTTAAATCTATGAAGACTCCTTCATTGGGGTTTTACGAATGAATTCCGCTACTGTGCATATTTATAACCGCAATATAGCAGTAGAAAATTCCTAATTCTTTTATTTAGATCATGGAAAAGACAAGCAATAAACTTGAAGAACTACGGCTGCAGATTTCAGAGGCAATAATGACAACCTTGGAAATGCGTCCTCAGCAGCACCCAATAATTCTAATATTCGGGTTGGCCATCCTATTTGAGGAACGATTTGGGGAAGAAGAAAAATCGATTAATCTTCAAGTAGGCACCATTGCATTAAGTAAACTTATTAAAGACATTTTTCGCAAGAAAGATTTCCAGATACCAGAAGCTTCACTTGAAGACTTGCAAATTCAAATGCTTAAATATTTGGAAAAAGTAGATCATGAGGGAATTGATCCAAATCTGAGTAAGCTTTTTGGACTTTATGAAAATGAAAGTTTTTTGAACCAATTGGAACAAACCCATGATTATGACCAAAGTTGTGAAGTTTTTTGGTATGAAGAAGGCTGCATGAAGTCCAGGATTAAAGATATAGGGGGAATACTAGCCTACAGGAGGGATGGGCTAAAATATGGAGCTCTGTCTAAGTTTTACTTCAACAAGGGAAAATGGGAAGCTCTTGAACAGGTAAAAAATGGTATGATTATACTTAAAGGGGCTAAAGATGATGACCTTGTTGACAACTTTGCCCATGTAGCTCACCAAGTTGCAGCTTTTGCCTATCTAAGGCATTACGGTATTGAAGAAAACTTTAGCTTTAAAGAAAAGACCTATCGTACTTCTCTTCTAGTGCAATCTTTATCTTTCTTGATAAACTATGCAGATTCTCGATATGGTCAAGTATGGGATAGACACGCCGATGAACACGATACCGTTACAAGAATATTCAAAGTTTGGCACTCCAATTATGCAAAGGAAGGCCGCGAGACTCCTGGTCCCTTATTTTTGTCATCCTGGAAAGGACTAACGGAACGCTTGCATCAAGTCATGAGGGAATCATGGTCGATTGAAGAGATAGACAGTCACTTGGCCTTATTGAGTGTTCAGCTCGAGGACGCCAAAAGTTTTTTAAATATTTCAGAAACTCCGTTGCTTCGGATCGGCGATTGGGTCCTGTTTTTAGCCAGGCCTTTGATGACTCAGAATTGCTGGATTCCCATTCTAAATCCTTTGATTAGAACATACAAGGGAATCCAACCGGAAGGTGCTCAGGGTCGGAATGAACATTCCACGGAAGGGTTGGCAAAAAGATTCAGGAATCATGGGTTTACTGTATTGCCCGAGGTAGATTTAGTACTTCCTGAAGGCAAAAAAAAGATTACCGATGTAGATATTTTTGCGTTGAAGGACAACTACCTCTTTCTGATCCAAATCAAAATGACTTTCCCTTCATTGACACAAAAGGATGCGTTTTACCATCGTAGTAAGGCACTAAAAAAAGGTATCACTCAAACTGAGGAGAGCTTAGTCTTTCTAAAGGAGCACTGGACTCATTTTTGGCAACAGCATTCTGAAAAAGGATTACCCAGTGATCTTACATGGGATAAACTAAAAGTTGTGCCCTTAATTGTCAGTACCTCTTTAGAGTGGGATCACACCCACCTGGGAGGATTCCTTAAAATTAGCCAGTTCGAATTAGAACGCTACCTGGAAAATGATGCCTACTACCTTCATCTTCCGGATGAAGAGGAAATACTCAATATAGACTGGCAAGGGCCCCATCTCTTTTATCCGAAAAAAGAACAATTATCCGGTGAAAAACTAAAATCTCATATAGAGAATAATACGCTTTGGGGGTATTTGGAGCCGTTGGCCTTGTCAAAGCCAGTAGAGCAATTGCTATTTAGTTTCTGTCTTCCCAATACCAAGGCCAGTAAAGCTCAGGAACATTTTACAAAGGGCAACGATTGGTATGAAAAGGAAGAATTTGATAAGGCAGCCTTACAATTCCGTAAAGCCATCCAGCTTTTTCCTCATGAAGAAGAATATCACAAAGGCTTGGGTAATGCTTTAGCCATGCAAGGAAAGCGCCGTAAGAGCCTGCAACACTTCGATCAGGCGATTGAAATCAACCCTTTCTTTGGCGAAGCTTACAATGCCCGTGGATTGACCTACCAAGAACTACATGACTATCACAAGGCCTATTTAGATTTTCAAAAAGCTACTGAATATAGTCCACATGATATTACTGCTTGGCATCATTTGGCACAACTTCAGGTTTACAGGGGAGAAAAATGGTCTTCTTTGCAGCTGATTGAAGAAGGGGTCCGTTACGCGGATAAGGGTTTAGTTGTTTTTCAGCAGCTTGATGCTAAAGATCAGGAAAGGTTTGAAGCCACAGCCTTACAATTGACGATACTCATTAACAGGAATTAAAAAAACATTTCTGAGTTCGCCTTAACCGGGATTATTAATCAAAACTTAGGATTATGTTTTCAACAACTTGGAATGAATCGAATCTCCTATCCATCAACTTTCATCGTTGGCATTCAAGCCACCCACTCCGAACGCTGGAAGCTATTGCAAGTCCTACCTGTTGCTGGGCAAAATGATGGGAGGGTGGAAGACCTGCTCATCTCTAAAACTACCTTTAATGATTTTGTGGACCGCCATCAAAGGCTTCTGCTCAATATCTCCATTGTCCCCGAATCCACCGAAGCCATGACCAGCTCCTACTTGATGGTTGACCCTGCTGGGCGAATTTATGACAACACCAAAGGGAAAATACTTACAGTTGGAAAATCCTGGAGGTGGGTGTTGATGCAGCCTCAAAAGATATTTGTTTTGATCTGGATAAGTTTTTGGAGCGTGGGGGAGGTTATGGGTGGAGGAGGTAAAATGATGGCCTATCAAAGAGAAGGCCATCATTTTTAACATTACTAATACCTATCCAATAAGGAATGGTTTTCACAATTACATTTCCCAATGTGTTTAGAACACTCATTGGGAATAGCCTTATAAGTAACCAATAAATAAACATTCTTGACATCCACATCTTTGGGGAAAGAGAAATTTCCTAAAAACAGCCGTTTGTTGGAAACTGGAAATTCTTTATTCAGAACTCCATGAAAAACTTTGCCCCCTAAAGCTGTTGAACGTTGACAAATGATTGAAACATTATCACAATCATGACAATTATCGTCTTGGTAAACCACCTCTAGCACCTCGCACTCCGGACAAGGAGGAGTTTCAACAATCAACTCTATCTGGCAAATAACGAGATCAGCCTCAAATGATAAAAATGGAAAATCTTGTCTACTTAATTCCAAACGGTATCGGTTCCCTTCTACTGACTGCATGTTATACCAATGATCCGGGTACTGTTCCGGTAGGTTGATAAGCAATTCTCCATTACCCGGCAAACGATATTTTACCACTTCGGCTGCTGTCTCTCCATACCTGCTTCCCCCTTCTTTCGCGATATATGACGTTTCAAGGATTATATCTGAAATCGCACTCGTATCGAATCGGTTATTCGACTGCCGCAAAGTGAAACAAAATTCAGCTTCCACTCCCGCATTTTCAAAAGTGAGATATTGCTCATTTTGAAAGGACAACTGATAGTATCCACTATCCTGAACCGCTTTCGACGTAGCCAATGTATCCCTACCGCCTGGAATAAAGACGAATCGATCATCGTCTTCTCGCATTCGGTACCCGTCGACGTATTCCTTATCTCCACACTCCACGGAAAGAATTTTCGGGCTTACCCGCACAAAACTACTCCTCAGTTTCATATCCGCGTTCACGTTTATGTACGGACCAACCACACAGGGGATGGTAATACTGATACTTTTGTAAACCCTGCAATAATGACTGGGATGGTCTAACGCAAAAAGGTCTTCACTGACTTGGACCAAGCTCGTACCATTGTACTTGATCATCAGGAAGGAGCGGGGCATCTCTTGATACAGGGATATGGACTTTGTTAATTCGTACCGCTTATGGTTCGTATCCATAAACTTCTTTTCCATGTTGCGCAAAGCGGCAGTAAGATGCTCGCCTGCTAGTAGTCCCTGATGCGCATTATCCCACAAGGGGATATTCAAAAATTGCTCACCGGCATAACACCTTTCGATGTTGTACGCTTTTTCCGCCTGGTAAGCGACCTGTAGAGCACACTCGTATAGCTTGTAATACAGCTTTTTGAGCTCGTTCTCCTGCCAGTTGTAAAGGTCCTGATTGGTAAATTTATCCCTGAGATATTGCAAAGTCTGATCCGAATGACTGATCTGGACCTGATAATTATCCAGATCTTTTTGAGCATTCAGTAGTCTTAGCTTCGCCGCGATGAGTTGGTTCTTAATCTGCTTGACCTCGACTGTCAGCACATCGTTTAATTGATGAATCCATTCCTGCTCTCTTCTGAAGTTCCCGGCGTCATTGCTTTTGAGCTGAGCTCGGGTTTGAAGAATGCCGGCAATTGCGCTGGCGACTGACGCTCCTCCTTGCAATGAAAGAGAAGACTTTGACCCTCCGCCTGCATCAGTGAACCATGGCGGAAATATCTCAGGCAGCAACATTAGGAATTGAGCAATAGCATGTAGCCCCTGAGAGGTAGCCTGAGCTATCATGGATTGCTGAGTCAAAGTGATATAATCCTGCTCCTGGGCGATCAATCCAACGTTAATCAGATTTTGGGTATGAACTAATCGATTTTGCGTAATCTCTAAAGTCCTTTCCAAAGCTTTAACCTGAAAATGAGCTTCTCGTGCCAAATTCTGCTTCATTTCCAGATTGAGGTGAACGAGCTGATTGGATTGCACTTCTCTGAGGAAAGCCAGTCGCTCCTGATCACCTTTTTCAATGGCCGATTGCAGGGAATTTCCAAGGGCCGACAGGGCATTAGCGTATTCTTTTGCCCGGCCGATCAACGCCAGGAAGCGATACGGACTTTCCGGTACACAATCCTTCCTCGGGTCGCAGCATACTGGACTATGGCATCCCGGTAACGAGGGGTGTCCCGCTACGGGAGAGCAACTTTGCCCCCGCAAGTCCAGGCAATAAGTCAGATACTCCGTTTGCGTCAGGTATTCATCGTAGAGACATAGTAGACTTGGATTGAGCTGAGAAGCCAAGGGGGAAAATCCGCTTAACGCTTCCGGTTCGGGCCAGTCGAGGCGGACTGTTTTTGGCCGCTCCCCCAGCACTTTCCCGGCCAGCCCTAACACCATCCTGGCTTGGTTGAGAGATTCTTCCGTATTCTTTTCTCGCAAGTGCTTTGCCCAGGCTAATAGGTTCTCCAGGTAGGTCAGCAGGAGCGCCTTTCTTTTTGAAGTCTCAGGATCCGGAGTACTATCCCACTGGTTGTCCCGGTTTAGGGTATGGAGTACATAATCCAACCAGTCTTTTGCTCCTTTGAAATTACAATTGGATTGCAGCTGCCGCGAGATTAAATAAACCGTACCATCCAAGGTCTTGGGGTACCGCGGAGCACCGAGGTCATGATACAGAAAATAGAAGGGATCGGCTTCTAAGCTAAAGGGATCGGGTACTTCCAACCCGATTTTCGGAAGGGTCTGCACTTCTTCGGTAGCCAGGTCGAAGCGAAAACCAGGTGTGACGGAAACCGGATTTCCGGCGTCATCAGACAACTCTTCCAATTCCGTTACGCCATTCTTAGCTTCGATCCACAAGCTGTCCTGGAAGCGTCCGTTGTAGACCAACTCGATGGGGTCTTGCTCTGACTTGATGCCTACCGGCGACCATTGTACGGCCCCAGCGACTCCATTTTCCACTTTGGACCAGGCCAAAGAGTAACCGGGCTTATCTTTCCGGTAAAGGAGTTCCGCGATATTGTTCCCGCTTTCCCAGTCTTGATAAGTCTGGTTGATCTCTTCGTAGTACCTCGACTCGATGAGTAAGAAATAATATTCCGTTACAGGATAGAAGGAGTCTTGTTCACAGCTACCGCAACAAGATGTATCCTTGCACCCGTATTGAATGCCTGCGAGTGGTAAGCTCGCAGCCGGAACTCTCAAATAGGGAATTTTGAGCTTCTCGGCCGTTTCGATCCAAAAATTCAGCCGACCGATAGCCGCAGAACTTTCCCAGTGTTTTTGTCCGGAAGCCAGGGGGCGGCCTAAGACTTGTGAATTCGAGGAAACGATCGAAGGAACATTCTCCTGTACGGGCATTAATGTGCTTAGATTAGGAGCCTTGTTTTCCGGTATTCTCGTAATGCCCCCGGATACCGGCATGGTCAACACATCTTTTTTCAGATTTTCTTTCAGAAACCTGAATCCCGGAGATTTGCTGTCCTCCCTCAGTACATCATGCAGGACGAAATTTTCGGGATAGCACGCTCTTAGCTTACACGTTCGCCACGCTTTAAATGAGGAGTATTGGCCGCTCCATAGTCGCTCTTCTTTGTTCGTGAAAACGATGTGTCCGACATCGAGGGTGTACTCTATCCCGAGGTGGATTCGATTCAAAAAGGTTTGCACCATTCCGATCGCAATATCCAAACGGGAGGCGGTATCACAGGCCCCGATGGAAGTATCTAGCAAAACTATGTCATTCAGGGAAAGGGAAGTCCCGGAAGACAAGCTTTCAAAGTAACAAGACAAGGCATCCCTTGATCCGTTTCTGATCTGGTCACTGACTTCTCGCAATTCCTCTAGTCGACCCGTAGAAGTATGCGCTAATTCGTGGGTGATAAACGCTATTAGACTTTTATTGCTTCTGGACCCGAAATCGATATTGACCCATTTAGCGGGTTGGGCATACTCGAACGAGGAAGGTACGAACTTGCACATCCAAGCCTCGATACGCTTTACGATCTCCCACACCCGAATCGTCCACTCTTCATTCAGGAGGTCGGAGGCAGATAAATTAAACCCTGAGTGAAACTGCGTGACCAGATGCGTTTGGTCAAAGCCGACGCCCAGGTATCTATTTAAATCCCCGTCCAGGTTCGGAAGGTTATGGTCCTCCGAAAACTCATGCCACAGCAACCATACGGCGTCTAATCCTTTTGCAGCCGCTTCTTTTTTGAGCTGGCCGATCTCCCATAGCTGTTCAAACCACTGAAATAGGGCTTGTACCCTTTGAATGGTCGGCTCCGCTCTTTCATCCACATAGTCGGGTGGACAATAATTATCCAAGACGGGGATAAAATTCAAGTTGAATCCTGCTAAGTGTGTTTTCCAAGCCCCTCCATCCTCGTAATGAGAGAACCCCTCGAATAAGGAAGGATTATTCAACAAATAATCCAACTCAGACATTCCGGTGTCGGAAACTGGAGTGGCAGAAATTTTACTGCCGTGCAGCAGCAGCCCCCCGGCAAACGCGCGGATGGCAGTGTTGCGGATGCCCGCAATGCTCGGCAGGTATTGATTTTCCAGAAATTCCGTTGCGGTAGCATAGAGCAGATCGACTTCCTCGGAAAGATCACTGTAGGGCTCTTTGTGGTACAGGTTAGCAATTGGAATGGTGTGCCACTCCGATTCACGCGGAGTAGTCCATTTAATTTGCCAGCCCGTGGGCTGCGGACAACCGTCTTCCTGGTTCTGGAGCGAAGGTTCGGGTTGCTTAAACGTAAAACAAATATCGTAGGCTCCCCTTTTAAGGTTCATGGCGATGGAGCAATCACCCGGCGTATCGGGTGCGTTCCAGTCGTTATCCAGAACGATCCAGGTCTTATTGCCCCGCAGAAGCGTCAGTTGCCATTGACTGTGTTTGGCTTGATCGAAATTCGGGATTTCACCGAATTCGGTCGGCGCTCCCGCCCGAAAGGTATGTACTCCCGACTCCGGGATATATAAAACTCCTTTGTACTCCGCGGTGTAGCCTTGTGCCCCGCCCAAAACCTCGGAGGGACTACCGTTCGTCAGAGCAATACCGTTGCGTACCGTGGCGATCAATGGAGTGTTCTGCGGCGTAAATTCTAAGTTGGGAATGACCGTAGGAACCGGCTGGTCATTCGGGTTTTCCGACGAGCCGTAAGCGGTTAGCCCGCCCCGGATTTCCCGCCAAATAACTTTCCCCTCAGTGTCTTTAAACGTTCCTTTCAGTCCCGTACCGCTAAGTTTCGTCAGCGCGGCAAACGCACCGCCTTGGATTTTATCCGCAAAGGTCATTGCGGGCGAAACCCCAAGGCCGTCGGGGTCTTCCCAGGGTTCCTTCGCTCGGTTATCGCCCGCGTATAAGTGGGCCAGGATTTTCCAGGTGACTTTTTCGTCTAAATCGCCCAGCCCCAGCTCTTCCGCCAGGTGCTCTGTAAAATGCTTGGTGACGACCTCGCATTTATTGTAAAATAGCGCAAAGTTCTGCTGGAAATATGTCCACCGGCTTTCTTCCTCTTCCGTTTCTATGAGTACTGATAGCGCTTCGGGGAAATTTTCGAAAAAGGCAGCAAACGGTGCCAATGCCAAACGGGGTGCGAAAAACAGGTTTTGTACCGCTTCTTGCTCCGTTGATTTCAAGTCGCGAATGGACTGCATTTTTTGGATCACGTCCGCCGATTTTAACGGTATCTTACAAGTCAGCAAACCGGGGCTACCACTAACGTAGAAAAAGGGATCTACCTGTCCCGTATTCCACATCAATTGAGCCGTTTCGTTTTCCTCCAAGATCACTTTGAATTGCAAATCGATATTCGCGATACTGTATCCGAGGGTTTCTAGTTTTTTTGGAAAGAATTTCTTGCTCATTTCCAAAAAAGAGGCATTGTCAAACCCGAAATCACTTTTCAAAAGAGCACTAATCTTCGACCACGTCCATAAGTCGATTTCGGCTTGCTCGAGCTCTATATCCAGTAACTTTTGCCGCAAAGATTCCAAATCGAAGCTACCGATATTATCGGGTAAGTTAAATGGATACTCGATGGCTTCGTTTCGAGTCTGCTGAGGATACGGATCATCGCCAACTAATTGCGCGTCGGCGGTGAAAATAAATTGCAGCTGCCCGACCGTAAATACTGAATCGCAAATCCTGCACAGTACCTCAGCAAATCGAATGATATTGGTGAATTGATGATACCATTGGTAGACATCATCCGCGTCGGAGCGAAAACCCGCTAACTTTGCGAGTACGCCGATATGCTCTACGAGCAGTTTGACGAATCGGGGGCTCCGGCATTCTTCCAGGGCTTTTCCCTCGTTACACTTTTCTACTATTCCCTCGACAAAATGAGTAAGCACGACATCCCAATTCGGTCCCGCGGGCCCAGCCAGCAGATCGGTCAGGTAAACCGACTGGCCGATATCGGAAGGCACGTGAAAGCATATTCCGCATTCCCGGCGTAATTGGTCCAGAGCGACAAATTGTTCCAGGAAGTGCGGGTCAATATTTGCGTGAAGTTCCAGTATTCCGTCACCATCTTTATCCTCGTAGGAGGTGGACATCCATTTGAATTTACGGGAGATGTCCATCAGGTCCATACAAGAATAGCACTGTATCCCCGCCTTTTGCAGCTGACGCCACAATCGAATCAACATTGTCAAATGCCATAATCTGGCGTGCTTCAATTCGTCCGTATCCGAAGGGTCGTCCGTTACGTCGATATAGTAGTCAAAAACATCGCAATCGTGACAGGTAAGGTCGACCACATTCCTATTTCGATCGAGGATTCGGAGGGGTTTAAAGCCAGTTTTGAGCCAACATTCCAGATCGCAACAATCCAGACAGTTTTTTTTCAGAAATTCCCCTAAATTTGAATAAGCTTCAAGGTCACTCTCGGATGTATATCCCACCAGTTCATGAAATACGGCATCTTCGCCCAGTGGGAAGGGCGTAGTGGCGTAGAATAACGAATACTCTTGCGGACTAATATCCAGGTATTCCAGCGCCAGAGACTGATTGACGGGATACCGGAACAAGTGAGTCTTGAAGTCAGCGGGCACATCCCCGGGCGCATAAGGGAACCCGTGGATGTGTTGGCTGAAATTTCTGGCCAGTTCAAACCGCGTGGTACCCAGGATGCTTAGGTAGGCTTTAGAAACGGCAAGCGGTTGGTGATAGGGAAGCTTACAAGGGGCTGCCGTGCTTACGGCTAATTGTTCATAGGCACACGCCACATCGATAGCGGGGGGAATGGCCTGAGCAAGAGCTTGTAGCCACGCACGGTCACCTTCTTTTTCCTCCGGTATAAACGCGGCGTAGGCTTGCGGGTCTAAATTGCCGATTGCGATCGGCTGCGGACTGACTTGACCGATCGATTGGATCAAATACACCAGGATGCCGATCACGGGGTTACCCGGCAACGTGTCCATGACAGCGATTACCTGGGCCGACTCCTGAGCGAATTGAGCATCGTCCATATTCATTATACCCTGGATAAAATCCAGGAGGATCGGAGCAAAAGTGTTGGAGGTTAATTGATCCTCCAGAATTGAAATAAGGTCATTCAAATTGTGTAACGTGCCACTCGTTAATGCGGAATCTACTACTTGGCAAAGCGCACCGATCTGCCCCTGTACACCCGATAGGTTATAGGTCGAGGAACCAAATACTTCGATCAGGCTCGATAGCCCCAGGACGGGCAAGACATTAGTTAATTCCTGGAAATGTTCTTCCTTTTCTGAGATGGTAACTCCTTTAAAACCAGTTAAGAGGTCCGCAAAATGATGGGAATCCCAATATCCTACAGCCGCCCCCTGGCTACAGAGCAATCCTTCCAACAATCCATTTAACACATCGATGCGCGGAATTGTAATCTTCGCATTTTCTTCGGAAACCAGCAGGTCGTTGAAGCTCAGGCCACGAGATGCCAGGAGGAGTTCCGACACCGTCTTATTGCCGATGGTAAAACCAAGTAGATCCTGCAAATAGGCGAAACGCCCTGTTTTGGAAAGGTGATCGGGCGGAATACAATTAACCACATCGCCCGGATTAATGGGAACGAACTCATTCTCCGGTGGGTTGACGGTGACCGTTACGTTTCCGTGAACCAATGCTCCGAGATCACAGTTGACCTCTTGGATGGTCAATTCCTGTGTGTCCGGATCGATTGTTTCAATGGTAAAATCACGGGGGCCGTCCAAAATAGTGCCCTTGACGCAAGCCCGAAAATCGTCCAAATTCATAGATTGAATTTGTTCTTTTTCCGTGATGCCTAGAGCGAATAAGGTTTCCCACACCGTCAGCCGGATCGCTTCCGTAAAACAGGTTTCAGTGATATCTTTGGTTACCTGGTGCAGGTTATACAGGATAGCGACTTTATCCCGCAGCCATTCCTGCGCGCAGGCATCATCCGGAAAGCAGGTGGCGACGATAGGTGTCGTTTTATCGGGATTGTCCAGGTCATCTAAAGAGCCATGGGCCGTAATGAAATCGCTGACGAACTCCTGAATCGGCCCCTCTGCTTCCGAAAAGACCGGCGCAGGATGGTAGGTGATGTTCAGACTGAATTCGTTGGTTACCTCGGCAAGACTGCCGAAAAAATCACAGGCGTAGATTGCGAAGTAATCTTTTCTCTCTGGAATAGTTCCGGGGGGTAAAAAGTCGATTCCCGGATCGCCAATGACTGTACTGCCGTCATCAAGATAATCTTGATAAAGTTGCTTCCACTCATCTTTGGTGTTTTCTACATCATCATCATTTATATCCAGCAGGGAGTTTGTACCACTTGATACTTCAATATTTACAAATCTTCCATCCAAATAGTTAAAAAACTCGACGTTCCCCTGGCTGAATAGAAACATTACCAGTTCACTGTGCCCCTCCAGGTCATCGGCGGACAAGGAGCCGGACCAAAACCCTAAACTGTCGGGGCCCGTGTGGTTGCTCCAAGAGCTGATCAAATCCTGCACTTTTAGGTCAGGGTTCCCATAATCGACATTACTTATGTCGAAATTCGGTCGCGATGGCCGGTTGGTGTTTTGGGCTCGCAGCAGGCGGATGACTTGATGATAGGTCTTTCCCGTGCTGGATAGGTCGGCGATTCCCTGCTCTTCCGCCTTTTTAAATACATTTAACAGCAACGCTTGCTCTTCCGTCTTGATTTGCTTATACCGATCTGCTTTGTCTATTTCTACGGGGATTTCCACGCCGTGTGCATAAAAATATTTCGCGGGGATATCCACGATGGGACTCGTGAGCCCAGATATGTTTATTTCCTCGCTGCCCAGGTTGGGTAGTTGAACAGGGAAGCGAAAAAGAATATCCTCTACCCCTTCACTTTCCCTCGCCGCCCACTCGGCGCAGGCCAGTGCCCAGATATAGTGGGTTAATTCTTTGGCAGTGGCCTCTTCTCTCTTTTGGTGTGATTCTAAATTAGATAATAATTGTACTCTGGCGTTATAGAATTTCTCCTTAACATCTTCGTCGGGATCACTTCCGTCTGTAGTATATAGTTTCCAATTTTTTTTATTTGGAATGGGTGGGTAGTTGTCACGCTCTCCGGTTGCGATTTCCCGAGCCAAGTGGGCGCATTCGGCAAGAGTCAACGTAGATAGGTCATAACTTGCATTCCCGGTCTCTTTAAATAATACACCGTCGTAACTGGGATCACCTAAACTGGAGTCATTTAACAGCGCTTTCCTGAGATTGGTATAATTCCAAGGTTCCCCCGGTTTAGGAAAGAGGCTACTTAATTTGGCATCTTTCGGGGGTAAAAAGATATAGGCCCCTGGTTTGGCCTTGTGTATATTTCCGGGCACACTGGATTCTAACTCAATGTTGTATCCCAGGATGGTATCCAGCAATATGGTCGTCCCCCTCTTTACCACCACTCTCAAATCGATGCTGTCAAATTCTGCACTTCCCGTCGATATTGAAAAAACACCAGTGGCAGCGGATTCACCACTATTTTGCTGAATATCGGTCGAGCCGGTTATGGACAGTATAGGAGTAGTAGGATTTAAGTCGCTGAAACTTATATCAAAAAAATCTATGTCCAAACCAGCAATGGTATTCGCAAAGTCTGTATCAGACATGGATTCTGTGGGGTAGAAACGGATGATGAGGTAGGCCATAATGAATGGGTTTTAGATTCAAATTGTTTTTTGTGGTTTTCTAATAGGCGTTATATTCATTGAAGTATTTTCTTTCGGTATCGTAAGTAGATACACTCGAGCATCATGCTCCCCGCAAGAAACTAACCTTATGATTGTCAGATTCTACTATTCTCAGACTTCCTCTTTCTTACTTTCATTCTCAATTTTTACGGCTTCCTCTTTCCAGATTTTTCTAATTTTTTCCCATTCTGACCAGCAGAGGAAAGCAAAAAACGACATTAGGAGTCCCATAAAAATGGATAAAGAGAAGCTGACAATTGTTAATAATCTATTTACGGAAAGCCCGATCTTAAAAGTGCTAATATCGTGCAGAACAATAAGCACCCAAACAAGTACGGGAATAAAAATGGTGAACATCCCTAACCGACTGGTAAACCTTCGAATTCCTTTTGCAAAAGGCGTTCGTTCTCGTTCAATAATTCCATTAAATATTTGGTCAATACCCGCCGGAACATTTAAAACCTGACGCATGGAAAGCAACTGATAGAAATCTACTCGATCAACTTTCTTTTCCTCAGCGACTTTAAATACAAGGAATAGGTTTTTCCGCTCTCTACTTAGGCTATAGTACAATAGAAAAATAATGATAAAAAAGGAAACAGAGCTTACTAAACCCAACCAATTTACATCAAAAGAAACACCTAAAATCGGCATTTTTATCAATATGGTATGCTCAATGCGAGCTCGGCTGTAATGGTTTAAGAGTGTATTAATTTCCGCCCGACTTACTGTATGCATAGATTCTAAGGCAAGCAGAATCTGGTTTAAATCACTATTCAATATCTGAGAGGCATTTAAAGTCCGATCAGGGTTGATACAATATTCGGGAAATTTGAACCTTAGCTGAACTGGCATTATTGTGGGTAAAATACTTGTATCAAGACTAGAAACTGTTATAAAATTTCGTAGTATTTGTCTATATTCATTCCAGTAAAAAACATTTGATCTTTCTACTCCAACTGTATCTAAAATAGATTCTATGGACGCATTTTTCGTAACAACTATACTGTCAAAAGCAAATTCTTTGTCAAGGTAATCCTTAGGAAGTATAATATTCGTGGGAGATCGATAATCATCTGGAAACACCAGCCAATTGTGAACTTTGTGTAGGGCCTCAATTCGGCTACTGAACCAGTTGTGCTCTGTACGCAAGGAATTAAACAACCCCAAGCCTGCAACCAAACTAATAGTCATTAACAACCCAATAATGCCACGACTTCGGGCTGCACCATCGCCAATGGCATCAATGTATAACTCAAATTTCAGTTTTTCAAAGTCAGAGTTTTTTGACATGGTTTTAGGAATTTATTTATTTCCATTTGATTCCTGAAATAATAGATCTGATAATTAAAACTTTAAATTTCATGGGGTATACCCCATTACATGTGGTAACCCAGGCAGAATATTATTCCAGTTTTTGTTTTTCTTTGGGAGTCAAAGGAATGTTCCAACTCAGGCCGAAATACAATGATCTAGCACTTTTTTCTACCATATTAGGGGATGTAGCCTCAGGTTCTAATATATCTCCTACTTTTTGATTGGCAGCTAAAACAGATATTTTACCAAACACACAACCGACATCCAAGGAAATACGAAAACGCCCGTCCATAAACATAAGCGAACCACCCGCCAAATAACGGATGTTGGCCTTTGGAAAAAAGTCAACCCCAACACCCAATGCTGGTCCCAGTCCCCATCTTCCTCCGCGATAATATAAATGAGTTAAAGTCGTTGCCGAAAGTGAAACCTTATTGGAACTAGGATCCTCAATGATCGTTTGCTTTTCAACATCTTTAATAGCAGAAATACTATCTACAAGAACTCCATTGGCGTCTAGCACTGGAATTCTTATGCCATTTTGAGTAGCAAAAACAGTATCTTTTGCCGGAGTAGGTAGTAAACCCAACTCCTCATCATATAAGGTGTGTCCTGCGACTCCAAATGATTGGTTGATCTGCCAGCCTCCAATAATCAAATACTCATAGTTTCGTTTCTCAAGCACATTACTGTTACCCTTATCTTTTATTGTCAAATCAAAAGCCAATTTGTCATAACTTTTTATTTTGATAGGAGTAATATTGGCTTTAATGGTATATGTTAATGAGCGAATCTCTGAACGCTTTTGATTAAATTGCAAGGCGTTTTCATAAACATCTTTATATATTCCTCTATCAGTTTCACTCAAAGTTTCATACATGCTTGTAATATCAGCACCAGTTCCAATTTTAAGCTCATCAATCTTATCCAATATCATAGTTTTGTTTTCTTCCAATATTTCACTATTGGGATTGGGGTTACTTTTTATGTACTTAATGAATTCTTCCATCTGTTTCACAGCTTCTGCGTATTCTAGTAATCGAACTTTTGCAGATTTTGACGATTCTCCCCCACCAGTACCTGCTGCTTCTGATGCTTTCTTGCTGGTATCCTGAGGAAGATCAAACAGTGCTTGCCCTTGGTTATATTCAAAATCAACTTGCTTCTCTTCCAAAATTGCGCTAAACTTGTAGTGATTGAAATTAATTAAACAAATTCCAACTTGATCACCATACCTTAAGTACTTAACCTTTTTTTGATTTCCTTTTCTATTGAATCTTATGACTGATGATTTAGCAGAGAGCATAGCCGAACAATCCAGGATTATTAATGCATTCTCTCCTGCTCCTGTTAAGGAACTCAAATTTGTTTGAATATCAGGTTTTAAACTACCTAATAAATTTACGTTCACTTTTGGAAAGGTATCCTTATTTGTTCCCTTTTTTCCAATAACGATTTTGCATTTTTGTCCATTTTTAAGGCTCAAAGTTATTTCATAGGGATAGGCAATAGAATGCGTGTCTTCTCCTATTATCATTCTAAGGTCCATGGAACCTTGAGGTTTTATCTCTACTTTAGAGTCGACACCATCAATTGTGCTGACTTGTTTGATCACATTCACAGAATCTCCTGCTTCAGTTCTTACAAAGAGAGATGAAATTTTTTCTTTTTCGATTTCAATGATCAATTCGATTTCTTTGTTTTGCTCAATTTTTGTCATATCTTTTTCTCCACGCAGTCCATCTCCAGATGCAAAAGGAGTACATGAATCACTGACTTTCCAGGTAATATCATATTGTGAATAAGATAAGGTAGTAGCCAAAATGAATGTAATGCAGAAAATAATTCTTTTCATATCTAAAGTTTTTTATAGGTTATCTTAGGTAGGTTGAAACTCACAGGGGTCACTGAATAGGGCCAAATCGTTTGACTTCAAGATATCGGAAATGGGAATAGCATAGCCAAATTGATCATCAATAGCGACGATCATGCCCAATGCCTTATAGGTATCTGCTTCAAGAATAATTGTCCCTGAATCTCCTTTATCACAAGGCTTTAAGTGAGGTTCTGAAGTCCTTTGAGAAAAAGCAATGAGATTTCTAATTTTATAGGGTGCCTCCTCTCCTGCATAATTAATGGGCACTGTACAATTGATGTGAATAATAAATCCTTCGCAATTACCAGACCTGGCACCGGAAAACCATACCCTGGTTTTCTTCATAATATCTTTATTATTTACCGCCCTGCTACCCACCGGAATCAACTTACCGGAAGAGGTAAGATAGTCACGTATTAAATCATTGGATTTAGCCTTAATAAAAGCGACATCCATTCTACCGTTTCGATAAGCACGGTTGATTTCACCAACTACGGGCATTAAATTGTCATTTGCATTGGCCTTATACCTGACTTCCCGGTTGATGCTTCTATGATCAATACCTGTCCAACTATGCTGTCCGGGGATCAAAACGCAGTGGCAACAGGTAAGTAACATCAAATCTTCACACCCGTCTTTCACATCTTTTACAATACATCCAAAAGTCCCCACATTGTCGGGTTTGGCACTGTTGAACAACCCTCCTCCAGCAACAGCCATAGGTTCTGAATCATCGGCAGTGTATGCGAGGCCCACATTTTTGACTAATACAGGAAACCTAAAAACATACCCATAGTTGGTAATATAATCAATAGAGGATTGTCTAGATTTTGTTGAAAGAGGGCCGTCTTTGTCTTGTTTACAGATCATCAATACAATTGACCATCGGTATTGACCATTAACATGTTCATAGCCCAGATATATAGAGTCCGTTCCAAATTGCTTTTCCAATTTATCTCTATTGGCTTCCAACGCTTTTACTGCTACTTCATATTCATTCTCTTTTAGATAGTCATCAATCTGTTCAATTTGGTAAATCCCTTCTGGCTTAAATGCGTCTATTTTTCTCCTGCTATTCTTCACAAAAAGAACTATGTCCAAGAGATCATGCCAAAATTTTGATCCAAGGCTAATGAATAAGGCTGTAAACAGATACCCCCAGCCCAAAACATACCATTTGTCTTTGTATTGAACAATCCAGTCTAAGAACCCGACGATAGTATCACCATTCTGTTGCGCTGTAAGGATATGTACAATATTAATGTCCAGTAAAGCTGTAGTAACCACCCCCATCCCAAAAGCAAGTAGCCACAAGTATTGATGGCGTCTAATTTCATCTTTGGGATTCACTGATTTTAACCAAAGTACAGGAAAACGCAACTTGATAAAATCAATAATTCTTTCGTTTACGGTGCTGGCTACAAAAAGCGTAAACAAAACTGTCATTAGTATATCAGCAGGGTCCATAGGTGTTTAGTTAAATCTGTTCTTAATAGGGTTCTATTCACATAGAGAATATTAGATCATTCCTTTTTATAATAAAATCCTCCAATAGCAGCACTTACTAACCCCTGCAAAGGACCAAGAAACAAATTTGCTTCTTTTAGTATGGTAAAAAGGCCTTTGTCAACAGTTCCATGAAACAGTAATATCACCAGGATGACAACTAAATAGAATATTGATAGACCCATCGCCAATCGATAAATAAATTTGCTAACTAGCTTTCCTTCACTACTTTTACCACCAATATCTGTAACCAGAATGCCAATGATTAAGGATAAAGTTGGGATTACAGTAGGCAGTACCCAACCCCAGGCTTCTGCTGCCCGGTCGCCCAATTTGTCAGTAGCTGTGGTCCAGAAAATAAATATTAGAAATATTAATCCTGCTAATGCTAGCCAGACCGTGGCAAGCCATTTCCTTGCGGTATTAAAATCTATTTTTTGTTCAATGCTTCCCATAGTTTTGCTTTTTGAAGATGATACTTGGCGCTATATCCACTTGATTTAGGACAACCCTCTGGACATGAATCTGATTTCTCAAATTCATAGACCAATACATCACAATAGTGATTTGGGCTTATTTTTATTCTTTCTGATTCTGTAACTGCTGGCAACCTGTTAAAACCAGATGCTAGCCATTTTTTGGCTTCATCAAAAGGTAGCTTTTGCTTCTCCTCTTTATATACTCCATCTGTAATCAAAAAAACAAATGTTCGAAATCTCCCTTTTCTAGCGTTGCTAAAGGAAAGCCACCACCCTCTTTCTTCCTCAGAAAAACGTACCTCGTGATTCCACCGTTCAGGTTCCGGCATAGAAGTTCCGTCATCATAAATCCGCTCTATATTGGTCATCAAACCAAAGCCTCCAGTCATTGGAAAAAAGCGATTTTTAATGAACTCTTGCTTGTCTAATATTTCCTCCAATACATCCTCCATTTCATGAACATAGGTTACTTTTGACAAAAAACCTGTGGATAGAGTGATATCTTCAAAACCACCAGGTAAAGTTGGCATGATAGCCGAACTGGCCCAAAAATCATTAGAGCCAACCTCAGTCAATTGATTCAGTTCAAGTTCTAGTCTTGATAAGCTTAGTTTAAGCATTTCATTTTCCTCTTGTAATAGAGATTGTTCTTGGCGCATCTGCTCGTTCAAGTAAATAGCCTGCTTAATTCGTTCTTCTTGCAGCTCTATTTGTTTTACCTTTTCATTCAATTCCATACCTATTGCTTCTTGCTGGCCTATCAGGCTATCGTACTTCTTCTTGGACACACAGCCCTGTGACAGTATGATTACCATAGACAAGTAGATAAATAACTTCCAGTGTTTTTGTTCCATTTTATTTTATTTAGTAAAAGGCTTTTGTTTTAATACCATTGTATTTAGCATCAAGCATTGTGCTTACAAACCGCGGTGATCCATGATGCTAAAATATTGTGAGCATCAGCGGCGTTTTGCTTGCCTAATTTTATGTACATGCATTTATTTTACTTTTTTCGTTTTCCTTTTATCAAAGATTGTCGAAGGTCGAAACTTCGATACGTGACAAGTACAGATCGTCGAAGTCAAAGACTTCGACGATCTGTCTTTTGGAACACTTCGCCCATCAAGGGAACTACTGTTTTTCCGGAAAACTGTAATTAAATTCCTTCTCAAGAGAATCTGAGTATTTTAAAGTAATTTTTGGCTCTATAATTTCACTATAACTCATTTTAGAAAAGCCCATCTCAATATCTTGACCATAAATCTTAATATTTGTAGTCACAGATAATTTCTTTTCACCTGAAACTTTTAATGAAGCTACATCTTTAACACCAAGAGAAATATTAGAATTCCCATCGAAATTTTTTCCAATCCCAAATTGGAAAATTCCATTTTTATAGTTTGCAGAAATTCCTGAATCGCTTAACTTAAATGAAAATCCCTTCCCAATCGGGACTTTAAGTCCAGCATGGAATCCTTCACTATCTATTGACAGATCAGTAAATTTTGCCAGCTTTAATAGTTTTGTAAATTTGCCAGCTGGTAATAGAGTAATTAGTTCAGAAATACTAAGGCTATTTGGAAGCAAAAACTTTGCAATTTCATGTTCAATAAAAAAATGTTGAGCCATTCCTGTTGCCAATTTAGATTCAACATAATAGGTGTTAGTAGCAAATTTAAAGCCATAGATTTCGATTCCCTCAGTGTGAAGCCCGGGGCTATATTTATCAGTTCCAGTATCAAAATAGTTGACATCGATAAGTTCCTTTTCAAGCTCACTTTCAAGATTTAGCTCTTCTTGCTCCAATTCAGTTAATATCGTCGGAAATTTATCGTTAGACAGAGTCAACTTTTCATTATAAGAATTAGCTCTATTTTCTCTTATTTGCTGTAGATGGACACTTAATTCTACTATTCTTGAAAATTTTTGCGCAGCTTGATAAAACCTTGCCTCTGTTTTCTTTTTTAATGCCTCTAGATCAATCTTTGGTTCAATTAAGCCAGATGTGGCTTGTTCCAACCCATCCAAATCAATATAACTCACCGGCTTATTCCCCGCATACTGATAAGTAGTATAAAATGGATATTCATCCTTCAAACTATCCACACTCACAAATCGACATAACCATGAAGCATAATACCGCGCTCCATAATAATCCAGACCAGTACTTTCATCCCTTTCCTTCCCCACATATCGATAGCGTTTGGCTTGCACCTCCACCGCCGAACGGCCAGCCCGGTAGCTGCTTGCTCCAAAGGGGTAGTATTCTTCGTAGGAGATGAGTTGGGCTTGTTCGTCTAGTTCTAGGGTAGCTGAGCCTAGGTGGTTCGAAAGTTGGTACCTTGGGAGTGAAGGGTGAAGGGTGAGGGGCGTGTTATGTTCTATGGTATGGGTATCTATTAGAGCTATTCTGCCCTTATCATCCTGGATGTGTAAAGTGGTGCGTTCCATTGCTGTGCCATTGGCCTGGGTGCGCTCTCTGTATACTTCATAATCACCAAGATAGATGCGGTCACAGGTTTTGCCGCCCGCTCTTTCCGTCACCTTTCGGCGGCGTACACCAAAGTCTTTGCCGCCGGCCAGGGTGTAGGCGTAGTATTCGTGGCCACCTCCACCCAGATCAACTTCTTTTAGTTGGTCTGCAAAGTCCCACCGCATTTGGGGGAGATGAGGCATAGCTGTGATGTTGCCATGAACATCATGGTTATAAGTACTCGTAAGGCCAAGTAGTTTTGTAGCGGTCAGGTAGTTGTTTTTCACTCCTGGCTGAAGCGGACTGTCCGCTTGGTATTCGTATTCACGTGTCCAACCCCCGGTGCCGCCCTGTGGTAGCCGATGGCGCACCGCAAGGATGTTGCCTTGTGCATCGTAATCGTATTCGCGGATGCACCGGCGCATCGCCTGGTCGTCGTTGGAGCCGGGAATCACGATATAGTCGTGTTTGGGGTCCCGGGGATTGGCGGCCTGGCCGATCTGCTCCCGGACTTCGGCTCTTATCAGCCGGTAGAGCGGATCGTATTCATAACTACCGTGGGGTTCCACCAGCGTATTGGCGTAGAAGATGGTTTGCTGGGCATTATCCTGTAGATCGGTAATATTGCCGACGGGGTCGTAATGGTAGTTTAGGTCCTGTAATACGTCCGAACCGTTATTTCTAGTGCTAAAGAGCCGCAGCAGTCGGAAGGTAAGTGGATCGTATTCGTATCTCGTGGTTACGCCATTGCCGTACCGGATTCGAGTGCGCTGTCCTTTGGCATCGTAGTCGATATTTTCCACGTAGGCTTTTCCCGTGTCACTGCCCCGGTGATAGAGGGTGATGCCGTCGAGCAGATTGGCCTCATTGTAGCGGTATTGGGTGCGGCTATTATCCGGTGTACGCTGCTCCGTTGGCCGGTTGAGCGCGTCATAAGAGGTAGCCATAGAAAAGGTTTCTGCTTCGAGTAATGCTTGTAAGATATTGGTTATATCCATTGCTTCCACCAGGGTAGCCGCAGCGGAATAGTTCACTATCGTTTTATAGTTGATGGCTACCTGCACTTGCTGTTCCAAGGGGTTGCCCTTAAAATCAAAAGAAGGAGATATAGTCACGCCCGCCTGGTCGTAAAACCGGTAGGCTTGTCCAAATAAATTAAGTGTTGCCGGATCACTTAACTGCTCACCGTATACCAAAAGGTGTACAAGTTGTTCTACCTGATCGTCTGGTTTAACCCAGGTTTGAACGGGACGCTGTAAATCATCGTAGAGCAAGCGGGTAGTGAAGGCCCGTTCGTTCCATTGCCGGATGGCATTACCCAGCATATTGTTGAAAGACCAGCGCTTTCCTCCATCCATACTCTCGGTCTTCATTGGCTCCTGTAGGAGGTTGTAATGATTTATGGTAATCAGCCGTCCCAGGGCATCCCAAACTTCTACCTGGCTGCCCTGTAGATTGAGGACAAAGCGAGTTTTTACTTTTTCTTCCGTGCCGTTATCGTCTATCATCAGAAATACCCGCCCCAGTGTGTCCAGATGTTTTATTTGGGGAGTATTGAAGTGCTGAGCAGCCAGCCAGGCAGCACGGGCAGGGGCTCGCTCCGGATGGTGCAGTACCGTAGGAATGGTACCATGAGGGTCCAGTTCATGCCCGGTCAATGCCAGGTATTGCAGTTGCCTTTGGACGTACCAATCGCTATCCAGCACCGTATCATTTTGATCGTAGGTAGCCTGCTGCCAGGGGCTAAAATCCACTTTTGTAAAAGTACCATCTGGCAGGTTGGTACGGATATTTCGGCTCAGAGCATCGTAATGCAACACTGGGCTCACGCCATACTCCACCATCTCTTTTTCCGTCTCGTATCCGGGGTTATGACTAAAGTAAGGTTCGTATTGTTTTACCGGATTACCTTTATTGTCCAGCACCACGCGGCCGTTACCTACCCAACGGCGTTCAGCATATACACTTTCCACAGTTCCATCGATGTTCAGCCGGAATGCATCTCCAGGTTCAGCGGGCACTTTTACCATGATGGTTTGGCCCAGTCCATCGGAATAGCTGAAGTTAACTTGGGTAGGGCTGGATGTTGCAATGGTATCAGATACATGCACTTCGCGTACAATGGAGAGGGCGTAGTTGGGGCGTAGTTCCCCATCCATCTGCCCATTTTGGAAAGCAAAAAGATCGTAGTAGAAGAAAGAACTGGCACTTTGTAGCAGGCTGTGTGGATCATCCAGCGCAGCCGTTTTGATGGCAGCCCCATTTGATAAATCAGGCATCGTATAGCCTGCCAAGCTATCCCCTTCGCCATTTTTACCAGCAACAGCAGTGGCCACCACCATCCCCAAGGCATCAAAGACCACGCTTTGGTGATTCCCATTCGGGTCGGTCATGCGCACGGGCTGGAGGGTACGGTAGTCCAGCTCTCCACTGGCTGCGATGGTATGGCCCAGGAATTCAAAGTGGGTACTTACTGCTACCATAGCATAATCATCATATTCAACATGGTAGCTTTGGCCAGATAATGGGTCGTAGTTAGTGACCGGCAGGAAGAAGCGGTCGATGTCGTAATCCACTTTTCCGCTGTAGCGGTAATAGAGTTCCCCTTCTTTCTGATAGCCTCCCTCCTCCAGTATATCCGAAGACAATAAGCTTTCAGCCGTATCCATTTGATAGGCATTCGCCAATTGCTCCTGAGTGAATACGGCTTCTTTTTGTTGAAAAGGGATGCCGTGATAGGATGCCTGCCCCTCCGGTAGTCCTATCTGGCATTCAGCATCGTAATATACGACCTTCGACTGGCCTAATAAAGCTTTGTCCATTTGGCTTAAAGCCAATAATTCTGCCTTTGTAAAGGGCCGGTCGGCAGGAGGCTGCAATTCCAGCAATTCGTAACTACTTTGCTGCAAAGGCAAGTCTAAGCGTAAATAGGCATCTGTCTGATCCAGGTGAAGGAAATCGGCTTCCGTGAGTGTCGCGTAGCATTTCTTTTGCTCAGTATAATCGGTTGCTACTCTCCGTGGGTACACAACGGAGGCAGCCCTGGTGACCTGCCCGTACTGATCTATTGCCAAGGTAAGCTCATGTGCAATACGAGGGTCATTTGCCTTGCGTTCATAGTGATAAGTGAGCGTTTCACAATTGTATATAAAAAAACTGGCGTGGCGGTTATCTGTTTGCCGCTGAATGGTTTTCACGACGTATGTGGTTTCCGTCACGGTATAAGGATGCGCTGCCAATTCACTACCATCCAGCCCGTATACCTCTACCCGTAGAGGTTTTCCTTTAATGGCGCGCGCAGCTTCTCGCATTTCCTGCAACTGGAGACCTTCTGGTAATTCTATATCCGACAACAACCAGGCTAAGTCATCCTGTTGATAGTATTCATGCTCATACTGACGAGATATCTTCCCTCCCTGTTTCCAGTAACCGTTATGAAACCACGTTTTGGTATAAACAGGCGGCACATCCGTTTGCTCCGACCAATTCGTGCCAATCCCGGCAAAGAGCGTGTTTTCTTGTAAAGTCAGGTAATCCTCCGTATCCCACTGCTCTACCATGCCGAAGCCTCGGAATTCGCGCTCAACGCTATCGAAATACCCATGATGGTATGCATAGCGACTGACAAAATGATTGCCTGCTACAGCCTCATACACCTCTTTCCGCTCCAGTACCTGTACTACAAATGGCAGGCGACTGATCCATGGTTTACCGGCGGCTTTATCGGCCAGATAAAACTTGGTGGAAGGCGCATACTTCAAGCGGGTAATGGCTCCCATTTGGTTATCTATTTCCCGCAAGAGATAGGGCTTGGGACACTCGCCTGGGGTTTCACCCATGAGGCGGATATATTTCAGCGGTTGCCTGCTTTGCCCGGGCAAAGGCGATGACCATACCAAACAGGCGGTACCATCACCGGGTAAATCAAAAGTAGATACCGTATGCAGTTGGGTTGTCACAGGGAAACTAGTAATCGCTTCCTGCGCTACCCAGGCATTTCCGCTGGCATTTAGCCAATAGAGGACTTCATTTCTTCCGAGGTAAAGGATATCAATTGCTCCTGTTCCATTGACGTCTACTAAACGCAAACGGCTGGGGTCGTAATAATCGGGTTGGTCAAAATGCGGGGCATTAGCCATCGTTACTTTTGCGCCAAAGCGGCCGTAGCCGAGGTTGGGCCAGTAGCATACTTCGCCATTGCGGATGCGCACGATATCGGTCATACCGTCGCCGCTCATGTCCGAGAGGAAGACAGTCTGAAAAGCTTCATTGAACACGATGCGTGGACCTTGTTCTTCGTCCAGCATTTTGGCTACGCGGCGAGCGGCTTTGTAACCATCTTTGGCCTCAGAAGCGTAGTAGATGAAACAATCATTTTCGGTGAGCAGTAAATCCGCGATGCCATCGCCATTCAAATCAAGTGGGCGAGCATTGGGATCATTGACAGGAATAGACAAGGGGTGCGGAAAGGAACGAAAGCTACCCCATTCATCATTTTCATCCAGCTCGTAATAGCCATTTAAGGTGCCATTTTGAATCACGGCATCCATACGGCCATTTCCTTCGTAATCGGTGAGTTGCACGGCTCCCGCCAAAGCAGGAGAAGGTAGAGTGGCGACTTGTCGCTGTGGACCAAAATGCCCGCCGCCCAGGTTTTCTTTATAATACCAGGCCGCATTGCGCTGACTCAAAATGCCGGGAACGCCTTCCTGGTATAAATCCACAAATTGGTACTGCTGCCCATCTATTCCCTGCGGGACATTGGGCAAGTCCGCGTCATTGATTTCGTAGACGGTATGGTCTACTTTAGCGGTGGTGTATTTGAATTTGACGGAAGGGTAAGACTTGCTTTGGTAGCTACCTGCCTCATCCAGCATATAGCCCGTATGTTGCACGGATTCCAACTGTGTGGCAATGGGATCAGCCTGGTGTGTTAAATGCGTAGATTTTACCAGGTAATTGTCAACACCCAATTGCTCGGGCATGTGATGGTACATGAGCAGCCGTTGGCACAAGCGGTAAGTGCGTACTTCAAAACCGGAACGGTAACTGGAATAAGGGTCTTTCCGTAATGCCCAGCTTTGGCTTTCTTCGTATTGCGGATTGCCATTGGCGTTATTGGCGTGTTCCCCATAGTCCAGCATCAATTCAAAGAGCCAGCGATTGTTGATATTGAAGTTTGTTTCATCGAAGCCACTACGCAAAGGCTGGAAAGGAATGGTATTCCCGTATAGGACCCGCTTAAGATAGGTTTGAGCGTAATGGGTTCTGTTCTTTTCATAGATTATTCCTTCCGTACCCGCTCCATCTTCTTTTTTATATTGATAGATAATAACATTGCCCTTATCATCATAAGTTTTTTCGATCAACCAGCTGAAGACCTTCCAGGGTTGTTCCGGATCAAAAATGCGCGCATCAGCACTACGCCCGTAAATAGTCGTTATATTCTCCCTGGAAATACTACGCCAATGGACATCGCCATCAGTGTTCGTCCAACGTTCGATCCGAGCAAACAATCCTTCGATTCGAGGACGGTAACGATGGATGGTATAGAGACCTTCTTCTCGTTTGTATGGTGTATGATCCTCAATTAGTAAAGGCACCAGGTCTTCGGCGCCGGAGAATATAAATACATCGGACTCTTCACCGTCGTAGTATTTCGGCAGGCCGTCATATTGAGGCAATCCTTTGGATGTTTTTCTGGAAATGGAGGCCAAGCTGATATTCCAACCTAAACCAAAGGGGCTGTTACCGGCTCCGGAATCGTAGCTCAAACTTAGTTGGGGTGTAAAGCCACCCCTTCCAGGACTCATGGCAATTGGCACAGTCATGGAACCAGTACCCGTCACGGGATTGGCCTGAAATTTTTCGCCTATTCCTTGGATCGCACCTCCGCCTTTGGGAAGATTGACTTGGGGAGGTTGGAATATATTCTTTTTGTCCTGAGAATTACTCTCCGAAGTTCCCGAGTGAGATTGAGTCCCGGCGGATGATAATGAAGAAGATTGCCTTGAAATATTGGATATATCAGAGGCTGAGCTTTTGCTTTCACTTTGGTGGTTTTTTGGCCAGTTCACAAGGGTTTGGTATTAGGGTTTATTCAATTCATGCGAACAGGGGGAATTATATTTTAAACAAAGTTAAAACAATAATAGAATTATTTGCATTAAATTATAAAATAGCATTAAATTTTATTTTTTACACTGTAATCAAAATAAAACACCGTTGATCTTTCTAAGCTATAAAAACAAAGAAGAAAAAATTAAAACTATTCCAAAACAATGAATTGGGATCACTATTTGCTTTTTAAAAAGAATGGAAGTAGAAACTAATGAGGCGAGTCAAATTAAGGAAGATATTGAGCAAAAGCATCATTACTACAACTTCGGCATCTTCATAAAAATCTCCTCATCTCGGTACAAGCCCAATGATTTAAGGTATTTATCGGTCATTTCCAAAGAGTAATGTCGGCACTGAAGTTGTATGGATTTAATGTCGACACCTGCTTTATAAGCAGCAATAACACCCGTGTGTTTCCAGCTGTAGAGGGTAAATTCTCCGTCCCTCATGTCCAATTTATCCAATACTTTGCGATGTCGAGCGCTCATCTGATTGATGGAAAGTGGGGTTTTACCTGGTATCACCTGGTAATCTTTTACCGCAGTCTTTCCTATGATGTAGTGTTCTGGATTGGCAACATCGAGGTTAAGGCCCTCAAGTATTTCTATTAGATGGTGAGGCAGTGTGATATATTCATTCTTCCGATTTTTGGCAACTTCGGCTGGAATGAACAATCTCTTCTCTTTCAGGTGGATGTCTTTGATTTTTAAAAGCCGTACTTCATTGGGGCGCATGAAGCAATAGTAGATAAAATGAATGGTCAGTTTCAATTGATCATCCGCCAATTCGAAGATCTGTTTGCGTTGAGCTTTGCTGTAGGCCTTATTCTTTGCCGAGGCCACTTCTTTCATTTTTTTAAAATCCTCCACTGGATTATCATTCAGCCACCCTCGATAGATCATGTCGCCGAATAGTGATTTTAAAATCCGTAGGTGATTGTTCCTCGTCTGTGGAGTGACTTTTCGGACAGTTAACAAAAAGTCCGAATATTGGATCAGATCAATTTTCGTGATCTGGTGCAGGTATAGCTTAGGGTGAATGAACTCTTGAAAAATGGTGACAATCGAGGTGATTTTCTGGAGGGATTTTTTTCTGAGTTCAGTAGCCTTGATTTCAAGAATCTTACTAAAGGCTTCTTTGATACTAAAAATGGCTGGCTCTTCCTTGATGGTTTTCTTTGCCTCCTTCTCCCCTACTCCACCTGCTTTGATGTAGTGGCCATCTTGAAGGAGTTCATTGATTTCTTTAATTTGTTTTTTGGCGGCAGCCCTGCGCTCTACCACGGTTTCATAATCGTTAACCTGGTAATAACGTTTACGGACTTTTTTGCCCTTGCGCTCATCCCAAACGTAGAATTCCACAAACCATCGTTTGCTTAAATCTCCATTAGCATCGTATAATCGGGCGAGTTTGAATGGCTTCATCTTTTCGTATTTATCCATTCTGGCCAGTTCAAAAATGGTGACAATTAGCGCCCCTAAAGTTGTCGCAAAGGTTGTCGCAAGAGAAAGATGGGCTAAAAAAATAAATGCAACTACCTGAATATCAAGTAGTTGCAAATTTGATGTGGAGGTAAGGGGAGTCGAACCCCTGACCTCTTGACTGCCAGTCAAACGCTCTAGCCAGCTGAGCTATACCCCCATCGGTAGTTTTGCGCCAGCGGATCATTTATCTGCTTTTGAATAGCGCGGGGCGAATTTACAACAAATTTTAATAACCAAAAAGTTCTGGGATTTTATTTTTTCTTCACTGAAAGATTTCAGGATTAGGGTAAGTGGTAGGGTGATGGCCAAAAAAATTTGGCCGTTACGAAAAAAGCCCTGGGAAGTGCTTTCCTCAGGGCCTACTAGAGCTATTGTAAGTACGAATAAAATCATTTAGTCAGGATCATCACCTTTTGCGTCAATTCTAGATCATGGCCTTTCAACTGCAAGACGTAGTTGCCGACTGGAAGGTTGCCCAATGTGACCGTAAATTGATGACGGCCGGAAGCATAGGGTTCCTGATCAATTATGGCGCGTATCCGTTGGCCATCCAGATCAAACAATTGCAGGCTCACGGTTTGGGCTGTCGCCAAATGGAAACCAATAGTCACTTCTTCTCCGGCGGGATTGGGATATGGAGGATAGAGTTTATGAACCGGGCTGTCGACCAAGGGTGTTTCTTTGGTGCCGACGATCAGTTCTTCGTCGCCTTCCAGATAGGGCACGTACTGCAAACCTACCAGGATCATCTCATCAGTGGTTTTCTCGCCCCAGGTGACCAGCTCGGGAGGAAAATTGGGATTTAGAGGATTTTGGGTGGTATTGTCGTACGTGGTGTAGCAGTGAATGACCGAACCGGCGGGGATGCGTTTTAATTGTTGGAAGGTATAAGCGCCCTGCCAGTTAAAGTCCCATTCGGCAATGCGGATGATGTTGATGGTGTCATTTTCGGGGCTGATGGCAAAGATTTCCCAGTCCTGGCCCAGCAGGTGACAGTGGGGGTAGACATTCAGTAGACTGATGTCCTCATCGATATCCCGGGTGGCGTGAAATTGTACGACCTCATCCGGTTGAATTCTAAAAGACAAAAAGCCGCCATCCAGGTTGAAGGGTGTAATGGGCATTTGCTGCACCAGTCGGGTGATGGGTTCCGTTTCAGGTTTGAAAAAGATGTTCAGGGAAGACTGATCTACTTCGTCGGTGGGCAGTGGAGCGTAGTGCGTTTGGATCAGAATATCGGCTCCGGCGGGTAGTACTTTGCCGATGTGTAACGGATAACGCACCGTCTGGATACCGGGTGTATAGCCGGTAAAGGTGCCATCCGTTAGCACGCCAAACCCGCCGAAGGCTTCGTAGCCGTATTCATCGGGGGTTTCTTCATCCATGGCCCGGGCATCACCGTCGAGTTCGTAGGCGAGCAGGGCATGGTGCAATGCTCGTTTATTGCCGGGACGAAATTCGATGGCATCAATTTCTTTATCCTCCGTCAGGCCGGAAGGAATCACAAATACGCGGTAATTATCTTCGTTGTTGCCTTCTATAAAATAGGGTTCTTCCATCGTCAACACCAAATCGGGCGTGCCCAACTGCGACCCTTCGGGAAAATCGGGTAAGGAAGGTTCCAAATTGGGATCACCCTGTGGTGTACCGGTATCCACCCAATCTCGAATCAACTGAATTTCCGCAGCAGTTAATCCCTTCTCGCCCACAAACTGGCTGTACTCCTGATCGGGTTTCCAGGGTGGCATGTAGCGGATTCCGGTCACGTATTCAATCATCGGCGCCCAGGAGGAAATCTCTTCATAATTGGTCAAGGCCATAGGTCCAATCTCGCCGGAGCGGTGGCAAGAAGTACAATTATTGTAAATGATGGGAGCAATGTGCTCACTAAAATTCACTTCCTGAGCAGGAAGGGTTAGGGAAAGGACTGCACAAAACACAAAAGACAAAAAGCAGATTGATTTTTTCATACTTAACTGTTTACCATTGATTTAATCAACTATATTACAAATAATAGATTCACAAACAAGCATCAATTCATTTCTCTTAGATTGATAAAACAGCCCACCGCATCTGTTTCAGTAATTGGAATTGGTTTGCCCTTGCGAATTGCATGCAATGCATCTTCCAGCTCAGCGGTAGTAGTCACAGTTCGCCTTTTGCCCACCCGGAAATAGGTATCGTCGATGCGGCCCTGGTACAACTTCTGCCCAAGCGTATGATCAAAAATCACGACCTCAGGGGTCACCGTAGCCCCCATGGCTTTGGTGATGGTTTTGTAGTAATCGGTCTTGAGCGGAAAAGAGATGTGATATTTTTGCCGAAAGGCTTCAATTTTGTCCGGCTTTGAGGAGAAGTTGGGAAAGAGTCCCACAAAAGCTACTTCCTTTCCGTACTCCTCATGTAATTGGTTGAGTAAAGCTGTGTAATTCTGGCTGATCACACATTCGTCGTGCAGGAAGAGGTAGACAGAAATGCTGTCTTGTGAGATGGCTCTGACGGCCAATAAAAAGAAGGGGAATACTAGCAAATAGAAAAACTTGTTCATAAGCCATTGGTTTTACCGCAAGGTATACCGGCCTGGCTTATGAACAAATTCTATTCAACCAGTGGTGCATTTATTTCAATGAATGGTAAATCTGCTCTTGGAGGTCTTCAATAATCTTGGCATCAGGGAAGACTTCCAGGAGTGACTGCGCCGCATTAAACTGCTGCTGCAATGACGCTTTGGCCTCCGGGTCGATGAGTTTTTCCCACACCAAATGGGCCTGACTGCGCACTGAGGCGGGGAATCGTAACAGGTCGATACTTTGCTCCATTTCCAGGTAGGCCAGCAAGATTTTAGCCGCATCTTCATCATGCACACCCTTGACATAGCCTTCCTGGTACTGCTTGGCTGCCTTTTCTCTGACGGCGGCCAGCACGGTATCCCAGTCGGCATATTTAGCATCAACTGGTTTTTCCAGCCAGAGCTGATAGGCCAGATATTCGCTGCGGTAAACCGTATCATTTTCCGAAATCAGACGCTGATTGCGAATATGCGCGGCGGCCTGAAGCGCATCTTCCGGAATGGGCTCGTAAAAATTGGTTCCCGTAAGGTGAAAATACAACTGTTCTTCCCGATTGACGATGGTCAATTCCAGGGGTTGTACGTTGACGCTAAACTGGTGCTTGCCCAGGCGGATCACCTGCGCTCCATCGGCAAAAAGGTCCTTGCGGTCGCGCCATTCGCGCTGGGCGGTTTCTTTAGCGGTTTTCAGCTGTGTTTGCAGGGCATCAGCCTTGTTGCTATCACCTAATTCCTGAAGCTGGCGGATCAGGTCGCGAACCTTATCCACCATTAAATCACCGGCAAAAAAGCTGTTGATTTCCTCTTCTTCGCGGAAGGTTTTCATTCGACGGCGAATGCCTTCCAAAATGCGATTAGCAGCACTTTCCAACGCTGCTGTGCGGTTGTTTCGCGCCTCCAGCAATTGTTTCTTGCGGTCGTCAAAGGCGGTGTAAATTTCTTCGCGCTTCTCCGCAAGGGGAACGGTGAAGGCTTCGTACTCCGCAAATTTGCTTTCCAGCTCCTCCAACTGCACCATCAAGCGGGTCAGAAAATCATCACATTTGGCGGCATTATCTGCCAGGTCCAGAAAGTTGATGAGACTTTGATCCAGCAGTTTGATTTGAGCACCAAATTCTGCCTCCGCTTCCGCGCCCATCAATTCCTTGGAACGACGCTTGATGGCGGCTCTCAATTGGTTCAACTGCCCGTAGTAAGCCGAAATGCGATCAATAATCTGTGTGGTCTGGGTAGCATCCTCAATTTTCAGATTACCAACAATATCGATCAACATTTGCAGCTCAGCCCCGGTCTGATTGATGCCTTCCTCCTGCGTTTTGGCCTCAGCCGCACCGGATATTTCTTCGAGTGCTGCTCGCTGCTTACCAATTTTTGCCTCGTAGGGCAATAAGGCTTCTTCACCCAATAAAAACGCCACACAGTTCTCCGATAAATGGGCCATCACCTCCCCTACCCTGGTCTCCAGACTGGCCACTTTTGTCTCATCGGAATACCGCAAATCCCGCAAGGCGATGATTTCACCGCGCAGGTGCCGCAGAGCCGAAAGCGTTTCTACAAAGAGGTCAATATTATCGAAAGTACCGATCTTTGCCTTACGGAATAAGGCCTCTGCCTGAGCACTGACCTGCTCGATAGCCTGGCAGGTATTGCGCTGAATGCTGACTTTCTTCTCGTACTCCTCAATGGCGGCGTGGGCCGTTTCGCGTATTTTCCGTAAGGGAATATCCAGGGCAAAAGCGGCTTCTTTATCGATCCAGTAGTAGCTATCCAGCACATCGGTACTGATCCTCACCAGATCACCGTAAAGGCCGCCGTAACTGTCTTCCTTTTCGGCCAGGGTGAGGATCTCGTAACACTCAGCCATAGCCTTCACGATTTCCTTATTGCCTACTTTAAACAGATAGTTGTCCTGATGCTCCGAAGGCAGGGTTTCACCTTTCAGAAAAGGTGTTTGCCACACCTGCACCTGATGGTGGCGAGTCGGTTCGGCTTCCGCCCGAAAATAACACATGGCTCCATCGGCAAAGATGGCGTAGCCGTTGCAAGAGATGGGCGTACCGACTTTTTGTTCGATAATGTTGTAAGGAAGCAGTACATAACTGCCCTCGGTAGCATTGCGGAAGACAAAAAGGTAGTCTTCCCCATTAGGAGAGGTGATGCGCTGGTCAAAACGCATCTTACGCAGGCTTTCGTCAAATATCTTAAACTCGCCGGTTTGCAAATAAAAACCGTTAGCGAAGATCAGGCCCTGCCCATCGGGCAATAGCACACCACTGTCCTCCAGGGTATCAATGCGCTGTACCCTTTCAATCTTTTCGTTGTACACAAAATAACGGAACGACTCCTGGTAAGGACGGATCTTCAAGGCGATCAGATTACCCAGATCGGCGTAGTAGTATTCCGCATCGTCCAGGGTCTGATCAGGGTATTCCACGGCCTCGCGGTAGATGCCGAGGCCATCATCGGTATTGTCTTCGATTTTGATGGTCAAATCACCACCAACGGTTTCCACAAACACGCGGTCTAGAATGGAAATATGGGGATGTCTGCCATTGCGCTGATCGTCACGGGTAGCCCGCTTCCAGCGAAATTCGTGCTGCTCCGGTATTTGCACCTCGTGCTCGCTGCGGGCATCAACGTATTCCAGGCTGGAGCCTTTAACCAACCACTTGAAGGCTTTGATATCCTGAGCATTTTTGGATACCTGAAAGACCATGTAGAGGTAAGCTCCCTGGCGCATGAAGCGACTAAAAAAAGCTTCTTTATAGTAGCGATAAAGGTTTTGAAAATCGGTGTCGAACTTCTCGTTATGTAAAAAGCTGAGTTCTTCCTCGCGAAAGGACTTATCAGAATAAGAAAAGACGCTAAAGACGTCCTCCAGCTTGATACCCGACCGTAAGCCAATGTGTACGTTATAGCCAAAGATAAACCGCTGATCCAGCGCGATCATATCCCGGGCCATACAGTAATTGCTGGTATTAATCCGGTCATTGGCGATGAGTTGAGCCTCCACGGCACCAAAGACTTCCTTACGGGCAACATTCAATTGCTGTAGACGTCCCTTCAGGTCGCTGACCTCCTTTTCCAGTCGGTTGCGGATAATTTCGTAGGTGCCGCTTTCCAACTGAATAGTAGTCTTGTCAATGGGAGCAGGTTGCGCTTTATTGGTCATTCTCGGGGTATTTTTAAGGCATAAATTATTAGGATACCCCTATGTATGCCATTTTTCCCGGCAAACTGACCTCTTTTTTCGACTTAGTGCTTTTAGAGTATGTTTAAACTTCATCCTTCGGGCTTAGAATACCCCTTTCAACCTTACTCTTCGTTAAATTATCGGCCCAGACCTTCCAGGTATGAACCTCAAATTTGCCTTGATTAAGGCTGAAATGCATTATTTTAATCACCAAAAACGAAATTTCAACATACTCTTAGAATTGTTCTGATGATGTTATTTCGGGCGCAAAGTGCCTTAAAACTACCCCATCGGAACAGCTCTATTTTTTAAGAAAGTAGCGCACCATGTCATCCCATTCTTCTTCTAAGGATTGCTGCGGAAAAGACCGTCCGGCACGGCGATACCAGTAGCCGGCGTTCCACTCATCGCCCTCTACGCGATGCAGGTAGGCGTGTACCCAGGAGCCATCCGACGTTTCGATTTCCTGAGCGATATTATGTGCGGCTTCCCAGTCGCCTTTTTTATCGTGCCAGAGGGCTTGGAGTAAGAGAGGAAGGCCTGAAGGAGGCGTATTTTCCTTCAAGATTTGATCAAAGGTTGAATAGTCCATGTGCAAACAGCCTTACATCGCTTCCGTGTCATCAACGGTGATGCCACCTTTTAAAGACAATTGTTCCTCAGCGGTTAATTCCAGGTTTTTGAATGTTTCCATGATGTCTAATTGGTTTGCGGTTTAAGATAAGGAATTTTGATCAAAGTTATCAACGTTGATCATTCTTCGAACGGATTATAAAACAAAAAAACCCTGTAAGTCAATGACTTACAGGGTTACTTAGTAGCGGAGGCAGGACTTGAACCTACGACCTTCGGGTTATGAGCCCGACGAGCTACCAACTGCTCCACTCCGCGATCTTTAGACAAGGCTTAAAAGCTACATTTAACTTTTCCCAGGGCCTTGTGTGATTGGGAATGCAAATATAAGCGGCTTCAATTTCCTGTGCAAGGTTTTGGATGGATTTTTATTTTATTTTCTGTTAAGTACTTGATAGACAGGGAGAGAAAATTGATCCTGAGCTGATGTGTTCTACCCTGGTAAACTTGTAGGCGGATTTTATGTGTCGCTCCTACGGAGCTTACTGTACATTAATTACAGTAGCCGATGGCCTGGACGGCCATCGGCTACAATGTGTCGCTGCGATGCAGCTCATTGGTTCGGTGAAATTTATTTCATCGTATAAATTCCGATCATCCTATTCAGATGGCGCACGCTGCCGGTGCGCATTCCGTATCATATTACCGTTTGCTACAAAGATGTGGTTCCGCCGGAACCAGTGAATGGGCTGTTTTGCAGAAAAATGAAATTTTTCAGCTAAAAAATCCTGTTAATCCGGTAAATCCTGTCCACCTATGTTAACATCATACTGGTTCGGTGAAATTTATTTCATCAACATCCCCCCAAAACCTAAAACCCAATCCCTAAACCCTCCTTCTACCTCACCATCTTCCTCGCATCCGACCACTGCCCATCCATGCGCAGGCGGTAATAATAGACGCCTTCTGGCCAATTTTCGGTAGCAATGTTAAGGCTCTGGCGGGTGCCGCTGGCAACGGGAGTACGATACACCACTTGCCCCAGGGCATTGGCAATTACTAGTTCGCCACGCTCATAATTTAAGCCAGATGTATTGATGTTGATGGTGGTAAATGTCCCGGCAGGATTGGGCTGATTTTGCGAAAGCAATACCTCCTCATCCAAAACAGGGGCTGTAGCACTGGGCACCTCCTGAAAGACGCGCAGCGAGAGGTCATCAAAATAGTAGCCGTCCAGCTCCAGATACCCATCGGAGGCCAGCAGGAAAGCGATCCGAAAAGCATCGCCTGGTTCAAGCAATTCGGTCAGGTCAATGGATTCCTCCACCCATTGTTCCTGCTTGCCTTCATACACCGGATTGTCGGGGTCCTGATAGGTGGTTCCTCTCACGGTATATTGCCCGCAAAGGGGAATATAAGCTCCATTATTAATGGCAATCAATACCTGCGCATAGTCGTAATCGGGTTCGATATCCCATTTGGTCCAGAAATTCAAGACCACCCGTTCAAAGTCCCCCAGAGCAATTTGATTCGCCTGCTCCATCAAATTGTAGGCATCACTGGTATAATTGCCGTAAGGTGAATCAGCATAGCTGAGGCCGGGAGTATAATAATCTTCATCCGTCAATGCCCAGGATCCCTGGCTGGTTTGCCAGTTGTCTCCATTCGTAACGGGATCATAAAACAAAGGTTGCTGCGTATCATAAATCTTACGAATGGTATCGGTATGGATGTAGGCGTTGTTGTTGACCGACAGTAAAAATACCACTTCTTCTCCATCCTGAATATTGGGATCAAGGGAGTAGGTAATGGACTCTTCCACCTGTTCATTAGGCGACAGATCATAACTATTGGCCATGCCCACCGAAGCGATGTTGCTGCTCAGAGGAGCCAGCGTTACTTTCAAGGAGCCATCCTTCAGGCCCACCCGCTTCAGTTCGTAAGCAAACTCTCCCTCTGTACTGGTCAAAACAATGGCATTTTTCTCTTTGATGATGCCATAATTGTGCACCAGATTGGCTGCTGTCAAATTCATCAGCATGGTGGCTTTGCAGTTGGGCTCAATATCCTCCGTCACCGGCCAGAAGCCACCTTCATCCCCCCCTTGCCCCACTTCCGGGGTCATGGCATAAATGCCTTCTGCGCCGTACATCCAGTCGTCAGAGCCACCGTTTGTGACGTAACCAACCGTTTCTGAGCCGGTGCCGGCCACAAAACTATTTTGGCGTACCATGGCTTCCGCCATATCAGCAAAGGTCTGGGCTTCGGCAGTCGGTGTATCGTTATACCCCCAGGGATAAATCAGCAAATTACCGTAGGTGTGATAATTGAGGGCAATGCTAAACTGGTGGGCTTCACAAAAGCCACTCACCGCTTTGGTTTCAGGCTCTGAAAAGGGCTCCGTACCCCGGTAAGTGGAAAAATTAGGATTGTCGGAAGAACCAATATTATCGTACCCCCATTCATGCCCATAGTTACGATTGAGGTCTACACCATAGCTGCCATCAAAGTTTAACCGGCGATTTTTTCGCCAAAGGCCACCGCCTTGCGGATCGTTGATTTCATTATAAATGTATCCGTCCGGATTGACGCAGGGGATAAAATACATCTCCGTATTGTCAACCAAAAACTGCACTTCGGGATCAGTGGCATAGTTTTCCAAAAGATACCACATATAAAAGATCAACTGGGTCATGCTATTGGGCTCCCGGGCATGGTGCACAGCTGTATAGAGCACCTCCGGTTCACCGATTTCATCAATATCAGCCTGATCAGAGATGCGCAGCCAGTAGATCGGCCGATCCTCGATGGTGTTGATGATTGGGATGGGCGCCTTCGCCGTAATCAAATCAGGATACTGGGCACGCATGGCATCCAGGTTATCCAGCATTTCCTGATAGGTATAAAAGCCCATCATCGAGCCCAGGCTGAAGTTTTCGGGTGTCTCATATTCTGCCCCAGGCAAAGTTTGATCTGAACAACCCGCTGGGCCCCGTGCAGCGATTTCACTGCGATTGGGGTTTAAGTAGTAGGCCTTGACATCAGGAATTAGGATTTCGTAAGCAAATCCGGCCTGATCAATGGCCTGAATTTCGTTTTGGTCAAAGTCATTGATGAAAAAGCGCATGGGCGCATATTGACCGTGATCGGTTTCCAACCCCAATTGACTCAACTTTTGCAGGGTAAAGTCTGGTGAAAGCAATACCTTTACACGCGAATAGAGCAGCGCATCAGATTGAGCAAACAACTGGAAAGTTAAACAAACCAGTACCAGGGTGTAGTATTTTTTCATACGTAGGCAATTTGTCTGCAATGATAATCAATAATGCTCATCTTGATTGTTTTGCAATTTGCAAAAGTGGAATAAGCCCTTGCTTACTGTGAATATAGTGTTTTTTTTGTCATGTGTATTTCAAATACCGGTCACCCTCTTGATAATCAGTATCAAAACCTTACTTTTAAAATTGAATATCTACACTCCAGTAAATCACTAACTTTATGAACAAGATTTTTACGACCTTACTTTTTTTCGCCTTTCTGAATACCTTAATGGCCCAACCACCTTGCCCCGATGGAGAACTTTCTCTGATTGTCGAAATATTAACCGACACCTATGGCAGTGAAACCGGCTGGAGCGTGACGGGAACCTCAGGAACTGAATATCAGGTAGTCGCCCCTGGCACTTACTCCAATAGCACCTTATACCAAACCCAGGTTTGCATCCCCGCTGATGAGTGTGCGATCTTTACGATTATTGACACCTACGGCGATGGCATTTTTGAACCCGGATATTTTCGACTGACCCTGGAGGGGGAAGAGATTGCCAGTGGCGGCAACTTCACCAGCGCGGCAACGGCACAATTTAATTGCGCGCCGGGCGAATCATGCGAAACGGCGGTACCCGTTGATGAAGGGACCCACACCGCTACTTTCGACGATTCCTGGTATATCTTCACTGCCGATTCCGTGGGTATTTACGAAATTTCTACCTGCGGATTTACCGATTGTGATACCAAAATCTGGGTGTATTCCAGCTGCCCGGCCAACGGTATCCATGAAGACAATGCCGAAACAGCCCTTTTTGATGACAACGATAGCGAATGTGCCCCCCAGGCCATGCTCACCGCCTTTATGGCAGCCGGTGATACTTATTATATTCGTATTGGTGATAATATGGATGCTTGTACTGACAGCATCCAGTGGTCTGTGTTGTACATGGGAGAAATTTCCGGCTGCACCGATCCGAGTTCCTGTAATTACAATCCGCTGGCTACCATTGAAGATGGCTCTTGCCTGCCGTGGGGCGATCCCGGTTGCCCCGGTGGACCAGACCTGTTGATCAGGGAGGACCTGCTTTTAAGCACACTACAGCTCGATCAACAAAACAGCAACGACCCTTGCCTGATCGAGGAGCAATGTATGCAGGGTTATGGCATGCGTACCGTGATGAGATTTACCACGCGCATTGAAAATATCGGAGAAGAAGACTATTACATAGGTACCCCTTCCGAAGATCCCAATGGCATACAGTTTACCTGGGGCAATTGCCACAACCACTGGCACTATGACGGCTACGCGGAATACCTGCTCTTTGACGCTGATGGCAATAAAGTACCTGCCGGATTTAAAAATGGCTTCTGCGTATTGGACCTCGGCTGTATGTGGGGAACCGGTCAATACGGTTGTGCCGTAATGGGCATTTCCGCTGGTTGTTATGATGCCTACTGGTCGGGATTGAGCTGCCAGTGGATCGATGTGACGGATGTACCAGATGGCAGTTATACCTTTGTAACCCGTGTGAACTGGGCCAATGACCCCGATGCACTGGGCCGTGTGGAAAAAGATACTACCAACAACTGGGCGCAAGCCTGTATCGTGCTGGATCGTTCCAGTGGAGAGCTGGAATTGACCGTTGAAGAGGATTGTGAGCCCTACGTAGATTGTGAAGGAACGCCATATGGACCTGCCCAACTCGACTGTAATGGCGAATGTGGCGGTACGGCCGTTCTGGGAGACATTGATGCTAATGGGCTGCAAGAGGTGGCCGATGCGCAAACTTACATCGACATGATTCTGGCAGAAGGCATTGAGCCAACCACCTGTAATGACCTCAATGCGGATCAGCAGATATCGGTCTACGATGCGGCGTTGCTCGCCAACTGCCTGAATTATGGTTCCAACCACATTCACACCGGCCAGGCCGTGCACGATCATTGTAATTTGCCCGGTGGTGTGAACAATCACCTGGATACGGTGACACTGACTATCATGGATGCCAATTTTGAGGAAGGTTATATCGATATCGGCATGAAAAACCCGAAGGATTTGGTAAACGCTTACCAATTCCAGATGAGTGGCATGACCATTATGAACGTGGAAAACCTGGTGGACATGGCTCAGTACCCAATGACCCCAAATGCCAATATCAACCAGGCGATGGTCATCGGTATTTCCTATCAGGATAGCATGATTTTGAAGTCGGAAGAATTCCAGCCACTTTGCCGTATCCACTATGCGGAATTGACTGATGAGTATATCTGTATTGACAATATTGTTGATATCGTCAACGGCAATACCGAGCGCGTGGTTACCCGCATCGAAGATGGCTGTGTGGAAGTACAGATTATCAATGGTACCATCAATCCGGATAATACCGTCCAGGTAAACGTTCAGCCCAATCCATTTAGTGACAAGACCGTGTTGAGCTTCTCCAACCCGATGGGTCGTGAATTCCAGTTGGACCTTACTGACCTGAGTGGAAAAGTGGTACGCAGCTACGCCAATATCCGCGGAGAAACCGTCACCATCGAGCGTGGTGATTTGCCCGCAGGGGTGTACTTATACCGCTTGCGCGGAGAAAAAGAACTTGCTACCGGAAAATTGAGTGTGCAATAATCATCATACAAAAAAAGCAGTCAGGGACTTCTCATTTGTCCCTGACTGCTTTATCCTTTCTTGCTCTAGCTTTCCTGCTACTTTACCTCAATCCGAATCCCTTCCGAATGACTGCTGAATTCCGGTGCGTACATGCACTGAATGCTGGTCACTCCATTGGAGAAGTCTCCACGATGAGCCACGCGTAGCGGGTATTCGAAGACATAAGTTCCTCGTGTCAGGTTATCAAAAAAGAAGTTGGTTGCGGCATCTCCGGTGCTTTCGTAGTAGCCCAGGCCGTTGTTCCATTTATAGTGACTCAATACATTGATTGGCTCCAGGCCGCTGGCACGCATATCCTTCATGTGCACATATTCCATTGGGCGATCCACGCGCAATTCGATGCGCACGATCAGTTTATCGCCGGGCTTTAAATCACTTTCGGGCGTCACTTCTTCCAGTTTAGGTCCTTCATCGGAATTGACTTCGCGGTATAACTGCTTTTTCAACGTCAGTGGCGTTTCTTCAAAGGTTTTGATCTGATCCAGGTCCTCAAAGTATTGCCAGTACATCGCGCCCCAGGCCACCACCTCGTTGTTGTTTTTCACCTTGACCGTTGCCAGGTCAGCGTCCACCTCTTTTTGCGACCAGCTGGCCTTGAAATAGCCGGTGCCTGCTTCGGTCGTTTTCATGGCTTTCGCCAAATGGGCCTCGTCCTTGTTGTCGCCTTTCGGGAAGCTAATACTCACCTGGTTGCTTTCCAACAGCCAGTTGGAGCCATTGGCCAATAAAGCATACACCGCACTGGCCGTTGCCTTAGTGGTCTTCCAGTGATTGGTTTGTTTGTTTTTCAACAACCAAAGCTTCAGTTCATCCACCGCCTTGGCATCTTTGGCTACTTCCGCAAACAATTCGATCATCAAGGAATGGGTTTCGATTGGCAATTGGTACCAGAAATAACCGCGATCAGCCTTCCAGTACATGCCCAGTTCCTCATTCATGATGGCCCGCTCCTTCAACGAGCGAATAATCTTCATGGCCGCCTCTCCGCGTTGATGACGGTGCAATACCAGTCCAAGCATTCCTTCCTGATAAATACCCTTATCCAGCCAGTATTTTTCGGCCTGACCGAGGTAGTATTTAGTAATTTTATCTAGTTTCTTATCACTATCAATATCCGGGAAGAAGCTTCGGGTATACAGGTAGTGAATCGCCATATTGTCGAGGTGGTCATCTTCCCATTTGGCCCGGCCTTCCTTCACCGCCCGTTCTAGTTTTTCGTAGTCCTCAATCATTTCCCGATCGATGAAATTCACGGCGCTGGTGAGCATTTGTTTTACCTGTGGGGTATTTTGCAAATCATCAACCCCGAGTTTGCTCAAATGGCCCATACCTTCCACCAGATACTGCGTAATGTACCAGCTATCTCTACCTCCCGGAAACCAGCTAAAGCCACCACTTACGGACTGGCGCTCCACCAGTTTATTGATCGTGGCCTGCTTTTCGCGGCCCATACGGTTGAGGTCAAACAATAAACCGATATTCTTGCGCTGCTCGGCCTCGGATTGTGCCTGCATCACCCAGGGCGTTTCGGTGAGCAGGATGTTTTTCAATTCAGCATTAGCTGCAAGGTTACTCTCCAGCGCCTCCGTATTTTGCCAACTGTCGAAAACGTTCTTGATCTTCGGATAACGATTGGCAACGGATGAAGCCAGCGTATTGGCATAATAACGATTGAAAATTTGCTCGGTACAATCGTAGGGATATTCCATCAAATAAGGCAGTGACTTCACGGCATACCATGCCGGATTGGAGGTAAATTCCAGGGCATAATTGTGGTGTGTCAACGTCTTGGAGTTATTTGCATTCTTCAAGCTTTCCAACGTAAAGGTCTTGCTTTCCTTACCCCGTACTGGCATCGGCAAAGTCTCCGTCACCAGCATCCGGTTGGTCAGTACCGGCAAAACATTTTCCTCACCATCCGAAAACTGATCCGCACGGGCGGTCACACGGTGTTTGATCGCCATCAGACGCCCTCCTTTTGGAATAGTGAGTACCCAGTTCAGGTTGGTAGATTGACCGGCCTTGGCGGTAAATTGCACCTTTCGGTCTGCATTGCCCACCATGCTGTTAATCTCCTGCTCGTGCATGGCGTCATACAGGTTGAGTTCGGCCACACCGGTAATGTCTTTTTCCGTCAGATTGCTCACCTTGGCGGTAAATTCAATGCGATCCCCTTCGCGCACAAACCTCGGAGGATTCGGGACTACCATCAGTTCCTTCTGCGTTACTACTTCTTGCTCCAGATAGCCGGTTTGCAGACTCGGTGTATGGGCCATCGCCATGAATTTCCAGCGGGTTAAAGCCTCATTCATGGTAAATTTCACGATCACATTACCCTCCGCATCCGTCATGAGCTGCGGCATAAAAAAGACGGTCTCATCGAGATTGGTCCTTACTGGGATGTCATCAAAGGGTGCTTCTCCACCTGCGGGATCGGCTACCGGTGGGGCTGGTGGTGCATCCTCTGCCAAAACAAGTTCGCTCTCCGCATAAGTTGCAGGAGCCATAGATTGATCAGCCAATCCATCCGCCTCCACCGAGCTCTTCTGCATCATGCGATTGCTCATTTGTGGTGCCGACATAGCAGACATTTCTCTCCGTAAGGTCACAGCTCCGTAGTGGCTGTACATGAAATCAAACCAGTTAAATTGCCGGTAGGAACGCCCCATCACCTTACTTTGCGTATGCCAGTTATTGGCCAGCAGATTGCTATTGCGGTAGGTAAATTGAGCAGCCCGCCACTGTTTATTGGTATAGCTGTATGTGGGGAAATATTGGTGCGACCAGTAATTGGAAGCAAACTGGTCCAGTGAAGCATCGTACATCGCACCCACCATTTCGGCCAGCACCTTTTCCCCCTGAGGGCCGCTGATTTTAATGCGCCATTCTTCTTCCTGGCCCGGCTTTAATTTATCGCGGAAAGTGGCCAGTTCCATCTTTAGTTCCTTGTCTTTCCAGGGCACCGGAATCATCATCGTTTGCTGGAATATCCGGTTGTGTCGCATTCCCGTAAGGAGCAAATAGAAATTGCCCTTATCAGCTTCCATTACCGAGAAGGTTCTCGTATTCCAGGGGTTGACGTTTATTTGCTCACGGTCGGTCAGGGTACGCTGACGGTCTACTTCGCATAATACATTTAGGCTTTCATCGGCTGTACCCAAGGTGAGGGTTACTTCATCACCGGGCTGGTAGATTTCCTGGTCCTTACTAAACCAGTATTGCGTACCTTCAGGCAATTGTCGTTGCTGCTGATCCATCACCTGGAAGAAGTATTCCTGTTCAAGGGGAACACCATTTTTGTCCTGAGTTTCCAGCTTGACCACGTAATGTCCTACTGGCCAATCTTTAATGGCCACGGCCATACTTTTGGCGTCAGCCGTATTAAAAGAAGACACCAGCTTTTGCTCCTGCTTGGCCCAGGTGTTTTTCACATCGGCATCCTTGTAAGCAATGAGCGGGAAATTTTGCTTAAAGCGCCATTCTTCAATCAGGTAATAATCTGGCTTTTGCCAATAGCGATCCACAAAAACCTGCTTGGGTGCATCCAGGCGGTGGATGGTGATTTTACCGCGTGCCGGTTGAAACTGACCATCCAGGTTCTTTGTCACAATCTTCAACTGTAATGAATCATTGCGGTCCACCGTTTCCGGCACCTGCACTTCTGCCTCCAGGCTAACGTAACCCAGATTAATGCTACGCTGATCCGACTGGGTTTCTCCGTTGATGTCAGTCACATCGGCATAGATGGTGTAGCGAAAGGCCGGTTTGGTTTTGGGATCAACCGACTTGTCAGGAATAGCTGTAAACGGAATGGTAAACTTCCCATTTTCATCCGTCGTGGTCACACCATTGGCGATCTCCATGCTCTCTCCGCGGGTTGGAAAACGGCCCCAATACCAGGGCCACCAGGGGAAACGCACCTCACGCACTACCCGGTATTGCACCTGTGCTCCATCGATATTATTACCGGCAAAAGCTTTGGCTTCACCGGTTACTGTTATTTCATCGCCCAATTGATACTCGCCTTCGAGCGGCGGTAGCATCACTTCAAATTTGGGGCGTTTGTACTCCTCTACGCGGAAGGATTTAGTGGAATTTCCGGCGCTGGATTGCAGATACATTGATCCCCGCAAACCGTCGAGCGGAGCAAGGAAAGATCCGTGAACCGTACCATAGTCATTTGTTTTTAGCTCCAGCTTATTGACCTCCTGCCCGTTGGCATCATAAAAAGAAATGGTCACCTTTTCGTTGGTCAATACCGCTGGAATGCCTTCCTCATCGTCCTGCATCACCAAGGCTTTGAAGTACACCGTTTGCCCTGGCCGATAAATCGCCCGATCCAGGAAGAAATGAGTCTGCGGCCGCCCCTCTGAGCGACGAGAATCCCGGTAATAACTGGAATAGCCGTCATCCAGGAAGAGTACATCATTACCGCGGGTCATCCGCACCCGAAAATAAGAGCGGGAGGGCAACCCTGGCTTGATAAATCCTAGTTGATCACTGGTGGCTTGTCCCACCTTTTTGTATTCGTTGGTGCGCTTGCGCTGATTGTATTCGTTGGCAAAAAACTCCGCCAAAACGCCGGATAGCGGCTGGCCATTTTCCCGGTCCATCACTACAAACTCAAGCGGATCAGTTCCGGAATTACGGCTGAAATAGCCAATCTTCGACACGTGAAAATTGAGGTAGGCCACGGCCCCACTTTTGGCTTTAAAGCCAACATTATCGGAGATCATCAGCGCGTAGTAACCTACCGGCAAAGCTTCGAGCATCGTCTCGGCAGTGTGGCTTTGAAAGTCGCCATCATCGGTGAGGTTTTCCTCTCTTTGGTAGGCAATCTTTTTGCGGTTGATGTAGTCCAGCCACTCGTCGTAAGTTTTTTGTTGCAATGCCTCCCGATCGTCCTCGGTGAGTGCCACCACTTTCAGGTAGGCTTTCGCCAAATTGCGGTAGTCAATCTGCACCAGGACCGGCTTTTGCGGAAGCACCACTGTCTCGCCTTTTACCGATAGCGACTTGCGCTGAATTTGGTTGATAAGGTTTTGACAAAGATTGGCGCCATAGGTTCCGGAATAGTCGCGGATCACGGTTTCGCAGCCCTCCTTGGCTTCTTTGAGTTTCCAGCGCTGCTCAGGAGCGGTCTGGGCATTGTATCCTGATCCCTGATTGTATTGGTGTTGAGCAATTTGGTACAATACCTCTGCCACCGGCCTTTTGCCCTGGTAGGCTTTCGCCAAATCCTGCAAGGCTTTCAGATAAAGGCTGTCTTTTTCCGGCAAAACCGAGTGTTGTTTGGCAAAATCCAGGCGCTTCAGATCGGCATCGATCAATGCTGCAGGGTCTTTATCATCGGCATGGCGACGCAGCAATTCCTGTAGCAGCAAAATGGCGCGGTATTTGGTAGAAGCGGTGTCCCTGGTGGCAAAATCGGTATTGACAAAGGTTTCCCTATTGGCGAAAGCCGCCTCCTGATCCAGGTAAAAGCGATAGGCCGGAGCGGTCAGGTAGTTTTGCTCATTGGCAAACTGGTCAATGGCGCGATGCGCGAGAAAATCAAATAAAGTGGGCCGTAATCCTTCGCTATTTTCCGGCTTAGTGGTGATGGCCTCAAAATAGTCGATGGACACGCGGTGAAGGTCCTTTGCGGTGACTGACCATTCATACAGCTGATTACTGCGAGCGGCGAGCTTCTCCATCGACCAGGTCTTGATATCGTCGCTATCATCACCGATTACGTCAGTGCGGTCGTTCAGTTGCCAGCGGTTCATTTGGATATAGTAGACATACAACTCCCCCAGCATGGAATACATGATACTCTGGGCCGGAAATTCGGCGTCGGCTGCTTCCTTTTCCATTTGGGCGATGACCTTGGCCATGCCATCTTCTTCCAGTGTGCGCAGGTATTTCAGGCGGTAGGTCAGCGTCTTGATGATCTGCGCCGGATTGTTGTCTTTTTTGGCTTTTTGGTAAAGGCTTTCGACCTTTTCCAGGGCCGATTTGGGCAGGCCTTGTTGGTCGAGCGAGTCAATGGTTTTCCATTCGGCCTTGTAGGGCTCGTCATTAAATTTTAGCATAGGTGCACCGGGTTGGGCGTAGGTTTGCAGAGAAAACAGGCACCATAGTGCCAAAACCACATAAGGGATGAATAATCGCTTCATACTGGGAATTTGTTGGTTTCATAGGTGATGATGCTCAAAATCATCTATTTACATACTTTAACTAATGGAAACTACAAAAAATTATGGAGAACGTCGGTTTATTGTGAAAAATCGGATTTTAACGGCGAATATGAAGATATTCAGCCCCGATGGGGCTGTGGGCTGTGCAATACCGTGGCCAATGCCAAGGTAGTCCGTCCCTTTGGGACTGGGGTATGGAGCAAATAAATGCCACGGGAGTGAAGGAGCTTATCGGATTGTCAACATCAAGGATAGTTAAAGTTGTCAACTTTAACTACATACTATTCAAGAATTTCAAATCCAAATAACACCCCTTTTCCTTCACTCCTCAATGATCCAGCATCCCCTCAAACCTCCCAATATCCACCGCCTCATCCAAGGTACCATTTTTAGTTAAGTATTGCACCATCTCGCTGGCCCAGAAGGGACCGAGGGAAGAGCCTTTGGTACCGAGACCGTTGAAGATGTAGAGTTGATCGAACTTTGGGTGTACGCCCAAAAATGGACGGCGGTCGCGGACGGTGGGGCGGACGGCGGCGCGGTGATGTACAATGTCGAAGGGGGCCTGGAGCATCTCTTTGAGCTTCTTCAGCAGGCGGTCTTTGCCGGCTTCGGTGGGGCCGGGGTCGGTAAAGTGGTTGTCGTAAGTAGAGCCGATCCAGTAGAGGTCATCACCGAGGGGCACGATGAAGAGTTTGTGTTTTAAGATCTTTTCAAACTGGGTTTCGGTGATGCGGATGATCAGTACTTCGCCTTTGGCGCCCTGGAAGGGCAGGTAATTGAAAAAGGGATTTTGTTTGGCGTTGATGCCTTCGCAAAAGACCAGTCTCTTGGAGGTAAACTCTTGATAAGTGACGCCACTTTCGTGCAATTGCAGTTGACTGTAATCAAAGCTGGCCTCACGGTAACAATCCTTTTCTTCCAGATACTGACGGTAGTGCGTTAGCAAGGTGGGCAGATCCACCTGCGCGCCCTGCAGGATTTCTCCAAAAGCTCGCGCTGGACTGATGTATTGCCGGAAGGTCCCCATTTCCAGTTCATCAGCGATGTAAGCTTCGTAACCGGGCTGGGCCGTTCGCGAAAGCCAGTCGTTTTCTTCTCCGGCGGTAAACATGGCCCGGATGATGCCTCGGGAATTAAAAAATGAAACGCCTAGTTGTGCTTCCAGTGCCCGGTACGTCTTTTCCGCAAAGGGAATCAACTCGTCGATGCGCCAGGATTTGAGGTAGCGCCGCCCGGTAATGGGATTGATGATACCGGCTGCCACATTGGAAGCAGCAGATGGATTGACTTCATTTAGGACCATCACGGTTTGTCCGGCTTCCAGCAGGAAGTGCGTCAATAAGGTACCGGCGAGGCCTTGTCCTACAATCAAATAATCAACTGTTTTACTCATAATTCATCGAGCAGTGCCCGGGTCTTCTTTGGTAAACTGGCGACCACCAGATCGTAGGAGTGGTCGATCAATTCACAAAGAAACGACTCTTCGAGCGCTCCTTCAAATGAAACGGTATTCCAATGCTTTTTACTCATGTGGTAGCCAGGCTGCACCTCCGGATATTGCTCCCGCAGTTCCAATGACCGATCGGGATCACATTTGAGGTTGACCTTAAATTCCGGGCTGTCGAGTCCGGTGAGGGCAAACATCTTGCCCATAACTTTGAAGACCAGCGTGTCGGGACCAAAGGGCAGGGTTTCTTCGGTTCCCGGCTTGGCGAGGCAGTACTCGCGGAAAGATTCGATGTCCATAAGAGGATGGATTAGGTGGAGGACCTGGAAGCAAGGATTAGCATTTTTGAGCGACCAGACCTTCCGGTTGTTAAAAGATAGTAAGGAAGAAGTCGTGGTGACATCTAAGATCAAAGTTGGCAACTTTGATCATCCCAAGTTGTTTGTTTGTCAACTAATCAAACAAACCTTCAACATCCTGCCAATCGTAAAAGTAAAGAACTTTTTTTAACTTGGGAAGCTGTTTGATCATTCAAAAATCACCCGCATGAAAAATTTAATTAATCTCTTTAGTCTTTGTTGCCTTTCGGCAACGCTCTGGGCGCAACAAGTGCCCGACACCAGTTTCACCTACCCCATTGCCCAGCCAAAGTATGCACCTGACCAGGGTCCGGTCATCTTTATTGACGGGGCTCATCACAACTTCCATACCATCGACGGGCGCTACCAAACCTTTGCCAATGTCGTAGCAGCGGATGGTTACCAGATGAAGGGCAACGAATCTGCCTTTACCACGGAAGTGCTCTCCGAATGCAAAATATTGGTCATTTCCAACCCTTTGCACGAAAGCAATCAGGGCAACTGGGTGCTGCCCAATCCATCGGCATTCACCAAGGCCGAAATCACAGCCGTGAAGGACTGGGTCAAAAAAGGAGGTCGGCTCTTTCTCATCGCCGATCACATGCCATTTGGCGGTGCGGCGCAGGATTTGGGTAAAGCTTTTGGGGTTGAATGGAACAACGGCTTTGCCATGGACAATCGCCGGCGTAGGATGGAACATTTCACGAGAAAAAACGGTTTGCTACTCGTAGGGCCGATCACCGAAGGTAACACACCCGCCGAAAAAGTAGACGATGTAGTCACCTTCACTGGAAGTGCATTTAAATTGCCGAAAGGCGCCACCCCGATCCTGCAACTGAACCAGGATTACACCCTTTTGGAGCCAGAACAAGCCTGGCAATTTACCGAAGAAACGCCCTACCAAAGCGGCAGTGGTTGGTATCAGGCAGCACATTTTGAGTTTGGCAAAGGCAAGGTAGTGGTTTGCGGCGAAGCGGCCATGTTTAGCGCACAATTGGGTGGCCCCAATCAGTTTCCGTTTGGCATGAATGCCCCGGAAGCTAAACAAAATCCGCAGCTATTGCTGAATATCATCCACTGGCTGGATTAATAAATGGGTTTTTAATACCTTTGGGAATAATGTAATAGGACCCCGTAGTTCAAGGGATAGAATAGAAGTTTCCTAAACTTTTGATCCAGGTTCGAGTCCTGGCGGGGTCACTACCATTTCATGCTCCTACCTATTTACCGTCACATCCCCCGAATAAATAACCTGCTCGCCATTTTGCGTTCTTAACTTAAAGACATAAACAAAAACAGCAGCATTAAGCGGCTTCCCCCTAAAACGGCCATCCCATCCCAAAGAGGGATCATTGGGTGCGAAGTCGTCTTGTTGGAATACTATTTCTCCCCACCGGTCAAAGATGAGCAGCTCGTCTACCTGGTCAATTTGATCATTGGTGAATACCGTGAAAAAATCATTGACGCCGTCATCATTAGGCGAAAAGGCATTGGGGATATAGACATCGGCATCGGGTTTAACCAATAATTGCAGACTGGCCGAAACGACACAGCCATTGTTGTGCACGATTGTCAGGAGATAATCCTCATTTTGTTGCGCTATGATCCTGGTGATCAGGCAACTATCACAGGTAAGGTTTTCACCGGGCGTCCATTGGATGAGGCTTAAATCGCTCTCCGGGACATTGGTAATGCCCTGCACCAGACCAACGCCGCCTTCACGCAACTCTAAAAATGGTGGTAACTCCAGCTGTAAATCAATGCCTGCATCAATGATAAAACTGGTATCAAGGGTACAACCCGCCACATCGGTGATGTTCAAATCATAAATACCGGGCTCCAGATTATTGAAAATACCTACTGAGTTACTTTCTGTAGCATTTAAGGTATAGATATAGGGTGCATTGCCTCCTTCAATGCCCGTAATTTGGGCCGACCCATCTGCCAAGCCCAGACAGGTTTCATCCATTACATTAAGCTGCAAAGCATTAGGGATATTTTGGTTGTTGCTCACCAAAATACTGTCTAACGAGATGCATCCATTACTAATATTTTGCACACTCACCTGGTAATAACCAAGTCCTTCTACTTCTGGCATGGTAGTAGTACCTCCTGCCAATATATTACCAGATGCACTACTCCACTGGATAGTCACCTCATTGGGATCACCATCCAATTCAAGCGATAATTGAGTTTCCGTTTCCAGACAAGGCAGTTCTTCCAATTCAGCGAGGGTAAATGAGGGGAAAGTGAAGTTGGTTGGCACCAAAATAGTGTCGATATTTTCACAACCATTTTCGGTGTCTGTCAGCTGTAAATAATAAGTCCCGCCCGCATCAACAGTCAAGGTATTCCCCATACTATCAGGGATAGGTAAGAAATTTTCATCAAACCACTGATATTCGATATTACTACCGGTTTGCGAGCCGGTGGCATCGATCAAACTGGTCGTATTGGCACAGGTAATCACCGGTACCGGTTCAATATTGATCAATGGGTATTCCTCAAAGTTGGTGATAGTGATTTGATCGGTATCCACGCACCCGGAGAGTGTATCCAGTACAGTTAGTTCATAAGTACCCGCCTGAGCAATGATAATCGAAATACCGGTGATGATTTCCCCATCAATATCCCAGGTGTACAACACATCATCTTGCGGCTCGCCGCTCAGAGAAATGGAGGTGATGACACAATCCAGGTAGTCGGCCGGAGCGGCGAAAATCACCGCATTGGGCACATTTGCACCATCCAAAACAATCACCTCGTCCAATGCTGAAGTACAACCATTTGAGTTATCGATCACCTGATAGAAGTAGGAACCGGGGGTAGTTACTAACAGGTTTTCAGTATCCGATAAAATGGCATTGTTTTCACTTAACCACTGTCCACTTTGGTTAGGTCCAAGTTCACCAGCCAGCAATATCTCTTCAATTTCACACGTGAGTAGAGTATCGACTCCCCCATTGGCAGAAGGAATGGTATTGTCAGCAAATACGGTGATGCTATCCCTTGCAATACACCCATCAAAAAAGACCGCTTCAAAATAATAGACGCCTGGTTCAGTAATCGTTACTTCTTCAGCATCAGGGATTGAAAAGCTGTCAGGCCCCATCCAGGTGGAGGAGGTGATGGGTGCCGAAAGGTTTGCCAAGAGTACAACTTCAACATTCGTACACGACAAAGTGCCATCCGCGCTGAGATTGACCGTTTGTGTGCAGTTGGAGCAGGCTGACGGAGGTGTAACATCAATGGCAGTCGTACAATTGACAGCAGCAGCATCAACAATAGTCAAACTCACCGGACCATCACTGATCAGGACTGGGCCGAAGGTGATGGTCTCATCATAATTGCCTGAAGTACCGCCCGATGTCCAGCCACTACCTGCATTGGAACCCGTGACTATTGCTTCGAAGGTGAAGGTATCATCATCGGGATCGGAGGGCGTGCCATTGTCATCACAAACCACATTGCTGGTACTGGCCGTGATGGAGCAGGTGCCGGAGCACGTCATCGGTGGATCAACGGTTACCTCCGTAGTACAATTGACATCGTCATTATCCGTAAAAGTGAGCGTCACCGGGCCATCACTAATCAGGAACGGTCCAAAGGTGGTGGTCTCATCATAATTGCCTGAAGTATTATCTGAAGTCCAGCCATTACCCGTATTTGAGCCCGTAGCCACTACCTCAAAGGTGAAGGTGTCGTCATCGGGATCGGATGGTGTGCCGTTGTCGTCACAAATTACATTGCTGGTGCTAGCAGTGATGGAGCAAGTACCAGAACACGTCATCGGCGGATCAATAGTCACCTCGGTGGTACAATTGACATCGTCATTATCCGTAAAAGTGCGCGTCACCGGGCCATCACTAATCAGGAAAGGGCCAAAGCTAGTGGTCTCATCGTAATTGCCCGAAGTACCGCTTGAAGTCCAGCCATTACCCGTGTTGGAGCCCGTGACCGTTGCTTCGAAAGTAAAGGTATCATCATCGGGATCGGAGGGGGTACCGTTATCGTCACAAACCACATTGCTGGTACTGGCCGTGATGGAGCAAGTACCAGAACACGTCATCGGCGGATCAATGGTTACTTCGGTGGTACAATTGGCATCGTCATTATCCGCAAAAGTGAGCGTCACCGGACCGTCACCGATCAGTAACGGACCAAAAGTCGTGGGCTGATCATAGTTGCCCGAAATACTGCCAGAGGTCCAACCATTACCCGTATTTGAGCCCGTTACTACCACTTCAAAAGTAAAAGTGTCATCGTCGGGATCGGATGGTGTGCCGTTGTCATCGCACTGAATATTGGAAGTCACCGCATCAATAGCACATTCCGGTATTGAGCACGGTGGTGGTGCACCAACGCTAATCGTAGCCGTACACGTAGTATCATCAATATCACTGATGGTAAAATTCAGGTTGCCATTCAAAATCAAATACGGCCCGAGGGTAGTGAGTTGGTTATAATTACCCGCACTGCTATTGGCATCATTAGCCAACCAGTTACTACCCGTAGCCGTGCCGGTCACCAACACATCAACCGTAAAGGTATCGTCCGTTGGATCATTCGGTGTACCATTATCGTCACACTGTATGTTAGAGGTCACCGCGTCGATTGCACATTCCGGAATTGAACAAGGTGGTGGTGCACCAACACTAATCGTGGCAGTACACGTTGGATCATCAATATCACTGATGGTGAAATTTAGACTGCCATTCAAAATCAGGTAAGGACCTAAAGTGGTGATTTGATCATAATTGCCTGCACTATTATTAACGTCATTAGCCACCCAGTTGGTACCCGTAGCCGTGCCGGCCACCGACACATCAACCGTAAAGGTATCATCCGTTGGATCATTCGGTGTACCATTGTCATCACACTGGATGTTGGAGGTCACTACATTGATGGCACAGACAGGCACCGAACAAGGCGGTGGTGCACCAACGCTAATGGTGGTGGTACAAGTCGGATCATCAATATCGCTGATGGTGAAGTTTAGATTGCCATTCGATATGAGGTAAGGCCCAAAGGTAGTGACCTGATTATAATTTCCAGAGCTATTATTGATATCATTGGCAAGCCAATTAGTACCTGTTGCCGTGCCGGTTACCAAGACATCAACCGTGAACGTATCATCGGAAGGGTCATTCGGGGTACCATTATTATCACACTGGACATTGAAGGATGTGGCATCGATACTACACACTGGAACCGAACAGGAAGGTGGCGCGCTAACGCTAATGGTAGTGGTACAAGTTGGATCATCAATATCACTGATGGTAAAGTTCAGATTACCATTCGAAATCAGATAAGGTCCTAAAGTGGTGAGCTGGTTATAATTGCCAGTACTATTATTGACATCGTTGGCCACCCAGTTGCTACCAGTGCCGCTACCAGTGACCAACACATCAATGGTAAAGGTGTCATCGGATGGATCATTGGGCGTACCATTGTCATCACAAAGGATATTAGAGGTCGTCGCATTGATATCACAGGAAGGAGTTGAGCATGGCAGAGGCGGTGTTATGGTCACATCAAAAGTGCAGCCTGGATTGTCATTATCAGTAAAAGTAATGGTGAGCGGTCCATCGGAAATGAGAAATGGGCCAAATTGATCAAGTGTATTATAACTACCAAAATTGTTAAACGGATCATTGGCGGTCCAGCCGGAACCCAGGTTCGTTCCGGTAACATTGGCTTGAAAGGTATAAACATCATCGTCGGGCGTATCGGTACCGTTGGTAAAACAGGTGATGTCACTAATCACCACATCACTAATATCACATACATCATCAGTATCACAAAAGCCAGGGGAGAAAATGGTCACAAAATCATAACAACCGCCATCCACCTGATCAAAAATTTGCATGCCGGTTGTGGCGGTATACACCGTAAAGGGGCCCAGGGTTACCGTGACCCCATACGGCCCAGTAGTATTCACAAACCCGGACGAACTCCAACCGGTACTGGCATTAAACCCAGTAACATCCAGATCAACCGTAAACGTATCATCAGTGGGATCGGTATTGCCATTGTTATCACAAACGTAATTGGACAAGGTTGACACCACGGCGCAAAGGTCATTCGAGCAGTTCACTCCCGGGTCTAATTGGAGTAAGTAGGTACAATTTGGATTACTTTGATCTGAAAACCCCAGAGGCATCGGCGCATCACTCACATTAAATGGCCCAATGAGTACCGGAGTATTGTACGCTCCCGACCCGGAGATATAGAGGTTATTAAAATTGTAATTAGTCCCGATTCCCACTCCCCCCATCGTCACTTCAAAGGAGAAAGTATCATCACTGGGGTCACCGGGCGTACCGTTATCGTCACAGATATAGTTGGATATGGCCAGAGGAAAAACATCACAGGGCTGTGCCCAGAGAAATGTTGCTAATAGAAGCAAAAACGTAGTGAGTAAAGCTGGTTTCATGGCATAAGGTGTTGTACCGATAAGGACAGGAGAAAGCAAGAATGGTTCAGAGAAAGTGGGGACTTCAGAGAAATTGCTAAGTGGGCGGCAGTTTTGGGGCTGGCATGGCTCTGTTTTTCTAGAATCAAGGAAAATTCAAATTTCCAAATCTGAAAATTCGGGGAAAATCCGTAAATTATTTTCTATCATTGTCCAAAACGAAACGAAACCACACCAAAACATGAAAAAAACCACAACCCTCCTGGCTTTTCTGCTACTGGCAACTACGTTAACCATGGCCCAAAACAAAAACGCATTTCCCGTTCAAGTTCAAGTGGAGAACGGCATTATTGAAGGCAATTACGATACCCACACCGGCATTCAAACCTATCTGGGCGTACCCTTTGCCAAACCGCCGGTGGGCGATCTGCGCTGGAAAGCACCGCAACCGCTTGACAACTGGAAAGGGGTAAAAATGACCAAAAAGTTCGGCCCTCGCCCGATGCAGGCACTGGTGTTTGGCGATATGAAATCCCGCTCGGATGGAGTGAGTGAAGATTGTTTGTACCTGAATGTCTGGACTCCCGCCAAACGTAATACCACCGGCCTTCCGGTACTCGTTTATTTCTACGGCGGCGGCTTTGTGGCCGGTGATGCTTCCGAATATCGTTATGATGGTGGGGCTATGGCCAAAGAAGGCATCGTGGCGGTAACCGTCAATTACCGATTGAATGTATTCGGCTTTATGGCACATCCGGAATTGAGCGCCGAAGCACCCTACAAAGCTTCCGGCAACTACGGCCTGCTGGATCAGGTGGCGGCCCTGCAATGGGTGCAAAAAAACATTGCTGCTTTTGGTGGCGATCCCAACAAGGTGACCATTGCCGGAGAGTCGGCGGGTTCGATTTCGGTGAGCTTGCAAATGGCTTCTCCGCTGGCTAAGGACCTGATTGATGGAGCCATCGGTGAAAGTGGTGCTAGCATCCAGCCTACCCTACCTCCTACCACATTGGCGGAAGCCGAAAAAGTTGGGGCGGAATTTGCCAAAAATGCGGGCTACCCTACGCTCAAGGACCTGCGCAAAGCCAGTACCCGCGAGATTTACGAAATCTACAACGAATCCAAACGTTTTGGATTTCCGGTGGTCATGGATGGCTACTTTTTACCCAAAACACTTCCAGATATCTTTGAGAACGGCAATCAGGCCCAGGTACCGCTGCTATTGGGCTGGAACTCCGCCGAGATTCCAGGCATGGCTTTTATGCAAGGGCAGCCTTATGCCAAAGAAAATTACATGGCCAAGATCAAAGAAGCCTATCCGGAGAAGTATGAGGAAGTGCTGAAGCTGTATCCAGGCAACGACATGAAAGAAATTGAACTATCTGCTACCGCTCTGGCTTCGGATCGTTTTATTGCTTACAGTACGTGGAAGTGGTTTGATTTACAGCGCAAAAACAGTGAAAAACCGGTGTATCGTTATCTGTATAGTAAATTGCGGCCACCCTTAAAAGATGAAACGCTGATGCCCGGATTGGCCGGTGGCACAGTCAAAAAAGGCGAAGATGCTCCCGAGGCGCCAAAAGCTGTTGGTGCACCCCACGCCTGCGAAATTGAATACTGCATGGGTAATCTGCCATTAGTAGATGACTACGCCTGGACGGCCGATGATTACACCGTTTCCAAAACCATGATGACCTATTTTGCCAATTTTATCAAAACCGGAAATCCGAACGGTGGTGATCTTCCCGAGTGGCCAGCAGCTGAAGCTAAAGACAAAACTCCTTCCGTAATGATCATTGATACCGAAAGCAAAGCCGTGGAGGCTGAACACGATGCACGATATGAGTTTTTGGACCAGGCATTTGGAAATAGATAATTGTTATGCATCCTAACTCCTTCGCCAATAAAGTCGCCCTGATCACCGGTGCCGGCATCGGCATTGGTTACGAAATTGCCCGGCAATTGGCCAATGCCGATGCTGCAGTGGTGCTCAACGATATTGATCAAAAAGTGGCCTTCGCGGCGGCGGAGAAGATTCGGGAGCAGGGAGGAAAGTGCATCGCCATCGCTGGAGATTCTAGTGAGCTGGCGGTTATTGACCAGATGATCAAGGTGGCACTACAGGAATTTGGCCGACTCGACTATGGCATCGCAAATGCGGGCATCACCACCTTTGGAAGCTTTCTGGAATACGAATCGGAGAGCTTCCAAAGGCTGATGGCTGTCAACCTGCAGGGGTCCTTCTTTTTGGCGCAAGCCGCTGCCAAACAGATGATTGAGCAGCAGTCTGGAGGCAGAATATTGTTCATGTCATCCGTAACCGGTCATCAGGCCCACCCCAATCTTGCCGCGTACGGCATGACCAAAGCGGCCCTCGAAATGCTGGCCAAAAGCCTGGGTGTTGAACTGGCCGCACATAAGATCACCGTTAACGCCATCGCCCCGGGAGCCACCCTTACAGAACGGACTCGCCAACTGGACCCTGAATATCAGCAAACCTGGGAAAGAATTACACCTACGGGCACAGTTTGTACGCCCCAGGATATTGCTGAAGCCGCCTTATTTTTGTTATCGGATGGTGCCCGACAGATTACCGGGCAAAGTTTGGTGGTAGATGGCGGTTGGACAGCGGTTAGCCCACCGCCCTAATCTAGTCACTCTTAACCACGTACAACTATCGATTTTCCAAAAATTACACCATGAGCCAAGAAAAGACCAACCAGGAAGATTTGCTTAAGCAATACGAGATATTGATCTTTCTCTTTATCATTACTTTTGTGGTAACTGCCGGTTAAAGGTTTCGCTCAAACAAATCCTCCAATGCGGGTTGCAACTCCCGAAATTGGAATTCATACCCCATCGCTTCAATTTTACTGGAGGAAACTCGAGTGCTATCCAGAATAGCATGGCTCATTTCGCCCATGACCGTCCTGAGCACAAAGGCTGGAGCCGGCAGGTAGATGGCCGGTTTTTGTTTCGCTTTTCCGATGGTTCGGGTGAGCACCTCGTTGGTTTTTGGATTGGGGGCAACCCCATTATAGGTCTCGGTCATGGCCTCATTTTCGATGCCACGCATAAAGATGCCGCACAGATCATCGATGTGAATCCAGCTGTACCACTGCTGACCACTGCCAAAGTAAGTGCCCAAAAAGAAATTGAAAGGAATCAGCATTTTTTCCAATGCTCCTCCCTGAGTGGAGAGCACAATGCCAATGCGAATAGTAGCCGTGCGGATGCCACTCTTTCGAATGTTATTAGTAGCCTCCTCCCAGGCCAGGCAACTTTCGGATAGAAATCCATGGCCCGGACCATCGCCTTCATTGAGCATCTTATTTCCGCGATCACCATAATAGCCCACCGCTGAGGCAGCCAGATAAGCTTTGGGGGCTTTTATTTTTTTAAAATACGCCAATAATAAGGCTGCCGTATCGACCCGGCTGGCAATGATGAGCTTTTTGCGATCCTCTGTCCAGGGACGGTCGGCAATACCGGCACCAGCCAGATTGACCACATAATCAGCCTGATCAATCGCTCCTTCCTCAATAAATCCGGCTTCCGTATCCCAGGTAAATACAGGATAGGGGCTACCTGGGTCCTTACTTCGACTCAGCCAGCTCACCTCATGCCCCTGCTCGCGGAGCAAGGCACTCAGGCGCTGACCTACCAAACCGGAGCCACCCGCAATTAATACATTTGCCATACACTAGAATTGATGTTGGAAAAAATCATTGGATTACTATAACAAAAGCTTTGAGGGTTGGTTCTCGGTTTGTCTGAAAAATCAGTGGTAGCAATACATCCGAGAAGTTTTGAGCGTCTGCTCCAAGACGTTTTTGCAATTCTACCCGCTAGTCAGACAGCCCTTTTCCTGGTCGGTAGGTCTTCTCAAAAATGGGAAGTGCGTCAGAATATTTTAGTCCCTAACAAAAATTGCCTTATTTTAGTGCTTTGTTGGCAATCGGAAACTAGTGCGACAAGTCCAAAATGATTGATACCTTTTTCAGGCGCTAAGCACTGATGATGCTGAGCATTAAATGTCAATTATTTCTGTATCAATCCACTAATTTCCCGCAATTTCAAACCAATCCAAATTTATGAGAAATCAAATCCTGTTCATCACCTCTATTTTTGTAATCCTTGGTTTTTCTTCATGTACAGAAAATGAATCTACGGGGGAGGAGAAAAACATTGTGCAGGTTAGGCTTCCCGCCGAACCTGACAATCTCAACCCAATCATTACCACTAGTCTTTACAGCCGCATCGTGCACGAGTGCATCTTTTTGCCATTGATGCAATTCAACACGCAAACGCTAAAACTGGAACCCACTTTGGTCAAATCTGCCCCGCAGGTAACTACCGTGGAGTCAGGCCCTTATGAGGGAGGGATGGCGCTGACCTATGAATTGCGCGATAACGCCCGCTGGGACAATGGCGAACTGATCACCAGTGATGATGTCTTGTTTAGTTTAAAGGCGCTGTTCAATCCAATGGTCAAGTCCTTAGCTTTCCGCGCCTATCTGGATATGATTGGCGATATGGAAATCGATGCCGACAATGCACGAAAATTTACCATTTACACTCGTGAGCAATACATTCTGACCGAGCCTGCAGTAAGCAATATTACCATTCTACCCAAATACAATTATGACCCCAATGGCTTGATGGATGAAGTGGCTTTAAGCCAATTGACCAATCCAGCTACAGCTGATTCTTTGGCCCAGAACAACGCCAATGTCCAGGATTTTGCGCAAGCCTGCAACGATGCTAAATATGGCCGGGAAATTGAAAATATTACCGGCAGCGGTCCGTATAAGATCACCGAATGGATTAGTGGACAAAGATTGACACTAGATCGTAAGGAAAACTGGTGGGGTGATGAGGTAGAGAACGTACCTGTTTTGGAGGCTTACCCTGACCAGTTAAATTTCCAAATCATTCCGGACCAGAATACGACGGTAGCTGCCTTGAAGGACCAATCCATTGATGTAGGCAGTCAGATTGATGCAAAAGACTTTACAGAATTGATGGACAATGAAGTGGTGCAGGAACACTACAATTTTCATACGCCCCTTTCTCTGCAACTGTACTACATTGGTATAAACAATAAAAGCCCCAAGCTACAGGATAAGCGGGTGAGAAGAGCACTGGCCCACATCATTGATGTAGATGATATCATTAAAAACTTGTTTTTTGGCCTTGGTCAACGTACAATTGGACCATTCAATCCGAGAAAAGACTACTATAATACTGATTTGGAACCAATTCCCTACGATATGGAAAAAGCCAAGACTTTGCTAACTGAAGCTGGCTGGGTGGATTCCAACGGCAATGGCATTCGCGATAAGGTAATTGAAGGAGAATTAACCGAGCTGGAGCTCGATTACCTCACCACTCCTACCAGCAAATTTGGACGCAACCTGGGGCTCATCCTGGAAGATAACGCCCCACAGGCCGGTATCAAGATTAATATTGAGGCGATGGAATTCCGTAGCCTCCTGGATGCGCTGAAACGCAGAGATTACGAACTCAACGGCGGTGCGATGGGGCAGCAGCCTATTCCTGACGATCCCAAACAACATTGGCATACGTCAAGTGATAATCCCAATGGCTCAAACCGGGTTGGATTTGGCAATGCGGAAACCGATGCCCTCATCGACAAAATTCGCGTGACCCTGGACGAAGCAGAACGCAATAAGCTTTATAAAGAATTTCAGGAAATCGTTTATGAGGAACAACCAATGATCTTTTTATTTTCGCCACAGGAACGCATAGTGATCCACAAAAAGTTTGAGGCGGAACCTTCTGTGATGTCGCCAGGCTTTAAACCCAGTGAATTTAAGTTGAAGTAAATATCATTCGAAAGTATTAAACATCTAATTTCCATGAGGTACTTCTTTTTGTTTATTGTTTTTGTAATGCTAACCGGTCCCGGATGCGTAAGTGACCCCAAGGCAGGCCAGGACCAGCCCTGGTCACGGACGGCCAACGAAGTGATCTGCCGGGTAGATGGTGAACCGGATGCAATCAATTCGCTACTGACTTCCTCGCGGTACACCGTACAGATTTGCGAACAGATCTTCGCTTATTTGATGTACTTCGATCCATACGCTTTGGAGTTGGTTCCGCAGCTGGTCAAAGCCCAACCCGAGGTATCCGATATTACCGATGGCACAAATCCTTACCAGGGAGGGAAAGCCTATACTTTTGAAATTCATGAAACAGCAGTTTGGGATGATGGCAAACCCATTACCGGCAATGACTATGTATTTACACTCAAGGCACTTTTCCATCCGATGGTGCAGGCACAACGGTATCGCCCTTACCTTACCTTCGTCCGCGATGTAGAAGTCGATGCTGATAATCCCCGTAAATTTCGGGTAATCACATTGGATCCCCCCTCGCAGGCTATTGAACGTCTTGGCAATGCGGTGCCGCTATTTCCCGCCCATCACTACGATCCGGAATCAGCTCTGGAGAAGGTGCCTTTGACAACCTTCCTAGACGCTGAAGCTATCACCGCGGTGGTAGAATCTGACGAAGCGCTGCAAAGCTTCGCGGAGCGTTTCGCCTCTCCGGAATTCACGCGGGAACCCAAAAACATCATGGGAGCAGGGCCGTATCGGGTAGAACAGTTGGCTACCGGCCAACCTACGATCCTGGTAAAAAAAGAAAACTGGTGGGGTGATGCCCTGGCAGATCAATATGCAGGCCTAAGGGCGTACCCGGAGCGGCTGGTTTACAAAACCATCGTTGATGAAGCCAGTGTGACTGCTGCCCTCAAGTCGGAGGAAATCGATGCCGTTTCCGATTTGGCACCTCAGGACTTTCTCAATCTGCGTGAGTCCCCGGCCTTACAGAACATTTACAATTTTCATTCTCCTCCCCTGTTGGCAGTCTACCTGATTTACCTCAATACCCGCAATCCCAAATTGTCGGATAAGAGAGTGCGCCGTGCCCTGGCCCTTTCGACCGATGTATCCGAAATCATTGATGCTCTGTACAGTGGCATGGCTCAGCAAGCAGTCACCTCAGTACATCCGCTCGATCAATATTTCAACGACGCACTGCCGCCAATTGAGTACAATCCGGAGAAAGCACGCGAGTTGCTGGCTGCTGCCGGATGGACAGATACCAACCAAAACGGAATTGTGGATAAGGAAATTAACGGTGAACGCCTGGAAATGAGCCTGACATTACACATTACCGCTGAGAATGAGCGGTCGCGCAGTGTTGGCATCATTTTGCAAGAGCAAATGAAACAGAGTGGCGTGGAAATTAATTTGCAAGCCCTCGCCTTTAATGAACTGATCAGCAATCAAAAAAGTGGCAACTACGAGCTGAGCTTTGGTGGCCGCTCCCTGGCTCCAACGGACTGGGAGCCCAAACAGAATTATTACTCCTCAGGCGACAATCGAACCGGTTTCGGTACCGTTGAATCAGATCAGCTGATTGATGAGCTTCAAAAAACGGTAGACAAAACAAAGAGAGCTGAACTGTATGATCGCATCCAGGAAATTATCTACGATGAGCAACCGGAAATCTATCTGGTGGTGACCAAAGGACGGCTCGTTACACACAAGCGATTTGAAATGGAACCGTCCATCATTCACCCGGGATTTTTCCCTCAGTATTTCAAAATCAAGGAAGCCAAATAACGCATGTTGCGATATCTCCTTAGAAGGCTGCTTATTTTTTTTCCAACCCTGCTGGTCATTTCTTTTCTGGCTTTTGGGCTATCGCAATGTACGCCGGGTGATCCCGTAGAACATACGCTACCCACCGGAGAAAAAGGGTATATTTCGCAGGAAGTCTATGATCGAAATTATCGCCAAACGGCCCACCAGATGGGTTTGGACTTGCCGATCTTTTACCTCAGCATTACTTCTGCCGCTTTTCCCGACACGCTACACCGCATCGTCAGGAAAGACTATCGCGAAAACCTGGAAAAGTTAATTCAGCAATATGGGAACTGGCCGCAAATCAGCACGTACTTTCGTTCCCTCCTCGATTTAGATCAACAATTGGCCAGACTCCCGGATTCACTGCGAATGACCAATAAGGTGCGTTCGGAATTGTCGCTGCTCTATCTCAATTATCGGGATCGCAGTATTCAGGCCAAGCTGGACTCCATGGAGCATTTTACCCAACAAGATACACTGCTTACAGCGCTAGCGGGAGCCGAAATACAACAATTGCGCGAAAGGTACGAGGACATCAAAAAGCAACAAACACCCTGGAAACTAAAAATTCCCACCATTCACTGGTATGGCTTGAAAAACCAATACCACCACTGGATTACTCATTTTATCAGGGGAGATTTTGGGGTATCTTACCGCGACAAGCAACCGGTAGCCAATCAATTAAAGACAGCTATTCCGATTACGCTAATGATCAATGGACTGGCCATCTTTTTTGCCTACCTGATTGCGATACCATTGGGTGTTTATTCCGCAAAATACAAGGATCAAACTTTTGATCGGGTGACGTTGGTGGTTTTATTTATGCTGCATTCACTGCCTGTTTTCTGGGTGGCTACCCTATTGATCACCTTCTTGTCTACTCCCGAGTACGGCATGGATTGGTTTCCTACGTTCGGCTTGACAGATGTTCCAAGCACCGCCCCGTTTATGCAGCGGTTCTGGGATACCGCCTACCATTTGGTATTACCGATCTTTAGCCTCACCTACGGTGCCCTGGCGTTTGTATCACGGCAAATGCGGGGAGGCCTGGTCAATATTCTTGGGCTCGATTTCATCCGAACGGCTCGTGCCAAAGGCGTTCCGGAGTCGAAGGTGATCTGGAAACATGGATTTTTCAACGCCCTGTTTCCCATTATAACCCTCTTTGCCTCCGTCCTGCCGGCCGCCATCTCGGGATCGGTGGTGATCGAGGTCATTTTTAGTATCCCGGGAATGGGCAAAACGACAGTCGATGCAATTAATGCACAGGACTGGCCGGTAATTTACACCATATTGATGTTGGCGTCCGTATTGACAATTATCGGCATTTTACTTGCTGACCTCTTGTACGCGGCGGCAGATCCGAGAGTAAAATTTAGCAATAAGTAGCGCAAGGAAAGATGGAGAAAAACGCAACAACAAACAAGGTATCATACTGGGCCACCGTAAAGAAGAACTTTCGGAAGAATCGGCCGGCCGTATGGTCGTTGTTTATCCTGTCATGCTTGATCTTCATTGCGATTTTTGGCAATTTTATCTCCAACGAAAAGCCCATCTATTGTGAGCTCGAAGGCAAATCCTACTATCCCGTCTTGATGGATTACGGGTTGGTATCGTACCCGGAGTTTTTCTCAGTAAATTGGTTGACAGAACTCAAAATGGAGGACAGCCGCTTTAAAAATGTAAAGCTAGCATTGATTCCCTACTCCTACTCTACTCGCGATAAGGCTCACATTAATTACGAAAGCCCATTTTATGAGCAGGAAAAAGGAGAAAGGTTGCGCTACCGACACTGGCTGGGCACTGATCAGTTGGGAAGAGATATCGCCGCAGGGATGATTTCGGGGCTAAAAATTGCGCTGATTATCGGTGTACTGGCTATGTCAATTGCCGGCATTATCGGCATTTTCCTGGGATCATTGGCCGGCTATTTCGGCGACTCCGCTCTGCGCATCTCCAGGATTCGTTTTTTCACCATTACCATTGGCGTGATACTGGGCTTCTTTTACGGGTTTTTATCACGTAGCTATGTCCTGGCGGAAAGTGATCATTTTGCCAGAGAAATTTTTCTAGGTTTATTAATTATGGTGGGAATCATTGTCGCTTGCAGTTACCTGGGAAAGTTTTTGGAGCGCATTTCAGTTTTGCGTAAGCAGACCACGGTCCCTGTCGATCTGTTGACGATGCGGCTCATTGAAATTATCAATGCCATTCCCGGCCTGCTGCTGTTGTTGTCCATAGTGGCCTTGATCAGGGACAAGACCATTTTTAATGTGATGATGGTGATCGGGTTGCTCAGCTGGACGTCAATCGCTCGTTTTATTCGGGCAGAATTGCTGCGCATTCGCAATTTGGAATACATCGAAGCAGCCCGGGCACTGGGTTATTCCGAATCCCGGATTATTTTCCGGCACGCCCTGCCCAATGCCTTAACACCGGTGCTGATTACCCTGGCCTTTGGAATTGCCAATGCTATCCTGTTGGAAGCCTTTCTATCCTTTCTTGGATTTGGGGTAGACCCCAGCCTGGTAACCTGGGGCACCATGCTCAATGAAGCCCGCGGTAGCTGGTCGGCCTGGTGGATCATGATTTCTCCGGGATTGGCTATTTTTATTACCGTCACCATCTTCAACCTGATTGGTGAAGGACTTTCAGATGCCATTGACCCCCGATCCACACGGTAGCCGCCGCACCTTAATTACGGCGCATCTTCTTTGGGAAGAGGCTCGAACTCCCGCCTTTGGTTGGTAACTTTCCTTTTCTATTGGTCTTGACCTGGGTATCGACCGCAGGACATCCGTATCCACGACTACAAGAGGTCGTTGACATTCCCATTAAAATCAGTAGTGCAGAGCAGGAAATAAGCAGCAAAAATCGTTTCATTCTATTGTTTGAATTTTCTTTTACAACGTTTGCGGCGAAGATAAACATATAAATAGAGGTAAAAAAGTCCTTCAGCCCTTGTATTTTCTCATTTTTTCGAGGTTTTTTAGAAAGAAAACTTGGTAATGATGAAGCTACCGCATAAATTTGCGGCACATTTTTAATCATCAAAATTTGCTGAAATGAACAAAGGAGATTTAATCAACAAGATTGCAGAGAGCGCTGGTATCTCTAAAGCGCAGGCTGAAGATGCAATGAATGCTGTTCTTGATGGCATCACTGGCGCTCTGAAGGGCGGCGACTCCGTAGCTTTCGTAGGTTTCGGAACATTCTCCGTTTCAAGACGTGATGCACGTACAGGTAGAAACCCACAAACCGGTGAAACAATTCAAATTGCTGCTAAGAATGTAGTGAAGTTCAAGCCGGGTAAGAAACTTAGCGAAGCTGTTAACTAAGAGTAAAGGTTTCTCAAAAATAAAGGCTAAGGGCAGTCCGGGAAATCCGGACTGCCCTTTTCCTATTTACCACCACAATTAGATCAATTACCATGAAATTTGGAACCAAAGTTATTCATGCCGGTATTGAACCTGACCCAACCACCGGCGCCATCATGACCCCCATTTACCAAACCTCTACCTACACGCAGGAAGCACCAGGTAAACACAAAGGATTTGAATACGCACGTACCCAAAACCCAACTCGGAAGGTTTTGGAAAACAACCTGGCGGCTCTCGAAAATGGCCAACACGGCATTTGCTTTAGTAGTGGCCTGGCGGCTATGGATGCCGTAGTCAGACTGCTCAACCCTGGTGATGAGATTATTTCAACCAATGATCTGTACGGAGGGTCCTTTCGCCAAATGAGCAAAGTTCACGCTCGCTACGGCATCAAATCTCATTTTGTCAACATGAATAACCTTGATCAGGTGGAGGCACTGATCAATGAGCACACCAAGCTGTTTTGGGTGGAAACCCCAACCAACCCGATGCTCAATGTGGTGGATATTGAGGCTATTTGCCAAATAGCAGCCAAACACAATATCCTCACTTGTGTCGACAACACCTTTGCCTCGCCCTATCTTCAGACTCCCCTGGACCTGGGAGCCGATATTATACTGCATTCAGCTACCAAATACCTGGGCGGCCACTCGGATGTGATTCACGGAGCAATAGTGGTCAAAGAAGACCACCTGGCCGAGCAGTTTCATTTTCTGCAAAATGCCGTAGGCGCAGTTCCCGGCCCACAAGATTGCTTCCTTATCCTAAGAGGCATCAAGACCCTGCACCTCCGCGTGGAAAGAGCGTGCCAAAATGCCGAAAAAATTGCCCATTTTCTCCGGGAACACCCCAAAGTAGGCAAAGTCTACTATCCGGGCTTTAGTGATCACCCCGGCCATGACATAGCTAAAAAGCAAATGCGTCACTTCGGCGGTATGGTGTCTTTTGATCTCGCGGAAGATAACTACGACAAGGCGATGGCCATTTTGAGCAATACCCACTTGTTTTCACTGGCCGAATCCCTGGGGGGAGTGGAATCACTCATTGGACATCCGGCTTCCATGACACACGCTTCCATTCCCAAGGAAGAACGGCTTAAAGTGGGACTGACCGACACCCTGATCAGGTTGAGTGTGGGTATCGAAGATGTGGATGATTTAATTGCCGATCTTGAAGAGGCATTATCCGGGATCTAGGAGTCCAACAAAACTGATTGAGAAAATGTCTGGCAATGTTGTCAGACATTTTTTTTTGAAAAAAGGCCAAAAGAGTTTTGCATTAAAAACATTTTGTTTTATTTTTACTTTAGTAAAACATTTTGGTCATGATAAATAATTTTACCGCCACAAATCTTAAGCAATATCTCCGGGGCAATTGGTTCAAGATCGCACTGGCTTTACTTCTGATTTTTATTTTGTTTAAGAAGGATCTAAGTTTTCAAATCAACCTGAATGCTCCTGATGGCACAGAAACTACTCCCCCCGAATCGGTGCAACCCTACCAACTGGAGAAACCGGTGAAGAGAGAAACCTTTACGGAAGCCGCCCTGCCGGCTGGGCAGAAAACGGAAGGATTGTTGTCCTCTGTACTGGATCATTTTGATCTATCTAGTGTTTTGGGCAGTAGTTCGAGCAATGCAGATGAATTCTGGGCCTTACCCACTGCAACACACGAAGCCTTCATTCGGCGGTTTGCCCACGTGGCGGAGAGTGAGCATGTAAAATACCACATCCCTGCATCGATCATTCTGGGTAATGCGCTGCTCATTAGCCACTCGGGAGAGCATCCGCTGGCGCGTCAGCAAAACAATCACTTTGGAATTCCCTGTACGGAGGACTGGCAAGGCAAAACGGTAAAGTATAAAGGAGAGTGCTTCCGGGAATACGAGAATGCCTGGACCAGCTTTCGGGATCACAGTCTGTATCTAAGTACAAACCTTTTTGCCAGTCAACCACCCACTGGCGATTATCGTCAATGGGCCAATGCACTGGAAAAAACCGGCTTTGGAGGAGGAAAAGGATTTGCCAATCAGTTGATCAAGGTTATTGACCACTACCAATTATACGAATATGATTAAAGGAGGTTAGTTGTCGACTCCCTCTAACTTCTTCTTGTAGTAGCTGACACCGGCACCGTAGATCCACCCTACCTTACCCTTACGGGTTTTAACCTTTACCCAGGGTTCATCGGTAGTGATCTCTCCAAGATTAATTTCCTGTGTGGTGTCGGTAACTTCATTGAGAAAAATGACCTCTTCGTATAGTTCGAGCCGATCCACAACCTTGCCTTGCAGGGTGGGTTCTTCCCTCATATTCATGCCCTCAACGGTGATATATAAAGGTGTATACTGCTCACGAATGGCCCGCTCACGGGGAGGATTATTGGCCATAGCCCGCTCGCGGGCGGTCATTTCTGGCTTGGTGGTGTCTGGGGCAGGAGTTGTGGCCACCGAATCCTGGGCTTCCGTTTCTTCAAGAGCCGCCTCTTCCTGATACTGCTTTTGGGTATCGCCACATTTGCGCATTGTCCAGCTGATAAAAGCCACAAAGAAGATCAGAATGAGGATTAATTCGATGCGGGGCAGTAATTTCTTTTTCGTCATAGTAGTTCGTTTGGTTCGGTTTTAAGAGCAAAAATAGGGGAATTGATTGCTTTATTTATAAAATTAAACTTATTTTGCGGGTGAAAATTGTCATTTAGTAGTGAAGTTAATTTTGCTTTTATCCTTCCAGGTTGCACATTTATCCTAACACTTATCATTTCATTTTTCGCAGTTTCGGCAATTTTCACTCAACCCGTTTTTTGTAATCATCACAGCTCATCATCATGTACGACCATTGATGCAATGGGCTGTCCGACAGTTTACCAACTGGTCAAAAATTGCGAGTAATGGAAGAACTCCTCTACAAGATTGCGATCACTATGATTCCCCATGTGGGGCCCAAAACAGCCAAACAACTCATTGCCTACTGTGGTAGTGCACGGGAAGTATTTTTTGCCAAGAAAGCTGACTTGCTAAAAATTCCAAATATTGGTGAGCAGACTGCCCGCACGGTGGTGGAGCAAAAAATTCTGCACCAGGCCGAAGCGGAGATTCGCTACATCAACAAGAACGAGATCAGCACCTATTACTACCTGGATGAAGATTACCCCTCCCGGCTCCGCCACCACCCCGATGCCCCGGTAATGCTCTACTACCGCGGTAATGCCGACCTGAATGCACTGCGCACCGTAGCCATCGTGGGCACCCGAAAGCCCAGTCCCTACGGAGTGCAGAATTGCGAAGAAATTGTTGAAGGGCTCTCCCATTATGGGGTGTCAGTCATCAGTGGATTGGCTTTTGGCATTGACATCACTGCGCACAGAAAATGTTTGGATTGCAAGATTCCGACCATTGGGGTATTAGGTCACGGGCTACTGCAGGTATACCCTCCTCAGCACCATACTGTTGGGCAGCGTATGATAGAAAATGGAGGCCTGCTGACCGAATTCAGCCATCAAACGACTCCCGAACGCGAACATTTTCCCATGCGCAATCGCATTATTGCCGGTTTGTGCGACGCGCTCATTGTGGTAGAAACTGCCAAAAAAGGCGGTTCGATGATCTCGGCTCAGTTTGCCAATGACTACAATAAAGATGTATTTGCGGTGCCGGGAAGATCGAAGGACCCTATGGCCCGGGGTTGTAATTTACTGATCAAATCGCACCGGGCGGCCCTAATGGAAACGGCAGAGGACCTGGCGTATGTGATGCGCTGGAGAGCGATGGATCAAGTACAGCGGCAAATTCAGCAGCAGCTGTTTATCGAATTGTCGACAGAAGAAAAAATAGTTGTAGATTTGTTGCGCCAAAACGAAGAGCTAGACATTGATTCACTGACTTTTAATTGTAAGAAATCAAATAGTGAAATGGCCAGCCTGCTGCTTAATCTCGAATTTAAAGGCATGGTCAAATCGCTCCCCGGAAAGCGTTATATCTTAATTTGAACCATTCTAGATGATCATGAAGTACGTCCTCTATTTCCTATGCCTGATTTTCTTTGTTGCCTGCAATGAGCCTACGTCTAGCCCCATTGTGCAGCCCAGTAAACCAACTCCCCAAAGCCAGAAATTCCCCAAAAACGTGATATTAATGATCGGCGATGGTATGGGGCTTACGCAAATTAGTGCCGGCCTTTACCGCAATGGCAATCAACTCAATCTGGAATCCTTTTCTTTTGTTGGACTACACAAACCTTACGCCGCCAATAACCTCATCACCGATTCCGCTGCCGGTGCAACGGCCTTCGCCTGTGGCATCAAGACCAATAATGGAGCCATCGGGGTGGATACTGATGGTAAGCCGGTCATGAATCTAGTGGAAGAAGCCGAGAAAAGAGGGCTGGCCACCGGATTGGTTTCCACTTCAACCATTGTTCATGCAACCCCGGCGGCATTCGTTGCCCATGTACCTTCACGCAACCAAATGGAAGACATCGCCAATGCCTTCCTGAAAACGGAGGTCGATTTTCTGGTTGGAGGAGGTAAAAAATACTTCGACCGGCGAAAGGACGGTAAAAACCTTTATCAACAGCTGGAGGATGATGGTTATTTTGTAACCAATTACTTTAAGGAGGATCTCGCCCAGATCGTTGTAGATTTCAATAAGAAATTTGCCTATTTTACTGCTGATGGTGACCCGGAGATGGCCACCAGGGGCCGGGATTATCTGGTGCCAGCCAGCAAGCTGGGCAGCATCTTTCTCAACAATCATACTGATAAGGGATTTTTCCTGATGATTGAAGCAGCTCAGATCGACTGGGGTGGCCACGCTAAAAATTCGGAGTATATTATTAATGAAATGATCGATTTTGATCGAGCTATCGGGGAAGTCCTTGAGTTTGCCCGAGAAGATGGCGAAACCCTGGTGATTGTGACCGCTGATCATGAAACGGGTGGCTACTCTATAAATCAAGGTTCTTCGATGGATACTATTGTGGCCGGATTCACCACCGATTATCATACTGCTTCCCTGATTCCCGTATTTGCTTATGGTCCTGCGGCTCAATTATTTAGTGGTATTTATGAAAATACCGCTATTCACGATAAGATTCGGCAGGCTCTCCGATTTTCTGCCGATTTGTCGCGCTAACACCCAAAATTTCTGTAATTATCTATACTGAAACTTTATTTGGCTTTCAGTTTAAGAGAAAAATCAAATTCTGTTTTTGGTGTAAAAAAGCTATTTTTGAGGTTTTCGCAATAATTCGGTCATTTTGACCCTGAAAAATGAAATATTTCTAGTAATCCGCGCATAAAAAAATATTTCATCAAGGCAGCGTCATTTAATATATTTGTATCTGTACAATAGAGAATAATCACAAATTTTGTTCTTAGAAGCTTTTGGCATTTGGTCCTGGCAAAATCAAAAGATCAAATTCAAGCAGCTTCTTGCCCCAAAAAAGTCTTGGCAAACCTTAGCTCTCTCCTCTGTTGTATCATCCACTTATGGTTATACCTATGAAACCTAAATTACTTTTGCTTCGTAAGAAGTGTAAGAATTAAGGTATTGATTTGTCGTCCCCCCACGAGATTACAATACTTTTTGGAAAGAATATTATTGAACATCCTTACTTACAACCAGTGTAATCAGTCGTATTATGAAGAGAACACTACTACCTTTTTTGCTCTTATTTTTCGCCACATTATCTTGGGGACAGCAACCGCCCGGCGGATGTCCCGATGACGAGGTCGTTTTGACCAGCCTCTGCTCTGAAGCCTGTGTATTATGTCAAGGTTTTGATGGATACGTTGGTACCAACTCTGCCACCGAACTTGGACAGGCACCCGACGGATTTTGTGCGCCACAGCTACACAATACCCAATGGCTGGGTTTTGTGGCTGGTACACCCAGTATTTCCATGAACATTACTCCCTTCAACTGTAACCAGGGAGATGGTCTGCAAATTGGAATTTACAACACGCTCGATTGTACAGACTTTGATCTGGTGAGTAATTGTGAACCTACTGTTCCGGAAAACCAAACTTTCACCTTCAATGCTACCGGTTTGATTCCCGGCGGTATCTACTTCCTGGTGATTGACGGTAGTTTTGGAGATATTTGTGAATTCTCCATTGACGTAACCAGTGGTTTGGCCGAAGCACCTCCAGTAGAAGGTACGCCACAAATCGTTGGACAAGGTCCATTTTGTCCGGGAGGATCCTTCCCTTTCACTGCTGTTGGCGTTTCTGGTGCCAGTATCTATGAATGGACCATGAATGGTACCATAATTGGTTATGAGCAAAACATCACTATTCCCATTCCCACCTCGGGAAGTTCATTCGAATTGTGTGTGGATGTCTCAAACCCATGTGAGGATGGTCCACAGGTTTGTCAAACCTTCCCAATCACACCACTGCCTCCAATTATTGAAAACCCGGTAATCTGTGAGGGTCGGACCTATACTATTGCAGGAATGACTTTCAGCCAACCAGGCACCCATACCTTCACTGATTTCACTGAGGAGGGCTGTTTGCAAGAATACATCATTAACTTAACTGTTGTTGCCCCCGTATATGCTACCGTTGATGCGGAAATCTGCCAGGGAGAGGTTTTTACGGTAATGGATAATTTTAACAACGTTGAAATCTTTACTCAGCCAGGAACCTTTGAGGTATTGCTACAGGCTACTAATAGTGGATGTGATAGTGTATTGACCGTCAACTTGATTGTCAATGAGGTATATAATGTGATATTGAATGAAAATATCTGCGAGGGAGAAAGCATCACCATCACTGACGGCATCAATACCTATGTACACGACATGACTGGTGCATACACGCACACCTTACAGTCAAGCGATGGTTGTGACAGTACCGTAAACCTGGCTCTCTTTGTATACCCCGAGCCGATGCCGGTTATGCTGGAGGAAACAATCTGCGAGGGTGAATTTTTCTGGATTGGAGACTTTAATGCCTACGACACGCCCGGTATTCATACGGCAACCATCGAAAGTGTGGGGGGATGTGATAGTGTGGTGACGGTCAATCTTTCGATTAGTGCGCCCCTTACGGAAATTGATACCACCATTTGTCCTGGTCAGGAAGTAGTGATAGGCAACACTTCATACGATGAGACTGGTTTCTACACAACTGACCTGCCCTCTTATCTGGGTTGTGATAGTATAATCAACCTGAACCTGACGGTGCAAACGCCGATAGAAACAACGGAAAACCTGACAATATGTGAGGGGGATTCGGCCCTTTTAGGTACCACTTACTACAGCGTAACCGGTACCTATTCGGAGACCTTTACGGCGGCAAGCGGTTGTGATAGTACCGCTATTCTGAACTTGACCGTTAATGATAATTCTACAACTGATTTGGTTGAGGGCATTTGCGCCGGTTCCAGCTTTTCTGTGGGTGATTCTACCTACACCGAAACCGGAATCTACCAAAATATCCTGCCTTCAGCAAATGGCTGTGACAGTATTGTGAATCTTGACCTGAGCGTGCTTACCGAAATCACTACAGATATTAGTGAAGAAATTTGTGATGGCGCCTCCTTTTCAGTGGGTGACTCCACTTTCACTGTTGGTGGGCAATATTCAGTAGTAATGACGGCAGCAGCCGGTTGTGACAGTACTGTTAATCTGGACCTGACAGTTTTAGAAATCCCACAAACGATGTTGGATATCGCCGTGTGTTTTGGCGAAAGCTATATGGTGGGCAGTTCTACCTATAATATGACCGGCGTATATGTTGATACCTTAACCGCCAACACTGGTTGCGACAGTATTGTAACTCTCGATCTGGAAGTGATCGAGGCTTATCGCGATACGCTGGACATCGCCATTTGTACCGGACTTACCTATACAGTGGGTGGCACTTCAGTTTATAGCGAGCCGGGTAATTATGTGGATACCTTAACTGCCAGCATTGGTTGTGATAGTATCGTGTACCTCTTCCTGGAAGTGGAAGATGTACTCCGCGATACCACTATTGCGGTGATTTGTGAGGGAGAAAGCTTCCCCTTGGGTACTGGCTCATTTAGTGAAACTGGATTCTACGAAGAAGCATTTGTTACTTCACAAGGATGTGATAGTGTAGCCTATCTCGACCTGACGGTAAATCCAACCTTATACACTACACTCGACGAATCCATTTGTGATGGAGAGAGCTTTACGGTTGGTGGTTCTACTTATAACACGACCGGAACGTACGAAGATATTTTCTCTTCGATACAAACGGGTTGTGATAGTGTGGTCACACTCAACCTTACGGTGCTCGATGTACCCGAAGTCACTTTGAATGAATCGATATGTGATGGAGAAACCTTTATGGTAGGCTCCTCTATTTACGATCTTACGGGTAGCTACGTTGATACTTTAACCGCTACAAATGGTTGTGATAGTATTGTCTCTCTGAATCTGACGGTCCTGGATGTACCCACTACCCCACTGGTTGAATCGATATGTGATGGAGAAACCTTTATGGTGGGTACCTCATCTTATAGTACCGCCGGTAACTTTGTAGATACGTTGGTAGCAGCAAATGGTTGCGACAGTATTGTATTCCTGAACCTGACCATTCTGGATGTACCGGAAACCAACCTCATCGAACTAATCTGTGATGGTGAGTCCTTTGAAGTAGGTTCCTCTTCCTATACGGTTACGGGCACCTATATTGACACCCTGGCGGCCGCCAATGGTTGTGATAGTCTGGTCTTCCTTGACCTGACCGTAGCGCCTAACCCGGTAACCAATCTGAATATCAGTATTTGCCAGGGAAGCAGCTACATGGTAGGTGATTCTACCTACAACCTTTCTGGTAGTTACACCAATGTGCTGACCTCCGCAGTAGGGTGTGATAGTACCGTAAACCTAAACCTGAATGTGACCAGCTTCTATGAAACGCCGGTTGAAGCCAGTATCTGTGATGGAGAAGGATATACCCTCGATAACGTAACCTACACTGAAACGGGCAGCTATACCGCACAATTCCTGGCACAGGATGGCTGTGATAGTTTTGTATACCTCGATTTGACCGTATTTGATATACCGACGAGTACCGTTGACTCCACCATCTGTGATGGAGGTATGGTCACCATTGGTTCATCGATGTATGGTACTTCGGGTACTTTTGTGGATACCTTAACGGCCTTTACCGGTTGTGACAGTATAGTAACACTGAACCTAACGGTCAACGACGTATATACCACTGATTTGGTGGTCTCCATCTGTGATGGAGATGCCATGCCGGTTGGTGACTCTCTTTATACGGTAGCGGGCATTTATCAAAATTTGCTTACCGCCGCCAATGGCTGTGACAGTACAGTCAATCTCGACCTATCGATCATTCCAATCGAGGTCACAGATCTTGACATTACGATTTGTGAAGGGGAAGACTACCCGGTTGGGGCCTCCGTTTACAGTAACACAGGGGTATACCAGGATATTATCCTGGCCAGCACCGGTTGTGATAGTATCGTCAATCTTGACCTGACCGTAATTCCAACTGCAGAGACCTTCCTGACCGAAGAAATCTGTGAGGGCGAGACCTTCACCGTTGGTACCTCCACCTATGATACTGCCGGCAGTTATGAGGATCTGCTAACTGCCTCTACAGGTTGTGATAGTATCGTTTACCTCAACCTGACGGTGAATCCGGTCTACGTGACAGAACTGACGGAAATTATTTGCGATGACGAAACCTACGAGGTCGGCGGACTTAGCTTTAGTTCTTCGGGTATCTTCAATGTTCCGTTGACCAGTGTTTCCGGCTGTGACAGTACTGTAATTCTCGATCTGACCACCCACCCTTGTGAATTGGCGGTGACAATGAGCGAAGGTTCGGTATCTTGTTTTGGCTTATCGGATGGTTTTGTCGATTTTGCCCTGACCGTTGGTACGCCACCCTATAATTACAATTGGTTCTCATTGGATGGCAGTATGACCGGCGACGGGTCCATTGCCGATAATAACCTCAGCACCCTAATCAATAATCTACCGGCAGGTACGTACCGCATTGTGGTGGTTGATGCCTTTGACATCGAATACCAGGTGACGGTGACCATCCAACAGCCTGACCCAATTGAAACGGCATTGAGTCTGTCAAACTACGGTGGATTTAACATCAGTTGTGATGACGAGTCGGATGGAAGCATTGATCTGAGCGTTGCTGGGGGCGTAGGCAACTATGAATACGAATGGTCCAATGGCAGTACCACCGCCAGTATCAGCGATCTGACCCCGGGCACTTACAGTGTGTTGGTGACGGATGCCAATGGCTGTGAGGCAACCGACGAGGCTGTACTGGATTCACCACAACCGATTACTGCTCAGGCAGAGGTAACCGACCCGGCCTGTTTTGGAGATACTGAAGGCATTATTGATGTCACGGATGTAACGGGCGGAGTGGGTCCCTATCGATATGGTTTGAATGGACAGTCACTAAGTTCCTCCAATCTCTTTGCCAACCTGGAAGTCGGCGTTTATAGTCTACAGGTACAGGATGCGAACGGTTGTGTCTGGGAAGAGGAGTTTACGGTGGCTCAGCCTGAAGAACTGATCGTTGATCTCGGGGATGATGAATTCATCAAACTGGGTGAATCCGTTGATCTCGATGCCATTACAACGTATCCCGTCATTGGCTACCAGTGGAAAAACAGCGAAACACTGGATTGCTTTGGCGATACGCTTGACCTGGATTGCTTTAATCCAACAGCCAGCCCGATGTTCACCACTACTTACGTAGTAACAGTAGTAGATGAAAATGGCTGCTCCGATTCGGATGAGATCACGGTATTCGTGGATCGCAGAAGACAGGTATTTATTCCAAATATCTTCTCTCCAAACGGAGACGGACAGAACGACCGCTTCTATGTACAAACCGGCCCGGACGTGAAGCAAATCAATAGCTTCATGATCTTCAATCGCTGGGGAGAATCCGTTTATGAACAACATGGATTCCCACCCAATGATCCATTCCACGGCTGGGATGGTATGCACCGCGGCAAATTGATGAATACCGGTGTATACGTGTACTATATTGAAGTTGAATTCCTCGACGGTGAAGTTGTTCCTTACAAAGGAGACATCACCTTGATGAAATAATTAAGGTGGCTTAAAGCCAAAAAAGAAGGCGGAACCTGTTGATCAGGTTCCGCCTTTTGTATTTTATATCTTGCTGTAAAAACAGGCTTGTTACAAATGTCTTTCTGCGTGGTAGGAAGATCTGACCAGTGGACCACTTTCAACGAAGTCGAAGCCTTTTTCTAAACCTACTTCCTTGTATTTAGCGAAGGTATCAGGGTGAACGTACTCCGCTACTTCCAGGTGCATCTTGGTCGGCTGTAAATACTGCCCAATGGTCAATACATCACAACCATGCGCTACCAGGTCATCCATAATCCGGAAGACCTCTTCTTCTGTCTCTCCCAAACCAACCATGATGCCAGACTTGGTACGCTTGCCATAATCCTTGGTGCGTTGGATTTGCTCCAGACTGCGTTTGTACTTGGCCTGAGGGCGCACCTTGCGGTAAAGACTTTCCACTGTTTCCATATTATGCGAAACGACTTCCTGACCGGCACTAATCATCCGCTCCAGTGCATCCCAGGTGGCCCGTACATCAGGAATCAATGTTTCGATCGTTGTTTCCGGAGAATATTCCTTGGTGAGCTTTACGGTTTGATACCAAATCTCAGCTCCCCGGTCTTTGCGCTCATCGCGATTTACGGAGGTAAGCACCGCGTGTTTGACCTGCATCAACTTGATAGCTTCTGCCACTCGACGCGGTTCATCTTCATCGTATTCCGGTGGCCGGCCAGTCTTTACGGCGCAAAAAGAGCAGGACCGGGTACAGGTATTGCCGAGAATCATAAAGGTGGCTGTTCCAGCTCCCCAGCATTCGCCCATATTAGGACAATTACCGCTCTGGCAAATGGTATGCAGGTTGTATTCATCCACCAATTTGCGAACCTTCTTATATTCCTGACCAATGGGTAGCTTAACCCTTAGCCAATCCGGTTTTCTGGCTCGTGGTGTCTTTTTCTCTACTATTGGTAATTCCAGCATTAATTCTACACTTTGGTACTGATTAAAAGTAATATGGGGTTGCACAAGGCACCCCTTTCATTCAGGAAATGGTTCAGACCATTTCAATAAGCAGAACAAACTATTGACGCAATAGTTGATCTGGCTTGACTCCGACTTGTTACTGGTAAAATTTACCAGCGCTTGCCGAGCTGCAAATTTATGTAAAAGTTGACGAAGAGTGGGGAATTTTCTACATTCTCCAGTGTCTCTACCATGATGGGTACTTTCTTGAAGTAAAAATCTACCATCACTCCGGCTTCCATTGCCTTGACAAATTCGTCAAAGGCTCCCCAGTCAAAGTGCAGGGCAAATTTGGCGTGACCACCGGGAATGACCGATAACTCACTCAGGCCCTTTCCAAAGCCCGAACCGCCGTAGATGCGAGTGATGTTGAGAAATTCCTGCGCATTGGCTTCAGAATATTTTTCGCTGCGAATAGACGTATTGCCGGTAGGCGATTCTGACCTCAACAAATCCAGATAGTATGGCTTGAGAATACCAATGGAGGGACCAGCCTCATAACTGATTCCCACTGCCAACCCACGACGCTTGGCTTTTTCAGAAAAATAACGCTTTTCACCGATCCCTCCTCTCAGGGCAAAAAAATTGTTTTGCTTGCCGTAGATAAAGGCACGGGATACCTCATTAGAAGTTCCTGCCTGAAAATAATCAAAGCTTTGACGAAACTCCCGTACGTGCTTGATCTCACCGATCTCAATATTGTAAAAGCGGGTAAGGTAGTACGTTTTTAGCTGGGCAATGTTGACCCCCAGGGCAAAACCATTGGTCTGCAAAAGCTTTAGGTCAACCGTAAATTCGCGGTCATAGACGTAGCCTTTATCATCTTCATAGTAGTTTTGGCCACCGGGTAGCTGGGTTTGGGCCAATAATGGTGCTCCGCAAAGCAGGCAGAGGAAAAGAGAAAGGAAAATATTCTTCATAAGTTATGCGTCAAGTTATTAAGGTTCTTTGACAAATTTCGTGCCTCAGAGTCAATCGAAAAGGTATATCAACGCTTCTTGAACTTATGATCGACCTTTTAGCTTGACCACCACTTGTCCCGATTTCACATCGGGGAAATTTGTCAAAGAAGGGTTGTTAATACTACATTTCAAACGCGACTTTGTTCATAAACACAACAAAGCCAGTAATATATTGAGGTGTGGTACTCCTTTTGCGAAAATAAGATCTATGTGATTTGACGTCTGTGGCCAGGGCAAACAACCGATTTCCCGGAATTTCCTCTAAATTTAGGAAAAATACAGAACAAATGACAGTCTAATATACGTTAGAAAGTAAAAAAGTGGTTTGTTTTGACCAAAATTGTCGTTTTCAAACCATTGGCAAATCCCTGATTATACTTTGCACTTGAAGATTTCGATTAGAGAGCGATGGTTGCGCATCAGGGTTTGGGATGCTTCGTGAAGTTGTTCGAAGTTGGTGAGTAGAAACTGTAGTTCCCTGGGTAGATCATCAACCTTTTTGGCCTGAAACTGGAAACAGGCATTGATGCCTTGCAAGACTCCCTCCAACTCAATGGCCTTGTGTATAAACTGTTCAAGCAACTCTTTTTCACCTTTGCTAAATTGTTGAAAATTAGCATTAGCATCATTAAGTACTTTCTGATCACCCAGGTTCTTTTGGGTCAGATCAACGATGGATACCTGGAAGAGGTGTGAAAACTTTAGCAGGTTGCAAATTTTGGGCTCGGCGGTACCGTTCTCGTAAGAAGCAATATTGCCGCGGTTCAATCCTATTTTGCTGGCCAGTTCTTCCTGACTCATTCCTAAGCCTTTGCGCAAATAGCGAATATTTTTTTGCAAACAGCTAGCCACATTGGTACTGATGGTGTCCATATCTTATCCTGCTTAAGGTTGAATTGGTCTAAAATTTTTCTGAAGTATCAATAAAAATACAATCTAACAACGCACAAAGTTTAAAAGTGTTAACAAATTTAACAAAAAAGATCACACAAATGTCAAAATAAACGTCCGGGCGGCTACAGTACGCCTAAAACCATTCTAAATAGGCAATTTTATTTGCAAAATTGAAGTTTAAACCTTAAATTTGTAAAAAATAATTACAAAACATAAATCACCGGCCATGATATACGAAATTCAAAATCAGATCCAGGATCAACTGGATCGCATCAGCAATTCTCTACGAGCCTTTTCTCTGAAACTGACTGGCAACAACGACGACGCAGAAGATTTGTATCAGGATACGGCCGTGAGAATTATTACCAACGCAGAAAAGTACAACCCCGGTACTAATTTCAAAGCCTGGGCTGTTACCATCATGCGTAACATCTTTATCAATAATTACCGCAAGAAAATGCGGCGCAGCATGATCATTGATCAAACGCCGAACAATTATTACCTGAATAGTGGTGATAAAACAGTGATCAATGATGGCGAAATGACCGTAGCGTTTAAAGAGTTGATGGAAATGGTGGACAAATTGCCGGATGACTTCCGCACCCCATTCCTGATGGCTTACGAGGGCTACAAATACGACGAAATTGCCGAAAAATTGGAATCTCCCCTGGGGACCATCAAGAGTCGGATTTTCTTCGCACGCAAAAAGTTGCAAAAAATGTACAAAATTGCGATGAAAGAAAGAGCATAGATATAATAAGCTACAATCTTGTAGCGTTGTATTATTGAAATTATTTAGCGGCGTAGAAAAAGGCCGGGCAGCAATTGTCCGGCCTTTTTATTTTGATTTTATATCCAGCAGGAAATTTTTATCTTGCAACACACAAAACCTAACATCCCGAATGAGCAAACTCAGCATCAAAAGTGGCAAAGGAGAAATTGTCCTGCGCAAGAGCAAATCACTGGTTGGCCTAAAAACCGAAGCATCAGTAAACACCAAAGATCAGGAATACGTTGAGGAAGAACTCCTGCACAACCTGGGCGGGTTTAATGTAGTCAGCCTGAAAACGGATGGTGCAACTGTTGACGACAAATTGGATGAAGTTCGCAAGAAAAACGAAGTGGAGGTAGGCACCCATGTCTACTTTGCCGAAGGTAGCAACCGCCCGGTTATCCCCACCGGAGAGATTTACATCGTTTTTCATGATGCTGTAAGCGAGGATGAACAAAAGATTGTACTCGAAGAATATAAGCTGGCGCTGGTTGAACGCAGAAGCAAAGAACGCTTGGTCGCGAAAGTCACGCCGCAATCACCCAACCCGCTGAAAGTAGCCAACGCCTTACAGCAAATTTCCCTGGTAAAAGTTGCAGAACCCGACCTGGATGTCCCATTGGAAGAATACGCCTTTATGGCTCCTCAGGATGACCTGGTACCCAACCAGTGGCACCTCGAAAACAGTGGCTTTGTTAATGATGCCAATTACCGCCTAAAAAAAGGAGCGGATGCCAAAGTGGTTGATGCCTGGCGACGATTGGGCAGCATGGGTAGCTCACAGGTAACGATTGCCGTTATTGACAATGGTTTTGACACTTCCCACCCGGACTTGCAGAGTAAAATTGTTAAACCCTATGACCTTTGGAATCACTCCTCCAACCTCACTCAGGGCGATGCGCGCTTTACGCACGGTACACCTTGTGCCAGCGTAGCCCTTGCCGCCTCTAATGGATCGGGCATTGTGGGGGCAGCACCCAGTGCTAAATTTATGCCGGTAAGTGGAACTTCTTTCAGTTTGCGGTCCACCGAAGAGATGTTTGACTATTGTATCGACAATGGGGCCGACATCATTACCTGTAGCTGGGGAACCACTGATCACAACTACGATTTGAGTGCCCTCAAGGAGGAAGCGATTGCCAAAGCCGCTCGTAAAGGACGAAACGGCAAAGGTTGTGTCATCCTCTTTGCTGTTGGCAATGATGATTTGGACTACATCAACTTTTATGCTGCCCATCCGGATGTGATTGCGGTAGCGGCCTCCACCAGCAAAGACGAATACGCCAGCTACTCCAACCGTGGTCGGCAGGTGTCGGTCTGTGCGCCTTCCAACGGCGATTGGCCCATCATTGCTGCACGTGCCTGGTGGGATCAGGGGCTAAGCTTTGAAACTGGCCAATATAAATTCTGGCGAGATGGCCGCTCCCGTGGAGATCGCTATAAGCACTTTGGAGGTACGTCGAGCTCCACGCCATTGGTGGCCGGCATTTGTGCACTCATGCTCTCTGCCAATCCCGACCTCACGGCCAAAGATGTCAAGCAAATCCTCCAATCCACCGCCGATAAAATTGGCTCTCCTTCAGAGTATCAGAATGGCCATTCACTAAAATACGGCTACGGTCGGGTGAATGCCGACCGAGCAGTGGCTGAAGCTTATCGACGCAAGGAAGTCATCCAACCGTTGCCACAGGAAGAGGTTGCGGCGCCCGTTAGCAAAGGCCAGGGATTGTTTCTTTTTGATGTAAAGAGGCAAAATCCACAGGGCTATGGCGTACAGATCGGTGCATTTTATGAATATGGTAATGTGCTGATTCAGGTAGAGAAGCTACAGCGTCAGTTTGGCCAGCCGGTTGTGGTCAGTATTAATGAACTCAATGGCAAAACAGTCTATAAGGTTGTGGTTGGCAACTTCAGTAGCAAAGGAGATGCCGTGGCCCTATCCTCACGTATGAAAGCCGGAGGCGTTGATGGTTTTTTAAGGAACCTGGCTGATTTGGCGTAAGCCAATGCCAATTTACCACGTTCGGTTGGAAAACCAGCCTGGAAATTCAGGATCGTCGGTGTCTTTTTCCCGGCGTCTCTCATCTTTGGTTTTTTCGAAAATATCATTATCCAGAAAAGACTTGGGTGGAAGCTCCGGTTCTTTTTCCCAGGAATATACTTTCTTCTCCTCATCCTTTTCAATGCGGTCGCGAAACCAGTAGGCCGTGAAGATGCCCACTAATCCTCCCAATAAGTGGCTTTCCCAGGAGATGCCCTCCTGTCCGGGCAAAATGCCCATAAACATAGAGCCGTAATAAAAAACAACGATCAATGCCAGGGCTATCGACTTCAGATTGCGTCGGAAGATGCCATTCCAAAATACAAAAGCCACCAAACCGTACACTACACCACTGGCACCAATGTGGAACACGCCGCGACCAAAGCCCCAGACCGCCAGGCCTGTCAACAGGTAAACCATGATGAATGCCGGAATGGCCACCCTGCGATAAAAGAGCATGATCATCACGCTAAGGAAGAAAAGCGGTGGGGTATTGGCAAATAGATGTGCCCAGCCAGAATGCAATAATGGTGAAAATAATACCCCTCTTAATCCAATGACGGTTCGCGGATATACTCCATACATGCCCAGATCAAGCCCCAATATCACTTGAATAAGGTGAATTGCCCAGAGCAGTAAGACAAACTGCGCCGGGATCAACAGGCTACGCATAAGAGAATTTTGCTTGGTGGTGGTCATACGCAAGGATTGTTTGCTCTTATCCAACTGAGCATACCCTAAAATAGTTGTTCCAAGGTACCTCTTCTTGCCGATTATTCGCCGAATGCCCTCAAATCAGGGATGAATGTTAAGCGCATCTATTAACCTTAGCTCACCCCCATCAGGCATAACGACGCTGTACCAACTTGATGAAAGACTGAGCGGTTTCTGCTTTTTCTTCATCGGTCCAGTCATACTGATTGGCCAGGTTGACCAACAGGCTTTTGGCCTCAGTCATACTGGAAAACTGGTTCAACAAACGCAATGCATTGTCCATGGCATTCTTATTTTTGTCAAACAAATCATTGACAAACAATAGTCGATCATTGATCGCCATGGCCTTGTTGAGGTCAGAGATGGGCTGTTGACTCAGCTTATCCGACAATTCCTTTGTTGCCCCGATTTTAAACAAGCTTTCTATTTTGGGATTGCTTGCGGTATTCTTGGCTGCCGGTTCAGGTGTTGGCTCCGGAGTGGCTTTTACTTGTGGCTCGGGTTCCGGCTTATGTTTGGGGGGAGGCGGGGGAGGCGGAGTGGCTTTACTGGCTGGTTGATCCATTTCGCGGATCGAGTCTGGAATTTCGATGATCCGAGGAGGCGTATACTGTTTTTTAGGCGGCTCTGGGGTTGATTCGCGTTCAACAATTTCCAGTTCCGGACCTCTAGCGGATTTGGTGGTGGTTGTAGCGGTGGGTTTTGCTTTTTTCCCGGTACCCGCTGTAGCTTCCACATCCAGAAATGATTCGTACAGTTGACGGATATAACTCAACATCAAATCCCGCTCAATACCGGCAATGGCACCTTCATCGAGACTGATACTCTTGTGTAAGGCATTAATTTTTTCCAGCAGAATTTTGGTTTGTTGCAGATCCATATTGGTGTTCTAATTTTTTATTCAGCGTATGCTTTGATCTGGATGAGATCAAATTCCCTCCATTTTTCAGATTGCAAATATAGGAAAACAGACCCGTTTTTGCTGGTGTATTTTTAACTTAGTGCCCACAAAGCTAGACTTATGTTTTTGGAACCTCATTTTAAGGGTCAACGCAGTGGCTGGATTGAAGTCATTTGCGGTTCAATGTTTTCCGGCAAGACTGAAGAATTGATCCGTCGGCTCAAGCGGGCCAAGATTGCCAACCAGAAGGTGGAGATTTTTAAACCCATGGTCGATACCCGATATGGGGAAGGTAAAGTGGTCTCTCACGATTCTAATTTCATCCTTTCTTCTTCGGTAGAACACTCCTCCCAACTGCTCGAGTTGTCGGAAGGAGTCAATGTGGTGGGTATTGATGAGGCCCAGTTTTTTGATATGGAATTGCCGGAAAATTGCCAGAAGCTGGCCCTTCGTGGAGTTCGTGTGATCGTGGCGGGATTGGATATGGACTTCCGCGGTCGGCCCTTTGGTCCGATTCCCAACCTGCTGGCCATCGGAGAATACATCACCAAGGTGCACGCTATTTGCCAGCATTGTGGCAACCTGGCTACCCACTCATATCGTTTCTCTGAAGAGAGCGACACCGTAGTTCTGGGCGAAAAAGACCGCTACGAACCCCGGTGCCGCACCTGCTATCACATGGGCAATATTTTAAACTTACAACCTAAGTAATATTTACTGGCGGATCAACCTGGCGATAAATTGCCGATCTTCTTGACGAACCTCAATAGAGTAGGTACCGGCAGGCCAGGCGCTGACATCCAGTTTTAGCTGTCCTCCCTGTAAGAAGGGTTGCTGATGAATTAATTTGCCTGAGGCGTCCGTGACCCGAATAGTACCAGCAGCAATCGGAAGGGCCACATAGGTATATTCACGCGCCGGATTAGGGAAGCAATTGAGCAATGACTTTTTTTCTTCCTCTTCACAAGCCGGTGCCATTCGCCACTGCATTTCTTCAACCACTGATGAAATATCCGTTTCTCCCTTGCCAGTATCCAATTCCAAATAAAACCCATTAGTAGACAAAGCCATGCTTTTCAGCAAATAGGTCAGTTCGGCATCAATATTTACGCCGGCGATTGGTACAATCTGTAAATTGCGGGTTTTGGCTTTCGCCAATAATTGCTGCAATTGTTTAGCGGTCTGTTCTTCGTATTTCGGCGCGGCATCAACGGCAAAGAAAATGAACCTGGCCGCCGCATCAGCTGACCATTTGAGACTATCTATGGCTTGCGCCAATGCCAGGGGCCAATCTTCCGACTCCTCCCCTCCTCCACCGGCACGAGCTTGGGAAAGATAAATAGCGCTCAAATCAGATGTTTGACCAAAGTCCTGGCGTTTCACGGCCTTGATTTTGGCTTCATCCCGGAAATGTACTTGAGCCTGATCGATTATATAATGCTTCGTCAGCGCACTTTCAAATGTTGGCCAAAACTGCTGCAAAGCACTGAGTTCCTGGGCCATTGATCCGGTTAGATCCATCAACAAGCAGACTTGTATCGCCTTGCTATCAGTACAGGGTACTTCTGCCCATTCTCCCAATGCCGAGGCGTCCGGCAAAAGTCGCCACATCTTTTCCCAAATGCTCGGATTGTTTTTTTCCTGCTCATAAAATTGATCCCGTAGTGCTTCACCACTGGTTTTGACCATGGTCAGCGGTTGTTGCTGATCCATCAGCGTCACCTCCACATGCTGGCGATAAATGCGTGTACCATTGATGTGCATATCTCCACTCTGAGCAAAAGCGGTATAAGAATAGATTGCGAATATAAAGATGATGATATTTTTCATGAGGGTTAGTTTTTAGCGACTAAATCAAGATCTCGTGCAGTTTGCACCAATCCAATAAATTCCTGACGGTAACCATAGGGGTCATCCCCCTGTGCCAGTTGGGCCATTGACAGGATTTTATCATAAGTCAGGTTTCCTTTATTTGGCGAATTCCTTAACAAGGCTGCAAAACCGGCCACAACTGCTGAAAAATGAAAGTTTTCGGAACAATTTTCCAGGTTTATAGCCTCAACTGGTAGTTGATGGCGCAGCAGATGGCTTTGTTTACCCGTGGGCTTTTTGTAGCGCAATCGAAATTCGGCAATCGGTTTTTCTCCCGGCAGCAGCTCCAATTCGTACAGGGCAGTGACCGTATGTCCAGCCCCCAATTCCCCGGCATCTTTTTGATCGTCGTCAAAGTCTTCTTTTTCAAGCAAGCGGTTTTCGTACCCGATCAACCGGTAAGATTTCACCCGATCAGGATCAAATTCCAATTGTAGTTTAACATCCTTGGCAATGGTATACAGCGTACCAGTCAGTTCGTTTTCAAATACCTTTCTGGCCTCCAAAAAATTATCGATGTAGGCATAATTTCCATTACCCTTATCGGCCAGCAATTCCAGTTTATCGTCTTTGTAGTTGCCCATGCCGAATCCCAGCACCGTCAGAAAGACATCTTTCTCGCGTTCTTTTTCGATCAGCTTTTGCAAATCCGCCAAGCCTGAGGTGCCCACATTAAAATCTCCATCCGTCGCCAGGATTACCCGGTTGTTGCCACCTTCCAGAAACTGCTCTTCGGCAATTTTGTAGGCCAGTTGTATACCCGCGCCACCGGCAGTGGAGCCTCCCGCACGAAGGTTATCTAATGCTTCAAGAATTTCCGCTTTGTGCTGACCACTGGTAGTCGGCAAAACCAAACCCGCTGCCCCTGCATAAACCACCATAGCTATACGGTCCTGAGGACGTAGGTTTTCCGCAAGGATTCCAATTGATTTTTTGACCAATGGCAGCTTGTTGGTTGACCCCATCGACCCGGACACATCAATTAGAAACACCAGGTTATTGGCGGGTGCTACGTCTGCTCCCAGACTTTCTCCCTGAATGCCAATGTGCAATAAATGGTGACTTGGCTCCCAGGGGCATTCGCCCAATTCGGTGTGGACTGCAAAGGGATGTTCATCAGTGGGTTGTTGGTATTCGTAATGGAAATAATTGATCATCTCCTCAGTGCGTACCAGGTCTGGCACCGGCATTTGTTGGCGGTTCAGTGAGGACCTGATTTGGCTGTAAGCCGCCCGATCCACATCAATGGAAAAGGTGGAGATGCTTTCTTTTTCCGTTTTCAAAATGGGGTTTTCTTTTATCGCCGCGAACTCATCACCAACCTTTTTACCGTCGATGTAATAGTTGTCTGCATTACTTCTGGAGCCGCGAATCTGAGCCTGAGTAGTGGCAGTGGCCGTTTGTTTGTTCGTGCGTTTGCGCTTCTTGCTGCGGATACGGCTGTTACCCGAGGAAATATTGCGAATGTCCTGACTTGTGATGACGGCCCCGGAAGTCGTATTGTCCTGCTCAATCAGGGGTACTTTGTAGGAGACAACGACGATCTCATCCAAATTTACGCCTCCTCCGTCCAGGGCAATATCCAGCACGTTTGCCTTTCCGGCTTTGACCAGTACATCAGTAATCTTCTGCGCCTGGTAGCCAACATAGGTGACCTCCACTTCGTAGGTGCCCGGATCAATCGAGGGAAAGGAGTAGTGACCATCAAAATCGGTTTCGGTACCCGTAATTAGAATGCCATTTTTGTAGAGGGCCACATTGCCAAAAATGATGGGTTCGCCGGATTCCTTGTCAGAAATCCGTCCCGTAAGAGAGGTTTGCCCAATAAGTCCCGTACCATATAAAAGAAGGCACAACACAATAGGTAATACTTTCATAGCTGTAGTTTTTGCTCTGACACCGCAGAGCATGATGATGAAATACCTTTGTGAAGCAGAAGATGAAAAGAAACAGGCCCACCGGGAGGAAAAGAGTACAATTGAGAGCAAAAGAACCAGGGCAGTGAGCCTGTGTGGCCGGTTTTTTGTTTTGTCTAACGAAACCAGCCGAGAGCGCGTTTAAATTTTCATAGCTTTATTTCCGAATGTTGTCTCAAAACTAGAGCAAAAAAACAAGGCCTCCATACCAAGTTTCGATAATTGTCAGGTTTCTGAATATCCAAAATTTGTAATTCACGTCAATCTCTTTACTTTTGCACATCTTTTTGAAAAACTGCATATCAAACAAGCAATGGCTAAGAGAAAAATCCAGTCGGCACTGATCTCCGTTTATTATAAAGATGGGCTGGAGCCCATCATCGAAGAACTCAAGCGCCTGGGCGTGAAGATATACTCAACAGGAGGTACCCAGACTTTCATCGAAAAACAGGGGGCTACAGTAACCGCAGTAGAAGACCTGACCTCCTACCCTTCTATTCTGGATGGCCGGGTAAAAACCCTTCACCCAAAAGTATTTGGCGGAATACTGGCACGCCGGGAGGAAAACCACCAAAAGCAGCTTGAGCAGTACGACATTCCGGAAATTGATCTGGTCATTGTAGACCTATATCCTTTTGAAGAGACCCTCGCTTCCACCGATGACGAAGCGCAGATCATTGAAAAGATCGACATTGGGGGGATTTCCCTGATTCGCGCAGCGGCCAAAAACTACAAAGACGTGGTGGTGGTGCCCTCTAAAGAGGAATATGCCATGTTATTAAACCTTTTGCAAGAAAAGGATGGCCACACCGAGCTGAACGACCGCAAGGAGTTTGCGCGACGGGCGTTCAAAGTCTCCTCTCATTATGATACGGCCATCTTCAATTACTTTGACGGTGGCGAAGATCCGGCCTTTAAGCACAGTATCCACCAGATGCAGCCATTGCGTTACGGGGAGAATCCACACCAACCGGGTGTTTTCCACGGAGACCTGACCGGCATGTTTGACATTCTGGGCGGAAAGGAATTGTCTTATAACAATTTGGTAGATATCGATGCAGCGGTTGGCATCATGGCCGAATTTAAGGACGCCGATCCAACTTTTGCCGTACTCAAACATACCAATGCCTGTGGTGTGGCAACTCGCCCAACGGTTTTGGAAGCCTGGAAAGCAGCCCTGGCCGGCGACAATGTGTCAGCTTTTGGAGGCATTTTGATTAGCAATACACCAATTGATTTGGCGACAGCCGAAGAGATTGACAAGATATTTTACGAAGTATTGATCGCTCCGGGGTTTGCGGCTGATGCACAAGAATTTCTAAGCAAAAAGAAAAAACGCATCCTTCTCATAATCAAGGACTTTCACATCAATGCACGCAGTTTCAAGAGCTTGCTGAATGGCGTAATTGAACAGGATACCGATCGCAAGATTGAGACGACAGAGGACCTGAATACCGCCACCAAACGGACACCATCTGCTGCGGAGATCAATGATTTACTGTTTGCCAACAAATGTGCCAAGCACTTAAAATCCAACACCATTGTACTGGCCAAGGGCAATCAGTTGATTGGTATGGGCTGTGGACAAACATCGCGGGTGGATGCGCTGAAGCAGGCCATTCTGAAGGCAAAGCACTTCGGTTTCGACCTCGAAGGTGCGGTAATGGCGTCAGATGCCTTCTTTCCATTTCCGGATTGTGTGGAAATTGCCGACCAGGAAGGCATTAGTGCAGTGATCCAACCCGGTGGTTCCATCAAGGACCAGGAGAGTATTGACTACTGCGATCAACACAATATGGCGATGGTACTCACTGGAGTTCGCCATTTCAAACATTAACCTTTTCTTAAGTTACATTTGGGCTTAGGAAGAGTCTAAGAGGTTGAATAGCAACGAGTTTAAAATAAATTTCGGGCAAAAAACACCACTATTTAGAGTGAACCTGACCATTGATATTGGCAATACACGCACCAAAATCGGCGTTTTTGAAGGAAGCCGATTGATAGAAAAAATCGTTTGGCAGGAGTGGCAACCGGCAGAATTATTTTCGCTGGCAACCAACCATAAAGCCAAAAATGTCATCTTATCTACAGTTGCCAAAGATCTGTCCGGAGAAATTGCCCTCATTTTTAAGCAAGAAATTAACTACCTTGAGCTAACAGCCGAAACGCCCTTACCCATCGAAAATCGATATCAGACACCACAAACGCTCGGTAAAGACCGATTGGCGGCTGTGGTGGGAGCCTTTGCTTTATATCCCGATGCCAATGTGCTGATCGTTGATGCTGGCACCTGCATTACATATGATCTGCTGACCGCTGAGGGTGCCTATGAGGGCGGCAATATTGCACCGGGCCTTAAAATGAGACTGGAAGCCATGCACCGCATGACCAAACGGTTGCCACTGGTTGAGGCAGACCTGCCAAAAGATGTGGTAGGCAAATCGACTCAGATGGCGTTGCAAAATGGGGCTTTGAGGGGTGCATTATTAGAATTTGAAGGATTTTGTGAGCTGTTTGAAGCCAATTTTGGGCAACTTAAGGTAATTTTGACCGGAGGAGACGCCAATTTTTTGGCAAAAAAAAGTAAAAGAGAGATATTTGTAAATCCAGATTTGGTCTTGATAGGACTAAACAAAATATTGAACCATAATGTCGAGTGTTTGGAGTAGAATAGTTGTTTGTGCCCTGATCTGTCTTGGGGCAAGCGGTGTTTTCGGACAGGATAATAACTTTAATATCCGTCCGAAGATCAACTCGCCACTATCCCGATTCGGGTTGGGTGATGGCATTGATCAGTATTTTGCCGCTTCGGGTGCAATGGGTGGGTTTAGTGCGGCTTATAATGACCCCTACCACCTCAACCTGCTCAATCCGGCTTCCTATGCTTTTTTGGAGGCTACTGCTTTTGAGGTTGGGCTTTACGCCAAATATTCGTCGCTAAGCAGCAATTCCGAATCAGATAGCTACTGGAGTGGTAACCTCAACTACCTGGCACTGGGATTTCCACTGAAAAATTCCATTAATCAGGCACTAGACCGCATCCGTTCGCCCTGGAAGTTTGGTATGGGTTTCTCACTGGTGCCGTATACCACTGTGGGCTATGATATTGCGGTGACGACCATTGACCCAAATCCCGCAATTGATACACTTTCCAACTTCCTCAAAGGAAATGGAGGAACGTACCGAATTTATTGGACCAATGCCGCGCGCTACAAGGGCCTTGCTCTAGGGGTCAACCTGGGATACCAGTTTGGTAAAATTGTCAACAGCCGCGTGGTGACCTTTAACGATGTAGAGCAGTCCTACTATACCGAGTTTCTCGATGACTTCAGCATCCGCGGACTAGTTTGGAATGTAGGCCTCCAATACCGCTATGATTTTAAGAAGACTAACGACAATGGTGAGTTAGTCAATTCTGGAAAACGACTTACCTTTGGTGTCTATGGCAATAGCAATACCAGCTTTAACACCAATAGCAATAGTTATTATCACCGCGATTATCTTGCCTATCCCAGCAATGGGGTCAATATCGATACCATATTCTACGAGGAGGGGGCCGACCAAAGCGGTGTATTGCCAGCCGAACTCTCACTGGGAATCGCTTACCAGCAGGTGAATAAGATGCGACTGGGGCTCGACTTCAGTACCAAAAACTGGAGCAGCTATGAAAACGATGTTAAAAAGGAAGCCCTACTTGATAGTTGGCGCCTGGCGGTGGGTGGAGAGTATATTCCCAACCACATTTCCTACAATAATTATTTCGAAAAGGTGCGCTACCGAGCCGGACTCTACTACGGTACAGACCCGAGACGCATTAATGATGAACAAGTTTCCAAATACGGTATTACGCTCGGTATGGGTTTTCCCATTATTATGCCCCGGCAACAGACCTCATTCATTGATCTGAGTCTGGAAGTAGGGCAACAGGGTGTACCAGACGTTCTTCAGGAAACCTACGTACAAATGACACTTGGATTTACCCTCAATGATAATTCTTGGTTTTTCAAACGCAAATTCAATTAAAATGAAGGTATTACGCAAAATTTTTATAGCATTTATGCTGATTTCACTGGCTGGGTCCACCGCATATACGCAATGCGAGACCTGGGTGAATTCTCCGCGCAAGGATGAAGCGGAAAATGCGCACGTAGTTTACCGTCCTTTTCTAAAAGGTAAGGAGGTAGCTGATCTGGATAAGATGTCCAAAGAAAACTTCAACATTGCTTTTAACAACTGGAAAAAAGCATATGACATCGCTCCGGCAGCAGATGGCAATCGTCCCTCTCACTACATCGATGGCCGTACGCTGTACATGTCGATGATGAACCGGACCGATGACGCCGCCAAAAAGAAAGAATACGCCGAAATGGTGTTAAAATTATACGATCAGGAGATCGAGTGTTACAAAAACGAAGCTTACCTGTTGGGCCGTAAGGGTTACGACATGTTCTACTACCTGAATTACGGTTACACAAAGCCAACTTACGAAACGCTGAAAAAGGCCGTTGAGGTGGGTGGTAACAAAACAGAGTATATCGTTTTTGATCCACTGGCACAGGTCATGACCTACCTGTACAAGAGCAAGCAATTGAAAAAAGATGAGTTCATCGAACTGCACGAAAAGATGGACCTCATCATGGAGCACAATATTGAGAACAACAAAAAATTTGGCACCTACTACGACGATACCAAAAAGATCGTTCGCAATCACTTTAAGGAAATTGAAAGTGAGGTATTCGACTGTGAATACTTTAAGGAAAAACTGGTTCCTCAGTACCGCAAGTTTCCAGATAGCCTCGACGTGATCAAGTATGTTTACAACAAACTGAAGCAGGAAGGTTGTGATTCTACGGATGCAGTGCTGGTTGAATTGAGTGGTAAATACGAGGCATTGGCAACTGAAATCAACGCCCAGCTCGAAGCTGAACGTCGCTTAAACAATCCTTGCTACGATGCGACCATGCTGCAAAAAGAAGGCAAATACGAAGAGGCGATGGCTCGCTACGAGCAGTGTCTGGAAGCCGCAGACGATGATGCCGGTAAAGCTAGTGTGTACTATAGTATGGCCTTTATTCAGACCTGGCAGTTTGGCCAGTTGGGCAGTGCACGTGCTAATGCCAATAAAGCGGCCAGCCTGAAGAGCGGATGGGGTAAACCTTACATCTTACTCGGCGACATTTACGCAAAGATGTCTCGTGGCAGCTGTGACGACTGGAACAAGCGTCTGGCCATCATCGCCGCTACTGATAAGTACTATACCGCCAAAAATGTTGACAGTGAAGTGACTGATGAAGCTAATAAGCGCATCTCTAACTTCGCCGGCTCACTGCCCGATAAGCAGGACGGTTTTATGCGCGGTGTGAAAGAGGGCGACACTGTAAAAGTGGGCTGTGGCATTGGTGAAACAGTAAAAATACGCTTTAACTAATACCACATTTCGTCACCAACTGCACTGACGAACAAAGGGGCAGTGGCATTCGTTTTGAATATCACTGCCCTTTTCTTTTTAAACTCTTTTTGTTTATTTTTCTGAAAAAAATGAACCATGAGATTAAATCAGATTTTGTTTTTAGCCGTTCTTGGGTTATTCCTGGCAAACTGTACGCCTAAAACAACCGAAAAAATAGCAGAAACCGAGCCTCAGGAGACCGAAACCCCTGAAGAGCCCGAGGAAGACCTCAGCCCCTGCCCCAAATTCTTGGATGCGCCAAATCCGGATCAGGTAGAAACCAACTACGTACTCTACCGCGATTTTCTTAAAGTAAAAGACTGGAATAAAGCTTTTGAACTGTGGAAAAAGGTATATGAAGTAGCGCCCGCCGCCGATGGCAAACGCAGCACGGTCTATCGCGATGGCATTACTTTTTATGAGCATTTCCTTACGGAAACAACCGACTCGGTGAAAAGAGAAGCATATATCGATGAGATCTTTACCATCTACGATGAAATAGACCGGTGTTATCCGTCTGGAACTTATGTCGCAGCCCGTAAGGGATTTGATCTTTATTACACCTATAAAAACCGGGCCGGTAGCGAGGAAATCTATAACCTCTTTAAATCAGTGATTGATAAGGACGGGGTGAAAACGCCCGATTTTGTGATCAATCCATTTACTGCCCTGCTCGTGGAATTGTATGATGCAGGTACCGTGAGCGAAGGAGAAGCCAAAAAGTATGAGCAGGAAGTCCGCAAAATCATTGACCACGGCAAGGCCAACTGTAAGGGAAGTGCCTGTGAAAGATGGGAGGTAATTGAAAGTTATGCCCCGGTGCGCCTTGAGTTTTTTGAAACGGTTAAGGGGTTTTACGACTGTGATTATTACCTGGCTAAATATTTCAGCGACTTCGAGGATAACCCCACCGATTGTGATGTCATCAGAACGGTGTACTCCCGCCTGAAATTTGGTGGATGTGACGAGGCAAATGAAAAGCTAAGACAAGTGGTGGCTGCGGGTAATACCAATTGTGTAGAAGCCAGTAATCTGAAAGGTGGCTACGAAGCGCTGCGCAACGGAGAGTACCGCAAGGCTATTGAGCTTTTTGAAAAAGCAGCGGAAGAAGAGGAAAATCCGAATAAGAAAGCAGAGATTATTCTCATCATTGCCAAGATATACAACGCACATCTCAAGAACTTCCCGCGTGCGCGTCAGTATGCCCAGCAAGCGGCGGGTTTGCGCCCCAACTGGGGAGAACCTTACATTCTGATTGGTCGCCTGTACGCATCGAGTGGCCCACTTTGTGGTCCTGGTCGCGGCTGGGATAGCCAGGTGGTAGTTTGGCCAGCCATTGATATGTGGAACAAGGCCAAGAATATTGATCCCAGCGTGGCCGGAGAGGCCAACAAGTGGATCAATCAATACGCCAGATATATGCCCAATAAAGAAGATGTCTTTATCCGAAACCTACAGGCTGGACAAACCTTCCGGGTGGGCTGCTGGATTCAGGAGACCACCAGAATCCGAACTTCGGATTAATCTCGTTGGAAGGAATGTTTGAATGAAAAAATAAAGGCGCCAGGAAGGTTATTCCCCTGGCGCCTTTATTTCTTTCCGGTAATAATATTTTTTAGTCCTGCAACTTCTCTCCGTAGCTCAGGTCTCCGGCATCGCCCAGACCGGGCACGATGTATGACTTGGCGGTCAATTCTTCATCCAGGGCGCCCATCCATACGTGAGCATCGGGAAATTGGCGCTGAATATGCTCCAGACCAGCGGTGGAAGCAATGGCAGTAACAAAGTGAATTGTTTTGGGTTGGCCGTACTCCAGCAAAGCCTTAGAGGCAACTGTCATAGAAGCACCGCTGGCTAGCATGGGATCTACCAAAATCAATACCGAATCGTTGAGATCAGGACAGGAAATGTACTCCAGCTGAATATCGAAGGTGCCATCTTTATGGTGGCGGCGGTAAGCAGAGACAAAAGCCGAACCGGCCTCATCAAAGAAGTTGAGCATGCCCTGGTGAAACGGCAATCCAGCCCGCAAGATCGTGGCGACAACTACCCGATCGGTATACAGCTGGCACTCGGCGGTACCGAGTGGAGTTTGTACTTCTTTCTCTTCGTAGTTTAAGGTTTTACTGATTTCGTAGGCAATCACCTCACCCAACCGCTCCAGGTTCCGTCGGAAACGCATGCGGTCCTTTTGAATTTCAACATCCCTCAATTCGGCCACAAAGCGATTGGCAATAGTCGTTTGTTTGCTAAGGTCAAAGATCATTCACTGTAAGATTTGCCCCAAATATAATCGACACGGCAGTGTTTTGGGAACTTTTACTACAAAAACTTTACCCTGCCTTTGCTGCGGCCCCCATTGCCATCAATTTCCGATACATTTCCCGCCACCCCTGCCATCCTGTGGCCTCCGCATAGGAGGAATTGTGCCATAAGGTGGCAAAAGTCCCTCCAGTCCTCCTCACGGTGTTCAGCATTGGTAAAATCTCCTCCAGGGCGGTTTCTGCATTCCAATTTTTGTAGTTGTGCAATGTTACATCCATGACCTGAAATGGATGAATGATTAACTCGGTGTTGGTCTCCCCGGAAAGGTCATACCAGGGAAACGGATGAGCAATGCCAGCTCGAAAGCCAATTTCTGAGGCATACCCCATTGAGTAGTCATCGGTAATGCCTAAATTGATAAGTGCTTGATAAGTGGTAGGCAAATGCAGTTTTAAGTAGTGTTGCCGACTGTCGGTTACTTCATGACCAGTAATGTTTTGTAGTCGTTGAATTTCATTGGCCAATTGAGCCTTATTTCCATTAGAACGGTAGGATGGGTGAATACCAATTGGGTAATGAGCCACCAATTGTTGGATCAATCGCTGCAAGGCTGGATGTTCCGTATGGATGTTCTTATCGTACTTACCGTAATTTCCCAAGAGAAAAAAGAAATGAGCCGGTAGCTGAAACTCCTGATGTAAGTCCTGAATAAAGGCATAGGTATCAAAAGGATCCCCATTACCACGGGTTAGTACCCGGTACCGAAGCAAGACCTGAGACCAATTCAGCTTGACCATGTCTTTAAGTGCTCCCAACACGTTGAGCAATGCCCCCCGATGCAGGTAGGCCCAAGCCAGGTCAATATCGTAAGTTGGCTGAAAATGAAATGGAGTCTCCGGAATCGGAAACGCTGGGAAATAGCGGCGCATACAATCCTTAAATTCCTCCAACCACAAATTGATGACCGGCAGGTGCAAAAAGCCATGACGGTAAGCTAAACTGGCCTGTGCAGGAAAGCGACCGTGTTGATCCGCCTCAAAGGACAAATATTCTTCGTACCGACTCAGTAGATAGAAACACATGCTAAGGGGGTCATACTGAAAATCAGCATCTTCACAATATTTGGGATATAGTACTGGAAACGCCCCTTTTGCTTCCACGGGAGGTTGATGAGGACGAACCCCTTTTTCAAAAAGAAGTCCCTGAGGAAAGATGTGTATTTCTCGCCCAGAAAATCTGGTGGGGCTGTAATTAAGCTTAGGCCCGGAATAGCTGATAAAGGCTTGTTGATCAATAGTCAATTGCCAATCCAGTTGCAATACTTTGGAATAGAAAACCTCCAGAATGTACCGTAATCTGCTGGACGTTTGTTGGCTATAGATCAATAAAAAATTCATTAATAAAACTCCTTAGTGAACTTGATCAGGCATAGTTATACCCGGACTTTAATTGATTTGGAAAAATAATAATCTCAAACCAATTAAGTCGGTATATATTGATCAAAAGTTTTTGTGATCGTAATTTCTCAAAATACTTTTGATCGAGTGTAAATACTTTTTATTAATTTAGAGGGATTAGTAGCACCCTATTTTAATAAAAAAAATGGCACCCCTTACTTATACCCAGTGCCATGCAGGATTAATTACAAAGTTATGGCGGATCAACCAACCAGCCCCTTTGGTGACATTTCCATGATTCGGGATATTCTCATGGGCCAACAAATGTCAGAGTATGAATCCCGGTTTGAGGAAATAAACAAACATATTCAGCAAGTCTCCGAAAAATTTGAGCAACAGCTGGCGGTACTCAAAAAAGAACATGCCGACCAGTTGCAACAAATGCAGGAGGCAAACCAACAACGATTCGAAAAACTGGAAACGCTGTTGCACACCAAAATAGATCAGCTTGATCAGAAACTGGAGAAGGTAAGCACCAATGACAAGCACAACCTTGGTCAGATGCTTGCCAAGATTAGTGCCAAGCTGATGAAAGAAAACGATTAGCCGTGCGGGAGATGAAGCGTCAGACAGAAGAGGGAAAAGAAGATCTCCTGCTTGAAAAATTTCGGGAGATTTTACTCCGGGAGGATCGCAAGATACTTTCCGAGTTGCAGGCTACTTTACGTGAAAAGAAACGCCTTTCTGAAAAAGTCAGTCCTATCGTTGAGGAGCACATTCAGTTTTTGAAGCACAATTTTCCCCGGGAATTTCAATTGGAGGTGGAGCGCATCATTGACCATAAGCTCAAAAGGTCACAGGAAAAGATTATCGAATTGGTCTTTCCCAAGCTTGGTTTACTCATTCGAAAATACATTGCGCACGAAATTGATATGCTTCGGGAAAGCATTGATAAGCAGGTCAAAAACAGTTGGCTGGGCTCATTTCGACGTTGGCTCCAGGGAGTAAAAGCCAGTGATGAGATCTTGGCCGATTTGCATACCACCTCCGTAGAAGAAGTCTATATCATTGAAAGAGACTCTGGCCTGCTGCTGGGATCAGCATCCGTCAATCACACCATTGACAAGGAGCTGCTAGCCGGGATGCTAACGGCTATCAAATCGTTTATGGAAGATGCCTTCCGCCGGGGAGAAGAAGAGGTGGAACAGATTCATTACGGCCTGTATGAAATCTTTATTCAAAACTTTTACGGCTTTTATATTGCCCTGGCCATTCGTGGATCATTGACCATGCACGAACGCAATCAGTTATCTGAACAATTATTTACCTTTGCAGAGAGGGAACTCAACGTCGATTTGAAAGAACTGGAACCCTCGTTTTACCATCGAATCAATCAAAAACTGGAACGATCCTTCCTCACCTCGAACACAAACACAAATACAACCACAACCCAGTTCAATGATTAGTAAAAAAGTAGTGCTAACCGGTAGTTTTGGTGTAGGAAAAACCTCTTTATTCAATCGCTTTATATCCAACACCTTCAGTGACCATTACCTCACCACCATTGGTGTTAAGGTGGAAAAAAAGAGCTTACATATTGATGGCAATGAAGTATCACTGATCGTTTGGGATATTGCTGGTGAAGTATCACAGGAAAAGGTGCCCAAGTCCTATTTTCTAGGGGCCAGTGTCATTATTTATGTTTTCGACCTTAGTCGACCCACCACTTTAAAAAACATGAGAGCTGATCTGAGGATGCTTAATGAATTGTTGCCCGGAGTGGTCATAAGAAAAGTAGGCAATAAAAATGATTTGCCCATTGATCAAGAGGAATTAAAAAAGATGAAAAAGAAGGTAAGTCCGGATATCTTTACCAGTGCCAAAACCGGAGAAAATGTAGAAGAACTATTTTTCGATATTGCCAAAGCTCTGATGAGTTGAGGTTCCCAGAAACTATGAACAAAAAGATTATTCACCAACAGAGAGTGACCCTCGATGAAGCAGGAGCTATGCTGCAATGCCAGGGCAATGTCTTTAATTGTGAAAAACTTTCTGACCAGTCAGTAGTTACTGCTTTTCCATTTGTTGAAAGTATTTTCCCGAGTCTCCTTGAGTTGTCAATGGATGCCTTTCCGGTCGTATATCCTGTGGTGCACGGCAATCATCCGCTCCTACCCGGTTACTACGAATTTCGATTCGAACGGCCATCTTCAATGACCATTCGCTGGCTCATCACCGAAGTCAATCAAAAGTACGAAGCAATGCAACGACAGAGAAAACCCAATTCGTAGCTTTATTCTTCCTCATCTGTCTCATCACCGTTTTCATCATCATACTTCCAGCGGGCACCGTATGTTTCCACCAGGATGTTGTCGTAGTAATCGGCTTTTTCAAAGAGGTGGGTAAATAAAATCAGGCCGGTATCCACATTGAGATAGCGATCAAAAATGAGGAGGGAGAGAATGATATCCTGACCGCGGATACTGAAATTCAACCCTTCCATTTCGTAGTTTTGACGAAGCAGGTATTCGTAAAGGGGTTTGATTTTGTGTCTGGGCAACAGACACAGGTAAGCATCACCCGTAATGAGTCCGTTTTTTTCGTAGTAAGCGATACTAATGCGCGCACTGCCCTGATTGATTTCCCAGACATTAAGCCCCCGACGGGATAGTTTTACCCGGTGGCCCGTTCGTTCCAGCATTTCCTCCACGGTCTTGGCAACACCAACAGGTTCATAGTCTTCCACATCGCTGGGCAGCAGAATTTTCGCCCCACAATGTGGACAGTAGCCATTATCGATTGACTTTTCGGTCACCACATTTGAGCAGGAAGCACAACGGGCCCCCACCTCACCGGTGAATTTTGAAAAGTCCTCTATGGCTTCGTGCAAATACTTCACCGGCAGAGAAAAACCAATGCTATTACCATCGCGGACGATAAACGTATTGATACCCACAACCTCACCATCGTGATTGACCAAAGGCCCGCCACTATTGCCCGGATTTAGTGCGGCATCGTGCTGGATGTAATAAATGTCGTTTTTTTCGTGTAAGGTGTTGGAGACAATGCCCTGGGTGGCTGAATACTTAAAACCGTACGGATGGCCAATAGCGATAATTGGATCGCCCTCGTTCACCTCCCGCTCATTGGCCAGAGAAATATCGGGTAAACCATCCGTCTTTTCCACAGAAAGAAATGCCAGGTCATAGCGTTGATCAATGAAAACCACCTGCGCCAGTTGCTTCTCTAGCTTGTTCCCTTCAACGACCACTTCCCGGTTGTCGCGCACGATGTGTTCATTCGTGACGATCAGCCGCGATGCACTCAGATAGAATCCGGTACCGGTACTGTAAGGGGTGGCAATCTGGATGACCGCCTCGCGATAGATCTCTATGACGTCCTTCATTCAGGTTTCGTTGTGATGAGCAGCAATAGACAGGCTATTTTTCGGCGGGCAAATTACTAATTGCCTGGCAATTTTCAAAAAGGAGATGCTCATAACCTCGGTATGGCAGCGCTATAGAAATCCTTAAAAGGTAAGTTACCAAGTAGCATTGGGATAAGCTCGTTGTAAAAACTGGAGTTCGGCCAGGATGTAACCCAGGTGCTCACTGTGTTGTCCTTGTTTTCCTCCTTCCTGCATCCATTTGCCGTCAGGCTTGGAAAGGGTAGCCTGCTCCAGAATTGCGGCCACTTTTTGATCGTATAAGGGCTTCAAATACGACAATTTTGGTCCGATCCCCATTTTGGCTATCTCACGATCCAGTTCATCCTCCATCAATACTTCGCCATGGAACGGCCACAAAAGCTCCAGCGCATCCTGCATCTTCTGATGGCTGACCTCGGTACCATCACCAAGGCGGATCATCCATTCGGAGCTGTAGCGAAGGTGGTAAGAAATTTCTTTAAACGACTTCGCGGCAATGGCTGCCACCTGCTCATCTTTGCTCTTCATCAATTCCTGGTGCAGGTAGTAGTTGAATACATCAAACAAAAACTGACGTACGATTGTCACGCCCCAATCGCCATTGGGTTGTTCCACTAATAATACGTTGCGAAAATCCCAGGCGTCGCGTAGGTAGGCCAGCTGGTCCTCTCCCCTACCCTTGCCTTCTACCTCACCGGCATACGAAAGCCAGGAGCGGGATTGTCCCACCAGGTCCAGTGCAATATTGGTAATGGCAATATCCTGTTCGAGTACCGGTCCGTGGCCACACCATTCGGAAAGGCGGTGACCGAGGATCAGGGCATTGTCGCCAAGACGTAATAAGTATTCAAACAATAATTCCCGCTCGTTCTGTGGTGCTGAACTCATGGTTGAGTATTAAATATGTTTTACTTCGTCAGGCAGATTATAAAAGGTGGGGTGGCGGTAAACCTTATCATTAGCCGGATCAAAAAATGCTTCGTTTTGGTTAGGGCTTGAAGCTGTAATGTGCTCGGATTCCACCACCCATATGCTGATACCTTCATTTCTTCGCGTATAGACGTCGCGGGCATTCTCGATAGCCATTTCGGCATCCGCGGCGTGAAGGCTTCCCACGTGTTTGTGGTGTAGCCCATTTTTACTTCTGATAAAAACTTCCCAAAGTGGCCAGTTCTTTTTCATAATGCTTGAATTTGTATTAGGCAACCTTGCTGCCTTGTTCTTTGCGTTTTCTGCGTTTTTCGGCGTAGGCCACAGCCGCTTCCCTTACCCAGGCTCCTTCGTCGTGGGCGTCGATACGAGCCTGTAATCTTTCGCGATTACACGGGCCATTGCCCTTCACCACATTCCAGAATTCTTCCCAGTCGATGGGACCAAAATCGTAGTGACCGGTTGCTTCGTTCCACTTCAAATCCGGATCGGGGATGGTTAATCCCAGAAAATCTGCCTGGGGCACTGTCTGATCGATAAACTGCTGACGCAGTACGTCATTGGTTTTGCGCTTAATCTTCCAGCGCATCGACTGTTCGGTATGTTTGGACTCTTTATCGCTGGGGCCAAACATCATCAATGAGGGCCACCACCAGCGGTTGAGGGCATCCTGGGCCATTTTCTTCTGCGCTTCGGTACCCCGTGCCAGTGTCAGCATGATTTCGTACCCTTGTCTTTGGTGAAAACTTTCTTCTTTACAAATACGCACCATTGCCCGGGCGTAAGGACCGTAGGATGTACGCGTCAGCATGACCTGATTCATAATGGCCGCACCGTCCACCAACCATCCAATGGCACCTATATCGGCCCACGAGGTGGTCGGATAGTTGAAGATACTGCTGTACTTGGCCTTTCCGACATGCAATTGATCAATCAAATCCTCGCGCTCCGCTCCCAGGGTTTCGGCAGCGCTGTACAAATACAAGCCGTGTCCCGCCTCGTCCTGCACCTTGGCAATCAGGGCTACCTTGCGGCGCAAACTTGGCGCACGGGTAATCCAATTGCCTTCCGGCAACATACCAACGATTTCGGAATGGGCATGCTGGGAAATCTGACGGATCAAAGTCTTGCGGTAGGCCTCCGGCATCCAGTCCTTGGGCTCGATCTTGACTTCGGCATCAATGTTCTCCTGAAAAATTTGCTCTAAATCGTGGGTTGACATAAGATAAATCGATCGTTATTTAATAACAAAGATAAAGGTCTTTCACTATATTAACGAACATTTGTTCGTATTTGTTTACCCCATTGCCATTTCACACTTTGTTTACAAAAGTTTATCAATTTGATAACCTGCATCTTTCCCGGTTTGGCACCATGTCAGCCTACTTTTGTCTAAACCAACTGACTGACCGTGAAAGAAACAAAAAAGCTCCAGGACTGGGTCTTTCGTCAAGTCCACACTAATAATCTGGTTTACAACACCTGCTGGGAAGATCCCCGCTGTGACCGGGAACTGATGAACCTCCAGGATGACAGCGAAGTAGTAATGATCACCAGCGCCGGCTGCAATGCATTGGATTATCTGCTCGACCGACCACAGCGTATCCATTGCGTAGATATGAATCCAAGACAAAATGCACTGCTGGAACTAAAACTTGCTGCCTTCCAGAGAGGAGATTACAACAATCTCTTCGAGTTATTTGGGCAGGGCAAACACCGGGAATCGGAAGCGGTATACCGAGAAGAATTGAGGGAATTACTACCGGAATTTGCCAGAAATTACTGGGACAAGAATCACCGATATTTCAACGGAAAGGGCTTACGCAAAACCTTCTACCATTACAGTACCTCCGGTACGGTAGCCTGGCTGGCCGGACAATACCTGAAATCTCGCAAGAAACTGTATAAAACTATCCGCCAGCTTTTTGATGCGGAATCGCTGGAAAAGCAGGCTAGCTTATATTATCAAATTGAGCAAAAATTGCTGAACGGAATGGTAGAATGGGTCTTCAACCGACATTTCACCATGTGCCTTGTCGGCGTTCCGCGTAGTCAGCAGGAGTTGTTTGCCACCAAATACCAGCGCGGCGCAATGGGCTTCCTTCAGGAATGTCTGCGTAAGGTATTTGCCGAACAGCCTATCCAGGACAACTACTTTTGGCGACTGTATTTTGAAGGAGCTTACCAGCAGGACTGCTGTCCTTCGTATTTGCAAAAAGAGCACTTTTCTACCATTCAACAACAAACAGGGAAGGTAGACACCCATACCACAACGATTAGTCAGTTTCTAAAAGACAATCCGGGTGCTTATTCCCACTTTGTATTGCTGGACCATCAAGACTGGCTGGCCGCCAATGACCGTCCGGCACTGGAAGAGGAATGGCAACTGATCATGCAAAACAGCCGTCCAGGCACCAGAATCCTGTTGCGATCGGCAGCTCATGAGATTGACTTCTTTCCTGATTTCATCCAGGATCGCGTGCAGTTTGAGCAGGAAAAAACGACTGAAACACACCGCAAAGATCGGGTGGGCACCTATGCCAGTGTTTACTTAGGAATCGTGCAGTAAAAAAGAAAAATAATGTCAACCACCACCGCCAAGATCACCAATAATGAGCGCCAGCAACAGGCACAACGCATCAGTCAGTACTACGTATTGCAGAGCAAAATTTATGATCTAACTCGCTGGTCATTCCTCTTCGGACGTAATGCCATCATCCGTGAGATTAGAAAGCATCAGCCAAAGGCAAATCAGATACTGGAAATCGGTTGTGGCACGGGGCGTAACCTAATAAGAGTAGCTAATGCCTTTCCCGAAGCGGACATCAAAGGTATGGATGTCTCCCTCGATATGCTTCGCATTGCACACAAGCGGTTGAAGATGACCGCCAATCAACCTGAACTGGTGCATCAACCTTACCAATTTGGCGACGACCAATATGTGGATCAAATAGATGTCATTATCTTTTCCTATTCCCTCACTATGATTAACCCGCAGTGGTCCGAGCTGATTCAGCAAGCCTATCGCGATCTGGCGCCCGGAGGCATTATTGCCGTGGCCGACTTTCACGACACTCCCTTCCACTGGTTTAAAAACCACATGGGCAATCACCATGTACGTATGGATGGGCATCTCCTGCCAGTGCTTGAATCCAGATTTAACACCGAAGTAGCCAAGGTACAAAAGGCCTACGGTGGTGTTTGGTCGTACCTGAGTTATATTGGGCGAAAGCCATAATCCCACCGATATTTACGAATTCCTGCATTTTTTTAGTGTGGATATAGAATAACTTCTATATTTGCCCGACCAATTGACTTTTTGCAGAATTGGGGGCTGTCAAAACAGCGCATTTTTTTCGTAAAGAGTCAGCGGTGCCCAACCAAGTTCAATGGATTACAAAGTCCATCCTCTGCCATCATTTTGAATCGGCGAAGTCGAAATAACTCAAATCAAAAACAATTTCCTGAATCGGTATACAGAGATATTGGTGGTTTGGAGGCCGTTATCTTCCATCAGCCATTGAGATCGGGTATACTTTTGTTTGAACAAAACCTACTTATTGTAAACTGAAAAAAATTGCATCATGGCAAAAATGAATTTTGGCGGTGTAGAAGAAAATGTGGTTACCCGCGAAGAATTCCCACTGGAAAAAGCACAGGAAACCCTTAAGGATGAGACGATCGCCATCATTGGGTACGGTGTACAGGGGCCTGGACAGGCATTGAATTTGCGCGACAATGGCTTTAACGTTATTGTAGGACAGCGCCAACCATCTAAATCTTGGGACAAAGCCATTGCCGATGGATTTGTTCCCGGTGAGACCCTTTTCAGCATTGAGGAAGCCGCCGAGCGTGGCACCATCATACAATACCTGCTTTCTGATGCCGCACAAATTGCGATGTGGCCAACCTTGAAAAAATACCTGACGCCGGGTAAGGCGCTGTATTTTTCACACGGATTTGGCATTACCTACAAGGAGCGTACCGGCATTATTCCCCCAGCTGAGGTTGACGTGATTCTGGTGGCGCCAAAGGGCTCTGGAACCAGCTTGCGCCGGATGTTTGTGGCGGGTCGAGGACTCAACTCCAGCTACGCCATCTTCCAGGACGCTACCGGAAATGCAAAAGACCGTGTAGTGGCTTTGGGTATCGGTATTGGCTCCGGTTATCTGTTTGAAACTACTTTCAAGAAAGAAGTATTTAGTGACCTGACCGGTGAGCGCGGCACCCTGATGGGCGCCATTCAAGGTATCTTTGAAGCACAGTATTCTGTATTGCGTAGCCATGGTCACTCTCCAAGTGAAGCCTTTAACGAAACGGTGGAGGAATTGACGCAGAGCTTGATGCCGCTGGTAGCGGAAAATGGCATGGATTGGATGTATGCCAACTGTTCGACTACTGCACAACGTGGTGCACTGGACTGGAAAGACAAGTTCCGTGATGCGGTTTTGCCGGTATTTAAAGATCTCTACGACAGCGTTGCGTCCGGTAATGAAGCGCAGCGCTCCATCGATACCAACAGCCAGCCCGACTACCGGGTGAAGCTGGAGGCCGAACTCAAGGAGCTGCACGACAGCGAAATGTGGCGGGCCGGTAAGGTGGTACGTGGATTGCGTCCGGAAAACAATGACTAATTTTCAACGATAAGGAAGATTCGGGGTGTGAAAAGGCAGTTTTCCACCCCGATTTTCCAGCAACTTTTTAAAATCTAAGCTTCCCATGGCAACCTCCACTTCTACACCATTGATCAGTGTAAAGAATATCTTCCAGGCGAAAGTGCGGCTGAAAGAAGTGGTTATTCCTACTCCGCTAAGCTACAATTATCACCTTTCTGATCATCTCGGTTGTAATCTATACCTGAAACGCGAAGACCTACAGGTGGTACGCTCCTACAAAATTCGGGGGGCTTATAATAAGATGGCGACCATGGGTAAGGAAGCCCTGGCCAACGGTGTGGTTTGTGCCAGCGCGGGCAATCACGCCCAGGGAGTTGCATTTGCCTGCCGAAAAATGGAGGTACACGGCAAGATTTATATGCCCAGTGTGACCCCGCAGCAGAAAGTGAAGAAAGTCAAGTTGTTTGGAAAAGAATTTGTAGAAGTCATTTTGTACGGAGATACCTTCGACGATTCCTACAATGAAGCCCTCAAGCAGGTGGAAGAAAACGGGATGGTATTTGTCCACCCTTTCAACGATGAAAAAGTCATTGAAGGTCAGGGCACCGTTGGTTTGGAAATCCTGGAAGATTGTCCCGTATCCATCGATTATGTATTTGTAGCTGTTGGTGGCGGTGGATTAATCAGCGGCCTGGGCAGTTACTTTCGTCAAATTAGTCCAACGACCAAGATCATCGGGGTGGAACCCACCGGTGCTCCGGCCATGTACAAATCCCTGAAAGCCAAGGAGGTGATTCGCCTCGATGAAATTGACAGCTTTGTAGATGGTGCCGCCGTGCGTCGAGTAGGCGATACCACTTTTGCCATTGCCCAGCAGGTGATCGATGATATGCTGCTGGTACCTGAAGGTAAGGTGTGCAGTACCATCTTGCAGTTGTATAATGAAGAAGGTATAGTGGTGGAACCCGCCGGTGCGCTGACTATCGCAGCTCTCGATCAGTATAAGGAGCAAATCAAGGGCAAAAATATCGTTTGTGTGATTAGCGGCAGCAACAACGACATCACGCGCACCGAAGAGATCAAAGAGCGTTCCCTGCTCTACGAAGGGCTCAAACATTACTTCATCATCCGGTTTCCACAGCGGGCCGGTGCACTACGAGATTTTCTCAATAATGTCCTGGGGCCCAATGATGATATTACCCATTTTGAGTACACCAAAAAGCACAATCGCGGATCCGGTCCGGCCCTGGTTGGTATTGAAGTGAAAGAGCGCGCCGATTTCGAAGCGCTGGTACAAAGAATGGATGACCACCGCATCAATTATCAAAGTGTCAATACCAGTCGGATGTTGTTTGAGCTGCTGGTGTAAAGTTGATTGGTATTTCCATGGAGGCGCAATTTCCTGAAAGGTTTACCAATATACGATATTAGATGACCTACCGATGTTGCCGGAGAGAAATTTTAAGAAAATAATTGCCTCCTCTTTTGAAAAGAGTGATCCTGTAATAAATGAAAAACCACTGCTCCAAGGCCGTATGCCACTACATCCAAAGGGTCTGCAGTAAACTGCTTTGACCAATGGGGAAATCCAACCTCACACAAAAGGCTTATTGATGCAGTAACCCAGAACACTTCCGAAGCAGACAGTACGTATTGCCGTGATTGTAGCATCCAGCGACGTTCCACCAATAGTAAGCTAAGCAACAAGGGCAGGCATAGCAATGGGTCGAGGTAACTATCCAGAATACCAAGCTTAATCTGCATTACCTTTTGCAGAAATTGGTGTACTACAAACAGCCAAAAACACACCTGAAAAAAGGGTCTTTTAAGGATTTCCATATGCTCAAAAAACCGCAATGAAGGCAATGGTCAGGCCTATAATTAAAAATGGAGACAGGATCACCATCAGAATGATACCAAAAACATTGAGGGCAGCCTTGGCAATAACCACTCCTATCGAATCTCCATCACGGATCGTGACATAATCTTTGAACGAACGGTAGCTGTCACTGGTCCAGTCCAACATCTTGTTGGCCGGATCCTGCGGGTCCTTGTCGGACGGATCTAATCTAACTTTCATGGTCGTGGGTGATATTTAGAACAAATGTACTAGATTATTTTAATTAGGTCAAGTGTACTAATGATTTTTTCCAAAAATTTTCTTTCCTTTGAAACCGTAATGAAAACTTCCGAGAAAATATTGGTTGAAGCCTTGCGGCAGTTTAATGAACTGGGTATTGAGCAGGTGAGCATTCGCAGTATTGCCAACGAAGTTGGCATCAGCGCGGGTAATTTGACTTACCACTTTAAAAATACTGATACCATTATTTATGAACTGTATCTGCAACTCGTGGAAGCGCTCAGCAGCTCCATCCAAATGATCGATCCGGAAGAACTGGATATCCAATGGGTTTGTGAGGAATTAGAACGCAACTTTCGTCACCTCTGGACATATAAATTTATTCTATTAGATTTTGCAGCGGTGGCCAGAAGGGTGCCGACTGTCCGGGAGCACTTCCGTGAATTAGTAGTCCTACGCCAATTTCAGTTTCGGCAAATGTTAACTATCCTGATTCAAAAAGGGCTGCTAAAAGAAGAATGGGTTGACGGCATGTACGACCAGTATATTCTGCTCCTCATCATCCAGTCCGGCGCCTGGATCCCTGATGCTGAGATCCACTTTGACAGAGAGGTTGATGAATTGATTCCGTTTTACGCCAATTTGGTATTGGGCTCACTCCTTCCCTTCCTTACGGAAAAGGGTATTGAACAGTATCAGTTGTATCAAAAACAACGCGGACGAAAGCCTATTCGGGGATACCCCAGGAACTAATAAGAAAGCTGTATTTACATTGAAGCCCTAAACCGCCTACTCCGCCTTAACCATCAAAATGATAAACCTCCATAAGCCCAGAGAGAATCACCATAATCAATAAATCTGCAAAATGGACAGCTTTGGCTTCCCCTAAACATTAAACTTTAAACTAAATTAAAGCAGAGTACCCAAAATAAAAGAATCAGCAGCATACCAAGCACAACTCCTCCACTCTACACCCTAAACTCTAAACTAAAATCACAATCACTCCCTATTCCACGCTCCACAGGCTGTCCACAAAATATCCACGTTGATCCAAAAATTCATCCTTTATTCGAAAGCCTGTTTCAGCCGCGAGTTCGGCAATTTCCTGACGATCATATTTCAACGACAATTCCACATCAATGGCTTCCCAGGCCTTAAAGTGGAAAGTTTCGTCCACTGCTTCAACATAAACTTCCTGCTCTTGCTTACTTACAATATAGCTTTTGGTCTCACCGGTCAGTGGATTATAAGTTTCCCAGTGTTTAAAGGCATCAACCTGGAAGTTTCCTCCCAGCTCATTATTGATTCGATGTAGCAAATTAAGATTAAATGCCGCCGTAATCCCGGCCGGATCATTGTAGGCATTGAGAATGATATTGGGGTCTTTTTTGAGGTCAAACCCAATCAACAGTTGATCGCCGGGTTGCAGCAAGCTGCGCAATTCCTTAAGAAATCGCTTGCCGTCTTCACGAACAAAATTGCCGATATTGGCTCCAAGGAAAAAGACAACTTTGGGTTTCGAACCAGACATCGCATCCAATTGTCGCAATACCTCGAAATACTCGCCGGGCAACGGAGCCACTTCCAGCCCGGGTAGCTTTGTGGAAAGCTTTTTCTGTAATAACTCCAGAACGTGTTCACTAATATCCACCGGCCTGTATCTGAACGTTGATCCGGCCTGCATAAAATGCTGGAGCAGGACCATTGTTTTTGTGCCATCACCCGCCCCCAATTCGATTAGATCGAAGGGTTTACCGTTGATGGCTTTGAGCAGGTCATCTTTTTGGTTCTGAAAGATTTCCATTTCACAATCGGTGAGATAATATTCCGGCATATTCATGATTTGCTGGAATAATTTGTCGCCGCGATTGTCGTAAAAATAACGAGATGACATCTTTTTGGGGGTTGCTGTCAGCCCGCTTGCTACATGCTCAGCGAAGTCGGTATTTACCGCAGTTTTTTTTGCTTCAGTCATGATCATATCAGGGATGATTTCAGTTATTTAGCTAGTCGAATTCCGGTGAACTGCCAGCGTTTTTCGGGTTGAAAAAAGTTGCGATAGCTCGGGCGAATATGATCGGAAGGGGTAGCGCATGAACCTCCACGCAACACCATTTGGTTGACCATAAATTTGCCGTTATATTCTCCAAGGGCACCTTTCAGTCTTGGATAGTTTGGATAGGGCAGATAGGCGCTGGCCGTCCATTCCCAGGTGTGCCCAAGCATCTGACAGTCCTTGCCATCAGTAGCTGTTGTTGGGTGAAATTGACCACTATCCAGGAAGTTTCCGTCCTCCGGGATTTCGTTGTACAATTGCTTGCAGGCCACCTCCCACTCAAATTCAGTGGGCAAACGCAGGCCTTTCCATTGAGCATAGGCCTCAGCTTCATAGTAGCTGATGTGGGTCACCGGCAAATTCGGATCAAGTTTTCTCAAACCATTGAGGGTATATAAAAACCACTCTCCGCTACGCTCATACCAATACATAGGCGCTTTGACTTCCAGTTCTTTTACCCATTCCCAGCCATCACTGAGCCAGTATTCAAATTTTTCGTAACCACCGGCCTCCATAAATTCCAGATACTCGCCGTTAGTCACCAGGCGGTCCTGGATGGAAAAGTCATGCAAATACACTTTGTGAACGCCTAGTTCATTGTCAAAACAAAAACCTTTGCCCTGGTGCCCAATTGCATAAACGCCTTCTTTGAAGGACAAAAACTCGGCCGGTTTCACCGATGCACTGCTCTCTTCAGTTGCTTTTTTATAAGTGGGAAAAAGCGGGTTATTTCCAAGAATGTATTTGATATCAGTCATCAGTAACTCCTGATGTTGCTGCTCGTGCTGTAAGCCCAACACCAGCAAGTGGTGCAAGTCGCTTTCCTCCGCAATCGCTGGCTTTTCCCGCAGCCATGTTTCCAGGTGACGGTCTACATAACCACGATATTCCAAAATGGTTTCCAGATTGGGGCGGGTCATATTACCCCGCATACTGCGCAGGATTCGTGGCCCCTGACTCTCGTAGTAGCTGTTAAAAAAATAATTGAGTCTCAAATCAAAAGGCTGGTAGCCTTCGAGGTTGGGGACCAGAATAAAGTTTTCAAAAAACCAGGTGGAATGCCCCAAATGCCACTTGGGCGGACTAACATCAACTATGGGCTGCACAACATAATCTTCCGGCTGTAAGGGTGCACAGAGATCCAGGGTTAGTTGTCTGACTTTCTGATAAGCAGACAACTGAGAGGTGATGGTTTTCAATTCGGGATGCAAAGTCATATCGTATAGTTTCTTTTGTTTTATCCTTCTTTATTAAGCATCAACTACCTCAACCCCACGCCAAAATGCCACGCGGTCTTTGATTACAGCAGCAGCGGGTTTAGGGTCCTCGTAGTACCAGGCGGCATCCGTATTTTCGTCTCCATCCACCTGCACGCTATAATAAGAGGCCGTTCCTTTCCACGGACATACTGTATGCGTATCCGTTGGTTGAAAATGATCCATTTTCAGGGCAGATTTCGGGAAATAATAATTACCTTCAATCCGCACCAAATCGTCGCTTTCAGCGAGCACTTGCCCGTTCCAGATCGCTTTCTTCTTCATCTTTTACTTGATTGATTAAGTGAATTAGATTTTCTGTTACAATATCGTATTCCGTCCAGGGAATAAAATGTCCGGCCTTGGACAGTAAGACCTGATTGAGGTATTGCGAATCAATGTGCGCCTTGGCAAAGGCAATATTTGAGGCCGGAGCCAGAAAGTCCTCGTCTCCGTGTATCTGTACGACCGGAACATGTATCTTGGACCAATCGCCCGCCATCTGCTCCAATTCCTTTGCGTGCGTTCTCTTCTCCACTCCGGCAACCCTTAAATCTGCCGGTAACATCCAGCGCGTAAGCAGCCACCAGGAAAAGGGAGAAAACCAGAATATTTTCTCATTATCCGGATCAATAACGGGGGCAAGTAACAGTACTGCATCGACCAAATCGGGGTAATGAGCAGCAACTTTCGCTACGATGGGCCCTCCGTAGGAATGTCCCACCAAGAGGACCTTTCGGTTAGGCCAGTGCATCAATACCTCCACAACAGCTTCGGCCTGCGCTTTTAAAGAAGGCATGGCTTCACCATAATCGGAATAACCATACCCAGGCCGGTCAATAGCAACCATCTGGGCTTTCGCCAATAAGTTGGAATCTGATAAATACTGATAAAAATTATTGGAAGACCCCGGACCACCGTGAACAAAAGCAACCAATGGCAGGTCCTCTTTTTCCGCTGTGCTCACATAGCGCAGGGTCCCTTTTTGCCAGGTTTGATATTGAATGTCAATGATCTGATTTTCTTCTTCAAAATAGGAACGGGTATTGGGATCGGATGTTCGGAAGGGGATAAAAACGTGGAATATGACCAGAACAGCCAAGATAAGGAACATGACTAACCAGCCCAGGCGTTTTATCCACTTCATGGTCTAGAAATTGGTATTCAATTTATTTTAAAAAGAATTTAGAACCAAAAATGTTTAGCAACAAGGCTGATTAAAACAAAAAAGTTTTCCACATTCCTGTTTTTAAAACAAAAACCCGACTTCGGAAAATCCAAAGTCGGGTTCTGACCACATTAAAAATGTATTCTATTTAGCGAGCCAGCATGATCTTCTTGCTCACTACATCGGCGCCCACCTGAATGCGGGCTGTATATAAGCCATTAGGCAGATTATGTGCATAGAAAGGAAAGTCCACCTGACCAAATAGTTCGCCATAATTTTGGCTGGCCACTACCTGCCCCAGTGAATTCACTACCTGAATGTTCACCGGTGCTCTTTCCGCAATTTGTACGCGGATGGTCGTAATCTCGCGGAATGGGTTTGGACTTACCTGTACATCCTGCTCCGTTACGATTGGATCTTCCGTTCCAACGGCCAGACCGTTGGCAATAGCCTCATCGATGATCACTTCAGTAGCATTGTCAATACTGCCATCCGGAGCAATTAGGATACCAATGACCTTGATCTTATCGTATTCATAATCCTCAGGAATTTCGTAGTTAAACCAATCAGAGTGGATGCCACCGGCATCAATGGAAGTGGGCAGACTTCCGGCCTCGCCTTCAAAGCCACCAAGAATGGCTCTGGCCACGTGATCATAAACCATCTGTGAAGCAGGTACCGTGAAAGGCAGGTTTTCGTAACCGCCCATCGGACCATTGGCACCACCGGCATAGGCATTGGTCTGATTGTAGCCTGCAGAAGTACCGGTTACGCCATCTTCAACAATCACCATATTCAGACGGTAATCACCGCTCACTGCTTCACTAAATTCAGCAGTTACTGACAACTTCAGTTCGCGAGTATCCGGGTTGTATTCCGCACCATTAGTCAAAATGGCCTTCGGAGCATTGACAATTTCATCGTAGAATGAGTTTTCCAATACTGCTGGATCAATCACACTATTGCGATCCACAATCACCCCTGGGTATCCGGTGAATCCAGGGAAAGAACCAACTCCAGCGTCGTACTCCATGACTTCCATCGGGTCATTGTTGTGTACTGCAATGCCCACAAAATAATCAGGATAGGTATCGGCCATAAAATCCATAAAAACAGCGCCACGTGGACACCACTGGCACCAGGTTCCGGTACCTTCTTCGGCTACTACGTGTTTACCAGGAGCAGGCGTCACACCAGTCAGGTCAGCTGTACGAACGTTATTATCCGGATCTTCATCTTCCATGCCATTGACATTGGAAAGGGTAACGGTAATGGTATTGTCTTCATTTTCCACTACAAATGGAGCAGACAACTGGAAATCAAAGGTTTCCAAAGAAGCAAGATTCAAATCAGTATAAGAATCCGTATTGCTATTGGTCCCGTCACTCCAGGTAAGATCGAAACTGTTGATGGTTTCTATACCCTGATTTTTGACCTGACCACTGATAACAACCGGACTTCCTACCAGTTTTTTCAACCCGCCTAAATTAACATCGATTACCCCCGCGTCCAAAGCCGGCTGCACATAAGGCTCGTAGCCAAATGCCACGTCATCTACATAAAAGATAGAGGTGCCATTACCATTGCCATTGAATGGGAAAAGGTCGATGGAAGCCACCATATTCAGTGGATTGGAGAACGACCCCTGTTCCTCATCATCAATGAGTACCTGCCAGAGGTTGTTGGTCAGGTCGACAACGATTCTGATGTTGAACCAGGTGTCATGTACGTAAGTAGTTTCCAGCAGAGCACCGCTATTATTGCTAACCAGCAGGTTGCCGTTGTCGTTGAAGGCAAATTCAACGGCCCAAACAGAACCCGGAGGATCTGCTCCCTGAAAGTTGAAGTAAGCTCCGGTACCGCTGACCACAAACATATTCATTTCGAATTCAAAATCTCCATCGGTGTGAACATCGCCGAATTTCAGGATGACATCAGCCGGTCCGCCACCGGCACTGCCGGCAACAAGCTTTAAGGATTTGGTCCCGCTGGCGGCCTGCTCATCACTGATTTGGGAGTCTTCGGAAGAACCGGGACTGTCGGTCCAGGTCGTCCAGTCACTGGAAGAAGCCGCTACATAAGCACCAACTTCGTAGCTTTCAAAGTCGTCCGAAAAGGATATTTGTGCGGATAGTGTACCGACTACAAATAGCCCAAGTAGTAAGGTGTAGAGTTTTTTCATCATGGACAATTATTTAGTTTTTAATAATGACAAATCAAGGTAAGATATTAGTCGCAGTCAATTGCAGTAAATACAAGTTTTGGATTTTCCCAAGTTTTGCCAAATATAGAGAAAATATCAGAATTGCTTTATAGACTTGACAGGAGAAAAACATCAAATGTGCCTCTTGCTAACAGCTGACAATTATATTCCCTTGCTGCATCTGATGCGATCGAAACTTTCCCATTTCATCAATCTGAATCGAAGTAATCAAAAAATTTAAATTATAATTTTTTTGATTACATTGGCATAATTGCGAAAGCTGTCTTATTTTGCAGTTCATAAATGCAATCATTTGGAGTCATCCACCTATCATATCATCCCCAACACCGAAGCGCTGGTTGAAGTGGTACTGCCACTCGCACTGGGTCAAACCTTTACTTATTACGTCCCGGAAGAATTAGTCAATCAGATCAAGTTTGGCATCCGGGTAGAAGTACAATTTGGCCGCAACAAACATTATACCGGGCTCATCGTTGGCTTCCCCGAGCACAAACCCGGTGATGTCAAGCCCAAACCCATCCTTTCCATCATCGATGATACGCCCATCATCCAGCAGCAGCAATTTAAGCTGTGGCAGTGGATGGCCAGCTACTATTGCTGCAGCCTGGGTGAAGTAATGCAGGCGGCGCTACCGGCCAATCTGAAACTGGCCAGTGAGACCATGGTTACCCTCAGCCCGCTGTTTGATGAAGACTTTGGCGGACTGGATGACCGCGAATACCTCATTGCAGAAGCGCTGACCATCCAGCAGGAGATCAGCATCGACGATGTGCGGGGTATCCTGGGGTACAAGACCGTCTATCCGCTCATTCGAAGTATGCTGGAAAAGAAGATCATCTACCTCAAGGAAGATCTCAAAACAAAATACAAACCCAAGCAGGTCATTTGTGTACGGCTTTGTGAACCATATGTCAGTAATCCCGGACTTCTCGATGAGGCTTTCGCCAAATTGGAGCGCTCCGAGCGGCAGGCAGAAGCGCTGATGGCTTACCTGCACCTCGTTAAGCAGCAAGAATTTGTTCGCCAGCAGGACGTCATCAAAAAGGCAGGGGTGGATCATTCGGTGATCAAGGCAATGGTCAAAAAGGAGGTTTTCGAAACCTACGAAAGAGAAATCAGCCGTTTGGGCGGCTACGAAGAGGACACTGTCGACGCCGACGTGCTCGCCGAGCAACAGGTACAAGCCATTGGTGAAATCAAGGAATATTTTGAGGAGAAGAATGTGGTTCTACTGCACGGAGTAACCGGCAGTGGCAAAACCAGGGTGTATGTGGAGATGATTAGGGAAGTGATCGCGCGTGGAGAACAGGTATTGTATCTGCTACCGGAAATTGCGCTCACGGCTCAGATCATCGACCGGCTGCAGCGATTGTTTGGAGATGATATTGTGGTGTACCATTCCCGTCTGAGCAATAATGAACGGGTAGAATTGTGGAACAAAGTCCTCGAAGGTAAACCCATATTAATGGGCGCCCGATCTTCCCTGTTTTTGCCCTTCCAGAAATTGGGCCTGATCGTGGTGGATGAAGAACACGATGCGTCCTTCAAGCAGCAAGACCCCAATCCTCGATACAGCGGACGTGATACCGCCATCTATCTGGCTCATTTACATAGTGCAAAAGTGATTTTGGGCACCGCCACCCCTTCCGTGGAGTCCTACCAAAACGCCAAGAATGGCAAATACGGCCTGGTGACCATGCCGGAGCGTTTCGGGGGATTACAATTGCCTGAAGTAATTGTGGTGGATGCCAAGGATGAATTGCAGAAACGCAAATTACAATCCCACTTCACCAGTGTGTTGATCGAAGAACTAAAAGCAACACTGGAGCGTGGAGAGCAGGCCATCTTGTTCCAAAACCGCCGTGGTTATGCGCCCACTTACCGCTGTACCACCTGCGGCTGGCACGCCGAATGCATCCATTGTGATGTGAGTCTAACGCATCATAAATTCCATAAAAACCTGAAGTGTCATTACTGCGGCTACCAAACCGGTTTGCCCCAGGCTTGTCCGGCTTGTGGCAGCAAACAGCTGGCTTTGCAAGGCTTTGGTACGGAAAAGATTGAGGATGAACTCAAAATCTATCTTCCCAATGCCAAAATTGGCCGTATGGATTGGGACACGGTGCGCACCAAAAATGCCCACGCAAAGATCATCAATGACTTTGAAGAGCGCCGACTTGACATTTTAGTAGGCACACAAATGGTTACCAAAGGACTGGACTTTGAAAATGTGGCGGTGGTGGGAGTGCTCAGCGCCGATCAGCTACTGCAATTCCCGGATTTTCGCTCCAGCGAAAGGGGTTTCCAGCTGATGGTGCAGGTAAGTGGCAGAGCCGGCAGAAAACATCGCCGGGGCAAGGTGATTATTCAGGCTTTTAATACCGCCAGTCCGGTACTTCGGGAGGTGATCGCCAATGATTTTTCCGGTTTCTTTACCCGGGAAATGTCGGAGCGGCACGCCTTCATGTATCCACCCTATTTCCGGCTGATTCGCATCACGCTCAAACACAAAAAGCCGCAGGTACTCAACGATGCCGGCAAGCTTTTTGCCAAATACCTCAAAGCCAAGCTCGGCGATTGGGTACAAGGGCCCGCCGTTCCGTACATCTCCAGGGTACGGACCTACTATCTACTCGATTTCCTGGTAAAAATTGAGCGCCATCCCCAAAAAATTGTTTTCACCAAAGAGAGCATCTTAAATGCTATCGATGACTTGCACAACCAAAAGGGGTTGAGCGGCGTAAGGGTGAATGTGGATGTAGATCCTTTTTAGTAGAGTTGTTCTGCTGGGATTATTTCGGGTACAAATTGCCCCAACAGAACAACTCTAATCTTCTATTTTGACGCTTTTCAACTCATTCCTGCCAAAAAACACCGGAAAATACATCTGCTCTGCCCTGGCTGGATTCAAAGTAAATGTCCCTGTAAAGCGCGGTTCCAACTCAATTTCTACAGTGTAAGTCCCCGGCTGTAGTACTTTATAAAAGATGGCCGTATGTTGCCGGAAATATTCGCGATGTGTTTCCGGATAGCGTGAGTACATTGACTTGACTCCATAGCTGCATCCCGCCGGAACAGGGACTTCCAGCATTAAATATTCCGTTAAGTTTTTTACCTCCAGGGTTACTTCTAAAATGGCTTTCTTCCCTTGTTCCAACCGGTTCACTTTCCGGCCTTCCTGCAACATTTGGGTTTTCACCACAAATTCTTCTTCCTTGGGCTCCGGATCAACATTCTGAAATTGCTGATAGGCAGTCACAAAGAGCGGCCCGGCTCCGGTCTTTTTCACCTGGATGGTCTGCCCTGCACTCCACTGCGCCTGATAGGGGAATTCATTAATCACTTGCTCCCCTACTCCACTGATGGTTAATTCATTTTGCAACTTTGCACGATCTTTTTGGCCTTCTAACAAATCCGGTAACAAAATGCTTAAAATGGAGGCCGTATTGTAGGTATTGCCCCATCCCCAGCGCAATCCGCAGATCGGACTTTGTGCGCGGCCCTCCAGGAAATACTGCCGGATGCTGGCACACTCGCTTTCCCGTCCGACATTTTTATAGATGCGATAAGCCAGTAAGGTAGTTAATTCGCGATTGCGCTGCAGATGGTACCAATGCTGTCTGTCGCCCCAGTAATGGCCGCCAAAGAGTGTTGTTTGACGGTATTTATCCAGTGAATCCAGTTGGTAAGGCAAGTTGTTCTGTTGTCGCAACAGCGTCAATTGCAATTGATCATAAAAGTCAAGTTGCTGCGAATCCAGCAGGGCTAAATAGCGCTCGTAATCCAGTTTTTGCCCGGCTGCCGAGAGGCGATTGAGCACGGGTAGCAAAGCGTATGGTTCCAGGTTTTCCAGCTGGCTGGTCAGGTAGCGTAGGGCTTTTTCCAGGCTTACGGTTTCAAAACCTTCCTCCTGGGCCATTTGTAGAGCTTTGGTGGCATGAATCGTAATCCAGTTCACGCCTTCGCCTTCCGACCACCAACCCCAGGCCCCATTGTCATTTTGAAATTTCTTCAATCGAACCACTGCTTTCACAATCTGATCATCATCCGTGAAAGGCTCGCCTAATTGTTCCTTGACCTTCTTTTCCAATACCAGGCCAATCAGGCGGCTGGCCGTTTGTTCCATACAGCCATAGGGATAACGCTGTAGTTGATCAAGGTCCTCCAGTAATACTTTCAGCACATTATCCTGTGCATAAATGGTCATTGCCCCGTAGTCCGGTGAAGCGGTGATCGTAAACGCAGTATCCCCTTCCAGCAGGTAGAATTGGCCGACCGTTTCCTTTGTGCCTTTAGGGAAGACCGGAATCGAGCGCTGCTCACCATCTTCGTACTGATCCATTTGCAGCGCGTAAGTCACTTGCAAAGAATCAAGCGATGAAGAAGCCTTTAATGCTGCTTTTTCAATCAGTGCGTCTGCAATGGTTGCCTCATTTTGCGTAAGCAATTGATCATCCAATAAAAATCGGGTAGTAATGCTCACAGAATCGCCGGTATAATTCAGCGATTTACCCACAATATCCGCCTGGTCACCTTCCACCATAAACCGCGGTAGATTCAGGCGGGCCATCAAGGGTTTATAAGCCTGTGTTTCGGCGAAAGCCGTACCTCCCCGCAATTTCCTATCCTGCCCCAGCACAAAGGTTTTCCAGCTGGTAATATCATCGGGGAAGGTAACCGTGTAGTAGGCTTCCCCGTTTTGGTCGGTAATCAGATTGGGTACCCAGTAAGCATCATCGCGGAAGGTGGAGCGGATGCTGGAGGGGAGGGCTTCAAAATTAGTACCCCGGTAGGGATTGAGATCGTGGCTTTCAATATCCAGGGTTGATCCTGACATTAGATTCCCCTGTACCCTGACACCATCGATGTAATAATTGACTGCATTACTCCGCGACCCCCTTACAGAAATTGCATCACTGGTAACTTCAGCAGTTGTTGAAAGCCCTGCCGATTGCCCCGAAAGTGCATAGGCCACCACCACGATTTCATCAAAGTTGCCACTCTCATCCATCACTATGGTATTGTAACTAGGTGCATTAGTTATGGTCTGAGTCGTAAACCCGATATAAGATACCTGCAATTGGTAGTCACCTTTGGGCACCCAGATTTCGTAGTGACCATTAAAATCGGTCTCGGTTACTTCAGTGGTGCCAACCAGGTGAATGTTTGCAAAGATCAAGCCTTCTCCACGCTCATCCGTAACCTGCCCGGAAATCAGGCGGCCTCGTTGATAGTATTTGCTGAGGCGAGGTTCCTTTAGATAATTGCTTGAAGGACTGTACCGCAACGGCTTCTGCTCAGCCTCCAGAATCAGTTTCCGGTAAAGTGCCGTGTCCTGCTCAAAACCCATCGACTGCAGATTTTGATACAAAGTGGTATCCGGGCGAATGAAAATGGATTGGTGAAAAATCGCAGAATCCCTTCTTACGGCGTAAAAATCGTAGGTCCCTGGAGGCAATTGCCCCATCTGGCGGTTATTGGCCTGGTAATACCGATAGGTAGTGACACTATCGTCCAAAACCAGCACCGATGTCAGTAAATATTGCTCAACATTTTCCGGTTGATAATGAAAGGTATAACGCCCCATTCCCGGTTTGCGGCTCCATTGCGAATAGAGGAAGGGAATGCGCAAAGATTTTGCCGCCTCTCGCTTAATGTCATCCGGCGTGAAGATCAATTCTCCCGGATGGTGAAGCTTCAATGCCTTTGGCAGGGAGGCTTTTTGTTTGGAAAACAAATCGTAAACATAAAGCCGTTCCCGACTGGCCTCCACTTCGTAGGTAAATCCCGGCTCAAAGTCAAATTCGGTGTAAAAACCACCCTGCACCTGATAGTGTAAGGTAGTTCCTTTCGGAAAAGGGCCGATTTTGACAGGAGAACGACCCGATCCTCCCCAAAATACGTGAATTCGATCCTTTTCCGACCAAATATAATGGTATGCCCGTGGCTGTTTTTTTAATAAAAACAAACTGCTTTCCACCAAATTCTGCTCCGTCCAATTCAATTCCGCCTTGACCGGTCTGCGGCTAATCAGATGAGCGTCTTCCGACTGATGGTACAACTCTTCATTGATTGCAATTTCCAGTTTATATCCATCTTTCAGCAATACACTATCAATGGTGTATTCAAAATCTCGCCCACGCAGGGTGATGCGATTATATCCGGCTTTCCCCGTAAAACTGTACCGACGATAATCATCCGTATCGTAGTAATAAACCAGCTCTCGATTGCAGTAGATCAAATAGATCGGCTGGGCCTTTCCATTTTTGATCAGGTAGGGCGCAAACTGGGCGACTGTTTGGTAAAAACTGTCTTGCTTAAGGGAATCATAATTGGTATACAATCCGGGATTTTCCCATCTCATCTGGTAAAAAATGTCTTCTGTCAATTCCAATTTTTGGTACCAACTACTATCCAGGTTCAGCCTCCTGGTTTGATCTACCCGTGGGAGCAGGATAAATTTGCCAAGATCTAAAGGCTCCTTACCCGTTTTGTAGGAAATGGAGGGTGCTTTATAGGGTTGGGCATTACCAAATTGCTTATTGATGGCCCCCGCAACCATATTGACATTTTTGGCGGGTTTGCCCTCGTGATCCGTAACTTTCAGCTTCACCTGCACCGTTTCCCCGGGAATGACCTTCGGTGACTGTTCGATATCGATATCCAGCAGTTTTTTGTAGTGCAGTATCTCTTTTTCTCTATCCTCTGTTTGGGCTCCCCAGAGGTATTGGTACTGGAAATAGAGCGTGCCAGAGGTCCGGTCTTTGGCATTGTAAACAAAGTGATCTGATGTAACATGTCCGGCATCAATTTTTCGGTGGGTACTGCGCAAGGTCCAGGTGATGGGGATTTTATGAGGGTTATCAAGTTGTACAATCAAGGAGTCATTTTGCCGAAAGGCATTGATTTCTACTTCTCCTTTGGGAGCAGCTTTCGCCAAATAAAGCTCCGTGGAAGCCTGAGCAGTCTGTAGCTTATAAGCAACCAATTCCGGTCTGATCTCCTCCCGATAAGGCAATGCAATGGTGTCGACTTGCCTAGTGCCCAGTCGCTTTAAAATGGCCTCTCCTTCAGCGGCTTGTCCATCCACCAGATATTCGGCAATCATCATTCCGGATTCAAGACGGCAGCGGATTTCAGCTTTGGGTCGGGAGTAGGTGAATGTGGTATTTTCTTCCTGTAGTTCACCATTAGCATTGGCAAAGGAGGCTTGTACCTGCACTTTCAGCGAAGCTAATGGTAGTATGGAGTCCGGGACCACGACGGTAGTAGGACCACCTGAGGCTAACAACTGCTGATGTTGCCACAAAGTATCTGCGATGAGCACTTCATCGGCGTGATAGTCTATGATGTTGTCGCTCAAAAGCACTAGCGCCACTTCTCCATCGGCAATGGGCAGGCCATTGGCATCCGTGCCTTCTACAATCAGCTGAACACTGTCGTCCTGGTGAAATGTTTCCTGGCTGGCTTTCAGGCTGTAACTGATCTCATCCAATTGATAATCTTCCAGTCGAAAAGTATGGTACAACTCATCAAATCCCCTCCGTTTAGGATTCGGAATCTCCACCCGATAATTGGCATCCAAGGTGAGACTGTCTCCCAATACCCAGTTGAGGGTATATGCTCCAGGGGTATCCGGTTCTACTTTCTTGTCATAAATTACCTTTTGTTGTGGATCATAGATTTTGACCTGCATGGGTTTCTTCCAGGGCTTTCCATTATGTCGGGTCACGTAGGCTTTCACCTTGAGGGTATCTCCGGGGCGATATTTGGGTTTGCTCAGCGCCAGATATCCTTTGATTGGCTTGGGTTTAAATTTGAAAGGATGGCGATAGATCCTCCAGTTGCCATTACTAAAGCCTCGCCTAAAGTAAAGATAAGTGTTTCTACCCCACCGCAGGGGAGACGTCAGCACATGGCCGACCTTAGTAGACCTAAAGCGCTTCCAGCGCTGGGCACAAAGCTTTTCTCGCAGTGTCCGATTAAGGCCATAAAACAGTGTATCTCCCGCTACCAGAATCTTTAGGAAACCATCTTTTTTCCATTTATTGAGGTGGTAGGTCTTGGTTTCATGATCAAAAGGAACCTCTTTTTTATCCAGCAGCAGTTTGGCATCGGATACGAAGTTCCCCAATGAATCCAGTAAGGTGATCGACAAATCACGCTGATTGTTGAGTGCCGTTGCAAAGTATTGGTGCGTACTAATGAGTTTTACATCCAGATATTCCTCCTCCGCCTTGACGTATAGATAATGCCCGACGGGCAGGTTTCTCGTGTAGGAGGACGTGTAAAAAGTATCCACCAGTTCTCTAAAATGGCCTTCGTGTGGATTGGCCTTGGCATTGCGATACAATCCTTCCGCCTCCACGGCGGTGATGCGGTAGATTTGTGTCAGTGTTGACTGCTGAGCGTACAATTGGCTAAAAGCCAAAAGGAAAATCATCAGGATGAGAGGACGAATGGGTCTTTGCATATCTGGAGGCAGTTTAACCTGTAGGATGCAAATTCAGCGCAAATTACACAAACAAGCCTCCAAAAAGAGTTTAAAAGCCATTTTGCGGACGCTAAACTATGATCTTGTGCGTTTCCTGTCTAGCTTTGTACTCTAATTGTAATCAATTTTCATGATGCGTTTTTTGACTTTTTGTTTTATAACTACGTTCACACTACAAATATGGGCACAGGGTACGACGCCCTATTTACCCGAGAATTTCTACGATGAAAAAGTTGGCGAAAACTGGGAACGTCCGGTAGGCCTTACTTTCGACGAAACCGGTCGCGGCTTTGTTTGGGAAAAGAAAGGCAAGGTGTACATCCTCACCCCCGAGGGCGAAAAGCTCAGCGAGCCACTGATCGATATCTCGGAAGAGGTAGTCAACTGGAGCGACCACGGCCTACTCGGTTTTGCGCTTGATCCAGGCTTTCAAACCAATGGCTATTTTTACCTGCTCTATGTAGTAGATCGCCACTATATGGATGCTTACGGCACCCCGGATTATGATCCCAATGTGACCATTGATCACGAAGCGACCATTGGCCGCATTACCCGGTACACGGCAGATCCGGCTACCGGCTTCACGACAGTGGTACCCAATAGCCGTAAAATTATTCTGGGAAAAACCCGTGCCGATGGTCCCGCCGTACTGCTGGGTTCTCACGGAATTGGTTCCCTGGTTTTTGGCGAGGACGGCACCTTACTGGCCTCCGTTGGCGATGGTGGTAGTTATCAATCCATTGATACAGGAAACACCAGCAGTGAAGAAAGTTTCTGGGAACAGGCCATTGACGAAGGCATCTTGAGAGACGAGGACAATGTAGGAGCATTCAAATCGCTGCAAGTTGACAATATGAACGGCTGTATCCTGCGCATCGATCCGGAAACCGGGGAAGGCATTATGAGTAATCCCTTTTTTGATGCCACAAATCCAGATGCACCGCGATCAAAGATATGGGTAACAGGCTTTCGCAATCCTTACCGCTTTACGCTAATCCCGGAGACGGGCAGCCACAATCCGGCTGATGCCAATCCAGGCACACTCTTTATCGGTGATGTAGGCGGTGGTGGCTGGGAAGAACTCAATATTGCCAGGGAAGGTGGGCAGTGCTTTGGCTGGCCCATTTTTGAGGGCATCAACTACCACTGGGGATTTATCAATGCCCCAACGGAGAATCCGTATGCTCCGAATCCTTTGGCGTCAAATAGTGGCTGCGAAAATGAATTTTTCACCTTTCAGGATTTGATCAAACAACCTACAAGAACGGGTGAAGTCCTCTTTACCAACCCTTGTAGCGGCGTGGAATTGATTCCAGAAAACATTCCCGCTTTTGTACACGAACCACCGGCCATCACCTGGAGTAGTTTGTTGTGGAATCCACCGCCAAAAACTCGCGTACCTGGCTTTGAGCAGGCTTCCGGGGCCCTGATTGAGGTGGATATCAACACCCCGGATTCTCCGGTGGAAGGCATTGAGTTTCCCGGCTTCAGCAGTATTCCCGGCTTTTTCTACGAAGGAGATCAATTCCCGGAGATGTACCACAACGGCTTTTTCCACGCTGACCTGAGTGGCTGGATGCGCGTCTTTCATTTTGATGAAAATGATCAGGTCAGTCGAGTAGACACCTTCGCGCGCTGGGATGACAAGGGCATCGTTCACCTGACTTACAATCCGCACGATGGGGCCATTTACTGGTGCCACGTTTATGATAGTGAAGTGCACAAAATCACTTACGGCGGCAATCCGGCACCTGTCGCCAATGCCATCGCAGATCACACTTTTGGCCCCAGCCCCTTAACCGTCAATTTTGACGCCAGTAATTCCTACGATCCCGATGGCGGCAGTATTAGCTACCACTGGGATTTTGGTGACGGTACGTCCAGCTCCGATATTGCGCCCACACACACCTTCATGGCCACCAGCACTGCTCCGCAATTGATCACCACCGTGCTGACCGTGACTGACACCGCCGGACTGGAAACCAAAGCTGAAGTCATTATTTCGCTGAATAATACCCCGCCTAATGTCGAAATTTCCAGCTTTAAGGACGGCGATTTTTACCCTCCAAATGGCATCACCATTCTGCCGTTAGAAGCAAACGTTTCGGACGCTGAGCACAGCTCCAGTGAGCTGACTTATAAATGGGAGACCTTCCTGCAACACAACACCCATTTCCACCCGGAAGAGCCAGACTATGAACCGGTATCGCATACCATCATCGACCCGCTGGGATGCGGTGATGAGACCTTTTGGTACCGCATTCGCTTGACGGTAACTGATGGTGCGGGTCTCAGCAGTGTGGACGAACACGAAATTTATCCTTATTGTGAAGATCCATTTTTTGAGTTGCTCAACCTGGAGGGAAACATTGTTGATGGTGAAGTTGTACTCGACTGGGCGACCATTAACGAAAGTCAACTGGCCTATTTTGAAGTGCAACGCTCAGCTGACTATCGGTTTAGCGGCATTGGCAATGTGGATGCACAGGGTAATGCCGGCCCCCAACAAGTATATAGGTTTGTCGATGCTCAGCCGCTGGTAGGGACCAACTACTACCGCCTGAAAGGCGTACGCGATGATGGTGTTTACCTCTATTCCAATATCATCGCTATTGATTACTCCATGAAAACGGATTTGTCGGTTTATCCCAATCCGGTGCAGGATCAGCTCACCGTATTTCTGCACAAGGCCGTGGCTCCGAAAGTCAGCTTCGAAGTATACAATGCCATTGGGCAGGCCATTTTCAGCCACAGCTGGGAAGCCGTAGTTGGAGAGGAATTTAGTACCAGCCTGCAATTGCAATCGCTGGAGACCGGCATCTATTACTATCGCATTAAAAATGGGGAGAAGGAACGGGTCTCGTCCTTCCTTCTACTGGACTAGGATAAAAGAAATGGAAGAAGGTCAACAATTCACTTCTTCCATTTCCTCCAATCCTTCCATGCTTAGAACCACCCTGCTCCCAAACCACGGAATGGCCACGGAATAGAAAGTAGCATAATAACCAACCCGATGAGGTAGAAAGTAAAGGTCGTTTTATGCGCCTTCGGATCGGGCAATTGACGTTTGCCTTTGCTGTAGCCAATAGTGATCAAAATGATGGCCAGCAACATGCCTACCAGGTGCTCTACAGTGTAGAAGCGCAATAATTTGTCTTTCATTACTCCCGCAGTAAACTGCACATAGGGACTGGAAACAAAATAAAGCACTAATCCCAGTAACAATTGAATGTGGGTGAAGATCAAAGCAAAGAGCACGACTTTGCCCGGCTTGGATTGGCTATTGTCTTTTTTACTCCAGGCTTGCCAGGTGGTAACGATGGCAGCGATCAATAATGCGAGTACGACCCAGCGCAGGCCGGAGTGACTGTGTTTTAAAGCTGAATACATGAGCAATTGGTTTCAAATTGGTGAATAGCCCAAAGATAACAGATTGCACAACAATTCCACCGAAACCCCTATAATTTGACAATAACCTCACATTCCGTGTACAGGAATGGAATTATCAGATAAGATATTATCTTTAGACCATGTTTGGAGGCCAAATATGATCTTAGGAATTCACAAAATTTCCCAAAATGCGTTTGTTACTGATCACCTGCTGTACTATATTGAGTACATTTACGCTCTTCTCCCAAAAATCGACCAATCAATCTACCCTGACCATCGAACAGATTATGGAGGGCGAAAAATTTGTGGGTTTCCTTCCGGAAAACATTTCCTGGGCAGAGGATAGCCGCTATATCTATTTCGACTGGAACCCCGATGGAGATACCCTAACCTCATTGTACAAGACATCCATTAAGGGAGAAAGGCCGAAAAAGGTCGACCTGACGGAGTTGACCAGCCGGCCCTACGATGGCACATACGATAAAAATCGCACCCATAAGGTGTATAGCAAAAATGGAGATATCTTCCTTTTTGACCTCAAGTCAGCAAAAACTTTGCAAATCACCAATACCCTCGAAAAAGAAACCGACCCTGTATTTTCCGGCGATGAGCAAAAGATCGTTTTTGAAAAAGAAGATAATCTCTTTTCCTGGGATCGCAACTCGGGGCAAGTAGAGCAACTCACTCAATTCAAAAAAGGCTACGAGCCACGGCCCTCTTCCAAGGCCGAATTTGACCAGTGGCTGATTGATGATCAATTGTCGTATTTTGAAATTTTGCGGGAACGCAAAATGAAGAAAGAGGTAGAGGATCGACGCGAATCTCTTACGGAACCGGATCGGCCAATGGTGGTCTATTGTGGTGACAAACTGATCTCCAACCTCACCATCAGTCCCAATCTCCGCTTTGTGACAGTACGTTTGACTACCCGCTATTCCATCAAAAATACCGAAGTACCCGACTTTGTCACCGAATCGGGCTACACCGAGGAGAGAAGAGCACGGCGTAAGGTTGGAACGCCACAGGACAGTTATGAAATGGGTATCTACGACCGTCAGCGTGATACCTTCTTTATAGTAGACACCAAGGAGATAGAAGGAATATTTGAAAAACCAGCCTACCTCTATGAATACTACAAGGATACCTTACCCTTTGAAAGTCAGTACGATCGGCCCAAGGAGGTCATCATCCATGGCCCTTTGTACAACGACCAAAACCAGGGATTGGTAGTGGTCCGTTCGCTGGACAATAAAGATCGCTGGATCATGCTGCTGGACCCGGAATCCGGCAAACTGACCTCGCTCGACTGGCAGCACGATGAGGCGTGGATTGGCGGCCCCGGCATTTCCGGCTGGAACTTTTTCATGGGCAATGCAGGATGGTTTCCCGATCAGAAAAGTGTATGGTTTCAATCAGAAGCTACGGGCTTTTCTCATTTGTATGTGGCCAATATTGAAACCGGTGAAAAGAAAGCCCTGACCAAAGGCAAATTTGAGGTTCTGGATGCCCAATTATCCCAAGACGGGCGTACCTTCTACGTCACCGCCAGTGCAGAAGGGCTCGACCAGCAGCATTTCTATCACCTTCCTGCCAGGGGAGGAAAAATGACTCGCATTACCGAAGAAAAAGGCAGCCATCAGGTGGTCATCTCGCCCGATGAGAAATACCTGGCGATCCGTTATTCCTACAGCAATCAACCCTGGGAATTGTTTGTGATGGAAAACCGTGCGGAAGCCAAACGAGTACAGCTAACCCAATCCACCACACCAGAATTTGAAGCCTATACCTGGCGAGATCCAAAAATTGTTCAATTCCGCGCAAGCGATGGAGCCACGGTACCCGCCAGGCTTTACCAGCCGGAGGGGGGCAGCAAAGGCGGCCCGGCAGTCATTTTTGTACACGGTGCTGGTTATCTACAAAACGCTCACAGCTGGTGGAGCAACTACTACCGTGAATATATGTTTCACAATATCTTGGCTGACAACGGGTATACGGTCCTGGATATTGACTTCAGAGCCAGTGCCGGTTACGGTCGCGACTGGCGCACTGCGATTTACCGACATATGGGCGGCAAAGACCTCAGCGACCAGGTGGACGGGGCTGCTTACCTGGTAAAGGAATACGGCATCGACCCTGATCGCATTGGCATCTATGGCGGTTCTTACGGCGGCTTTATTACGTTGATGGCCATGTTTAATTCACCAGGGACGTTCAAATGTGGTGCAGCATTGCGCTCAGTGACCGATTGGGCCCACTACAATCACGCCTATACCTCCAATATCCTCAACACCCCGGTGACGGATAGCATTGCCTACCGCCGCAGTTCGCCCATCTACCACGCCGAGGGGCTGGAGGGGCAATTGTTGATGCTGCACGGCATGGTAGACACCAATGTACATTTTCAGGATGTGGTGCGCTTGTCGCAACGATTGATTGAATTGGGTAAAGACAATTGGGAACTGGCTGTTTTTCCGCTGGAAGGACATGGATTTGAAGAAGCAAAAAGCTGGGCGGACGAGTATAAACGCATATTCAGGCTTTTCCAATCCAATCTAAAAAAATAAATTAGCGCATAATTATGTTTTAAACACTAAACAAACCCTATTATGGCAATTCTGACCGTTGTACTCGGTATTGTTTTTATCCTGCTCATGTTGAGCCTTTTAGCCACCACCATTATGGAATTGGTCGCTGCCGTTCTTGCCCTCCGTGGAAAAAACCTGCTCAAGGCACTCGACAATATGCTTGTTGGCCTTGACAAGGGTGGAAAAATGGACAAAAGCATTCTCAAGAAATTTACGGATAATGCCTACTACCGCCAGCTTTCCTATCGCTACGGCAGCAGGACTCTGAATCCACCTTCCTACATTAGTGAAAACTCCTTCACCTCCATCATTTTTGACACGCTTTTTGGCGAATGCCAAACCATGGATGATATCCAAAAGATCATCGACGACCTGGATAATCAGGACCTGAAGAATGTGCTTCAGCAACTGGTGCGGGAAGCGGAAGGAGACATCGATAAATTTAAAGCAAAGATCAAGCAATGGTACAATGCTGTGATGGAACGTGCGACGGGTTGGTACAAGCGTACCGCACAATACATCCTGGTAATCGTTGGCATTGTGATGGCAGTGGTTCTCAACGCTGATACCTTGTCCATTTACGAACACCTGGAATCCAATCCCGAGGTAGCGGAGCAGCTGGCCGATGCGGCCACGGCTGCGGCGCAATATGATAACGTTGAAGACTTCAAAAAGTCGATCATTGTGGTTAGGGATAGTGTCAACAGGGATACCATCGTTACCAATGTGATGGACGACCCGGAGAACCAGGCGCAGTTTGAGGCGTTTCAACAGAAAAAAGCTGAACTGGACTCACTGGTCAATTTTTACAATGACAATACCTCCTCTTTGGGTATGGGTTGGAAAAATGTAGATACCAGTTCCACCTATTGGTATTATTGGTTGACCAAAGCGCTCGGGTGGTTGATTACAGCGCTGGCTATTTCGTTGGGAGCACCATTTTGGTTTGATGTACTTAAGAAGATCGTTAATATCCGAAGTTCGGGTTCGAATGACTAAATAAAAGACCTTCGTTGACAAATTTAGTGGTCAATCGAAAAGACCTATCAACGCTTCCTGAAGGTGCTTAGGATCGACCTTTTCGATTGACTTTGAGGCACGATTTGTCAAAAGACTAAAAGCTGGTCTGGCGGCCAGCGCTGGCCGCCAGACCAACAAAAGGCAGCCCCAAGACCAGATTTTTCAGAAAAGAGCTGAGCTATGTTGAAAATTGCACAAATCACTGACCTGCACATTGGTCAGGAGGGAGAGGATACCTATGGTGTGGATGTACGCCAGAATTTTTTGTCGATTCTGGCAGCAGTCAAAAGTCACCAACCAGACTACCTGGTCGTATCGGGTGATTTGTGCTACCGCGACGGGGAAACAGGAATCTATCATTGGATCAAAAACCACCTCGACAACTCAGGCCTTCCCTACGAACTACTATCCGGCAACCATGATGATCCCACCATGCTGGCCGATGTTTTTTCTCGCGAAGCAGACCTTGAAGATGGAGAACTATTTTACACCCGAAACTGGAAAGATCATTCGGTTATTTTTCTCGATACCACTCCCGGTACAGTTTCCGATCAGCAATTGGAGTGGCTGGAGGCCCAATTGGCCAAACAATCGGGGACGGCACTGATCTTTATGCATCATCCTCCCCTTTTGGCAGGATTGCAATTTATGGATCAACGTCACCCTTTGCAAAACCGGAAGGCTGTTCAAAAGGTCCTGGAAAAACACCCACATCCCATCCATATTTTTACGGGTCATTACCACTCCGAAAAGAGCATTCAGCAACAAAATTACAGTGTGCACATTACACCCGCCTGCTTTTTCCAGATCAGCCCCTTCAGTAGCGATTTTGAAGTGGATCACTACCGAATTGGCTACCGATGGATTGAGTGGAATGGCGTACAATTGCGGCATAGTGTGCGGTATCTCTAGGTTTTTTCAACCCTCCCCTACGGTAATTTCCTTATCAAATCAATAATTATTCCAAAATGCCTAATTTTGGAGGTGCCCAATTCATCAGTATTTTTACGAAACTATTTTCTCATTAAATTCATCTACTTGTATGAACAAAAATTATTGGATGCTACTCGGTCTGGTTTTCCTGGTAGCGGCTTGTCAGCCAAAATCAGAAGAACCGGCAACGGAGGAGGCCACTACGGAGACTACCGGTGATTTCGATTGGAATCCGGAGAGTTTTGCGGATAAAAAGATCCTCCGCTACCAGGTGCCTGGCTTCGATAAATTGAGCCTGTCACAAAAGAAACTGGTTTATTACCTCACTCAGGCCGGATTGGCCGGTCGTGATATTACTTACGATCAAAACTACCGCCACAACCTACCCATTCGTCGAGCTTTGGATAAAATTGTCAAAAACTATGAAGGTGAACGCCAGGGTAAAGACTGGGATGCATTGATACTTTACGCAAAAAATGTGTGGTTTTCCAGCGGCATTCACCACCACTATTCAAATGATAAATTCATTCCTGAATTTTCACGCGAATACTTCACTGAATTGATGAGTGCTGTGGGCGCTTCGCTTTCAGAAGAGGCGCTGACGGCCATGTTTGACCCAAATGTTGATGCCAAAAAGATCAACCAAAATGAAGGGGTAGACATCGTAAAGGCTTCCGCCGTGAACTTCTATGGCCCAGACCTTACCCAGGCCGAAGTAGAAGCATTTTATGCCGAGAAAAAAGCGAATTTGGAAGACCCACGTGTTTCTATGGGCCTCAACAGCAAGGTCGTACGTAATGCCAAGGGTCAGCTGGAAGAGATGCCCTACAAAGTAGGAGGGCTCTACGGTGCTGCCATCCAGGAAATTGTAAACTGGCTGGAAAAGGCCGTGGAAGTAGCCGAAAATCAGGCGCAGGCAGATGCCTTGAAACTGCTGATCAAGTATTACCAAACCGGTGACCTGAAAACCTGGGATGACTACAATATTGCCTGGGTAAAGGCTACCGAAGGAGATATTGATTATATCAACTCTTTCATCGAGGTTTATCAGGATCCAATGGGACTGAAAGGTTCATACGAAACAATTGTGCAAATTAAGGATTTTGAAGCTTCGGCCCGTATGGAAAAAGTGGCGGCCAACGCTCAATACTTTGAGGACAACTCGCCCATTCTGGATCAACACAAGAAAGCAGAAGTGACTGGTATTACCTACAAGGTAGTAACTGTAGCCGGTGAAGCTGGTGATGCCTCCCCTTCAACGCCAATCGGTGTTAACCTGCCGAATGCCAACTGGATCAGAAAGGAATTTGGTTCCAAATCGGTAAGTCTGGGCAATATCGTTGAAGCCTACAACAATGCTGATGGCCCGGGATTATTGTCAGAATTTGCTAATGATGAGGAGGAAATTCAACGTGCCAAAGCACACAGCAAGCTTGCTGCCAAGCTTCATACGGCCTTGCACGAAGTAATTGGTCACGCCTCCGGACAGTTGGAGCCCGATGTAAAAACGCCGGGCGAGACACTGAAAAACTATGCCTCACCTCTGGAGGAGGCACGGGCTGACCTGGTTGCATTATACTACATAACTGATCCTAAACTCATTGAATTGGGGCTGATTGATACAGAAGAAGTAGGCAAGGCCGAATACGATTCTTACCTGAAGAATGGCCTGATGCTGCAATTGCGCCGCATCAACCCCGGTAAATCGATAGAGCAGGCGCACATGCGCAACCGTTCTATGGTTTCTCACTGGGTACTTGAAAAAGGAGGCCCTGAGGTAGTAGAAATGGTCAAAAGAGATGGCAAGACCTACGTGGAGATTAAGGATTACAACAAATTACGGACCTTGTTCGGCGAATTGCTGCGTGAAGTACAGCGCATCAAGTCGCAGGGTGATTTTGAGGCCGGAAAAGCTTTGATCGAAGGATACGGTGTAAAAGTTGATCCGGAGATCCATGCAGAAGTTTTGAGCCGCTCAGAAAAGCTTAACATTCCGCCTTACGGTGGCTTTATTAATCCACGCCTGGTACCAATAATGGAGGGAGAAGACATTACTGATATTAAGGTTGAATATCCCGATGATTTCACCAACCAGATGTTGGAGTACGGAGAAAAATACAATTTCCTGAAAGGCGAAGCGATGCCTAACTAATCTATAACCAATTGGAATAGACCTTCTGATTTAAATAGTCGGGAGGTTTATTCCCAATTTTCACTTCTGCTTTCCTACCCTACAATTTATCCGGGCTACTCTGCCGATTCTTCATTAAGAAATAAACAATAATGGCAATGATGGCCACGATCCCCAACCATAAGAAGGGACTCTGATACCAGGGCTCTGCCCGATTGGGATCAAAGGCCTGGTCGCTGTAGGGACTATTGCTATCGGTTTGTGCCACGACCGAATGAAAAGAGGCCAACAAAAGAAGGACTATCGTTGAGAGCCGTTTCATAACTAATTTTGGTGGATTGAAGTTGCAAATGAAGCTTTTCATGAATTAACATTTTCTCCTTAACAACCTTTCCCTCTAATTTGCTCGCTCAATGGGTTAATTTACCGAACAAGGTTGATTTTCAGTCGTTTTAAACTTGAATATTTACTAATCAAAAAACTGAAAATCATATCATTATGTCTTTCAAATTGCCAGACCTACCCTATGCATACGATGCGCTTGAGCCACACTTTGATGAACAAACCATGCGCATTCACCACGACAAGCACCATGCAGGATATACCAAGAAATTGAACAATGCCATCGAGGATACTAACCTCGAAAACATGACCATCGAACAGATTCTCGGTGAGGTGAGTAAGCATCCTGCTGCGGTACGAAACAATGCGGGAGGCTACTATAATCATACGTTATTTTGGAATATTCTCACTCCAGGTGGAAAAGCCATCGGTGATCGGGAAACCTCCAAATTGCACAAAGCCATCATCCGCTCTTTTGGTGACTTCGAGGGATTCCGCAAGGAATTTATGAAGGCCGCAACCGGACGTTTTGGTTCCGGATGGGCGTGGTTGTGTGTCAGCGACCCCGTTGGTGAATTGTACATTTGTTCTACTCCAAACCAGGACAACCCACTGATGGATGTCAACAAATTCACCGGACGTCCTATCCTGGGCGTTGATGTTTGGGAGCACGCCTATTATTTGAAGTACCAAAATCGACGTGCTGACTATCTCGAAGCTTTTTTTGAGCTCATCAACTGGGAAGTAGTAGAACGCTGGTACACAAGCGCGAGAACACAAGCTGCATTGGTTTAACGGTTCTTTGACAAATGCCGTTATTCAAAGTCAATAAAAAAAATGTCCGGACTTCGACTTGAAGTTCGGATTTTTTTTGTCAGTATTTACTTCATTAGATTTTTTTTATATATTTACAAGATAAAACTGCACTAAATATTGTAAAACACAGCGCCTCCCCCCCTTTTGCATACATTCCAAACCAAAAAGAAGCAATTATCAGCTTCCCTCAGTTCCCCTACTTCGGCAAAGCCGATGCCCCTTATTTTTGAGAAAAAGACACACTGTCCCCTTCAAAGATTTGAATATTAAAATTCAAGATGTATCCTCATTAGTGAATACATCTAAAACATGCCCATTCCTTGTCGGATTAACAATAAGAGAACTATACACACAAACCCAAAATTAGAACAAGCATGTTTACGGAAACAAAGACCCAAGAGTCATTCCTAAAAATTGAAAGGAGGCATTGGACGATGGCAGAGGTCGTTTTTGGTTCACCCAAAAAAAGGTGCGCCGGAGTTGGCATTTGCTCCATGAATCCACTCCATGAAACACAAAGAAACAGTGCATTTCCTTGTCAAAAGACAATTGCACAACTAACTGTTTTACAGCATGAAACATTACAAATTCGACTTGAAAAAGACGGATTGTGCGACCAACTGGCCGGTCGCCAATTCCCCAAACACAAATTCACACTTAAACAAAACTTTAAGCTACCCGCAACGATCTGTGCAGCATTAGGTATTCAGGAAGCTGAGATTGCCAAGGGCTCCTATCCAGTTGAAGAAACGGATAACAGCTTTTTGTTAAACTTGGCACTGCGGTAGAAACGCTCTGTTTGAAGTTAAAATAACCGGTGAGCAATCACCATGGGTTTCTTATGCCCGAAACGCACAAACATTCATCCAAAATCCGGAATGGCACTTGCTTCGGCGGTGCCATTCCTTTGCTCCACCTATTATCAATCCAGATTTACCAACTTTTCTACCCGATAGCCTCGATTGGTATACAAGTGCAAATAAAAGACACCCGTTTGCGGAAGTTGAATCTGCGATAAAGGACCAATAAAAGTTTTAAGTTCTTGCCCCCTGGCATTGTATAAAACGGCACGATTCAGCTCTATACCAGCTGCCATTTTCAGGTAAATCAACCCATCATTACTGGGGTTAGGGAATACTATAACACCACCCTTCAACACCCTTTCTATATCAGTAACCGCAGGAAATTCCAGGTCAGTTAACTGACGGCTTTTTACCAAAACGGGGGTATTGTCCGTATTATTAAACATGTGCCGGAAAGTATCAATTTCTGGGGTTTGCTCAGCCAAAATCGGATCAACCCATTTTGGCGGAAGCGATTGATAATAACAATTGACTGTCACTTCCGCACCACCGGAATAGCCATTTAATGGAATGTGGTAATAGAGCCAGTCACTACCCGAGCCTTCTACTCCTTCCTCAATATTAAAATTGGGATCGTCCTGGGCAGCCCCCACAATCAAGGTGGTATCATAAACCTCATCAGTGGTAGTGAAACCTCTTGGCGTCAGCCGGTTGTCTTTCAACATGGAATAAGCATGTTCGAGCACTACCGTAAAATCACCATTGACATCTCCGGCCACCATCTCGTATATCTGCACCTGATCAGGGCTCGTGATTACATCGTAGTGAGGTTCATATTCGTCATCCTCATGTACCAGTGTTTCATCTTCATTTCTGGCTCCGGAGTGAAAGAGGGTATCTCCCGCAGGGGTAGTCAATACAAATTCTACCCACATCCGACGGCTGGGATAGCCCGAGGGAAATTTATGCCCAGTCAAATTGGTGAGTTTCACAGCAAAGAAAGCCGTGTCTGCCTCTACGCCGAGCCATTCCACCTGTGTCTGCAACGATTGGTTTTGCAGCATCTGATAAGTCGCCGCTATGGTTTCATCAAAATGCTCCGGGGCGGCATCAATGCCCAATTCATTGCGGTAGGTCTTCATCAAATTCAACATAAAGGTATTGCCGCCGGCCAGTTCGTGCAAACCGTATGGGCTTCTTCCTTCCAGGAAAAGGTAGTTGGCCGAAATCACGACTTCTTCTTCCAATTGCCGCATATGGCAACCCTGGCAGGTAATATTTTCTGTTTCGTAATCCGAATTCAACCACTCGTGATAGGTGGCCTGCTCGATAAAGGTCGTTCCGGTCAAGGCTGATCCATCGGGATAAATGGCATCGGTGATCAGGGTATGACAGGAGGCACACAAGCCGGCGTCATTGATTTGCGCTCCAAATAAGGGTTGGAAGCCCACAAACTCTGCCATCGGCCCGAGAAAGGGATCATCGTAAGGGCCATAAATCACCCGATTGGTATCAAAGCGGATATCTCCGGAGTGCAGGTTTCCCAACTCTTCATCACTTATCTTATGGCAAGCTCCGCACGATACGCCATCCAGACCAATCGTGTCCTGCAGCAGATCTTGCATGGTGTAGGAATCATGCCCCCGGTACAGTGCCGTATAATGGCCCATTGGTGCGTGACAAGAGGTGCACTTGGTCTCGATTTCCGTTTGAAAATCAGGATTGCGCAGTACTTCGTGGCTGACCTTGGCCCGCCAGAAGGGGTCTTTGGCTGAATTGGCCATCATGGTCGATCGCCAGTCATCGTGCATGTTGACGTCATTGCCAAAGAAGTCCACCATAGCGTATTGGTTGGAGTCATAGCCGTGGCACCCCGAACAGGTTCCCGCTGTGGGAAACAGGACAGAAGAGTCAATTGTAAGTACTTGCTGGCGCAAAACAGCTAGTTCGGCCTCCGTGTGGAAGCCTTTGACCTCATTCTCTACCGGGAAAACCGTTGCTACGGCAATAAAGAGCAGAATGGTACTGCCAATCAAAATTTGTTTTTTCATACCTCTTGTTAAATTGCCCCTAAAAGTCTGCATTCCCCCCCGATTTACCAAATCAATATCCCATCGAATTTGCAAGGACAACGACGCGATTAAAGTAGCTCATGATGCCTTTCCAAAAGAGTATTTGCCTTTCGGCAAAAAATAATCCCGGTCCAGCTTTTCATTCTGGCCGAATTACGCTTACCTTTACGTCCCGTAACAAATCGAACGGAAAGTTTGCAAAATTAAAGGTATGACCAAGTACATCTTTGTTACGGGGGGCGTTACTTCTTCTTTGGGTAAAGGCATCATATCCTCGTCACTTGCCAAGTTATTACAAGCCAGAGGCTTCAATGTAACCATTCAAAAATTTGATCCATACATCAATGTCGATCCCGGCACGCTCAACCCTTATGAGCACGGGGAGTGTTATGTGACGGACGACGGTGCCGAAACCGATCTGGACCTGGGCCACTACGAACGATTTCTAAATCGACCAACGTCCCAGGCCAACAATGTCACAACGGGCCGTATTTACCAGACCGTGATCAATAAGGAAAGAGCTGGAGATTACCTCGGCAAAACAGTGCAGGTCATCCCTCACATTACCGATGAGATCAAGGAACGGGTGCAAAAGCTGGGCCTGTCCAATAGTTACGACATTGTCATTACCGAGTTGGGGGGCACCGTTGGCGATATTGAATCGCTTCCCTATCTGGAGTCGCTGCGGCAATTGCGCTGGGAACTGGGGCGCGACAACTGCCTGGTCATTCACCTTACGCTCATCCCATACCTGCGGGCGGCTAAGGAGTTGAAAACCAAGCCAACTCAACATTCCGTCAAGGAACTGCTCAATACCGGTATTCAACCGGACATCCTGGTATGCCGTACGGAGTATCCTCTTTCGATGGACATCCGAAGAAAACTGGCGCTATTCTGCAACGTCGACGTAGGCTCCGTCATCGAAGCACTTGACGCCGAAACCATCTACGATGTTCCCTTACTGATGCTCAAGGAAAACCTGGACACTACGGTAATTTACAAGCTTCGTCTTCAAGACCGGAAAGAACCCAATCTGGAAGCCTGGAAAACATTCCTGGGCAAGCTCAAAAACCCTACTCACGAGGTCACCATCGGACTAGTGGGTAAGTACAACGAATTGCAGGATGCCTATAAATCTATTCACGAATCCTTTGTGCATTCCGGTGCGGTGAACGAATGCCGGATCAAAGTAGAACCCATTCATTCCGAACAACTGGAAGGTAGTGAAGCAAGTGTGGCCCAGCGACTGGAGGAACTCGACGGAGTACTTGTGGCACCTGGTTTCGGTGAGCGCGGCATCGAGGGGAAAATCAATGCGATCAAATACGTACGGGAAAACAATATTCCCTTCTTTGGCATTTGTCTGGGCATGCAGTGTGCCGTGGTAGAATTTGCCCAAAATGTTTTGGAATTGGATAGAGCTGCTTCCACGGAAGTAGATCCCAGTACGCCAAATCCAGTCATTGACCTGATGCCCGAGCAGAAGAAGATTACCAAAAAGGGAGGTACGATGCGTCTCGGGGCCTACGCCTGTGAATTGCGCCGAAAGTCAAAGGCCCAGCAAGCCTATGGCAGTTTACGCATCAGTGAACGGCACCGGCACCGCTACGAATTTAATAACAAGTTTAAGGACCAGATTGAAAAAGCAGGGCTGATTGCCACGGGTATCAATCCGGATTCAAAGCTGGTAGAAATCGTAGAACTGAAAGACCATCCCTGGTTTGTCGGTGTGCAATTTCACCCGGAGTTGAAGAGCACCGTGGAGAATCCACATCCACTTTTTGTGGCATTCATCAAGGCGGCTAAAGAGCGAAAATATCAGATGGAAAAATAATGCAGGATCGCCTCAGGATTGGTTATTTGATTGCTACAGCATTAATGGCGCTGCTGGTTTGCTGGCTGGTGAGCGGTCATGTTTTTTTCTGGGACACCATTCAACTTGGTTCCAAACACGCCCACTGGTACTATGAAAATCAATTTTCCAAATGGTGGCTACCCACTGAAATAGACAGTGGCCATCCCCCGGTATTTGGCATGTACCTGGCGATTTTGTGGACCTGGTTTGGCAAATCCCTGTGGGTGAGTCATTTTGCGATGTTTCCCTTCCTCTGGGGAACACTGTACCAACTGATCCGCCTGGGGGAATGGTTTAGCTCCCCCCGTGCTGAGCAAATGATTTCTGGTAAGCTAATCCCACTTTTACTACCCTTCATTGCCATTGCCGATCCGGTATTGACTGGTCAGGCTATATTGATCAGTCCGGATATTATCCTGGTTTTCTGCTTTTTATTAGCAGTTCATAACATTGTCCGACAAAAAATCCTGCTTTTGGTCCTGGCGTGTATCGGATTAGTTCTCGTCAGCACCCGGGGCATGATGGTCACCTTCCTGCTTTTTGTGTTCCGTACCTGGCATCAGCACCGAAGCGACGATTCACTGACCGCTCCTAAGTATTGGATTGGCAAAATGCTACCCTTTGTACCTGCCGGACTGGTAGCATTAGCCTTTTTGAGCCTGCACTACTGGAACACCGGCTGGATCGGTTACCATCCTGATTCACCCTGGAAATACGGATTTCAAAGGGTGGGACTAAAAGGTTTTGCATTTAACATTTTGGTACTTGGTCGCAAATTGGTGGAGCACGGGCGCATCTTGATTTGGATTCCGGTGTTTTTATTGTTTCGAGCATGGTGGCAAAAGTTGGGCTGGCGTAGCTTGTTGCAACATCCACAAATTGGTGTGGCCATTAAGCTGTGTGTTTGCACCTTAATTTTTCTCAGTCCTTCCTATCTTTTATTTCAGGGACTTCACTCTCTGCGCTACCTCCTACCCTTCTATTTGGCGTTGAATATCTTGTTTTTCAGCCTTTGGGTACATACGGTGCTTACGCCCAATTGGCGTCGATATTTGTTAGTCATTGCTTTTATGGGCTTATTTACGGGAAACTACTGGATTTATCCGCCCAAAACATCCCAGGATTGGGATTGCACCCTGGCCCATTTGCCATATTATAACCTGCGAAACGATTTTTTGCATTATCTTAGCGAGGAGAAGATTCCCCCCGGACAGATTGGCACTGCCTTTCCGGAAATCGGTCCCTGGAAATACAAGGACCTTTCGGACAGAAACATTGGCTTTAAAGCCAAAGATCTGCAGCAGGACAGTCTGGTTTTCTACAGTAACGTGATGAATGATTTTTCGGATCAGGAAATTGATGACCTCCGTAATTTTTGGACTGTCAGACAGCAATTTGAAAGCGGCGGCGTTTACCTGATTCTGTACGAAAAACAATGAAATGAGAAAACTAAGCCTCCAGGAATTGAACCGGGTGAGCCCTGAAGAATTTAAGCAACAAAGGAAAACACCCATCGTCCTGATTCTGGACAACGTCCGTTCCGCCCTCAACGTTGGTTCCGCCTTCCGAACTTGCGATGCCTTTTCCATCGAAAAGATTTATTTGTGTGGCATTACCGCCCAACCTCCTCACCGCGAAATCCTGAAAACGGCCATCGGTGCTACAGAATCGGTAGATTGGGAATACGTGGAAAAAACTACCGATGTTATTGAAAAGCTGAAGGCCCTACGCTATGACGTGTGGGCAGTTGAACAGGCGGAAGGCAGCAAGCAATTACAAGATATCGACATCAATACAGATTGCAAGCACGCCCTGATCTTTGGTAATGAAGTTAATGGAGTGGATGATGAAGTGATGAAAGTGGTGGATGGCTGTATTGAAGTGCCTCAGTTTGGCACCAAGCACTCCTTAAATATCTCCGTGTGCATCGGCATTGTGGTGTGGGAAGCCTTTCGGCAAATCAAGTATGGATAGGTAACTTGCAGGCATAGTTTGGCATCGGCCCAGCTCAAATTTTGAGCTGATGGCCCCTTACCTTCTTGTCATTCGTCAACCTTAAGAGGGTGGGAATATATAAAAAGCCCACCCGCATCCGCCAAACCGCCATCGGTCTACGTACAGCTTGCGCATTCAGCACAGGGCTGTCAGGGTGGAAAAGTAGCTACTTGTCTAATCCGCCGGCGAAAATGGATTTTTGATTAAAGACAGGTGCAATTTAACTAAAAAGTTTTAAATAAAAAAATAAAACACAATTATATTCATTGATTCTCCCTCATATTCCCGAATTTCTTGAATTCTTCCTATATTAGTCGTTCCAAATCTTTTTGCGCTTATGAACTACTGGTTGGTCAAATCCGAACCTTTCGAATATAGTTACGATGATCTCGTAAAGGCTGGAAAAGCTCGCTGGGAAGGGGTGCGCAATTACGCTGCCCGCAACCACCTACGCGACATGAAGAAAGGAGATTTGGTACTGTACTACCACAGCCGAAAGGGGCTAGAAGTAGTGGGCATCGCCAAAGTCGTAGAAGAAGCCTATCCCGACCCCACGGCCGAAAAAGGAGACTGGTCGGTCGTCGACCTGGTGCCTCATAAAGCATTGACCAAACCCGTTTCCCTCAAAGCCATTAAAGCCACTCCCGAGCTACAGGAAATTCCGTTGGTGCGCATCGGCCGCCTGTCAGTAATGCCCTTGGAAAAAGAAGCTTTTATGAAAATTCTGGAGATGGGAGAAACGAAACTTTAAAATAACTCTGATAAACATGAAAAACGCCTTAGCTCTCCTGGCATTAGTTTATTACTTTATTCCCCATCTTGCTGGTCAACCCAGCAAATTTGTTGAGGTATTGGTCACCGATACCATTCACCTTGAGGCTCAGCATCTACTCTTTGAGGTGATGCAATACAATGAAGAAAGCATCCATCGTGCCGCCAGGATGGATAGCACCATCAGACAGTTCAACCTCATTTCCCACAAGCAATTAAAACAACTGGCTGAGGCCAATCACGGAGTCATTATTAAAAAGGATGACAATGCCTGGGCCATTATTCCCAACTTCGCCAGGGATGAAAATGAAACTTCCACACTCGTCATTGATTTTAAATCAGTAAGTGACCTGGACCGTTTCCGCGAAAGCATCAAAGATTACGATAATATAATGGCTTTTCTCCTGGCCTCAAGGGCTGAAACCGATGACGCCCAGGAAGAAAGACTGCTGGAGAAAACCATCAAAAAAGGCCGGGCGAAAGCCGTATTATATGCCGAAAAAATGGGTAACCTCGTAGGTGAAATGATTGGCATTTCAGATATGACAGAAGATCAGGATGGCGAGAATGCCCGGAAAAATGGATGGAAAGCTTACCCTCCTATGTCGGTTCCTTTTGAAACTGCTGGTGTCAATACCGAAGTGGTGAAACAAAAGACGCTTAAACTTAAATTCCTGTTGATACAATAGTCCAATTATACTTCTTCCTCCAGCTCCTTCAGCGCCAGCCAGGCCATCAATCCCGTACTTACTTTCAAGCAATCCTCATCCACATTAAAAGTCGTGGTGTGAATAGGTGAAGTAATGCCTTTGGCTTCATTGCCGGTGCCCAGGCGGTAAAAGCAGGCCGGCATTACCTGTGAGTAATAGGCAAAGTCCTCCGCCGTCATGCGGATCGGCAATTCGACCACATTTTCTTTGCCCAGGTATTCCTCGGCATATTGGCGGGTAGTTGCCGTAAGGCCTTCATTATTAAATAAGGAAGGATAACCCACCACAATATTGAAGTCGCAACTGCCACCCATGCCTTCGGCAATGCTCTCCGCCATCTTTTTCATGCGATGGTGGGCCTCAAAACGCCAGGTGTCATTAAAGGTACGGAAGGTGCCTTCCAGTTTGACTTCGTTGGGTATGATATTGGTGGCTCCACCGGTAGAATTGATCTTGCCAAAAGTCAGGACAGTGGGCATGGAAGGATTAGAATTGCGGCTCACCACTTGTTGTAAGGCCGTCAAAATATGAGAAGTAATCAATATCGGATCAATACAGTCCTGAGGCAATGCACCGTGCCCGCCCTTTCCGGTAACGGTCATATACAGTTCATCAGTGGAGGCCATATATTGCCCCGCTTTAATGCCAATTTTACCCGCTGGTAGTGGCGGGTGTACGTGCTGTCCCAGGATACTCACCGGCTTGGGGTTTTCCAGTACGCCTTCCTTGATCATGATTGACGCGCCACCGGGCATCATTTCTTCTGCGGGCTGGAAGATGAGCTTAATGGTACCTTCAAACTCATCGCGTAGGGTCTGCAAAATCTTGGCGGTACCCAACAAAGATGAAGTGTGAACATCGTGCCCACAGGCGTGCATCACCCCTTCATTTTGGGATTTGTACGGAACATCATTGGCCTCGGTAATCGGCAAGGCGTCAATATCAGCACGTAAGGCGATGACTTTCTTCTCCGGGTTCTTTCCTTTTATCAGACCCACTACCCCATTATCAGCCATACCATGCTCGTGTTCAATGCCAAATTCTTTCAGCTTATTAGCAATAAAACGGCCGGTTTGCACCTCCAGAAATGAGAGCTCCGGATGTTGGTGCAAATGCCTTCTGATAGCAATCACCTCTTCGTGTATATCTCCCGCCAGGGATTGTACCTTATCTTTTAATATCATATTCCTTTCGTTTTGCGAAAAGCAAAATAAGCACCGACACCCAGTCCCATCAGGATTAGTCCGGCAATGGCTTGTCCCGGACGCTGAATCAAGGTATTAATCACAAAGGCTCCGGAAACGCCCACAAAAATAAGCGGGATCACCGGATATCCGAACGTCCGGTAGGGTCTATTTTGTTCGGGAAGCTTTTTTCTGAACACAAATACACTGGCTCCGGCCAATGTCATAAACACAATATCCATAAACGTGACGTAGGTGATCAGGTTGGAAAAGGTGCCCCAAAACAGCAGCAGAATGATGGCCCACATCGCCTGTACCAGCATGGCATTGACTGGCGTCAAAAACTTCGGATGTACAAAAGAAAGGGATTTAAAAAAGATGCCGTCTTTCGCCATCGCAAAGTAAATTCTCGGTGCCGACATGGTATAAATGCCAATCGTTCCAAAAATGGAAATCGCAATGGCAATGGCCACCAATTTTCCGCCTGACGGCAGTAAGGTCGCAATCGCATCACCGGCAACCCGAGTGGTGCCGGCAATTTCATCAAGCGGTAACAACATCATATAGGCCAGATTGACCAGGACATAAGTCAGGGTAACAATCACCGCTCCCAGTACCATTGCTCTCGGAACAGTTCGTTGTGCATCTACCGTCTCCCCGGCCAAATAGGAAGCATGATGCCAGCCACCAAAAGACCACAATACGCCAATCAAGCCCACCAACATCGCACTCAATAGATTCTCCGGCACTTCACTGGTCAGTGAAAGATTGAGGTTGACATTCTCCGGATTGTAAAAGATAAAACCCGCTACGATGATCGCCACAATCGCCAGTAGTTTTAAACCCGTAAAGGTACTGGCAAACAGCTGACTGATCTGTACGCCCATGATATTTAGGCCGGTAAGCCCGGCAATGACGGCAATGGCCACAAAGACTTTCCCGGTCTGGTCCAAGGGCATAAAAAAGGTGAGGTATTCCGCCAGAGCAATGCCCAAAGCGGCCAGCGCTCCGGTATTGATCACCAACAAAATCACCCAGCCGTACAAAAAACCAACCCATTCACCGTAAGCTTCCCGCAGATATACATACACCCCACCCGACTGGGGAAACATGCCCCCCAATTCCGCAAAGGTCAAAGCCCCGGTCAAGGCAATCACGCCCCCCAGGCTCCATACTGCCAGGGCCCAGCCATGATGCGGTACCGCCTGCACAATCTCATACGGCGTTACAAAAATCCCGGAACCGATGCAGCTCCCCACCGCAATCATGGTCAACCCGTAAAGGGTCAGTTTCTTCTGTAATTGAGACATAAGTCGCTATTTGTCCGGTAAGATAGGGAAAAGTAGTAAACCCCAATTTCAATTGGTTCCCTGGTTGGGTGAAATTTATTTCATCCTAAAACCCCGTAACCGCCAATTTTAATTGGCGCCCCGATTCGGCGAAATAAATTTCACACAACCTGCTACGAAAAGAGCAGCGGAATCACGAACGCACTCAACAACGCGATCAACAAAATCGAAGCAATATTCAGAAAAAAACCGGCCCGCACCATCTGCGAGACGGTGACATGGCCGCTCGCAAAAACGATAGCATTGGGAGGTGTTGACATCGGCAGCATGAAAGCACAACTGGCCGCCAGTGTCACGGGAATACACATCTGTACCGGGCTAATGCCCATACCCACGGCTACCCCGGCTACTACAGGCACAAAGACGGCTACCAGGGCCACATTCGACATCACTTCGGTAAGAAAGAGAGAAACAGCCGTCAAGCCTAAAATGACGAGTAGTCCCACTCCCTGAAGCTCATTAAACTGGCTGCCAATCAAATCAATCAGGCCGGTATCTTTCAATGCGCCAGCCAGGCTTAAGCCACCGCCAAACAGCAAGAGAATTCCCCAGGGCAGGCGCTGCGTATCTTCCCAGCGGAGTAGGAAATCTCCCTTTTTCGTATCCACGGGAACAATAAACAATATGATTGTTGCCAGCACGGCGATGAGATAATCACTCAGGTTAAGTCCAAATAAGTTATTGATCGGACTGCGAAAAATCCAACAAAAAGCGGTTACCGCAAAAACGATCAGGGTGCGTTGCTCCCCGACCGAGGGACGCCCCAATTTTTTTAATTCCCGTTCGATTAATTCCCTGGCTCCGGGAAATTCTCCCAGGTTATTCCGATAGAGTACCCGCACCAGGAAAAAGTAGGTAAGCGTTAATAAAGTGGCAGCAAATGGCAACCCCATGATAAACCATTTGGCAAAGCTGATTTCGATGTCATAATTTTTGCGCAGTACCCCGGCAAAGACCACATTGGGTGGAGTGCCAATAATGGTGGCTGTACCGCCAATGTTGGCCGCATAGGCAATGCCCAGCATCATGCTTAATGCAAAAAAGCGTACATTCTGGCGTGGCAAATGTGTATTGTCTTTGGTCAATAAATCGATAACCGAAACAGCGATGGGCAGCATCATCACCGTGGTAGCAGTATTGCTGATCCACATGCTCAGAAAGGCCGTGGCCAACATAAAGCCGAGGATAATGCCATTGGCATTGGTGCCGGTAATGCGAACGATACCCAGGGCAATGCGGCGGTGCAAATTCCAGCGCTCCATGGCCAGTGCCAGCATAAAGCCGCCCATAAAGAGAAAGACAATCGGACTGGCGTAAGGAGCCGCGGCGGCTTCCATGGTTTTGACCTCCAGTAAGGGCAGTAAAACCATCGGCAACAAGGCCGTGACCGGCAGTGGGACGGCCTCAGTAATCCACCAGCAAAGCATAAATACAGCAACGGCTATAACCTTCCAGGCCGCTGGTTGCATCTCCTCCGGATGTGGCAGTTGCAGAATAGTCAGAAAAAGCAGCGGTCCCAGAATCAATCCAATGTATCGTAGTTTCATTGTAACAGGCTTTAGGTCGTAGGTTTGGGGACTTAGGCACTCTACCTTACTCCATCAACCTATTTCTTCATCTTGACATTCTCTACCACAAAGTCACCGACCTTTTGACCCTGAGCCACCCCATTGTCAATAGCCGGGCGGTAGTGAATACCGCCATAAAGACGGCTTACTGCGGCCTCTTCCGAAGCTTCGTAGAAGGAGTCAAACTCCCGCACGGTCAGGCCGTACTCCTCTTCAGTGTCGTCAACAAAATGGAAATTATCACCGTAAATCGAGGTCAAGGCAGTCGCCGCTGCACGGGAAATCACGCTGTGCCCACTGGTGTATTCAGGGAATGGCGGTGTTTGTAGAATGGGCTTCCACTCTTCATCGATATACTGATTGATGACCGTTTCCGGGCGAATCAGATTACTGCGGTATTTTTCGTCCCAGCAGCTGATAAAACCATCAGCAAGTGCAATTGACGTCAAAGTATAAGTTTGCACCGTCTTCATAAAATCAGCTCCTGATGACCTACCGGCAATCATGGCAATGCCAATCCAGTGACCACCGGGGGTGATCTTTTTGGTGGCATACATCACATGGCCAATGTGGTGGGAAACATAAGGATTACAATCCCAAAACTTGGCAATTTCCAGGCGTTCGTCCTTATCACTGGTTTGCATCGCCTGATACACCTCCATGGTCTCCTCATAAAACTGACTCTTAGGGTCAACATTGAAGGCAGTTGGGGGTGGTGGCACAAACTGATTGGCTGAATCCAGCACAAAAGGGCGAATCATCTTCCAGTGTGGTTCGATGCCATCCATATAGTCTGGTGGCGTCGGTTGCCAACGCCACTTGCTGTCCGGATCAATGGTGTATTTCGGAGCCGTGCGGGTTTCCTTGTAGTTGTCTTCCCCTGACCATGCCTTGATATGGTCCGCCACAGCCTGTCCATAGGCCATAGAACGGTCATACACATCACCAGGCATTTTCAGGTCCTTAAACTCCTGATAAATCTGCTGCTGGAATGCTGCGATCGTATCCTCTGAAAAAATCAAAGCCCTCCCCATAGTCAGGTAGGCATGTACCGCTGCCAGTGGAAAACAGTACTCCTGATCCGCTTCCGGCCTGGGCACGTCTTTTAAGTCCGTCAATTGCCCCTCCAGGGTTTGATAATCGTCGTTTGCGTTGATCATCACCTCGTAGGCAGCAATGCTCGGATAAGCATAAATCCGACTGGCTACCGGTGGCGAAAAGATATCGTGTACGATCACATCGGATAACTCCTTTACTGATCGGTGAAAGAATTCCGGATTTTGTGCCTCCTCCTGAAAGTTGGGATTCACTTCCTCACAGCTCATCATTGTTACACCCAGCAACAACAATAAAATCCCTTTGCGTATCATAATATTTTGCTTGTTTTATTGATAAATATTCGGTCGGAAAACGATCTCGCACCCGCCGATTGCTTACTTCCTACTTCATGGTCAATGAGGAATTCCTGACTGCTTTGATGACGACTACCGGCTCATCATTTTTCACCACCAGAATCAGTGGATTTCCCTTTACAGAAACTGTTTTGATGGCCTGTACCTGCCCATCGACAGACAATTGACCAACGGACTGTACATCGAATTTCGCATTTGGCCCTACGGCCAATATGTGCCCATAACCCGCATCATAACGTCCCATTTCAATATTGCTATGATAAAAGTTTTCACCCAATAAGGCCTCCACCTCTCCGTCGCCGTCAAAATCGCCCGTACAAGCTGTATTTAACGAAGTTAATTGCAGCGCACTGGGCAATTCATGGGCTGTAAAATTAAGCCCTTCTCCCGTATTTTCGTAATACATACTGGTGAGTGTTGTCACTTCATGAACCTTGGCTTCCGCCAATTTTTCCGCCCCGAATATATCCGTTAAATTGGCCGCGGCCATATCCTTGGCAAAGAGGTATTTCTTTTTCAGTTCGGGCATCTGTCGGGTCAGCTCTTCGTAGTTGGCAAAGGGAATCTCCCTGCCAGCCAGGTGGTAGGTAAGGATTTGCTCAATTTGCCCATTATCGTCATAATCATTAACATACAACTTTAAAGGCTCATCGGCGGAAGGCCGGAAACGGGAATTTTTACCAAAATTACCTGCAAGCAAATCAACGTCACCGTCCTGGTCAAAATCGTAGGGCAAGACAAAATTCCACCAACCTTTTTCAGGCCCAATTTCGCGTTTTTCGAAAGAGTCCCCATTATTGATAAAAACCTGTACCGGTGCCCATTCCACCGCCAGAATCAAGTCCTCATCACCATCCTGATCAATATCGTACCAAGTGCCATCTTTGACCAGACCAGCTTTACGCAATTCGGGAGCCACCTGGTCGGTAACGTCTTCAAACTGTCCATTGCCTTTGTTGACAAACAAATAAGACTCAGGGATCACTCCGTAATTCCACGGTACGGCTCGTCCGGGAAAGCAAAAGTCGACCAGCCCATCCTGATTAAAATCGGTAGCCAATACTGCGGCGGCGGTCATGTGGATATCTCCAAATAAGGACTTGTCAACGGTCAGGCCACCCTGCCCGTCATTAATGTAGGCCCGTTGTTTGAGCGGCTCGGCGTTGCCTTTGAATTCATTTCCACCACTGGCAATGACCAAATCGAGATCGCCGTCATTTTCCAGATCGGCAAAGACCGCAGAAACATCCTCAAAGGTACTGTCGGCAATGATGCTCTGTGGGGTATTTTCATAAAATGTACCGTCCTTGCGCTGGTAATACAGCTGGCTACGCTTGTATTTGGAAGAACCAAAAAAGACATCCTCCAGACCATCTCCATTGACGTCTCCCACGGCTACAGCCGGTCCCTCGGCCGAGACCATGTGAGGAATCAACGCTTCCCGATTGAAGTCTACAAATGGATTTTCATCGTGATGATAGTCTAGTCCCACTTTATCAGTAACATCCACAAAGTTGTAATCGGTTTGGATTCTAGGCCTAAAAGCCTGAAAGTCAAATTTAGGCAGGCCCGCTTTCCAGGTGATGGTTTGTTTTTGATTAAAAACGACATCCGCAAGTGACTGATAAGTGCCATCTGGCCAAACTAGTACTATGGAGTCTATGCCAGACACCGCACCCAGGCCCATATTAATGCCCAACTGGACACTCGACTGATATCCCTTGGCGGGAAATTGCTCCTCCACCAGGCGCTCCTCACCCTTGAATACGATCACTCTTGCGCCAATGGCATTTTTATTGCTGGCCGGACCTTCCAGCTTCAAATCCAGATAGTTGCGATCAGCAACATCCTGATCCATGGCCAGATTTTGATACAAGAATGGCGCATCTTCAATATTGTTGACCACCACATCCAGGTCACCGTCATTATCCAGATCGGCATAGACAGCACCATTGCTGTAGCTGATTTTATTGTTCTTCACAAGACTTCCAATATTCTCAAAAGTCAGATCACCCTTATTGCGGAAGAAAGTATTCGACAGCTTGATTTTGGGCATCATCTCAATAATCTTGAGGTCTTCCTCCTGCATGTAGTTGTTGTTGGACTTCCAATCCAGGTTTTCATCACTCATGCGGTATTTGATGTAATCAATATCGTTCATGCGGCGGGGAATGCCATTGGAGATGAAGATATCGCGCTGGCCGTCGTGATCGAAGTCCATCAGCAAGGGTGCCCATGACCAGTCGGTTGCGTAAACACCACTAAACATCCCGATTTCACTGAAGGTGCCATCACCATTATTGAGCTGTAAGCTGTTTCTGGCATATTGATGATTGTAGCCATAGCCCAGCTTAAACTGGTAAATATTGTAACCATCTTCTCCCAGCGAGCTTTTCAGAATAAAGGGATCAGAAGGCAACATATCCAGCGAAAAAATCTCGTTAAGGCCATCGTTGTTCATATCTGCTATGTCCACCCCCATCGAAAAGCGACTGGTGTGTTTCAATTGCTCGGTCAGTACCTCCTTAAAAGTGCCATCCTGTTGGTTAATGTAGAGGTAGTCATTTTCATGAAAATCATTACCAATGTAAATATCCGGCCATCCGTCGAGATTAATGTCGCTGGTGGCAATGCCCAATCCATAGCCGATGACTGTACTGATGATACCAGCCTCTTGGGTCACATCTACAAAATGACCATCATCGTTGCGAAACAACTTATCCCCAGAGGTCGGATGGACCTCTTCAAAGGTCTTCCGGCGCCCAAAAGTGCCATTTTGGTGCAGGGAATGATTGAGTTGGTACATATCCAGGTCGCCGTCCAGATCGTAATCAAAAAAGGCCGCCTGAGTGGAAAACCCCACAAAATCAAGCCCATAGTAGGCCGCCTGATCCTGATACACCGGTATGCCATCCTGAATGCCCTGGCAGACATAAAGCTGGTTGTGTCCCCGCATCTTAAGATAATCTCCCAATTGAGAGACGTAGATATCCAGCATGCCATCGTTGTTGATATCCACTACCGAGACGCCCGAGGTCCAGCCATTGAGCCCCGCTACTCCAGCCAATTCGGTCACTTCTTTAAATTTCAGGTTACCCTCATTCAGAAACAAACTGTTGGGGCCCATATTGCTGGTAAAATACAGATCCTCCAGACCGTCGTTGTTGAAATCGCCTGCGGCAACCCCTCCACCGTTAAAAAAATACATGTAGTTAAACACATTGAAGTCGGTGGAATAAGTCAGTATATTTTCAAAATCCAGTCCAGTTTGTTCGGCAGTCAGTAATTCAAATTGTGGATCACCAGTTACCTGGGTTTGGGTAGAGGCGCTATGGGTGTTTTCAGATACCGGTCCCTCATTACAAGCCATCAGGCCCGAAATGAGGAAGAAAACGGTGATATATTTTAGCTGTTTCATACACTTTGTTTTTTCGTTTCCTACCTTTTGCATTGCTAAAAGTAAGCACTTAATACAATTGACCCTCGATTGGTCAGCACTCTGGTTCCGGTGTCTCTGGTTTTGAAATAATCAATCTCATACGTGTATCTGGCTGAAAGTTCCAACTGCACCTTTTCAAATAATACTTTGGCTAGTCCCAACTCCATAAAAAAGCCGGGACTGAAGGCTTTATTGTTCATCATTCCCCCTGTAAGCTCCGGAAACTCCGGATCAAGTCCATCTGGAAAGGCAGGAACCGAGTATTGCCAGGAACCAAAATCATTGACCACCTCTCGATTAAAGTGAATCAAGACCGAAGCGCCGGCACTAATAAACGGGGCAAAATTTCGCTTTTTATTGTAAAAATGATAGCTAAATGACAAGGGAATTTCGAGCGTGGAATACGTCAGTTTGATCGGCGCCCGATAATAGACTTCATAATAGGTTTGCCCAATGGGTAAGCCGATCTTGTGATCTACAGAATCGGGTTGAAAGATGGTTTTAGGCAAATAATTAATCCCCGCGTTGAGCGAAAAACTACTCGTAACGTTTAGCCGTAAGGTGACGCCAATCCCTCCTGTAGTAAATGACTCATAATCCCCCTTGTAATGCCCCGTCAGCGTAGGATTGGCCGTTGATAAAAAAGCATTAACGCCAAATTTAAGCTTCAGCGGATTCAACTCCTGAGCAAAAACGTGGTAGGATTGGTTGGGATAAAGACATTCGTGGTAATCCGTCAACACTTTGAGCAGGCTGTTGCGGGTATACGGGATCGGTTTGTAGCTTTCATTACCACATTCGCCAAGATAAGTCTTAAAGAACCGTCGCGGTGATTGGCGGTTGATTCTCACGACTTCGGGCCGGTCATTCGTCTTGATAAAAAAGAGTTTGCCTTCCTCGCTGGAAAAGCCTTCGTAGAAGGTGAATTGTCCAACTAATTTAGGAACAATAAAAATCGTTTCGGTATTGTCAACATAAGTAACATCGGTGGTGGAGATGACAATTTCGGGATTGCCTTCAATAAAAACTTCGGTAACATCATTCGGAAATAGCTTTTTCAATGCGGCATCTCCATCATTATGATAAAAATGAATCACATTACTGGAAAGGTTAGCAAAGCTAAAACTTCCATATTGCTTCTTCCCTTCACTATCCAGATAATGGCCAGTATTCATTCGCTCCGCTTGACCTATTGCGGTAGCAGTCCCTACTATAGGAAATAGCAAGGTGAATAACAATATTCTATTTACCAAAAACTGATTCATTCTCACTCGTTTATTTACTCTTTCGAGGCACAGCTTCATTGTGGTATACATCTTGATCCTAAAAATAATAGCCAAGAACCAATGCCAAACGATTGGTGGAAGCCAAAGCCCCCCCGGTTGCCTCAATAAGTGCTTCTAACTCATAGGTGTAATTAAGCATTAACTCAATACTCGATCTTTTATTTATTGCTCTACTTATCCCCCCTTCAATGAAGAAAGAAGTGTTTTGGTCTCTTGGATTTAATTCTTTTCTACTACTGTTGGGGAATCCTTGTACTACTTTTACCTTTCCTGAATGAACATAGGAAGCTCCAACACTAAGTACCGGAAACACTTCTCTATTTGTTTTATTAAAATAATATGTTATGCTTAGTGGAATTGCCAAAGGACTGTATTTAAGTTTAATCGGGGCACGGTAACCTGGAACTATTCTTCCACTACTATTAATATAATCAATTGAATCGGGTTGAGAGATGACTTTGTGAACGTAATTCACCCCAACATTAAGACTTAGGCTATTAGATAATTTAAGCCTTATCACTGATCCGACTCCCCCTCCTAATGTAATGGCATATTCACCTTGGAAAGGCCCCATGATTCTGGACTTTGAAAGGAAACCAATGCCCTGAACACCGAAACCTATGCTTAATGAATTGAAATTGCCTACTACCCTATAGGTTGAATTTTGATCTAGACATTGATAATACCGCTGGATTTCTTTCAGGAGCGTATTTTCATAGTAGCGAACTATACGAGGTTCACTTGCATGTTGGCATTCGCCCAAATAATTTTGTAGAAATATGCCTGGAGACTGCCTGTTGATCCTGATAATTTCTGGATGATCTATTGAACTTATGAAGAATATGTCCCCTTCTAATTCAGAATTCCCAGCATAAAAATTGATTTCTCCTGTCAATTTTTGCAAAATGAAAATTTGTTCGGCTATACCTGTGTTAGTTATTTCCACTGAAAGAATATGTAATTCCTCATTCAAAAAGATTTCCTGAGTGGTTCCCGGAAATAAATTTACGGGATTGGTATCCTTTTGATCTTTGTAGTAATAAATGACATTATCACTGAGGTCCTCCAGGTTGAAAAAACCGGGAACAGTTTTTCCTTCCATGGTGACATACCTTCCCTCAAAAAGGGATAATTGCTGTGCACTGGCTGTATTTTTACAAACAAATAGCAACAGCACCAATAGAGATGAATTTCTAACCATTTGCAAATTTCGCATCACATCAGAGATTTATTCAACTTTATACAACTTAGGCTTCGCCTCATTGATTGTCGCCAAAAGGTAGGATTCTCCCCTTATCTCCACCGGCAAAAACTGCTTGACATCTCCACGGATAAAGAACCCTGCATCCCGGTTTTCCATTCGATTAAAAGTGCCGTCGCCCTGATTGATCAGTACGTGTCCAAAACTGGCATCGAGCTTGGAGAACTGTGGCATAAAGCCACTATCGTTGCCGGCCAGCACCAGATCGGGTTGATTATCACCGTTGAGGTCTTTGCAGAAAATGCCGCACACACAGCTAAACTGCACCTCCTTTGGAAGTGGTTTCATGGTAAACTGACCGTTGCCTTCATTGATGGCAATGGAGGTCTTAAAATAATTACCAACACGGACAATTGCATCATTCAACACCTCGGGGGGAAACAGGTCCTGGATGGCCTTTTCGGCAAATTGGGTATGCTTCAAACTTTGCTTTTTCAAGCTACTGATCTGCGAAGTCAACTCCTTTTTCAGCGGCACCGTCATGTCTCTGCCATCGATAGTCTGCGTAATGATCTTCTCCACATCTCCGTTATTATCGAAATCCTTGAGCCAGAGCTTAACCGGCTTTTCCTTGGAGCCGGAAAAGTAGAAATTCTCTCCCCGGTTGCCCATCACCAAATCCTGATCGCCGTCCCCATCCAGGTCAGCGGCCTCCAGGGTATACCACCAGCCAGAATAGTCATTCAAGTTGGATGCAACACGCTCTAACCTTCTATCCCTGATCTCAAAAATTTGCGGGCTACTCCATTCTCCAATTACAACTAATTCCGGTTTTTCATCTCCCAATAAATTGACCAACAGGGCATCAGTCACCATGCCCAAATCCTGGAACTGCGGTGCTATTTGCATCGCCGCATCCGTAAATTTGCCATCGCCCTGATTCAGGTACAGATAAGAGCGCGGCGGCATACCATAGGTCCCAGGAATACTTCTACTGCCCACGAAGAGGTCGAGATCACCATCCTCGTCAAAATCGTACGGCAGGGCTACAGCGGTATTCATCCCATTGACCGGGAAGGGTTCCGGCAGCTGAGAGAAATTGCCCGCTCCGTCATTGATATAAATCCGGTCCTGCATGGGACGTGAACCGGCTGGCCAGTTGTTGCCTCCCGAGCCAACAAAAAGGTCCGCATCTCCATCTCCATCGGCATCAAAGAAAGTTACTGCCGTGTCTTCATAAGGGGCGGCCTTATTAAAAGCCTCCTGGGAAGCCTCCTGAAAACCATCGGCCGTTTGCAGGTACAATTGCCCAGCATAACCGCTGGCCCCTCCAATGTATACATCATCCAGCCCATCTCCATTGACATCAGCAGTAGCCGTACGAGGCCCCTCCTGTGAGAGCATGCGCATGGTTAATCCCTCCTGATAAAAGTCGATGTAGCGATCTTCCTCGTGCACTTCAAAGGGACTATCTACTTCTTGCAGGAAGTTGTGTGGATTTGCTTTACGCAATTGAATGTCGCCATTGGCCATTTTATCAACTGCGTTAAAGTCTACCGTCAGGATGGTATCAATCGGTGGATTTTGTAATAAGGTCTTTGCACGGTTTGGCCACAGTACCACAAGCGAGTCAATTTTGGTGTGATCTCCCAAACCAAAAACCATCTTGTAATCAACGGATGACTGAAATCCCCGAGTAGGGATCAATTGAAAATTAATGACCTCATCTCCGCGATAAAGGTACACCTTAGAACCAATGGCATAAGTATTGTCACTATTGCCCTTTAGATTGACGGTGATATAGTGATGATCAAGTATCGACTCGGCATTGTTTTTATACACAAATGCCTCCTGGTTGAGGTTATTCACCACCAGGTCCAGGTCGCCATCATTATCCAGATCCGCATAGGCTGCGCCATTGGAAAACGAAGGTTCATCAAAGCCCCAGCTTTCTCCAATGTCCTCAAAGGTCAGGTCCTGATTATTTCTGAAGACCTTGTTGACCTGCGGTTCGGATGGCATGCGTTCAATGATCTTGGACATTTCCTCCTTTTTGCCGGTGAGGGCCATTTTTTGAGCCACTTCATTGGCAAAAAAGTCCATAAAATCCTGATCGGTTACATCGTGATACACACCATTGCAAACATAGAGATCGCGGTAGCCATCGTTGTCGGCGTCAAACATGAGCGCACCCCAACTCCAATCGGAAGCAGAAACACCACTGTACCAGGCAATTTCACTGAAAGTGCGGTCTTTATTATTCAGCTGCAAGGTATTCTGCATGTACTGATGGTAGAAATCGCGCTCCAGCTTTAGTGAATAGGTATTGTAATTTTCAAACAGTGTTTTGGTTCTCAACCGATAATCATCATCGGGAAGCATTTCGGTGACAAAAATTTCGGGATAACCGTCATTATTGATATCCGCCATATCAGCCCCCATAGAAGAAAGACTTAGGTGTTCCATCCAGTCTTTGATCTCCTCATTGAAGGTACCATCCCCTTGATTGACATACAGGTAGTCCCGCTCAAAGAAGTCATTGGAGACGTACATATCCGGCAGATGGTCATCATTGATATCACCAATGGTGATACCCAGACCAAAACCAATGAGGCTGCTATAAATTCCCGCCTCTTCCGTCACATCGGTAAACTGGCCCTCGTCATTGCGCAGGAGCTTATCTCCCCCACCCTTCAGAAAGTCTCGAACGGGCCAGTCTTCAGCCATAAGTTCTCGTTTATTGCTGTAATTGAGCGTGTTGACAGGAATGAAGCTATTATTGAGAATATAAACATCCAGGTCGCCATCCATATCGTAATCAAAGAAGGCGGCGTGGGTGGTATATCCATTTTCGTTCAAGCGGTAATCAGCCGCCTTTTCAGTGAAAGTAGGAAGTCCATCTTCTCCGGTGGTCCCATTATTGATAAACAATTCATTTTCCTGATCATCGCCTTTTACATAACCCGCATTACAGACGTATATATCCAACAGGCCATCGTTATTGATATCGACCATCACTACACCGGTACTCCAGGCCTTAGTCCCTTGCACGCCGGCCTTTTCAGAAATATCCTCAAACTGGAAATTGCCCTTATTGAGAAACAACTTATTCTTGCCAAGGTTATTGGTAAAGTAAATATCCGTAAGCCCGTCGTTGTTGATATCGCCCATGGCCACGCCGGCCCCGTTGTAGAAGTTGCGATAGCTAAAAATGTTAAAATCTTCTGTATTCTCTACTTCATTAATGAAGTGAATACCAGAGGATTCCGCTGACACTTTTTCAAATAATTGAGGATCTTTCTCTTCGGTAGCACAGCTGGCTAGAAAGAGGCAAAACATCAAGGCAGCAAATATTCTCATAAAAGCTCTTTTTTTCTACAAATCTAGTGATTATTGGGGCCAATCAGGAATAGGCAGGTGGGTATCCTATAAAAAAAGAGGCTGCCCAGGTTTGATGTTTTAGGCAGCCTCTTGGAATAATATTTTTCATGAGCTGGCATCAAAATCATAGATCACTTTGACGCCAGCCGCAATTGTCATTAATAACCAGCGTTTTGCTCAAGATTCGGGTTGGAATCAAGCGCCTGCTGTGGAATTGGATACAGTACGCGGAATGCTTCTGTATTGGTCTTCTCACCCCAGGTTTTATTAAATGTATTAAAACGAATCTGGTCGGCACGACGTGTTCCTTCCCAATACATTTCACGGCCACGCTCGTCAAGCATTGCGCCCTCGTCAAGAGAACCCAGAGCAGGAGCTCCACGTTTGGCACGCAGGTCATTCACTACATCAAGGGCTGAATCTGAGCTAGAACCACCTCTCATGATGGCCTCAGCTTTCATCAGTACCACATCGCCGTAGCGCAACATGATGTACTGACCCGCACGAGCAGGGTGATACTTGATTACGCGAATACCCTTGTCGGTAGCAGCACCGGCAAGTGGTACATCCGATGTAAACTGCAATGGACGCTGTGTACGCTCATCAATGATTTCTGCGCCAGAGTCATCGTATTGCTGTCCTTCCAGGAATCCAAGACCGATACCGGAAAACGCGGATCCGTCAGGAGTGGCATCCTGGCCTTTACGCTGATCAGCATCATCAAACTTGGCGTAAAAGTCAGCCAGTGTAGCAAACCCGTTCCAACCACTTGGATTTTGGTTGTAGTGCAGGGTCATCATCCAGCGATTCTGAGGTGTACCAGATGGGCTGGTGAAGATGACCTCAGTAGATGCATCAGTAGTAAAGTTGGTAAAGTAATTATCTTCCAGGCTATAACCGGCCGCAGTTACGGCGTCGCAGTGTTCCACTACTTTGGTCATATCTGCTGCATCGAAAGTGTATGGACCTTCTGGATTAGCCGCAGTAAATACGGCCTTATTGAGATACAGACGAGCCAACATGGCGTTTGCAGCAGCCTGCGTAGCACGAGGATTGGTAGCAGCCGGCCCGGTATTTGGCAAATTGGGCAACGCTTCGGTCAAATCCTGCAATACAAAATCAAATGCCTCCTGGCGGTTCAACACCTTAGGGTCAACCTCTACTCCTTCGTCTACTTCACGGAAAGGAACCTTTCCAAAGTAGTCCATCACCAGGTACATATTGAACGCACGCAGAAACTTGGCTTCTGCTTCCTGCTCCGGACTCGGATTTGAAGCCAAAATTTGGTTGGCCTTAAACACCCGCTCATTCAGTTGATTCCAGGCACCCAGCACTGCTGAGTGTGTGGGGTCCCAGGTGTGTGCGTGCAGTGTACGCCATACACCGTTGTCACTCCAGTCTACACCACGTGTTGGTGGGATCATTTCGTCAGATGGGTGGGTACCCAAAGCATAAATGTTGTTCTGGTCGGTGTAAGCCCCCAGGTCGGTATAACCCGAGTTAAGCAGTTCCGCAGGATCACCGGGCACAAATCCACCACCTGCATCCTGAAGAACAATCGAATCGGTTTCTTCCACCTCCAGGTTGGTACAAGCGGTAAAGCCAAAGGCCGCCAGTCCACCCAGAAGGAAGAATTGTGATATTTTACGAATATTCATATCTGATTTAGTTTATAGTTAGAAAATACGATCCAGGTTAGAACGATACATTTGCACCAAATACAATCGTTCTAGCTCTTGGATAGGTGGTGTAATCAATGCCGAAAGATGGCACTCCATCAATGGCTTTATTGACATTTACCTCTGGGTCTTGTCCACTGTAACCGGTGAAAACAGCAAGGTTTTGGCCAGTTACATACAAGCGCAGACGAGAAATCACGTCACTCTTCAAATCGAAGTTGTATCCCAGAGATACGTTTTGCAAACGAACAAAGGAACCATTTTCAACAAAACGAGTGGAAACGTCAGGTGCGTTGAGGTTGGATTCTCCATTACCTGGAACATCCGTGGTGACGTTACGCCCGTTGGCCAAAGAACCAGCGGTGAAGAAGGCATTGGCGGTATTGTTGTAAATATAGTGTCCAAATTGTCCGGTAAAGAATATACTAAGGTCGAAATTACCAATTGTAAACGAGTTTGTCAAGCCCGTGTTGATCGTTGGCAGTGGGCTTTCGCCGGTAAATTGCTGGAAGTCACCATCTCCATAAACAGAGATTCCTTCGGCATCAAAGCCCTGGAAATCACGCAGGAAGTAAGCAAACAGTGGTTGTCCCTCTGCAATACGTTGTGCATAAGCACCAGTCAGACCCTGTCCACTAATTTCGCCAGTATTTACCAAACCTGCAAAATTTTTCACTTCATTGTCGTTGTAGGCAAAGTTGGCCATAATGTTCCAGTCAAAGTTGGACTTATCGACTGCAACAATATTCAAGCCCAATTCAATACCCTGGTTGACAACATCAGCATCGAGGTTAGTCCAGGTAAATGGATTTGGAGCAGGCTGAGCACTACGCACCTGGAACAACAGATCGTTGGTGTTCTTGCGGTAGAGATCAATAGAACCAGAAACGCGGTTATTCAAGAACCCAAAGTCAATACCAAAATTAATTTGGCTGGTAGACTCCCACTTCAGGTCTGGGTTTTCAAAAGCCACGGAACCTAGACCACCTCCGTTGATGTTTCCACCTTCGTCGATATCCCAGTCGTTATAACGTTGGCGCAATTGGTATCTGTTGTGAGGAATTTCCTGGTTACCGGTCAAACCGTAACCAACTCTCAGGCCGAGGTCAGTAAACACTTCAGGCACCCATGCCTCGTCGATCAATCTCCACTTGAAGGCCGCAGAAGGGAAGTAACCATACTGATTTCCTGAACCAAAACGGGTAGAACCATCTGCTCTCAAGGTGAAAGTAAACAAGTATTTGCTGGCGAACCCAAGATTTACCCGTCCGAAGTACGACTGTAACTCGTCCTTAGTACTACTAGATCCTCTTGGAACGATAGCATTTTGTTGTACCCCGTCAGAGTTCAAAACCTCCAGAGAGTTCATGTTGTTGATCATCAAATCCAGGTCACTGGTTCTGAAACCATACATTTCAAAGCCTTTAGCAGCATACTCAAAGCTCTGGTAAGAATAGCCAGCCAAAGCGGTAAGGCTTACACCTCCAAAGTCTTTATTGTAGGTAAAGTAGTTTTCCCACAAAGTGTTGTTCAAACTTACATCGGTGGTATACAAACGACCTTCGCCGAGAATACCGGCAGACAAAAGATCTCTTGAATAAGCGTCTCTACGCTCAGAAATGGAGCGATCAAAACCTAATACCGTCTTAAAGCTCAAACCATCAGTAAGCTTCAATTCACCGGAAATATTACCCAGTGCTCTCAGGGTCTTGGTAAAACTCTTTGACAACTCCAGGATAGCCACTGGGTTAGGCTCGGTTGCACTAAAGCTTCCCAGGCTTTGATTTAATGTACCATCTGCATTACGTGGACTTTGAGTAGGATTTGCTTTCAGAATGTTACCCATCAAGTCACCTCTAAAGCCAGCATTATCTGTAATTGGCACGTTACCGTCGCGGTTGTTGGCCACAGTTAGCTGAGTAGAAATGGTCAGACGATCATCGATGAACTTTCTACTACCGTTGAAACGAGCAGAAATTCGCTTCAGGTCACTATTCAGCACAACACCTTCCTGATCAAAGTAGGCCAGGGAAAAACGGTAATTACTCTTGTCATTGCCACCACCGTAAGAAATGTTGTGGCTGTTAGTCAAAGCAGTACGGAACAACTCATCCTGCCAGTCGGTGTCTGCACCACCATCCAGGGTTGCAGCAGCAGCCTGGCCGTTGAATTCAGCATAAGCAGCCAGGAATTCATCGCGTCCCAACAGATCATACCTGTTGGCCACACTTGCTACACCCAAGGAGTAAGAATAATCCAGAGAACCAGAACCTGCCTGGCCACTCTTAGTGGTAATGATTACTACACCATTGGCGCCACGTGAACCATAGATCGCTGTGGCGGATGCATCCTTGAGAATGTCGATGCTGGCAATATCATTAGGGTTCAGGAAGTTCAATGGGTTACGTGCAGAACTTCTACCCAATCCTGAATCGGTACCTTCACCGGAAGACTCATCCCCCGTTAATGGTACACCGTCTACTACAAATAATGGGTTGTTGCCACTACGTACTGAGGATGTACCACGAATACGAATATTGATACCGGCACCTGGCTCACCACTGGCGCTTGTAATCTGCACACCAGCAGCCCGGCCCTGAATCAATTCTTCAGGAGAGGTCACAACACCTTTATTAAAGTTTTCTTCCGTAACGGAAGTAACGGCACCCGTGGCGTCAGTCTTGCGCACAGAGCCGTAGCCCACAACGACAACTTCGTCGAGTACTTCACCGGCAGAAAGCTGGATATCGAGCGTACTTTCCGGTCCAATATCGACAGTTTTGGTGGTGTATCCTGTGTAGGATATTTCGAGTTGCTTACCACTTTCTGGAACATTGAGGGAATAAGTACCATCGAAGTCGGTGATGGTACCTGTACTGGTTCCAACTACGAGAATGTTGGCTCCAATCAAGGGTTCTCCGGTATTTTCGTCAGTAATGGTCCCTTTGATTGCACGCTGCGCAAAGGCAAAGTTGCACAATCCAAGGGCCATTACCACCAATAACCATTTGGAAAAATAGTTGACTTTAAGTTTCATACACTACATTGGTTTAGTTAGAAAAAATATAGCTGTTATTCTTATAATTTTTTTTAACTATAGCCTTGGGATCAAGGTCGTAATCTTCTTCTTTTTCTGGAATCTGCTTCAACACATTTGAAGTTCCCTGGGATGAATCTTTTATGTTCAAGTCTATGAGGTGATTTCCGGTTAAATATGCCTAATACTACGTGTTGGTTTGACACTAACCGATTAGCAAAAGTCACAAATAAGTTTGATAAAACCAAGAATAGCACAAAAGAATTTTAGCTATTGCAAAATAACCAAATTTTATTATGCCTTAACATCCTATTAACACTACAATTAACGATATTGCAGCTTGAATAGTTGCCTGCCCATCAACATTAATTGTATCTTAATCGTTAATGAATCAAACATCCGGCAATGAAATTACCCCTGACGATTGCTTTGTTCATTTGCAGCTCGTTTACCCTGGTTTTTGGGCAAATCCATGACATGTCTCTCCTCAAGGGAGCCCGTAAGGTCGATATACCCTTTGAATACGTTAATAACTTTATCGTTGTCAAATTAATCTTCAATCGCACCTTTCCTTTGAAATTCATTTTTGACACGGGGGCGGAGCATACTATCCTCACCAAAAGGGAAATTACGGATCTCCTGAATGTTAATTACCTCCGTGAGTTTAAAGTCCTCGGGTCGGATATGAAAACCGAGCTTACTGCTTACCTGGCCAACGACATTCACTTAAAGATCAACAATATCGTTTTCTTCAATCACTCCATTCTGGTATTGGAAGATGATTACTTTCGCTTTGATGAATTCGCGGGAGTAAACGTGCAGGGCATTCTCGGTGCAGACTTGTTCCGACGCTTTATCGTCAAAGTCAATTACCAACGCAGGGTGATCACACTCTACGATCCCAAATACTTTTCACCACCCCAGGATTTTCGGGAAATTCCCGTTGAGTTAAAGCGCAACAAACCCTATCTTTTTGCCGATGCTCTTTTTCAGGATCAACAGGAGGAATCCGATGTCAAACTTCTGGTTGATACCGGAGCGAGCCTTGCGCTTTTGTTGCATACCGATACTGACTCCACTTTTCACCTGCCTCCCAATGTAATCTTAAGCAATATTGGCATGGGACTAGGCGGTTTTCTGGTAGGCTATGTGGGCAGAATCTCACAATTAGATATGAGTGGTTATAATCTGACTCAGGTGCTGACTAATTTTCAGGACACCAACCCGGATATCGACCCTGATTTCCTCAATAATCGAAATGGGATCATCGGCAATCAATTGCTTTTTCGATTTACCATTATTATCGATTATGTCCGATCAAAGATGTACCTGAAGCCCAACCGCCACTTCGATGAAAAATTTCAATATGACAAAAGCGGTATCTCCCTTGCCGCTTCAGGTGTCAGCCTCAATAATTACACGATTCTATACCTGGTACCCGGCAGTCCAGCTGAAGAGGTTGGTCTGCAAAAGGGCGACGAAGTAAAAAAAATCAATGGCTGGCCAGTATCTTTCTTCTCTCTTGAAGATATGAATAGGAAACTTCGGAAGAAAACGGGCAAATGCATTCGGCTGGTGGTCCGCAGGAATGGGGAGCGGTTGAAATTCAGATTTAGACTCCGGCCATTATTGTAGCTCATATTACTTCCTATATTTCACCTCTCCCCCTACGATGGTCATCAGCACCTCAGTTTCCAGAATCTCTTCCTCAGAGCAAGTGAGCAGATCCTCGGAAAGCACCACGATATCGGCGAGCTTTCCAGGTTCCAGAGAGCCTTTGTGCTTTTCCTCAAATGCAGCGTAGGCATTGGCCATGGTATAGGCGTAGATACCCTCTTCCCTGCTCATCGCCTGCTCGGGAAAAAAATCCATGTCATTATCGGCCCTTTTACGAGTTACAGATGCGTAAAAACTCTCAATAGGATCAACATCTTCCACCGGTGCATCGGTTCCGTTGGTCACCACAGCGCCGGCATCCAACAGGCTACGCCAAGGGTAGGCTCCTTCTCTTGCCCTCTTTTCTCCCAGGCGCTTCACCACGAAAGGAGCATCAGAGGTACAGTGAATGGCTTGCATTGAGGCAATAGCTCCCAGTTCATTAAAGCGCGGAATATCCGCCGGGTCGAGATGCTGAGCGTGTTCAATTCGCCAACGCAAATCCTCTTTTTCGGGATACTTCGTCTGCATATTTTCAAAGATATTCAGGACTTCCCGATTGGCGCGATCACCAATGGCGTGTACACACAATTGCATATCGTGAGTGATAGCCAGCTCGGCAATACTGTCCACCGTTTCTACTTTGGTGGTATTCTGGCCTTCAAACCCAGGCTTGTCTTCATAAGGCGCCAGCAACCATGCCCCGAAGGCACCAAGCGCTCCATCCACCTCCGTTTTGATGGCCCGGCAGGTGAAGAAGTGATCACCTACATCGATCATTGGAAATCTATCCAGGTGACCATTCATTTCCTTATAAGAATGCCGGAGCATAACCCAAAGTCGTAAATCCAATTCCCCATTCTCTGCCATGGTCTTATAGGCCTCAATTTCGTAGTATTTTGAACCTGCATCCTCAAAGGTCGTAATGCCTTTTTTCAAACACTCCTCCTGGGCCAGACGAATGCCTTTCATCCATTGCTCCCGCTTTTCCTCCTCGGGTAAGGTTTCAAGGTAACTTTTGTAAGCGTCATTGATCAATCCCATCGCCCTTTCCTCAAATACGCCAATCGCTTCACCACGTGAATCCCTAACGACCTCTCCACCTGTTGGATTAGGCGTCTCCACCGTAATTCCGGCTGTCTCCATCGCTTTGGCATTGGCAAACAAAGAATGACCACTGGCGTGGCCCAACATCACCGGGTTATCGGGAGAAACTTCACTGAGCTTGTCGTGGTAGGGGTATCCCAACACTTCTTTGTCCAGTGGTTTATTCCACTTCTCCTGGTGCCATCCTCTTCCCACAATCCATTCGCCGGGTTTAGCACTTTTAGCGGCTTCAGCGACCATTTGCACAATTTCATCCCAGCTCTCAGAGCGTAAAAAATTAAGGTTGATTAAACTGCTGCCCAAGCCAGAAAAGTGTCCGTGTCCTTCAATAAAGCCAGGCATCGCAAAAGCTCCTTGCAAGTCAACCACCTCCGTTTCGGCATCTTTCAGTTTTTCAATTTCTTCATTTGTTCCTACGCCCAAAATTCGATTATCTTTTACTGCAATTGCCTCAACACGAGAACTTTGACTATCAACAGTGTAAATATTTCCATTCACAAAAACCTTTGTTGCCACTTCACTTTTTTGGTCTTGACAACTGAATAAAATGAACAGAAATAAGAAAAGAAATGTCACCTTTGAATTAAATTGCATAGTTGGTATTTTAAATCAGTGATTGGTTTGGCTATAGCCAAATAAAAGGTGTTTTCACCCGGCGAGCAAAATACAAAATCTTATCTTACTTTTGTGGCCATTATGATTGGAACGGATATCCATAAAGCCATCAGCTACCTTCGTGAGGAACAGGTTGTAGCCATTCCAACGGAAACCGTCTACGGACTGGCGGGCAATGCCTTGAGCCGTAAAGCGGTGGCCACCATTTTTGCAGTCAAAAATCGCCCCAGCTTTGATCCGTTGATCATTCACACCAACGACTTTTCGAAACTGGAAACCTGGGTGGCGGAAATCCCAGCCCTGGCCCAGGATTTGGCAAAAGCCTTCTTACCCGGCCCATTAACCTTTTTATTGCAAAAGAAACCCATTATTCCAGATCTCGTGACGGCTGGTTCACCATTGGTAGCGGTACGGATTCCCAATCACCCGATCACACAGCAACTGCTTGCCCAACTGGAGTTTCCGCTGGCCGCTCCCAGCGCCAATCCCTTTGGCTACATCAGTCCCACCACAGCCCATCACGTAGATCAACAACTGGGCGATAAGATTCCTTATATCCTCGACGGAGGTCCCTGTGTAGTGGGGTTGGAAAGCACCATCATCGGCTTTCAAGAAGGTCACCCTGTGGTGTACCGCAAAGGAGGCATTGCCATTGAAGCCATTGAAGCCATCATCGGCACCGTAGAGGTGAAAGCCCATTCCTCCTCCAATCCTCAGGCGCCAGGTATGCTAAAGAGTCACTATGCCCCTGGAGTACCCCTGATTTTAGGAAACATTGACAAGCTTGTGCAAGAAAACAAGGATAAAAAAATAGGAATCCTTTCCTTCCAAAAACAATTCAGCCACCTGCCTGCTCACCAACAATTGGTGCTCTCCCCTACCGGTGACTTTCGCGAGGCGGCCCAGAAGCTATTCTCCGCATTGCGCTATCTGGACGGACTCGAAATCGACCTCATCATCGCCGAATTGCTGCCGGAGCTCGATCTGGGCCGTGCCATCAATGACCGGTTGCGAAGAGCTGCATCGAAACAATGAGTAGATTTAATTCTAAAAATGGTGGGAAAATCGAACAAAATAGCTTAAATTCTATTAAAATATAGAAGATTATTCTTTCCACTAAAACTCAAGCCATGAGAACTCTTGCGATCAAATACGGTATCATGATGTTTGCTGGCTTTACCCTCTTTTTTCTGGTCATGCACTTGTTGGGTCAAAGTCAAAATTTTAACCTCCGTATTTTTAACGGCGTTATCCATATAGGCATCATGTACATGGCCATCAAGGCTTATAAAGAGCAGTTTCCCAAATCACAGGACAACTACCTCAATGGTGTGGCCATGGCTATTTATTCCTCTGTAATTGGCATCTTGCCTTTCGCAGTGTTCTTGATGATCTTTCTGGATCAATCACCCCACCTGATGGCTGAATTTAAGGACAAGACCCCCATTGGTGAATACCTTACACCAGTGACTGCCAGTGTTTTTATCTTTATGGAAGGCTTGATCATTAGCCTCATCGGTGGTTATGTACTCACACGCATTGTGCTAATGAATCAAACGGAGCATAGCAGTTAAAAGGTGATCATCACGCCGATACTCGGTAACACTGTGCCCTGCGCATCACTGATGGTTTTAAGTTTGTAGCGCTGTTCGGACTCAGGCGCATCGGGGTTCACAATCATGCCATCGCCAATGGGCATATTATTTTCGTCCAATGGTCGATCTAGAATTAGTTGCTCGGTCCCCACTGAATTACCGGTCAGATTCTCGATATCAAGGTAAAGATTCAAACTCCATTTTTTGAAAAACCACTTCTTGTCTACGCGCACATCGATGGTATTACTGGCTTCGGTGCGCAGGCTATTTAGTTGGTCATAATTGGGAATACCCCGATTGTTGACATCCCAATTGCTCACCAGGGAAGAGGCATCGGCAAAAGGAGTTCGCGGCAATGCCGACTGGAATCGCCAGTTGATACCAACTTCCCAGTTTCGCTTAAACTTCTTGCCCACCGTCAGATTGATAATGTGGCGGGCATCCCAGGAGGAGGGTACATATTGACCACTTTTGTCCTTAAATTCACTTTTACCCAAGGTGTAAGCAGCGATTCCATAAAAGCCCTTATACAGACGTTGCTGGAAGAGAAATTCAAGCCCATAACTCCGTCCTTCGGAAGTAGATACAGCCGGTTCATTACCCAGCACGCCGAAGTCGCCCCCCAGGTTGGCCAAGGAAATGCTGTCACGCAAGAGGAAGGGGTAATTCCCATATTGCTTATAATATCCTTCCACCGTGATTTTGGAACTGGATGCTGTGTTGAACTCCAGTCCTGCGACGAGGTGGTTGCTGCGAATGTATTTCACGCCGTTTTCTTTATTGACAAAGGTCCCCATGTCCTGATATCCAAGTACCGTATAGGGAGGCAGCTGGTAATAGATGCCTGTATTGAAGTTAAAGGCCAGCCGATCAGTAAAGGCAAAGGCCAGCGAAAACCTCGGCGAAAACTGGTCCAGCGGATTACTCATTTCATCGGAATAGGAATTAGCATCTGCCCGAAAGCCAGCGGAAAGTACCAGCCGTTCATCGAGAAACGTACGGCTTAATTGCGCAAAAGCGGCGTATTTATTCATCGAAAAACTCGACTGAAAATCAATGGTTTGTGGACCGGATGAGGTAAAAATCCTATTGAAAGTACGGTTATTGTACTTAACGTATTCGTAGGCCACACCGTAGTTCAACTTGTAGCTACCCAGCCGATTGGTTCTTTCAATACGCAGTTTATTTTCAATCTCCTGTGATCGATAATCCAGTATCAGATTGTCCTCGCTGCTTTCATCATTTTGGAAATACTTCCTGGCTTCATTGTTGAGCATATTCCGGCTCAATACAAAGGTCCAGTAGCCGTTGTTGTTGAAGTGCTTATACACCAGTCCATTGGTATAATTCCACTGTGGTGAAACGGGCAATTGATCCAGCAAATACTGTTGATCTTCGGTCTCATTGGCGTCGAGGTTGAGCTTAAACTGGTCAATCGCTCCAAGGCCAATGAAGGTCAACTCATTCTTTTGGTCGATCTTGTATTTCACCTTGGCCTGAAAGTCATTGTAAGTAGGTAGGAAGGGCAAGCCAATGGCTTTAAACAAAAATTGCAGGTATGATCTCCTTGTAGAAAACAGGAAAGTAGTCTTATCACCGATTGGTCCTTCCAGGGTCAATCCTATATCGGTAGCGCCCACCATAAATGTACCCCCCAGTCGGTCATCCCGGCCATCGCGTTGCTGGAAGTTAAAGACCGAGCTAAGCGTATTTCCCCGGTTAGCAGGAAAGGCTCCACTGTAAAAATCTACCTCGCGAATGAAGTTGACATTGATCAATCCCACCGGACCACCGGAAGCGCCCTGGGTAGCGAAGTGGTTGATATTGGGCACCTCCACATCATCCAGGTAAAAGCGATTTTCATTGGGCGCTCCGCCTCGAATGATGAGGTCATTACGAAAAGAAGCCGTAGAAGTTACTCCCGGCAGAGATTGTACTACACGGGAAATATCGCGATTGGCTCCGGGGTTACGCTGGATTTCTGCCACGCCAATCGTGCGTAGCGAAACGGGGCTCTCTTCCGTTTTGCGGAAAGGAGAAGCCTTAACCACCACTTCGTCCAACTGCTCCGCCACCTCTTCCATTGCAAAATCGACTACTGCGGGGCTGGCCGGACTCACCTGAATTTCATATTTCGTGATCTCCTGAAAACCCAGGTAGGTAGCGCGAACGTTATACAGTCCGGGCGTCAATTCAGTAATTTCATAGTTCCCGTCAATATCGGTCGTGGTCCCCAGATCGGTCCCCATCACCAGGATATTGGCAAAACCGATGGGCTCATTATTGATGGCATTCGTAACTCTGCCCTTGATGACACCGTTTTGTGCCATCAGTAGGTGAAGACTACAAAAAAGGACGGCTAAAGCAGCCATTGATTTCCGTACAATCATGTTTTTTGCTTAACTTGGTTTATGACCATGTTTGGAGGCCAAACAGCAAATTGTAAAAAAGGTTTTTGAAATCTAAATACTTCCATGTATATCTTAATTGCCGCCGATTCTTTTAAGGAATCACTATCTGCCAAAGACGTTTGCCAGTCCATTGCCATGGGCGTTCGGCTGGCCAACAATAGCCATACTGTTCATCTTTTCCCCATGGCCGATGGCGGAGAAGGGACGGCTAGTGTATTAAGCCAAAACACCAGTGGCACCTGGATAACGACCACGGTACACGATCCGCTTTTCCGGGAGGTCTCTGCAGGTTACGGGCTATCGCCCGATGGTCAAACGGCGTTTATCGATATGGCACAGGCTTCCGGACTGGATTTGCTGACTGATGAGGAGAAAAACCCTTTGCAAACGACTACATTGGGAACGGGAGAATTGCTTTTACACGCCATTGAGCAGGGAGCCAAGAGAGTAGTGCTCGGAATCGGTGGCAGTGCCACGAATGATGCTGGCATCGGCATGGCTCATGCTTTGGGTTATCGCTTCTATGATGCGGCTGGTAAAGCGTTAAGTCCCATTGGCGAAAGCCTGAATAAAATTGACAAAATTGACAATTCCCAAAGACGTTTGAAGCCTCATCAAATTCAGGTTGATGTTTTATGCGATGTTGACAATCCCCTTTACGGTCCGGAAGGGGCAGCACACGTATATGCTGCCCAAAAAGGTGCCAATGGGGCCACCATCACCGTGCTGGATGAAGGGTTAAAACAATTTGCAACTTTTTTTCCCGATCATCATTTTTCCAAACTTCCTGGTGCCGGAGCTTCCGGGGGACTGGGTGCCGGAGCCATTGCATTCTTGGGAGCTACTCTTAAGCCCGGAGTGGAGACCATCATGCAACTCACTGGTTTTGAATCACATCTGCAAAAATCAACACTTGTACTGACCGGGGAAGGTAAACTGGATGAACAAAGCCTGCGGGGAAAACTCATCGGTGGCATTTGCCAAAAGGCACAACAATACGGGATACCGGTCATTGCGTTATGTGGTCAATTGACCGCACCTCCGGAAGCCATTAAACAAATGGGCCTGCAAGCAGCCTTTTCCATCGCTCAGGGACCACAATCATTGGCCGAAGCCATGGCGCAAACCAGCAACAATTTGAAGACTACCGCGTTTCACATCCTACGCACTTTTCATCGAGAAGCGTGATGGCGTAATTTTGAGTGCAACCAATATATTTCGCTGGTCGCAAATGAAGTATTATCTTGCCATGAAATTACAACAATATCTAAATATGTCGCGAATAAATACCTTACCCCTATTGCTTTTGCTTTTCCTGCTAAGCTGCCAGCAAAATGAAACCAAGGAAGCAATGACGTACCAGGAAAACAAACAAAACCTTCCTCCCGAGCTACGCTATGGTCAACTGTTTGTCGATGTGCAAATGGCCAAAATTTTTCCCGATGGAAAAACCTTCGCTGATGCTATTCCTAAATATCCTACTGACCAGATCCTGGCCGAATATGAAACCCGAAAAAACAACCCGGAAATCAACTTTGACCTGGCTGCTTTTGTGGAAGAGTTTTTTGATAAACCGAGACAGTACGCTTCGGGCTTTGAAAGCGATACCTCGCGCTCGACTGCGGAGCATATCAATGCCCTGTGGCCGGTACTGACGCGCGAACCGGGAGATGATAACCCGGGCACACTCATCGCCCTACCCCACCCATATGTCGTACCGGGTGGCCGCTTTGGGGAGATTTATTATTGGGATAGCTACTTTACCATGCTGGGCCTGCAGGTAGATGGGAAAGTGGAGATGATCCAAAATATGGTCGACAACTTTTCCTTCCTCATTGATAGCATCGGGTTTATCCCCAATGGCAATCGCACCTATTTCCTCAGTCGCTCCCAGCCACCTTTCTATTCCTTGATGGTTGGCTTGCTGGCCGACGAAAAGGGGGACGAAATCTACTCCAGGTACCTGCCGCAATTGGAAACGGAATATCAATTCTGGATGGATGGGTTGCAGGATTTGAGCAAGAGATCGCCCGTGAGTAAACACCTGGTCAGGCTGAAAGATGGCAGTATACTCAATCGGTATTGGGATGCCGGTAATACCCCCCGGGCCGAAATGTACCGCGATGACGTGCAAACCGCTGCCGAAACCGACCGGCCAAAAGATCAACTCTACGCCGATTTGCGGGCCGCCTGCGAATCAGGCTGGGACTTCTCCAGTCGCTGGCTCCGTAATCCACGAAAACTGTCGACCATCCACACCACGGAGATCATTCCCGTTGACCTCAATGCCTTGCTATATAAACTGGAAAAGACCATAGAAGGGGCTTATTCTCAGAAAGGCGATATTGAGAATGCTGATCTCTTCAACCAACGAGCTGCCCAACGCCTGGATGCCCTGATCCGCTATTGCTGGGATGATACGCAAGGGTATTTTCAGGATTACGACTATGTGAAGGACGACTTTACGGGTACCCTTTCTCTGGCGGGCATGTATCCACTGTTTTTTGAAATGGCCGAGCCCGCCCAAGCAGAAGCTTCCGCCGGCTTATTGCAACGCGATTTTCTCAAGCCCGGCGGAGTGGTATCAACCCTAAACATTACCGGTCAGCAATGGGATTCACCTAATGGATGGGCACCACTGCAATGGATCAGCTATCGGGGGCTCAAAAATTACGGCTTCAACGAAGTAGCCGATACCCTGGCCCGCCGTTGGATTGCCCTGAATGACAAGGTTTACCACAATACCGGCAAGATGGTTGAAAAATATAATGTACTTGACATGACGCTCGAAGCAGGCGGCGGAGAATACCCCGTACAGGATGGCTTTGGCTGGTCGAATGGCGTATATCTGCGGCTGCTGGAGGAAGTCAAGACCGCCGAAACAGGAGAAGAATAAACATGTATCACTGTACAAAAAGCCCTTTCGGGAAATATACGCGCTGGACGATCAGCAATGATCGGGGGAATCAGCTGGTCCTCCTACCCGACTTTGGTGCCTGTATGCTGGAGGCACGCCTTGGCGGCGTAAATATTCTCGACGGATACGACGAACCGATACAGGTTGACATCAACAAATGGTATAAAAATGTATTACTCTATCCCTTTCCAAATCGATTGAAAGAAGGTCGGTATACCTGGCAGGGCAAATCGTATCAATTCCCTATCAATGATCCGCAGAATGAGGCGGCTGTACATGGGTTTGGGGTGGACCGTCCAATGGAAATAGAAACCCTGGAATGCCAGCAGGATCGGGCTCAGATCATATGCCGGTATGACTACCCCGGAGACCGAGACTATTATCCCTTCCCTTTTCAGTTTCGGGCTCTCTTTGAGATCACTGATGAGGACAAATTAACCATTACTCTTTCGGTAACCAATACTGGAGCCCGGACCATCCCGTTTGGCTTCGGCTGGCATCCCTATTTTGCCATCGCTGAATCCATCGGTGAAACGCAATTGCAACTTCCCCCCTGCGAAATGATCGGGGTAGACCAGTATATGATTCCCACCGGTAAACGCTACCCTTTTGAAGATTTTCTGCGCCCGAAGGAAGTGGGTACGACCGTTCTTGATAATGGTTTTGTGCTTTCCAACCAGGAGGACAATGCTACTTTTTTCCTAAAAAGTAAAAAAGGAACATTGAGTTGCCAGATGGAAACCGGCCCTGATAAATACCAATTTTTACAAGTCTTCACCCCACCCTATCGCGGAGCCATTGCTATTGAGCCCATGTCCTGCAACATTGACGCCTTCAACGGTGGTGAAGGCTTGTGGAAGGTTGAACCAAATGAAGTCCGAAGCGCAAGCTTTTATCTCCGCTTCTCATCCTGATTTTGGATCAGTAGCTTATATCCTCAACTTCTAATGTCAAAGGAGTCGCATTTCTGATGAGGTGTGAAAAATTGTTTTGTTGCATGGTAATGATTGATGTACGATGATTATAAAATAATGATCTTCTTCACGGTTTTGCCCGCTGATGTCCTTAATTGCAGGTAATAACTCCCCGCAGAGAGGTCGGAAATATCCATCTGAAATCGGCCGGTGTTGCTGGTGCTCTGCTTACGCAAAAGATTTCCGCTGACGTCAAACAGGAAGAATTCAAGACTAGACATATCTTCAACCTCATATATCACCTCCAGTGTATCTGTTTCTACCGGATTGTTGACAATCGTAAAAGACCTAAAAACATGACTTACTGTACCGGTTCCCGAAGTCAGCAGACAATCGCTGCCCTGGCCTTCGGTTAGCGTACAAATTTGATTTGTATTCACCTGTGTGTAAATATCTGTCTGTCCGGAGGACCACTCAACCACCAGGGAGTCGATTATGGCTGCATCACCAAGACCAAAATGCGCCCGCAGACTATTTTGTGCCCGATCGCCGGTAGGTCCTCCCGAGATCACCCGCATTTGCCAAACATCCGCTCCGTCAATGTTGGCCTTGAGGCGAATTTTGGCACCAATGCCACTGCGATTAGAGAGTACCCCCTGGCAAGTCAGCAGTAAAAAGCCTTGTTCTCCACCATTATTGCGGTACAGAAAGTCGGGAAGAATTTGATTGGAAAATGCGGCATTGCCCACAAAAATATCGAGGTAACCATCATTATTGTAGTCGGCACTGGAAGTACTTTGGCAACTGGAAATATTAATGGCCGGAGGACCAACCACCGTGCCACTCAATCGCAACAAATTTCCTTCGCCGTCATTCTGATAGTAAGCGGATACTTGTCCAACATTGGTAACATACAAGTCCAGGTCGCCGTCATTGTCAAAGTCGCCCCAGGTAGAGCCGAGCGTTCGGGTATTGTCGGTCACTGCATCGCCTTCGGTGACTCGGGTAAACAAGCTATCACCTTCATTTTGATAAAGGTAATTGCTATTGTCAAAATTCCCAAGATAGACGTCCATATCACCGTCGTTGTCATAGTCACCCCAACTGGCCTGGAAATCCAGATCAAAATGAGTGACCATCTCCGCAGTAACCACCCGTTGAAAATCAAGTTCACCGGTTTCGGTAAGGTTATTGTGATACATACGGTTGTCCTCACTACCCTCCGGTAGGGTTCTTCCACTTTTGATCAAAAATAAGTCCTGATCGCCGTCATTGTCGTAATCTATCCAGGAGGCTACGCCCGAACTTTCCGGATTGGGGGTGACAAATGAAGGGGTGATGGCCGTGAAATAGTGACCATTATCGTCCGGGCTACCATTATTTTCATAAAAATAGTCAACACCCAAATGCCGGTTTTCCGGAACATGCAGGTCCAGGTCACCATCGTTGTCGTAATCCACCCAGGAGCTGCTCCAGGTATGGTTGGCATCGATCACCGGCGTTTCTTCTGTGATTTTTGTAAAAGTATAATCCGGTGCTCCGCTATTTTGATACAGAAAATTTGTCTCGGCCGGTTCCGTTGCCGGAGGGTTATTGCTAATGTACACATCCAGATCGCCGTCATTGTCATAATCGCCCCAAACAGCGGCACTTGAATTACCACCATCATTGGAAATAATGCCATCATCGAGCGTGAAGGTACCATCGCCATTGTTCCGATACAATTGATTATTTCCTATTCCACCCAAAATCAATAGGTCAACAAAACCATCCTGATTGTAATCTGCCCAGCTACTCCCCATATTCACACTCAGGTTGGTGGCGACAGGCCCGGTAAATACCTGAGTAAATAGTGGATTAGGTGGTGCCTCATTGGCTATCCAGTTAATGCAGGAAGTGAAGGAGTAAGGGAAAGGAGAACTGGCATTTAAAGTTTGAAATAAAAGACAAAAAGTAAGGGTGATCCATTTCATAAGTGACGTTCTTTGTTTTTCTACAAACATCACCCATCAAGGCCTTACGAGCATGAATAAAGCATGAATTCTGTGTGAATTAGTTGTGCCACTAAACAAAAAGAAGAAAATGACAATACTCATTTGCAGCATAAGCACTTTGGTAATTCCTCCTTTTTACTTAAAATTGGTATCCATGAAGAAAAGCTTATTGCGGCTGGCCATTTACCTCTGCTTACGAAAATTTCGCCGCAAAATAAACTCACCCAGCGCAGGTACCCACCGATTGATCGTTGCATTGAGTTTTCCGAGGGTGGAAAATACCCTTTTAAAGCGCCGTTTTTCGATCATCTCGATGATGCGACCAGCTACGCGCTCGGGAGGCTCCGGTTTTACAAAATCGCGCTTGGGTTGGGGAATGAGTTTCCCATCTTTATTATAGACCATCTTATCCGGATCGTTTTCGGTAAAGCCCACATAGGCCAGCCCCACGTGTATGCCACTGCCCTGCAATTCGATGCGTAAGGATTCGGCCAAAGCGGTCAGGGCCATCTTACTAGTGGAGTAAGCGGAGTAATTTGGTAGGCCACGGATACCGGCCCCACTCCCGATAAAGATTAGATGCCCATTGGTCTTCTTTAAATGCGGGATAGCACATTGACTGGGATAGACCGAACCGAGGACATTCACATCCAAGACTTTCTTGAATGTATCTGGGTTGATCTCTTCCAATCTGCCCTCGGAGGAAATCCCTGCATTGTTGATCAGTACATCCAACCGGCCGAAAAGTTTGACGGTCTGCTCGATCAGGCGCTGACAATCTCCAACTTTACTGACATCGCCGGGAATGGCGTGCACATGTATACCTTCATTTCCCAATTCATGCAGGGCGCTTTGCAGGCGTTCTTCATTGCGACCATTCAGGATAATCCGCGCTCCCTGTGCTCCCATCATTCGGGCCATGGTTTTACCGATACCCATACTGGATCCGGTAATGACAACAATTTTATCTTTTAAATAACTCAATAGTCGGTTGTTTTGCGTGAATATACAACCTTAGCGATCAAGTACCCCATGATCGCGCATCCATTCGAAGCTTTCGCGAATGGCAATCCTCAAGTCGGACTGAGGAAGTTGAAGTTCACGAATCGCTTTTGCAGCGGAAAAATAATGTTCATCTGCTGAAATGCGGGCTATTGCTGAACTCACCGTGGGAGCAGTTCCGCTAAGGCGGCCATACCAGGTACCCAGCGCTCCGAAGGCTTTGCTGACGGCTCCCGGGATGGGAATGGATGGCGTCTTGACACCAATGGTTTGGGCAATTAAGCGAAAGGCCTCTTTATAATTCAGGTTGCGATGCCCGCAAATATAACACTCCCCCACCCGACCCATCGTCAGGGCATTGACGACAGCATGAGCGACATCTTTGACCGCGATATAATTTCGTCCACCACCAGTGTAGCCCGGCACCTTCCCTTGATAGACTGCCTTGATCATGGCCCCGGCACTGGGTTTAAAGTCGTAAGGGCCCAGCATAAAGGTGGGATTGAGAATGAGCGCCGGGAGATGACGCTCTTTTACAGCCTTTAAAACCAACTGCTGGGCTTCGCATTTGGAGTCCATATAATCCAAACCGTATTTGGCAGAGCAGTAAGGACGCGTCTCATCTCCGGGATTTTCTTTGCTACCAAAGCCAAAGGAATTAGCAGTACCGATATAGACCATTCGTTTGACATCTGCTTCCAGCGCGGCCTCCACCAGATTGCTGGTTCCTTCGATATTTACCCGGCGAACGAGCTCTGAACGTTCGGGCCAGATGCTGGTATTGGCGGCGGCATGAATGACCATATCGCAGCCCCGGATAGCCCGGCAGAGACTTTCTTTGTCCAACAAATTCCCAAAGGCAAATTCGACGGCCAATCCTTTGATCGTTTCGGCTGTACTTCCTTCCAGTAAAAAAGCAACCACCTCATGCCGATGTTTAAGCAAGTAGCGAATCACATTGCTGCCCAACAACCCATCGGCACCGGTAACCAATATTCTCATACCTACAATCCTAAAATGCCGACAGCAAGCTAATGGAAATCCAAACAAGCCTACTGCTGATCAAAAATTTAAAAATCATTTTTTTCAAACCGCTAATGCGGCGGCGGCGTTGCGTTGTGCAAGATTCTCTTTGATATCCGACCACTTCTCGCCAAGGATCATATTCATGCCTTTGTCTACCGCGAAATGCCGCATAACCCTGAACGCCCCTCGCAAGCGGGTATAGGTGCTGTGGGTACGTAAACTCAAAGAGAATCCACCTTCTTCATAATACATATAGTGCCAAAACTGACTGGGCATATAAAGCGTCTCGCCGTGTACGATCACATCTTCATAACCATTGGCGCGTTTCAGGGCCGGGTGTTTATCAAAGTTGGGATTATCTACGGAAACGGAGCTTTGTACCGTAAAAGGATGCTGGTAAAGATAAGGACTCTGCTCGGGCGCAAAAAGGACGACGCGTTTTCTCCGCTGAAACTGCGTCAGGTAAACCGAAGCACAATCGAGATCGTAGTGCAAATCCACCTTCGACCCCTGGCCTCCAAAAAACATAAATGGCAAACTCATCATCCAGCCATCCGTAATGGTGGGCGTTTTTATATCATTAGCTAACTCAGGAACCGGCTTAAAGATATTAAAGAGAAACATCCTCAATTCGGTGGGTTCGTTCTCAATCAGCGTGAGGTAATCCCCGAATTTCATTTTCTTTCGGGGGGTCAGATAATCTTTGCCTCCTTTACGGAATTCGTTGTCATATAAGGGCACTTCGATATCTCCATAATTATCACGAAAATAATCGAATGTCCATTTTTCAGTAGCCGGCCAATCTTTTGCAAGGTCGGTAAAGATCACCGGTTTCCTCTTTTTGATATACTCCTCCTCAAATTCTTGCGGTGTCAGGCCACTACGTCTTTCAATTGGTTGAAGATTCATATGAAATACTTTTTATTCAGTTGGGTAAATTCTATTTGATTTTTTATCAGTAAAGAACTTCTGCTTTCATCACAGTAGCACTTGCGTCGATTACTGGCGTTGTAATCGCTCTTTGAAAAAACGCCCCTGCCGCGAAGGCGTATATTGGTCATCTTCATACAGACGGGGTGCCCACTGTTTGTCAAATACCCATACTACATATGAAATGCCCTTTTGGTCACAATAATTGGTGATGGCTTCACCATAAGACTCATCACTAATCACCGGCACATGCGCCCCGGGGTCATCTGCTCCGGAAAAGCCAATTTCCGTAAGGATCAATGGATATTTATCCTTGACAAAACCCCAGTCCCGTGTCCAGTGTTCCTCCCAGGGGTGTGGCCGCTTTTGCGGATAGGGATGACTCACATAGGCAATGCCTTCCACCTCCAGCGGTTGATCTTTTACCGGCGTGAGATCATAGGCCCAGTTAAAGCCAGCCACCAGCGGAATACCCTCACCTCCATTGGCTCGCACAATAGTGATGATCTCTGTCATCAGCTCCTTCCAATAGTCCCAGGTCAAAGTCCCTAATTGGTTGTTGAAGGTAGTGGGTTCATTATACAATTCATAAAAGGCCACCGTTGGATGATTCCCATATTTCCGGGCAATGGTTCGCCAGAAGTTATAGGTTTCTTTCTTGGTGGTATCATACATATCCGCCTGGAATACCTCCGTGCGCAAATTGCCGATACTGTGCCAATCAATGATCACATAAAGCCCTAGTTCTGTTGCCCACCGGATACCATCATCCAATATTTTTAAATAGGCTTCCCCGCCCCTCTTTTTCCATGCTCTGGGATGAACCGGAAAGCGAACCAGGTTGGCGCCCCAATCCGCAATTTCTTCAAAATAGGGCTTACCCCAAATGCCATCCTCCACCAGTTTATCCGGATCACTACTGCTCACACCACGCAAAACGATCACATCGCCATTTGCGTTGACAAAATCGCTGCCCTTCACTGAAATTCTACTTAAATCATCCTGAGCAGCCAGCGAGCCCCACCCCAGGTTCAGGGCTATAAAAAGTAGTAAAAGTATGGTACAATCTTTCATTTCTTGAGACTATGTTTATCAGTTCAATGGCAACCAGACCTTCATTTTCCCTATTCCCCGATTTGACCAGGCGTAATAAGGAATAGCTGTTAGTTTTTCATTTTTCAGCGTATTCACGCCTCCCAGCAAATCTGCTTCTTTGCTTACCTCAAACGCAGCAGCAGCTGAGAGTGCCAGCTGATCAAAATCATCGGCATTATCTACCTCCTCTACGGCATACACCAGCGGCCCGTATTCCAGAGCAGCTTTACCCACATTTTCCACTACCTTTGCATGGGTCTTTACCATTTTTACTTCCATGGGAAAGTGAATCTCCACAGAATCTCCCTTCTTCCAGTCTCTTGTCAACGTAAAATACCCCTCTCCAGGTTCAGATGTGAAGGTTTCCCCACCTACTTTGATACTGGTGTTGGAAGTAGAAAGGGTTAAATATTTGTACAAATCACCGGGAAGCACCGCATTACGGGCCCAGGATGGAATGCGAATTTTCAAGGTAAACGGGCCCTCCTTCTCCGGATTGAGGGTCAGTTTTACATCTCCGTCCCAGGGATAGTCAGTTTGTTGAATCACCTCCACCTTTTGGTCCCTTAAGGCCACCTCTGCCTCACTGGATGCATAGAGATTGACGTATAGTGTATCTTTTGCCTTTGAATAAATCAGGCCGGGCATAGCCGGAATAAAACGAATGACGTTGGTGGGACAACAGGAGCAGTCAAACCACCCCTTCCTGGTGCAGGCGCCCTGATTAAATTTGTACACGCCATCTGATTCCAGGGCATTGGGATAGAAAAAGTGGGTTCCATCCAATGACAGCCCCGAGATCAGACCATTGTACAATGTCCGTTCAATCACATCGTAATAATCCACATTACCGGTAAGGCGATACATTCTGTGATTCCAATAAACACTGCCGATGGAGGCACAGGTTTCATTGTAGGCCGTCAGGTTGGGGAGTTCGTAGTTGTCACCAAACGATTCGCCTTCGTGACGAGCGCCAATGCCTCCGGTTAGATACATTTTTTTCTCCACCATATTTTGCCATAGATGATCGACGGCTGCTCGGTATGCCGAATCCTTTTCGATGGCAGCAATATCGGTCATGGCAGCATACATATATACCGCACGCACCGCATGTCCGACTACTTCAGCTTGCTCTACAACCGGAATGTGATCTTGTGAATAAGGACCAAACAATTCGTGATTTTCGGGATTGCCACGATTATCAAGAAAGTATTTAGCCAAGGTAAGATAGTCTTCCTTATCCGTAAGCTGATACAACTTTAATAGCCCGGTTTCAATAATCTGGTGGCCGGGCACCGTATGGATTTTACCTTCTCCTTCGCCAAAGGTTTGCACCATCAAATCGGCATTCTTCAGAGCTATATCCAGAAAGTTGCTTTTTCCCGTAGCCTGATGGTGCACCACAGCCGCTTCGTAAAGGTGTCCGGCATTGTACAACTCATGGCTGGCCTCCAGTGACTCCCAGCGCTTGCCTTCCTTGACCTTGACCCAGGGTGCCGGAGGACTGGCCGGATCAATGGTGCGCCAGGTGGTCAGGTAACCATCCGCCTCCTGTCCCTTGGCAATAATGCCGATGAGTGAATCCAGCAGCATTTCCAGTTCAGGATTGGGGGCACTAATCAGCGAATTGGAAGCCCCTTCAATAATCTTGTAAACATCCGTATCATCAAAGGGCATTGCTCCTTTTACTGCCCCATCCATCTGACCACCGGCAATGAGGAAGTTGTCAAAACGGCCTTCCTCCGCACATTTATCAATGGCATATTCAATGGTTTTTTCCTGAACCGTTTCGATAATCGGCAGCCAGAATTCATCGGTGACTTTGACGTGGCGAATATCCACCGGAGTGATGGGATAGGCCGTATCTTCCTCTGAAGATGAAGATTGTCCTTCTTCGGATGTTGTAGCATTGGGTTGACATGCCAGGAGCAATAACATCATGGCAAGGATTGATGATCGTTTCATAAATATGGGCGTTTACCTGCCAAGATAAAAATTTTCAGTGGCTATCCGGATCAATTTGTCAAAACAAATAACCCCAAAATAAAGTGCATTCAGTTTGGGGTTTATAATCAGAAATTCAAAAAATCATCTTCCCGCATTGGGATTTCCAAATCTACCGATGTGTTGATCTTTCATCAGGGTTTGCAATTCATCCAGCACCCCCAAATCTTCGATAGTGGAGGGAGGATTGAAGGACTGTCCATCTGCAATAGATCTCATAATTTTTCGCAGAAATTCCTCGGGCTGATCGATGCTGTGTTGGTAGATTTCACGCCAGTTCGTCGTTCATTTTTTTGATGACCTACTTTTTGGCTCCTGCCTTTACCGCTTCCACTACTTCCGGATTGAGCAATGTGGAAATATCCCCCAGATTGGAGGTGTCACCACTGGCCACTTTCCGCAAAATTCGGCGCATGATCTTACCAGAGCGGGTCTTTGGCAATCCGGAAACCACCTGAATCTTGTCGGGCTTGGCAATCGGTCCAATCACCTGAGTAACCACATCGCGTAGCTCTTTCTCAAAAGCAGCTTCGTCAACTACCTCATCCTGCGTAATCACATAGGCATAAATGCCCTGCCCTTTTATATCATGAGGATAGCCCACTACAGCCGACTCTACCACATTGGGGTGTTCATTGATGGCGTTTTCCACTTCAGCAGTACCCATCCGGTGACCTGAAACATTGATCACATCATCAACACGACCAATAATTCGGTAGCGTCCGTCTTCGTCCCGGCGGGCACCATCACCGGTGAAATACATATTTTCAAAAGCAGAAAAATACACCTGGCGACAACGCTCATGATCACCGTAAGTAGTCCGAATCATGGACGGCCAGGGGAATTTCACACACAGTAATCCTTCTTTGTTATTACCCTCCACGATTTTGCCATCAGCATCTACCAGTACAGGCTGAATACCGGGCAATGGGTAGGAGGCATAACAAGGCTTGGTATCAGTAATATCCGGCAGCGGTGAAATAAGGATACCACCGGTTTCGGTTTGCCACCAGGTGTCTACGATCGGTGCCTTGCCTTTTCCGACTTTTTCATTGTACCACTCCCATGCTTCTTCATTGATGGGTTCACCAACGGAACCAATCACCTTCAGGGAACTAAGATCGTATCCGTCAACGTACTTGTCACCCTGAGCCATCAGGGCACGGATAGCCGTTGGTGCAGTATAAAACTGGGTAACTTTATGCTTTTCGCAAACCTGCCAGAAGCGACCGGCATCGGGATAGGTTGGTACGCCTTCAAACATAATGGTGGTGGCTCCTGCCAATAATGGTCCGTACACGATGTAACTGTGTCCGGTGATCCAGCCAATATCGGCGGTACACCAGTACACATCATCTTCCTTATACTGGAAAACATTACTAAATGAAAAACAAGTATATACCATATATCCTCCGCAAGTGTGCACTACCCCTTTGGGTTTTCCGGTAGAACCAGAGGTGTAGAGAATGAAAAGCATGTCTTCACTATCCATCACTTCAGCCGGGCACTGATCCGCCTGGTCTTTGACCACATCGTCCCACCAGATATCCAGTTTGTCATTCCAGGAGATGGATTCGCCCGTGTTTTTCTGCACGATGACTTTCTCGATGCTTTCACAATCCATGGCGATGGCTTCATCAACTACGTCCTTTACCGGAATGGTCTTTGGACCACGGCTATTGTAGTCCGAGCAAATCACCATTTTACAGGAAGCATCCTTAATGCGATCAGCCAGGGCAGAGGCAGAAAATCCGGCAAAAACCACCGAATGCACCGCACCTATCCGGGCACAGGCTAGCACGCCAATCGCCAGTTCAGGCACCATCGGCATGTAGAAGCAAATGCGATCGCCTTTTTCAACGCCCATGGCTCTTAGTCCATTGGCGAAGCGGCACACTTCTGCGTGCAATTCTTTAAACGTATAGGTTTTAGCGGGTTGATTAGGATCGTTAGGTTCCCAAAGGATGGCCACCTTATCGCCGCGTTCTTCAAGGTGTCGGTCCAGGCAATTTTCTGTAATGTTGAGCTTTCCACCGAGGAACCATTTTACATCGGGCTTCTTGAAATCCCATTGCAACACTTTATCCCACTTTTTGTGCCAGCTAAAGGTGGCGGCTTGTTCTGCCCAAAATCCTTCCGGATCGTCAACACTGCGCTGATAGGCCGATTTGTATTCGTCGAGGCTTTTTACTTGTAAAGTCATGATATGGTTAGTTTTTTCACTATAATTAATCGAAATATGTGGCTCTTCCCTGACCAGCAGGATTTTTGCTGAAAATTGTCAGAGGTGATTCATATAATTAGTTTTTCCAAATTTATACACTTGAGATCAATTGAGCATATTTTGTTGGATTAAAGTTTGGGTATACCACGTAAAAACAACAATCTACCATAATTAGATGGCTCAATGCCCCGTAGCAGCCCCCGAACCGCGAGGAATACGAATGTCTTCAACGATATTTTGAATATTTTCAGGTGGTTCCGGTGTAAAACGATTGACAGCCAACGCCACAATAAAGTTGAATATCATGCCCAACGTACCAATGCCTTCCGGCGAAATGCCAAACCAGTACTGGTCTGGTGTGCCACCACCGAATTTGAAATAAATGATATAACTGGCCGTAAAGACAATACCGACGATCATACCGGCAATGGCTCCCTGCATGTTCATCTTTTTGGAGAAAATGCCCATTATGATGGCCGGGAAGAAAGAAGATGCTGCCAGACCAAATGCGAAGGCCACAATAGCCGCTACATAATCGGGTGGGTTCAATCCAAAATAGCCGGCAATCAATATGGCAATCCCAATGGTAATCCGTGCCGCCAGTAGCTCTCCTTTTTCAGAGATTTCAGGCATAAACACTTTCTTGAGTAAGTCGTGAGAGATCGAAGAAGAGATAACAAGCAGCAAACCCGCAGCAGTGGATAGTGCCGCTGCCAGACCTCCCGCAACGACCAATGCAATCACCCACCCTGGAAGGTTGGCAATCTCGGGATTGGCCAGTACCATAATATCAGGATTGACCGTTAGTTCATTGCCTTGCCAACCGTTTGGGGCAGCTACATTAGCAACGAAGGTCTCATTTTGATCATTGTAATATTGTACGATGCCGTCACCATTTTTGTCCTCATAACTCAGCAGGCCTGTAGTTTCCCAGTTGCCAAACCAGCTTGGCAGAGACGTGTATTCCTTGCCACTGGCAGTATTGATCATATTGGTACGGGCAAAAGCAGCGATAGCAGGTGCCGTAGTATACAAGATGGCGATAAATACCAATGCCCAACCCGCTGATTTCCGTGCATCGGCAACCTTCGGAACGGTAAAGAAACGCACAATTACGTGAGGTAAACCCGCCGTACCCAGCATCAACGCGGCAGTTACAAAAAAGAGATCGATCATCGGTTTATTGGCAGCAGTATATTCCTTAAAGCCAAGATCGGTATGCAACATATCCAGCCTGGCCAGCAATGGAGTACCATCGGCCAGGCTTCCGCCAAAACCAAGCTGTGGAACTGGATTACCAGTCATCAAAATAGAAATAAAAATTGCCGGAACGATGTATGCAAAAATCAGTACGCAGTACTGCGCCACCTGAGTATAGGTGATCCCCTTCATTCCTCCAAGTATGGCATAGAAAAAAACGATGCCCATACCAATCATTACACCAGTGCTAAAGTCAACCTCTAAAAAGCGGGCAAAGGCAATCCCAACTCCGTTCATCTGACCAACTACGTAAGTAAAGGAAACAAAAATGGCACAAATAAGCGCTACCAGACGAGCGGTTTGAGAATAGTAGCGGTCGCCAATAAAGTCGGGGACTGTAAACTTCCCAAACTTCCGTAAGTACGGGGCCAGTAGTAGCGCCAGTAATACATATCCTCCCGTCCATCCCATCAGATACTGAGCTCCATCGAAACCCATAAAAGAAATCAATCCCGCCATGGAGATAAATGAGGCTGCCGACATCCAGTCGGCGGCCGTAGCCATGCCGTTGAGCACGGGATGTACCCCACCACCGGCAACATAAAATTCAGAGGTAGAACCAGCCCTCGCCCAAATGGCTACCCCAATGTAAATAGCAAATGTAAGACCAACAATAATAAAGGTCCAGGTTTGTACACCCATGATTTGTTTTGTTTTGATGATCGAATGAGAATGGCCAAACTACTCCTACTCTGGCAACCTCAGCGTTTCTCATTCTTTTGTTCTTATAAAAAATTCTAAAAGTTGTTAATCTTCGTGCACATCGTACTCACGGTCCAGCTTGTTCATCCTGGAGACGTAGACAAAAATCAATACCACGAAGACATAGATAGAGCCTTGTTGGGCAAACCAGAAGCCCAACTTAAAACCACCGATCTGGATGGTATTAAGGGGTTCGGCAAAAAGTATACCCAGGCCGTAGGAGGCCACAAACCAAATGGATAACAATATCGCCAGTAGCCGCAGGTTTTTATGCCAGTATTCCTGTAAGTTTTTTTCAGCCATTGTTTAATGTTTTTTGTTAAAAAAATTTAGATGTAAATATCAAAAAAAATTATCACACCTGACTTTTTGCCCAAAATGCAGCTGTTTTAGGTATTGGCATGGAATCGATTTAGGAACCTCTCTCCAATTGAGGATATCAGGTCAAATCCACAGCAACAAAAATAAATTGTTATTTTAGGCACAAATCGACCTTCTATGGTATAGAAGTAGTCTAAATATTGGGAAAAAAGAATAGAAAAATTTGACATCACCAACCAATCACCATGTAGTCCCTAAGTCGGGCTGGAAAGGAATTGTAGAAAACTGGCGCTCTGATTTTCTCGCAGCCATTAGTGTTTCGCTAGTTGCCATGCCACTGGGCCTTGGTGTCGCCCTGGCATCCGGTGTACCGCCAATCTCCGGGTTGATTTCCGCTATCATAGGTGGTATTGTGGTCACCTTATTTCGGGGTAGCCATTTAGCGATCAATGGCCCGGCAGCTGGATTAATTGCGGTCATTCTTTCGGGTATCCACACCCTGGATGATGGCAGCGGGCAAACACTGCACTACGTATTGGCCGCCACTTGTGTGGCAGGAGCATTGCAGGTATTGCTGGGCTTTTTGCGTCTGGGCCGCATCGCCGAAATTATTCCTTCCTCAGTCATACAAGGCATTATGGTGGCCATCGGCGTAATCATTTTTGCCAGCCAGGTCCACGTTGCGATGGGCACCACCCCTACTGGCGATGGAACCATGACCAAGCTGATCGACATTATCAAAAAAATTCCGGATGCCAATCCCATCATCCTGATCATTTCCATCACTTGCCTGGTCTTGCTGATCACCATTCCCAAAGTTCAGTCGCGATTATTGCACTTTTTTCCCGCCTCCCTCTGGGTGCTGATCGTTTCCATCCCGCTGGTGTATGCTTTTGATTTTTTTCATGCTCATCGGGTTCACTTCTTAGGGCATGATTATCAAATTGGCCCCAGTTTTCTGATCGATATTCCCAGTGATTTATCAAAGGCCATACTCTATCCTGATTTTAGCAAAATTGATACCCTACCCTTCTGGCTGGTAGTCATTTCCATTACCCTGATTGCCTCCATCCAAACGCTGGCCATGGCCAAAGCTGTGGACAAACTCGACCCTTACAAAAGAAAATCGGACCTCAATAAGGACCTAATCGGAATCGGAATGGGCACCATGATGGCCGGGGCCATTGGTGGGCTACCCATCATCACCGTAATTGTGAGGAGTACAGTCAATGTGACCAATAATGCCAAAACTCGCTGGTCCAACTTTTATCACGGGATCCTCCTCATTATCTTTCTTTTCCTATTAGCCCCAATCATTCAAAAGATTCCGCTGGCAGCACTTGCGGCAATTTTAGTGTATATCGGCTTTCGCCTGGCCTCTCCTTCCGTCTTCAAAAAGATATATGAAATGGGAATGGAACAGCTACTGTTTATGGTCATTACATTTGTCATTACCCTTTACTCCGATCTTTTGTGGGGCATCATCGGCGGAACCATTTTTACACTCCTGGTTCATATTCTACTCGCCCGTTTGCCGGTCGGCACCTTTTTTAAGATGGCTGTCAATACGGAATCCAATGTTTACCAAAATCGGGAAGGCAAATACGAATTGCGCATCAAAGGGATAGCTAACTTCCTGACCATTCCGAAAGTCAATAAGCTCACCAGCCTGATCCCCGCTGGTGCCGATGTCAATATCAATCTTGCCGACACCCGTCTGGTAGGCATGACTTTTATGGATAAAATTGTGGAATTCCTGCGATTCCAAGAAGACTCGGGAGGTAAGGTAGTGATCACCGGGTTGGAACATCACGTCAGTTCCTCTACCCACAATCGGGCACTAAAGATCTTCCTCAAGCCGGTTGATCAGAAACTATCGCCCCGACAAATGCGGTTGAAAAATTTTGCTGAAGCTAATGGCTACACCTACGAAAACCACGTTAATTGGAATACCTCCTACCTGCGCAATTTCAATTTTTTTGAAATCAGGCCCATTGAGCGCAAATCCAACTCCCTTCGGGGTATCTTTGAAGAATACAACGTACACTGGGTAATTGCCGATGTGACCTTCAACGAAGGAGCAGCTTTCTCAGCAGAGATCTTTCACTCCACAGTAATGGTCCTGAAAATTGAACGCCCCATGCCCAAATTTGTGATGGAAAAAGAAGGCCTTTTTGACAAGCTCTTTGACCGGGTGATGGCCTTTACCGGTTATAAAGACATCGACTTTGAGCTGTATACTGATTTCTCCAAGAAAATCTTGCTGATGGGCGAAAACGAAGCGGAGATTCGCAAGTTCTTTACGCCGCGCATCATTCGCTTCTTCGAAAGCGAGCCGGTGCAGCACATCGAATGCAACGGAGAGGCCTTGCTGATCTTCAATAAACTCAAACCCGCCCGTACGGATGAAACGCTCAAGATTCTGGAATTTGCCAAAAGGCTAACCAAAAAGATCGTTACCGAAGATCCTACTTCAACGCCTTCCTAATTAATTTGTACGCCCAATCATAATGGCTGGAAGTGGCTGAAATGAGGTAAGCTCCCAGAGAGGTGGTGCCAGTCCATTTGTAGCGCTTTTTCTCAAATAATTCCTCTTCGGAATGCTTTGCGATTAGTTCCACCATGCGCCGGTGAGATGTCGCCAGGTTCTTTCGTACCTCTTCCAGGGGAACGGTACTATAGCGTTTTTGAATTTCCCGATTCAGGTCTGGCGTCGTTTTCCAGGTGTATCCCTTTGCGGGAATGTCAGGTTTTTCGCCACTCATACCTACTTTGTACCAATCCTCAAACATCAGGTGCCAGTGATGCAAATGCGCCAGCACATCGCGGATATTGCGATTGAGATATCCCTCGGGGAAAGATGCCTCTTGCTGATTAGCAGGGAGATCATCGATGAATTTGAGCAGCTTTTCGTAGTTTTTTTGGCTTAAAGCCAAAAGCTCTTGTTTGTTTTTTGGTTTTGGCATTTTTGTTAATTGGAATGGTGCACTAGTTTTGTAAAACTCATCTTATCATTTGAGAACCTCAAGAGCAAAGTGCCTTTTGGGAAGCCGGAAAGGTCAATTCGGTTATCACTTTGTCCATTGATTTCAGCGGTATGTAAACGCCTTCCCTGCATCGTAAAGATATCCAGATGATAGTCCACTAAAGTATAAATCAGGATATGATCAGCAGCCGGATTGGGATACATTTGCAGGTTAGTAACCACCAAAACCTCATCAGTTCCTGTAATCAATGACGACAAACCATCAATCAAAAAGTCACTATTTCCTTCATAGCCAATTCCATTACCACAACTCCCTCCGGCAATTCGAATGACTAGTTGATCAACTGTTTTAGAGGTATCCGAAATATTGATTGGCACACTCGCCTGCGTCCATTCCGTTACCTCGGTTTCGTGCTGTGTCCACCAGAAATCATACCCTCCACCACCTTCCACAAAAGAATGCCGCACCTCCACCCAGGCGCAACCAACAAGGCCATTGATATCTTCCAGATTTAGCATTTTATACCAGAACGTAATAGCTGAAGGCACCATTTCAGGGTCCAATATTTCTATTTCCTGTGCTACAATGGATGGCGCCAGTCCTCCTTCCCAAAAGTTACAGGCAGCACGTAGCCTCAGGCTGAATGCTCCTTCAAAAGCATTGGAATCTCGTGCCACGATCATCATCGATTCCGGGCAACCAGCATCACCTTCTGTTTCCCAGGCGATGGGTTGCAGGGATTGATCTTGCCCAGTCCATTCCTCAAATCCGGAATTGACTACCTGACTGCTCAGGGTAATAAAAGTGAAAATGAATAAACAAAAAGTAAGTAAGGGTTTCATCAGAAAGTGTTTTCACCCAAAATAAAGAAAATCAATAAGAATCCCAACGAGCCCGGTAGCCCCGCACATCCATGTGCACCACCCTCGTACCCGGATAGCGGCCGATGCCGCCCTGCCCACCGATGATTTTTTCTTCCAGCAATTTAAGGACAATTTCTTTATCCTCATCCGTATAATGACCATTGTCATCAATGTCTTTGATCACCATATCCACCGCTTCGCCCTTAATATGTCGGCTTTTGGAGGCACCGTTTTCGTCTTCATTATATTTTGGCGTTCGGTGTCCATAGGTAATGCGAAAACCATCTTTGTTGTAGCCTTCTCCTTCTAATACCGCTCTTAACTCCAGTATTTTATATAAAATATTGAGATCGATCAGCCAATTGAGTGTTTGAGATCGATTGAATAAGGCTTTTCTGTAAAACTGATCCTTGGAAAGCAAATCCTTGATCCGGGTATTGCCTACTATTTTGCGGTAAATTTCTCGCTGCGGTACCTGATAATATTTTGCTCCAGACAACATTGGCCGGTACTTCGCATCCGCAATTTTAGAGGCTTTTTTGAAATCCTGGTCTAGCCTGGAATTACTGACTTGTTCAAAGGATTCAAGAATAGCATCTACTTCTGAACTGGTTTCGATGATGGGATTGTCATTTTGCAGGTCATAAAGCAGTTGGAAGGTGAAGTCGCGAACTTGCCAGATTTGGGAGGAGAGGATGGCCCCCAAAAGTATCACCACAAGTACCAAATATTTTAGTGCTTTTGAATACATGAAATGTAAACTCAATCCTTAAGTTTCCCCTAATTTTGTCAGAAAGTCTCTTTTAACTTCTTCAATTTGGAAAAGCGCAATAAGACACGAAGCATCAGAAATGACAACTGATTCAGACATTGTTCAGATCTTCTTCAATTTCATCCATTTCATAGCCAAAAATGGAAACATTGTATTTTCCAAGGAGCTCAACAAAGGTTCTCTTTGATACACCGACCATTTCAGCTCCCTGCCCCGACGAGATCAGTCCTTCTTCAAAAAGCTTTGAAGCTAACATCATCGCGAGTTCAAATTCGCTCAACTTTAGTCCATCCGGAATATTGAAATTGACACTCATCTTGTTGAATTTACTTTTGTAACAAGATAAATTTACGAATTGATTCCTTCTCTTGCTAGAAAAATTACAGATTCTACAGCATTTTCACCCTCAGCAAATAATCATCTGCCGTAATATACAACCACTTCCCCTTTTCATCTACTTCACAATTGGCCATAGCCGTACCCAATTTAATTCTACCAATGGGTTTGAGCTCCTTGTTAAAAACCCAGATACCGCCGGGGCCGGTGGCGAAGATATTGCCTTTGGAATCCACCTTGAGGCCATCGGGTAGGCCTCTTTCCGTTTCCAGATTGGCGGTAGCATCATAGAATATGCGGCCATTACTGACCACATCGCTTTCATCAATATCAAAAACCATCCAGACGGCCTTTCCGCCATCGGAATTGGCCACGTACAAATGCCGCTCATCTTCCGATAAGGCAATCCCGTTGGGACGAGATAAACCATCGTACACCAATTCCACCCCATGCTCCGGATGCCAGCGGTACACGCCCTGAAAGTCCAGCTCCTTGCTTTCACTTTTTTCCTTATTGGGTAAGCCATAGGGAGGATCGGTGAAATAGAGGTAACCGCTGGAAGAGAGGCATAGATCGTTTGGGCTATTGAAGCGTTTGCCCTGATAATTGTCGACCAGGCTGATGTATTTGGGTTCGGGATCCGTCAGCGGCGCATCCATTTTAGCCACTACCCGATTGCCGTGTTGGCAAAGTAATAAATTCCCTTCATCATCCACGGTAATGCCATTGGAGCCCGGCTCTTCGCTGTAATCGCCTTCACCGGTATAGCCTGAGGGTTTGAGGTAGGGTCGAACACCACCAGCCTCATCCCAGCGGTGCACCACATTTTGCGGCACGTCGCTAAATAGCAGCATCTGGTGTTCCTCCACCCACACCGGCCCTTCCGACCAGGTGTACCCTTCGCCTAGCTTTTGCACCATAGGATTTGTAGAAACAATTTCCTCCAGAGTAGGATCAAGTACCTCAACCGTGACGTTTTCCCAAACGGGGTATTCTTTCTTTGGTGGGGGTTGGTCCTTTTCCTCAGTAGAGGGATCACTATTGGTGGAACAAGCGAATAGGAGCAGGCCGGAAAAAGCCAGGAGGCAAGTTTTGGGTAGGTGTCTAATCATTTTTATTGAGCTAAATGACTGAATTAAATTCATGTATACCATCTACTACTTATAAAGAAGATGAAAGAAGCAGATTAAGAATCGCCTATTCGGCGATTTAATTTGAACCACCTTAGGCACAGAAGAACACAGAAGTTAGATCAGAAAAAATCCAGGAGGATTTTTTCTGATCCATTAAAATCATGTAAATCCTGTGAATCCTGTCTAATAAAAGTCAACATCATGTCCTTACTTTCCCTCGAAATCATTTCACCGAAAAGCGATAAATTGTCGATGTCTGGTAAGTCTCCCCCGGGTTCAAAATCGTAGAAGGAAAGGACTCCTGATTGGGTGAATCGGGATAGTGCTGTGTTTCCAGACAAAGGCCGGTGCGGAAATTATAGGGCTCGCCACCTTTGCCGGTCAGGCTACCATCCAGAAAGTTGCCAGAGTAAAATTGAATGCCCGGCTCTTCCGTCAAGACCTCCATGAAACGGCCAGAGGCAGGATCGTGCAGTGTAGCCGCCAATTGCATACCCTCCCCTTCGCGATTGAGTACAAAGTTGTGGTCATAGCCTCCACCGTGCTTCAACTGCTCATTGTCGGCATCCACCCGGGCACCGATAGCCGTTGGTTCCGTAAAATCAAAAGGTGTACCCTCTACCGCACGCGATTCTCCAGTGGGGATCAACGTGGCATCTACCGGCGTAAATTGATCGGCATTGATCATCAGCTCCAGATCGAGTATGTCTCCATTGCCCTCCCCTTTCAGGTTAAAGTAGGCGTGATTGGTTAGGTTGCAAACCGTGGTCTTATCCGTCGTTGCTTCATAGTCGATCTGTAGTTCATTGTTGTCATTCAGCCAGTATTGTACCTTCACCTTCAGGGTGCCAGGATACCCCTGCTCCATATCCGGGCTGGTGCGGGTCAGCTCTACGCCCACCGCATCTTCCTTTTCAATCCCTTTTCCCTGCCAAAGGTGTTTATCAAAGCCTCGTTCCCCTCCGTGTAGCGAGTTGGGTTCATTATTGATTGGCAAGGTGTATTCGGTACCGTCAAGGCTGAATTTCCCTTTGGCAATACGGTTGCCGTAGCGCCCGATGATGGCGCCCATAAAGGGATGCTCACCAAGGTAGCCAGACAGGCTGTCAAATCCCAATATCACATCGGCAAACTGGCCGTTTTTATCGGGTACGGAAATGCCCACTACAATGCCGCCATAGTTGGTTATTTGCACTTCCATGCCATTCTTATTCTTGAGGGTATAGAGATCGGCAGCACCATCTTTTGTGGTACCAAATGGCATTTTTTCCCAGGAAAGTCCATTTTCCATCTCCTCGGTGGCGGTGGTTTCTGCACGCTGCTGATCACTCGATTGACAACTCATTAGGGCCATAAGAACAAAGGGTAAAAGGTTAGTAAGTTTCATGATTTTTGCTTTTGTTGTTTATAGTTCTTTTCAGTCTACTGAATGCCTTTTGCCAGATGATAATACAGCTCATTCCAGCGCAATTCCTGCTTAAAACGATGCATCTGGGTACTTTTATCAATCAAAACGTATTCAATCCCGGCCATCTCCGCGAAGTCTTCCATGTACTCCGCTGTCAACGACTGGCTGTAGCAAGTGTGGTGCGCCCCGCCGGCTAAAATCCAGGCGGAAGCCGCCGTTTGCAAATTGGGATGTGGATCCCAAAGTACCCTTGCCACCGGCAATTTAGGCAGATCATGTTCCGGTTCCACCGCATCAACGGTATTGACCAGCAATCTAAAACGATTACCGAGGTCAACAACGGAAGCATTCAGTGCCGGGCCAGCCGGAGCATTAAAAACCAACCTCACCGGGTCAGCTTTACCGCCAATACCGAGCGGATGTACTTCACAACTCGCCTTTCCGGAGGCAATACTCGGACAAATTTCCAGCATATGTGAACCCAAGACCTGCATACGCTTTGGATTGAAGTGGTAGGTATAATCCTCCATGAAGGAATTTCCTCCCTCCAGTCCCTCGCCCATCACTTTCATGGTGCGCACTAGTGCGGCGGTCTTCCAGTCACCTTCAGCACCAAAGCCATATCCACTGGCCATCAACCGCTGTGAAGCAATGCCCGGCAATTGCGCTAAGCCATGCAGGTTTTCAAAGGTATCGGTATAAGCCGAAAATCCGCCGTCTTCCAGGAAAGCCCTCATGCCCAATTCAATGCGCGCCGCTTCCCTCAGCGATTGGTGCATTTTGCCCTTCTTGAGCAGCTTTTTAGATACCTCATATTCCTCTTGGTAGGTATCCACCAGCTTGTCGATGGCTTTGTCGCTGATTTTATTCATGACGGCCACCAAATCGCCGAGGCCATAGCCATTGACAGAGTAGCCAAACTGTATTTGAGCCGAAACTTTATCTCCTTCCGTCACCGCTACCTCCCGCATATTATCGCCAAAGCGGGCGACCTTCATACTTTGCGTTTCCTTCCAGGCTGCGGCCACCCGGGTCCAGACACCTAGGCGTTTCACTACTTCCTTGTCCTGCCAATGCCCGACAACCACCTTGCGATTGAGTCGCATCCGGGTATTGATAAAGCCAAATTCGCGCCCGCCGTGAGCCGATTGATTGAGGTTCATGAAGTCCATATCAATTTCTGACCAGGGAATGTCCCGGTTGAATTGCGTATGCAAGTGGGCCATGGGCTTTTTCAGGATTTTCAAGCCATTGATCCACATCTTGGCCGGGGAGAAAGTGTGCATCCAGGCAATCAACCCAATGCAGTTTTCATCAGCATTGGCCTCCCGGCACAGGTTGTAAATCTCCTCCGGACTCTTCAGTACGGGCTTAAACTTCACCTTAACGGGAATATCTTTGGAACCATTAAGAGTCTTGGCAATCTTTTTGGAATGCTCGGCAACTTGTTTTAGTGTTTCTTCACCGTACAGGTGTTGGCTCCCGGTAATAAACCAGGCTTCTAATGTTTTCAGTTTGTTCATTTCTATTCGGAAATTCAGTAATGTGAAACCCCATTGCCTGAAAGGGTTCTTTGCAATCCAGATCAGACAATGAGGCGTTAAAAGTCAATATTAAGCAGGCATTCTGACCACTACTTTCCGGCCAACTGGCATCATCAAAATTAATCCTTCGGGTTTAAAAAATCCCTCTGCAACACTTTTAGCCAGAAAGTTGAAGTATTTCATTTACCCGCTGAAATAGATATAAGCAGCAAGAATCAACAGAATCACCACGCCAGACCAGATGATATCGGCCTTGGTGTAACTTGCCTTACTCTCTGCTTTCTGTTCAGCAGTTAGGGTACCAAAGGTCAAACCGCTGATCTTTTCGTAAGCTGGCATTTCGGTGGCATAACTTACGCCCACCATGACCACAGCACTTACCAGGAAGATCAACAAGCTGTAATATTGGAAAAAGATATTATTGATAATCCAGAAGAAGGAGTTTTCTTCATAGGCAAATCCCTCTGTCAATGCAACCGGGGTATCAATCGCCAAGCGGAAAAGGCCCATCACAAAGCCCACGCCCAATGCCGCCAGACACCCTTTGGCATTCATGCGTTTCATAAACACCCCAAAGAAGAAAACCACAAAGATCGGCGGTGCCAGATAGCCCTGTACACTTTGCAGGTAGTCATAAAGTCCGCGACTGCCCTGAATCACCGGAATCCACAACAAGCCGATGATCACCATCACACCCGTTGCAATCCGACCAATTCTTACCAGGCTCTTCTCGTCGGAATTTGGCCGAAACTTGGAGTAGAAGTCCATAGTAAACAGCGTAGAAGAGGCATTAAATACCCCCGCCAGAGAACTCATCAGGGCCGCCAGCAAACCGGCAACCACCAGTCCTCTGATACCAGAAGGAAGAATAGTAGCCACCAACAATGGGAACGCCTGTTGAGCCTCCGCTCTGATGACATTTCCGTCAGCATCTAAAAGTGCAGTACTAATGCTATCCATTTTGCCACTGGCTGCCAGAGCAAAACAAATCATGCCGGGAATGATGAAGATGAAAACAGGCAAGAGCTTCAAAAAAGCCGCAGCAATAGTACCTCTCCGCGCTTCGGTAAGGTTGGCAGCACCGAGTGTTCTTTGCACGATGTACTGATCAGTACACCAGTACCACAATCCGATGATGGGTGCACAAAACAACATCCCAATCCAGGGATAATTCGTGTTGAAATACCAGGCCATCGTGGTCTCATTCTTAATCGGAGCCCAGGTCCCTTCCATTCCTTCCGGTACAAGTGGTTTCCACAAGTTAAACATCTCTGAACCGGCAATGCGACGCAATTCGTCCCAGCCGCCCAGGGCGTCAAGTCCGTACCAGGTCACCAGAATAGATCCCAAAATGAGGATAATGGTCTGAATGGCCTCAGTGTAGGCTACTGCCTTCAATCCGCCAAGAATGGTATATGCTCCCGTGAGGATAATCACCAAAATGGAACCAACCCAAAAGCTATTGAGTCCCATTATATTTACCTCCGGCATCAAAACACCAAATACGATACCACCGGCAAAAATTCCCACCGCCACCTTGGTCAAAACGTAGGCCACCAGTGAGATGAGTGACAACACCCATCGGGCAGTGGGCGAAAATCGCTTCTCCAAAAATTCGGGCATGGTATAAACCTGTGAGCGCATGTAGAAAGGCGCTAATACCCAACCTAATACCAGAAGGCACCAGGCGTGTAGTTCATAATGAGCCAGTGCTACCCCATCGGTAGCCCCCGAACCGGCCAGGCCCACCAGGTGCTCAGAACCGATGTTGGAAGCAAAAATTGAGGCTCCCACAATAAACCACCCAAGATTACGTCCCGCCAGGAAGTAATCATCAGAGGTTTGTTTGCTTTGCTTGATCACCCACCAGGCAATTCCCAATATGATGGAAAAGTAGGCGATTATAATGATCCAATCAAGTGTAGATAAAACCGTCATATGCTTAGTCTGTTAGTTGGTTGCAAGTTTTGTTTAGAATTACGAATCTACGCAAACGATTGCGTAAACCTTTTAGTAATCAGAATTTTCTTTTTTACACTCATCATTACGATTGTCCATAGTAGGCATCTGCGCCGTGTTTGCGCTCGTAGTGTTTATTAATCAAAGCCTCTTTTAGCCTGGGCGCATCAGGGCGAATCTGGCGCGTGAGGTGGGCCATTTTGGCCAGTTCTTCCAGCACGGCACTGTTGTAAACGGCCTTTTCAACCGTCTTTCCCCAACTAAATGGCGCGTGATTGGCCACCAGCACCATCTCCACCTCGTCAGGTGATAAGCCTTTGTCTTCAAATGCATTGAGAATCTGAAATCCGGTTTGGTACTCATAATCGCCTTCAATCATTTCATCACTCATCACCGGTGCGCAGGGCACGTCCACAGTGAGGTGATCGGCATGAGTGGTTCCAAAAATCGGAATGTCTTCCTGGGTTTGAGCCCAGGCCGTAGCATAGGTAGAATGGGTATGTACGATTCCTCCAATAGTAGTCCAGTGCTTGTACAGCACGGCATGTGTCTTGGTATCGGAAGAAGGGCGCATATCCCCTTCGATGATTTTATTATCAAAATCAACCACTACCATATCTTCAGGACGCAAATCCACGTAGGGCACCCCACTTGGTTTAATGGCAAAGACCCTTCTGGTTCTGTCTACCGAACTGGCATTACCAAAGGTAAACAACACCAATCCCAATTCCGGCAATTGCATATTAGCGCGGTAGGCAGCCAGTTTGATATCTTTAAATTCACTCATATTACCTTTTTTTAGTTCTTTGAAAAATTTCGCGATTTAGAGTCAATCGAAAAGGCCAATCAACGCTTCTGGTAGGTGCTTGTGCTTGTCCTTTTAGTTTGACCGCGAAATTTGTCAAAGAAGGCTACTGTTTTACGATTGCTTTTCTACTAATTCTCCAAATCGACTATACTCCTCATACATTCTTGCGTAAATCTCAGCACGCCCTGTATCGGGAAAATATTCGGCATCAAAGCCGGAAGACATTTTTTTCATGGCAGCGGGTACGTCTTCATAGATTCCCGCAGCTGTAGCCGCAAACATGGCCGCTCCCAACGCACAAGTCTGATCTGATTTGGCCACCTTGATCGGCCGGTTGAGTACATCGGCCATGGTTTGCATCACAAAGGGCGATTTCTTGGCCACACCACCCAATCCAATGACGCCTTCAATAGGTACGCCCTCTTCCTGGAAGCGGTCAACGATCTTTTTGGCCCCAAAGCAGGTGGCCTCAACCAATGCCCGGAATATTTTGGGGGCGTCGCTACCCAGGTTTAGTCCGAAGATAGCGCCCTTCAATGCCTGATTGGCGTCGGGAGTACGCCGTCCGTTGAGCCAGTCCAGTGCTATGATTCCGGTCGAACCGGGCTCTATCTTTTCGGCGGCCTTGGTCAGCTGTGGGATAATTCGGTCAGCGGCCTCCTCAATCAATTCCTTTTTTAATTTTTTATCCAGAAGCTTGCTCTTGCCCACCACTTCTTCCAATGTCCAGGCCAGCAGGTTTTTAAACCAGGCATAAACATCTCCAAAAGCCGATTGTCCGGCCTCCATGCCCAGCATTCCCGGAATGATCGAGCCATCTACCTGACCGCATATTCCTTTTACCAACTTCTGATCTCCCTCCATCGGAGCGACCAGCATATCGCAGGTAGATGTTCCCATTACTTTGCTCAGGTAGTAGGGTTCAATGGCACCACCTACGGCGCCCATGTGGGCGTCAAAAGCCCCTACCCCTACGACTACATCCGTGTTCAGGCCCAATTTTTTGGCCCAATCTTTGGAAAGGGTTCCGGCAGTCTCCTCGGAAGTATAAGTCTCTTTATACAATCGATCCGTCAAGCCATCCAGCAGTGGATCGAGCGCCACAAAAAATTCATTGGGCGGAAGCCCACCAAAATCTTCGTGCCAAAGGGCTTTATGTCCCGCAGCACAACGACTGCGCTTCATTTTATGTACATCCTTACCTCCTGTGAGCAAAAAGGGAATCCAGTCACAGTGTTCTACCCAGGAGTAAGCCGCTTTTCTGATCGCTTTATCTTCGCGTAGGGTATGCAATATCTTGGCCCAAAACCACTCGGAGGAATAAATGCCTCCCTCATAGCGGGAGTAATCTTCCTTCCATTTACCGCAAAGTTCATTGATCTCCGCCGCTTCCTGAAGGCCGGTGTGGTCTTTCCAGAGAATAAACATCGCATTCGGGTTTTCCGCAAATTTTGGCTTCAAAGCCAATGGAGTACCCGATTTGTCGACAGCTACCGGAGTGGAACCCGTCGTATCTACGGCGATACCGACCACCTTTTTAGCAGTGCCCTTTGGAGCTTCCTTTAATGCCTTCTTAATTGATTTTTCCAGTCCTTCTGTATAGTCCAGGGGATGCTGTCGGAATTGATTGTTGTCGGGATCACAATACTGTCCTTTTTTCCAGCGAGGGTAATAAAAAACCGAACTGCCCACTTCTTTTCCATTCTTGGTATTGATCACCACGGATCGTACGGAATCAGTTCCGTAATCTACTCCAATTACAAAGCTCATCTTTATATCTTAAATGATTTAATGTTGTTTATAGTCTATCCGAAGATAATTTCTCTGTTCGGCTTCTTTTGCCCACAATGTCAAAAAAATTGATGTTTTTTCCGAATTTTTTAGTGCATTCAATGATTGTTTGCAAAAAATTAACTTTCTCCGGCTAAAAGATTCGCCAATCTAAAATCAATTTCTTCAGTTCAACGCTGCATTTTCCGCATTATCCCGCAGGGTAATGGGTTGTTGATCCAGAGATTGTAAGAATTCGAGGTAGAAAAGATTCACGGAACCTGTCTCGCCTTTTTCCTTACGGTAAAAAAGCAGCATATCGGTCTTGTTTTCCACCTCCTCCAAAGCGATATCTACACTTGCCCAATTCGGGTCATCTCCACTTCGTTCACTCAAATCGGCTTGGCCGATAATTACTCCTTCTGTAGACCCTGCACGGACTTCAAGACTGCCTGTACGCGGTTTAAAAAGGTGCACTCTGAGGGATTTGACTCCTGTCAAATCCAACTCCCTGAATCCAATATAATTGTCCAGATTGATCTCCACAATTTCCTGGTCTTCTTCAAGGTCTGGGAATCTTTTCTTTTCGATGACTTTCAACCGGGAATGAGAATCGAAGTCAAAATCTACAGCCCGTAATTTATTGTGACGGAGGATCATTTGTTCATGAGCAGTGATCGGCTCAATATCATTGCCTCCCTTATCCGTATAAGTGGCCTTGATGATATACAATCCGCCAAACTCCTGTTTCAGATGTTGGTCAAAAACAAAAGTCCCCTCCACAGGAAGAATGACTTTGTTTTCTTCGTCATCGAGTGAAAGAATATATTCAACCATCTGCGTGGCATCAGCTAAAGGCAATTCAGGATGTGCCGACATCACATGATCACCCCAAACGCCCGAGCCTCCTTTGATGATTTTATTGGCCAGGCGCACCACATCCATTGGATCTTCCTCAGCATACCGCACCGCTACATCGTAATAGGCCGGTCCTACTGAAGTCTGCTTTTTCTGGTGACAGGACAAGCAAGTTGACTCACTGATGAGCCGCTCTCCTACCGACTGAATCGCAGCCACCTGGTGGCCAATAGCAATTTCGTTCATATCAAATCCCTGGTCCAGATAATCCATGCTGATGGTCACGGCTTCCGCCAATATGCCATTGCCCAGGGTGCCATCCTCCGCATCACTGACGCTCACCTTGTATTTGGTTTGTTGATTGTCCCAGTAAAAAGTTTGATTGCCAGAAAAAGCCACTTCCAAATCCGGCGCCGCATTACCCACCCAGATTTCCTGTGTTTTAGAAGCGCTTGCTCCTTGTGCATCGGTTGCTTTAAGTCGCACGGAGTAAATGCCATTGTTGATAAAGGTATAAGCCGTATTGGGCTGTCGGTCTACGAGTTCGCCATTGACATACCATTCAAAGGACAGCGCGTCGTTGTCATAATCCAGCGTTGAATCTGCCGAAAGGCTGACCGTCAATGGAGCAACGCCGTATTTTTCCGAAGCTTCAATTTCCACTACCGGAGCCCGGTTACCTGGATTGTACTGAAGGTGTACCAGGCGGGCATCTTCATTTTGGTGGTTCCAGATTTTGCCGTATTCCAATAGATACAATTCACCATTGGCGGTAAACTCCATATCGACCGGGTTGGAAAATTTGTGTGAGGGCATAAACCGTTCCATCGTTTTAAAGGAACCGTCCTCATTGAAGGTCACGAGAATGATCCAACCCCTCATCCATTCATAAAAGAAGAACTTACCATCAAAATAGGCTGGAAATTTATTGGGATAATTTTCGTACAAATCAGTATAATAGACCGGGCCAGCCATGGCCGTTCGCCCACCAGTACCTAACAGTGGAAACTCCTCAGATTTTTTGTACGGATACCAGATAAATGCAGGGGTAGCTGAAGGTAAGTTTTCCATTCCCGTATTGTAAACAGACTGGTTCAGCGGCTTTTCTTGATCAAATAATTCCAGAGTTTTTTCACGAGCAAAATCATAGCGGTAGTAGGCCTTGTTGTCACCGATCAACAATGGCCAGCCAAAAAAGCCGGGTCGATCAGTTTTATTGATCTCATCATGCCCCATTGGGCCCCGTACCATGCCGTCCTTGGGTGAGTCCGGACCAACATCCCCCCAAAAGAGCGTTCCTGTCTTTTGATCCACCGATACGCGAAAGGGATTGCGGCATCCCATGGCAAAAATTTCGGGACGGCCGCCCTCAGTTCCTTCCGGAAAAAGGTTGCCTTTCGGAATGGAATAAGTACCATCATCCTCGATTTTGATCCGTAGCACTTTACCTCGGAGATCGTTGGTATTGGCCGAGGTCCGCCGAGCATCAAAAGGCGCTCTCCCCGGTCGGTCATCGCTTGGCGAAAAGCCGTCAGATTTGAAGGGATTGGTATTGTCTCCGGTACCGATGTAGAGCAATTTGTCTGGTCCAAACTGGATAGAACCTCCCGCGTGGCAGCATTCCTGGCGCTGGGTGGGAATAGTGAGAATCACCTTCTCATCGGCAAAAGTATAGATGGAATCCGGGTAATAGGTAAACCGCGCCACTACCTGATGCGATTCAACAGGGTGAGAATAGAAGAAATAAACCCAATGATTGGCATCAAATTCAGGATCTACCGCCAATCCCAGCAGGCCATCTTCAAATTTGGTATTGACATTGATGTGAAAAGCCTTATCCAATACCCGAGTAGAGGGGTCATAGATTTTGATATCGCCATACCGCTCAATGAAAATGATTTTTCCGTTGTCCAGAAAGTCCAGCTCCATGGGCTCGTTTAGATTGTCGGCCAGCACCACTTTTTGGAAGCGATTTTCGTCGGGTGCAACGGTCACCTTTTGGTAGTCCACCGAATCCCCGTTGCCGGCTGCATATTGAATGCCGCCCCACAGATGGTCCAGGAATAGTGGTTCGGCAAAACTTTCCGAAGTGTGTCCCAGAGCGGTATACCAGGCCCTTCCTCCATCGTACTCGTGGAACCAGGCTATGGGGTGATCGGCGCCCATTTCGCCGCCTTCATAGGTTGTTTCATCGAGATTCAGCAGCGTGTTTAGTCCCGGAGCCAGTTTGCGAAAGTTATACCATTCATCAGTACGCACCCATTCGCCGGGCAGGTGTTTAGTTGAAATGTGATCCGCATCTTTCACCTCAATCGTCGCCTCGTGGGTTCCCGGCGGGTGTCCGGCAAAATAGCCGCCAACCAGACCGTTGTACCAGGGCCAATCGTACTCCGTATCGGTTGCTGCGTGAATCCCTACAAAGCCTCCTCCCGCCTGTACCCAACGCTGGAATTCCAGCTGCTGAACTTCGTTCAGAATATTACCCGTAGTCGATAAAAAAACAACGACGTTGTAGTTTTGCAACTCTTTTTGGGTGAAGATTTTAGCCTCTTCGGTATGTTGCACATTAAAGCCATGGAGCTTTCCCAGCTCCTTGATAGCAGCAATACCAGGTTCGATCGATTGGTGTCGAAAACCCTCCGTCTTGGAAAAAACGAGTACATTAAGTGGTGCTTTTTTTGGTGTACAACCAGCAAGGATCAAAACCAGCAGAAAAAGGACCCAATGGCTGTGATTGACAAGGCGATTCATCATTGTTCGTTTCGTTTATCCTGGAAAAGTACAAAATATTGCCAATTACCTCTACTTGCCAAAAGTTTCATATTCATCTTTAGTCAGTCGATACTGCAACAAACTGCGGTAGCAACCATCTTTTTTGGTGTGATCCTTCAGCAGGCCTTCTTTGATCATTCCATTTTTGATCATCACCTTACCCGAGGCCGGATTGTCGAGCAGGTGAGTGGCATAAATCTTGTGTAAACCCAAGGTTTCAAAACCAAATTTCAACATGGCCTTGACGGCTTCGGTCACATAGCCCAAATTCCAGAAGGGCTCGGCCACCCAGTAGCCCATAGCCGCACGGTCGAAGCGCTCCTGCACCCGCAGACCGATTCCTCCGATAAACTCACCGGTACTTTGCAGGCGAATGGCAAAGGTATATTGCGTCTTGTTGCGAAACCCTTCGTAGGCTGATTCGATCCAGAAAATGGCGTCCTTTTCCTGATAAGGGTGAGGAATATTGAGGGTACTTCTGGAGAGGTTTTCACTACCGGCGTAGGCAATAATCAGTGGGATATCTGCATGTTGAAGTTGATCCAGAATCAGCCTGTGACTGCGCAATACGGGAAAAGGTTCCTTCCCCATAAGAGCAGGTAATCTCATTTTGTCTTGTAAGGTCTTTTTTATTTGCCTGGTTAATCTCGCAAAATCCCTGGCTTCAGGCGGCACCTCTTCGGCATAGGTCCAGCCAAACGCTTCGGCATTGAAGCGGGGAAATACATGTAGATGAAAATGCCCAATATCATTAAAGGCACCACCATTTTGCATGATGGAATAGCCTTGCGGAGCGAATTTTTCCTTGAGCAAAGCTACATAGGTTTGAGCCACTTTAAACACCCGCTGCGCTACCGGCCCCGGCAATTCATCCAGGTCTGCGAAATGTTCATTGGGCAGGACAAGCACATGGCCTTTTGAAATAGGATCTTGATCAAAAAAAGCTGTCACCCAGTCATCCTGGTAGAGCTTTTCTTTTCCATTGTGGACAACATCACAAAAATGGCAGGGCATAAAAATAGGTGCTATGTGATTCGAAAAAACTCCGATCAAAATAAGAAAAATTTTCCGAATCGGATGGCCTCCGCCAACTTTACTCAGCCATATTGTAAGCTTCCTGCAACCAACCGATCAGCTCGTCATCAACCTGATCCACCTCCGTCAATTGCACGCGGTGTGTGCACATGGTTCCAAACGGACCGGAATTTCCAAGGCGATCAGTGGTTGGTTTACCTTTCAGTTTGAGTCCCAGATCGATGCGGTTTTTGGTAGCGGGTTTGATCAATGCAAATTGCTTTTTGCGAATGATGCTGACACTGTCTTTCTTAGGTGTTTTGGTGATGTCATGACCAAATAGATCAATGACCGTCAGCAACTTTTCGTAGATGGGTTTCAAATCTTCTTTGCCTTTGTATTGATTGGCCAACAAATCAGCATCATCAATGGAACCCGCATCGGATTTTTTGGCCTTTAAGGCTACAAAGTTGGCGTATCCGTGGGTGAAGTCATGCTCACTTTTTAAAAAGTCGATAATCGCTTTATGCTTGTCGAGCTTGGATTTTTTAACAACTTCAATCCAGTGCTCCAGAGATTTGCCCGTTTTTTCCAACAGTCCTTTTTCCATAGCCTACTTTTTTTCCACCCAAAATAGGCCATCTGCCGGAAAGTAACAAATGTGCATTAGTGGATTGATGCAGAAATAATTGACATTCAATGTTCAGCACATCCAATTCATTAAAGCGTGAAAAGATGATCAATTATTTCTGCCTAGTCGCACTAGTTTTCGCTCAAAAAGGCCACAATGGCCTGATGAACCTCAATGGCCAGATCGAAATAAGCTTGTTCATGGTCGTCCGTTGAAGCATCCATATTGGTGAGCAGCAAATAACCTGCATCTCCTGATGCGGTAAACTGCAGGTTGCAGGTCGTTCCGGGGTCACTGCCATCGTGTTTGATCTCACCATCTTCCAACACCCAGAAAACACCCTGATTATCACCAATCAGGGGGTGTATGACTCCGGCTGGCAACTGGGCCTGAAAGAGCAGCTCATAGCTTTCTTTGGAAAACAAGGTTGTCGATTCTCCTCTGGCTCCCCGCATCATGTCCAGTAAATATTTCGACAGATCCTCATTGCTGGTAAAAATACTGCCATCGGGGTAAGAATCATTGGCGTAAGCCGGCAAAGGAGTTTCGCGATCCCAGTACAAGGTGGCCAGTTTATCTGCATCCAGTTTTGTTTGATCATAGCCGGTATTGTTCATCCCCAATGGCTGCAATATATGGGCCTTCACGTATTGATCAAAAGGCATTCCGGTAGCGGCTTCAACCAGGTAAGCCGCTAATGAAGCCGCAATATTGGAATAGGCGTAGGTAGTTCCTGGCTCGGCGGCAATAAAGTTGTCCAGACTGTACCAATCTCCATCTTCCAGGTAGTATTCCGCCAGGTATTCTTCCAGAGGAATCGACTCCCGCTGTTGCGTTCCAAAACCACCTTGTAGTAGTTGACTACCAGATGTGCTGAGATCCTCTCCCGGCAATATATAATAGGATTGGATATAGGCTTCCTGCTCATCAATCAATCCCGAAGTATGGGTCACCAAATCCCGCACACGAATGGTGGCTTCCGGCATTTTCGGATTGATCAGTTGCACCGGCAAAATATCATTGATGTCGGTATCCAGGGTAAAGTGCCCCTGTTCGATAGCTTTGACAATGGCCGCTCCGATGAAGGTCTTACTGATGGAGCCAATGGGTTGTATCGTTTGATTGGTGTACGCTTGATCCTGGTCAACATCGGCCTTTCCAAAAGCTTGCTGATAAACAATGGCGTCATTTTTCACAATGGAAACCGCGAAACCGGGAGCATCTTTCTGATGATACAAGTCATTGAGCGCTGCGGTCAATTCAGTCGGTGTACTGATAACCGGTGGCTGTGGCGAATCGTCGTCCTTACTACAGGAAAAAATGTTGAAGGACAACCACATAAGCAGAAGAGAAATTAAGATCGGGCTTTTCATTAGTATTTTGTTTTTGGTGTACAAATAAAATTGATGACACAAAGGTGCAGCAAGCCCAACTGACCTTCGTACGAGATTATATTTTGGGACCTAACGGTGAGAAATGGTACTTTTTTGATAATTTCAGCAAACACAACATTTTCAAAAATTATGAAACTAACCAATTGCACCTTCCTATTGCTCGCCATTTTTTTGTTTCCCCTTGCGGGAAATGGCCAGGTGGAAATCAGTGGGAAACTCAAAAAGTGGCACAAAATCACCCTTACTTTTGACGGACCGCAGACCAGCGAACTGCACTCCTACAATCCTTTCCTGAACTACCGACTCAACGTCAACTTTCGCAATGGCGACCGCACTTATTTGGTACCCGGCTATTTTGCCGCCGATGGCAATGCCGCTGAATCCTCGGCCGACAAAGGCAATCAGTGGCGTGTGCATTTCGCGCCCGATGCCACCGGAGAATGGCAGTATGAAGTCAGCTTTCGCAAAGGCAGCAACGTAGCCGTCTCCGATAATGCAATGGCCGGAGCAAGTGCCGGATTTATGGATGGACTCCGCGGTACATTCACCGTTGAGGCCACCGACAAAAAAGGACGAGATTTGCGCGCCAAGGGCCGACTCAACTACGTGGGCAAACACTACCTTCAATTTGCGGAAACCGGAGAGTATTTTCTGAAAGCCGGTGCCGATGCTCCTGAAAACTTGCTGGCTTATGCCGACTTTGACGGCAATTTTAAAACCGATGGACACAAGGATCATTTTGTCAAAACCTGGGAGCCCCATGTTTCAGACTGGAACCCCGGCGATCCTGCCTGGCAAGATGGCAAGGGCAAAGGACTCATTGGCGCAGTCAATTACCTGGCTTCCAAGGGAATGAATGCCTTTTCCTTTTTACCGATGAATATTGAAGGTGATGACCAAAATGTCTTTCCCTACGTTTCCTACGACAATTGGGAACGCATGGATGTTTCCAAACTGGATCAGTGGGAAATACTCTTTGAACACGCCGACCACCTGGGCATGTTTCTGCATTTCAAAACTTCCGAAATGGAAAATCAGGGCCTGCTGGATAATGGCGATGTAGGGCCGCAACGAAAACTCTATTATCGGGAATTGATCGCTCGTTTTGGTCATCATCTGGCGCTCAACTGGAATATCGGAGAGGAAAATGGCAAATGGGTCGACGACCATCCTACGCCCTGGCAGACAACCACCCAGCGGTTGGCTTGCGCCCAATATTTCTATGATCACGATCCGTATCACCACCATATTGTCATTCACAACGGACAGGAATTTTACGACTTATTGGGGCCTGAATCCAAGTACACGGGTCTGTCCATTCAAACCAACCGGGAAGATTTTGGCAATGTACACGGGACGGTGCTGAAATGGCGTAAATTAGGAGATCAGGCACACAAAAACTGGGCTTCCGCCGTTGATGAGCCGGGAGATCACCGCTATTCACTGGTTCCCGACAACATCAATCCAGAGCACAATAATGCCCGTCAGAATGCCCTGTGGGGTGCGCTGATGGCCGGAGCCTGGGGCATTGAATGGTACTTTGGCTACAGCCACGAACATTCCGACCTAACCTGCCAGGACTGGCGAAGCCGCGATAAAATGTGGGATCAAAGTCGCTATGCCCTGAATTTCTTTACCCAAAATGACATCCCCTACGCCGATATGGATCCCAATGATGAATTAACGAAAAATCAGGATGACTACGTGCTGCAACAACCGGGAAATGTATATGTAGTCTACCAAAAAATGGGAAAAAAGCAGAAAACCATATTGCCCAATTTAAGTGGCGACTTTGCGGTATCCTGGTACAATCCACGAACCGGGCAATTTGCAGGACAACCCAAAATCATGAAGGCCAGTGGCCAGCTTGAGATTGGATTTCCACCTGCCGATTCAGAGAAAGACTGGGCCATTTTGATCAAAAAACAATTCACTCCGATCTTCAACGGCAAGGACTTCTCGGGCTGGGATATTTACCTGAGCGATCAACCATTAAATGAGGATAAAAAGCAGGTTTTCCAGGTCAACAAAGAAGGAGAGGTACACATCTCCGGGGAGGTATTTGGCTATATGCGGACTCAAAAAATTTACGACAATTTCCATTTGAAGCTGGAATTTAAGTGGGGCGAAAAAAAGTGGGCTCCAAGACTGGATAAATTGCGCGACAGCGGCATCCTCTACCACATTCCTGATGGCCCTGCCGATAAGATATGGCCAAAGGCCATTGAATGCCAAATTCAGGAAACGGATTGCGGAGATTTCTGGCTCATCGACAGCACTACCGCAGTGATCGGTGGCATTGAGACTGAGCCTAGACCATTCCAGCGAGTTGTAAAACAAAGAGACGCCGAAAAACCTAACGGAGAATGGAATAGCGTTGAAGTGATTTCCATTGATGGCCATATTGTACATAAGGTCAATGGTGTGATCGTCAATGAAGCCTTCAAAACCAGTGAGCAATCAGGAAGAATCCTCATTCAGTCGGAAGGAGCGGAAGTCTTTTACCGAAATATTCAGATCAAGGAATTGTAGCGAGAATGGAGAAGGGAGCAATTTTTTTGACAATGCTCCCTTGTCCATTTTCTGGTGCACAGTAAGGCAAAAATCAAGACCGTCACTTTGGCAGAAGCCGAAATACGTAGCCCGGATCTTCCACGGTAATGTAGATGTAACCGTCATTGCCCATCTTGACATCCCGGAGTCGGCCGATTTTCTTGAGTAGTTTCTCTTCTCCAACGATTTTGCCATCTTCCATTTTGAGCCTGGCCAGATACTGAAACCGCAGTGATCCGGCGAGCAGATCTCCATCCCAATTGGGATATTTATCGCTGTTGACGAAAGTCAGTCCACAGGCACCAATGGAAGGCACCCAATACAATTCGGGCTGTTCCATGCCTTCCTTTTCGGTCAGATCGGTGAAAGTGGTGCCGTTGTAATTGATGCCGTAGGAAATCACCGGCCAGCCGTAGTTTTTGCCTTTCTGAATCAGATTGACTTCATCGCCCCCGCGCGGTCCGTGTTCGGTTTCCCATATCGCTCCGGTTTCCGGATGCATGGCTACTCCCTGCGGATTACGGTGGCCATAGGAGTAAATGGATGGCATGGCCCCTTTGGTACGCACAAAAGGATTGTCTTTGGGAATGCTGCCATCATCATTGATGCGATGGATTTTGCCACAATGATTGTCCAGATTTTGTGGATTGCGGTCTCTACGGCCGCGATCTCCCACTGAGAAATACAGATATCCATCTTTGTCAAACTCCAGCCTTGAACCGTAATGATGACGGGTGCTTTCGTAGGGATTGGCTTCAAAGATGACCTTGGCATCTACCAGTTGATCATCCACCAGGCGAGCCCGCAGGATCGCCGTTGTTGCATTTCCTTTCTGGGGCTTGGAATACGACAAATAAATCCATTGATTTTTGGCAAAATCGGGGTGTACCTCTACATCCAGCAGCCCCCCCTGGCCTTTGGCCAGCACTTCCGGCGCTCCTTTAATGGTATGCAAGGGCTCTCCTTTGCGGTAACGCGAGAATTTACCCGAACGCTCGGTAACCAGCATATCACCATTGGGTAGAAAGGCCAGTCCCCAGGGTACGCCCAGGCCGCTAACCACCGTATCCAGCTGAAAATCCATTTCCTCTGATTCAATAAGCCCCGTCCAATCCGGTTTTTCTTCAAAATCCTGAATCGTCAGATTTTCAATACCACCAAGGATATAATCTACCAAATCACTTATTTCCGTATCCGTGAAAGTCGTATCATATGCAGGCATACCGTCATTAGGATATCCCTCTTTGATTGCTTTGTAAACCTCGTTCCACGAATTACCATAAATCCATTTTCGATCGACAAACGATTTGAGATGCTCGCCGTGACAGCCAGAACAGTACTCTTTATAATTTGCTGCCGCCTTATTATCAATCTGATTGTCACTAATGCTGGTCAATAACAGTGCACTCAGCCCAATAAAGATGAGGATGCTGAATGTGAAGGTGAAGCGTTTTCCCATAAACGATGTTAATTTTCAGGGAAAATAAAACCTTTCCAGCTTTTTGACAAAAAAACCACTCACCGATTCCAAGTTTAGCAAGTCTGTACCCTTTAGTATCGAAAAAACTGTGATTTGTCCTCCAGAATTGTCGCCGCCGGAATAGTTTGATTAGATTTCCCGGCAAGGAGCCTCCAATTCCTGTATTTTAGGACAAATCCGGAATGTTTAAACTTCTGTGATCTTTTTGTGATACTCTGAACCTAAATTTGTGAATTGGATTAAGAGTCCAATAGGCTATCAAACCAAATTATTGACATGCGCAGCGTACTAATTGTGGAAGACGACCGGGATATTGTTGCCCTGTTGGAAATTCACCTGAAAGACCTGGATTGCAAGCTCACCAAAGCTTATGAAGGCCACGAGGGTATGCGACTGGCCCTGCAGGAAAAGTATGATCTGATCATTCTCGATATCATGCTGCCCGGACTGGAAGGCACTGAAATTTGCCGACAGCTCCGCGCCAAGGACAACCCTACCCCCATCCTGATGCTGACAGCTAAATCAGAAGAAATCGATAAGGTGTTGGGCCTGGAATTTGGCGCCGATGACTACATGACCAAACCCTTCAGCATTCGCGAGTTTATCGCCCGGGTCAAAGCCATTTTCCGCCGTACCCAGATGATGAAGGCCCAACTGGAATCAACACAGCAAAAAATGCTGGACTTTGGTGAACTGGCCATCGATCTGGACAAACGCAAGGTATCGATCAAGGAACAGCGAGTGGAGCTTTCGCCCAAAGAATTTGACCTGTTGAGCTTACTGGCTTCCCACCCCGGCAAGAGCTACGATCGCAACCGCATCCTCAATCTGGTTTGGGGCTATGATTTCGATGGGTATGAACATACCGTAAACTCCCACATCAACCGACTGCGTTCAAAAATTGAACCTGACCTCTCTGAACCGAAATACATCCTGACCACCTGGGGTGTAGGTTATCGATTCAACGAGGATTTATAAACCTGTCCTTCTTTGACAAATTCTGTGGTCAAGCAAAGAGGTTATTCAAAAGCGCTGTTAAGAAGCGTTGATTAATCTCTTTGCTTGACTCTGAATCACGGAATTTGTCAAAGAACCAAAATTGCATCTATGAATTTTTGGTCCAATAAGGTCTATTGGAAGATCTCACTGACATTACTCGGATTGCTGCTGGTACTTGGCATCGGCTATGTGGCCATTACCACATATACAGAGGAACAATACACTAAGGAAGCCAATCAGCGCCTTTATGGCTCTATCGCCCAACAAACGGTCAAGGAGGTCAAGCCCCTTGTAGACGGCGAAGTAGATACAGCAGCTATTCAGCACATTATGCACTCCATGATGGTCATTAATCCAAATGTGGAGGTCTATCTTTTAGATACCCTCGGAGGCATCATTACCTATGTGGCACCCTACAAAAAAATCAAGCTAAAAAAAGTGAACCTCGCCCCAATAGAGCGGTTTATCGCCGGAGTCAGTGACGAACCCTTTATTTGCGGGGATGACCCGCGAAATCCGGGCAATCAAAAAGTATTTTCTGCCGCCCCGATTGAGGAGGAGGGAAAACTTCTGGGTTACATTTACATCATTCTGGCCAGTGAGGAGCACGCAGCCGTCACCTCTTCCATTTACCGGAGCAGGATGTTCAAACTCAGTGGTAATTTATTCTTTCTAACGCTGATGGGCGCACTGGTAATCGGCATGCTGATTATCGGGTACATCACCCGCCACCTCAATTCGATCATTGCTACGGTAAAACGCTTCAAAGAAGGCGATTACGAGGCCCGCATCCCCAAGGAAAAGCAAGGAGATTTTCCCGTACTGGGAGAAACTTTCAATCAAATGGCCGACCGCATTGTGGCCAATATCGAGCAGCTAAAATCGGTGGAAAATCTGCGTCGGGAGCTGATCGCCAATGTCTCGCACGACTTACGTACTCCCCTCGCCATTATGCAAGGCTACGTGGAGACGATGATGATGAAAAATGAGGACTTGAGTGAAAAAGAGCGGCAGCACTACCTTGAAATTGTCCTGAGCAGTTCTCAGAAACTCAGTCACCTGGTCAGTCAGCTTTTTGAATACTCAAAGTTGGAAGCCAAACAAATCGAACCGCATAAGGAGCCGTTCTTCATCGCAGAACTGATGCAGGACGTGTTTAGCAAATACCAGATTCTGGCGAAGAAAAAAAATATTGTCATCGATTTGCAGTTGGAAAAGGATTTACCGCTGGTTTTTGCCGATATTTCTCTGGTAGAACGCGTGATGCAAAACCTGATGGACAACGCCATTAAGTTCACCCCGGAAGGCGGCAAAGTGACCATTTCGCTGAACGCTGATCACCAACAGGTGGAAGTCAAAATTGCCGATACCGGCCCGGGCATTTCCGAAAAGGAGCAGTCCTACATTTTTGAGCGCTACCGGCAGACGACTCAAACTGATAATGCAGTAAAAGACAAGGGAGCCGGTCTAGGTTTGGCTATAGCCAAAAAGATCATGGAAATTCACAACTCCACCATTCGGGTGATCAGTAAACCGAATGAAGGGGCAGCGTTTTTGTTTTCACTGCCGGTGCACGCATAAAATGCTTCACTACTAGATGTGAGTACCAGATGATTAGGAAATATTATGCTCAATAGCGGCAGAACTATCTTTTTAATCAGTTCACCCGCTTGGCCTTCACCAAAAAATACTCCTTAGCCACCTTAAATTCTCCCGGCTTGGTATTTTTCAATGTCATCGACTGCCAGTTACCGGTGGGTGGGGTCACGCGTTTATATTCTTCATCCGTACCCAGCAAAATGGGCATATCAAATCCCGCCACATCGGCCTTCCAGCGGTAGCGCACGACCAGGTCATTATCCCACTTTTCCAGCTCGTATTCGAGAACGGGCAAGTCAGGATATTGCAGGTATTGCTCAAAAAAGGCGGTCCAGTCTTTACCCGTACAGGTATTGACATAATCCACAAAATCGTGGGTGGTGACGTGAGAAATGGCGTGTTGCTGATAAAAGCCATGCAACAGATCAAACCACCTGGCATCATCGCCGATGGCGTTGCGTAAGGTATGCAGAATCCAAGATCCCTTGAAGTAGTGATCGCTGCCCTCCCAATCTTCCCAATTGACATTCATCGGCCCAAGGATGGGTTCCTTATTCGTAATATACGGACGCTGCCCTATTAAGTATCGAACCGCATCTTTATAACTATACACACATTCTACATACAGAGCCTCCATGTAGGTAGTAAAGGACTCATGAATCCACATTTCCGCCAGGTCATTGCAGCTGATGCTGTTGCCAAAGTACTCATGCCCGGTTTCGTGCACAATGATGTAGTCCCAGTCCATATCCCGTGGAATCATTGTACCGAGATAACCTCTCATGTATTTGTTGCCATAAGCAATGGCTCCCTGATGTTCCATGCCCAGATATGGCGTTTCCACCAGTGCATAGCCATCTTTCCAAAAGGGATATTTGCCAAAATAGCGCTCAAAACAAGCCAGCACTTTCGGCACTTGCTGAAAATGCTTTCGAGCACGGGCTTCATTTTCGCCAAGAACATAGTAATCCAGGTTCATGCTATCACCATCCAGCGCATGATAAACTTCAGAGAAGTGGGTGTAGTTGGCCACATTTACGGTGACATTGTAGTTATTGATCGGGTAAGAAACAAACCAGTTGTAGCGCTGGTAATCTCCCTGCGGCACTACACTGCGCAATTCACCGTTGCCCACAGCAATTACCCCGTTCGGCACGCTAATACTAATGGCCATGCTATCCGGCTCGTCCGACAAGTGATCTTTATTGGGCCACCACAGACTGGCCCCATCCCCTTCACAGGCTACACCAATCCAGGGTAGTCCACGTTCATCTTCAGACCAAACAAAGCCACCGTCCCAGGGGGGATTCTTGGCCTCGGTTGGTTGGCCGTGGTAATAGATTCGGATTTTATTGTGCTTCCCTTTTGGCTGCTTTTCCGGAAATTGTACAAAAACGGCATCATACTCCCGCCGAAAGGTCAATTCTTCTTTATCCAACAAAATGCGATCAATCTCCATATTGGCGTATAGGTCGATCTGGAATTCCGTAAAGGTTTCCACTGCAAGATATTCCATATCGACATGGCCATCCAAAAACTTTTTGTCAGGATAGATGCGCACATTCAAATGATAGAAAGTCACATCAAAGCAGCTGCGCTCAGGACTCAGTGTTCCCCGCAAGGTATCCGCAGGAGTAAAAGTATAGTTTTGATAAAAATCCGGTTGAGCAACCAGCGTTGTGTAGACGGCCACCAGGGCCAAACCGCAAAGGATAATTCTCATTTGTTTTTTGTTAAAATCCAATAGATTAACGCACCAGGGCTACATCGCCTTTGACCATGATTTCGTCACCCGTTGGCAGCAACAACTTTGCCATATAAACATACAGCCCCATTGGTAATATTTTACCATGCGAACGACCGTCCCAACCTTCGCTGAGTCTATTAGGAGGGAAAGATTTTTTAGCAAATACCTGTCCGCCCCAACGATCATAGATTTGCAGGGACAATACCTCCTCGACCTGTAATTCATTGGCAAAAACAGTGAAAAAGTCATTAATTCCATCACCATTGGGCGAAAAAGCATTAGGCATATATACATCCACCCGAGGGTCGATGACCAACCGGATGGAGGCCTCACCGCTACAACCAAACACATCGGTCACGCGAATGGTGTAGTCCGTTGCTTCCAGAGCGATTACATCGGGCTTCAGGCAATCAATACAGCTCAGGTTTAATCCAGGACTCCACCTAATATTATCAATGAGGTACTCCGGAACATTTAAAGTAGGGACAATCGTCTCGGTAATGCCTAAACGGACTTCGATTTGCAGTGGCAACTCCACCAACCGTGAATAAGGAATAGGCATTCGAAAGCTTTGCTCCAACTCACAGTCATTGGCATCAAGAATCCACAGGTGATATTCGGCCCCTGGTGCCAGGGTTGAAAAAATATTGCCATTTTGAAAATTGTCGCCATTAATGGAGTACCGATACGGCGGCGTACCTCCGGTAGCCTTCAAGGAGAGATTCCCGGAAGTCAAATCCTCACAATCCACCTCCACCGGTCCAAGTGCCTCAGGAGAAGGGAGCTCTACCTCTACTATCTTCACACAATTTCGAGTGTCCGTGATACTCAGGGTGTACATCCCAGCCGCCAGGTCTTCCTGAATGCTATCTGAAGATGCTGTATGCGCCCAATCGAGCCCATAAGGCGGATGTCCCCCATTGATCAATACTTCAATAAACCCATCCTGTCCACCAAAGCAAGTGACACCCTCGCTTTCCACTTCAACTTCAATACGCATCAGATCAATAAAGGCGGTACCGCTACTGGTGCCTTCACATCCCTGATCGGAAACCGATTCCAGTTGGTATTCTCCTCCAAGATAGGCAGGAAGTGGGAACGGATTGCTGGTGATCCCGGTAATGGGTAGCTGCGGATTACCGTCGATGGAATATTCAAGCTGCCAGGGTGGTGAGCCAGTCAGATCAACTGGAAAGTACACCGTATCGCCCTCACAAATTTCGGCATAACCACTCAGTACCGCCTGCGGCGGCTGTACCACATGCAGATAGCTGCTATCAATGATCTCATGTCCACAGGCATCAGAAATGGTAACGATATAAAGGTCCGGTCCATCAGGAGAAATAGAAATGGTCGAGTCGTTGGATTGTGTATTCCATTGATAGGTATAGGGAACAACCCCTCCGGTAACTTCGGCAGTCAATTCACTGGTTTCATTTTCGCAGACGAATACATCGGGCAAATCAAGCACAAAGGGATCAGGGTCGACAATGTAGAGCCGCGCTGTATCGGTATAACAAGCGCAAGGAATATCCAATTCAAGGATAATCTGCTCAGACGGTTCTGGTAAAGCATCGTTCAAAGCCTGGATGGGTAAGTCTATGCTCACCTCTCCCGCCGGAATGGTAATGGTGTTAGATATATTGGCAAAATCGACGCCCGGTACTGCCGTACTTTGGGGCGTAACAATGTAATTGACCGTCAGTGGATGTATCAAAGTGCTCGCCGTTGACCGAGAAAAAGTAAAATAGCCATCCGAGCAGCCCTCAGTCATTGTATTCTCTTCACCAATCGGGCCGTTAGCCGTAATGGCCACCTCAGTACCGATATTAAAACTACCCGCTTCCAGAAATACCGCTGAGTCGTAAAAGTTGTCCCCCACATCGGAAACGACAAACCGAATATGGTAGGTCTCACAGGGGGTGAGTTGAAGACTGGCTGTCAGTCGGGTTGTAAACCCATCGTATTCGATCAATTGCAAGTTTGGAGAATTTCCGAAAGGAATACCACATTCATTAGTATCTTCCTGGCGTTCATTGCCGGTATAGTACTGACTGTTGCTGCTGTGGTTGACTGTATTGATGGCCACAAAATCATCGCCGCCGGGAATGAGTGCCACGTTTTCCGCACCGCCGGAGAACGGACCTGAAATACCGGGGCCACTGATAAAAAAGCCAAAGACATCATTGTAGATACTTCCCACAAATTCACAGTATTCTTCCGAAGCAAATACATAGCGAAAGGTCACAAAGGAGTCAAGTGGAATAAAGTCAAACTCAATGCCTACGGCATCATAGACCACTCCGGTTGACATATCGTTCAGGTCAACATCCCCACTGGAATCGTTGAAATTACCGCTCTTGTCGGTCGCATCATTGGGTCCCAGTGCATTGTTAATCGGGCCGGTTGACAAGATAATTCCGCGTTCTACGCCCATAATGTTCTGGGCATTTTCAAAATAACCAAGGCCGTCTTCACTTCCAATGACCTGGATGTTGGTAATATTGTCGCAAATACCTTGTGCAAAAATATCTTTGACCAGTTGAGTAGGCGTAAAATTATTGCTGGTGAAAATGCCGTCCGGAGGCGGAGAAGAGGATATATCATCGACAATAGCTGCCGGGCTAATCCAGGCAGCGAGGATGAGCATTGTGGTAATACACAGGGATGTAAATTTGCTAAATCGCATGGCACTTGTCTATCCGTCCGTTAAAAATATCAATAGGAATCCATTAGGGCTTTGCCCCAACATTCCTCAGACATGCAGATTTTCTCCGGGTATGTCGACCGATTTTTTTTGTAGGGTAGTGTGATGATATCCAAAATTAATACTTCTCAATGAAAAAGATTCCTTTTCGAAAACTTAATTTTCAGGAAACTTTTTCCCATTTTTTCAGTAAAAAGAGATAAGCCCTCCCTGAACCCCCACTGACAAGATTTTTGCACGCCCGCTTTTTTTATATAAAAAATTATAATAAATTCGCTGGGGCAAGTCACATACCAATCAGCCAAGTATACACTGCAAAAATCTCTTGTTGGTAAATACTTGATTAACAATGAACAATCAAGCTCCAGGTTATCTGCTACCGACAATGTAGTGGTTTTTTACAAAAAGTAGATGCTTAATTATTCCGATTTTACCCCCGGGGTCAAGAAAACCCCGCCCCCCTATGGGATGATTCTTTCATCACAGAAGACTATACACAAAGAGCAAATTTTTTATTTCAAACTTACCCCTTTTGGTGTAAGTTGTTGGATTCGCAATTTTTTATCATAAACCAGATTAAATTCAGTCTCTCTATGAAATTGCAACAAAGCCTGTTTATTTGGAGTCTTTTGTTGTTGAGTTTTCAACTCAATGCACAAAGTAATGCTCTATGCGTTGACGACGCCACCATCAGCATCCAGAGTGGTGCTACCGGCGCAGAAGCCTGTATTGGGGACGGACAGCCTAACCGAATACGTTTCCGAACCAGTCAGTTGTCTACGCCGTTTGGTTATCTCGTGGTAGACGAGAACAACACCATTCTTTACATTTCTACCAGTAACATCATTGATTTTGAGAACTTTTCCAATGGAACACTAAGAGTTTATGCCTTTTCTTTTCTCGGGCAAATCACTGCACAAGTTGGTGACAACCTCGACGATACTGACCTGGCATCCATTTGTTACGCCCTGACTACCAACTTTATTACCATTACCAATGCTTCTCCGGATGGGGGTACTGTTTCCACCGCTGACGGAGCAAGTTCGCAAAACGTCTGCGTAGGTGACAGCGTTGCCGATGTCATCGACTTTGCAACAACCAGTACTGAGGGTAACTACGTCTACCTCATTACTGATGAAAACAACATCATTCTCGACATTTCCGAGGATGGCACTTTTGACTTCGATGGCGCGCCGGCCGGTACTTGCCGCGTTTGGGGCCTTGCTTACCTGGGCGATCTTTTGGCGGAAGCCGGACAAGATGTCAACACGGCCAACCTGGCTAGTCTCTGCTTTGACCTTTCCGATAACTACGTGGAGGTCATCCGCAGTAACCCGGATGGTGGCACCGTATCCCTGACCAACGGCGATACAGAAATCATTGTATGTGATGGTGCCAACAGCCCCTCTACCCTCTCCTTCAGCAATCAGACTTCCTCCCAGGCACCCTATACCTTTGTGCTGACGGATGAAAATAACATCATCATCGCCGTACTCGACGACAATAGTGTTGACTTTGCTGACCTGCCTATCGGAACTTCACGGTTGTGGGGACTTTCCTTTACGGGAACCCTCATTGCCAGCCCCGGTGATGACGCAGCGGCGGTTGATCTCAGTGATGATTGCTACGATCTTTCCGACAATTTTGTCAACATTGTCAAACAAGACCTTGACGCCGGTTCGGTTGAACTCGACAATGGAGATACAGAAATTACCGTTTGTGTAGGTGACGATGTTGCCGATGAATTGACCATCGTGACGACCTCCGGCACCACTGATAACTACGTTTTTGTAGTCACTGACGATAATAACCTGATTCTGGATGTATCTGAGGACGGAGTGGTTGACTTTGACAGTGCGCCAGTAGGTGTTTGTCGAGTTTGGGGACTGGTTTATACCGGCACCTTTGACTTTGAAGTAGGTGCAGATGCTGCCACCTACGTTTTCTCCGATGAGTGTTATAAACTATCAGACAACTTTGTGGAAGTAACCCGCAAAGCAGTAGAAGGCGGAACGATCAGCCTGAATGACAGCTCTACGGAAGTCGAATTTTGTGTAGGTGATGGCGTTGCCGATATTGCCGCCTACAACGTATCGAGCTCCGAAGGAGAAAGTTATCTGTATATCATCACGGACGAAAACAATAACATTCTTACCACCACAACTGACACTGAATTTGATTTTGAAGATGCCGAAGGCGGGGTGTGTCGCATTTGGGGATTGGCTTACAGTGGTACTTTCACCGGTGAAGCCGGCGACAATGCTGCTGACGTAGCGCTTTCCGATGAATGCTTTGACTTATCAGACAATTTCATCGAAGTAGAAAGAACCTTCGTAGATGGTGGTACTGTTTCCATTGACGGTGGCGACACCATGGCAGTGGTTTGTAGCAATGATCCTGATAATGGAACACTGCTTTTCTCCTTTGAAACAACAGCCCTAAGTGCCGATTATACCTTTGTAGTAACCGATGAAAACAACCTCATCGTTAACTTCCTTGCGGGTAGTCTGGTGAATTTCACCACTGTTGAAGCAGGTACTTACCGCCTGTGGGGTGTTTCCTACACCGGTATGTTGACTGCTCAGATCAATGAAGATGCAGCTACCGTCGCCTTGTCTGATCAATGCTATGAACTTTCAGAAAATTTCGTGGAAATCCGCAAGGAAGACGTCGACGGCGGCACCGTAGCCATGCCTGATGGCGGCACTGAGGTATTCACCTGTCCGGGCGACGGCAATGCAGATATCGTGATGTTTACCAATACCGGAAGTTCTACCGGCAGCTATACTTACGTCATCACTGATGCCGACAACAATATTCTGGAAATTACCGATGCCAGCGAGTTTGACTTCGATGGTGCGCCAGAAGGAACCTGTCGCGTTTGGGGATTAGCATATACCGGCACGTTGACCGCAGAAATTGGTGATAATGCTGCTGCTGTGGCTTTGACCGATGAGTGTTATGACCTTTCCGGAAACTTTATCACCGTAGTGCGCGAAGTACCCGATGGCGGTACGGTAGCCACTCCTGCCGGCGATACCATTGTATATGTTTGTCCTGGTGATGGACTGGCTGATTTGATCGAATTTGATAGCACGGGCACTTCAGCTGGAGCATATACCTACGTGATCACTGATGAGGACAATGTCATTCTGGCACTGCCCGATGGAGATTCCAATGATTTTGAAAATACACCAACCGGCATCTGCCGCGTTTGGGGATTGGCGTATACCGGCAGCATTACTGCCGCAGTAGGTGATACCGCTTCGGCCATTTCCTTGTCTGATGACTGTTTCGACCTTTCCGATAATTATATTGAAGTGATCCGTCAATTGCCCAACGGTGGCAATGTGCTACTGGAAGGCGGCGGAACATCAATCAATACCTGTCCGGGTGATGACAACCCTGATATCGTAGCTTTTGATAGCACCGGAGTACTGGCACCAAATTATACCTACATTGTGACCGATACCAACAATGTCATTCTGGCCATTGTGGAAGGCGACGAGCATGATTTCAACGAAGCTCCAGAAGGCATCTGCCGTGTTTGGGGTGTGGCGTATACCGGTGAATTTACGGCCATGGTAGACGATACCGCTTCTGTGGTTGATTTGTCAACCGGATGTTATGCCCTTTCGGAAAATTATATCGAGGTGATCCGGGAAGTACCGGTGGGTGGTACCGTATCAGCTGACAATGGTAAGACTGAAATTTCGATTTGTGTAGGTGATGGACAGGCCGATGTAATCAGTCTGAGCGCAGAAGATGCAACGGGTGGAAACTACTCCTATATTGTTACCGATACCGCTGGATTCCTGATCGGTGTACTGGAGCAAGACACCTTTGATTTTGACAACGCTTTGGGCGGCGACTGCCGGATTTACGGCGTAGCCTACACTGGTTTGCTGACCCTCTTCCCTGGCGATAACATCTTTGAGGTGCCGCTGACGGACGATTGTTATGACCTTTCTGCAAACTTTATCAGTTTGACCAAGATCGCCGTTGATGGTGGCATTTTGTTCACCGATTTTGGACAGGATACGATCTACGTTTGTACCGGCGATGATGTTGACGACATTATTACCTTTAATAATAGTAGTACGGCAACCGATGCCGACTATCAATATGTTTTGACAACCCCAACCAATGTCGTATTGTCGATTTTGACGGGTAACGAAGTCAATTTTGAAAATACCGGTTTCGCCGAACTGCGCGTTTGGGGCATTTCCTACACCGGCAACCCGCTGGTTGCACTGGGCAATACCCTCACCGATGTAGCCCTTTCGGATGCATGTTATACCCTTTCGGAAAACTACCTGACTGTCTTCCGCGATATGCCGGAGGCAGGTGTGATTACCGCAGAGGAGGGGCAAACTGACTTTACGATCTGTATCGGCGCCGGTGATGGAATAGTAGATGTAAGCACAACCAGTACTTCTAATTCCGGATACGTACTGATTTTGACGACTATCAACAACGAAGTACTTGACATTTATGAAGGTGGTAGCATTGATTTCAATGTGCTCAACCCACGGATTTATCGTGTCTACGGATTGTCGTATACCGGCAACTTACTGGTGTCAATTGGTGATATCCTCACTGACGTGGAACTGGCCAGCAGCTGTTACGAACTGACGGAGGAATTCATTCGCGTTATTCGTTCACAACCGGTTGATGGAGGTGAGATTTCATTGATCGATGGTTCCACCACATTGTATACCTGTCCAGGTGATGATGTTTCTGACCTGGCCATTGTCATCACAACCAGCCTGGATACCAATTACCAGTATGTCATTACCGACACCTTCAATCAAGTATTGATTCCGGATGTGAATGGTAATGTCATTGACTTTGACGGAGCTGCTCCGGGCGTATGCCGAATTTATGGCATCTCTTACAATGGTGAATACCTGGTCGGATTTGGAGATGATGTGACCGTTGATCCGCTTTCGGATAATTGCTACACCACTTCAGCCAACTACATCACTGTAGTTCGCCAGGTTCCTGATGGAGGCAAGGTCACCTCGGATATGGGTAATGAAGTAGAATTTATCGTAAACGATGGTGAGCCAGACGTACTGACTTTCACTAATTCGGATGCAGCACTGCCGCCTTACGCTTACGTTATTACTGATGAGGCCAATGTGATCATTGGATTCGTAGATGGCGATACACATGACTTTGAAGGAACCGGCGCAGGTATTTGTCGGGTTTGGGGACTTTCTTATACCGGTGAGATTACCGCAGAAATTGGGGATACGGCCGATATTGCCATGCTTTCCGATGACTGCTTTGACCTTTCTGAAGACTTTGTACAAGTGAAACGTTCAGAGCTGTTTGACGACTCGGATGTGGAATTACGCAACAATGAGACGAACGAAGAAGCTAATGAAAATCAGGCGTTTGTCACTCAACTTAGCGTAACTCTCAGCCCGAATCCAACCAGTAATTTCCTACAGGTCAGCTATCAACTGGATCACGCAGTAAATGAGATACAGCTACAGCTGATCAATAGCCAGGGACAAATCGTTTCAACCAGCCGATTGGCCGGAGTGAAGGGTGAGAATCGTGAGCGTTTGGACGTTAGCCAGCTGACTCCAGGCATGTATATCTTGCGCATTAGCACCAACGTAACCTTTGGTCAGGAACGCTTTATCAAACGATAGAAAACTTAGAGACTGAAATAAAGTTAGCGTCATCCCGTTCGGGGTGGCGCTTTTTTATTGTCGCGCCATGCCTGGCGCACATAAAAAAACCGGGCAATGAAGTGAATCATTGTCCGGTTTAGTTTTCAAAGCCTAGCGAGGCTTTGGCAAAGTATTTATTTTTTACCCAGGAATTTACGCTCCTTGATACGTGCTTTCTTACCTACCAAATCACGCAGGTAATACAAACGAGCACGACGTACTTTACCTCGCTTCAAGATTTTTACTTCTACAATATTTGGAGAGGAGAATGGGAAGATACGCTCCACACCTACGCCGTTCGACACTTTTCTCACTGTGAAGGTCTTGGTAGCACCTTCTCCTTTGATTTGAATCACGTCACCACGGAATGCCTGAATACGCTCTTTATCACCCTCTACAATTTTATAGTCAACAACCACATTATCCCCAGGGCGGAAAGCTGGATAATTAGCGGTTTTTGTCATCTGCTCGTGTACAAACTTAATAGCGTCCATCATTCTAAAATTTAAAGAAAAAGTTCACTTTTCGTTATAGCCGTGCAAAGGTAAACTTTTTTTCTTTTTTCCAGGAGAAAAATTACTTTTTTTATCTAAGTAAGGTTACGAAGTCTTTAAATTGATTTGGTTCTCCCCTTGGACCATTGAAGGTAACCAGTACCATATATACCCCATTGGGCGAATCTTTCCCAGTATTGTTCTTTCGGCCATTCCAGCCACCAAAGGGATCGGTGGTCTCAAAAACCAGTTCCCCCCACCGGTTCCAGATAGACATTCTGAAGTTGGTAGCCCCTTCCATAATACCGACCCCTCTAAATAAGTCGTTCGTAGAATCTCCATTAGGCGTAAAAGCATTGGGAATAAAATAGCGCACCTCCGGCTTGATGTCCAAATAGCGAATCAGGGTATCCTGGCAGCCGCTCGGGTGAGTCACTACCTGGATCACCTCAAACAGGCCGGTATCCCGATAAGTATGGGTCGGACTGGACAGTACGGAACCCGATGAACCATCACCGAAATCCCAGCTCCAGCGCAGGGCCCCTTCCGATTCATCAAAAAAGGTGATGGTCGGCTCCAGGATGCTAGGCTCTTCCGGTGAAAAGTCAAACCCGGCCACCGGAGAGGGCAATACGGTAATCAATTCATTAAAAGTCGTATCGGTTTCACAGCCCAAGGGTGATACAATTGATACAGAAACTGTGAACACCCCATCTGTTTCATAGATATGAGTAGGGCTAATAGAATCACTAAAACCACCGTCGCCAAAATCCCAGTCGATATCATAGGTCTCATCAATGGGAAAAGAGAGGTTATCAAAGAAAATATCGGCCGGCACACACCCCAGAAATTCACTAGGCGCAATAACGATCAGGTTAGGTACCGGATAATAATTGATCACTCTGGTAATTTCTTCTATACAATTATTGGTATCCCGAACTGTGAGTGTGACCGGAATATCCCCCGGATTCCGATAAATATGAGAAGGATTCTGCACAGTGGAAACTTCTCCATCGCCAAAATCCCATTCCCAGTTGGTCATACAACAGCTACCTGTAGTGGACAAATCGTTAAATTCAACCGGCCCCGAGACACAGGTATCGTAATCGAAGGAGAAATCGGCAGTAATATCGGGAAAGACATTGACGAAAATGCGAGCCGTATCACCACAATCGGTATCGGGGTTGAGGATTAACGTGCCTTCATACTGTCCCACGCCGGGGAAAGTCACCGTAGGACTCCAGTCCGTGAAGGTTTGTGAACTTCCGTTAATGTCAAATTCCCATTCAATAAAATCAATAAAATTTTCCTGAAAACTCTCGTTGACAAAGGTCACCGTATTGGTTCCACAGGAATTGATCACAAATTCCTGATCACCCACTAGTTCATCTTCCATTACATCAGCCACCACGGTAGGATCACAGCTGGCCACGTTAAACTGAAAGTCGCGCACTACCCTACTCAGCAATTGCCCGTTTCGATACTCTGATACACAAACGCCTACCACAAATTGGCCAAGCAATGTTGGGGTACCTGTAATAAGTCCGGTATTGGGATCAATAGTTACAATCGGATCTCCCCCCATTGGGGCAAGTGCCGTAAAGGTTGGGGCATTAAAGGGTACCGGAGAATATGGAGGCGGACACGACGGATCGGGAGCAGCTCCTGCACAGGTCGTATAAAAAACGGCATCAAGCATAGGACCACCTCCCAGTAATGGAGCACAGAATTCGTAAACCAATTGGTCGCCATCGGGATCAGTAGCGGAGTGGTCATACTCCAGTGCCGCTCCGGCACAAATAACGGTTGGCGGAAAATCATCAAATACCGGGCTACTATTGCACTCCTGCTGTGCCGCCGGTGTAATCTCTACGGCAAACGTTGCTCCGGCATCTTCCGGGTTGATAATATTGGTGATGGTTACGTTGCGACAGCAGCGCTGATAAGAAATGTGATAGCTCTCTGTACTTTGTGGCAGGGTCAATTGAAAAATATAGATGCCTTCCTGTACACAAACATCGGGAGGAATGAGACACGGGTAGTCGGGTGCTCCGATTTCCGTGACTGATTGCAGGGGCACGTCAATGGTGGTAAACCAGTCTCCTGGCGATTGATCCAGGCCGCTGCAATTGACATTGGTACCACATTCATAAACCGCCACCGGGGCAATGGGATCAAATTCTGCACACATAGTACAGTTGCAATCCCGATACATTTTTATGGTAAATTCATAGACGTTGCCACCCAGGCATTCGTAGGTCATAACGCCACCGATGATATGTCTTGCCTGCCCCCCTATGGCAATACCCAGGAGCATTGCCATTAGTAGCACTTTTTTAAAATTCACACTCATGTTCCACAGTTCTAGGAATTTGCTAATTATAACCCAAAACATCGTCGTTTGGGTTCTGTTCAAGCTAAGCACTTTAGCTTTCAGAAAGTGTAGTTTGATAAACAATCAGACTATTTTAACGTTTTTTTCCGTAAAATAATGCGTTTTTATCTGACGACTGTGGCAAATCCCTTGATTTCCTGAATTTCTCCCCGCGGCCCGGTGATTTGCACCGTGTACATGTAAATGCCCCCAGGGACCCTTCGCCCCGTGTTGTTTTTGGTACCGTTCCAGCCTTGCTGAAAATCGGTGGTTTCGAAAACAACCTCTCCCCAACGATTCCAAATGACCATTCGGAAATTCTTGTGCCCTCGCAATAAGCCCTCTCCCTTAAAGTAGTCATTAACCGTATCATCATTGGGCGTGAACGCATTGGGCATGAAATAGGTGATTTTGGGTTCTACATCCAACACCTGACTTAGCGAGTCCTGACATCCGTTGGGGTGTGTGACAATGAGCGTTACCTGGTGCATACCCGTATCCGGAAAGACAAAAATCGGGTCCTGCAAAATGGAAGTACCATAGCCGCCAAAGTCCCAAAACCAGCGATCGGCCCCGGTCGACTCATCCATAAAAGTAAATTCCGGATTGAAATTATCTGCCTTCTCCGGCGTAAAACTGAAATCCGCAATCGGTGCAGGATCGATCTTGATCAGGTCCTGAAATATGGTATCCGTGGTACAGCCAATGGGCGAGACTATTTCCAATGTTACAGAAAAGGTTCCCTCTTCATTAAAGATGTGGGTAGGACTGAATGCATCGCTGGTATTGCCATCATCAAAATCCCAATTGGTCTGATAATCCGTGTTGATGGGTTCGGAAAGGTTATTAAAATAGATTTCCGCCGGAGGACAGCCTTGAAACGCACTTGGTGCCACCAGAATCAAGGCCGGTGACGGATAATAAGCGATATTTTTAATTTTTTCGGAAACACATTCGTTCTCATCGGTTACCCTTAGCAATACCGTTTTGTCGCCAGGCTCACTAAAGCGATGTGCAGGGTTTTGATTGCTCGATCCAGCCAGGCCGTCGTAGAAATCCCAGCTCCAGCTTTCAATCTGGGCACTGGTTTGTGACAGGTCAAAAAACTGGACCGGACCGGCTACACAAGTGTCGTATTCAAAATCAAAATCTGCCTCCAGATCGGGATAAATATTGACACGGACCTCTGCTGTATCTCCACATTCCGAGCCGGGATTGAGCACCAAACGGCCTTCGTATTGCCCATCTCCGGGGAACGTAACGGTAGCATCCCAGGTATCAAATCTTTGCAAGGTGTTGTCGATGTCAAATTCCCAATAAAAAACATCAATGTATTGTTGCTGAAAGCTCTCATTGATAAAAGTAATCTCTGTTTCTCCACAGGAATTGATCACGTAGCGGTCATCATTGACAATCAGGTCCTCCTCCACATCGGCCACTACGGTGGCTTCACAGGCGGTCACGTTAAACTGAAAGTCGCGCCGTACCTGACTCAGCAATACGCCATTGCGGTATTCAGATACACAGACCCCCACCACAAACTGGCCAACATTTGCCGGCACACCGGTGATCACTCCCGTAAATGGATCGATATCCAGATTGGAGGCCCCTCCCAGCGGTTGTAGTGCGGTGTAGTTGGGAGCCAAAAAGTCGACGGCTTCGTACGGTGGTGGCGCATCGGGGTCAGGAGCCACTCCAATGTAGCTGGTAGCCTGGGGGCCAAAATTGGCACCTCCGCCCAAATAAGGGGTGCATAGCTCGTAAACCAACTGATCACCTTCGGCATCGGTAGCGCTGTGATCCACGGTAAACTCCTCATTTGCGCAAAGCACAATTGGGGGAAAATTGTCAAATACCGGGCCGCTATTGCAGTCCTCCTGGGCTTTAGGCAGCAGATCCATGAAGTAGGTCGCTCCCGAGCCCCCGGGGTTAATAATATTGGTAATGGTATTGTTGCGACAACACCGCTGATAGGCGATGAAATAACTCTCATCAATGATCGGCAAATCCACCAGAGGGAAAGTATAGACGCCCTCCTGTACACACACATTGTCGGGTACAATCAGACACGGATTTCCGGGATTTGGATCGATAAAAGTGATTTCCGGAGCTGGCAATGTCAGGTTGAGGAATGGCATGGTCCCACTTTCCGTCCAGATGGAAACAGTAGCATCAAAACTACCTCCGGGAGCCGAATCAAATGCCGCACCATTGCCCTGGCAATCTCGGTAGATACGCATCGTAAATTGGTAGGTTCTGCTATTGGATGCGGGATCACCGTTGGTATATCCCAGGCATTCATAGGTTATTTCTCCACCGATGATGTGTGCGGCCCATAATGGCGCGGAACTAATGAAAGTGAAAACAATGGCTACGAGGCGAAATAAATATCCCAAGAGCTTCGTTTTTAAAAATTACTGGGTTGTTAGAATAATTAGGTTGCCCAAAAAACAGTTTTATATATCGGAAGAAAGATACACCTTTCTTTCGTAAGTGAAAATTTGAACTACTTGATTCGCAATAATATTGACAGAAAAACAAACTTTGAGAGAGCAAGCAAGCACCATTCGATTAAAGCCAACTCGGGAACCGGAGTGTCCTGGTCATTATGCAAATAGAGAGGAAATAAAGACCTGCACCACTTCCTCCTCCCATTCATTGATGGCAATCATCCCTAAAAAAGAAACAATGTTTAGAAACCTCAGTTTTATTAAATCCCGTGTATATGTTTATGACGACTACTACAAACGAAAGTGCTCAAATGGTTCAAAACTACGATCTCGAAGGGGCCCTCTCCACTTTGAGTCAGGGAGGCCTATTACTTTATCCAACGGATACCTTATGGAGCATTGGCTGTGATGCCACTAACCCCGGTGCAATAGACAAACTACTCCAGGTAAAACCAACTAATGCCGATACTCCACTGGAGATATTGGTGGATTCAATCCAAATGTTAAAAGAATACGTGGATCGTTTACATCCAAGAATTGAAACCTTGCTGTATTACCACGTACGTCCTTTGACGGTGATTTTAAGACAAGCGCGCAATCTTCCCTCCAACCTTCTCCCCCCCGATGGCCGTGTTGCCATCCGATTGGTTCAGGACGATTTTTGCCGGGAACTGATACAGGCTTTTGGTTCTCCACTGGTTGCTACCTACGCTACCTTAAATGAGCAGTACTATCCTTCTACCTTCGGAGCAATCAGCTCTGAGGTTATTCAGGCGGTTGATTACGTAGCCAATCATCGGAGAACGGAAAAGATTCCTGGCGAGCCATCCGTGGTGGTTGCTCTATCCGAGAAGGACGAATTGGTTTTCTTAAGGGAGTAATAACGACTATTCCTCCCTCACCTTTGCCATCGGATTGGGTTCGCGCAACACCTTCAGGGCTTTGATAACGGCTGGATCATCCTCTTGCCAAATGGAGTAGAAACCCAGGTCCTCAAAGAGGTGCTTGGCCATTCGGGCTTTGATGAAGCGCTTCAATTCTCCACGGGTAGTGCCCAATCCGGAGAGATTGACCTTTTCACCGGTGAAGTTGATGAAATCCTTAAAGATAGATTCCGTTACCGTAAACTGGCGACGGAAACGGTCCAGGGTATATTCATCAAAATCTGATTGATGATCCTCCATGTAGCGGTACACAAATTGAGGAATGTACTGGCGCAATCGGATGTAATCATCCTGAAAAAGGACCGTGTCGATGGGGATGAAGATATCGGGTATGATGCCCCCGCCACCATATACCACGTGGCCGCCGGAAGTAAAATATTCGGTGGAGTCCAGCACATGCATCTTGTCCCGAGAAGAAAGCTCACCCGATTCCAGACGGGCAGTAAAATCGTTATCATAACTTTCCAGGTCTTCATAAGGCTTTTGTATGGACCTTCCGGAGGGCGTATAGTAGCGAGCAACGGTGAGGCGCAAGGCCGAGCCATCGCGCAATTTGTATTGCTCTTGTACCAGTCCCTTACCAAATGACCTGCGGCCAATAATGACTCCACGATCATGATCCTGTATGGCTCCGGCCATGATTTCGCTGGCCGAGGCAGAACCTTCGTCAATCAGCACAACGATGTTTTCGACATCAAAAAAGTTGCGGCCACTGGTTTCATAGTCATTTCGGTTGACAGTTCGTCCTTCGGTATAAACCAGTAGTTTTCCTTTTTCCTTAAATAGCTGGCTCAATATGTTGGTGGCCTGCTGCAGGTACCCACCGGGATTGTGGCGCAAGTCGATCACCAGGTCTTTCATTCCCTCTTCTTCGACCATCTTCTCCAGGCCTTTCATAAATTCCTCGTAGGTAGTGGCGCTAAAGCGATTGAGCTTGATATAGCCCGTTTTTTCATCTAGCATGTAGGCTACATCCACACTATGCACCGGAATTTTATCGCGGGTGATATTGAAGCGGCGCAGTTCCTTTTCCTTGCCGCGCAGAATACCAATATTTACCTGAGTGCCCCTTTCACCTCGCAGCATTTTGATCACATTTCGGGTATCAATACCTTCGCCGGCCACAATAGAGTCGCCGATCATTACAATTTTATCCCCTGCCAGTATACCTACGGCTTCCGAAGGACCTCCGGCCAGGGTACTCACCACCATAATGGTGTCATCCAGCACCAGGAATTCAACGCCAATACCGTCAAAATTGCCTTCGAGATTCTCATTGACCTCTTGCAAGTGGTCGGCTGGAATATAGTTGGAATGTGGATCCAAATCTTCCAGAACGCTATTGATTGCTTTTTCAATCAAGTGCTGTCGGTCTACCTCATCGACGTATTTGGCGTCGATATAACGAATCAGTTCCTCTACTCTGCCCTGTCCCAACAGTTGATCTGGTATCAGACTACTTTTTTCGACAATGACAGCGGGTGCGGCCTGATTAAGGCGCATACCGAGCAACATACCAACAACCAATACCAGTGCAAATAAGAGCGGAAACAGTACTTTGATGTTGAAAGGTGTTTTGGATGATTCCTGATGCATTTAAAATCGTATATAATGATGAAAAGCCTTATTGGCGTTTTATTGGAACAATCAAAATATGTGTGGTGTTGAACGAAATTCAATATTATTTTTTAATTATCCCGTTTTTTTGATAATAAAAAAACAAAAATCTAAATTTGTTTCGATTTTTTCAAAAGTAGAGGATTAATTATGAGCAAGCCCAAAGAAATTGACAAGCTTGACAAACAGATTTTGTCGATCCTGATGAGAAACGCAAAACAGGCCTATACCGAGATCGCCTCACAATTATACGTTTCGGGAGGTACCATTCACGTCAGGATGAAAAAGCTTGAAGACATTGGTATTGTAAAAGGCTATAACCTGGAGGTAGATTACAGTAAACTAGGCTACGACATTTCCGCATTCCTGGGTATCTACCTGGATAAGAGTTCACTGTACGACGATGTAGCGGCCGAACTGGAAAAAATTCCGGAGATTACGGCAGCTCATTACACCACTGGCTTGTACAATATATTTGCAAAGATCGTATGTAGAGATACGGATCACCTGCGGGAAGTACTACACGATAAGATTCAAAAGATAGTAGGTATTCAGCGTACCGAAACCATTATTTCTCTGCAGGAGAGTATCAATCGCCCCATTGACCTGTCGGTTTCTGACGAAGAAGAGGCTGCCTAAGCTTTTATAAGCTGATGGCTGAAGCTGAAATAAAAAAGCCCCTCGCCGACAGCGGGAGGCTTTTTTTATGCCTTAGTTTATGGTTCTTTGACAAATTTCGTGATTCAGAGTCAATCAAAAATATAAACCAACGCTTCTAAAGGCACTTTTGATTTAAATTTTAGTTTGACCACAAAAATTGTCAAAGAAGGCAGATTATGGTTCTTTATTCTTAGGCGCCAAGATAGTTCTTCAACAGCTTACTACGATTAGCAGAACGGAGTTTGTTGATGGCTTTGTCCTTGATTTGACGGACTCTTTCGCGAGTCAGACCAAACTTCTCGCCAATATCTTCCAGAGACATTGGGTGTTCTACTCCAATACCAAAATATAACTTTATGACATCACACTGACGGTCAGTGAGCGTAGCCAGGGAGCGCTCAATTTCACGGCGCAGGGATTCACGATACTCCAGTGCCTGGTCGGTGCCTGGTGTACTGCTATTTTCCAAGACATCGAGTAGTGAATTGTCTTCACCTTCCACGAAGGGAGCGTCCATAGATACGTGACGAGCGGCAACGCCGAGGGTAGTTTCCACTTCCTCGGTAGGAATCTCCAGCATTTCTGCCAATTCCTCCGGTGATGGTTCGCGTTCGTATTCCTGCTCCAGCTCGGAGAAGGCTTTATTAATCTTATTGAGGGATCCCACCTTATTTAGCGGCAGGCGTACAATCCGGGACTGCTCGGCCAATGCCTGAAGGATTGACTGACGGATCCACCAAACTGCGTAGGAGATAAACTTAAATCCTCTGGTTTCATCAAAACGTTGTGCCGCTTTGATCAAACCGAGGTTTCCTTCATTGATCAAATCGCTCAAGGATAAGCCCTGATTCTGGTATTGTTTGGCTACTGACACCACAAAACGAAGATTCGCCTTGGTCAGCTTTTCGAGTGCAGCCTGATCACCTTGTTTAATCCTCTTGGCTAATTCAACTTCTTCCTCGGGTGTTAACAAATCAACTTTTCCAATTTCCTGCAGATACTTTTCTAAAGATTGACTCTCACGATTCGTAATAGACTTGGTAATCTTAAGCTGTCTCATATAGCTACTTTTCTTTTTATATGTTATAAAGTCGAACGTTCAAATTAAGGTCAAGAAACTTATGGGTAGGATATGATTTATAGGGACGAGGTAACTCACCGAAGCAGACTTCAGTAATGGCGATGTACTTCTTCAAATAGGTTTGTGTTATTTGCAATGACTAATGTAAAGTGTGTTGTTCAATTACTTACAGCGTACAAAATTACGAGAATTCCCTAACGCAGTCAAGATAAAAGAACAATATTCTGTTTTTTTTATCTGTTTTTTTATCCGGCCAGCTCAATGGCTCCCAGGGGAAAAAAGGGATAACGATGGAAAAAAAGATGATTATTTGGAAAAATCATTTTTTTATTTTTTATTGTGGCGTTGATCAGCTAAATACCTGATATTTAATTTTTTGCCAATTCTTACTCACTTTCTTCGGAAATTTTTCTTAACCAATAAAGCCCTGTATGAAACGTGTCAAGATCACCATGGAATTCTTGTTTAGAGCCTCCCCGACGATCGTGTACAAATTTTTGACTACACCTTCCTGTCTTATTCGTTGGTTCTGTGATGAAGTGGACATACAGGGAACAAGCTACCAATTTGTGTGGAGTGGGGCTGCAGAAGAAGCGGAGGTGATCGAGGATGTTGAAAATGAACTGTTGAAATTTCACTGGCTTGACGCTGATGATGAAGAGGAATACCTCGAATTCAAGATCGAAAAGTCACCGGTAACCGATGAGACCATTATGTTCATCACCGATTATTGTGACGACGATGAGGTAGATGATCAAAAACAGTTGTGGTCCACACAGATGGAAGAACTTCGCAAAGAAATGGGTGGATAATTTATGACGATACACTTCGGCTTGACCTTTGACGATCAGGTATTTCCCAATACATTGGAAACCAAAGGCGGCGTACAAAGCTTCGGTCCAACACGTTTACTACAATTTTTTGAAATACACTTCGGCCTTACCGGCCACCCCTCCGATACCGACTACCTGCGCGTAGAAGAATACCGCCAGGTTCTTTTACATCATCTCAAGGATAATCCTCAGGCATTTTTTGCGGCCTCTTTTCACGCAGATCAGTTTGCCACAGCGATGACCCTCCTTAATCGCCGCGATGAACTATGGAGCGCCGGATGGGATTTTGAGCTCAATGCCGAGACGCCGCAACGATTAAAAACGCTGGCCACGATTGAGCAATACCTTAAAGACAACACACCGCTTACGCAAGGCTTTGCCGATCGGTATCGAATGGTTTTGCAAAAGCTGGAGACCAGGGAGATTCCCATTCAAAAGTTTGTGCTCAATGAGCCATTGGAAATGCTCCCCGCTCTTTTCCGGGATTTGGTCGCTCAACTAAAAAATAAAGGAGTGCAGGTCAGCTCCCGGCAGACAGAAGCAAGTGCTGGCACCGGTGACCTCTCCGTACTAAAGAACCGATTGGGCAAAACCCAAAAGGAAAAAGTGCTCACACAAGGAGATGGCAGTCTAATGATTTTGCGTGCCAAACGCGAGTCGACCCTTTCAACTTACCTGGCCAAGTTGTTTCGGCTCAATCCAAGGTTCCAACCACTGTGTCTCATCCCAGGAAAAAGCCGCGCCCTGGATAATGCATTGATACAGGAAGGCTTGCCCAGCATGGGTATTTTATCGGCTTCACTGGCACGCCCTACGCTGCAGGTGATCAAACTGGTGCCGGTATTTCTTTGGGACCCCATTGACCCGTATAAGATTCTTGAGTTTGTTTCATTGGCAGTAAAGCCACTTCAGGAAGAACTGGCCAACCGCATTGCAGCACACATGGCTGCCCGTCCCGGACTGAATAGCGAAAGCTGGAATTTCATGATCCGGCGCTATTTTGAAGAGCTGGATGAAATAGCCCAAAAGGATACCACGATTATGACCGGCAAGGTGCGGCAGGAATACCAGTTTTGGTTTGAGCGACAGCGGTACCACATTGCCGGTAAGGCTCCCAAAGGTGATATCATTGAAATCTTTGGCTACCTGGCCGATTGGGCTTTCCGGGCTTTTGAAGATGGTGGCAGCCGCAACAATTCGCTCCTGGTGCTAAGTGAACAGGCCAAGCGTGTACGGGAGCTGTTGGAGGCATTACCCGAATGGGAACTGAGCCATCTGGAACTGGAACGTATTGTGCGCACGATTTATGAACCCGCTCCGGTACAATTTACAGAGCCGGAGAAAGGGCACCTGCCCTACGTGCATCATCCGGGTTCGGTGGCCGGCCCGGCAGAGGAAGTACTGTGGTGGAATTTCACCCAAAATGAGCCCGACCACTTCTTTGCCCGTTGGTATCAGCCCGAACAGCGCTATCTTGAGCAGGAAGGCATTCATTTGCAATATCCACAGCAGGAAAATGCCTTAATGCTTTGGCAACGCAAACGCCCCTTTCAATGGGTGCAGAAACGATTGATTCTAGCCATTCCGGAAACGTACGAAGGCAGCGAAGTACATCCACATCCATTACTGGGCGACCTGGAGGCCTGCTTTAGTGACTTGAATCCACTCACTTACGACCTGGACAGTGGTGAAGGAAAGGAATATTTTGGCCGCTTTTTTAAATTGCCCGAAGAAAAGCAACTGGTCAACAAACGATTGGCTAAACCAAAACCATTTATCCACCTGGGGGCCGACCGACACCTGGAGGCCCGGGAAGATGAAACGATCAGTAGTCTGGAAACGCTTTTCTACTACCCTTATCAATGGGTTTTCCGCCATAAGATAAAACTCAAAAAATCTTCTATCCTCAGTGTAGTGAAGGACAATACCCTAATGGGTAATTTGGCCCATCGCCTGTTCGAACGCTTATTCAGAGAAGAAGACATTGGCGATTGGGACAAGTACACTGTAGAGCAATGGATTGAGAAGCAGTCGAGAAGCCTGCTCAGCCGCGAAGGTGCCGTATTACTGATGTACGGTCGCGAACCCGATCGCATGGATTTTATCAATAAGGTGAAATATGCGGCCTGGTGCCTGGTGGATTTGATTCAGCGCAATGGATGGAAGGTACTTGCTACTGAGAAAGCCCTGGACGGTAACTTCCTCGGCCTGCCAATCAATGGCCGCGCCGACCTGGTGTTGCTTCGTGAAGATGCTTATGCCGTGGTAGACCTGAAGTGGCGAGGCAGTGCCTGGCGAGAACAGATGATCCGCAACGAAGAAGACCTCCAACTCGTGTTGTACGCCCATTTATTGAACGAAAGTGACCAACCGGTACATACGGCTTATTTCATTATAGAAAATGGCAAGATGATCGCTAGAAATAATGGTGCCTTTAACGACCTGGTGGCCGTTAGCCCGGATAGTGATCATGAAGCCGTGAACGAGCGTATTATTCAGAAAATGGAGGCGACTTATCGCTGGCGAATGGAGCAAATCAGACAAGGTCAAATTGAAATTCGCTGTGATCAGACGCTCACGGACCTGGAAGATGCCTACGGTTCCGAATTGCTTGATCTGCTTGAGATGAAAGAGGGTGATGCTCCGTTTGATGATTACCGGACGTTAATAAGTCGGTAAGTCCTATATCTATTACTTAATGTTCCTCCTTTCCATTAGCACATTATCGTGCCACTTCCCATCCCTCTGTGCGATTTTTTCGCGAATGCCAACGATGCGAAAACCCGCTTTTTGATGTAGCCTGATGCTGGCCGTATTTTGCCGGAAAATAGAGGCTTGCAAAGTCCAGAAACCTGCCCGGTCAGCACATTGGGTAAGATGATTTAATAAATACTCACCGATGCCCTGCCCTCTCGCTTTAGTGGCCACGTAAATGCTGATTTCCGCTACACCACTGTACACTTCGCGGGCAGAAACCGGAGTTAGTGCAACCCAGGCAACCACTTGCTGTTCTCTTTCCATTAAAAACCGGCATTGCCGATGGTACTTTTGATTCCAGGTGGTCCAGTCGGGTGTTTTGGTTTCAAAAGTGGCAATGCCGGTAGCCAGCCCCTCCGCGTAGATTTGCTGAATGGCCGGATAATCATCTCGGGTGATTTCTCGGATAATCCAGTGATTATCCACAACAAGCCGTTTTGGCCAGTCCAGGTACTTTCTGCAAAAGTTCCAAACGAGGTTTACACGCGGTCGGAGGAACGGTCAGGCTGACCAGGAGATGATCTGCGGATTCCTGTACTTCCTGAACAGTGTAATTAGAAACCGGTGTTTCTGCGTCGCCCCATTCAAAGAAAATTTCGGTGCCATAGCGAATAGGCTTTTTCTGGTCCACAATATTAAAGATCTTGCGCGCTTTGTCGGTCAACATGTGGCGGTCTTGCTTTTCCGCACCATCTACCCAAAGTTGGACTATGGTTTGAAAGTCCTCGCTGGGCCGACCACCACAATCCACTGATTCGATATGCACATTTTTCACTTCCGTAATGTGATAGGCTGCCGGAACTACCTGATTTTCCCGATACTGAAATTTAAGTTCCTTGCCTGGATGTTGGTCTAATGTTTCAAAAAAGTCTTTTACAGTCATAATGTTTTTTGTTTTATCGTAATATTACGATGATTTAGGTGAAAAAATTTTGCTGACTAGCAGCAACTATGTTTTTTGAATAAGTTTCCAAAGATGGTCTGAGCTTCTTCCCAAACTTTCAGGTTGATGCAGTAACAAGTCTTGACGCCTTCAATCTCACCGGTAATGATCCCCGCCTCTTTTAATGCCTTGAGATGCTGCGAAATGGTTGACTGCGATAATGGCAATACGTCCACCAGTTCTCCACATACACAAGCCTCTCGGGAAAGCAGGTACTCCAGAATGGCAATGCGCGCCGGATGCCCCAGGGCCTTGGCTAGTGCTGCCAGGTGATTCTGACTCGGTGTAAAGAGGTTGTTTTTACTGGTGCCCATCTGGTGTAACAATTAATTAATCGTAATATTACGATTAATAATTAACAAATGCAAGCAGGAGCAGAAATAAAGTAGGATTTGGAGCAGGATTTACAGAATTTGAGAATTTTCAGGATTTTTTAGTTTAGAGTGTAGTGTTTAGGAGTTTAGAGAGGAGGCTGAGACCATGTTTGGAGGTCAAACTTTGAGCTACAAACATCATTTTTTTGATGATCCTGCGTTACTTTTTTTGACCGTACCTCAGGGTATGCCCTGCAAAAAGGTGCCTTGTCTCATCAAAAAACTGATTGTTTTCACTTTCAAATCCGACCTCCAAACATGGTCTGACCAGTGGAATAGCCTACTTACAGGATGCCTGCAACATAAACCTTATGAACTAGGGCAGAATTTTCAGGATTGATTTAGTTTAGAGTGTAGAAGTTTTAGAGAGAAGGCTGACCAGTGTAATAACCTGCTTAGAAGATGCCTATAACCTTGTCTTCAACCAGCAATAAACCTTATAAACTACATAACCATCATAAACGTTTCAATCATCGACCTCATAAACCCAGAGAGAATTACCGGAATCAATAAATTTGCACAATAATCCAGCTTAGACCTTCTCTAAACTCTCCTCTCTAAACTCTAAACTCCTTTATACTTCCTCATCTTCCGGCGCCAGCCGAACCACGAGACCTTCCAGATCATCGGTGAGTCTGATTTGACAGCCCAGGCGAGAATTGTCTTCCACGAAAAAGGCCTGATCGAGCATATCTTCTTCGTCTTCTGACATATCGGGCAGGTCGTGTTCGCTTTCTATGTAGAGGTGGCAGGTAGAGCAAAGGGCCATACCACCGCAGGTGCCTTTTACGGGGAGCTCGTAGGCTTTACAAAGCTCCATCATATTCATGTTCATATCGGTAGGAGCTTCCAGCATGTGCGCTTCTCCTTGTCGGTCAATTACCGTGATATTTACCAATCCGTCTGCCATGTATCTTTGTGTTTAAACTTTTGGAAACAGTCTTTGGCGGTGTTTGGTTGAGGGAATGAGAAAATCACCACAGATGGCCTAAAGCGATCTGTGGTGAGTGGCTTTTACAACTTACGCAGCCAGATATTGCGGTAGCTCACCGGATTGCTGTGGTCTTGTAACTTGATGGAATCATCGCCGTGGGCCATGTTTTTCGGCAGGCCAATGTACTCGGTCGTTCCTTTGATTTCGGTATGGTTTTGCACCAGAATGCCGTTTTGAATGACGGTCACAAAAGCTGGAGCTACCTTCACTCCATCGGCATTGAAACGAGGAGCTTTGTAAATAATATCATAAGTCTGCCAGGTACCGGGAGGGCGGCAGGCGTTTACTAAAGGAATGGATTGCTTATAAATCGATCCTGCCTGACCATTGGAATAGGTTCGGTTTTCGTAATTATCCAGTACCTGTACCTCGTACCGATTTTGGAGAAAGATACCGCTATTGCCACGGCCCTGTCCTTCACCAACGACCTCAGCTGGTGTTCTCCATTCGATGTGCAACTGTGCATCCCCAAAGGTCTGGCGGGTCATAATATCTCCGGCACCGGGCTGAACGGTCAATACGCCGTCTTTCACATTCCACTTAATATCGGTACCATCTTCGTGCTTCCATTCTTTGGTGCTTTTACCATCAAAAAGCACGATGGCATCTGAGGGTGGAGCATGATTTTCACCCGGAGTCACCACACGAGGTTCCGGCTCCCACACCTCAGTGGGTTCCGGCGTAGTAATCTTTTGGGCAAAGCTGAGCGTCACCAGCAGGCAACTAATGATTGATAAGGCAATTTTTTTTAACATGAAGCTATAGTTTAGTTAGATCAAATCAAGGTCGATTGGCGAATACTTTCCAGCTGTTCCAGCAGCCATTCATCCAGGCCCCGGTACCATTCCAGATGGGGCGACGTTTCCGGACATCCTCCCTTATGAGGCACACATTGGGTGAATTCCCACTGCTTTCCACATTGTGGACACTTAGCAGCGGTATCGAAGGTATTCCACACACAACCACAATCGCAACCCCAGTAGGCACCACCATCGGGCTCCCAGTCACACTTTGGACAAGCAATCTTTATTTCAGCCATAAGTACTATTTTTTGTGGTTCTTGTTTACCAACAACTGAACGTCATCTCCTAGGCTAATCGTTCCTCCCTCTACGACCTTCGCCGTCATCCCTCCGTGACCACGCATGGCGTTGTACCCACCAGGGCCCAGATTTTCTTCCATCCTGGAACAAGGGTGACAATGGCCAGTGATTTCCAGGATGGTCTCCCCTACCCGGACCTGTTGATCTTTCAAAGCCAGCAGGTTGATGCCCGACACCACGATGTTGCGCCGTACCAGTTGTGGCTTCACCTCAGTTTGGCCCAGCATACTGGCTACGGCCTGTAGATGCTCCGCCTGAATCAGGGTAACCTGCCGCTTGCCACTTCGACCGTGATAGTGATCGCCAACCAGCCCCTCATTATCATTCGCTTCTACCTGAGCAACTGCCATCAATTCCGCCCGCCTTTCCGGCCGGATGCCAATCCACTGCACCGTACCAATTTGCGGAAGCGTATTTTTCAGTTCTTCGATGGTCTGCACTTTTTGTGGTAAATATAGAAAAGAGATTTTAATTAAAACCTACACCTCCACCATCTCCATCGCTCCCAGCGTAAAGACAAAGGTTGTTCCTCCCTCCGGATTGGAGACATAATTAATGGTACCGCCGTGAATTTTGACCACCTTTTGGCAGACGGCCAAGCCGATACCCAGGCCGGACTTTCCGGGAGCGCCTACACGCTGGAAGAGTTTGAATATCTTCTCGTGATGCGCTTTGGAGATGCCGGAGCCATTGTCCGAAACTTTGAATTCCCACTTTTCAGCCTCTTCCCGATAATCGGCAGTAATGCGGATCACCGGGTCGGCCGCAGAGCGGTAATTAATGGCATTGTGAATGAGGTTTTGAAAGAGTTGAACCAGCGCAATTTTGTTGCCTTTAACAATGGGCAAATCTTCAGTATAGATGGTCACCCGATGGTCTTCGATGTCTGTTTTCAGATTGGCTTTAACGGTGGCCACCACCTCATTGATATCGACTTCCTTTAGGGTATCGGAAATGTTGCTCACTTTGGAATATTCCAGAATACCTTCGATCACTTCATTCATGTGCAGCACTCCGGTAACGATAAAATCGATACTTTCCTTGGCCTTTGAATTGAGATCGCCGGAATAGTGCTTCTGTAACAATTGCGCAAAGCAGGTGATGGTACGCAGCGGCCCCTTCAGATCGTGGGAAGTCACGTAGGAAAATTGTTCGAGCTCCCTGTAGGAGTTTTCCAGTTGTTGGAGGTTGTATTTGAGTCTTTCCGATTTCTCTTTGATGATGCGGTTCTTTTCACTCAGATCACGCTTTTGGGCGAGAAGCTGGAGATTGGCCTCTTCGAGCTCCATGCGTTGGAGTCCCAGATCAGCAATAGTCGATTCCAGGATATTGACCACAATAGATTTATCCTTGAGCAGACGCTTGAGCATAAAATCCTTCTTTTGCTGGTCTTTTTTTACCACCAGCAATTGCTGTAGCAGGTCAGCTCGTTCTGACTCACTGATAGAGGGCAGAACTTCTATTGTCTTTATTATGTTGTCTATCCGGGGCATGGTTTACTTTTCATGCAAAATAGCTAGCACACATGTTTCATTATGAAAATCACAAGATGTATCCTTGAAATTACCAAATTCTCCGTAAGTTAAAAAACCAGTCATCGGTTTTTGCCAAAAATCGTAAATACCGCCAATTTCATCATCCAGCATGGGTCCAAAGGCACCGTGGCGCCCCTTACAGGAAAAAAGGATGAGGGCATCGGCCTGGGGAGTTTCCTGATGCAAAGCCTCAAACTCACTCACCGTTTGTTCAATCACCTCAAAACCGGGTGAAGTGGAAAAACGAAACCTTTCTCCTTCTTGTACACTGGCGGCCAGAGTGATCGTTCCCGCTTCGTGGTTGACCAAAATGGGCGAACGCAATACCGTGTGTTCGCTATCTCTGAGGATTTGAAACGGATAATTGGTCTGAATGTTTATCAGTTGATCAAATTTTGATCCCCTTTCCGTCAATCCAAAGTATCGGCTAAAGACAACAAGTGCCGGTTCGTCATTGATTTCATACACCACATTCCCAACAGCTTTGCTGATGACATTAACACCACCAACTGGTTCCCACCCACTAATAGCCAAACCGATTAAAGAAATCTTATCGGTGTCCAACACCAAAGCAGCCGCCCCATGATCAGTAATACCATCCTGAGTAAAGGCGTAAGTATTACTCAACTGTAAATCATCTCCGGCAAGGCCCCCGTAGACGGGAATCCGCCGGGGCAGGGCCGCATTGATGCCGTCGACCAGCTGTTGAGCATCAATAGTTAATCCTCCGGAAAGTATAATCAAACCCGGATTTTCATAGACACCGGATACAAACGCCCCTAATTCTTTAGCAGTGTTCATCACTCCCGTTCGGCTGTAAGTGGCAAGCTTTATTTGATAATTTGACCGGTCAATATCCAATAACATCACCGCAATACGCTCTTCGTGCAATTCCTCATCAACGATCTCCCCAGCAGTAGTGCATCCGAGCACATCCAGCTCATGTGCTATGCATACTTTTCGGATTTGATCCAGGTCATGTTTGATGGAACAAAAAACAATGGCAAGGGTAGGGCGAAAATCTTCGCCCCTACACGATTCGATACACTGATGCAGCTCATCAATGCTACCGCAATGAAGGGACTTGCTATACATGGCGTTCTATTTTAAGTATGACTTTTGTGGTGTATTAAATGGTAGGTAGGTAGCACTCAGCCGCTAATGTATGACTTTTTGTGGGTAATTGTTGTGCCGGAAAGTCAGAAAAGGTTTGTTTTTTGTTGAAAGTGGAGGAAATGGCTGATTTTATGGGGCATTCCAGTATTTTTAACCAAAGATGCCCCATTGAGTCAGGTATTCGCTTAGTTGCTTTTCCTTAGCCCAACGTCTGATAAAAACTCACTACTATGAGTGCAAAAAATTCCTGGAAATTCGCCGTATGGCTACTGCTTTTCCCTATCCTCCTTCCGGGGAGATAGTTTATAAATCAAATAACCGAACCCGGCCACAAAGTGTACAATAACGATAAAAATGATAAAATTAACCCAAAAGTCGGAAACCATGATGTTGTGTTGAGTACGATTAATAAGTGCTTGCCCTATAAAACTATAGATTGTTACAACGCTTATTGGTGATGTGCATCACACTAAAACCATTTTGTTCGGTGATTTGCAGATAGGCAGCAATTCTTGTCGGCATTTTTTTTGATCTTTCTTTAAAAAAAATTGATTCGCACCGAATGATTTTTATTTTTCGGTTGCCTAAGAAAAAATTAACTCAAAGATTACATTGATGAAGCGTCTGGTTAATATTTTTTTCATGCTGCTGCCAATGATTTTTTTACCTGAAAGTAAAGCTTTTGGAAACTTCCAATTTGTCATCCGGGATTTATGTAGTCAAGGGGGACAGTGTGTTTCTGAAGCGATAATCAAGTGACACAAAAACAATGCTGATGTTCGATATAGAATTAATGAAATTCAACCCCGAGACGCCTTCATTTTTGCTGATGCTTATCACGGCGATGGTTGCTTTCTTTCTTTGTTCCATCATTGCCGTCACCTATGAATTTACCACAAAAAGCATCTACCGAAAAGCTCATTTTCTACAATCGCTGGCATTGATTGGTATTGTGGCCGCTACTATACTACAGGCCATCGGGGAGAGTGTAGCCATTGGCCTGGGCATTATCGGTGCGCTGTCAATTATTCGTTTCAGAACGTCGTTGAATGACCCACGCAATATCACCTTTATGTTTGCTTCTTTGGGAGTGGGCATTGCCTGTGGGGTTTTGGGTTTTGGCATTGCAGTGACAGGTACACTGGTATTTTGCTCGGGGGCTATTATTCTGCGTTTTTCGCCTCTGAGCAACGACAGTGAATTGATCGGCACATTGAGGTTTCGCGGCCCCAAAGAAGAGCAATTTCAAAAGGTCATTGAACAACAACTGAAGGTATTTTGCAGAGATTTTGAATTGGACCGGCTACGGTTCATCAATCCTAAAAAGGCACGACCATTAACTGAAGGAGAACCTGCTCTCGTGGAAGAAACCGAAGGAGAAAGCATACAAGAACTGACTTATCTGGTCCGATTGAAAAACGCCACCAAAATTACGTCATTAACAGAAAACATAAGCAGTATTGATGGGCTGGAAGACCTTCGGATAGGATTTCAAAAACAAGTGACTAACCTCTGATAACATGAAGAAATTTAATTTATTTTACGTTACAATAGTGCTGGTAGGAATTTTCCTCTTCTTCGCCTTTCGTCCGAATTTTCATAGAGAATTATCGTTCTATGGACTGGCGGAAAGCCGAGCAACCGAGATCAACTACAACTATCCGGTGGTGGTCGATAAAATACTCGTCAAACCCGGACAAGCCGTCAAATCTGGACAGGTTCTTCTACACCTTTCAAGAAGAAAATCAAAAGAAACGCTGGAAGACCAGGGATTCCGAATTGCTCAATTAAGAGCAGAAGAAGCGCTTTGGAAACAAAAACAGGAAAATGAAATTGAGGAACAGCGCATTAACCACCAGGCGCAACTGGCTGAAATCGATAGAAAAATAGCACAAACGCAAAAGGAGTTAGCCTATAAAAAATCATTGGTCGCAGACCTTCAATCCATCGAGCCTGCAGCCAGTTCCTACAAACCACTGGAAGATGCCCTGGCGAGCTACCAGGAAGAAAAGGAGGATTTGAACCAGATCTATTCTGTAAAGATCAAAGGAGTGGAGGAAGAGCTTGCTCTGGGACAAAGTCCTTACAGTGAGCAAATCAACAGGTACATAGCTGAGCAAAAATTTGAGGAATCTCAGGAAAATATTCCTATTGTGGTAAAAGCACCTACCGACGGGTTGGTGGGTAATATTTCCTGCAAAGAAGAGGAGCACATTCCCTCCTACTCAACCCTGCTGACGTTTTATGAGCCCCATTCAGGAATAATAGAAGGCTATGTTCACGAAGATTTGACATTAGAAGTAGAGATAGGCCAACAATATACCATTTCATCGCTTAAAGATGAGGATATCAACTACCGGGGAACGGTCATCGGCCTTGGTTCGAGAATTGTTGAAATACCAGTCCGTCTAAGAAAGATCGAGGCAGTTAAGGCCTACGGTCGCGAAGTACTCATTGAGATCTCTACTGACAATTCATTTTTGCAAAAAGAAAAGGTGAGTATCACCCATTATTCTGATGATCATACCAATAAAAAGAACTAATGCGCCAAGCCATTTTTTTGTTGCTCTTGCCATGGGTAGGCCTTGCACAACCAACTATTAATGCCGACCAATTTTTTGCGCTTGGTTTGTCCAATTTTAAACAAATTGAAAAGTCAACTACAGAGGAAGTCCATTTTCCCTGGATTGATCGCTATGAATTTCGTACGGAAACCCGCGATTTTGACTTCGATGAGCAGGAATACACCTTCAGGGTAACTCCGAGTACCGCAAAAATCCGCAATGCGCAAAAAAACCTGTTCGAAGAAATGAGAAACAAACCCGATTTTGAAGGGCAGGAAATCTACTGTGATTATGTATTCTCCCTTCATAATGACTGGTTGTCTCTCCTTATCTTAAGCGAGCATATTGATATCCTGCACGAATTGGAGGTGCTCTTGCAAGACAAACAATCCGTCTATGAAAAAATGTTGGGCACCTATGAGTTTGCTCCGGAAAGACTGGTGAAACTACGAACGGAAAGGAGTGACCTGGAAATTTCTTTAAATAGATGCCTTCTGGAAAAGGATTTCCTGCTTGACAAGTATAATCTTCAAAACCAGGAAATAGATTTCAATAACTTCATCACTATCGAGGCCATTTCTGCCTACTTGACCAACGATATACCTTCATTAAAAAAAGCTGAAACAGTAGATTTAGAAATAGCTCACAAGCAGCAACTGCTTAGCAAGGAAATTGAATTGGAGTCAAGCGAGAAAAAACAGCTCATTGATTTTGTCCAGTTCAGATATAACGGCCCTCATTCCGATGCCTGGCGGGAACGGTTATCCGTTGGACTTGGATTTCAATTATCCACATCGGGTAATAGAAAGCTGAAAATGCAGGAATTGCAAATTGAACAGGAAGAATTAAAGCAGGAATCCAAGAGAAACATCCGGGAAAAGCAGGAAAAGCTAATTCTCTTTGAAAAAAAACTGCAAGGCGACATCCAGGCCTATTTTCATCTTCAAAAAATAGCACAGGAGGAAAGAGGTCAATTACAAACGCTCAGTACCAAGATTGCTCAAAAAGAAGGCTCCTCTCCTCTAGTCTTGCTGGACATTGAAGAAAGACATCTCAGGCTGAAACTCAAAGCACTCAATAATAAAGAAGACCTGATCAGGGATTACCTTGAGTATTTGCGACAATCCGATACGATGTGCCAGCCAACTTTTATCAACTATCTCATCCGGTAAACAAACGCTAAGAGCATTTATTTATGAAAAAAGGTCCGCTGACCTGTAGTAGTCACGACTTCATCTTAGGTATGCCCCAGATCCAACAGTTCAGCTCTGAAGGGTGGATTCTATGTATAGAAATCAGGAAATTTAAAAGCTTATCAGTTCTCAAAAATTCAATAAAACATTTAGATTTTCGAGCAAATTTACATAAATTGGTTGACCAATTAACTGCAAACCAATTTAACTTAAATAGACCCATGCACCTTTCCAGAAGATTGTTCATAAAAAAGATGGCGATGGCCTCATCAGCACTGACTGTTCTTCCATGCACTTTACCAGCCAGGTTAAGAGCGCTTAAACCAAGCCCTGAAAAGCTGGATATAAGTATTTTTTCCAAACACCTGCAGTTTCTTGATTTGAAAGAAGCAGGCCAGATCACTGCTGAGTTGGGGTTTGACGGGGTTGACCTGACGGTGCGACCAAAAGGGCATGTCCTTCCGGAAAATGTCAAACTTGACTTGCCCAAAGCGATCGACGACATAAAGAGTGCAGGGGTGAGTTGCAAAATGATCACGACAAATATTCAAGACGTTTCACGACCATACGATGTAGCAGTCATTGAGACGGCGGCTAATTATGGTGTGCAATTTTACCGGTCGGGCTGGTTTAAATACCTGAGGGATCACTCCATGAGCGAATCTTTGGAAGTCTATCAGGAGCAAATCCGTAAGCTAGGTGAGATCAATAGATCACATAATATTGTTGGTTGCTACCAAAATCACGCAGGCACATCCATCGGCGCTTCGTTTTGGGAGGTAAAAATGCTTCTGCAAACCGTTGATACTGATTATTTTGGGGCGCAGTATGATATACGTCACGCCACTGTTGAAGGCGGTTATTCATGGGAAAACGGATTAAAACTTTTAAAAGAACACATCAAAGTAATTGTCCTTAAAGACTTTAAGTGGAGTATGGTGAATGGAAAATGGACCATTGTTAACGTGCCGATAGGGGAAGGAATGGTTGACTTTAAGAAGTACTTCAAATTATTAAAAAGTTACGGATTGAGTCCACCGGTTTCACTACATCTGGAATACCCACTGGGAGGAGCAGAAAAAGGCCATGACTCCCTCACCGTTGATAAAAAAGTAGTATTTGATGCGATGAAAAAGGACCTTTCGACCATCAAGAAGCTATGGGAAAACGCATAATCACTTCTAGTAAACCATTGCACAAATGTTAGAGGCAACCAGAGAGCAACTAAAAAAAACCAGCACCCCTACTATTGCTACTATTCTATTTAAACTGGGGTTGCGCAATCAATTCATACAGGGTGTGAGGCCGGTAGCACTGGGTAAACCTACCATGGTTGGAGAAGCCTTCACGCTGCGATACATCCCGGCCCGGGAAGATTTAAATCCAATTACCGTTTTTCAAGACCCCGCACATCCTCAGCGCGTAGCCATAGAAACCTGTCCGGCAGGTGCCGTACTCGTAATGGATAGCCGAAAAAGTGCAAGGGCTGCTTCCGCCGGATCGCTATTGATTACACGACTAATGGTTCGGGGAGCTGCGGGAGTGGTAACGGATGGAGGATTTAGAGATTCACCGGTTATTGCCAAATTACCCTTTCCTGCTTTTCACCATGCGCCTTCAGCACCAACAAATTTGACCTTAAATCAGGCGCTGGATATTGAAGTACCCATTGGCTGTGGAGACGTGGCCGTCTTTCCGGGTGATGTCATTGTGGGTGACGATGACGGGGTCATGGTTATACCAGCGCATTTAGCTGATCAGGTGGCTGAGGAAGCCAGGAAAATGGAACTATATGAAGCCTACGTGGCAGAAAAAATCGCTGAAGGCCAATCCATCATAGGTTTATATCCGCTCACTCTGGAAGAGAATAAATTGGATTTCGAGAAGTGGAAAAAGAAAGGAAAGCAATCGACCAACTGAGGTCTTACCTGAGCCGCTGACTCCCATGACGAAAGTTTGTCTCCTGCTTGGTTTCTGATGTCGTCACTGCAGAAGTTTTTGCCTCATGGTTTGGAGTAGAACCGCTTACCAGGCGGGAAATTATTGAATTGAATATTATTCTAACAATTGCCGGTCATCTGTTTTACTGATGGCGTTGATTCCCAACCCACTCTGGGGCAGAGTGATTTTTGTGCTTTGTTCGCTGGGCATTTGCACTATCGGATTTTTGTTAAAACGCAGTGCCAAAGGAAAATTTCTTCAGCCTAGCCAGAGCGTAACCAAAAAGCAAGTTTGGAGGCCAAATGTGGGAATCCTCTGGCCTCCAAACATACATTGAGTTGCACTAGGGATGAGATTATTCGCCCATCGGAGGTGTGCCTGCACCCACTGTTGCTGCTCTAAACCACACTTCTGTATAATCTCCATTTGCATACTGTTTGGCAATATCCCCATCATAAATATCTGCTCCGGTACTCCAAACCATGTTGTCTTCCGGAGATTTTCCATTTGTTTGATTGTAAGCACCTTGTTTGAAATACCCTAATTCACCGGCGTAAGCTTGTTCACGCTCCACTCCGTCCCTACCCATTGGTACAAAAAGCTGTTGAGTTTGTTGGGGAATCTTTTCAGGGGTTGTAAAATCGGATATCAACAGGTTTTTGGCAAACTTCACCGTGTCATGACCTTCACTGAAAAAGGTTAAATACATGACTCCTTCGTAAACATTGATTTCATAGCTAAATTCTTCGCCCAGTTCAATACCATTTTTTGGCTCTTCGGGGTAAGTTATTGGGCTTTTGCCAACAACGGTCATATCATACCCCCAAACGGCGGTCGAATAATCCCATCTTTTTGAATTATCACCTTTGGTATTAATTTCATAGTTCCAGAAGACTGAGCCTTTTTTGTGACCAGGGAATTTCTTATAAAAGATTTTGCAAGGCTCATTTTCATGCCCTTCACCACTATGAATCTGTCCCACCACCGTGGAATAAGATGCCGCTACTCTGGCATCACCGGATGTTGAGACGTGTATCACTTTTAGCGTTCCTGTCAATTTGCCTCCCGTTTCGGGTGTCCATTCTTTCTTTTGGTGCAATTCTGTTCTCGTATTACTCGAGTTCTTGGAGGTAGTTCCGGAATTAGGCGTTTTATACACCACCCAATTTGTTTCGCCCTCCTTTACGGCATAAAAGAAATCCTGCTTTTCATAGTTGACCAAATCATCAGATTTTGAGCCGTCACCATTAAGAATTTTGAATTTTTCCATAAAGGGAATGACATCGCTTGGGTATAGCGTGTCCTGTGCCTCAGTTGCTTCTTCCGCAGCAGCCGTTTTTTGATTGCCTTCACCGCAACTAACTTGCAAGGCAGCAAGCGCAAAAAATAGCAGCAATCGAACTAGTGGTTTAATAGATTTGGAATTCATACTTTCTTATTAAAAAGTGATAAATCAGGTGATCAGGAAAAAGAAGTTTTGCCACCAATGCACTAATAGCTTCTTAGATCTCTTATTCGTTCATTTGTGGCCTCCAACCTTCAAGGTAGTTTTGAGGCACCAATCAAATGGTTTTTGCCACTAATGCACTAATAGCTTCTTAAATCTCTTATTCGTGCATTCGTGGCCTCCAACCTTCAAGGTAGTTTTGAGGCACCAATCAAATGGTTTTTGCCACTAATGCACTAATAGCTTCTTAAATCTCTTATTCGTGCATTCGTGGCCTCCAACCTTCAAGGTAGTTTTGAGGCACCAATCAAATGGTTTTTGCCACTAATGCACTAATAGCTTCTTAAATCTCTTATTCGTGCATTCGTGGCCTCCAACCTTCCTTCATTCGTGCATTCGTGGCTTCGTAATCCTCAAAACACAATCCGTTTATATTCTAGTCGTTCAGTCCCAAAATTGACCAATAGAGACAGACGGTTTTGAGAGACTTTTAGATAGTTAATGCACTGTGCGATAAAAGCATCATTAAATCCCGAAACTGCTTTGACTTCTAAAATAACTTCATCAAACACCACAAAATCAGCATAGAATTTATGTGGCAGGATAATGTCTTTATAGTTTACTACATATTCTCTTTCCCGTTCATATGGAATACCTCGATTTCTAAATTCATATTCTAAAGCATCTTTATAAACCACCTCCAAAAAGCCATGCCCAAGATTATTATGAACCTCCATACATGTTCCTACAATCTTATAGGCTTCGTTTTTCAGGATTAAATTTGACATAAGTCTCTTTTTTAGCCACAAATGCACAAATTAAATTTTTTCCACCTATTCCTCGATTCGTAACTCCTAATCCTTTCTCCCTCCATTCGTGCATTCGTGACCATAATCCTTTCTCACTCCATTCGTGCATTCGTGACCATAATCCTCTTCTCCCTTCATTCGTGTATTCGTGACCATAATCCTTTCTCCCTCCATTCGTGCATTCGTGACCATAATCCTTTCTCACTCCATTCGTGCATTCGTGACCATAATCCTTTCTCACTCCATTCGTGCATTCGTGACCATAATCCTTTCTCACTCCATTCGTGCATTCGTGACCATAATCCTTTCTCCCTCCATTCGTGCATTCGTGACCATAATCCTTTCTCACTCCATTCGTGCATTCGTGACCATAATCCTTTCTCCCTCCATTCGTGCATTCGTGACCATAATCCTTTCTCACTCCATTCGTGCATTCGTGACCATAATCCTCTTCTCCCTTCATTCGTGGCATCCCCCTCAATCATTCTTTATGAAATACCCCTCATTAGACACCGCCTCATCACTGACATATATACTAGCAGTTTTAAACCATACTTCGGCATAGTTTCCGGTTTCATATTGCTTTTGAATGTCGCCGCCATAGGTTTCAGCACCGGAACACCAGTTTTTATTTACCTCCGGAGATTTACCATTCGTTTGATTGTAAGCACCTTGTTTGAAAAACAGTCCTTCCGCTGCGTAAGCATTTTCGCGCTCTACTCCATCCTGACCAATTGACACAAATAGGTTTTGAGTTTGCTCAGGAATATCAGCGACTGTGGTGTATTCTGATTGGATTAGATTTTTGGTAAAGGTCCTGGTTTCCAGTCCTGGGCTACTGAATTTCAGATACATCACACCTTCCTTGACCTCGATTTCATAACTAAACTCTTCCCCCAGTGCAATACCCTCTTGTGGTTCTTCCGGATAAATATTTTCTTCTGCTCCAACAACAGAGAAGTCATGCCCCCAAACAGCCGTCGAATAATCCCATCTCCCGGAATTGTCCTCACCGGCTGTATTGATTTCATAATTCCAAAAAACCGAACCTTTGCTATGACCAGGAAACTTCTTGTAAAATATTTTAAGCGGTTCGTTTTCATGCCCGTCTGCACTATGGATCTGACCAACTACTACAGCATAAGAGGCCGCCACCCTCGCATCACCCGTAGTAGAAACATTCATTATCTTAAGCGTAGCGGTGAGCTTAGCATCAGTCATCGGAGACCATTTTTTTGATTGGGCTAGCTCCGTTCTCGTATTGTTTGAAGTCCCGTGGGTATCTCCTGAATTGGGAGCTTTATAAACGACCCAATCCCGAGTCCCATCATTGGCAGTAAAAAAGAAATCTTTATGCTCAAAATCATTGGCATCACCGGCATTTGAGCCATCTCCTAAAATCAGATTCCAATCATCAAAAAATGGAATAACATCACTTGCGTAAACTGTTTTTTGAGCTGTATTTTTGTTACCTTCTTTAGCTGTATCAGCACAACTATTCAATATCAAGAAAAGACAAATGAGTAAAAAAGCGGGCAATGAAGGAGTCATTTTTTTGGTCATTTTTTCATTATTTGAATAGTGCATTTAACTAACTTAAGTCAAAGTATTACGGCAATACTATACAGCTTGGGACGCTAATTGATTTGCCTGATATTTTTAATGCTCTCCAAAGCTTGTCTCGTCGTTTGCTCAATCTTTTCCAGGTCAAAATTTCCAGCAGTATCCTTGGCCATGAGCTGAGATCCCATACCTACACAATATGCACCAGCATCAAACCACTTTTTCAGATTATCATAATCGGGAGAAACACCACCGGTAGGCATGATGCTCGTCCAGGGCTGAGGACCAAGTACGGCTTTGATAAAACCAGGACCGTAGGTGCTCCCGGGAAAAAGTTTTACGACCTCGACGCCCATCTCCTCGGCCTGTGCGATTTCGGTCAATGAGCCGCAGCCAGGTGAGAACAGCACCTTTTTTCTATTGCAGGCAATGGCAATGTCATGTCGAAATACAGGGGTTACAATGAAATTTGCTCCCAACTGTAGGTACAGGGCGGTTGTACCCGCATCAGTCACAGAGCCAACCCCCATGATCATTTCCGGTAATTCTTTTGCACAGTATTTATTTAGTTCACCAAAAACTTCATGGGCATAATCGCCTCGGTTGGTGAACTCCAACAACCGTGCTCCTCCTTTATAACAAGCTGTTAATACTTCTTTGCACACCTTGATATCGGCATGGTAAAACAAGGGAACCATACCTTGCTCCTCCATTTTCTGAGCAACTTGTAATCTATTAAATCTTGCCATTTTGATTGATTGTATTCATTTTATCTGCTCACTCTTCCACTCGCATCTCCACTCATCAGCTTCTCTACTTCGTCAGCAGTTGCCAGGTTTGCATCACCGTAAATAGTGTGTTTAAGACAAGACGCCGCTACCGCAAAGTTGAGCGCCGATTGATCGTCATCGGGCCAGTTAATGAGTCCATAGATAAGGCCACCCATAAAACTGTCGCCACCGCCAACCCGGTCCACAATGTCCGTGATGTCATAGGTTGTTGCCTCGTACAGTTTTTCTCCGTCATACAGCACCCCCGACCAGGTATTGTGCGATGCACTGATGCTGCCTCTCAAGGTAGTGATGACCTTTTTTGCACGAGGAAACATCTTCATCAATTGTTGTAAAACAGACAGATAGGATTTGGCATCCACCGAGTGGCCCTGTGTCACATCCACATTCTCAGGGTGGAGTCCAAAGTGCTTTTCGGCATCCTCTTCATTGCCCAGGATGACATCGCACCCCTCTACCAGCGCAGGCATCACATCACCCGGCTTTTTGCCATACTTCCACAAGTTTTTGCGATAATTCAAATCAGTGGAAACAGTTATCCCCATGCGGTTGGCGATCTGAATGGCTTCAAGACAGGCATCAGCAGCTCCTTGCGAAATGGCAGGTGTGATACCAGTCCAGTGAAACCATTGGGCATCTTTGAAAACTTCCTCCCAATCTACCATGCCCTTCTCAATAGAGGCCATGCCACTGTGCGCCCGGTCGTAAACCACCTTGCTACCTCTGCTCACCGCACCAATTTCCAGGAAATAGATGCCCAACCGTTCTCCTCCTCTAACTACAAAGCGGGTACCTACATTGCGTTTGCGCATTTCCATCAACGCACATTCACCAATATCGTTCTGGGGTAACCGGGTAACAAACTCTACCGGAAGCCCATAGTTGGCCAAGGATACGGCCACGTTGCTCTCTCCTCCACCATACACTACGTCAAACTCACTGGCCTGACTAAAGCGCTTGTAGCCTGGCGGAGTCAGACGAAGCATAATTTCACCGAAGGTTACTATTTTTTTCATGTGTTACAACCTTTTTTTTGATTGATAAATTTCTTTAGGAAAATGCTAAGCCTCCATTGATGTCAAAATTGGCACCGTTTACAAACGAGCTGTTTTCGGAAGCTAAATAGACCACCAGATCAGCAACTTCTTTGGCCCCTCCTTCTCTTTTCAAAGGCGTCTTGCCGGCAACCATTTCACGAACTTCATCCTTCGTAAAGTCATCATGAAATTTGGTAGCAATCAAGCCCGGACAAATGGCATTTACCCTGATGCCTTTAGGACCAAGTTCCTTGGCCATTGCTCTGGTAAAGGTGGTTACTGCTCCCTTGGAAGAAGCATAGAGTGAAGATCCGCCTCCACCGCCATCTCTTGCTGCCTGAGAAGAAAGGTTGATGATAGAGGTATTTTTCCCCATCAATGGCTCAAACACCTGCATGACAAAAACAGTGGCCTTAAAGTTGACATTCATGACCAGATCATAAAAGGCCTCATCCAGTTCCTGTAAAGTTTTGCGTGCAAAAAGACCTCCGGCGTTATTGACAAGAATATCAACTTTATCACCAAATGCCTCTATGGTTTTTGCCTTTAGACGTTTGATGTCATCCAATTTAGATACATCAGCCTGGACAGCGATCGCTTCTCCACCGAAAGATTTGATTTCACTGACAGTTTCATTAGCACCGGCTTCCGAACTATGATAATTTACCACCACTTTTGCGCCTTCTTTGGCAAGACCAACCGAAATTGCCCGGCCAATATCTCTCGCCCCTCCGGTTACTACCGCTATTTTTCCATTTAGTATACTCATTGCTGTATTTTTTAACATTTTAATTAATTAAATTCCAAGTGCCTGACCACCACCAATCTGGATGGTTTCTGCTGTAATGAAGCCAGCATCGCCACTAGCCAAAAAGGCAACGACGCCAGCTACATCCTCCGGTTGGCCCAATCTACCCAACATGATATTGTTAGCCCAGGAGGCAAAAACCTCCGGCTTTGTGGATTTGATTTGCTGATGAAACGGTGTATCAATGGTGCCCGGAGAAACTGCATTTACCCTAATGCCATATTCGGCCAAATCTTTTGCCAGTGCTCTGGTAATGGCATGCACCCCAGCTTTAGAGGTACCGTAAATTCCCGCTCCTGGTCCTCCGGCATTCCATGCTGCATTTGAAGTATAATTGATGATCGTGGGATGATCGCCCTTTTTAAGGAAGGGTATGGCCGCTCGTGAAGCAAAAAACACAGAGTCTAAGTTTAGTGCCATCACAAATCTGTAGAATTCCGTTGTCATCGCTTCAAAACGGGATCTTCCTCCTAATCCACCTGCATTATTGACAAGCACATCAATTTTGCCATACTTTTCTCCTATTTTGTTGATGTTCTCAGTTACCTGCTCTTCCTTGGTCACATCGAATCCGAAATATTCTGCATCAATTCCCGCTGCTGCAAGCTCTTCAACTCTTTTAGCTCCTTCTTCATCTTCTATGCCGTTTAATACTACGATAAAACCGTCTTCACCCAATCGTTTTGCCACGGCAAAGCCAATACCGCCAGTTGCCCCGGTAACAATAGCTACTTTCTTATTTGTCATTATTCCTAGTTTTTAATTTGTTTAAATGTTTTTTTTATGGGTACGTCCCACTATTTTGGTTGCAAGAGTTCAATTTTTGGACATAGCAACCAGATGCTGGCCATAGCAGTCAATGCCAAAGCAGCTCCGATAACAAAAGCTGGCGTGTAATTGCCACCCGATGTCAGCCACGGAACCAGATAGGTCAGTCCGGCTGCTCCCAACTTGGCGGCCATCCCAGAGAATCCGGCTAGTGTACCCACGGTTTTCCCTCCAAAGAAATCACTTGGCAAGGTTTGTACATTACCGATGGCGGTCTGGAAACCAAACAAAATTACCGCCATCAGCAGCACAGCCGTTACTGGTCCTCCCGGGCTTGACATGGCAAGCAGGGCAGGCAGCATGATCACACAGCCGAGGTAAATGACAAGCTTTCGCGTCCTGTTGATCGTCCAGCCCGCTTTGATGCGGTTTTGTGCCAGGAGTCCGCCAAACCAGGCTCCCAACATGGCCCCAACATAGGGCACCCATCCATAAATGCCAATCGTTTTGACATCCATTCCATACACCTCTGAGAGGTAAATTGGAATCCAAAAAACAAATAGCCACCAGATTGGATCGATGACCATTGAGGCGATGATCACACCCCAACTTTCCTTGTGTGACAGCAATTCTCCTGTTGAAGGATTGTACCCTTCATCATAGCTGCCATCCTGATCCAAATCTTGATTTTTTTGCCCCGTTAAAATGTATTCCCTTTCACTTTCGGTAATCCAGGGGTGGGACTTTGGCGGAGATTTTACTAAGATCATCCAGGGTATCAACCACAACAAGCCGGTTAAGCCCACCAGAATGAAAATGGCCTGCCAGCTGAAATGGATAGATAAAAAGGCGATCATAGGGATGGAAATAATTCCTCCAATAGCCGCACCGGAGTTGAAAAGTCCCTGGGCAAAAGCCCTTTCTTTGGTAGGAAACCATTCGGCATTGCCCTTCGTTGCTCCCGGCCAGTTGCCCGCTTCAGCAATCCCCAAAATGGATCGGAAAATACTAAAGCTCACTAAACCACGAGCAACCGCATGAAGTGCGGTGGCGATTGACCAGACACCGATTGACAAGACAAAGCCAAGGCGCGTTCCTATCCAGTCAAAAATTTTCCCGAAAACAGCCTGGCCAAATGCGTAGGAAAAAACAAAGATAACCGAAATAAAAGCATAGATTTCCTTCCGCTCGTCACCCGATTTGTCAGGATAGAGATCCATGGAAATTTCCGGCCAAAGCACATTCAGCGATTGCCTGTCGATATAGTTGATGATAGTAGCCGCGGCAATCAAACCAACAATCCACCACCTTAATCCTTTAACTTTCATGATTAGCCGGTTTTTACAAGAAATCTTCCCGGTAAGGGCTAAATACATCAATCAACACCCCTGGCTTTTTACATACACAGCCATGCATTACATGGGGTGGAATGTAGTAGGAATCTCCAGCCTTGATGGTTTTTACCTGATCGCCGATGGTCATTTCAAATTCGCCACTGGCCACGTAGGTTACCTGCGAATGATAATGCTCGTGCAACTGGCCTACCCCTCCTTCTTCAAACTTGGCCTTGACAAGCATAATTTTATCATCAGTGCCATGAATTTGCCGTTGAATTTTGGGGTCAACCTGTTCCCATTTTTCTTCTTTGTCAAAAAAGAATTCTTTGCTTGGTGTAATCTTATTCATTGTTGATATTTTTTGTAGACATTATTGATATTTCCGTCAAAGTCAATCAAAATTCAAATCCTCGTCCTTGTAGGAACCATCATGGGTCACCACTTTTTTGGTATTATTGAATTTGCTGTCTTTTATTTTGGTAATCGGTTCGCCCACTACGAGGTGTAGTTTTAATGGTTCAGAATCGGTGAAGTCACATCCCACGATATGCGCTACCTGTACGCCGTGTAATGATACCGATGAGCCGGATTTATTCCTTTTGTTTCCACCCACATTTTTAAAAGTGGAATTGCTCATTTCGAGCATGGGGCCGAACGTGCTTTCATCACGACCTCCCCGATGTAGGTTGAGCGCAGTGCCGCCAACGTCTTCAAACCGACAATTGTCAATCACCACATTTTCGGCACTGTATATTCCAATGTCATCAATTTCAGCAGCGAGAGAGAGCACCGATCCGCTGATGTCTTTAAACGTTGAATTTCTAAACACGATAGAATCAGCAAAAGTATTTTTGTAGATTTTCAAGACATTGAAACTGTGATTCACATCAAGGTCACTAAAGTCACAATCCTCAATGAAAAGCTTGTAATTGCGATTCATAGAGTAGCGGCTGGTTCGGATAACCGAATTACCGGAATAATCCGGACAATCAGCACCGTCTATTTTGAGATTATACAAGGCAAGTGCGCCGCCATTTTCAATATTAAAAAGGGAATTCTTCTCAAATAGAATAGTGGGCTTTTCCCCTTTAGCCCGCACGGTAATGGGATGGTTCACCTCAATAGATTTTGTCATGAGGTATTCTCCTGGTTCCAACTCAAGGATGTCACCATAACCCGATGCTTTCACCGCTTCAAGCAGGGTGTTTTCTCCGGGCGATACCGCTATTTTTTTGCCAACATTGAAACGGATTTCCTGCTCTACCCGGGGATACCAATTCACACCTGTATTCTCTGGTGTGGCGTGTGGCTTCACCTCCGTTATTCCCGCCTTTATGGATTTATCAGCAGGTAAAAGAATACCGTTTTTATCCCTTTTAAATTCTACTTTCTTTTGGGTAAAACCACTGGAAGCAATGGGAGCTATATTTTCACTTAGAATATTACCCTTAAAGGAAATACCGCTGATGTCGTCATAGACGGTGAAAAGATCATCATTTTTTTCATTGTAAAAGATATTGCTGTTTACCACCGTATTTTGGGGTGCCGCACTTCTTTCAGCATCACTTCCGGCGCACAACTGGATATAATCACAGTTGATGAAGGTATTGTTTGAGGCCTCGGAATCGATCACTGGGAAGTAGCGGTTGATCGGCGAATTTGGAACGCCATTCATGATGACCAATGCACCCCGAAAACGATACCCCGTCAGCCCTTCACAATAATTATTGATTACTTTCTGGGTTTCATTAATGATGCGGATACCGCCGGTATTTGCTTTTCCGTTGCCAAAGAAGTAATTGCTTTCCACTAATGTTTCATTGCCGTGGCGCATGGTCAATGTGCCCTGACATTCAAAGAAAGTATTGTAGCGGAAAGTGTTTTGGCAGGACTTATTGGAAATGATTTCGTGCTCGCCGTTACAACGATCGAAATAGTTATTTTCGACAACAGTGTTTGAATTCGTGAGCGAATAATGACTGGTACCTATACGCAGGGTTTCGCCCCCGTTGCTTCCTAAAATCGGGTGGTGCCCGAAATAATTGTGATCGATTAAGTGATTGTTTTCCCGACTTTCCTCCGTATTCAAACGCACCGCCAGGGTCACACCTACATTTCTTTTACCAACTAAATAATTGTGGTCGAAACGATTGTTCTTTCCATAAATACTCACCCAATAGTCAGATTCAAATCGCTCAGGATTGTTGTAATTGTCAATGACACATTCTGTGACCCGACAATTATTGCACAATTGTTCTTTGCTTCTGCGCAGAGAAATGACCTCACTTGTCGGGGTATATCCATTTTTAAAAACCAGTCCTTCTACAACCAGGTATTCACCGCCCATGCGCAAATAGGATTGCCCTTCCAGGGTGACTTTTCCTTTTTCCTCGACGGTTAAAGTAATGGGTTTGTCCGCAGTTCCGGTCCCGGTAAAGGTTAGCTCTGCATCTTTCCACACCCCATTCGCCAGAATTACCTTATCACCGGGTTTGGCATTATTCACTGCTGCATTAAACTCGCCAATGTTTTTGACAACTCCATGCTGTGCATAACCGCTGACGAATGAAACTAACAGGAAAAAAGCCGTTGTTACATTAAAAAAATGAATTTTGTTCATGTCTTATTTTGATTACATTTTCTCCAGAATAGCTTGTATTCCGTTATACGAAACTACACAGGCGAAAACCAATGAAAGCGTCATGCCGATATTTAATAAAATACCAGCCCGGTGTTCTTTCATTATTTTTTGGTTATTGATTAGCATCATGATGCCGATGATCACCAAAGGCAATACAAAGACATTGAATACCTGTGATAATATTTGCATCTTAATGGGGTTGGCCCCAAACACAGGAACTGTTAAACCAATGATACAAGCTATACCGGTCAATACTTTAAATTGTCGGGAAGAGGTGTCCAGTTTTCCTGCCTGGTAATCCGCTATTAATAAGGGGGTAATCATCAAAATCGGGAAAATGGAAGACAGCCCTGCACTTAAAGTACCGAGAAAAAATATGGCAATCGCCATGCGTCCGGCAATAGGCTCGAGCGCGTAGACCATGTCCAGCACCTTTGTTACAACCTTTCCATCGTGGTAAAGGGCAGCCGTTGCCACCGCCATAATAGAGCTACTGATCACAAAGATGAGTATGGCGGCCCAGAGTGCGTCTTTGCGCTGGTCCGGGATATTTTCAATAGTCCAGCCTTTTCCAAAAATAAATAAAGGCCGGGATAGAAAAGTGGCCGCAGCCATGGTGGTGCCGACAAAGGCAGCAACCATCATTTTACCTCCTTCCACTTGCGGAATAGAAGGAATAAAACCCGCAGCAATTTCTTTTGGATCGGGAAATACGATAAACAGAGAAAGCAAAAAGGAAAGCCCCATCAGGGTGACAAAGATTAAGAGTATCTTTTCAAAAAAGGAATACTTCCCAACCAGCAAAAAGGAATACATGACACCGATTATCATTATTGCGATAATTAAAACGGCTCCATATTCCATACCTTTGATGGATGGAATAAACAACGAAAGTGTTTCAAAAATGGCATTGGCGCTAATGCCTAAAATACCAATAAGCGAATTAATTTGTCCGAACGAAACACCGATAATAATCAATATGGCCATAAGGCGCCCATACTTCAGGTGTTTTCGAAAGCCAAACAATGCCGTTTCACCCGTAACAATGGAATAACGACCATAAGCCTCCATCAAAACCCATGAGAACAAACAACTAAAAAACAACACCCACAGCAATTGCATCCCGTAGCTACTGCCAGCCACTACCATAGAGGTCACACTGCCCGTACCGATGGTATAACCGATAGCAAATATGCCGGGGCCAATGGTCAGTAACCACTTGAGTATTTTTGCTGCTATGGATGTATTTTGTGGCATTAGCTTTATTATTGGATATTTCAATTAGTAAATCCCCGCTATCTTAATTTCTTTTCAGGTAAGAAAAATCAAATTCATCATCAGGTAAAGACTCAGAAGGTGATTAAAGTTAGATCACCTTCTGAGTTCAATAGATTTAATAGCCGTCGTTTTGTTTAATTATTCCACCACTGGCAAGCACTTCTGAATTTGGAATTGGAAATATATGATACCGACTATCGATCGTTATTCCCATTTCCGCGTCGACCGTACCCGTACGTACCAAATCAAACCAACGCTGTCCTTCCAGAGCCAACTCAATTCTTCTTTCGTCATAGATGGCCTGTCTTACCAATGCCTGAGTATTAAGTATCGTGTGGTCCAAAACATTTAATCCTGCCCGGATGCGAATAGGGTCTAGCAGGTCCAGCACATCTTCAGCTGAAGTACCATTCTCATTCAGGACTTCTGCATACAACAAAATAACATCTGCCAGCCTCAGTTCAATCCAGTCCTGATCCAGACCGCCCCATTTCAGGCCTGTCATATTGGCCTCATCAATGGTTAGGGCTCTTCGTAAATCTGTATTGCCTCCATCGGCAGCTTCCATGGCATCAAAGGCAGCTATTAAGTCGGGATCCAACGGTTGAGGAGACTTTGTATCAGCGCCCTTAAACCATCCTGCAAAAAGCGTAAAACCATACTCATCTTCAATGGAAGTTGACAACTGCGTCGCAAATATGATTTCCGGATTCAAATCGTTGGTCTCCCCAAAAATGTCCTCAAAGTTGGTTTGCAAAGTAATCCCGGCATCAGCAGCTCCGTTGACCACAGCGGCCAGTTGTGTTTCAGCACTACTAAAATTGCCCATTTGCATGTAAACTTTACCCAACATTCCCTGAGCTGCGATTTTGGACGCTCGTCCGGATCCAATCCCTGAATTGTCCAACGCTGCAATGGCTGCTTGAAAATCAGGAATGATCACGTCATTATAAACACTGGCGGCAGGTTGTCTTGCCAGAAAAGTTTTGTCCTCCACACTTGGTGAAGCAGATAGATTCACCGTCACATCACCAAAAACTTTCACGAGCTTGAAGTAAGACAAAGCCCTTAAGAATTGTGCCTCGCCAATCTCCGCATCATCTGTAGAATTTTCGATTACGTTATTCGCACTAAGAATGGACTTGTACAAATTGCTGTAGAAAGGACGAAAAAATTGCTCTACCAGATCACCGCCCGCCAAATCTGCATTATATCTGTCAAAAGCAGGATATGGTTCTTCGATCATCAACATATTGTCAGCCCTGAAGTCCCCCATGATCGCCATGGGTGTGGTTGAAGCCTGCTGATAATAATATGCTGCATTCAAAACTCCTTCATAATCCGTCAAAGAACTGGCTTCGGCTTCCAAGGATGGGAGTTGATTCAAATCATTGTCACATCCTGTTATGAACAGAAGTGTTACAATTATTAAAAATAAATTTTTCATTGTTTTATTATTTAATCTGGCTGAGTTGCGGGTTATGAATTACGTTTTATAACCCGTAACTCTAAACTTGAGATTTTAATGTCTAGAAATTCAGATTTAACCCAAGCGTAAAGCTTCTTACAATCGGGCTCGCTCCTTCCTGATAGCCATAAGTAGTGGGCCCCAAATAACCGGTATTGGTGGTCTCTACCCCTTCTGGATTGAATGAGGTATAGTTCTCAGCCATTTTGTACCACAGGTTGGTAGCGGCAATATATACCCTGGCGGAACTTAAACCTACTTTGCTTGCCAAACCTGGATTGATATTGTAGCCAATGGTTAGGTTTCTCAGCGCTATATAAGAAGCATCCTGAATCAATGCTCCGTGTGCATTTCTGGTTTGTGCATAGAACGCTCCGTTATGATCAGCAATGCCATCACCTTCAGCATCAAAGCTATCACGCATTCTCCCACCAAATTGTGATTTCCAGTAAATTGGATCGATATTGTAAACTTCTCCTCCCTGAGATCCTTGAAACTGAATTGATAAGTCAAAATCTTTATAGGCTACAGAAGTACTTAACCCCCAGTAAAAATCCGGTGTATTTGATCCTAACTTCACATAATCATCTTCATCAATGGCACCATCATTGTTTTGATCTACCACATAGTATTCCGAGCTACCAAATCCAATATTTCTTGATGGGTCTTCAATATAGATCGTTTCAACCTCTCCAATCACTTCCAATCCCCACATTTCACCAATTTCTCCACCTACATAATTTCTAAACTCAGGACCTCTACCACTCGGGCCTCCGTATACTACTCGGGGTAATTCATCCAAATCACCCAAGCTTGTAATTTCAGTGTTGACCGTTGAAAGGTTGGCATTGATATCCCAACGAAGACCAGGATTATTGATTAGAGCGGCCCCTACCTCAAATTCCAATCCGGAACTGGTTACATCACCGCGGTTAAGTACAATGGAAGAGGTACCCAATACTTCGGAAACACTTTGATTGATCAACATGTCTTCGATATCGGAGGTGTAATAGTCTACTCCCAATTTGAAGCGATTACCGAGGAAACCTAGATTGACACCGAAGTTGGTTTCGGTATTGCTCTGCCAGGTTAAGTCCGGGTTGGCTACGTTACTGGGAATGAGAAATCCGGTACCAAAAATGGTTGGTTGAGCTTGCAAAAGGCTCAAAGCATCGTATGACCCCAGGAAAGAAGTAGTTCCCAAGGTACCCCGGCTGAAGCGTACTTTGAGGTCGCTCAAAAAGTCTGAGTTGTAGAATGATTCGTTGTGTACATTCCATCCCAACGAAAATGCCGGGAATACCTCATATCTATTGTTAGCTCCAAAACGGGAATCACCATCCCTTCTGACCGATACGGATGCTAAATAACGATTGTCATAAGCATAATTGATCCTTCCAAAGACGCTCCTCCGTGAAACAGTCTCGTCTCTCAGGCTTGTGTTTATATCCTCAGGGTTTAAATACGAGTAATTTAGAGGCTGACCAACTGGCACATTTGTACCTGACAAAGACGTTCCTTTGATGTAGAAATTTTGAAATTCTATTCCGGCCACTACCGATATATCATGACTGCCCAGTGTTTTGGCATAATTCACAGTGGTCTCACTTAACACAGATGTTCTTTTGAGATCCGTCTGATCGAGGTCAGATTGGTTGGAACGTTGTTGTCCATCTGCTAAAACACCTTGATAATAATAGGCCTGGCTGTCATTGATATCCGCTCCCAGAACAGTTCTTACATTCAACCCTTCTATTATGTCGAATTGTAAATAGGAATTCACATTGGCAAAATAGGTCTTCTGAAACTGACGTGCATTGTTAAGTTTCGCCCCAGGTCCCGCATCTCCAGTGCCCCCAATGCCATTTTGATTTCTACCATATTGCCAATCGTGAACGACATCGCCTGGCTGCAAATCATAGATACTGGTAGGGTCAAGACCAACACCTCTGTAGTCTTGGTCAAATGATCTACCGATATTTGCTACTGTCAATCCCGCGTCGGCCAATGCCTGTCTTCTTTTATCCAATTCCTGAATAAAGTCAATAGACGCCTGTGTATGGTAAATAGGAGAAATACTATATGCCCTCAACAGGTCTCTCATGTCATGTGGAACGATCTCCTGGTGGCTATAAAATCCATTCATGCTCAATCCGGCCTTAAACCTGTTGCCCAGATTTGCATCAACGTTCAAACGGCCATTATACCTTTCAAACCCTTGCTTTTTTACAATGCCATCCGTATTTAGGTAACCCACTGAAGCAAACATTTTCACATCTTCACTCCCGCCGCTTACGCTGAAGTCATGGCTTTGCGTATTCCCTGTCTGGAAAAGCCAATCCTCCATACTTACCACGTCTGGTGCGTTTTGATAGGCCCACAGTCTATATTCCAATAAATCGGGATTGACTTCAGACAGGTCATAAGCATCCGTTTGTAAGTCAGCTGTCCATTCTGAAGCCGTCTTGAGCATTTCAATATCTTTTACATATTTGTTTGAAATGCTGGTGTATCCATTGTAACTAAATCTGGCCTTGCCTGATTTTCCTTTTTTGGTTGTGATCAGGATAACGCCATTGGCCCCTCTGGAACCATAAATCGCAGCGGAAGCAGCATCTTTTAGTACCTCCAGACTTTCAATATCATTTGGATTAACCGTGGCCAAACTTCCGGAAATCGGATAACCGTCCACAACAATCAGCGGATTGGAATCGCCTGAAAGCGATGAAGCTGCTCTAATCTGAATCTTCGGGTCTGCTCCTGGTTCACCGCTTTGATTTTGGATTAAAACGCCAGATAACTTACCAGCCAGAGCATCATCCACACGATTGGCCTGAATAGCAGCAATATCTTTGCCACCTACCTGTGCGATAGCGCCTGTATTGTGCGACTTTTTACGGGTACCATAACCCACTACAACGATTTCATCCAGGAGGGATACATTTGGGCGCATCACGACATCATAAGCCGCCTCCGGGCCAACAGTGATCTCTTGTGATTCAAATCCGGTATAGCTAAAAACAAGCACAGTACCCTCTTCAACATCAAGCGAATAATTCCCATCGACATCTGTAACAGTACCGGTAGATGTTCCTTTGACCACTACTGAAACACCAATTAATGGCAAACCGTCTTCGGAGGAAGTAATAGTACCCGTGACCGGAATGTCGACCTCCATAGATTTGGAATAAGCATCCAAATCGGGCACGTTTGCCCTCAGGGTTAGGGGTAAGCAAAGCAACACGACCACGCAGCTTAACAGCCATTTGGAAATGTTGAATTGATTAGTTAATTTCGTTGTCATAATTCAATGTTTTTAAATTGTTTTATACGTTCACTTTCGGAAGTGTTCAAAAACCCTAATGGGTAAACAATTCATTTTCAACAAATAAGCCCCTGTTTAAAGCGCAGTTGCACTTTAAAATCACGGCATATGCCAAGAGCTGGCCATTCTTACAGAACATGAATTTGACGGTTCCGATCTGTAAAAATCAGCGGTGAATTAAATGAAGATGAAAATGTTACCTACCAGGAAGAGGCAGTTGGTAACCAATAGGTTACCAGCCCTTTTTTAGCTGGTGTTGAAGGGTATTGAATTTGTAAGCTTCATAACTGTGAGTAAATTTTCGTAAAAAATTATTTACTACTCATCCTTAATACCTTATTGTATTCCAAGACTTGGTTACTTGTCTTCTTCTCTTAAACTTTGACTGTAATCGTATACATCCTTTAGGTGCTGACGCATGGCTTCGGCAGCCAGGTCGGGTTCTTGTGCCTTAATATGCTTCAAAATGATTTTGTGCTCTTCTAATGCCTTATGAAAATGGTCATCCTTGCAGACATCAAGCCTGATAAAATTGTTGATGATATCCGGTGTAATAATCAGCATGAGTGATTTAAGCACTGAGTTTTTACTAGCCTCTGCGATCTTCAGATGGAACAATAGATCTTCCTCAACAGCCTGCACGCCATCTACCACCTTCTTCTCATACCTTTCCAGTGCTCTTTCGATATCGACTAGATCATCCGGGGTACGCCGCAGTGCAGCTAAGCGGGCTGACTGGGTTTCAAACAAAACCCTGGTTTCTACCAAAGAGGAAAAGTCGCTGTTTTCTATCTTTAAAACGTCTGAAATCAATCCTTCCAAGGCGGTGATGCCCATACCCGCAACGATTGTTCCGCTCTGGGGCAGCGTTTTTAGAATCCCATAAAATTCAAGCTTGCGGATGGCCTCGCGCACACTCGTTCTGCCTACTCCCAATCGCTCGGCCAATTTGCGTTCAGGAGGCAACCGCTGTCCCGGCTTCAGCTGACCGGAAGTAATCAAAGATCTAATCTGCCGGATGATCTTGTCAACTGGTGTTTCAATGGAAATTTCCTGAAAATTGTCTAGTAAATTAAAATCCTCCATAATGCATCAAGTTTGGTTTTTTGGCCACCCAGAAATTGGTCGACCAATTCACGGTGACCCAAAAATAGCAATTATTTTCAACTTTCCAAAAAATCACAATTTTTATTTCTGAAAAACGGTTTAGACCTAACAAAAACCGGTGAGGGATACTTGAGGTGAGTTTTTAAAGCTACCTTAAACTTGTTTTTTGGCTAACTTTTGATAGTTAGAAGGCAGCTGGGAGGGTTTTCTAAGCCGGGATAAACTCTTCGTCATGGTGAAAAAAAAAGCCGCACCTTTCAGGCGCGGCTTTTGTGGTTCCACCAGGACTTCCCGGTTAACAAAATCTACGGCTCATATCTTCGCCTTGATTTTCTAAGCCGGGATAAACTTCTCGTCATGGTGAAAAAAAAGCCGCACCTTACGGTTGCGGCTTTTGTGGTTCCACCAGGACTTCCCGGTTAACAAAATCTACGGCTCATACCTTCGCCTTGATTTTCTAAGCCGGGATAAACTTCTCGTCCGGGTGAAAAAAAAGCCCCACCTTTTGGGTGCGGCTTTGTGGTTCCACCAGGACTCGAACCTGGATCTTGGGCTCCGGAAACCCACATACTATCCCTTGTACTATGGAACCAATGGCAATCTTTGCATTATTGCGGGCGCAAAGTTACGGGGAAAATGGGGTATTGGCAAACAAATGACTCAGGATTTTTATGTACCCCACTTCAATCCATACAATGGGCGATTTCCTATAATAGTTCCGCACTGACCGTATTGATCAATTCTTTTGGGGCTAGGCCCACCAATAATCCGCGCTGACCGGCATTAATGTAGATGGTTTCGTGGTTCAGGGCGTGACGGTCCACAAAGACCGGATAGTCCTTTTTCATGCCAATGGGGGAACAGCCGCCGCGAATGTAGCCGGTCAGTGATTGCAGGTCCTTGACGGGTACGAGAGCCATCTTGCGGTTGCCGCTGGCTTTGGCCAATTGTTTCAAATCCAACTGACGGTCACCGGCGATGACAGCTACTACCGGGCCGGTTTTGTCGCCTTTGCAGACGAGGGTTTTGAAGATTTGCGGAAGCGCTAATCCATTTTGCTCAGCCAGATGGGCTACGTCCAGATTATCGGGATCGTATTCGTAGGCTACGGTTTGGTAATCGATGTTTTGCTGGTCTAACAGGCGTAGAGCGTTGGTCTTTTTCATTTTACGATGCCACTATGGGGCTTTTTTGCTCATCATGGATTCGGTTGGCGCTACTTGGGTGGTATCGGTGGGCACCAAAACTTCCAATGGTCTAACCGGCGTACCATCACTCCATTCGCCGAGGTAGGTTTGCTGGGGCGTATTGCCAAATGCATAATCAAAATGCGTACCATTTGCCGTGTAGTTGATCAGGGCGTCGAGCAGCTTCCAGTAGCCGTAATAATCCACCGCATCCAGTGAGGCAATGCGCATGGCCCTTTTGGAGGAAAAGTTGCGTTTGCCAATATCATAATCCATCAACAGGCTGTAAGATTCGTTGTGGCCATCCCGGATCTTGGTATCTCCGTGCTCATCGCGGAACTGGCGAATCAGATTGCGATGGGGAGTATTGACGGCAGTCTCATACACCAACTCTCCAAAGCTATCGCCCACCACCTGATCGCCATCACTGAGCATGATGAGCAGGTAGGTATCCTCCGGCATATCGGCGTAGGACTTGAGTCGGCCCCCCTTGAATGGGCCGGAGCCGGGAGAACATAGCAGTAGTCCCTTAGGTTGGGGAATGTTGTATTCTTCAAAATTCACACCCAGATCGGCTGCCACTACCCCGCCGTAGGAATGACCGGCAATGACTAATGGCTCCACCACCGGCTTGACATGTTGCCCGGTATCCAGTCGCACCAGTGCATCGCGGATACCCTTAGCGGCATTGCGCCCAAAGCGCGGCGGTCGTGGGAAAAACAGATTGCGCTGATAGCGTGGAAAAATGACAATATTGCCGCGTCGGACCAGGTGGTTGATCCATTGGCCATAGATCATCGGATTATAAGCACCGTAGCCGTGCATAAACACGACAACCCGGGCGGAATCCATTCCGTAAGGTTCAAACAACCAGTAACCATCCGGCTTGCGGGCAAAATCGGAGAACACTACACTATCAGATAAATAAGCAGTTCCCCCCGGTCCGTCGACTGGTTGCGTGGGGCCGGTAATTTCCTGAGCAGATAGCCCGCCAATACTCAAGCAACAAATTGCGGTGATTAATATTCTCATAAAGAGGATGACGATTGTTTATGCATAAAACAGCCAATTGATCAAAATCGTTGCATAAATGCCGGACACTTTTAGCCACTCTGGTCTTATGCCACGAACTTATAGAGATTGAAAAAATAAGCGTACATTTACGCCAATTTATTGCTTGCCTGGCAGGCAAATGACACAAACAAAATTGAACTAAAAACGGTTATATGCCCAATTCCGCTGCGGATCAAACGGTTGGAGTTATTGGAGCGGGTAGTTTCGGTACGGCAATTGCCAATCTGCTTTCCTACAATGTAGATGTGCTGCTGTATAGCCGAAAACCCGATGTGGTCAGGTCGATTAATGAGGGACACCAATCATTTGGACTACAGCTCAATAATCGCATTAAGGCAACCAACGATCTGGAAGCACTGGCGCAAAATTGTACCCTACTCTTTCCGGTGGTGCCTTCCACCAGCTTTCGCCCTATGATGCAGGATTTGGGGCCTTTCCTGCGCCCCTATCACTTTCTGATTCACGCCACTAAAGGACTAGACCTACACGGCATTTCCGACGAAGAAATTGAAGACAAGGGCATCACACGTGACAATGTCAGCACCATGACTGAAGTGATCCGCCAGGAAAGCTCGGCCGAGCGGGTGGGCTGCCTTTCGGGTCCCAACCTGGCTACGGAAATCATGGAGGGTCAACCGACGGCAACGGTGATTGCCAGCCATTTTGATGAGGTGATCAGCCTGGGAAAAAAAGTGTTGAGCAGTCAGCACTTTCACGTATTTGGCAGCCATGATGTGTTGGGAGCAGAACTGGCCGGTGCCTTTAAGAATACCATCGCCATTGGCTCAGGCATATTAAAAGGTAAGGGCTATGGCAAAAACCTACAGGCCATGCTCATCACCCGTGGCTGGACCGAAATGATCCACTATGGCAACAAAATGGGCGCAACCAGCAAAGCCTTTTTTGGCACAGCCGGTATTGGCGACCTGATTGCTACGGCTACCAGTAGTAATAGCCGCAACTTTACCTTTGGCTACCGCCTGGGGAAGGGCGAAAACCGCGACGAAGTGATCAAAACCATGCCGGAACTGGCGGAAGGGGTTCGCACCCTCAGAATTGCCCGCCATTTGGCAAAAAATTATAAATTGCACGTTCCGATCACGGAGATGTTGTACAAGGTGGTTTTTGAAGGAATGGATGTTGAAAAAGCCATCAATTACCTGATGAATTTCCCTTATGATATCGACGTTGATTTTCTGTAAAAGATAAAAATTGAGATTGTAATGAATCTATCCTTCAATAAGCTAATGCCGCATCTGGCAGCAATAGTTGTCTTCCTGGTCCTGAGTATGGCTTACTTCAGCCCGCAGCTTCAGGGCAAAAAAGTACAGCAGGGCGACGTCATGCAGTACCTGGGCATGTCGCAGGAAGTTAGAGAATTCAAAGAGCAAACCGGAGAAACCTCTCTGTGGACCAATTCCATGTTTGGCGGAATGCCGACCTACCAGATCAACACGGTCAGCGCCGGTAATATGCTGAAGCAGGTAGAAAAAATTGGCCGACTGGGCATTAAACCACCCATTGGGCAGTTTTTTCTGATCATGGTCTGCTTCTATGTATTGATGATCGTCATGGGGGTCAATCCCTGGTTGGGACTGATCGCTTCCGTGGCCTTTGCTTTTTCCACCAATAACATGACCCTTTACGAAGCCGGACACGAAACCAAACTCCGAACCATCACTTATTTCCCTCTGGTGGTAGCAGGGATGCTGCTGGCTTTCCGCAAACAATCCTACATCTGGGGAGGTTTGCTATTTGCCTTCGGGTTGGGACTAAATATCATGTCCAACCACGTGCAGATGACCTACTACCTGTTTTTAACTTTAATCTTCTACGGCATTGCTCGATTGGTTCTGGCCATCAAAGACAAGACCTACGAACATTTCCTGAAGGCTACCGCTGCCCTGGTCGTCGGTGGTTTGCTGGCCCTAGGTTCGGCCTCATCCAACCTCTGGATCACCTACGAATATTCCAAAGACACCATGCGCGGCGAGCCCATTCTGGCCAAGGAGGCAGGAGAGGAAGTTGAAAGCAGTAGTGAAACGGAAGGCCTGGACTGGGACTACGCCATGGAATGGAGCAATAGCACGCTGGATGTTTTCGCCTCTTTCATTCCGGGTGTTGCCGGTGGTGGCACTCAGGAATTGGTGGATGCCAGTTCTGCTACCTATAAAGATTTAACCAGAAAAGGCTACCGGGTACCCAACCCGCTACCGGCCCCTCTGTATTGGGGAGATTTGATCTTTACCAGCGGGCCCATGTATTTTGGGGCCATTGTCTTATTCCTGTTTTTGATTGGTGCCGTTCTGGTCAAAGGGCCAGTCAAATGGTGGCTTCTCATTGGTACGCTATTTACCATTCTGCTATCCATGGGACGCAATTTTGAACTACTTAACCGGTTCATGTTTGAATATGTACCCCTGTTTAATAAATTCCGAACGCCCAATTCCGTACTCAGTGTCACCTCCTTCCTGATGCCGTTGTTGGGGGCCCTCGGCGTCAACGAAATTATTAAGGGTAAGGTAGATGCCAGGGAGGCCATGCGTGCCTTGTACATTGCTGCGGGCATTTGCGGTGCAATGGCCCTGTTCTTTTTGATACTCGGTCCGTCATTTTTCTCCTTTACCCACCCTAATGATGCCGAACCGTTTAGCCAAAGTGCGTTAATCGCTGACCGAAAAGCGCTGATGCAGGACGACTCACTGCGGGCATTGATTTTATTTGCGCTGGCTGCCGGCCTGGTGTGGGCCTACATTAAGGAAAAAATCAATCAGCCGATCCTGTTGGCAGGATTGGCGGCATTGACCTTATTTGATTTGTGGACCGTAGATCGCCGCTACCTGGATGCGGATTCTTTTGTTAGAAATTCTGAATACCAGGCGAGCTTCCAACCCAGCCCGGCCGACGAGCAAATCCTTCAGGACCCCGACCCCTATTATCGGGTGTATGACCTTACCGGCAATCCATTCACTTCCACAACTGCTTCTTACTTTCACAAGTCACTGGGCGGATATCACGCTGCTAAATTACAGCGCTATCAGGATATCATCGACCGCCATTTGATCAAGGGCAATCAGGCAGTGGTGGATATGCTCAATACCAAATATGTGATCATCACTGGTCAGGATAAGCAGCCTCAAGCACAAATGAATCCCGGGGCACTGGGCAATGCCTGGTTTGTGGGTGATGTTAGAATCGTTGATTCTGCCAATGAGGAAATCGACGCTCTCAATAATTTTGACCCCGCCAGGCAGGCCATCGTGAACCGGGAATTCGAGGATTACGTCAGTGGCCTCAATTCTGATACCACCGGCACCATTGAACTTACGGAATACAAACCGAACCACCTAACTTTCCAGAGCACCGCTAATAGTGAAAGCCTGGTCGTCTTTTCCGATATCTGGTATGGCCCCGACAAGGGTTGGCAGGCATACGTCGATGGACAGCCGGTAGATCACATCAGGGTAAACTATCTGTTACGCGGTATGAAAATACCCGCAGGCCAACATAAGATCGAATTTGACTTTGATCCCGGGACCTTTAAAGTGGGAAAATTATTATCTACCATTTTCTCGCTGCTGATTTTGCTAGGGTTGCTGGGATATGCCTACTACTATTTCCGCAATCAGCCCGACAACCCAGAGGCAGAAGATGAAGGGTCGCGTAAAAAGAAAAAAGTCAAAGGGACTCGCTCGAAGGGTAAGAAAAAATAGGGCACTGGATGGAAAATCCCACCATTGCCATGATCGTACCATACCGCTTTGTGCCACCGGTCAACGGAGGGCACAGGGCGGCCTACGGTTTTGCTCAGTATCTGTCGAGGGCTGCTGATTTCCACTGTATTTCTACAGCAAGTAATGACGCCACAAAAGCGGAGTTCCCTTTAACGAGACTGCTACCCGACGGCCCATCAAAGTATTTTAGCCCGGCAGTCTTGCTACGCCTTTACCGCTATTTTCGGGAGCACAAAATCCAGTATGTCGTATTGCACCAACACTTTATTGGCATTTTGCTGCTGCCCTTAATTCTGTTGACTTCCGTCAAATTTATCGTCTACGCTCAAAACATTGAATACCAAAGATTTAAATCGCTACACCGTTGGTACTGGCCCATTATTTACCTTTCGGAATGGATGGTGTATAAATTGGCCTGGAGAGTACAATTTATCTCGCCGGATGATTTGCCCATAGCAGTGCAGCAATTTGGCTTAAAGCCAACAAATTGTGGCATTACCCCTTACGGAACGGATCAGCAGCAATCACCTACGGAAGCCGATTTGGCAACAGCCCGAAAAGAAGTAGCCGAGGCTCACCAATATAGCCCCGACGAAAAGCTGATCATCTTCTTCGGCCCCCAAACCTACCAGCCCAACCTGGAGGCCGTTGATCGTATTATTCACCACCTTAATCCCTGGTTGCTGGAAAATATGCAGGAGCCTTATCGCATCATGATTTGCGGCGGTGGATTGCCCAAATCGTACAATAAACTAGCCAATTACAAAGCAAAAAACATTGACTACCTCGGTTTTGTACCCGATATCGAGCTTTACGTAAAAGCCAGTGATTTGATGATCAACCCCATCAATACGGGCGGAGGAGTCAAGACCAAAGTCATTGAAGCCATTGCACTGGGCAAGACCGTCATTTCCAGCTATACCGGAGCCCTCGGTGTGGATGCAAAGGCTTGTGGCCAGAAACTGATTCGGGTGGAAGATGAAGACTATCTAGCTTACGGACAAGCCATCAAATCTGCTTTACAGCAACCGCCCTCCCCTACTCCATCCTCGTTTTACCAGCTTTATCATTGGCCCAATGCCCTCCAGTCTTTAGTGGAGGTCATCCGACACACAGCCTGACTCCCAATATTTCCAGAAAAAGCCTACTTTTGCTCCCGCACAAAAGAACGAGATGAATACCATTCAAAAAATACTGCAATCCAAAACGGTAGAACGCCTGCGTCGTCAGGTGGGTAAAACAACCGGATTGCATCTGCGACTAAAGCGATTTACACCATCGGCCAGTGAGGAAATGCGGACGGCCATGTTACTGAAACACATGGATGTGGACTTCGTGATCGACATTGGGGCCAATACCGGGCAGTTTGCCGAGTCTTTGTACGATTTTGGGTACACGGGTAAGGTCGTTTCCTTCGAGCCTGTAAAATCCGTACACGATCAGCTGCACAAGCGTAGCCTACCCTACCCCAACTGGACGGTGGCCGAGCGCTGCGCCATCGGCAATCAGGATGGGCACACTGAAATCAATGTTTCCAATGACACGGTTTTCAGCTCAGTTCTGGAAATCGAGGACAGTTACGTTTCTCACAACCCCAAATCAAAAATTGTTGCCAAGGAAAATATTAGCTTATACAAGATCGACACCATCCTGCCCAAATACCTGCCCGAAAAGAACAGTGGCATTTTGCTAAAGATTGACACTCAGGGCTTTGAAAAAGAGGTATTGGATGGCGCGACGGCTACATTGGCGAAAGCCAAAGGACTCAAAATCGAGATTCCCCTGTATCCGATCTACCGCAATACCCACTTCGAATTTTACGACATTATCGAATTCGTCAGGAAGCACGGCTTTCAGCCCTACAGCTTCCACGTGGAAGGCGTAGACCTCAATACCGGCCGCGTCAACACTATTGACGGATTGTTTTTCAGAGACCAATAGTCACCATTATCGTGCGTTATATCGTCGTCATTCCAGCTTACAACGAGGAGACCTTCATTGGGCGAACCATTGAGACCATTGCGCAGCAAACTCTACTGCCGCAAGCACTGATCATCGTCAATGACGGCTCCACCGATGGCACGGCTCAGGTGGTACAGCAATACCAACAGCAGTACCCCTGGATTCGGCTGGTGACCAATGACAAAAAGGAACCCTACGCCTCGGGGTCGAAGGTGGTTCGCGCTTTTTATCTCGGCTATCATACCATTGATCAGGACTACGACTTTTTGGTCAAATTTGATGCTGATCTGGAAGTACCTTCCCACTATTTTGAGCGGGTAGCCGAGATGTTTACTCAAAATCCCAAAGTCGGCATTGCCGGTGGTATGATTGTGATGGAAAAAAATGGCGAATGGGTATACGAAAACTTCTCCGATGTAGATCACGTAAAAGGAGCCTACAAATCCTACCGCAAAGCCTGCTTCGAAGCCATTGGCGGCCTCAAACACTCCATCGGCTGGGATACGGCCGATGAGCTTTTGGCCCGTTTCCACGGTTGGCAAATCCAGGTAGATACCAGCCTGAAAGTCAAGCACTACCGCCCATTGGGTACTGAAACCGGCTCCCTCAAGATCCGGCGGCGCATCGGCAATGGCATGTACCGACTGCGCTACGGCTTCTGGATCACCCTGATCAGCGCCATCAAGGCTGGTTACCTCACCAAACCCTACGGCCTCACCGGCATCTCTGTATTCATCGGCTGGCTACAGTCGTGGTTCAAACGAGAGGATTATATCGTCAGCGAAGCTGAGGGCAAGTTTATCCGCCAATTCCGCTGGCAACGCATGAAGGGGAAGTTGAAGGGGTGATATTGGGCGTATCCCCCGGCTAAGCCGAGGGTCGCTATGTTTCGGGGCTCGCTATTCACTCGGCCCCTCCTTCGTCGGGTCGCTATCGCCCCCTACACAGCGCTTACGCAGCCTCCGAGAAAAACGACCGGCTAGTAGGATTACAAAACCTTACCGCGCCAATTGTGCAATTTCCCAATTCAGGTTCTTGCGGGCCTGTTCTTCTAGTGTTTCCCGATAGGACTTCGTTTTGTAGAGCCAATCGTGCTCCAGAAGGTGCTGCAATACCTTAATCCTTCCCGGCCGGTAGAGCATTCCCGGAATCAGGCGGTATTCCTGCCGGATTTGCTGGCTGTATCGCTGATAGACAATAGGGTCACTGCCGAGAATCGACAAATCAAAATCCAGGAAGTAAGCCATATCTACATCGTTTTGCCCTTCGGGCAAGTGATGTCCTTTAGTAGCCACGATCAGGTCAAATATCTTTTGCGTTCGCTCTTCCGAGACCGACAATTGCCGCAAACGATCTGTTGCCACCTCAGCACTTTTTTGCTCATTGTGTCTGCTGGTTGTTTTATAGATAATATCGTGGTACCAAATGGCAAAGGCTACTGCTTCCGGATCTTTAAGTTTCGTTTCGTATTGATCCAATTGTAAAAAGAGACTGTTCAGGTGAGTCAAATTGTGATAGTGACGGTGGGTCTGCCCGTAATGCTCCTTTATTTCCAACCAAAGTTGTTGAATCAGTGCCTGATCCTTTGTATAATGATGGACCAGGGAATGCCAGCGGTGTTCTAATTGTTTTTCCATCACAGTCGCTTTATATATTGAATGGGCACGTGGTCAGTCAGCCATACTTTATTTTCCGAAAGGTAAAATTCATGGCCTTCAGCCCACATTTGTTGTGTATCGACGGTTAGTACAACCGGTTTACCATGTCGTTTGCCCACCATCACTGCTGTGTCCTTATCCGCCGATAGGTGTACGTGCTGGCGGTTGCCTTTGAGCAGGCCCTTTTCCAGAATGGAATCCAGAAAGCGGGTGGCAGTACCGTGGAAAAGCAAATCAGGCGGCTGAATCGACTCAAATTCCATATCAATGGCCACTGAATGTCCTTGATTGGCACGAATGCGCTGACGGTCTTCAGTGAGGATGAAACGCTTTTTATTGTTGTTGGCCACTACGTGCTCAATACGGTCCAAATCCACTTTCAGACCCCGATTATTCATCTTTTCCAGTATTTCCTGTACGTCAGCCCAACCGTTGGGGTCCAGGGTAATATCGAGTGCTTCGGGCTTATGGCGGAGGATCAGGCTAAGGAACTTGCTAAGTTGAATGTCTTTCATTTTGGTTTTGTTTTTTCTCTTTTTTGGGTGTAACCCGGGATATTGCTATTTTTATTACCCAAACTATTTAATTTTTTGGATAGTTCCTTATTTATGGAAATCATTTTCATCCTGGGAGGCGCGTATGCATTGCTACTGGTCGGATTTTACTTCTTCCAGGAGAAGTTCATTTTTCAACCCAAACCGCTGAAAACAACCCATCAGTTTAGCTTTGAACAGGAATTTGAAGAGTTTTTCCTGAACAGCCCTGAAGCGGGGATAAAAGTCAATGCTCTTTTTTTTCCCAGTCGCCCGATTTCCCACGGCATTGTGTTGTACCTACACGGCAATGCCGATAACTTACAGCGCTGGAGCAGGCACGCGGTTGATTTCCTACGTCATCAGTACGATGTATTGTTTATCGACTATCCGGGCTACGGCAAGAGCCCTGGCGAGCCTTCTGAAACACATTGTTACCAAAGTGCCGAGTTGGCCTACGCCTGGGTAGCGGAGCGCTATGCCCAACAAAATATCATTATTTACGGTCGGTCATTAGGTACTGGCGTTGCTGCTTATCTGGCCGCCCGCCATCCGGCCCAACAATTGATTTTGGAGACTCCGTTTCCAAGTATTCCCAAGCTGGTCCGTTTCTGGGTTCCCGGTTTTTTACGGGTCCGTCATCATTTTCCGGTGGAAAAATACTTGCAGCAAGTTAAATATCCAATTACCATATTTCAGGGCACCTGGGACATCATCGTGCCACACCGTGCTGCGGTTCAGTTAAAACCACACCTGGAAAGGGATGAAGATTTTATCACCATTGAAAAAGGAAGACATAAAAACCTCAACCAGTTTCAGGAATACCAGGAAAAGCTGGAAGACCTGCTGGCCATTGAGGCGCTAAAGAAAGCAAAGAGACAATCAAAACAAAACTAGCCCAACCATGCTGATCTGGAAAATACTATCGATTCTTGTGGTCGTGTACAATGCGGTCAATTTATTTTTTTACTTCTTTCAGCATTTTTTCTTTTTCCGTCCGGAAATACTACACAAAGATTTTACCTACCAGTACGCTTTTGAATTTGAGGAAAAGACTTTTGAGATGGAGGACGGTGGCGTGATCAATAGCATTTATTTCCAGGTGCCCAATAGTCGCGGGGTGATTTATTACCTCAAGGGCAATTCCCGCAGCATCAAAGGCTGGGGCAAATTTGCGAAGGATTTTGTGGGCAATGGTTACGACTTCTTTATGATGGATTATCGTGGTTTTGGCAAAAGCAGAGGCAAACGAACGGAGCAGAAGTTGTACAGTGATGCCCAGATGCTGTACAAATGGTTGAGTAAACGATATTCAGAGGATCAAATTGTGGTATATGGCCGCTCAATGGGCTCAGGCATTGCTGCACGGGTGGCTTCGTGGAATGACCCAAAAATGCTGATTTTAGATTCTCCTTACTACAGCTTTTTTCATCAGATTAAGCGCTTTGGACCGTTCTTGCTCTTAAAATTCTTGCTGCGTTATCAAATTCGCACGGATCAGTTTCTAAAAAGCATACAGTGTCCGGTATTTCTACTGCATGGTACCAAAGATCGCTTGATTCCCTATAAGCACAGTGTCCGGCTGCAGGAAATAAACCCAAATCTGATCACACTAATGCCCATTGAAGAGGCCGGCCACAACAACCTGCCTGATTTTCCACGATACCACCAGTACCTATATGATATCCTGAATGATCAGTATACTCCCGTAGCAAAAGCAGTAAGCGCATGAGTATGACCCGCACCTTCGACATCCTCAACATGCAAATGGGCAAATATCCGCAAGAGAAAGCAATTGTTTGCCGTGAACCAGGGGGCAAATGGATTTCCTATTCCACCCAGCGGTGTATTGAAATGACCGATCATTACAGTCACTGCCTGCTGGCATCTGGTGTTCAGCATGGCGACCGGATCATCATTATCCCGCATTTAGCCTCCGCCGACTGGATATTTCTTGACCTTGCCATTCAACAGATTGGAGCTATTGTAGTACCCATACACTTTACCAGCGCGGTAGATCAGTTGCACTACGTACTCAAGCACACCGAAGCCAATTTCTGTTTTATTGCCCACGGCGGACTGGCTGAGAAGTTCTATCCTGCCACTAGGGTATTCCCCGAATTGCAGCAGATTTTCCTTCGGGATATTCCGGAAGGAGGCATGAGCCTAACCAATTGGCGCAAGCAGCCCCTGCCACAGCAAGAAATCGATCTGGAAGTCATAAAAGACAACATCAAGGGACAAGATTTAGCCGCCATTCTCTACACCTCAGGGACCACTGGCATTCCCAAAGGCGTGATGCTGAGTCACAGCAATATTATCAGCAATTTACATTCGGTTATTCCGCTGCTTCCTGTAACGCCCAAAAAGACGGTTATCAGTTTTCTGCCCTTCAGTCACATTTTTGAACGCATGAGCATTTACACCTATCTGGCCATGGGCGTGAAGCTACATTTACCGGTGGATCGGGACTATTTACAAAAGGCCCTAAAGGAAGTCAGACCACATATTTTCACCTCGGTACCACGCATCCTGGAAAAGATGTACGAGGTTTTGCTGGCCAAGAAACCCGAAATGAGCTGGCTCCAACGTAAGGTTACCGGATGGGCTATTGGTATCGGGAAGCAATACCGCGAACGCCCATCGATGGCTCCCCTGTATTGGCTACAGCTACAATTGGCCAGGTTGCTGGTGTTCCGACAGCTGAAAAAAGAACTGGGCGGCCGGGTCGAAGCCATCGTCATTGGGGCTGCTTATTTGCAGCCCGAACTGGGAAGGCTCTTTGGTGCTATGAAGATCAAGGTTCGGGAAGGCTACGGCATGACGGAGACTTCGCCGGTCATTACCCTCAATCGTTTTACACCGGGTTTGTACGCATTTGGCACCGTGGGGTTGCCCATTCCCGGTGTGCAGGTACGCATTGCCAATGCCGATGAAACCGGTGAGGGGGAAGTAATGGTCAAGGGCCCCAATGTAATGCAAGGATATTATAAAAATGAAGAGGCAACCCAAGCAGTACTCGAAGCTGATGGCTGGCTGCATACCGGCGATATCGGCAAATTTGTGCGTAACCGCTTTCTGCAAATCACTGACCGGCAAAAGGATATTTTTAAAACCTCTTCAGGGAAATTTATTGCCCCCCTGGTGCTGGAAAACCACTTCAAGCAATCCCCTTATATCGAACAAATTATGATCATTGGCTTCCAGCGCCCGTATGTCACCGCCATTATCAAGCCCAATTTCCCTCTGCTGAAAAACTGGTGCGACAATCAGGATATCCACTGGACTGGGCCCGAATATATGGTGCACAACTTGAAGGTCAAGGAAAAAATGCAGGACCAGGTCGACCAACTCAATGACGAACTCCCCAATTACCAAACCCTCCGCGCCTTCCACCTCACCGCCCAGGAATGGACCATCGAATCAGGATTACTGACCTATACGATGAAACTGATTCGCCCCAAAATTCTGGAAGCTTATCAAAAAGAAGTGGATTCATTATACAGTTCTGAATCTTAACAAAGAGATATTCAACCCCTTCAGGGTTGAAAACAAAAAATGACAACCATTAGCAAAGGGAATATCCCTTTGCCAATGCATTTTTGCCCTTCAGGCAAAGCAGCCATCACAAAGTAACCCCTGAAAGGGTCCCATAACCCCTCCGTCAGACACCGTCCGATGTAAAAACAACCCTGAAAGGGTCCCATAACCCCTCCGTCAGACACCGTCCGATGAATAAAAAAAACCCTGAAAGGGTCCCATAACCCTCCGTCGGACAAAGTCCGATGTAAAACCCTCCCTCCATCAAAAACCGTCCGTTATAAACAACCCTAAAAGGGTCCCATGACCCCTCCGTCAGACACCGTTCGATGAATAAAAAAACCCTGAAAGGGTTGCATAACCCTCCGTCGGACAAAGTCCGATGTAAAACCCTCCCTCCATCAAAAACCGTCCGTTATAAACAACCCTAAAAGGGTCCCATAACCCCTCCGTCAGACACCGTCCGATGAATAAAAAAACCCTGAAAGGGTCCCATAACCCTCCGTCAGACACCGTCCGATGTAAAAACAACCCTGAAAGGGTTGCATAACCCTCCGTCGGACAAAGTCCGATGAAAGCTCTTCATTTCTGAAAAACGCATTTTCGCTTCAACATATCAATCCCACAAATACCGCTCATCATACTCCACCTCATAATACTCCAAATACTCAAGCAATTCCCTTTCGAATGCTTTCTTCCGATGATGTTCCTTCTGATTGCGAATATACCGATCCACAATATCCACGCGATAGCGATCAACTGAGAACGTAGCATACCCATCTTGCCAGCGAAAATCATTAAATTTTGCACCTTTGGTTTTGATCCAGCGGCTGCTGTATTGTTTGATTAGTTGCACATATTTCGCAATGGTGATCGTGCGTGGAAGTGTGGAAAGAATATGGATATGATCTGGCATGCCATTGATATTGATGGGAATTCCACCGGCGTTGAGAATAATGCCTCCGATATAAGCATAGAGTTCATCCTCTATCTCCGGAAGAATTTGATTTCGCCGATACTTTGTACTGAAAACGGTATGTAAGAATACCTTAGAGAGGGATTGGGGCATGAGCACATTTTTTGAAGTCCGGATTGACCAGACCAATTGACCAATTAGATTCCATAGCGTACTAAAACAGGAATCCATATTTCACATCACCCTCTAAAAATAAGAAAACTTCCTAAAAAACACAATGCTTCCGTCCCCCTAATTCAAGCACCGCAGTAGAAAATCCTGAAAGGGGCGCACCAAGCCCCCATCGTGCACCATCCGATGTAAAGAACCCTGAAAGAGTTGCATAACCTCTCCCTCAGAACCGTCCGATGCAAAAAAACCTGAAAGCGTTTCATAACCGTCCGACATAAAGAACCCTGAAAGGGTTCCATACCCCCTCCGTCGGACACCGTCCGATGAGGGTTATTTCCGTCGAAGCACACAACCCCCCTTCTCCGTGCGAATAAACTTCGCTTCCAGTCCAAACTCATCCATCCAGCGCTGAATCGTTTGCCGTTCGCTGGCGCGGTCGGCATCGTCAGCGATGATGATGGCATTCGGCGAAAGCCGATCCCAGAGAATGGGAATGGCCGGATAACGAGCCAGGTGCTGGATCGGTTCAGGAGGACCGTCAATGACCAATAGATCAATGGGAGGCAAACCTTCCAGCTGAGATATATCATACCACTGCCAGTTTTGGCCATTCAGAGAGTAGCTTTTTAAAGGCGCGTGTAGCACATCCGAGCCCGGGTTTTTTACTCGATCACGTGATTGATCGGCATAAAAAGCTTCGTGTTCCAATGCCAGGTGTTTGGCATCAGATTTTTGGTGCAACAACCACTCCGAAATGATCATGGTCGATACTCCGGAACTCGCCTCCACCACTACCTGAGGATTTAATTCCTTGCAGTATTCCACTACCACTTTTAAAAAATCTGGAGAACCGGCAATGCCTCGCGTGGGTGGTAGCGCCATCGATGGAGTGAATTGGCGGTACAGCCACATCCACGACTCTACCTGGTTGACATCTTGTGTGCGGTCGAGGTGAAAGCGATACATCAATTGGCTGACCCGAAAAATCAGGATCAGATACGCCAGTCCCAGCAATGCCAGACCGGGCACCAACACGGGAAAATGCCCGAGATATTCAAGGGCCAAAAGAACCGAAACGATGATTGCCGTTACGGTAATGGCTATCTGAAAAAACCGAAAGGTGGTATATGGTTTGTGCATAAGTATTTACTTCTTCAACATATTCGTGAATCGTTCCCAGCGAGTCTTGGTACGGCTGGGGTTGTGGCGGTAATTCCATTCTTTGATCGCCATTTTAAGATCGCCCTCGGCGCCAATCCAATCGAGAAATTTTGGAAAATCTTCCTTGATATTTTCCAGCGTCATCCGCATCACATTGGTTTTATCACGCAGAAAATAACTGATATTGGTGTTTACTGTATCGTAGTAGTCCAGGCAAAATTCGAGGCCTTCATTCTCCTGTCGCATCAGTATCCCTTGTGTATAGGCTTTGATGATACTATTTTTAAAATCCCAGCGCCGATTAAAACTATTTGCCGTAGCTTCGCGGTCTCTGGTGAGGTGAACGTAGTAAGCATCATTGCCGTATTTTTTACCTAACTTGCCCAGCACCCAACTCAGGCGATTGTCTGATTCAATGTGATTGTCTGGATAGTCCAGCCGGGCATCTCCAATAAATTTGGCGCGGCTTTCGTGGCCGGTGGTAAAATTTTCCAGATGCTGACAAGCCCTCAAAAAAGTGACCGATCCATTGCGACCGGTACAGAGAATAAATACATTCATTAGACAAAAATTTTGGAATGGGGACCATCAAACGGCAAGGCATAAGTTCAGGCATCTTCATGTACCTCGGCATGGTGATCGGGTTTGTGAATGTCAGCCTGCTCTTTCCCCGTTTTGTGGGTGTAGAAGTGCTGGGACTTACCCAGTGGCTTACCGAATATGCCGGCCTTTTTCTCCTCATCGGTAGCTTTGGCACCAATACGGCAACCATCCGCTTTTTTCCCCATTTCAAAGATCGGGACAGGCAACACAACGGATTTCTCAGCTTCTTATTCATTCTGAGAACCGTCGGCCTACTCCTGACCATTGTTGTGATCATTCTGACCAAAGATCAGATTATTGCCCTCTTCTCCGATGAGAAGAGTGCTCAATCAATTAACGATTATTATTTCTTACTACCCATTTTACTAGCGCTGACCAGCTATTCCGAACTCCTTGAAAATTATGCTTCAGCGCTGATGCGTCCCCGGGTGGCTACCTTTTTCCGTGAGGTCATTATCCGACTTTCCACCCTGGTTTTTATTCTGTTCTATTACTTTGAATGGATCAGTTTGCAGCAATTTATCATCCTGTTTGCACTCCGTTTCGTTTTGGCCGTTGGAGGACTATTGTTTTTTATCTATTGGATTGGGGAGTTACACTTAAAAACTGACTGGTCCATTTTTCGAAAACCCATCTTTAAAAATGTGGCGAACTATGGTCTTTACTCCGTCTTTGCCACTTTGGGCAGCAAAATTACGACTAAAATTGATATTTTAATGATTGCGGCCCTAACTGATTTCACCGCAACCGGTATTTATACTACCATGTATTTTGTATCTACAGTAATCGTGATTCCACATTTGGGTATTTCTAAAATTGCCTCTCCCCTAATTGCCGAAGGATGGAAGAAAAATGATCTTAATGAAATCGGACACCTCTATCAGCGAACGGCCCTCAACAATTTTATCGTGGCCTTACTGATCTTTATCGGCATCTACATCAACCTCAATCATTTGGTTACTATTCTGGGCAGTGAGGACTTTGCCGGAGCAGAATGGGTAGCTATTTATCTTGGACTTGGGCAGTTGGTTCATGTAGTCAACGGATATAACGGCCTGATCATTAATTATTCCCCCAGATACCGCTTCGATTTAATATCCAAAGGTATTACTGCCGTTCTGGCGGTAGTCACCAACTATCTGTTCATCCAATGGTACGGTATCATCGGAGCCGCTATTGCCACAGCCATTACGGTTATTCTGAGCAATATTATCAACCAGCTATTCGTGTACCTGCATTACCGTATTCATCCATTTACTAAAGGTATGCTACAAATTTTGGTGGTCGGCCTTCTAGCCATATTACTCAATTATTGTCTCCCCACATTGGAGGGCTTTTTCCTGATCGACCTGATTTTCCGCTCAGCGATTATCACCATATTCTACGCTGGTTGCTTATTGCTTTTCCGAATTAGCCCGGATATTTCTGACCTTACAGCCGAAGTCTGGCAGAAAGTCTTTGGTACCAAATCAAATTGACCACCGGATTCACTACCAAACCAACCACTCACCCCGACTTTAAGAGAGATTCGTAAATGGCTGCCCTATTTCTTGTCGGAATTGACGGGCACTGCTATTTTTGATCCTAAATTATATCCCATGAACAAACTTCTTTTGTTAGCCTGCACCGGGCTTATGCTCTGGTGCACGGCTTTCTCTTCCGTTCAGGACTTCGAATGTAAGTTGTTTATTCCCAATGTTTTTTCTCCCAATGATGATGGTGTCAATGACACTTTTTCTGTACAATCGCCCTGTAATATTGATGATTTTGAAATGACCATTTTCAACCGCTGGGGACATCAGGTTTTTCAAAGTAAATCTATGGAGGAAGGCTGGAATGGACAGGTGGCCGGAAAGCGTTTACCTAAAGATGTTTACACCTATTTTGTACGCTACCGTTTTGCCGAAGATCAAAATAAAGAAGACCGTATCGTCACGGGTGATGTGTCGATTTTGTATTGATCTGGCAAAAGATCGTGTTTGGAGATCAGGCTTTGACCTCCAAACACCGTTACATTAATAACTTACTTTCTGCAATTCAGACCGCCCGTCCAGGCGGCCTTTTTTATCGTAGGTTTCCTGCTTCACCATGCCTATCTTTTCATTGTACCAGGTGGTCACCTGAAAAGACTTTTTGATCATCATTTTCACGTCCATACTGTGGCTTACCTTAAAACAATCAAAGGTGCCCGCAGGAGTGGTCACCGACTCTTTAGCCTCCACCGTTCGATCGGTAATTTCAAAGGTAAACTTCAACAAATTGACGCCGCCGGAGGCCGCCTGCACCACCGTTTGAGCATCCGGAAGTTTTTGCCCTACTTGGAGATTGGATGGCAACACCATTTTATCGCCGGTGAACGTTACTTCCATGTGGGAAAAAGATTCCGTCATTTCCGGACTCAGCATATCCGTCAGGTCCATGTACAAGATATTGTCTTTACAAACTACCTGAAATGCCCCTTCCTGAAGGACCTCCCGATCCTCATCAAGTGTAGCCGTTTCAACCTGTGCTTCCAGGCCATCATCCGTTTCATCCACCACAGTGATCGTGCTTTGGCTATAACCCTGTAGCTTTTCCTTTTTGTTGTAGTTGGCGTACTCAAGTGAGGTTTTCTCTTTAAAGGGGAAATAGGCAGAACATTCCTGGGCCTTCATACCGGTAGTCACCAGAAATAAAGCAATGAATAGTCCGCAAGTTTTCATGATTCTCATAATAGTTTATTGTTTACTTTTTATTCCATTTCAATCGGTAATCGCAGCATCACCCTGGTTCCAGCAGGGCTGCCATCCGCAGCTACCAAATCCTGGATTTCCAGGTTGGGTTGTCCATTTTGCTGCAGCAAATCAAGCCGCTCCTGTGTCACCTGCAACCCCATGGATTTGTGGTGTTGGTCGCGCTGGCTTTTCATTTCTCCAGATTTTGTGCGCCCCACCCCATTGTCCTCGATCAGGCAATGTAGCTGCCCATTCTCTAACGAAAACTTTAGCAGGATATTTCCTTTTTCAGCCAATGGGCCCACCCCGTGAATGATGGCATTTTCTACAAATGGTTGGATCATCAAGGGCGGAAGGTAGCAACATTCCGGGTCAATTTCCGGGTCCGTTTTAATTTGAAAATCGAAGGCATCCTGATGACCAAATTGCTCCAATACCAGGTAATCTTTCAGGTTGCTGATTTCCTCTTCAAGGCTAATCCAGCTTGACCTTGAATGCTCCAGCGTAGCTCGCATCAACCGGGAAAAACGCGCCAGATAGTAACGAGCAGTCCGTTGATCTTGCACACTAATCAAGCCCTGTATGGAGTTGAGGGTATTAAAGATAAAATGGGGATTCATCTGCAATTGCAGGGCCTTTTGCTCCAGCTCCAGCACCTTCTTTTCCATTGATAATTTCTCCTGTTGTTGCCGGGCCTTACGGCGAACTGATTGCAGCCGCCAGCGAAATAACAGGCCGATTAGCAATACAATGAAGGCAATGCTGGATATGCGAAACCAGGGCTCCTCCCAGAAAGGGGGTAAAATCTCAAAGGTCACAGATTGTGGAACATCATTGGTCAATCCTGTTTCATTAAAGGCCTTGACTTTGAAGGTATATTTCCCGGGGGCCAAATTGGCGTAGAGAACGTTATCATTATTACTCGGCGGACGCCAATCGGTATCCCGGCCTTCCAGCATCCAGCTATAGGTTACCTTTTCGGGATGAGTGAGGTGAATACCTTTGAATTCGAAGCCCAGGTCATTTTGCCGATAAGGCAAAACCAATCCGGCCTTGAGGCCACCCCAGGGCGTGGCGAAATCAGTGTATTCTGTTTCTTGAATAGGTTTATAAAAGAGCAATACATTGGTAAAATGCAATATCGGAGGGGGGGTGCTGGTGGGCACGTAGTTAGAACGATATTTGGTCAGCCCGTTCATGGTGCCAAACCAGAGATTACCTACCTGATCCATCGTCACCGCATTCTGGCAGGTTTCAATGCCGGTAAAACCTTCATACTTACCGTAAAACTGTAGATCTTTCAACCAGCGACTTTCGTCCAATGTCACCTGCTCCACGCCTTCCTGGCTACCTATCCACAGGTTTTGTTGACGGTCTAGTGCCAGCACGTAAACATTTCCGGAGCGCAACTCCGTCAATGGCAACACATCAATAGCAAAGGTGTCGCGGTACAGCGAAACCCGGGCAACCCCGTTCCCGGCAAAGCCGAGCCAAAGGTACCCGCTGGTATCCTCTACAATGGCTCTGATGTTATTTCCCGGCAGACCATCTCGGTTGGCCAGGTGATATTTGACCATACCATTTTGCAGACAAACCAGTCCTCCTGTCCGTGTGGCACTCCACAAACGGTCCAGGGTGTCAAAATGTATGGCATTGATCGAGCGGGAAGGTAATGCACTACCTATCCCGTAATTGATAAACTCAAATTGATTGGAAATAGAGTCGTTTTGAATCAACTCGCTGAGGCCTTCGGTGGTGGCTACCCAGATATGCCCGGCGGTATCCTGGTCTATATCCTTAATCCGGTTACCAACCAGGTCGCTACCAGCTCGGTCGTAGAAGTTAAAGCCCGCAGTGTCGTACATGGCCAGCCCTTCCTGTTCGGTGCCAATCCAGATGCGACCGTTTCGGTCTTCAAAAAGGGCCTTTACCGTGGTATTCAGAAAACCGTTTGATCGATCAAAGTGGACCAGGCTACTATCCGTCAATACCGATAAACCACGATTGGAAGCAGCGTGCCAGATGCTCCCTGAACTATCACGTAGTACCGCATAAACCCGATTGGCCACCAACCGATTGCTGCGATCGTAATGTTCAAATTGGGTGCCGGTATAACAACTCACCCCACCACCGGAGGACCCTAGCCAAACATTGCCCCAGTGATCCTGCACAATCCCACGAATGTCATTTTTGCACAGCCCTTCCCTTTCCGTAAAAGAAATCAGACTGCTATCGACAGGGTTCCAGATATAAACACCACGATCCTGAGTACCCATCCACATGCGGCCATCATCATCGGCGTACAAGGCCTGAATAACGCGGGAGGGAATATCCAGAAAGGCCCGAAAACCTTCCTTTTCACGGACGGCTACCCCCCCATCCAGCGCCGCCACCCATAGCCGGCCCGTCGTATCTTCACTGATGGCCGTAATATAATTGCTGCGCAGTGTTTCGCGTAAGCTGATCCATTGCGGGCTTTCGCCCAATAGGAGAAGACCACGATTGGTACCGGCCCACAATTGACCATTCTGACTCTGGTAAAAAGAGAAAATAGTGGCACTTTCTAACTGATGGTCTTTGCTAAAATTGGTGAGCGTAGAGTCCTTAAATTGAAAAATACCCTGATCGGTTCCCACCCAATAATGTCCCTCGAGGTCCTGGTGGATGGCCAACAACATATGTCCAGCCAGCTCCTGGCGAAAATGAGATCTAAAAGCCTGGCCATCAAAGCTGCTCAGCCCCTTTTCCGAACCAATCCAGATGATACCATCCTGATCTTCGAAGAGCGCCTGCACAAAGTTTCCCTCAAGGCCGTCTCTCAGGGTGTAGTTTTTAAATTCAGATCCATCAAACCGACTCAATCCGCCACCATTCGTACCCATCCACATATAGCCACGACTACCTTGCAACAGGCAATAGACCTGCGATTGGGCCAGTCCCTCCCGCACGGTGTAATTGCGAAAATTGAACTGTTGTCCCAACGTGATGTTGCACATCAGGAATACCGCAGCGGAGATGACGACGAATCTGTTCACGATCATGAATCCCATTCCAACAAATTTAGCGAATTCGCGTCACGAACGGAAAAAAAGGAATCAAAAGCCATCAATTCCGGGTAGCAAGTGATAAATTTAGATTTACATACGAAAATCCATATCGATATGAAAAACTTATACCTGATCATCTTCTTTATCCTTGCCATATCTTTTATTGGCTACAGCCAAAACAATTTTTTGATTACCAATCCCGCAGCGGAAGCAGCTATTCGCGGCACCCATGATCCAGCTGATTATGAAGCTGCTACCCTGATCAACCATCCCGCTGATATTGTCGAACACTTACTGGAGGAGGTTTCTCCAGATACGTTGAAGCGATACCTGGAGGAAATGAGCGTTTTTGGCAACCGGAATACCGGCTCGGATACACTCAGTGCTGACTTTGGTATCGGGGCAGCAAGACGATGGGCCTTTAATCAATTTGCAAGCATCAGTGCCCGAAATGAAGATCGCCTGCTGGTGTCTTATTTTCAGTTTGACCAAAACATTTGCGGCATGGGCCAGCACCGAAATATCATGGGTGTATTGCCTGGGGTGGGTCCCCAAAAAGACGAAATGGTGCTGGTAGAAGGGCACTTTGATAGCCGCTGCGAAGATGGTTGTGATACGGATTGTATCGCACATGGTATGGAGGACAACGGTAGCGGCTCGGGACTGGTTTTGGAAATGGCCCGGGTGATGAGCCAGCTCACATTCAACCGAACTGTCGTTTTTATGCTCACCATTGGTGAAGAACAGGGGCTTTACGGGGCCAATGCCTTTGCCCTCTGGGCCAAAAACGAGGATATTAATATCAATGCCGTACTAAATAATGATATCGTTGGCGGTGTCATTTGCGGCATGACCGCCTCTCCTCCGGGTTGCCCGGGTCTGGACGATATAGACAGTATCAATGTACGCATCTACTCGGCCGGTAATCTCAACTCTAAACACAAAATGCTGGCCCGATTCACCAAATTGGAATATGAAGAGAACATCACCCCCTACGGCATTCTGCCCACCGTGATCAACATTATGACACCGGAAGACCGCACCGGTCGTGGCGGTGATCACATTCCCTTTCGGCAGCGGGGTTTTCCAGCGGTGCGCTTTACCTCTGCCAATGAACACGGCAATGGCAATCCCGCCACTGCCGACTACCACGATCGGCAGCACACCATGGAGGATGTACTGGGCGTAGACACCGATGCTGACGGAATATTGGATAGTTTCTTTGTCGACTTCAACTACCTGGCTCGTAATACCATTATCAACGGCAATACTTTGGCGATGGCAGCACTTGGCCCGATTGCTCCCGTTGACTTTGAAATGGAACCGGTTAATAATGGCTTTCGCGTAAGCATTGATGATCCCAATGATTATGGCATGTATCGCGTTGGCGTGCGCACGTTTTCCAATAATGAGTTTGACTCCGTTTATACACTTACGCAAGCGGAAGATACCCTATACGGCTTGATGCCGGACGAATTGTACGTGCTTTCGGTGGCCACGGTTGATAGTAATAATGTAGAAAGTTTGTTTATTGGGGAGCAATTTAACGACTTTGCCTCCGGCGTGATTGATCTGGCACAACAATCGGGCATTGAGCTGCTGCAAAACCAGCCCAACCCCTTTGATGAAGCCACGATGATCGGAGTACGGGTGGAACAGGAAATTGATTACAGGGAAGCCGCCATCGTGGTATCCGACTTAAATGGCCGGGAGTTGGCAAGGTTTGCCATTGATCTGCGACCTGGACTAAACGAAGTCATTTACGACTTTCAACACCACGAGTATGTGCCGGGCACCTATGCCTACAGCCTACTCATCGATGGCAAGCTGCATTCTACCAAACGTATGATTTACGCCTATTAACAGGGCGTAAACTGTCCGTGCCCGAACATTACGGAGTGCGCAACACAACTTCCGCGGGGCATTTAGAGTTCTAGAGTAAAAAAGTAAACACCATGTCATTAACAAAACTAATCTTGTTGGTTGCTACTGTGGGATACTTTGCCTGCAATAGCCCACAAGCCAAGATGAACGGAGATGCTACTTCTGATAAGACAAATGGAACCACTTTGGCTGAGGTAAAAGAAGAAAAACCTGATGAAAAACCGGTTAAGCCGGGTCACGACAAGCAGCCAATTACGGTGACACAAGCCAAGGATCACGCTGAAGTTGAGGCCGATATACCGGCAGATTTGTACGATAAAAAAGCGGCAAAAAATCAGCCTGATGCCAACAAGTCGGTTCGCAAGACGGAACAAAAGGCAACTGCAGTTCCTGTGAAGACCAAAACGGAATCTTCAGCCAAAGAGGAAATGACCAAGGAGGCAGAAAAAAGCAATGAATCTGTGGTCGAAAAGCCGGCACCAACGCCACAACCCGAAGGTGTATCACACGAGGCATGGAATAAATTGTTGCAGCAAAGTGTGAGTTCCTCCGGCGCAGTAAACTACAAGGCAATCAAAAGCAATGTTACTGCACTAGACGCCTACCTGGATGAATTGGCAAGGAACCCCGTGCAAAGCAGTTGGTCTCGCAACGAGCAAATGGCTTACTGGATCAATGCCTATAATGCCTTTACCGTGAAGCTGATTGTCAAGAATTACCCAGTGAAGAGCATTATGGACTTGCACGGCGGCAAACCCTGGGATGAGAAGTGGATCCAGCTGGGCGATAAAACCTATAGTCTTAATGAGATTGAAAATGACATCCTGCGTCCAAAATACAAGGACGCCCGAATTCATTTCGCCGTAAATTGTGCTGCCCAATCCTGTCCGCCACTGCTCAATAAGGCGTTTACGGCCGCCAACCTCAGTAGTACGCTGGACAGTCAGGCCAGAAAGTTTATCAACGACAGTAAGTTCAATCAAATTTCGGCCGGTGAAGCTAAGATCTCCAAGATTTTTGAGTGGTACGCTGGTGATTTTGGGAACATTGTTGCATACCTCAACAAATATTCGACCACTAAAATCAATGCGGGTGCCAAAGTGAGTTATAACGAATACAACTGGGCTTTGAACAACTAATTGGAGCGATGTCACTACCACCAGCTTTCGTTGAGCAGATGCAACACCAGCTCGACGCTGAATCTGATGCTTTTTTTAAGGCTTTGGAAAGTCCCTCTCCGGTGAGTATTCGCTTTCATTCTCAGAAGCAAACCAAATGGAAAGAAAATTTTGGCGGAGTAAAATGGAATACCAAAGGAGTATATCTCCAGGAGCGTCCTGTATTCACGCTTGATCCGGTATTTCAAGCCGGAGCCTATTATGTACAGGAAGCTTCTTCGATGTTTGTGGAGGAGGCCTTTCGGCAATGTTTTCCAGGGAACGAAGCGATCCGTGCCCTGGATCTTTGTGCAGCACCGGGAGGGAAGAGTACCCTGTTGGCTTCCGCTTTGCCAGCAGGAAGTCTGTTGCTGAGCAATGAAGTGATTCGCAGCCGGTATCAGATTCTTAAATACAACCTCACCAAATGGGGGCTACCCAACAGCCACGTCAGCCAACACGATAGCAAAGACTTTAAGCAACTTTCGGGATTTTTTGACCTGGTACTGGTGGATGCGCCCTGCTCGGGGGAGGGATTATTCCGCAAGGACCCCAAAGCTCAAGGGGAATGGTCGCCCGAGCACGTGCAGCACTGTGCGGCCCGACAAAAACGGATCCTTGCCGAGGCTATTGAGCTGGTGAAGCCGGGCGGTTTTCTGATCTACTGTACCTGCACTTATAATGAATATGAAAACCAGGCGAATGCCGAATGGCTGGAAAAAGCGTTTCCAGTGCAATCTTTCCCGCTGGAACACCCGGAGTCCTGGCAACTTGTAGAACGGGATCGGGGATTACAATTTTATCCCCACCGGGTGGAGGGAGAGGGATTTTACCTGGCTTGCTTTCGCAAAATGGGTGATGCTCCCAAAATAAAACCGGTCAATATACCAGTACTGACGCCCCTACCCCGCAAACAACGGGACTTGCTTTTGCCCTGGATACAAAACCCGGATACGCTCAATTTTGGTGTAGACCATCAGGGCAATATTCGGGCCTGGCTGAAAGAACAGCAGGATGAGGTGCAGCAGATCGCCACAAACCTCCGCAGGATAACCATCGGCTTCGAAGTAGGTATCTTTAAAGGGAAAGACTTCATCCCCGCTCCAGAACTGGCTCTGCATACTGCGCTACATCAGGAGGTCCAACAAGTTGATGTTGATCGCCTGACCGCATTACAATTCTTAAAAAAGGAAAACATCAGTATCCCCGATTTGCCGAAAGGCTGGACACTGATAAAACATCAGGGATTAGGATTGGGATGGGTCAAGGTATTGCCCAATCGCATCAACAATTATTATCCAAAGAATTGGCGCATTTTAATGGATATCGAATAGCTGATCATGAAAGTGAAACCGCAGCGTTACTCCAGAGAGAACGCTGCGGATAAAGAGAACACACTGATGAAAAGTAGATCTTGGTTTATCTATATATTTGATATCTTTAGTGTAAATCTGCTAGGCAAGCTTGGCCATATCTCTCACTAAAATCTTACCACGGTTGAAATAAATCAAATCTGACTTCTTCAACTCATTCAATACCAACGTCACCGTCTGGCGAGAAGTGCAAGTGATATTGGCAATATCCTGGTGCGTCAGTGAGTGCTTGAGCAACATCTCATAACCAACCCGGCTACCGCGATTGTTGATAGATTCTTTGATGAAGTCGATGATACGGGTACGGGCATCCTTGAAAATCAGAGATTCCAGCTTGTTTTCAGCCTTTATCAGGCGGTTACCAAATAGCATCATCACCTTACTACACAAGTCAAAATTATTGCGCATTAATTTCTTAAAATCCTCTACGCGTAGTACGTATAAGTGAACGTCCTCCTTAAGGGCTTGAGCAAAATCCTGTCTTTGGTTTTCACCAATTAATCCCAGCTCGCCAAACATAGCAGTGGGATGAATCAGGGCTTTGATCACCTCTTTTCCATCAGAGGAATGGGTGCCAATTTTCACGGTGCCACGGGCGAGGAAATACACGGAATCGGAAGCATCACCCGGCATGTATATAAAACTATAGCGGGGCTTCACTTTGTGCTCAACCATTTCTGATAATACTTCGAGTTCTTGGGGAGATAGGTTTTTGAACAATGGGAATTGTTCCAGGAAGGAGTTCTTTGCTTCAGTATTCATTACGAAAAATTTTACTGGTTGTGGAATAGCATCCTAATAGTCGCATTCGTATCGCCGGAAATGATTCTGAGAGAAATCTGTTTTCCGACTTTATGTTCTGCTCTCGTAAAAGGTAGACACCGATTTTTGTTTGCCCCCCTACGCATTCCTCAATTTTTTTTAGGCAAGTCATCCCTCTTTTTGTAAGAAAAGGGGCACAATAATGCTTTTCCTAGAATGATATTTTATTTGACCCGGAAAATTTTTATTAAGGCAAAGATTAGCGCCTTCATACGAAATATAATTCCGTAAGACCATGTTTGGAGGTCGGATTTGAAAGTGAAAATTATCAGTTTTTTGGTGAGGCAAGGCGTCTTTTTGCAGAGCATACCCTGAGGTACGGTCAAAAAAAGCAACGCAGAATCATCAAAAAAATGATATTTGCAGCTCAAAGTTTGACCTCCAAACATGGTCTAAGAAAGCAGACAGAAAAAAGTGAGAAAAAAGTAATTTTTTACTGAACCAGTAATACAGAATCGACAGAGGTATTGAAGCCGGCAAAGACACCGTGCCCGTTTTCGATGTTGTTGTAGACAAAAACAGGTTCCGCAAAGGAGCTTCCCTCACTGTAATTTTGGCGGGTAATAGAGGAGTGGTACAGGTAATAATCTTCCGAAACGGTGCGGAATTCAACAAAAACCTTGCCCAAAATCTGGCGCGAAGGATCAATAGATACACTCAGGTTAAAATCATAGTCGCCGTTTAGCGGATCATCCTCAAGTAAGAGTCCACCGCCGAGGTAAGCCACGATCTTGTTGGTATTATTTTTAGGGCTAAACTCAATGGTTCGATAGGTGGTGCCGGTAATCACGGTATCCCCTACTCCACCGGTGTAGTCCTGAATTTGCTGATAAATATTGAGGTGATAGTAATTAACTTCATTTTCTGGATCGTCAAACCCCATCCTTACACGATAGGAATAAGTGGTTTCGGTTTCATCTTCCTCAATCATCAGCTCACTGACTTCAAAAAAGGTCACTTCGATTTGCTCCGGAATGGTACTTTCCGCACGCACGGTTTCAAAGCCATCGGCTTCCACCTTGATCATGTAATCTACATTGACCTGAGGCACCAATCCGCGGGTAGTATAATAGGGAGGAAAGCGGGAAGAAGTAGGAATGACCAACCTTAAGCGTTCAATCAATTGGCCACTGCCATAAATTTCTACTTTAGCATCAGAGATATACTCCTCAGCCGTATTGTCCAAAACAGCCTTGCTCTTGGAAACCTGAACATTAATATCACCTGAATTGGAAAAATTGCTAAAGACGACCAGCTTTGGCTCAGGGTCTTCAAATCCTAAATCTACTTCGCGCTCACAGGTAGCCGATAGCAGTAATACGGAGAGCAAGAGCAGATAACTGGTCCGTTTCAGCATAATGAGGCTTTTTTCACGAAGAAATAACCTAACAAATATACTAAAATTTTAAAGAATAGTGTATGGAAGGTGTAATTGGAACCAAAAGAACCTGCACCGTTTGATTAATTTCGAGCAATTTATCGTTCTGATTGAGGTATCTTTTGCGAATGGTATTGTACAGCGGATTCCGGCGATTGTAAACGTTGTAGATACCAAAACTTAAGGCGTGTTGAAATTTCCCCGTTTCAAAGCTGTAATTTACCGTAACATCAAGGTGGTGATACGGGGGCATGCGCTGGCCATTCTTTTTGCCATTGGCAAAGATTTCTTCCTGGATAACCGGCAGGTAATCGGTGAGTTGAATGGTGTATTTTTCCAAGGGCAGGGTGTAAGCAAAGCCCGAACTAAAGACCCAATTCGCAGAAGCGCTCCACTTTTTATTAAACTGATGACTAAGCACTATTTTTAAATCGTGTCTGCGATCATATTTAAAGGGATAGCGCTGACCAAAGAAAATGCGTTCAAACTGGCGGTCTGCTCTGGCCAGTCCGTAGCTAATCCAGCCAGTGGTACGTCCCTCTTTCTTTTTCAGGAAAAACTCCAGGCCATATGCTCTTCCTTTCCCGGAAGTGACATTATCCTCCCATCCGTTGAGAAAAAAAGCCCCTTCGGAAAAAGATAGCAGGTGATCCATCCATTTGTAATAGGCTTCCACTTCCAAAGAAACTCCGGGCAATAGGCTCACTTCTGCTCCCGCATCTACCTGATTGGCCTCCTGCGGCCGGATATTGGTGGTAGAGGGAACCCACAAGTCGGTAGGCAGTCCGATACTCGAACTGGACAGCAAGTGAAGAAACTGAACCATATTGCTGTAGGCCGCTTTAAAGGATAAATGATCATTGACCTTGTACAACACATTGATCCGCGGTTGAAGAGAACGGTAATTTCTGCTCCTCACGCTCTGGATCATGGCGCGTAAGCCCAGATTGAAGGTCAGGCTTTTGCCCCACTGAAATTCGTGTTCTACATAAGCGGCATACTCATTGGCACTAATCGGCTTATTGCTTTGGGTGCTATCGATTTCATCCTCGATCTTGTTGTCGTAAAACAATACTCCCGGATTAAAAAACTGTCGATTAAAGCTCAGGCCAAACCGCAGGTAGTGATCCGTTTTGGGAAAAAAATCGAAGTCCAGCTTAACGCCAAGGTCTTCGATACTGGACCGATAACGTCCCAGCGAATAACTCGACACCAGTGTTTGATTGATATCCTGATTGACCAATGAATCCTGGCTCGTATAATCAAAACCTACATTAAAATTGCTGTAGGTCAACGCCGCATTGGCAAATAGCTTATCACTGAGCACATGGTTCCAGCGGAATGCGCCCACCTGATTGCCCCAGTAGAGGTTTTCCTCATAGCCCTGGTCAATGCGGTAATTATCAATGCCCCCCGAGGTACTCAAGCTCACAAGGTCGGAACGAGACCCCGTATTGGCAAAACGATCACTGCCCCGATAATAACTGAAGTAGATCTTATCAGCATCAGAGAAGGCGAAGTTCAATTTAGCGTTGAGGTCGTAGAATTTGTAGCTGGTATAGCCGCCTTCTCCTCTCCTTTCTTTTTCCTTGCGGGAATAGGGCTGTAGGTACAAGTCGAGAAAGGAACCGCGACCAGAAACAAAGAAGGAGCTTTTATCCTTGATGATCGGGCCTTCCATGGAAAGTCCGGAGGTTAACATACCCAGGTCGGCCTGGGCCTTGTAATCTTTTTTATTGCCTTCCTTGGTTCGCACATCCAGCACTGAAGAAATACGCCCTCCATAACGCGCCGGAAAGCCACCTTTCACCAACTTGGCCGTACGCACGGCATTGGTATTAAAGATTGAAAAAACACCCGCAGCGTGTGAAATATTATAAACGGGTACACCGTCGATAAGGACAAGGTTTTGGCCGGGATTTCCGCCCCTGACGTGAATACCTCCCACTCCATCAGTACCGGTTTGCACTCCCGGGAGCAGATAAGCAGTCCGTACCAGATCGGACTCGCCGGCCAGTTTGGGTAACTGCTCCACATCATTGATTTGGATGTAGTCAGTACTACTGCCATCGGGCTTTTGGGCAAAAGTAGAATCCGATCCAATCACCAAAACCTCCGCCAGGGTTAGCGAGGGCTTCAGGGGGATATTTTCTTTGCGGTTGGCGTCCAATACAAAATAGCGGACTGATGGCACGTAGCCCAGGTAGGCGAAAGTAAGCTCTACCGGTCCACCGGCCAGGGTAAGACTGTAAAAGCCATAGGCATTGGTCACCGTTCCGCGCTGACTATTGCGTTCATAAACACTTGCCCCGATCAGTCGCTCGCCGGTTTGCCCATCTTCCAGGAAGCCGCTAATGGTAAATTCACGGGTAGCCGTAGGCTCGTCCACATTTTTGAAAAGTACCACCTGGTCGCCAATCACTTTATAGCTTACGTCCGTGCCGTCAAAGATAGCCTTGAGCACTTGTCGCAGGGGCTCTCGCCTCATCCGAAGCGTAACCAGTTTCTGGGGAAGAATTTCGTTGCTGAAGATGAGTTTTACTTCATTTTGATCAATGAGTTTATAAAGCGCTTCATCAACAGCTACGTTTTTAACCACGAGTGTTACCTGCTGATCCAGTACATTCTGGCCAGTGGCAAAAAAGAACGTCAGTAGAAAATATGAAAGAAGCAGTAGCTGTCGGTTCATCTCATTAATTATGCCGCAATTGCGCATTCCGCCGCGCTGGTTCTCAAAGATAAGCGGAATTGGGTACTTATACAATGAATAAACCTTATCACAATCAGAATGATAAGGTTTATTCAGCCCACAACAAAGGACCGTAAAAGTTATGCCTTTTTTTATCTATTGAAGAGCCTATTCACATTCTCCTCCACGTATCATGTAAACCTCATTGGCCTTTTGCTCGACGATTTCCGCATTAAAGGCTTCCGCCAAAGCATCTAACACTACGCTCAATTCCTCATTGTCAAAATTCGAATTAAACAGGCAATCTTCCAGGTAGTCGTCTTCCAGGGTAAGTTGGATATGGTAATAACGAGACACCGCTTTTACCACATTCTTCATTGGCGTTTTGCGAAATTCCAGTGTATTGGTTTTCCACGCCAGTGAAGTTAGGCTCTCCACTTCTTCTTTCATCACCTGCTGCCGGTCATGCTGATAAATGGCCTTTTGGTTGGCTCTCAAATCCATATCGCGACTGGCATTATTGACGCGAAAGCGCACATGTCCTGATTCAACTTCTACTTCGGTGATGGGTTCATTTTCATAGGCCCTAACATTAAATGAGGTACCTACGACCTTTACCTCCGCGTGTTCGGTGCGTATAACGAAGGGCTGCGCCGGATTATGACTTACGTCAAAATAGGCTTCACCGTGCAGAAGCACCTCTCGCTTGAGTTGTCCGGAAAAAGATTTCGGATATTCCAGGCGGCTGTTTTTATTCAATACCACCATGGAGCCGTCCTCCAGTGTAACTTCCTTAGGAGCATCCATCAAATTAACGATAGTCTGTGTGGAATCACCCAGCAAACTTCTGATGCTCAAACCACACACCAATAGCAGTGCAATAGCGGCGGCGATGCCCATCCAGCGTCTGCGATTAGACTGCATCGACACTACCCGGCCCGTTTCGTTGGCAGCCATACGATCCTTTAGGCGAGAAAGTCCGCCCTCAACATTGGGTTGGTACCCCGATTTGTAGGATTCGGTCAGGCGCCACAAGCCCTGCAGCTCAGACTCCGGTATGTCCGGGTTGTGTTTGCTCCATCTGTTAAATCCACTCCGTTCCTTCTGATTTTCCATAGGTCTTTTGTACTTACAGCTTTTTCTTTCGATGGAATAGACACCAATTAAGTGTTTTTCCCCTACTCTATATTTTCTTTTTTTTGAAAATAAACTTTTATGTCAGCCAGTTAACATTTGCAAAGGCACATACTCCCCAAATCCGCCAGCTACTGCAAATAACCACTGAGTTCAGCCCTCAGTATTTTCAGGGCTTTTGAAACCTGATTTTCAACGGTCTTTACCGAAATATCCAATTGATCGGCAATCTCCTGATACGACATTTCCTCGTATCGACTCAGTACAAAAACCACCCGGCACCGATCCGGGAGACCATCGATAACCTCATCAATCCGGGATTGCAGTTCCGCGGCTTCCATCTTCTGTACCACGCTATTGATCTTGCTTTCCTGCACCGGGGCACGATCTTCATCTTCAAACTTGATTTTCTGATCCCGGATGAAGTTGAGTGCCTTATTCACCGCAGCTCGGCGCAGGTAGGCCTTTATTGAAATATTGATATTCAATTGATCTTTCTTTCGCCAAAGCTCGTAAAAGACATCCTGCACCAGATCTTCCACCAGGCTGGGATCACCGAGAATCTTGTAGACGGCCTGGCAGAGGTAGGCATAGTACATTTGAAACAAGAGCTCGATGGCTTTTTCACCATCAGCTTGCATCAAATCCTTTAATTCCTGGTCATTTAGTGTAGGGCGCAAAGAGATTCTGGTTTATAATGAATACACTGACATCTTTCGGGAAATCACACAAAAGTAGGGGAATATTTTTTCTTCTCGTGATTTCCCCCCTTTAAAATTACCAGTACATTCGTTTGAAAAAACAAAAAATATAAAATACCTTAACGCTTCTTTTCAAATAAATCAACTAAACAAGTTTAACAAGATCACCGAGACCATGAAAAAACTTCTACTATTAGTAGCTACATTGATTGTTCCGATTTTGACGTTTGCTCAGGAGGTAGAGAAGGGCCTTGACGAGAAAATTAACGATGCTTTTCAACCGATAACCGATGTGGTGGAGGGAATCGTATTTTACTCCGTAAAACTGGCAGGAACAGATAGCAGTGCGATGCCGATCGTCATCATACTCCTGCTGACCTGTGCCACTGTATTTACGATCTATTTCGGATTTGTGCAATTCCGGCGTTTTAAGCTGGCCATTGATACCGTAAGAGGAAAATATTCCGATCCCAACAACGCCGGTGAAGTTTCTCACTTTCAGGCACTAACCGCTGCCCTTTCCGGCACGGTCGGATTGGGTAACATTGCCGGGGTGGCGATCGCCATTTCACTGGGTGGCCCGGGAGCTACCTTCTGGATGATCCTGGCCGGACTGTTGGGTATGGCTTCCAAGTTTACAGAGTGTACCCTCGGTGTTAAGTACCGCGATATTGGTCCAGACGGCACCGTTTATGGTGGCCCTATGTACTACCTTACCAAAGGGCTTAAGGAAAGAAACATGGAAGGACTCGGTAAGGTGCTGGCGGTGTTTTTTGCCATTATGTGTGTAGGGGGTTCGTTTGGTGGAGGAAATATGTTTCAGGCCAACCAGGCTGCTCAACAGTTTAATAGTATGATTGGTGCTTCTTCGGGAGCTGCCGGACTTATGTTTGGTCTATTTATGGCTACCATCGTTGCCATCGTAATTATTGGTGGTATTAAAAGAATTGGTGCCGTTACCGAAAAGGTAGTGCCCTTTATGTGTGGCATTTACGTGTTGGCGGCGCTGATTATCATTTTTGCACACTTCAACGAAATTCCCTGGGCTTTCGGTCAAATTATCGGCGGCGCATTTTCACCAGAAGGTATTGCTGGTGGTATCATTGGTGTATTGGTGCAAGGATTCCGCCGGGCAGCATTTTCTAATGAGGCGGGTGTCGGTTCTGCAGCGATTGCACACTCGGCAGTGAAAACCGACCATGCAGCCAGTGAGGGTGTTGTTGCCCTTTTGGAGCCACTGATCGATACGGTAATTGTTTGTACCATGACCGCACTGGTTATCATCATTACCAACGGTGATGGCAGCATCATGACTTACGGTGTACCGGAAGGAGATGGTGTACTGGCTACATCCAGAGCTTTCTCTTCTGTTTTACCGGGCTTTTCCTATATCCTGACCATTGCCGTGGTATTGTTTGCTTTTTCCACTATGTTGTCCTGGTCTTACTACGGTCTGCAAAGCTGGATGTTCCTCTTTGGCAGAAGCAAAGCTGCTGACTATACCTATAAAATCCTGTTTTGTGTGTTTGTTGTCATCGGATCAGCGGCAAGTTTGGGAGCAGTTGTGGGCTTTTCAGATGCGATGATCTTTGCCATGTCCGTACCCAACCTGATCGGGCTATTGCTGCTCATGCCAAAAGTTAGAGAAGAACTCAACAAATACCTTGGAGATATCAAATCGGGTGTAATCAAGACCTATAAGTAATCAGGTAATCCAAATAAGGGAGGCGGTTTCTGAATATCAGGCACCGCCTCTCTTATTTTTTTCCCTACTCATTCAACCCTCTCAAATCCGGCTCCACCCAGCGGCTCCGGGCCTCTACCGAAAAAAGGTATTTACGACTGTAATATTTAAAAGGAAGGTTTTTGCTGGCATACGGGCTATCCAGGAAGGTTTGCAGGGTGTAATCGAACGGATGTTTCTTGCCAAACTTTTGCAGAAACTGATCCAGTATTTCCACCCAAAACACCGTAAGGGTCTCATGATAACCACGGGTGGTGTTATTGGGCACACCGGTGGCATTATTATAGGCGATGATTCCCGAACGCAATTTGCATAGGGCCTCAGCACGTGAATGATGATACAGGTACCAAAGTCCCACACTGAGGTGTGCTTCGTGCGTCCAATCTGACAGAGGCAGGCTAAGGCATTCAAATGCATTAATTAGTGAAAAGGGATGCCCATCAGGTTGCCGGTACTCGGTCTGTAATAAACCAAAAGCCTGAAGGTCTCTCGATATTCCCTTTTCAATATAACGCCGACTGAGATACCCCTCTCCGCTAAAACCAAACTTGCGCATGATGGCCAGCGATGGTTGATTTCCGGGGGTCACAAAAGCCTCGATCCGGATCAGGTTCATCTCGTTGAAGCCAATCGCAATTACCTTTTCCAATGCCTCCGACATCAGGCCCTGCTGCATAAATTCCTCCTTTTGAATACCGTAGCCAAGTTCGGCACGCCGGTGGGGAATAATCCATTGGTGAAAACCCACATCGCCAATGTTTGTACCGGTAGCTTTATCGATCATCAACCAGTATCGAAAAGAAAGGCGATCGTTATGCACCATCACCACCTCATATCGGTAGCGGTGGTCCAGCAGTTCAAGTGTATTGCCGGTACAAAAAAAGTCAGCAAGTTGTTGATGGGTGAATTCATTGAATATAAGCTTCTGTATCCTCGGGTTGACTTCCCGCAGGATCAATCGCTCAGTTTCATAGAAGGGTAAAGTGGCTTTTTCCAACATACTAAAAGGTCCTTTGGTGGCATAAATTTAAAATTCCACTTTAATAAACCTAAGTATAAAGCAAAAAATACCGCTACGGCACTTTAAACTACAGATTTGTGACGACGGAGACTGACGGCACCGTCCAGCGGTTGCAGCGGGTAGGGAAAGATACGATACTGCAAAAAGTACCAGACTATAGCAATGAGGGTCCCGATCAAGGCGCCCAGGTAAATGTCCTGGAAGAAATGCTGTACCAAATAGACCCTGGAAAGACCAACCATCAGGGCAATAGCAAACAAGAGGACTGCACCTATTTTCTTTGATGGCAAACAAAAAGCAAGGAAGGCATACAAGGCAAAAGCCGACATGGTATGCCCGGATGGGAAGCTATTGGCACCACCATTGAGGGTCACGCCTTCAACCGTCGTGATGGTTTCAAAAATACCTTGTTTATTAAAATAGAGATAGGGGCGATCATGAGCAAAAACCTGTTTGGCCAAAAAGGCTACGATCGTTACCGACAGGCCCAGAAAAGGGACCACCAGTGCCTGTCGATAGCTGTAAAAAAGTAGTAGAATCAGAATGAAGAAATAGGCAAATTCTTCTCCGAGCTTGGTGCCGTACCTGAAAATCCAGTTGCCAACAACGGTGCGATTGTCACTAAAGAAATAAATGACATCCCCCTGTTCTATAGTCAACAGCAGAAGCCCTCCCAGCACGGCAAACACCATGATCATGATCAAAAACAAACGATTTTCCCGAAGGAAAGCAGATAACGTCATCATTGGGATAACTCAATTTTTGGGTGCCGCTGGTTCGGCTGTCTTTCTTTTGAACAATTTGGCAAATAATACCTGGTAACGGTCTGTATTCAACATTTTGGAGTCATTCATGGCCTTGATCGTCAACATCAACCCAATGGGGAACAATACGATGCAGGGTATCCACGCAGACAGTGCCGCCGGAACAACAAAGGTTTCCGCAATCTTTCTACAGAAGATGGTCAGTACAATAAACAGCATAAAGAAGATAATGGACACCAGAATCGGATAACCAAAACCGCCCTTACGCACAATGGCCCCCATGGGTGCTCCGATAAAGACAAAGATGATACACACCATTGCCATACTGTATTTGGTATGCAATTCGTAGATGTGTTTTACCTTCGATTCCTTCAAACGATCCAGGGAGCGCACCGCCGATTCCGCCTGACTTTTAATGCTCCGGGCAAAGCTCTTCGCTTTTGCGTAAAGCTGCTTTTGCTCATAAATAGGAAACGTTTGCACAATGCTCTCGAAACTTTCCAGACTATCGAGGCTGGCCTCCATTTGCTTGGTGATATCTTTTTTGGGTACGTTGCGTTTCTGGTACCGTTGCGGTGTGGTTTCCAGCCGGTTGGTATCACTCACCTCTACTACCCTTTCGGCCGGATTTTGAATGACCTTTTTACCGGTCTCCGGGTCAACCGGGGGTACGTTTATCTTTTGGGGCACTTCTACCTTAGCGGAATCTTCTACCGGTACCAACCTGACGGAATCTGCTGTTATGGGCAAGGGGTTCTCCTCCTCATCCTCAAAGTTCAGGAAAGTGCTGTCCATTGGCAGGATCACAAAATAGTTGGCCACATGATTGGAGATGGCCTTCTCTCGTTTTAATATTTTCAACCCCAAAGAGTCAATTGCCTCCTTTAGTTGCCCGCTACTCAACATACTGCGGTGGGTTTCAAAAAGACGGGTATCGGTTCGGCTCAAGCTAAATTCACTGAGGTCAAACACCTTGGTCCAGTTTGAAAAAGTGGTACGAACGAATGGAAAAGATTTATCGGCTCGCTGTCCTACCGCCGGCCGGGTTTCCACGTACTGGCTACCATTTTTCAAATTCATAATGAAGTAATGCCCATCTTCAGTGGAGTACATTTCTCCTTTTTCGGCAATGATTTCGGTCAATTGGCCGCGGCTGGCTTCCGAGTGGTCATACATGAGCACCCCACTAATGTTGCGCCCATTAGGTGCCTTTTTCTTGATGTGTATAGCATAGCCCTGAAAGTCATCGTTAAACACACCTGCGTCCAGCCTTAGGGCGGGCTTTTGGCGCTGAATATCGTACATCCTCGATCCAAACTGCAGATTGGCAACGGGAATGAGGTAGTTGGAACAAAAATAGGAGAAGACCGTAGAGAAAATGCCAAAAATAATCACCGGCCGCATCACCCTGATCAGTGATACACCAGCCGATTTAAAGCTGGACAACTCGTAATGCTCTGCCATATTACCCAATACCATTACTGACGAGATGAGAATGGCCAGAGGCAAGGCCATGGGAATCAGGCCGGCACATTTGTAAGAGATCAACTCAATGATAATGAACATGCCCAGTCCCTTACCCGCAATATCATCCACATACACCCACAGGAACTGCATGAGCAGCACGAAGGTCGCAATCATGAAGGTCATGATAAACGGCGGAATAAAATTGGCAATTAATAATCGATCGAGCTTCTTCATGAATTCAGCTATAGCGGCATTCCAATGGGCCAAAGATAGAATAATCTCCCCATTTAGTATAAAAAACGATACACCTTAGCATTTTGTTGACACTTTTGTTAAGGATTGATTTTCAAACATTTGGAACCAGTAGCACAGAAAAATTTAGTCCGCTTTTTTCTACTATTGGTCGAGGGAATTCAGCTATTGATCGGGTTGTTTGCACTTTTTTTAAGATTCCTGTAACAAAACCCGGAGACAATCGTCTTCCCACTGAAACTGATTGACAAACCACAATTGTAAAAGCCAACGGCAAGTATGAATTACTTTCAAAAACACATATTGCCTTTCCAGAATAAGCTGTACCGCTTTGCCTTACGCATCGTAGGTACACCGGAAGAAGCAGAAGATGTGGTACAGGAGGTTTTTCTAAAACTGTGGCGGCAACGGCAACAATGGCCCTCCATCAAAAACATGGAGGCCTGGAGCATGCGTCTCACCAAAAACTTGTCGATTGACCACCTACGGCGGGGCGGCAGAAGACAGGAAAGCCTGGAGGAAGCCATAATGACCCCTTCCTCTCACCCTACCCCGGATCAGGTCACGGAGTCAAACGATTGTATCAATCAGATCAGGAAATACATGGAGCAATTGCCGGAAAAGCAAAGGCTGGTGATCCACCTGCGAGACATTGAAGAGCTGTCTTACCAGGAGATCGGCGATGTACTGGAAATGCCCATGAGTCAGGTAAAAACCAATTTATTCCGGGGGCGTACGGCCTTGCGGGAAATGTTGGTCAAAACAGAATGGTATGAACAGGAATGAAATGACCAAATTGCTGGAAAAGTACTTTCGGGGAGAAACGAGCCTCGCTGAAGAACGGCTGCTGAAAGATTATTTCAATCAGCCGAATGTTCCTGAATCCTTGCGGGACTACCAACCACTTTTTCAATTCCTGCGAATGGAACAGGAACAAATGCCGACAAAAGAATTCACGGTTAAAGATGTAGTGCCAGCACAAAGCAATAACACCATAATTTTTTTGAAAAAATGGATTCCAAGGGTAGCTGCAACCGTTTTAATGGTACTTTCTCTGTGGGCATTGCTGCCAACTCAGCAAGTGAAGCAAGAGGCCTCCACCGTCGACTGGTCAAAATACGAGCCGGAAACACCGGAAGAAGCCTTTCGCATCACGCACGGGGCTTTGATGAAGACCTCACTGGGGCTGCAGAAAGGAGCTTCCCAGGCCGTACAAGAGGTGGCCAAAGTGAAGGAATTCTGGCAAATGTTTAAATAATTCTTTGAAAATTAATCATCCGATTCACGATTACCGACCTCGTGCCGCGGAGCGAGGTTGTTGTAATCAACGAGTCCATTCTAAAATCAATACAATTATGAAATTCTTAAAAATTGTTTTTGTGCTCGCCGCAATGAGTATCGGTACCGGCGCTATGGCTCAGGCCAATGCCATCGATAAATACTTCCAACAATACCTCGATGACGAGCGCTTTACCGTAGTATATATCAGCGCCCGGTTGTTTCAAATGTTTGACGACATGGAGATCAACGGGCTGAATGATGAGGAGTCAAAAGCCGTCACTGATATTGCCAAAGATTTACGTGGGCTACGCATTCTCACCACAGAAGAAAATGGCGCTCAGTTTTACAAGGAAGCGAAAGCAAAAATCAGTACAAAGGAATACGAACTCCTGATGACTGTACGCAGTAAGGGTGACCAAAACCTGGAATTTCTGATCAAGGAAGGAGCTGATGGGAAGATTGAAGAGTTACTCCTTCTGGGTGGAGGCGAAGACGAAGATTTCATCCTGATGAGTTTTGTTGGCAACCTGGACCTCAATAAAGTTTCCAAAATGGCCAATGGTATGAGCCAGTAACCCCTCCCTTCCTGATTTAACTTCTTTCATCCACAACAACACCATTTATCATGAAAAATATAATTGTAATCACCGCATTACTCCTGGTACTTCCATGTCTTAGCTACAGCCAGGACCCCAGCATTGTTGACTTCTACAAAAAATACGAACAGCTGGAAGACGTCACCAATATCACCCTTCAGGGCTGGATTTTGAAGATGGCCACCCAATACACAGACGAAGAAGACGTCGATAAAATTCTAAATAAAATCACTAAACTTCGGGTACTGGTCATGGAAAATGGAAACCTGGTCAGTAGCCAGGAACGTCGTGATCTGGTACGTAGCGTGAAGCAAAATCGCTTTGAGGACCTGATGCAAATTCGGGATGAAGGCAACCTGATCGAATTCCTGATCCGGGAAGACAAGGATACCATCACCGATGTGCTGGTGCTGATCAGCGGAGATGAAGAGTTTGTGCTACTCAGCCTGGAAGGTTCCCTAAAATTCAGCGATCTCAACGACTTCAACATCGACATCGAGGGCGGAAACCATTTCAAGAAAATTCCGGAAAACAAGAAGGATGTGCCCAGAGCATAAATCATAACAAGGCCGGTAAATCTAATTAAGACGATTTACCGGCCTTTTCATTTGAATTACAATTACAGCGGCGGCGCCATGGCCAGTTCCATCTGCGCCTGGATGGTTTCTACCGCTTCGGCTGGCGTGAGCTGCCCCTTGAGCAGGGCATTAAAGTTCCAGGCGATATCCGGAGAAATCTCCATATAGTGAGCCGTCACCGGGCGCACCCGGGTATTGTCAAGGATATTTCTGGCCAGGGAGATTATCGGTACTTTTGTGATTAAATCCTTGTCGCGATACAGCTTGTGAATACTTGGCATGATACCGATATGGGCCGACAAATACTTCTGCTGTTCCGGTGCGGTCAGGTACTGAATGAAGGTCCAGGCGGCATCTTTTTTTGCCTGATCGCTACGGGAATTGATCATCAGGTTCCAGCCGCCCAAACAGCTGTAAGAGGGATTGCCTTCTTTGCTGACCGGGAGGGAGGCGATACCAATCTGGTCCAGCTTGACCCTTGCATTATCCTTTAAAAAGCGGCCATATACCCCTGGCCACCCGCGCATAAAGACGGCATCGCCCCGTTCAAAGGCCTGAACAGCCTCCAGCTCCTTGTAGTCATATATATCCGCCGGACTAATTCCCGATTGTACAATTTGAACGGCCTCATTCAAACCACGGATCACTTCCGGACTATTGACCGTGATGATGGTTGATTCAACATTTGGATCGGTAGATACCCCGGCCGAAAGGTCCCCAATTAGAATTTCCCCTCCGGCATTCCAGATGTATTCGCAGGCATTGGCCACTCCACCTTCATAGTTGGCGCCCTGGAACACGAAGCCGTATTTCACCTGGTTTTGCTGCATGATCTTCTTCGACATTTCTTTTAATTGCTGCCAGGTTTTCGGAGGATCGGCATAGCCATTTTGCATAAGCAGATCCTTGCGGTAATACAGAATCCCCGCATCGGTATACCAGGGTACCCCCCAGATTTTGAACTGGTGAATGGCAGAATTAAGCGAGGCTTCCAGGAAGTCATCAGTTTGGTAGGATTCATAAAACTTTTCGGAAATATCCTGTGCCCATTCCTGCTGGGCAAAGGCAGAGGTCCACACGACATCGGAGCCAATCACGTCCATTGTCGGTGTTTCTGTAGCAAAATCTTTCTCTATTTCGCGGTAAAACTCGTTTGATAAACGAGAGGTCTCTTTCCAGGCGACGTGGATTTCGCCCTGGTGTTGTTCGTTAAATTGGTCAATTAAGTGTTGGATTGCCCCGCTATCATCGGGGCCGAAGGCAAAAGTAATGTTAACCGGTTCTTTAGGCTGGCAGGCAAACAGTAGTAACAAGAGCATCAATGACAAAAAGTACGTAATACTGGTAGGTAATTTGGTTCGGAAAAGGCTTTGATGCAGTTTCATACTTAAGGGTATTTAGAGATGATTAATCAATTCGTATGAGTAAACTGAGGCGAGGAGCTAGTGCCTTGAAGTGTTGTTCTTAGTTAACTGCTGCTTGAATTTCACTTTTGAATAAAGTCAAAGGGCTCCTTAAATTTAACCAATTTTTCATTACGGTGCAAGGCTTTATCCTCTGATAAGTCTTTGATTCTCTGACGAGAAGATCATTTTTGAGCGTTTTTGATCCTGCAAAGGCTTTTGCCAAAAGTTTTTTATGTTTACAAAAAAGAAATCTACAACCATTATGATCAGACTTTTTCTCTTCTTTTGCCTGTTGTTTTCGCTGTCGGCCGCTTCACAATCAGAACAACCACCTTTTACCGCCGCAAGCGATCGTATCAATAGCTTTGATCAGCGACAAGCGCTGGAAAAAAATGCTATTGTAAAAGGGGTTGAATTCCGATCCATTGGCCCTAGTGTGTCGAGTGGTCGAGTCATCGATGTGGCGGTTTCTCCCACAGATCCCAGTCATTTTTATGTAGCGTATGCCTCCGGTGGACTATGGAAAACCGAGAACAACGGTACCTCCTTTACACCTCTGTTTGACACAGAGATGGTGATGACTATCGGAGATATTGCCGTTGATTGGTCCAACAACACCATTTGGCTGGGCAGCGGAGAGGTCAACTCCAGTCGGTCTTCTTATGCGGGAACGGGTGTTTTTAAAAGTACGGATGGTGGAAAAACCTGGACCTACCTTGGATTGGGCGAAAGCCACCACATCGGTCGCATCATTTTACACCCGGATAATCCGCAGATAGCCTGGGTAGCGGTGTTGGGACACCTATACTCACCCAATGAAGAGCGCGGCATTTACAAAACCACCGATGGAGGAACCACCTGGAATAAAACCCTGTACGTCAATCCGAATGCCGGTGCGGTAGATCTGATCATTGATCCGGATGATGCCAATACGCTCTATGCTGCAACCTGGGAGCGTACCCGCCGAGCCTGGAATTTTGTAGAATCGGGAACGGGGAGTGGCATTTACAAAAGTACCGATGGCGGTGATTCCTGGAACTTGCTCACAACTGGTGAAGATGGCTTCCCAACCGGAGAAGGAGCAGGACGTATCGGTTTGGCTCTAGCCAAAAATGATGGCAAGAAGATCTTGTACGCGGCCATCGACAACTATTTCCGCCGTCCCAAGGAAGCCGAGGAGAAAGAGGTACTGACGAAAGATGAGCTACGGCAAATGAGCAAGGACGCTTTTCTCAAGACCAAAGATTATTTGATTCAGGATTATCTGGAAAGTAATGGTTTTCCCGAAAAATATTCCCTGAAAAAAGTACGGGAAATGATCGAAAAGGAAGAAATCACACCGCTGGCCCTGGTGGAATACGTAGAAGATGCCAATTCTCTTTTGTTTGACACACCAGTGATTGGACTGGAAGTGTACCGATCGGATGATGAAGGAAAAACCTGGGCAAAAACCAATGAGGACTATCTCGATGGAGTGTATAATTCCTACGGCTATTACTTCGGGCAAATCCGTGTAGCTCCCTACGACTCCGATAAGGTATATGTGATGGGCGTGCCCATTTTACGTTCGGACGATGGTGGCAAGACATTTAAATCTATTAATGGTGATAACGTGCATGCGGATCATCACGCACTGTGGATCAACCCAAATCGCCCCGGTCATTTGATTTTGGGAAATGACGGAGGGATCAACATCTCCTACGACGATGGGGAAAGCTGGCTCAAGGCCAATACACCCGCCGTCAACCAAATTTACTACCTGGCTACGGATATGGCCAAGCCCTACAATGTTTATGTAGGATTGCAAGATAATGGCGTATGGATGGGCCCATCGACTTACGAGCCCAATACGAGCTGGCACAGCAGTGGCGACTACGCTTTCAAAAGCATCCTGGGTGGCGATGGGATGCAAATTGCCATCGATAACCGCGATAATAAAACGGTGTACACCGGTTTTCAATTTGGCAACTACTTTCGCATCAATACGGCTACCGGAGCAAGAAAATATATTACGCCCAAGCACGAGCTCGGCGAGCGCCCACTTCGCTGGAACTGGCAAACTCCGATCCAACTATCAACCTTCAACCAGGATATCCTCTACATGGGGGCCAATCGCCTGTACCGGTCTTTTGACCAGGGAGAAACTTTCGAGCCCATCTCCCGCGACCTTACCACCGGCGGCAAACAGGGTGACGTAGCTTTTTCCACCTTAACCACGATTCACGAATCACCATTGCGGTTTGGTTTGATCTATACCGGTTCTGACGATGGTTTGGTGCACATAACCAGAGATGGTGGCAACAATTGGCAGGATATTACAGAGGGTTTGCCCAAAGATATGTGGGTCAGCCGTGTTCAGGCCTCCGGTCATGCCGAAGGCCGGGTTTATATAGTACTGAACGGCTATCGTTGGGATGACTTCACCCCGATGCTGTATCAATCCGATGATTACGGGTATACCTGGTTTCAATTGGGGCGTGACCTTCCTTTGGAGCCACTGAATGTGGTCAAAGAAGATCCGGAAAATGAAGACATTCTGTACATAGGCTCTGATCATGGTGTATACATTAGCTTTGACCGGGGCAAAACTTTCATGCCTATGACCAACGGCATTCCATCGGTACCCGTGCACGATCTGGTGATCCATCCCCGTGAGAAAGAGCTGGTGGTGGGCACGCACGGCCGTTCAGTGTACATTGCCGATGTGAAGAACGTACAACAACTGACCGAAGAAATTCTGAGTTCAGCCCTTCACCTCTTTCCGATCGATAAGCAGCGGTATAGTGGTCGCTGGGGAAGGGAAAGCTGGTTTGGAGATTACGAACCCGAGCTAAAAATTCCGGTTTATACACAAAATGGTGGATTGGTCAAGTGGCAAATTAAAACTGCTGAAGGCTTGGTGCTGCAACAGGGCGAAGCCAAACTTCGTAAAGGGCTTGATTTTTTCCTTTACGATCTTTCAATTGGCGAGAAAATTTTAACTGAGTATAATAAATTTCTAAATAAGGACTTAAAAGAAGATAAAAAACCGATTAATGTAAAAGCGGCGGATTCCGGAAAACTGGATATTTACAAAGGAGAGTACCAGGTGGAGGTTAGCCTGGGTAAAGAAAAAGCAAGTGAAAAATTAGCAATTGAATAATTAACCCCTTTAACAAATGGCTGAGGCAAGTATTATTGGAAGTGTGCTGGGATTTTTAATCGCTATCTTTTCGTATAAGGGTTTTAAAGATCATCAGTTTTACGAGGATTATCTTTTTGATGTCGATCGAATCTTAATGGATGGGGAGTATAAGCGCATGTTGACCTCCGGTTTCTTACACGGAAGTTGGTGGCACCTCATTTTCAATCTGATTGCCCTGTTGTCCTTCAGTGGTGAAATTGAGCATCAGTTTGGCCCTTTGCGCTATAGCATCATCTACTTTGGCAGTCTCATTGGCGGAAGCCTCCTGGCCCTTTATATCCACCGCAATCACGGTGATTATCGGGCGGTTGGAGCCTCTGGTGCCATCAGTGGGTTGATTCTATCCTTTGTGGTGCTGGCCCCTGATAGTTCTATTTCGTTCATCTTTTTACCAATTGAGATCAAGAGTTGGGTATTTGCCCTCTTGTTTGTGGCTGTATCCATTTTTGGGATTAAGTTTCAGCGAGACAACATCGGTCACGAAGCCCATTTGGGCGGAGCAATCATCGGCGTATTGCTCACCATTGCCCTAAAGTTTTCCGTGTTGCAAGAACACCCGTGGGTCATTGTGGGAATATTGGGGCCATCACTTATCTTTTTGTTGCTGGTCATCCGTAATCCCAATGTCTTATTGATTGACAATTACTGGGGCGAAACGGTGCAGAACATACAACTGGGAATCAAGAAAAAACCGGAGCGTATCAGCCCCGAAGAAGAATTGGACATGCTTTTGGAAAAAATTCGGAAAAATGGCTTAAACAGCCTCACCGATAAAGAAAGAAAGCGCCTGGATGAGCTTTCCAATGCAGAGTAATTTATTGAAGTTGTCTTATGTAAAAAAACAAGGGTGCCTCTGGAGGAGTTTTTAAAGTAAAAAATTTTCAAAACTCCTTTGTTCAGGTATCTTTGCGCGAAAGTAAAAATTACTGATATGCCACAAGAACTAAAAAATCTAAGCCCTGAGGAGCAGCATAGCATGTTAGAGGCCATTCCTCTTATCACCATCCTCGTTGCCGGTGCGGATGGCACCATCCACGAAGAGGAATTGGCACAGGGAGAAAAAATTACCAAGATCAGAAGCTACGACTACCACGCACAACTAAAGCCGTACTTCCAGAAGGTAGGTGAAAACTATACGGAGCGTCTGCAACAATTGATCCAAGAGTTGCCCGACAATACCGAAGTACGCCAGGAGGAAATCAGCCAGCGTCTTAGACAATTGAACACCATTCTACCAAAGTTAGATCATGGCTACGCCAAACTCTTTTATGAGAGCTTACTGACCTTTGCAAGGCACGTGGCAAAAGCTTCCGGAGGAGTATTGGGTATGATGACGATCAATGCCAAGGAGCACAAGGTCATCAGATTGCCAATGCTTGATCCAGTGGAGTAATAAAATAAACCTACTGAATTGTTTTTGGAAGGAATGAGCAGTAAAAACCCATTCCTTCCAAATCCACCCTAACGTAGCAAGATAACCTCTCCTTCAAATGTTTCCAGGGCGCCGTCGATAAACTCCACTTCGGCCATATAGACGAAGACAGCGGGCTTCATCAGCCGCCCGTTCAGCTTACCATCCCAACCCGATATCGGGTCATTGATTGGCATTTCCTTTCTATTAAATACCATTTCGCCCCAGCGGTCAAATACCATGAGGTGGCGTACCTGACGTACACTTTCATCCCCATAAATGATAAAGGAATCATTGACCCCGTCTCCGTTCGGACTGAAAGCATTAGGTATGTAGACCTTTCTTCTACGATCCACAAAAATGCGAATGTCATCACTGGCAGTACAGCCATTGGTGTCCACAACAGTTAAGATATATTCTGTGGTCACTACCGGCCCGGCAACCGTTCGGGGACAATCTCCACAACTCAGGCTGTCCAGTGGCTTCCAGGTATATTCTGCCAAAGGACCGACATTTGACTGGGAATTGATCGTTACGCTTTCTCCCAACTTAATGGTTTGATCTTCTGGCAGTTCCAACCAAATTTCTTCGGGATCTTCTACTACCACACTGGCCGTATCCCGACAACCATTCTGATCTTCGGAAATGACCAGATATTCCCCCGCAGCCAGGCCGTAGAAGGCTTCAACCGGTTGGAACGAAGTACCATCCAGACTAAATTGCATCCCTGGAGTACCCGTTAAATCGATACTGCCGTCCTGATCGCCGGCACACCCGGGACGGTTGGCGGTGAAGTTGAAAGTCTCCGGCTCTATTTCCTCCACAGTGAAGTTGATGACCGACTGGCACCCGATCGCATCGGTGACCGTGACGGAATAATTTCCGGCCGTAATGTGTTCTACAATGGGCCCCAAATCACCGCCGGGCAACCAGGAATAGGAATAAGGTTCCGTTCCCCCTTCGGCAATGATCACCACTACCCCATTATCACGATCTGTACAGGGCACTAAAATTGAGTAATCCAGGGTGATCGTTTCCGTAATCAATTCTATCGTGTGCGTAGAATCACAGCCATTAGCTCCCACGAAAACCTGCGAATAGGTGCCAGGTGCACTTTCGTAGTCACCAAAAATCAAGATGCTATCGCCACTACAAATGGTGATACTCTCTTCGGAAGTCGTCGATTGTAATAACTCCAGGGTGATCGTAACCAACGAGTCACACCCATTTTCCGAGGTGAAGCTGGCCGAGTAATCCCCAGCCTCGGTTTCCCAATTGCCAAAAATCAATATCGAATCGCCAACACAGATACTTTGTTGCTCAAAGGTGGCGATGGTATCCAGGACTTCCAAGGTGGTTTCGTGCAAAGAATCACAACCGTTAGCGGCTGTAAAGGTTTGTGAATAAAGCCCTGCCGTCTGTTCATATTGTCCAAAAATAAGCACTGAATCTCCCTGACAAATGGTCAAGGTATCGCTGTCTGCACTGGTCGGCAATATTTCCAGAGTAATCGTATGTGTAGAATCACAACCAACAGAACCTTCGAAAACCCCTTCATAATCTCCTGATTCTGACTGATATTCATCAAAAATTAAAATTGAATCTCCTTCACAAATTGACAGTGTGTCAAAGGTAAAAACCAGTGGATCGACCTCCAGATTAACCACGTGTGTGGAGTCGCATCCATCCTGAGAAGTAAACACATCGCTATATGTTCCCGGCTCGCTAATCCAATTGCCAAAAAGCTGAATGCTGTCGCCTTCACATATCGCTAAATCTTCCATAGTCAACACCGTATCCAACGGCACTACTTCAATGGTAGAAACTACCAGACAGTTATTGTTAATGATAGAATCCGTAAAAGTCCCCGGAGCCGTTACATCCATACCAAAAACGCTTAGGGTATCTCCCGGGCAAAGCCCCAGAGTGTCGAGCGTGCTTGTCTCCCCTCCAATATTGATCTGTAAACTATCTACACTGATACACCCCAAATCGGTACTGCCCACCAATCGAATCAATACCGCGGTATCGGTTACAATTTTGACCGTGTCACAATCAGGGCAGTCCACCACTTCCGTAGGAAACCACTGGTAACTGTCAAACCCACTGGCTACCAGACACAAGGTATCTCCCGGGCAAACCAGGGTATCCGCGCCAATATCCAAAACGGGTGCAGGAATCTCAGTGACCACCACCGTATCGCTTTGCACAAAGCCGCATTGATCAATTGCCACTACCCAATAGGTACCTGGTTCAAAGCCGGTGAAAGTCATATCAGTAGAGCCATCTGGCCAGAGGTAGCTCACAAATCCCTCATCGGCCTCTAAAGTGAAGATGCCGTTTTCACAGATGTCAATATCGGGGCCCAGATCAAGGTCAGAAGGATTGTACTCAAAGACGAAACCGTGAAAGTTATTCAAATAATCACACTCAGCGATTGGACTAACCGGAAAATCATCAGGCAGATCAAAGGGTGTTGACAGCGAACCGTCATCATTCACCCCTACATGATATTCATTAGGTAATAACGGCAATTCAATAGTGATCAGTAGACAACTATCCGGTTGTAGGCTTTCGCCCAATGTTAGACCTGAAGTCAATACAACCGCTGGCCCTACTCTGGGGTCATTATCATAAACAACGATCGGCGTTTGATAACTCAACACCTGATCACCAATGTTGCAGACTTCGAATGTAGCTTGCAAAAATCCATTCCCACAGCTAAGGCTATCTACCTCAACGGTAGCATCGGGTAGCGGATTTTCAGGATTGGCGTACTGCTGTAGGAAATAATTCAGATCACCATCTCCTACCAGGTGCGGTTGCTGCTGCACAATCGGGATATTAAGGTTGTCTTCAATATTGGTATTAAAATAAGTGTGCTGGTTCCAAACCGGCCGGGCCGCCACCCAGGGAGCTCCGGCAGAACTCCATGCCGTAATTCTTGCCACATTGACAACATTTGGCGTTCCTCCACAATTACACACAATTTCAGTTTGCCCATCGGCATTAATATCGGCCACCACCGGATATTCTACCACCGTACCAGAGGTACAAGGGAAGGTTTCCAGTACCGTGCCTGTGGCTCCATTAACAATATAGAACTGTCCCTCATCCCGATAAATTACTTCCGATTCGCCATCTCCGTTGAAGTCGAATGCAGTGGCACCGGTGGCGCCAGATACGTCGTTGGTAGATAACACCCACAGTGTATTTATCAAATCATTATCAATCACTTGCAGCCTTCCGGCAAATTCTGTTCCTCCATGCACGGCAATTTCCAATTCTCCGTCATTGTCAAAATCACTGATACTGGGTCGGCCCAACGCATATGGCCCTTCAGGGTAAACCCAGAATGGCCGAATCAAACTTTCCGTTTGCGGACTCCAGGCATAGATACCCCGGTTGAAGTTGCCAAATCGCTGGTGTCCGGCCACGATAATGTCCAGATTACCGTCCTCATCCAGATCAGCCACACTGGTGTAGCCGTCTCCGTAGTTGGGCAAAGTTCGTTCTACCTGTATTTGATTTAACGATGGATCGGTATAGGAGGCAATCACCACCGAATAAACATCTGGTCCGGCAATCAATTCCAGTCCCCGACAGTTGGGGCTACCACAATCTGCCTCGCTCAGGACATCCGCTACCGCCACTATTCCGATGGGCGGATAATCCATATTGGTCCCCGTAGCGCCGTTACCTTGTACCAATAAGGTACCATCAATGCTGCTAAAAATATAGGTGCCAAAAACAATTTCCGGAATACCATCCTGATTGATATCAAAAATACCGGACACCCTCAATTGTGTGCCAAAAGGTCGGGGAGCTGCCCATTTTAAGGTGCCATCGTGTTCATACACCCGAATATCATTATCCTGCCAAACCACTACTTCCCCTTCCGGATCACCATCCAGGTTACCGATAGAAGCATAAGCGCCCCCGGATACGATTCCCGGGTAAGTGTAGCTATATTTTTCAGCCCCTGTCACCCCGTCAAAAGCATAACCAGGACCATCAGAACGGAAGGACACAACCTCCGGTATACCATCAGCATCCAGATCACCCACTACAGGTAATGCCCAATTGGCTACCGTTTGCTCCGATTCCCATAAGGTGTCAATGGAAAAAACGCTTGGATATGGCCCCCCAAAACAATCTTCGTCGCATTCGGCCATATAGTAATAATCTTCACAAGGTTCCGAACATCCGCAATCCTCATCAAAACAATCTACCAAACCATCTTCATCATCGTCGATACCGTTGTCGCAGATTTCCGGGCAGGCCGACGTACACAGCGCCTCTGCGACCACTTCGGCATCATTGACCGGAGGATTTTCCGCCTGGAAATTCAGGTTGGGACTATGTTGAGAAAGGGGATGAAGTCCATCATAAGGGTTGGCCAAATTCGTCACCTCTACGTCTACTTCCTGCACATAATCACAGTTGCCTGAAATCTCTCCATCGGGTGTCAAACGTGCAATAAAACCGTCTTCACTTACACCAAAGCTAGTAGTTGAGCCCCCCAGATATAGATAAGCCCCCGACCACACCAGGTCACTTGGACTATCTTGCCCATTGCCTCCGATACGTTTGGCCCACTCAAGGTCGAGGTTATCGTCAAACTTCATCAACACATTTTTCACCTGACCTGCTTCCTGTGCACTGGCCAAAAAGTAATACCCGGTAGGACCTGGTTGTAGTTGGATTGATCGTTCCGTGTTCACCCCGGGAATATTAATGGTTTTGGCCACCAAAATATTACCGTCCAGATCAGTTTGATAAATGTATAAATTAACATCATCTATTGCCGTACCATCCGGATCACCAAAACCGGCCATGGTCAAGGTATTGCCTTCAGGCACAATACCACTGGCATACAACCGCGCATTGAAATTGGCTGCCACATTTACAAGATATAGTCGACTCCAATCCTCAACTCCGTTGAGATTCATTTTAGTCAAACCCGGTCGGAATTTGTTTTGCCCTCCGCCGGAAAAATTATAGCGTCCAATATGGTATAGACTGTTCTGCCAAAGGATTGTTTTGGAGAAACTCTCGCAACTACCCAGATTATAGGCCTGATCATTCAACAAAGTACCAGAGTTGGGGTCCAGTTCGAAAAATACACCATCGCAGCCCAGGCCAGGGGAAGGTGCGGGGTTGATGTCACCAAATATCATATAGCGTCCATTTTGCGGATGCTGAATGAGGGTGGATAGCGTTGCCCGATTGGTGGAAGACCCGATGAAGGACTGCGTCCAAACTAGCTGATCAGTGTCCAGGTCATATTTGAAGACTACATTTTCCCGTTCATTACTAACTACGTTAGAATTCACTAATCCCACCAAAAAGCCAGCATTGTCGAGCGATAGGTGAGTAAAGCGCGGACGCAGGCTGGTAAAAGGAATGATCTTTTGTTTGATGAGTTGGCCGTTTGGGTCAAACCAAAACAAAATGGCATTATTATTTTGGTATCCCCCTGCAATGAAACTGCCATCAGATAAAGGTAGAAGACGGGCTATTTCCTCTTCATCATCATTGGTGCCTACTGTAAAGTAGAATTCATCTCCACAATCCTCCTCCGAACCAGGTTCACATTCACATCCCTCCAGCGCCAGATCTGGAAAGTTGACCTCCGTCAGCTCCTGAGCGGCGTCCTGTACAGAAATATCGGCAGCAGAAGCATTCAAGCTAACCTGCATGGGTTGAATTTGCGGAATATTAATGACTTCAACTTCCAGGTTCTCGATGGCAATACATTCATCCAGTACATTGCCAGAACCATCTGTTTTAATCAACAAAATATCTTCATCAACACCGTAACTGTCAGACTGAGCCGTGAAGACCAGATAATCGCCTAAAACCAGGAGGTTGTGCTGCGCATTGAGTGGGAAGGTTTCCATATCCGGCCCACCGTAGCTTTTCGCCCAGATCACCTGACCATCAAAGTCGGTTTTCACCAAAAATAGTTGCCGGTCATTCGAACGACTCAATCCCATCATGACAAATCCATCGGAGACTTCCTCTATTTTCTCTACCCATTCGCTATCAAATGCTGGAATGTCATACTTCCGGGTCCATTGTGGTGTACCCTGTAGATCTGTTTTGGTTAAAAAGAAATTAGTGACATTAATGCTTGATCCGTCATCATCGCCGCTATAGGTGGTGTAAATCATGTCTTGCCGGATCAGCATATCGCGGCCGTAGAGGCGGGCGCTATTGCCAAAAGGCATATTGTACATGTAGGACCATAGTTCGGTGCCATTCATGGTGAAGCGGGAAAGCGACATACGCATGTTTTGTACACCGATACCATTGGTGTACCGCCCGGTGGTGAACAGGCTGTTGTTGTGTATTACCGTGGTAATAAAATTGTCACTTGCGCCAAAATCGTATTGCCGGTTCAAGGTGCCGTTGAGTGCTCCGGTATTGCGATTAAGCTCCGAAAAGGAGGCATCATCCGTCAAATTTCCCGCATCGTTCACATTACCCACCACCAGATAGGGACCAGCGGGAGAGGGCTCCAGCACCTGCAATAACTTTACGCCACCGTTGAATAATTTGCTCCACAAAATGGCATCAGCCGTAGGGTTGTACTTAAAAGCGAAGCCTCTGCTGGTTAGGCCCGTCCCAGCATCCCCAATACCAATCAGGTTCCCATCACTATCTTCGAGCAAATCAGTGATCACCTGGCCGGTATTAATGAGGTTGATGGTTCTCTGCCAAAGTAAAGTGCCACCAATATCCACCTTGGCCAGCCATACGAAGCTGTTGCGCAAACCTGCCAGATATAAGCTACCATCATTGGCTGGGATCACCAAATTTCCACCTTCCACCTGATCAGGTTCACCGATGGTTTTGATAAAAGTAGGCTCATCACAAGGGCCGCCCGGATTGTTGTCGATAAAGATATATTTGCAGTAGGTGTAATCACAAAAGGCATTGCTGCCTTCCAGACAAATCTGAAAGATGCCTGCCTGATCAAAGGTGTAGCTAAGATTTGGCGCAGTACTAACCGAAGTTCCGTTGAGGGTCCAGTTGTAATCGTCAACGGCACTTACATCAGAAGTGAAGTCGATGGTGGCACCAACAAGGTAAGGCTCTAGTGGATAGGTAAAATAAGTCTCTACCGGACAAATCACTTCGATTTGCATACTGAATACCTGCGGCAAACAAAGCGGATCATCGGATGATACCTCCAGTGTAATGTCAAAGACTCCGGGCGTATTAAAAGTATAATTTGCATCCTGAGTATTGGCAAAGTTGACGTCATCGATCAGCCAGTTGTAGGTTACGCCATTAATAGAAGTATTGGTAAAGTTAACGGTTCCACCCGCTGCAATCGTCGTAGCATCAGCATTAAAGCTGGCGGTGATCGGATTGGGACAAGGATCGAGACAAGCGGGGGAATCCAGTAAACTGCTACGCGTATTGTCAATAAAAAACCACATGCGTTCGCTTTGTCCCTGCGTAAAGGCCGAATAACAATTCAGGTCGCCATAATCCATGTAGTTGATGTACATATCCTCCTGGTCGGTGGCGAAGCCCGAGTTGGTATCGGTAGTACAGCTATTGGCGCTACCACCACAAGGCACCGCCGCGGTCGACTGGTCGGGAGGCGTATCGCACACGCGATCACCATCGGTCAGGCAGTCATTATTGGTACAACCGCCCTGAAAGGTATGCCGCAAACCAAGGTAGTGGCCCATTTCGTGAATCAACACTGCACTGTTGGCCTCCGAGCTACCCAGGTAGCGGGCCTCCATCACAATGCCATCTACATTACTCCCGTGAGCAGAAGGCAAGTAGGCATAACCTGCAACCCCGCAGCCATTGTTGCTACAGATTTCGCGTACCAGCCATACATTGATGTATTGGGTCGGGTCCCACCGGATGAGGTTTTTCAGGTCCAGGTCCTGAACATCGTAGTTCAGTTCGGTCAGTGTGTTTTGCACTCGATTAATTCCCGTTGTGGCCCCTTCATCTGGATCACGACGCGCCAGACAGAACTGGATTTGGGTCACAAAGCCGGTATCCTGGTCGTAGTATCCCGTATTGGCGAAAGCCTCATTGAGGTGATCCAGGCCAGCCTGAACCAAAGCATCAGATATGTTTTCCGGCCCATTGTCGTGAATGACGTGAAAGACCACCGGCAAGACAAAGGGTGGCGGAGCAGCTTTTTCGGAATTGGCCAATTGATCTTCCACCCACTGGTCTTCCAGCTTTTGTTGAAGCTCAGCCTTTTTGGGATGGGCATCCAGCCATTGCTGCATCACCTGATCGGTGGCGCAATCAAGGTGTGGCTGATCGATAAAATTGGTTTGGTGAGCGTTAACCAGGTAAATGATTAGCATTCCCGCCAGGGAACACATCAGTAGATAGAGCTTTTTCATGTACAGCAATTGTGTTTGGTCATCCAAATGATTGGTGCCCTCTAAAATAAAAAAGTAATACCAAAGCTCAACATATTTCATTTAATTTCATCAATAACCAATCTCTTTCGGTCAGTGGCTCCGTTTTCTGCATACGCTTTCGCAATTGTTCGGCGGCTTTTTTGTCGTTGGGTGGCAAGGCCAATAGGCCTTTTGTCATCCGTACTATATTGTAATAATTGTGCTGGTGGTAACTCATTTTTTCCTTGCGCCCCAGGAAGGTACCGACGGATTTTAGGTGGGCATCGAGCAGGCTAAATTCCTGCAATTCGTAGTATATTTTCAATTGTAGTGTCTTGGCGACCATCGAATGAATGAGGTCTTTGTAATCGGCTTGTTGTAAATGTTGCAGGGCAAGTCCATATTGTTGTTGGGCGTAAGCCAGGCGAGCAAAGTTGTGATGATAAGCCGTATCGCGGTGTTTTTCGCTGAGCAGCGGCCGGTATTTGTCCAGGAAGTGCGCCGTCCAATCGTGTTCCTGCAAACGCAGGGCGATACCCACCGCATTGTGGTAGGTGAAGTGTGACATTCGGCCATTGTAGAGTAATACCCCATTGGTAATGCCCCGTTGATACAAATCCAGGGCTTCTTGCAAATAGGTCATTTTTTCTTCGTTGATCTTCCGGATGCAATAGTTGATGGCAAAGAGGAAAAGGTCACGGGCATCAGGCACGGGAAACTGATCGATGGACTGACTAATGGCCTTTTTGAAAGCTGTAAAATGTTCTTCCTGCTCGGGATGACACAGCATCTGGTAGCCCAGATAATAGGCCTTGACGGCAATACTTTCCGAAAAAGGAGCTATTTGGCTTAAAGCCAAAAAGTCTTCGGGCAGCGCAATGTGATAGGTCGTTTTGTAGACCGCCTGATGAGCCAGCGTATTGCAGGCCTGCCGCAACTTCATGCTCAGGGTAGCAGTGGTCAATTCATCTTCAAGCTGTTGCAAATTCTGCGCACTCGTACGAGACTGCGCCGATTGAATCTGGTACTGTTCCTGCGCAAACGCATAGGTTTGCCAATGGTACTCGGGATGCCGCAACGGCTGGTCTTCGAGCTTTTTGGTGTATTTGCGGAAGGCCCGCTGAAAGTGTTTGTGTAATCCCCTTTTGCGATAAGCCAGCAGTAAATAAGTATGGCCTTCATCTTTGGACTCCCATTCCTTCTGTTGGATGTATTGTTCCAAAACCCGGAGTAGGTAGCTAAACAAAAGACGCAATTGCTGATCATCATAAGGAACTCCCTGACCAAAAAGTTTCCCCCAAATAGCCGGTTTATCAAGGGCTCTGCGCTCCTTCGAAAAGACTACTTTCAGCAATATTTTATATAGCTTTCGCAAATCCGTCCGCTGATTAAAATAAGGCGACTGCAGCCAAAACCCAGCTTCTTTGCGCTCTTTCGCATCAAAAGTCTCTATCAAAGCGATCAATAAATTACTCTTCAACTCTACATTTTTTTACTTAGTAATCTAATTTTCAATTCTTTATCTAAAGAATTAAAAATTACAACTCTACAAATTAGTAAAACTGTGGTTGTTTATCCCGCTTTTACTTTGAATTTTTGTATCATCAAAAAAGAGAACATCTCATGAAGCAGTTCAACCCGGTTATCCTTTTAATACTAGTGCTTTTACCTGTGCCTTTTTTTAGTCTGGCTCACAGTAACCCTGAGCTTGTGGAAATCACCTTTGCTTCCACTGATGTTACCTGCCACGGGGGGAGTGATGGATCTATCGATTTGACGGTGATTGAAGGTGTTGCTCCATTTACTTATGTCTGGAGCAATGGCGCAACCACTGAAGATATCACCAATCTTTCGGCAGGAATTTATTCGGTCACGGTAACCGATGCTGAAGATATGATGGCAATGGAGGAGATTCAAATTGGGGAACCAGACCTGTTGCAACTAATTCTGACAGCGCTTCCTCCCACCTGCCCCAATGGAAATAATGGGATCATTTCTGTTGAGGGTAATGGAGGTATTCAACCGTATGAATATTATTGGAGCAATGGCTTTGTAGGCCCTTCACTAGGTGGGCTTTCCGAAGGCGATTACTCCGTAACGGTTGTAGACCAAAATGGTTGTGCAACAAGTCAGGTGATTACCATTGTATCTAACAATTCTGCTATTATTCTCACTGGCATAGTTGAAGACGCAAGTTGTAGCGGAGCCAATGGATCAATTGATCTCTCGGTAGGAGGAGGAACACCTCCCTATACCTACGAGTGGAATGTTGGCCCTGAGACCCAAGATATTGATGGGCTTAACGGAGGTTCCTATATGGTAACGGTTACAGATGCCCTGGGCTGTACGGAGGTCGGTAATTACTTGGTAGAGGAACTAGCCATCACGGCAGAGGTAAGCAATATCACTTGCGACAATAACGGTACTCCAGGCATTCCCGATGATGATGTGTTCTTTTTTGATCTTTTGGTTAATGGAGGACACCCCACTGGCTGGTTCTCGGGTTTTGGCATCAATGGCATGTACAACGTAGTCACTACTTTTGGTCCATTCAATATCGCTGATGGCCCGATAGTTTTGACTATTACCGACAATGAAGAACCGACCTGCAACACTACCTTGACAATCGCACCTCCCCCAGCGGGTTGTGACGCGGAGTGTGCAATCACGGCGGCGGTCAATAATATCACCTGTGATGACAACGGCACTCCCGAGGATCCGGGCGATGACCTCTTCTATTTTGATGTACTTGTAGAAGGGCAACAGACCTCCGGCACCTGGATAGCCAATGATGCCGGTACTACCTCCGGTGATTATGGACAGGCAACAACATTTGGACCTTATCCCGTAAGTGGTGGTAATCTGCTCATAGAGATTACGGATTCCGCAGATCCAAATTGTACTACGGCTATTTCTGTAGCCGCTCCCTTCGATTGCGCCTGTCAGTTCAATCAAATGCAGGTTTCGATCATGGGAGACTTGACGGTACCGTGTACCGAGGGTGCATTTACCACTGTCACCGCATTTGTTACCGGGGGAACTCCTCCCTATACTTACCTTTGGAGTCATGGTGACGTAGGTGAACAGGTGTCTTTAACCCCTGGCATCTATACCGTCACTACTACTGATGCAAATGGATGTAGTATAGCCATTGATGTGACGATTGAATACGATTCTGACCTTATCGCCGAAGCCGGGCCTGATCAGGTTATTACCTGCCTGTCACCTTCGGTAGAACTTGATGGCAGTGCCAGCAGCAGCGGTCCAGATATCACCTACGAATGGGTCGGCCCAATGGGAAGTATTGTCGACCAGGCGATCATCACAGTTGACCAACCGGGGACCTATTTGCTAACCGTATACGAAGACGGCAATGAAGAATGTGCCGCCTCCGACTACGTGATTGTCACAGTTGATATCATCGATGGGCTTACTATCAGCACCAACCTCATCAATTGTGACTCTGCACAGTTGAATTATGGTCTGGTCTTGGGCATTGGTTTTCCCCACTGGACCTATCCCGATGGAAGCACTTCAAGTGAAAGTACCATCGGCACTACCCAGAATGGATACCACGTGCTCTCTGTGATCAATGAGAATAATGGATGTACGCTGGTTGACTCTGTCCTGGTAGAATTGAATCCCGACGAATGTGCCACCATCACCGGCCGATTGGTACGAGACACCATGCTCAATTGCATGCCTGATACTGACGAACCAGGACTCAGCGGCTGGATCATTGCCATTGAAGGGCAAGGAGAAGTTTATTTTGCCGTAACCCAGTCCGATGGCAGTTACGAGCAGCGCGTTCCCCTTGGGGATTATGACCTCTACCCTATTCTGGTGGGCCCACTTTGGGATTATTGTGAAGACGCCTATCCCGTTTCTTTGACTGAAACCGGAGAAACCGTCACGCAGGACATGGCCGTGATGGAACTGGAGCCTTGTCCGGATCTCAGGGTATGGACCGCACTTCCGATATTGCGTCGCTGCTGGGATAGAACCATCACGATTCACTACTGCAATGACGGGACCAGCACCGCTGAAGATGCCTATGTTGATGTGACCCTGGATGAATTCTTCACTTTTGAATCGGCAACCGTTCCATTTACAGCACAAGGCGGAAATATCTACACCTTTAATATTGGAGATGTGGAGGTAGGTGAGTGCGGCTTTTTCCACGTCAATGTGACCACCAGTTGCGATGCAGTAGTCGGCCAAAGTCTTTGTGTAGAGGCCAAAATTTTCCCGAATGAGCCCTGTACACCTCCCGATGCGGGCTGGTCGGGCAGTAGCCTGCAGGTATCTGCTGAATGCGAGACTGATGAAGTGGTCTTTACCATCAAAAACGTGGGAGTAGATATGGTAGGCGCCAGCAATTTCATCGTCATTGAAGATGGTGTGATGCTAATGGTCATTCCCGATACGGTATTGCTTGAGGCCGATGAAACCTTCGAGTATGGCGTTCCTGCTAATGGCTCTACTTACCGCATGGAAGTAGATCAGGTTGCCCTGCATCCGGGTATGAGCCATCCAACGGCTTTTGTCGAGGGTTGTGGCACCAACAATCAGGGCACCTTTAGCACGGGATTTGTCAATCAATTCTCCATGGACGATGATGACGACTTCATCGATATTGACTGTAGGGAAATCGTGGGCTCCTATGACCCTAATGACAAACATGGTTTTCCACGAGGTTACGGTGAAGAACACTATATCAAACCCGGCACCGGACTAGAATACCTCATCAATTTCCAGAATACGGGCAATGATACGGCCTTCCTGGTGGTATTGCGAGATACGCTTTCTCCCCACCTCGATATTCGCACCATCCGTGCGGGAGCTAGCAGCCATCCATATACCTGGGATATTGAAGGCGGTAACGTCCTGGTTTTTACTTTCGAAAATATTCTCTTGCCTGATAGTACGACCAATTTGCTAGGCAGTCAGGGTTATGTAGAATTCCAGATTGAGCATGTGGCTGACCTACCGTTGGAGACTTTGATTGAAAATAGCGCGTCCATCTATTTTGATGTGAACGAGCCAGTCATTACTAACACCACCTGGCACCGATTGGGTGAAGACTTTATTGAAGTCGTGCCAACAGCAAGCGATGCTCCGGAGCCTCAAGGTTTTATTCAGGTTTTCCCTAATCCGATGAACTACCAAACTCGTTTTGTACTGGATAATTGGTTGGGTAATAACTATAGCTTTACGCTGAATGATGCCCGGGGGCAAATTGTGTTCCAGGATGAATTTAGACAGAACGTTTACAACTTCCACAAGGGAAGACTAGCCACGGGCGTCTATTTCTACCAGATTACGAGTAATCGTGGAGAAAGTGTGGTGGGTAAACTCCTCATAAAATAATAGCTATAAGTTTTGCTTAGTGGAGCTAAGCGAAGCGTAGACAATCCTGGGCAGCCTTTTCAGCAAAGGCATTTTTTTCACAGATTTCCGTTCCGGTACCGGAAGGTCGATATCTACCTCTGCATCACTAATCACGTCGCGGGCCAGATAGACCTTGGATTTCCAATAGCTCGATTCATTAAGATTGTCCACTACGATGCCACGGGAGCAGCTATGGATAATCATGACACCTTCCTCCGTATTGTCGATAACCAAAGCCACGTGGGAAACTGCCCGTTTCCTTGACCGTCGGAAGGTGATGAGATCGCCGGGTTTTACCTGTTCCAAGGGAATTTCCTGGCCGAGTTGAGCCTGCTCTCGTGAAGATCGAGCAATAGGAATGGCATACATCTCCATCAGGTATTTAGTAAAACCGGAGCAGTCAAAGCCGGTTTCCGGCTCGGAGCCGCCGTAGCGGTAATCCATACCAATAAAATGACGGGCCTCTTCTACGATCAACTGACGCAGATAGTCTCGTTTTTTCTGAACGATATTGGTTGTATCACTTACAGTACTGGGAGGAATCGCAGCAAAGGAAGGAAAACAGACAAAAACAATTAAGGCAAGACAAAAAAGTACTTTTAAAATGGGTTTCTCTGAATCCATACAGCAGGTTTAGTAACTAAATTGGATTGCTAGTCCTGGGATTATAACCTGTGGTGCTGTTTTTGGGAATTAAACTTAGGCGAAAATAAAATCAAAAATCGGAAAGCCTGCTACTGAGGTGCAACAAACTTTCCGACTTTAACTATAATGCGAAATGACTATTCTGCCATCGCGCTATTTTTCGAGCGTTTACGCTCGTGTTCTTTCAGGTAAATTTTGCGTAAGCGCAGTGATTCCGGTGTCACTTCTACGTATTCATCGGCCTGGATATATTCCAATGCTTCTTCCAAAGTAAAGCGACGTGGTGGGATCAACTTCAGTTTATCATCGGAACCAGCCGCACGTACGTTCGACAATTTCTTGGTCTTGGTCAGGTTGATCACCAGATCACCGGGACGGCTGTTCTCACCCACTACCTGCCCTTCGTAGATCTCTTCGTTGGCACCGATAAAGAATTTACCGCGGTCCTGCAGGTTGTTGATACTATAAGGAATCGATTTACCGGTTTCCATACTGATCAATGACCCGTTGATGCGGCCGGGAATCTCTCCCTTATACGGCTGAAACTCCTTAAAACGGTGCGTCATAATCGCCTCACCGGCTGTAGCAGTCAACATATTGCTCCGCAAACCGATGATACCGCGTGAAGGAATCTCAAACTCCAACTGGATGCGATCGCCTTTAGGTACCATCGACAACATAATGCCTTTCTTCTGGGTGACCATATTGATGGCGGTGCCTGAAACCGATTCCGGCAGGTCGATGGTCAATTCTTCCACCGGCTCATGAAGCTTGTCATCGATGCGTTTGGTAATTACCTGAGGCTGTCCAATTTGCAGCTCGTATCCTTCCCGACGCATGGTCTCAATCAAAACCGACAAGTGCAGTACACCACGGCCAAAAACCTTAAAGGAATCCGCTGAGCCCGTTGGTTCAACCCGCATAGCGAGGTTTTTCTCCAATTCCTTTTCCAAACGGTCCTTCAGGTGACGAGAGGTTACAAATTTTCCCTCCTGGCCGAAGAATGGAGAATCGTTAATGGTAAAGGTCATACTCATCGTTGGCTCATCAATGGCGATGGTGGGCAGTGCCTCCGGAGTTTCGGGATCGGCAATGGTATCACCGATTTCAAATCCCTCAATACCAAATACACCACAAATATCACCGGCGTGTACCTGCTCCACTTCCTTACGCTCGAAGCCTTCAAAGACGAACAAACCGCGAATCTTGTGTTTGTTTGTTGTACCATCCTTCTTCACCAGAGAAACCATCTGACCATTGGTCAGGTGTCCACGGTGCAAACGTCCTACTGCAATCCGACCGATGTACTTCGAGAAGTCAAGAGAAGTCACCAGCATCTGTGGGGTCCCTTCTTCTACTTTTGGCGCCGGCACGTATTGTACAATCTTATCAAGCAATGGGAAAATATTGTCATTGGGCTCACGCCACTCATCATTCATCCAGCCATTTTTGGCTGAGCCAAAGATGGTAGGAAAGTCCAGCTGGTCTTCCGTTGCTTCGAGGTTAAACATCAGATCAAATACCGCCTCCTGCACTTCGTCAGGGGTACAGTTTTCCTTGTCTACTTTGTTGACCACAACGATGGGCTTCAATCCCAGTTCAATGGCCTTCTGCAGCACAAAACGGGTTTGCGGCATTGGTCCCTCAAAAGCATCGACCAGTAGCAATACACCATCGGCCATATTCAATACCCGCTCTACCTCACCACCAAAGTCGCTGTGACCAGGGGTATCGATGATGTTGATCTTGACATCTTTGTAGTTGATAGACACGTTTTTGGAAAGAATGGTAATCCCCCGCTCTCTCTCCAAATCGTTGTGGTCCAGGATCAACTCACCCGGCTTCTCATGGTCGGCAAACAAACGACCGGCCAGCAGCATCTTGTCTACCAGGGTAGTTTTACCGTGGTCAACGTGGGCGATGATGGCAATATTCCTGATTTCTTTCATTATTTGTGAACTTATTTCAATTAAAATCAGACTATAACAACCTAATTATAAATTGATTACAATAAAATTTTCAATAAAAACGCGCTAAACGTTATTTTAGCTTCCTTAAATAGGGTGCAAAGGTACTAGTTTTCTTGACTTAGTTGCTATTTTCGCCGTTAACTGTAGACTAATTTTTTCATTGAATAAAAAAACAAAGGTCTTGCCGAGATATTCGACAAGACCTTTGTGCAAATTGGATATGTACTTGTGATTGTCTAACGAAAGTCAAATCCCTGGATGAACTGGTTCTTTGTATTGGGGTTAGAAACCAGATCAACGTTCAGGGTACAGTTTTCAAAGCGCAGCGCGTAGCTACGTTGTACGTGACTGGGGTTTAGTGGGGATTTGCGGGTAAGCTTCCAGCCTATATAGGCACCTACCTCCTTAAATTCGGACATCAGTTCTTTGATCGCGCTTAGCACATTGTTCTCACCTTCCTTATTCAGGAGGCCAACTGTTAGTGCTAATTTAATTTTTCGAGTGTTCATTTTGGATATGAATTTTTATGGGAATCTTGGTTTTATCTTTATAACCCGGCTTAGCTTTCAGATGTTGCCTGGCTTTTTTTAAAGTACTGTTAAAAGTTCTTTACAAAGTCTTAAAAGCGACAGTTTATCAGTGCTTTCACTACCTTATACACCTATTAGTGTCAATTACCCCCAAAAGGTTACCATCAAAGAGGAATTTTTTTTCAAATTTCTTTCAAAAGGCCCTTTTGTAGAAGCTTCCGGTAGAACCAGATAAACTTTTCAATGTTTGGTACAGATCGTTTTCTGTGCACTATCATTCGCTTTACAATCTTATATACGAGCGTAGCTGGATGATTGGATTTTAAAAGGTGGAATTTTTCTCTAGAGGCAACCAAAAAAAAGCCGGACAATCAAGATCATCCGGCTACATAAAAAGTGTATGAAACTAAAAAACTAACTTAATCCACGTTATCATGCAGGAAGGAATTGCCTCCTTCCCGGATTTCTGCTTCCTCATCGTCAGTAATCGACCACTTGGACATATTGGGTTCTCCCGAATCGGGAATATCCTCCAGGCGAACGCCACGACGCAGGTAAGCCGGTTCATTTTCCAGCTCGTTGATGGTGCGAGGGTTATTGAGTTTTAATCCCTTGCCCTGACTACGCAGTGATTCTCGTCTGCGGGCCTCCTGCTCCTGTTTACGACGACGCTCTTCCTCCTTTTTTTCCTTGTCCTCACTTTTGATGTAAGGTTCTTCGTAGGAATAGCGATTCCGGTCGTAATGAGCGCGAATATCATCAAACTCAAAGGTATTTGAAGCAGGTTTATCAGATTCGTCATATCCGATGTCCGACAAACCGGGCTTTTTTACCGTTGGCGGTGCCTGCTTGGGTGCATCATCATCTAATGAAACGACAATACGGTTGCTTTCCGTACTTTCTTTCACCGGATCATTGTGCTCAAAGCCGGTGGCAATGACCGTGACGGTGATCTTTTCACCCAGGTTCTCATCGAAGCAGTTACCCCAGATCAGATCGGTGCCAAAGCCGGCTTCTTCCTGCACAAACTCGGTAATTTCGAAAATCTCGTCCATGGTCACTTCCTTGGTACCGGAGGTGATATTCAACAGGATGTGCTGTGCACCCTTGATATCATTGTCTTCCAGAAGAGGTGAGTGCAATGCCTCGTCTACCGCCCGGCGTGCACGGTCTTCACCTTCGGCGGAAGCCGTACCCATAATGGCTACACCGCTATCTCTCATCACCGTATTAACATCCTCAAAGTCCACGTTGACATACCCGGGAACTGTGATGATTTCGGCAATGCCCTTGGCTGCCGTTGTCAAGATGTTATCAGCTCTGGAGAAAGCTTCAGAAATAGATAAATTGCCGTGAATCTGTCGCAACTTATCATTGGAAATGATGATCAGCGTATCAACATGCGCCTTTAATTCTTCCAGTCCTTCCAGGCCCTGGCTTGCTCTGCGTCGACCTTCAAAGGTAAACGGCAAAGTCACAATACCCACCGTTAGAATATCCATTTCCTTGGCCGTCTTGGCAATAATCGGAGCTGCACCGGTACCGGTACCACCACCCATTCCGGCGGTGATAAACAGCATCTTGCAGTTGTTTTCCAGATATTTGCGAACGTCTTCAATGGATTCTTCACAGGCAAGTTTGCCGATATTGGGTTTGGAGCCCGCTCCTCTACCTTCAGTGAGGTTGGGTCCTAGTTGAATCAAAGTTGGCACCGGACTCAGCTCCATAGCCTGAGAGTCCGTATTACAGATTGCAAAATCTACGCCGACGATCCCCTGCTTAAACATGTGAGTCACAGCATTACTGCCGCCACCACCAACGCCTATCACTTTAATTATAGGGCTTTCGTCTTTTGGCAAATCGAAGATCATATCTGCTGGTTTTTGTGTGTTTTCCGCTGGCCGCCTTTAGTATCAGTAAATTAAACAATCCAGCGTAAGTAAAATGTATTTATAATCACTCGGAATGATCGCTGTAAGATAAATAAAATCTATACAATGTATTGGTTATCCAGGGTTTAAAATTCTGAATCGGGTTCAGCTTCAAACCATTCCTTTGTTTTGCGGAAAATCTGCTCGTACCACTTATCACCTTCATCCTCGATTTCCTCCTCTTTAGGCTGGGTTTCCTCCACTACTGTTACCGGAATCTTTCCAGCTTCGTAGTCTTCGATTCCCTTGAGCAAAAGGCCTATCCCTGTAGCATAAATCGGGCTAATGAGCTGCTCGCTGTAGCCATGGGCCAGATGCTCCACCGGTATTCCGATGCGGGTACTGATACCCGTATGAAACTCGGCCAGCTTATCGATATGATTGAGCAATGCGCCTCCGCCAGTCAAAACGATACCGCCGATGAGCTTGCGCTCAAAACCGGAACGACGAATTTCCCATACCACACAATCCAGAATTTCCTCCACCCGGGCCTGGATGATCCGGGCCAGGTTTTTCTCGGAGATTTCCTTCGGATCACGGCCTTTTAAGCCGGGAATGGTGATGATGCGATTGTCATATACTTCATCGGCCATGGCAGAGCCAAACTTCACCTTCAGCTTTTCAGCCTGCGGAGTCATCACATTGCAGCCTTCCTTAATGTCCTTGGTGATCACGTTGCCACCAAATGGAATTACGGCCGTGTGGCGAATGATACCATCTTCAAAGATGGTGATATCGGTAGTGCCACCTCCGATATCGACCAGTGCCACACCAGCTTCCTTCTCCTCTCTGCTCAATACAGATGCGGCAGAAGCGATGGGTTCCAGCGTCATATTGGCCACCTTCAAACCGGTGCGTTCAACACAACGGTGAATGTTATTGGAAGCCGTAATCTGACCGGTGATGATGTGGAAATTGGCTTCCAGGCGAATACCCGACATTCCGATTGGATCGGTAATGCCCTGCTCGTTATCTACGGTGTATTCCTGAGGAATAACGTGCAGAATCTTATCGCCGGGAGGCAATACCAACTTGTACATATCACTGATCAGTTTGTCAATATCGCGCTGGCTGATCTCAGTGTGGTCATTGTCGCGCGTCAAAATGCCCCGGTGTTGCAGGCTCTTGATATGTTGCCCGGCAATACCTACCTGCACCACCTTGAACTCGGTGCCCGCATTTTTGGAGGCATAGCGGGTGGCTTCGGAAATGGCCTTGACCGTTTTTTCGATATTGGAAACAACACCGCGCAGCACCCCCTCAGAGTCTACTTTGCCGTGACCGAGAATTTCCAATTTTCCGTGTTCATTTTTTCTGCCGGCAATGGCACACACCTTGGTGGTACCAATGTCTAATGCGACGATAACTTCGGGTTTGTACGCGTTAGTTTCCATCATATCACTTGTTTTGGTCATTTGAGTATGGTCAGTCATGGGCCTTCCACACCCGAATCATTAAAAAATGTTAGTGCTTTACTTAATTTATTTACAAACTACCTGGCCGTCATACATCAAACTGATCTGACGGTATTCCTGCCAGCCTCGGTAAGGCATGCCTTCCTGGTAGAATACTTTCAAATTTTCCAATTTATCCTCGACGTTCTGGTATCGGCCGAAGCTGATCTTTTGGTTGCCCACCATCGGTACCAAAGTCATTTCGCTGCGATTATTAACATAAATCTGTTGGATCATCGCAAAGAGAAATTCGTCTGATCTAATGGTATTGGCCAGCTCGAAAACCTGATTCAGTACATTGTTCTCTTTCTTTCGAAAATTCGTTTCGTGGGGCGGGATATTTCCCGTAGCCACCAGAACTCTCGCCGAAAAATGTGCCGAAAGCGGCATTTTAGTGCCGGACGCATCCAGATAGTAATTCAACCCATTGTGATCAATGATGCGCAAAACCGGTAATCGCTGTTCTACTTCGATATTCACCTTATCACGCGCATCGATATACACATCGGCTGCTAAAATGAAGGGCTCTGCTTCCAGGACCCTCTCCAATCGGTCAATATCGACCGAGGATATAGGAAGGGCTTCCAACTGAAACCCAAAACTTCTTTCAATGGTCAACCGAATGTCTTCCGGAGTGATGAGCAAATGGCCATCGGGAAGTGGGTTGACTACGATCTTGACTTCCTGTACCAACGCCTTGCCTTTCTGAGTGACCGCTGAAATCACAAATCCCACAGAAACAAAAAACAGCGCCACCCACAGGAGGCGTTTTAACGTGCTATTTAATTCTGCGTTCTTACTCATGATGCTCTTTTTCGGCCTTCCAGCCACTGGCTGATGGGTTGCACAAATCGATCAATATCGCCGGCACCCAGCGTCAGTAATATGTCAATTTCCTTATCTTGCAGGCGATCCATCAAATCGCTTTTCCTGCAAACTTCAACTTTCGGATTTTGCATCATTTCTTTCAGCATTTCCGAATGTACGCCGGGAATCGGTTCTTCACGTGCCGGATAAATTTCCAGCAAGATCGCCTCATCAAGTGCATCCAGCGCTTCCGCAAAGTCCGCAGCGAAATCGCGGGTACGACTGTACAGATGCGGTTGAAAAATGCCGGTTAGCTTCCTTTCCGGAAAAAATTCTCTGGCCGCATTGATGGCCGCTTTCAATTCAGAAGGATGATGGGCATAGTCATCGATATAAACCACCTCCTCATCCCGATAAATCGTTTCAAATCGCCGCTGAATTCCCCGAAAGGACAACAATGACTTGCGAATACTTTGCGGGCTTACGCCCAATTGTAGCGCAACCGTAATGGCCGCCGTGGCATTCTCCACATTGTGGCGTCCGGGCAGGCTAAACTGTAACCCTTCGATTTCCGTTTCCGGACTTTTATAATCAAAAGTGAAGTAGCCGTTTTCTACCCGAATATTTTCGGAGCGGTATTGACCTGCATTCAGGCCAAAAGTCAACAGGAAATCCCGATTTTCAAATTCCAGTTGCAAATCATGACGCAATACCAGTTTACCACCTGGTTTGATGCGTTCAACAAAGGCTTTAAAGCCCGTTTCCAGCAATTGCTGCCGGTCGCCGTAGATATCCAGATGATCAGCATCCATCGACAACAAGATGGCGATATCCGGGCTCAGTTGTAAAAAAGACCGATCATATTCGTCGGCTTCCACGACCACCCATTCGCCGGCGCCCTCTACAAAATTGGAGGCAAAATTGCGGGCAATACCACCCAGAAAAGCCGAGCAATCAACGCCACCTTCACGCAATAAATAAGTCGTGATCGTGGTCGTGGTTGTTTTTCCGTGGGTACCGGCAATGGCCACCGTTTTCATTCCCCGGCTGATGATGCCAAGTACCTCCGAGCGCTTTTTAACGGGAAAATCATTTTTCCGAAAGTATTGCAACTCAGCGTGTGAAGCGGGAACTGCTGGTGTATACACCACCAGGTCTACGCCCTCGGGAATCAGGTCAACGTCCTCGTCGTAATGGATTTGCATCCCTTCCGCCGCCAGCGTTCTGGTCAGCGGTGATTCTGTTTTATCGTATCCGTAAACCGCCACACCTCTTCCATTGAAATAGCGCGCCAGGGCACTCATTCCAATTCCTCCGATTCCAACAAAATAGATTAGCCGGATATCACTCAGGTTCATGTGTTCAACGATTTATTAATTTCAAAACTTCCTCTGCAATGGCCTCTGCCGCTTTTGGCCGGGCCAGACTAAGCATGTTTTCGCTCAGCCGCTTTAATTTTATTTCATCCTCCAGCAAGCCAAGGGCTCTGGTAATGATTTCTGCTTCAGCATCCTGGTCCGGAAGCAAAACCGCCGCTTCTTTGTCAACCAGGGCCAGCGCATTTTTGGATTGATGATCCTCCGCTACATTTGGCGAGGGAATCAACATGGCCGGCTGACCGAGCAAACACAATTCGGCAATGGTGAGCGCTCCCGCTCTACAGATGACCAGGTCCGCCATTGCGTAAGCCAAATCCATGCGATCAATAAAATCGCGGATCTGCACATTGGGTAAATTGGCCGTCGCACAATTCCGAAACCGATCCAGGTACAGCTTACCGGCCTGCCACAAAACCTGCACTTCCGGATGTTGGGCCAGCAATTTGGCATTAGCCGCCATCGCTTCATTGATCGATTTTGCACCGAGGCTTCCGCCAAATACGCAGATGGTCCGTTTATTGGGATCAAATCCGTAGTACTCGTAAGCCTTCGCCCGATCGGCAGGCGCTACTTTCAAATCGGATCGTACCGGATTGCCGGTGAGCACCAATTTCTCAGCCGGAAAATACTTCTCCATGCGGTCGTAAGCCACACAGATGCGATTGACCTTTTTTGCCAACAGGCGATTGGTCACTCCGGCGTAAGAATTCTGCTCCTGAATCAGGGTGCGAATGCCCATGCGCGTAGCCATATCCAAAACCGGTCCGCTGGCAAAACCGCCTACCCCAACCGCCACTTGTGGCATGAAGCTTCGGATGATGTAGCCCGCCTTGACCAAACTGCTGATCAATTTAAAGGGAAACATCAGGTTTCTCAGTGTCAATTTGCGGTGAAAACCGCTAATCCATAACCCTTTTATCGGGTATCCCGCTTTCGGGACTTTTTCCATTTCAATCTTATCCTTGGCACCAACAAACAGAATGTCGGCCTCAGGATTTATCTTTTTAATCGCATCGGCGATGGCAATAGCGGGAAACACATGCCCTCCCGTTCCACCTCCACTGATGATGATCTTCACTGTTTTTTGTTCTTTCGTCGCTTCCATTAGTCTCCCACTGATTCGATGTATTTGCTGACACTCAAGATGATGCCGAACGACATACAGGTAAACAATACGGAAGTTCCTCCTTTACTAATGAGTGGAAGAGCGATTCCCGTTACCGGAACCAGGTGGACAGATACGGCAATATTGGTAAAAGCCTGTATCAGCAACATCACACTCAACCCCATGGCCAGCATGGCCCCAAAGGCTTTTGGACTTTTAGTCACCAATCGCGCCACGCGGAAGAAAAACAATACGTAAAGCGAAATCACCGCAAAGCCACCGAGTAGACCAAATTCTTCACAGATAATGGCATAAATAAAATCGGCAAAGGGTGATGGCAAATAATTCCGTTGAATGCTATTGCCTGGTCCAACGCCAAACCACTCCCCATTGGCAATGGCAATTTTAGCTTGTTTGACCTGATACCCCCCTTCCGGGTTATTCATAAATTCATTCATTCTCGATACCCACGTATCGACCCTCACAAAATCGGGATAGAATTTGCCCAAAATGATCAGGAAGGCAAAAACTACTACGCCCAATAAGAGTAGAAGTACGATATACTGTATGGCTACCCGCCCAACAAACATCATTGTCAAACAAGTAAAGAACAGCAACAGAGCCGTCGACAAATCAGCCGGCGCAATTAGTCCGCAGATGATAAGGACCGGCACAATAATGGGTAGAAACGCACTATTGAAATCCTTGATATAGTCCTGCTTAGTCGAAATAGCCCGCGCCACATAAATGATCAACGCCAGCTTGGCAAAGTCCGAAGTCTGGAAGGTGATGCCCACGTAAGGGACCATTATCCAGCGCTTCGCATCGTTGATATCCGCTCCGTAAGCGATGGTATACACCAGCAAGGGCACGGAAAGCAACAACAACACCGGTGCCGAACGGGAATATTTCATGTAGTGAAGCAGGTGGCATAAATAGGTGAGAAACAAACCTCCCACCAGAATAATGCCGTGCTTTAACAAAATGGTCTCTGTATTACCTCCCGCACTGCGGTAGGCCAGGCTTCCCGTTGCACTGTACACTGCCAATAAGGAGAATATCGAGAGCAGGACGAGAATGGCCCAAATGGCCCGGTCTCCCCTCAACTCTGAGTATATTCTGGCAGCTAGTGTCGACATTTATTTATGTTCTATCGTTAATACCGCTTCCCGAAACTGATCGCCCCGGTCTTCGTAATTTTTAAACAAATCAAAACTGGCACACGCGGGCGACAGCAATACAATATCTCCGGCTTCTGCCAATTTTTGGCTCTCTTTCGCCGCAGCCTGTGCACTATTCACCTCCACGATGGGTATGCCAAAATCGGCAAAGGTCTCCTGCAGTTTACGGTTGTCAGCTCCCATGAAAACCAGGGCTTTCACCTTGGCTCGTATCAGAGGAAACAAAGGTTCATAATCATTGCCCTTGTCCTGCCCGCCCACAATCCAGACCGTTGGTTTTTTCATGGCCTGCAGCGCATAATACACGGAATCAACATTGGTGGCTTTACTATCATTGATGTATTCCACGCCATTGATTTCAGTGATGGGCTCCAGACGATGAGGCACCGGTTGAAAACTGGCCAGGCCCTCGCGGATTTTTTCCGTTGGTACTTCGAGTTGCTGACAAATACTGATGGCAAACAAAGCGTTGAGTGCATTGTGCAAACCCCGCAACTGGGAATTTGCCAAATCAAACTCCGCATCATTGACCTTCAGCACTTCGCCTTCTATCATGGTAGTGGAAATGCCCACTTGCCTAACCGACAACGGATGTGAAGTCAGGTACTTTTGAATATTCTGATCTTCAGCGTAGTAATAAAACTGATCCGCTGCGGTTTGATTCATGGTGATGCGAAACTTCGACCGGATGTAGTTGTCCATCTGGTAATCATATCGATCCAGATGGTCCGGAGTAATATTCAGCAGGATGGAATAGTTTGGATGAAAATCCACAATACCATCCAATTGAAAACTACTGAGTTCCAGCACCATGTAGTCCATCTCTTTTTCAGCTACGTAACGAGCAAAGCTGTATCCCACATTACCGGCCATTCCTACCTTCAAACCCGCCGATGAAAGCAGGTGATAAAGCAGTTTGGTGGTGGTGGTTTTGCCATTGCTGCCCGTGATGCCAATCAGGGTAGAAGAGCTGTACCGCGCCGCAAATTCAATTTCGGAAATTACCGGTGTTCCTTTTTTCAGCAACGCCTGAACCAGCGGCACCTTATCGGGAATTCCCGGGCTTTTGATCACCTCCCGGGCCTGTAATATCCGTTTTTCATCGTGCTGGCCTTCCTCGTATGGAATGCCATATTGATTTAATTCTTCTTTAAAAGAATCCTTTATCTTTCCTTTATCAGAAACAAAGACCTGGTGGCCTTTTTTCCGGGCCAAAATCGCGGCCCCTACCCCACTCTCTCCCGATCCGAGAACAACAACTTCCCCATCCATATTTACCTGATTTTAAGGGTAATGATGGTGAAAGCCGCCAGCAAAATTCCCACAATCCAGAATCGGGTTACGATCTTCACTTCCGGCATGCCTTTTTTCTGATAGTGGTGGTGCAATGGAGACATCAGGAAAATCCTTTTGCCTTCACCGTATTTCCTCTTGGTGTATTTGAAGTAAGTCACTTGCAATACCACCGAAAGGTTTTCCATCAAAAAGATGCCACACAGCAATGGAATCAACAACTCCTTACGGAGAATGATAGCCATGGCCGCAATGATACCACCGAGAGTTAAACTTCCCGTATCGCCCATAAAAACCGATGCAGGAAAGGAGTTGTACCAGAGAAATCCCAGGCACGCCCCGAGAAAGCAAGCGGCAAAAATCACCAGCTCGCCGGCTCCCGGCAAATGCAGGATATTCAGGTAATTGGCGGCAATGGCATTGCCCGAAACGTAGGCAAAAATGGCCAGTGTAATGCCAATAATCCCCGAAACTCCCGTTGCCAGTCCATCCAGGCCGTCCGTTAAATTGGCGGCATTAGATACGGCGGTAACAACAAAAATGACCAGCGGAATAAATAATAACCAGGCCCACTTTTGGGACTTTGATTTTTCAATGGGAATGAGGTGTGCGTAATCCAGTCGATTGCCTTTAAAAAAAGGCACATTGGTCAGACTGGTTTTATAATCACCTTTAATCTCCACCAATGGCTGCAAATTGCCATCGATTTGGACCAGATTTCCCGTTTCTATTTCAATGGGATCACCCACCAGTTGGTCGGCAATACCCGAAGCTTCTGCATCTTCCAATTCCATTCTCACCACCACCTGATCGTTGGTTAGCATCACAATGCTGATGATCAAACCCAGTCCAACCTGGCCGAGGATTTTAAACTTGCCGTGCAGGCCATCTTTGTTTTTGCGAAAAACCTTGATGTAGTCGTCCACAAAACCAATCAACCCCATCCATACGGTACTGATGATCATCAGCAGAATATAGATGTTATCCAATCGGGACATCAACAGGCAAGGCACCAATATGGCCATGATGATGATCACCCCACCCATGGTGGGGGTACCCTGCTTTTGCTTCTGTCCGGCAAGACCGAGGTCTCGAACAGACTCTCCCACCTGCAAGCGTTGGAGAAAGCGAATGATCCGCCCACCAAAGATCATGGAAATGACCAGGGAGAGGATCATGGCTACTCCAGCCCGGAAGGAGATGTATTGGAAGAGACGAGCTCCTTCAATATTTACGTCAAAAGTTTGGTTAATCCATTCAATCAGTTCAACTAGCATGTCGTTTTAAGTGGTTCTATTCGTTGTTAATAATGGTTTCGAACGGTTTTAACCATAGCCCGCAAATTCTTCTTTCAGAATCTGCTTATCGTCAAAGGGGTGTTTAACCCCGTTAATTTCCTGGTATTTTTCGTGTCCTTTGCCGGCCACCAGGATGATATCGCTCTTTTGCGCCATCCGGCTGGCCGTCAGTATGGCCGATTTGCGGTCTTCTATCACCAGCACCTTTTGTTTGGCGTAAGCCGGCACGCCCTCCTGCATATCGGCGATAATGGCTACAGGTACCTCCGTTCTGGGATTATCAGAGGTCAGGATCACCTGATCGCTGTACTCACAGGCTACCTTCGCCATCAAGGGCCGCTTGGTCTTGTCGCGATCACCACCGCAGCCCACTACTGTGATCACCCGATTGTTGGCCTGCCGCAAGCTCACGATGGTGTCTAACACTTTTTCCAGTGCATCCGGCGTATGGGCGTAATCGACAATGGCGGTCACCTCTCGTTGGGCATCCTGTACATAATCGAAGCGGCCTTCTGCCGCTCGCAACTGGCTCAACACCTGCATGACCTCCAACGGTTCCTGCTCCAGCAATACCGCTGTAGCATAAACTGAAAGCAAGTTGTAGGCATTAAATTTGCCAATGAGCTGGCTGAAAAATTCCTGATTGTCAAATTCCAACAGTAAGCCCGAAAGGTTGCTTTCAACAATTCTGGCTTTAAAATCGGCCATTTGGCGCAGACTGTATTTATGCACCTTTGCCTTGGTATTCTGTACCATCACCTCCCCATTGCGATCATCGATATTGACCAGGGCAAAAGCCGTTTTGGGCAGTTCATCAAAAAAGCGCTTTTTGGCTTCGATGTAAGCCCGAAAGGTTTTGTGATAATCGAGGTGGTCATGGGTGATATTGGTAAAAATACCTCCCGCAAAATGCAGTCCGGCTATCCGGCGCTGATCTACCGCATGTGAACTTACCTCCATAAAGGCGTAGTCGCATCCGGCTTCCACCATATCCGCCAGCAGTGCGTTGATTGCAACGGCATTGGGAGTGGTGTGCGTGGAAGGCAATTGTTTATGACCGATCTTGTTTTCAATGGTGGAGATCAACCCGGCTTTATAGCCTAAATCGAGAAAAAGCTGGTGCAGCAAAGTCACCGTTGTGGTTTTACCGTTGGTTCCGGTAACGCCAACCAAATGGAGTTGTTCGGTGGGGCGGCCATAAAAATTACTGGCCAGCACACCCAGCGTTTCGGCGCTGTTTTCGGCTTTGATCCAGGTAATTTCCCGGTTCAAGGTTGCCGGCAACACTTCTGCCAAAATCACAGTTGCTCCATTGGCAATTGCTTTTTCAATGTATTGATGTCCATCGACTTGTGTTCCCCGCAAGGCAGCAAAAAGGCTTTCCTCTTTGACATTGCGAGAGTCGAAATCCAGTTGACTAACTGTCTTATTTTTATCCCCAATGATTTCCAAATGGGGAACTTCTTTCAATATGGCACTAAGTTCGTGTTTCATAGTGCGCTAATTCAAGGTTAAGGTCAGGGTCTGTCCCTTCAGTGAGGTTCCGGGCAAGTGTGACTGGTGCACCACTTTTCCTACCCCCGAAATCTTTACTTTCAACCCTTTGTTCTCCAAAACATACAGTGCATCTCTCAAGCCCATCCCCACTACATTTGGAATGGTTTCTTCGGGTACGGTACGATTGTACATCATCAGGCTATCCGAACTTGCGCCCAGGGCCGTCAGGTCTGTCTCCGGCTCTCCGTACCAATTCAGGTTCAGAAAATCGAGAACGCCTTTCATTTCACTTTTGAATCCGATACTACCGACCGGCAGACTCCTTTCACTGAGTAGTGGTCTTGGTCCGGCGTTGATCGGTTCGTGTAGTTCAATAATAGACTCATAGCACTTTTCTACAATCTCCTTAAATACCGGCCCGGCAACATCTCCTCCGTAAAACCCATTTTTGCGTGGTTTGTAAATCACCACCATGCAGGAATACAGAGGATCTTCAGCGGGAAAATACCCCGCAAAAGACGCCTGATAACCGCCAATTCTGGTACCTGAGGCCAGTCGTTTATAATCAACCTGTGCTGTACCCGTTTTGCCGGCAAAGCTGAAGCGCTCAGAATACAACTTCTGGGCAGTACCTCTTTCCACCACCCCACGCAACAATTGATGGGCTTGTTCCAGGGTGCGTTTTGAAGCCACCTGCTTTTTGACCACAGTGGGCCGGAAGACTTCAAGTGGTTCTCCAAATCGTTGAATTTCTTCCACCAGCATGGGTCTCATCATCACACCATCATTTGCCACAGCATTATAAAAATTAAGCAATTGCAATGGCGTTAATTTCATTTCATAACCCGTTGACATCCAAGGCAAAGTAATACCACTCCACTGATCCTCCTCGCTGTAGGCCTCTTTGATAAATGGCATTTCCTCTCCCTGTATCCGGACGTCGGTTGGCAGGTTGAGATTAAAATCCTTTAACCTTTCAATGAACTTGGCGGCCCCCTTGTTTTCGTTCAATTTCGAAGGAGTGCCGTAGTATTTTTCCACCAGTTTGGCAATGCCGACATTTGAAGAGATTTCAAAAGCTTTGCGCACGGTGATGGTATCCAGTTTAAAGCTATACGGTGAGGCATCTTCCATGACCTCTTCGTAAAAAGTTGTTTTTCCGTGTTCGATATCAATTGAATCTTCCAGGGTGATGTAATCATCTTCGAGCAAGGCCATAATGGAAGCCAGCTTGAAGGTAGACCCCGGTTCAATTCCCCGGCCGATGGCGTAGTTGTAGATTTCGTACCAGTCCAACTCATTCTCCAACCGACCAAGATTGGCAATGGCCCGGATTTTTCCGGTTTTCACTTCCATTACAATGGCGGTGCCCCACTCTGCATCGTGGTAGCGCATGGCCTTCATCAGGGCTCTTTCACTAATATCCTGAATATTGATATCCAGCGTTGTCAAAATATCGTCCCCACTTTTGGGTTCGATGGAAGCCAAATCTTCCAAAGGCATCCAGAGGTCGTGCGATTTATCAACCTGCACCATATCCAGAGATAAGGCAAATTCGGAGCCCGGGCTTCCGCCCAACACCTCGTCAAAAGTGCCTTCCAGGCCGATATCCTGTGCCTCTTCCCGAACATAGCCGATCGTTCGCCGGGCCAAAACACCAAACGGCCGCTTGCGTTCACTACGCTTAATGGCCTTAAAACCGCCGCGAAACCGTCCTAGATTAAATAGGGGAAACTGTTCAATTTCCCGCTTTTCAGAATAAGACACTTTGCGTTTGATCGGGATGTGCCGCTTTTTATTGATGGTGGTATCCCGCAGATCAAACAGGTATTCGCGGTATCCTCCTACCGTATAACTATCATCGACGTAGGTAGCCAGGCAGTAAGCCAGGGTATCCAGGTTGTCGTAGTAGTCATCCTCTGAGGAAGCATACGGATCAAAATAAATGTCAAAGTACGGAACCGAGGTAGCCAGCAAGCTCCCATCGGCTGCCATAATGTTTCCGCGCTCTGCCTCAATCGGGCGTTCCCGGATGTAGGCTTTTTCTCCTTCTTCTCTCCACTTCTTGCCATCCACTACACTGATCTGCACGGTCTTGTAAAACAACAAAATGGATATTGGCACAACCAGGCCAAATACCAAAAAATAAACCCGATAAAGGACTTCATTTTTTACATCCATTTCTTGCTTATCTTCAGTACCATCTCCATTTTTGGAATGGTCTATTCCTCAACAACTATTTTATTGGTCTCGCCGCGAAACAATCGCAGTCCATCTTCCTCTACCCGATCCTCTACGATTGATTGCATGCTATTGACCATATTTTCTGATTCCAGCGACATGTAAAACCAGCGCATTTCCCGCAGTTCTTTCTGCAACATCTGAATCTTGCGCACATTGCGTTCTGCGTAATGAGAATTGGCGATATATGTCATGGCCAAAAAACCCAGAAAGATCAGGAAGAACAGATTCTTCAGGATGAATTCTGAGGGCAGGTTACCCAAATCCGAAAATTTGAATCCTTTTTTTTGTGCCATATTATTTATCGTTTGCTGCCCACTTTTCACCGATGCGTAATTTGGCGCTGCGCGACCGGGGATTTTCCCGAAGTTCATCGGAAGTGGGCACTATTGCCTTTTTTGTAATCACCTTGAAAGGACGGCTGATATTGCCATAAAAGTCTTTTTCCACTTCGCCGTCGATGTTACCGGCCTTCAGAAAATACTTCACCGAGCGGTCCTCAAGTGAGTGATAAGAAATCACCACTAATCGACCACCGGGTTTGAGTACTTCCAGGCTTTGCTGCAAAAAGTCCTGCAAAGCCCCCATTTCATCATTCACCTCGATGCGCAAGGCCTGAAACACCTGCGCCAGATACCGCTGACGCTGCCCGCGAATCAATGGGTCGATGACCGTCAAAAAATCACCAATGGTGCGGATTTCCACTACATTTCGCTGCGCTACTATGTGCTGTGCCAGTGTTTTGGCATTGCGCACCTCACCGTATCGGCTAAACAGTGATTGTAGTTGATCGGCATCGTATTGATTGACTACCTGTGCCGCTGTCACTGCGCCTTGTTGATTCATGCGCATATCCAGTGCGGCATCATAGCGGAAAGAAAATCCCCTTTCCGCCTCATCCAACTGATGCGAAGATACACCTAAATCCGCCAAAATGCCATCCACCTGTCGAATACCATATAATTTTAAAAAGCGCTTGAGATAACGAAAATTATTGGGTACAAACAGAAAGCGGTCATCTTCCGGTAAGTTCCGTTTGGCATCTTCATCCTGGTCAAAACCGATCAACTTACCCGAATCACCCAATTCATTCAAAATCAGTGCAGAATGTCCGCCGCCGCCAAAGGTGGCATCAACAAAAATTCCGCTTTTGGTGATGTTCAGGCCATCGATACAGGCTTGCGCCAATACGGGAATGTGGTAGGGCCTCATATTTGAGGAGGGTTATCCAGTTTTCCCAGTACGTCTTCCGCCAGATCAGAAAAGTCCGTTGGTTCTTCATCAAGCATTTGGTCATATTCATGCTTGGCCCATATTTCAATTCTGCCGTTATACGCCGAAAGGATGGCATCCTTTTCAATACCGGCGTATTCGAGCAGACGCTTTGGCAATAAAATCCGGTCGGCACTATCCATGGTCATTTCCTGTGCACCCCGGTAAAAGTAGCGGGCAAAATCCCGATTCTTTTTATTGTATAAATTCAACTGGTTGACTTCGGCGGAAATTTTCTGCCACATGGCTTCGGGATAAAGCATCAAACACTTCTCAAATCCACGGTTTACCACAAAAGTCAACTTCTCATTTTCACCCAATTGATTGATCAGTCCACTAGGCATGCGCATACGTCCTTTGGCGTCAATTTTGCAATCATATTCCCCTAATAACTGAACAATTTCCACTTTTTATACTTATTGTGTCTTCAAATGTATAGTATTTTGACACAAATTACCACTTTTACCCACTCTTTTTTAATAATTTTTCCACACAAATGGTTCCAAATCAGGAAAAAAATCATTTTATCATCAAAAAAAGAACACTTTTGACAATTAATTGAGTAAAGAATTTGATGCCTTGATTGAATGGTGGTGATTTTTTTTAGAAAAATGCCTTTGGGGTGTCAAAAGGTGGGAAAGGGTGGCTGAGATGCCGTCCAGGTGGGAAAATCGGGAGTGGGAGAATGTGGGAAAGGGAAGCGCGGAGGTGCTTTTGCAGAAACCTGACGGTTTCCTCAAAAGTGGCTTACATGATGTTGACTAAACTGGACATGATTTTTATGGCATTAGAAAAATTCCGGTCGGATTTTTTCTAATCCTTCTTTTGTGATCTTTGTTCCTTTTCCCGACCCTGCGGGTTTCCCTTCAGCGGGACTAAAGTGTGGTTCAAATTCATCGCCGAACAGGCAGTACCACTTTGCGGCTTCGCGAGCGCAATACCTCAGGTAGTGGCGCAGGCGTAGGTATTAAAGAAGCTGCGGAAACGCATTTGCAATACGCCCAAAACGGCTTCCTTGATGATGCCTTTCGACATTTTGGATGTCCCTTCCAGACGGTCAGTAAAGGTGATGGGCACTTCGGCAATGCGGAAGCCGAGGGAACGGGAGGCAAATTTCATCTCTATCTGGAAGGCGTACCCTACGAAACGAATTTTATCCAGGTCGATGGCTTCCAATACTTCGCGACGGTAACAGACAAAGCCTGCGGTTGGATCTTTGACCGGCATGAAAGTCACCATTCGTACATAAAGGGAAGCTCCGTAAGACAATACAATGCGGTCGAAAGGCCAGTTCTCCAATTCTCCGCCTTTGACATAGCGCGACCCAACGGCTACATCGGCCCCACCCTTGTGGCATGCCTGGTAGAGGCGCAGCAAATCTTTGGGGTTGTGCGAAAAGTCGGCGTCCATCTCAAAGATATACTGGTACTGACGCTGCAATCCCCAGCGGAAGCCGGCAATATAAGCCGTACCCAAACCCTGCTTACCCGATCTTTCCAGTATAAATAGCGAATCGGGATATTGCTTCTGTGCCTGCTTCACCAAATCGGCGGTACCGTCTGGTGAACCATCGTCAACAATCAGTAGATGAAAATCGTGAGGAAGAGAAAAGACAGTCTCGATCATGCGAACGATATTCTCTTTCTCATTATAGGTAGGAATTATGACTAGACTATCCGCCAAAGTATTTTAATTGGTAACTTTCTAATTTTTTTGAAGCCTCAAATATAGACTAATTTTTTGGTTTCAAACCCCAAGCTTTTGTTAATCTTAACTGTCCAAGGTAGCGCCAATGTAAAAATTGCGACAGAAAAATCAAGGCCAGAATCCTAATTTGTGCTCAAACCTGAACAATGATCAAGAAACTATCTTTATTCTGCCTCAGTCTGCTAACGCCCCTTGCCGGGCTACTTGCTCAGGGCCCGATCAGTGGGTTTATGCCCAACCCGGGCCAGACGGACTTCGCTATTACCTATTCGGAGGAGACTTTTGATACCTATTATTTTGGACGGCAAAAGCAAAATATTGACCTGCATACCCGGTCTTACAATTTCTTTTTAGAACATGGTCTGAGTCAACGCACCGCTATTGTACTCACCGTTCCCTATCTCAAAATTGACGATATCAATAAGGGGTTACAAGACGGATCGGTGTTCTTGAAATATCGCAATTTTTATCAGGCTGCGGCAAATGGTGAACTCAACCTGATCACTGCCGTAGGGCTGACTTTTCCGCTTTCGAAATACCCTACAGATACCCAGAACCCAATCGGTCAGCGCGCCACCACTTTTTCCGGCCGCTTTCAGGCACAGTACAAATTCAACTCGGGTTATTTCGTGAACCTCCAATCTGGGTTTGACTTTCGGGTTATTCCCGATGCCCAAACCGCCATTCCCCTACTTTTTCGCATGGGATACGGAGCTCCCTGGTTTTATATTGATGGCTGGTTGGAATATTTTCACACCATTAATACCGGTGTGGATACCAATATTGGTGCGGGAAGTGGATCACGATGGTTGCGCGCAGGAGGAACCTTCTTTGTACCGGTCACCCCCTATTTCGGAGCCTTTGTGGGAGGAGCCTGGATATTGAGTGGGCAAAATATAGGATTGAGCCGGAGGTGGAATGTCGGAGGTGTTTTGCGCTTAGGTGGAAAGTGACAATCACACCAGGTCGTCCTCATTCCATTTTTTTGTATCCTTTTCCTTTTTCAGTTCCGGAAGATCGAGAAACTCTTCCTCCTCAGAAGTTGACTCCGGCAAGCCGCGACGTTGCATCTTTTCCATTTCACGGCGGATGGCTTCTTCTTCCCAATCATCACCATGATTTATAAAAGGCAATCCAAAAACGGAGAAATAGTGAATGACGACGCTAACGCCCCATCCCAGAAAGGGATAGATAACCCACCACTTACCGTAGGAGGTAAATATATTCAATAAAAAAAGGAAAGCCATCACTGCGATAAAGCTGCCGAAATGACCATAGAAGCCCTTCTTGGCTTCTACCCGTTTTTTCGCTTTTTTGTACTGCTCTTCTTTTGTGCTCATATGATCAAACCAAATCTCGTTCGTCGTAAAGTGGTTTTTTCTCTTTGATGCGATCCAGTTCAAGGTGGTCATCGTCTTCCTCACCTCCCATCTTTCTCATTTCGTCCTGGATCATTTCTTCCTCCCAATCCTGGCTCAGGTACCCTTTCTTTCCCAAGCCATAAATCTTAATATAGTGAGAAAACAAACCAATGCCCCAGAAAAACATGCCCATCATCCAGATCCAACTTCCACCGTTGAAGAGGATCATGGCCAGCATGATGAGATTTACAATGATAAATGAACGCAAATGCTTGTGAAATTCTATCTTTTCTTTTACCCTCTTTTCCGCCTTTCGGCGATATTTACTTTTCATACCTGTTCAAATCTTTTAGCAGAAAAATAACCATTTCATCGGTTTCCTGTCAAGAATATTCGACAAAATCACTCATTATTAAGGTCTATTCCACCAGCTGCTTTCACAAATATCAATTTGTGGATGCATTCACCCCACGCAATAAGCTACCACACAGTGCGCCCAATGCACCGGTTAGCCCGCCCCACAAAGCGGTCATGAATACCACCATCATGGCGGGACCACCAAACAATGCGCCAATTTTTGATGCCAACAGGCCATCATTGCCCGAATTGATCACTGCTGCATAAATGCCCCACAATATAATACCTGCCAGCAATCCACTCCAGAAGCCAGCTAGCGGAGGGACTTTAGTTAAAAATGCGACAGCTGCCGCCACTAACATCAAGCTCCACCAGGGTAAGAACAGCTGAGCCAAAAAACCAAAAAGAATAATTCCGATAACACTTAAAAGTAGACGCATCTTATTGTTTTGTAAAGGTATAAGTTGATAATATGGGATGCCCCTGCTCATCGGCATTTCCCATGAGCCACAGCTGATTGTATTCGCCTTTGGCCCATTGGTCAATCATCATATCATAGTACGGACTACCGGGATTGCCAGATTGGCCACCGGGGTACACGCCGTATGCTTTACCAGATTCTTGCAAGTCGACGATCATGCGCCAGGAAGGGCCGTGAGCCCGCTTGGTGGCATTGAGTGCTTCGCCATACCCTCCTACAGCAATACCGGTCCGGGAAAAGGCAGGAATTCGGGCCAGGTGATTGACACTGGTATTTTTGTATTCCCGCCAATTATAGTTGTCATCAGGATAATTTTCCGCAAGGTCTTTTTCCATTTCCTGGAATGCCTGTGTGACTACGGCGCGGGCATCTTCAATAGCTGCGGTTTCTTGAATATCAAACAATTGGTGTTCAGGATGCTCTCTCAATAAAGCGATAAAACGCCAGGTCTCCGGATATAAAACCTCTACCGAATCCTTAAAGGCTATCACCTCATCAAAGGTCAGACTATAACTGCGGTCAAACCATTCTTCAAACAGCACCGGTGCTTTTTCCTCCATTTCAAAACGATAGTCCCAGGCCTTGAGTAATTGGAGGTGTTCTTTTCCCTTTTCATCGAGTTGGCGCTCATCCAGCAAGGCCAGTAAAGAGGTAAGGCCTTCACTGCCCTTCAGGCTAAAATTATTATTCTGTAACTTCATCATATCCTCGACGGTGATGTTTTCCATTTGTTCCAGTTGCTGGCTGAGATAGCGCCCCCGGTAGTCATCAAATCCTCCCAAATAGTAATAAGGGTAGGTATCGTCGGTGGATCGTTGATTGGCGGAAGCCACAAAGCCACGGGGAGGATTGAGCACCTGTGGGATCTGAGATTTGGGAATAAAACTTTGCCAGGCTGCCGCTGAATGGCTACCGTCCTGAACAAAGCGACCTTGTTCCTTTTTCCGTAAGGGAAATCTTCCTTGTACCTTGATGGCAATATCTCCTTTGCGAGAGGCAAAGACAAAATTTTGCCCCGGACTATCAAAATTGCTGATGGCTGAAGAATAATCGTTATAGTTTTTGCCTTTCATTAACCCAATGAAGGCCCCCATTTCGTAATGATCACGTACCAGAGGCTGATCGTGGGCTACCCAGCGCATGGCCATATCGGTGTAAGGAGAATCACCATGATCATACACAACAGGACCCCAACCGGTATATTTCACCTTTTCCACTACCGGTTCGGCCGCTCCCCGCACCTTAATGACCTCCTCACGAACAGAAACTTGCTGTGGCTGGCCATCCAATAGATAGGCATTCTTATTGTCATCGGCCCATTGCAGTGCATACCAATCCAGTACATCCTGCCCAACATTGGTCATTCCCCAGGCAATGTGCTCATTAAAGCCAATCACAATCCCTGGTGCACCGGGCAGGCTGACACCATAAGCATTAACCTCCGGAGTATGTACCTGTACTTCGTACCAAATGCTTGGAAGGGTTAACTGCAAATGTGGATCATTACACAGAATTGGCGCTCCACTTGCCGTTTTGCTACCGGAAACGGCCCAATTGTTACTTCCAATAAACTCGGGTGGATTGGGATACAGTCGGAATGGTGGTAGATTTTGGCTTATTTCGGTCTCATTTAGCGAATCCTCTACGGCAATGGGATCAAAGGGCCAGGGAGTATCTTTTGGAATTATGGGTGATTGTTGCGGATTGGTTTCGGGATAAAGAAAATCAAAAAGCTCTGCCCCCAGGATGGACCGCATATTGGAGGACTCCAGATCCAGGTTGCGGGCGCAGAGGGTTTCCGCCATGCTTTTGACCAGTAGTGCTGTCTTGAATGGGCTCCATGGCTCGGGTTCGTAATTCAGCATTTTAAATTCTAGCGGATAATCCTCCGGGGTCAATTCTGCAATGCGTGCGTTCACTCCGGCAGCGTAAGCTTCGATCCAGGGCCAGTCTTTACTTTCCTTCCAGGCGGCTACTGCATTTTCAGCAGCCCAGCGCATGCCTTTACGGCGTTGCAGGCGGTCCCTTTCCAGCAATCGATCTCCCAGTACTTCTGCCAGCCGCCCGCCGGTAGAGCGAATGGTAATGTCCATTTGCCATAGGCGATATTGAGCCGCCAGGTAGCCTTGCACAAAAAAAGCATCGGTCAATGATGCTGCAAAGATATGTGGGACGAGGCGCTCATCCATGACGACTTTCACTTCTGATTCGAGTTCATCGAAGGAGAGCTGAAGGCTGGTTTCGGGAGTAGCCTTTTCGGCATTTTGCCAAAACCCACGAAAGGGATTAAAAAAGTCACCAACTGGTGGAAGGGCCACCCCAAACGGATGATGGATAGTACCAATATAGAGCAAGCCCGCAGTAAAAGAGAGAGCGAGAAGTAGTTTAATTAGTCGCATACAATGGCATTTGAGTTGCAAAGCTTAAAGTTAGGAAAAATTACAAATCAAACCGTTCGAATTAGGGTCTTTTGGCCGCTTACCGTATAATTGTCACAAAAAAACACCCCAACCCATCATTTTAAGAACAATGAAGGTTATTATATTCGCTTTTGTCATGTCACAATTAAACAAATATTGCAAATGAAAAGATAAAAAATATAATCCAGATGATCTTAAAAAGCAATCCGTGACTCCATATATAGCCCGTATCTGCCATTCATTGCATGTATAGACAACATTTAAAAACCTGATAATCAACAAATAAACTATCGTGACCTAACATCAGATAGGCGTGAAAAAAAAACATAAAATAATTGCCTTTTCCGTCAAAAGGCTTTAATATTGTAACATCTTAAAGTAGTTTTTGTGTTTATTTGTTTGGGTTAGAGACCCTTGCTTCCAGTAAGCAAGGGTTTTTTTTATTTTTTTGGGAGCTGCTAATGGAAAATAAAAAAGCCTTTCGGTGAGTACCGAAAGGCTTTTTTATCGTAAAATAGTCGGGGAAATTAGTTGTTATTGAACATGCCACCTTCATTCGTAGGAACGCCTTCTGGCTGCTCTGGTTTCTTTTCCACTTTCCCTTTGATGGTCAATACAGTATTTTCGTCGCTGGCATTCGTAGTCAAAGTTACGCGCTTTGTGAATGGTCCAAGACGGTTAGTATCGTATCTTACCTTGATCTGGCCGGTTTCTCCGGGCAGGATTGGTTCTTTTGGATAAGTAGGCACGGTACATCCGCAGCTACCTTTAGCATGTGTAATGACGAGTGGCTCCGTACCGGTATTGGTAAAGTTAAAAAAGCGATAAGGATCAGACCCCTGCTCAATCGTGCCGTAGTCTACTAACTCAGCTTCAAAATCCATTTGAGCACCTTCTTCAGTCGCTGGCGCATCAGCTGGCGCAACGGTATCCTGAGCGTAAACGGTCAAACCAAACGCCAAGAAGAGCGCTAGTACGGAAATAAACTTCTTCATCCTGATTGTGTTTTAGTTTAAAGATATGTTTACAAATTTATGGGAATTCACAGCAAAATAAAAGTTTTCACTTAGCTATTTAGTTAATGAGATGTTAACCTTGTCGATTCCCATTTTTTACTGGTTGTCTTTATGACGCCCCGGCCAAAAAAAGTCACAACAGCCCCTTTCTCCCGGGGATATTTGCTCCTGCGGGTCACAACTGAGCAGCACGTTCTGTATTGAACACTCCAGATTGAAATATGTTATATAATTTTAGGGGATCTGCCGAATTTTTCGTAAATTCGCAGTCGCTTTTCAGAAGCAGTTGAAATTAAATTTCGTGCTTCTGATGATCAAGATTCTTCGTATCTTTATCGAATCTGGTCATCCACCAGCGTTGATTCACGTCAAATCACCACCCTTGTACACAAGGTCCTTGACTGAATCTACCCTTCAACCAAACCAAATTAACAATGGTAAAGAATTCACCAGTCGATTATCCTTCGGATACTAATAGTTTATTTGCAGGCCTGGATCAGGCCACTATTTTACGAGATTTTGAAATTTGCTGCCTAAGCCGCGAGGTCAGCATCATCGGGCGCCGGGAGGTGCTTACCGGGAAAGCCAAGTTTGGCATTCTGGGCGATGGAAAGGAGGTGCCACAGGTGGCCCTTGCGCATTTCATCAAAAAGGGCGATTTCCGTTCCGGTTACTACCGCGATCAAACGCTTTTGTTTGCCCTCGGCTTGTCTACAGTAGAAGACTTCTTTGCCCAGCTATACGCTGATGCCGAAAACGATCCCTTTTCCGGTGGCAGGCAAATGAACGGACACTTTGCCGCTCCACTACTCGACGAGTCCAGCAATTGGCTCAATCATCTCGAACAGGTCAACATTAGTGCCGATATCTCCAGCACAGCCGGTCAGATGGCCCGTGCGCTGGGATTGGCCCTGGCCTCTAAGAAATATCGCAACCACCCTACCCTGGCTGACAGCACCACCTTTTCCGATAAGGGCAATGAAGTATGCTTTTGTACCATAGGTGATGCCAGTACTTCGGAAGGCATATTCTGGGAAACACTCAACGCTGCTGGAGTGATGCAGGTACCCCTTGCCATCTCGGTATGGGATGATGGTTATGGCATTAGTGTGCCGATCAAATACCAGACCACCAAAGCCAGCATTTCCAAAGCAACACATGGCTTTAAAGCCAATAAGAATGAACAGGGAGTGGACATTTACACTGCCAATGGCTGGGACTATGCTGCCCTTATGGAAATGTACCGTAGGGGAGTCAAAAAAGTCAGAGAACAACATGCTCCAGCCCTGTTTCACGTCATGCAATTGACCCAACCACAGGGACACTCCACTTCCGGCTCGCACGAGCGTTATAAGGATCAGGAGCGCCTGGAATGGGAAAGAAACCACGATTGCATCCTACAAATGGAGCACTGGATGCTGGAGCAAGAAATTGCTACGCCCGACCAGATTCATGAAATTAAGATGCGGGCTAAAGCAGAAGCTAAAGCCGCCAAAGATCGCGCCTGGAAAGCGTTCAACAGCCCTTCACAGGTGAAGCTGCGGGAACTGAAAGGCATCTACGAAAATATTAATGTAGATAGCCCAAAAGTAGCAGCTCTGAAGAAAGAACTGGAACAAAACAACCACCCATTAGTGAGTGAGTTGACACAAAATGCCAGACGCATGAAGATTGCCTTACTGGCCCACAACCAACCGGTTCCGGAAGAGCTGAGCAACTGGCTCACTCAGGTGAAAGACCTGGGCTTTAAGCGTTACCACACACATTTATATAGTTCTTCAAAAAATGCCGCACTAAATGTGCCCATTATTGCCCCTACTTACGATGAACATCCAAAAAAGCGCAACGGCTACCAGATTCTGAATGCTTTTTTTGATCAAGCCATGAAAGATCATCCCAACCTCTTTGCTTTTGGCGAGGATGTAGGGCACATTGGCGATGTAAATCAGGGATTTGCCGGCCTACAGGAAAAATACGGCCAACACCGTATCTTCGATACCGGTATCCGGGAATGGACGATTATGGGACAAGCCATCGGTATGGCGATGCGAGGACTGCGCCCCATTGCGGAAATTCAATACCTCGATTACCTCATCTACGGCCTACAGCCACTAACCGATGACCTCGCTACGCTGCGTTATCGCAGTAATGGCACCCAGCAAGCACCCGCCATCATCCGTACCCGTGGTCACCGCCTGGAAGGTATCTGGCACTCCGGTTCGCCGCTGGGTATGATCCTCAATGCACTGAGAGGGATGTATGTACTGGTGCCCAGAAATATGACCCAGGCCGCCGGTTTTTACAATACCATGCTGCATTCCGATGATCCTGCATTGATCATTGAATGTCTAAACGGCTATCGTTTGAAAGAACCGATGCCCTCTAATCTTGGGGAATATACGGTACCATTGGGCGTACCGGAAGTACTCAAAGAAGGTAAAGACCTCACCCTGGTCACCTACGGTTCCTGCGTACGCGTTGCTCAGGCGGCATTACCACTTTTGGAACAACACGGCATTTCCATTGAGCTAATCGATGTGCAAACGCTACTACCATTTGACCTGGAAAAACGCATCGTTGAATCCCTCAAAAAGACCAACCGTATCCTTTTCCTCGACGAAGACGTACCCGGAGGCGCCACGGCCTATATGATGCAGGAGGTGCTCGAAAAGCAAAACGGCTACCGCTACCTGGATTCACCACCCGTCACCCTAACCGCCAAGGCCCACCGCCCACCTTACGGCTCGGATGGCGATTACTTCACCAAACCCAATCCGGAAGATGTGTTTGAGGCGGTATATAAGATCATTTATGAGGCTGATCCGGGGAGGTTGGCGAGTAAGTGGTGATTTTTAGATGGAAGAAATATGGGAGTGGAAGGAGTGGATGGAATGTGGGGCTCCAGGATGGAATGAGTGTTTCTTTCATTTTGGGCGGATTGCCGATTCTTTTGATCGTGTTTTTTATTGATCTCGCAAAGCCGCGAAGGCGCAAAGCACATTAGAAAAAATCCATCCGGATTTTTCTCTAATGCATTGAAAATCATGTAAATCTTGTCAATCTTGTCCCCCCAAAGTCAACATCATGTATCCCCTTTTGCCGAAATCTGGCGGTTTCTGCAAAAGGGCTCACTAGACATGGATTTTTTTTCAGACAGGATTTACCGGATTAACAAGATTTTTTGGCTTTAGATAAAAATCCACTTTGGATTTTTTCTAAGCAAACTTCGGTGATCTTTTGTTCCTGTTGTCGTTCCTATCCATTCTTCCTTATGTGCCTTCCCGACCTATCGGTTTCCTTTCAGCGGGACAGGTCTGTGGTTCCTAAAAAATAGATGGCTGAACGATACCCTTCGCTGTTTTGCGCGCTATTTTCTAAGCACGCCATGCCAAGAGCGCAGCAAAGGCTGTCCCTTTTAAAGTTGAATTCTCAATCCTCCTGATAGGGGTAGTTGACATTTCTTCCATTCCCTCCATTTCATCCAACATCATTATCTTGCGCAAAAACCTACATCATGTCCAATCCACATCTACTCGTTGTCGGAGAACTTAATGTTGATTTGATTTTGAATGATATTCAAGGCGTGCCACAGGTGGGTACCGAGATTGTAGCCAATGAGATGACGTTGGCGCTGGGCAGTTCCTCGGCGATACTGGCGGCTAATGCTTCGGCACTCGGAGTAAAGACCAGCTTTTGTAGCGCTATCGGGCAGGATAGCTATGGAGAACTGGTATTACGCGAACTTCAAAAAAGTGGCGTCAACACCGATTATATTAAAACATTCCCCTCCCACCCCACCGGAATATCCGTGCTGCTCAATTACGACCAGGATCGTGCCTGTGTGACCTACTGTGGAGCAATGGAATTGCTGACCATCGAGGATGTCCCCTGGGAACACAGCAGCGCATTTCAACACCTACACCTTTCCAACTTCTTTTTACAAAAAGGGCTACAACCCGATGTAATTGAACTCTTCCGACGTGCAAAAAATGCTGGGCTGACCACCTCTCTCGATCTGCAATGGGACATCACCAACCGCTGGGATTTTAACTACCAAAACTGCCTGCCTTATGTTGATGTGTTCTTTCCAAACGAATCAGAGTTGTTAGCCCTCACCCATTGCGACGACCTGGAAGTAGCTATTAAACAAATCACCCCATATACCAATACCCTGGCCATCAAACGTGGCGAACACGGCAGCATCGGCATCGCGAATAAGGAACGGGTGACGGTTGCCCCCTTCAAAGCCGACCGCTTTGTGGATGCCATCGGCGCGGGGGATTCTTTTAATGCCGGTTTCCTGAAAAAGTACCTCAACGGAGCCTCCCTCAATGACTGTCTGGATTACGGTAATCTGATGGGTGCGCTGAATACCACAGCGGCGGGTGGTACGGCAGCCTTCGGGAATATGGATAACATTAGGAAGCATGTACGGGAGCGTATTGGCGTGGAGGGGTTTTAAATAGAGACATTACAAATAGAGGTCGGGTTACCAACCCTCCCGATCAATTTTGGTTGAGCTGGTCTAATTGCCAGTGTTTTTTATTTGAACCACATAGGCACATAAGAATATAGAAGAAGGTAAGGGGAATCGCCTATTCGGCGAGTTTTTAAACCACAGAGATCACATAAGAAGGCTTAGAAAAAATCCTCCCAATCCAGAAGCATTAGAAAATTCGCCGATACAAATACAGCAGCAGCAACCCCAAGATACTCCCCCCACTTGCACCCAAAAAGAGGGTCTTTAGCCGGGTAGCCCAACTCGCCAGGCTAACCGAGGTGGCCGTGAATGAATCGTGGTGAGTAAGGAGGTAAATAATGCCCGTATTTTCCAGCAGGTCAAATACTCCGCAGGCAATCGGCAGAAAGCACAAAGAAAACCAACGACTTTCCAATAAATTCACCTTTTGCAACAACAAAGCAATCAGCAAACACAGCGCAGGCACATAAACCCACGGAAAGAGCAAATCGGCTGGGAGTTGTTGATACAGATAGATATCTCGCCCCTCCTTTCCCAGTGCTTTAAATAGATCTGTCACCATGACCGAATCATATCCCCACGACTGTATGTCAAGAATTTTTTCTTCACCTAAAAATTCATTCATTTTCGGGATGGGCAACAGCCACATGTAGGCGTAGATTGCCACAGTGAGGCCTGCAAAAATGACTAGCGATCGTCCTTTAAGAGAGCGGATTATGACAACTTTGAGTACATCCATAAATGGTCGTTTATAGCGATAAATTTAAATAATGATTCGCATATCAAGCATTTGATTTTCACCATGCTTCTGCAAGGTGATGAAGGCCAATCCCAAAAAAGTCCCATTTTATTGGTACCTTTGGGCACCTATCACCGGAGTTTGTTTGAAAAACAACCATTCAGGTTTCAAACAATTTCTCAGAACAATTCCTTAACCAGATCATTTTAATATATATGGAGAATCAAAGTGTCACGAGCACCTATGATATTCAATTGCTGTCGTTCGACATCGACAATACGCTAATTGATTTACGGACATTAGGTGGAAAATTCACCCCGGTCTGGGAGAAATACAGTAATGGCCATCACGCTATGTTGACCTACAACACCGGTAGGCTGTACGATGATGTTCTAAAACTGATCGAAAAGAAAATATTGCCGGAACCCAGCTTTGTGATCGGTGGTGTGGGTACCCATATCTACGACTTTCGCAACGGGGCAGTCATCAAGGAATTTGATGAAATCCTCGACGAAGGGTGGGATGCTACTATGGTAGAGAATATCGTCAGTGACCTGCCCTTCAACATCAAATTGCAGCCGCAGAAATTTCAGCATTCCTACAAGCGAAGTTATTTTCTGTACGATGCCACCCCCAATGACATCCTACAAATTGAAAAGACTTTCATGGATTCGCCATTAGATGTCAACGTGGTCTATTCCGGTGATAAGTACCTCGATATCCTACCAAAATGGGCCAATAAAGGCAATGCCTTGCAATGGCTGCTCAAATACCTCAACCTCACCACCGAAAATGTGATTGTAGCCGGTGATAGTGGCAATGATGCGGCCATGTTTACCCTGAAGGAAATCAAAGGTATTGCGGTAAGCAACGCCCGCGAAGAACTATACAAAATCACCAAATACCAGCAGGTCTATCACGCCGAACATCCCAGAGATATTGGTGTAGTGGAAGGACTGGTGTTTTACGGCATATTGCCGCACGAGGCATTGGAAGACCTCAGCAAGGACGAGTCTCCACACGAAGCATATTTTATCCAGCAGAAAACCGATCATCCGGTGATTGATGAGAAGGATGATAAATTTGCCCTCATCCTGGAAGGGTATCAAAAAGCGGTGAGTGCACTAAAGATGAATATCTCCCCGCTGGGCTTTCTGGCCTGCCCCATCGAGCACAATGAGGCTCATGGTACGGATGAAAACTATCACAGTGTTTGGGCACGAGACGGCGCCATCACCATCATCGGCTCTCTGCCACTCATTAATGATGATGAGATTCACCAATGTCAGCGACAAACATTTTTGACCTTGCTGGAGCACCTTTCTCCTAATGGGCAAATCCCCGCCAATGTACGCCTTTCCGATCAGGCTCCTGACTATTCCGGTGTGGGTGGTATTTGCTCCATCGATAGTGGACTTTGGGTGGTCATCGCCTTTTACGAATACATTAAGGTGACGGAGGATATTGATTTCCTAAAGGAACACATCTACGATCTTCAACAGGTAATGAACTGGTTGAGCGCCCACGATGGCAACAATGACGCCCTGCTGGAAATACCGGAAGCCGGTGACTGGACCGACCTCTTTGGCCGCAGCTACCACGTACTTTACGATGAGATTCTCTGGTACCGCGCCAATATTTGCTTTGGCCGATTAAAGGAAATGTTGGGCGACTATGAAGCTGCAGGTGGTTATATCCGCTGGGCGCAAGTCATCAAGAAGGAAATCCTGTCCAATTTTTGGCCCTCCACGCAGCAGAAACTGTCGCAGTCGGTAAACTTCGCCGAACAGCAGTTTTCGCTGGGTGATACCAAATACCTGGTGGCTCAGATTACACCCTTCGATTTCAGCTGGCGTTGTGATAGCTACGGCAATATTCTGGCCTTTCTCTACGATGTGATCGACGCTGATAAGGCCCACCTGGCCTTCCGTTTTATGCTGGGTGTGGGCATTAATGACCCCTATCCCATCCGGAATGTATATCCCGTAGTCAGTCCGGGTGACCCCGACTGGCGGGCCTATTATACGGTGAATCTACTTAACCTACCTAACCATTACCACAATGGAGGCATTTGGCCCTTCATTGGCGCCTTTTGGGTGCAATTTATCGACAAGCTCGGGCAGCGTGATATGGCCCTAAGTGAGCTGTACAAACTGGCCCTGCTCAACAAACGCGGCATTAGTGAAGAGTGGGAATTTAACGAATGGGCGCACGGCACCACAGGAAATCCCATGGGTAAAGTGTACCAGGCTTGGTCGGCGGCGCAGTACATCGCGGCTTGTCATCAGCTGAAAATTGTGGTCTAATTGCTGCTGCTTTAGCGAACAAGATTCCGTTGAACATTTTTAGAATAATTATAACCAAATCTTTTGATTATGGAATCCATATTAATGATATCGCTGCATGGATATGTCAGCGCAACTCCTGAATTGGGCAAACCCGACACCGGTGGGCAGGTCGTTTATGTATTAGAACTGGCTGACCGCTTTAGCCGTTTGGGCAAACGGGTGGACCTCATCACCCGCCAGTTTGAAGACCAACCCGAATACGATAAAGTCAATGACAATTACCGCGTGTGGCGTATTCCGTTTGGCGGTAAGGATTTTATTCGCAAGGAAGATATGCACGATCACGTGGGTCAGTTTGTGACCAATACGCTGGCCGCCATTCGCCGTAAAGGCAAAAAATACGATGTGGTTTATTCCCACTACTGGGATGCCGGCTGGGCCGGACAGAAAATAGCCGAAGAGTTGGGTATTTCGCATGTGCATACACCTCACTCCCTGGGCTGGTGGAAACAGCACAGCATGGGTAGCGACATGGACGAAAAGGAGATGGAAACCAAATACCGCTTTAAGGAGCGTATCCGTAAGGAGTTTTTTGTTTACCAAATGTGTAGTCACGTCATTGCCACCACCATTCCGCAGGTGGAGCTGCTGACCCAGCAATACGATATGCTGCCACGAAACTGCACCATGGTCCCTCCAGGGATTGATGAAAATCGCTTCTTTCCGGTGCCTTCCCGGGAAATTCAGAAGATTCGGCTACAGCACGATATGGAACCCTTTGACATATTGACGCTGGGCCGCATGGCGCACAACAAAGGCTATGACCTGCTGATCAAGGCCCTACCGACCGTTTTTGAACTAAAACCCGAAGCGCGTCTGGTTGCCGCCATTGGTGGCGATGGATCGGCACAGGATAAGAAAGGGGTGAAAAAGCTGAAGGATCTGGCAAAGAAGCTGGGTATTGAAGACAGAATTGTTTGGAAAAGTTACATTGCAGATGAAGACCTGGCCAATATTTACCGGGCGGCCAGCGTTTTTGCCATGCCATCTCGTTACGAACCGTTTGGTATGGTGGCCATTGAAGCAATGGCCTGTGGTACCCCAAGTGTGGTGACGGTGCACGGTGGCCTGAAGGATTTGATTGACTTTGGCAACCAGGCATTGTTTGCCGACCCACATCGCCCTACGGAATTTGGTGCTATGCTGGCCATGCCACTCTTGTACCAGGATATTCGGAATGAACTGTCGGTGGATGGAGCTAAATTTGCCAGGAGAAATTTCGGATGGACCGGTATTGCTAAAAAGATAGTAGAGATTTTCAACCACTCCGTCAATCGGAGAAATATCGAAACCAATATTTTTACTAGTTAAACCTAAGAAAATTTCCCTATGACCAAACTGGCCTTGCTGCTTGCTTTCATTCCTTTGTCCCTGTTTAACGTGAAAGCACAAGTTTATGAAGTAAATCAAACGCACACTACTGTAGAGCCGGGAACTATCGGCTCTAATGTGACTTATGAGACTTACTACCACAATGGCGAAAATGATTTTATAGTCGGAAATACCAGCACGACCAGGATTGTAGCCGGCAATCATTTCTACACTTCCGTGGAAATTAATAAGGCCTACGCTGATCGCGATTACGTCTCGGCTGAAGTGTGCTATGACTTCTTTGATTATGAGCCCTCCTCCATAAGGGGTATTCCTTTTAAGCTTGAGCCAAAGAATCCGCGGGATAACGGTGATCCCTTGCTTCGTGCTTACACCCGACCGAATCAGCTGCGATTGGCCCAACCGATTGCCGGTTCACCGGGTAACTATCAGGTCATTTATGACCTCCCGATTCCTGCACCGACTACTGATGGGTATCAGTGTGCCACCGTTAATTTTCCGGCACCTTATCCACTGCCCAAAGGAACGGTGGTCAAGCTACGGCTGGCCATTGACCGGGAAGCGGTAATCCGCATTGATAAGATTAAGCTAATGGAATAAGCTCAATAATCGATCTTTACTTCGTGTTCAACCATATCAGAACCCTGGGCCTCCCAATATTGGAAGCTCAGGGTTCTGTCATTATGGTTCATATTCACTACGGGATAGTCAAAGTCAAAATTTGCATTAAAAGTGTACAGCTTCTCTACTTTTCTACCCTGTAATTCCAACTTCCATAAACTCGTTTTAAAGCCGTCACTTTCTGCTCCAGGTTTAAAGTAAATCAAGACTTCATTTTGGGTATCCAAAAAGTTTTTGCTTTGAGCAGCCTGCACGGGTAAAAATCCCTCTGTTGACCATTCTTCGTTTGTCAACAGGTTCCTCAACACAATGCTGGGAGCATCACCAAAGTTATGCCTTTCATAAAGCAAACGGTTTTCCCCCACCCAAAAGATGACGGGTGCAGGAAGGTCATGCCTTAATACGGTCATTAATTTTATAGTATCTTCTCTCAACACGTCAACCAACCGGTATTCAATCTTCCTCACCAGATCGGGAAGCGATTCCTCCTGAACCACAATTGAGTATTGCTGATTTGGTGATTTAAAAACAACTATATTTTGGTCTTTTTGCGCAGCTAATTGAAAGACCAGTCCCAAAAGGACACACATCAGAAAGTTCTTTTTCATAACTGGTTTGTTTATTAGTAACAGCTATTTGGTTTACCGTATTCCCCTCAATGTTCAATCTTTTAACGCGGCGATCTTTTGCCCCACGCTACCCCGTTCTCCAATGCGGATGATGCCAAAGACGATGGTCGGAATCATTCCTTTTATGATAATAAAACGAGTATTGGCAGCTACCTTACCATCGCGAATTTTGATTAAACCGGGTAGTTCTTCCGGTGATTTACCGGCCAGGCTTTTCGCAAACTTCCAGGCCCCATTTCGCGCAAGCACCATACTGAAATCTACCAGAAAATCATCCGTTTTTTTACTCCATTTGAGGATCTTTAACAAGGTCGGCCAAATGCGGGCCAGGTCTTCCTGAACATCATTGACCAGGGAAGAAAGAATGTCGTTGATTTTATCAAAATCGTGTTTGAGGTCATCGATGTTGTCGCCTTCGGAGATCTCAGCGGAGGCAATGCCCAGGTCGAGATTAATATGAGCATTGATGCCCATCAGCAGGTGTTGCAAAACGATGGGCCAGTAATTAGATTGTAATGCAAATGCCCGCTGCCAGGAATCGGTCACGGGTTGCTGGTGTTGGTAGGCATCATAGGCTTCCAGGTATCGATTGGCAAAAGCCACATCCAGGCGCTCCATGCGGGGGCCATTTTCAAAATCTCCGTTTGCAATGCCTTCTTTGACTTTGACCGTTACCTTGTGGTACAAAACGGCAAAAAATCCAAGCGGATCTTCCCTTTCGATACATTCGGAAATGATGCCCTCCAATCGGGCGATGACTTCATCAATGGTGTTTGCTGGCATGTGGGTTTAGGCTGTTGACGGCGGTGAATTTACCGTATTCCCGTCTTAAGCACAAATGACGTGCGGAAATAGTGCCCATTACTTAGAAAAAAGATGATCAAACCAGATCGATATAAAGATCAAAGCTAATCTCAATAGTATCTTTCACTTTGATCAGTCCCATCATTGCTGTAGGTGGATTGATGGCAAAGTCACAAAGGCGCAGGGCCGTTCCTCCGGTAATGCGGAAGCTTTGATTTTTAAGTTTGGTTACCTGTACGGGCACTTTGACCGTTTCCGTTTCACAGGTGATCGTAATCTCCGTATTGGCGATAAAGGCTTCCTCCATGCCACATTGTGTAAGGTCATTGCAGGAGGGACTGTACACCTCCTTCAGTTCGATGATAATTTCCGGATACTGATCGGCCAGCAGCGCCTTGTAGAGGTCTTTGTTCATCATTCGGTTGCCACAGTCCAGTTCCTCGATTTTAATTTTCAGCGAAGTATTCTGGAATTTGATTTTGGAAGTACCGGGAATAATTTGATAGTTGAGGTTTTTGGGAGCAAATTGCTCCTTGGAAGCACAGCAAAAGGCATTGACGTTGGTCTTTCCGTGCACTTCCATCACACTGGTGGGCCGAATCTTGTACTTCAGGGTTTTGAATCCTGTTTCCAGATGTGGAGCCACCGTAAAACTGGTCAGCAAAGTAATGAGCAAACCTAAAAGCCAAAAATTGAGATGTGAGGTCAGGGTTTTCATCAGTATAAATTTAAACATTTCCTATAATAAAGAAAGGGCTGCATACCTTTCCTACGCAGCCCTCTCTTTTTTCTTCAAGTGAATGCTTAGAAACCAATGACTGCTTCAACCATGATGCCGTTGAATTTACCGTCAGCAAGTCTGCTGCTAGCTGCAAATCCATCGTAAGTTTGGTTGACGTATTCCAATTTAGCGAGGATGTTTTTGGTGATAAACCAACCCGCGCCCAATTGAACCCGGTTGATGGTAATATCTGCACCAGTGACATCGTCAGCACTTACAGTATTGTAACGACCACCTACGTAAACGTTTTCCTTGGCACCAAAGCGGTAGAGCAAGTCGGCTGCCAGGTGTGTGAATTTTCTGGTATCTACTTCATTAGAGCTCTTTCCACTACCAAATTCAGCGATTCCAAACAATTCCAAACCTTGGTATTTCATAAACACGTTACCCATGAAGAGGGTTACTTCGTCCCCAAATCCAGGGTTGTAACGGCCGGTACGGAAGTCATCACCTGCACTTGCACCAGGAGCAGACATCACCAGGTAGTAGCGAGATCCCCCGCGGTCACCATCGAGGATGTGGTTTCTGCTGGAACTAGCGGTATAGTAAGTAGAACCGGTAATTCTGAATCTGAAATCGTCATTGATCTGCTTGTCGTACCCAAGTTTACCAAGAATCGCCGGGCTTCTGGCCAGTTTGTCGTCAGTTTCGGTACTACCGATTCCGTTTGGATCAGGATCGGATACGTTACCGTTGATCTCACCACCGGTCATACCCAACATGGCGATTACGCCATCGTTGCGGTAGTAAATTTCACCACCGATCTCAGTGTTGAATGCATCTACCAGGTAGTTACCTACAAATGGGTTATAGATGGCATTACCGTTATCTGTTCTGCGGAAGTGCGCGTCACCGTAGTTGACCTCCATGTGACCAACTTTAATGGTCACTTTTTTCATCAACTCGTCAATGGTTTCGCTGTTGAAGAAAGGCAGTTTATCAAACTGAATGTAGCCCCCTTTTACCCATGCTTCAGCGTGGTGACGTGAAGAAAGGTAGGTTACCATATTCAGGGTTACGCCATCTTCCAACTGTACGTCAATGTTGAGGTTGGCGGTAGCCAGGTTAAAGCCAGGACTCATGGCATACAATCCATTCACTACGCTTCCTGCGGTATCTTTAAACGCTGCATTTTCGTGGTTCAATGCCTGAAATTGTTGTGCAAAAGCACCACCTACTCTAACTTTCACTCCATCGAAGGAGGTATTCATATCTTTCGGTGTTTCAAAAATATTGACACCTGTCTGGTCATAAGGACGGAAGTTGTCAATTTGTGCACGCTGCGCCATAAGGCCAGTTGAAAAAACCAACACAAGTACGGCTGCAAAGACTCTGGATATTAAAATTGAGTTTTTCATAAGAAGTGATTTTAAAGGTTGTGAGGGGAAAAGTTTACAGTAATTATTTATTGTTGACTTAAAATAACTCGGAATTCAATCGTTACATCGTCGCCGGTAGTCATAGCTCCCAGTAATGCAGTAGGAGGATCAATACCGTAATCAGTCATTTTCAAGGCTTTAGACCCCGTAATTTCAATGGAACCATTGTCCAGCTCGCGACCCTTAACACTAATGTTAACAGTCTTGGTTTTTCCGGCGATCGTCAGCTTACCAGTAGTATTGGTAGTAAATCCATTACTGGATTTCACCAGGTTGCCAAAATCAGTCAATTGGTACTTGATATTGGCGTATTCATCTGACTTCAGTGCTTTCCAGGTTTTTTTGTCCATAATGGAACCCTTGGTGCTTTTGATGGAAGTAACCGGAATATTCACGGTACACGCTTCAATATGTAAAGCCCCGTTATCGTCAAAAGTAACTTTGGCGGTACCGGTAACCTTCTCAACTGAAGATTCCCAATCGTGTACATTAGAAGTTCCTTTGATGGTCATTGTGAAGTCATCACTGATCTTGTAGTCTACATATTCCTGAAGCAAGGTGAAGGATACGAGGAATAGTGGAAGTGTAAATAGGACAAATAAATTTTTCATCTTTCTAGGATTTTGTTCTGATCTCTGATGCAAATGTATAGCCATTGGGATGCCGAAAAAGTGACCTACGTCAACAATCTCAGTGATCCTCATCACAAAGCAGTTTTTTGCATAAAACCGCCTTCGGGTCAATTATAAAATATTAAGAATCAAACACTTAACAAAATACCCCAAAATAAAAGTGACTTTTATATCACCCATGATCAGAGTCAATACAGTTGGTGATTTAAATCAAAGAAGGCAATGAGCACCATCAGAGAAAGACCCGTTTTTATTGCTTTATTTTGAAAGAACAATGCCCTGCTAAGGGCGGGAAACCATTTTCTAAACAAAATCTTAGAGCCTTGAAAAAGCATGTATATACATTCGGCGATGGCAAGGCAGAAGGCAATGCCAAAATGAAAGAATTACTAGGCGGTAAAGGTGCCAACCTTGCCGAAATGAACCTGATTGGTGTTCCGGTTCCGCCTGGCTTCACCGTAACCACTGAGGTTTGTACCCTATACAATACCGCGGGGCGAGACGTTTGCCATATAACTATTAAGGCAGAAGTAGAGGCCGGTATCAAACATCTGGAAAAAGTGATGGGCACCACCTTTGGCGATGCCGACAATCCACTTTTGATCTCCGTAAGATCTGGCGCCCGGGTTTCCATGCCCGGTATGATGGATACGGTACTTAACCTGGGCTTAAATGATGATATTGTAGAAGGTGTAGGTAAACGCACGGGTGATGAGCGCTTTGCGTGGGACTCCTACCGACGCCTGGTGCAGATGTACGGCGATGTGGTGATGGGACTTAAACCCGAAAAGAACGAAGAAGACCCATTTGAAAGCATCATCAGTACCCTCAAGAAAGAAAGAGGTGTTAAGGAAGATAACGAACTCAAGGTAAATGATCTTCGCGAATTGGTGAGTCGATTCAAGGCAATTATCAAAGCCAAAACGGGTGAAGATTTTCCTGCTGATCCGTGGACTCAGCTTTGGGGAGCCATTTTTGCTGTATTTGAAAGCTGGAACAACAGTCGGGCCGAGCTCTACCGCAAACTCAACAATATCCCATCCGAATGGGGTACGGCGGTAAACGTTCAGGCCATGGTTTATGGCAACCTCGGTACCACTAGCGCTACCGGCGTAGCTTTTACCCGAAATGCTGCCACAGGAGAAGATTTATTCAATGGCGAATTTCTGGTCAATGCACAAGGCGAAGACGTGGTAGCCGGTATCCGTACGCCGCAAGAGGTTTCGCTGGAAGGTTCCCAACGCTGGGCGAAGATGACCAATGTAAGCGAAGATGTTCGGCGTCAGAAATATCCTTCTCTGGAAGAGGTGATGCCGGAAGCCTACCAAAAATTGCTGGAATACGAAACACGGTTGGAAAACCACTATAAAGAGATGCAGGACATTGAGTTTACCATTCAAGAAGGCAAACTTTGGATTCTGCAAACCCGTACCGGCAAACGCACCGGTGCCGCCATGGTCAAAATTGCCATGGACATGCTCCGCCAGGGTATGATTGATGAAAAAACGGCACTGATGCGCATTGAGCCTAACCGCATTGATGATTTACTACACCCGGTATTTGAAACTCAGGCCACTAAAAATGTACACGTAGTTGCTCAGGGTCTGCCAGCTTCTCCCGGTGCCGCTACCGGCCAAATCGTCTTCTTTGCCGATGATGCGGAAGAATGGGCTGAAAAAGGTAAGGAAACCATCCTGGTGCGCCAGGAAACTTCCCCTGAAGACCTGCGCGGTATGCACCTGGCCAATGGTATCCTGACTACCCGCGGAGGCATGACCTCCCACGCAGCCATTGTAGCCCGTGGTATGGGTAAATGCTGTGTATCCGGTGCCGGTGAACTGATCGTAGACTATAAAGCCAAAACACTGGCGGTGAATGGTTCGCTATTCCATGAAGGAGACTGGATTTCTCTCAACGGAACCACCGGAGAGGTGTACGAAGGTCAAATTGCCACCAGGGAGCCCGAACTTAACGATGATCTTAAATTGGTTTTGGAACTAGCTGACAAACACGCCAGACTGGAGGTGAGGGCTAATGCCGACACCAGAACCGATGCACAAATGGCCCGAAATTTCGGCGCCAAAGGTATCGGTCTGGCGAGAACGGAACACATGTTTTTTGAAGCCGATCAGATCATCGCCATGCGCGAGATGATCCTGGCCGATGACGAAAAGGGTCGACGCAAGGCACTGGAAAAAATACTCCCCATCCAGCGCGCTGACTTTGAAGACCTTTTCGAAACCATGCATGACCTTCCGGTAACCATTCGTTTGCTCGATCCGCCCTTGCACGAATTCCTACCTCACGAAAAGGAAAATCAACACGAAATGGCCGTAACAATGGGCGTTTCCGAAGAAGTAATTCGAGAAAAGGTAGAAGCACTGGCGGAAGCCAACCCGATGCTCGGACACCGCGGCTGCCGACTGGGGATTACCTATCCGGAAATTACGGAAATACAGACTGAAGCCATTCTGGAAGCGGCGCTGAATTGTAAGGAAAGAGGCATCCATGTAGTACCAGAAATTATGGTGCCACTCATCGGACGGTCACGCGAGTTCAAGCAGCAGGAAAACATCATTCGTAAAACTGCTGAGAAAGTCTTTGCGGCCTATAATGATCATATTCCTTATCATGTTGGTACGATGATCGAAGTACCAAGAGCAGCCCTTACTGCTGATCTGATTGCGGAATACGCGGAGTTCTTTTCCTTTGGAACAAATGACCTGACTCAGCTGACGTTTGGATTCTCCAGAGATGATATTGGTAAGTTCTTACCGATTTACCTCAAGGAAAAGATCATCGATGCCGATCCATTCAAACAGATCGACGAAAATGGTGTGGGACGGCTCGTGCGCTTTGCCGCACAGAAAGGACGGAAGACCAGACCCGATATTCCACTGGGTGCCTGTGGCGAACACGGCGGTAACCCGGAATCAATCGACTTCTTCCACCGCGCCGGACTCAACTATGTGAGTTGTTCACCTTACCGTGTACCAATTGCGCGCGTAGCGGCGGCTCAGGCCAATATTAGGAATGCATAGACTTGTCATTTTGCTGGATACTGAACGGGCAATACGTACTGCTGATCATTTTTTGAGAGGCCGGACGGATTTGCCCGTTCAAACACCAGCCTACCCTTTTGTCCACTACTCACCTCAAACTTCAACGTTGCCTCAAAAGGCACAAAATCCTCGGTCATCCACTGGCCTTTGGCCTTGGCTACAGCCTGTCCCAATAATTGATCCTTGGCACCGTAGGCTTTGACTACAAACGAGCCTTCGTGGTACCAATACCCTACCGCTTCACCTTTCATGATCAACGGAGATTCGATCAATGCATTGGGTGCCGGATTATTCACCCGAATCATGGAATAGGCTGTCTTTTTTTCCTCAGTGTTTTCTTTGTTCTTTACTTCTTGTTTGTTGTTCAGGCTTTTACAATTGGTGATGACAAACATCAGGGTAATCAATAGCAATTTAGCCAGGAAGGAAGTTCGCATAGTGAATATTTTATTCTAATACGCGTAGCGAGATGGGAAGTTCGGTTGCTACCTAATTCAGGCCACCATCACCTCACCATTAGACACCTAACTAATTAACATAAGTCCTAATTTCGGGTATCTGGCTGTTATCTTCCGCCAGAGCATCTTCCACCACTAGCATGGTTTCCGTAAGGGTAATGATTTTCCAGTATTCGATGGCTTCCCCGGAACCAATATTGCTGCCAGATAGATCGAACTTCAAGCGCAAGGTGGTAAAATGATCAATGATTTTCCACCTGGTTGCCGTTCGTTGGAGTGCCGCTTCTTCCGAGCATTGCATCAAGCCAAAATCGTAGCTGAAAGTTGATGCATCATCAAACCGTAAAATATCATCCAAATCACACGGCTCGCTGATTTCAACGTTTTCTTTAGTGATGGAAGTCAACTTCCATTCTTTTTGAATTAACAGGTCCAGGTCTTCAAAATCGTCCGTTTTATTACACCCGGTACCTGGTAATACTCCGAATACAAGTGCGCATAGCAAAGAACCCCAAAAGGTGTTTTTCATCTTATAAATTTGGTTCTTCGACAAATGTCGTGTTTCGGAGTCAATCGAAAAGGCCCATCAACGCTTTTAAAAGCGCTTTTGATTGACCTTTTAGCTTGACCACGACATTTGTCGAAGAAGGATCAATTTTAGTGAGGCCGGTACTTTCTTTCAACTGCGGACGAGACCTGGTTATTGTCAAAAATGCCACTTTTAAATCGTACCTATTTCGGCTCCACAATCAGGTACACAGCTGTCGTTTCGCCAATATTTAATACCTCATGCCAGGCCACCCCATTTTCACTTCGAAAACTGCTGCCCGTAGGCAGTTCCACTTCACGTGTGCCGGTAGTATCGGTAATGCGGAAAGTCCCGCCGGAAAGCGCATAACCAAAGTGCGGCTTATGATAATGGCGTTCGTGCCCATCACCAGGTTCGAAGGTGCAACGCAACACCCGAAGTTCGCTGTCGTCCTGGATCAATTCACAGATTTGTTTGCCCTTCCAGCCCGCTTCCAAAGGATCGGGTAAAGTGGGCTGCTGCTGTTCGCAGGAGAAGAACAGGCATAAGATAAAACTGAAAAGAGATATTGGTCTAGGCATTTGCATCATTTTTCATTTCTTGCATTTATCACCTCTCCACCTTCAAATACTCCATCACCGCCTCATTGCCGTCCAGAGCATTCTCCGGCAAGGGGTGATTTTCATCAAAAACACTCAACGCCTCTTTTGATAGGATGGCCACAAAGTCCTCCTGATATTTTCCATCTTCAAAAGGTACGCGATAGACATTCAATCCTAAATGCTGCGCCAAAAACTGGTACGCCGCAGCTCTTTTGGAATAGCCGTAATCGTGTCTTTCCATCGGCAAATGCACATTTTCCGCCTTGTGCTCAGCATCATACAGGGCATATATCTTTTGGATGTATGGATATTCGATACGCGGGGTGTTGTGCGTCCAGTCGGCACCATCAGAAATGACCAGTAAGGGGCGCGGTACACCAAGCGCCGCTACCTCCACATTATTGGTTTGGTGATGCTCACTTTTGTGGATGGGCATGCCGCTTTCGCAAGCGCAACCACCAAAGAAATGAGCCGACACCTGCACCACAGGCACCGAAACCTTCACCCGATTGTCAATGGCAGTCAACACAAAAGTCTGGGTTCCACCACCGGAAGCGCCCGTCATTCCGATTCGCTCAGGGTCGACATCATCACGGGAGAGCAGATAATCGAGTACACGTTTGCTGTTCCAGGTTTGCAGCAGCAAGGCAACCGGCATTTTGTGAGTCACCTGTTGGCTTTCGCCCATACCCACCATATCGTAGGCAAAGACGATGGCGCCCATTCTCGCCAGGGTGGCACTTCTGGTTTGTACGCTTTCGCTAAATCGGGGGTCCTTGCCATGACCGTGTGGGGTGAGAATGGCCGGATATTTTTCTTTCTTCTCGGTGGGCCGATAAAGGTTTCCTGTTACATAAAACCCCGGAAAACTTTCAATGGCGATGTTTTCAACAATATAACCATCCATTTCCCGGGTGCCGTGGATAATGGTTTTTAAATCGGCGGTAGGTTCCGGCATTTTATCCCACTGCAAACCATCCAGAATGCCTTGTCTGAGCATCGCCGCCCGCTCCTCCCAGGAGGCCAAATCGTGCCATTGGCTGGCAAATTCTTTCATTTTGAGATTGGCTTCGTCTTCGGTCCAGTAGCGGCCAACGCAAAGCATATCCTGCTGGGCAGTTACCTGTATGGCGATCACCAGCAACAAAAAAATCAAACTGTTTCTCATAATTGATTAGTATACCCTCCCAATCATTGGGTGTTCAACAATAGTACGCTTTAACCTCTGAAAATCCACTTCTCCCTGGTAGCTCCACACCACCTGTCCACCTGGCTCGATTAGCATGGTATAGGGTAAGGCTCCATTCCAGCTTGGATCGATGGCCTCGATTAGGGCGTATTTGTCATCGGTCTCGGCAATGTAGTTGGTCAGGCCCGACTGCACCTCTTCCAGAAAGCGTAGCGCGGCATCCTTTTTTTCGAGTTTGTCGGCGGAGATGGAGACGAATTCAAAGTCACGGGCACCAAACATGCGCTGGATGACCACAAATTCCGGGTATTCCAACCGGCAGGGTCCGCACCAGGTAGCCCATACGTTGATCAGGCGCAGCTTTTCGCCGTCGTTTTTGATCAGGGTTTTAATATCCGCCATTTTAGCTTCCTGCAGGCTCACTTTTTTGGCCGCCCATTCGCCATCGACCTTGTCCCGAAGTTTGGTTTTCCAGCCCCATTTGGTGGAGCAACCGAAGGTTTTGGTTACCGGCTGCTCTATCTTTTCACCGGCCAGCACCTTGTCGATGGCATTGCGCAGGTCTTCTCCGTTGGCGGTACCCGGCTTTTCGGAATCATCAATTCTACCGAGATAACGCAGGATGCGATTTTCATCAAATACAAAACAATGAGGCGTCGCTACCGGGCCATAAGCCAGTGCCACTTTCTGGTCGTCACCATCGTAGAGGTAAGGAAAATTGTACTCTGCCTCCCTTGCCCGAATGACCATATCTTCGTAGCTATCTCCGAGGTCGGAATAGCCCAACTCTTCGTACAGCAATCCCAGCGGACTATTGGGTGAAATGGCCACTACTTGTGCGCCTTTTCCACTGTAGTCACTGGCAATAGCTTTGATGCGCTCCTCGTAGGCCTGAGCGGTTGGGCAGTGATTGCAGGTAAAGACGAGGACCAGCGCTTTGGCATCGGCATAATCGGCCAGGGTGTGAAATTCGCCATCTACGCCCGGAAGGCGGAAATCAGGGGCTTTATCGCCGATCATCAGCGTTTTGACCTGTTGTTCAGGCACTTCCTGTGGGTTGGATACAAATTTAGCCTCGGCGGCAGGATTGTCATTTTCGGCCTCGGTAGAATTTGTATCCGTAGTACATTGGGCGAAAGCCAGGGCCAGTAATAAGATTGCGGTGAAGTGTAGGTGTTTTTTGAGCATGCTTAGTTTGTTTATAGAAAGTACTTATTAGAGCTTCCAAAATACAAACTTTTAGCACGAAAAGAGAAAACCCAGGTTGCACAAAGCACCAACCTGGGTTACGACACTTATCTCACTATTATTATTACTAACAAAATTGGATCTTCTGATTAAAAAAACTGACCTCATCAAGCTGGGAACCCTTAGCCATCCCAACTTGAGTCGGTCAGTAAATAGCAATGGTGTTCGAACGATTGAGTTTTATTTAGGGCTCCGACAGCGCATTACATCAGCTCAATATGGATATCGCTGCTGATCTTAAACTTCAAATTGTTTTCATTGGCGTAAGCAATCACCTCTTTCACCTGGTCGCACGCTTGCCGGAGTTCTGCCACCCTTTTTTCAGAATTGGCGAAGTCTCGACCGAATCTTTCTTCGTTGCTGAAGGATTCCCAGTTGTGAAACTGAATTTTACTTTTCAGCATGGCAAATAGCACACGACCGGCTTCATCGGGTGTAAACTGACCATCGATCAGTTTGAATTGATGTTGATCGGTCATTACAGTGGATGTCATTTCTTGTGTATGTGTCATAATTAAAGATATTTAGGGTTCTTGATTGAAAAATCGAGTTTCTGCAGGGCCAGACAAGTGCAGAAAATGCCACTTGCCAATAATCCCTTACCAATCATATTTGTGGGCGCTACAATGCCCAGGTAGATGCCCAGCAACATGATGACTATTCCGAGGATAACACTCAGCACCTTGATGGCATCTACAATCTGTGTTTTAACGATACTGATCTTTTGGATCGCATCATAAGACTTACTGCCCTTGTCCGAGGGAGAAAGCGGATTTTCCATTGAATTCATAAAGATTTTCAGTTTTAATGGTATCAATATTATATTGGATAGACTTGTTGAGCAATTCGATGATGCGTTGCTTGTGGACCTTCTTACCCTCTGGTGCCTGGAAGCGACAACGCCAATGATCTGTACAGAAAGTTTCTTTGAATCCCTGTGGCCAAACCATGATGCCGCGGTTGGTGATCATCGACAGGTGAATATCTTCACTGTTGAGTTTCTGAAGCGCTTTGGCTACTTTAACCGGATTTGTTTCACTCGACTGAACAAAGATGTCGATACCTACCAGTTCTTTCCTGGCTGCCGGTTTCCTTTGGTATTGTGGTAGGTTGATGCGTGCATTTTCATTAAAGGCTACCGATTTTAACATCTGTGGTTGTTGTCCCAAATTGGCAATCACTGCCTCTGCAAACTCGCTGGTAGATACCTTCTTTTTGCTCAGTCCTTCGGTGTAGATATCGGGCGTGTGAATACCATCTTCGATCGTTTTGAGCCAGGCATTTTGCACTTTTTCGGCCACCTTTGTTTGACCAAGGTGGTTGAGCATCATCACTGCTCCTTGCAGCAATCCCGAAGGGTTGGCAATATTTTTCCCGGCAATATCCGGTGCCGAACCGTGAATGGCCTCAAACATGGCGCATGTCTCACCAATATTTGCCGAGCCTGCCAGCCCTACCGAGCCGGTAATTTGTGCCGCTACATCCGACAGTACATCGCCGTAGAGATTGGGCATAACAATGACATCAAAATGCTCCGGCGTATCGGCCATTTTTGCCGCTCCGATGTCAATAATCCAGTGCTCGTTTTCCAGCTCAGGATATTCGCTGGCCACTTCATCAAACACCTGATGAAACAAGCCGTCTGTTTGTTTCATGATGTTGTCTTTGGTAAAACAGGTGACCTTCTTGCGACCATATTGGCGAGCGTACTCAAAGGCGTAGCGGACAATTTTTTCGCAGCCGGGCCGACTGATCAGCTTCAGGCACTGGACCACTTCATCGGTTTGCTGATGCTCAATCCCAGCATACAGGTCTTCTTCATTTTCGCGGACGATCACCAAATCCATCACGGGGTGTTTTGTCTTGACAAACGGATGCAGGCTGATACAGGGACGTACATTGGCATACAAGCCCAAGAACTTACGTGTACTCACGTTCAAGCTTTTGTAACCACCTCCCTGAGGAGTAGTGATAGGCCCCTTCAGGAAAATCTTGTTCTTGCGAATGGTCTGCCAGGCTTCGCGATCAATGCCCGAAGGATTGCCGGCCAGATAAACCTGCTCGCCAGCCTTAATTTCATCAATCTTGATCCTGGCTCCAGCCGCCATGATGATCTTGAGCGTGGCATCCATAATTTCCGGTCCGATACCGTCACCTTTTGCTACTGTGATTTTCTTCATTGGTTAGAGATTTTGATGTAATGACACAAAAGTGAGCAATACAGTTCATATATTATTATTTATCTTTGCAATGAAAACCATAAATATATTTTATGAATTATACGCTTCACCAACTTCAGGTTTTTCTACGAGTGGCTCAGAATCAAAGCGTTACAAAAGCTGCTGAGAGCTTACATCTGACACAACCAGCCGTGTCTATACAGCTAAAAAATTTCCAGGATCAGTTTGAAATTCCCCTGACAGAAGTAGTGGGCAGGAAGTTATTTATCACTGATTTTGGTCAGGAAATCGCCCTTGCGGCGGAAAAGATTTTGAATGAAGTACAATCTATTAATTTCAAAACCAGTGCCTACAAAGGACTCGTTACCGGAAGGTTGAAAATTTCGATCGTATCCACAGGTAAATACATTATGCCTTACTTTTTGGCGGATTTTATCAAAAGAAATGAAGGTGTCGCTCTACAAATGGATGTGACCAATAAAGCCAAGGTTATTACCAGTCAGGAAAAAAATGAGGTCGATTTTTCACTTGTTTCCGTTTTGCCGCAAAAGATGAATCTTGAAAAGATCGATTTGATGCAAAACAAGCTATACCTTGTGGGCAACACCGATCAGCAATTTCGGAAAAAGCCATACGACAATAAGATTTTTGAAAAGTTACCCCTGATTTATCGCGAGCCCGGCTCGGGTACTCGGGTAACCATGGAGCGACACATTGAGCAGAATCGGCTTCCGGTAAGAAAAAAGATGGAGTTAACCTCCAACGAAGCCGTCAAGCAAGCGGTCATTGCGGGATTGGGTTTCTCCATTATGCCGTTGATTGGCATCAAAAATGAGTTGAATAACCGCATCTTGCAAATCATTCCCGTCAAGGGATTTCCCATCATTTCTACCTGGCACCTTATCTGGCAGCAACAAAAGAACTTTTCTCCAGTTGCCCGCGCTTTTCTGGAATACATTGAAGAGGAAAAAGAAAGAATCATTGGGGAAAGATTCTCCTGGTACGAAAGTTATTAAAAACTAAGCCCCCGAATCAGCACACCGATTGATCCGGGGGTATTAAGAACTCAACTTTTAAGACAAGCAAAAAACGCTACTGCACCACCACTTTGCCACTATTCACCCCGCCGTGCTCATCACTAATGGTGTAGAAGAATACGCCGGAGGGTAAATCATTTCTTTCAAATCGATAGAGGATTCCCGAAAACTGCTCCATCCGGACCAGCCTTCCTATGCTGTCAAATAGTTGGAAGGTCTTCATTTCCGAGGGACTGCCCTTCACCTCAAATACCGCCGATTGTTCAAAAGGATTGGGCATCACCCGCACGGAGATATTCGGACGTGATATTGGACCGATACCTACGGTAATGAAATCCTCGGCAATGGTATGCAGGGTTTGATTGGTAATGATGGGCGCATTGAAATCAAAGAAAATGGCCGCATCATTGTAAATCTCCGTACCGATCGGCAAATCGGTCTTTTGCTGGATTTTAAACTGTACAAAGCCGTGGGATTCCGGTTCATTGGTATTGCTGTCGGGCAACATGATATTGTCAAAGGTGAAGCGAACCAGGCCCTCTCCTAGCAGTTCAAAGTCATAGCTGTGGCTGCTGGCTCCCGGTCGGATGGTGACGGGGTTGAGACGAGTAGAGAGTTGGTCTTCAATGACCACCTTATAGGCCGGAGCGGTACCGGTATTTTGGAAATAAATGACGTATTCCAGTTCTGTATTGGCTTCAATGTAGTTGGGTTCGTGGTAGCCTCTGGGGAAGGCAGCTTTAGCATTGGGATCGAATGAACCAACCACTTCCAGACAAAGGATATCTTCATTGAAATTCGCATCATCCAGGGCATATTGGTTGACAAATCCAAGACTGATTTCGCCGTTTTCATTCGCACCACACCCTTCAACGAAGGCGCTGGGCATGGAAGTGCCAGGGTGGAAAGGCTCCTGCTGACTTTGGATCCGGTAAAAAGTACCATTGGCCTCTTTGGTTATCTGGATAAAATCATCCGGTTCCAGTGGCCCAAAGGGCGTGTGGTTCATGATCACATCGTCTTCGACCACCAGGTATTCCAGACTGCTTGACATGGCCGCATCACCGATATTTTTTAGCTGTAGCTTAACTTCACTGCCCTCGCACCATGCTGATACTTCGATACTGGCACCCGACCACTGTGGATTAGCAGGTAAGCAAGTAGAATCGGGATAAGCCGTTGCATCCATGCAGAGCGCCTGCCCCAGCAATTCCTCATCGCAGCTGGTTATCACCTGCACCGTAAAGTTAGCCTCTTCAAGAAAATCAACATCTCCAAGTTCAAAGGTATAGGTATTGCCGCTGATCGGCGCAAAGGGAACAGAAGCATCGATAACGGTTAGACTGTCGTCAAAGATGATTTCAACATAAGCATCTTCAGCAATCCAGGTGCCCTGATTGCGGCAGTTCACATAGATGGCATTTTCATCACAAATCCTCAGTCCACCAGCCTGCATATTGACTTCCATCAATGGGCATTGGGCCACGCTTTTTACGGCAAAATTCACCTGGGTCGTGTCGAAGTTCATGCCAAAAGTAACCGTTTCGCTAGCCACACAAGGCATCCAGTAGTCATTGGGTACTGCTACTGACACATCCCAACTTCCCATACCCACTTCAATGCGGTAGTAGCCATTATCATTGACGGTTCCATAGAAGGTAGCGCCGTCACCAGCTGCGGTCACAATCCAGTCTTCCAGCGGCATCTCCGTTGGGTCATCGGCACAATCGCCATCCACATCGTAGAGCACATAACCTTCGATGAGATTGGTATTGGCCTGGCCCTGAGCATCGGTCTTAATCAGATACAGTGACACTTCTTCTCCTTCAGCATTAGCCGCACCGGTGATAATATAGCTGCCATCGGCGGTGGCCTTGAAATCTCGGGCATAATCGATCAGAGAACCACCATAGAGTTCCTCCCATTGTACATTGCCATCGACATCCGTCTTGGTCAACCTGATATTGCCGTCACCCGTGTTGCTAAGCAAGGCATAGCCACCATCGGCGGTTTTTAGCAGATCAACCCCACTACCGGAGCCATATTGCTGAGTCCAGATGATGTTCCCATTATCATCGGTTTTGCTCAGAGCAGTACCCGTCAGGTCATTTCCCCACAGCAGATACTCATTTCCGTCAGCCAGAATGGTTTCTATTTTCAGGGTATTGGGCAAATCGCTGACCCATTGGACCGTACCATCGGAGGATAATTTGAGCAATACAGTATTTATATTTCCGGTAAAATCATAGCTACTCGAACCGGCCATTAAGTAGCCCCCATCAGCGGTTTCGGTAAGCGCGTAATCAAATATATCATAGTCAAATAAATGAGTTGTTTTCCACAATACGTCACCATTTTCATTAGTCTTGTATACGTGTGGATAATAGCCGGTAACTGCATTGTAGCCGGCTCCGGCAAAAACGTAGTTTCCGTCCGAGCTCTGCAAAAGGGCCGTTACCGCTTCACTAGAGGCAGGATCCCCAAACCGGTGTTCCCAGATTTGGTTGCCATTGGGATCGGTTTTTACCAGCGCCAAATCCTCTTCCGGCGGATTGGGAGAACCTAGGCGGCGAATGAAGATAAAATCTCCATCCAGATTTTTAACAACCAGTTCACCATAATTGGTTACCAGCGTAGAACTGGTTTGAAAACCATCCTGATCGGTTCTGAAAAAGCGCTTTTCTCCGTCAAACTCACTGTAAACAAAGTAGCCATTAGCCTCCGGGAAAACTTCGAGTCCCAGTCCAACGGGATAGCCCTGCGGTGAATTTGGATCACCTGGATAAATCCGTTCCCAACCCTGAGCGCTTAGAGAAAGGTGGGTAATCAAGGTTAGTAGTACCAGGGCAAAATTTTTGATGTTTCTATTCATGTTGATAGCAATTTAAGCATCTGTTTTTTTTCACATTACAAAAGTGCAGATCATCATGAGGCTTTTCAAATACAATTTTCCTATTTTGCATCATATAAATTTGAAAAAAATATCATAAAACACTGTTAACCAGTCTTTTATTTAAAATTTTGTCTCAAAAAAATTAGCCTTATGGTAGATAGTCGGCTATATCAATTGTTTGATTCCTTTTCCAAAAAGGAAATTCGGGAATTAAAGAAGTTTGTGCACTCACCATTTTTTAACCAGCGCGACCACGTGAGCCACTTATTCGACTATCTGGTGGAATGCAAATTTGAGCGAAAGCAAATCCCAACCTCTGAACAGGCCTTTGGAGTACTTTTCCCGAAAACCACGTACGATGACCACAAACTGCGCCTCAGCATGAGTCTGCTCAATAAAACCCTTGAAAAGTACCTGGTTTGGCAACAGGTGGAAATGCACCACACCGACACCCAAATCATGCTGGCGCGGGCCTTTCGGCAACACAACCTGCCACGACATTTTTTAAAAACCGTTTCTGATCTGAAAAAGCAACAGGGCACCAACCAGCACCAAAATGCCGATTATTACCAAAATCAATACGAGCTATATCTGGAAGAGTACTTATTTCAATCGGAGCAAAAACGCATGGAAGACCTTAAGCTGGAAAAGGTGCAGGAAAATCTGGACACGGCCTACATCACTTCCAAATTGCGGCAAAGCTGCTTTCTGGTCTCACACCAAACCATTTACAACAAAACCTATGACTTTGGTATGCTACCACAAATGCTGGCTTACATTGAAGAACGGAATCTGTTGGATATTCCGGCTATTTCCGTTTATTACTACTGCTACCGTACGTTGACCGATCCGGGAAACTATGCCTTATTTGAGCAATTTAAGGCCCTCATCTTTAAATACCAGGATCGATTTCCCAAAGGGGAAACCCGCGACCTGTTTTTGTTGGCCGCCAATTACTGCATCCGCCTGATGAACCAGGGAGAAAGGCGATTTGCCCAGGAAGGATTGAGTATTTACAAGGAAGGATTAAAAAATGAAGTCCTGCTATTGAATGGTGTGTTGTCGCCTTTTACGTACCGCAACATCTTGGCGAAAGCCATTGTCTCCAAGGAATTTGACTGGGCCGAAAACTTCATTCACGACTACCGGGATTACCTGGCGGAAAAATATCGGGAAAGTACCTACTCCTTCAATTTGGCCTGGCTGGAATACGAACGTAAAAACTACGACAAGGCACTGCAATTGCTACACAAAGCCAATTTTACCGACCTCCTGCTCAACCTTTCGGCCAAGACCATTGCCATGAAGATCTACTACGAGCTGGACGCCTTTGACTTACTGTATTCACACCTGGAGGCGATGAAAAAATTTATCACCCGCCAGGAGATTATTGCCTACCACAGGAAAAACTACCTCAATACCATCAAATTCACCAAAAAGCTACTGGACCTGCCGGTATCAGATCGATCAGTCAGGGCAAAGCTGAAACAGGAAATTGAATTGGAAACTTCACTGGCGGAAAAAAATTGGTTGCTCTCCCAGGTAGCATAACAATCAACAGGGTAAAGACACTTATCTTCTGGCTCTCAGAAACATTATCTGACCGTGGCCATCTTTCTTCTTACCTTCGCTGGAAATATACAAATCTCCACTGGAGGTAAAGGCCAATCCTTCGGGCTGGCGGTAAATAGATTTGGGCAAAGGATACAGGTCTTTTAATCCCTGCTGGTTAAAAATGGCCAGAAATCGTTTGCGCGATGACAGCACATAGGTCTCGCCCGTAAGCGGGTGTATAGCGATGGCCGAAGGATTAAATTTGATATCCTCCTCCTCGATGGAAGGAAAGCGTTCCAGCGTCATTTCCTTTAATTCCTGCAAGTCAATATTAAAAGCCCGGCTTGGCCGCTCCAGATCGGTGGGCTGAGCGGTGTAGATTACCCGTTCTTCCTTTTCATCTCCATTATCAAGGTGCTCCTTACAAGCAAAGTAGATAGCATTATTTTGCGGATTAAAACAGATGCCCTCCACATCGGGACAATTGAGGGGAACGGTGACCTGCTCTACTTTTTCATCAAACCGACGATAATTAAAAGTAAACACGGTGCCATCACTGCGCAACACATACGCCAAATCCTCTTTGATAAAAATATCCTCAAAATCTCCTTCATCCGTAAATTTGATCTCACCCACTAATGCTTCCTTACGCATATCATACTGAAAGACCGTACCCAACTCATCCTGAATGCAGAAAATTCGGTTTTGACCAACCAGCGCAATGCCTGAAATCTCCCTCAGAATGTCCGGCATCTGGTATACCTTCTCCGGGCTAAAAAAGTCGTAGGGAGCGCTTTGGTAGTATTCGGACATGGCCCAGGGTTCCGTGCCGGCTTCAAGGGAGTTGAGCCCCAGGTGCATCCCGAATTGGTTTCCCCATAGTATGGTAGTGATCAGCAAAAGTACCTGCATTAATATTGGATTGTGTGGTCTTAATAAATGCCGCTTACCCCTGGTTTATTGTGTTTCCTCCTCATTTTCCTGCCATACCAACATCAAAGTTGTCTTTTCTACCTGATATAAAATCAACGTAGAAAATTATGCACGGAACATATTGCTTCCCAATCCGTTTGCATCAATAAACTCAAAATGAAAAAACCAAACCTACCTCGCTTAGCAGCGATCGCTGCTACTTTATCCATGATCTTATTTACCGGATGTACGGAAGAAGCCGCCAGAGGCGTCGTTGCCGGCTCGGTTGCGCTTTATGCCATCGGAGGTATTGTATTGTTTTTACTGGTAATCTTTGCCCTGGTGGATATTGTGAAGAGGAGTGCCTCTACAGGCAAGAAGTTGCTCTGGGTGCTGATCATTCTGATCATTCCTTTTGTGGGTGCTATCCTTTATTTTTTGATGGGACGTGAAGGAGCTAAAAGTTTCTAGACGCGGTATCGTGTACTACGAAGAATTGGTAGGGCCCTCCATTCATGAGGAATATTCTCCATCAGCAGCGCATTATCGAATGTCACTGATCCCTTAGGGAATATGCTTTCATCTGAAAAAAAGCTGGAATAGACTTTATCCACTTTCAGGGGAGCAACTTCCCATTTAAAGGTATTGAGTTCCAGTCCGTCAAAGCAATTCGGCGAATATCCTACCGAACCATTTTCGAAGAAGGAAGAAGCCTCCTTTAATGAGTTGAATACACTTTGAGCATGCCATTCTTCAACACGTTGTGCTTCAATCGCCAGGGAGGTACCATCTGCAGGTAAATACCGTTGGAGGACTTCAGCCTCAATCCGATAATTGATCAATATCCGTCGATCAATCACTCCTGTAATTGTTGGAATACGCATTTTTTGTTATGTACATTCACCACTTCACTCCTCACCATTGTAACCCATCGCTCGCGAGAACTTCTCTAAACACTACACTCTAAACTTTCCCAGATCAATAGTCCAAAACTTAAGCATTTACAGCATAACCAGACGCTATCCTCTAAACCGTCTCCCCAGTCTCCTCCGCCTAAACCATAAACCTCATAAACCCAGATATAACCCTTATAAACCCAAATATAACCCTCATAAACCTTGTCAACACTAGCCTGGCGAATAAATTCGCCGCTGCTACTCCCCCGTCTAAACTAAACTCCCCTACTCCGCTCCGCAAGATGTTCATTTTGAAAGGCCTTTGGCGTAAGCCCTGTCTTTTCCTTAAATACTTTGGTAAAGGTAGTTGGATTATTAAACCCCGAAGTATACCCAATTTCCTTGACGGGCAATTGCGCATAGGTGGGATCCAGCAGCATTTGTCGGGCCGCTTCAAAGCGAAATTCGTTGATGTATTCCGGAAAATTCTTCCCGACTTCCTGATTGAGGACCTGTGATAATTGATGGCGATTGCAATGCACCAGTTCGGCCAGATCATCCAGGCGTAGACCAGAATCCAGAAAGGGCTTTTCGTCGTGCATAATTTGCTTGAGCTTACGCAAAATGGACCGACTTGCCGAGGGTGTCAGGGTAGAATTTTGGTACTTTTTGGGCATGAAAGAAGCTGTGTAAAACTGCCCGGCAAAGATTTCCGGCTGCCGGAATCCAAGCCACCCTACGATGTAGATAAAACCACACATAAAGGCCGAAATCAGGTAGTCCCAGTCGCGACGATAACTGTGGGTCATGATCATCACATAATAACCAATGTAACTCAGGATAAACCCAAGATAAAGGAAAAACAGGGTCCGCTTCCAGCGATTCCTTATTCCCATGAGGCTATCCGTATCACCTTTGTTTTTTTGGCCAAAAGCCAACCAGCCCATCAGGCCCAGGTATGTGGATTGATAGATAATTTGTACCCACGGCCGGGCCAGATGACCAAAAAAGCTAATAATCGGTATTTGTTGCCGGTACATACCTCCATTTTCCAGCATCTTCGCCTTGGTTGAAGTATCGAGCGGAATGGTAGGCAGAATCAACAATAAGAAAAGAAAGGCCGGAACAAAATGCAGCCAATCGTAATGCGAAAGCTGACCATCGGCTTTGACCGCCTTGAGGTATAGATACATCAGGGGTGTCAGCAGATACATGGCCAGAATGACGATCCCCCCCAGATGGGGAAACACCTGAATGTATTGGGTCCAGTACAAAACATACTGGAATAACATAATCGAAAAAATAAACAGGAGAGAACCCAATAAAATATTGGTTTTTCGTCGCCCCTTAAAAAATACCACCAGGGCAAGAAAAAGTCCCTGACCAACTGCAATCAAAAACAGGGAGGTCCAGGTGTCGAGTGTGGGATTGTAAGTTTCCATAGCTGGGTCATCATTGACTGCCATAAAATTAACTAATCCAACGTCATTTATACAATCAAGGTTTGTCGGCAAAACTTCTTCCGACGCTTTTCCCTAAGCTAAACACCTTACTGCCAGCAACTCGTGCCCGGTTCCTCCCCTTATTCTTTATTCCTTCCGTAAAGCATCAATAGGATTGGCTGTAGCGGTGCGCAGGGTTTGGAAACTTATGGTAATGATGGCGATTGCAAAAGCGATCAGACCGGCATAGACAAAGACCTCCCACCCAATATCAATGCGGTAGGCAAAATCCTGTAGCCATTGCTTCATAAGAAACCAGCCTACGGGAATGGCGATGACCAACGAAATCAACACCAGGCCCAGGAAACTCTGACTCAGCAGGCGAATAATGTTGTTCATGGATGCTCCCAGCACCTTCCGGATACTGATTTCCTTGCTGCGCTGCTCGGCAATAAAGGCAGAAAGTCCAAACAACCCCAAACAGGCCACAATGATGGCCAGAATGGCGAAGCTCACAAAGATTTGCCCCATGCGCTGCACATCGTCATACATGGTAGCAAAATCTTCATCCAGAAAGGTATACTGCAGTGTTTGGTGGGGAGAAAATTCATCCCAAACCTGCCCAATTTGCCCCAGTATTCCAGCCATATCATCAGTACTGACCTTAAGTGAAACCAAAGAAGTGGGTTCACCCCCCAACACCATGGCCAGGCCTCCAATTTCTTCCCGCATAGACTCAAAATGAAAATCTTCGATCACGCCAATAATTGTCCAGGGGTCTCCAAAATTGGTGATGCGTTTGCCCAAAGGTTCGGCAAGGTTCAGCCTTTTGGCCAGCGATTGGTTGATGATAATAGCCTGAGAATCTGAGGCCATCTCTGTGGAGAAATCACGACCTTCAACCAGTTGAATATTCAAGGTAGAGAGATACTGGTAATCGACCCTCCAAAATTGTGAAAACACCGGTTCCTCCTCCTGCTGCTTTCCTTCTCGCCAAAAGCTGTTGCCGTTTCTTTGCGTTCCGGCAATGGGTAAAAAATTACTGAGGGTCGCACTTTCCACCTGAGGTATGCCTACCAATTCATCTCTAAAAGTAAAGATTTTATCCTCTAGTGTATTGGTGCCTTGAAGCAAAACCACCTGGTCTTTGTTAAATCCCAATTTCTTATTGAGGATATAGTTCATTTGCTGGTAAATGATAAAGGTGCCAATGAGCAGGACGATGGAAGTGGTAAATTGAAAGACCACCAACATGTTGCGCATCCGCGAATCCTTGCTACCCCGGCTAAGATTTCCCTGGAGCACGCTCATAGGTTTGAAAGAGGATAAATAGAGCGATGGGTAAAACCCGGCAAAAAGCCCAACTATGATGGAGGCGATTAGTAGTAAGGGCATAAACCACCATTCCTGCCAGGGTAAGGCAATGGTTTTGTTGGCCAGTTGATTAAAAAATGGCAATGCCAGCGAAGCCAATATCAGTCCTGCCGCGAAGGAAAATACACTATACACCATTGATTCTATCAAAAACTGATTGATCAAATGACTGCGGAAGGACCCCAGTACTTTTCTCATGCCCACTTCTCTGGCCCGGTTGGCTGATTTGGCGGTTGACAGGTTGATAAAATTAATACAGGCAATGAGCAGGATAAAAATGGCAATGGCTCCAAACAACCAGACAAATCGAATATCTCCGTGGTGAAGGCGATCCCGAATGCCTTCGGAATGAAGGTGAATATCGGTCATTGGCTGTAGCCCAAAGCTCAACTGATCGGCGAGCTTTCTGGCGTTTTCTGAGCCCATATCCTGAAAAGCCGGGAAATAATATTTCTCCGTGATCTCGTTAATCTTATTCCCCAAGGCTTCTGCATCAGCTCCAGGTTTCAGCTTCACATAGGTATGGTAATTCTGTGCCTTCCAGAGGGTTTGCTCACCGGGCCAAAATTCAACGCCGGTCATCGTCATCAGAAAATCAAAATGCAGGTGAGCGTTCGCCGGAAAATCTTGCATAACGCCACCAATTACCATCGGTTTTTCGGAATTATTATTCAACACCAGTTGCTTGCCCACCGGATTTTCACCCGGAAAGTATTTGTCGGCTTTACTTTTGGAAATGACCAGCGTATTGGGCTCCGCCAGGGCATTTTCCATCTTTCCGTACACCATTGGTATGCCCAGCACCTGCAGAAACTTTTGATCGGCGTAGATGAATCCCTCTTCGTGGGTATTTTGCACCTCGCCTACACGGCGCACCTCCTTACTTCCGGCACCAAATAATTCGCTGGTATTGAGTCGTCCGGCCATTTCAATTTCCGGGTAGTCTTGCTCCAATGTACTGGCAAAAGGAGCCGGGAAATGCACGCCTTTTTGCAGATCTCCCTCTCCGGTGTAATAGCCAACCACACGATACAATCGATCCACATCCGGGTATTGTTGATCATAACTCAATTCGTCCCGGATAAAAAGGGCAATCAACAAACAGGCGGCAATACCTAAAGCAAAACCACCTATTTTGATAAAGGTGAATTGCTTTTGCTTTAGCATTTGCCGAAAGGCGATTTTTAAATTTGCTCTAAACATGACGGGTGATAATTTTAGGTTTAGATTTCTAATTGTTGACAGTCGGAAAGAGCGAAATACATCCCACACAAAGCGCCGACCCGCGGCCTTGGTGCTGAATTTTTCGCTCCTTAAATAGAATAATTCATAGATGTCGCCCTGGATTTCTTCCAGCAACTCGGGTTTGCAGTACCATTCCAGGAATCGATCGGCCCATTTAGGCGGTTGTGGGAGGTCTTGCTTCATGACCAGGAAAGATTGGTGGTAAATCCGGGAATTTGTTTCCACAAATTGACCCTTACATCGCGCACCTGCTGCAATGCCAGGCTTCCCTCCTGGGTAATGCTAAACAAGCGCTTGCGCCGGCCACCGCGCTCAGCCGTAGCCTCACTCCATTCAGATTTCACAAACCCCTTGGATTCCAGTCGCCGTAAGGCAGCGTGTACCGCACTGATATTTACCGAGCGGCTAGCCTCCCGTTCCAGGGTATCCATCACGCCTACTCCGTAGGCCTCCCCCTGTAGAGCCGCTACCACCAGGAGGACCAGTTCTTCAAATTCACCAAGATAGATTCTTTCCATTCGATATGATTTACAAAAGTAAAACTAATCAATATCTTTCACTTTTGCAAATATAATAAACAGAGGGCTAACGGGTGATCAAGAAACCCCAATGCACGTGCAGCTATAAATGGATTATTTTGATAAAATTTCGGGAGCTGTTTTAGCGGGGACAACTTTGACGCGCAGCAGCAAAAACAGACTGATGATAAAAAACACAGCCAAAATCAGTACACTATTGCGCATACTACCGGTGAGATAATCGAGATATCCAAAGATGAAGGTACCCAATACAATGGCCAGTTTTTCCAGTACATCGTAAAAACTAAAGTAGGAGGTTGTATCCTGCGTAGCAACCGGCAGAAGTTTGGAATAGGTGGAGCGCGAAAGCGATTGAATGCCCCCCATCACAAGACCCACAGCCGCGGCAACTCCGTAAAACTGTGCCTGTGAGTGTACCAGATAGGCCACCACACAAATGACCATCCAGATCACCAGCATGATGCTCAGTGATAACTTATTGCCTTTCCATTCCGAAATCTTGGCAAAAAGATAAGCACCACCAATGGCCACTACCTGGAGCAACAGCACAATGGCGATCAACTCACTGGTACCAAAATGCAGTTCCTTTTCAGCAAAGGTTGAGGCGAGGAACAAGACCGTTTGAACGCCGGCGCTATAACAGAAAAAAGAGAAAAGAAAAGATTTGATATTTTCCTGGTGCTTCAGCGCTTTCCATACCTTTTGCAGCTCTTTAAACCCCTTGCCGATCAACTTGCTGCTCGGCCTCCCCTTGTCATCTTCGGGCAAAATGCGAAAAGGAATCAAAGCAAAACCAATCCACCAAAGGCCCACCATCAGAAAGGAAAGCCTTACGGCCAATGTACTTTCTTCAGAGATACCGATCCAGCCGGGATTGAGGATGATGGCCAGATTGGTCACGAGCAACAAAATACTGCCGATATAACCGAAGGCGAATCCCCGGGCGCTGACACTGTCGTAGCGATCTTCCGTGACGATGAGTGGCAGGTAGGCATTGTAAAACACGAGTCCTCCGGCAAAACCGATCAGTCCCATCACAAAACCAATGGTGCCAATGAGCCATTGGGAAGCATCCTCAAAAAAGAAAAGTGAAATGCAGCCAATCGCGCCGAAGGTGGTAAAAAACTTCAGAAAAAACTTCTTCTTTCCCCCATAATCAGCAATACCCGAAAGAAAGGGCGAGGCCAGTGCAATGATCAGATAAGCCGCAGAAATCGTAAAGGAAAAAAAACTACTATTGGATACCTCTGTGCCAAAGATTGGGATATACTCATTGGTAATTCTCACAAAATACGGGGGAAAAATGGCGACGGTAATAACCAGTGCAAAAGCAGAATTGGCCCAATCAAACAATGCCCAGGCATTGATCACCTTTTTTTCATTGAGTTTTGCCTGCTGCGGCTCTGGTTTGGTTTCGTTGGAAGTATCCATAAGAATGTACGACTTGTAGTCCGCAAGATAGACAAAGTTGTTTGTATATTGCGAGAATGTAGATGAAGTTACAAAAGAAAACCAGGATTTATTCACCAAATTCTACCGGATGATTATAGGGATTCTCTCCCGCGGACCACAACTTTATTCGACCCAAAGTATTTATCAGGCTGGGTTGAAAAGAGGACACACTATGTATATCGTCGATCATGTTCGCTGCAATCTCATACTGACCGAGGGCAAGCCCAATGTCCTTTGTGATGACGTTCCTCTACATCGACTCGATGCTGTCATTCCCCGCATTGGTGCTTCGGTCACAACACAAGGTGCCGCTGTGATCAATCAGTTTGAAAATATGAAGGTATTCACCACCGCCAGGGCCCGCGCACTACTCGAATGCCGGGATAAACTTCGGTGCTTACAGCGGTTGGCACACTTTGGTATGCCCATTCCCAAAACAGCCTTTCTCGGTTCGGGGCAAGAATTGTCGCCCCTGATCGAATCGGTGGGAGGTTTGCCGGTAGTCATCAAATTATTAGAAAGCACTCACGGCATCGGTGTCATTCTGGCCGATTCGCAGCGCAGTGCCGAATCGACTATTGAAGCCTTTCATCGCTTACGCGAAAAGGTCATCCTCCAGGAGTTTATTCGCGAATCCAACGGAGCAGATATCCGGGTACTGGTGGTCGCAGGTGAAGTCGTTGCTGCGATGAAGCGACAAGCCAGTGATGGAGAATTTCGGTCCAACCTTCATCGCGGTGCCACTGCCTCGGTAGCGGTATTGAGCCCTCGGGAAGAAAAGCTGGCCCTGCGGGCGGTGAAGGTAATGGGGCTGGATGTAGCCGGCGTAGATATCCTGCGTTCCAATCGCGGACCGTTGATCATGGAGGTCAACGCTTCTCCCGGGCTGGAAGGCATTGAAAATATTACCGGAATTGATATTGCCGGCAAGATCATTCGTTTTATTGAAACCCAAGTTAAAGTACCTCACTAAACTTCTCTGATAATGACTCAGCCGTCACCGCAAAAAGACCTCAATATTCATAATCAGACCATCTCTCCGGGGCAGGAGGAGATTGTTCGCATTCCGGTGGGGCAACTCCCCTCGGGGGGACAAATCAGTATTCGGGCCCACGTATTTCGCAGTAGCAATCCCGGGCCCGTCATGCTGGTGATGGGCGGCGTACACGGCGATGAAATCAATGGCGTGGAGATCGTACGAAGGTCCATTGAGCAACAATATTTCAAACAGCTGTTATGCGGCAGCATCATTGCCATTCCATTGCTCAACATTTACGGCTTTATCAACTTCTCCCGCGATGTACCCGACGGCAAGGATGTCAACCGGAGCTTCCCCGGTAACTTTAAAGGTTCTCTGGCTTCCAGAGTGGCCCGGACGGTCACAAAGAAAATCCTTCCCAATGTCGATTTCGGTGTGGATTTCCATACCGGTGGGCGGAGTTTATACAACTATCCCCAAATCAGATTTTCCCGCGGACACGCGCCTAGCGAAGCCCTGGCACGGGCTTTTGGTGCTCCCTGCCTGGTGGCGTCGCGCCCGATAGGGAAATCATTGAGAAAAGTGGCACTTGAGGAGGGCAAACCCATCATCGTCTACGAAGGTGGTGAGAGTCTGCGTTATGACGGGGTGGCAATTCAAAAGGGATTGGAAGGCATCAAAAGGCTGATGCAAAGCCAGCAAATGATTGGAGGGCCAATTGCCCCCGTCAGTAGTCAACTATTCGAAAAATCCAGTTGGGTCCGAGCCGATCGGGCTGGACTATTTGAATGGATCAAATGTTCGGGTAATACCGTACAGAAAGGAGAACCACTCGGCATCATCAAGGACCCGCAGGCCCAAAAACCATCCAGCAGAATTTTTGCCCCGGATGCCGGTTTCCTGATTGGTCAAAACAATGCCCCGGTAGTCAGCCAGGGAGATGCCTTATTTCACCTGGCAAAGTTTTAACCTTCTTTGACAAATTTTCCCGATGTAAAACCGGGACAAGATGTGGTCAAACTAAAATTTAAATCAAAAGCGCCTTTAGAAGCGTTGGTTTAGATTTTTGATTGACTCTGAATCACTAAATTTGTCAAAGAATCAGTTTTAATTGCCGTGAATCTTTTTTTAATCTAGAGGGTTTCCATTACAGACTCATAACCTCACTCTTTGGAAGAACAAAATATACCTAAAACACCTACACTTCCTATGCGTGTGCAACTGGCATACGCCTGCGGCATGTTGGGTTGGTCGATCCTGACCAATATCATTGCCGTCATGCTCATCTATCTTTATTTGCCCCCCAACAACTCCGGACTTTCGCCGCTCATCCCACAGATCACCGTATGGGGAATCTTCACCCTGATGTCACTGATTGTGGCTAGCGGCCGACTACTTGATGCCTTTACCGATCCTCTGATCGCCTTTTGGAGCGACAAGTTTAGTCACCGTAAAGGGCGTAGAATTCCCTTTATGACCATTGCGGTGATACCGAGTGTAGCTTTTTGCATCGGGATGTTTATTCCACTGGTTCAGGCAGAGAGTTACACCAATGTGTGGTGGCTGACCCTGATGCAGGCCGGTTTTTACCTATTTATGACCGCCTACATTGTGCCCTTCAACGCATTGTTGCCCGAGCTGGCTCCCAATAGCGACACCAAAATCAAATTGTCCACCTGGTTGTCGCTGGCCTTCGTGTTAGGGGTCATTATTTCGTCACAGACACCAGGCCTGGCAGATATTTTGCAGCGGTATTTTTCCCTGGCGAAAAGGGATGAGGCCATGCAAGCGGCGATTGTGGTTCAGGTAATCGTCGGAGGTCTTTTTATGATCGTTCCCTTGCTGACGGTTGATGAGAAGAAGTACTGCGTCGGCAAGCCCACGACCATCCCTCTTCGCGTTGCCCTAAAACAAATCTTTACCAATCGCAATTTCCTGCTATTCATCCTGGCTGACTTTGCCTACTTTGTGGCATTGACCATCATCAGTAGCAGTCTGCTTTACCTTTTACGGGTTTTATTGGGGCTGGAAGAATACATTGGTGGCCAGGTCATGGGAGTATTGGTGTTGGTTTCTCTTTTATTTTACCCTTTGGTGGTGCGTTTGGCACAAAAGGTGGGGGTGAAATGGCTGATTTTCGGTTCTCTTTTGATGCAGGGAATATTGTTAGGGACTATCTACTTTTTTGGAAGGCTGCCAGTTTCTCCGGAACTGCAAATATTTGGATTTGCCATTCTCAGCGCAGTACCAGCCGCCTTTCTGGGCATCTTACCCTACGCCATTATTGCGGAACTTGCGGAAGCCGATACCCATCGTACCGGACAACAGAAAGAAGCCATGTACTTTGCTGTTCGCAACTTCTCCACCAAGCTGGGGCAAACCATTGGCATCATGACTTTTGCCATCCTTACCCTCTTTGGCAAAGATCCCGGAAATGACCTCGGCATCCGTCTGGCCGGATTATTTGCCTGCGTGCTATGTATTCTGGCGGCATTGGTTTTTACCCAATTTAATGAATCCTCCATCCGTACCCAAGAAACTCAGTAGTTGAGATTTCAAAATTAGACTTATCTTTAACACCTATGCAAAACTACGTCACCATTGCCACCTTTCACAATAGCTACCAGCTTGACCTCATCAAAAGTCATTTGCAGGCCGAAGGCATTCCTTTTTACGTCAGGGACGAACGCATGTTGCAGGTAGACCCCCTGGAGTCCTTCGCTTACGGAGGAGCAAAGTTGCAGGTTCCCCCAGAGCACCTTGAAACGGTGCGGGAACTACTGGAGGACGCAGGCATTCTATCAGCAGAACACGATCGAATAAAAACACTCGGCATCTTGCAACCCGTTGACCATCTGGCACTTCGAGTGCCCATCCTCAAAGCGTTTAGTCCCGAGACACGTGTATTCCTTTTCCTCTCGCTACTTTTAATTGCCGTATTTCTAATCTTCATTTTCATCACGCTTTGGCCAGCATGAGCAGCATATTTTTGACTTTATTTACCATTTTTTAACAAAAATCCTTTCAGATTTTCTATTTTAACCGGCCAAATCACCCTGACTTCCTGACAGAATTCACAATTTTATTTTGCTGAGTATTCTCAGCATTAACCTATCATCATTCATTACCGACTTCTTCAACCTGACTGTCGTAAAAGAGCTTTTATTCACTAACTTTTCAAGTGTTACTTATGATGCGTTATTTACTACTATTTTTCCTTTGTGCCTTGACCATTGATGTCATGGCTCAACCGCCCAACGATGACTGTGGCGATGCCATCTCGGTGATGATGGACATCAGCTATGATTTCACCACCGTTGGAGCAACCACTGATGGGCCTAAACACCCATCGGCGAGCTGTTTTGGTGCTACCAATGACTCCATTCCCCACGATGTGTGGTACACCTTCACCTCTCCAATCTCTGGCGAAATCAAATGGACCAACTGTGGAACTGCTGATTTCGACTCCCGGATCGTGGTGTACCAGGCAGGGATAGGTTGTGATCCCGGGCCGGATGACTTCCTGGAGTGTAATGATGACGGACCGACATCCTGCTCAGCGGAGTTTTTTACTTCCGAACTGACCTTCGTGGCTGTAGAAGGGGAAACCTACCTACTCAGAATGGGAGGATATGCTGCCGACACAATTGCGGAGGGTTCCGGTACCTTTATCCTCGAACTGGTAGAGGGAGGCCCACCGAACAACCTTTGCAACAATGCTATTGAAATCACCCTTGGTGAAGATCAAAACTTCACTACACTGGAAGCAACAACCGATGGCCCTGACCATCCTGGCAATCCTTGTTTTGGCTTCGGTAGCATTACTGCAACGAATGACGTTTGGTATACCTTTACGCCTGATTTTACCGGTGCAGTTCAGTGGTCCACCTGTAACCAAATCAATTTTGACTCTCGTCTGGCCGTTTACGGCCCCAATGTGAGCTGCCCCGTTTCTGACGAAGACTTGTACTCTTGTAATGATGATGGTGCTTCCTGCGACAACTACAGCTCATTGCTGGTTTTCGAAGTAGAAGCCGGTCAAACTTACCTGTTGCGATTAGGGGGCTTTGGTGGTGATCAGGGTCTGGGTACCTTTGACCTCATTGAGGTGACCCCTCCAATGCCTCCAGCCAATGATTTATGCGCGGAGGCTGGAGATGCTTACATCATTACCCGCGAGGTAGCCGACAACTTTGAGGACCTCATTTCGGGTACGACCCTGGACGGTACTTTTGAATCAGAAGATTACGTCTACCCTATTTGTCTGGGCAACCAGAATGGCGGGGAATTTTCCGATGTATGGTATTCCTTCAATACGCTGGGTAACGAATTTCTGGAGTTGCGTTTGTTGCTGGCCAACGACATTGAAAACTCCGCCTTCTACATGGACGTTTTTGCCTCTTGTGATGAGATGGTGGATACTTCTGTGGTGTTGGGAAGCTGCCTTAATGTGGATGTCGACAACCAGCTGGCAGTGGATACCCTGACCGGTTTTGAAATGAATACGGACCTGTTCATCCGTGTCACTACCCGTTTGACATCGGATGCTCCAGGTGATTTTGCATTCCAAATTGTAGGAGATATTGTTTCCGGAGTGAATGATCCGGACTTCCTTCAGGAAGTTTCTTTCTTTCCGAATCCGGTTTCGAATATGGCTACGCTGCGCTTTGGACTCGAAGAAAGCCGAACCGTCAATGCTCGTATTCTCAACACGCTGGGACAGGAAGTCAGGACCCAGTACCTTGGCCATTTAGCCAGTGGTGCACACAATATTGAGATGAACCTTCAAGATTTGCAGCCAGGCATCTATCTGTTGAATATCAGCGATGGAACCCAGCAACAAAACCTGAAGTTTATTAAACAATAAACCTCCGGCCGGGATTGTTCTTTGGGCAATCCCGGTTTTTTATTCCGTCTTCAAGGATTGCGCGGGATTGGCTGTAGCCGCCCGATATGCATGATAGCTCACCGTAAGCAGCGCAATAACAAAAACCACTACTCCGGAAAGTACAAACAAGCCAGGACTCAGCTGAATGTGGTAGGCAAAGTTCTCTAGCCAACGACTGAGCCCCAGGTAGGCCAGCGGAGTCGCCACCAGGAATCCCAAAAGTACCAATCCGGAAAACTCTTTAGTCAGTAAGTTGATGATTTGCATCACGGAAGCCCCCAATACCTTTCTTACACCAATCTCCTTGGTTTTTTGTTGGGTAATGTAAACGATCAGGCCCCACAGGCCAAGACAGGCAATCAACACGGCCAATCCGGCTAAAACACCAAACAGAGATAGTAATTGATTTTCCGAATCGTATAACTCGCGAATGCGCTCATCCAGGAATTCATATTCAAAAACATTGCCTTCATTAAACTGCTCCCAGTGCTCTTTTAGGTGGGAAATGGTTCCGTCGAGATCAGAGGTGTTGACCTTCACCCCCGCACCAAAATACAGGCCGGGCAATGGCAGCATAATCAATGGAGCAATTTGCTCGTGCAATGACTGCATGTGAAAGTCTTTCACCACGCCCACGATGTGGCCATTGATATTATTGACCCCAATTCGATAGGTTTGATCCAGGGCATCGGAAGCATCGGCATAACCGAGTTTGTGGGCCAGTTTTTCATTGATCACCATCGGATAATCGGGCAATTCGCCATCGCTTTGCGCCACCTTGCGGTCATCCGAGGGATTAAGTGGACGACCAGCCGCCATCGTCAGTCCGTAGGTATCAAAGTAGTACCCGTCGACGGTTTTGGCCGACACCTTCACCCAATCCGCCTGATTGTCGGGTGAAAGGTACAGGCTGGTGCCAATATTACTGCGGGAAGTTGGTGCCCCCAATGCAAAGGAAACAGAACGTACCTCGGCATCCCGAAGCCAGGCTTCCCGTAAGGCATCCAGTTTTTCCTGATTGGAAACACTCATCACCAGGATGGCTTCCTGATTGAAACCAAGGTTTTTTTGTTGAAAATAATGCAATTGCTGTCCGATAGCCAAAGCGCCGATCACCAGCAAGGTTGAAATACAGAATTGGACGATCACCAGTCCCTTGCGCATCAATGAACCGCCTGACCGGTTACCGCTCACACCTGTTTTTATTGCCAATGCGGGGCGGAAGCGGGCAATGACCAGAGCAGGATAAATTCCGGCCAAAATGGTCACCAGGAAGGTCAGCACCATCAAAAATAGCACCAATAATGGATTGTCCAGGTAGTGCAGCGCCAATGGCAGATCAAAAGACTGATTAAAAAACGGCAGTGCTACCTCTACCAGTAGGACGGAGAGACTAACGGCTAGCAAGGTTACCAGAAATGTTTCTCCAATAAACTGCCCGATTAGTTGTGGTTGACGGGCACCAACCACCTTACGGATACCAATTTCCTGGGCCCGCTGTACGGATTGGGCGGTGGAGAGATTGATAAAATTAATGCAGGCGACGATTAGGATAAGCACTCCCAAAGCAGAAAAGAACCACAGATAAAGTGGATTAATTGCCGGCTGGAAACCTCCCTCATCGTAGCGTTGGTCAAAATGTATTTCACGTAGCGGCTGTAATACCAGTTCAACCTGATTTTGGTCTTCTTCGGAAATCATATACTTCCCGGCAAAATCAGCCAGCGCAATGCGATAGTTCTCCGGACTTTCCTGCACCCCCAGCTGCACATAGGTACTACCGGAGAGGGTCGTTCCCCAGGAAGTGATGTCAATGCCAAAATAATCGGTGGAAAAAGAAGCCATGGAGGCCATCAACTCGCCACGCAGGTGCGATGTTTTAGGTAAATCCTGCATCACTGCCCCTACCGTAAGCTTTAGCTTTCCTCCGAGGGTTACGGTTTGGCCAACGGGTTGCTCATTTGGATAAAGCTTGTTGGCGAGCGTTTCCGTAAGTACCACATACCCGGGCTGGTTCAGGGCAGCGACAGCATCGCCGTTGAGGACGGCAAAATCAAACATTTCAAAAAGTGAACCATCCGCAAAAAGTGCTTCGGTTTTATATTTTTCGCCGTTGGCCTTTTGTATCGCAACTTCCCCATCCAGGTGCACCTGTCCGATATTTGGCAAATCCGCTAGCTCATTGCGTAAAGCCTCTGCCATCACATACGGAGTATTGGCTCCATAGTTGAGACCATCCGGTTCTTCACTGATCATATTCACCCGGAAAATATGGTCGGCATTAGACCAATGCTGATCAAACTTTAGGTGATATTGAACAAAAAGAAAAATAACCAGACAACAGGCAATGCCGATAGCCAGACCAAACACATGAATGGCTGTATTGAGTTTGGTTTTAAGCAGTTTTCTCGTTGCTATTTTCAGGTGATTTCGCCACATGCTTATTCATTTTTAAGTGCTTCTACCGGATTGCTCACCGAGGCCTTAATTGCCTGGTAGCTCACTGTAAGGATGGCCAAAATAATGGCTGTAATTGCGGTGAGGGCAAACAACCACCAATTGAGTTCTACCCGATAGGCAAAGTCGCTAAGCCACAGCTGTACCCCGTACCAGGCCAAGGGTAATCCGATAAGAATCGCCGCAAGAACGAGTATCAGAAACTCTTTTGATAATAAGGCCACCAGCTGAAGGATACTCGCCCCCAGCACCTTGCGAATGCCAATTTCTTTGGTCCGTAAAAAAGCCGTGTAGGAAGCCAGACCAAACAGCCCCAAACAAGCAATAAAAATGGCCAATATGGTAAAAAACAACAATACCTGACCAAATTGCTGGTCCGCCCGGTAATTTTCCATGAACGTTTCGTCGAGGAATTCGTACTCAAAATGATTGCCCGGAAAAAACTGACTGTAGGTATTTTGAACCTGCGATAGTGTTTGTTCCAGGTTCCCGCCCCCTACACGCAGCGACATGGGGTGATAATTTCCATAAAAAGGCAATAACACCAATGGTTCGATGGCATGATGCAATGATCGTTGGTGAAAGTTAGGAATAACCCCCACCACCGTCCAGTCTCTATCATAAAACTGCAACACCTGATCTACGGCTGCTTCCGGGTTTGGTATACCCATCATTTTCACCGCTTCTTCGTTCAAAATAACTTTATTCACCGCACTGCCGTCATAATTGTGGTCTTCCTTACGGAAAAACCGTCCCGCTATAAGGTCCAACTCGTAGGTTTTGGCAAAGTTGTGATCGACATCAACAAAATTGGTCATATAATGCTCATCGGTGCCGACATTGCGCAATCTCATATTGAAAATCCGACCAGTCCCCTGCCCGGGAACCCGACTGGAAGAAGTGGCTGACTTGATACCGGGGAAGGCACTCAATGCATCCTCAAAAGCATCCATCCGCTGGATGAAAGTGGAATCAAACCCACTCATCTCCGGCGAATTGAGCACCATAATCTGATCGATGCTGAGGCCCAAATCACGTTGGTTCAAATAACGAATCTGCTGATACACCACCAAAGTTCCCGCGATAAGCGCAATGGAGGCTGTAAACTGAAAGATGACCAGCGCCTTACGGGTATAATTTCCACCAAGAGACCGATTAAAAAGCCCCCTCAGCACCCGGGTTGGGTTTTGTGCGGTCAATAACCAGGCAGGATAAGCCCCGGAGAATAGGATACCGATAGTCATCAGCGACAATAAGATTCCGATCAGGACAATACTCCAGGAGCTATTGGTCCACAGGGGAAGCAGTTCTAAATCTACACCGATAGCCCGGGCAAACCAGGGGCGAATCCAGGAGGCAAGTTGCAAAGCCAACACTAGGCTAAGCAAATTGGTTGCCAGCGCTTCCACCGTAAATTGAGTACTGAGCTGATGCTTGCGAGCACCAAAAACTTTTCGCACACCTACTTCCTGAGAGCGCTCAATGGCACGTACAGACGTGAGGTTGATGTAATTTACCCAGGCAATCACCAAAATAAATAAGGCAATGATCAACAATGACCACACCGCCGTTCCACTGGCGGTTTTGCCTATTTCATATTCTAAATCCCCTGAATACAGGTGAGCATCGGAGAGTTTTTGCAGAGAAAATTTTTCTTCCGAGCCTGATACCCTGGGCCCGTCAAAGTAGCGATCACTAAACTGATCAAATTTGGCTTCCAAAGCGTCAACATCAGTTCCCGGAGCCAGCTGAAGATAGTGATAAAAGTCAGACCATTGCCAGCTATCATCCGCTCCCTGTCCAAAGTACCGAATGGCGCTTGCATAGGAGGCCAGCATTTCGAATTGTACGGTGGAATTTATCGGTGGATTTTCACAAACAGCCCGAATTTCAAAAGGTTCTTCGTGGTTATCGATCCATAGGCTTTTGCCAATCAACTGATCAAATTCGCCTTCTTTCAACCCAAAATAACTAACCACCTGATCACGGGTTAGAATGAGTTGGTTGGGCTTATTTAATAAATCTAAACGGTCACCCGCCAGTATTTCAAAATCGAAAACCTGGAAAAAGTATTCATCTGTGTACAAGCAGCGTTCCACTGAGTAAATCTCCTCATCCTTGGTCACCATTGTGGAGCCCCCAAAAAAAATCCGGGTAGCCTTTTCCACTTCCGGGTAGTCTTTCATCATAGTGGGCCCAATGGTGGGATAGGTTATGGTGCCCTTTTGAATCATTTTTCCATTCTGGAAACGTTCGTTTACCACCCGATAAATGCGATCCGATCGGGTATTAAATTCGTCATAACTCAACTCAAAGCTGACATATTGAATAATCAGCAAACAAGCCGCCATGCCCAGTCCCAGCCCAACGATATTGATCAGACTGAATGCTTTGTTTTTCCAGAAAGTTCTAAAAGCAATCTTTAAATAATGTTGAAACATACGGGTCAATTTTTTGGGTGTTCCTTATTTGCTGTACCGAATCTCCCTATTCATAACGCAGCGCCTTCACCGGATTGCGCAGCGCACTGCGCAGGGTATAAAAGCTTACGGTCAAAGCCGCTGTCAAGCCCATGATTCCACCGGCAACCAAAAACATCTGCCAGCCCAAATCAACATGGTAGGCAAACTTCTCCAGCCACCCATTGAGCAGGTACCAGGCCAGAGGTGCCGCCACCAAGAAGGCAAAAAGCAATAGCTGACCAAATTCCTTATTGAGCAGCACCAAAATATTGCCCACCGAGGCACCCAATACCTTACGAATACCCACCTCCTTAGTTCGTATTTCCGCAAGGAATGCCGAGAGGCCCAGTAGTCCAAGACAAGAAATGATCAGGGCGATGATGGCAAAGAGATCAGCCAGGTCACTGGTCGTTTCTTCACTGCGATACATCTTTTCGTAGAGCTGATCCAGGAACTGGTACTCAAATGGTTCGTCAAAAATCTCTTTGTACACTGCTTCGGTCTCTGCAATAGCCGCCTTGGTTTCACCGGCTTTAGGACGGATCATCACCACCTGATCAGCTCCCAGTGGCTGGTAGCGAATAATCAGAGGCTTGATGGCCTGGTGCAGAGAAGAGAAGTGGAAATCCTTCACTACGCCTACGATACGGCCCTGGTCTCCCCAGAATTCCAGCCGTTTACCAAGGGGATCATCAAATCCCATCGCTTTAGCCGACTCCTCATTGATGAGGTAAGCCATATTGGCGGTGTCGGCCAACATTGCCTCCTGGAAATCTTCACCTTTTAACATCGGAATCTTCAACGTATTCACAAATTGATGATCCGTGGTAAGGATAGTAAAAATCCCCTGGTCGTCATCGGCCATTCCCTCCCATTCGGGATCACCGGTCATGGCATGAATTTGCAGTGGATTATCGGCAGCGGAAGTTAACCGTTCAATGTGAGGCTGCTGACTAAGCTGCTCCTTCAAAACGCCGATCTTATCCCATTGCGTCTCGCTGAGATTGAAGAAGAGCATATTCTTTTTCTCCATGCCCAGATCAGCATTTTTGAGGTAGTTGATTTGTCCTCGCACCACTACTGCGCCGATCAGGAGTAACATGGAAAGCGTAAATTGCAGCACCACCATAACACGACGCAGTTGGATAGCCCCCCACTTGTTAGTCAGCTTGCCTTTCAAGACTTTGATGATATCAAATGAAGACATCATCAGGGCCGGATAACTGCCCGCGATGATGCCCACCAACGCCAAAAAACCGGCAAAAACCAACAAATATCTTGGTTCCCAGAAGCCTAACGCAATCTCCTTACCGGTAAGGTCATTAAAATAGGGCAATAACAGCTGAGCACTGATCAACGCCAACGATCCGGCAATAAAGGTGGTCAATACCGCTTCCGTGATAAACTGGGTGACCAACTTCCCGCGTGGGGCGCCAACGACCTTCCTTACGCCTACTTCCCTGGCGCGCTGAGAAGAACGGGCGGTGGTCAGATTCATATAGTTGATGCAGGCAATGAAAAGCACAAATAATCCGGCCAGGAAAAAGATACGCACGTAGTCAATCCTTCCGCCCACTGGCATCCCATTTTCAAATTTTGAATAGAGGTGTTGATCACGCAAGGGTTGCAAAAACATGCCATGCTCCGGATAACTGCCCTTCGTATTTTCTTTTACCGTCTCAAACATTTTTGCGGCCACAACTTTAGGGTCCGCTTCTTGGTGCAATTTCACATAAAGTTCAAAGTAGTAATTGCCCCATTGGGTGGTATTCCCCGGAAACATATTTTCGAGATTCTCAATGGGAATGAGGTATTCAAAATCTATGGTTGACTGCCTTGGAATTTCGGCAAAAACACCGGTGACGGTTAGTGGATGACCATTTTCTAGTTTAATGGTCTGCCCCAGGGTACGTCCTTTTTCATTCCAGTTCACACCAAAAAACTTGGCGGCCAGTTTCTCAGAAAGTACTATGGAGTTGGGATCAGTGAGTGCACTGCCCAAATCGCCTTGCACAAAATCAAAACTAAACACATCAAATACCCCAGGATAGGCATAGGCTCCATGCTGGAGGTACATCTTTTCATCCACTTCCAGTTTATGACTCCAGAAATTGAACCCGGTGGACTTTTCAACCTCCGGCACTTTTTCAGGAAATAAAGCTACATACGGGCCGGGAGAAGTTGACCAGTTAGAAACCGTGCCTTTCCCTTCTTTCATCAAATTGTGTAAATGATAGATATCATCGGCATTCTTGTGAAAGCGATCATACCCCATTTCGTCTTGAACCCATAAAAACATCAGCATACTGACCAGAAGGCCAAGGGTAAGGCCAGCGATATTTACAAAGCTGTTGCCCTTCTGACGAAATAGATTTCGGAGGGCTGTTTTAAGGTAGTGATTAAACATAGCTGTAGATTGACGGGATGGCAAGGAAAAAATTCAGTCGGGTGATCCTTCGGGGCTCAAAATCAATCAACAATCGGGTGATTTTCGGGTGATTGATTTTCCGGATGGAAGTTATTAGAAACATTCATTTCCATTACTTCCATCCGGTCAATCGGGTTTTTAAAACAGTCAGGGTGATTTCTAAATAAGTTTGTATAATTAGTCTAACCGTTTCCATTGGGAACACGGTGGTCGTCGGGTTGACTTACGGGTTTACGAATTTGCTCATCGGTGCGAATATTCCCATCTACCAGCTCAATGATTCTGGTACCGTAGGCAGCATTCTTTTCAGAGTGGGTCACCTGAATGATGGTCACTCCTTCTTCATTCAATTCCTGGAAAAGGTCCATAATATCTTCGCCTTGCTTGCTATGCAAGTTACCGGTAGGCTCGTCGGCTAATAGGAGTCGAGGCTTGTGAATGACGGCACGCGCTACTCCTACCAACTGCTGCTGCCCGCCGGAAAGCTGATCCGGAAACAGGTCTTTTTTAGCTACAATGCGGAAACGATCCAGGATATCCGCCACAATGCTCTTGCGGTCCTTACCTTTGACATTGCGGTAGAGCAGCGGTGTTTCAATATTCTCATAAACAGTCAGATCGTCAATCAGATGGTAAGCCTGAAAGACAAAGCCCATATACTGCTTGTGAATATCGTGACGCTTGCGCTCATTGAGTCGGTGTACGGGTTCATCTAAAAAAAAGTATTCACCACCGGTGGGCGACTCCAACATTCCAAGGATATTCAGCAAGGTGGTCTTACCTGCTCCACTTGGCCCCATGATGGTGACAAATTCTCCCGGCTGGATCTGTAGATTGACCTGATTGAGTATCCAGGTCCTGTTGAGGCCGGTTCGTACCGATTTTTCTATGTCATTTAATTGGATCATTGGTAGCTTTTTTCCTTAGGAGGTCAACATCTGTGCCATTAATTTTAAAATACTGATAATCAATAAATTAAACTATAACTCAAGTCTGTCTTTTACACGATTTTTGTTCGTTTCTGAACAGAAAGTGTTCATTTTCGAACACACCAAATCATTTATTCATTTTTCAAGGTCTCCGCCGGATTGTTGGTAATGGCACGCAGCAGGCTCCGACTAACGGTCAAGACGGCAACCACGAGAATGACCATCCCGGCAAGAAGTATTGCCTGATAGGGCACATCGGCGTGAATCTGATAGATCTGATCGAGCAGCACTTCCGATAATTGTAATCCGACTAGTCCGCCAACAACCAGCCCCAATAAGGAAACCAGCAGAAAGGGGCCACTGAGCAGATAAGCTATTTGTCTGGGCCTGGCACCAAGAATTCTCCGGATCGTAATTTCCTTCATTCGCTTTAGCAAATTAAGAGAAACCAGTGAATGCAATCCGGTCATGGCCAATAGCAAAGCGACCAGTGCAAAAATGGAAAAAGTTTGCTGAATATTGTTATTGGCTTCCATTGCATTAGCCAAAAAGTCATCCTGAAAAAAATGTTCAAAAGGTATCTGTGGGTAATGATCTTTCCAGGAAGACCTTAGTGATTCCCGCACTTCCAGCATGTCGGCGCTGGCAGTTTTAATGGCCATGTAGCCAAACCCCTTAGGTTTGCTTAATGTGACCAATAATGGTCGCATGGGATCGTGGAAGCTGTCCTGGATAAAGTTTTTCACAACGCCCACCACGGTGTACTGTAAACTATCAAATAACGTCACCTGTTGGCCCAGAGGGTCTTCACCATTAAAATAGGATTCAGCAAATTGCTCATTGATCAGCATACTTTGTGTAAAGTCCGTTGCCAGCTGCGGATCAAGTGTCCTGCCTGCCAATAGCCGGATGTTCATTAGCTCCATATAGCCGGCTCCAATCGGCATAAACTCTGCTTCTTTCTTCTGGTCCTTGATCTTGACATCAATTCGAGGAGCAGAATCACCAATGTGAAAGCGAACGCCTGCCACCGCCTGAACTTTTGGGTTTTTCAACATTTCACTTTGTAACACCGTAAAAGCTTGCTCATCCGGAATGCGGATCGCCTGAATGCCTTCACGCTCGAAACCCAGGTCAGCATTTTTTTGGAAGGTCGCATTACGGGTAAAACAAATACCGGCCACCAAAGCGATGGTGGAAATGCTCACCTGGGTACTCAACAGTATTCTGGAAAATAGATTTGCCCCAGAAAACCTGACTTTATCCTGAAAGATGCCGGTAGGATTAAACTTACTGATGTACAAGGCCGGATAGGCAGCAGCCAGAAAAGTAGTGGAAAGCAATACTACTGCCAGAAATAAAACCAATGGCAGGCTATGAACAAAACTCCACTGGAGATCAAGAAACCGCCACATTTGATTGAAATGTGGCAACACCCAGTCAGCGATCAAAACAGCAAAAGCCAGTGCCAGCGAACTAACCAACAATCCTTCAAGTAAAAGTTGGCCAATAACTTGCTTTCGACTTCCGCCAATGACCTTTCTTACGCCAATTTCAATGACGCGATTGCCAGCCAGGCTAATCGTCATATTGGTGAAATTAAGACTGGCGGTCAATAAAAGTAACAAGCTCATGAGCATCATCCCCCAAACCATCGAAGGCGGCAGACTGCTATACAAAGCATTCCAACGAATTTCGTCGGCGCGATGGGCCATCGTGGTCAGTGGCACCAATGTCAGCTTTTCAAGCTGCCAGTCCTTGCTCATCTGATTATGAACGGGCAAGTAGTTTTGTAACGCCTGACTGACCATTGCCTGATCATCTTTGCTTTTTAGCATCAAAAACGTTGCATCTGTGACGTAGGTCCAATCTTGTAGACTGACCGGAGTTTCGTTGCGATTAAAAAGATTTGCCGTACTGGTTACCAGATCAAACCGGATACTGGAATTCATGGGCAGATCTTCGACCACACCGGTAATACGTAATTGCTTTTGATAGGACTGGTCCGGGTAAATATTAAGCGTTTTCCCAATAGGATCGGCTGTACCAAAATACTTTTGGGCCAATTGCCGGGTAATCACCGCAGTGCCCGGATCATTAAGCATCACTTGCCCCTCTAGCATCGGAAAATTAAACCATTCAAAAAAACCATTAGTAGTGAAAGCAACATGTTCGCGGAAAGCATCCTTGCCATCTGTCAGCACTGCATTGCGAAACTCCAGCACCACCGCATCCTGAACACCGCTGATTTCCGCTTTTGCCGCTGCGGCAACGGGCGCCGGACAAACCCCAAAGGTTTGTAAATTTTCCTTTTTTACGCTAACCACCCGATATATCTGATCGGCATGATCGTGAAAACGGTCAAAATTTTGATCAAAATTCCAGATGAGGTAAGTGATGATGCAACTGGCGAGAGCAATACCCAAACCCAGCACATTAACCACGAGGTGGATTTTGTGTTTCCACAATTGCCGAAAGGCGACTTTGAGGTAATTCTGTATCATAGTCAGGTGTTTTTATGATCCTTTCTTCAAACTATCCTAAATGGCTCGACTTTAGCACTCTTCTGACTGCTAAAGTCGAACCGATTATCCACTTTCCTGATGCGATGTTCTGGCTACTACTCGTACCGCAATGCCTTCACCGGATTGATGGATGCTGCTCGAATGGTCTGCACACTGATGGTAAGCAAGGCAATCGCCACCGACAAAAATGCAGCCACCAGGAATATCCACCAGGACAATTCAATGCGACTGACAAAGCGCTCCAGCCAGTCGTGCATAACCCACCAGGAAACTGGCGCGGCAATAACAAAACCGACAATCACCAATTTCAAAAATTCTCCGGAGAGCAACGAAGACAGCTGTGAAACGGAAGCGCCCATCACTTTGCGGATACCAATTTCTTTGGTGCGCTGCTGTGCGGTAAAGGTGGCCAAACCAAACAAGCCCAGGCAGGAAATGAAAATGGAGAGAATGGCAAATAATCGGGACAAGGCCCCTACCCTTTGCTCGGTGCGATACAGTTTTTCGTATTCTTTATCCACAAACGAAAAGTCAAAGGGATAGGCAGGATTATGATTTGTAATTACTTTTTCAATTTGGCTGAGGGTGGCCTGAATGTCATCAGTATTCAAACGGGCGTAGATGAAGTTTTTCCAGGGGCGGTAATATAAAATAACGGGCTCCTGCTCAATATGCAGTGAGTTGGTCCGAAAGTTTTTCACCAGGCCAACCACTTGACCGGCTTCGCCCTGCACCTCTAGCCTTTCGCCAACGGGATTGTCCAGCCCCATCAGTTCGGCAGCCCTTTCATTGATCAGGAAGTTGGAGGAATCGGAAGGAAAGGCTTCGGAGAAATCGCGGCCATCAGCCAGCTCTGCGCCAATTGTTTCAAGAAAATCCAACTCTACGGGAATGGTTTGGAATAAGATACTGGATTCGGGATCCTTGCCCGGCCAGCTCACCGACGAAGTATTGTTGCCCCAACTATAAACGATCCCATTGGAGGCAGATATCGACTGCACTCCCGGAATCTGCGTCAATTCATTTTTAACCACATCATATTTTTCCCAAAGGGTCCCATTGACCGGAAGGTAGATCAAGTTCTCCTTTTGGAATCCCAGGTTTTGGTGCCGGATGTGGCTCATTTGCAGGTAGATCACCATCGTACCGATAATGAGGAAGGTGGCAATGGCAAACTGGGTAATCACCAATCCTTTACGGAACCACTGGGAGCCTTTGCCTTGCTTATTGATTTTGTTGAAAATCTCAATGGGCTGGAACCGAGACAGGAAAAATGCCGGGTAACTCCCCGCCAGTACTCCTGCAATCAGCGTGATGCCCAGCAGCAATGCCCAAAGCCCAACCTGTGAAAAATCGAGCGCAATATGGGAGTCAAACAACTCATTAAAACGCTTGAGGGAAGCCTGTACGATCACCACTGCCATCAACCCGGCCATAATACTGAGTAGCAATGACTCCCCCAAAAACTGCCGGATCAACATGCCTCTGGTTGCCCCGGAAACCCGGCGAATGCCGACCTCCTTGGTGCGCGTGCTGGCACGAGCGGTAGAGAGATTCATAAAGTTGATACAAGCAATCAGGATGATAAACAGAGCGATGATGGCAAAGAGCCGCACGTAAGTGATCCGGCCTCCGCCCTGGTAAATACCATCTTTGTAATCAAACCGCAGATAAAGATCAGAAAGCCCTAAAAAAAGCAAATCAGCATTGCCCTGTTCGGATGAATTTTTGAGGAAATTTTTCAGTTCTCCCTCATCATTAAGATTCGTCTCCTCCGAGTCGGTCATCACAAAAGTGCGGATGCCATTGTTGTTCCAGCTTTCCAGCCATTCATTTTTCTTTTCATATTCCTTAAAGGGCAATAAAAATTCAAAAGAGAGAGAAGAGTTTTCCGGTGGATTGGCCAAAATACCGGCAATCTGAAAATCTTGCTGATTATCCAGGTTGATGGTTTCTCCCAGCACTTCCGTATGGCCAAAGTATTTCTCGGCCATTTTTTCAGTCACCAGAATTTTTCCAGGCTGCTCCAGCGCTTTAGCGCCCTCACCTGCCACAACCGGAAAACTGAAAATGTGCAAAAAATCAGGATCAACGTAATACCCTCTTTCCTGAAAGATATTGTTTTCTACCCGAAAAAGCTTTGTATCTCCCCAGGTCACACGGCTACTGAGGACAATCTCGGGACGATCATTTTTAAACTTCTCCGCCAGCGGTCCGGGTGTAGCCATAGTGGTCAACACAAAACCATCGGAGTAATACTGATTCTCCAGTATCTCGTAAATTCGGTTATTGTTGGCGTGAAATTGATCATAGGAAAACTGCTCCAAAATCCAGAGACTGATCAACATGACGCAACTCAGTCCGATGGTCAGTCCCATCAGGTTGACCAGGGTGTAGAGCTTGTTTTTGTAAAGATTTCGCAGGCTTGTCAGCAAATAATTCTTAATCATAATCAGGAGCTTTTTTCATTCTGAGAAGAAATCTTGGATCTATTCATCCCGTAAAGCATCAATCGGATTAGTGAGTGCTGCACGTACCGACTGTACACTCAGCGTGAGGATGGCAATCAACACGGAAATACCTCCGGCCAGTGGAATACTCCACCAGGGAAAATCAATGCTATAGGCATAGGTTTGCAGCCACTGCTTCATGAGCCACCATCCAAGCGGAGCGGCAATGATAATGGCTACAGCCACCAAAAGAATAAACTCCTTGGAAATCAGGGTCACAATATTGGCAACGGAGGCTCCCAGCACCTTGCGAATGCCGATTTCCTTAGTCCGCTGGCTGGTAACCAGCACCACTATTCCAAACAGCCCCATGCACGAAAGTAGGATGGCCAACATGGCTGAGGAGGTAAACAATTTGGCGATCGCTTCCTCACCACGGTATTGGCGTTGGTTGTTTTCGTCGAGGAATGTGGCCTGAAATAAAGCTTCAGGATACAGCTTTTTCCAGCTTTTCTCCAAATCATCCATGGCGGTGCGACTATTGACCCTGACAAATATATAGCCCAGCCTAAAATCACTTTCGGGTGTCGTCAATACCAGGGAAAGCGGTTCCATCGGTTCATCCAATGGGAGAAAATGGTAATCCTTAACCACTCCCACCACCTTCCGGTCGGGCCCCAGATCGAGTACCGTTCCAATTGGTGAATTTTCGCCGAGTTGTTTGGCAAAGGTTTCGTTGATGATGATGGCTTCCGTACTATCGGTGGAGAACTCGGGAGAAAAAACACGCCCTTCCACCAATGGGATATCGAGCGTTTTAAAATAATCAAAATCAACTACCGCCCAGTGGGTGCGCATCAGGCGGTCTCCCTGGTTGAAGCCCATTACGGAACGGGACCTGGAACCGTCTTTGCCGAGTCCCAGATTGCCATAGCTGCCCGTCAGGCTCACGACCGAGGGATTAGCGGCCAATTCATTGCGTAAGCGCTTAATGACCTGGTCGCTCTGTAGCTCGTGCCCGATGGGAATACTGATGACGTCTTCCTTGGAAAAGCCCAGTGGTTTAGACCGCAAATAGTCAATTTGATTCCAGACGATTAGCGTGCAAATGATGAGAAAAACCGAGAGCGTAAATTGTAAAAGCACTAATACATTTCGCAATTTCCCCGGCTTTTGAAAAGGGGTGCTTCCCTTCAATACAGATGCCGGCTGAAAACGGGATAGCACCAGGGCCGGATAACTGCCTCCTACCAAACCAACAAACCCCAATATCGTGGCAATAGCCAAAATGACTTGTGGGTTGTACAGGCTGATCGACTGACGGAAAAGCTGATTGTAATGAGCCAGGCCAAACTGGGCTATGACTAAGCCAAATACAAGAGAAAGCAGAATCAATAAGCCCACCTCTCCAAAGAACTGCCCGACAAGTTGCTTCCGGGTAGCTCCCAGTACTTTTCTTACCCCAACCTCACGGGCACGGGAAAGAGACGTGCCAATGGTGAGATTAACAAAATTGATACAAACAATGACCAGAATAAAGGCCGCAATGATCAGTAGGCCAATCGGAATGCTCTTGCTGATGCCACTGCCGCTAATTTCGGTGTCAAAATGTAAATCCTTGAGTGCTAATAATTTCAGGTGATACACTTCTCCATCAGGGCCGGGCTGAGCGCCATCTTTGATAAGTAACTCCACCTGTTCATTCAGGTATTTGTCGACAACCCCCTTGAATTGGCGTTCTACCTCCCGCTTATCCATGTTGGCGGGCAGCTGCACAAAAATTCCAAGAAACTGATTGTCAAAATTGTCCTTACTACGTTGATAGTCGGGGTGGTTTTCGATGCGCGTTAAAATACTGTAGCTCAGTGAGGAATTGTCAGGCCGGTCTTCGATCACTCCCGAAACCTCCATATTGGAGGGACTCCCGCCAAAATTGACGGAAATCACTTTGCCAAGTGGGTCTTCGTCTCCAAAGAGCTTGGTGGCCGTTTGTTCATCGATGACTACGGTATTCAACTGTGCCAATGCCTGTTCGCGGCTTCCCTGCAATAGCTTAAAAGAAAACATGTCAAAAAAGCTAGCCTCCGTAAAACGAACCCCTGTGTCATACACATTTCCATCGTAGGTAATAGAGGCAGGAGTACTGGTCCAGCGTAGGACGTGCTCCAGCTCGGGTACCTCGCTTTCAATGGCCTCCTTCATCGGGCTGGCCAGGGTGGTGCCTTTGGAAAAACGGGTAGAGTGATGGCTCACCTCGTAAACCTCATAAATACGATCTGCATTTTCGTGAAAACGATCAAACGAAAACTGATGAAATACCGTGAGCAACAACAAAAGAGAGGCCGCCATTGCTACTGAAAGACCAATAATATTGATGGCGGAGAACAGTCGGCGTTTAAAGATGTTTCGCAGGGCAAGCTTCAGGGTATTGTAAATCATCGAAAGAAAGGTTTTGACATCGGGTGAATACATAAACATCCAGGGGTGACGCCATGTAACACAGCATCACCTAATAGTAAGAAACAGAAAATTAGCTAATTACAACCGTGCTGCCTTGGAAAGCAAATTCTCGGTCACTACCTGACCGTCCAACATGCGGATGATCCGATTGCCAAACTCGGCACAGTATTGCGAGTGGGTCACCATGATGATGCTGGCTCCCTCTTCATTGAGGTGCACCAGGGTCTTCATCACGTCGTTACCATTGGCGCTATCCAGATTACCCGTAGGCTCATCCGCAAGGATGATTTTAGGGTTGTTGACAATGGCACGTCCGACGGCTACCCGCTGCTGCTGTCCACCAGACAACTGCTGAGGGAAGTGATTGCGGCGGTGCATCATGTTCATTTTTTCCAACACCTCTTCTACGCGCTTCTTGCGATCACGAGAACCCACCTTGGTGTAAATCAATGGTAATTCCACGTTTTCGAATACCGTCAATTCGTCAATCAGGTTAAAGCTCTGGAAGATAAAACCAATGTTGTTTTTACGCAACATTGAGCGTTGGCGTTCCGAATATTTGGAAACTTCGTGGTCCAGAAAGTGGTAAGAACCGCCACTGGGATTGTCGATCAACCCCAAAATGTTGAGCAAGGTAGATTTTCCACATCCGGAAGGACCCATAATGGAAACAAATTCTCCCTGGTTGATGCTGATGTCCACCTCATTCAGGGCCGTGGTTTCCACGTCTTCGGTGCGATACACTTTTTTCAGTTTTTCAGTCCGAATCATAATGTTAAAGCTTGTTGTTTGATGGCTTCAAAGGTGCCGGGTTTAAAGAATGACCTTCTTCGACAGATTTCGTGGTCAAGCTATAAGGGCAAGCAAAAGCGCCTTCAAGAAGCATTGATTGCCCTTTTCGATTGACTCTGAATCACGAAATCTGTCAAAGAACTAACAATGATTGTCGACCACCCTATGAGGGGGCCAAGTCGGGTTTATTGGGCCGTGTCTGGAGGTGAAATCCACCTCAAAACATGGCCTACAACAAAACGGGTAATAGTCCGAGTAATATTAAAATGACAATTTCTAAAATAAATCGCTGCATAAGATCGGGTTTTTCCATGAATAATCGGTTATTTCAAAACCAATTCGTCCTTATCTCCGTAGTTCTCGTAACTCGAAACGATGACAATTTCATCATCATTTAGACCTTCAATAACCTCGTAATAGTTAGGATTTTGACGCCCCACAACGATGTTCCGCTTGCGGGCAGCCGAGCCGTCTTCGTTGACTACATACACCCATTTCCCCCCGGTCGACTGGTAAAAACCTCCCTTTGCCAGGAGTCGGGCCTGTGTATCGTCGCTGAGGGATAATTTCAGGGAAATGGTTTGTCCCCGCTTGATATTATCGGGCCGACCTCCCACAAAGACCATATCCACCTCAAAGGAACCATTGATCACCTCCGGATAGATGCGGTGAATGCGCAGGATATAATCCTGGCCATTCATGGTGAAGTTGCCTTCCTGCTGTGGAAAGATGCGTGAGATATAAAACTCATCAATACGGGCGCGAATCTTGTAATTGTCCAAAATATCAATCTGCGCAATACGGTCGCCACGGTTAATTAATTCTCCCAGTTCGGTATTCAGAGAAGAGAGCTGACCGCTGATCGGTGCTCTCACCACCAGGTTATCCAGGCTGTTGCGCGCGAATTCGAGGTTGCGTTGCATCAGATCGAGCGTGGTGTTCATCTGATTGGCTTGCATGATCTGAAATAGAGAATCTTTCTCAATGGTGGCTGCCAGCAATTTATTTCTTCGCAGCAAATGCCGGTATTCGTCGGTCGTTTCCTGGTATTCTACCTGTGAAATCACACTGTCGCGGTAGAGATTTTCGCTACGCTGCGAACGCTTGCTGAGCAAATCGATGCGGTATTTGACATCCAGTGCTTCTTCCTTGAGGCTTAGACTTTGCTGCTCCATCAAGATGCTCGTTTGGCGGATATCATTAATCTGGTTAACGATCTGCGCTTCCTGATTAAGGACGTTCAATTGCAAATCAAGGTTGGAAAGGCGCATGATCTGCTGGCCTTTTTCCATAAAGGAACCATTTTCAACAAAAATCTCCTCCACCTTGCCGCTTTCGACAGCATCGAGGTAAACAGTCTTAATCGGTTCAACCACTCCAAAAAGGGTAATGTACTCCTTAAAGACTCCGGAGTGTACGGTGTCCACCAACAGGCGTTCTTTCTCTACATTCAAGCGAGACACTCCAGCGTCTTTGTAAATTGCCGTCAATAAGAAAGCCAGTGCTCCCAACACGACTACTCCCAGTGTAATCCGCTGCCAGGTCCAGGTTTTCTTCTCTATTTTACGGTCCATTGTCATAGTCAAAAAAAATTGTCGATGTAAAAATTCGGGTGATTTCTCGCTTTTCTATCTGCAACGGTTGTGCCACAATTTACAAATAACTGTCTTTCAGCATATTAAGCAATAGCCACTAATTGTTTTAGTGTTCAAAAATGTTCACATTTGAACAACCACTGTTCAATTTCGAACACTTCGGACGCAACTATTTCCATAAGTTTGTATCTTTAGAATTGAGAATGGTCAACTCTTGTTGCCACGTCATAAACCGTCGAAATGAAACAAAAAGCCCGGATATTAATTGTCGATGATGAAGAAGACATTCTGCTCAGTATGCAGCTGTATCTGTCGCAGCATTTTGAGCAGATCGATACAGAAAGTAACCCCTACCAACTTCCGCGCCTTCTCCGCAACCAGGAATATGACCTCATCCTACTGGACATGAATTTCAAAAAAGGAGACACCAGTGGCGATGATGGCATGATGTGGCTAAAAAAGATCATCGAGCTAAAGCCCAATGCCAGTGTGATCATGATTACGGCTTACGCCGATGTAAAAACGGCGGTCACTGCGGTGAAAGCCGGTGCGGTTGACTTCATTGAAAAGCCCTGGAGAAATGAGAAGCTGCTGACCACTATCTTTGCGGCACTGGAATTGAGCCGGTCGCGGGCACAGGTGGAGCAACTGGAAAAAAAGCAGCAGATACTGACCAGCGAACTGGATCAGGGTTTTGGCGATATCATCGGCAATTCACCAGCCATGAAACAGGTCTATAGCATTATTGATAAGGTGGCCAAAACTGATGCCAATGTACTGATTCTGGGCGAAAACGGAACGGGGAAAGAGCTCATTGCCCGCGCCATCCACCGTCAATCACCGAGGGCGAAATCGGTCTTTATCAGTGTTGATCTGGGGGCCATTCCCGAAGGGCTTTTTGAGAGTGAACTTTTTGGCCACAAGAAGGGGGCATTCACCGACGCCCGCGAAGACCGGACCGGTCGTTTTGAGGTGGCCTCCGGCGGCAGTCTTTTCCTGGATGAGATCGGCAATTTATCCTTGCCTTTGCAGGCAAAATTACTCACAGCACTGCAAAGTCGCCAAATCCGAAAGGTGGGTTCTAACGAATTTATTCCCGTTGATATCCGCCTGGTTTGCGCCACCAATATGCCCTTATACGACATGGTCAACGAAAATAATTTCCGACAGGACCTGTTGTACCGAATCAACACGGTGGAAATCAAGCTTCCTCCACTCAGAGAGCGCAAAGAAGATATTCCGGCCCTTGTGGATCATTACCGAACGCTCTATTGCAAAAAATATCAGAAGCCACTACTGCATATCCAGAACCAGACCATGAAAGCACTACAAAGCTATGAGTGGCCCGGCAACATCCGGGAATTGCGACACGCCGTGGAACGGGCTGTGATTTTGAGTGAATCCGAAGAATTGGCCATCGCTGATTTTATCCTTCAGTCGCGCGAAAAGAATGGAAAAAACGAACAGGAATTCAACAATTACAACCTGGCCGAGATCGAAGCCTGGGCGGTACGCAAAGCATTGACCAAACATGCCGGTAATATTTCCAAGGCAGCGGAAGAACTCGGCCTTACCCGAGCCGCGCTCTATCGCCGGATGGCAAAATACGACCTTTAAGCCTTTCATTTTGCTCCACCGCATTAAGTCCACCCACACATGTTATACAATTTCAAAATTAATATTGTCGTCAGACTTGGTATCCTACTGCTGCTGGTCGGCATTATGGTCTTCAGTTTTTATCGCGAATTTTACCTGACCACTGGCTTTACCGGCATACTGCTGATCATCACCCTAATAAGTCTTTTCTATTATGTTGATCAGACCAACCGCGATCTGGCCCTATTTTTTGAAAGCATCAACTACAACGACTTCACCACAACCTCTTCGGCCCGGCACAAGGGGGAGTCCTTTGGTGAGTTGTACGATGGATTCAATCTGATCAATCGAAAATTTCAAGATATCCGGGCGGAAAAGGAAGCCAATCACCAGTTTTTGCAGACCGTGGTGGAGCACGTTGATATCGGTCTGCTGTGTATCAACGACGAGGGGGAAGTAATTTTATTAAACAAGGCACTGCAAAAACTCATACACAAATCGTACCTGGTAAGTGTAGAAGGACTCGAAAAGGTGGATGCCACTTTGTACCAAACAATTCAGCAAATTCAGGCCGGCCAGCGGGAACTCATCAAAATCAATATCGACAATCGACTGTTGCAGCTGGCCGTGCAGGCCGTAGAGCTGAATATGAACCGCCAGCACCTAAGGCTGATCTCTTTTCAGAATATTCAAAGCGAACTGGAAGAACAGGAACTGGTGGCCTGGCAAAAGTTGATCCGTATTCTTACCCATGAAATTATGAACTCCGTGGCACCGATCGCTTCGCTGAGCTCAACCGTGCACGACGTGATCGGTCAAAAGGAAGAGATTGAGCCCGATACCCTGAAAATGGTCCGCAATTCGCTGAGTGTGATTCAGCGGCGCAGTGAAGGATTGCTCAACTTCACCGAAACCTACCGCAGTTTGACTCGTATTCCGCCGCCCAACTTCCAACTGATTGACGGCAACCAGATGATTGAGGAGCTGGCTACCTTATTTTTGGCGGAGGCTGAGGCCAAACACATTCCGTTGAAGCTGCACCTGCCACCAAGTTCCCCAACTTTCCAGGGGGATCCCAATTTGTTGCAACAGGTACTGATCAACCTGGTTAAAAATGCGATGGATGCGGTGAAAAGTAAAGGCGAGGAAGGCCAGGTAGACATTCATTTGCAGCAGACCATAGGCAGCAAAATACTCATACAGGTCATTGATAACGGCCAGGGAATTTCTCCCGATATGCTGGAACAAATTTTTGTGCCGTTCTTCACCACTAAATCCGAAGGTTCTGGTATCGGGCTGAGTCTTTCCCGCCAGATCATGCAACTGCACAAGGGCTCAATCGAGGTCCAGTCAGTGGAAAGAGAAGGAACGGCAGTGACACTGACGCTGTAGACCAAAATGCTGAAAAAGACAGGATGGAGCACGGGAGGAAATGACTGTTTCGGGCAAAACGAGGTTATCATTCCCTCCAGTTTCCAGCATTTACAGTTTAAATTTTACCGGCAAATTATATTGTACCGATACCTTCTGGTTTCTTTGTACCCCGGGAGTCCAGCGCAAGCCTTTGGCACTCATATCGGTAATGAGCTTGAGCGCGGCCTGACCACAGCCAGAACCAATGTCGCGATTGATTTTGGCATTTGAAATAGAGCCATCCGGACGTACGATGAAGCGCAAAACAACCACGCCTTCAACTCTTTTTTTACGTGCCTCCGCCGGATAAACCAAATTGTCGTTAATATATTGATTGAGCGCCTGACTGGCACAGCGCTTCTTTTCCTTCAAATCCCCGATGTGTTCACAGCCAGGAAAGCGGGGCATCTCCTCAACCACAAGAAACACTTCATCTGATGCCGGCTGCGCCATGGCCACCGTGCTACATCCCAGAAAAAATAGTAGAAACAAATACTTCTTCATAACCTTTACAATCGATTTATGATTAACAATAATGTCTTGATCTTGGGGATACCGAAACATGTAAAACAGCTCCTTACCGGCCAATTGTCTCGGTTGGATATGGGAAGGTGATGGATAAGTAACGTTACGATAAACAGAAACTTATGTTTCAAACAAATTTAATTTATCTTAAATTGAATTTCTAAAAAAGGAGCCATCTTAACTTTTTGCTGAGGCAATTCGAGATTGGTATCAAACAACCGGTTTAAATTATTACCTGCCAGGTCTTCTAAGTCAGCGCTAATGCGCAAATAATAATCCCCAGGTACCCAGACCTCGTTTGGAGTAAAAAACCAGCGTTTTTCCCAATCGCCCAAGGAAATTTCTCCTTCCAGAAAACGGCCGTCCGACTTTCGGATGGCCACGGCACTTTGCAGTAGAGCATAGTCCAGCGATTCGGGAAAACTGACCATCAAAGGTTCTTTTGAACCTGCATGGGGGGTAAGCACCTCCCACTGACCAGGATTAGGCCGCTCCCGGTCTGCGGCCACTACCGTCCAGTTTTTTTCATTTGTCTTCACAATTGGAACATCACGCTCGCTTTGCCATTTGGGGTCAATCACCAACCGATATTTGTGGCCTGCCTTTAGTGGTGGCCCCATTTTCCGATGGGGTTGCAATCCTGTTTTGATACGACCCGGGTCAAACCATACCGTCAACCGGGTGCCGGTCGGGTCCCAAAGTACTGGCTCCAGTTCCAGGAAGGGCGCTTCTATCAAATCACCATGTTCCTCCACGAGCTGTAGGTGATCATAAATACTGCGGGACTGCATGGGTTGATCAAATTCGATGTAGATTTTGAGTTGATTGGCCGGAATAGTATCGGCACTGGGATAAATGGCTTCAACCACCGGTGGCGGGTACATGATGGTGACCGGTAATTTCACCTCCGCAACAATCTTGCTTGGCAAGTTTTCCGGCAATGTTTTTCTTACCGTTCGGTAAATGGCCTCAAGTTCCAGTACGACCTGATAGCCTCTTTCTGGCTGCAGCGGGAATCTCGGCTCAAAAAAGAGCATATTTTGCTGTAGCGAATGTTGCCCCAGCATTGCCGTTGGGTTGGCCGTTCCATTGTCGATTGTATGAACGTGCAGCATTGAACTCCAATCTTCTATTTTATTCAGGCTTTCGCCCAATGCTTCCGGCCAATGAGCCACCCTGATTTGACCGAAACGACCGCCATCTACCTCATCAACAACCGCAATTTCAGGGTGGGTTTGCCCCGAGAGGGAGGTTCCCCCTCCGAGGCAAACCATCAAACATATGGCGCTTAACCAATGAATGTCTATAACCATTTTACCGGGTAGGTATGCAGGTTGAGCAATCCGTTGGGCATTCGTTGTAGTAGTAGTACGTGATCTTCATTATAATTGTCGATTTGCGTAATGCCTACTTTCGACAATACGGCGTGATCCATGCCAACGGCGAATTGGCCAGCCTCCAATGGTCCAGTCAATCCTTTTTTGTTGTACTTCGCAATTTCTGATGGGCTAATGCGGATCAGCGCTTTCGAACTGCTGGACATCAAAATAAATTCCTTGCCCTCTTTTTGCATACGAATGATGTCAATTGGCATATTTCCCGGTCCAAATTCAGCAAGAGTTGTACTTTTTACGTGTTGGCCCGGCTTCAGATCTTCAATCGGAATACTTACGAAAGGGGTGCAGGTGTAAGCCCCTAGAAGATAAGGCTTGCCATCTACCTCGTATGGCAACAAGGTCCGGATCGGCGCTTCTGTTTCTGATTTGCCGTGCGCCACGTGCCACACCTCAATAGTGCTGTAAACGCCCTCTTTTCCAAAGGGGAAAGGCAAGATGCGAACGGAGGAAGCGAATTCTTCATTGGACAAACCGGCAATGTACAATTGGCCATTGGCGTAAGCCAAATCAGTAATGGCTTCAGTGCGTTTATCACTTTTGCGCCAGGTTTGATCGCCTTCATCGATAATGGCTGGCACAGAGGCTGCATCATGGTTGATATTGCTCAGATCTACTTCTTCAAATTGCTTGTCGTGGGTGACCCGCAGCAGAATGGTAGCATAGCTGATGTCATTGGGCAGTTTCCAGAATCCCTGTTGCATGGCATCTGCACGACTGACGGCCAGGTAAATGTTTTGAGAAATGGGGTTGACGGCTACGTCATGTATGATCACACCTTTTGCGTCGGTACCAAGTAGTCCCGCCAGTTTGGCTTCAATATCTTCAAGGTCAAATCCCTCCTTGTTTTCAATTTTCTTACGATCTTCCGTATCCAGGGCAAAAACTTTTCCGGATTTGGAATCGCCGAGAAAGAGAATGCCTTCCGGACCAAATTGCATAACGCTGATCGACTGGATCGCCGCCGGTCCACGATGGAAGTTACTGGTTAGCTGTGAATAATTGGAATTGGCAAAAAGACAGAGGCTGAAAAGGAACAGCCCCAGGGAAGTGGTTAGCTTTTTCATGATAATCGGGTTTTTATTACCACTAAAATTAACAAAAAAAGCCGTACCCCAGTGAGAGGTACGGCAGAAAAGCTTTACTTCCGTATCGTCCAGGCCCTGCTTATGAACAGCCCGGACAAATATGTAGTGTGAAACGTTAACTAGATTACTTTACAATCAATTCCTCGTAGATTGTTTTCGCTGGTGTTTTCATTCTTACGATGTAGGTACCTTTTTCCAGGTTAGAAACGTCGTAACGACGCTCTACTTTTAGCTGGTTGCGGAAAGTCTCAGTAAACAGTTCATCACCGTTTTCGTCAAGAATAGCTACTTCAACGTTACCCAGTGTCTGATTCAGTACAGAAACGTCTACGTGGTTTTTCTGCATACGAACAACTGGCAAGAAGTACTCTTTGCGGTGAGAAGTGTTTACCTCAACGGTCTTCTCCTTTACTTGTAGTGGCTGCTGGTAAATGCGGGTTGGCGTGGTTACGATAAGTGTATAAGCACCAATTGGCAAATTCTCCAGATTCAGCGTCTTCAAGAAGCTGTTTTCGACAGTTTCGTCAAACAGTACCACATTTTCGTCGTCAACGATCTGCATGTTTACGGTTGATCCACCGCTTACAACTTCCAGGTTTACCTTCTTGGCATCGCTAATTTCAGTTACTTTGAAAGAAGGAGCTACATTTCCGGCAAGTGCTGTGGCAGCCACAGTCAGTACAACCAAGGCGCTCAAAATCAATTTTTTCATGGTCTTCATAATAACAGTCTTTTTAATTTTTAAATGATGATGTTCGGTGATTACGATGACAAAGGTATGGGCAAATGCTTTGGCGCACTACGATAAATTTAACCAATGTTGATACTAAATTAACCCAACAAGCAAAAAAGCATTAAAATACAATCAATATTGCATCAATAATCAGAATTTTATTCTAAAAAGCGAATATTCGCCAAAGGAGTTTCGGTGGCAATCGTTGCCCTTCCAACGATTATTCTGATTTGAAAAACGATAGATTTTTAGTCAAAAAATGGCCATTTTTTCCATTCATCGAGAAAATTGGTCGATTAGACGGTTTCAGGACTACTTTATAGAAGCCTTTGGCCTTTCTATCGAACTCGCCTGCCAAAACGTGACTTATTCATTCTTTCCCCTGACCTTTGTAGTAAATCATCATCCGACAATCATGAAACCTCATTTTCAAATTTTATGCTTAGCTATCATTGCTACTATATTAGGTAGCGCTTGTAGTCCCCAGAAAACCAAATTGGAAACAACACTATTTGACACCTTTAATCAGGAAGACTACCTCGAAATGCAGCTAACGGCGGACTGGGCACAAATAGAAGAAGGCAAGGACGACGAACAAAAATTCGCCGCCCAAATCAATTGGGAAGCCCCAACCGGTAGCGCCCGGCAGATGCCTATCCAGTTGGAACGTCGCGGAAAGACACGCCTTAATCACTGTAGTTTTCCACCTTTGAAGTTGATCTTTGATCGCGATTCTTTGACGAACCAAGGTATTGGTGGTAACCGCAAGCTAAAACTGGTCACCCACTGCAATGGCGACGAAGCCCTCGTACTGCGCGAATATCTGGCCTACCAGATGTATCAGCAATTGACAGATAAGAGCTTCCGCGTACAATTGGTCAAGGTGACCTACCTCGATGCGATGAAGCAGGCAGAAGCTGAAACCCACTGGGCCTTCCTGTTGGAAAACCACCACGACATGGCAGAAAGGCTGGATGGTCAATTGCTTGCCGCAAAACAGAGCAAGCTGCAAGCCATTGACAGCGAGCAATACCGCACGATGGCGTTATTTCAGTATATGATCGGCAATACCGATTGGAATATGAAATTGCGCCACAATATCAAAATGGTACAATTGGCGGATCAGGACTATCCTACCCCCATTCCTTATGATTTTGATTATTCCGGACTGGTCAATGCGCCCTATGCCAATCCGCACCCCATCATGCCGGTAGCAAGTGTGCGCGAGCGCTATTTCCAATGGAGAGGTAAAGATGTAGAGAGTTTCGCCGGTACCATTGAGCACTTTGTTGCTCATAAACAAAATTTGCTGGAGACCTGTGCCAATTTTCCTCACTTGTCAGAAACACAAAAAACCGAAATGACGGCGTATTTAGAAGGCTTTTTCCAGAAAATAGAGGGCTTAAACCGGAACTATAATGACCTGGTTAGTGTTTTAAATGAACATGTAGTTGTGTCATAAAACACAAAGCCACAAAACCTGAAAGAAATTTAACTTGCATAGTGGAATTGGAGATCATCAAAAAATCTGCTCTTCCAACTAAAATTCATGGGATTATAATTTGCGGATAGCCGGAGCGATACGATCGCTTCCGGCTATCTTTTTTACCAGGCTTTGCTTACATTAGCGGCAAATTGTAGCGGTCCATGCTCTTCAGCTCCCTGCTATTTCTGTATGTCTTTCTACCGATCATCCTGCTGCTCATTCTCGCCAGTCCGCGAAAATGGCACAACGGCATTTTATTGGCTGCCAGCCTGTTCTTCTATGCCTGGGGCGGTGTGAGCTACAGCATTCTGCTGATTGGTTCTATTTTGATCAATTATCTGGTAGGGCGAAAAATTGGCCACAGCCAAAACAAAAAGCGCTGGCTGGTGACCGGCCTGGTCGTTAATCTGGGGCTGCTCATCTTGTTTAAATATGCTCATTTCCTTACGGAAAACTTCAATCTGCTGTTGCCGGAACACCAACAGCTACCCTTACCGAAGATTGCACTGCCGTTAGGAATCTCCTTCTTCACTTTTCAGGCCATCTCTTATTTGGTTGATGTATATCATCAGCGCACGGCAGCCCAGAAGAATCTACCGCGACTGGCGTTGTACATTTCGCTGTTTCCACAATTGATCGCCGGTCCCATCGTACGCTACCACGACATTGCCGACCAAATCCGACAGCGCTCGCTTAGCTGGACACAGTTTTCTTCCGGGCTGGAGCGCTTTATCCTGGGATTGGGCAAAAAGGTGCTGCTCGCCAATACCTTTGCCCGGTTGGCGGATGATATCTTTGCCGTCAATCCGGCCAATCTCGATCCACTGACCGCCTGGACCGGTATATTGATGTACAGCCTGCAAATCTACTTCGACTTTTCCGGCTATTCCGACATGGCCATTGGTCTGGGCCGCATGTTTGGCTTTGACATTCCCGAAAATTTCAATTTTCCCTACATTTCCCGCTCCATTCGCGAGTTTTGGCGGCGCTGGCACATTTCACTTTCGCAATGGTTCCGCGACTACCTGTACATACCGCTGGGTGGAAACAGAATCTCTGAAACCAGAACTTATTTCAATCTTTTTGTCGTATTCTTCCTCACTGGCCTCTGGCACGGCGCCTCCTGGAATTTTATCATCTGGGGATTATTACACGGCTTTTTTATGATTATTGAGCGGTTGGGCTTTGAAAAATGGCTCCACCAGTTTGGCAAGCCCCTCAATCACTTGTATGCCCTGCTCGTAGTGGCCTTCACCTGGGTGTTCTTCCGCTCGCCCGATTTGCCCCATTCGCTCGGCTACCTCAAAGCCATGTTCACGCCGGCCAACACTGATTTCCAATTTGATCTGGCCTATTATTTTGGTTATGAAATGTGGTTGGCGCTGCTCATTGGATTACTGGCCTCTACCCCACTCTTCCGCTGGTTGCATCAACGAATCAGCCTTCATTTGGCGAAAGCCAAAAGCCTCAGCCTTAGCTACGAACTCTTCACCACCCTAGGTCTGATGGCCATCTTTTTGTACTGTACCATGGAACTGGCCACCAACGCTTACAATCCTTTTATCTACTTCCGGTTTTAAGCTTTTTTATACAACATTTATAAATATTGGCTCCTATTTCCGCCAATTGCGGCACCTTGGAGATGAATTCTCTCACAAAAATTCATCCGATGAAAAAAAGTAATTACCTGTCTGTTGTGTTGATTTTAATGATGCCGCTAATGAGTAAGGCGCAAACTTTTGAAAAAATTGGCGATGCAAACAGCCCGGTCAATCAGGTCACTCTGGCCGGAGCCTACCGCGGTTGCGCCTGGGTAGACATTGACGGCGACCATGATCTCGATTTGAGTATGCTGGGATTTTTGTTTCGCAATGACGGCGATGACCAGTTTACGCAGGTGAGCGGCTTCGGCACCATTACTGATGGACTCGGCAGCGTAGGCTGGGCCGACTACGAAAATGACGGTGACCTGGATTGTCTCTACGGCGCACGCTCGGGTACCCGAATTTACCAGAATGACGGTAGCGGCAATTTCACGCCGGTTTCCGTTGATCCAAACAATGGACTCGCCACCTGGTCGGGTCAGTGGGCCAATTACAATAATGATGCCTATCCCGATGTGATCGTCACCGTAGCGGTGGGATTTGCGGGACTGTCTTCACCCAATTTCTTCTATGTGGGTAATGCCGACGGGACCTTTACCAGCGTAGATACCTTTGATTTTGTCAATCAAACCGCCCCTTACACGGTCAGCTACTGGACTGACTTTGATGAAGATGGTGATTCTGATTTGTTTATCGCCTCCGGCCCCGGTGGTGGTCCCGGCCCCGATTATATTTATCGCAATACCCTTACCGAAAATGGCGTGCCCGGCCTGACCCGCATTACCGGCGAGCCGTATACCCCAAACAACCAGGATGGTCAGTGCTACAACTTTGTAGACTATGACCTGGACGGTGACCTCGATCTTTATCTTACTAACTATGCCGGTGCCCCAAATCGCTTTTATGAAAATCAGACAGGCACCTACGCGGCCATCAACAACGAACTTGTGTTCAACAGCAGTAGCCTGGCCAATGCCTGGGGTGATTTTGATAATGACGGCTATCCCGATGTGATTCTGACCGCCGACAACCTCAACCAAACCGGCTACTATCACAACAACGGTGACGGCACCTTCACCCGACTGTCGCATATGTTTAAGGACAACTTCAACATTTCCGGCCAAACCGTTTCCGGCGTCACCATCGGCGACTACGACAATGACGGTGATCTGGATGTCTTTGGCAATGGCAATGCGGGCGCCCGCGGCATCTTCAAAAACCAGCTCGACAATGACAATCACTGGGTCAATTTCACCCTTTCGGGAAATCCCTCCAACCAAGCGGCACTAGGTGCCATCATCAAGGTCAAAGCCACGATCAACGGGCAGGAAGTTTGGTTACACCGCGAGGTGTCTTCGCAAAACTCCTTCATGGCTCAGAATAGCCTGCGTGTACATTTTGGCCTGGGCGCCACCGAAAATATTGACTCTATGCGCATCAGCTGGCCCTCCGGCAATGTAGAGCACTTCACCGACATTACACCCGATCGGTTTTATGCCATCACCGAAGGCACCGAAACGGTCGTAGATTTGATGCTCACCTCGTCAGTGGATACCCCCATTGATCAGCGGGAGAATCTTTTCACCGTCAGCCCCAATCCGGTGACTGATGGTCAGCTACAAGTACAATTTCACGGCACCACGACGAACGATTCCGTGTTGCTGCAATTGTACAGCATGGATGGGGCTTTACAGCTTTCGCAAAAAGTGGCCCTAATCCCTGAACAACCCATCCAATGGCAGATTGGGCAGTTGCCTCCCGGTGCGTATACGCTGAAGACTACCATAGCGGGCAGGATGAGCAGCAAGAAGGTGGTGATTGCGGGAGGGAAGTAGGGTTGACTTCTACTTTGATGTTGACTTTTTGAACCACCGAGGCACATAAGGGTATTTAGTATTAGCATAAAATCCATTTTGGATTTTTTCTAATCACCTTTGCGATCTTTGCGTCTTCTTTGCCTTCGCGTAGCCGCTACAGCGAAGCGAGGTGCGTGCGGAGAAAATGGCGCGCAAAGTCGCAGAGGACGCTAAGTCGCATTTGCAAAAACCTTACGGTTTTATCAAATGATCTGACTTGATGTTGACATTGATGTGGACAAGATTAACTGGATTAACATGATTTTTTGGCATTAGCGAAAATTCCATTTTGGAATTTTCGCTAATCTTCCTTGTATGCGATCTTCTGTGCCTTATCCCGACCCTGCGGGTTTCCTTTTAGCGGGACTAAAGTGTGGTTCAAAAAATATCCGAAGGATCGTCAAAGTTGGCAACTTTGACATCCATCATACAACTTACCTTTTCTTCACCTCAATCCGATCTCCCATCAGCCATTTTTTCAATAGTGCTGCATTAGTTGAAATCTCAGCCAGGTAAAAACGGCTATATGAAGAGAAGACTTTAGACTCCTCAATCCGCTCAATTTCTACACCGCGTGCCTCCTGATAATTGGAGTGAATCAAAAACAGGTACCCTTCCCGGTTTAGGAGATAACCTACGTGATTTTGGTCAAAGCCAATGAAATAAATGCCCGGCTGGGTTTGTTTGCTTAGGTAGGCAATATTTGCCTTTGTGGTGCCCTCTTCAACCACCAATACCGAGGAGTCAATAGCAATGGTTCTGGCTTCATTTATTGGGCTTTGTTGTGCCAGTTGATACCTATTGAGTTGAACGCCCATATCCTGCAAGGTGGTTGAGACAAAGTAACCACAAGCGATTTCCCCCTGTCCGGGCACCGCAGTATGCCCTTCAAAGGACCAGGACGTACCATACCAGTATGGAATGAGTTTATTCACTAAAAGGGAGGTGAACGTTTTTCCCAGGGCATCCAGGGGCATTTGCTGCCGGGACAGTTGATCAAGCGTTTCTTTGACTTGTGCTTTAATTTGACGGTAAGAAAGAGCGGAATCTATTTCCAGATTGATACCCAAGGCTGTGTAGCCGGGGAAGGTATACACCACTACAGGTGTTGGCATCTCGACATTGACATCACGGTGGTCAACACTGTTTTGGCCACAGTGAATATTAATGATAAAGACTAACAAAAGGAGGATGCAATTCTTCAAGATTCCGTTCTTTTGCTTTTCGAAGGATCGTCAAAGTTGATAACTTTGACATTATACACTCTGAGGATCGGCAATCCGGCTATTTGACTGAAAGGAAAAGGTGACCGGCTACGTCATTACAAACGCTCCAAAAATTCAAAAATCTCCTCCTCAGATGACCGATGAACCTCTAATCTGTGCCGATTATTTTGACCGATCTCAATAGTTTTTGTTCCAAACCAATAACCATCACTTCTAGTCATCGCTACAAGAATCACAGATTCACCAATAGGAAGAAAAGACTGATCAGAAGCAGATGTTTTGTAAAGCCCATTTTCTAGCATGAGAGGCAAAACCTGTTTTCGATCTACCAATATCGCCAGTATAGATAAATAAACGTTTTCGACCTTGGGTTCTAAATGAACCGTCAAGGCTCCAACTCCTGCAAATCCAAGTCTCTCCTTTTGATTAAAGAAGTCCTCATAACCGTGAGCATATAACAGGTAGTCAAGATTGACAATCGGATCTCCTTTCGGGGATTTGTCTTTATTGGTGACCACATGGCTAAAATAACGATCGTATCCATTTATATCTTTATCGCGAAAAATTTTACATTCAATAATATACTCCACCTCATTTGAGTCAATTCCCTGGACTGCACTCTCATTTTTAATGAATTGATAGATGTCAATGATCTGTGCACGGGTAAGAATAGTATCAAAGCTTCTCATTATTACTGGTTGCCAACTGTGCCAAATACCAACTGCCAGACTATCACCTTCGGCAATCATCCCATATGGGTCTTGGGTAAACTCAATCAACCATTCCTGACTTCTGAATAAATGAACATTACCCAATGCCGGGCCGGTAAGGACTTTTCGCAAGTCTTTATGATGGCATGGAGTACAATACTCATTATAGAGACTTTTTCCATGTTCAATTCTTCTTGAAGATGACTCGTCCAATTGGTGTTGATGTGTTCTTTCTTTATCCGGACGGTCCTCCTGACAACTCATCAGAAAGGCCGTGAAAAGTAGTAGGGTCAGAAATCTCATCATCGATTGGCGTTTTTAGAGTATGTTTAAATTTCGTTTTTGGTGACTAAAGTAATTCATTTCGACCTTAATCGAGGCAAATTTGAGGTTCATATCCCGAAGCCAGTTCGGGACAGGCTCTGGAAGGTCTGGGCCGATAATTTAACGAAGAGTAAAGTTGAAAGGGATATTTTAGACCCGAAGGATGAATTTTAAACATACTCTTTTTTGATATCACCACACAAGATACCAATTTAACCTCACCAACTCAATACCCACAACGCTACGCCTGCCGACACAATGATCCAAGGCAACAAAGTCAGCATGGCTTTGCCAATTCCAAAATGATGCAGCTGCACTAACCCGTGCAGAAGGATTTTAAGGTACCAAAGGAGAAAAAGATAGGAGATGAATTGGCGCCAAAAGCGAATTTGTTCAGCATTAGCACCCAGTCCCGGATCATTAAATACCGCCTTAAATACTTGTCCAAAGAAAAAGACACAGGAAGCATAAGCCACCAGGACAAACATATCGGCAAAGGCCGCCGTTCCGCCAAGGTACTTGCCAAGCGAATACAGCATTAAGGCCAGCAATGCACCACCCAGCCCCGCCGCTCCGATATGCCCGGCCAGGCCTCCAACCCAAAGTAACATACTGGGAAACGCCAATTCGCCAACTCCGTTAATCGAAAACGAAAAGATGCCAAGCACGATAAACAACAACATCCCCTCACGAATCAGCGTGCCCTCATACTCGTTTTGGATGCGTAAAAAGGCTTTGGTAGGACGGAAGATAACATTAAAAAAGGTAATCATCAAGCATACACTTCCTTCAACCCGATCATCTTCCCGCGCTCCGGGTCCCAAACTTTAACCCGGAAACATTGGTAGATGTCTTTGGGTGACAAAGAAGTCGTACCCACATGTTGCAATTCCTCCATCTCTTCGTACACCTTGGGAAGGTTGTAGAATGGAATTTTAGCATTCATGTGATGGATGTGGTGATACCCGATATTGCCCGTAAACCAGTGCATCACCTTGCTCATTTTCATGTAGCTGGAAGAGTGCAGGGCTGCATAAACGTAGTCCCATTCTTCCTTGGATTTGTACTTGGCCGTGGGAAAATTGTGCTGGGCATAAAACAGGTAGGCTCCCATCGCCGTGCTCAGCATGACCGGGAACAAAAAGCCGATAAAAAAGGCCTGGGCTCCAAAAACCATGAAAATGGTCAACCCGATCCCGAAATGAAACAAAATGGCAAACAGGGAATCTTTATGTTTGCCTGCACCTTTGAATAGCGAACGCAAAGCCATACCCCACAAAAAGATAAAAAAGTAACCAAATGTAATGGTTAGCGGGTGGCGAACAAAAAGGTAAATATTTTGATCGCGTTTGCTTGCCGCCAAAAAATCTTTTTTGGTCACCAGCGGATAAGAACCGATACTGGTGGTATACAGCTTGGCATTGTGGGCGTGGTGGTAGTCATGCGAGCGACGCCAGATACTTGTGGGGGCCAAAATAAACATCCCGTAAAGGGTGAAAAAAATCTTGGCCACTATCGAGCCTTGCAGAATGGTATTGTGCAGGTAATCGTGGTAAATAATGAATAAACGAACACTCAGCAAACCTGCCAATATTGCACAAATAATTTGTGGAATGAGATGCACATTTACAATGGCTCCGGCATAGGCCGCAAAAAACAGGATGGAAGTACTGATCAAAACCCACCAGCTCCTGGTGCGATCTTCCTTGGCGTACTTCCGTGTGGCGATAATTAGTTGCTTTCCTTGTATCATCCAGTAAAGGTAATTTAAAGTATTAACTTTTCACGTCAAAATCGACGGGCTTCTTGTGTTTCCATCTGCGGTGTGTCCATAACCATAGATGCGGATTTTGGCGGATGTCCCCCTCCAGGCGACGGGTATGAATTTCAGAAATTTCATCCTCGCTCAGATTCTTGGGGTTTTCGATCAGTAATTCGCTGTTTACCTCGTAATATCCCCGCCGTGGCTGACTGACGGAAATGTACACAATAGGGAAATTCAGCTTACGGGCAATCTTGGCCGTTCCGTAAAAAACCGGCGTTTCCTGATTAAGAAAATTGGTCCAATAGGCGTGATAAGGATTTGAAGGTGTCTGATCGGCGATAAAGGCAGTGGCTGTCACCAAATTTTTGTCGCGGATCATACTTTTGATCGTTTCCTTCATTGCGTACAGCTTATTGCCTAGCCGCGTGCGCATGTGGTACACCAATTGATCAAAGTAGGTATTTTTTATGGGATGATAGATGACGTACAGCTGATGGTAGGGGAACTGACTAAATCTGGCGCCGGCCATTTCCCAATTGCCCAGATGTCCCATCACGATAATAACACTCTGGTTCTTCTTATAGTTTTCTTCAAAGGCACTCATGTCTTTGAATATCACGCGCTTCATAACCATTTTGGACGAAATCGTCAGGGTTTTGAGGGTCTCCAGGATAAGGTCACAAAAATAGCGATAGAATTCATCCTGAATTTGCTGAATCTCCTGCGCCGATTTTTCGGGGAAAGCATTTTCCAGGTTGGTACGGACTACCTTGGTGCGATAACCGGCAATTTTATACATCACCAGGTACATCAAATCCGACAGCAGATACATTGCCCAAAAGGGCAGCAACGAAATGCCGTAGATGAAAGGCAGCGCCAGATAGTACACAATTGCAGCCATGAATTCCGATTTGACTGCAAAAATAATATTTATGGGTGAAAATTAATCATCCTGCCCTTTGGGAATCGGCAGCTCCGGGATCGGCTCGCTGGCAATAGGTTCCGGCACCGGCACCGGGGGATCAGGACGGATAGATGGAAAGGACAGGATACCTTTCACTGGCCTTACTGAACGCAAGCCAGAACGAGCACTCTGTAAATGCACATCCATCGAAAGATTATAATTGCTCATATTTCGGTCATCGATCTTATCCAGCGGATAGGTAGCAACCGTCTCCAGGGTCACCCAATAACGATGTCGCTGCGGATCGGGCAGTACTTCTACCAGTTTGACATTCAATGTCTGGCCACTTTTTCTCACTTGTAGATTTTCAATGTACGGGAGCTGCATGAAGTCCACCGGATTATCGCGATCTTCAATTTCCAGGCCAAATTTCCATTGAAATGAAAAACGGCGATCTTCCTGAATGCTCAGGTCAAAATTGCCTTTTCCAATAGAGGCAATCGGATGAGCACTGGTTTGTACCTCCTCGTTGACATTAAACCGCAGATAGCTTCCACCAACCGGCTTGCGACTGCGAATCTGGTAAGATACATTGATTTTACCTGGGCGCTCTGCCAGCGATCCCCGGAAATTACTGGCCGCCGGACGACCACTCACTGTAAACCTACAGCCATAAGTACCATCATCCTGTTCAAAGTATTCCGCATCCAGGCCAGGCATACTTTCATAAACCCCGGACGATACATTCTCCAACACCCAAAAATTTTGGGCCATCTCCTGCGGAATGCCTTCAATGATCAGATAGTGTTGATGCTGTGTGCCTTCCGTCATCAATGGGAAATCGTGCGCCTTTTGGAAAACGGGCTTTAGGGTAGCAAAATATTTGCCAATGCTTTCCGGACTCGGCAGCGGAGCATACAGACTGGGGCGCTGGTAATAATTTTCAAAATCAGTAAAAATCAGGGTTTCCCAATTGGTTCCCGCGAAGGTGCCACGGCTGCTACTGCCCCCACCAAAACTGGAACGTAGGTGTGCCCCTAGCGGACCATTGATATTGACACCCACCTGAGATTCAATGCGGAAGTTCTCATCTGCCACCGTTTCCTGTTTGATCATCACACCTTCAAAGCCCTTGAGGTAATAGGCATTATTGATCAATTCGGGATGCTCCGTATAAAATTTCCACAATGCCATCAACGCGCTGATGGTTCGATCATCATTGGCCTCCAGAATCAGCCGCATCGGCGATACAAAAGCCCCTGAAACTGCCATTACGGTCGACTCGCGACGGTCGTCGGTGTCCAATGCAGTCTTGAAGGCCACATAGGGCGGCTCAATACCTGCATCAAGCGCTGCTTTAAGATAGCCGCTACAGTTCTTGGTCATGACAAAAGCATCGAAGTTTTCGTCGGGATTAACCGCAAACTGATCGGGTAAACCGTCGATCTTTAGAATGCGATTGGGTGTATATTTAATTTCATCAAAAGGTTGCTCCACTTCATCGCGGTTAAACACGTAGTTCATCAACCCTCCACCGCGAATATCAGCCATTTCCACCCGGGTTCGCAGGCTGCGTTTACCGAGAAATTTTTCAATATCCCGTGGCACATAGTCCCGCTTGCTATCGGATACATCAAAGCCACAAAACTCACAATGGTTGCGAAAGATTTTCTGCAGGGCATACCCCAATGACAATCGTGAATGGCTTTTAATTGGCGGCCAACTCTCTCTACGGTGTTTTTCAATCTTACGTCTCACCCGGTCGATATTCTGGGCCGGCAATTGTGTATCCAGTCCCGACAAAAAAAGAAAGGTGAACAAGAAAAACAAGGCGTATCTTCTTCTGTGCATAAAAGCTATCAATTTCTAAATTTAAGTTATTAGACTTGTTTCGATGGGATTATCATGAGGTTAAAATCACTCTTTTCTTCCCACACTGTACCTTTTATCAGTCACTATGCTTTGGCATAGCTCCTTCAAAAAGGCTTCGTGTGATCGAAAATAGTTGATTTTTCCCACCATGCTACCCCAGCGGAACAAGTCTATTCAACGTACAGATAGGGCTTCCATTGTATGGAACGCAGAATTTCCCAAAAGTTACAGCAGGATTTTCAGGATTTTAGAATTTCCAGGATTATTTCAGGTATTAGGTTTTGGGCTTTAGGTTTTAGGTCGGCACTAAAGAAATCACCCATCACCACTTCACTCGCTCGGGAGATGTTTGTAAAATCGACCACCCTTGACTGCCGAAGTTTTAGCGCCTCGCTTCGCCGTAGCGGCTACGCGAAGGCAGGGCAGGAGACCCTAAACCGTCTGAACCGTCTCCCCTGTCTAAACCACATAAACCATAAACCTCCTAGACCAGAACAGAAGTCCCTGAATCAAAGAACTTGCAGAATAATTAAAGCAAGCCCCTTCTCTAAACTCTACACACTAAACTCTAAACTAATTCCCATACAATTCCTTCCCGGCCATTTCATACTTATCGCCTTCCTTCCACACAGGTTTTTGCGGGCTGTCGGCAATCAATCGGGCCGTGTAGGCAAAAGATTGGCAAAACTTCAGTAGGTAGGCAAAATCTACGGTATCCGCTTCGTCACTCACCTGGTGGTAGCGCGACATCAGTTCCTCATCAAACGTACGGAATCCGGGAGAAAAAGACAGGCAAGGAACCCCTTTTGCTGCAAAAGATACATTATCGGAACGGTCAAACAAATTTTGCTCAGGAACAGGATTGGCAACCAATTCCTTACCTACCGCCGAGATCCCCTTCTCGATGAGTTCATCCGTACCGGTACGACCGTAGCCCACCGCTGCAATTAGCGAAGTATCATTATAACCGGCTCCATCGGTATTGAGGTTGAAGATGGTCTGATTGAGTGGAATCAGTGGGTGACTGGCGTAATAGCTACTGCCTAACAAGCCGACTTCCTCACCGGTTACGGCCAGAATGATTACGGAACGTTTAGGTTTCTCCAATGCCAAAGCTTTGGCCGCGGTCATTAGCGCCACTACCCCCATTGCATTGTCACGGGCACCATTAAAAATGCTATCTTCAGGGGTGACAGCTCCACCGCCTTCCGCGCCCATGCCCACGTGATCGTAATGGGCCGTTAGCAAGACGTATTCATCCTTTAATTCCGGGTCAGTACCTTCCATGATGCCAATCACATTCTGGGAGGGGAATTTTTCGGTAACAAAAGCAGTGGTTTCCAGTTTCACTTTGGTTTTCTTGCCATTTAATAGTGGCTCCAGCATCGTTTCATCCGCTTCCTTCATCCAGATATAGGGAATACCCTGACTGTTATCAGGGGCATTTTCATCCAAAACCTGCATAGAAGGCTTGCCAAAATAGCCTTTGAAAAATGCCCAGGGAAAAGGCAACCGGTAAATTTCTATCAATGCCGCAGCACCCTTTTCTGAAGCCAGCTGTCGTTTTACTTTCATTGATCCAAAAGTAGTTTGTGGACTAAATTCTCCGGGAAGCCCTGACAACACAAAGACCACCTTCCCCTTTACGTCCAACCCATCATAGTCATCCTGCCCGGTGGATTCATCTACCCAGCCGTAATTGGCAAAAACAGCATTTCCCTCAAAGCTCGTAGCGGCTCCTCCTAACAACAAAAAATCATCTTTATATCCCAGCTCCTGATCCAATACGGCGAAGGAGGCTTCCTGCGGAGGTGAACTGCGCTGAAACGGAATGGGCTGGTAGTAACTGTCTGCCCCAGGTGCTTTTTGGTACCCCAACGCTTCCAGTTGTGTGGCCAGATATCGAGCGGCCAGATCATTACCACGGGCGCCCGTACGACGGCCTTCCAGTTCGTCAGACGCCAGAAAGCGCAATGCCGCTTCTACTTCATATTGCTGAGTCTGAAACTCAGGAAGATCCTGTTGTGCGGCAAGTGATACTGTAAAAAGCAGGAAGAAAATCAGGTGATAGCTTTTCATAATTATTCTTTTTTGCATCTGTTCTTATCTTTCCAAAATACTTTTAAGGTCAGCAGGGCTGTAATTGACCGACTTGAGCGTTTTGTTGTCGGAGGTCCGAAAAACCAAAAACAGGCCGTCAACTTCCTTAATGTAGCTGTCGTAGCCATCTTTTTCTTTATAATATTTCACGGTCGCTTCGGCCTCTTCGCGGGTGGCACAGCCTTTACTCATATTGGAGCGCTGTACTTCATCAAACAAGGCGCGAAACTTTTCTCCCAGGCCAAATTCCAGGACCGCTCCCGACAAAACGTACTGGATATCACACAGCGCATCGGCTATTTCCACAATATCCTTATCGGATATGGCCTCCTGAAGTTCCTTTAGCTCTTCAGCAATGAGTGACACTCTTAAGGCACAGCGTTTCTCGGAAGGAATGACAGGATTGGGTTCTATAGGATGTTGAAACGTACGGTGAAAGGCAGCAACTTGATTTAGCGCATCCAATTTTTCCATCTTTGAGCTTTTTTTCTATTTTTTGCAAATACCGTGCTCACATAGTGGAGCCAAACACGGCGGGCCGCTAAAATAGTACCTATTTTTAGGTTACCTATTTTTTTTCGGCAAATTATTGGGTTTGAAATTTCAATTTTTGTCTACTTTTGCACCGCTTTAATGAAGCTATGTTTGTAGCTCAAAGTTTGAACTCCAAACAGGGGCTGAACGCCAATTTATTCATTACTCTAACTCAAATGGCCTGTGACCAACCGATATTTTGAGCTCATCGACCAAACTTTTTACTTTCCACAGGAAGGATTTGACATTGAGGACGGCTACCTGGTTTTTAATGGGATTCCCCTTATTCATTTGATTGAAAAATACGGCACGCCACTCAAGATCACCTATCTGCCAAAGATTGGCTCCCAAATAAAAAAGGCCCGCAATATGTTTACCAGGGCCATGAAGTCACTGGGCTATGCGGGCCGATACCATTATTGCTATTGCACAAAAAGTTCTCACTTCAGCTACGTGCTGGACGAAGTGCTCGAACACGATGTAGAGCTGGAAACATCTTCGGCTTTTGACATCGATATCATTCGCAAGCTTTACGCAAAAAAGAAGATCGATAAAAAGGCCATCATCGTCTGTAACGGCTTTAAACCGGAAAACTACCTGGCCAAGATCGTTGGTTTGATCAATGATGGATTTGAAAATGTAGTGCCCGTTGTTGACAACTACCACGAAATAGACTACTACGACAAACATGTCAAGGGCACCTGCAAGATTGGTATTCGCATGGCTACGGAGGAAGAACCCAATTTTGAGTTTTATACCTCGCGCCTTGGCATCCGCAATGCTAAATTGTTGGAGTTTTACCACGATAAAATTGCCAGCAATCCGAAGTTTAAGCTGAAAATGCTGCACTTTTTTGTCGATACCGGCATCCGGGACAACCTTTATTACTGGGGCGAACTCAAGAAGGCCATTAAAATCTACTGCGAGCTCAAGCGCCATTCTGATGAGCTGAAGGCGATCAATATTGGTGGCGGAATGCCCATTCGAAACTCATTGGGATTTGAATTTGATTATAAATATATGGTCCGGGAGATCGTGGCCAATATCCTTCACGCCTGTGAAGAAGAGGAAGTACCCGAACCCGATATCTTTACGGAATTTGGAAAATATACAGTGGGGGAAAGTGCGGCAACAATCTTCTCCGTATTGGCGCAAAAGCAACAGAACGACTCGGAGATGTGGTATATGATTGACAATTCGCTGATGACTACCCTACCCGATACCTGGGGCATCAGCGAGCGCTTCATCTTGCTACCTATTAATAAATGGCAGAACGAATACCGCAGAGTCAATATCGGAGGATTGAGCTGTGACAACTCGGACTATTACAATTCAGAAGTACACGAAAGCCAGGTATACCTGCCCGCCTACGCTCCGGAGGAAAATGAACCCTTATATCTCGGCTTTTTTCATACGGGTGCCTATCAGGACAGTATCAGTGGTTATGGCGGCATCAAACACTGTTTGATTCCATCACCCAAACACATCATTATTGATAAGGACAAACAAGGCAATTTGGTAGATCGTCTGTACTCGCCGGAGCAGTCGGCAGAACAGATGTTGAAAATTCTCGGTTACTAAAATTCTCAATATTTTGGCGTATCCAAATAATCTGTCTAGCTTTGGGAACGCTCATAAATCACAATACAGCGCTAGCTATGTCTATTATCGATCAATTGATGGCCATTTTTAAGAAAAAGCAGTCCGTCGAGGAGACAAAGCAAGATGCCATTGTCATGAAAAAACCAACTACTCAAAAATACACATCAAAAATGGTTAACTCCGTTTCCTTCTCCTCAGACATGAAAACCCTCTACCTGATCGATAACGGTCGGGCCATTGACTTTCCCATCGATAGCAAACGGGGCATTCTTGTTGGCACCCTAAATGGTCAGATTACCGTAGTGACCGGCCTGATGGGTCAGGAAGATGCCAGCCCGGGTTCCGGTGACGATCCTTCGCTCGCCATTGCAGCACGTCCCGCTGAGCCGATTAAACTTTCTACCAAAGGCAACCAATACACCGCCTTTTACAATCCGGAGAATGAGGTGATGGCCATTATTGGGGTGACGGATATTGACATCAGCATTTCCCAACCAGAGGATTCCGATTGTGATCACTACGTCTTTGATATGAAAGAAAAAACACTCCGGGTACGGCGCATTGGCAATGCCTTAGAAATCGAGGCGCTCGACAAATAATTGCCTACTTATCCGTAAATCAACTGTCGTATTGGCTGTTTTTTTAATCGGGAATTAACCCAGTATAGAAACAGGTCATCCAATCCAAAGGGGATATGTACTGTCTGGTCTTCCTTAAGCTTCGTAAGGTAGTTACGTATTTTGGTTAATTCTTTTTTCTGGTCGCTCAGAGGAGCCTGATAATACCGTTGTAAATAGCTGATCATACGGACCTCGAAAGCATCGCGGGCAAGGCCGTATTTCTGAAAATAACGCTGGTAGGATCGAAACATTCCTTCCAATTCTTCATATTGCTCAATTTCCAGATAGGCGATGACCTGTATGATTCGGATGGCTCTTTGCACATCCTGCCTGCTACTGGTCTTTTCCTCCTTGATAATACGCAATGTCCACTTAATACAATTGTGGTAATCTTCCAGAATAAACAGCAGAATGGCAATATTGGAGATCAATGCAAGGCGACTTCCTTTACTAATGCGAAACTGCGCTAATCCTTGGTCAATCTTTTTCACCAAATCATTAATACCATTAAGATCCCCGGAATTAAGATGGTACATCAATTTATAAATGGAAAACTTTTGGAAGACCACCCCTTTATCGTGAATATTTTTGGGAGAGGATTTTTCAAGAGTGGCCAGCAAAGTAGGTAGGTGATGATACTGCTCTTTGACACTACAAGCATGCAGCAGATTAGAAATATCCACAATGTAACGATAAAACTCTTCATCTCGATACTTGGGGTTCGCATTCCACCAATCTACCACCATTGAATAGTACTTATAGACCTGATCAAAATCGCCCAGTAATTGATGATACAGCGCCTGACATTGAAAATAACGCCGTTGTGCACGGCCAGAATGAAAGTCTTCACGATCTACCTCCAATACATCACTATATTTTTTGCGTAAAGCAGCTTTCCTTTCATCATCCTTAAGTTCAAATTGCTTTATTACCAACTTTGAAAGATCTTCGTAAAGATCCAGGTAAAGAAATTCCTCACTGATTAAGCTTCTAACCGTTTTTGATTGGTTTGCCAGCTGGTCAATATCTTCTTCGTAATCTTTTTTCCGATTTTGCCAAACCAACCGCCGTTCCTCCTTATTGATCTCCAGTAAAGCCAATTGATCATCCAGATCACTTGCCAAATCCCGTGCGGTATGCAGCCGCTCCTGGCATTGCTCATACAATCCCCGTTCGTACAGGTATTTTGAATCGAGGATCATCTCCCGGATTTGGGCGGAAATAGAATTGGAACTGCGGTAATCCCGCATAGAGCGCAGGATGGCTTCGTAGAGGTATAGCTTGTCGTGTGGGAGGGTTGATCCAAATTTCTTTTTGAGCTTTTCCTCATCATAGGCGTCCATATCTTTGATGGCCTGAAAAAGGTCCAGGTACTTACTGCCCTTGCGGTTGGTTTTTTGCGCATCTAGCGTAAAATACCGCTTCTCCGATTTAGACATTGCCTTGATCAGTTGAAACAAATCAACCTTACTCTTCATACCAAAACAGTTTATAAAAACCCAAATACTGGCGAATACACACCGTATACTTATGCTTTAATACCGTTTACCAGCCTAAAAATTCATCCCGTAATCAATCTCAAAACGGGCTTTTTTGGCAAAAATGTTAAGAAAATCAAAAAAATCAGCTTTTTTGAGATTTTTTTATTGGTCTTAGAAACACAATCTAAGAAAAAAAGCAGATGAAAACAAGATTAGCTTTCACTTAGTAGATGGACCTCATTTAAATACCTGATAAACAATCAATTAAAACAAAACACCAGCACTCAATCCAAAAACAACCAGTATGGTAAAAAGCAAAAAAGACTACCTTAGAAACCCAATCCCATCAAGAATAGTTGTTTTCCTAGCCTGTGGTTTGCCCCTAAATTTGTGACTGTAATCAACGGGTTACTTCCTGAAGCGAAAAAGAAAAGAAAAATAGTAGCAAGATTTCGGGAACTGAGTTTGCTCAATTTGACATCAAAAATAATAATCAGCATGCCTCTGAGCTTTACAAAGTTACGAAAAATGCTGATATCGGTTTATTTCTCAATCTATCTGTCCTTAATTACAAGACTCACTTACATGTTGGGCAGTGGTATTAGGGCACCGCTGCTCAACTTTTTAGAATCTTGATTGAGAAAGTAAACCAAAAAGAACCAAACCTAAAACTATGAATCACTATGATTCACTCAATCCGGGGAACCAAAGGGTTCGCCTTCTGGTTCCCCGATTGAATGCCTGAAACCTCAAATGGGTGTCCCAAAAAACCAGCCAATTCCTTCGGGAGGCAGTAAACCCAAATGAGAGCAAAACAGACCGTTCTTTGACAAGTTTTGTGGTCAGGCTAAAAGGTAAATCAGTAGCGCCTAAAAGAAGCTTTGATTGACTTTTTAGGTTGACGCTGAAACACAGAATTTGTCTAAGAACAAAACATACTATGATAGAGCAATAATGTTCATGGGGCAATTCGGAAGCCTTGCCATTCGCAAGGGGATGCAGGGCCTCCGTCCCAGAAAAAGTCAGAAAACTACAGCAAAGAGAAAACTACACATTTTTTTTCTCCGCGATAGCGGAAACCTATGATTTGAAAAACAGTGGAAAATCGGGCCCAAAAGTCATCCCAGCCGCCCGTGACCACACAAGAATAAAGGGTGTTTTATTTTTCAGAAGGGCAATTGGAGATAAGTAGATAGTTGCTATTATTCCGGGCTGGGTGGCTGTACATGTACGGCCGCCCAGTTTATTTTACCTTCAGTGCCATCGTGTGCACATAGCATCCTGTCTGGCCATTGCCTACCCCAGTTTACCAATACCCAAAGAGCAATTTGTTATTAGCCTGGTGGCGCTTGCAGCTGCAGTTGACTTACCGTCAACCGATCTCATTGAGGTCTTGCAAGCGTACACCTTCCCCGAAAAACCGATGAAAACATTAGAATGACGGGGATTTTGACTAATTTCAGGAGTAAGAAAACCATATTCATTCACTAACACCGGTAAGCAACTATGAAGTCCCCATTTTCTAGTGGCCTCAATGCCAATGCTTCGACCCAAAAGTTACTTGGAACTCCTCTTTTTAATTCTCTGCATAAATATGTACTGAGCTTTGGGATGCTGATACTCTTTGGTAACAGTATCTCTTTGGCACAAACTATTGAGTTGTCTTCTCTGACACCCGCAGAAAAGACTGCCCTGGTAGATACAGTCCGCTTCGAAGCTTCAGGTTTTGGTGAAGCCAAACCATTCACCTCAGCTAAAAAAGACCTGGATGCTCACTACGAGTTTTTCTGGATCTTCAGCAATGGAAATTTTTTCCAAAATACGCGTGACACTTCAGTACTACAAAGGTTTGAAGTGCCAACGGGTAGCGGAGGAGAAAACTACAAAGCCCACGTTTACACGACCGCTAATTATAGCGACCGTGGCGATATTCCGCCAAAAATCTCCCGCGACACCACCATACCGGAAGGAAACCCCAATCCCGATCCTTTTCAGGTCACCCCGGCGGTAACTTCTGGCTACCTGCGCCTGCAATACAACCACAACAATATCGTTCCGAATGATACCACAGTGTGGGTACTGTCAGTCAAGAATCCGCTCAAAAATAACCCTGGAAATAAATTTAATGGACAAGTATACCTGTTTTTTAACAGCCCGGTAGAACGAGTCTCCACCGACTTGACTACGGATTCTCAGGTGTTTACACCCATCGAAAATAGTGGCAAAATTCAGTATGCAGAATTTGAAAACATTGGTTCGATGGTCTACTTTGATAGTATCAGCCAGACTTTTGATCTGGAATTTTTGCAGGATGGATTGGTCATTGATAGCCTGTACCAAAATGGACTGTTCTGGCACCTCGACAATATGAAAGGGGAAGAAGAAAGGCACATTTTCGTCGAATTCAAGGATGATCCCAATATCCTCGACAAATTTGAAGATACTGAAAGGGCCCGGGTAAAATTCCTCGCCTTCCTGGTAGTCGACAATGATGCACTGACTCAACAGGTAGCGCTGGATGACAATGAATCCATTCTGGCGGAGCAATTAGAGCTCAGTCAATTGATCAGTCGCGCACAAGAAGAACTCCAGGAAGATATAATTGACGATATCGATCCGGGCACGCCCAACTTTCCTCAGTTTCAACCAGGTTTCCTCCTGGTCGATCTTTATGAAAATGAACCGGAAGTGGCCAAAGCCCACGATCCCAACCGAATGGAAATTCAGGCCTGTTCCTGCCCTCCCAACACGGATGGTGCACAAAAGCTTGTCTGTTCCGTTCAGTTTGTCAATGACGGTGATATAGACGCCAATTCCATTTATATCGACATTGATATTCCCGAAGAACTGGAAATCAATAGTGTTTTTGATACCCTGACCTATCTGTTTCCACCTATTGCCGCAGGCGAATTGGGTACGGTAAACCTGGGTAAGGGTCAAAATTCAATTCGCTGGACCCTCGACGGCTTTGCCATTCATCCCGAAGATCCGAATGCGGAAAACGACCTGGCATCAACCGGCAAGATCACCTTTACCATCCTGGCCAAGCCTGGAGTCAATCTCGAGGACATCCCGGAGATGCAGGCATGTATCCGCTTCAACGACCTGGATGCCGATCCGGTTTGTACCCTTCCGGTAAAGCCAACACCGATGGTGGAGGATGTCAAAACCGAGGACGCACAAACGATTTTACAATGCGACGAATGCAGCTGCCCGCCAACCAGCATTTTTGATCTACCCTACTGGCTGCTCATTCTGATTTTGCTGTTGCTGCTCATTTTCGCGTTATTGGTCTACTTCCTGAGGAGATCACAAAACCAGAACGCCACCACGTAAGCAGAACCTCACGCCCAGGCGGGCATACATCAAGACGAAAACCAACAATTGGGTTGTCTCCCTTCGGCAGCCGTGGAAGTGTTTTGTTTAAACAAAAAAGCCATCAGCCATGCGCTATCTACTACTATTATCAGTATACTTCACTATTCACCAGATTTGTGCGGCACAAACCGCCGCCGAGTGCCTGGAGCGATCTACGGAAGCGCTACTGGCTGAAAAGGAGGAGACTTTTCACGAACAGCTGGACTCTTGCCTGGCGCTATTCTGCGAGGAAGATGACCTCAAAGGGTGGATGGATGCCAATAAAAAAGTGGCCCGAGTCTATCGGGATCAGCTGCACCAACCCCAAAAAGCCCTGAATTACCTTTATCGTGCAGTTGATCCTACGGAATTTCGTGAGCCACGCAATGAAGAAGAATGGGACGCCATTGGCTGGCTACACATCAACATCGGCTTCACCTATAATGAATATATGGACCTCTCCAGAGAGGCCGTTACTGCCTACGAAAAAGCTAAACAGGTACTGGTCAACCGGCTGGGGATAGAAGACCTTCTGGTAGGCAGGTATTTGTACAAACCATTGGCCAATATCTACACCCGTTTGGGGGAGTACAAGGCCGCCGAGGTACTACACAAAAGCTACCTGGCCATTTGTAGTGGTGAAAAAGATCCGGCTTTACTGAATACACAGGAAGCGGCCAAGGCCTGCAACGACCTGGGAATCCTGTTTTGGACAACCGGAGCGTTTCAACAAGCCATTGACATCTGTCAGCGTGGTGTGGCTTTTCCCGGGTTGAGCCACAGTGACCAGGGATTGCTCTATAGCACGTTGGCCCGTAATTATGTAGACATGGAACAATACTCCAGAGCCCTTCGCCATACCAATCAGGCCATTACAGAATTTCGACAGGCGCTGGCTCAGGATGAGCATCCCGCCGCCAAAGTATGGCTGGCCAATACCCTTGCGATGAAAGGCTCCATAATGGGCAACCTGGAACGCTACGAGGAAGGAGACACAGCCTTCGTTGAGGCAGAAAGTCTGCTAAAAGAATACCATTCAAATCCTAACAACCGGGATTTTGGCAAGCTTTATGCCAATTGGGGAGACCTTTACCAACAACGTAACCTCTTCGATACGAGCCTTCATTATTACCAGAAATCACTGGAGGTCATGTTGCCTGGCTTTGACAACAGCGATATCATGGTCAACCCTACGCCAGCACAGATTACTGCTGAAAATACGCTGGTGGATGCCATCACGGGAAAGGCTGAGGCTTTCGCCAAACGATTTCACGAGAAAGAAAACCTGACCGACCTCAACCTGGCACTGGATTGTCATGAACTGGTGTTTTTAATCGAGACTAAGTTGCGCCAGGCCTATTATTATGAATCCTCCAAACTGACCAACCTGGAGGTCAGTCGTCACCGCAGCGAAAAGGCTATCCAACTGGCATTGCTCGGCTGGAATGCAACTGGAGAAAAAAGCTATCAGGAAAAAGCCCTTGCTTTCGCCGAACGAAGCAAGAGTATTCTGCTGATGGAAGCTTTTCAAAAGTCAAATGCAGAAGAACTGGCAGGGATTTCAAAAGAGTTACTGGTCAAAGAAAAAGAACTCCAGGAAAAAGTGGATAAAGCAGAAAAAGAGCTGTTTAATGCCCGCTCAGCCGATGCAGCGGAAGCTACCTTGCGGGAACTGGACAACCAATTGCTCACTGACCGGCAGGCTTACGCCGAATGGATCCAGCAACTGGAACAACGCTATCCTAAATACTACAACCTGAAATACAATTTTAAAACGGCCTCTCTTTCCGACATTCGCAATCTGCTTTCCGGCGATGCGGCTGTAATAGAGTACTTTGTCGGCCAGGAAAATCTGTACACCTTCTACATCAGTCGAAATCAGTTTGAAGTGCTGACCACACCCCTCAACTTCCCATTAAAAGACTGGGTAATTGATTTTCACCGCAATATAGAAGGGTACCAACATCTAACCAATAATTTTGAGGCTTCCTGTATCACCTATACGGAGCTGGGAGTAAAGCTTTACGAGCATTTGATGCAGCCGCTGGAATCATTTGGCCTGGCCAATGAGCTAACCATCATTCCGAGTGGTATCCTGGGCTTTTTGTCCTTTGATGCGTTGCTGACCGAAGAACCGGCCAATCAGTGCCATTTTAATGAATATCCCTATGTTGTCAAACGGCACAGTATCCATTACGGTTATTCTGCCACCCTGCAGACCTCTCTGAAGAGGGCTCCAAAAAACCAGCCGGATTTTGCGGGTTTTGCACCCGAATTTTCCGGTGAGGGCAGCTTCCAGGCTTTGCGCTACAATCGTCGGGCCGTGGAAGCCGCCCAATCGGTTTTGGGAGGAGAATTGTTTCTCGGATCAAATGCCAACATTGATACTTTTAAGGCCGTTGCCGACCGCTTTGGAATCTTTCACCTCGCTACCCACGCCGAGGCCAATACTGAAGCCGGCGACTTCTCCTTTATCGTTTTCGCCAATACTCAGGGCGGATATGATTCTCTTTTTGTCCGCGATTTGTACGGACTTTCCTTTCAGGCAGAGCTGATCGTGCTGAGTGCCTGTGAAACGGCTTTGGGAACGATTTATGATGGCGAAGGGGTGATCAGTCTGGCGCGCGGCTTCCTACACGCCGGTGCCCGCAGTGTGCTGACCACGCTCTGGAGTATCGACGATGTTGCCAATCGCAATATGATGGAGGCTTTTTACCAAAATTTGCATGAGGGAAAAACAAAGTCCGCCGCGCTACAACAGGCAAAACTGGCCAGAATCGACAAAAGTGACCGACGTGGTGCCCACCCGGTTTATTGGGCAGCTTTTACAGCTGTAGGTAATATGGAGGCTGTTTATCCTGATCATACCTGGATGTATTTGTCAGGAGGAGGGATTGTGTTATTGTTACTTGGCCTTTTCTTTGTTCAAAGGAGAAGACGTAAAAGTGAGCAAAGCGATGTTACAAAATCTGTTAGGCAAGGAAGACGCACACCAGTGGAGGCGTGATTGAGCTGGAGGGTCCAAAGTTTTCAACGAACACTCAATTTTCTTGGCGGCTTTGCGGCTTGGCGAGAAAATTTATGTCGCGCTAAGTCGCAAAAGTTTTCTTGCAGAAACCTGGCGGTTTCCACAAAAGGGACATACAGGATGTTGACTTTTTAAGGACAGGATTCACACAGATTTACATGATTTTTTGCTTTTAGAAAATCCGAGAAGGATTTTCTAAAAGCTCTCTTATGTGACCTTTTGTCGCTTTTGTGGTTCCCTATATACTTGAACTCGTTCTGGATGCACCTTCTATTTGTAGAATGGTCTAGATTAGGATGAAATGAATTCCACCCAACCTCAATTCGCCCACTGGTAAAACACACTATCCAGCTTTTTTAGCAAATCATCAGCTTTTTGCTGGTATTCATTCTCCGGATTATTAGCGATGACGTAGAGGCTCGCCTTGGCACGGGTAAGGTCCTCTCCCTGGGCGATCAATGCCAGGGCTCGCGTCCAAAAGGCATTTTCTTCGAAGTATTTGCGGGCGGAATCCTCCAGTTTTGAATCGGCCAGGGTGACCAATAAGTTATCAAATAGACCAATAGCCGCATCGTATTGCCCTTGATTGTATTCGCGATGAGCATCGTCAAACAGCTTCATAAGCTCATCTTTCTTTGCTTCTCCGCCCAATGTATTTCCGGTGCTGGGCTCCTGGTAATACTCGGCGGCCAGCGTAGTTCCCGTATAGTTATTCTCGGCGTACCAGTTGAAGCCAACACCAATTAGTAAGAGCACCGAAGCAGCTGCCGCGATTCGAATAAATATGGGACGCAATGAACGAACCGTTGCCGGTTTTTTATCCTCAGGATGGCTTTTATCCCATTCCTGCAATTTATTGGCGAAAGCCTGCTCCTGCATTCCGGAAAAACCGTCCAGGAGTTGGCGATACTCGGCTTCTTTCTCCACCAGTGTCACATCCTTTTCAATTCTTTTCTTGAGCTTCGCTTGTAAATCAGCATGCAAATCACCTTTGACATAGGCCTCCATCCACTCCACTTCATCAGTCGATTGCCATTCCTCATTCCACTGGTTCATTTGTTGCACAAAGGCCGTTTCCCGCATTTGGCGAAAGCCACCAAACAAGCTTCTGTAGTCATCAACTGCAGTTCTTAAAGTCTCGTCTTCGGCCAAAAGTCGATCGAATTCCGCCTGTTCCGGGGCATCCATTGCGCCGGTCAAATAGCGTTCGATCTGTTCCATTCTTGTGTCGTTCTCTTTCATTTGAGTTCTTCGTTTAATCCTCCACTTTCATCATTGCCCTCATTTTTTGTATGCAGTCAAACTTTCGCTTGCGGGCTGCGCCTTCAGAAGAAAGGCCCATTTCACGAGCCACTGCTTCCATCACATACCCCTTTAGATAAACCATCTCTAGTATCTCCCGACAGGGTTCGCCGATACTGCTGAGCAATCGTTGTACCAATTGCGCCTGTGCATCCCGCTGGGCCTGATTCTCCACTTCCGGCTCTACCGGAGCATCGGGAATTTCATCGTCCCAGTTTTGTGTTTGTCCCCCCCGCTTGCGATATACCAGCTTGCCAATACCAAAAAGATAGGTCTTAAGCCGACTTTGCAAGGGAGCCTGCAACTTCCTTCTCATCACGTTGCGGTGAAAAATCACCATTGATTCGTGAAAGATTTCCGTTGCCACTTCAGGTTCTACACCCGCGTATTTCATAAAAAACAACCGAAAAGCGCCGCGCATGTCATCGTAAAAAGATTTCCACTTTAGTTCGTCTCCTTCCGCCAACTCGCGTAGCAATTGTTCATCGTTGCGATAGTTACTCATTTATCTGTTGTTTTCTTGTCTCGTTACCGTTCCCCCGAGATTTCCCCGGAAATTGAGCTAAAAATAGGAATTTTTCCCGAAGGCCGTGAATGAAGATTCAGGCCGCCTTTTTATCTAGTCATCCCGATGCCAATTGTTTCCTGAGTGGTCGTGGAAGATTTTTTTGCTAGAAAAAAATGCCTGGTATAGCGTATCGGAAAAGAAGGGATTTCAACTTTTTTTAAAAAAATTCCGCGATCTGGTAACGTTTCCATTTTCAGACATATAAAGGAGTGTATCCAAAATAGAAAGGGTATCCCCAAAAAACCAGACTCTTTCAATTGGAATGCTTCTTTTGGGGTGTTCCGTTTAAGTTTGGGGCTCAATGAGTACCAAACGATATCCCGTGATCCCTTAAACCCATGTACCGGAATATAGCACTATGTTACTTTTTCATGTGTGTAACCTTTTTGCAGCCAGCGTTGATCATCAACCTGGCTTTTTTTTTACATTCAATGTGAACTTTCCTAATTTACAGTTCCAACCAGGTGACCAAATTCAGGTCTTGCTGGTGCGCCAAAAGCTCGTGCTTTGGGTACATGCGGAAGCCAAATTCGTATACACCAGCCATCTGTGGGTCTACTTCTACTTTGTATTCCACAATACTACCTTTCACTTTTTTAGCCGTCATCTCCTTGGTCAGGCGAATTTCGAGCTGTGCTTCACTCACGCGTTTGAAAAAGACCACCTCCAGGCCAACTTCATCCGCAGCAAGGTCATGAAGATTCAACTGAATGCCTGCTTTAAACAGGTCGCCGATGTGCAATTGATAGTTTTCCGTATCCGGAATATTAACCTTCACTACATCAATGGCTTCCCAGTTACGGGTCACATGAGCCTTCCATTTGGCCAGTTCTTTAGCAACCTTCCCGGACTTTTTGGTCAGTTCCTGCCCCTGAGCATACAATTTATTGTAAAACCGCTCAAAGTAGTGATCCATCATGCGCTTCATGGTGAAGTCAGGAGCCACTTCGGCGATAATTTGCTTGATATAATGCACCCATTTTTCGGAAATGCCATTTTCATCCTGGGCAAAGTAGGTCGGAATGATCTCGTGCTCCAGGGTGTTATAAATGGTCTCGGCATCCAACTCATTTTGTAGGTTCTGATCCTCAAAAGTACGCTCCAACGGCAATGCCCAACCCGCATCAGGCCGGTAGCCTTCGGCCCACCAACCATCGAGCACGCTGAAGTTCATCACCCCATTGAGGGCCGCTTTCATACCACTCGTTCCTGAAGCTTCCTTGGGTCGGGTTGGCGTATTCAACCATACATCTACACCCTGTACCAGCAACTTGGCCATTTCCATATTGTAGTTTTCCAGGAAGATCACCTTTCCTGCAAACTCCGGACGCTTCGAAACACTCACGATTTGACGAATCAAATCCTGCCCTCCCCCATCGGCGGGGTGTGCCTTTCCGGCAAACAACAGGATGACCGGTTGTTCTGGATTATTCAACAACGCAGACAGCCTTTCCAGGTTAGAAAACAACAAATGTGCCCGCTTGTAGGTCGCAAATCGCCGGGCAAAACCAAACACCAATGCTTTGGAGTTGATACTATTCAGCACCTCAAATACGGCCCGTGGGTTTTCGCCACGCTGTGTCAAATCGGACTGCAATTTTGCCTTGACGTAATCCAGCAAACGGGTTTTCAACTGTTGGCGGATAGACATGATCTCCTGATCTGAGACTTTGTGAATTTTACGCCAGTAGTCCTTATTTGACTGATCTTTCACAAAAGCAGCACCAAAGGTCTTCAAATATAACTCGTGCCATTCCTTGGCAATCCAGGTTGGGTAATGTACACTATTGGTCACGTAACCAATATGCAATTCAGCGGCATTAAAGCCGGGGTACAGCACGTTAAACATCTCCTGCGAAACCGCTCCGTGCAGCTTACTCACGCCATTTACTTCCTGCGAAAGGCGGATGGCCAGGTGGCTCATTGAGAACAACTCGTGTGGATCGTCGGCATTGACTTTTCCTAAAGCCATGAATTCCTGCCAGCTGATTCCCAGTTCAGCTGGAAGATTCATGAAATAGTTTTTCAATAAGTTTTCATGAAAATAGTCGTGACCAGCGGGTACCGGTGTATGCGTTGTAAACAACGAGGTAGCGCGCACTATTTCCAATGCCTCATCATAAGCATATCCCTCTTCCTCGATAAGGTTCTTGAGGCGCTCCAGATTGAGGAATGCGGCGTGTCCTTCATTACAGTGGTAAATGTTCGCTTTGATGCCCAGTGCATTCAACAATTTGATACCACCCATTCCGAGCAGAATCTCCTGCTTGAGGCGGTGCTCATTGTCTCCTCCGTACAACTGATGTGTCAAACTGCGGTCCTCCCAGCTGTTCTCGTCCAGATCGGTATCTAAAAGGTACAGTGAAATGCGACCTACTTTCAATTCCCACACCTTGGCAAAAACGAGGCGTCCGCCTAAACCAATACGGATTCTCAGCCATTCACCACTAGCGTCGCGAACAGGCTGCATAGGCAATTTGGTAAACTCCTGAAGTGGATAGTTGTTGATCTGATCACCTCCCAGAGATATGCCCTGCTCAAAATAACCAAAGCGATACAATAAGCCTACCGCCACCATGTCAACATTCAGGTCACTTGCCTCCTTGAGGTAATCTCCAGCCAGTACCCCCAATCCGCCGGAATAAAGGCGCAATGAGATATGAATGCCATATTCCATGCTGAAATAAGCAATCTGTGGACTATTTTTAGCTGGTTTTTCCTTCATGTAAGCATCGTAAGCCTTTTCGGCAACGCTCAACTTTTTCATAAAGTCCTTATCGGCAACCAATTGCTGCATCCGTTCCGGGCTCAGGTTTTCCAAAAGTGCCCGGGGGTTATATTTAAGCTCGATGAGCAATTTAGAATCAATGGCGTGAAAGAGGTCAATAGCCTCATTATTCCAGGACCACCAGATGTTTTGTGATAATTTTTCCAGTGGCTTTAATTTGGCGGGAAGCTCAGATTCAATAAAAATCCTTTTGAGCTTAATACCCCGGTCTTTCCATTGTGCAATCATGATGATTATTCGTTTTTCAGTTTCCTTTCATTTGGCAAGAGCCCTGGTGATACCTCCAACGGCATTCCAGCAGGCTACCAGGCCAAATGAACCGCAAAAATAGGATTCTTTTCCAATGAGGCAGAGGATTCTTGTAATTATTACACTAAGCAGAGCAGGGAAGACATATATTTTGTAGCAAGGCAGGCTCCTTTTTCACTACCGATTTTTTTTCTGAGATTTGAACAAATAAAAGCCCATCCCCACACCAAAAGCAGCTGAGTTGACCACAAAATCATCGTCGATATAGTGGAAGGTGTCGCGTAGCAACTCACTATTGTTTCGGTTTTCTTCATTGGCCAGATTGGACAAAAAGCGGTAATAGCGCAAATCAATTTGAAAAAATGCCCGTTTTAGGTGCAATCGCACCCCTCCTCCCAAAATCAAAGAGGTGGTCATTTGGTTGCGCAGATCCCCAATGTCGATGATACCAGAATTTGTGTCATCCTCCGGCATTTCCGGAAAAGTGAGGCTAGGCGCGATAATTTGAGCAGAAGTTTTGTGCAGCACATTGGTACTGATACCCGCGTGAATAAACGGAATAAAGACGCGATGGATAATCTTTTCGCGGGGCACCAATTGATATACCAAAGAGAGGGAAAACTGCGACCAGCGGTGTTGTTCCGCAAAAGTGAGGTCGGCATTACCCAGTATTCCTGACTCTGCGCCTATTATTTGTTCCAAACGGGCATTATACCGATAGGAATATTTTGCGTGGGTATAGCCCAGGGAGGCATCGACATTGGAGTTAAACAATTTAAAGGCCACATTAAAGCCGGCGTGCCAGCCCAGAGGATCCTCCGTTTCTCTTTGGAAGTTAATGTCTTTTTTGACCACCCCGTTGGGTGTCATGATCTGCAGCGTTATTGGCCTGCTGACAAGCTGTATGCCCCAAAATGCACTGTAAGTCGTAGAGGGGAAAGTCTCGTACTGGTCCGCGAGATACTTTATTTCGGGAATGCGGGGATCAATGCGATTAAACGGATCAAGCGCCAACAACTCCTCGTAGCATTTCCGGGCTTCCTCTTCTTCGTTGAGAAAGAGGTAAGTTTGGGTCAACAAATTCAGGATTTCTCGCCTTAGCGGTCTAATCAGGTTTTTATTAAACGCGCAAAACCTCAGGCGATGGACCACCTCCTCCAGGAGTCCATTCTCGTAAAGTTCATGAGAAATTTCCAGGTTCTTCTGACATTCTGATTGGGCATTACCCGAAAGCGGAAAAAATGCAAGGAGCCCCAAAAGCCCCATGAGCTTTATCAATGGTAGGATGGGAAATGTTGTACGGCTCGACATAACAATTGGGTTAATTTTGCTCGCAGTAAATCTTCACGGGCTTTTTACCTTTTTCTTTTCGGTCAGGTGAACCAAAGAAACGGGTATAATCGTCAAAGGAAAGCTGATTGTAATCCAGAATATCAATGTGGTCACGACGGTCTTTGTAGATTTCTCGCTGCTCGGTGGCCGTTACCTCCTGATTGGCCTCCAGTGTTTCACAGATAAACCGGGCATAGTCGCCAGGCTGCAAGCTGAAAAAGTATAGATTGCCATCACTGCAGCCAACCGCCATTTTGTCCTCACCAACAAATGCCAGCGACATGGCCCAGCCCGAGAGGTTGTCAAAGGTAATAGGCTCATAAGCCGGATCCCGGTAGCGCTGCATATCCCACACCGTCACACTACGATCGTAGCTGGTTAGTGCCATAAATTGCCCACTGGGACTAAAGGAAATATCGGAAATGGCCGCCCGGTGCGGTAGAAAAACATCATTGAAGCCCAAAAATAGGTCATCATCTTTTGGGTCCACTCGCAAAACCATCATTTTGCCACTACTAAAGCCATAAACGGTATATCCCAAAGTATCATTGATCTGGCGGTGTTTGGCCGCAGAAACCTGTCCAAAATTCACCTCCTGAGCATAGCTACGATCAAAAAAGTTGTATTCATCAACGGATGTCGACTGGCCATCAAAGGTCTCAATTTTAAGCGCATATTTATTGTCAGCGTAGCTGCCACTGAAGCTGTAAATGGTCGTCTTACCGCCCCGACGCATCGTGAAACCTACCGAGCTATTCATTTTACCCAGCTTCAATAGACGACTGCCATCCCACTGATAGGCATGACTGCGGCTCATGGCCAACAGCTCGTTTTGTCCCATAAAATCGGCCACAAAGATTTCATCAAGACCACCCGGACTGCTAATGGTATCCACCAACCGACCATTGCTACGGTCGACGACCTGCATAAACGGCGGCTGGCCAGCAACCAATAGTCTATTATTATCGGGGCTGACGGAAAGTACATGCTGCACGCCTCCGGGAATGACATTATCAAGGGCAGTGCGTTTTAGGGACTTGGGTTTTCCAATGTGATCCCATTCAGCAATGGACCAGCGGTTGATTCTGCCATCACTACCTGCTGAGTACAAAGTTTGGCCGTCATCGGTCACCACCATTTTACGGATGGAGCCCAGATGCGACCCCTCATTGTTGTATTCCAGGCTCTCATCCAATGCCTGAGCAGCGGTATAGAGCGCCTTGAAAATACTGGGATGATATTCGTCGCCTATTTCAGGGACATCCCTATTGATGGTATACGCTTCCAATGCCACCAGGGCCCGGGTGCGCTCATCGCTGAGTTGTAGGGTACGGTTGGCGGCAATTCTGGAAGTAATCACCTTATTCAGCAGGAGTGCTCTTTCGCTCAAAGCTTCTGCTTTCAAACGGTTTTCATCGGCAACTTTTCGGCTGGCTTCCGCCACTTCCCGTAGCCGGATCAATTCTTTGGTTTGTAAAAGCAAACTATCCCGAGCTTGTAGTGCGTCAATGCGCAAGGAATCGGCAATGCCTTTTTGGCGCAAGGCGTTTGCCGCCTGTCTTCTGGCTTCTGCCTCGGCATTTTCGGCATCAACTCTGGCTATTTCAGCCTTTCGTAACGCATCATTGGCAACCTCCAGCAGAGAATCAGACTTCGCTTTTTCCTCTGCCAATTCCATCAGAGTCTTCTCCAATTCGGAATTCTTTATGCCCAGCATATCGGTAATGGCCTGCTCATTGGCGTAGTTTTTCGCCGCTTCCCAATAATTGACAATAGCCCAGTAGGTCATACCCAGCAAGAGGAGAAACAAAACCGTAATCACGCCTCTCAGAATGCGGCGATTGCGGCGCACCACCGCCTGTGACTTTTCTACAAACTTTTTTTCTTCTTCGTTCAGATCCAGCAGGCCCAATGACGGAGCGATGTAATTGAGGTATTGCTCATCCAGGGTCTCATTTCGACTCATTCGGTCCTGGATAGTGGCCCGAATGGTGCGTAGTACCCTGTTTTCAGCTTCAATCTTCTGGTCAGCACGCTGGGCCAGAAAATTATTGGCCAGTTCCAGTCGGTCACCTTTGGTTTGCCGCAAAATTCCCGACTTCACCAGCGTAAAGAGGATACCATCTACCTGCGTGCGATTTAATCCTTTTTTTTCCCACAGGTGATCGGCGACTTCCTCAATGGTCAGTTGCACCCGATTCCCGCCCTTTACAAAGAGCGACAAAACTTTATTGCCAATACCTTTGGCCTTTTTGCCCAATTCACCCTCCAGTTGCTCCACCTGCTTGTCGAGCATTTCATCCACCATCTCCTTGGGTTTGCGGATGCTATTGAGCAAATCTATGTTGACAATTTTGGGCATATTCGAGTTTAACTAAGCGTCCTGTAATGACTGATATAAACGATCCATATAAACCTGAAGGTATGTCAAATTGACTTTTCCATCTTCTTCACTTACATTTTTGACTATTTTCTCAACCACCTCGGGGTCTTCTATGACAAAATCGGCGTGTGCCGCCGTCTTGTGAATGATTTGCGCAGCCGTTTCTGGTGGCACCGGACGAACGCGCAACTGCTCTTCCAGCAGATTGGGCACAAAAGCTTCCAGGTCCTGCAATTGAGAGAAAAACTCATCTCTTACCACCAGGATCACATCCACATTTTGCCGGGCCTCCAGTAAAGATCCCAGGTGCAAATACAAATAAGTAAGCTGCGACTGTTCCTTAATCCAAATAAAAAACTCTTCAAACTGGTCGATAATGATGATTTTACGGTCATTGACAGATGGTTTTTCCTTTTCCCACTGATAGGCCACCTGGAGCCAGATGGGCTCTTCTTGCGGCTGCGGTTCAACCTGCAACATCTTTTGCACCAGTGTGCTATCAATCAGCTCGCGGCTACAGCGGATGTATTGTACATTCACCAAAGGTCTTATCCTCGGCATTAAACCCGCTTTGACCAGGGACGTCTTCCCGACCCCCATCGGACCAATAACCAGAGTCGTTCGGATATCCATTTCATTGATCACCTTGTCGAAAAGCTCCTTGATTTCCTGGTCGCGGCCAAAAAATATGCCAGCCATCTTTTCGCCGTAAGGCTCAAAGCCAACAAAGGGATTTTGTGGCATCTGCCCCTTCTCGATATTGGTTGGCATCGCAATGCCTTTGATTCGGTACTGATACACCTTGGATGCCAAACTATCGTGTGAGAGCTCGTATTGATCATTGTCGAGCGGTCGCAGGATACGCCGATTGGTAAAAAACTCCAGGTAGATGTTGAGTTTGGGCACACTCATATTTGGAAAATAGTCCGGCAAATCATCCCGTTTAACCGGAACCTTGGTTCCTCTTTCCGATACAAAGGCTTTAAGCCAACGCATCGCTTCATCCCGCCGGTCCACTTCCTTTTCGAATACGTCCAATTGTTCTTCCAGAAAGTCAGCCAGCACATCGTCAATCTGCCCCACTTCGCGCACCAACTCTACATCAAAAGTGATTTGAGACGCGTCGTTTTCAGAAGCCAATCGATACATCTTATCCAGAAATACCTGTAAATAGGTCAACTGCACCCGGCCCTTACCTTCGGTGACCATCTCAATGATGTCGTCGGCAATCTCTTCATAACACAACTCAATATTGAAAGCCGGGTTATTTGCCGTATTTAAGATGACCTCGCGGGCGTTGGCCCTGGTCATGGGTTCAATGCGGAGGCGCTTATCAAAAAGCCGGGGTACCACCTTTTCAAATTCGGAAAGATGCGCCAGGTACTCCTCCCGGATGACAATCAATATCTTGCACGGCAGATCGCGTTCCAGCAACAATTTTACCGTTTGAATAAATTCCTGTTGTTCTTCCTCTCTGCCGAGAATAAATAATTCCTCAAATTGATCAAAAATCAGGTAAATAGGCCGCAAATGATCCATATAAAGCGACTGCACCATCTGGGAAACAGCAAAATCCTTTTCAAAAGAATCTTCCTTGTCGTGCACACGCAACTCGCGGATCAGCGCGCGATTGATGTTTTCCTGGCGGCGGATGTAGATGTCGTACCAGTCACTGGAGTCAAAACGATTGGCCAATCCGCAACGGATAATACTGGTTTTCCCGGTGCCAGACATTCCGTACACCAATATCAGGTTGGTTTGATAGGTCATCTGATAGAGGGTTTCCACCTCTACTTCCCTTCCGAAGAAGATGTCCTTATCGGCCTTCTCGTAGGCATCCAGAAATTTAAATGGTGATTTTCTCATATCCTGGCAATTAGCAACCTATTCTTGAACCTGCGCAATTGACCCATCTACCACTTCTCTCAGGAAAAGGCCAAAAAGTTCTTTAATCTGGTTATAGCGTTGATCATTAATCTGCAATTTGTCTTTTAAATTATCGGTCAAATAATAGTTGAACGCTTTTTCTCCGCGATAAGAAAAGAAGAACACCTTGGAGTTTTGCTGCCCACTTAGCGCATTTTCATCAACGATAAATGGCGATAGGTTGATAAACGGATGCACCTCTTCTTCGTTTCGCAACAAGAGCACCGAATCATTGTCAGAAAACTCCGATGATACCAACACATCATCCAGGATACCGAATGCGGCAGTCACCTTGTCGAGGATCACCAGATTGTGGCGATACCTGGGATCGCGGTATCTAATTTTTTCCAGTTCGATCGTTTTGACTGTAGCAAGTGTATAGTTGGCTGCAAAGCCAATATGCTTAAAAATCTCACTAAGGTGTTCTTCCGCCTGTACACAAAAACTTTCAATTTCATCAGCGGCAATCGTCCCCGCCAACTCTTCCTTCATTTCTTCTAAAAAGCGGTAGGCTGTTTGAAGTTTGCTCTCCTCAAAAAACTCCTTGCGAAGATCATTAAATTCCACAATGAATGGTTCGATGTTGTTGATCTCAAAAATATCACTAATGGCCCGGATCAACTGAATAAAATTGAATTGGTCATCCTTTTTTTCCCTTGTGGAAAAATAATTCTGCAACAAGATACGCTGCTCTTCGGGAATTTCCAGCTTATCGCGATGGTGACATTCATCCCAGAGTTGCGCCAACAGGATGAAGGCCAGCAATTGATTGGAGATAGAGTAGATGTTGACGATTTTTTGCAGCCTTGCCGTACTCACCTCTTCGCTGAGCAGTAGCTTGCGCAAATGGGTGCCAATGGGCATGGGAAAAGAGTCAATCACCGCCACCCGCAGGTCCCTCAGCTTTGGTTCACGCCCCTTCTTTTTGGCCGAAGCGATCAGATCAGCAATGGTCTCTGAAAAGGGTTCAATCGCATTAGCGATGGTTTGCACCAGTCCCGTATTCATACTTTCTGCCCCCTGATAGGTCAGACCGGCCCCTCTCACAATAAAGGAAGCCGCACTTTTGGAGGGCAATTTCCAACCCAAAATATCCTCCTTACCCTTTTTGACGTACAAGCCCCAGGGCAATACTTCGTCTTCACTCTCCACTTCAATATCGAGTCCACGGTAAATACCCACGGCCTGCCCCTTTTCCATAAAAAAATTGGCGCCAGCCATTTTGAAGGATTCTTCTACGGTGTGCTGAGTGGCCAGTGCCTTGTAAAAGATGGAAGAAAAATCGCGGGCAGAAGGATCACTGATGGGTACGTAGGTAGCGATGATGGCAGGAATGCCCAATTCCAGGAGTCGCTCCACCTGCCCTTTGGTCGAACAGCCATTGAGGAAAACCAGCTGTAGGTTTTTCTGTAATGCCAATAACTCAGCCACACCGCCCGCATCGGCGCCGCCATCTTCCAAAATCAGCCGCTTGCCACTGGCGTGCCCACCGTAATGAAAAATGGCCACCCGATCTTTAAATTCAGAGATGTAATTGCTTAAATCCTTCCGATTGGCCGTCGCTTCCACATACAATTGGAAATACTGTTCATTGGCGAGCGGAAGAAGGTATCCGGAAACCGTTTTCCGCTCTTCTTCCAATAGGGCTAGGTGGTCATCCGCATCATTGGCAAAAGCCAGAAATATTACGGGTGGTTTCATTAATCGTTTTTGTAATTTTATCCAGCAATAAATTTACGGTTTTATTATGGGATATAAAACTATCCCCATTTAAGACTATGTTGGTAGTTCAAACTTTGAGCTACAAACATGGTCCCAAAGTGCCTACGCAACTTTTTGAATTTTGTTACCCTCAAACCAAGGGCGCTCTTATTTGGAACGAGCAAAAAGATTGATTATGATAAATCAGACCTGAAAGGTGACAAAGAGAGGGTAGAAAAACAAAATTTGCTTTAGATTCACCAAAGTATTATCTTTGTACCATCTCAATACCCTTTAATCGATCACAAAGTTCCGTTGTATCACTACTCTCTCAACGGCTTTTTTGCTCCCCAGATATAGTATACACAACACACATCTGGTCGTTTCCCCCGAACAAAAGATGCCCAATTGCGATTTCTGTATATATAGAGATGATCTGATATTCAGTTTACAAGTACATTTGCCTTGAAAATTTTAAGGCTAGAATGGGTAAATGTGCTCGCAGGCAAGAGGACAACACTTACCAATCAGAAATTTGGTAATAAAACTCTATCCCATGATACTATACAAAATTGCCTTAATACTATGAGAAACTTACTATTGAAAGCAGGGATGGTATTTCTGCTCACAACCACAATGCAAATCGACATGTTTGCACAACTTGTTGCATTAAATGGAGTTGAAATCTGTGCAGGACTTGGGTCTGAAAATATGGCCCACGTATGTGTAGGTGAAAATCTTCCGATTCCGCTACCGCCCAATGCTACCATTGCGTATACCTGGACGGTACAGCACTCCAATGCTACCTGGCGTTGGTACACCATGTCTTCAGAACGGCTGATTCCTATACCCTGGCCGGGTGAGTATTCGGTGCAGGTCAAGATGGAATACGTTCGCCGTGGTAACAACCGACCGCGACCATTTGCCGCATTCTGGACCACACCACTGATCATTCATGGCCAAAATTGTGAGGCAAGTATCAGTGAGTGATTTTGGGTTTGTGAGGAAAGCAATTGTCAGCATGTTCAACCGCTAAAAACTTCTTATCTTTTCCAAAAAATTGGATAGATAATGAAACACTGCGGAATCCTGGCATTGTTGCTCACCTTCCTGTTGAGCGCTAACTGTCACCAACCTATTCCCGAATTTAAGACTGGAGTATTGGTTATTGGTGGAGGCACGGGAGGCGTATGCGCCGGTCTGCAATCCTCCCGACTTGGGGTACCTACCATCATTGTGGAGCCTACCCCGTGGCTGGGTGGTATGCTTACCGCAGCGGGGGTCAGTGCTACCGATGGCAATCACCAGCTGCCTGCCGGACTGTGGGGAGCATTCCGCGACCGCCTTCGCAAGCATTACGGTAGCGCCGATGCGCTGTTCACCGGCTGGGTCAGTAATACCATGTTTGAGCCTAAGGTGGGCGCAAAAATCTTTCAGTCGATGGCTGAAGCGGAGAGCAATTTATCGCTCCACCTCAACAGTCAATGGAAGTCGATAGAGAAGGATTCCAGCGGCTGGAAGGTTGCGCTGGAAAAGGATGGGAAACCAATCATCATCCACGCCAAAATACTGATTGACGGGACTGACCTGGGCGATGTAGCAGCCGCAGCAGGTGCCGGTTTCGATGTGGGTATGGAGGCTGCCGGTGAATGCGGAGAAAGTATGGCTCCAGCAACCGGAAATGATATCCTCCAGGACCTGACCTACGTGGCCATCCTCCAGGATTATGGGCCGAAAGCCGATAAAACCATTCCGCAACCTGAGCACTACCGCCCGGAAAATTTCTACTGCTCCTGTCAGCAAAACTGTGATGATCCCAAAGCGCATTCCTGCGAAAAAATGCTGGAATACGGCAAATTGCCCAATGGCAAGTACATGATCAACTGGCCCATTCACGGCAATGATTATTATTTAAACGTATTGGAAATGGGGCCAGAGGAGAGAAAGGAGGCTTACGCCAAAGCTAAAAATCATACCCTGGGTTTTGTGTACTATATTCAGCAGGAGCTGGGTTTTAAAAACCTGGGATTGGCCGAGAATGAATTCCCATCGGCGGATGGCCTTGCACTTATACCCTACCATCGGGAAGGCCGTCGCATGAAGGGGTTAGCCCGATTTAATGTCAACCATATTCTACATCCATACGCTACCACGCTCTACCGCACCGGAGTTGCTGTTGGCGACTATCCCATTGATCATCACCACGACAAAAATCCAGACGCACCGGAGATTGAGTTCCCAGCCGTACCGTCTTTTTCCATTCCCGGAGGTGCCCTGCTTCCGCAAAATGTAGACAATCTCATCGTCGCCGATAAGGCCATTAGCATCAGCAATATTGCAAATGGATCAACGCGATTGCAGCCGGTGATCATGCAAGTAGGACAGGCCGCCGGAGCACTTGCGGCATTGGCTGTAAAGCAAGAAAGATCACCGAGTGAGGTATCCATCCGTCTGTGGCAGCAAGCCATGCTGGATGCCAGAGGATATTTACTGCCTTTTATCGATGTAGCGCCTGATGATCCACACTTTGCAGCAATACAACGCATTGGAGCAACGGGCATTTTACAGGGAAGAGGTGTGCCATACAAATGGGCCAATCAAACCTGGTTTGATCCCGATACAGCCGTTTTTGTGAAAGATGTATTACCCGGTTTGAAAGACTTTGCTCCCGATATCAACATCGGATTAAATCCGGAATCCTCAATAACCATTACTCAAGCTATACAAGTTGTAGGAATCCTGATGAGTCAGTTGAGTGGCGGAAGTGGCATGCCGCCCTCCGTAGAGCAGATTGACAAAAACTGGCAATCCTGGGGACTACAGAATTTTGATGCAAACCGGCCCTTGACCAAACGCGAACTGGCAATAATCCTTGACAAAATTGTCGATCCCTTCCATTCGCTGCAAATTCAATGGGACGGCGCATGGCAATGATATACGGAGGTGTAGACGGCTGTAAAGCAGGATGGATTTTGATCAAATACGATGGTCGGGACTATCAGTATGGGATTTACCCAACTTTTGCCAAACTCCTGGATCAAAACCCAGAAATTGATCGTCTATTGGTGGATATTCCGATCGGATTATCAGATGAAAACAGCGCTCGTACTGTTGATGCTGCTTTACGCAAAGAATTGGGTATCCGATCCTCTACGGTTTTTAATGCTCCTTGTCGGGCGGCTGTTTATGAGGAAGATATGGCATTGGCCAGAGCCAAAAACATCGCCATTGAAGGCAAAAGTTTGTCGATCCAGTCACTGGCAATCCGATCTAAGATCAAGGAAGTGGATATCATTTTGCGAAAGCGAAAAAATCGGCCACTCATTTACGAAAGTCACCCTGAGGTTTGTTTTAAATACCTTCACCTAAATCAGCAAATACTACTAACGAGCAAAGCAAAAATGGATGGTCAGGAGGCAAGACTTCGTATCCTGGAACGGTATGTTCCTGATATCCACCCAATTTTCACCAAAATACTTAGCGAAAACTTACGTAAAACGGTTAAACCTGATGATATTATTGATGCCATCTGCCTTTGTCTGGTCAATCAGTTGGGAGGACAAAATGGCTTGCGTTTTTTTCAAGGGTCTCCGCCAACAGATTCCCAAAAAATTGAGATAAAAGTGGCTTATTTCTACAATTAAAAAAGGCTTTCCGTCATTGCGAAAAGCCAAATTTACATTTTATAACAACCCTTTTATTTTTCTACATTTACCCTTAAACGGGCACTATTGGCTAATGTTCGATCAGCATCAAAACTTATGAAAATTACCGGTACCTTCCTTGATGAAATCAGTCATGACATTCCGCACCAAAACTGGGGAATTAAAGAATGGGAAATCGATTTTCAGCACATGCAGACCATGGGCATCGATACAGTTATCCTCATCCGATGTGGCTACAAACGTTGGCTCACCTATCCATCTCAAGTATTGACGTTACAGGAGGGAGCTTACCCTCCCCCACTCGATCTGGTGGAGCTGTTTTTGCAGCTTAGTGAGCGCTATCAGATGGATTTCTATTTTGGGCTTTATGATTCGGGGAAATACTGGTGGGAACAGGGCAATTTTCAGAAGGAGGTCGATATAAATTTAAGGGTGATTGATGAGGTTTGGGCCCGCTATCGTCATTATACCTCATTTAAAGGCTGGTATCTGTGCCAGGAGGTTAGTCGTAAAACGGGAAAGATCATTGACCTCTACGCTCGCCTGGGGCAACACTGCAAGGCCGTCTCCGGTAATTTACCTACACTCATTTCACCCTACATTGAAGGAAAGAAGGCCATTTTATCTAGTGAGTCCGTCTTAACTAAAACGGATAGCATTGGCTTAAAAGCCCATGAAAGAGAATGGAATGAAATCTTTGATGGGATCAAGTCTGCAGTGGATATTGTGGCCTTCCAGGATGGGCACGTCGACTATCATGAATTGGCGGATTACTTTAATGTCAATAAACAGCTGGCCGATCGGCATGGGCTACGTTGCTGGACCAATGCCGAGTCCTTTGACCGGGATATGCCCATCAAATTTTTACCCATCAAGTGGGAAAAGCTAAAGCTAAAACTCGATGCAGCCCGGGCCGCCGGATTGGAAAAGGCCATCACTTTTGAGTTTTCGCACTTTATGAGCCCACAATCGGCTTATGTGCAGGCGCATCATTTGTACAACCGGTATCAGGAGTACCGCAATCAACGCTAATCGCTTTATGGACAAAGCCCTTCTCATTGAACAATACCGCAATGAACTATTAACGGAAGTGATACCCTTCTGGGAAAAATACTCACTCGATCGACAGCACGGCGGTTTTTTCACTTGTCTACTGCCCAATGGAGAAGTTTATGACACCGACAAATTCATCTGGCTCCAGGCCCGGCAGGTCTGGACTTTTTCCGCGCTTCACAACCGCCTGGAATCAAAACCCTCATGGCTGGAGGTTGCGCTTCACGGAGCCGATTTCCTGGAAAAATACGGCAGAAACCCAGAGGGTGACTGGTATTTCCAGCTCAATCGCCAGGGGCAGCCGCTGGTACAGGCCTACAATATCTTTTCAGACTGCTTTGCCTGTATGGCTTTTGGCCAGTTGAGCCTTGCCTCCAAAGAGTCGGGCCATGCTGAGCTTTCCCGAGGAACCTTTGAACGTATTTTGGCCCGTAGGCAAAACCCCAAGGGGCCATACAATAAACAAGTATCGGGCACGCGACCGCTTAAGAATTTTGCCCTGCCCATGATCCTCTGTAATCTGGCATTGGAGATTGAGCATTTGCTACCCAAGGAATTGGTGAAGAAAACCATCAGGGAGTGTATCGACGAAGTGATGGGCACCTTTCTGCAAAAGGAGAGTGGTTTGATCTTGGAAAATGTAACGCCTGACGGGGCTTTTTCCGATAGTTTTGACGGCCGGCTCATCAATCCGGGGCACGCTATTGAAGCCATGTGGTTTATCATGGACCTCGGAGAGCGAACGAACGATCAGCAACTTATTCAGAAAGCAGCCTCTACCCTACTACGCGTGTTGGAATACGGCTGGGATGAGCGATACGGCGGCATCTTCTATTTTCTGGATGTAAAAGGATACCCACCACAGCAACTGGAATGGGATCAGAAGCTGTGGTGGGTCCATCTGGAGACTTTAATTGCATTACTCAAAGCCTGGCGCCACACACGGCAACCGGTCTATTGGCAGTGGTTTGAAAAAGTCCACCAATACACCTGGCAGCACTTTCAGGACCCTCTACATGGCGGGGAGTGGTACGGTTACCTCAATCGCCAGGGAGAAGTGTTGCTCAACCTGAAAGGCGGCAAATGGAAGGGCTGTTTCCACGTGCCGCGAGCCTTGTGGCGCTGCCTGGCGGAATTGGAAGCTATTGCTTGATCCAGCGCAGGGTTTGTACATTGGTCCTGCTCTGAATCCGAATCAAATACGATCCGGTTGGCAACTCTTGCTGCATGAGTTGGTGGTTGCCATTCGGATAGGAAGTCCGGCTAATTCGTTGTCCGCTGCCATTCAATATCTCCACCTCCCCTGCCTCCGGCAGATATAGCGTAAAGATGCCGGTATTTGGATTGGGAAAAATTTGTGCTGGCTCTGCTGCCCCATTGATCTCATCCGTCGCGACCAGTGTAAGGAAAAAACAATCCGAAGTATCGGCGCATATTCCATTGCTGACGATGACCGCATATTCGCCGGTGGCATTGGGCAGGAATAGTTGCTCCGTTGCGCCCTCAATACTATTTCCATCCGAACAGTCCAACCACTGATAAAAGGCATTTTCTTCGGCCACGCTCAGTCCATTGTCCTGCTGTACAATTTCCAGATCGGGAGCATAACTTTCGGTGCCTATTGACAGTGTTGAGATTGTCTCACATCCGCGATCATCAGTGATGGTTACTTCGTAATTACCTGCAGGCAATGCACTAATAGTATCCCCGGTTGCTCCGGTACTCCAATGGATAATGAAGGGAGCGGTGCCACCGGTAACATTGGCTATAGCCACTCCGTGCATGGTCTGGTTGCAGGCATTGTCGATGGTGTGTAAATCAACTTCCAGCGGTTGAGGTTCATCCAGAATGGCTCCGCCAGTCGTGGTGCAACCATTCATATCCGTGATCGTCACAAAGTAGGTGCCAGGGGCGAGATCATCGATACTTGCGGTGGTATCTCCCGTTTCCCAAAGATAACTATATGGCCCGGTTCCGCCCACCGGGATCGCCTGGATCTGTCCATCTTCATTGCCGTAACAGGAAACAACTTCCCATAGATTGATCATGATCCCAAATACCTCGGCTGCATCCAGAATGATTGAGGCCTCCACCGAACATTCCAGGTTATCAGTGACCGTCACGGTATGAACACCCGGATTTAAGTCGTCTGCAATCTGAGTAGTCTGACCATTGCTCCAATGATAGGAGAATGGTCCAGTTCCTCCGGTAACAAAAGCCATCACCTGGCCATTGGCACTGCCGCTGCATGTTGGTTGTTCACCTTCCATGGTGACGAAGATTGGTGGATTAACTTCAACATTTACTTCCGCGGAAGCGCTACAGTTGTTGGCATCGGTGATGGTTAGCGAATAGATACCCGGTATTACCTGATCTTCACTTAAACTTGGATTGGCCAATGAACTTTCAAAGCCTTGTGGTCCCTCCCAATGATAGGTCATACCTACGGAAGCTTGCAGCATTAAAGATTCGTCTGCGCATAGAGGGCTATTGCTTTCAATCTGCACTTGTGGCCCTGCATTCACGACCACCTCAATCTCAATGGTGTCAGTGCATCCAAGCTGATTGATTGCAATCAACTGGTAAATTCCTGCATTGGTACTATTCATTTCAGAAATCACCGGATCAGCCTGGTCACTTATAAATCCGTCAGGGCCAGACCAGAAATAAGATGATGCCCCCGCTGCACTTAACTCCAGGTCACTGCCTTGACAAAGTGGCGTATTGGCGGAAGCCTGCAAAAAGCCAGGGACACAAGGAGAAGGTTCCGGCAACGTGGTGGCCAGGTAAATAGACCTGATCGTGCCAGGCAAAGCAAATGTATCGATGTACATGGTATTACTGGTACTCCTCCCGCTGGTGACCAGTCCGGGACCAGCATCAATATCCGATCCGTGGTCGAGACCGGGACCGGTAAAAATCTCCGCAAATTCCGGCTCGTGATCGGCAGGATCGATTACCAGGTGAAAGGCATCTCTTCCCATGGGTATGTACGCCGATTCATCAACGGTGAGGATGCCCACAAAATAGCCGTAAAGATGCAGCGCATTTTCATAATGTACCATGCCTTTTATGTAGGCATCTCCGGTGGTAGTGAGTTTGGCAGCAGCCTCTACATTGCCATCGGCTGAATTCAGCCGTGCGGTGAATAGGTGGTAGTCATCATTGCCACTATTAGTAGACAAGGAAATACCATTACCAAAATTGGTTGTGTTCTTGAAGGCCGCAGCAACACTCACTACATCCGTATCGCCATTGGCCAGGAGATACATTTCGGTAGTGGTTCCAGAGCCGCCGGTCAGAATTTTGGTCCAGACCAGATTACCGTTTTCTGCATTGCGTTTTTCTACAAAAAAGTCTCCGTTCCAACAAAAGCATCCTAAGCTGTAGCTTTGGCTGTAATTGCCACTAGTGTAGATAAACCCATCATTATCAAAAGCAATGCTGTGGATTTCATCCAGTTGAGAAGAAGCGCCCGTTAAAGTGGCCCAGACCACGTTTAAGTCGGCATCCAATTTCAGCAGGTAGGACTCCCGGCCTTGGGTATTCACTGCCGGAATAGTTCCGTTGAAGGCCGTAGGTTGATTCATCCAGCCACCGACGTAATAATTGCCCTCTTCATCCACCTTTACCACCTTGGCATAGCTATTGCCTCCGGTAGAAACCAGTTCGTGTAGCAGATTTCCCTCTTTATTGTATTTAGCGATGTACGTCAGATTGCTTTCCTGTACAGAACCAACCACTACAAAGTTTCCGGCAGGATCAGTGGCTACATCGGCCAGATAGGTATCATCCTCATAGGTCACCACCCAGTGGGCATGCAAGGCGGCATTTAGCTTTAAAACATAGCTGTGGTCATTCGGCGGATCACCGGTTGCCGTTACTTCATCAAATTGTACTGTGCCGCGAATGGTGCCCACAAGATAAAGAGAGCTGTCCGGCGCAATGGCAATTCCGGAATTATCAACATCCGGTAGCCCCACTTCGGCGGAATAACGTTTGGCTTGTTGCCATTCCTGAGGGTATAAAGGCTGGGCGATGAGAGATAATAAGATCAAGTAAGCAAATGAAGTGATAGGCTTTTTCATGGTGTTTAGTTTTTCGGTTTTGCAAATGGGAGTCAGCAGCTGCTTGCTAAAAACCATGTTTGGAGGTCAAACTTTGAGCTACAAACATGATTAAATCAAATTGCTTTAAGTTCCATGAGGATGCAAATTCCTGTAGCAGGTAAGCGTAAAAATGTAGTAGAAAGCGAGTAGTAATATCTTTACTTCCGATCAAAATGCAGGGGTTGGGGGTTATTAGTATAAAATCACTTATGACCCTGGAAATTGGTATTCTCTTTGGCATCATTGTAGTGATGATCCTGCTTCTGGCCTTTGAATGGCTGGCAGCAGATAGTGTTGCCGTATTGGTGATGGTTTCGCTGATTGTGATCGGTTTTGTCAGCCCACAGGAGGGTATTGCCGGCCTCAGTAATCAGGCCACGGTGACTGTACTGGCACTGATGATTCTCAGTGTAGGACTGGAGTCAACCGGCGTGATCAATCAGGTGGGTAATTTTATCCTGCCCTTACTCAAATCGAGGGAGTGGATTGCCATACTCGCGCTCATGCTGATGGTGGGTACTTTTTCGGCATTTACCAGTACTACCGCTGTAGTGATCGTCTTTTTGCGGATTATGGTCAATCTGGCTCCAAAGATGTCTACGCAGCTATCGCGGATTTTGATGCCGTTGTCTTTTGCCGCCATTCTGGGAGGGTCGTGTACCTTGCTGGGTACATCCACCAACCTGCTGGTGAGTTCTATTGCCAGGGATTATCAGTTGGAGCCTTTTGGTATTTTTGAGTTTTCCCTATTGGGTATTATCTTTTTTATTGCCGCGATATTGTACATGCTGTTTATCGGTCGTTTTTTGCTCCCCAAGAAGCAGGAAAAAGCGCAGGAGCTTACCGAAAAATACGGCATTCAGGAATTTCTCACCGAAGTAGTTATCCTGCCTGACTCCAAACTGGTGGGGCAACCCATTGGAGAAACAGTCTTTTTAAAGGATGAAGATATCGATTTGATTGAAATCAAAAGAAATTCCCAACCGGCCTATTTCCCCAATCCCATTCAGCGACTGCGGGCCAATGATGTGCTGCTCCTCAAAGGAAGTGTAGAGAAGATTGCCCATCTGCGCAAGAACAATGAATTGGAATTGCTGCCCAGCCAATCGGTAAAAGATGACGACCGCCTCAATACTGCCGATATGGTCCTCTGCGAGGTTTTGGTACGCCCCAATTCCAGGCTATTGGGCAAGTCGCTCAATAAGAGCAGTTTGCGCCGAGAGTACAACGCAGTGCCACTGGCCATCAAGAAAAACAATCTCCCCTATTTCTTTAAGTTTGGTAAAAGCAAGATTGAATCCGGTGATATCCTACTGATGGAAATCGACCGCGCCCAATTTGAGCGATTTTACAACTTACCGGAGTTTGTGGTCTTGCAGGAGCACGAAAACCTGTACGGCAAAGCAGGGAAAAAATATCTGGCTACGCTGATTGTTCTGGCAGTGGTGCTGTTGGCAGCATTTAATGTTTTGCCCATTCTGGTGAGTGCACTACTGGGTTGCGTGGCGATGGTGGTCACCGGATGCCTGGACCTGCAGCGGGCCTACAATCGGGTAGACTGGAGTGTGTTTTTTCTGCTGGCGGGTGTCATTCCACTGGGTACCGCCATGGACAACACTGGAGCCAGTCAGTTGATTGCCAATACTTTTGTGGATTGGTTTGGGGAGGTTTCTCCGCGTATGCTGGTCAGTATGCTCTTTCTTTTTACGGCCTTTTTCAGCGCCGTCATTTCCAATAATGCCACGGCCATTCTGCTGGCGCCCATTGCTTTTTCCATTGCCGGTAATTTGAATATTGATCCGAGGCCACTGTTGCTCACCGTCATGTTTGCAGCCAATACCAGCTACATTTCTCCCATTGGTTACCAAACCAATACGCTCATTTACGGCCCAGGTAATTACCGCTTCCTGGACTTTGTGAAAGTGGGCGGATTACTGACCTTGCTGATCTGGGCATTGGCCACCTGGCTGATTCCGGTGCTCTACTTTGGTTGATTACTTCTGCCTAGCTCAATGGTGAGAAAAATCATATTTGACATTGCAAATTATCCTTTCTTTATTCAATTAAATCAACCAACTTGTACCTAAGAAAAGCGTACAACAATGGTTACTGTAATCATCATATTGTGCCTGCTTTTATTGATTACCTGGATATTGTTTGCCCCTTTGGTGCTCACCTTAGATTCAAGCACCGGGGTATACAACCTGAGATGGAAAGGCATTGCCAAAGCCGAAATTATTCCGTTGCCGGATGACATTCTTATTCAATTCAGAGTGGGCTTTTGGCAAAAACAGTTTTATCCGCTTCACTACCAACCTAAAACCCACAAAAAGGACAAGAAAAAAGCGGAGAAACCTAAAAGTCAGAAATCAAAACCATTTCGAAAAACCTTCCGCAAAATCAAGCGTGTATTTCAATCTTTTGAGGTGCAAACCTTTCGATTGAATATGGACACCAATGATTATATCTACAATAGCTATCTCTGGCCGATCTGTTACTTTCTAAGCCAGGAACAGCGACAATTGACGATCAATTACAATGGAGAATTTGAACTGCTATTTATCGTAAAGAATCGATTATTTAATATCCTCTTTGCTTACTTAACCTAAAAACTGAAGCTATGAACATGAATTTTCAAGAATTGATGGAAAAACTGACCTCCTTCATGAAATCGGAAGCGAGGACAGAAACCGTAGTCGGTGAGCCTTTTGACTTAGGCGAGTACAGCTGTATCCCGGTTATCCGGGTAGGCATGGGCTTTGGAACCGGTGGCGGAGAAGGCGAAGATCCCAAAGCGGGTCACGGGGAAGGTGGTGGCGCCGGTGCCGGTATGGGCATCGAACCTATTGGCTTCCTGGTATCCAGGGGAGATCAAATCTCCTTCATCAGCACCAAGACCAACCGCGGTCTGGCAGCAGCCTTTGAAAAAGTGCCCGACTTACTAGAAAAATTTCTGGATAAGCAAAAAGTAGCTACTCCTGCTTAAACCGGAAATCGAATTGCCATAGTTTGCCCTGTTGCTAAGCCTCCATGGTTGACCGCGGACTAGCCTCAGGGCTTCTTTTTTGCCCACCATAAAACTACAATTATGAGAACCATACATGCATTCAAAAACTTATGGGTACCGATGCTGCTCATTGTATTTTCTCAGTTGGCTTTCGCCCAAACTGATAAGGAATTACTGGCCCAACTGGCGGAGGAAAATCAGACGGCTGTCAATGCACTGGTTTTGTATCCCGAAGAAACCCGCCAATCCATCCTGGAGACGACCCTGTATCCGGAAGCACTGATCAAACTGGAAAGTGTACAGCAAACCACCAGCGCATCTTTTAAGAATTTGGTGGAACAGTACCCTCAGGAAGTACAGGAGTTGATTTGGGATTTAACCCGCTATCCGGAATTGATTCCAAATCTGGTACAACTTGGAAGCGATAACCGTTCCGATGTCGATCTTTTATTAAAGAACTATCCGGAAATCATCCACTCCCGGGTGTGGAATGCCTATAACCATCACTACCCTTTACTTACGGCGATTAGCGACCTTCAGCAATCCGCTGACCGGGCTTTTGAGGCGCTTTTGGCTAATTACCCTCCTACCGCCCAGGAGGCGTTCCGTGAATTAATTGATTTGCCCGAGGTATTGACCCTCCTTACAGAAAACATCCGGTTGTCAATCCTCGTGGGCGACCTTTATCGATCCGATCCGGAATGGATCATGCACAAGACTGACAGCCTGAGCAGGGAGGTGACTCGCCAAAACGCACGGGAACTACAAGACTGGAAGCAGAGCCTGGAAGATGATCCTGCTGCCAGGGACGAGCTGGAGGCTTCCGCCAAAGAATTTGCCGAAGCCAATGCCTATGACGATCTGTATTACGATGCCGATGGCTCAAGTGAAGACCCGGATGTAGATCGTACCCGAGTCGTAGAATATCATTACTACCACTACCCATTTTGGTTTGGCTATCCCTACTGGTATAACTATCCCCGATGGCGTCCTTATCCCTTGTGGTATGATTGGGGATTCTATTTTTATCCCGATCGGCGAATAACGGTCATTTATCTACCCTCCTATTATTTCATCCATTGGTATTTTGATTATCCGCGGCACCATTATCGGCATCCAAGGTTGTCAGCGCATTTTATTCGCTATTACCACCGTCATCCACGTGCCAACAACAGCATTTGTAATAATGTGCATATCTGGCGGGAAAGCAATAAGAAGGTGATTTCCGATGATTTCCTCAAGCCGGATAAGGATCTGGTGAATCGGGTAAAGGAATACGGCAAGTTTGAAAACGATCGGGTGGTTTACAACCAAAAAAATCAAACCAATACCAAGTCCCCGACTGAATTTCTCGAGCAAAACCGACGCAAATACCCAACGCTGGAAAAGACGGTGCCTAAAACAAAGCCGGAGGTGGTCAATAAACGGCCCACTGCGGTAACGCCAAAACCACAAACGACCAAACCACGGACCGTAACACCACCCAAATCCGAGGCTCCCAAAACGACACCGGTGCCCACCAGAAAGCAACCGAAACCAAAAGTGGATGAGGGCCGGAAATACCACGAAAACACCTGGGAAAAATCTCAGAAAAAACAAGTGCCGAGGGTTCGGACCACACCGCGAAAAACCGAGACTAAAACAACCAGGCCGTCAACTGTGAAAAAGCAGCGAACCAGTCCGGCAAAGACCGACAAAAAGAATCGCTAGATTGGTTATTTTAGCAAAAAATGAATAGATGAAACAAACCAAGCCCCTTCTAAACCCGGATAAACATCAATATCTACAGGGACCCGATAAGCGCAGTCGTGAGTTATGGTTTAGCATCAAAGTGATGCTGCAATTCCTCAAGGGATTTCGAAAACTGCACTTTGCGGGTCCTTGTATTACCGTTTTTGGTTCTGCACGCTTCCGGGAGGGACACTTCTATTTCAAAAAGGCAGTGGACATCGGTGGTGCCATTGCCAAATTAGGCTTTACCACCATTACTGGTGGTGGGCCGGGAATAATGGAAGCTGCCAACAAAGGGGCATTCGAAGCGGGTGGCCAATCCATAGGGTGTAATATCAAACTGCCATTTGAGCAAAAGCCCAATCCCTATGTGCATCAGTCCTTAACGGTCGATTATTTTTTTGTACGCAAGGTATTGCTGCTTAAATACTCCTACGCTTTTATTGTCATGCCGGGTGGTTGGGGCACGATGGATGAATTGTTTGAAACCCTGACCCTCGTTCAAACCGGCGTGATCAATAACTTTCCAGTCGTTTTGATCGGAACAGACTACTTTCAGCAGTTGAATACCTATTTGCAATATATGGTAGCGGAGAAAACCATTTCAGCTGATGATCTTAAGCTCGTAAAATTGACTGATGATGTTGAAGAAGCGATGAGTCATATCCGACAGTTTATTACCACCAACTATGAAATAAAAAGTCGCTGGCGGCCTCGCTGGTGGTTATTGGAAGGCTGGTAAAGCTTGCCTAATTTGGATCAACTGGATGTTGTTGTCAAAATGGACATCCAAGCTCATGGCTCATCGTTGGCAAAGCTTGATGAAACGGGTTGAAACCGGTAGAGGCATAATTCAACTTGTGACCAAAACCGTAAATATCCGGCAACGTGATGGTATCTCCCTTTTCATTTTTGATTTGTAAATCATAACGAAAGACCACTTTGGTACCAACCGGTGCGTAGTAATAAATCCGCCAGGCATCACCTTCACGGGTACCGACGCAGCCATTGGAATAGGCCTTCCGCAATGTTTTGGGATTGGTAGTTGGGTGAATTAACTGACCATATCGCTGGCCATCCAATTCCGGCTCTATCCAGGGAATTTGCGGCATCAAGGTCGTCTTACCGTCGTCGCGACGGGTATGGGTAAAACGTTTTCCGGAGGCGGGGTCCACAAAATAAGGATTGGTTTCTACCCGGATGATGTGTCCCTGTCCGGGCCTGGTTTGCAAATCCACTTCACGCTTTGCGGTGGAGAGAAACTTCCTCCTGTTTTGGCCTACCCTCACCGGAAAGGTATAAAGTGAATCACTACCCTGAAGAATGCGCAAGGTATATTCCGGAATATTGACATCAATGACAGTCAAGGCCATCTCTTCCAGAAGTTGATCGGCTTTCTCTACTGCGGGAACAAGAAGCGTATCCCCCTTTTTTAGAATGACCATTTCTTTTTGATCATACACAAAAACACCCCGCTCAATCTGTCGGTAATAATCCGTATTGACCAATGAATCAATAATCCAGGAATTACTTCTTACCAAGAGATGTTCGGAGAGTGGATATGGCGTAAGGCTGTCATACCGATGCACCAATGTATCCATCACCTCAAAATAACAGCTGATGGGAACATCGTAGTGAATCGGTATGCTGAAAAGAGGAGAGGGCTCTTTCGGCACAGTGTCCAAGGTAGGGTCTTCTTCGGAAACCGGAACCGTTTCCGAGACTGCCGGCTGACAACTCAAGGCCATCAACACTAGCAGAAGGAAGGAAAACAACATCAACTTTTTCATCTTGTCACCTTAACTTCTTTAATCACTCGCTCTCCTCTATTTCACCCTAAGCCCCTGTTTGGAGGTCAAAGTTTGACCTCCAAACATGGTCTAAACTATCTTGCATTCATTTTCTTTTTGCGCTTGAGCAATTGCCGACGTAACTTTTCGGCGGCCCCTGCCACTGCCTGCTCAAAACTTTCCCTCACATCCTTGGCAAAGAGGTCGTCACCGGGAATCGCCAGGCGAATTTCCAGTACTTTTGCGTCCTGGGCCGTTGCATCTCCCATTTTCAGATAAACATCAGCGCGCTCAATGCGATCGTAATAGGTTTCCAATTTTCCGACTTTTTCTCTAATCACGGTATCGAGGTAGTCGTTTACTTCCCATGGTGCATGAATCAGTACTTGCATAATATCAGTATTATATTGGGTTTATTAATTAATCTCGTTATATGACAAGTATACAGCTAGTCTGCCACTACAACCATGAGCGAAATCACCTTTTTCATTGAGGTTAATCAATCCAAACATGGTCTCAGCATAAGACTAAAGTTATGCAGATTGGAAGTTGAGCAGAAAATAGACTCATTTTGTAAGAAATAGATGTTCCCTGACATCAGTCATTGATCAATTGGGTCGGTTTTTTGTTTTATCATAAAAGGAACGATAACGCATGAAATCATTTTCCATCACTCTAGGCAAACCCTTCGGCATCCCGACCACCATTCACTGGACCTTCTGGATTCTAATTGTGTGGATCATCTATTCCAATGTATCACAAGGGCAAGGCGGTAGTGACACAATTTGGTATATCCTTTTTGTCTTTGCCATCTTTACCTGTGTCGTTTTGCACGAATTGGGCCACGCCTTGGCCGCCAGGCGCTACGGGATTCAAACCCGCAGTATCACCATCCTGCCGATTGGCGGAGTAGCCAGCCTGGAAAAAATCCCGGAAGATCCCAAGCAGGAATTGGTGGTAGCCATCGCCGGACCCTTGGTGAATGTGGTTATTGCTGCGGGACTGTGGGTCCTGCTTTCCGCAACGGGTAAACTCAACCTGGATGCTGAGACGGTAGAAGAGGTCACAAGAATAAGTGGTAGTAACTTCCTGTTGGGATTGCTGAGTGTCAATGTCCTGCTCGTTTTATTCAACCTGATCCCGGCCTTCCCGATGGATGGCGGGCGTATGTTTCGGGCGTTGCTGGCCTTTCGTATGAATCGGGTGAAAGCTACTGAATGGGCCGTCAGGGTTGGTTCTATCTTTGCGGTGCTCTTTGTGTTTTGGGGATTTTCAAATAATCCCTTCCTCATTTTTATTGCACTGTTTATCTTCCTCAGTGCTCAGTCGGAGTTGAACTATGTTCAAACCGAAAGTTACCTTCACGGCTATTTGGTGAAAGACATTTTGATGCATGATTACACCCCGCTCTCAGCTGAGGCTTCCCTGAAAGAGGCGGTTGATGTACTGCTCAACGGCCAGGAAGAACGCTTTTTGGTGATACATGAAGAACAAATCGTGGGCACCCTTACCAAAACCAACATCATCCAGGGCCTCACTCAATTGGGTGATCAGGCCCCCATCGGCCAGGCCATGAACCAGGAGGTCATCTGGGTCACCCCTGAGGATACGCTGCAACATGTGCAGGGACTCATGCAGGAAAAGTCAGTAAATCTGCTTCCGGTGGGCGAGCCCGGAAACCTCCTGGGAGTTGTGGACATAGATAATGTCAACGAATTTTTGTTGATTCGGAAGGCGACGAGTGGGAAGGAATCAAAAGGGGTTTTTAACTAAGGTTCCCCTTTGATTACCATAAGCTTCCTACTGATTATGGCTTCCGCCACCGAAGAGACATAGCACCAGAATATCCCGTTTTGACTGTTGTACATTGCCATGGACATCGGTTGTCTTCAAAGTGATGGTGTACTGACCATGTATCTTGTAGTGGTAGGAAGGATTGGCGTCTGTTGAGGTATCTCCATTACCAAAGTCCCATTCGTAAGACACTGCATTGACCGCCTTATTGGTCAATGAAACGTGTTCAAATTCATTTACCCGGCTTTTGTCATTGTTAATGGCAAAGTCGGCTGTTAGCGGATCATCAGCCGCATCACTGTAATCATTATTGGTTGCCCGGTTGGCGGAAGGGAGGATAACCTCTTCATCGGTGGCAGGAACGAGGTCACCTTCAATTTGTTGCTTGTCGCAAGCCGTAAAGATCGATAGTGATATCAAGGCGGAGAAAAGGAGGAGCTTTTTCATACTGGGAAATATTTTAATGAACCATGAAGTTAAGAGAATGTGTAGATAGTACAAAGTTTTAGATACAATTTAGCAAGAAGACTGCAGGATTTTTGCTAAATACTCAAGATGACAAAATTCATCACCTCTTCTGACAACCATCAGCTTGTGCCGTCAGTGTTTATTGTAAATTTAAGTAGGCAATTCTGCCTTTTGAAGTAGAGTTGTTCTGCTGGGATTATTTCGGGTGCAAATTGCCCCAACATAACAACTCTAGTAAACGCTATTGCCATGAGAACCAAATTATTCACTTCCGTCATATTGCTGTTTTTTAGCACTACCCTACTATTCGGACAAAACTTGGATCAGGGCAACTTCATTTTGGGATCTACCATCGGTTTTTCCGCCTCTGACTCCAAGGTGACGATGCAAAGTACCAGCGCCAATGATGAGAGCAATGGGCCCTCTTCATTGCAAGTGAGTATCGCTCCCAAAATTGGTTACTTCCTACAAGACAACCTCGCGCTGGGTATCGGCATGGACTTTACCCACAGTAGTCTGAAAGAGCCGAACATTGATCGAACCAACGATAGTGACTTGCTCTTCGGTCCGTTCGTACGGTACTACTTTCCGTTAATGCTTGAAGACGACATGGCTTTCTTTGCAGAAACCAATTTTGGATTCGGTAGCTCTTCCGATGATCAATTTATCGGTGACACCAAACAAAGCATCAATACCAATATTTTTGCGATGGGTATTGGCCCCGGATTTACCATCATCTCCGAAAGCGGCATTGGTATCGAAGCCATTTTTAAGTACAATTTTGCGCGCAGCAAATTCAATACCGAAATTGCCGGAGTACAAACGGAAACGATTACCAGGACCAATCAGTTTGACTTTTCCATCGGGGTACAATTCTACTTCGGCGGACTGAAAAAGGTAGGTAATTAATGTAAAAAGATACCCTCTGATTGTATAAAATATTCCCTAACTTTACCTAGTTAGGATCTGATAGAGGAATTATCTTTTAACATCATAATTGTAAATGAATTTTCAACTTAAATTTTCTTTGCTGCTCACGTGTTTACTCTTTCTACTCTCTTGTCAAAACGACGAAACAGGAAAGAAACAGAATGCTGCAAGTAGCCTTTTTACATTACTCAGCAACGATCAAACCAATATACATTTCAAAAACTCAGTAACTGAAACGGCTGATTTTAATGTCTTAAAGTACTACTACCTGTATAATGGAGGTGGAGTGGCCATTGGCGATGTCAATAATGACGGGCTTCAGGATATTTATTTCACCTCCAACCAACAATCCAATAAATTATACATCAACAAAGGAGATTTTAAATTTGAAGATGTAACGGTCGCAGCGAAAGTAACGGATGCTGAAGGATGGACCACAGGTGTAAATATGATCGATATCAACAACGATGGATGGATGGATATTTATGTCTGCAAATCAGCATCATTGAACAACAACCAGTTACGAAACAACAAACTTTTTATCAATCAAAAGGATGGAACTTTTAAAGAGGAGGGCCAAAAATGGGGCCTGAATGATGATGGATTTTCAGTACAATCCTATTTTTTTGATTACGATAAAGATGGTGATCTGGATATGTATCTTATCAATCATCGGGTTGATTTTTTTAATTCCATTAATCTGGAAGTGATCTTGAAAGATCAAAATTTTTACCCGCAAACTTCCGATCATTTATACAGGAACGATGGCAATAGGTTTACCGATGTGACGATTGATAGTAAAATAATGAACAAAGAATTTAGTTTAAGTGCCTCAATAGGCGATTATAATAACGACGGTTGGCTGGATGTGTATGTTGCCAACGATTTTATTACGCCTGATAAACTTTACATCAACAATAAGAACGGAACTTTTTCTAATGAAATTGACACCCGTTTCAAACACACTTCATACAGCAGTATGGGTTCTGATCTGGCAGATATTAATAATGATTTATTGCCGGATTTGCTTGTTTTAGACATGTCAGCCGAAGACCATAGCCGAGGGAAGCAAAATATGCCAAGTATGAATACCAGCGGTTTTTGGTGGATTGTGAAATCGGGATATCATTATCAGTATATGTCCAACATCCTAAATTTAAATAATGGTAACGGTTATTTTAGTGACATCGCCCAATTTTCTGGAATATCAAAATCTGATTGGAGTTGGGCGCCACTTATAGCGGATTTTGACGGTGACGGTTATAAAGATGTGTTGATCACCAACGGGATTAAACGCGAAATTGCCAATCAGGATTTCGGCAATTTTTTAGACAGCGAACAGGATGCTGTAAATGATATGTCTCTTGAGCAAGTTTTAGACAGAATGCCTTCTGAAAAACTTCAAAATTATGTTTTCAAAAACAATGGAGATTTATCATTTACCAAAGTATCTACCTCCTGGGGTTTTGATAAAGCCCTGAACTCAAACGGTGTTGCTTATGCAGATTTAGATAACGATGGCGATTTGGATGTGGTCATGAACAATCTTGAAGACGAGGCAAGTATCTATCAAAATCATACCACCAGCAATTTTTTAAATATTGAATTGATCGGAAGCGAAGCCAATTTGAATGCTATTGGAGCTAAGGTTAGGGTCATTACCGACAAAGCGGTGCAGTGCCAGGAAATGTTCTTATCTCGGGGGTATCAATCGTCCGTTTCACCAATCTTGAATTTTGGGATTGGAGAGGAAACCCTCATAAGACGAGTGGAGGTTATTTGGCCTGATGGAAAGATATCTGTCGATGAAAATATTAAAGCCAATCAAACGGTAACTTTTCACCATAAACAATCAAAATCTGATATTGAAGCATCTAGACCTACTTTTTCAACCAATTTCCAAAGGATAAATCCGGAAGCTTTAGGTCTTCGTTATAGACACGGTGAAAATGACTTCAACGATTTTACACGTCAAGTGCTTTTACCGCAAAAACAATCCCAAAAGGGGCCGGCTTTTGCACAAGCTGATATCAATAATGATGGTTTAATAGATCTATTTTTAGGGGGCGCACTCAATCAACCGGCAGAGCTATATCTGCAAAATCTGGATGGGAAATTTGCACAACTCAAACAACCGGTTTTTCAAAGAGATAAGGTCTACGAAGACATAGGAGCACATTTTTTTGATGCCGATAATGATAATGACCTGGATTTGTATGTGACAAGTGGAGGTTACGAACTAGATGAGGGCAACCCTCTATTACAAGACAGATTGTATATAAATGACGGACAAGGAAATTTTTCGCGTTCTGATAAATTACCACGAATGATTTCCAACACCAAGGCTGTTCAATCTTTTGATTACGATGCTGATGGAGATTTGGATTTATTTATTGGCGGTAATGTAGTGCCTGGTAAATATCCCTTGCCTTCAGCATCGTATGTTTTAGAAAATACAGGTGCTGAATTTGTTGACGTCACGCAAAAAATTGCTCCAGATTTCGCGCAAGTAGGTATCATCAATGATTTTCTTTTTTCAGACTACGACCAGGATGGTGATAAAGATATGATTGTTGTAGGGGAGTGGATGCCCATTACCGTTTTCAGTAATGCCAATGGTGCTTTTACCAAAAACGAAGGAAATGATTTTGAAAACACCAGTGGTTGGTGGAACACTATAGCTGAAATAGATTTTGACAAAGATGGCGACCTTGATTATTTTGTCGGGAATCTGGGAGGGAACAATAAGTTTCACCCATCTGCCGAAAAACCACTGCACGTTTATAGTACCAACCTGGGCGACGATGCCAATTACGATATGTTTTTGAGTAAAAAATATCAAGGCAATTTAGTACCTGTTCGTGGTAAGGAATGTTCAACCAATCAAAATCCGTTTGTAAGTGAAAAGATAAAATCGTACAAGGAATTTGCCAATGCTACCCTGGCAGATATTTATGGCAATAGTGTTTTGGAAGATTCCTATCATCAACAGGTGACCGAATTTCAGTCGGTTTATTTGGAAAACAAAAGTGATGGAAGTTATGAAATAAAATATTTACCCAATGCTGCGCAATTAGGACCTACCATGTCCTTTGTTTTTACCGATGTGAATCAGGATGGACACATTGATGTGATTGGTGTAGGGGCCATACATGAAGCCGAAGTAGAAACGGTGCGTTATGATGCAAATATTGGCTATGTGCTGCTAGGAGATGCTAAAGGAGGTTTTCAATCCTATAAAGATGTTGATTTTTACAACGACTTAAATGCTAAAAAAATGGGATTGATTCCCATTAAAAAGGAACCCTATTTGATTATAGCCAATAACGACCGGCCATTAAGCATTTTTAAGATAAATTAGTGTTCGTGATGCTGATGTCCATCCATTTTTTTATTGAAAGAAAATTGGGGAAGATTTAGTTTTTGGATGTCGGTTCCCTCTACAATTTTAATGTTTTGATTAACCCCTACGTTTTCGAAAACAGAAATGGATTTGGTGTGATGAGGCCATAGAATTTCTAGTTTTTTAATGATGTTAGCTTTACCAACACCAATCTCTGCCATCAGACTATTACCGCCAAAGCTGGCTCCGGTATCAACCGTATTGTAAATTTTTCTTTCTTTTTGGTTGTCTTCGACCGTAATAATAATTTTAGCTCCAATCGCAGAACGATTACTTTGTTTTCCTTCCAAAACAATATTGATCCAATTGTTTTTGTTGCCCATAGGGTTTTCAAAAAGTAAATTCCTAAATACATCCCCTTCTACGGCTCCGCCCATCACAGCGTAAATATCCTGATCTCCATCCATATCTAAATCTCCAAATCCAATAGCATGACCTTTTTGAATATGGCCGAAACCACCACTATAGGTTACATCCTCAAAACTATTGCCATTCACATTACGGTACATTTTATTGGGTACAATAGAGAAAAAATCGGGGTCTCCCGTAGCTAAATAAAAATCCAGGAAGCCATCATTGTCCAAATCGCCGAAATTACAGCCCATGGTAGCAACGGGTTCGGTTAAATTGGTTTTTAAGGATACTTCCGTAAAGGTGTTGTCGCCATTGTTTTGATACAACAGCGGTCTGAATTCAGAAGTTTGGGTCTTTATATTTCTAAGCAACATCTCGGCAGGTAGTACTTCGGAAGAGGAGTAGCCGGAAACAAAAATATCCTCAAAGCCATCATTATTATAATCAAAAAACCAGGTAGGAAAACTTAGCTTTGGATTAGAAACCCCTACCCTTTTGTCTGCAATTTTAAACGAAGGCTTACCGGTTTCTTTGGTGGTGTTAATATACAACGTGTTTAATCCATCATAGTCAGACAAATAAAAATCGGGATATAAATCATTATTGATATCACCACTTGCTACCCCTTTAAAATAACCTGGAACAGTTATGCCCGCATCTTTAGCTATATTTTTAAAGGTACCATCTTGATTATTTAAAAACAATTCACAATAACTCTGCTTTGCCTCTGACCATTCGTTTGCGATAAATAAATCAAGCCAACCATCAAGGTTGACATCTGACCAGACGGCTGTTTGTGTTGGGTGTATTGAATAAATGCCCGAAGCCATGGTAACGTCAGTGAACGTACCATCGCCATTATTTCGCATTAAGGAATTGGGAACACTACCGTAAACCGAAAGCCAGGCACCTCGCAAGATGATAAAATCTAAATGCCCGTCATTGTCATAATCGGCATGCCTTAAGTTCAAACCGCCGGTAACACCTTCCAATCCGGCATCATTTGTTTTGTCGGTAAAACCACCTTTTCTATTGTTTTCAAAATATTTAATTTGATCATCAAAACCCCAGGACGATGCGATAATATCTAGATAGCCATCGCCATTAAAATCATCTACACACGTTCCACCAGACTTTAGGTTTACATCAACACCCAAATTCATAGCGATATCGGTAAAATGTGTGAATTTTGGTGAATTGGAAAAGTGCGATTCAGGAATTCTAAATTGAACAGGCACTTGTTCGGGATACTGCCCTAAAGTCATGTGTGCAATATTCAGTAAATATTGGCATTCCAAGTCATTGGGATTTAGGGCTAACAATTCATTAAGTAGTTTGATGGATTGCTGCGACCCTTCTCTTAAAATGTGTTGTGCTTTTTTACTTATAGGAATAATACAAGACTCTTCGGTATGATTGGCAATACAATTTTCCTGTTCGGCTTTGCGCATATAAGCAATCGCCATTTGCTTTTTTATATAGTAAATTAATTCCTGTTTTGACTGTACGTTTTTGCTTTCTATCACTTGTAATAATTGATTCAAAGTGGCAATAGCTTCTTCTGTTTTACCGGCATTCAGTAACTCCAGACCATAGGTAAATAGCAGGTTTAATCGTTCATTTCCTGCTGCTGACTGAATCTTTGTTTCTAAAATGGACACTTTTTTATTATTAAAAATGTAAGGAACACTTTCAATATTGAATGCTGATATTCTCTGCTTAATATCCTCAATCATATGTTGTGTAGAACTGCCTATTTGTATGTTTTTAGTATCATCGGCAGTAGTAGAACCCTCTTTTTTACAGTAATTCAAACAACTCAAACAAAATAAAATTAAAATCGATGTCTGAAAAATGCGATGTCTGAGAAGAATCATTGTTTTACTTTTAAGATATATTTAGTAGGTTTTTAGTAGCGATGCAGCTAAACCTTCTTTATTAGATAGATTAGGGTTGACAATATCTTCTTTGAAGGTATTGAAGGTGGTGTTTCATACCTTTATGCCGTTGATGTATAGCTCATCTTCGTTCATAATTCTACCCAAAAAACTCTTGCCTTTTTTCCAGACATGGCTTGTGGCGGTACCATTTTCTTTCTATACCACACTACTCCATTAGGGTCTTTGGCGTCTTGGTATTCTCAATAACCGGGATTGTTAATTCTACGCCAGTTTTAGGGCACAAATTTTACATAAAAAATCAATTATTAATTTTCTTACTTTCCGGAGGTCCCAGGTAACTGGACTTTAACCCACCTGCATTTATTACAAATTTTTGAATAACTACGCCTGGGTCAACAGACCAAACTTTTAAAGTATGGCTACCAGATTTGACATTTGTATGTTTTGAAATACTCTTTTTGATGTGGTCCCCGACTGATTTTGTCCACCATTCAGCGTATGCCCAATCGGGTTTAATTTCCCCCTTATTTATGTTGATGATTTGTGGCTCTTCGTCATCAATAGCGATGGCAAAATGAAGCCCGTCTCCTTTAAGAAAATCTTGAGTCGGGGAGAGATAGGTTTCTATTTCCAAATCTCCATCTTCAAAAACTGTAAAATCATACGTTACCCTTGCTGTGTTCTTATCAATTGATTGCCGGTCCATATTCATAGGTTCCGGCGTTATGGCAGAATGAGTACGCCCCAAGTTAGGGATAACCGTCCAATGACATTCTTCTCCGTCATATTTATGGGTGTAATTTGCTGCCTCAATAGATACTACGCCATTGTTTTCAACAAAACCTTTGGCTTCAAGGAGGTTATTATGAATAGGTACTTTGATGACATAATCTTTTCCCGCACCTGAAATTTTTATCTCACCAATAGCTTCTCCTTTGGGAGCTTTATCCCAATCGATGCTAACGTATACTTTTTCATCGTATTGAATGGTGCCTGCCGTTTTGGAAAGTTTTATCCAGTTATCTTCAGTTTCAATAAGATAACTAAGCAATTGCTCTCCCTTATTGAACACATCTATGTAGTAGTGTTGGTCATTAACGGGGTCATAGGTTGGCATTTGGTGGCTGAAGGACCAATCAGCTTCTACATCGAGCCAGCCCCATCGCGGTGTTTTTCCGTACTCCAAAAAGTAGCCCAACTCGGCTAATTTTTTTGTCTCAACATATGATACGGCTGGCATCATATTCAAAGGTGGATGATTCCAATAAGTGTAACCAATATGGGTTTGGGACATCATATGATTCCATTTGCCGTTTTCCAAACTGTGGTATTGTTGGGTAAGCTGGGCATCTCGCTCAAATAGCTCCTTTACTTTTCCAGCATAGAAATTAGCAGAGGCTGCGCCACGTTGCCCATAGTACATATTTTTACCGGCCGCTACATACATTTCGTTTAAGTTGGCACACAACTCCACGGGAGATTGCACCAGTTGGTAATAGGCAGATTTTTGGTTTTCGGGAAGTTGTTGGTAAATATTGGTGCTTTGTTCGAGCAAGCTATTCCATTCTTCCAAAATTCTATCTGCTTCCCGATAGTTTTCGATGCTATATGTGTTTGGTTTGAGCATTTCGGGAGAACGTCTGGAATTGTACTTAGTGTAAAGTGCCAATACATTAGCTATCTCTTTGGCATGTTTGCCTCCGAATTGTTGTGTTGCCCAATTGATGTAATATTGCGGTAAATTCTCAGCACTCATACTTTCAACATCCCAAGCCATGTCCAGAAAGAAACTGATGGGAAATTCCATCGGCTTTATATCGCCCACATTGACTAACCAAAGGTCTTTTACACCCCAATCGTAACTCAATTTCATTTGCTCCCATGTTCTTTCAATTTGGGTAATATTTTGCCATCGATAGGACACAGGTGACCCAACATAATCAAAATGATAATACATACCGAATCCACCTTTATAATCGGCATCTTCCTTTTTGGGTAAAATGCGGATGTTACCCCAGTTGTCATCACAAAACAAAATCATAATATCATCTTCCACCCGCATGCCTTTGTCGTAATAGTCTTGTACTTCTTTGTAAACTGCCCACACCTGTGGCGTTTCTTCTACTGGTTTGCCGGTTACTTCTTCAAGTATTTTTCGTTGGTCTTTAATAATTGTTTTCAATAGATCCACCGCAGTTTCTTCTGACATTCCTTCATCACCATCACCTCTCATGCCCATCGTTACCACACTTTCGTACTCCCCCATACGTTCCACTCCGCCACGCCAAAATTCCTGTAATTGTTCTTTGTTGGTTTCGTAATTCCAAGCTCCACCTCCAAATCTTTCCCACTCATCATGTGCTCGCATCATGGGTTCATGGTGACTGGATGAAATGACAATGCCGTAGTCATCGGCTGTTTTGGGATTCAAAGGGTCGTCATCTGAAAAAGCGGTAGGAAGCCACATTGCCGGCCAGAGATAATTGGCTTTATTGCGAAGTAATAGTTCGAATACTTTTTCATAGAACTGATGATTTAGCCAACCAAATTTTTCAACCGCCCAATATCTTAGTGCCGGAGATTCATCATTTATGAAAATACCTCGATATTTTATAGATGGCGAATTGGACACATAAGTCAAATTTTCTACACTTATGGCATCGCTCTTTATTGTAGGAACATCAGCCCAATAATACCACGGTGATACCCCGATTTTTTCCGATAAGGTAAATACGCCATAAGCAGTTCCTCGCTTGTCACTTCCTGCTATCACCAATGCTTCGTTAACACCTTCAAATGGACTGGAAATGGTTTTGATAACAAATCGTTCCCAATCACCCTTAATTTGATTGAATTCGGGATGCTTTTCAGACAACTCATCAATAATTTTGCTTTGCCCAATGGTGCCAATAATGACGACATTGCCCTGCAATCCATTCAGTGAAGTAACTACACTGGGGTGCTTTCCCGTAATTCGATTGATATCCCCCGCAAATAATTGGCTACTTATTTCAATCAGTTTTAAATCAGATGGATCGTAATAAATGGTAGCCATTTGATCATTGCTTACCAATTCAAAACCGGATTTGGATGAAATATTGGAATTATTGACATTAATTTGAGTAAAAACCAATTGAGGGAATACCAAAAATATGATTAATTTAATTGTTTGTTTCATTTTAATTATTTTGTTGCTTTTGTTTGTTTGCTCTGCTTGTCTCTAAAAATACGTAGTTGCCTCTATCGTCGACCTTTATGCTATTCAGTACTATAGTGGACTGCAGATTGTGCTTCCAGCTCAGCTAAACTGAACACATCCAGACCTCTCTCTCGTGCCTTAGTAAGAGTTGCGCCTGCCAATGCTACATTTTCATTTCTAAAATACGCCATCGCCAGCTTTTCTGCTGATTCACTATTTTCATCGAGCCGATGATAACGAGAATAATAATATACCGCTCTTTGATAGTCTTCCATTTTCATACACATATCCCCAGCCATCTTATAGACAGAGCCTTTTTCAGGAAATTCAAAAATCAATGACTGGGCGATGGTTAGGGCCTTTTTATATTCCCCGTCTGTATCATAGCTATTGAAGGCTATAGTCATCGCATTATTCCAGCTGATGACCTTCTTTTTTATGTTTTGCGCGATGTTTAATTCCTGGATTCCGAATTTTGAATAGTTTATTGAAGAATGACTACCTTCCGTCGAGCTATTGTCAAGGTTAAATGGCCATGAATGCTTTAACTCATCTATCACCAGCATGCCCTGAATAGAATCGATTAAAGAAACAGGAATATCTCGTATGGCTTCATCGTACGGTATATAATTGGTCCAATTGCTCAATAAGTTTAGCTCTTTTATTTTGTGATAGAAAGCATCGGCCATCAAAAACTGTCCAAATATATTGGGATGTACATGCTCTGTCATCAATTCGTCACCAACAATCCCATGTTCAGCGTGCATTTCAAAAATGGACTTCATATCTACAAGGGACACCTCATACTCATCCGATAATTCTATGATGACTTCATTAATTTTTTCAGGTGCTCGAAATCTTAACAAGTCTAATTCCTTTGCAAAATGTAAATATTTTTTAGCGGCACCTTCATTATTTTCCAAATAAAGGATTCCGCGCTTATATACTTCTTTGGCATCGTATTTTGTCAATTCCTCGCCATCAGGACGCTCCTGGCCTAAAACTTCTTCAAACTGATCAATATCGGTAATTCCTTCACTAATAAATGGCTTAATATCCTTTTCATTACTGACTACGGTGGAGAGCATTACGGGTATATCATTTCTATCGTATTTTGATAAAATCTTTTGGAGATTACCTTTAAATTGGTTGATTCCATCAAAATACGCTTTAGATTGAAACGGAATACGCTGCTTCTCAGCCATCACTTCCATCAAAGTCGTTGTCCTCTCAGAGGGCTTTTGCATAGTTGAACCAAAAATCTTGTGGTAGGCATTTTCGCATAGTTGGAAAAAGCGAAATTCTTTGAGCGTCAGGTACAATCGTACGATAGTCGGATAGGAGCCGTGAGAAATTGTTGAGCCGACTCCCAGTGCGCCGTAGTATTCATTATGCCCTGCGTAAATAATAACCAGGTCCGGCTTTTGCTCAATAATTTCATCAACCAGGTCAAGAAGTGTATAAGAGTTGACGGCAGTGATACCTGTATTCACTACTTCAATATTGATATCCGGAAAGGTCAGGGATAACCTGTGCTTAAGCATCCTGGGAAAGGAACCACCGCGATAATATGGAAATCCGACTACTGTCGAGGCACCTTGCACAAAAACTCTGAAAGTACTGTCCGTTTTTTCCTTTAAAAATAAGTCTGTTTGGTTGTCGGATTTCAGATCATTGTCATTAAAATATTTTTTTGCCATTTTCCCGTTCATGATCAGGAAATCTGGCTGGTTTTCTATTTGTATTCCATGGAACAATTGATAATCTTCACCATAATCAGCGACCCTCAGAATTACCTCCAATATGAATATGGCAATTAGCGGTAAAGAAATAGCAATAAACTTAAATAGGGTACGTCTTCTCATGGGCTGACCATTACTATATTGTTATGCAGATGAAAAAAACTGCCTAAAGCTTCCTTGTGGGAAAACTTTAGACAGTTTAATTTAAGAGTATGTTTAAAGTTCATCCTTCGGGCCTAAAATATCCCTTTCAACTTTACTCTTCGTTAAATTATCGGCCCAGACCTTCCAGGTATGAACTTCAAATTTGCCTCGATTAAAGCTGAAATGAATTATTTTTGACATCAAAAACGAACTTTTAACATACTCTAAGCATAAAGCTTCAATAATACATTATTGATAGCCTGGGTTCTGGTAAGCGGCCTTTTCGGCGTCAGACAAATCCAAGGCATCAATTTGACCTCGAGGTATCGGTCTCAAGTAATGGTATGGTTGAATATCTCTGGTTGTGGTCACGGGAGTGTGATCCGTTGCAGCGTCACCTGCAATCTCGTACGAACCAGCCAGTTCATTCCATTTTTGAGTACGTACCAGGTCATACCAACGAAGTCCCTCACCAAAATACTCTCGCGAACGCTCGGCCAGAATATAATTGATATCAATAGTGGCAGGGGTAGCCGCTACCATCGCTGCACTATTATCTTCTATACGTACTTCTTGCTCACCATTATCAAATCTCCATTTTCCTGCACGAGCACGTATAACATTTATCAAATCGCGAGCACTCATCGCTCCGGAGGCACCCTTGACCGCTGCTTCGGCAGCGATAAAATAAAACTCTGAGAATTTTGCAATTGGAAATGGACGTGTCAATGCACCATTAGGAGATCCTAATCCTCCGGCATTATCGGTACGGTATGTTCCCAACTTCCATAGGCCCGGATAAAACCTCCGATTGATCTCATTTAGATTGATCACATAGTCTGATCTGCCGGGAATCTGGCCACCGCCAATATTACCACCATTCACGCTGTAGTCAACATTGGGATCGTACTCATCCAGAAAGGAAATCACTGCATCACCAGGTGCTATTTCCAAACCGTTGGCAGCTGTAAGCGTAGGTGTTGGATCGCCCCCTTTATCCCAATTTCCTCGGTAACTTGACACAAAGGTACCATCATAACGAGAATCTAGTTCTTTGTCTGCAAAAGTTTCTTCAAAAACGTTGATGGTAGGAGCCATACGAGTCCATGGTCGTCCATAACTCTGTGCAGCTTCGCGCTGTACCGCCGCCACGCCATCTACATTTATTGTGGTATAGTTTGAGGTCACCATCCATACTGCGGTGTTAGCAGGCCCATCAGTACCACTCCAGCCTAAGTCAGCGCCATTATATATTTGGCTCTCTTCGGTACGGTCTGCATAAAGCAACATCTCACTGTGACGGTCATTGGAAGCGAGGTGCACATCATAAAAATACTCTAGTAAAGAATAAGGTCCGGGATTATTAATTCCCTCCATGGCTATGTCATACGCTTGTTGAAAATAGTATGCGGGGCCATTCCCATCAGGATCGTTTCTTGAAGCCTCAGGGTACGTCGGAATACCATTTGGGTTTTCCAACCACCAACCATAAGTTAGATAAGCTTTTGACAAAAACAGTCTGGCCACATTCTTGGTTAACGCACCTGTCAACCGAGGCTCCTCAGGTAAATCCTTTACAGCAGCTTGCAAATCAGGAAATATAGCAAGCGTATATACTTCAGGAACTGTATTACGTGTAGATGTTCTATTTGCAGAATTATTAAACTTCAGCATGCCAGAGCCTAGATCTAATGGTACACCACCGTAGGTCTGCACCAATAAAAAGTAGTTGAAGGCGCGGAAAAATCTAGCTTCTGCGATCAGCGAAGCATCCAGACCTACAGCTTCTGCATTTTCAATGATTCCACTGGCTGTATTAATGGCCGGGAAGGCATTGCCCCAGACCTGGCCAACTGAAAAACCACTTTCTGAACTTAAATTACCCTGTCCGGCAAGATCCAGGTCATGGAAATTGTTATCAGCACTTTGAGCCGCGGCATACTCATCGGTACCCGTTTCTCCCAGGTTCAAAAAATAGGCAAAACCATATACGTTTCTCAGGTTTTGATACAAAAACGTGATCCCACCTTGAACACCAAGCTCAGTAGTAAAAAAGTCTGGTGTAAATACACCACGCGGATCTTCTTCTAAATACTCTTCTTTAGAGCAAGAAGCAATTAGCCCTGCCATTAATAGCAATGCTAATGATACTATAATTAGTTTATTATTTTTCATCGTACTTAATTTTTAGAAAGATACATTTAATCCAATGAGGAAAGTCCTTGTAGAAGGAACATTCGTTCCGACAGTAGGGATACCCCTTGATATATTCGAGGTATTTACTGCTACATTTTGGCGGTTTCCGTTAGAATCAACGCCAGAGTTTGTCACTTCCGGGTCTAGTCCTGATTCATCATTAAATGGCGAGAACAATACAAAAGGATTCTGTACAGTCGCATACAGACGAAGCCGGTCAATTTTTACCCTCTGTAATACACCTGGGTTAAAGTTATACCCCAGCGTTAAGGCCCGAACCTTCAGGTAGGTTCCGTCAAAATATCCTAATGTACTTGCATATTTTTGGTTATCACTACTTTGTACCCCACCGGGCGCCGGATACTTGGCACCGGTATTTCTCGGAGTCCAATAATCTACATCGACATTATTCCTTCTTCCGGTAAGCAGATTAAGATACCCGTTAGATGAATACAAAGTACTCACAAGTATACCACCACGTTGGAAGGTACCGACCATTGTCAAATCCAAATTTTTGTACGCCAGGCGGGTATTAAATCCACCCTGAAAATCTGGTGTAGGATCTATAATCACTCTATCATCCGCTCCAATTGCTCTCACCGGAGCCCCATTTTCATCAAATTCCCCCATATACGCCACCTTAATCATTCCTACATTACCTCCGGGTTCGAAGGCTTCCAGGTGCTGAAAATCAGGATCAGACTCATTCCATAGCCCGAGATACTGATAATCGTATATCACATTAATAGGAGAACCTACAAACCAAAGCTGCCCAACGTTGCTTTCCTCACCTGTTGCCAGAGACAAGATTTCGTTCGTGTTTTTGTACAGGTTAATTCCTGCATCCCATGAGAAACCATTAGGGTTATCTATAATGGTTCCATTCAGCGTTATCTCAAAACCCTTGTTCTGGGTTTTACCAATATTACTGGTGACACTACTCACCCCTGATGAACTTGGAAGCGCAAGACCGTACAAAATATCGTTAGTCTTAGTAATATAATATTCTATTGTTCCACTCAAACGGTAATCAAACAATCCGAATTCAAGCCCGTAGTTATAGGTCTCGGAAAACTCCCAACCCAGATTTGGGTTTGGCAGTTGATTTACAGAATAGCCCGTAGCAAACGTACTGCCAAAGTTGTAATTTACCGTACTTAAGCGTCCCTGAGTTGAATATGGAGCTACCGCCTGATTTGAGGTTTCACCATAACCAGCCCGAAGTTTAAGTGCGTTTATCCATTCGACATCTTCCATAAATGCTTCGTTACCGATATTCCATCCAAGGGATACGGCGGGATAGGTAACCCATTTGTTGCCATCTGCCAATCTTGAAGATCCATCCGATCGTAAAGTGGCCGTAAATAGATATCGGTCGTCATATTGATACATCACCCTACCCATGTAGGAGAGTAGTCCCGTCACAGAAAATCCGGTACCATAGCTTGTAATATCTTCGGAAAGCGCCGCATCCAAATTATACCAAAGTGATAGCTCGTTCGGAACATTTCGAACACCTAATCCGATATTATCAAACTCTGTTCTTTGAGCCGAATACAATCCGACTACATTCACACGGTGCTTTCGAGCTATCGTTCTGTCAAAAATCAGTTGATGCTCAATCACGTGGTCCTTAGTAATGGAACTATTATAACTTGCCGATGAAGGATTCAATGGGTTATAATTAAACACGCCTTGTCCGGTAAAATTCCCATCTCTACTGCTACGGTAATTCAAACCAACGTTCAGTCGGTATTTCAATCCCTCTATGCCAGGGGCTTTGACCTCTGCATACAAATTATTGTAGGTACCAAAATCCAATTGCTCATTTACCCGGCCTTCGCCTATTCTATCAATTTCGTCCCTGGTAGGTATCCACAGGTCATCAGCTTCTGTCTGAAGACGAACAGATTCCAAAAAATTTCCGTCGGGACCATAGGGGCTCAAAAGTGGTGATGCAGATAATGCTCCGCCAATGCCAACAATTTCATTCGTTGTATTAAAATTCGACACAGAATTCAGACCCACTCTAAAGAGAGATCCTATCTCCTGATCGATTTGTGCCCGTAAAGAATATCGTTTAAAAGCATCACCAGGAGCTACCGATGTTTCTCTAAAATATCCGAGGCCCAGATTATAGGTGGTTTTGTCACCACCTCCCTGGATACTCAGATCATGCGAAGTTTGCATTCCTGATCCATAGATTAAATCCTGCCAATCTGTGTCATTGGCAAGATCCTCGTCACCACCTAGTCCATAAATGGGCACTCCATCATTATTTGCTGCAACATCTGCACGCAACTGTGTGAGTTGAGGTCCATTCATCAAAGGGTATTTGGCGAAAACTTCTTTTGTACCATAATAGGCATCGTAGTTAATTCGGGGAGCTTGTCCCTTTTTACCAGTTTTAGTAGTAATAAGAATAACACCATTAGCTCCTCTGGAGCCATAGATTGCGGTAGCTGATGCATCCTTTAAGATGTCAATGCTCTCAATGTCATTAGAGTTGATGTCACTCAGCCCACCGGAAAAAGGAATACCGTTTAATACGATCAGCGGATCATTGTTTGCAGACAGTGACCGTACACCGCGAATACGAATTTGGGGGGCTGCCCCGGGTCGGGTACTCGTAGTAGAGATATCAACACCTGCGGCGCGGCCCTGAAGTGCTTCCTGGAAATTAGCGGATTGCACCTGATTTAATGTTTCTCCTTTAAGAGAAACGACAGAGCCCGTTACAGATTCCTTCCTTTGTACACCATATCCGATGACAACCACCTCATCCAGTATTTCTCCTGCTGAAAGGTTGATCGTATAGTTTGTAGCATCATCAAGAGTGATCTCTTGACTTTGGTAGCCGGTATACGAGATGAACAATACATTTGATCCCTCAGGAACTTCTAATTTGAAGTTTCCGTCTACGTCTGTAACCGTACCAATGGACAATCCCTTTATGAGAACATTGGCTCCAACTAAAGTTTCATTGGTACCTTCGTCGTATATGGTTCCTGTGATGGTACGCTGACCAAAGGAGACCAGCGAAATCAAAAGAAAACACGAGACGAGAAGAAACCGTAATTCTAGTTTTTCCATCTGATTGTAAGTTTAGTTAGTTAAAAAATTGTAGCGTTTATTTTAAAAAAATTTGTATTGCCGATGTGCAGTTCCATTCCGGAACTGAATTTGGGATAGACAGTTATACCCATACCCCGAGTAAGCTGTAGTTTAGAATGATAAATCCGTAAGACGTGTTGATTGATCACATTGGGCGTCAAAGCCACAATCGTGAAGACGAAAAAGCTTATTTGTCCATAAAATCCTGGAGGTTTCATACAATAGTGAGTTTGACCAGCCCTATAAAAACCAGCCCTTAGGTAAAGAACAAAGGCTGTCTTTCAACATTAAATTCCTAAGCTTACACTAATGTAGAAATTAAATTCCGAACGTACGCAATCGATTGCATAGAATATTGAAAAAATGTTGCTTTGGGGCTAGATTTTAGACGAAATGCCCTGTTTTTGACTGATTTTTCATAATCACACTCCTTTGATTCCGAATGGTGAACATCTTGCCGACTGATCAGGCGGGTTATCTAAGCTTATTATAGTTCTTTGGCTTTGAAAAGCGGCGGCAAAGTCTCTATTCTTCGCAATCGATGACGGAAGGCCTGGCACCTAACATATGAGGAAGGCAGAACTGTAGAGCAACAACGTATCGTACAAAATTGGCGGGTGGTTTTTCCCTTACCGGGCGAGCACATGACGCTGACCTCGTAGACGTGCGCCATGCCTGGCGCACCAAAATAAAAAAAGCCCCAAACGCATTGCGCTTGAGGCTTTAGTGATCCCGCTGGGGCTCGAACCCAGGACCCATACATTAAAAGTGTATTGCTCTACCAGCTGAGCTACGGAATCGTATTTATGATGGATCGGAAAGTTAGGAATTTTTCGTTAAAAACATCCAAATTGCTTTCCGAAGATGATTGCCTTTTTCCAAAGGCGCTGCAAATATAAGGCCTTTTTGAAAAAAACCAAGCAACAAAATGTATTTTTTGAAATGCTTGTAATTTGCGCAAGGCATAAGAGAAACAGAATCAATTAGGTAAAGGTTCCGCAAATAATTGAAAAAAATTTTTGAAGCCCTTTTTCTGTTTCTCCAGTGCCGTTTTCTATACCTGTACCGGCGGTTTTGCGAGGGTCACGGCTTTACAGAAAAAATCAAAATCGATGAAGTCAGCCAGGACCTGATCGGCACCGGCAGCCATTAGCACTTCAGCATCTCCTTCCCGCCGAATACCAATAAAATCCATTTGCATAGTCCGGGTCGTTTGTACATCCCAAATGGCATCACCTACGTACACAATTTTGCGAAAGCCCCCTCCCCCATTTACCGATTGATCCACCACATGCTGAATGATCTCCTCACGGCGCACCAAACCATCGGCTCCACGCAGCTTGATGCGCTCGTGCGGAATGGCCACGTGTGTCAGCTTGATCCGGGCCGGACGCTCCCAGCCACCGGTGGCAATGCCTACTTCATAATCGGGATGGTCCAATAGATTGAGAATGGCCTGGCGGGCACCGGGCACTTCTTTGAAAGCGTGGGGTTCACGCACCCGTTTCTCCTGAATGAGGGTTACAAAATGATCCTGGAAAACCTGTACTTCCTCCGGATCGGAAGGGCGTTGGAAATGCTCCTGGATCACGGCATCAAAAATAGTGGTGTCCGTCACATGCGGATAGCGGGTCCAGTCGATGGAGGGAAAGTCCTTTTGGTAAATCGTGCGATAAGTTTCTGCAAAGCAGAGGCTGTCAATGCGGTTGGAGTACACCAGAGTACCATCAATGTCAAAAATGATCAGGGTTTTGTGCATAATTATTCTTCTTCGTCAAAGTCAAAAGTCAGTTGAATGCCTTCACCAGTATGCTCTTTACTAAGGTTGGAAACGGCCACTCCCAGTAAGCGCACCACCGGCATTTCCTCTCGGCTGTTTTCCAATAGCTCAAAAGCTGCTGTTACCAAATCATCCAGGTACCGCAGTTCCCCCGCAAAAGATTTACTGCGGGTGATGATCTTAAATTCCGGTGACTTGGCTTTGAGCGTTACCGTCCGGCCGTAGTTGTCGCTCTTTTTCATGTAGGCGTGCACAATTTCGGCCAGGTAACGTACCTTTTCTTTCATTTCGCTCAGATCGCTGATGTCTTCGCGGTAGGTCCGTTCGGCACCGATAGATTTACGAATGCGATTGGGATTCACCTCCCGACTATCTTCCGCCCGCACGATACGGTAATAATGACGGCCAACCTTTCCAAAGCGACGTACCAGCTCAATCTCAGACAGGCGTTTTAAATCCTTGCCGGTAAAAATGCTCATGCGTTTCATCTTGCCGGCAGTAACTTTTCCGATGCCGTGAAATTTCTCTACGGGCAATCGGTCTAAAAATTCTATGGCTTCCTCCGGAGTAATGACTTTTATGCCATTGGGCTTGTTGATATCGGAAGCTACCTTAGCGATAAATTTATTGAAAGACACCCCAGCCGACGCCGTCAACCGGGTGGTCTCATAAATGCGCTTGCGGATCTCTTCCGCAATCAGTGTTGCCGAATTGGGTCCCTTTTTGTGTTCCGACACATCGAGATAGGCCTCATCCAGGGATAATGGTTCTACCAGATCGGTATATTCCAGAAAAATATCCCGAATTTGCTGCGATACCTCCCGATACACATCAAAGCGCGAGCGCACAAAGATCAGATCGGGACACAAGCGACGGGCAGTCACACTGGGCATGGCTGACCGCACCCCAAACCGACGGGCTTCATAGCTAGCCGATGCCACTACACCACGCATTCCTGAACCACCAACGGCCACCGGTTTACCACGCAGTTCCGGATGATCCCTCTGCTCTACTGAGGCGTAGAAGGCATCCATGTCTATGTGTATAATTTTACGGTATTCCATTCGCGAAGAATGGCGAGCGATCAATAAATGGACGCATCCTTGCGTCTTCTTTCTATTTCCTGTGCGATCTGTGAACGCAGGTATCCGGTATAGCGATAGGTGGAATATCGGCGAGACATATGGACGAACCCCACCGCTGCAACGCCGATCGAAAGTGGCAAAAAGGTCAAAAAGATGAAGCCCAGGGTTTGCATACCATTGATGAGGCAGTAGGTTCCGGCAAGGGAACTGGCCAGTATCACAAATGCGGCATAATAACACGCCCGCTTTAGCGCAAACACCTTTTCAGATTGCTCTTCCAGCCGATACAGTAATCGATGCAATTCGTAGGTAGGGAAATTCTGTGGGCCAAACTCCAGGATCAGATTGAGATCGTCATTGCCTTCTTTCTCAATCTTCTGTAGGCGTTTTTCCAGTTTTTTATTAAGCATCATCTCGCTGGATTTTCAGCCAAGGCTGTAGTCGCTAATCTTTTTTAATAAACATTACACTGATTTGCTAAAGGAGTAAGCTCCAAATAACGCAATCTTAATCCCAGAAATCGATTTGTTATTGTTCTTAAGTGGATAACCCAGTGGGAGCCACGAAAATAAAGAAAAAAACGTTTGCTTGCAAGTATCCCTGAACCAAAGTGTCACTGGGTTTTAGGGTTTCCAGGCTTTGGAGCGGATTTATGCAATCTAACACTGGAGTAATGAGCCAATCCGGCCAACTGTCGAAAGTATATACGCAGCGGCGATGAAATTGTTGCCAAAAAAAGCCAATATGTCGCCTACCTTAACAAGCAATGTAATCATCGCCTGGTCGATGGGATCAAGGTTGATTTAACTTTTCAGAGTTTCAGGCCTCCTTCTTTTCTGTTCCCTTAGAAGTTTTTCAAAACTAATTCCTGCACAAAAAACACAATCCGAAACCATAGATAACTGAATATTAATTATTTATTAAACAATAAAAATATAAAAGCATCAACAAATTGAAAAACTTGTCCTGTTTTTCTCCATTCATTTGCTGCATTTTTGTAGTATGAAAAACTATAACACCATGAAAGCAGCCGATTTCCTAAAGCATTTACCCATTTTCCAAGCCTTTAATGATGCGGAGCTGGAGCAACTTGAAGCTTCCCTGCATTTGCGTAAGCTACCTAAGCACACCCTGATCTACACTCCGGGTGAACGGTCTGAAAGTGTCTACTTTTTGGTCAAAGGTACTGTCAAGATAGGGACTACCTTCGAGGAAGGTCGCGAGGTCATTAAAAGTGTTCTGCATCCCATGGCCATGTTTGGCGAACTTTGCCTCGTAGGCGAAGAAAGGCGCCGTGACTTTGCCATGAGCATGAATGAGGAGGTGCACCTGTACAGCCTCAAAGCCAGCCGTTTCCAGGAATTACTGAGAAACAACACCAAGCTGGCCATGAATCTGCTAACACTCATTGGCAACCGCCTGCAAAAAGCTGAACAGCGGTTGGAGTCGATGATATTGAAAGATGCACGGGAGAGAATTATAGATTTCCTGAAGGACTCTGCCGATAAAAGAGGGAAAAAAGTGGGGTTTGAAATGTTGATCAAACACAGCCTTACCCAACAGGATATTGCCAATATCACCGGTACTTCACGGCAAACCGTGACCTCGGTACTCAATGATTTGCGCAAAGCCAATTTGATCTATTTCAATCGGCGAAGCATACTTATTCGGGATGTGTCCAAATTGAGTTAACGGGACTCAAGTTTCCTTCTGCGAAAAGGCACCGAATAGCTTTGTCCTTCGATACCCAAAACAGTCCGGTCAAAAACATTAAGAGCCTCCTCCAAAAAGACGTTTGGATCTGGATAGCGGGAAGAGTAATGACCAAGGATTAGCTGTCTGACATTTGCCGTACGGGCAATAGTTGCTGCTTCGTAGGCTGTACTATGCAGGGTCTGTTCGGCCCTTGCCAGGGAATCATGTAAAAAAGTAGATTCGTGGTACAACATATCCACCCCTTCGATCAACGGAACAATGCGCTCGTTATATCGGGTATCGCTACAATAAGCAAATGATCTGGGCTTTGGCGAAGGAACAGTAAGTTCATCATTGGGGATTATCCGTCCATCATCCAGTTTCAAATCCTTGCCGGCTTTGATGGCCTTGATCTGCGGAATGGAAATTTCATACCTTTCAATCTGCTCTGGCAAAATATTCAGGGGGCGCGATTTTTCTCGAAACAAAAAACCACAAGTTGGCACGCGATGAACCAACGGAATACTATGCACCGCCAAAACCTGATTCTCGAAGATGAGCTGGTGCTCCTCAGGATTAATCACATGAAACCTTACCGGGAAGGGAAATCCACCTCCTGCGTAACTGATCTGAACCTCGATCATTTGCTGCAATCCCTCCGGAGAAAAAATGTCCATCGGCTCCTCCCTGCCTAGCAAAGCATAAGATGTCAACAGTCCAATCAGTCCATAAATATGATCACCGTGCAAGTGGCTGATGAATATCTGTCCGATTTTCCCCCGCCGAACATTGAAATCGTCCATTCTCATTTGGGTTCCTTCTCCACAATCAATCAGATAACTACTATCCTGCACCTCCAATACCTGGGCTGTCGGATGACGCCCATAGGCAGGCAAAGCGGAATTTGTCCCCAGGATGGTCAATTCAAAAGTCATGCGAAAAGAATTAAAGGACGATATCATACCACCTAAAAAACCAATCCCACCATCAAGTCAATCATGGTGGGATCAGAAGTGGTACGATGAAAGCAGGAAGCTAATCAGCAACTAGTCTCCGTCTTCATCATTGAGTTCCTTTTCAATTTCATCCATGAAGATAAAATCAATGGATTCTGATACAGTAGGAATGATCGTCAATACCGAATCCAGACGAGATATTTCCATCAATCTCTTGACACTAGGGTGCTCGATACCCGTAATGACAAATGAGCCCAGTCTCTTCCAAAGTCGATTGGCTGTCAGTATTGCACTCAACCCGGAAGAGTCGACAAACTCAACATCAGACAAATCAAATATCAGGTTTGTAATTTCTTCTTCTGTGGAAAGGAGTACAAATTTGGATTTTAGTTCGGGCGCGATCAGGGAATTCAGATTGGTTTCTTCCAACTTAAATACCGCATAGCGTTCTTGCTTGTCTATCGAATATTTCATAAAGTTCGATTAACTTAAATCTTTTGTTACGGCACAAAAGTATCAATTAAAAAGCAGTAAACATAATCTGCCATCGAGATTTTACTGCGGCCTGACATCCTCCGCATTTTTCGAAAAAAGCGATTGCAGTGGTCATCATTCAGGGTGGTATCGTCGGACCTTTTGTACAACATTGCCGGGAATTTGGGAAGAAGGATAATTTTTAAACACATCACTGCTTTCAGTTGTTAATCCTACTGTAGCCATCAGCCTCAGAGCATGTTCCGAGGTGACCAATCGTCACCCCGATTTTCCTAAAACCTGACAAAATGCTTCTCAAACCTGAAAATCAGGCAGTCTTGCTGATTTGGCACACTTTTTCCTGCATTTTATGTTTATGCATTGAAAAACCTGAGAAAAGGCCTATAGGTTTGGTCAAAGTAGCATATTTTAACACCCGATGACGAGAAGCGTTACCGAACTATTAAAGACTTATTTTTTTAGAAACTAATGAGGCCCAACTTTTGTATTCTTTGAGAATTAGTTATAATATTGCTTAGAAACACAATCGAATCAGACGAATCAGATTTAATCATGAATAATAATCGTAGATTTTCCCCTAAGGTAAAGCAGGTCATCCAGAAGAGCAGAGACGAAGCTGTGAGACTGGGACATGACTTTATCGGTACCGAACACTTGCTGTTGGGCATTATGGCGGAACTTGCCAGCCTGGCCATGAAAGTTCTCGAGTCTCTCGATGTAGATGCCGACGAACTACGCCAGTCTGTAGAAGAATCCGTGCAGCGCATTCCAACAGCCAGCACTAACTTGAATGTAGGAAACCTTCCGCTCAACAAACAGGCAGAAAAGGTGCTTAAAGTAACCTTCCTGGAAGCCAAGATGCTCAAGAATGACGAAATTAGTCCAGAGCACTTGTTGTTGTCTATCCTCAAGCATAAAGACAATCCCGCTTCCAAAATCTTACGCCAGTTTGATGTCGACTATGACATTTATAAAGCAGAACTCGAATACGTCAAGCACGAACAGGATTTCACCTCCAATATTGAGCCATACGCCCAGGGACCTTCTGACCAGGATGACCCTTACGAAGAAGATGATCCACAAGGCAGAAGTTATCAGCAGCGCAAAGGTGCCACCAAATCCCGCACGCCGGTATTGGACAATTTTGGCCGTGACATTACCAAGCTCTCCGAAGAGGGCAAGCTGGACCCTATCATCGGCAGGGAGAATGAAATCGAGCGCGTATCTCAAATTCTGAGCCGCCGCAAGAAAAACAACCCAATTTTGATTGGTGAGCCTGGTGTAGGTAAGACCGCTATAGTGGAAGGCCTGGCACTGCGCATTACGCAAAAGAAGGTATCACGGACCTTATTTAATAAACGTATCGTGATGCTCGACCTTGCTGCACTGGTGGCCGGTACCAAGTACCGTGGTCAGTTTGAGGAGCGTATGAAGGCCATCATGAATGAACTGGAGAAATCACGCGACGTGATCCTGTTCATCGATGAAATCCACACCATTGTAGGTGCCGGTGGCGCCACAGGTTCTCTGGATGCTTCCAATATTTTCAAACCGGCATTGGCCCGGGGCGAATTACAGTGTATTGGTGCCTCAACCCTCGACGAATACCGCCAGCATATTGAAAAGGATGGTGCATTGGATCGTCGTTTCCAGAAAGTAATGGTTGATCCCCCTTCATCAGAAGAAGCGATTCATATTCTGCACAATATCAAATCAAAGTACGAGGAATTCCACAACGTCACCTATTCAGAAGACTCCATCGAGTCGTGTGTGAAGTTGAGTGATCGCTATATCACCGATCGCTTCCTGCCCGATAAGGCTATCGACGTACTTGATGAGGTAGGTGCCCGTGTTCACCTGAAGAATATTCACGTGCCGGAGCACATTGAGGAATTGGAGAAAAAGATCGAAGAAGTAAAAGAACAAAAGAATCAGGCAGTAAAGAATCAACAATATGAAAAAGCTGCCGATTTAAGAGATAAAGAATCGAAGCTGGTCCGCCAGCTGGAATTCGCCAAAGTACAGTGGGAAGAAGAATCAAAAACCAAGCGCTATCCCGTCAATGACGAGGACATTGCCGAAGTGGTTTCTATGATGACCGGCATTCCGGTGCGAAGAGTGGCACAAAGCGAGAGTAAAAAGCTCGTGGGTATGCAGAAAGACCTGCAGAACGTCATTATCGGCCAGGATGAAGCCATCACCAAGATCACCAAGGCTATTCAGCGTAACCGGGTTGGCTTGAAAGATCCATCCAAGCCAATTGGTTCCTTCATTTTCCTCGGACCGACCGGTGTTGGTAAGACCGAATTGGCGAAAGCCCTGGCCCGCTACATGTTTGACTCTGAAGATACCCTGGTGCGGATCGATATGAGTGAATACATGGAAAAATTCTCCGTGAGCCGCCTTATTGGTGCGCCTCCGGGCTACGTAGGCTATGAAGAAGGTGGCCAGTTGACCGAGAAAGTCAGACGTAAACCCTATTCCGTAATCCTGCTAGACGAGATTGAAAAGGCACACCCCGATGTGTACAATATCCTGTTGCAGGTACTGGATGATGGGCAGCTTACTGATGGTCTGGGGCGTAAGGTAGACTTCAAGAATACCTTGATCATTATGACCTCCAATATTGGTGTACGCCAGTTGAAGGACTTTGGACAAGGTGTTGGTTTTGCTACACAGGCTCGCCGTGAGGCCTCGGAAGACCACTCCAAAGGAGTGATCACCAATGCCTTGAAGCGGACCTTCTCTCCGGAATTTCTCAACCGGATTGATGATGTAGTGATCTTCAATAGCCTCGGTCAGGAGGAAATCTTCAAGATTATCGACATTACCCTGCAGGACCTGTACCGCCGTTTGGAAGGTATGGGCTACAGCCTGGTGCTGACCGAAGATGCCAAGAAGTTCGTTGCCGAAAAAGGGTTCGATCCACAGTTTGGAGCACGTCCGCTACACCGGGCCATCCAGAAGTACATCGAAGATCCTTTGGCCGAGTTCATCCTCAATGAAAATTTGGACGAGGGAACTGTGTTGGAGGCTCTGCTGAAGGAAGATGGCGAAGGGTTGGAAATAGCCCTTGCCAAAGAAGTGCAGTCAGACATTGAAGAATAAAATGAGATAAAATAGAAGGAGTACACCTGGTTTAGACTACCGGGTGTACTTTTTTTGTGTTGAAAAGTTAAAGAATAAGGAACTTTTTTTCTTATTTTCGTATTAATCTATTTACATATTTGTTAATTAAATCAGACGCTTTTGGCAAAAAGAACCAAAACCTTTTCCAGAAAAGACAATTCAAAATTCAGATTCCGGGTCAATGATCAAATTCGCATCCCGGAAGTTCGCCTGGTAGGCGATAATTTAGAACAGGTCAGTGAAGTGGCAGGTCGAACCATAGAGTCAGGTGTTTTTCCCACCAGAAAATTGAAGGAGTGGGCGGAGCAAATGGAGCTTGATCTGGTAGAAATCTCTCCCAAAGCAGACCCTCCGGTTGTTCGTATTATCGACTACAATAAATTCCTCTACGAAAAGAAAAAGAAGGAAAAAGAAATCAAAGCCAAAGCAGCCAAGACGGTTGTGAAGGAAATTCGCTTCGGTCCAAATACCGATGATCACGATTTTGATTTCAAACTTCGCCACGCACAAAAATTCCTGGAAGAGGGTGCCAAGGTCAAAGCCTATGTGCATTTTCGTGGCCGTACCATCGTTTTCAAGGATCGGGGTGAGCTCCTGTTGCTGCGTTTTATCAAAGAACTGGAGGACTTGGGTGCCGCCGAAGCCTTGCCAAAAATGGAGGGCCGAAGAATGACGGTAATTATTTCTCCGAAAAAAATCAAAAAGAAATAACCAGCTTTCAGGTAGAATTTACCTATCTTTGCAGTCCGTTTAAAAAAAAGTGTATAGTAATGCCGAAGATGAAGACACATTCCAGTGCGAAGAAACGCTTCAAAATCACTGGATCAGGAAAGGTAAAGCGCTTTCAGGCGAAGACTTCTCACATGATGAGAAACAAGAGTAAAAAGGCTAAACTTCGCTTGCGTGGTTCTGCTCTGGTCAGCCCTGCTGATGAGAATAGAATCAAGATTTTGCTTTGCAAGAAATAATCAATCTTTTTTAACGAGAGCGCAGGTTGAAGTGCCCGATAGGCCTCTGCGTTGCACTAAAAAATCAGTAACATGCCACGTTCTGTAAATGCAGTAGCGTCAAGAAAAAGACGCAAAAAGATCTTAAAAGCCGCTAAAGGCTATTTCGGCGCACGGAAAAATGTTTATACCGTTGCGAAAAACGCCGTAGACAAGGCCATGAGCTATGCCTACCGCGACCGTAAAAATAAGAAACGTGCTTTCCGCACCTTGTGGATTGCCCGTATCAATGCCGGTGCTCGTCAGCACGGTTTGTCTTACAGCCGTTTTATCCACCTGTTGGCTAAAAACAATGTCAACCTGAACCGCAAAGTATTGGCTGACCTGGCAATGAACCATCCAGAAACATTTAAGAAAGTTGTTGACTCTGTCAACAAATAAGTAAATACTAGCAACATTAAAACCCGGTATCGAATCCTTTTGGTACCGGGTTTTTTATTTTACTTCCCACACAATCATACTCCGATCATCTCCGGCTGAAATTAAATACGGCCCGTAGTCACTCCACAAAAGACGATTCACAGAATTGATGTGCCCTCCGTCACGGATGGTATCCAGAACTTTGAGCAGTTCAAAAGTTTGTGCATCCCAAATCTTAATCGTCTTGTCTCGACTGGCTGTAGCCAGCCATTGCTCTCCGGGATCAAAGGCCAAATCATTGATGGTAAACCAATGTGCCGGTTGGCTGGAAATATTCTGAAAATCTTCACCTGCATCCCAAACCTTGAGATGGGCATCACGGCCACCGCTGAACAGGCGTCGACCCTCATTTTGATAACGCACGGTGAATACCGAATTTTCATGGGCGCCTTCAATCACTTTTCGAACTTCCAGCGTTTGGGCATCCAGGAGATAAATATTATTGTCGCTCGCTCCAACTGCCAGCTCACCACGCTCGGGGGAATGAGCAATTGCCCGCAGGCTTTGGGCACTGAGTTGAAGACTTTCCTGACTACGCCTTTCGGCAATGGACCAACGGCTCAATTTACCATCTCCTCCCAAGGTAAGTATCCACTCTCCTACCCTTTCAATGCCATACACGCCCTTCTTGTGGTGTAGAACGTTTTGTGTTTGATCAGGCATATTCAGGTTGACCCAATGGACTCCACCATTCATATTGCCCACCACTACTTGTTGATGATCAGCAAGCAGGTGCAAAGCAAAAATCTGGGTTTCTACTTTTGCCAATAACCGCCCCGTTTCAGGGTCATCAAGATTCCATTCCACCACCCATCCGTCACCCGCACCAGAGAGGAAGTGGCGATCTCGGGCACTGGGAGATAAAGCAAAAATGGAGGCATTGTGTCCCGTAAGCTGGGCAACTTTTGTAACTGTTGGTGGTTTTGACATAGATCCGGAAAATACATAATCGCACAATAAATCTCTATAAACTAACCAATATTCCTTACTTTGGTTGCTGCAACTCAATGATACATGTCACTGTTTTTACATCAATTCATCAAACCGGAGGGAGAACTCGGGCTATGGCGCATCACAGAAACTGAAGAGTGGTTTCGGGACCGCCTGCTGCTATATCCGGCGGAATTGCGCCAATTGAGTAACATCAAGGGGCGCAAGCGACGGGAGTGGCTGGCAGTCCGACAATTGGTGCACTACATGTCAGGACGAGAGCAACGTGGGGCATTCGTGAAAGATGAATACGGCAAACCCCACCTGGAAGGTTCTGATTGGCAAATATCCATTAGTCACTCTCACCAATTGGCCGCAGCGATTGCCGCGCCAATGACGGTGGGGATCGACATCCAGTTTTTGGTGGCCAAAATAGGGCGGCTTGCCCACAAGTATATGCGTCCGGATGAATTGGAGAGCCTCCAGTCTAAAACCGAAATCGAACACATGCACGTCTACTGGGGGGCCAAGGAAGCCCTCTACAAGGCATATGGCCGCCGCGAGCTGGATTTTAAAACCCATATTCATGTGCACCCATTCGAATTCAATCTGGAAAACGGTACCTGCCAGGGGCAGATCAACAAAGATGAATGGGTAAAAGACTACGACATTCACTATCGAATGGTGGAACGAGAATATATGCTGGTGTACGTTCTGGAACGTCCTGATCAAACGTAACAATCAATATAATCGGTAGCCATGTGCATGAGCAACCCCAATCCAACGATTCGGGTCGGCGGCATCCCCCACAACACCAGATAACCCATAATCGCGTACTGGGTATGCAAGGGATGAAACCCAATGCTGCAGCGATCCGGATCAAAGATCGGCGTGGCCAGTAAATGATCCAAATCTACCAACATCGTCAACAACATAACGACATAAGCCCACTTCCACTGCCTCCTGAAAAATACCCAGGCCACCAACGCCGGAAAGATGAAGTGTAACCCGTAATGTAGTGATGTGCCCAAGGTATCCATGTTATGGCAGGTTTTAGGTTTTAGGAAGTTCGCTCGCTCGGGAGATGTTTGCAACATCAACCTTTGAGCAGAATTTTCAGAATTAAGAAGCACATTCTCTAAACTGTCTACCCCGTTTAAACATAAACTTCATAAACACATAAACCCCATAAACCAGCGTAGGATTTCCAGAATGATCAAGTGTGGCTCTCTAAACCGTCTACCCCGCCTAAGCCTTATAAACTGATAAACTGATAAACCTCATAAACTTTAAGCAAAATTTCCAAGATTTAAGAATTCGTGGGATGATTCGGCTCAAATTCTCTAAACTCCTACACACTCCACGCTAAACTTCTTCTACTCCCATAGCGTTCCATTCACCCAGCTCAGAGCCGTTTCCGTCTTCAGGAAGGTAGCCTTTAATTTTTCCAGTTTGATCCGGTCTTCCAAAAGTTTTTGCTCCCGGGAATTGATGAGAAAGATAGAGCTTTCGCCAATGCGGAATTTTTCATTTTCCGCAACCAAGAGATTTTCCCGATCTGTTACGATTTCACGCTGCAGCTCAATCTGCTGATAGACGTTGACCAGTTGGTTGTAATATTGCTCAAGTTTAACTTGTAGCGTTTGTCTTTTCAGGTTGAGCTCGTAGCGCAGGTTTTCCATCTTGATCCGGTTGAGGGCAAGATCGCCCCGGGCTTTGCGTTGAAACAAGGGAAAACTGAACGTTGCACCCCATTTATAATTGTTGGCCACCAGCTGATTCAGCGTAGAGCCATTGTCCTGTCCATTCAGGAAATTAACGCCATTCCCTAACAGGTTATACTCTACGGTCAGTTTCGGCCGGAGTTGGTCGCGGCGATAGCGGCGGTCCACCTCCAGTTCATTGAGCTTAAAGCGAAATTTTTCCAGGTCGGGATGACGGGCCATCACGGACTGCCAGGAGGCCAAAGATCGATTGATTACGTCCCCGGCTGCCGGCTGATTGAGTGGTGGCGGCTGCAATTGCTGCCAGGCATTATAGGGCACATCTCCCTCCTCCCAGAGAAAAGTCAGTAAATGCAAGGTCGCATTTTGGTAAGCCAATTGAGCCTGACTCCGCTCCAGGCGTCGCTGCTTTACCTGTATCCCGCTTTCCAGGGTGTCCACTGCCGGTTTATCTCCTTGAATCACTTGCTGACGTACTCCCTCTAGCCGATCCTCGGCAAAAGTCAATGCCTCCTCATAAATTTCAACCACATTGAAAGCATAGCTCCATTCCCAATAGGCAATACTGGCATTCATCAGCAAGTCGTTGAGCATCATGGCCTGTTCATTGGCGTTGGCACTCTGCATAATTTGTGCCTTTTGCAAAGTAGCGCGCCGCTCATCAATGAGTAAGCCCTGAATCAGATTGGCTTTGAGCCCCAGAACTGCCTGCCCCACATCGGGCAACTTGTGCTCCGGATTCAGGTACACGCCATCGGCCCAGGTCATGGCTCCTTTAAATTCCAGCCCGTACCACGTAGGCACTTTCAGCTGACCTTGTGCCAGGAGGTAGTAGTTTTTTTGATCGAAGTATTTTTGTTCCAAATCACCATCCAGCTTGGGGTCAAACCCTCCACGGGCTTTTCGCAGATAGGCTTCAGCCTCTTCTGGTAATAAACTGGATTGGCGAGCAACCGGATGATACTGTTTGATCCATTCAAAAAAGCGTTCCTGGGTCAAAAGTTCCTGTGCATTTACCCAGGAAAATGCACATGTCCCAATAATTAGCAAGAAAGACTTTGCTATTCTGATCATTTTGGAATTGATTTTAATGGTGCTTTCAACTTTGGTGCTTCCTCGACCTCGTTTTTATAAAAGTCGGGAGGAAAGCCGTTGAGCTTTCTCCAGATTTCGTACCACAAAAAAACATCATTGAGAAATACGATACCTTCTGAACCGGCACCGGGACGCAGAGCATTTGGCCAGGGTTTCTGACTCTCTTCGGGTGCCAGCAGTACGCGAAAACGACCACCTGCACCGGGATCGATATTGTTGTCAATAGCCACAACCTTACCGTAGAAGGTTCCGTACGTCATTGACGGCCAACCACTGAATACGACTGTGGGCCAACCATCAAATACCAAACCGACTTCCTGCCCTAGTTGCACCAGCGGTAAGTCGATGGGCTTTACGTACAATTCCACCGCCAATTCATAATCGGCCGGTACAATACTTACTACAGCCTCTCCTTCCTTCACGGTTTCGCCAATTCCAGGCGTCAGCGCTTTAGTGATATACGCACGTTGAGGGGCAGTGATGTAATAAAAGGTATTCCGTAGTTTATAGTTGGAAGACTCAATACGCAATTTGTTCAGATTGGCATCGGCATCAAAACGGGTTGATAAGGTACTGAAACGCTCCGCCTCTGTCTTTGCCATCTTTTGCCCATATTCATTCTCGGTAGTATTTAGCGCCAATTGCGCATTATCCAATTCATTGCGCGAACTTTCCAGTTTATTGCGTACCTCAACCAATTTGGCCTGAGCACTCTGCAATTTCAGCTTCTTCGCCTCCAGGTCCGTCAGGGATTTGATCCCTTGATCGTAAAGTGCCTGAGTACGTTCCAGCTGGCGGTTGGCGATATCAAAATCAATCTTCATTTGCTGCAGCTCGATGCTATCAGATTGTATTTTCAATTCGGTTTGTCGCACTTTATTGCGCAATTGCGCCATTTTAAACTGTAGTTCCTGCCGCATGGCAATCAATTGCGCTTCGAGTGCCGTTACCTTTTGATCATAGGCCCCAATGGCTGATGACTTTGCCTTTACCTGATCCTCCGTTCTGGAAGCCAGGTCTGGGTCGAAGTAATCCGTTTTTATTTCCGAAAGGAATAAAATAGTGTCCCCTTTTTCAACCAGTTGTCCTTCACGCACAAACCATTTTTCCACCCTTCCGGCAATAGTCGAATGAATGGTCTGAGGACGTTGTTCTGGGCGCAATGTGGTTACCTTTCCCTTGGTCTGAATATTCTGAGTCCACGGCAGAAACATCATGATCACAAAGAGGATCAGCGTGCCAACCAACCAGCGAACAAACATGCGGTTGGCCCCCGAAAGATTTACTCTTGTCGTGGATTCCAGTTGGCTTAGGTCCACACGGTGCTGTATACTATTTGGAGATATGTTAAGCATGATTTTAAGATTGGTATGAAATATTGAATACCTGCTCAAAGTGAGCGCTCTGTTTGATTTCCGAATAGGTCCCTTGTTCTACGACCTTTCCGTCTTTCAAAATAATTACTTTATCACATTGTGCCGCAAAATCAGGATCATTTGAGACCGCCACCAGCGTCCAGGGATGGTTTGATTGTAGCAAATATTCCGTGAGGGTTTTCCGGTCACTTTGATCCAACTTGTGCAAAAAGTCCTCCATGGCCATCAGACGGGGTCTGGCCACGATACTGCGCACCAGCATAATTTTGGTACGCAAACTATGGGACAAATTTCTTCCGCCGGGAGACAGTTGGGAGGAATAGCCTTGCGGCAAACGTTGAATGTGTTGGTGCAGGTTCACCGATTTGGCGACAGCCACCACCTCGTTTAAATCAATGCCTTCCTTGTCGAGCAGAATATTCTCCAGAATCGTTCCCTTAAAGATATCCTCCTGCTGGCTATGATAGCCAATGTATTGACGCAGGCTACTTAGGTTCAAACTCTTAATAGAGAACCCATTGTAGGACAGACTACCCGAATAACCGGTATAAAACCCGGCAATGATGCGAATCAGAGTAGACTTTCCAGAGCCCTTATAGCTAGCCACACAAACGCGCTGACCGGCATCTATACTTAACGAAAGGTTCTCAAGTGCCGGGCTTTCAGCATCGGCAAAACGGAAGCCGATATTGGCCAGTTCAAGTGATAAGCCATTCGCCTGATCAATATTTGAAAAATCAAGTCCGCTTTCCCCATCCAGAGGCAAATCAGTAACCTTTCCAATCTTTTCTACCGCTGTGAGTACATCATATACCGTTTCCATGGTGAGAATCAGCTTCTCCGCGGAAGCGATCATAAGGATCACAACAATCTCCGATGCGACAAACTGTCCTATATTGATGCGGTTGTCAATAACGAGAATACTTCCCAGCAACAGTAGCGTTCCGGTAATGATGGTTTTAAATCCTACAATATTGCCATACTGAGTCAGTAACACCCGAAAGTGTTTCTTCCGGTTGTCCAGGTAGTCCTTCACCAGATTATCGGTAATGCGAACGGCTATTTTCCCTTGCCCCGACAGTTTAAAAGTAGTCATTGCACGTCCTAATTCTTCCAGCCAATGGGCCACCTCGTATTTGTTATCACTTTCCTTTAAACTGGTTTTCAATCCTCTGGGACCGGTAACCCAGATAATACCAACAAGTAGAGACACCAGCAGAATGCCAAAAAAAATGAAAAACGGGTGATAAAAGGAGATGAGAATTAGCCCAAAAATGATCTGCAAAACCGCTGATGAAAAATCAATCAAAATCTTGGGAATACCTTTTTGTAAGGTTATAGTGTCAAAAAAGCGGTTGACCAATTCGGGAGGGTATTTACTCATTGTTCCCTCAAACTGTAGGCGTGGAATGCGATAGGCAAATTCAAAGGCTGAGCGGGTAAAGATTCGCCGTTGTAACGTTTCTGTCACCGTCAATTGCATCACCTTTAAGATTCCTGCCAGCGCCGTGCCTACCGTCACGATAAGTACCAGCACTACCAGGGAGGTGGAGAAAGCGCCGCCGGCAATCAACCCGATAATGGCCTGTACACCGAGCGGCAAACTCAGCGTGATCAACCCCGAAAAAACCGCATAGATATAAACGTAGGTAATGTCTTTCCTGTCTAGTCGCAGTAGTCGAAAAAATCGTTTAAGAGGCGACCATTTTTCTTTGTCAATTTGTAGATTCATTTTCCTTTTTTTCACAAAAAATCTTGTGTTACTTCAAGACAACACAGGAACGAATAAAATGTTTGTGATACTTTTTGCAAAAATAGCATTACTATTATTTCCACAATAATACCTAATGGTGTCTACATCCAAATCACGGAAGGTAGGAACTACGCCGTGCCATTGGAAACCTGGAAGAAACGCAATCAATGGAAAGATTTATACAGGCCTGGAATACCAGGAGCCTCTTGCTCTTTCAATCCTTACACGAAGGCTTTTCTTCCCAATTGACTTCAAAAATAAAGTAATGCATTGCAAATAAAAAGGCTAGTGTACCTACAGGCTGATATTTTTGATCTCCACCAGGCCGTTTTGCATGGCGTATACCACCAGGCCGGCAGTATTTCGACAGTCCAGTTTTGAAAGCAGATTGTTGCGGTGTCCGTCAACGGTTCGTGGACTAATGTACAGTTTATCAGCGATTTCTGAAGTGGTCATTTGCTCGCAGATGAGTTGGAGGACTTCCCTTTCTCGTTGGGTGACCTCAATTTCAAAGGGAGTTTTGAGTTTTGGAATATTCTTATTCATCATATTTTCCCGCATGATTTCCAGCACCTCGTTGCTATAATAAAATCCTTTATCTGCGACAGCTCGAATGGTGGCAGCCACCTCTTCAGGAACAGTATTTTTGGGCAAGTAGGAAGCTGCTCCGATCTCAATCATATTGATAATGAATGCCTTGCTGTAGTGGGTAGACAGGATAATGATTTTGAGGTCCTGATATTTTTCCCGCAGTATCTTGGCTGTTTCGATACCATTAAGGCGAGGCATCTTCAAATCCAGGAGTAAAATCTCCGGATGATTGGTCTCTTTTTGCAGCCGTTCCAACAGGTCTTGGCCATCTTCCGCTTCGAGGATGACTTTGATATCATTAAAGTCTTCCAGGAGAAGCTTTAGTCCCTTTCTAAACAAAGCTTCGTCATCAGCAATGCCAATATTGATTACAGGCGATTCCATAATGAGTTTGGGTTTTAGTTGAATCGGCCAAGACAGGTTTCATCAACAAATACATGGTCTTAATAATTATCGGTAATTGAGCCTAACAAACCAGAGAGGTTAGGTTGTCTAGAGAGGTTATGAACAAAAACAAATATAGGAAATTAATCTTGATTTGTCACCGTTACTTGCACTCCTTTTCCGGGGGCAGTTTGGTAATCCATTGAGGCACAGATCATATTGCTACGGCTTTCCAGATTGCGCAGGCCAAGGCCGTTGCGTTGGGCGTCGTCTAGCTGAAACCCCTTACCATCGTCGGAATAGTAGAGCCTAAATTTTTGTCTTTCAAGCTGGACTGCCACCTGGATCACTTGAGCTTCACTGTATTTCAAAGCATTACTCAGCAGCTCCTGTACAATGCGAAAGAGGTTGACTTCCACCAATTTATCCCGTTTCCACTCATTAGATTCATGAGTCAGCTCCAGTTGTACGGCATCCGCTTGTTGATAGCCGCCAATCAGCTCCTTAAGGGCTTCTACTAATCCGAATTCTTCCAGCGTTGGGGGTAATAATTCGTGGGAGATTCTGCGGGTTGTCTGTATAGTATTGTGAATGAGGTGGTTGACTTCATCAACCGTTTCGGCCAAATCTTCAGAGGTACCACCCAGCTTTTTCAGGCGGTGCATATTCAAGTGAATGACATTGAGTTTGGAGCCAATTTCATCGTGTAGATCCCTGGCGATACGGCTTCTTTCTTTTTCCTGTGTGAGAATGGTACTGTGCAGCAGCGCTTCCTGATGGCGAAGTTGCAATTCCTGGCGTTGGTTTTTTTCGGTGAGTAGTTTTCGTTGAAGCAAATTAAAAAAGAGCACAAAGGCCAGGGCCAGGGCGACCATGATCAAAATGCCGATGGTCATCATAAATGTGACTTCGTTTTCCTGAAAGCTACTCTCCATATGGCGATGAGGACCAAAAGTTGAAAAATGAAGTTCAGCAAAGAATTAAACACCCAAAAGATCAGGTTGTCATCATTCTCGATAAAATAATTGCTAAACATAAAGATAAACAGGCTACCGGAATAATAGACAATTAGCGCAGAGTTAATCAGTCGCAGAGCTTTCTGTTCTACAACTTCGTTGTCGGTGTGATTGGTAAGATAATAAAAATAAAGGATACTGTAGGCGATCAGCACCACCTGGACCATTGTCTTGGCATAGGTATTGAATTGAGAAAGCGGTTGTAGAATAATGCTGTTCAGAATAATCAGTATGGTGACCAGTATTACAAACCACCTGAATATGTGTACCGGAAACTCCCGCCGACCAATAATTTCCCGGTAAAACCAGGACAATAGTAGAAACTCTCCCAGCGTATACAAATGTAATAATGGTAAGTTATTGGCTCCCTGGTGCCACATAAAAAGGGAGATGGAAGTCACGATGAAGCTGAATGTGACGAAGCCGATAAAGATGTACAGGCTTTTGGAAAAGCGCTCAAATCTACTAACAAATAGTATTATTGAAATCAGTTGTATAAACAGAATCAGATAGGAAACATTGATAATGATCTTTGATAGCATCAGTCCTCATTATGTCAAAATAAGATTGGGTCAGATTAAAACCTAACCCAATCTCATTTGAATGATTAATTTTTAGGGCAAGTATTGGGACAAGGGGCTGTAAAATTAAAATACCTGTACGCATCCGGATTGGCATTGGAACTTCCCATGAAGATGATCTTGGTTTCATCCTGGTAGTTGCCTCCACCCAGATCGACTCGCTCAATAGCCAGCATGGCATATACTAAACTGTCATTTTGCAGTTCTGCCTGCATACTGTCAATCTCGGCGTGATGCATAGCAAAGCCCCTGACCAAAAATGTAGTGTCCGGACCGGTGTAGACAGCTTTGATATTTTTCACCACCTGATCCCAGGCATCAATGGCTTCATAAGTACAGGTACTGTCAATTTCGTATGTACCGATTTTTTTACAGGTAGGCGGCGTGAGAGGGCGGCTCCCTTCGGCCATTTCAGTCATGGCCTCTCCTTCGGGAGCTTCAGCAGTTTGTGAGGGTTGTTCACAAGACCATACGAAAAGGAATACGGTTAGCAAGCAAAGTGAGGTTAGCAGGTTTTTCATCTCAGATGTTGTTTTGATTGAGTAATAGGTTGAACAAACAATTTACTGTATCCTATTACTACAGCCAAAATTCACGGAGACTTTCAGTTAAAAACAGGTAAAAATACGGGTGAGTATTACTCTACTAAATCGTCTAGTTTAATTTCCGTTTGTTTTCCCACCAAATGAAGGTCAGATATGCGGTAGAGCACCAAAGATGCGGTCACCGCTCCCAGAATCGGAGCTGTAATGGTACCAACTACGGGAATCAACAGCAAGACATACAATACCAGACCAAGTGCCAACGCCACTCCAACGTAATTCTGAGCGTACTTGGCACTTTCCTTGATCGACATATCAAACTGTTCGAAGTAGTTATCAATAATGGCAAAACCCAGGTAATAACACTGGACCCCAAAAAGCAATAGTGGTTCCAAAAAGTCGATAAACCCAAATATGCCAAAGAATATTTTTATCAAAATTGAAGCAATCATCTCCATCACCCAGGAGAGGAGAGCGATCTTGATCATGCGCATCTGCGCTTTCACAAAGCAATCAAAGGAAGTCTCTGATTCTTTATTTAACAGAATAGCCAGCGTTCGACGGGAAAAATGAAAAACAAGTACCTCCAGCAAGACCAGCATCACATATTTCATGCCTCCGGCAAAAAGAAAATCAAATCCTTCTACAGCAAAATCCTTCATCAATACCCCCATATTAACCGCCATGCCCGCCGGATCGCTGAGGGAGAGATCACCAAACCAGTTGATAAAGACTGATAAGAATTTTAGTCCAAGGATAACCGCAATGAAGATAAACAAACGCGACAGCCAGCCATAGTCAAAAAAACCTTCCCACAGCCGGTGATCCCGAATAAAATGGCCTGCTTTTGGAAAATTGAAGAGCGTATCCACAAATTGACGAAAATAATCCCGAGCTTTAGATATTTGAGATGACATAGCAAGTTTGTAAAGTGACAATCCCAAAAGTAAGGTCCTTTCGATAATCCTGCCAATTTTTTCGCCAAACAACGGTAATTTTTCTAAATAGAAAACCCAAAACACCAAAACCACTTCCATTTTCTGCGTTCATTTCCTGTTGGGAAAGCTTTATTTGTTATATTTATCTCTTCTGAGTAAAATTTCAGATACACTTATTTTCTCTGATCAATGTTTAAAAAGTTTCCCTTCTTTCGTCAATTGGATAGCATGGATTGTGGCCCCACCTGCCTGCGGATGATCGCAGCACACTACGGCCAGCACTATTCGCTTTCCTACCTGCGGGAGCACAGCTACATTGATCGGGAGGGCGTTTCCCTGCGGGGAATTGTGGAGGCAGCTGAGCACATTGGAATGCGGACCATGGCCGTCAAGCTTCCTTTTGAAGGATATAGTGAAGAAGAACCGGGGCTGCGGAATGCCTTCTTCCCCTGCATTGTGCACTGGCGACAGAAGCACTTTGTCGTTGTGTATAAAATTAATGACAAATATGTTTGGATAGCCGACCCCGGTATTGGCCGGCGCAAACTCACTCATGCCGAATTTAAGACCAACTGGATCAGTGAGGGCAACAAAGGAGTGGCCCTTTTACTGGAACCTACCCCCGAATTCTACCAGCAAGATGGACAGAAGCTGGACAAAAGCGGCTTCGGGTTTCTCTTTAAATATCTGCTGCCCTACACCAAGCTGGGCTGGCAATTGGTCCTGGGCATTATACTAGGTAGTTTCATCCAGTTGTTGTTTCCCATCCTGACCCAGAATGTGGTCGACATTGGTATTGACAATCAAGACATTGGTTTCGTTTACCTGGTATTGATTGGTCAATTGGTTTTGTTCCTGGGACAAATTAGCGTAAATGTCATCCAAAGTTGGATTCTGTTACACATTGGTAACCGGGTAAATATTTCGTTGATTTCAGATTTCCTGATCAAACTAATGCGCCTGCCCATCAGCTTTTTTGATGCGAAAATGACGGGTGATTTATTGCAGCGCATCGGTGATCACCGGCGCATTGAAAGCTTTCTGACCGGTTCTACCTTATCGGTCGTTTTTTCCTTTTTTACCTTCATCATTTTCAGCATCATTTTGGCCATTTACAATCTCACCATCTTTTTTATTTTCGTTTTGGCCACCCTACTATACGTGCTTTGGATCTATGTATGGCAAAGTCGGCGGGCAGAAATTGATCACCTGCGTTTTCAGGAAATGGCTGAAAATCAAAATGCACTGATCGAATTGATTCAGGGTATGCAGGAAATCAAATTGCAGCGCAGCGAACGCAAACGCCGCTGGCAATGGATGAATATCCAGGCCCGACTCTACCGCGTCAACATTCGATCGTTATTGGTCACACAATACCAGGACACCGGTGCATCCATTGTCAACCAAATCAAAGATATCTTCATCACCTTCGTGGCAGCCACCGCGGTGATCAACGGAGAGATAACCCTGGGTATGATGCTTGCAGTACAATATATTGTGGGCCAGTTGAATGGGCCGTTGCAACAATTCATTTTGTTTATGCGTGCCGCCCAGGATGCTCAGATCAGCCTGGAACGCCTGGGAGAAATTCACGAACGAGAAAATGAGGAAGACCCGGAACGGCAGGGACTGGATTTGCTTCCGGAAAATTCCGATATTCACATCGAAGGGGTTTCGTTTCGCTACAATCAGTTGTCGCCTTATGCCCTGGAAAATATCGACCTGACCATTCCGGCTGGTAAGGTAACTGCCATTGTGGGTACCAGTGGAAGTGGAAAAACTACGCTGGTCAAACTTCTACTTGGATTTTATGATCCCACACAGGGCGAAATCAGGATTGGCGGCTTGCATCTGCGCCACCTTAGTAATAACCTATGGCGGGAGCAGTGTGGCGCAGTGATGCAGGATGGCTTTATCTTTTCGGATAGTATTGCGAGAAATATTGCGGAAAGCGAAGATATAGTGGATAAGGGCAAGTTACTGAAAGCCGTTAAAACGGCCAATATTCAGGAGTTTGTGGAATCGTTGCCACTGGGGTACAACACCAAGGTGGGAGCCAAGGGTAATGGCCTAAGTCAGGGACAAAAGCAGCGACTATTAATTGCACGAGCCGTGTATAAAAATCCAGGATTCCTTTTTTTCGATGAAGCAACCAATGCCCTGGACGCTCAGAATGAAAAAATCATCATGGAAAACATGGATGCCTTTTTTGAAAACCGCACCGTGGTTGTAGTGGCTCACCGATTGAGCACCGTCAAGAATGCGGATCAAATTGTGGTGCTGGAAAAAGGTAAACTCATTGAACAAGGCACTCATGCGGATCTGGTGAAAGCCAAAGGCGCTTATTATACATTGGTTAAAAACCAGTTGGAACTGGGCGCCTGATTTTTTAAAAATTAATTGCTAAAATCAAAAAAATGCCCACCAGGCCACTCATAGAAACCCCCGATGACATCCGGCTTAACGAGCAGGATGAAATTCAACAGATTTTGGGACCACCTCCCAACTGGATCATCCGGTATGGGGTAACTGTTGTGTTTTTATTTTTCCTGGGGCTGGTCATTCTCGCATCAATCATTCACTACCGGGACGTAGTGACGGCACGTGGCTTTTTGACAACCGCTACTCCTCCGGCCAAGATCATTGCTCGTACTGATGGTCGGGTGGCAACCATACAGGTGAAGGATTTACAAACGGTTACTTCAGGTGAGCTTTTGGTCACCTTGGAAAGCACCACCAATTATCAGGATGCATTGTTGCTGGAGCAAAATATTCTCCAACCGGTAGACTCCGCCATTCGTCCCGGACAGGTTTTGCAGCTAAAACTACCCAACCACCTCCAACTGGGCTATTTACAGCCTTATTATTCTACCTTACGCGAACAATTGACTCAACTTAAATACCAATTTGAAAGAGATCAGACCCTTCAGCTCATCCAGAGCAAGGAAAACGAAATCACCACCCTACAGGAAGTCAACCAGGCACTTTCACAACAACTGGATACACTGCGAAAGGAAGTATTGATCAGTAAAAACCGTGTAGACACCTTGCGAAGATTACTCCAGGGTGGTTTCGCCAGTGCAATGGAGGTAAAGACAGCAGAGACCAATCATTTGCAGTATCAGCGCGAGCTGAGGAACAAGGAGATCGACCTGTTTAACAACCGCATTCAAGTCAGTCAACTGGCCAGTAGCATCACCAACCTGAGTCAGGGAAAAGATGAAAAGATCAATGGATTGTGGATCAATCTCAAGGAAGAAGCCCGCAAGCTCAAAGCCGAATTGCAGGACTGGAAACAACTTTACGTCCTCACTGCACCAGTAGCCGGGCAGGTATCCTTTACCAATATGCGCAGCGAACAGCAATTTGTGACAACTGGCGCCACGCTGATGACCATTGTTCCGCCCAGCGATTTCAACCAGATCATTGCGCTGGCCTTCCTACCCGCGACTGGTATGGGAAAGGTGGCACCCGGTATGGATGCCAAAATTCGACTGGACGCATTCAATTATAAAGAGTTTGGCGTGCTCGAGGGCACGGTGAGTCAAATTGGTCTTGCTCCGGAACAAAATCAGGAAGGAGAACCCTATTTCCGTATGCAGGTGGTTCTAGACAACACGATGACCACCACCTACCGTAAAAAGCTGCTGTTCAAACCAGAAATGACGGCCACCATCCGGGTGCTTACTGAGGACCGATCGCTGCTGGCCCGATTGCTGGATAGAATCTACAATTGGCGGCTTAATTAGAGCGGAAGATTCTTTTGTTTTTTCTGGGAAAGGTTCTATCTTTGCAGCCAATTTTAAATTTTAACTAAATTCATCAACATGTTCGCAATCGTAACCATAGCTGGTCAGCAGTTTAAAGTTGAGGAAGGCCAAGAGCTCTTCGTCCACCAGCTAGAAGCCTCGGAAGGGGACAGCGTTGTGTTCGATCAGGTTCACCTGACCGATGATCAAGGCAAAGTTTCCGTAGGCACGCCGGTATTGAACACCAAGGTAAATGCCACGGTTTTGGGTCACCAAAAGGGAGACAAAGTAATTGTTTTCAAAAAGAAGAGACGTAAAGGCTACCGTGTAAAGAATGGTCACCGTCAACGTTTCACCAAAATCAAAATTGATAGCATCGCCTAATCAGGTGAGCTGCATTTACATTATTGAATCAACAAAAAATTCCTGAAAAATGGCACATAAAAAAGGTGTAGGTAGTACGGACAATGGCCGCGATAGTATAAGTAAACGTCTCGGTGTCAAGTTGTTCGGTGGTCAGGCAGCCAAAGCGGGTAACATCATCGTTCGTCAACGCGGTACTCGTTACCACGCAGGTGAGAATGTATACCAGTCCAAGGATTTCACCTTGCACGCTGCGGTTGATGGCACGGTTACCTTTAAAAGAAGAAGATTAAACCGCGTTTTTGTAAGCATAGTTCCTGCTGATGCAGTAGTTGAGCAGCCTTCTGCTCCAACCACCGATCCTAAAAAGAAAGCCAAGCCAGTAGCTGCGCCTGCTCCAAAGGTAGAAGAAGTGAAGGAAGAGGCTCCGGCAGTAAAGGAGGTTAAGGCAGAAGCTCCAGCAAAGGAAGCGGTTAAAGAAACCAAAGCGGAGAAGAAAGAAGAACCTAAAAAAGCTTCTAAATCTGAAAAAATTACCTTACCTTCCGGCAAGAAGATCAAATTAGATGATCTGAAAGTTGTTGAAGGTATTGGACCAAAGATTGAAGGTCTGCTGAATGATGCCGGCATTCATACCTGGGCAGATTTGGCTGGTGCGCCAACCGAAAAAGTGCAGGGTATTCTGGATGAAGCTGGTCCTCGTTACAACATGCACGATCCCGCTACCTGGGCAGCTCAGGCAAAACTGGCTCATGAAGCCAAGTGGGAAGAGCTGGAAACCCTTCAGGATGAACTGAAAGGTGGTAAAAAAGTAGACTAGACAAAACGAACAATAGTTTTAGTTTTCATAGCTTTATATTTTGGGTCCTATCCTGTTTTGGATAGGACTTCTTTTTTTTTACGCTCTTTTTTCAAAAATTCCCACATTTAAGTCAAAATTAAGTGGTACTTAAGCCTGCATTAAGCCCCGGTTAAGTGCCCTGCCCTACCTTTGCCTCAGATTTTTCAATTATTATTCTCAACAAGTACAACTTTCAAAAATTGACGTTGTACCCCAAAACCAAATTCTTATGTTAACAGTAGAAAATGTTTTTCCAACCACAACTCCAAAGTTGTTCGAGATTTCTGGTAATGTACACCTGCACCAAGGCGTTTCTACCGCCGACCTGCCAAGTGCACCTCCGGTAAACATCATCCAAACTGACCAGGATTTGTTTGTTCACTTTGTTTTCACTCAATCAGGCTGGTTGTCTAAAATGATGAATGGCCGTTGGCAATGCCGTGCATTCTTTGAATTAATGGGCGCAGGCGAAAGCCCTGGCAACCCAACTCCAGTATGGGTCAACTTTGTACCAGTGGATGGTCATACCTACAGTGCTGTAATCACTATTCCAAGAAATACCCTGAGAGAAGGTGTATACAAAGTAGTCGCTACACTGCTTCTGGATGGTGTGAGTGGTAAGCCTACCCCAATTGCCGCCTACGACGAAATCGGCATTGTACAAGTGTACAACGACTAAACTGATAAGCATTTAACCGACCAATAGGGGCCTCATGAGAGGCCCCTGTTTTTCTATTTCCCCACAAAGACCAAATCCAAACTGCTATGTTTTCTGAAAAAATAGCTAACCAAATCCAAACGACAGATCCCGGCAAGGGATTTTCCATTTTTACCACTCCTGATAAAAAACAAAGTTTCTTCTACTTTTCCGACGATCAGGGCAAGATACGGCTCATTAGTCGACCATACACTCGTAGCCGTTCGGCTGAAAGAGCCCTGCACAATATCATAGACAAACCTGAATCGGTTAAAGTGACTCAGCAAGGTAAGAAGTTCAGAGTATCCATTCTAAATGGCAATGACAAGGCCGTAGCTCAGAGCCAGACCTACGATATAAAGCTGAAGGCAGAACAGCTTGCAAAGATGATCAAGGCCGCACAAGGGCAACCAGAATTGCCTTCTGCATCAAAAACTACTTCAGCAAAAAATGTTACCAGTAGTGCTTCACCACAAAACACCTCGTTCCGGCATAGTTTCCGCCTGGATTTTTACCCTGAGGAGAACCAAACAACCTTGCGTGGTAAGATCGAACATCTACTCAGTCGGGAAACCAAAACCTTCCAGGGTCTAGATATGCATGCCATTGAGCAGTTTATCAAAAAGTTTACGGCTCGTCCGTCAAAGCCCCGAGTTAAAGCCAAAAAAATTGAGATTCACGAAAACGTTAAGGTACAGCTGTGGAAAGCAAATAAACCTACTGACAATTTTAATTTTCCAGTAGGCACTAAAATTGAGATAGATGTGAAGCTGATGGACAAAATCAAAAATGCAGTGGAGACAGAAATCTATCTATGCAGTATGGATGATCAACAAATGCTGCGGCAACTGATTGGAAAGAAAGCGCTGATCAGTCAGCGGGCATCACAACGCTTACCAGTCCTTACCAGGGAAATGGCTCCTGGATACTATCAGATCATTGCCAGTGTTAGCACGGTGACCGGTCAACAAGATAAACCCTTAATATATGAAGGCAAACAAATCATTCACCTCTATTAAAAAGAGGGAAAGACTAGTTGAAAGACAGGGTTTCTTCAACCTCCTTTACTGATACCGGCGCATGGGTAGCCGTGTGCAAAGCCATTTCATCACCAGCTGCGAGCAGTGTAATTTCACCGGTTTTCCAGTTCATTTTGCGCTTAAAGCCGCAAGTCTCACAGTACAATAGGATGGAATCACCTTCCTGCCAGGTTTGGCATTGGTGTTTGGCTAAATCTTCAGAGCGAAATTCAAATTGCTGTGCCATAAGTAGTAAAATTCAGTTAATTCCCTGATGAAGTATGGCTTAAAGTGCCACCCCATCGCAGGGGGAGAAATTGTAACGATCCAGTTTGCTCAACAAACAAGAGTGCTTTCATCATAAAGTTTCCGGGGAAAATTGGTGCAGGCTACTTGATTATTGGCATTTTTTATATTAGATTAATCTAATATAAGTGCCTGATAACCAGGGATACCCATGTGGTGTTATGGAGGTTAGGATTTGTAATTCAACGAAGAAATTGTTGAAATGTTCCACAATTTAACTAAAAATCCTGACCAGAACAGGTTCTAGCCCAATCTAAAGTAGAAAAAGCGACTTTTTCTAAAATTTCGCACGATTTGGTGTTTACATTTTCCGCGAATCTCACAATATAAAGAAAGTAACATTTAAGCCCACAACCGGATTAAGTGTGTAGAAGGATAAGTGCTAACTCCAGAAAAGGAAAATGAGAAGACCCCCCAAAACCATTTTGACTATCGGAGGAAACGCTGAGGTGTTTTTCCAGCTGAACCGATGGTTGCCCCGGTATCGGATAGTGCCATTATTGGGCCTACCGACAAAACCCGATGATTCTTTTCGCCCAGGATTGATCCTGATTTTGGATTTGCCAGAAGTTGAAAAAACTTCGGTGGATCTGTCTGCCTTAAAGACACAATTTCCTGAAACGCCGATCCTGGTATTACAAGGCCGCAAGATCCAGGATTTCAGCACTGTGATCAATACCTTTCACCAGGGGGTTGATGGCTATATTGACTGGCCGTGCCGTCCTACCCTTTTGCGGGAAAAAGTAGGCATGTACTTTCAACAAGGCTTTGACTGGAAGCGCATCTTCAATTTTAGCATATTTCAACAAAGTTCCCGGAAGGAAACCCCACAGGTTGAAAGCAAGCCTGATCAGAATACTTCCCACCCTGGCAACTCTTTCTTTTTCAATCATGTGCCGCATCTTGAAAATCCGGATTTACGGGTTAATTTCTTTGGGAATTTTGCCCTAAAGACCCAGAAAACGGCCTTGCCCGCGATTAGCAGCCGATTGAAGAACGCCTTATTATCCTACATGTTATATCACCGTCAGGAGCACCTGCACCGCGAAAAACTGATGGACTTATTCTGGCCAGATGTGCCCGTTGATGCTTCCCGCAATTCACTAAATGTGGCCATCTATCAGATTCGTCAATACCTTCGTCCATACCTCGAGGTAGATGATGTCCTGCTCTTCCAAAATGAGGGGTATATTTTTCAACCGGAGTTGGAAATCCTGACTGATGTGGAGCAATTTGTTGAACTATGTCAGCGCGGTGGGAACGCCCTGAAGGCCGATAAACCTGATGAAGTGCGCCAATTGCTGGAGCAGGCCAAGGGTTTTTACCAGCAGGATTTTATGGCCAATTTGCCCTACGAAGAATGGTGCACCAATGAACGAGATGCACTCAAGGAGAAATACCTATCCACCATGCATGGCCTGGCACAATATTATTACCACAAAAAAGACTACCACAATGCTATCCCGGTGGCCGAACAGATTCTGGAAAAAGACCCCTTACTGGAAGATATCCACCGCCTGTTGATGGACTGTTACGCCCAGCTCAACCAACGCGGTAAGGCCCTCCAACAATACGGCAAATGCCAAAATCTGCTAAGGGAATATTTTCAGGTGGAGCCGTCAATGGCAACGAAAGTGTTGTTGTCTGAAATAAGAGGTTAAGCAGCCCTTTATTGAAGCCGTATATAGTTAAGAACCAGCCATTTTCTGGACAATCTGGATGATGATAAACTCCGCTGGGTATTGAATGGCGATACCTATCTGTACAATCATTCGGTCATTTTGGATATCCTGAGCGGTCATCGTTGTTCCCAGTCCAACCTTCACAAAAAAAGCTTCATGGGCTGTAGTTCCCGCCATTGCCCCTTGTTGCCAAAGAGTGGTTAGATAGTTTTCAACCATGTTTTTTACGGTAGTCCAGGTATTGGCATCATTAGGCTCAAACACCATGGATTGAAGGCCATGTTTTATAGATTCTTCCACCATGCAAAAGGTTCTCCTGACGGAAACATAGCGCCATTCCAGGTCGTTACCCGCTAGCGTTCTCGCCCCCCAAATCAGCGCAGGACCACGCCCTTTAAAAGAACGGATCGCGTTAATAGATTTGCCCCCAACCGGATCAACATTTAATCCCTCTTGCTGCTGATTGTCAATGTCCACAATTGGTTTGATTACCCGATTGATATTGATATTCGCCGGAGCTTTCCAGACGCCATCCTGCTGATCCACTTTTACGTATACCCCAACCACTGCCGAAGCGGCCGGTAAAATTATGGGCAAGCGATCGATTGCGGCTTTCGCCAAATTGAACTGCGTGGGATTGCTCGTTTTCAGAGCAATCAAAGTAGTCTCTTGTCCGCCTAAATCAACTTTGACCTGATCGGGATCATAGACAAAGTCCATCAATGTTTCCAGCAGCGGATAGTATACCGCCCCAAACTGAAGAATATCCGTAGAACTTCCCAGGCTGCTGTTACGCAAGGTGTCTATTGAAGTGGTATGATCAGGACTGGAGGGGTTAACCCAAACATCCATCACCGTAAAACGATCTCTTAAATTAGCGCAAAGCGTCAGGGATTCATTGTGCAGGTCATAGTAGTCATTGGCGCTATCCAGCCTAATACTATCCGGAAAAACGATCAGCGTAATCTTGTCGATCTTCTGGATTGCCTTCAACCCTTTGCTCAAGTCATCTTTTGCAATGGTATCGTTGCCATAATTTCCAACTGAGACAATATAGCAAGTCTGTCCGCCATTGTCAAAATAAGCCTGCAGGGAGTAGTACATCAAAAACTTCGAGCGTTGGGATTCATCAATAGTCGCCTCGGCCGTAGCGGGAGTAACGCTCGTATCAAGCTCCACAGTAATTGAAGCCCCTTCGGGCTGTGCAGTCCCGAAATGCCGTTCATATTCTGCCAAAGACCGAATCATGAAGGGTGTCAGATTCAAATCATCCGCCTTCGTTTTGATGGCCGTTTCCGTGTAGCCAATGAAAGTAGGAATGGCCGTTTCTACCTGTGCGATGGAATTAGGAGTATTTCCGACTTGCTGGATATAAACACCGGGTGTTGTGAATCTTCTTTTTGGGTCCATTGGATGGATTTTAGGGAAAGATAGGGAATTTGGGGGTATTTACACACTCTAGCTGAAGGAATAGAAAAGGCTGAAGATGCAGGAAAGCAGAATCATCGCCCCGTAGAATAGATAGGCGTCTTTATAAAATGCTACCTTATACCATTTGAGACTGCCATAATCAAAATTATGAACGGTCGATTCGATGTAGTCCATTTCCTTTTGAAGGATTTGGAAGTGGTGTTTGGAGGTTGGCATGGGTGGTGTTTTGGGGTTCATTGAAGTAGTTGTTGGGTTGATTGTTTTGAGGGTCAGTTTTTTTTAATGTTTCCGCCTTCTTTTCATGGCTGTTCCTGTATATCCGATGAATACATGAATTGCCTTTTCCAACAGCCTAATTGTATTAAGCTCACTAGCTATTTACATAATATCAGAACCTAGGATATTGATTCTGCTTTTTGAATTTATTTGATGGATTATGGTGAAAGATACGGAATTGAGTACTCATATTTGAGAAAGGTGCTTCAATTTAAAGCTTTTTTGTATTCTCTGATTGGGTATTCTAGCTAAATGATTCTCGACTTTATGAAATCCCCCCTTATTAAGCAGTCTCACAGTCTTGACTATAAGTCTAAACTACCAATCAATTTGCCCCTTTTCTCTCAATTTTTGTTCTTTAACACCAAACTGATACCCTAATCTGAAAATATCAGAAAGTTTGTATTTAGTTACCTTAATTTCAGCAAAGTTTACTTCATCCTCGATGAAATCAATGATCTCAAAATCGGTTTTGTAGTTTTTATTGTACCACTGAATTGAATCTTCTAAATATTTTTTTTCATTACAAATAACAGTGAAATTACTATTTTTTTGCTCCATCAATCAAAATAAGTTTTATATTAGGAAACATTTCATTAAATTGCTGTATTATACCTCTACAGGATGCGCAGTAAGGATTTTCAGAAACAACTTTTAAGGTGCCTGTAATATCAGGAAATTTCTCACCAGCCACTCCACCCAACTTGCTAGCTAAATCATTAAGCATTTTAAATTCTGAATCAGTATTTCTCAACCAGGCATTTCCCTTACCTCCAATAACGTCAATTGCATCAAATATCTGTGGTTCAGTTTCTAGTGCTTCCCCACTCCGCCACAACTTATTATCAACAAGATTACCATTAACGATTCCTTCGAGATAACCATAATTAGCCCCCCGCAAATTTCCAGTAGTATTTCGGTGATCCGCAATCCGTTTGATCGCTGCCGATAATTGTTCTGCCGTTGCTTTATAAATATTCTTTGATCCTTCTATGATTTCACCAGTAGTTTTTACAGCTTTAGCCTCCTGCCAAACTCTTAGTAAATCAAGTTCTCCCTCAAACTTAGCCAGCATACCTGCATTCTTCCCAAAATCATCCACAAATGCTTTTTGCAAAGTACTATCCCACTTGCTAAAGCTATTGAAAAGATCTGGAAATTGCTTTCCATATTGATCAAAAAATTCAAACTGCCATTTTTGGGTAAACCCCAATTTTCGGTACTGCTTCATGGCCTCCGCAAAGTTGTCAAGAGTGCCTAAAGTACCACTGGTTTCATCGTATACTTGTCGCAACAGGTGCGAGGCAGCAGAGGCCTGATTAGGGTCAGCTAATTGATCTATTATCTTGGCGTAGCCTCCTGGCTTCTGGTCAGTTAGAATCCTCAGCACATTTGAAAGGTCAATTGAGCCGATCGAGTCATGCAACTTCGAATTTTCAAAGATCTTCTTTAGTTTCAAAGCATCGACATCACCTTGTTTGAGGATGGCTACTATCGAGTCAACCATGGCGCCTTTAGATTCAAACCCGGCCAGCACGATCTGTCTGGCGACTAATTCAGGATCACTTTCAACGAGTGCTTTCAGGATTTTATCAAATTCATAAGTCTTGAGTTTGCCAAAACCGGGCAATCCTTCCCTGATCAGTTTGTTGATAAACGCCATCAGATCTCCCCCTTTGTATTTGGCCAGTTTAAGGGCCGCTTTGATCTTTTTCACCAAAGCTTGGATCACTTCGTCGCTCAAGGGCAATACTGCTCCCAGGGTTTCGCTGACTGCTTTACTAAATTCGGTGCTTGCCTCATTATATTCCTTCAGGGCCTGTTCGTACAGTTCCGCTTTTATTTGTTCAGCAGTTTTTGTGAAGGAGGCCAGGTTTTGCTCTTCCACAAATTTGTAGAATGGTTTCTCAATCTGGCCGGAAGGCAGGCTCTGTTTATAGGCTTTGTAGTTGGTCCAGAGCCCCTGTAAGGTTTCATCACTTTCCGCGAGCAGCACTTTCTGGAGGCCGCGATGCCGGAATATACTACTAATCAAATCCGGATCAGTAATACCCGACTGCTCGAGGCGCTTAACTACATCAGGTAAAATATCCAGATTATGCCGCCCAATTGTAGTGATGTGCTTAAATATTTCTTTAATAAAGTTATCGCCCTTACCCGTTTGCTGTAGGATTTTCACAATGGATGCAATCGTTTCCGGCGAATCAGGCACGTCGTTGATGTGTTTGGCTAAAAACATTAAGACATGCTCTTCCCCCTTTAAAGCGCGAATTAGACCAGCCACCAATTGCTCATCAATTTCATAAAGACGGGCATATGGCAGCAACATTTCCTGGGGAACTTTTTTTAGACCGACGTTTTCAAACAGGATTTTCACTTTATCCGTTACACCCTCGTCCACCAGTCGTTTACTTTCCTGGTAAGCTTGTAATAATTTTGTTTTAAGTTCCTCTTTTGAAAGCTTCAAACCTCTTTTTACCAACTCTTCATACATGTCGTCAAACTTTCCGGCAAATGTGCCGAGCTGGCTTAATTCATCAATAGCTTTAAATGCCTTACCCGCAGCCTTGAATAAATCCACTACGTCTAATACCAAACCCAGAATCGCCAATACTACCCCCCAAACGCCCGGATCCCTGTCCGAAAGATTCATTATACCACCAACTCCAGTATTAGATGCTGCACTATGAAATTGATAGATCTGAAGTTCTCTAATGAGATCGATTGTACTAACGGTTACTCCACCTACGATCATCGCCACGCCAACCCAAGTGGCACCACCCGTGAAAAACCCAGCAATAGCCAAACCAATGGCTAAGACCGCCAAGGCAATGGAGATCATGGTATTGGCCCGATCAACATCTTCAATTTTATCCAGAATCAATTGTCCAAATTTGCTTTCCGGCATAATACTTCTGTTGCTCATACTAACCAATAGCAACGGCTTCAATTCCCAGATTTTATTTGGATCATCTACAAGGAATCTGCGGGTGGTTCTAAGGTCTTTTAACTTGTCTACGAAATATTCATTAATTTTTGTTCTCAGCGCTTCCTTATTTTTTAGGCGCGCCAGATCTCGCCAGTTTAGATTTGGATCTTTTAAAATTTCGAGTTCTTCTGCCTTTTTCAGGCGCATATTATTAACGGCTTCATCATTTTGGGCAGCTTCGATCAATTGAGGATATAGCTTTGACGCAGCAACCATAGCTTTGCCAATAACTCCACTGGTGAAACTGATGCTGGGGTCAAATATATCTTCACCCAAACTAATTACAAATTCAAAAATTGAGATAAATGCTTCTGCGAAATTTGGATCTTTATGATGTAAATATTTCGCCAGTTCTGTTTCATCATGTTTGTTGTTCAAATAAAACTGAATGATCACCATATAATCAATACCGTACTTTGCAATAGCATCACCAAATATCAGGTTTATAAATTCCAGTATTTTGTCAAGGCTCTCACCTGAAATCTTTCTCGTCTTAAAAAAGCTGTAAATGGCTTTAGCCCTAAGCATATCTGATTTTTCATACTCCTTATCTAGTTGTTGAAGGAAAGTAAACAGCCCCGTTAGATATTCATTATTGTTTAGTCGCTTATGTTCCTGGAAAATAAAGTGCCTGGCATCAGACAGCAATCCCATTGCATCCTGAAGAGCCATATTTCTGAAATATAAAATGGTATTAACAACTTCATCGGCACTGATCCCATAAGTATTCTGCAGGGTTTGATTAAGTTCTTGCCAGATTTTATTCTTTCTAAAATATTCCACAGTATTAAAGGCTAATCCTGAGAATCCCAGAAAAGCGGCAAAGAATGTTGACCACTGAACACCGGTTTGTTCTTTAATGACCTGCAAATACTTTGGATCGATCTCTTCAATTTTTTCAATATTCTTTTTAAATGTCCCTTGTTCTTTGCTTAACTGCTTTTCTTTTTCGTGCTGACTTTGGGCTGAATCGGCTTTAAACTTATCAAACCCCTCTCGGGCTGCATCATCCAAGTCATCCATGGAGTCAATATCCAAAATGATATCGAGATAAGACCTTTTTTCTTTCTTTACTCTTTGATAAAGGTAGTCCTCAGTAGGCAGCCAAATCGTAAATCCTTCCCAAACTACGATTTTGTTCAAATCCTCGGCTTTAGAAGGATCCAAACCTTCCGGAATAGAAAATCCGGGATTCCCCTCATTAAACTCCAGCATGATCCGCAGGTAATCGTAGGTATTTCTTCCCTTATAAAACTTTCTGGCAATTTTGATGGCATTTGCTCTTCCTTTTACATCCTTGCGGAATTCATCCTTGGTGTCGAAATCTTCATTACGAACCGTGTAAAGAAAAGCATTGGGCGATTTTTCAAATGCTTTACGCTTCACCAGATATTGAGCAACGTAACCCGTCGTTTTCTTATCTAATAACTCTACCTGATACCATCCTTCTCCCTCCTCCACAGTTTCAGCAAGAATCTTGAAGGTGGTACCGAAAGGTAAATTTTGCAGCAGGTTTTCAGCATCCTGACTGGGTTCATTAACTTGTTTTTGGTGAGGGCTGGACCTCAGATTTACCCCTTTGCTATCCCAGGCATAGCCGTATACATTGCCTTCAATATTTTTAAATTCCTTTTCTTTACCACCCAATTCTTTATACCTGGTGCGGATTCGTTTTAGAGATTCAGCGTTGAGCATGCCTTTTGGATAGGACTCTCCTTCTCCAAAAACCTGTTTTTGGGCATATTTGATCAATTCATTAAATTCATCTCCAATGCTTTGGGCTTCCATCACCTTATTGCGTAAAGCACGATGCGCTTCTATACCAGCCACCCACCAAAGCATATCCACCAATTGTCCGTTAAATGTGAATTTTTTCTGATTGTAACGATTTACAGACCCGAGTTGCTGAATTCCAGAACCTTTCTCTTCCGTAATCGCCCTTATCCAAAACCAGTAGCCATGATGATCATGTTCCTTGGCAAAACGATAAGCATCCGCATAGCTATAAGCCTTAATGTGCCAAGTTCCCTCTTTAATCTCCACTTTTACCGCTCTAATATCAGGAACGGGTCTCATTCCTTGCCTCCATCCGTTAATCAATGATTTGATCGTCCACCTTATTGCTGTACTTTTACCAATTCCGGGGTTGGCTTCCTTGATTTCAGCAAGAGCTTGATCCCATTTGTATTGCTCCTTCTGGCCATCTGTTAAGGGCTGATCGATGGACAAATCACTTGCTATCTGTGTAACCAGCGGGTTTTCTCCTTCTTCACCTTGATCTGGTTTTGGTGGCAGAGCCTCTTCGACTGTATTATCAGTTGGATTCTTTTCTACTAGCTTATTTTCTGGTTCAGGCAATTGTTCCCCCTGATCATTTATTTCAGGGTTTCTTTGAACCGCCTTTGCACTCAAAGCATTCCCCTGCTGTACCACATGCGTCAACTCATGCGCCAGCAACCGTTGCCCTTCCGTTGAACCATGATCGTATTGCCCTGCATTGAAGTGAATATCCGAACCGTGTGTAAAGGCCCGAGCCCCCAACTCCTGATTCATCTGTACGGAGTCGCCGCCGGTGTGTACCCGCACGCCACTAAAGTCGCTACCGAAGGCTGATTCCATCGAACTGCGTGTATCTTCAGGTAAAGGTGTCCCACTGCTTCTGGAGCTATTGAGGCGGCTTTCCAGGCTACTTGAAGCCACACCAGGGGATCCGTCACCTGACCGCTGGACGGTTATGGAACTTCGTTGGATATCATTCTCCTCCGGATCACCATTGCTTTCGAAAATGGGTTTGGTTTGTAATGTCTCTTCTCTTTCCTGCCCCTCCTCTTCAGGCATTTGTTCACTTTGAAGTTGTAAGGAAGGGTGATTCGACCTGGTGGCAGGCTGGGCAGATGTATTTTGGTTATGGTGGTCAAATTTTTCAGCCTTTTGCACAGAAGGCTCCGCCAATTTTTGCACTACCTTATCGGCCACTGCATCCGCCTCTTTTTCGTATTTATCGTCTGGCTGCCCGATGGTGAGTTTGGGCTGAATAGTGGAGGGTGTAAAAAATGGTTCAGGCTGGGCCGTTTTACCAAAAAAACTGTCGGAATCCCCTTCTTTTAAATATACCTGATCATTTCCTAAAGACTCAGTGTTCTCTCTTTTTGTAAAGAAAGGCGCTTTACCTCTTGTTACAGAGGAGCTGTTAGAACTTTGGGTTTTAGGTGCTTTCAATTTCTAAAATTATTGCGGGCAATGTCTAAATTTTCCGCTCTTTAATCTGTTCTACATCAATACTGACCACTCCACCACCATTACCTCCCGCGGTATAAACTGCCGTTACATCCAGACTATCCGTGCTCTCAATCACCAGAAAGCCTTCAAATCCATGAATGAACGTAATGCCAAAATCTTGAATGTCATTACAAACTACTCGCTCTACTCCGTCCGGTTTAATAGCAGAGCCTTTAAACTTGGATATTTGGCCAGGATGGGCCAGCTTCTTTTGCACCTTTACCGAATCGGGATTGGGGTTGTGAATGTTGACAGCGGTTTGGTAAACGCCCGGTAGTAACCCCGCCGAAGTTTGGGAGGTACCCGGAATGTTTGCCGTGCACAGGAATTTGACAGCGTATTGGTATTTATAGGGAGAAGATTTTTTTGGCATGATTTTGAGGGTTTTAAGGTTGCAAAAATTGGGTTAAATGCTTATGTTTCCTGTACCAAATAGGGCAATGTTCCGTACAAAAAACATTGCCTGAAAAGCGCCGTTTATTTATAGTTTCCGGCCTGGAACCAATTGTGTAAATCTTTAGAAATGCTTTTCAACTTCCCGTTGAGCCAGTAGGAATAGGCTTCAGCATAAAATTCTTCCGCTTTGTGTGGCCAGTTTTCCGCGGCATAAGGTGTAATCGGAGCTATTTTCTTCCTTTCAACAAATTCTACGAACTTCTGCACACGCAGGTGTCGAAGTTTAGCTAATGCGTGGGATTTCACTGCATAGAAATAGTCATCCTGAGCCTGTTCCACAGCATTAAAAATGCCGTGTGCTTTATTATTTTTATTAGCCTTATTTAAAGCATCTTTTTCTTTTGTTTTATTTGCTATTTTTTGGTTGATTTCCTTAACTAGGGCCTCTACCTCACTTTCACTCTTCGACTGGCCGGCCGTTTGAGTTTCCATATTTGCAAGAGCAGTAGATACTGCATCAACAGCCGATTGGTAGGCTGAGCTTTCCGTTTTTTGCTTGACCTCCAGAAGCTCGGCTGCTTTTTTGGCGGTGGCTAAATTGCGATCATGTTTGGCTTTGGCAGCAACCAGTTTTCTTTTGATTGCGGCCAAACTGGCAGTGCTTATGCTAGTTCTCTTGACCAAAGCCTTTTTTTGATTTAGGGTAGTTTCCGCTGCTTTCGTTTCCGCTTCCTTCTTCTTATAATCTCGTTCCAACTCGTCTCTTTTTTTCCTGAGGGCATCAAGCTCCTTTTTTATGGCAGCTAAGGCTTCATTTAATTGATCATATTCTTTTTTTAATTCCTTCCTTTTGGCAGTATCTTTTTCGGCATTATGTTCTTTTGATTTTGCATTCACTTCAGCAACCTTGGCATTATACTCATCTACTTTTACTTTAACAGCTGCGTTTGCGGTGTTCAGGGCAGTTCCTGCGGCATTGGATACTTTGACTTTTTCATTAAAGCTTTTCATGGCGAGCAACTCCTTGCGAAAAGCGTTCCGATTACTTAGTGAGGCAACGGCATGCCCAACTTCGTGCACAATGGTCAGTTCCGGATTTGGAGAATTGAAAGCTTTGTTGTCCAGTTCCAAAGTAGCGATGTCCGTGATTTGGTTGGTCGTAGCATCAAGGTTTTGCTTAGTAGAAAATTTTCCGGCAGTTTTTCCACCGAGGTCTAAAACTCTCTTTAATATCAAATTTTTGAGCGCAGCCTTATCCGCGGCGGGGATTTTTTTCAATGCTTTTTTTACATGCTCCAATTCCGGGAGTTTCCATTTGGTGTCACCGTCTACCACACTTTTTAATTGATAAGAGGTTACCAAATCCGATTTAGCGTCAGCAATTTTTTCTTCCTCCGTTTTGAGGGAAATTTTTTCATGGGCCCCCTGCTGCACTACATGCGTCAGTTCATGCGCCAACAACCGCTGCCCTCTTGAGGAATTTGTATCATATTTTCCTGAATTAAAGTAAACATCCGAGCCATGCGTAAAGGCCTGCGCCCCCAATTCCTGGTTCATCTGCACGGCACTTTGCCCGGTGTGTACCCTAACACTGCTAAAGTCAGCACCAATGGCTGATTCCATCGAGCTACGGGTATCTTTGGGTAAAGGAGAGCCACTGCCACTCGTTGCACTTAAACGGCTTTCAAGATCAGGAGAGGCAGTAGAGGGTCCTCCCTGCATTTGAATATATTTGGGTTGGATACTACCTTCCTGGCAGGCAGTACATTTTTTTTGAATGGGTTGTTCTTCGTTACTTTCAAAGATGGCTTTTGGCTGTAGTTTAGGGGCAAGCGCGTTTTCTTGTTCTTCTGCCGCACAATCAGCACATTCCCGTTGTACAGAACGATTAGACATCGTCTGTACCACTTTCTCCGCCATCGCATCCGCCTCTTGCTCGTATTTATCACCGGGCTGGCCAATAGTTAGCTTGGGCTGAATAGTAGCCGGTGAGAAAAAAGGCTTACTACCCTTCGATTCTTTTGAGAAGAAACTGTCCTTGGCTGCTTCTCCAAAGAAAGGTTCATTCCCTTTCTTTCTTTGCAGGCTTTGAGTACCAGTTTTTGTTTCGGCTGTTTTCAAAACAAGTTATTTTAAGGGGTTGTAAGATTTTTTATTCCATTGCTCGTCTTTTCAATTCAATATCTTTCCTTCCTTCAAAAACTCTTTCTTGATCCCGGCTAAAATATCATTTGAACGAATGCATCGATCACCCCGATCCAGTGCCTGAAGACAGCAGTACTGCACCACATTCATGATTTCTGCGCCAGTGATTTCGTATTTCTGGGCAACAGTCGAAATATTAAACTCCGGTCCAAAAGTAACACCACCTGGAAAGGCATTTTTCCAAAGTCTTAATCGCTCGTTGGCATCCGGAAACGGGAAGTGAATGATGGACTGAAAGCGCCGCTTAAAAGCATCATCAATATTGCTAAGAAAATTAGTAGCTAAAATAACCAGGCCATTGTAGTTTTCAACGCGCTGCAACAAGTAGGAAACTTCCTGGTTGGCGTATTTATCATGAGCATCGCGCACATTGGTCCTTTTCCCAAAAAGGGCATCCGCTTCGTCAAAAAATAGAATCCAATCCTTGTTTTCTGCTTTCGCAAATAGATTGGCCAGATTTTTTTCTGTTTCACCAATGTATTTTGATACCACCATCGACAAATCAATCTTGTAGGTATCTCTTCCTGTGTATTTACCGAGTAAGCTGGCAGTCAATGTCTTACCGGTGCCCGGTGGTCCGTAAAACAAGCACCGATACCCGGGTTTGAGCTTTTTGATCATCCCCCATTGATTGAGCAGGGTATTGCCATGCTTGAGGTAGGTCTCCAATTCCCGAATTTGGGTAGCCGTTTCAGTATTGAGTACCAAATCCTCCCAATTCATCATTGTTTCCACCAATTGGGCAGGGAATTTGAGACTAAACCGGGGCCTGGATATCCGGCCCAGGGTGAACAAGTCCAGGTACTCATTTGAGAGTACAATCTTACCGCACATGCGAGGCTCTCCTTCCGGCGTTTCTTCGAGCCATAAAATTCTCTTTTTGGCAAAAAAATGGTCTTCGCTGAATAGTTCCTGGATTTTGAAACGACGGCTCAAATCATTACCCGCCAATAAAAACAATGCCGTCTCGCCCGTAGGTAAAAAGCCGCGAAACTGTTTTCCACGCATACCACCCAGCTGAGGAAAATCGCCGGCATTAGGCAGGTTTTTCTGGATAATGGCATCAAAAAGGTCCGGCTGGATGTGAGGAGTAAGGCCAAGCAACAAGATGAAATACTCCTCAACCGACAACCGCTGAGCACTCACAAACTCGAAAAAGGGAGATCGAACCCCATTTTGCGCTGGCATTGGAGGAAACTCAAACAGTCCCCCCTCCTGAAAATGGTGCTTCAACCTACGTTCGATCAAGCTCGCAAGATGAGTAAGGTAATGAATTATTGGTTCCTGGGTTGTCATACGCTGTTTTGTAGCCTTGCCAATTATTGATATGAATAAGGCATTTTATGATTTACCTTTTTGTTGAAAAACATGGGTCAGCTCATGAGCCAGAAGTTGCTGCCCTTTTGTGCTTTCAGGATTAAATTTTCCTTCATTAAAATAAATATCGAAGCCGTTGGTAAATGCCTGGGCCCTTAGTTTCTTATTCATTTTTACGGCATCATCACCGGTATGAATTTTGACTTTACTAAGATCCGCACCAAAGGCTTTTTCCATTTGCAGTCTGGTCTTTTTTGGTAGTGGACTCCCCTGCCCCTTGGTAGACTTCAGACACTTTGCCAGCTGGGGAGTAGCTGTTCTGGCAGTAGTCCCTCCGGCCTTTTTTGACTGAACCATTTCCTCTTCCTCTTCGCCCTGCATCTGTGCCATTTCTTCTTCCTCTTCGCCCTGCATTTGTGCCATTTCCTCTTCCTCTTCGCCTTGCATCTGCGCCATCTCCTCTTCTTCCTCGCCCTGCATCTGTGCCATTTCTTCTTCCTCCTCGCCTTGCATCTGCGCCATTTCCTCTTCTTCTTCGCCCTGCATCTGCGCCATTTCTTCTTCCTCTTCGCCTTGCATCTGCGCCATTTCTTCTTCCTCTTCGCCTTGCATCTGTGCCATTTCCTCTTCTTCTTCGCCCTGCATCTGCGCCATTTCTTCCTCTTTATCCATTGCCTGTACTTCCGGTTTCTCCTGAATTTCTTTGTCTTTTTCCATGGCTGATTCTGCGGTTCCCAGCTTTTCGTCCTCCTGAGGCGTTGACAAGGTCACCCTTTGGATAAAATCCTCTGATTTTTTTTGGACTCCGACTGGCTGATTGATCCTGTTTACAACAGAGTTAGCTACAGCATCGGCTTCTTTTTCATATTTATCCCCAGGTTGGCCAATGGTCAGTTTGGTTTGAAAAAATGGGGTATTCTCGTTTTTCTGCACAACCGTATCACTGGTCTTTCCAAAAAACGGTTTGCTTTCTTGAATATTCATATTCAATGGCTGACGAAGGCGACGTGATCTTCGGGAGGAATATCTCATAATGATCGTTTTTTAAAATCGAAATCTCCTTAAATTTACGAATATTTACTCCTTGTTACAAGCCTGGCCAGCCCTAATCTTAAGCTGTTATTCCCAGCTTCAGCAAAAACTCATTGGTGAAATCCAGATAATCCTTGGCTCCATTTGAGCGCTTGTTGTAAGTAAAAATATCAACTCCATTTTCCTGGGCTTGCGCCAATGCAATATTGGTCCGTATATAACTGTCAAACACCTTATCCCCAAATTCCTCTTTAAGCTCATCCAATACCTTTCGGTTCATGGTTTTACGTCGGTCATATTTTGTCAATAAGAATCCCAGTATTTCCAAATTCGGATTGAGTTTTTTCTTTAAAGGCTGCATGGCTCGCATAAAACTTTTTACTCCTTTAAGCGGCAAAAACTCAGCTTGCAGCGGCATCAGAATGAAATCACTAGCCACTAAAGCATTAGCGGTAAGCATCCCAATCGATGGCGGACAATCGATAAAAATGAAGTCATAATCTCCTTTGATCTCCTCCATCAAGTCATTAAAAAGCTGTTCTCGAGCAAATTTATTGACCAGCTCCATTTCTGCACTCGCCAGTTCCAAAGAGGCAGGAATGAGTTCCAAACCACAAATCGTTTCCACTATTGCTGATTTCATATCCGTTTCTTCTCCTTCCGATTCATTTCTAAGCATCGTGTAAAGATTGGGCTCGGGTTCATCCAACACACCTAGTGCCTGCGTCAGATTGGACTGCGGATCCATATCCACCAACAATACCTTAAATCCCTTTGCCTGCAAAGCTGCCGCCAGGTTAATAGCCGTTGTCGTTTTACCGGAGCCGCCTTTTTGGATAGCCAGGGAAATGATATGCATAATTTATAAAAGTTAGATTTTAAGATTCATTGACCAATTCTACCCTGCCGCTCCAACCACCGCATCTGTGATGGGGGTACTGCTCATTACGGGCATTTGGCAATAATGTTGGTATCCTGTTCTAACCAATAAATGGGCGATATATGCCGTGAGCGGATACCAATATGGTTCGTCTTCCAATTCGTAGAACAAGATTTTTCGAGCCAACTTCAAACTCAACAGGTCTTGTTCACTCGGAGGTCGAACTTCATCCGTGTTGTGGCTCTGGCTACTACTTTGAGTATTTGCAACCGGGCTGGTCCCCTGATCAACGACGTCCTCACAATCATAAGTGCCAGTACCTGTCTTGTAGCCAACTGTCTCTTCTCCGGGTCGATCTCCGTGACAAATAGCCCCACTTAAGCCAATACCTGACTGCTTGGAAAGCTCCCAACCGGGATAATGGGTCCACTTCCGAATGATGGGTTCCTGACCTGGCGGTACGTCCTCCACCTCCTGGGTAAGATCCGATATATCAAAATTGCCTTTGCGAGCCCGTGCGGCAAATCCAGAAGGCATACCATTAATATTCTTAAGTGGTCGGTATAACTCAGGGCCGTAGACCTCCCAATAAGCACGATCTTCATTCAATGCCTTGATATAAATCTGTCGAAAACGGGTTACCGCATGGCTGTCATAGGCTCCAACAGACAAAAACTCCATCATATCCTTGGATAGGATAGTCAGGCCGGTCCATAACAACCCTAAACTCAGGCAATTGATCTCTCCAATGATTTCCAGCAATGGATTCCGTTCGAGGTTATTTGTTGTATCAGGCATGATTTGGGCATTATTTTTGAGTTAAAATTTATCTCCATTCCACTTTCAGCATATCCAGCATCCAAGGCAATTTTATGACACTGATTCCCCAGGGCAATTTGTCAAGCAAAATATCCAGGGTTTGTCGTTCAATCGTGAGATTCCAGGCGCCACTGTTAAAATTCAATTTCCCTTCTCTTTGTAGAAAACCTTCCCGCAGTCCATCAACAGAAGTATTGCCAAGTACTCCCCAGTGCTCAATCAGCGCCTCCAACATCGCATCTCCTTCTTTTTTCTGTTTTTTACTCAGTCGCAACTTACGATCAATAGGCACGTTAAGTGGCATCCCACAAAGTACTTTCGGCAGGACCATTTCATACTCTGGCATTCCATTCAGACCTGTGACCAAGTAATGCAACAACCGTACTGCTCTGTGACGTGCTTTTTCATTTTTAAAACTTCTTCGGTCCAATAATCCCAGGTTTCCAAAATACCGAACCAGGAAAGGGTGCACCAGAATGACTCCGGCATTAATAAGGTAGATATCCTCATTCTTACCCACCCGGGAATAAGGCGGAGGTGTGTCATCACGCAGGTAGGAAGGCAAAAAATTCTCCCCGTCTTTGTCCTGAAAAACATCTTCCTGTGTGAAGGCCATTTTTTTCTCTCTTTGGCCACCTTTTTCCTTTCCGGTTGCACCAGTTGTATTTGTTTCCTCCGTTTCAAGTTCAGCAAGGTCCCCATGCTCTACAGAGCTTTGTAAGATATCTTGCTGTGGATCTTGCTCTTCGGATAACGAGGCTGTGGATGGCTTCTCTTCTTTTTGAATTGATGTATCCCCCTTCTCATTTTTTTCTTCAGGTTGCGACAATTCTTTATTGTGCAAATTCTGTTTTTGTTGTTCCTCCCTTCCTTTTGCCTCGTCTTCATTTTTTTCCGGAGGTGTTTCTCGTTTTTCCGGAGCTGTATCCCCCTCCTCTTCCGATTCCTTGTAAAAATCAACCTGCTCCAAGGCGCCTTCTTCCTGCTTCTTTTCCGGTTTCTCTTCTCTTTGGTAAGATTCCTTATTTGATTCCTCCTGGGCTCCAGCTTTTGTTGGGAGCTCATCGGGAGTTATACGTTCTTTTTCTTCAATAACATCATCTGCCTCAAACAAGCGTGCCTCGTCAGCATTTGCCTCTTCCTTAGGAAGGTTAGCCAATTCTTCCCGACCTGATCCTGCCAATTCTTCTCCGGTGGATTGTTGTATTTCTGAGCTTGTTTTGCCCTCTTCTGACTTCTTATTTTTACTTTCCGGAAGATCTGTTTGATCCAAATCACCATCCTCGTTGCTCACCGGTGGCTTTTGGATAAAATCATCCGCCTTGTCGGCGGCCGTTTGTAAGCTTTTATCAACTAGTGGCGACTTGTCAATTGATCGTTCTTCTTGTTCAGTAGTTTTTCCGGGCTTTTTTAATTGTGCCCCAGAGGGTGACTCAGAGGAGTCACCACTAATGGATTCATTTTTGTTAACATCGTTTTCATTTGATATTTGGGAAACATCACTTTCACGAATTTCTTTAGAATCAAGTGATGACCTTCCGGGAGGCTCATGATTCTCTTCGAGGTTTTCATCTATTGTTTTAATCTCATCCAGATGTCCTTGCCTGGATGCCATCTCAATAGATTCATCCTCACCCGATGATGCTTCAACGGAATTGGAAGCTTTTCCCGTTTCCTGCTTTTCCTGTACCTCCTTTCTCAAAGACTCCTTCTCTTCTCCGCTGAAGTCAATATTTCTTTCCAAAAGGCCCTCGGATATTGTCAGGTCTTTGTCCTTTATCCTTGATTTTGTATCAATTCCAAATTTATCCTCCAAAGGATCTGCCCCGGCAAGCAGCTCCAGAGCTTTAATGATGGTTGGATATTTTTCGGAGCGATTATCACCAAGAAATCGGGTCAAGACCGGCAAATCATAGTAGTTTTTCAAGAACCCACCTAACAATACTTCAGGCGCTGGTTTTGCTCTTGAACCGATCACCTCTGCAATTAATTTTTGCCAATAAAACAATTCAATATTTCTTTGGCTCCAAGAAACGCGACCAATAGCAGGTTTTATACCGGCGCTTGAGGTTGACAAATCCCGCAGCTCATCGCTGCCATCCAACAACAAATTCTGACTTTTTCCGGTATAGAGTTCCACGATCGTCTTGAGAAAAGTCGGTGGGTATTGCAGCACTAATCGCTCTAAAGCGATTCTGCTATGGCCGAGCAATCTTCGCAACTGCTCAACCGCCATCATATTGGTACCCAGGCTATCCAGAATCTTTTTCCTCCAATCTTTTTCGGATGTAGAAAAATTCCAGGGTAAAAATCCCTTTTCCAAAAAAAACAACCATTGCTCAAACTGGCCAAAGGCCATTTGCATCTTCTTTACATTAGTATTTTCTTGCTGAATTAGTTTTGATAGCTCCTGTTTCAGTAACTGCTTCAGTAGATCCAAAAAACGCCCCTTCCGAAATTCTTCCTCGGTAAGGTTTCCCAAATCGATTTCTAATCGATCAATGCGTATAAGTTCGCCTTCACTACCAAGTTCTTCAAATATTTCTTCCATAATTGGAACAATACTGCGCCAATACATACTACTCAGTTGATTGGAAACATCAAAAGCATCGCCCGAGCGGCCTAACTTAAAATCCATAATTTGTTTACCAATCAGGTGTTTCATCACTTAATCATTTTCAAATAGTTATCAACCACCGGTACGTCCATCCAGGTTTGTAATTCGGCTTCATTCCATTTGTCAGCAATTGTTCTGAAGTCAATACCGTACTCTTTAAGTGAATCGATTGTAGCACTCAACAATTTCTCTTCCTGAACTTCAGCTGCATTGATCATCACCAGATTATCCAACGTATACCAAGTCGCATTCTCTACCAACATTTGGAAACGATCGGTATCCGCGTTTTTTCTATTCAGGCCATGTTTGATGATATACTCCATAAGCTCTTGATACAAAACCGGAGTTCCTTTAGAGCCCAGAAAATCAAGCGCGCGTTCGTACATTTTTGATTTGCGCATATTGACATCTGCCCTGGCCTTAACCACTGCCGTATAATGCGACATTCGCTTCCGCATTCTTCTTCTAATTTCCTTCCGACTCAAGGGCGTTTCAGGAACACCAGGATCACTTGCACGTTTTTGTGAACCCGCATCTTTTTTTGTTGAAGAGCCGGTCTTTTTCCCCTTTCCTTTTTTGGTAGAAGTCTTTTTTCGTTTATCAGTAGCGGGTTCAGTCCTTGAGTCGACCGAAGGGCTTGTTGTTGCTGCTTCAGGCTCAGGAATCATAGAGAAGTCCGTCGTTGCTGTTGACTTGTTCTGGACAGTAGCTGGTCCAGTTTGCGAAGTGGTGGCCGAGTCTGAATCCTTCTTAAGGCTGCCGGAAGATACCTGTAATCGGTTCAGCCAAAGTCGGGCATTACTATTGGCGCCCAAACCAGCAACAACCCGATCGGGGAAACCAACCTGACGCACCCTGCCGCTAAACAAGCTGGCAACTCCCTGCTGGGTAAGGTCGCTTAAAGTCATGCTACCAGCTGCTACCTGACCAGTCACTTCATCTTCTGTAATTCTGGCACATACGTTTAGATTCGACAACAACTCAACAAAGTTACAACCAACATTTTCTTGTGGGCAGCCGACTTCGGTCTCATTGGATCCAGTTTTGCAATGGTGCAACAATGAATATAACCACAGCTTATATAGATTTTCAAATTCAAACAATTCTCTGGGTTGAACCCATCGAATATTGATTCCAAGGTGCGCCGGAGCCAGGCGATGAACCAGGTGCTGGAATCCATCCCGGAAACCCACTTCCCGATAACGCTCAGTCCAATCAGGCAAAACCAATGTAGTCCAGAAAGAATAGGGGTCAGCACCAGGCGTATAATGATCTTTGCACAATCCTACTTCGAAAGAAACGCCCCGGATATCTAAATCACCAGCGATATTTCCTCCACCCTGCTTCAACACGCCAATGATATCCTCTAGTTTGGTCGTACCTTCTACGATCACCAGTGTGCCAGACTTATCAAAAACCAGGCCGTGGATGTAGTACAAACCCTCACTTGTGACGGTAAACTTAGGACTCTGATCATTTTCTCTTCTGGGCTCATATTCGAGCTTTTGAACCACGGTTCCCTTTTCATTCACCAGGAGATGCATACCTACAAAATCTGTCGAATCTCCTGCCGAAACATCCGTCTTTTCGGGTACCTCCATGTTTTCACTTATCCGAGTCTGTAAGTCTACAGAGATGACTACACTAAAGTCACACTTCAAACAGGCTTCCTCCGCTTCAAGCCGACCGGCAAAACCATTCTCTTTAGGATTACCAGCGGTTTCAGGCACGGACAGACAAACCTGCGCTGAAGTTTCCTGTTCTGTTTCTAACGGTAGGCAGCAATGGGCATCCGGATACACATTGAATAAACATTCGTCCTCGGCTGCTGGTACTTCTCCATCTGGATCTTCCGGCTTTTCCCAGGCAAAACCCGGTCGTAAAAGCAGATGTTCTACCAAATGAAATCCTTCCATGTTTACACAGGCGATTGTTCTTTCGATGGCCGCTTCTAATTCTACCTTTAGTTCATAACATTGAGGATGCTCAGCAATGATTCCTTCTTCATTGACGAACAAAAAAGAATAGGATTGGCAACGATCATCTGCCGTTGTAAGGCAACGCCAGCGGTTTTTGTACAATTGCTCAAAATTATGAAAGTGACACTGCGCCTCCTCCAAAGTAGAATAGGTGTTGTAACTTTCCCAAATCACCCCTCCCATGATTTCCGAGGTCCCGCTCACCGGATTGGAATTGGTTGAATCTGTTGTACCGCAGGGCTTACAAGCTTCAGTATCATCACGGGTGCCTGTAGGGAAGTTTTCACAATACAATTGAAATTTAATGCCCTCTTCACCTTGGACAAAGGGGTACCATCGGGCCAGGTTGACTTGTTCTTCAATACTTGACTCAACGCTATCACCGGGAGCATCAGGAAAATCGTAATAAACTAGTAGACTACCTTCTTCTCTACAGAGTTTTACTTTATTGCTTGCAGACATCTCCTGTGGAAAATCACCGCGTTTACACAGATTTAACCTCCCCTTGCCTCTATCTTCCTCCCAAATATAGAAACGCCTTTCCCGGGCGTACTCCATAACCTCTAACAACTGCTTTTTTCCTGCGGCCAGAGCAGCCTTCCTGGCTTCGGCTTCATTTGATACAGAGGGGAATGCCCGAAAACTTTTCCACAGATACCCCTCGCCTCTTCCCGTTGCTTTTTTGTACACAAAATGGAATTCATTGCCTTCTTTTGCAGTATCAATCCTGAGGTAAGTTTGATCAGGCCAGGTGCATGACTGTAATTGTGCCTTCACGGCTTCCAATTCCTCCTGGGTTGTATAGTGGTAAGGATGCCTTGCTACCTGATATTGATCGTTGACTACCACGAAACTCAGGCAGGAGTTCGGAACGGTTGAAACTACATTCTCAGCAGGATCAGCAGAAGGTCGTGTAGTCTGTCGCCTTGAACCAGCAGCAATATTTGCCACATTTTTGATAAAATAGTTACGGCGGTCACTTCCAAATTTGAGAAATTCTTCCAATCCTGTTTTATTATTGAAGCGCTCAGCACAGGAAAGGAACTGCTCACATGGGCGCAAATCCAACTCTCCGGTATAGTCATCAGTTGCAGCATTCTCCCAGGTCAGCCTGCGGCTTTCAATAATGAAAAAGCAACAGTTTTCCCCTTCTATAACATACCGGTACTTCAATGGATTTGCAGTGGGGTCAACAATAAATCCTATTTCATCAACTTTTTTGCAGGCTTCTTCAAAAGTGGAAAAACTAACGGGCCCGTCGCCTTCCTCATAGTACACATAATCTCCATTTTCCAGTTCATAGACTTCTGCTCCCCAAGCCTGGGCCTCCGATTGGTACTGAATAGTGCTCTTTGCCAATACTTCCACAATTGCTATATAGTGGCAGCACTTTTTCGGGCTTAAACTACTTTCATTACAAGGGCCTTCACAGCAACCATTGAGCAGGTTTTCACGATCTGCTAATTTGCCGTCTTTCCAGCAATTAAGATACCCCTCCATGTCAAATACGGAGCGATAATTTACTTTGTCCTTCAGTAAATAGACGAACAGTCTGAAATCTTTCCAGGCTTGTTCTAGATCATCGTACCAACAATAACTCCGCCATTTTTCTTTTTTCTCGATCCATCCCTGATTCCACTCGAGAATTCGGAAGAAATATCGGTAAACCGGTACGAGACTTTTTTGCTGATCACGCTGATCTTCAACCAATCGAATTGGAAAAGCACAAAATTTATTAACAAAACCACTCGGATCGAAAGTCGGATCAGTTGCGGCTCCTGGAATGACTACCAGAGGAACGCCTCCATCGGCACAAGTTTCCACAAGGGAATCATAGTTTTCGACTGTACTAATCTTACCGGTACAGCTATTGCCAGGAGTTTCATTGGTCCCTGTTGTTGGATTACAATAATTATCGACATTAGAAGCCAGATGAATGACCTGCAAATACTCCGCTTCAAAAGCAGCTTTCGCTTCTGCTTCGGTAGCGTACCCAGCAAAACTGACGAAGTATACTACACCATCTTCTCTACCCTTGATTTGGTAGTGATATTTATCTTCAACCTTACAAATAATATCTCCCGCCAAACAAATCATAAAATACCTGGCCGGACCACAGAGGCTATTGACTTTTTCTACCAGCTGATTTAGTTCCGTTTCGCTATTCTCATAACACTTACAAGGATGAAACCCCAAAGGCTTGTCTCGCTTTAAGATTCGGTATGAAAAGCCGCTCGTAGTACTGCCACTAACTGGTGTTGAGATATTTTCATCAAAAGCTGACGTATTTCCCTGTGGCGGTTGTTGAATATTGCCAACAAACCGCGTCAATGAAGCAGCTTCTTCACTAGCGTCATCGCGTTCGGATGGATTACTATAGCGGGCACTGTGAATCGCCACGGGCTCCAGACTATCGGGCATATTGAACTGAAAACCAAATTGTCCGTCATCAAAATCCGTTTTCTCTAAAGTGAGATCGGAAAAGTGATTGAATACATTTTGGTATGCCCGCACAGCATCTTCCTTTTCCTGATAGGTGGATGCACTTACGAAAAGGGGTTCTACCTTTTGTTGCTTATTTTCCCACCAAAATAAAAACTTCCAGTTTTTTGGTTTTGTAGCCAGGCTGACTTCAAACCGGTGTTCATCAACTACCGTCTTGATACCTTCCCACATGACCTGTACCTTTTCCTTTTCAGGCAGTGCCTGTGGTTGCATCGCCAGCACCTGACCTGCATCATGTACTTGCAATTGGTATGATTCTCCCCCCAATTGTTTGATCCCGCTATATTCTGGATCACCAATCAGGTGCAGTACATTCAAAAATGCTGCCTTTGCTTGTTCTTGTGATAAGAACACCTGGGTTGATTCCAAAAGAACACTGCGGTTTTCATCAATGAATTGAAAAGTATATACTTCCTGAATTTGAAATGGGAAAGTAAACTCCTCGCAAAACGCCAAGATCGCTTTAAGGGCCTTGGCACAAGCCGCAGGTGTATCATAATTATCAGGATGTGTAGCTACAAACTGTCCATCCAAATCGCGGAGAGAAAAACTATAATTTAGATTCGCCTCATCCCCCGAGTTGAAATAAGAACGTGGCTCTTTTGCTAATTCAAACGTTTGTTGTAGTGCCAGCAAGGCCTCTGCCCGGGAACGGTAGAATGCATTACTTTCCAATAAACTTTTCCCGTGACTTGAAGCAGCAGGAATTCTAAAGGCAAAAGCCTCTTTCTCCAGGGAAAAATTAACTTGCTTCTTTTTTCCCCAGTATTTTAGGATCTCTTCCAGCCATACTTCACTTTCTTGATTATCGGAAAGGGATATACTGGCCACCACTCTACCCAATTCGTCTATCAATTCGATATTTTCTCCACCATCTGCCGTTTCAGCAGCTTCAAAATTGGCGGAATTCATGCCCAGCTCAACTGCTTCCCGCCAGGCTTGTTCTGCCTTCTTTTTACTGGGATAAGAATGTTGGCTTTGCAGCAAAAGCTGGTTTTCCTCATTAATAATTTGCCAGGAATATGCCTTCTTCGACTTCTTGATCCATTCTTCAACAAAGGTTTTGGGTGCATTTTTTATATTACTCCCGGTATCGTTAACTGCAAAATCGATCAGAGCCTGAGTGGCAGCCACCGGGCTAGGAAAAACCTTACCCTCAAAGAGTAGAGCATTTCCCCATTCACATCTGTAAAATGGTATTCCACTACGGTAGTAGTTTTGCAAAATACCTCCATCAAGTAACCGGTGTTTTGTCCAGGGATTTTGCACAAGCTTAAATGTAGATCCTCGACTTGATTCCAAATTTGTTAAAGACTCTTCATTAGCTTCTTCAATAAATGATGCTAACTGACCCCACGCGGCCTTTTCAGTTGAGTAGGCTTTCGCTCCTTTCTTTAAAATTCCACCAGTTGGACTTGTTAATTGTAAAGTATAAAGCTGGTCCGCACCAAATACATTGCCATCATAGGTCCCATTACAAAATAGTGAAGTAATCACCTTAAACCGTTGATCTCGCTGTTCTGCATTTGGAAAAACTTGCGGATGAAAAGCCATTAAATCACCATTCTCCACATAGAATCCATATTGGTGATCAGCAGTCATAGCCAGCCGATAGTTGCCATAGTTCCGGAGCGAGGCTGTTAAACCCGGCAAAGCAGATCTGGCCGCTGACGGTGAAGGATAGGTTTGTTTAGTAGCAAAAAGTACCCGATTGCGGTAATCTCTCAGCAACAGTCCGAACTCATTATCCCCAACGATTTCAAAATTGCAGAGGTTTTGCCTTTTGAAATCCGAGATTCCACTTAATGCCGCCAATTGGTTTTCAAATCCACTGACATTATTCGTATTCCAGCTAAAGTGACAATAGTTAAATGCCCGCCCGCGGTTGCGACTCAGGTGATCCATATTGCTCAACAAATGCCCCTTATACTCAATAAGCTGATCTTTGGTTGGGCCCTGTTCCCCTGATTTTTTATACAAAAGCAAACTATAATCGGTAAAAGAAAATGCAAAACGAGCAAGCAAATGATCCAGAAAATCATTTCTACGCTTTTCATAACTGTCCTTATCTTCCACCAATTCCTGCAGGAAGGTCAAATAATCTACCTGATGAAAGATCAATTCAAAAGAGAAATAAGTTGTTTCGGGTTCTTCTTCCGTTGCATCACTTTGAATGGAGACATTGGGTGCTACAAAATGATTGATCTCCCGATAATTTTGATCCAGCGAACCAAAATAAGCGATGCTATCAGCTTCGATCATAGCCTCCTGTTCTGAGGCATACCGCTTACTGCCGATCAGCACCACATCATTGAAGGCCGTTTGCAAGACAAAGAAGTATCCCCTTTTGTCTTTCAGCACTTCAACCTGATATTGATTTTGAAGAAACTCACGCCGAAATTGTTCCTTCGCGGTATTCCTTTGGTAGGTCGTTTCAAATTTCTTGATCGGGAGTACTAATGGGTGATCCGGGTCTTGTTCAACTGCCGGTTTTATCCCGTTTTCATAGGTATGCCGATCAACGGGGATCGCCAGTGTACTGCCTTCAGAATAAGCACTACTTCCATTTTGCTGGTTGTAGAAGCGCAATAATTTTTCAATGCCGGGTACCGTCTGCAAGTCCTGTGCAAAATAAGTATGACGTACCTCTTCCGAACGTTGACTATCGGGGCGCAGAGAGAATAAATCCCTCATGTGTGACAATTGCTTAAGGTAAGAGGCCAATAACTGGTCAAAAAACAAAAGATAGCCTTTTAGTTGTAAGACTTGTGCTTTGCGCAAATTCGAGGCATCCACTGGCATTTGCCCCTCTCCAACCTGATATAGATTAGGAAAATCATTTTGAATAGAAGGATAGTCTGAAAGATCAGCCCGATAAGTACCATTTTCCAGTTTTCGGTCCAATTTATTGCCATTCTTGTACAGCGTCTTTTTGCTATCACTCAATTTTTCCCGCAGCAAGACCTTCTCCCTGCTTCTATTGATTTTAAATGTATCATTCCGATTTCGAAGTGATATTCTGGAGAGGTCAACACAAAAAACGGGAGCACAATTCTTCTGGACACAATGAATCATATCCGGGCAATCCTCAGTATTGGCTTTTATTGTTTTTTCTACGCCATTGACATAGGATTTCAGTCGAAGATTTCGAGCCGTGCGAACTCCTTTCAGGTTGAGCAACAAGTGATAGATATCAGAAAGGTAAATGGTGCCAGGTAGCTTAACCTTCTCCAATTCTTCAGTATCAATGAAGCCGTAACTCTGTAAGGTGTAGGGACGACCTTCATAAATTCCCTCAATGTTCTTGCCCTTGTCCAGCAATTCCTGCAGGGTATAACTGCTAATTCGCGGAGAAAAAAACTTGTCAAGCTCCAGCAATATCTCCAGATATAGTGCTTCTGGATCAACCGACTCTTCAATTTCCAGATCCACTTCAATCCCTATCTCTTCTTCACAATATACATTGATGCTGGCAAAATCTTCTCCCAGATTCCGGTGACTGGCCAGCCGTTTTTTGGCTTCTGCAATGAGTTTCTCTTCAATTAATTCGGTGTCTCCGGTCCTGCTGTAAGGCTCATCTTTGTCCATTTGCAGGTGTACCCGGTACAGTCCATTCAAGTTGATTTTTCGCCCTTGTCCATCGCTGTTGAGGCTAAAATTACCATTGGCGTCAGAAGCCAAATATAACTCGGCACCTTCTCCTTCCTCAAGCCTTTCAACAATTTCCAGCCAGGCATTGCGTACGCCTTCAATATCCATCAACATCTTGCGGTAGTCGATTACAGTAGTAGGATTATTGGTAAAGATTTGATTGGGCGTGAAGAAATTGTCTTCCAACCCAAGGTTGGCCTGTTGCCTGGCCATTAGGTCTTCAATGGGTAATTGTACCCGATACCCCAAGTCTAGTAAAGCATAAATAAGTACTTCCAGAATGGTGATGCCCGGATCATGCACATTGTGATCAGTCCATAGCTTGCCCGAAAACTGTCCCAAGTGAGTCAGGGTCTGCTCCCTTAGAAAAGCAAACTCCAAATGGTCCGGAAAAGCAGAATCATTTTTTTTGATTACGGTTGTATCGTTAAAGCCATTTTCCATAATTCTATATTCCTACATTTTAGCAGATCCGTATTTGATTTAATAGGTTCACCTCATCGATGCTACTCGTTTATCCGCATAATTGAATACCTGTATATCACCGGCGGTCAGAATTGAGCGGGCCGTCATGGGATAAATATTCTCGATCTTACAGTCCGGAGGACGAGTCTGACAATAGCGGTATTCATCGGGACAATCAATCTGCTGATTGCAGCCTTCACTGGCCGAAGTACTACCAGCAGAATCTTTTTGCTCTTTTACATCACAAGTATCATCCTGATGCACCATCCCCAGGAGCGTAACGAAGTCAATATAATCGCGGTTTTCAATGAAGCGCATCAGACCAGAACGGGTTACATTCTGGCCAAAATTGAGTTTTTCAAAATCACCGATAAGCCAGGGAGCGAGAAAATTGGTAATATCCTCTTTCAGTTTCTCTGTGTAATAATTGACGTCTTTTCCCGGTAGAAACCCTACCCGTACCGATATGTTTACTCTTTCGTAGCGCGGGTTCATGATTTTGGTTTTCACAAAAGGAGAATGTTTCTTCTTTAGGTAATCTCTAATCTCGGTGAGCAGACTTATTGGCACCCGTGGTTCCAGAGGATTGCCGAGGTTAAGTTGATTTAGGTCGGGGATGACGGCAATATTGATAAAACCGGGAGCCACATCCAGGTCTTTGACAAATTGAGGTGCAGGAAGCGCTAAAGAGTGGTTGATGCACTTGGCCCGGTACACTTTGGGGAAGTTTTCCAGCACCAGATGTTCGTAATCAAAAGCACTGATGGCCCGCCCGCGATGGCGTAGACGTTCGCTCACGCGTTTGTTGAAAGTATTACCAACTTCGGGCAGTTGGCCACCAAAGGAAGCGAAGGGCTGCAGGATTCCTTTCACATTAGAATCCGCCTCAGCCAGAGCAGCAATTTGTTCTGGTTCCAACACCATATTGTCCCGTTCATTGGTCTCGGTAGGCTGGTAGATCACCTTTACCGCCTGCGTAAAAACACCTACCGTTTCGCTGAATGCCGAAGCATTTTCAGGCACAGAAACTTTAAGCCAGCGATATTGGGCAGGCATGATGGTGATTTTGGTTTCATCGGCAGGCAATTCCACATCCGGCAACTGAGGCTTGGCAATATTGGTGGGTACCGCAATTTTCACGATGCCGGAAGTCGTGAGCTGTTTGGTATCATCGATCAGCACATCGCGCTGCGGCCGCAATAGCATCCATTTGTTGTCTTTACTCAGGTATTCCCATTTGACTTCTTTGCGCACCAATTCTGAATCACCCGTTGCTTCTGCTAGTTGGAACAACAATTGTACATTGCTGCCCGGTCGCAAGTTTTCAAAACCCAGGAATAAGCTACCCGAATCCGTATGATGTGGAAACAGATACGGCGTCTCTTCAAATCCTTCATTCGAAACTACCTGCCCATCCAGCACCTCCGTAAAGCCGATGGTTTTATTTGTTCCTTCGCACGGATACAGGTGGATAAACTTGAAGTCCTTTTCCCCACGGCAGGCCGATGCGGTATAGTCGAGAGAGATTTCTTTGATTTCGGGGGTGTAGGGTTCGTTGGGGATAGCGACAGTGCCATTACGAATTTTGGCGTTTAATTTTTTCTTTTGTTTTAAAAAAGCGGCCAGGCCACAAGTTACACGGTCTAATCCCATATATGGCAGCAGCCCCCTCAGGCGTACAGGTTCTGCCCCCTCTTCAGATAAGTCATCGAGACTTTCGATAAAGGACACAAAAATTTCTACAGCAGCATCTTGATAAGTTTCCCCGCTTGGAGTACCCGGCGTAGCAGTCAAGGCATCTTGTACCGATTGGGCCTGGTCAACCAACCGCTGCAAATTAGTTGGGGTTGCTTGTGTCAGATCGTTGTTAATATTGTTGGCAACGGACTGTATATCAGCCTGAGCACTATCAGTAGCATTCAATCTATTCTGAACAGTCAAAAATAAATTATTAAGGGTGGTTGCATCCGCGGGTAATGCGGCCATTTGATCTGTGACGAATTGCTTGGCCTGTGCTATTTGTCGCTCAAGTAATGTAACCTGATTGACTAATAGACTAGCATTGATCGAAGTTGGGTCAGCCTGTAGCTGCTCAGCAAGGTCTAATTGCTTTTGACTTGAGTTGGGAATCTGTATCAATAATATCTTTTCGCAATACTCAATTAAAAGTTCCTGCAAATTTGCTTCACTCTCAAAGGTTGCGAAGTATGCTGCTGCATCTCCTCCTGAATTAGCTATTTGAATGTCCCTGATGATGATATAATTCCCATCAGGGGTATCATCGTCTAATTCACACGACCCGGCAATAAATGCACCACAAGCACACAAGGCCAATTCCTGATTAGGGGTGCAAATGATATCGTCATCGCCTAAAGGAATTTCACTGAAAATGTCACTGATGATTGATTCAATGCCATCGGGTTGTATATTATTGGATAAAGAGGTCAGCAAAGTTTGTACTTCAGGGATGATAGTGGTTCTGACGAAGGTTTTGAGTTGTGCCCGGATTGAATCATCTGGTTCTAGTTGAGTCCGAGTAACAATAAATGAAGTGGTCTCATCGATCAGGGCTTCAGTGGCATCCTCATCAGATAAGCCGTCCAAAAGGGATGTTAATCTGCCTGGTAAACTGGCAAGTAATTCGTCTCCCCATGCGGGCTCATTGGGAACCTCACCCTCTAGTGTAGGCGTATAGGCAGCAATCATAGCGTTAATGATACGCTGACTCATGCTCTCAATTTGCGCAGAAGTAAGCACAAAACTATCAACCAAAGGCCGCATTTGATTAAATAAGGCTTCAATTTCACTATCAGAAAGTCCTCCCAGTACCTCGTGGATCGTTGTATTTACCAAATCTTCCCTAAATTGATCGAGGTCTGGAGCCGGATCGGCATCGTCGGTCAAATCCAAAGCTTCAAGTAATGGTTGGATCGTTATCGTCAAATCGGCCTGCTGCCCCTCAGTAAGGGTACCTCCAAGAAATGAATTGATCTCACTGACCAAGTTTTCCGTAAAAGCAACTAAATCCGGATCCTCCTCTAAAGTTTCAAAATTGTCCAGTAAAGCCCCGATAAGCTCATTTTTTTGGTCCGTAGTTAACCCAAAAGAAGAAAGAATAGCATTGTTTATCAAACCGTTGGTAAACTCATCAAGCTCTTCATCGCTATCCTCTACTGTTGGAACAAGGTCTTTAATGGCATCCTCAATCGATGTTCTGAATACAGCAAACTGGTCATCTGTACCATCCAGAAAAGCAACAAAGTCGTTGACTATAGCCCGAGATACAGTATTTACAGTGGTGTCATCGGCTTCGATATTTTGTACTAAACTGACAAGGTTAGCTCGTACACTGTTATAAATGGCACCAGTTGGAGCAGTAGCATTTGTCAGATCATTTATTGCAGTATTTAAATTGTCAATAAAGGAGGTATAATCACCCGGAACGGTCAAAGTAAGGCTTTCACTAATGAAGGTCGAAATCTGGTCGCGAAGGTCGGTTTTGAGTGCACCTACTGTCAGGTTATTTGATATTGCGTCCTTAATTTCATTGACGATCACCTTCACACACACATCTCCTTTTGCTGCTAACACACAAGCACGGTCAATTTGTTGAAAGAAATCAAATAAGCTGATACCTTCCCGTCTGATTTCAGATTCAAAGGTTTGTCCATCAACCACAGGAACTTCGTTATATTGATAAACGGCTCCGAAGACAAATTCTTCGGGAAATTTTCCAAAGGCCAACATTTGGCGGGCCAGTACAAATGGATATTCCCGATGCCTAAAATCTTCACACTTCAAAGTCAGCCGCATAAACCCGTTTTGGGTATCAGAAAGGTATTCTGTAATTGGCTCTCGTTCCAACGTTTTATTTACCGGCTGCAGATCGAAATAATAAGAATCAACTTCAATTCTCTGCTGAAAGGGATTGATTGGTTTGCACAGCGGATTGAGCGGATCAGTATTATGAAACAATGGGCGATGATCCATCGGGTCTTCCTCACCTGGTTTGGGGCAACCACCAATGGTATAGGGGTTTTCAATATTTACAGTTCCCAGGCTTGCAGCCTTAAGTTCTTTTTTCCAGGCTATTTCCTGCAAGACCGAAAGCGCCATTTTAAAGTTTTCGTCCTTCACCTCCCTGGCCAGAATCTCATCATTAGTGACGGTACCATACCCCAAATAATAGTCTTTGAAATTTTCCGGCTTGTCCTTCCAATTGATATTGACCCAAACTTTTTGCCAGTTTTTACAAAAAACCTCCTGGCTACCAATGTAGAAATTGGAGTCAATACTGGGCCGGGTTCCGAAAGGAAAAATGGGGGCATTTACATCCTGAAGCGCTTCATCGTTTTGCACCACCAGGTTTCTCAGGCCACAAACTTTGACGTCGATGCAAAAGCCTTTAATCTTATAATCTTTCAAGAAATGATAGAGGGAAATCTGCACCTCGTCCTTTTGTTCCAGGCAGCGTTCCAGACTGCAATTTGGAGGGCATGCCGCACCCATGCAGCGAACCATTACCTCCTCATTTACTTCAATTTTGGCCAAGGGTAAATGGGTGCCAAAATCTTCCAGCAACACTTCTGGATCAGCAAAGGTAATAGGAGGATCGTCATCATCTATCTCTCCTTCAATTTCGAGGTTAACCTTAATCACATTCCCTTGCTCATCAGATATGGGGATAAACCGATTTCTGAAATTGGTGGCGGAAATCCAGTCTTCTGCTCCACTGAAATTGATCAGAAATATTTTTTCTGATGTTTCATACAAGCGATTAGCCTGACTGGTCGATTTTATGTGAAGTCTATCCTCAGCATCAAAGATGTGATTGCCTGATTCATCCTTTTGTTCCAAAAACTGCTCAAATTCATTTACTGTCTCAAAGCATAATCTTGAACTTCGAAGTAACTGCTGGAACAAGAAGTCCCTGCCTTTATCACTTAAAAAGGTTATTTTTTGCAGAATATCCTGAGTAACACACAAATTATCGGTAGTTTCCAACCGATCAATTTCCCTACTAATTTCTGACTTATCATTATCCTTAAACACGGGGTTTTCATTTGCATCCTTGATTTCCAAGAATGCTAATCTGGCAGCATCACTGTCAAAAATAATACGTTCCCTTCTATCAATTTTTTCTCTTAAAAAAGCATCGGCAGTGGAGGTCAGACTCATTTTGTCCAGTGTCGATTTAGAAATGTATTGAACTTTCACCTCACCTCTTTTGCCTTCACTGTCTTGTTCGAGTAACTCAGTAATCGTCTGCTCAATTATTTTTTTACTTTGCTCGTCAAAAATTGCTAGCCCTTGATTATCCTTGACATCAAGAAAAGCCGCCAGAGCATTTTCATCAGGAAAACAAACTCTGCTTTTTTTGGTCAGCTCTCTGCTTAAGTACCCACTGGCCGCATCATCTAGTTCTTTAAGAGTTTCAGAGGTAATACATATTTTTGCCGGAACTTCAATAGGTGTAAGTCCCTGAATATGCTGAATTTCATTTTGATTTAAAATAATTAATCCTGTAATCTCATCCTTAAGAAAAAGAAAAGCATCCCTCTGCTGCACATCTTCAAAACAAATTCTACCCTCTTTTCCCAATCTATCTATCAAGTACAGATAGCCCGACGTTGTTGTGTCTAGTCCTGTAAGTAGTTCCTCCGTAATGCAATAAAGTTCTTTATTGGTTGCCGACCTTTCCACATTGGCTTTAATACGAAGCTTTTGCTCATTACTAAACTGTCCTTCTCCAGCTTCATCTTTTATCTCCAGATATGCATCAAGCTCTTGATCATCCTCAAAACATAATTGTGCTCTCTTATCTAAATAGTTGATCAAATACTCTGAAGCCTTATGATCTAACGAAGCAAATAAATCTCGATTAATACACTTTTTTTCCTCCTGAGGAAAATCCATATTGCCGTAATTCACTTCATTCTTGAAAAGTGTAATATCAGATTGGCTAAAAACACTACTATTGCTGTTATCTTTCAGCGTCAAAAAAGCGAAAAGTGCCTCCTTGCTGGAAAAACAAATACGCTCCTCCCTATTCAATCTATCTTTCAGATAGTCCTTTGCCTTTGAAGATAATGTCAAAGAGGAGATAAAATCTTTAGTCAAACAGTAAATTATCTTAGGCTCAGTAGTTACCAGGTTAGCCCGGACTTTTTGCTTCGCAACCTCATTAAAAATAGGGTTATCCCTTTGATCTTTAACTTGCAGGAATGCCGCTATTTCTTCATTATCAGAGAAGCAGATTTTTGCTTTTTCTCTTAGCTCTTTCTCAAGAAAATCTTTAGCGAAATCGTCTGGATCGATGGTGGTGTCTATTTCCTCCAAAATAGCCAGAATACCATATTCCGTAATACATTTTGAAATATTGACCTCAATCGTTTCAGCAATATTTTCAATAATCAACCCCTTATCCTTCTCTGTGAAAGCGGCTGTATCCTCATCTTCCCCGGAAATAGATATTTCCAAAAAAGCGAGTAACTCATTTTCATTATCAAAACAAAGGCGATAATTATTAGCTAATTTTTCTGCAAAGAAATCTTTTGCCTCCTGACTCAATTGCGGAACCAGATCAACACTCTCCTTGGTAATGCAAAGCATTTTAATTGGCTCAGCATCCTGCACGTATGAGCGGACCAGATCCTTGGCCTCTGTGGTTGAAAAGATAAACGGTTCATCCGAATCTATTTCGGCCGGCAACTTAATATTCAGAAAAGCCTCCAACTCCCGATCATCCTCAAAACAAAACCTTGCGTTGTTTTGGATTTTTGTCTCCAAATAGGCTCTGGCATTTTTTTCAATGCCTAATACTTCCTCGGTTATGCATCTTTCATAGATTGTCCATTTTTCTTTCCCAATATTCGTAAAATCCAAATTCAACAAATTCAACCCACAATCCTCTTCCGGTTCATATTCGCCTTCAATTCTGAATGTGACGGTTCTCTTGCCTTCGTTCAACAACAGTACCGGAGAGGCTACTACATAGCCAATACGCGCCGCCGGATGTTCTTGTGGCAAGGTAGTAGGCAGTACCACCTCATCGCCGTAGAATTTGCTGTATTTGGCCCCCAGCGTAGCCCAACTGGCCTTTTCAGGGTCAGCAAAGGCTTCTCCCAGGCCGTCGGCCGAATTGGCGACGGGGGCGTGGTAAACTCCTTCTACAAAATTGCAGGTGATACAGGGATCTGAGGAAGTTGTCGCCTGCCCATTTTGTATATCTTCGGCCCTAGGGTCTTTCGCATCACCGTCTTCTCCTCTTTCTTCACCATTAGTGACTGATGTTGGCAGCGCACAATCGGAGCAGACCGCTTCTTTTTGGCGGTTAACAAACAGGCTTTTCACACTGACCAGTTGGGCCTGGTCCAACACCGTTTCATCGTCGAGCACATAAAATACATCATTACCATTCTTATCCTTGCCATTCTGGAAACGGGTGCCAGCCTTGAGCAAATACTGGTCCAGGTTTTTCTGTATTTCGAGCACCAGGTGGGCCTGATCCGGGACAACCTTTCGGGGCTTGATGCCAAGCACGTTTTCGTAAAAGAACTTCAGATGCTTCCCACTCAGGCCATTCAGGTCATTTTGCAGGAATTCGAATAGTCGTAGAAAAGTAAAAAGCAGCCCCAGGTGTGGCGTATGCCGTTCCTTAAATTCCTTTTGTAAGGGAACCAGCGCTTCCTCTAGTTGCCCTTCAGCTGATTGACTCAATATTTTGACTACTGCAAGAAACTGCTGAAAGATTTCCTCCAGCATCCCCTTTAATGCCAGTATCCTTTCGCGTGGTCCTCCGCCTAGTCTGCGAAAACTGTCATCTCGGGTAAATAGATCAGTAAACTCAAGCCCCCAGGGACCGGATTCAAAGTCGGCAAAACTGCGCTTGGGCAAACAATACCAGTGATTAATGGCGTTGAACAAACCAATAAAACGCTTAATGGGCTGTTGTAGATTGGAAGCAATCAGGTTATCAATTTCCAGGCTAAGGCTTGATTCCAGTGGTGCGAAGTTGCGCTGCCACTCGTTTAATGGAAGCGCCAATTCCAGGTATATGAAGTCAAAAAGATGATGAACATTTTCGGGTTCCGGACCACGTTCCACCAATTCGATTAATTCCTGAAAATCGCCTTGAATAAGGTCAAAGTCAAAACGGTGTATGTTGGCCACCAAAATCGGTGTGCTTTTGGCAAAAAACTTCTGCCAATCGCTTTTCGTCAAATTTTGGTGATAATAATTGACCTGCCGGGAGAACCTGCTCAAAAAGTTCAGGATATCCACCATCTTCCGGTTATCAATTTTAATGCTATCCGGGTCGAGCTTGGGCAAAACCCTCTCCTGTTGCCCGGTACCGGTTTCATTCAAAAAAGGATGTGGTATACCTGATATAAAGGACATTGGTTAATTTACATTTGGTCATTAATTAAGCTCCGGTAGCCTCTCGTACATAGAAGTCGTACACAAAATTGAATCGGGTATTGGTATTTTCGACCTGATAATCCACTGAAATCTTTAGCAATCCTTCGATCAGATCAAAAGAATCAGCCGGGGTAATTTCTATTTTTTCTACCCTGATACGTGGTTCGTAATAAAGAATGGCTCTTTCAACCAGGTCTTTGATAAAAACCAACAAGGAGTTATTTATCGGTTCAAATTGATAATCCTTAAGGTTACAACCATAGAGTGGCTGCATCACTCGCTCTCCCAGACTCGTAGACAACAGAATATGAAGACTTTGATTAATATCCTCTACTTCCCGTACCATATCTACCTGCCCCGAATCGGCATTAAAACTCGGTGGAAAAGACCAGCCTATTCCCAAAAAAGCCTTGTCATCCATACGATCTGCATTTTAGTTTTTATTCATTATCCACCAATCATCACCGTAGGTTCTCCCTTGACAATCACGCCGCCGTGGGCCGTACTATCGCCCATACGGGCTGCTGGTTTACCACCAATTAGTACTGTGGCCGATCCTTTGACAATGGAATCGGGTGGACCCACACAAGTGCACATATCACCCATAACCGCAGCAGGCATATTGGCAATAAGTACTGTCGGTATACCGGGCCCCACCACAGGGCCTCCCACATGAGGAATCGGAGGAGTTCCTGGAGTTACCATTGGACAGGTGTGCATATCGGTAATTCTTGCAGCTGGTGGCATAGTATTTAATTTTTAATTTATTTTCACCAGAGATCCTTTCACTTCCGCAATACCGGAAGCTTCCATCTTGGCCGTGGCTCCCTTCATCTCCAAGGCTGCTTTTGCTTCTTCTTTGATGGCCGTGGCCTTAATATTGAGATTGGCCTTGGCTTCAATATTGATGTTTGCTCCAGCTTTAATATTAATATCTTTAGGGCTATCGATCGTTATGCCCTTATCGTCCATAGTAATCTTGTTCTTATTCTGATCAGTAATGGTAATCGACTTGGTTTTTTCGTCGATGACAATACTGTTTTTTGCCGGCGTATCAATCGTAATGGTCTTGGTCTCATCGTCGAAAAGAAGTCTCATCTTTTCTCTGGTAAAGATGCCCTTCTGGTGGTTGGTATCCTTGGCTTTGATCGGCGCCGGTTTATTACTGCTATGCAGGGCTCCCAATACGATAGCATCTCTGGGGTCTCCATTGATAAAACCGACGACCACCTCATCATCAATTTCCGGCAACCAGAAGGTACCGCGTTCATTCCCTGCATCCAGACGCGCATAGCGGCACCAGGTACCCGACGCATTGGCATCAATAATGGGCAGCTTTACCTGAATACGGTCGTCACCATCAGGATCTTCTTCCAGCTTGACTACCTTACCTACCTGCAAATCATAGATAGCAGGCACCAAACCGGCGGCAGGAAAATCGATGATATCCTCTCGTTTGGCGTACCAATCAGGGCTCAGACCAAATTGAACGTAAGTGTACCATGACCCCTCGGTGATTTCGTGGCGGACACCGGTAACGTATGCCGTCCCATTGAAGCGATCACCCAAACCAGCCAATTCAACAGTCTCACCAGGTCGAATATCAAACCCCTCCACAATCTTACCGGTACCACAAATTTTACTTAGCCTGCTCTTCAACATAGCCGCCTTGGTCCAGGCATCCAATTCCTCAGTAGTACGATGCCCTCCGTGGTGCATTTCAAATTCTTTAAGTCCTATAGTATCGGACAACTTCTTCCCGGTAATATTTCCCGGTTCCGCAAAACTGGAAGACGTTGACTGAGCCTCAAAGAGTTGCTGAGCGGCATAATCCCATGAATTAGCTTTGACGGCAGCCCATTGGTATCTCGATTCGAGTTCCGCTTCAAATTCATTGATGGTGCCCCCAAATGACAGGGTAAGTTTTCCCTTTACTGAAGCATCGGGCTTTTTTACCTGTACCTTGCCATCATCTACTATGACTAGAAGACCGTTGACATCAGCTCTGGAAAGCAAAAAATCCCAATCACTGACATGGTGCTGCACCAACTCCTTGTGTTGAAGCTGAGTGGATTCTACTTCACTGCTCAAACCAGCATAATTGCCGATCAAAGTTTCCATCACCTGGCTGTCCTTCTGTTTTTCGTAGTAATTACTATGCCGTCCGATGGTCATTTTTACGGCGGCATCTCTGGCCTCTACCTGCAATACCGCATCGCCGTTGCTTCGAACCCTAATAGATTGTTTAGTGATGATTCCCTTAAAAACCTGAGTATTCTTTGAATCATACCCAATTTTAATTTGAATCTCCTTTCCCGGTAGGAATGTATCAGATTCACTAATAGGAAAGGTTTCCAAAGCGGAGTCGCCATCGATAATTTCGACTTTAGCCGTTGGAATACGATTGACATCTTTACTGACGCTGATCCACAGTACCTGGCACCCGGGGTCAACCGGGTTTCCATCCGTGTTAATATCGAAAGTTACGACATCATAAACCGAAGAATTAGGTACGGTTCTTTCAATGCTCATTTTTCAGTTTTAAGTAAGGGTGGAAAAATAATTTCCGAACCGACCTTCACATTTCTAAAGCTGGTCAGGCCATTAGCACGAGCTACCTGTAAGGCAAATTGGCTTTCGGTATAAATATTGTAAGCCATCAGATCCAATCTATTCCCCTCCTTGAAAGGGCGAATGTGAGTGATATCCGGTGACTTTTTGTTCTCGCGCTTTTCCCTTTCTTCTTTTGGTAAATATTGTCTGAAGGTAGCAGAAACCTTAGCTCTTATCGGTTTGCCGTCTGAATCAAATACCTGGCATTTAATATCGATGTTGTTCAAAATGCACGGAAAATTCAAGCCCCCCCAAAAGATTCGAAGGAAATTTGGCCGGTGAATGTCTCCATTCATCAAATAGACCGTAGCATATAAAGCAGCAACCTGATCCTGAATACTAACGTCTTTGTAGGCATATCCCTCCACAGTACCAGTTCCATCCAGGATAAAATCCAGTTTTAATTCTTCCGGAGTTGTTGATTTATAACGAGGGTTGGTACTCTGCTGGCCAACTCCCTGCTTTGAATCATAGTTTACCTTCTTGACTTCCGAATAATTCTCCGGATTAATGGGCAAGAGAAAACTGCCGATTCTGGTCTGCATCGTTTTATCCTTGTAGGCCACTATTTCAACCTTGGTTACATTAGGCTTACCTTTTTTTAGTTCCGGAATCATCTTTCCTGTTTATCTTTAAGAATTTCCAATACCTTCTCTACACAAATACTAACCAGATGCTCCTGGTTGGTATCAGTATCGCCAGTGGATGTAGCGGCTATGTCATCACTACTCTCCTGGTTGTCGATCGAAGCTTTTATGATTAACTCTCTAATTTCAATAGGCATAATTATCTCCCTTTAAATTCAAATCGATTATAGTGCAGTTCGAGTGTTTCAATCAACACCCCGCTCTTTTCTGAATTGAGCTCTCCAAATTTCCAGGCTTTGGGCAGCGCATGAATCACCTCCCAGCGCATTAGGGGCTCGTGTCTTTCATCCAGCAAAGCAATGGCGAGATTAACCGGTTCCACCCTAAGTTGAATGGCCTGATTGGAACCAGGTGCACGAAATCCCTCAAAAGCCCGAAGGCACCATTGGGTTATTTCAGAGCCTTCATCAGGAGAAAAGATGCCTCTTTTCATGACGAGATCTGAATAGGTCCGTCTGGCAGGGAAGCGATGTTCAAAACGATTTTCGCCTCCCTCCTTAAGGGATTCATACTCCAGGGATACATCTAAGCCGGTAATCGACTGGAATTTTGCATCCAGGCTGTTAAACCCTCCACCATGAAAGGTTACCTGAAACAGAAAACTTACATGTTGGTACGGATAATCAACTGCAGGCATAGTTTACCATTATGCTTCTAGAATTGTTAAGCCCTCATGAACCAGTTCCATTGTTTCAATCGCTACCTCATTGGCATCAGCTTTGAGGTCAGTAGATTGTACTTTGGACGGCCAGGCATTCTCGAGTTGCCAGGTAATGATCGGTTCGTGATTTTCGTTGAGCAACTTGATGGTGACGGAGCGGCGGTATTGACTACCGGTGCTATTGCCTTCCTGGAAGAAATAGGTCTTTTTCCATTCAAGGTAATAATCAAAGTCACCCTCAAAAGTGCCTCGTTTTAGTGTAATGTTGGAAAACTTGGTAAGTCCGGGTTGCTTGGTTTTATTGTATTTTTTACTATTACCTTCCCGGTATTCGATAACTTCCGTTTCAAAATCCAATCCACTGGCCTCGGTGAAGCCGATTTGAAATCCATCACCCCATTCTACTTGAAAATGAAACTTCGGAAGCGGATAATCTCCTGTTCTAGCCATGTTGGTTATATTTTGAGTGGTTTAATAAAAATGGATTAACAGCCTTTTGCTGCTTTTGCTTTGGTGATCGCTTTCTCCAAACTATTTTTGGAGGAAATCAATTTATCTTCCCATTCCTTTGCAGCGGTCAGGGCGGCTTCAGCTGAATCCTGCTCGGATTTAGCCTTTTCGTATTGATCTTTAGTCTTTTTGTAATAATCGTCCTGATCTAGCGGCATCTTTGGTTTTGGTTCGATCTTAGCATCACAAGGCATTTCTGGTTGATGGCAACCTTCTCCATAAGAAGTGCCTTCGCCTTCAGCAGGAGCCGACATTGCACTGGTATCAAACAAACCATTCAATTTTTTGAGTAACCACAAAAGTCCGGATTGATCCGGAGGATTGGTTCCATCGGTATTGCCGATTGCCTTGTCCAGATCACGTGCGTACTCAAGAATAGCCAATGCATTCTTGATTGTATCGGCCTGGGTGCTGATGGCCAGGTCAAGATTGGTTTTCAACTCTGTAATATTTCCCATGACAATCGACGACTTGGCGTTGATATCTGGGTTATTCAGGCATTCTATCTCCTTGAGCAACCCGGAAATTTTATCCTTTAGCTTGTCCATACTTTTGAAAAAATCAATAATCATGCAGTAGGCCATATTAGTCACACTTACGGTCGTAGTCGTTAATTCCTTGATCCGAGTCGTACTCGTTTTAAACCGACCAATTTCCACAGCGCAGGATTTTGCCTTCTTATCGGTTTCTTCGATCTTTTCCCAGTATTCCTTAAGAGAGGCCTCCCATAAAGTAAGGTTGGTCTTGGTATGTTCTGCATCTTGCCTGTCTGCAGTCGCTACCCGCAAGACATTAATCACCTCTTCTTTTTCATCCTCCCAAAACTTGATGCAGTTGTGATTAGTTGATTCAACAGTCATTATTTGAATTTTTTGAATGTTTTACAAATGGGTTTTCACCTGCATTAGCTTGCCGGAGCAGGTGGATTAGAAGAAGTACTAGCCGTTTCTGGATTCTCAAACTGAATTTGCTTACAGGCTTCCTCAATTACCGGTAGTGGTTCAGTAGGACAATTGGGCGTCTCAACAAACGTCTTTAGATCTTCTTTGGCTTTGAGTACCGAAGTCAAGTCGGATTTAGCAAACTTGATTTCACCTAAAGTTTTCTGAACGGTAACGAGTTCTCCACTTGCTGACTTGATCTTATCTGCACTGCTGCTGATATTGGCTTCCACGTCAGCCTTCAACTGTGCCGTCTTTTGAGTCAGGTTCGCACATGCTGCGTCCAGCCCGTCAAGGTTTGGAAAAGTAAGAATACCACTAATATTGACCAGGCCGTCAAACGTTTTACTAATCTTGTCAAAGCTATCATTGGTATCGGCTTTAAGCTCGCCGACCTTAGTCCAAATTTCAGAAACTCCGGCTTCCAACGCTGTGTAAACATCCAATTTGCAACGTTTTTCCTCTTCTATACTCCGTTCAAAACGGCACGCAACTTCAACCGCCTGAGTCATTGCTGAGCGGATCGTTTTAATCTGGGCCACCAGGGCCTCGATCTTGCTGACCAAATTGACATTTTTAGTCTTGAGAGAGCCAACAGTTGTCTTGATCAACTGTGACTCACGGTCAGCACCTTCCGAGAGGAAAAATCTAAGATTTGTGTAAGTTACATTCGTTTCTTTTGCCTTTACATATTGGCAAATTTTGTATTGTTCTATTTTGTCCTGGGTCAGCCGCTCCTTAGTCTTTGCAGCTTTTTCGCTCTGAGCTGTCTCCACCCGCTTTTGTAAATCTTCTTTAAACTTTTTGATGATCTCCTCGGTGGGTTGCAACCCATTATTTCCATTAGTGGCCATATTTTAAAGGTTTGAGGTTAATTAAATAAATGGATTAGCTTTCAGAAACCATCTTGTGGCTAAACTGAAGAATGATAAATTCTGCCGGGCGAACAACTGCCATTCCAATTTCAACAATCATTCTACCTTCCAGAATATCGAGTTCACTCATGGTTTCATTCAGGCCAACTTTTACAAAATAAGCCTCTTCCGGAGTGGTCCCCATCAATGCACCAGCTCTCCACTGAAGGGTCAGAAAGTTGGCAATCATGCCTTTAACTCTCGTCCAGGTATTCTTGTCGTTTGGTTCAAAAACAAATTGGAAAGTGGCATTTTTGGTAGACTCTTCTACCATGTTGAAAAACCGTCGTACGTTGATGTACCGCCACTCGTTGTCATTGCCGGCCAGGGTACGCGCTCCCCAAACCATTGCCGGGCCACGGCCTTTAAAGGCACGGATAGCATTAATTGATTTGCCTCCAACTGCATCAACATTGAGATCCCGTTGTTCCTGATCGGAGATCTTTACATTGGTCCGCAGTACATTATCAATATTTACATTGGCCGGAGCTTTCCAGACACCGCGGGCATTGTCTACCTGGGCGTAGATACCGGCAATTGATGAGGAAGGTGGCAGGATTACATTGAGCTGCGTGCTAATAGCATTACGCGCCTGATTGTATCGGGCGTTGTCTTCTCCTTCCCATTCAGCCAAGGTTTTGGTATCGCCATTGATATCTACATTGACTCCTGAGTTTTCGTAAATATAGTCATACAGAGTTACCAGGTATGGAAAGTAAGTGGCACCGTATTTTAGTACATCTTTATCGGCCCCTAACCCAGAACTTCTCATTGCTGCAGCATCCTCTGTGATTGGATCCACCGCACCCGCGGTCATGTAAATGTCAATAATCGCAAAGCGATCCTGAAGCGATACACATTGATCCAATGATGCTTTGTGAAGCGCATAATAAGTGGCGGCGTCCGTTATATTTACAGAATCGGGAAAGACATTCAAAGTCACCTCATCCACTTTACCAGCCGCGGCTAACCCCTTAATCAAGTCTTGATCAGAAACGGTCCCTGTACTGTAATCCCCCACTGAAACGATGTAGCAAGGCCCTCCACCATTATCAAAAAAGGCTTGTAAGGCGTAGTACATCAGGTAGATGGAGCGGTTTTCAATTGCAGATGTAATTTCATCTGCTCCTCCGCCAACCGGCGTAGTAAATGTTACTGTGATTCCCGTTTCAGGTTGGGCACTGCCAAAAAATCTGAGGTAGTCAAATATGGACAAGATCTTCTTGGGCTCCATACGGAGATCTTCGTTTCCTGCCTTTGCTTTTTGCGTATACCCGATAAACACGGGAATGGCAGTTTCTACTGCCGCAATTGAGGGAGGAAGTTTGGTTATTTCTTCAATTTTAACTCCCGGTGTTTTATAAACCATATCACAAATTTTTGTGGTTATTAATTAAATGATTTCTTCAATGGTGTCTTTAATTTGCGAAACGTAGATGTCGGAATAAATACGGCCCTCCCGTTCCTTTAAAGGAGTCGGTTCGGGGTTTGGCAGAAACAGCGTCTCTCCTTGATTTTGATCTTGTATAGTAAATAAGGTAGGTAGGAAGCTTAGATTCCTCGGCTCATTCGACACCAGGACCCTACCTTCTTTAGTCAGAAATGATGTGGCTTTTGTACCCACGGCCAACTCCTTCTTTTTATTGGAAATGTAGCGCCAATAGGTAATGCGGCCTTTGATTCTAATCTCCAGTTCAGGATGAGGAATTTTTGCGCCATCTATATCGATAGCAGTGATGAGGGCCCCATTATCCCGGAGCAAGCCAAAAGGACCGGTATCCGAAGGGTCGATCAATATTTCGACCACCCCGAGGAATCCCCTTTGATACAACTCTTTATTTAAATGAATCCGGTGCGATTCTGAAAAACCATTGTTGCCAGCAATATCCAGTTCATAGCTCCCGGGTAAAATGGGAATGAGTTCATCTCCACTATTTTCAATATCCTGAAAACTAAAATTCAGATTCACTCTCGACAGTTTATTTGTCCCTCCTGCTGTTTTCTGGATGGTTTTCAAAACCGCTCCATCAATCGTTTTAAGGGTAAAAGTGGCCTCATTTACTTCTGACTCAGGATTGAAAGTATAGACAAAACTGGCAGGCAACAGATTTCTATCCTGCTCGTTTAGGAAACCATTTCCTTCTACCTGCCGCCAAAAGCCCGGATCGGCACTATTGGTTCTGATAATTGCCTCATGAATAGCATTATTGATCACGGCCAACTCTCCCATTTCGTAAATCTTCCCGGACTGAAAATCTGCTATCGGTAAAGAGAGTACGGGGAAATTGCGGACATTATCGGGATCGTCATTGGTACAAAAATAAATGGCGGGATAACTGGACCGATAAGGCAAACTGGAAAAATTAAGCACTAGTGGATTGCGGATTTGCAATCCAAAATGTAACCTGACTGGCTTCTCAAAAGAGATTTTGGGAAAGTAATCCGATGAGCCATCTTCCTGCGTCACAGGATCTACTTCCATGCCTAGCATAAAACCTGTGCTCTGTGGCACCAGGCGGATTCTGTAGGACTTTAGCAGTTTTTTCGTTTCCCCGATCGGCTCAATTGTCAGGTCAGTAGTGAGGTTGTACTGGCCATGCAAAACCCGGTCATCGAGAAATGCTTTTCTGAGAGCGGCATCATCAATGGCAAAAAATGAACCTTCATCCGAATTCAGCAAATAGTATTCGTTCAGAATCTTTACGTCCACCAATCTTTTGTAAACAAGCTCTGCCATATACTCAAGGACTAGTTTGTAGCTGCATGATTATTATCCGTTTCTTCGATAACAGGTACATCTCTACGCAATGGATCCTGGATGGTGACCAACCTTGCTTTGTACATGGCAAAGGGAAGTTGCTTGCCCCCCAATGATCCCCATAAATGATTGATTTGTTCAAAGGTCAGGGTGTACAGTTCCATTGTTATTCTCAAACTGGACAACTCCGGGTCCCTTAAATTCTCAGCATTTTGAATCAAACTTGCGTTTGGTGAATTATGCAGACTAAACACTTTTTTGCTTTGAAAAAACTGAATTACTTTGGATAACCTTCCAAGCGCAGAGATATATTTGGGTGGATTGCCCCCAATATAATTGGCACAGAATAGTAGGTATAGATTCAAATGAATAGGCGGTTCAATATAGCTTATTTCACCATTGAGTCTTACCCGGTTGCTTAGGTTCTTCAACGTACTTTCTTCCTCTACATTAACCAGACTGATAATAATTTTGTCTTTAAGATTTGCTCCATCAGCCGAATCCAGGAGTGATATATTTTCCAGAATTACCTGAGCAGAATCATCTTGCAAGGCCCGCAGATAAGCTTCCAGTTCATCTCTTAATATTGATAGTGCTTTATCAATCATTCGGAAAAATTCTCGTATTTATTTTGTTATAAGCAAACTAATCCAACCCCAAACTGGTGACAATTTGGCCAATGAACGCACCACTTCTCTTCAGATAGAAATCATATCAAGGTGGTACGATTGAAAATAAAGAAGTCTTGCAAGCAAGTCTGGTTGAAGATTTGGTCACCAGACTTACTTCATCCTACCCCGGCTAGCTACTTTGAATTTACCACCAACCCAACAACTTTGGTACCATCAAACCATACTCTGATTTCAAAGTCGGCATTGCCACAGGCATTCATTACTGCAGATTCGATGTTTGGAGTAGGATCATCATAAACCTTCCATCCAGAAGCGGTCTCTAACCATAAACTTCTGGCAGTACCCGCAGGATAAGCCACTAATTCCAACCAACAATTGGTGGCGAGTTCCATTTTAACGGCGGCTACCGCCTGGGCAGATCTGGTTTGTGGGACGGTTTGTGAGCTTGCTTGTGATTTCATTTTAAGTTTTGATTTTATTATTTAGAAATTAACAATTGCCATTAATAATTTTGCCTATATATTATTGCCACCGATAGCTGAATATTGCAATTCCAGCCTAAAACCCTCATCATTCAAGACGCCAAAGCTCCGGTCACTACAAGGCATAACAATCCAACCTTTGCATTAACTTAAAACACAAATAAAATTAACTTATTGCATAGCATGTCCATTGTAGTAATGCTTAAAACATTCTACTCCGACAATAAGAGGGTTGATTGACTCCTAGTCAAATTTGTTGGAACGTCACTTTAGTGCATTAGCGCAAACAACACATTGGATGTCAACGCTATAACCGAACAACCAGTAATCAAAAATTAGTGTATTAATCGATCTCTAAATCTCTCTTCCAGATGAGAAGGAAGGAAATTGGTAAGTTAAGTTGAGATCGGAAATTACGGAGAAATGATTTTCATGTTGCTGGGTTTTTAGGGTAAAAAAAACGGATTTCATTTGTATGCACAATTTAAATAAAAAAATTATCATTTAAAAGAAAATATCATGAATTTATTCCTTTTATTAAAAAAACATTTTTCAACAAGGCAATTACAACATCTAATTTGGTAATGGTTAAAGTTTCGCAAAATCAGACCGTTCACAAAATATTCCACTCCCTCCAGACGATTTCTATGCATGAAAAAGCAACAACATCTTCCAAAAGTCCTCATTGCAGTCGTTTTGCTGCTCAACCTATTGGGGTGTACCCCCGATAGTTTTAATGAGTCGATACCCGATGAACCGGTAGTGACCACCAGCACGGCATTTACCACCACCTTTCTCGATGCGGTCAATGATTACCGCGCCTCCGGCTGTACCTGTGGCGTGCAATTTATGCCCCCAGCACCGGCTTTGCAGTGGGATAATCAGCTTACCGTTGCTGCCCAGCGCCATGCTAATGACATGGCCGATAATGATTTTTTCAGCCACACGGGATCTGATGGCAGCAGCAGTTCAGAAAGGGTCACACAATCTGGCTATAACTGGCAGCGGGTTGGAGAAAACATTGCCTTTGGCTATACGGATATTCAGGCTGTAGTGGAAGCCTGGATCACCAGTGAAGGGCATTGCCGAAATATGATGAATGCGTCCTTCACAGAAATGGGTGCAGCGCAGGATGGGAAGTATTGGGTACAGACCTTCGGCAAACCATTCTAATTACCTGTAGTCGACTTGATCTCCTGTCCAAAAGTCACCAACAATGAGTGTACCCCAAAATAAATAATAGATGCCAGAACCGCTCCGGTGAGCCACGAGTTTCTTTCCGGATAAATCCATACAATAAGTAACAGACCTCCCAGAAATACAATGGAGGCGGCAATGGTGGGCCAGAAGTATCTGGACCGGTGACTAGGATAGGCAAACTTGAGGGGCACAAAATGCAGTATGGCAAAAAAGACAATCGCCAGCAAATTGCCGATGGGAGAAAACTGTACCACAAAAACCAGCAGAAAAGCCACCATATTCCACATCACCGGAAAGCCCACGAAGTAATCATCTTCCGAAACCATGCCATCGATGCCATAATAAAGCGCAGATACCAGTAGGATGAGGAAGATAGCCGGCAGGTTCCACATCTCCGGAACCAACTGCACCTGATACATCATGTAGGCAGGTATAATGGCGTAGGTCGCAAAATCGATGACGTAATCGATGTTCTTACCTTGCACATTTGGCAGTACCTCCTTCACTTTAAAAAGCCGCGCAAAGGTCCCGTCAATGCCATCTATCAAAAGGGCCACCAGCAACCAGAACATGGTTTCACGATAATCTGCCTTATTAATTGCAAGGATGGCCATAAACCCCGCCAGCAACCCACTAGCCGTAAAGAGGTGAACCGACCACGCCAGGACTTTTTGGTGCATTTGGATGGGTCTTTGCATATCGCTTGATATCTTTGCTTGATTAGTGGGTAAATTTACCAAAATACCATTCAGGAAATTGACATTCTCCATTATTTCCCCTGGAAAAAGGCTAAAATCGTTGCTGATGACCAATTTATTTGACCGAAAAACCCTCCTGCCATCTGCCTTGCTCATGCTGGTTTTGCTCCTGATTGGAGCAGGTTTTGAACTAACGGGGAGAGCCATTAATTGGGGGGCCTATGCTTCGATGATCCTGTTTTATGGAGTGGTCTTCTTTCTGGGAGCCTACGCGGCCCGTCGGTTTATCTCTAACAATGTTGATGGCGTGATGCTGGCAGGAAGGTCTCTGCCTTTGGGCATTGCCATCTTTACGATGAGTGCCACCTGGGTTGGTGGCGGTTACATCAACGGTACTGCCGAATACACCGCCTCCGCGGGCCTGGTATGGGTGCAAGCCCCCTGGGGGTATGCCATGAGTCTCATTCTTGGAGGGCTCTTTTTTGCCGGCAAAATGCGGCGACTTGGCTTTAAAACCATGCTCGACCCGCTGCACCAACGCTATGGTCAGCGCATGGCGGCCGTACTCTACCTTCCCGCACTCACGGGAGAAATATTCTGGACGGCAGCCATCCTCACGGCTCTGGGCACAACCTTCGGAACGGTGATCGGGCTGGACAATACAACCGCAATACTGATCTCCGCCTTTATCGCAATAGCGTATACGGCTTTGGGGGGATTATGGGCAGTAGCTTTGACCGACCTTTTTCAGATGGCCATTTTGTTGTTTGGCTTGTTTGTGGTCATTCCTTTCGCTCTCGACAAAGTTGGCGGATGGGAATACGTTTCGGCTGCCTACTCGCAAAAGATGGGCGCTGCGGCCAGTCTCTTCCCCACCCGGGAAGCGCTGGGAAGCGCCTATTGGCAGTGGTGGGATTTTGCCTTATTGCTCATTTTGGGGGGCATTCCCTGGCAGGTCTATTTTCAGCGGGTGCTTTCCGCAAAAACGGCCAAAACAGCCGTTAGACTTTCCATCCTGGCCGGGCTCGTTTGTCTGGTTGCTGCTATACCTCCGGTGATCATTGGTATGATTGGCAATGTAGCGGATTGGTCCAGCTTTGGCGTAGATGCTCCACCTGACGCCGCAACAACTTTACCCTGGGTGGTTCGGAATCTGACAAACCCGATAGTGGCGACCCTTGGCCTGGGTGCTATCGCTGCTGCGGTGATGTCCTCGGTAGACTCTTCCATCCTTTCTGCCTCCTCGATGACAGCCTGGAATATTTATCGCCCTTTGTTCAAACCCAAAAGTAGTTCCGAACATTTACAAAAGGTCATCCAACGATGTATCTGGATCATCGGTATTACAGCCTTGTTACTGGCACTTAATATTACGAGTGTATACGAATTGTGGTTCTTGTGCAGTGACTTTGTATATTGCCTGCTCTTTCCCGCCTTGGTTTGTGCCTTGTTTGATCAAAAAGCCAACCGTTATGGAGTGCTGGCGGGCTTCCTGGTTGCGCTGATTTTGCGCCTGGGGGGAGGTGATGCCACCCTGGGCATTCCCATTTTACTGCCCTACCCTATGGTAGAAGACGGAGCGGTGCTTTTTCCATTTCGAACCCTGGCTATGGTTTCCGGGTTAGGGACAATGCTTATCGTTTCACGATTCACCCAGCAAATCGATCCACCAATGGCTTTGCAAAAGATGGATTAAAAACTAGTTCTTTTCGTTGGCTTTGTATTGAAACTTTCTGATCATGATCGCTCCACTGGTTCTCAGGTCGGAGGTGACCAGTACCATTTCCTCTTTAAAGCCATCATCAATGGAAACGGCCACCGTATTGGGGGTAATCTCGCCCAAATCTTCGGCGTGAAGGATGATAAAATTGTCGGCTTCTTTCAACTTTACAGGAATGGCCCACTTGCGTTTACTCACCCGATAATGATCTAATAGTTGTTCACCATTCAAAAAGATCGTCACCACATCACCATCTACGGTGCCATTATCCCACACCTTGATGCGAACAGTTTCACTTTTGACCTCAATCACCCGATCAATTTTGACCTCCCGGTGATTCTTGCCGGAATATTGCACATTATTCTGTTCGATTTTCCGTTCCACTTCCCGGGTCAAAACCGGTTTCTCCAGAAATAGCTGCCCGGGAGCACAACCACCATCTTCGGGCGAGTATCCCTCAATATATCCCGACCAGGTCCCGAGCATCTGATAGGCCCGGCCTACCCGCTCAAAAGTCAGCTGCCCGGATTTGATGCACCATTTCCAGCGTGGATCAGTCTTTTCTTCGACCTTCTCTTCTTTGATTACTATTCTGCCCTGCGCCTCATCTACCGACCATTTTAGTCGGTGCCAGGCGCTGCCTCCATTGTCTTCTGATACAATATGTGACTTCCCCAATCCACCTTCTTCCAGAATAACTTCATAATAAAAGCCATAATCCCGATCTGATTGTTGCAGATATCCGGTCCATGTACCCAGATAAGAGAAAGGAATTTCTTCTTCCCTGGTTGCTATTGAACTCGTCCCCTTTTGCAGACGCAATTTGCCAGGGCGACACCCATCCGCAGTCCAGGTGCCTTCCAGCGTTTCCCATTCGTTTTGATTGCTGTAATTCAGCTTTAGGTACTTCAAGCACCATCGCGGTTTATCGGGGTGCGTTTGTTGTATCTCCTGCAATATCAGTTCATCTCCATCGGGAATACCGGTAAGCAGAAAACATACTTTCACACTCCCATCAGCAGTGGTGGAACATGCCGTACCGGAAAATCCATTACCTTTTTTTTCAAGTGTGAGCTGGTACATAAAGTGATTTTCTGCCCCCTCCTGGGTGAGCACACCAGACCATTGGCCACTAAAATCTTGTGCAGAAAGTACACCACTGGAAACCCACAGTAATAAAAGTATTGCCTGGAAGTATAGATAAGTCGTTTGCATATTTGTCTTAAACCTAAAAAAAGGCTCTTTTATTTTAATATTTTACTACTCTTAAACATTTTTTTGTTTAACATATACCCCTGATTACCCCGGAATTACTAAGACCAACCTGGTAAATTGATCTTTAATTCCGATACCCCACAAAAATGGGGTTTACTTTATCATTTAATTTATCTACATTTGTAGAGTAATTAGAGAATTATTTATTCAAAGATAGAAAGGGGGACATTAACAAAGGAACGTTACTGTCTGATTAAAATGCCTCGCCAATTTTTGGCGAGGCCATTTTTTTTTCGGTTAACCCATACAATAGACGCTCTTCTTATTCACAAAATTTAATATCTTTGATCAAGGAATATACCAGTTTGCCTGGAAGCCCTCATTTAAACTTTCACAAACACTGCCGCTAACTTTCCCAGTTTTAAAGCATGTTTTGAGCTTCAAACATGCGCTAACCTTCCCAAATCCGATCAGGGAAATTGAGTCTCCCTGCACAAAAACTATTTTTTGTTGTTTAACCAAAAAAGGCAAGCCCATTTTCCTGCGGGGTCAATCAGGTTTGCTGACAAGGATAATTTCACGATGTGAAACACATTAAGTCGTACTTAAATCGGTTTTGGGTTGCCTGGCTACATTTTGTGGTTGGGCAATCTTTTTCAAAACCAATCAGGTAAAACTTATAGTCGCTTCAACAACACGATTTGCCCCAGATGGTATAAGTCGTGGTGAATCAATCCGTGCAACAGCACATAGAAAGGATAAGAACGCCCATCCACTAAGGCCGACAATTCATTGGCAGGAAAGTCCTTTAATAATTCCAGGAGTTGTTTTTGTGATTGCTCCAGTGCTTCGATGGCCTTTTGCCAATCTTCCTCACCGGCATTTTCACGTGGCCTGAAGTTTTCCAGCTCGGTCACTTCATAGGTCTTATCTCCCTGCAAACGGTGAATGGCAAACTGCCGCCAGGCTGTCATGTGTTCTACCAATTCTATCACACTGTGGCCATCTCCAATCCGGGCATTCATTTGCTCCAAAGGGAAGTTTTGCAATACCTTCATCACAGAAGGTCCGTGCCAGGCATCACCATCAAAAGTGCGTTCAAAGAGATCAATTAGACCGGTAACGCCAAAATATTTTTTCGTTTCCATTTTTTGCCAGTTGTATTCATTGCAATTTAGTAAAAATCTGTTTACGCTGCTTTTCCCCGCTGAGTGATGCGATCAAATGTTTCCCGGTAAGCTTTGTGATTGGTATTCATCCAGGTATCCCAAAAGTTGAAGTAGAGGCCGTAGTTGCATCCCGAGCGATGATGGTGCATATTATGATGTGTAGAGGTATTCAACCACCGAAACACCGGATGATGGACAAAGCCTAGGGGAAACAGCTCAAACCCAAGGTGGCCGATGATATTCCAGGCTAATGACCAGGTGGCAAAGAGGAACAACACCAGTGGATGAAAGGGAATGATAAAAATAGCAATTGGTACAATGGCTATTTCCAAAATGGCCTCAAGTGGATGGAAAGCCAGGGCGGCCCAGGGTGTGGGATTAAACGATTGGTGGTGCACCTTATGTAGCAACCTGAACAGCCGCGGATGATGCATCAAACGATGTGCCCAATAAAAATAGGTGTCGTGTAAAAACACCAGAAAAACAAAGGAAAATACCAGATACGACCAACCGTAGGTCGATACATCCAGATAAAGCTGGGTATAGCCAGCCTGGCGCAAAAAATAAATACCAACGCCCATCAGCGCAAAAATAAAGGCAGTATACACGGAATGACTGATCTCATGCCAGATGTGACGGGCATTGGGAAATCTCTCCTGAATTTTTAGTCGTAGAAAATTGGGCTTTCGCCAAAAGTAGAAAATGAAAAATGCTAATCCGGCAAAAAAGGCGTAGCGCAAAAAAATAGTCAAGGCAGCCAGGAAGTAGCCGGGAATCAGCCCGAAATGCTCGATTAGGATATGCATGGGGTATGGATTGAATGAGTTAATGTACAATGGGAAAAATTGGAAGAAAAGCGAGGGGGTAAGCTTTTCTTCCAATGTCTGATCTTTTTTTCTTTTAATACAAGTCCACAGAGTAGGTGTTTCCATTGATGGTTATCGTAGCCGCGCCGTCACCGAGGAAGATGATTTCTCCTGTGTACTGGAAACTGCGTCCGCCCGACCCGGTTCCGCTAATAGTAAACGTAGCTGTTCCGTCGGTGATTCGGTAGAGGTCCTTGTCCACATTCACATCAGCCAGGGCAAACTCTACTGTGGAACTAAAAGTAGTCATATTGCGCACCTTAGACTCCTGGCTACCGGTCCGCACATAGGAGCCATTAATGGTATAGGCGTCACCCAGCAGCAAATTATCGAGGGTCCAGGCACCCGTTGCACTGTCGTCCGACACCATGCGGGTGGTTTCGTAGTCTCCTTCCGTAGTTCGGGTGAAGTCCAGCGTGGTGGGTATATTTTGCTGATTACAGCTGAGGGTCCAGGACCAGCTACTGGTATAATCGGCCGTGATATAGGTATTGGTCAGGCTGTACACTGCGGTAGAGTCAAAAGTTTCGCCACAAGGCACTTCTGTTTTTTCAGCGTATTCATCAGCCACCTGGGCCGCATCCTCTACCTCAGCGGTCAAGCCCTCCGATTCTACCTTCAGTGCATTCTCGACCACCTCTACAGCGTCTTCTTCCGATACAGTAGTCACTTGTTGTTCTTCTTCCTTGTTACAGCCCGATAATAAACCGATGGCCAGCACAAGAGCAAGAAATTGTAATAGATTGATTCTTTGGGAATTTTGCATTACTGTTTTCATGATTTGAAAGTGATTTTTTTGTTTTTGAATGTTGATTTCGATCACAAAAGAATCCCCAAATCGGCAGTGCAGCAACATTTTTCAATCAATGGTCAAAAACCTTCAACGTGTGGGAGTAACTCCACAAAATCCTTCTATTTTGGTTGGTTTTAGGCCATTTAGCGCTTACTTTACCAGTAATCGGGCAATTGATGCCATTCATTGAAGCTTAGCGACCACTAGTTGAAATTCAACTTTCTGGCTTTGAAAATTGGCTAGTTTTGTGGCAGCTAAAATAAACGACATGAACCGTTCACAACAATTATCGGGCAAAACGTTGAAATGGCTAAGCCACGTGGGCATCTGGTGTCTGATCCTGGTGGTCTACGGCGGTCTCTTTATTCGTTTCCTTCCTATCGGGGATAGTCTTTTGAGGGGCCTTGGCAACGTTTTCCCCATGGCTATTCTATTTTATACTAATCTCTACCTCGTTGATCGCTACGTGGAGCACAAGCGCTACCTGCCCTACCTAGGTCTCATCACCTTGCTCATTTTGGCGATGGCCATGATTCGAGTGCAACTGAATCTGCAATTTCCGGAAGTCGATCTATCAATGGTGCGCGAAGACAAAACCAATAGCTGGCGTTTTGCAGCCTTTGTTACTAATGTGGGCATTATTCTGGTAAGTACGATCTACCAAATTCAGCAAAATCGGGCCGAAAATGAACGGCTGGCACTGGAAACCATCAACCAGCAAAACGAAGCCCAACTGCAATTCCTTAGAGCTCAGATCAATCCACATTTCCTTTTTAATACCTTAAATAATATCTATTCACTGGCTGTAGCCAAATCGGACAAAACAGCCACCATGGTGCTGAAGCTTTCCAGTTTGTTGCGTTATGTTATCTACGAAGGTCGGGCGGAGCTGGTTTCGCTAAAGCGGGAAAGTGAACAAATTCAGGAGTTTATTGAGTTGTTTCAGATGCGCAACGAGGAGCCAGTGGATATCCAATATCAGATTGACGGCGACCTCACCGGGGCACAAATTGAACCGATGATCCTCATCCCATTGGTCGAAAATTGCTTCAAACATTGTGATTTTGATTCTAATTCTAAAGCCAGGGTAACAATCAAGCTGAAATTGAGTGGTCATCAATTAATTTTTGAAACCTACAATACCCGCAACGAAAACGACCGACAAAAGGATAAAGTCGGTGGTGTGGGCCTGACCAATATCAGAAAACGGCTGACCCTTAAATATCCCGATCGCCATCAGATTGAGATCGAAGCAGCGGAAAACCATTTTAGAACCTATTTACAACTAACCCTCAAATGAATACCATCAAAACGCTTTTGGTCGACGACGAATACCTCGCCCTCAACCTGCTGGAAGGCTTTATCGGCAATATTTCCGACTTGGAAATTGTGGCGAAGGTAAAATCCCCTATGCAAGCCCTGGAGATTCTGCAAAAGGAGCAAATTGACCTGCTCTTCCTTGATATACAGATGCCCACACTCAGCGGGACCAATTTGTTAAAAACATTACCTCAGGCTCCGGTCACTATCTTTACCACCGCTTATGCCGACTATGCGCTGGAAGCCTTCGATTTGAATGTGGCCGACTACCTACTTAAGCCCTTCTCTTTTGAACGCTTTCTTCAATCCGTTAATAAGGCGCGAGTATTGCTTAAAGAGCAAAAGGAAGTGCCCGGCACCCTGCAAAGCATAGAAAATTCCGAGTTTTTCACCGTCAAGGTAGATGGTAAGCTTGTCAAGGTACAGTATACCGATATCCTGTTTATTGAAGGCCTGAAAGAGTACGTCCGCATTGTATGTGAAGATGCCCGCCTGGTCACCCTGGAAAGTCTCAAAAATCTTGAAGCGTTGCTTCCGGAGGGTCATTTTCTGCGGGTGCACAAATCCTATATTGTGGCGAGAAATCGGGTGCAATCGCTGAACGGCAATATGTTGGAGATCGGTAATCACAAAATTCCGATCAGTCGCAGTAAGCGGGAAGAAGTGGTGCAGGCTATTTTTTACGGATAGGGCTATTGCTTTTCCTCGTAAGCCTTCTCCCCTACCGGAATCGCTACATTTAGATGATTTTCAACCGGTGGAATCGGGCATTGGTACCCATCGCTGTAGGCACAATAGGGATTGTAAGCCTTGTTAAAATCCAGTGCCAACTCAAAATCCTGAATATCTCCTGTACGAAAATCCAGATAGCGGCCGCCACCGTATGTCAACTCCCCATTTGTCGAGTCCTTAAAAGGTAAAAAGAGATAATCCTGGTAACCGGGCATGTTGCGCAAGCGCAGGCTACGGTACACCGTGAGTTCGTGCTTGGTGCCATTGAGTTCAAAATGAAGAATTCCATAAGTCACATAAGGCTGAGTGGTACCGGCATAGGTAGCCATATCAAATGGCTCGGCATCCTCTACCGGCTCAAATTTGGCGACTACCTGATAGGCAGGATCGGCGTCAAAGAAGTCTAATTGCTTCACGCCCTTGCGGTCCAACGGGGAACTTGGATTCTTTAAGAAATCCAGCTTGTATTCCTTCCGGTGTTTTTTGATATGGCGCCGGTACTCCTTGTTGGATTGCGCGTCAACCGTTGACAAACATAAAAGCGTCATTGCCAGTAAGGCAATAAAATATTTTTGAAACATATGGATGCTCATTATTCCGCGACAACAGCCAGTTTGTAATCCGGGCTAAGTGCCAAACGAGAGATATTGCGAATATCGTAGTAGCGGAAGTCAGCCACCTCGATCCACTCCTGGTCGCTGTAGCGGTTAAATTTATACAAACGGCTACCTTTACCCATCAGGAAAGTGCCATCGGGCAGCACCACAAAATCTTCGCTGCCGGTAAGCGTATTCGTGATTTTGGTAGGTTGACGCGAACGATTGTAAAGGTTTTTCTCCATGAGGAGCCAGGTGCCGTTTTCCGTTTTCTGTACGTACACCAGGCTGCCATTCGACAACTTTTGGAAGCAGCGCCCCACGTTGGTGGCAATTGGGTATACATCATCGGTACGCGTATCGGCAATGGCCAGATAGGATGGGTTGTCTACTACAAAAATGGCTACTTCCGAACTATTGATCCAGTTGTAATAGCCAATACCGTTGAGGTATTTGAATACTGGTTTGCCGTTTGAAAGACGGTCCACAGGAAACTGCCAAAGGCGCAGCAGTGTGTCACGGCCATTAACTTCCTGACGGATAGCGGAAAAATTGTAATAATCGGGCATACGGCTGGGCGAAAACTCGCCTTCCACAGTTTCAGTTACCCGTGTTTTAGTCTTTTTATCCAGATCAAAAACGTAGAGGTCCGGTTGAGCTTCATAAGGCAACTGCAAGGACAGATAAAGCTCATTATTGCTGAAGAAAGCCGGTTGGTTGTTATAGCCCCTATTATTGAAATGGGTCAGATATCTGGGTTTGGAAAATTCAAAGGTAGTATCCGATACCTGGCGCATATCGAAAAGGTAAACATTGGATTTGGGCAGTTGCGCAGCAGCGAAGAAATAACCACCGCAAACAAACAATAAAACAGGTAAGATTTTAGACATCATAAGCTTTTGTTTCCATTATGGCGATAAAGTTACTTTTTTTCGAGGGATATCCAGAGGTGCCATTCATTTTTTCAACATCTTCCTTACGGGAATGCTACCGGTTCCTCACTCTGAAAACACAAAAATCTGCATTTGTACACTCCCATCCAAAAAAATGCAATTTTACCATTAAATCGATCAAGGGGAAATGGTTAATTTTCGTGCCAGAACAGACGCGAACTTTTCCCGCTGATTTTAGTTCATAAGTTTTATTCCTCAAACCCAGGCGAAATAACTCGCCGGTTCAAAAAGATAATTATGCAAAAATCCTTCGCCTTTCTATGCTTTATTTTTCTTTGTTCCCTGCAATTGCAAGCACAAAATATACCAGTCATTGACCTGGAAACTTTTGCCACTGGGCTGAATCAACCCATCGGACTGACCAATGCCGGTGATGATCGCCTTTTTGTCATTGAGCAGGCCGGTAGAATCCGGATCATCATGAGTGACGGCCAGGTATTGCCTACGCCATTCCTGGATATTGACGACCGAATCAACTCAGGCGCCAATGAAAGAGGGCTTTTGGGCCTGGCCTTCCACCCCAACTACGCTGAAAACGGCTATTTCTACGTCAACTATTCTGATAATTCCGGCGATACCAGGCTTTCTCGTTTTTCGGTTAGCGAAAGCGATCCCAATATAGCCGACCCCGATAGCGAGCTGATTCTCCTTACGGAAAACCAGCCTTACTCCAATCACAACGGCGGGCATGTAGCCTTTGGGCCTGATGGATACCTATACACCGGCCTGGGTGATGGGGGCTCTGGCGGTGACCCTGATAACTACGCACAAAACCGACAGACTTTCCTGGGTAAAATGCTACGCATTGACGTCGATAATGGTGATCCTTATAGCATTCCACCGGATAATCCTTTTGCCAACGATGACTTCACCCTTGACGAAATCTGGGCCCTTGGATTACGTAACCCCTGGCGCTTCAGCTTCGACCGTGAAACCGGAGATATGTGGATTGGTGATGTGGGGCAGAATGCCTGGGAAGAAATTGATTTCCAACCAGCCAGCAGCCCCGGCGGCGAAAATTACGGCTGGCGCTGCTACGAAGGTAATGAGGCCTATAACCTTAGCCAGTGTGGCGGTATTACCGATTTGACTGACCCCATCCATGTTTATCAAAATAACTTTAGTGTAGGCTGTTCCGTAACCGGAGGCTACGTATATCGCGGTAGTGAATTTCCGAAACTTCAGGGATTCTACCTTTATACGGATTATTGCTCCGGCCGCATCTGGACCTTGTTCCGCAATGGCGATGGAGAATGGCAAAATGAGGAGTTGCTCAATGCCAACAACAACATTTTTGCCTCATTTGGCGAAGACCAAAATGGAGAACTTTACCTGGTGGGCAGAAATGGGACCATTTTCAGAATTGTTGAGCTTTGTACCGACTTTGCCCTGTCATCGTCCGCCAGCGATGAGACCTGCGCCGGTGATGCCGATGGCAGCATTGATTTGACACTGGAAGGAGGAGTCAATCCTCTGAGCTACAACTGGTCCAATGGCACCACTACCGAAGACCTCACAGGTTTAGAAGCTGGCACCTATGAGGTGACCGTCACCGACGATAATGGTTGTGAACAAAAAGAGACTTTCACCATCGCCAATGGCAGCCCGGAGGCTCCCATGATTACGGTGGTCGACAATATGCTGTCTGTTCCTGATGAATACTCCGGCTACCAATGGTTCCTGGATGGTTCCCCGATTGACGGTGCAAATACTGCTATGTACACTGCGGCAATGCCTGGTTTGTACACCATTGAAGTCACCGCAGCCAATGGCTGTACCTCTACCAGTGATGAGTTTAATTTGGTATTGGGTGTGATGGAGTCATTAGGTTTGGAAAAATTCACTTTGACACCAAATCCAACCCAGGATTATGTGATGGTTGACATCGCCGGGCCAAGTGCAGGCACATTTACCATGCGCTTACGCAGCCAAAACGGCAGCCTGATCGAAGAAGAGCAAATTCAAATGAATCGGGTCTACCAGCAACTCCTTAACTTAAAGAGACTACCCGCCGGTACCTACCTGATTTCCATTGAACAAAACGGACTGGAGGTGACACGGATGGTGGAGAAACAGTAAGTTGAAAAGTTTATGAGGTTTATACACAGTTCTTACCTTGAAGTGGTTGCTTGATTATTCTGCTGGCACTTGGAATTAAGAACACTACCAAAGTGAGGGTTTATTAGGTTTATGGGTCGGTCACAAACAGACGGTATCTATCATAAACCTCATAAACTCTCTAAACCTCATAAACTTCCATCACCTCCTCAATCAAAAAAATCCTACTACCTGACAGCTGGCTGACAAAATATTCAGCAATTATTTTAGAATTTCGAACCAGAATTTTGCTTACGTGTCGCGGCACAAGCCATAATTAAGTAGAAAAGATTATGCAGCAAAATTATTGATCGGCCTTTATAATTTCTGGAAAATCGTATATTGGCCCGGAATTTGGATCAAACTCAGAAATTTTACACCACATTTTCATTGATTTTATGTTAAAACTATTCCCCTGCTAAAAGTTGTTGAAAGCCTTATGGCTTGTACCTTTTAGTGGTATTTTCAGCGTAGTTGTGCAACCAATTTCAGGTATTGACAAAACAATTGATCGCTAACGGGAGTATTATTAGGAGCAAAAGAAAACGGATCAGGTCCAAACATTTTAAACCTTGATCCTTTTCGTAATAGCGAGAGCATCTATTTATTCACCAAAATTTTTGAGAGGTATGAAAAAACTGCTACCCTTAATTGCATTGATGTTTACCTTTGGTTTGTTGTCCGCTCAGTCGGATGCAGCCAGAAAAGCAGAAAGACACTTCACTCACAAAGCTAATGCCAAGAACGGGACGATTGCCAATCCCGACATCCCCGGAGTAAGTCCGGCCCTGCAGGTCCCAAATCAGGAAAACCCACACAGTGAAACCGTAAATTCTCGTACGGACGATCCTTATAGTATTCCACTGGGTTCTTCTTTCAATGTTTTCTCCGTACTGATTGAAGGACAAAATGCCGTTACCTACAATCCTGAGGTTAACTCAGTAGTATTCTGCCACCGCCAAAATGTTGGTGCTGCTGGTGGAAGTGGTATCATCAGCTTTGATGCATCCACTGATGGCGGTATGACCTGGGACTCTACCAACAAGCAGGTTACTCCAATGTTGGTGGCTGACGATGGTACCGTTATCAACGGTAACCGTTATCCAAACGGTTCTATTTACAACCCTCCGGGAAACACCGATCCTGCTAATGCACGTTTTGTAGGAGTTGGAGCTGGTTTGTGGAACGACCCTGATTTCGGTAATGGCTGGGGTTACGAATTCGTAGCTTCTTCTAATCTGGATGGATCAGCAGTAGTAGAGGATTACTACTCAATCTATGACACTAATGCTTACATTCCACTTGGTTTAGTGTACAACACTGATGGGTCAATGTGGTATGCCAACTACCGTAGAGAGCAAAGTCTGCCTCACCAGTTGTTCAATCCTGTTGTTATTTCCAAGTTGGAATACAATGCCGGTACTGATGCCTTTGATCGTACGTCAATCAATCTGCCATTGAACTATGAGAATAGCATCGACTCTTTTGCGGTAAGCCCAAGAATTGAGTTTGGACCAGATGGTCTGACTGGCTATGCTGTGATCCAGGGTGTTGATGCTGATGACACAGAGATTTACCCAAGTTCTAAGCCTATCATCTGGAAAACCACTGATGGTGGTGATACCTGGGAAAAGCAACCACGTGTTGAGTGGCAAACAATGGACAGCCTGATTGCTTACACGATCCCCGTTGACCTTGATGGTGACGGTTCTTCTGACTCAATCGGTTCTGGTTCTCCTCAGATTCCTTACATGAGCTTATATGATATCACGGTAGACTCTGATAACAGACTGCACATTTTTGCACAAATGTTGTCCAGCTCTAACTACGCACAAACTGCCGATGAATTCGGTTTCATCTGGGTAGGTCCTTTCACCGATGAGTTGTTTCATTTCATTGGCCCTGGCGACAACGGCGAAGAGTGGGAACACTACCGCATTGCCGGTTACTACAATGAAGATGGCGACCTCGGTGCCGCTGCCGCTAGTATTGACTCCCGTCCACAAGCAGGTCGTACACCAAGTGGCGACCACGTATTCTTTACTTATGGTCTGACTTACTATCCAGATCCTGAAAATGCGGACAACATCAATACCAATCCTGATGTTTGGGGCCATGGTTACCGCGTTTCTGACGGATATGTTGCCAACGTGAAGAACTTCGGTTGGTCTCCTGGTACTACTTTCGACGATTTCGAATTTACCGATATTGCCACAGTAGGTTACTACCACTATTTGTCACCAGTCGTTGTTGACGGCGGTTCCAACTTTGATTATGAGTTGCCAATTACTTACGGTATCCCAACTGATACTGAAAATGACCTGGCACCAATCAACTACTTCTACCTCTTCAATGCTGGCTTTGACGAAAGCGAATTTGTAGAGCGTGGAACTGTTGTAAATACTCAGAATCCATTCCTGGTAGACCATAGCCTGCGCGTAGCGCCTAACCCTGCCAGTAATCAGGTATTCATCGATTTCAACCTGATCGACGCCACTCAGTTGAGCATCGACTTGTTTGACATGATGGGTAAGAAGGTAATGAACATCGACCGCGCTAACTACGCTGCCGGTGTACATGCCAAGTTGATTGACGTGAGCAACCTGACCGCAGGTACTTACGTAGTTCGTTTGCAAACTGAAAAAGGCATTGCTACCACCAAACTGATGGTGAAGTAATGACAACTAATAAAATCAGATCCTTAGATTAAGGATCTGATTCCTTAAAAACCGGTGCCAAATGGGATTTGGCACCGGTTTTCTTTTTGCCCACTGTAAGCCATATTACAATCTACTCTCTTTATTTTAGGGGATTCTTTGAAATTGTGTAAATTGGAGCTGACTTTTACTCATTAGTACACACTCTTCTTTCCTGTTTTTTGACAAAATTTGTCAAGCATTGTCTTTCTTTCTTCAAGCGGATTAGTTGTTGAAAAAAACTCATTAGTCGTTTTTGGAGCGCTTGCCCACGCTGCTCCAACCAGCTTTTGATTTTTTCACATAAACCGCTTTTTATGCTATCATTTAGACACGTATTTCTAATCGCTTTATTTGCTGGTTTTGGCCTTACCGCAATGGCCCAATCCGATGCTGCCCGAAAGGCACAAAGGACTTTTTCGGATACAGAGAAAGCAAAAGTAGGTACGGCTTTGAATCCGGACATTCCGGGTACGGATCCCGCCCTGCAATTGCCCAATCAGCAAGATTCCCATCCGGCAGATATCAATTTTCGCACCGATGATCCTTACAGTATTCCATTGGGGTCATCCTTTAACGTTTTTTCCGTTTTAGTCGAAGGTCAAAATACGCTGGCCTACAACCCGGAACTCAATGCGTTGGTCTTCGCCCATCGCCAGAATGTTGGTGCACCGGGAGGAAGTGGCATCGTTAGTTTTGACGTTTCCACTGATGGAGGCATGACCTGGGATACCACCAACAAGCAATTGACTCCAACGCTAATGGCCGACAATGGGGTTGCCATCAATGGCAATCGCTACCCCAATGGTGCTATATACAATCCCCCGGGCAATACCGATCTGGCCAATGCCCGTTTCGTCAGTATTGGCGCCAGTCTCTGGAATGATCCCGACTACGGTAATGGCTGGGGCTGGGAATATGTAGCCTCTTCTGATCTGAGTGGCAATAACATTGCCGAAGACTATTATACCTTACCGGATTCAAATATCTATATCCCTCTTGGTCTTACCTACAATAATAATGACGGATCACTGTGGTACGCCACTTACCGTCGGGAAGAAAATCTACCTCATCAGTTGTTTAATCCATTTATTGTCACCAAGTTGGAGTATAATGCTGGTACGGATGCATTTGACCGGACTTATACGGAGTTTACACTAAACTACAACAATAGCATTGACTCCATTGCCGTGAACCCCAATATCGAATTTGCACCGGATGGTCTGACAGGTTATGCTGTGATCATCGGCGTCGACGCCGATGATGATATGGAATTTCCGAGTTTCAAGCCCATTATCTGGAAAACAACCAATGGTGGCGATGACTGGGAAAAGCAAGCACGCGTACAGTACCAGCAAATGGACAGTTTGATTGCCTATACTATCCCAGTTGATGCAGATGGAGATGGTACATCCGACACTATTGGTAGTGGCTCTCCGCAGATTCCGTTTATGTCACTTTATGATATGACTGTTGATGCCAACGGCAAACTGCACATCTTCGCACAAATGGCTTCCAGTTCCAACGAGGCTACTAATGAAGATGAATTTGGTTTTGTGTGGGTGGGGGCTTTCGCCAATGAGATGTTTCATTTTATCACTGATGGTGAAACCTGGGAGCACTACCGTATTGCCGGTTACTATAATGAAGACGCCGATTTGGGAGCCGCCACTGCCAGTCTTGATTCGCGCCCTCAGGCCGGAAGAACGCCAGGTGGTGACCACGTCTTTTTTAGCTATGCGATGACCTACTACGTCGATCCCGAAAACGCAGATAACACCAATGTCAATCCCGACATTTGGGCACACGGATATCGAGTTGCGGATGGGTATGTCGCAAAATTGAAGAACTTTGGCTGGTCTCCGGGTACAGACTTCATGGATTTCGAATTTACGGATATGGCCACCGTGAGCTATTATCACCACCTTTCTCCGGTAGTGAAGGACAATGGCACCAATTTCGATTATGAAATGCCCATTACCTATGGTATTCCTACTGATGTCAGTAATGATCTGGCGCCTATTAACTATTACTATGTTTCCGGAGCCGGTTTTGATGAAAGTGAATTTCTAGAGCGGGGCGCCGTTGTCAATACCAGGCATCCATTCCTGGAAAACAACAGCTTACGCGTAGCGCCCAACCCAGCCAGCAATCAGGTATTCATCGATTTCAATCTGATTGAGGCTACTCAGTTGAGCATCGACCTGCTTGATGTGATGGGTAAGCGGGTGATGAATATTGACCGTGCCAACTACGGTGCCGGTATACATGCCAGATTGATTGATGTGAGCAACCTAACCGCTGGCACATACGTAGTCCGATTGCAGACTGAAAATGGTGTTGCTACTTCCAAGCTGGTGGTAAAGTAAACCACCACAGTAGAATTAAATCTTTTATTTGATAGGTTGGAAAACCGGTACCAGTTGTATTTGGTATCGGTTTTCTAATTGTTATTCTAAATTGTAAATTGTCTTACAATGTATTTGCAATCTTGAAGGTATTGCTTAAAAATGTGTACATTAGTCCAGGCTATTAGTGAGCCTCACACTACGTACTTTCTAAGCGGATTAGTTGTCAAAAAAACTCATTTTTCACTTTTTGCGTCCCTTATTACCCCAATAAAGGATATCGGGAAATCATACTTTTATTTCACATAAACCGCTTTTTATGCAATTATTTAGACACTTATTTCTGATTGCCTTGATCATGTCGTGTGGAGCAATGGTTTTTGCTCAGGCAACACGAATTCAGAAAAACCCGAATCTGATGCAGCCTATGCCGATGACTGCTCAAAATGAAACAGGGCTTAATGTGCAAAACCTGGATGTGCCGGTACAGGATTTCACCCCTACTTCCAGTGGCGTACAATTTCGTGGCCCACTGACTGAAACGATCATTGGAGAGACCATTTATGATTTACAAACCAATTACTCCATTTGTAATCGTTTTTCGGTCAGCCCTGACGGTAACCTGATGGCTACCTGGACACAAGGCTTCACGCCCACCGCTTACCCGGAAAGGGGAACTGGCTACAATATGTACGACGGTGGTGCCTGGGGAGCTATTCCCACTGAACGCCTGGAAGCCAATGTACGCACCGGCTGGCCCAATCACGGCATTACCAATTCAGGGGATGAGCTGATTGTGTCGCACGTATTTACTTCACCGGAGTATCGCCTGCACTACCTACGCCGAGCATCTGGCGAAACAGACTGGACCGAAGCTGATGTTCCAACCAGTACCACTTTTGGCAGTCTGTGGCCAAGAATGGCGACCGGAGGAAGTGATGGTGAAACATTTCACATCATTGCCGTGGCCACTCCAGTGGGTAACGGTGGAGAAATCTATGAAGGTGTTGACGCCCATTTGTTGTACTATCGTTCACAGGATGGCGGAGAAACCTGGGATATCACAGATGGCATCATTCCCGGTTTGGACAGCAGCAGAATGAAAGAGATTCATAATGCAGATTCCTACTCACTCAGTGCCAACGGTGATAACGTAGCTATTGGTCTTTTTAACCAGTGGGGCGATATCATCGTAGCCAAGTCGGAAGACAATGGAGATAGCTGGACCACCTGGACCGTTCATGACTTTCCGCTTGATAAGTATGAAATCAACAGTGGTTATACTGTTGAAGATCTTCCACAAGATACCCTGGCGCCAGATTCAATGGCTATTTTCACCTCCGATAACTCTGGTCATGTGCTGATTGACAACGATGGCATGGTGCATGCTTTCTTTGGCGAAATGTACGTGCAAGATGCGAACCTGACTGATGCTGGCTGGACCTACTTCCCAGGAACCAGCGGCATGGCTTACTGGAACGAAAACCATGGGGAGGATTCCATTCGCACCATCGTAGATGTTATTGATTTAAATAATAATGAAGTACTTGATATTGCCGGCATTGCCAATATTGCGCTTTATTTTGTATCGCTCACCGGCTTTCCAAGTGCCGGAGTAGATGCCGACAACAACATTTACCTGGCCTATACCATGGTGATGGAAACGGAAGAATTTTATAATCAGGATGATGCACAGCATTATCGGCATATTTACCTGACTTCTTCGATGGATGGTGGAGAAACCTGGACAGAGCCCTACGCTGCCATCAATGAGGATGTCATTGAGGAGCCAGAGTTTATTCCATTCATTGAAGCAGTATTCCCAACCGTGAACCCTAAGGTTGGTACTGAAGTTGAGTTCATCTACCAGCAGGACTTCAAACCCGGTTTGATCACTCGTGGTGACGAAGATGAGGCTGCCACCAATTTGATTAATTATGTACACATTCCTACTTCTACGTTCGGAGTGGTGAATACAGAAGAGCCGGTCACACCGGAAACGCTGGAATTTACCGCTGCTCCCAACCCTACAACCGGAGAGCTATTCGTTTCCTTTGAACTGGAAAACAGCTCATCCGTAAGTTTGGACCTGTACAGTCTGACCGGCCAGCAGGTAGCGAGATTATACCAGGCTACCCAGCTGAGCGCAGGAGCACACCGCCAGGAATTGGACTTACATACCCTTCCACAGGGTGCCTATTTCCTGCAATTGAGAACGGATAAGCAGGTGACCTCCATAAAGGTTATGGTGGAATAGATCTATTAGATACCGTATAACACAAGGCTGAGAGCCCTTTGAATATAGGCCCTTCAGCCATTGGTGATAATTTTTGAATTTCGTTTTTACCTGTGAAAATGGGATTTAAAAATTATCACCAAATATTTGCGAAGCCAGAAATAAATACCTAGGTTTGTATCAGTTAAAGTTATCGCAATGCAAGCTCAGTTGAACAATCGTTATTTTTACTTTTTTAGCTTTTACTTTTATGGTCAACCATAAGGGGCTGCTAAATTTTGTTCAATTGACTGAAAAATAAATTTGGGAGTCCCGCAGAGCGGGACTTTTTTTTTGCTCTTAACCAAGCTGTCATGAAGACAAACCAAACCACCACACATCCTTCTTGTGTCTCTGACAATTTTTGCGGACGGAAGCCCGCAAGAATGTACGGAGAGGGATTCTTTTTTTACTTTTTTTATGGTCAACCATAAGGGGCTTTCCCGTATAGATAAAAATATCGAATACAGTGAAGTCCCGCCAAAACGGGACTTTTTTTTTGTAATAAACTGAAATAAAAGGCTTTGAAAACTTTCAAGGCAACAAAACCAGGATCATGACTAAGACAGCAACGACCTACGACACCTCGGGAGAAGCCATAGAACAAGGCTCCCTGAAGGTATGTATCCAGGGCTACGCGGGTGCCTTTCACGAGATTGCTGCCCGGCACTGCTTTCAGGGAGCGAATTTGCAGATCGTACCTGCTCACACCTTTGAACAGCTGGTGAAAATGGTAGAAAAAGGCGAAGAAGCCGACATCGGACTCATGGCCATTGAAAATACCCTGGCCGGCAGCCTGATGCACAATTACCACCTGCTGAAGAAAGCCGACCTGCGGATCACCGGAGAGGTGTACCTGCGGATTAAACAAAACCTGATGGTGCTGCCCGGGGTAAAAATGGAAGATATCAAAGAGGTACACTCCCACCCCATTGCCATTCAGCAATGCCTCGATTTCTTTACCCGGCATCCGCACATTCGCCTGGTTGAAACCGTAGATACTGCCCTGAGTGCCCGCAATATCCGCGAAAAAGAGCTGCATCAGGTCGGTGCCATTGCCAGTACCCTGGCCGCTTCTTTATACGATATGGAATTATTGGCCGAAGGCATTGAAACAAATAAAAAGAACCATACGCGCTTCCTGGTGCTGGAAAAAGCCGATCAGGTGGTGCCTCATCCAGAAGCCAATAAGGTTTCGCTCTGTTTTGCAGTGGATCACGAAGTTGGAAGTCTGTACAAAGTACTGGCAGTGCTGGCGGCCTATAATGTCAACCTGACCAAAATCCAGTCAGCCCCGATCATCGGCAAGCCGTGGGAATACCAGTTCTTCCTCGATTTTGTCACCGAAGGCAAAGTGGGCCACCAACAGGCTATTGAAGCCATTCAACCCCTCACACACGATTTACACATCCTCGGCATCTACCCTACCGGGCAGCATTTTGACGAATAAAGGAACATGAACATGGAAACCTTGAAAGAAACATTTATCAAGCCAGCCAGCCGACTAGGAGAAGTAGAAGAATACTACTTTTCCAAGAAGCTACGTGAGATAGCCCAAATGCGGGCGCAAGGCCACGAGGTGCTCAACCTCGGCATTGGCAGCCCGGATTTGCCGCCCTCGCAGGCAACGATCGACGCGCTCGCTCTGCATAGTAAAGACGATGACAACCATGGTTACCAAAGTTACGCCGGATTGCCGGAATTACGGAGTGCCATGGGCCAATGGTACCAAGACTGGTTTGGCGTAAGCCTGGAAGCACAAACGCAAGTGTTGCCGCTAATCGGCTCTAAGGAGGGCATCATGCACATCTCCATGACCTACTTAGAATCAGGCGATGAAGTACTGGTGCCCAACCCTGGTTATCCAGCCTACAGCGCGGTGGCTAAGCTCACCGGTGCCACGATCCGCGAATACCTGCTTGACGAAGCTCACCACTGGCTGCCCAATTTGGAAGCTTTGGAAGCAACCGACCTGAGCCGGGTGAAAATCATGTGGATCAACTATCCGAATATGCCAACGGGAGCCAAGGCAACAAGGGAATTTTTTGAAGAATTGATCGCCTTTGCCCGCCGCAATCAGATTTTGATTTGTAATGATAACCCATACGCCTTTATCCTAAATGACCAGCCGGAAAGCTTGTTGAGCGTTCCGGGTGCTATGGACGTGGCCCTGGAACTCAATTCGCTCAGCAAGGCGCACAACATGGCGGGCTGGCGCATTGGAATGTTGGTGGGCAAGGCGGAATATCTGCAAACTATCCTGCGTTTTAAGAGCAACATGGATTCGGGTATGTACAAACCGGTACAACTGGCGGCTATTGAAGCCTTACAAAACCCGCCAGATTGGTATGGTCAACTGAATGACGTATATGGCCGCAGGAGAAACAAGGTCTATCAATTGCTTGATCTTCTGGATTGTAAATATGACAAGGACCAGGTGGGCATGTTTATCTGGGCTCGTGTGCCGGATCGCTATCGCGACGGATTTGAACTGGCGGATGAGGTACTGTATAAGAGTCATGTATTCATTACGCCGGGTGGCATCTTTGGCTCGCAGGGTAACGGTTATGTGCGGGTTTCCCTTTGCAGCCCGGCTTCTCAGTTTGAGGAGGCGATCAAACGGTTGGATCAATTATAAAACCAGTAAGGACGTATGACGATCAGTATAATAGGAGTTGGACTAATTGGCGGATCATTGGCCATAAGCCTGAAGGAAAATGGCTTCGCCGATCATATTATCGGAGTGGATGCCAAGCAGGAAAACCTGGACAAGGCCATCCGTCGCCGTTTGATTGACGAGGATCTACCATTGGCGGAAGCCATTGACAAATCAGATATTCTGGTGCTGGCTACCCCCGTGGACGCCATGCTTGAATTGCTTCCGAATATCCTGGATCAAATTGAACAAAAAGTGGTGATTGACGTGGGTTCTACCAAGGTTCGTCTGCTGGAGCGGGTAGCCAATCACCCCAACCGGGGTAGGTTTGTAGCCACCCACCCCATGGCCGGAACCGAGTACAGTGGCCCGGAAGCCGCCATTCCCAACTTATTTGATCATAAGTGTACGGTGTTGTGTGATCTGGAGAAAAGTGATGCCGATGCCATTGAAATCACTCGAAATCTGTACCACTCCATCCCGATGAGGCTTGTTGAGCTGGAGAGCCATTCTCACGATATTCATACGGCTTATGTGTCGCACATTTCACACATCAGCTCCTTTGCACTGGCTCTTACGGTGTTGGCCAAAGAGCAGGATGAAGATCGCATTTTTGAACTAGCCAGTGGCGGTTTTAGCTCTACCGTTCGCCTGGCCAAGAGTTCTCCGGATATGTGGATTCCCATTTTCCGTCAAAACCGCGATAATGTACTCGATGTACTCGACGAACACATCAACCAACTGGCGCGTTTCCGCAGTTTGTTGATCAAGCAGGACTACGATACTTTTTACCGCTTAATTGAAGAATCTAATAAAATTAAAAAAATATTATCCTAATCACTTCTTGCAGAGGTTAGACAAATTGTACCATCATGAAAATGAACATCAAGCCATTTATGGCACCCACACACGAACGGCCCTTCATCATTGCCGGTCCTTGTAGTGCCGAAACTGAAGAGCAGGTATTGCAAACCGCCAGAGAACTGGCCACTCAAAACATCGACCTGTTTCGGGCCGGTATTTGGAAGCCTCGCACCCGTCCGGGCTCTTTTGAAGGTGTTGGCACTGAAGGTCTGGGATGGCTGAAGAAGGTCAAGGAAGAAACCGGATTGAAAGTCACCACTGAGGTGGCCAAAACGCAGCACGTTTTCGAAGCGCTGAAATACGGCATTGACGTGTTATGGCTGGGCGCCAGAACCACCGTAAATCCGTTCTCTGTACAGGAAGTAGCCGATGCACTACAGGGTACTGATATTCCGGTGATGATCAAAAATCCGATCAATCCTGATCTCAAGTTGTGGATTGGGGCCATTGAGCGGATTTACAAGGCGGGTATCACCAATATTGCAGCCATTCACCGGGGCTTCTCCTACCACGGCGAAACCAAATACCGCAACGTACCGCGCTGGCAGATTGCCATCGAACTGAAGCGCCAGTTCCCCGATCTGACGATCATCGTGGATAACAGCCACATCTGCGGACGCCGCGATATCCTGAAAGACGTAGCACAAAAGGCCATGGACCTTAATTTTGATGGCGTAATGACCGAAGTGCACCCCACGCCCGATGATGCCTGGAGCGATGCTGAACAGCAGATTACGCCTACTCAATTTAAGTCATTGATTTCCGAGCTTGTCTTCCGCGACCCGACTACCGACGATATGGAGTTTCTGGAAACGCTGGATCACCTGCGTCACGAAATTGACGAGATTGACGATGAACTGCTCAATTTGCTGGGCAAGCGCATGGAATTGGCTGACAGTATTGGTCGCTACAAAAAGCGCAATAATATTGCCATCCTGCAACCACAGCGCTGGAGCGAAATTCTGGAGACAGCTGTTGCCAAAGGTGGACTGAAGGGACTAAGTCCTGAATTCATGGAATCTATCCTGCGTGCCATCCACCAGGAATCAATCAACCACCAGGCAAAGATTATGAACTCCAAGGAGATTGAAGCCTAATCTTTAGAGGTTATATGAAGAATTGAATAAGCGGTGTTTCCACTATAATGGAAGCATCGCTTTTCTTTTTTAAAAGGACTCGCTTTTAAATAATAATTCTTGCGACCCTGCCGTTTACAATCACAACTCTCAGAGCCCTAACTCTTCACCCCAGTATTGCTACTTAGCCTAAAGCTTTTCAACGGACTAGTGAATAGACTTTCCTTTGGCCACCTTATTCCCAAATAAAAATTCTAATGTTCCCCCTTAGCTGTAATCAGGATTTACGCCTGATTACCTGGGCGAGGTCGCAAGGCCTCGTCCTTTTTTTATGCTTGCTTTCACAAGGTGGGTTCTTTCAACCCCTCAGGAAATTACGATTCGTAATACAATAATTTCCATATTTAAATTTAATGACCTATCTTTGTTTTACTAACCCATCTATTCCATCCCTCTTGTAAATAAAAAACTGGTAGCGAATTAGTTACACCAGGCTTTCAAGTTGTCGGCTACAGCCGATTGTAGTTTTCTATTTCCCTATGAAACAAGAAGCGTCAATTCATTGATGACTCCCATGATCAAATAATCAACGAGCCCTTCAATCATTAATGGTCCCTGAGAACACCGTATGATCATCGAATCATCGAGAAAAGAATATTGTCCCCAACACACACAATCCAATCGTGTGTTTTTGCCCTTCTGTTTACACAGAAGGGTTTTTGTTTTAATACCCAGAATGTTTATTTTGCCGAACAAAACTAACCAGAGAAATCATGAATTATACCAATCTGAAAATATCTCTTGAAGATCAAATGCTGATCGTGACCATTAGCCGTGAGAAGGCCCTCAATGCCTTGAATGCGCAGACCATGTTGGAGCTACAACACTTCTTTGGTAATGATGCGCCCAGTCGGACGGGCTATCAGGGTATCATTCTGACGGGTGCCGGAGAGAAGGCTTTTGTAGCGGGAGCCGACATAAAAGAATTTCTGGACCTCAAAGGTGAAGAGGGTATGGAAATGGCCAGGCGCGGTCAAAATATCTTTTTCCTGATTGAACGATTTCCCAAACCGGTAGTGGCCGCAGTCAATGGCTTTGCCCTGGGCGGAGGTTGCGAGCTGGCGATGGCCTGCCACTTGCGCATTGCGGGAGAAAACGCCCGATTTGGACAACCAGAAGTGAGCCTGGGTATTGTTCCCGGCTTTGGCGGTACGCAGCGGCTCATTCAATATATTGGCAAAAGTAAGGCTGTGGAGCTCCTGCTTACCGGCGATATGATCGGTGCCGAGGAGGCCCATCGTCTTGGTCTGGTCAATCACGTAGTGCCATCCGGAGAAGAAGTGGGTAAAGCCAAGGAAATTGTTCAGAAGATCGCTCAGAAAGGACCAATAGCCATTGCGGAGACCATTGCCGCCGTTAACGCCTATTTCCAACACGACCAGGATGGCTTCGCCAGAGAACTGGGAGCATTCCTGAGAACCACCAATACGCAGGATTTCCGGGAAGGAGCTGGTGCCTTCATCGAAAAGCGCAAGGCAGACTTTAAGGGAAAATAATCCAGGCCGTTCCTTTGCCTCATTTATCGATTTCCTAAATACCGATACCCCTTCCAAATGATGTCCAGATCCTGGCTGGCTTCGTAATCCTTAGCGTAGAGAAAATTGAGTCTTTGTAGCGTTTGTTCCGGCAGTTGGCCTACTTTCAATGCATCAACCAGAGTGAGCACCCCAGGCCGAAGTGAGGGTACATTGGCGCTGGGCGTTGGCAAAGGACAGTAGCCCACCCAGGTTTTTTGACCCATCAGTACCGAAAAGATATTCTTGAGGACCCCCCCGCGATTCGATACCAAAAAAAGGTGTAGCGGGAAGCTTACCAGAAGCGTCAGAGCGATGATGAGATCTAGCAGGCGTTTGTTGCGGCGATTGAGCGGGGTGGCTATTTTAAATTGGATATCAATGGTGTACAATTCTCCGGCCGTATTTTTTGAATGACTTCCAATAATACTGAGGCTTTCCTCTGGCACAATTTTATAATCCAGATTCCCTCCTAATTTGGTCATCCACAACATGATATGCTGGGCGGTCACATCTTTGGAGCAGAATATCAGCTCATTGACCTTATAGATGTGCACCACTTCATCTAATTGAGACAAACTACTGAGGTAGCTGCCTGAATCTATTTGCGCATTTGGCGCGACTGTTCCTATTAAATTTTTGTGTATTTGAGCCTGGTGCAACAGTTGCTGAACCCTTTTGCTTTCGGGCAAAGAACCGACAATAACCAGATTTTTGGTTTTGTTTCTGCCCAGGCGAAAATTGCCAAATTGGAAAAAATGCAGTAACAGCCGCAAGGCTACCGTTCCAATCACGGCCCAAATAGCCCCCAGCAGAATCAGCGCCCGCGAAGATCGATATTCGAGATCAAGAAAGCCATAAACTGCTGCCAGCAAGACTGTGCCAACGGTTAGACCACGGACCAGTCTGCGAAGGTTCTGGCGATCGTCATAACCCCCGCTAAAGTAGACGGTGGCCAGCCAAATGCCGATATACAAAGGAAAATTGAAATACAACACTGACTGATCGTAATAGTCGGGATTTTTAAAATGATAATTGGCCCAGAAGTGCCTGAGGAAATAGAGCCCTCCATAAATGACAGCGGCATCCAATAATGGGAGGTAGGCTTTTTTCAAAAAATTACTGACCACCGTCATGAAGGCACGCACGTAAATGGCCAGTTGCAGCATCAGAATCAAAAGGTGTGCCTTTTCCCCTTTAAAATGCTTACGCGCAAAAATGATCATGGCCTGATAGAAGGTGCGCACATAATTCAGACTGCCTTTCTTGGTACTTTCTCCCTTGTAGTGGATGATCGTGGTGGTAGGCAGATAGTAGTTTTTATAGCCGGCCTTTACGATGCGGTAAGACAAGTCGATATCTTCACCATACATAAAAAAGGTCTCGTCTAACAGTCCAATTTCTTCAAGCACGCTACGACGGAGCATCATAAACGCTCCAGCCAGCACTTCTACTTCGTGGGTTTCGTTTTCATCCAGATAACCCAGGTGATAGCGATTAAAGAGTTTTGATTTGGGAAATAACCGGGCCAGTCCAAATGCTTTGGCAAAAGCCACAAAAGGAGCGGGAAAGCCTCGCTTGGATTCGGGTAGGAATTTCCCGGAACCATCGATCATTTTGACCCCCAGACCACCGGCATCCGGATGTTCGTCCATGAAGTTGATACACTTTTCAAAGGTATCTTCTTCAACTACCGTATCTGGGTTAAGCAGCAGTACATACTCCCCCTTTGACTGGCGGATCGCCTGATTGTTAGCAATTGAAAAACCGGGATTATCGGTATTGGCAATGAGGTGCACCTCCGGAAATTTCTGGCGCACCATTTCTACTGAGTCATCCACAGAATTATTGTCGACCACCCATACTTCTGCCTCCAGGCCCTTACTCGCTTTACGAACCGAAAGCAGGGCCTGTTCCAAAAAGTATTGCACATTATAATTGACAATAATAACGGACAGTTTCATAGCGCAATTATTCCCGCTGGTAGGGTACTCGAGAGATGATCGAACGGCCCAGGGTCAACTCATCGGCGTATTCCAGTTCTCCACCGAAGGAGACGCCACGGGCAATGGTACTAATCTTGAGGTCGTGCTCCTTAAGCTGGCGTGAGATGTAAAAAATCGTGGTATCGCCCTCAATGGTAGGGCTGAGTGCCATAATCATTTCACGCACTTCTCCATCAGCAACACGTTGATGCAAACTGGCGATATTCAACTCATTGGGACCGATGCCCTCAATCGGTGAAATGACGCCGCCCAGGATATGGTACAAGCCTTTATATTGGCCGGTATCTTCGATGGCCATCACATCCCGAATGCCTTCTACGACACAGAGTACCGAGCGGTCGCGACGCTTGTCACTGCAAATAACACAGACATCTGCATCCGATAGATTGTGGCAAATCTGGCAGTTTTTGATATTTTTGCGCAGATTGAGGATGGCTTCCGCAAATTGGGTGCTTACCTCCGGCTCCTGCTTGATGAGGTGCAGCACCAAACGGAGGGCTGTTTTTTTCCCCACACTGGGTAAAGATGCAAAGGCATCAACGGCCTCCTCGATTAATTTGGACGAAAAATTCATGCAGCAAAGTTATTATTTTAAAACCTTATGTTCTTCATGGTGTTGAAAATACCTTAACTTTGACCAGGAAATAGGACAAAATATCGCAACTTTGCGAGATTACTTTCAAAATTCGAAAATAAAGATATTATGGCTGAAATCATTCGCATGCCCCGAATGAGCGATACAATGGAAGAAGGCAACATTGTTGACTGGCTAAAATCGGAAGGAGATCAGGTAGAAGCCGGAGAAACACTTGCCGAAGTGGAAACTGATAAAGCCACCATGGAGCTGGATAGTTTTGTGGACGGTGTTTTATTGCATATTGCTGTTAAAGAAGGTCCCGTCCCCATCGATGGAGTGATTGCCGTTATTGGTAAAAAGGGGGAAGACTGGAAAGCGGCTCTGGAAGCTGCCGAAAGCTCAAATGACAATGGTTCTGACGAAGCTGATGAAGCGCAAGAAAAAGAGGAAAGCAAGCCGGAAGAGACCGCTGCTCCTGCCAGTAGTGCTTCGACGCCGGAAACAAGTGAATCCACAGGTAATGACAAAAGAATAAAAGCCTCTCCATTGGCCCGCAGTATGGCCAAGGAAGCGGGCGTGGATATTGACAAGATATCCGGCAGTGGTGACAGCGGCCGCATCGTCAAGCGCGATGTAGAGGCTTTCATTGAAAAACAAGAGTCAGCGCCAGCCCCCGAAGCGGCTCCGGCACAGGCTCCAGCGGCTCAAGTAGCCAAGGAAGAAGCGCCACCGGTGGTGCCTTTTACCTTCGGTGGTGGCGAAGCTAACTACGAAGATACTCCGATCTCGCAGATGCGGAAGACCATTGCTCGTCGGTTGGCAGAGAGCAAATTTACTGCTCCCCACTTCTACCTGACCGTGGAAATCGATATGGCGAAGGCGATATCTACCCGCAAGCGCATCAATGAAGTATCTCCGATCCGGATTTCCTTCAATGATTTGGTGGTCAAAGCAGCGGCAGCCGCACTGCGTCAGCATCCGGCGATTAACTCCAGCTGGTTGGGCGACAAGATTCGTCGTAATAATGATGTCAATGTTGGCGTAGCCGTAGCGGTTCCAGATGGTTTGCTCGTACCGGTGATTCGCTATGCGGATATGAAGACGCTTTCGCAAATCAATACGGAGGTAAAAGCTTTGGCTGAAAAGGCCAAGAATAAGAAGCTACAGCCCGATGAAATGCAGGGCAATACCTTTACTATTTCCAACCTGGGGATGTTTGGCATTGAAGAATTTACGGCCATCATTAACCCACCAGATTCCTGTATTCTGGCAGTAGGCTCCATCGTGGAAAAGGCCGTAGTAAAAGACGGCGAACTGGCCATCGGTAATATGATGAAGGTAACCCTATCATGCGACCACCGGGTAGTAGATGGCGCAACGGGCGCTCAATTTTTACAGACGTTTAAGTCCATTCTCGAAGATCCCATTCGATTGATGGTCTAATATATTCAACGGACAAACAATACGAATCAGGAAGTGTTATGTAAATGCTTCCTGATTTTTTATTTGAACAACATTGATCATTTATCTATGGGAAAAACATTAGTGCTCGGTGCCTCTCCTAACCCGGATCGGATTTCGAATCTGGCGATTCACCGACTTTTGGATGCCGGTAAAGACCCGATTGCGCTGGGCATTCGCAAAGGAAATATTGCAGGAATTGAGATTTTGCTAGGGAAGCCTGAGTTAGATGATATTGATACTGTTACACTCTATATCGGGCCAGACCGCCAGCCTGAATACTACGACTACCTATTGGCTTTAAAGCCAAAAAGAATCATCTTCAACCCAGGCACGGAAAATCCGGAATTGGTCAAACTGGCCAGGGAAAATGGCATTGAAGCGGAGATTGCCTGCACACTGGTGATGATTGCAGCAAACACCTATTAATAGACTTGTTCCGATGGGATAGAAAAAGAATAGCAGCGAGGAAATCCTCACTGCTATTAAATCGCTATCGCGAACGTGAATGAAGTCTCGGGATTTAGTTATAAGTTGCCGTCCGGGTCTCCTCCATTCGCAACAGGACTAATGTGAACATGCGTATTTCTTAGGCTTTATTGCCTTCTTTTTCAATTTCTGGCATCTGACACTCCTCACCTTCCTTGCGACCGCACACGGTACATTCGCCAATCTCGGATTTCAGCATCGGATTGTTGGTCGCACAAGTGCCTCTGAACTCCTTACCGGTAAATAACTGCCGGATATTGATCAGCGCAAAAGATAATCCGAATACAACAAAGATAATGGCTAATACATATAAAAACTCCATGAAAATCGTGGTTTCTTAATTTATAAAACTCATCTTTTAAACACGAGCTTCACAAATAAGGTTTATTTTTGTCATTTAAACGATTTACAAAATTAAGAGAAAAGTGGAAAACAAAGCGGCAAAAGTTGAAGCATTTGCCAGATTATTGCAAATAATGGACGAATTGCGGGAAAAGTGTCCCTGGGACCGAAAGCAAACCCTGGAAAGCCTCCGCAATCTGACTATTGAAGAGACCTACGAACTGGCCGATGCGATACTGGAGCAAGACCTGGAAGGCGTAAAAGAAGAAATTGGTGATTTGATGCTACATATGGTGTTTTATGCCAAGATTGCTGAAGAGAAAAGGGCGTTTGATATTGCGGAAGCGTTAAATGCCGTTTGTGAAAAGCTCATCAAGCGCCACCCGCATATTTATGGTGATTTTCAGGCCGATGATGAGGAGGCGGTGAAGAAAAACTGGGAAAAGCTCAAGCTACAGGAAGGCAAGCGCTCCGTACTGGGTGGAGTGCCTAACTCACTGCCCGCTATGGTCAAAGCCTACCGAATGCAGGAAAAAACCAAACAGGTGGGGTTTGAATGGGAAAACAGTGCTCAGGTGTGGGAAAAGGTGGAGGAAGAGATGGCGGAATTTAAGGAAACGATGGATGAGGAAATGTCGTTCGACAAAAAAGAGGAAGAATTCGGCGATTTGCTTTTTTCCCTGATCAATTATGCGCGTTTTGAAGGCATTGATCCGGAAACCGCCCTGGAGCGGGTGAACCAGAAGTTTAAAAAACGATTTGAGTACATCGAAGCCAATGCCCCAAAAGCACTGGAAGAGATGAATTTGGCAGAAATGGATCATCTGTGGAACCAGGCCAAACAGGGATTATAAACAGAATTCCATCGCATTTTGCCGAGGAATTGTTACTTTTGTGCCCTCTTTGATAAATTGTAAGGGGTCCAATTAAAAATCTGGCAATAAACGAACAACCTCATCGGTTAATCGCTTGTTGTGTAAAGTGATGCACAGTAAGAATTTATGAGAAAGATAGCTTTAGATATCGTAGCACTCTCCCACAGCGTTGCCCAATCGCACAATTACGCCGTGGTACTGGGAGAAAAAGATGGTTCACGCAGATTACCGATCGTTATTGGCAGCTTTGAAGCCCAGGCCATCGCCGTTGCCATGGAAAGGATGACCCCAAACCGCCCACTGACACACGATCTTTTCAAGAATACATTAGAGACCTTTAACATCGATCTTAAAGAGGTGATTATCAACAACTTGCTCGACGGCATTTTCTACGCTCGTTTGATCTGCCTTAAGGATGGAGAGTTGATCGAAATTGATTCTCGCACCAGCGATGCGCTGGCCCTGGCGGTACGCTTTAATTGTCCGGTCTATACGTACGAATTTATTCTGGATGCAGCCGGTGTAGTACTGGAAGAAACTGATGAGGACGATGAAGAAGGAGTACCAGTAGAGGAAAGTGCAGGGGTTCCAAGAGGAAATGCCCTCTCCTCTTACTCTGATGATGCCTTGCAGAAATTGCTGGAAGAGGTCCTGGCTGAGGAAAACTACGAGCGCGCTGCCGAAATCCGTGATGAACTTAAAAAGCGGAAGGAACGGCAATAGTTAAGCCAATCTTTTTAACACATCAATTGTTTTTTCAATCATTGCAGCGCTGACCTCCAAGTGCGTTACAAATCGTACGGTTTGTGGGCCAAAAGCTGTGGCTTTTATACCATGCTGAGCGAGTTTTTCCAGAAAGGTGGATGCATCCTGCGTTCCTGCCAGGTCAAAAATCACAATATTGGATTGTACCGGCCGTACTGAAGCTACATAAGGTAAAGAAGAAAGTACTTCTCCCAGTTGTTTGGCATGGTCGTTATCCTCCTTCAATCGATCCACCTGATGATCAAGGGCAAAAATCCCGGCTGCGGCCAGGAAACCAGCCTGGCGCATACCACCGCCCATGACTTTTCGTATACGGCGTGCCTGGCGGATAAAGTCGGTATCACCGATGAGGACAGAGCCTACCGGTGCGCCCAGACCTTTTGACAAACAAATGGAAATGCTGTCGAACAGTTTGCCCACTTCCAAAGTCGATTCTCCGGTTTCTACCAGAGCATTGAATAAACGGGCACCATCCAGATGAAGACGCAGGCCCCGATCACGGCACAACTGACTAATGGGTGTCATTTCCGGGATCGTGTAATAGCTTCCACCTCCCTTATTACAGGTATTTTCCAGAACAACAAGTCGACTCAGTGGCAGCCAATCGTACACGGGCTTGATAGCCGCAGCGACCTGTTCAGCCGTGATTTTGCCATTGGTGCCTTTGATCAGGTTGATGCCCACCCCGGAATTGAAGCTGTAACCACCGGTTTCGTATTGGTACACATGTGAATACTCGTCACAGATCACCTCATCAAGTGGCTGTGTATGGGTTTTGATGGCAATCTGATTGGTCATTGTACCGGAGGGACAAAACAGCGCTGCTGCCTTGCCAAATAAGGCAGCGGCTTTTGCTTCCAGGGCATTAATTGTAGGGTCTTGACCAAAGACGTCGTCGCCAACTTTGGCGGCCATCATGGCTTCTAACATCTTCGCAGTGGGGCGAGTTACCGTATCGCTGATCAGGTTAATTTCCATAAACTGTTGCTGAACTTTTTTACTTTACTGAGGTACTTTTCCTTCAATAAAAGAGACAAAGGCCTGTTCTTCTTCACGGCTTTTAAAAGCGATTTTAGGCACTACAATCGCCTGATTGGCGGCAATGTAGAGAAAATAGTTTTCTACCGATTCCTGAAACTTGTGAAGAATATCCCACTGGTAAGTGGTATTTGAAGATGGAGAATTGAGGTAGAATTCCTTCTCAGTGATGATCAATTCCCGCCAGCCAGTCAGGCTTTTTGAGGAGTCCTGCTGCTTTTTTATCTGTTTTTTGAGGATAAACCGAAATAAAAAGTACCATAAGCCAAGCATCAGGGCAACGGGAAAAATGTATGACATTAGTTGACTCATGAGGTCTCCTTCAGTCTGGCTTAGCATGGAAATGAGAAACATCACAGCCGCAAAAAGCAGTATCCAAACGAGATACTTCCTAAATGGACTCGTCTTCATAAAGTTTTTACTCAGATCGAGCAACATATCGCTGTTTTGCTCGTACTTCAGGTGAAATTTCACATCTTCCATAGGTCATGTTTGAGGTTTATTTTTCCTGAGAATACCTGTTGGGCCGGGCCGCATAACCAGACCTCTGTATACGTACTGCCTTTTTGTGTAAAGCGTACCTCCAGTTGACCTCCTTTGGTGGCCACTTTTACAGTGCGGCTGTTCTCACCATTGCCAAACTGCTGATGGTAAGCCATTGCCGCTGCTGTTACGCCGGTGCCACACGAAAGCGTTTCATCCTCCACTCCTCGCTCATAGGTGGCTACCGAAATACCCTCATCGGTATTTTGCACAAAATTCACATTGGTGCCCCGTGCCTTAAACCGATCGGAATACCGAATTGCTTTGCCATTGCCGACAACGTCCCAGTCTCCCACGTTTTCGACAAACTGCACGTAGTGTGGCGAGCCGGTATTGAGGTAATAATAATCTGTTCCCTTTTCCACTTCCCTTACCTCGCTCATCTTCAATTCTACCCAGCCATCAGGGCGGATTTTAGCTTCGTGAGGCCCATCTACCGCCAGAAATTTACAGAATTGATCAACGACGCCCAAATATTTGGCGAAAGCCACCACACAACGGCCACCATTGCCACACATGCTTCCTTCCCGCCCATCGGCATTGAAGTAAACCATTTGAAAATCATAATCCGGGTGGTTCTGTAGCAAGATCAGCCCGTCTGCACCAATGCCAAAACGCCGGTCGCAAAGGTGGCTTACCCGCATCTCGTTCCATTCCGAAATGGAGGGCTGGCGGTTGTCGATCATGACAAAATCATTGCCGGTGCCCTGATATTTATAAAATGATAATTCCATGTTTTTTTAATCTTGGATGGCGGGTTCTTCCCTTTGCAACAATGTATCCGGCACCACTTCTAGTTTTGCATCTTCATTAAACCCAAATGGCACATCCAGCGCATAATGTCGATAGGCCATTATCGCTAGCAGCACCAGTATTAATACCAGGCCAAATAAGGAAAAACGCCAGCTAAATAAGTTGCCAGAATAAGCTGGTTCTTCTTGCGATTCTTTCTGTTCATCACTCATAATATCATCATCTTTTGTTCTAAAGGCATCCTATGTTACAAAATTAGACAAAAATCCTTCTGTGACAAATCTCCCCGATGTGAAATCGGGACGGGCTGTGGTCAAGCTAAAAGGGCAAGTATAAGTGCCCATCAAAAGCGTTGCTTATCCTTTTCGATTGACTCTGAATCACAAAAATTGTCAAAGAACCATAAAATATGGTCCTGATTTAAGCCCCTGGTAAACTCTAAACCGTTATTGTGACGTTAATCTGGTAACGGCCATTGCGAAATCAACCGACTTTGTTTAATTTACAACCTGATTAATTCCCGATAAGATGACGAGAAAGCATATTTTGTTAATGACGGCCTCTTCCTTGTTAAGCGCATTCCTGGCTGTTTTTATCTATCGATATTTTGATAACCCAAAGGAAGTGGTCATTCGGGAAACCGTGCCTGCCCGCTACACCAATTACAATGAAGATCCGCTCAACGATATCCGTCCGCGAACCTTTTTATCTACGGCACCTACAGATTTTACCTCAGCGGCTGGAGCAGTAACACCAGCCGTGGTCAATATCCGTACCGTTCAGGGTGGCGGTTCCTTTGATTTCTGGCACAGTGGTTCCTACGGTTCCTCTTCCGGTTCGGGAGTGATCATTTCTCCCGATGGTTTTATTGTGACTAATAACCACGTCATTGAGGATGGCGGAGAAATTGAGGTAACGCTACCCGATCAGCGCGAATTCAGCGCCGAGGTCATCGGTACCGACCCATCAACCGATCTGGCATTGTTGAAAATAAAAGGCAAAAAGCTGCCATTTCTGGAATTTGGCAATTCTGACTCGGTAATGATTGGTGAATGGGTGCTAGCCATCGGTAATCCATTTGATTTATCCTCGACTGTAACCGCCGGGATTGTTAGTGCCAAGGGGCGTAGTATCGAAATTCTGGAGGGGCAGGACCGCATTGAGTCCTTCATCCAAACCGATGCGGCGGTCAACCCCGGCAATAGTGGCGGAGCCCTGGTCAACACCAACGGTGAACTCATTGGTATCAATACGGCCATCATCACCCGATCCGGACGTTATGAGGGTTATTCTTTCGCCGTACCGGGCAATCTGGTCCGCAAGGTGATCAAAGACCTTCGGGACTACGGCACCGTACAACGCGGCGTATTGGGCGTATTCATTGACAAGGTAACCAACGAACTGGCCGAGGAGCTCGATCTGCCTTCGGTAGCCGGTGTGTACATCGAGCGCGTAACACCGGGAAGCGGTGCCGATGATGCCGGACTAAAGAAAGATGATGTGATTATTGGCATCAATGGTGTGGAAACCGAAACCCTGCCCGAAATGCAGGAGTTGGTGGGCCGCTATCGTCCAGGCAATAGCGTGACCATTGAATATATCCGCAAAGGCAAAGTGTACACCACAGATGTTATTCTGAAAGGTAAAAATAACAGTACAACATTGGTCACGGCCAAGGAAGGGGAAGTGCTTCGCGATCTGGGCTTTGAGTTGCGCAATCTGACCCGTGAGGAAAAACGCCGACTCAAAATAGAAGGCGTAAAGGTCATCAGTATTTATCGCGGCAGCAAAATGGAGCGTACCAATATGGACCCTGGCTTTGTCATTACCCATATTGATAACAAACAAATTGGAAGTGTAGACGAATTTGTGGCCAAACTGGAAAATGTAGGCGGGAAGGTAATGCTCGAGGGCATCTACGAAAACTATCCCGGCGAGTATTACTACGCTTTCCGTATGGAATAATCAATCAACTTCCGTAAGTTTCTTGGTTCTTTGACAGATTTATTGCCTCAGAGTCAAGCTAAAAGGCCTACCAACGCTTCTTGCAGGCGCTTATGATCGACCTTTTAGCTTGACCACTAAATTTGTCAAAGAAGGAGTTTCTTTATAAAAAGTGAAGTGATTGGGCTTTACGTGGGAGAAATTTGGCTATTTTAAGCCCTCAAAACCAGAATAACCCAAGAGATTTGAAAGTATGGCAAAAATAGACCTTGAAAAAAGCAAGAACGAGGATAGTATGAAGTTGCTGCTCTCCAAAATGCAACACCGATTAGAGGAAATTTATCAGGGAGGTGGTCCAAAAAAAATAGAAAAGCTACATAGTCGGGGCAAAATGACGGCCCGTGAGCGCATCGAATATCTGGTTGACAAAGATTCTGTTTTCCTGGAAATAGGTGCCTTCGCCGGTTTTGAAATGTACGCCGAGCAAGGGGGCTGCCCCGCCGGAGGCGTGGTTTGTGGTATTGGTTATGTCAGCGGGCGGCAGTGCATGATTGTCGCCAATGATGCCACCGTAAAGGCCGGTGCCTGGTTTCCCATTACCGGCAAAAAAAACTTGCGGGCCCAGGAAATAGCTATGGAAAACCGGTTGCCCATCATCTATTTGGTGGACAGTGCCGGGGTTTTTCTGCCCATGCAGGACGAAATTTTTCCAGATAAAGAACATTTTGGTCGCATTTTTCGCAATAATGCACGGATGTCCAGTATGGGTATTCCCCAAATTGCGGCCATCATGGGCAGCTGTGTGGCCGGGGGCGCTTACCTTCCCATTATGTCTGATGAAGCCCTGATTGTGGAGGGAACGGGTTCTATTTTCCTGGCTGGTCCTTACCTCGTTAAAGCGGCCATTGGTGAGGATGTGGATAAAGAAACGCTGGGTGGTGCCACCACTCAATCCGAAATTTCCGGTGTGACCGACTATAAGATGCCCGATGACCCCACCTGTCTGGATACCATTCGCGACCTGGTGGATAAAATCGGACATTTTGAAAAAGCAGGTTTTGATCGTGTGGAATCTAAGCCACCGAAAGAAAACCCTGATGAAATTCTGGAAATATTTCCTGAATTAAGAACAAGCCCTTACAAAACTGAAGATATCCTGGAACGACTGGTTGACGACTCCAAGTTGACCTATTATAAAGAAGGTTACGGCCAAACCATCATTTGTGCGTATGCCAGAATTGATGGCTGGTCTGTTGGTATCGTGGCCAATCAAAGACAGGTGGTCAAAAATGCCAAGGGAGAAATGCAATTTGGTGGCGTGATCTATTCAGATTCCGCTGATAAGGCCACGCGATTTATACTCAACTGCAATCAAAAGAAAATTCCGTTGGTTTTCATGCATGATGTCTCCGGTTTTATGGTGGGCACCCGCTCAGAACATGGCGGCATCATTAAGGACGGTGCAAAAATGGTCAATGCGGTTTCCAATTCAACGGTACCCAAGTTTAGCATAGTGATGGGCAATTCCTACGGAGCGGGCAATTATGCCATGTGTGGCAAAGCTTACGACCCAAGATTAATTGTGGCCTGGCCTACGGCCAAAATCGCCGTAATGGGGGGTGCTCAGGCTGCCAAAACCTTGTTGCAGATCGAAATCTCCGCTCGTCGGGGTAAAGATGAACTCACCCCGGAAGAAGAAGCGGAGCGACTCAAAAAAATCACTGATCGCTACGATCAACAAACGACACCTTACTACGCCGCCGCACGCCTTTGGGTCGATGCCATCATCAATCCTCTGGATACCCGGCAATGGATATCCCAAGGCATTCAAGCGGCCAATAATGCTCCGGTAGAAAAATTTAACCCTGGCGTAATCCAGACCTGATTTGGTTTTGTTTAACATGCATGATGGAAAACAAGGACAAATCTAACAGCAAACTAAAAGCGTGGCTGGCTCGTTTTGGCATTGCCGGTTTTCTCTTTTTTCTGTTTAAAGGACTGATCTGGCTCGCCATTTTTATTGGTGTAGGTAAATGTGCGATGTGAGATGAGAAAACTGTTTTTATGCATAATTCTGCTAGTACCTATGTCTTTGAGCAGTCAGCATTCCCTGGATTTTATTGCGCTTCAGAATCCTTCCTTTGAGGATCATGCCGGTGCAGGCCGATTGCCGCATAGCTGGTATTTTTGTGGGTCAACAGAGGAAACACCGCCGGATATTCACCCCGGTGGCTGGTTTCGGGTCAACAAAGCGCCCAAAGAAGGCCAGACCTACGTAGGCATGGTGGTTCGTGACAACGGGACCGGGGAATCCATCGGTCAGCGGCTGAATAAAGTCATGGAGCCTGGACAGTGCTACCACCTTCGCCTTTATGCGGCGCGCTCGGAGGAGTATTACAGCGTCAGTCGCTCTTCCTATAAATTAGCTCATTTTGATCAGTCGGTAAAGTTGCAATTGTGGGGAGCCACAAAAAATTGCACGGAAAGGGTTTTATTGGGCGAAAGCCCACTCATCGAAAGTCCTGAATGGCAAGCTTATGACATCCAATTTCAGGCCAGGCAGCCCTTCGATCACATCATTTTGCAGGCGGTCCACGCAAGATTGCCGCATTATAATGGCAGTGTTTTGCTGGATCAGCTATGCCCTATCGTAGCTGTAAATTGCGCCGATACTGAGCTCCCTACCCTACCAACGGTCGACCAATCGGCTACAACACTCAGCGAGCTGATTCAAAAGGTACACTTTGATCCTGTGACGGATCAATTGGATGCCCACTATTTTCTGGATGCCAATGGGCAGGAGCACTACCTCAACCAATACCTTTGGCAATGCATTCAATTGATTCGTCAGACTAACTCTAACCCTAAGTTGCTATTGGCTGTCGGTGGGCTCAATTCCACCAGCATTGAGTCGCGTATGTTTAGCTTGCAGCAAATGTTATTGCAGGCGGGTGTTGGCTTTAAGCAATTTAAAATCCGGCCGCTGAAGAAGAAGGATCGTGGAAAATCGTGGGATGGGGAGAGTGAAGATGGGGAGTTGATGATTCGAGTGCGTTAGGTTTTACAGGTACTTTACATTTTTATAAAAATACCCTATATTTAATATCCTCTTTAGTCTTGAAGGAACTGGAAACTATTTAAAATTGTTTATTATTTACAGACATTTCAATGGACAACTATGAATACAGTACAAATTATAAATGCAGTAAAACAACTATCTTTAAAAGAAAAGCTTCATATTATCGAGCTGATTTTCAAGGAGATCCATAAAGAAGATATGATCTCACCTCAAGATGAAGAAAAAAGAAGGGAAGCTGCCAAACTGCTACTTGATGATTATAAAAACGATCAAGAACTAACTGCCTTTACCGCTTTAGATGGAGATGAGTATTATGAAGCGAAATGAAATTTGGCTAATAAATTTAGATCCCACTATTGGGGCTGAAATTAGAAAAACTAGACCAGCTATTATTGTTAGTGATAATACGCTCGGCATTCTTCCTTTAAAGGTAATCATTCCGATCACTGACTGGAAAGAAAGATATAATAGTGCGGATTGGATGGTACATCTAAAACCAGACTCCACAAATTTGCTCACGAAAGAATCAGCTGCAGATTGCTTTCAAGTTCGGTCGCTTTCTCAGAAAAGAATGATAAAAAAGTTGGGATCTGTTTCGGATAATAAAATGAAGGAAATCGAAATTGCGTTGGCAAAAGTTCTGAGAATTCAGCTGTAGGTCTTGTCATAAAGTCACTTTCTTATACCAATTCATTTTAAAAACTTAGTACTGGTCGTTCGAATAAAGGCCTCCATCCCAGATCAAAAGACGTTTGTATCTACCGAAGCCCAAAAATCCGTAAGACCATGAAAAAATCACCCATTTTCCTATCCCTCCTCTTTTTTGCCCAAATCACATTGGCGCAAGCCACTATCCAACTTAAAAACCCCTCCTTTGAAGATACGCCCCGACACAGCCATGTGCCCTCGGGGTGGAAAAACTGCGGCCAGGAATTTGAATCTCCTCCGGATACGCAGCCTGAGCCTACCTTTGGAGTGAATACAAAAGCCTTCGACGGAAAGACCTATCTCGGACTGGTGGTACGCGACAATGATACCTGGGAACAGGTTGGACAATCGCTGTCTGACCCACTGATGCAAGGCAAATGCTACAGTTTTTCGCTACTGATGGCTAAATCGGCAACTTACAACAGTGCCAGTCGCAGAACGGGCAAAGCCGCCACCTACACGACCCCGGTAGTAGTGCGGATCTGGGGAGGAAATGCCAATTGCGACAAGCAGGAAATGCTGGCCATCAGCGAGCCGGTAGACAATGTGGAATGGTTGGAATATCCATTTTTGCTTTCGCCAATAAAAGGCAATTACAGTCATCTCCTTATCGAGGCCTATTATAAAGATCGCTACGGCGATGCCTACAATGGCAATGTATTGATTGACCATGCCTCCGACCTTCGGGTGGTGGATTGTACGGCTTCAATGGAAGAACGACAGCAAGTCATTGCAGAAGCTCCCGTAGAAAAAGAAAAATATTTGGAGTTGAACAAGCTTACGCTACCTAAGGAAGTTTATGCCGACCAATTCTGGGAATGGGTGGAAGAATACGGTCCAAAAATTACTTTTGATGAAAATAATGCATTGAGCACCGACTTTTACACCCTGGAAAATGGTGATCCGACGGTGGGGAATGTCTATTTCCATTTCTTAACCGAAACTGCACAAATGCTTTCGCAAACCAGCAAGTTTTATATTTATGTTTACGGGGAAGATGCCGATGTGGTGTCCAAAAGGAAGGCCTCACTAGATGAAGCATTGCAAAAATGGAATATCCAATCTGGTCAGGTCAAGATATTTTCACAAATGGGCGACCTCTCACCGCAGAAAGAGGACCAACCCGAAAATGTACGTTTTTTCATGACGGAACAATTGGGTTTTTATTTGATTCAGTAAGTCTGTTCCGAACCAAAAGGGCTATCTTTAGCAGCTATTTCTCTCATAAAATATAACTCTGATGAAAAAACTTTGCGCTTTCTATCTATTGCTATTCTGCACTTTTACACTACAAGCACAGGATACCATCCAACTAAAAAATCCTTCTTTTGAAGATCATCCCAGAAGTAGTCGAACCCCAAAGGAATGGATCGACTGTGGTTTTCGGGGTGAATCTCCGGTGGATACCCAACCTAACGATGATTTTGGGGCTACCCCGAAAGCCTTTGACGGCGATACTTACATCGGCATGGTGGTTAGAGATAATGATACGTGGGAGTCCATCGGGCAAGAGCTCTCCAGTCCGATGGAAGAAGGGCAATGCTACAGCTTCTCGCTTTATCTGGCCCGTTCTCCGGTTTATAACAGCGTTAGCAGACGCGACCCTCAATATAGCGAAGCAAGCTACACCACTCCGGTACTTCTCCGCATTTGGGGCGGCCACTCATTTTGTAAAAAGGAAGAATTACTGGCCGAAAGTCGGCTGGTCAAGAACCACGATTGGCAGCAATACATCTTCAGGCTTTCGCCAAAAAATGACAATATCTCCCATCTGGTTTTTGAAGTGTATTATGGTGGATTGTACAGCGAGCCCTACAATGGCAATGTATTGGTAGACAATGCCTCTTCTATTGAGCCCATCGATTGTCGTTTAACAGTAGATAGTTTGAGGATGATCGAGCAAATTAGAGAAGACCAACAACTCCGGGATGCTATACTAAAAAAGATGACCATCCCCGAATCAGTAGATGCGGGTCAATTCTGGGAATGGGTATGGGAATACGGTCCGCAAATTAAGTTTGAAAAAAATGGAGCATTGGCCACCGAGCTATATTCCGGTGAAGAGGGCGAAATAATGAATGGAAACATCTACCTTCATTATCTGGCCTTGATCGCACAACAACTGCCGGATAGTCAATTGCACATTTACGTACACGGGCGTGATGCCAGACTCGTCAAAAACAGAAAGGAAGCCGTACAGCAGGCCCTCTATGATTGGGGATTCATCAATGAACGGGTCAAGATTTTCAGTAATATTGGCGAACTCCAAGACCCGCCGAAGGACCTACCGGAAGATGCACTATTTTTCACCACGGAGACGCTGGCTTTTTACCTCAGGCAGTAAGCAATACCATCGACCGTCCGGTTGGCCAGATTGAAAATGCTATCTTTGCGAAAAAACCAGTATAATTGGAACTTATAGCTACGACGTTGGCCGGTTTGGAAGAAGTGCTGGCCAAAGAAATTCGGGACCTTGGCGGGAAAAAGGTAGAAGTGATGAAACGGGCCATCGCCTTTGAAGGAGACGATAAGGTGATGTATCGAGTCAATTTGGAGGCGCGCACCGCCCTGCGAGTCTTGATGCCCATTGCTCAGTTTACCGCCCGCAATGAAAATACCCTCTACAATAAAATCGGGCAAATCGATTGGTCCAAATATATGGGTGTTGACGACACGCTAGCCATCGATAGTACTACGCATTCCAAGTATTTTACCCACTCCAAATACGCCGCCTTAAAAACCAAGGACGCCATCGTTGATCAATTTCGCAACCGCACCGGCAAGCGGCCCAATGTGCGGGTGCACAATCCTACCCTGCGCATTAACCTGCATATCAATCAGGAAAACTGCACCGTTGCGCTGGACAGTTCCGGAGAGCCCCTTCACAAAAGAGGCTACCGTCGGGAAGCCGGTGAAGCGCCCATCATGGAAGTCTTGGCGGCGGGTATGATCTTGCTCTCCGGCTGGAAGGCCGATTGTGACTTCATTGATCCCATGTGTGGTTCGGGCACCATTGCCACGGAGGCGGCCTATTATGCCTACAATATTCCACCGCAAATCAATCGGGAGGAATTTGGCTTCATGCGTTGGAGGAACTTTAAGCCGGATCTATGGCAATCGGTTTACCAGGATGCAAAAAGCCGCATTCGTCCTTTCGAGCATCAGATTTACGCTTCCGATATGGACTTTCGGGTGATTAGTATAGCCCGCTACAATCTGGAAGCAGCAGGGTTGACTGATAAGGTGGTGCTTAAACGCTCCAAGCTGGAGAAGTTGCAAGCACCTTCTGAAAAGGGCATCATCATTATCAATCCGCCTTATGAAGAGCGCATCCAAACCGGAGATATTGGTGCCCTTTACGAAATGATCGGATCGCACCTCAAACACAATTTTACCGGTTACGAGGTCTGGATTATCACATCCAATAATGAAGGCTTGAAGCGCGTGGGCCTGAAACATTCCAAAAAACTGGTTTTGTTTAACGGGCCGTTGGAGTGCCGATTTGTGCAATATGAATTGTACGAAGGAAGCAAAAAGAAATAAATTTGTTTATTTTACTTTTATTTTAAAACATAATTTATTATCTTGCCAAAGATTGATCATATAACTTTCTCGTCGACGAAACTTCTCCACCTGACAGTCCTGCCAGTGAAGGGCAGGGCTGTACGTAGGCTCATGGCGGCTTGGCGGATGCGGGTGGGCTTTTATTTATTCCCACCCTCTGTCGGTTGAGATGTCGAGAACGTAACGAGGGCCGCCGGTTGAATTTGCTTCAGTCGGCGCTTAAGCTATTTGTCTCCGTCTGGACATGTGGGGCAAACCTGGTAAACTTCTCTTATCCTACCCTGTTTCATTAATATGAAAAAGTGTCTTTTCCCTATCTTGATGATCACTTTGAGTTTTTTCCTTCCTAAGGAGGCATTGGCGCAATGCGATTTTTGCATTGGTGGTAAATCACTCGTCGAGCTTCGCCAGAAAAAGCCGTTCGCAAACCTCTCTCTTACAGGCTCATTATCGATCATGGCCTTTTCTTCCCATATTCCACAATCAATGCTGCATTCCTCTACTGCGGAGTCAATTATGTCGGCCCCGTCTAAATTGCCAAAATCGTGGTGCTATGACGATCTGGCCTTCTTCTGTCGAATGGAAGTCAAGCTGGAAAACGCCGTTAAATTTCCAGTCAAGTTTCGACTTGGAGATGTACAATACGTGGATAGACTGGAGGGTAAGTATTAAAACAAGTCAAACAAATCCGTGACACCAATGGTGCGAGCCACATTAAAGCCCTCCGCAAAGTCGAAGCCAGACTCACGGCCATAAGAAGCGCCCTTGGCACGGATGAAATCCATAAAGTTTTTGCCGGAGATTGGAGATTCCAATTCTTTGCTGAACTCCTTACTATTTGGTTGATAAAACTGTGATTTAAACGCCTGGATCAGCTCCATCTTTTTCTCAATGAAGTCTGAAATATCGACTACAAAATCTGGCTTAAGGTTGTAGTCCTGAATGTAGTGATACACTGCTCGTGGCCGCCAGCGGTCTTGCAAATTGCCGTCCTCGTTGTGCGTTTCAATCTTCACCAATCCACTGTAGTAGCAGGCATCTGCCTCCAGTTTGGCCGCACGGCCATGGTCCGGATGCCGGTCATTGAGGGCATTACACAGCACAATTTCCGGTTGGCATTCCCGTATGACAGCGATAATCTTCTTTAAATTTTCGGGAGTGTATTGGAATAAACCATCGGCCATTTCCAGGTTTTTTCGAAAAGCTGCCCCCATCAAACGGGCGGCTTCTGCGGCTTCCTGGTCCCTGATTTCGGCAGTGCCTCTTGTTCCTAGTTCACCACGTGTGAGGTCGAGCAAGCCTACCGTTTTACCTTGCGATAAATGGCGCAGCAGGGTGCCACTACAACTCAATTCTACGTCATCGGGATGTACTCCAATAGCCAGAATGTCTACTTTCATGGTTGGGTTAGTCTAATCGACCGGCGGATTGTGCCGCTGTCTGAATTGCAAAAGGGTAATTATCTGGATTAAAAACCGTTGCGGGTATCAATTGTTTCGGCCTAACCGATTTTTTCTGCCAACATCGGGCGCAACATTTGCTTGCGTACCTTACCTTGCGGATCGAGATAAGTAAGCTCCACCGAAAAATTGGCTGAAAACTTCTCCGGCCCTTCTACTTCCAACAAAATGCTATACACCTTGTCTCTGTCGATTTGATGACCGGCGAAGGCATTTTTTACACTGATGTCTCTCCGTCCATGAATGGCCAGATCACTCAGCACCGCTGCCTCGCCCTTATTTCGAATCTTGAGGAAGGCATCCCTCCCCAGTGGAGCAATTTGTAGGGCATCCAATTCAAGCACCGGTGCCGGTAGGGCTCTCTTCTTTCTGCGTATGCTTTTGCGAATGACCTGAACAAGAATCAAAAACAATACGCCACCACCAATCATCGCCCATTGCTCTGGTGTAAGCGCCAGTACCCAGGCTTTAATTTTAGGAATCCACTCTTCTATTGTTTGTTGTAATGTCTCCATAATTACTATTGCGGCACAATTTAAGGACTATAATTCAATAAGTTGGAGTCTATACCTCTTTAATAACTCTAAAAAAGACAAAAGTAACAAGGTGAATAATCAGTGGGCGCCCATCCTGATCAAATTTTTCCTTATTTTCGCCCCAATTCAAAAAGAAAATTTGATGGAAACCTATATCGAAAAGATTACCGCCATGGTGATCGAATATGCTCCAAAGCTCGCGCTGGCCCTGGTTGTCCTGGTCATTGGATTAAAAATCATCAACCGTCTGGCCGATCTGATGGGGAAAGCGATGGGAAAAGCCGGGATCAGTGCCAATATCCTCCCTTTTTTACAATCTTTGATTGGTATTTCCTTAAAAGTCCTGCTGGTATTTAGCGTGGCAGGGATTGTAGGTATTGAAACGACCTCCTTTGTGGCAGTGCTGGCGGCAGCCGGCTTCGCGGTTGGCCTGGCCCTGCAGGGTAGTCTCGGAAATTTTGCTGCGGGTATTATCATCTTATTGTTTCGCCCTTACAAGGTAGGCGACTGGATAGAACTTCAGGATAAATTTGGAAAGGTGGAAGAAATCCAGATTTTTAATACCCTGATCGTTACGCCTGGTCAAAAAACCCTGATCATTCCCAACGGACAGGTCGTGGAAAGCATCGTGACCAATTATTCCCGTAAGGGCTTCATTCGCATTGAGCTGAATGTGACCATGCCTTATGAGGAAAGCTTTCCTAGAGTTAAACAAATTATAATGGACGAGTTGGCCTCCATTACCAAGGTGTTAGATGATCCCGAACCGGAAATTGGTATAGAGACTTATGACAGCCACAATCTGAGCATTACCGTTCGCCCCTATGTCATTCCGGATGATTACTGGGAAGTCACCTTTTTGATCCACGAAAAAATCAAAGCAGCCTTCCATCGTCATCACATTAAAGTAGCCTACTCTGAAGGTGTGGAAATGGGCACCATTGGGGAATAATAGCTACGAGAGTTTTTGAATAATGATTAAAATAGTTGCTATGAATAATCGTGCATACTTGATGGCCTTCTTGTGCTTACCAACGATTTTGGCTGGCCAGGATTATTTGAGTGAATTTCAGGAAAAGTGGACCAATGGGACGGCTTATACGTTGGAAGTTGCCGAATTGATGCCTGATACGGCTTACCAATTTAAACCCACCGAAGATCAAATGACCTTTCAAGAGCAATTGTTGCACATTTGCGGCAATATGACGTGGTTGAGCACGACCTACCTCAATGGTAAAGATCCTGGAATTGATCTAAAAAAGGAAGGATATTCAAAATCTGAAATGATTGGTATTCTCAAAACATGTCTGGAAAATGCCGGAGAAGCTGTGAAGAATTTGCCTGAAGCAACACTGAATGACCAGGTGGACTTTTTTGCCGGCCCCAAGAGCAAACGCCAAATATTAACCCTTATGAATGATCACATGACCCATCACCGTGGTCAACTGCTGGTCTATCTGCGTTTGCGCGAAATTGCCCCTCCCAGGTACCGGGGGTGGTAAAAAACCTTCTTTGATAAATTTCCCCGATGTGAAATCGGGGAAATTTATCAAAGAACCATAAAAAAAGAGAAATGGACCTCGCGACAAGACCATTTCTCATTATCCGGTACAGTCGGGACTGTACCTTCTACCTGCAGAATATTTGGGTCGACCAAGAAATCTGTTAAAGATTCTTGTGTCCACCCCCCCATTTATCTTTAAGTGCCTGTTTGGAAGTGGTGCTTCAGGATAACTAACTCTAAATAGGCACTGTTTACCTTAATCAATTTTGTTGATACAAAGTAACGAAGTCTGTCGCTGTCAAACCAGCGTACTTTTGCGCATTTACCAAAACAGGTAAAAATACGGGGTAACATCACCTACTACATCAATATTGATATTTATTGCATCTCTTTTTGCTCTTTTTCGGCTCACTATCAATGATTTTGGTCGAAAATTTCAAAAAAAATAGTCCGTCCTAATATTTCGCTAAACAAATACAATTACAAATTCCGTTTTGTAAATAAAATAATTGTCTCATTTTATTTGGAATCCTGATTTGGAAGCCGAAATCCGTGTGGCACCCACCATTCATCTGTACATTAAAATCATTTCTTTTTCTTTGAAAATCAATTGACTACAATGTAATTTTGCTATATATTTGCACTTAGTGTAAAAAAAACACGAACTTAATCATTAAAAAAACATTTTTTGGCATGCTCAAGAAACAGTATCTCAAGGACAAGCCAGCCTGTAAAGTCACCTTTAGCCTTCCTAAAGAAGCGGTAAATGGTGCTCAAGAAGTGAAGGTACTCGGTGATTTCAACGAATGGAGTTGGGACAAGGGGGTTAGCATGAAAGCTAACAAGACTGCCTTTACTGCTGTTGTAGAACTAACAACTGGAAACGACTACGAATTCCGCTACCTTATTGACAATGAAAAATGGGAAAATGACTGGCAAGCCGATGCTTACCTGGTTACTCCCTTCGGCACAGAAAACTCAGTAGTGACTTTGGAAGCCAAGCCTGTAGCTAAGAAAGCGGCTACTACCAAGAAAACGACTAAAACGGCTACTAAAGCAGCGACTACTACCACTACTAAGAAAGCAACCGTTAAGAAAGCAGCAACTAAAACGACTGCTAAGAAAACCACTGCCAAAAAGACAACCGCTAAGAAAGCGGTAGCCAAGAAGGCCGATGATCTGAAAAAAATTGAAGGCATTGGACCAAAAATTGCTGAAATGTTGAGCGCCAAGGGCATCACCACTTTTGCAAAATTGGCTAAAGCCAAAGTTACTGACCTGCAGACCATTCTGGATGCAGCTGGTCCTCGTTACAAAATGCACAACCCAGGCACCTGGGCAGAGCAGGCCAAACTGGCGGCTAAAGGTGATTGGGACAAACTGACTAAACTACAGGACGAACTGAAAGGAGGAAAGCGTTAAGCATTTCTTTTTCGAAAATAATATAGGGAGGATTGTCTGTACAGTTCTCCTTTTTTCTGAACATATTCAAAGATTTTCAATCATGATCAAGAAGCAATTTCTAAAATCCAAGCCTGTCTGCAAAGCAACCTTTACCTTGCCAGCTCCTGAAGCAAAAGAAGTAGCCATCCTTGGCGAATTCAACAATTGGAACGTAGCTGAAGGGGTGCAAATGAAAAAAGCAAAAGGTACCTTTAAAGCAGTAGTTGAACTGGAAGCCGGTAAGGAATACCAATTTCGCTACCTGGTTGACGGTGAAACCTGGGTAAACGACGGGGAAGCCGATGCATACGCTCCTACCCCATTCGGAGTAGAAAACTCCGTTGTAAGCGCACTGAACTAATTGAATTTGATAATACCTTCAGGCGGGGGTTGCCACGGCAACTCCCGTTTTTTTTTGTCATTTCCTTCCTTCCTTTTCTGATCTGGATTCTTTTCCTATTTTTACAAGAAGTGAAACTAACTAACTACCAATTTTATGTCCAACGTGATCAACCACAGCCTGCTTACCGAATTTGACAGCAATTTATTCAAAGCCGGAAAACACTTCCGCATTTACGAAAAATTAGGTAGCCATATCATTGAAGTAGATGGCCAATGGGGAACGTACTTTGCCGTATGGGCACCCAATGCCAATTCCGTTTCCGTAATCGGTAACTTTAACGGATGGGACCGGAACAGCCACCAGCTCTCCGGCCGCTGGGACCACTCCGGAATCTATGAAGGATTCATTCCCGGCATCGGAAAAGGCACGCTTTACAAATACCATATTCACGCCAAAGATGGACGCCACCTGGAAAAGGGTGACCCATTTGCCCTGTTCTGGGAAGTCCCGCCCAATACCGCCTCCATCGTTTGGGAAATGGACTACAAATGGCAGGACAAGAAGTGGATGAATGACCGCAAGAATAAATCCGGTCTCGACAATCCTTACTCAGTGTATGAAGTGCACCTGGGTACCTGGAAAAAAAAGCTGGGTGGAATGGAAAGCCTCAGCTATCGCGAGCTGGCAGACGAGTTGGTTAACTATGTCAAGGAGATGGGTTTCACCCACATTGAATTTCTCCCGGTCATGGAACACCCCTACTTTCCAAGCTGGGGCTACCAGATCACCGGATATTTTGCACCGACGAGCCGCTTCGGTACGCCCGAAGATTTTATGTACATGATGGACAAATTCCATCAAGCCGATATCGGCGTCATTCTGGATTGGGTTCCTTCCCACTTCCCTAATGATGCTCACGGTCTGGCGGATTTTGACGGTACGCACCTCTACGAGCACGCCGACCCACGTAAGGGTTTTCACCCGGATTGGAAGAGTGCCATTTTTAACTACGGCCGTAACGAGGTGCGCAGTTTCTTAATTTCTAATGCATTGTTCTGGCTCGACGTTTATCACGCAGATGGTTTACGCGTTGATGCCGTGGCTTCAATGCTATACCTGGATTATTCACGTGAAGAAGGCCAATGGATTCCCAACCAATATGGTGGCAATGAAAACCTGGAAGCCATCAGCCTGCTGCGGGAGTTCAACGAAATGGTCTATAAGGAGTATCCCGATGCGGTGACCATAGCTGAAGAAAGTACCGCCTGGAGCGGCGTTTCACGACCTACCTATACCGGCGGACTGGGGTTCTCACAAAAGTGGATGATGGGCTGGATGCACGATACGCTCAACTACTTCAAGCACGATCCGATTCACCGGCGCTATCACCACAATGAAATTACCTTTAGTCTGGTATACGCTTACAGCGAAAACTTTATGCTGCCCCTATCACACGATGAGGTGGTACACGGCAAAGGCTCACTGATGCAGCGTATGCCGGGTGATGAATGGCAGCGCTTTGCCAACCTGCGCCTGCTTTACGGCTATATGTTTACCCACCCTGGCACCCAGCTGCTCTTCATGGGTGGCGAATTTGGTCAAACGAGCGAGTGGAATATCGAATCAGGACTGGACTGGCGACTTTTGGAATACAAATTCCACCAGGGTATCCAGCAGTGGATCAAAACTTTGAACGAATTCTACAAGACGCATCCGGCACTATTTGAAAAACAATTTGATCCGGATGGATTTGAGTGGATCGATCTGGGAGATCATGAAAACAGTTCACTTTCCTACGTGCGCAAAGGCAAAAACGAGGATGATGCAGTGGTGGTCGTTTGCAATTTTACGCCTATTGTACGCCAGAACTACCGCATTGGCCTGCCCAGTGCCGGCAACTGGGAAGAGATCCTCAGTAGCGACAGCAAAGACTTTGGTGGCACAGGACTGAACCACAATACCAAACTCAATACCGAAAAGGAAACCTGGCATGGCCGTCCACAAAGCCTGGTGATGACCTTGCCGCCATTGGGTGTAGTTGTATTGGGAAAGTCAAAAAAAAAGGCCCCGGTAGCTAAAAAAGCAACCACTGCCAAGAAGGCGACTGCCACAAAAAAGACAGCAGCTCCCAAGAAGGCAACAACGACCGCAAAGAAGACGATTACGCCCAAAAAGGCAACCACCACCAGGAAAAAGACCACACCTAAAAAATAGCAGTATTGGAGCGCTTGTCTGAGTCCATCAAAGTCCAGACAAGCGCACCAAAAAAAAAGAGGAGCCCGCTTTCGTGCGGCTCCCCTCAAAAATCAACTGCTTCAAATAATTTCTTTATAGGTGTTAGGTTTTGGGATTTAGGTTTTAGGGAGCAGAATTCCCAAAATTTAAGCAGAATTCTCAGAATGTTAGAATTTGCAGAATGTTTTAGCAAATCTCGCTTGGGAGATGTTTGCAACATCGACCTTTCCTGACTACCGTAGCTTTTGGTGAAGGATTGTAGCGCTTCGCTTCACCGTAGCGGCCACGCCTAGTCAGCGAAGAGGAACCTCAACCATCTCAACTTCCTCCCCGCCTCAACTGCCTACCCTGCCTAAACCTTCTAAACTCATAAACTCATAAACCCAAAGAGTACTTCCAGAATTCAAGCAATAGCACAATGCTAGAGCAAAGCCCACTAAACCGCCTCAACCATCTTCTATGTTGAAAAACAACACTTCCGACCACTTTTTTTAGTCTAGGCACAAATTTTTTTTATCACTCCCAGAGACTTTTCTTTGAGTGTAATCTAATCATTCATTTTTTCCTTTTTTCGAAAGCCCCCCCTTTTCATAAAGGGGCTTTTGAAAAAAAGACCAAGCGTAATACTCGCAATTCCTTACTCCCTTGCCTAAAGTCTTCTATCAGCGGTCAAGTGCCGCAAAGTTTTATTATAGCTAAAGGTGGGGGACGCAATCTAAACAAAACGGTCTTAGAGCCGTAGACGGTTGATAGCGTTGAATCCCCCATTTTTTAAGTCTTGGGTAATAAGGCTTTTTGCCTGATTACTATTTTATACCCATCTGGTATGGCTGACCACTGAGCAACACTCTGCGAATCCGATTGAGCAACTTCTTTTCAATTCTTATAATAGCCTTATTGCCGTGCATACGCTTGACTAATTCTTCATAGCAAGCCAATAAGCCTGGATCTTGCCCCTTAGCTACCCAGGCACTCTGTACCAACATCCGTCTGACCAATTTATTGCCGCGCTTCGTTTGTCTTCCTACTCTAACCGTATCTCCTGAGCCGGACACATTTGGGATCAAACCCACATAGGCACACAAGTGATCTAAGTTCTCATAGCGCAGCATATCCCCCAGCTCTGTTAACAGAATCATACTCACCAGTAAACCCACTCCCGGTACACTCTTGAGTAATTTAACCTGATCTTGATATTCCGGCTGACGGCTCAATGCCACAATCTGACGATCCACCTGCCGTAATTTCTTTTGGTAATATTCTAACTCTTCAAGCAAATGATCCAAACTTTGTCTTGCACTTGTGTTAGATATCTCCAAGTTCTTTAACCAGCCTTGATAGGCCTTGGTCCACGAGGCTGAGCCTCCTCCATATCTATAGTCATAAAGAACCAAAAATGACTTGATCTGGTTCTTTATCCGAGTCTGCTTACCTACTAATTTATTACACCGATAGCGGATTAACTCCCGATCTTGTTGTACCTTTAGTGAGGGAACATAGATGCCCTCCAACTCCTTATTCCTTAGGCTACGACCTAATTTGCAGGCATCTACTGCGTCTCGTTTTTGCAATCGTTCTTTATGTTTGGTCGGTACATCACTGGGATGAACTACTATATTGTTAAAGCCACACGACGACAGATCCCGATGGGTCTTAAAGCCTGTTAAGCCTGCTTCGTATACCGTATAGTATTCTCCTCCAGGAAAGTGCCGGTCCATGTAGCTGCGTAGCACATTGGCTTCCGGAGGTTGTTGGAATACTTTGTGGAAACTTGATTCCGTATAAATCCCAACATTCCATTGTTTTAAATGTACGTCGATGCCGATGTACAACTTTTGTCCTGAATAATTTGCTTTTTTCATAGAGCTTTGGGTTTTGAGTTATTGAATATTCTCAAATTACGGCCCAAAGCTCGTTTTTCAAACATACTAACTAAACTATAAACCTCATAAACCCAGAAACTATTCCCAGAATTCCAGAATCTGCACGATGCCCTTTCTCTAAACTCCTACCCACTAAACTCTAAACCTATTTTTCCGCCGTTTCCTCTCCCGCCAGCGCCGGATCAACCAGTGACTGTATCGTCTCCAACATACGGATCATCTCCATGCGATAGCCATTTTTATCATCTCCCTTGGCACTTTCGGCTAGTTGTCGGCAATGCACATAGGTCGCATTTCCCAAAAATTCCGATTCGCGTAGCAGCATACCAAATTCGGCGACAGCCGCCGCCCAACGGAAGTTTTCTGAAGACTGTTTCAGACTGATTTGGCTATCAAGCACCGGTTTTTCAATCAGCTGACTCTTATCGCCATCCGGCTTTTTGTAGCGCAACTTGATGGTACAGAATTCAGCGGAGTTGTTGGTTGGTACTTTGACCTTATTTTTCTGGTATTTCAAATCATCCACACTGCCCAAAAACTCACTCTCCACACCAGCGGGAATGATTTCGTACATGGCCGTTACCGTATGCCCGGAGCCCAATTCGCCGGCGTCCTTTTTATCATCATTGAAGTCCTCCTTATTCAGCAGACGATTTTCATAACCAATCAAACGATAGCCAGCCACCTTTTCGGGATTGAATTCGATTTGCAGCTTCACATCCTTGGCAATGGTAAACATTGTGCCGCCAAATTCATTGACCAGCACCTTGCGGGCCTCATTGATATTATCAATATAGGCGTGATTGCCGTTGCCTTTATTGGCCAGTTGCTGCATCTTATTGTCCTTATAATTGCCCATGCCAAAGCCCATCACCGTCAAAAAGACGCCACTTTCACGCTCTTTTTCGATCAATCTTACCATTTCGGCATCACTGCTGGCACCTACATTAAAATCGCCGTCAGTGGCCAGGATCACGCGGTTGTTTCCCCCTTTTACAAAGTTCTCACGGGCAATCTTGTAAGCCAGCTGAATACCTTCACCACCAGCCGTCGAACCACCAGCCTTCAGTTGATCAATTGCTTCCTTGATTTTGATTTTATTGTCGCCACTGGTAGATGGCAACACTACTCCGGCCGCCCCGGCGTACACCACGATGGCAACCTTATCATTGGCACGAAGTTGGTCAGTCAGCAACTTGTAGGAAGATTGTAGTAATGGCAGCTTATTGGGTGCCGACATACTGCCCGACACATCGATCAAAAACACCAGATTGGAAGCAGGTAGGTTCTCCGTAGGAGTACGCTTGCCTTGCAAGCCCACATGCAGCAGTTTGTGCTTGCCTTGCCACGGACAATCCGAAATCTCCGTCACCACCTCAAAGGGATGTTCACTTTGTGGACCGGGGTATTTGTATTCAAAATAATTGACCATTTCTTCAATGCGCACAGCGTCTTTGGGGGGTAGTTGGCCATTGTTGACAAACCGCCGAAGGTTACTGTACGAAGCTGCATCAACATCAATTGAGAAGGTAGACAACGGATTTTGCGTCACCTCCAAAAAACGATTTTCGTTGATCACATCGTAATCCTCCGTATTGTGAGCTGGTTGATCGCTGGCCCTGGTAAGACCCAGTCCCGGTGCCTGTCTACCCATAACTGACGGCATAGCCATATCTGCCTTCATCTTGCGATGCTCCTTCTTTGCTCTCCTAGGCTTTTCTGCCCTTGTAACAACCACCTCCTCCAAATGTACATCGCCTTTCATCATCACATTCACCGGCTTACCTATACAGGCATTTTTTATTTCTTCAGTTTTATAACCGGTATAACTCACCAACAACGTCACACATTCCTGAGGGATGGGAAGCCTAAATGTTCCATTTAAATCAGTAACTGTCCCTGTGGTGGTTCCTTTTACCAAAATGGAGGCGCCAATCAATGGACTGCCTTGCTCATCTTTTACACTTCCTTCAATGTATCCTGTAGAAGAATGCGGCAAATAAGAGGCAGAAACCGCAACCGCCAGAATAGCTAATAAGATAATCTTTTTCATCATGGTTCTTTTGTTTGATAATTAGGATGCAAATTGATGCCCGATTACACAAAGACGGGTGATTTTTTTTATTTAGCGGCCATTTTGAAACCCCTGCCAATACATTCCCGTAAGAGATTATTTAGGCTCGAAAGATGAATTTTAAACATACTCTTAATAAGCTTCAGCCGATTTCTTATTTTGCGGCAAAATTTAAAAAGACCATGAAGATATCTATCCGGAACGTTGGCTTTGCTCTAGTGGCGTTGTTTAGTTTGCTGGCTTTCGCCCAATGTAGCAGCGACATGCTTCCCGAGCCCATGACTCCCGAAATTTGTGAAACCGTCACTGTCACCTACGACGATCAGATTAAGGACATTATTGCCAATAGCTGCGCCTACGGTGGTGCCTGTCATCCGGCAATTGCACCCTCATTTGTTGACTATGACAATGTGAAACAATTTGAAAGTAAAATCCGTAGCAGGGTGATTGATATGAAGGATGATCCGATTAACGGGATGCCGCCCTCTAGTTTGGTACCCAATGGGCAACCATTGGAGCTAAGCGAAGAAGAATTGAACCTCTTCATTTGCTGGCTGGATGCCGGTGCACCCAAATAACTCGTTCTTTTTTCCACTGGAAGGGCAACAAAATAGCCGGAAACCAGTATAAAAAAACATCTGTTTAATAAAACGACTTTTTGACCTATCCCATGATTGCAAGACCTGTGAATGAAGCCCTTCCAAACGCGTCATTCCACTTCATTATTTGCCAATCAGGGATCGATCAAAGGATCAAAACTCGAAGAAAATAATGAAGCGTTTGTTGATTGTATGCACATTGTCTGCACTTAGCTGGGCCACCTTTGCCCAATCTACCCCCGTTTTCCAAACTTTTAAAGATACCCGGGTCATCAACACCCATTCCGTTGAAACCTTGCCGAAGCGTAAGCTGGATGTACGTATCGGCCACCGCTTTGGAGATATAGCCGGGGATAACGGTGGCTTTCAAACCATGTTTGGACTGGAAAATGCCACTGATGTAATGATCGGTGCGGAATATGGCTTTACCAACCACATCACCGGGGGACTTTATCGCACCAAGGGAGCCGGCTCTACGCCAGAGGGAAACACGGGGCTACGACAGATGCTCAATGGCATTCTCAAGATTCGTTTGTTGCAACAAACCCAACAGCCCGGCGTACCGGTTAGCATCACAGTAGTGGGCGTATCCTCGATGTCTGCCGCCAAAAAGATTGATGACAATCCGGATCTGATCCGCAGTTTTCCGGAATTCAAACACCGCTTTGCCAATAACGTGCAGCTGCTCATCGCACGCAAATTTAGCGATGCGTTTTCGCTACAGCTCATTCCTTCTTATACCCACCGCAACCTGGTGACCTTTGACGATGAAAATGGTATTTTTGCCATGGGATTTGCCAGTCGCATACAACTGACCAAGGTGTTTGGCTTTTTGATTGATGCGACCTTCCCGTTTTCCGAGCGCCGTACGGCGGCAAATGGGTACTATCCCGCCATTGGGTTGGGATTAGAGATCGATACAGGTGGGCACGTCTTTCAGGTTAACCTGACCAACGCCACCGGTATCATGGAAACCGACTACGTGCCCTATACCACCTCCAACTGGGGGGACGGACAGTACCGTTTGGGTTTCACCATTTCCCGTGTATTTAACCTCTAATGCCCATCCCCAACGATTAAATTTGCAGTAATGAGAATTTTTGTTCCAATTATACTTTTATCCTCCACGTTCTTTCTGAGCAATGAATGGCTAAAAACGCCGACACTGGTGGTCAGTGAAGAAACGCCTGTTTCCAAAGTCTTGCTGGAACTGGGAGATGCTCCGGCCGATCACCTGCCCGATCTGTCCATCGATGGTGCCTCCGCCGAAGTAGGTCGCGATATTGTGTTGACCGGTGTAGCCCAAAAACCGGGCTGGGGTAAGACCAACAAGCAGAGTAACCATTTTGTGTGTAGCTCCTGCCACAACATTGAACGCGAAGATCCCGATCTGAGCATCTCCGATCCGCAGGCCCGTCTGGAATACGTTCGCGACCACAACCTGCCTTTCTTGCAGGGTACAACGCTCTACGGAGCCGTCAATCGCACCTCTTTTTACAATGGGGACTATGAAAAAAAATACGGCGCCCTGGTCGAGCCCGCCCGCAACAACCTGCGCGAAGCCATCCAGCTTTGTGCCGTTGAATGTTCGCAGGGACAGGCGCTGCAACCCTGGGAAATGGAATCGGTACTGGCTTACCTGTGGACCATTGAGCTAAAGCTCAAAGACCTCAACATTTCCGATAAGGAACTCAATAAAATCAACCAGGCACTGCAACAAAACAGCATGACGGTGGAGGCCATCAAAATGATCAAAAGCAAATACCTGGCCGGTTCGCCCGCTACATTTGTTACACCACCCGATGACCGCAAGGAAGGTTACCCGCTCGAAGGCAATGCTGACAATGGCAAACTCATCTATGACCTGAGCTGCCTGCACTGCCACGCAAACGAACGCTATTCCTTTTTTGAATTGGACAGCTCTCGCTTCTCTTTTCAGTTTTTGGAGCGCCACATGCCGCGCTACACCCGTTATTCGGTATACCAGGTAGCGCGCTGGGGTACCTCCCCTATTCCCGGTAAGATGGCGTATATGCCCAACTACACCAAGGAAAAGATGAGCGACCAGCAAATGGAAGACCTGCGGGCCTATATCGATAAAATGTCGAAGTAATACACCAAAATTGTACGGACTTGCATCTGTGGGGGCAACATCGTTATCTTTGGTGCAGAGTATGTTAAAAGTTCATACTTGAGGTCTAAAAACGAAATTTTATCATACTCGTATGAAAAAAATAGGTTTTACGTTATTGTGCGCACTTTTTCTGATTCCCACTATCGCGCAAAAAGGTCTGGATGGCCGTTGGGAAGGTACGCTTACGCAAAATGGTACTCAGTCGGACCAGAAATTTCAATTGGTGATCGAAGTAGATGGCTCAGAAGTGAGAGGGCGAACTTACCTCTTTCTGGAAGACAAACGCGTGGTGGAAATCGACTTTACCGGCCGCTATTATTTTGATCAATCCATCTATTTTGAGGAAGTAGAAATTCCGGAAGGTATGGACGTTTCCCTCATTCCTCCATTTTTGCGAAAGTTTCAGGCCATTTACAACCGCAGTATTTTTGGGTCCACCCTGGAAGGCTACTGGCAGGAAGTGACGGATGATATTATGGGTCAAAAGCGTTCGAGAGGCCGGATCTTTTTAAAGAAAATTACGGGGAATAAGGCTTAGAACATTGGATGCAATACCTTCCCCATGCGGTAATGTCTCGCCATTCTAATATCAATCTTATAGGTAAGGTTGAAATACTCCATTGATTCAAGTTAAAGAATACCTGCCAGAAGTCATATTACAATAATAATTTTAAAGTTTAACTTTAATTTCTTGCGTGTTCTGTGTTATTAAAATAACTTGCGCACATTACTTTACCAAAATCTCTCAGATGAAAAACATTGTCTTGTCTTGTCTTGTCTTGTCTTGTCTTGTTGTCTAATGCCATCCTTACTTCAAGCTCAATTTAATGTAGGAAGCAATGACATTCCTCTCCTTTCCTCTCAAGAAAACAAGCTTGCTGCTCTATTTGATGATTATTCCGTCATCCAACTTGAGTCCAAGGATCTAAACAATCACTTAAAAAATCAAACTTCCAGTGCGTCCATCCTTTTGATGGCTGGTGATAGTACCTGGCTGTTGGAACTAGAAGAAAATGAAATCCGATCCAGCGATATGATCATCATGCGATCCACTTTATCAGGAGATTTCATTGATCAGAAAGGCGAATGTAATACCTATAAGGGGTATGTAAATAATGATACCAATCAAATTGCCAGATTTTTCATTAGTGAAAGGGAAATCAGTGGCTATTTCGTTAGCTATGGCAAACAATTTGAAATTGATCCAGCACCGGACTTATTACAGGAGCCCTTCGACCCCAGCCTACAGGATACTTACGTACTTTATGAAAGTACCGCCCGCCTTGACACTTCTGATTTTATTTGCTTAACGGAAGTGGATACTATTGTTCCCTCTGGCTCATTTAACGAGAATCTGGACTGGAGAACCGATTGCGATGAATTATCAGATTTGGACTGGAATAATAACCCTAGGTATATTGAACTGGCAGTTGAAACTGACTGGGATTTTTTTCAAATGTACGGTGGAGATATTTCTCTTCCTCCAGAACAAAGAAAAGAGCTAGTTATTGATGAAATAGAGCGAAGAATAAACGAGATTGATGGATTGTATGCACAATTCAATTTGTACGTTATTTTGACCTATGTACACCTGTGGGATGTACCCGCTACAACCGATGACCCTTATGATTACGATGGTTTAGAGGCTAACTGGGATCAAGTGAAAAACTATTGGAACAATAATCTGACAAATGTACATAGAGATCATGTACATTTTTTTTCAGGTAAAGAACTTGATGGATTTGGGGTGGTAAATGGACCGGGGATACCAAGTCTTTGTGGGTCGGACAACCCTGTTTATGCTACACATGATAATGGCCACTACTGGAGCTGGTCATACTCGGTATCATCAGAAGAAACAAGTACAAATTCAAATAAAGACTTATGGCAAGCAGCAGCTCACGAAATTGGTCATACAATGGATATTCCGCATATTTGTAAATGTGGGATTATGGATAGTGGGCAAGATTGCATGAATGCTGGACCTTGTCCCGCAAATTATAATGCTTCCAATTTTGCAGATACTACTAAAAGACTAATATGTAAGTATCTAAATGGATTAAATGGACCTTACAGTAGGTCTAACGATGCTTGCCTGGTCGAACCACCACCACTTAATTATGCATTTGACCTCATCCTGGAAGCAAACCAGGTTGTGATTGGAAATTTTGGGGAAGTAGTCTGCGCAGGAGATACTATTAAAGCAACCTTCTACAACCAGTTTGATCCCTACACCAACATCAGTTGGAGTTATAACAACCTCACACTACTCAATGATCCTGCTGCCAATATTAAAGAATTTCAAACGACTACAACAGGTGACGCCTCGATCAGTGTCACTTTTGATTATCAGGGGCAAACGGTGACCTATGAAAGGCGTTTCCACATTGGCCCACCTACTGAACTGATGGGACCATACGGTATTCAAATAACCCCCAACTCTTCACCTGGCACCTGGGATATTTTCTTTTACGAAGTTTCCTACGCCACGTTTTACGCCTATCGGATTGACGGATTTAATGCATTTGGACAGCCTATTTTTTCAGAATCCGGAACAACAACTGAGTTAAATCCTTTTTACACCATTCCCAATGATATCTGTGTCCAGGTGACGATGCGGGCCGGCAATGATTGTGGAGTGTCCAGCCAATACGTGCAATTTGATATTTGCCCTCCCGGCTACAGCGGAGGTCCATTTAGAGCCGCAGATACCGATCAACAAACCAATGTCAGAAAGTCTTCCCCAAGCAAATCAAATGCTCAACAAGAGGTCATTCTGTTTCCCAACCCTACGTCAAAATGGCTTACGGTTCAAATAAGCAATCAACAAATTATTGAATCCTATGATCTATTTGATGCACAAGGCCAAAAAATTGGTAGTGATCGCCCTAACAAACAAGCCCTGCAAATCCGGATGCCGGAAATTGCCGGAGTCTACTGGATAAGGCTACAGACTTCTACCGGTTCTTTGTTGAAAAAGATTATCGTTAATAATTGATGAAAAAACCAGATGGGAGTTGGGGAGCCTCCTTTTCTCATCTGGTCTTTCACTTTTACCTCATATTGCTATGAAAATCCTGTATCAACAACAATGGTTACTTCCAGCTTTACTGCTGTGTTTTTTGGTCCAATGTGCCTGGAGCCAGGCTCCGAATATAGCATGGCAGTTGTCGCTGGGAGATACCAATCACGATTTTGTTGAAAAAATGATTCCCACCCACGATGAGGGCTTGCTGATACTTACCCGCGTTGACCCTCCAACTGATCCTGACGAAGAATTTGATGCCGGAGACATTAAAATATATAAACTCAATAAAAATCGGGATATCGAATGGACGCGGGTTTTTCGAGGCCCCAGTACGGAACATCCCGTTGATGCTTGTGAAATAGAAGATGGCTTTATGGTCGCGGTATCCTCGCCATCAAAGGAAGAAGATTTTTCGGAAAATTATGGATCAAGCGATATCTGGATTCTTAAAATCACCCACAACGGAGATCTGGTATGGAAAAGGAATTACGGCGGTTCCGGTCCGGATGCTCCTGATAGAATCCTTGCGCTCACCGAGCAACGCTTTCTGATAGTAGGCTATACAAATTCACCGGACCATGATGTACAAAATCTTTATGGTGAAGGTGATGTCTGGTTGTTTGAAATCAATGAAAATGGGGACATCCTCCGGTCAAAAAGTTTTGGTGGGTCAAAAACAGATGCACTGCACGATGCTCTAGTCCTGAGTAATGGCAACTTAATATTGGTCGGAGAATCTGCCAGTAGTGACCACGATGTACCCGAAAATTCAGGAGAAGCCGATGGCTGGGTATTAGAACTGGATGAACACTGGAATATTCTGACCAATAGAGTATATGGTGGCCCTAAAGTTGATTATTTTTCTTCTATCGTTGAGGACAATGATGGCTTTGTAATTGCAGGTTCAGCCTACTCTGACAATGTAGGTATTCCTAATAATGATGACCTATTAGGAAGGGATTTGTGGTTGCTTAAACTCAATAATTACCGAACTAGGGTTTGGAGTCGACTTTATGGTGGTTCCAAATTTGAATATGCCAGTAGCATTAAGTGGTTTAACAACCAATTAATTGTTTTTGGAAGCACGCTTTCTAACGATGGAGACATTAGTCATCAATTTGGATTTGGAGTTGCCTTCTGGCTTCTCTTGCTGGACAAAAATGGTATTTTGATTTGGGAAAAAACCTTTGGAGGCACGAGTGGAGAATTCGCCAGAGATTTGCTGATTAATGAGCGGGGGGAAATTATTATGCTTGGTGAAACAGATTCTGATGACGGAGATGTGGTCCCTACCCCTAATGTGCCTTTCAATAAAAATGTTTGGCTGGTGGGGCTCACTTCTATTTTCCCGGATACCCTAACTAATGGTTGTCAAGATTTTGTCCTGGCCCCAAATCCGGTAGTACACGACCAGCAGTTACAATGTCATTTTTCAGAATCCGTTTCCCTGTCTGCCCAATTGGACTTTTTTAATACGGCGGGGCAAAAGATTGGTACAACTCAATCGGTTGAACTGGTGGGCAAGAATCCAGGCATTGACCTACCTTCCACCTTGGTTTCCGGTACTTATTTTGTGAAAATTACTACGCCACAGGAGAGTTGTATTCAAAAAATTGTAGTTTCCCAACAGTAAAAAATCCTACTAATCCAGCGGCTTCAGCACTCCCAGTTGCTGGCATTCCTCCACGGAAGTGCACCCCGCCAATCCCATATTCAACTCAAAATCAGCCATGAGGTGTTTAAACACAGCCTCTACGCCCGCTTGCCCGGCCAATGCCAATCCGTACACATAGGGCCGACCGATGCACACTGCTTTTGCACCCAAGGCAAGTGCTTTCAGCACATCTGCGCCACAACGCACGCCACTGTCCATCAAAACGGGAATTTGTCCATTGACCGCCTCAACGATTCCGGGTAAAGCTTCAATCGTACTGATCGCCCCATCTACCTGACGGCCGCCGTGATTGGAACAAATGATGCCATCCATGCCGGCATCGACGGCCTTGCGGGCATCGTCGGGATGTAGAATGCCTTTGAGGATGATGGGTAAAGAAGTATGCTCGCGCAAAAAGGGTAATTCCTCCCAGCGAATGGATGGACGAGAGTAAATGCTCACAAACTTGCGCACCGCCTTTAGCGGACGATCAGAGCGAAGATTTTCCCAAAAGCCCCCCGGATAATTGGCCTTTAAGGCAATAACCGATCGAATCAATTCCCAGGTGAGTTGTCTTTTGGGCGTGACCGCCATGGTTGGGTCCGGTTCATCCAGCAACCGCTGAAAAACGGGATCGCTGGTGTATTGAGCAATGCCTTTGCCTCGTAAAAACGGCAGGTAAGCCTGATCCAAATCCTGAATGCGCCAGCCCAGCATGGTCGTATCCAGCGTGACCACAATCGCCGTGCAGCCACATTTCTCCGCTCGCTGCAAAAAACTGGCAACCAGGTCATTGGACTTGCTCCAATACAGTTGAAACCAACGCGGACTATCGCCCAATTCAGCAGCACAATCTTCCATCGCTACGGAAGCCTGATTAGAGAAAATCATGGGTACACCCAACTCCTTCAAAGCCCTCGCCACCGCCAGGTCCGCCTCCTTATGCGCCAGATCAAGCACACCCACCGGACTCGCCAATAACGGAGCCGGTAATCGCTGACCAAACAGCTCAATACTAGTATCCCTTTCCGAAACATCCCGCAACATGCGCGGCACAACCCGGTATTGCTTAAACCCTTCCCGGTTGTTGACAATGCTGGTACCAATACCGGCACCTCCGGCCACATAGGCATAAGCCTCCGCACTCATTCTGGCTTTTGCCAATTTCTCCAATTCATTCAAATCCACCGGAAGCAAAGGTTTTTGACCACCCATACCGGCGATATAAATGTCTTTCTGTAAATCAACTGCGGAAAAGTTCATGATGGGAATAGGTTTTAGGGAGTAGGACTTAGGTTTTGGGCGTTAGGATTTAGGAAGAAAGGTGGAAGAAATGACGGGCTTACTTGCCCAATCATTTCTTCCAAACAGCTAAATTTTAAGTGATAAAGTGCAGATACCAGCAGAGCGGAGCAGAATTTCCAGGATTTTAGAATTTACAGAATGAGGTATGGTTTGTCTTTCTTGTGCCGTTTGAAATAAACCTTATAAACAACATAAACCTCCATAAACCGCCTCAACTCTACACCGCCGCCTCCGTCTAAACTTTAAACTCTAAACACTCCCCTCTAAACTCCTTCGGGCGACGAAGCCTGTGGCGAAGTCGACTCCACTCTAAACTCCTACACTCTAAACACTAAACTTTAAACTCCCTTATTTCATCCCCATCTGCTCCGAATCCTCGCCGATGAGTTTTTGATACTTCTTAAAGATATGACGCGCTACGTCACGTCCCAATTCCAGTCCGGCAATGTTATCCGCCTGAATGTGGTAACCACCCAACACGCGAGAAATACCCGCCATTTCGGCTGTTTTGGTAAAGGTTGGGAAATGTAAAGTTACGGTATCACCTAGATTATTCGGCTCGGTCAAAGCTCCGGGTACCAGGTCCACATCAATGCCAAACTCCTCGCGACCGGTATACAACTTCAGGGCCTCGGCACAACCACCACTAATGGTACTGTGACCAGACACATAAGCTGGAAACGGAGGACAAAGGAAAGTCTCCGGAGAGTAAGGCCGCCATTCCTTACCTTTCATGGTGATAAAACCGCGATCGGGTCCACCCCAGGCTTTGATCTTTTGCTCATCGTAATATTTGTGCACCAGGGCATAAGGACGAGCAAAATCGTAGTACATCTTTGAATCCCAACAAGCGATAAAACCATCCATGGCTACCGCTTCCACCAGGAAGTACATCTTCACATCCTCATCCAAGGTGTGGTTGTCCATTACTGAAACATCCTGAGCAAAGATCAACCAGTGACCGGCCTGCTGCACCGACTTCGGTCCGTCGCGCATAAATTCTACCAGGGCCTTTTGCTCATTGGTCAGATTGGCCTGCATTTCCATCACTTCCTGTACTTCCTTTTCCAGCTGCTCCGAGCCTACCATAGGCGGCGGTCCCGGGCGAAACTGACTGGCACTATCAAGCATCAGCGGTCTAACCAGTTGCCAGTAAGGCGTCAAACAGGAAGGGGCAAATTTGCCCCCCTTGCCATCGGCGAAATACTTGGGTTGCCAGCGGTTGATATCCGTGTTCTCCTCCGGCGTATTGACGGGTTGGTAACCGGTATAGTCAAAATATGGCTTACCATCAGACCCCTCCACCTGGCCGTACATATTGGAGCCATCGTCCACACGACCTTCAATGACTGCCTTGGCGGCCAGGTTGCCAATACCTACCGGTGTGGTAGGGTCCATAGAATCATCATCAGGGTCGTAACCCAGTTCTACCATGAAATTTCGGTACATGGTTGAATCAGAATAATAATACTCACTCATGGCCCGATAGGCGGCATAGCTGATAGCAATTTCCTTATTCTTCAAAGTCCGCTCATCCTCTGGCCGACGATCTACGCCCTGCAGATGTGTAGGCGTAGCCTTGTCATCATAGCGCGTCCATGCATCGAAAACGGAGGTAAAGATCAGTCCCAGATACCGCGAAGTAATCGTGGGTCTTGGCTTAAACATCTCGGTGTCGTTGGCTGTCGCCTTCAACGCCATTGCCCCCCACTTGTATGCCACATTATCAGCACCTCGGGGTTCCTCCTGAACCACATTCGTTGTGCTTTGTTCTCCTCCGGCATTTTTACAACTGGTGAACAACAGGCCGAGTAAACAAAGCGTAAATAAAATCCTTTTCATCATTATGAATTTTTTACCAAATAGATAGGCTGTTATAAATTGATTAAGTTGATACCATATTTGAAACTGGGGAGACTTGGGGTGGTTTAGTTTAGGGTTTAGAGTTTAGGGTTGGGGTTATTAATGGTTAATGGTTAATGGTTAATGGTTAATGGTTAATGGTTAATGGTTAATGGTTAATGGAAATTACGCTTTATGCTCAATTGTGTACGTTCCGCCTAAACTTTAAACTTTAAACCTCTTCCTGCCCTTTCAGCCCTAAACTTTAAACATTAACCTTTAAACTTCCAAGTCCTCCATTGGATACAAAGCTGGTTGTTTAAAGGGAATTAAGGCTAGGATTATTGCCGGTACGTAGAAGCGCAGGCGATCCATCACCCCACCTGTCAACAATCCGGCTGAGCCGGTGCTTTGCTTGGAGTTGTCTACACCAAAAACAATGTCATCGGCATGCCCCAGTTCGTAGCCTTGATCCAGCAACTCCACCACTTTTGGCGGCAAATAGAAGCCTGCGGTTCTCGCCTTACCCAATCGCTCACCTGATCGGACAATCACCCAGGCCATGGTTTCTACCCCATGGGGCGTATGAAGATTGCCACCTTCAATCCCAATCCAGTACTGAGCATCCGGGTAATTTGCCTTTGCTCCCTTCACCCGATTCAACGCTCCCTGGTAGGTTTCCTCATCACCCACCGGTTGATCACTGACGCCGGAGGCAACACTAACCCCTTCCGCCTCGAAAGTCTCTTTAGGGAACATTTCCCGAAAACCCTGTAAAGCAGCTTCAATTTTCACAGGATTTTTTGAAGCAACAATGATCTTGATCATATTTCGACTATCTTTTCAATGAAGCTTTCATCGTATACCCGGGAGATTGCTTGCTTGCTCCGGATACACTTTGCAGGTCAATTTGAGGCAGGCAATTTTTCTGCAAAGATAAACAATGAGTAGAAAATACAAGTATCTGACGGTGAAGTCCTTAATTTATTCCGGCTCGACCTTCTTGTAGTGCTTAATTGTGTTAAAGAAATCACCAATAATTTTATCGCGATTGAAGTATTCCCAAACTGTAATTTTTCGTTCGTTGCCGGGTTGCTCTATCCACTGGCCATCCACCAATTTTGGGCTACCAATAATACGGGTCTGCGCCCAATTGGGGTTTTTGACAATCGCCACGGCAGCCATATCAAACAAGGCCCTTGACTGATCGCCGTGATAATCGATGTGCTTAAATAAATTGACAGAATAATCGCCAAAACTCTTAAAAGTGCCTCCGTGCCGCCCGGTAATTCCAGGAGCAATTCTGGGGCCACGACCTGGCATCTCAAATTCGATTTTCCCCTGCTTAACGCGAACGGCATCCGTACCCGAGTCCTTGCCGTAGCGCACGGTGACCATCTCAAATGGCACATCTTGTTCCAACACATAGCTGAGGGCAGCAGTGTCATTTTCCTGGTTGTACTCTCCGGGCTCGGGATAGTTAGAACCCAGCCAGACAATACGCACCTTTTTGGCAATGGAGGGGGCTTTTTTCAGCGCCAAAGCCACATTGGTCAGCTTGCCAACCGCCAATAAAATCAATTTTTCCCGCTTTATCTTTTGTGCTTCCGCAATCATAAAATCTACCGCCTCCGATCCATCAAACTGGCCTGCATTCAATTGGCCTTCAATGGAAGAGAAATCAGCATTGGCTCCTTTCAAGAGAGGAATCTTTCCATCCAACTGGCAAAGGGTCATGATGCGTTTAGCCTCTTCGTACTGTTCGTCAATATCGCCACCGCTCCTGGTAGCGTTGACGGTGATCGCTTTTACCTTAAAATGATCGCCGTTAAACAGCAAGTAGGCCAACGCATGTTGGTCATCCAACTCGTTGTTGGCATCGGTATCAAAAATGACGATGTGCTTCTCGGCAGGAGTTTTTGCAGTGTCTTGCTGAGTCGTATTTTCATCTGCACAAGACCACAGAAAACAGGTGATCAAAAGCACAATTAACCAACTGAATCGACTGATTTTGGTGTTAAAATGAATTTGCTTCATTTTTTACCCGAAAGATAAGAAACCCTTCAATATAAAATAGCAGGTGAGGGAGGAGAAAAAATGAGGAAGGCGGAGGCAAAACCCGGCTGATGAAGAAAAGGATAATACACTACCTCCTACCTTCCTACGATGAAACTATCTAGATTAATCTTTGGTTTGATACCCCTTTTTTGCGCCCTGCATCCAGTTTTTTATGAATTGACGCTGCGCTGCCGTCGGAGATTCGACAGGTCTGATTTCCGCATCACCGGTCATTTTCACCTTCTGAATGGGGGCAGAAAGCTTTATTTCTTTCACCTCACCATTTTCGTCTTTACGCACAATGTCCATCACCAGCAATTCACCTTCTTTGAATTTGGCCTTTTGTTGGTCAAACAAGGAAAAGGGTGCCTGCTCCGGGAAAGCCTCTCCATTAATCTTTACAATCTCATCCCCGGCCTGATAGCCCATTTTTTTGCCAAACTCATTGAGGGAATTGACCGAGGTGACTACTACCCTGCCCTCCTCTGAATTGTAACCCAGGGAAATATTACCGTAGGTAAAATCCATAAAATCGTGGGGAGGCAGGTATTCAAACCCCAATTCCTGAAGAATTTCCGGAAGGGGTAAGGTCTCCTCCCCGTCTACATAGCGTTTGAAGAAAGTCTTGATCTCAGGATGGGTTCTTTTGGCAATTTCTTTAAATAATTTTTTGTCCTTAAACGGACGTTCATTCCCAAAATCGCTCATTAGTTGGTTCATCAAATCCATTAATCCCATCTGGCCGTTGGAATGCTTGCGGATCAATACATCCAGGCAAAAGCCAATCAGTGCCCCCTTTTCGTACACATTGCCGTACTCATCACCGTATTGGTCCAGACAGTAGCGGCTCAACTTGGTAAACGGCAAATCATCCTGATAATGCTCCAGGTTATTGTTGATTTTCTGCGACATCTGTCCCATAAAATGCTCCATGTTGGTCACTCCGCCCACCAGTTGGGCATGGTGAGAAAAATATTCGGTAACCCCCTCATACAGCCACAGGTGGCGCGACATTTCCGGATCGTTGAAGTCAAAATACTGGATTTGTTCTGAATGCACATTCAGCGGGGTAATGATGTGGAAAAATTCATGAGCCGAAATGTCCATCAGGGGTTGTATCCAACGCTCCTGAGGCACATCGGGTAGTACGTAGAGCGAACTGTAGTTGTGCTCCAGGGCACCAGTACCCATCTGCTGATTTCCGGAAAGGAAGTGCATCAAAAAGGCATATTTATCCACCGGCAACTCGCCGCCCATGTAGGCCTGCTCTGCTTCCAAAACTTCCGCAAAATGCTCCGCGATATAAGAAGAAGTTACCAAGCCACCCGGTGAATCAATGGCAATCAATACTTCCGCATTGCCCACTTTGAGTGTGGTAGTATCCGGTTTTGCGTAAAGCATGGGCATATCCACCAGGAAGTTGTAGTTTTTGGCTTCAAAAACGTCCTTTTGAGCCGTAGAAGCCTTGGGTTTCAGGGCCGTTGCACCGTAAAACTTAGCTGGTTTATGGATTTCAATTTCGAATGGCTGGTCTTTCATACCTTCGAAATATCCGAAGAACCCATGACCATTGAGCACTACCCCACGCGAGGCATCAATGCCGGTCCCCGACATTCCCGAAACGGGTTTTCCCGGATTGTCATCAAAGGTGTCATCGACCTTATAGGTAATGGTCTTTAAGTCCTTTGCCCGGCTGATCTCAAAGGTATTGATGTCTTTGCGTTGTACAGCCAGCGCGTTGCCGTTGACGTCAATGGCCTTAAATTCGGTAATGAAGCGACCAAAATCATAAACCGTGTAGGTCCCCGGAATGATCTTGGCGAAATAGAAGTTGATCTTGTTCTTTTTGATCTTAGGAGCAGTCAGTTCTACCTGCACCTTATCGTCCTGGATGTTGTTCAGATCGACCTTGTATTGGTAAAGGTCATCCGTTGTGGTTTCCGCCCAAAGTGCCGCAGCAAAGAGCACCAGCAGGCAGCTGGTTATTAATTTTTTCATAGTCGGTGTGATTTTTAAATATCTATTTTTGCTTATAGCTAAAGAATCCTTTTGGAAAGGTGACATTGGTTTCGATCCGGTGGTAGTTCATTACGATGGGCGTGCCATCATTTGGAATTAATTCCAGAAGAAAAGGAAACTGCGCCCCATCCACTGATCGGTAGTCCTTAAACCTCGTTTTGTAATAAATGCCTTCATGGGCGCTATCTTCTGAATATTCGCCGGTCAACTCAATGAGGTAGGTCTCGGCATTGAGCCAGTACAGCTGCTCATCCGTTCCCGACTTGGTCATTTTGATTTTGTAAGTCAATACACCATCGAGTTTTTCCGTGCCCAGGTAGTCTACCTTGTGCCCGTTCTCCAGAGCGAAGATCAATTCCTCGTAAAACTCCGGTTCTTCGGCCATCTCAATGGCTTCTCCAGGCCGCATGGCTTCGTATTCGCCGTTATTGGTCAGCCAGCCCTTTTCACCGTCATAAGATTTGATCCGTTCCTGATCTTTAGTCCGGAAAACGAGTTTAAACTTGTCCGGTTTTTCGGCGTAAGCCTCGATTTCCATACCATTTTCGCGGGTTTGGTATAGTGCGTAGCTCCTCATATTACGCCAGCGCTCTCGCCCGCCCATGGCCTCCGCATGAAGGTCGATTAGTTTGTTAACCGACATGCCCTTTCCGAAAAGCAGAAAATCATGGCCCAGAAAGTTGCAGAGGTATAGATCCGCATGACCGTCACCGTTAAAGTCAGCCATTTCCAGGTCAATGCCATCACCTACAGAAGAAGGCGGAAAGACCTCAGCGCTTGCGAGCCGAAGCTTTCCGCTATCATCGGTGAAATAGGCGTTATAACTACTACCGAATCCACTGCCGGTAATGATATCCAGATCCCCGTCGCCATCAATATCCGCAAAGTCGCCGTCAACGGTATGCATCTTTTCGGCGGGCAGTAAAGCCTCCGTCTGGTCGGTAAAAAAGCCTTTGCCATCATTGATTAGCAGGCGGTTCTGTGCATCCTTATTTTGTCGAAAATTCACGTTGGCCAAAAACAAATCCAGGTCGCCGTCACCGTCGATGTCGCCAAAGTCGGCCTCGCGGGTTTCCCACTGGCCCGCTACAATGGGCAGGCGCCCTTTGGTCTCATCCTGAAATACGCCCTTACCATTGTTGATCAGCAATTCCGAGTCATCTTCATTGCCAAAGATCAAATCCAGATCCCCATCGCCATCGATATCGCCAGCCTCTACATCTTGGGTGGTCTTTTCCGACTGAGGCAGCCGTTTTTCAGTATCGTCAATCCAGCCACCCTGGCCATCGTTGATGAGCAGTCGGTTTTGCCCGGCATTGCCAATGATCAGATCGGGGTGGCCATCATTATTGACATCAATGGTCAATACACCATTGGATGTATCCGTCACCGGAAGGCGGTCAGAGATATCCTTGAAATGACCGGTACCATCGTTGAGATAATATTCATTGAGCTGATCGTCTTCACTCACCACAATCACATCCAGGTCACCATCACCGTCAAAATCGGCTACGGCGATGTCTTCGCTATCGCGCTTGTTGAGGGGCAGGCGTTGTACACTTTCATCAGTAAAGTGCCCCTTACCATCATTGATCAACAGGATATTAAAGGCATGTTCATTGGCAATCAGGATATCCAGATCACCATCGCCATCCGCATCAAAGGGCTTGGCGTCCATGCTACGCCCCTGCAATACCATAATGGGCAGATGGGTAAATGACACATCCTCAAAATAACGAGAGGAAGTGGATGCTTTGGGAGTGGCTTGCGCCAAAAGGGTCGCGGTTTGAAGCCCGACACCCAGCCACAGGAAAATGGTAAATAAGCGAATCAATGATGCCATCTTCAATCTTTTCACCAAAGATGCCCGAAGCGCAGTGATCTTCAAAGTAAAACGGGCACAAGTCGTAATTTCAGGGGTGATTTAAGCAATTTTTCACCCGTTTTGGGGTGGGTTTTCAGGTAAGCACATAGGCAACATCAATATAGGTCGGATTGCCAATCCTCCCGATCAGGGGTAAGTATATAGGCAATATCGATAATGGTCGGATAGCCAATCCTTCCTATCGGTATCGAAGCATCATGGCGTTCGTGTATACTAGCTGCAAATTATTTAATTCTGTGAATTCTGCTCTTTTTCCATTCCTTCCAAACAGAGAAATCACTCCCCCTTCACCACCTTCCGGGTCACTTGCGCACCATTTTCAGTCTGCAAATTCAAATAATAGACGCCTGAAGGCAAATGGCTGATCGCCAATTCCGCCCTTGTTCCCAAATCATTTTTCGACAACAACGTCCGCCCCTGCAAATCCAGCAGCCTGACCATTGCAATGGGCTCATTTGCCGAAAGGCGAAGCAAATCACTAGCCGGATTGGGACTGATTTGTAAATCAATCGTAGCGAGGTCATCCGTAGCTGTGGTGGTACATTCCAGGTCGAGGATTCTGGCCCAAAGCTCATTTTGGAAGGCAATATTGCCGATCAGACTATTGTCTACCGCATTACTTTGTACCACAACCACCATATCCAGACTAGGTACGACAAAGATACATTGGCCGTTAGCCCCTAAAGCAGCATACATATCCTGCGGTGCATCCGGGAAGATTGGGCCAGGAAGAACAATCGGCAGTCCTCCCGGCAGCATATAGGTTTCCTTGCCATTGAGCCACCAAAGATATCCGTAGGATAAATTCAGGTCTTGTGAAGTATTGACCATATCGTGAAAATAGGCAGTATCGGTCATCACCTGGGTGCCATTCCAGCTTCCTTCACTCAGTGCCCAGAGACCAAAACGGGCCATATCGCGCGCCCGGCTGAAATAGAGGTAGCCCAACCAAAAGCCCCCCATGCCGATCTTATTGCCCAGCAGAGTTGGCGTATAGATGTTTTTTCCCACCCCGGTGGCTTCCACCAGTACATCCTGCACCAGTCGGTAGGGCGAATTAAAATAGGCCCAACTATCACCGGGATCGGTATTGTATTGAAGGCATTCAGGGTCCAGGCAGTTGGCAATTTCTCCCGGTGCTTCATTGGGGTCATACAAGCCGGTATTCATACTGATCTGGTTCTTGACCGTCACCAGAATTTCCTTATCCGGCGGACTACTGGTCCATCCTGTGCCCAGATAATCAGAAGTCGGATCATCGATGGAAAGGTAGCCTTCCTCCTGCGCCATTCCTGTAAGGGAAGCTACCAGACTCTTGGCCGCTGAAGCCCAGTACCAGATAGAATCCTGGGTATAGGTGCCGTAATAATGTTCCACCACCATTTTGCCTTCTTTGAGGATAAGTAGTGATTTTAGCTCATTTTCACCGGCGAAGTCGATCATGGAATCGACCTTTTCGGCACACCAATTGAGGTCGGTGTATTCCAGTGTGGTCCACTCATCGCTGCCGATGGGCGGGTAGTAGTAATCCTGGGAAAAGAGAAGGCTGGTGAAGGAAACAAACAGAAGGGTAAATATGGATTTTTTCATAGTTGCAGTTTGTTTCGGATTTGGACCACTAACAACGGTAGAAGTTTAATCAGTTTAAAGAATAATGGGCGGAAAAATTTCCGCCCAACCTCTTTAAGAGAACTTCAATGTCTTCATATACTCTGCATCCACTTTGGCGCTTTCCAGCGGTGTGGAGTTGTCGTAGCGTTCCTGCTCTACAATGTAGTATTCCATGCCCATCTTTTCGGCTACGCCCAAAATCTTGGGATAATCAATAGAGCCGGTGCCCAGATCAGTCGAGGCGTCTTGTTCTGCGGCCGGTGCCTCCTTCAGGCGGTCTTTGACATGACACAGGCGCCAGCGGTTCGGGTACTTTTCCAGGTAGGCAATTGGATCGGCACCGCCGGTGACTACCCAGTAAATATCCATTTCAAAATCGACCAGTCCCGCGTCGGTATTGTCCATAAAAACCTCCTGTGGAATCTGTCCTTCCGTTTCCTGGAAAGAATAGCCGTGGTTGTGGTAGGCAAAGCGCAGGCCATTTTGTTTACAAATCTCCCCTTTCTCGTTGAAGGTATCGGCCAATTTTTTGTAGTCATCAAGCGTCGCTTGCGGCCCTACGTAAGGAGCTATCAGGTATTTCACGCCAATTTCGGCGGCCTGCGCGGCCTTCTCCTCAAAGTTCTCATTGATATTGCAGTGGCTGGCCACCATGGTGAGGCCAAGCATATCCAGGCGTTCTTTAAATTCGGTATTGGTCATGCCCCAGAACAGGCCCTGGTCTCCTTCATAACCTTCCACCTGGGTATAGCCAAATTCAGCCACCTTAGCCAAAATGCCTTTGGGGTCTTGGGGAAAATCTCCCCGCAAGGTGTACAGTTGCAGGCCAAAATTTTCCAGAGAGCCCTTTTCCGGTTCGGTGGCTTCTGTACCCGTGGCTTCACTATTTTCTGTTCCTGCGTTATTGCAGGCCCACTGCGGCAGTATCAAAGCTCCCGCGGTGATGGCTCCGCTATAGCGGAGAAATCGGCGACGATCATTCATGTTGTTACGTTTTATCGTTTTGTATTGAAAATGAAAATGGTCGTGAGGTTGGGTACCAAATATAGTCGATCAAAAGTGTTTTGGGAAATTACTGTCCCAAAAACTTTTGATCGGTATATACCAACTTCAATGGTTTGAGGGTATCATTTTCCCAAATCAATTAACGAAGTGGTTTAAAATCCTTCTTTAAAATAAAACAGCCGCCAAATCTTGCGACCGGCGGCTGTTACAGTGATTCTAAAATCACCAATATCTTGAAATAAATTCCATTATTTCATCTTAGACCACTCCTCGATGGAGTTTTTGTTCATACGTACGTAGTCGTCGTTGCCTGCTTTTGTAGCCAGTTCCATTGACTGTTGAGCAGCTTTGATGGCCGCATCGTACTTCTTCATATCGGCCAGGATCAGTGCCTCGCGGCGTACTTGCCAAAACATGGGCTCGTCAACCTTGGTTGCTTTCTGAATCCACGTCAAAGCCTGCTCCAGGTCTTTTCCACTTTCGTGGTAGTACGAAGCTGCAGCGTAATAATCGTTGCCCGTAGGGCCAGCCAATGTTTTCTTAATGTTGGCCATTACCTGATCGTCCACATTTACTTCCAATGGAACGCTCACCATGGTTTTGTCCCACATGAAATTGATGGAAGCGCTAGTGCTACGCAGGTCATTTACATCAATGGTAAAAGATTCTACCATATTGCCACTTTTCTTAACGGGTGCGGTAAATGCTACCGCTGGTTCTTTGTCAGTATAGCTGCTCCAGTTGCCACTTTCGTAAGGGTACAGCATAAACTTCCACTGATCGGCCATAGGTGTTGTCAATACAGCGTAGTCTCCTTTTTTCACTTCTTGACCACCCAATTTCACGTCGTCACCGAAGGAAATTTTGGTAGCCGCGTTAGCACCAGTTCTCCACATTTTGCCGTAAGGCACCAGTCCATCAGCAGCAAAGATCGTACGCTCTTTAACGCCGGGACGAGAATACTCAATGGCCACATCGGTCAAACCAACAGTGGTCGAAAATTTGGCGGTAGGGCTAGCGGAAGGTGTTCTGATTTGTGCATTGACCTGCAATGCAGCCGTCATCATAAGGGCAAGTGCGACAAGATTTAATACCAGTTTCTTCATTTTACTTGGTTTATTTTAAAGAATTTAAAAAATTCGCTGCAAATTTAGGTCTTTTTAACATTTGAAGGGTCCGCCACAAGTCCTTTTAAGTAAACTTTAAGCTTTTCATGACCATTGCCATCATCGCGCACGACGGAAAAAAAGCAGATATGGTCGCCTTTATCCGGGACCATATTGAATTGTTTCAACAAAAAAACATCCACCTGATCGCCACGGGAACCACCGGCTCCCACCTGGAGCGGGCCGGACTGGCTGTGGAAAAGATGCAGAGCGGGCCGGTCGGCGGTGATGCTCAGATTGCCAGCCGCCTGGTGGAAGGGCAAATCGATATGGTCATCTTCTTCCGCGACCCTTTGGGCAAACACCCACACGAAGTGGACGTCAACATGCTGATGCGCCTGTGTGATGTGCACAATATTCCGCTGGCCACTAATATTGCCGGTGCCAATCGCTTTATTCAAACCCTGTAATTACCGCAATAGCGTCACATCTCCGGATTTGCTAATTTTCTCTTCGATACCCGGCAGCTGATAACTGGCCTGCCACAGGTACACCTCCGATGGCGCAGCCTGGCCTTTGTAGGTACCGTCCCAAAGTTCAGCAGCATTGCTGCTTTCAAACACCAGCTGGCCCCAGCGGTTATAGATTACCATACTGAAATTGGTGGCGCTACAATTGGAATACAAGCCAAAAAAGTCGTTGATCTCGTCGCCATTGGGCGTAAAGACATTGGGAAATTCCCCTTCACAACCGTCATTGGGCGGGCAGTCTTCGATAAACAAATTGCTGCTGGCCCGGTATTCACAACCCAGTGAATCAAAGGCCACCAGAATGGCCGTATAGTTGTCCGTTTCCGCAAAGGAAGTCATCACCTCCGGTGTTGTTTCCACATCCCGATCGGCAATGTACCATTCGTGCGTAATCAGAGTGGCAGGAGTGACGGCGGAAAGCGTCAGCGTGGAATCGATGCAAAGCTCGCCTAGAATTTCCAACTCAATATTGGCCGTATCCTGGCAGAGAGAATCGCATTGGCTAATCGTTAAGTCCAGATCAGCCATGACCGTGCAGCCATTGGCATCAGCGCCGGTAAACTGTACGGGATACACTCCTTCCTCCTGATAAAAAGTGGCTGGAGTGGCTTCATCACTGGTCAAACCATTGCCAAAATCCCAGCTATACTCCACCAGATCAAGACCGGAAATGACGTCAAATACCAGCAATGAATCCAGGCAGGGTACGCCACCATAATCAATCATGGCATCGGCAAAATTCACCTCCATCACTTCCGAATACCCCAGGTGAGTGGTGTAGGCGTCATATTCGCCAAAGCCATAATTATAGGCCTGAATTGGAGCAGTCGAAGTCAGTTGATGATTGCCGGGCGTAACTTCAATTTGCGCCCAGGAAAAATTGGCATCAGCCACATAAGGTGTAAATTGATTGCTAATATTCTGACCGTCCAGCTCGATATCAGCTACATCGGCAGTCCTGGCAAGAACATTGGCAAAGTGCACCGAAAAATAGGGCCCACCAATCAAATCATTAAAGCGGCCGGAGGCAAAAAATCGCAGATTAGTGCCGCCGTATTCGATCGGAAACAGCCGCAACATATTGGGGTCACCCAGACCGGAATCGTTGCAGTCACCACTGGAATTAAACTGGCTGACGGCAATGGCATTGCTCCCGCGAATCACCGTGGGTGCCGTTAGTTTAGCCTGGTACTGCTCCCCCCGATCTAGCATTGCTACTTCTTCACAATCAAAATAAACCACCGTACCGTTTTCACTCGCCACCACCTTCACTATATCTCCTCCTTGTCCGGAAAAAGGGACATGGAAATAGAGGTCATTCCACTGCTCCAGCGGTTGACTTTGGTCATATATGTGGCTATCCGCTCCGGGATTACAAATCTCGATATTACCCCGCTCTGCTCCGGAAAAAACCGCAAGTGCCTGACCACTCAGACTGCGAATATAAGAACCGGTAAGGTCTCCCGCCGCTTTCACCTGGTAGGTTTGGCCCTGATCCAGATTGACCGTAAACGGCACTCCCGCCGGGCGCAAGCCCTCGGTGAGGGTGGCAGGGGTAATTTCTACCTCCGTATCATCTTCGGTGCTAACGATGACAAACTCTGTAGGGGAATTGCCCTGATCGTCCAAATAACAGGTCACCAGGTATTCGGTCCCCAACCGGTCTTCTGGCAACAGATGCGTGCTTTCCGAAAAATACGCCCGATAATGAATAGCCGAGGCCCTCACGGGCGTTTCAGTAGCGATCAAAATACCTTTATTATCAACGATTTCTGAATTTTGCACAGTATACCAGACCGCATCCGGCAAATCAATTTGAGTAGTCCCCGCATTGGCCACAAAGGCAATTTCCAGTCCGGTGGCAGGGACCTCGATGGTACCGTTGGTCGCCACATCTGAATGGATGACGATGGAGAAAATGGGATCATCATTCACCTGTAAAAGGACATTATCCATAAATCCGAGCCAGAATTGGGTGCTTTCAGTTGTTTGTGCTTTTATTCCCGAAAGGGAAAACATCATCATCAGAAAAGCCAGCAGAAATTTAGTGCGCATAATGATTGAGTATAATTGATAATAAGCCTTATTACTGGAGGATTAGTTGGTGTGATTTTTTATTTTAGCCAAAAAGAAAACTATGGAAGTTCCGGAGTCTCCTAATGTACAACGATTGAGTATGCGGCGTATTGCGGAACAGGTCTTTCAGGTGATGAATCTGGAGCGCGGATTGGGCTACACCCTGAAAAAAATGATTATCGCTCCCGGTAAAGCCGTTCGGGAGTACCTGTTTGAAGACCGGAGCCACCACATGAAGCCCTTTCAGTTTCTCCTTTTCACCGTTGCCATTGCCACCTTCATCAGCGTTTGGGCGCTGCCCAGTACCGATGACCTGCTCAACCAATTGCACAAAGACCCCAAGTGGGCCGAGATGTCGGAAGGCCTCAAGGTTGCCCTCAACTGGTTGATCGCCAATATGCAAAGGTATTTCAATGTCTTCTACCTGATCGGGCTGCCGTTTACCGCCCTGTCTTCCTATTTTATCTTCCGTTCGCACCGACTCAATTATGCCGAGCACCTGGTACTCAATGCCTACATCGTCGGTTTTCAAACCATCTTTTACATCATCTTTCTGCCCTTCCTACTCAAATACACCGTCATAGGATTTGTACAAATTATCTGCATATTCGGTTACAACATCTACGCCTACAAAAGGTTCTTCGGCGAAAGCTGGCCCATGAGCGCCCTCAAAACCGTAGCCACCTTCCTGATCGCCCAATGGATGCTGGGTTTTCTGTATGTTTTGGCCATCGGTGGCTTTGTCTTATTCTATTAACCTACCATTCACAAAAACAATTCTTCCAATTATTCTATGGGCGTGTCCTCCCGGCTGAGCCGGGAGGTCGGTCCCTTCTCTCGGCTCAGCCGAGATCAGCCCTGCGGGCCAGCCTCCTGCGTCGGCTGCACTCCAGGCACCTCACGCGGGGTCCGTGTATATATAAACCGTTCCAGCGGAACGGCCTATTTGTACCCAACGAAATCACATATTGCCATCCGCAACGGAGTGTGCGGCATCTAAAAAACATCCCACGTTGTCATTCAAAACACCCAACAAATCCTCCCCCCACCAAATCCCATCTGCAACCGCAAGCTCCCGGTATTCAAATTCCATTCCCGGTGCAATTTCGGCACCATCACCCCGATCACCGCCCCCAGCGCATAACCCGCCAGAACGTCCGTTGGATAATGCTGTCCGCCCCTGATGCGCAAATACCCCGTCATCGCCGGGATGGCTGCCGCCCCGATCCACACCACCGGCTTCCAGGGGCTATCCGGATAATAATCGCTGAACAGGCGCGCCACAAAAAAGGTATTCAAAGCCGTATTCGAGGTATGCCCCGACAGGAAGGAAGCCCGGGCATTGCTGGTCAGTTTGCCATCCTCCGGCTGGTCGTCATCAAAAACGTAGGGCCGTGGCCGCCGGAAGGTCGATTTGCAAAGTTGAGTGAGTCCCGTGGTCCACAAAAAGGCTTCGGTGTACAGGACAGCAACCGTACCAAAATCCCTCCGCGAGCGCCGGCCCAGCAGCAAAAGGCCCGGTAATAGGAAGGATCCCTCCGCAAAATAATCGCTGGCTTTATCGGCAGTAGCGGAGTTAAAGCGGGTCGCAAAACGATCAAAACCGTTGATGTCCTCCTTTTCAAAGGCCCGCAGTTCTTCAAGGGTAAAACCGGAAGAGGTACTCTTCAGATAATACCCCAAGCCGGTCAGTACACCACCTGAACCCGCATAGATCAGTTCATTTTTTAAATCGAGATGATAAGGAGATTGCGCCGGTAGTGTTCCAAAGGAAAAGAGCAACAAAAAAAGAAAGAAGCGAAGTATCATAGATCAGGTTTGTGCAGGGCAAACTTCGCATTATTCCGTCAAAGTCGCCAAACATGGCCTTACCAAGGCGGCTCCCAGCTCCGTTTTAACTGCCGATCGATCCAATCGCCACCAACAAAGACCAACAAGCCCAGTACAGCAAATCCTGCGCCGGTCACAAAAGCAGTAGTGCTGCCATAGCTGTCCCACAAAAACCCCATCAGGATGGAAGCCGGTAGCAACGCCAACCCTACGCCCGTATCAAACAAACCATAGGCCGCACCACGCTGCTCTTCGGAGGTCAGTTCCGTAAGGTAAGCCTTAAAGACCCCGGCACTGAGTCCGTAATAAACGCCGTAAGCGGCAAACAACAGCCAGATAAAAATGGGCCAGTTGGCGTAAGCAAAACCCAAATAGATTAGAGCGTAACACACAAAGGAAAGCATGATCACCGGCTTGCGGCCAATGCGATCAGACAGGTCGCCAAAAATGGGGGCCGCAATACTGCAGATGAAGTTATAGCCCACCCACAACAGCGGCAGGAAAAGCGTATCAATGCCCTCTTCGGTGGCTTTCAACAGCAAAAAAGCATTGGAGGAATTGCCCAGCGTAAAAAGGATATTGGCAATGAGAAAGGTATTAAAAGCGCGATTGCGCAGAAAGTTAGGAGTCGGAAGAGTATCCGCTTTGCGCGTTATCGCCTGTTTTTCCACCACAAAGGGGATAAACAAAATAGCCATTAATGCGGGAATGACCGCCAGTAAAAATACCAGCCGCAAATTTTCCGGCCAGTAGTACAGCACCAACATCGCCAGTAATGGCCCACCCATTGAGCCGATCTTGTCCATCGATCGCTGGATGCCAAAATCACGGCCGCGCCGCTTGGGGTCTACCGAAGTCGACAACAAGGCATCCCGGGCCGGGCCGCGCGCTGCCTTACCAATGCGTTCCGCAAATTTGACCAGCAGCACCATGATCCATCCGGTAGCCAGAAACAGAAAGGGTTTGGCTACGGTAGAAAGGCCGTACCCAAGGTAGATAAACGGCTTGCGTTTGCCCATCTCGTCCGACAATCGCCCAAAAACGGTCTTAAAAAGGGAGGCGGTGGCTTCTGCGATACCCTCAATCACTCCAATCAAGGTAGTACTGGTACCCAGCTGCACCAGAAATTGTGGCAGCAAAGGGTAGATCATCTGACTGCTCAGATCGGTGAACAGGGACACTGCACCCAGCAAAAAGACATTCTTGCGTGGATTCCGCTTTGGGGGGGACGACGGTTCTTGCATTTGCTCAATACTTGTAGCGACTAAGGTAAGCATTGAGTATCGGCAAGACTATCCTTTGACAAATCTTTTTGCCCTACCCTCCCCAATTTGTACAAAATAGACACCCGCGGGCAGATGCCCTACGGCAAGCTCCCTCTGGTCAATGCGTTCTTTCACCACCTCACTGTACATCAATGCCCCACTGGCATCGAAAATACGGATGTGGCTATCGGCCTGTAGTAGGCCCTCACTGCTGATGGTAAGCTGGCTACTGGTGGGATTGGGATGGAGGATGATCCGAGAGGCTCCATCCTCAGCACAGTTGCTGCCTTTTTCATAATAGTACGTCTTCTTCGAACCATCGCTGCCGAGCTCAGATTTGCGTAAGCCATCACAGTAATAATCATAATCAACAGCGGAGATCGAGACAAAATCTACTGCTCCTGAGTATATATCATAATCTGTCCTCACGCTTCTTTTTGTCAATGCTTTTCCATCGGTATTGTAGGAGAAGTGATTTTGACGGAGCATCCTGAGAACCAAGTTGCTTTCCGGGTATATCTTCAACAAATACTTTTCCAATATCACATTTTGATGCTCATCGTATTCATAACTGCGAGCTTCCTCCTCCACAAAATCGCTCCAATCGGTCCATATCGAGGTGGGTTTGCCAGCCTCATTAAACTCTACAACGGTTTGGCCCTTATACAGCCAGTTATTCTGATAGTAATAGTAGTACCGGCGAATCAATCCGGAGTCGTTGTATTCAAATTCCGTTTTTTCTACTAGCTTCCAATTAGCCTGATTGTCTCGATTATACAGAAGTATGGAGTCCAGCTCACAGGTTTGCTCATTATAAAAATTGATTTCCTGAGCACGGGACGGTTCTTCGTCTGTAGTCGCCATTATGGTTTCCGTTTTCGTACATCCGTTTTCGTAATAGCTATAGGAACGACTGCCGGAATAATAGGCTACTCCTTCCGCATTTAGATGCTCAAACCTTTTTTCCAAAAGTAGTCCATTTTCCATCTCATAGATATACCGTACTTGCCTCTCCTTGATATAGCGGTGCTGTTCCTCACTCCAGGTAAACTTTTGCCAAAGCGTCAATTGATCATTCTGGTCATATTCATAAGATTCCCTGGACACCGGTATTTCATCATTACCGTCAATCTCTGTAAATTCAATTAATGTAATCTGATTTTCCTGGGCACGAAGCGTACCCATACCGAGCAGGAGGCCCAGCGCAAGCGCGTAAGTCTTTTTCATTTTCATAGCTGAAAGTTTTATATATAGAAGCTATTTAAACCCTGAGCTCTGGATTGCGATCTAATCCCTTGGTCTCTCTGGACTTTGGCTTTTTCTCGGCCCAGACCTTCCAGAGCCTGTCCCGAAGTTGCTTCGGGATATGAACCTCAAAAAGAGCCGCGCCAGAAATACCAATGAATTGATCTCATCAGCAGATACAGGGTTTAAATAGCTTCAGGAAGTAAAAGCGCGTTGTTCAAAATTTCCAGCTAAAGATAGTTAATTTTCGCTACGGGTTCAACAAATTATGCTAAATGCCATCATACCAAAGAATAGATTCACACTACAGGCCAGCAGGACTAGTAGCCATCTGTACCGCCCAAACTTTTCTCTGAATTTATCATATAGCAAAAGCCCACCTAAGGCTGCACACACCATGATGAGGGCATCACCCCAATATAGCCCGCAAGAAAAGAGATAGTCTCCTTTGAACAGCAGCATACCTTCCAGGTAGATCGAAGTAATAATAATCAGGTAATTGTAGTCAAGCTTGTTTTTCAATGCTATTTAACGCTACTTGCAGTTGTCACTTCAGCTATTTCCGAATCCATAATTGTATCCTCCGCAAAAGACAGCAGGCGCAGTTGATAGGCCGCAGTTGGGCGGTAGTTCACCCCCAGCATCTGAAAAATGGCATTGAGGTCGGCGGAGGGTAGGTGCTCCATTTCTACGGTCACTTTATGAATATTAGAGGGAAGCCCAGGGGTGTTCTCTGATGTAAAAACAGGCTTGCTTTCAAAATAACCAATAGCCCCCGAGAGCCAGTCCAGTCCTTCGCCATAGTGCTCGGCCGAAGTATCCGCAGAGACGATGATTTGAACATTGAAGTCCATACCTCCTCGCATCTGGTTTTTATCCGCCTGGGTAGCGGGCGACTTAAACAGAGCGCTCTTTTCAATGTTTGTCATTGCCAATACCAGCTGATTACATTCATTCAAATTGGGGTTATTGGGAAACCCCAGACGAACCAAATCTTTATCAATGCGTAGTCTGCTTTTCAGAAAATGATTGAGTTCCTCGGCAATGGTTGACAGCACTTTATTCAGCATAGCTTTTCTTTAGTCAGTTATGATTTATAATGATTAGGTCTTCAACACTCAATCTGTTCGACTAATCTTTAGAATATTTCTTTGATCACATATTCCACATTGCGAAAAGCAAAGGTATCGCCTTCTTCTTTGCCGTGCATGGCCTCATAAATTGGTGCATCCTCCGACAGGCCGCGGGCCTTCCAGCCGTTGACGGCAAAGCTATCGGTAGCTACCGACACATAAAATGCGCCCTTATTCGTTACCACTACTGCCCCGGGCTGGACTTCTTCCATCAACTGCTTTTGCCCGCCGAGGTTTTCCAGCACCGCCAATTCCTTTTGCGCAAAATCCAGCTGTTTGACCAGGCGGTTGCTTACATCCGTCTCGGATTCATCCTGTGCGCGCTGCTCCAGTTCGAGCTGGTCACTTTCCCGGTGCATGGCATCTTGTTCAAGGCGCACGATTTCCTTACGGAAACTGGACTCCTTTTCCTGTATCAGCGAACGGGTTGAATCAAATATTTCTTGTTTGAGTTCTAGCTTATCTTCCATCTTAAATTATTGATAATTAAACAATTTGCATTGCCGCTGGGACAACGCCTTCGCATTATTTAAAAGGTATGAGGTAGTGTTTTGTTTGGTAGGGGATTAAGAATGCATCAACTCCACATTTCTAATCCTTTTGGATAACGGGCAAGACCTTCTCTTCAAACGCTTTCCTCACGTAATTTCTCTGTCGATCCATAGTCGCCTCATCAAAATCACGATCTGGCACTAAATGCCAGGCCCATTCCCAGTCTCTAAGTGATATTTCAACTGTGCTATCAATGGAATTAAAGTCATTGATAAATACGTCCAAACCAAGTACTGAATCTGCCAGATTAGTGAAGTAGGCACTTGCATCTCGCAAATCTGAATAATAGGTATCGGAAAGAGAAACCTCCAGATTGCTTAATTCCAAATCTCTAATTAAGCTATCTCTTGAATGATGTTTCACATGATACACAGCACTACCTTCCGGGAATATCGTTGGAACCTGTCTACTGGTGGCTACAAAGGAAAAGAGTGCCAGTAACAATGGAAGTACCGGATGTAGTCTGACAACCAATAGCTTTTCCTTTTGCTTTTCCAGAAAATAAGCCAATGGTAAAATCGACAATGCCATCAAGTCTGTATAATCCTGCACTCTGGAAATCGGAAAAACTCCGAGGTTGTTCCATAAATCAATTCCCCCCTGGCTCATTGAAGACTTCCATAATAGAAAAAGTACACCGGTAAGGACAAAGATCGTTTTCTTGAATCGTGGAAAAATGACTGTCCAAAATAAGGGAAAAATGAAAAGTCCGGCAAAATCTGATAGCTTGCCTGTCAGCCAGTTGCCATAAGCTTCTTTGAAGATAAAGTCGTTTAGCAATAGGATTGATAAGCCACTGATAAACCATAAGGTTGTGAGTATTCTGGCGTCCCTCATGATTCTAGTATATTTTTAAGCTTTTCTAAAATCGACCGCCAAACCTCTTCCGCCCTATCCTTGGCCTTTTCCGTAGGGTTATTGTCCTCCGTTAAGGTCAGGCTAATTTTTTGTTCACCAGCGTCCGTTAATTCGATGGTGATGGTATTGTAACTGGCTGGAATATCCGGCAGTCCGGAAAGTGGATTATAACGAGTGTATTGCAAACTCTTCTCCGGAATCAACCGCAGAATTTCCCCCTTCTCTTCGTATTGATGCCCCTGCCATTCGCCTTTCCAATGCAGGGAACTGCCCTCCTGCCAATCAGAAATGGCCTGAGCACCAAACATGTATTCTTTGATGATCTCAGGGTTGACCAGGGCATCCCAAACCTCTTCCGGCGATGCATGGATGTCAATCTGTACTTCTGCTACTTTTTCTTTTTGCTGCATTATTGGGTGTCTTGCTTATGAAGTTTTCATTTTCTGACTTTCGGCTTTGCGACAATTTAAAGGATTATTTTGAAAAAAGATTTGAACTTAACCTAAGTTGATCTGGCCACCACCAGCATCGCCCCCTCCTCAGCAACCCCAATCGTCGCTACTGAGCCGCTGTTGAAGGACAAAAAATCAGACTCCACACCATCGCTGAAAATGACGCCGCCGCCGGGCATGAGCGACTCTACGGTCAATATGGTCTGGTCCTGGATCAATCCCACCGTCACATCGGTTTGGGTGGCGACGCTCTTGAACGGCTCCCGCACGGTGAAAAACAATTGATCACTCTGCAATTCCGGTCTGGGAAGAGAAAGATTTTGTTGCGACAAGCGCAAAAGGCCCTGGGCCATATTAAATACCGAGCTCATCCAACCTGTGGCCCCGGTCTGGGTCGAAACGATAATGCCGCTGGAGGAATGCACCTCCTGCTGTTCCCGGTATTGAATGCGATAACGGGCAGAGACGTGGGTCGAGGCACCGATAAACAGGTCATTAAACGCCAACAGGCGCTGACCATCGTTGAGTCGGGCTTCGGCAAAACGGACTTGTCGCACCTGAAATTCCCGGCTTAGCACCTGCTGCACTCCCTTTACAAAACTGTTTGGATCGTACGGCAGCAGTACCCCGTCATACCGTGCCCGATCGGGGTTGACGGCCACAATCGGCACACCATTGGCGTATTTTGCCGTATTGGCCACCAAACCATCCCGACCGATCACGATGATCAATTGGTTTTCTGAGAATAAAAACGAGGGCAAAAAGTCCTTTTCCACAATCTTATACTTCAGGAGGCCCGTCAGCCGACTCTGCAAAGCCCCCAGCGACTGGTGAAAGACCTGATGCTCCTGCTCGTACTCTTCAAAATTCCCCCCGGCACTTTCGATGTAAAAGCGGGCCTGAGCCCGGGTATTAAACCGCTCAATCAATGCCTCCAACCGGGTCTTATCCTTAATGATGATGGCGTATTCGATACTCATTGCCGGGAAGCTTTAGGGGCGTTTATCACCGATTCCAGCAGATCAGGCGTGATGTTGATATTGCCAATCTTTTCGGCGTTTTCCGCCATTAGCCGGAAGGCCAGGGCGATATTCATCTTTGGATCAGACTGGCCATTGAGGGCCGTCAGCGTCCGCCAGTCCACATCACGGTAGGGCTTTAAAGTCGTTTCGATGAAGTACCCCTTGGCATCGGCCTCCTTCTTGTCATTGGCGGTTTTTTGATCGATCAGGTCCTTGCGCTGATTCTCCACGGCGATATCGGCCGCGATTTTGATCTCTCTTAACTTCCGGGCATTTTCGGCATTCAGCACCTGGGTTTCCATCTTCTTCTCGACAATCATTTTCTGTTTCTGCTCAACCGCAATTTCCGTGTTCAGCTCCGATTCCTTGATCTTGCGCTCCTGCTCTACGGCAAAATTGCGGCGGTCGTAGATCGCCTGGTCGGCTTCCTTTTGCAATCGCTCGCGGGTTTCCGTTTCCAGGGCCCGGGTCATCTCCGGCGTGGCTTTCACAGCCAGGATATTGGCACCCAGTATTTCAATACCCAAGAGGTTTATGGCAGAAGATTGCATAAGCCCTTCCAGGATGTTTTGTTCCATTACCTTGGCGGAGCGAATGGCATCTTTCAGGCTCATGCCATGAATGAAGGATGCAGTCGCGGTCTGCGCCTCATTGATAATCCGTTGGTTGAGTTTTTCGATATCATTTTTCTTGTACTGGCCGTTGTCATTAAGGGTAAAATCAAGGACATTGGACAAGGCCTTAGGGTCCTGAATTTTGTAACTGATTTGCCCCTGAATCGATACGGTTTGGTAGTCGTTGGTCGTCTCATTAAAGATAAAGGGCAGGTCATTACTACCAACCGGAATGGCCACAATTGAACTGTTGGGCGCGAAGTAAAAGAAGGATAGTCCCCTACCCTCCCGGTGCACCACACCATTGCGGTAATGCAGCGCATAGGTCATGGAATCAAATTTGATGTGTTTTATCCCAAACATAGTTTAAGGTTTTGATGGTCAGTAAAATACATAGCAATTTCAGCTGAAGACATACCATCTTCAGGCCAAGCTTTGCCATCTTGAACAGGGAGTTAGTTTAAAAACTAAACTAAGACAAATGTACGAGATTTTTGCATGAGAGTCAAGGCGTCGAATAAAATAATGACAGCTAAGGCCAATGGGGCGCTGGTCGTGAATCGAAGGGCTGGTTGTGTAGATGAACGATGTTTGGAATAAGAGGGCTCCCGTTAAGAAAACATTCAAAGCGGAAGAACGAAGAGAGTCTTTCACTTCGACGTAGGGAAAAGTTATTGCTCATCGCAAGGAAGGGTAAAATCCAGGACGATGGAGGTGTCTTGCCGGTAGATGGTAATTAACAAACTACCGTCCTTTTTCGCCACGCTATCGCCGATTTGAAATTGCTCATAAGGGTGTAATCTTCCATAAAAGTCGTCATACCAGTAAAACGTGGCACCATTGGTCATGACCAGTTTCTCGGTACCGTTATTGCTGGTATTTTCAAATTTTTCACGAATCACTCCATCAACCTTGGTAGAAGACATATTGCGATTTCTTCGACATTCGATAGGTTCAAACGGTCGGGCAACAAAGACAAAAAAAAGGATAACGGCAACAAGTAGCAGTAATAACTTAATCAGATCAGTGGTCATAAGCAGCTGAATTTTTTTAAACCCTCTGCTAAAATAATTGTTGAAAACTTATTCTTCCACTTCATCCGTTACCCTATGGGACTATTTCCTAAATCCGTCTGGATCTTTGTCTTTGTCATCTTCCTGTTCATCTTTGTGGCGATGTTTCCCACACCCACCATCATCTTTTTTGGTATGATGGCGCTATCGGCGCTGATCATTCTGCAGGCCATTATTATTTTGCGGGATGGGGTGTGAGGGGGAATGGAGGGAATGTCGCAATGGAAGAAATGGATGGATTGTTGGGATTCAATCCATTATCCATTCTTCTCTTTTAAGATGCTTGTTGTAATGATCTAGGATAAAATCATTATGGCTACAACCTCGGATCCACCTCCTCACTTTCCAGAGCCAATACCCCAAATACACTTTCGTGAATGCGTCTTAATGGCTGACTTGAATAGTTCCTCCGGACTCCCAAAATAGAAAATTTCTGCGACCTCATTTTGCGAAAGCAAACATCCCAATTCTCCCAAGCGTTACACCAAAAACAATCTTTACTAACCCACATTCCCCACGTTAACCGGTATGCCAGCAAACTCCAATAACAAGTCTTCCCTCACCGGTCACCGGAAATGGGGGCTGATCATTGTCGGTATTTTAGCGTTTCTCTTGATTTCCACTACCCTGCTCTATTCATTTTGGCTGTATCCAATGCTGAAGGATAAAGTGGAGGAAGCCTTGCATACCCAGGTTGCTAAGGAAGGAACCCTGGACTATGAGGAACTCGATTACTCCCTCTGGACCAATACCTTTTGGCTGAAAAGCCTGAATTTTGAACGCCCGGGACCGGATTCTACCAGTACTTTTCGGGGGGCGTTGGATAAACTTGAAGTGATTGGCATCAATTGGTGGCAATTGTATTTTGACAAGTCCCTTTCCGTTGATCAAATCAAGCTCGATAGACCGCGGGTAAACATGATTGGACAACCTTTTGCAAAATCCGATTCGACCCAAAGTGATTCTACAGACTTCTCCTTTGCTATTGATGAGTTTGTGCTCAATGGTGGCCGGTTTACTTACTTCGAAGCCAATGATACCACGACCTCGGTATTCTATATGGATTCCATTCAGCTTTCCCTTACGGAAATCATTCCTGCGGCCGATAGTTCGCAAATACCTTTTGCCTTCGATCATCTGGAGGCGGAAGTTTACCGATTAGAGCAACTGACGGATAATCGCCTCTATGCCGTAAAAGCGGAGCGCATTCACGTTCAATCCGACCAGGAAAGTATTCGCATTGAAGGCTTGCATTACGAACCACAAATTAGTCGGCGGGCTTTCGCCGAAAGGCGCATCGGACATATCAAGGCACAACTTGACATTAAGACTCAAGTTATTCATTTTCAAGAAATTGACCTCAAAAAACTAATCGCCCAAAAAGAAATCAAATGTCATTCCGCCACCGTTGACAGCCTCCGTCTGATCGCTTACCGCGATAAATCCATCCGGGAAATCCCCCAACTGCGCACGCTGCCCCACCAGGCACTCATGCGGCTTAAGTGGCCACTAAGGGTGGATACACTTCGCATCAAAAAAGGTTACATCGAATACGCCGAGCTGGGACCAAAGTCCGATGAGCCGGGAGTGATCTACTTTGACAATCTGTACGCCACCGCTTACAACCTAACCAATGAAAAAGACAAACTAAACGCGCAGGCTCCCACCGTCGATGCTCAGGCAAGATTTATGGGCAAGGGTTTGCTCGAGGTCCAATTCCAGTTCTTCCCGCTTACACCTGATTTTCAATATGTTTACCACGGCCACCTGGGAGAATTTGCCATCGAAAATGCCAATGAGATGGTTGACCCGCGACTCGCGCTGGTTCTGGAAACGGGCATGGTCCATAGTCTTACATTTGACGTCAGGGCCAATAATCAATTGTCGGAAGGTAAAATGGACTTTCATTACAATAACCTCAATGCTTACGTACACAATACCGAAACCCAACGCAAAAAGAAATTCCTCTCCTTTGTGGCCAGAGTGGTGACGCACAAAGACAATATGCCTTCGGAAAAGAACTACCGACAAGGCAACATCTACTTCGAGCAAATTCCCGAAAAGCCCTTTTTCCACAATGTATGGCAATCAGTATTTTCCGGCATTCGCTCTACAGTATTTCCGAATCTGTTGTTGAAGAAGGAGTTGGATGTGAAGTGATTAGTTTGACCTTTTAGTTCTCCGTGTTTTTCGCTTCGGCTTTTCCTTATTCTTCACATAAATCAATTTAAACCGCCCGTTCCCGCTTTCGCGCTGATCAATTTCAAACATATTGAGCGATTTGATCAGTGGCGTCAGCTTCTGGAAGCCGTAATTACGAGAGTCAAAATTGGGTTGTTTCTTTTGCAACAGATTGCCCACCTCGCCGAGGAAGGCCCAGCCATCGTCGTCGGCAAGGTCGGAGATGGTGGTGGAGATGAGGTTGATGACCTTGGGCGTGATTTTGTCGACGCTGGATTCTTTTTTGGTGGTGCTTTTTGTGGCAGTCTCGTCGCTGACCTCCGGCTCTTTTTTGAGGATCTCGATATAGATAAATCGATCACAGGCCACGATAAATGGATCGGGCGTTTTCTTTTCACCAATGCCAAAAACCGTCATGCCTGCTTCGCGCAAACGGGTGGCTAACTTGGTGAAATCGCTATCGCTGGACACCAGGCAAAAGCCATTTACTTTATCGGAATACAGGATATCCATCGCATCGATGATCATGGCCGAGTCGGTGGCATTTTTGCCGGTGGTGTAGCTGTATTGCTGGATGGGTGTGATGGCGTTTTCCAGGAGCACATTCTTCCACTTGGAGAGATGCGGCTTGGTCCAGTCACCATAGATACGCTTGATGGTCGGATTGCCGTATTTGGCAATTTCCTCCATCATTTCCTTGACGTAAGCCGCCGGAATATTGTCACCATCAATGAGTACTGCGAGTTTTAGGTCCATATCTGCTAGGCGTGAGTTTGGGTTCAAATTACGGAATATGTTGCACTTTTACATTTTTCCAAAAAACGCCTCTATCCTACCTTGCACCCGCTCCCGGTAGCTTGGGCCAATATTAAGGGTTTGTGCTTCTTTTTTTGGCATACCGTCCACTTCCACATAAGAGAAATTGCCGGCGTAGCTTTTGATGTGGTGAAGGTTGACAATAAAGCTGTCGTGAATACGCAAAAAATGCTCGTCAGGCAGTTCCTTTTCGAGGTTTTTAACCCGCTCCCGGGTCAGGTAGTTTGCATCTTGCGTAATCACTCTTACATTGACATTGGCGCCTTCACAGTACAAGATATCCTGATAGTTGATTTTGACCCAACGCCCTTTTTCCTTGATCATCAGATGGCCATTGATAAGTTTCCGTTCAACGGCTTTGGGAGCCGCATCAATTACCGTATTGAGGCGCATCAATTCTTCAATGGCTTTATCGATAGCGCGATTGAGCAGACTTTCCTCAATGGGTTTGAGCAAGTAGGCCGTTACGTTGTAATCATACCCTTTAATGGCGTATTCCGAAAAGGCCGTCGTGAGAATCACCCGGGCACTACCGCGATGATGGCGGATGGAATCCAATAGGCTGAAGGCATTGGCTTCCGGCATTTCAATATCGAGAAAAATGATGTCCGGATTGGGGTTTTCGTCATCAGACAAGTAGGTAAAGGCCTCTTCTGCATTCTCAAATTGGACCAGCAATTCCAGATCCAGGCGCGATTCCAGCAACTGAACCAGATACTGACGTTGCAGATCAACATCTTCTATGACAATGAAAGAATACTGCTTGTTCATAACAGGGGAATCTTAAGATGAACAGAATGGACTTGATCCCAGGCTTCAATAACCAGATCACAATTGTCCTGATATACCAGATTAATATTCTCAATGGCCGAAGCCAATCCAAGACCTCCCGTACGCGGCTTTTCCATGAAGTTGTCTTCATTGCGCACATTAGGTTTGTAGCTGTTTTCAATACAAACCTCCAGCAAGTCATCTTGAATGGTCAGTTCGATGTGGATAAACTTTGCGCCCTCGCCCTTGCGATTGTAGTGCTTGAAACAGTTTTCGATAAACTGCAACAAAATCATAGGCGCAATGCGGTGGTGGTGTTCTACCTTACCCTTGCGGGTAAACTGAAGATCCGTTCCCCGGCTTAGTTGCAGCTCCTGCAATTCGAGGTAACTCGCCAAAAAACTAAGTTCTTCTTCCAACGGCACCAGTCGTTCATCCGTTCGGTACACCAGGTAGCGCAGCAAACGCGATAGTTCGCCAATCAATCCCGGCAGGGCATCGGATTTATTTTGTGCCAGTATTTTGAGGTTGGCCAGGGTATTAAACAGGAAGTGTGGCCGAATTTGTTTTTTGATAAAATGCAATTGTTTTTCCGCCTCCCGTCTTTTGCGAATGGCCTCTTTACGCTCCAGTCTTTCCAGTTCACGATTGCGCTCAATGGCTTCCTTGGTGTAAGAAATCCCTGTGGTACACAGAATAAAGATCAGAATAGCCAGGACAGTTTGGTACCACTCCTGCTGAATGAGCCGCAACAGGTGGTTGAACATGGGCGCGTACATCAATGCAAAGACGATGGCAATGATCAGGCTAAAGCCCAAAAACAAATAAAAAGCCCAACCGCGTACATCGGCTTGATTAAAGATTTTGGTGGCCAATAGCTCCTGAATGCGCCCTTTATAAATCAGTGCCAGATTGAGGTACACGGGAATGGCCATCGCCAGGGTGTAAATGGCTGCCTCTCGAAAGACGATCCAGAATGCTTCGCGTTTATAATCCAACGTTTCCAGCAATTCAATCTTGCCTTGATACCAGGCGTGGATGGCAAAGAAGCAGAAGATCAGGACAAAGACAAAAAAACCAAAGCCCAGGTGCTGTACCAGGTCTTTTTTCAACCAATAATAAATGTGGGCATGTCCTTTCCTGATCTGCATTGTATAAATGTAGTGATTTCCCACGGGTGATGAAAGTTTATGTAGTAATCACCGTATTTCTGAAAGAGAAAATTTATCTGCTACAAAAATGCACCTATCTGCTACATACACTTTGAATCGCCTCAAAAATGTCTTTATTTGAAGAAAGAAGAAAAAATATTTATGCAGTCAGTTGCGCGAAGCAAAACCTGTTTCAGCTACTTATTGGGTTATATTTTTTCCAGGCATTTTGAAAAGGGGTTGTGAGAAAGACATTGTCTTCTGACTACCCCTTTTTTTTATTCTTCCTGAAAAAGCTCCACTTTATATTTATTGTACAAAAAAGACGCTCCCAGTAATAAGCCTCCCAGGGCTACGAGCACTATGGTTTTGCTAATGTTATTGAGTTGGGCCAAATCATAAAAGAACAGTTTCAACAGGATTATACCAAACAGGACCATAGCACCAATACGCAAATGGCGCTTGCGCTGGCCAATGCCGATGGCAATCATAATGGCAGCAAAAACACCCCAAATGATGCTTAATCCGAGGCGTGAGGATGATAAAGAGCCATCATCGTTCATCCAAAATAGCCATTCCAGACTAACAATCCAGAGCAATAAAAAAAATCCGACAAGATCAAATATCGGGCCTAGTTGTCGTCCTATATCAGATACATCGGATGATCGATGGGTGCTCCAGAACAATACTCCTAATAGCAAATAAGAAAGATAATGGGCTAGCAAATAGCCATATCCGGCTGTATCTTCGGCTTGTAGTGAATAAGCAGTCAAGGTGGTCGTTAGAAAAGCGCCAATGATCATCGCACTGGCGACCAATAAAACCAACCCCAAATTCTGATTCTTTACCCGGTACAGATTGATCCAGTGAAGAGCAGCAATGAAAACCAGTGAATAATTGAGCAACCAGTAGTGCTTCATTAACTCATAAAGCACAGTTAGATCCGTGGCCATCCGCTGATTCCAGTAATAACTAATCTCCAAAGCGGGTGTCAGATACGCAGATGCCAATAGGAATAGTGGTGGAATCAGGTAGGTCAAACTGGTTAGATGCTCCTTTTTTATTCCCACCTTTCGGTCAATATAGGCAATTGCCCCCATCGCTGCCGCAAATAAAACGCCGGTAAGGAAATAAATATTAAAGAACAGCGTGTGCTGCTGACCATTGTCAAAAACGCCAGTATACTTGTTAGACCAGTCGATACCCAAACTTATAAATGCCAAAATGGATAGAGGCAACACCAACTGCCGATACATTCGATCTTCTGCATAATTGCCGATTACTGCCAACAGTAGTGCACCGAAGGTCCATATTAAGGTCACCCAACTACCATCCAGCTGAACCGGCACAGCAATGATTAAAAACACCAGCGCCAGACCAAAAACGAGTAAGTAAATCCTTCGGTCGATCCCCTCGTAGGAACGGATCAGCCATCCAACGCCAAAGTGCACAGCTGCTATCGCTATGGTGTATAACCCGAGGAAATAAGGACCTCCACTGAAGTCTTGTACCAGATCATAACCAATGCCATAAAAAATGAATGCATTGGCGAGCATCAACACAACATCACTTCTTTTAAATGCTTCCCGCTTATGAAGTTTATACCCCAAAAAAAGCGCATAAAATTGTAAGAAGTAAAGCGTTGTGCAGAGCATTGCCGGAACCTGAATCAGTGTAAAATGATTGCCCAAAAAATACCAGGTAATAAAAATCGTCCACGTCAGCCAAAAAGCAAAATGGTGCAGCAATTTCCAGTATTGTCGAAAGGCGACCAGTAAAATACCAAAATTTACCAGCCCAATGTAGGCCAAAAAGACACCAGCAGACTGAAAAGCATCTCCCAACAGGTAAGGAATGCCATAGGCCCCCACCAACCCTAATAGGGCAATGATCTGCTCCTGATACCTCAAGGCTGCAAATACGCCCACACAAGTAGTCAATATCATCAATATGATTACCGGCAGAAAAGCCAGCAAATGGTAAAACTGGTAAGCAGCAAAGGTGGTAAAATAAATAATGGCCAGAGCCCCGCCAAGGATCACCGCACTAAAACGGTGGTATTTAGCTTTGAGTCTAATGGCAATCCCCACCATGACCAGTCCCACCAGGTAGCCCAATATTATTCTTACTAAAGGACTAATCCACTCATTCTCGATGGCGTACTGAATGCCAAAGGCGATCCCAAAGACAAGGATCAGAATGCCGACCTTATTCATCAGGTTCTCGCCGATGAATCGCTCAATATTTAAAGTAAATCGCTGCCCCGAAGAAGGTTCCTCCAGAGGTACATTTGCTGCTGTAGTGGATTTTTTCGGATTGACTGGTTCCTCTTCTTCCGAATGATGGACTTTTTTGATGGGTGGCTCTTCGGCCATTGAAGGCTGCTTCCCCTTGAGCTGGTCAATAGATCTACGTAACTGCTCAATTTCTCTTTGGAAATCAGCTTGTCGCTGCAAAAGTCGCCGCAATTGCTGCTCCAGGTCATTGATGTTCGGGGTTTGGTCAGACATAAGCGCTGGCTTTGCCTAAAGCTACAAAATTTATGCTGAACCGGATACAAAAAAGGGTCCTGCCAAAGGCACGGACCCTGAAATGAAACCCCAGTTAAAAATAAGTACTACGATCTTGTGACAGTGAATTTATGATTCCGCACCTGCTGGCCATCATCCAGTTGCAATAAGTATGCACCCGGAGCCAGGGTACTGATGTCAATCTGTTCGGTTTGTTGCTGCCCGGAAGTCGCCGGATTCAGCGTTTGCATTTCCTGTCCCATCAGGTTGAGAATGCGAATGTTGGCATTGCCATCCTTTTGGCCCTGAAACTGTATATTGAGTTTGCTCTCGGTCGGATTTGGGAACAAGTTTAGCTCATTCCGACCCAAAAGTGCCGATGTGCCCTCACCATTCAGGTCATTGCAGCCATTGCCTTCATAAATTTTGATATTCCGATAGAAAGAATTACCGTTGTGGGCACCGCTATCGTGATCGGCATTAAAAAATAACCTATTGAATGGGCCGGTATAAAACTGCCCCACCTGGATACGGAAGGATTGCCAACCTCCATTTCCTGCGTAGTTGTCGTAATAGGTTTCGCCCCAATTCTGGAAGCCGTGTACCTTGAAAGTTCGGTTGTAGGAAATAGCGTCGTTATCATCAAAGCCAATGCCATGGATTTCCCCTTCAATGGTTGACTTAAAGTCAAATTCAATCACGGTAGTTGGCGTCACCTCGTAATCGAGCATGATAGCTTTCCAGGCATTGTTCTGGATTTTCAGTACGGTACCATTTTCCAACAATTGGTAGGAGCCGCCATCCTGATTGGTGCCATAAGAGCGAATCTCGTAGTCAGTGAAGTCAATTTCCATACAGGCATCCGTTGGATCATCGGTATAAGGCAGGCAGAAGGAAGTTTCCTCTTCTTCTTCAAAAGAGCCACCTTCGGCCAGTACATTGCCTTCCATATCAAGCAATTGATAGGAGCCTTCGCCATAGTCACAGCAGATGCCATCGCCATCTTCATCGTAGATGATCAGGTCATAACAGCCGTCTTGCAGGCAAAAGGTGTCTCGCTTGGTTTCTCCAGCCTTCTTCTTGAGAAACGGACCGCCTTCATAGGCTACAGTCCCACTGGCACTTTGCAATTCCCAGGTCGTTTCCGGCCCAAAATTGTCCAGCACTAAAGTGAAATAGACCTCATTGTTTTCACAGGTAGAAACGGGGTCTTCACCACCTCCATTGCCACCACCTCCGCCGGGAGGATTGGCGCAAGCCTGCAAGCAACTGGAATTGCCAATCATATTACGAATGACATTTCCTGGCTGTTGGCCAAAGCCATTGTTGAAATTGATGCCCGCCGTGGTGATGTGGCAGTAAGACATAATCGTTCCTCCATTGGAGGGGTAGCCCGGATTGGGGCAATTGCCATCAGTAAATCCTGCACAACCGTCAATTGCGGTACCGTTGCCGTTCCACACACAGGCGTGTGTATGCTGCGACCCCAACAGGTGCCCCAGCTCGTGCGCTACCACCATTACACTCCAGGAATAGGTGGGTACGGTATTAAAGCCGGTACCAATACTGGCGAAGCTCATACGAGCCGGCACATAGGGATGACAAAGTCCAGACAGCACAGCAATGCCTCCACTGGCCTGGTAGGAAACCAACTGAGCGATATTGCCATTGAAGCTGCCACGATAACCTTGAAACTGGTTTAACAAAGCGCCACTACTACTGCCCGAATATGGACTAGGTGTATTCCAAACCATAATTTCGGAAATCACCAGATTCACATCATCATTGGCGTAGAGGGTTGCCACTTCGTTAAACAGTGCAGTCATGTAATTGGCCGCCTGGGTGGTCCCGCCCTTATTGAGATAGATGTCATGGTCTATTTCAAAATAAACCTCAACACAATCATCAACAGTACGGCTGGAAACAGTTTCCCGCAATTGATCGGCGGTGTAAGAGGGACCATCATCGGGGGTATCGCAGGCGAAGGGAACCTGCTGCATCAATTCCTGGTCCCGGTATAAAATGTAACGGTTTTGCGTGGTTTTATCGGCATTTGGTATTTTACCAAGCACCAGATTGCCAGTTTGATCGGAGCTGATCAGCCCATAGACCTCATCCTCAAATACACTGAAAGCAACGATGGAATTGGGCTGGCCTTTGATGATTCCTCGGTAGTGTACACCAGGATCTACATCAGTTGGGCGGGTGGTGGAGCTTTCCTTAACGGAAAATCCCTCGCCGTAAATATTGACACTCACCAATTCTATCTCCAGAGCAGCTTTTTCCAAACGTGGGAGTGTAAGGGTAAGATCAGCAGGTCCGCGGTAGGCTATGGTTTGTAAATCTTCCTGATCGATTTCCAACACCGAGTAATCACTGATCGGTGCGTCTTTGACATTCTTTTCAGTTGAAAGTTGAAAGAGGGACATTTTCTTGAAATCAGCACCGGCCTGTTTACTAGACTGAATGAGTGCTGATGGTTTGTAAAGCGTGTTGTTAGGTTGTGCCACGGCAATAGCTGCCAGGGCCAACCCCAGAAGGGTTAACAGAACGTTTCTCATGATACTTAAATCGGTTTCGGTTTAAAAATTATAATCTCAATCTAATCCCACTCCCAGGTAAGCCAGCAAATACTATTACCCAGTACAATGAGGTAAACTCACTTACTCTTTGAACGACATAGCTCTCCCATTGTACAAATGACGGTGGTCACTGTACACGATCGGCATTGCCGTAGCATAGTGTCTCAGTAGAAACAGTCTCTTGCCGAATCAACGGCTGTTTTGAAAAATGTTGTTTAAAGAAATGGACTTATCCGCCAAAAGGTAAGTCGCCATCATTAATAATTGCCAATAGTCAATACAAATCAATCACCTGGGGTGTTGTTTGTATGAAATTAAGTCAGCTCGCCATTGCCAACCTATAAAAGTAATTCAGTCAAAATGTGGATGTCAAACGATTGTTTCCAATCAGTATGGGGATAATTAACAAGAAGTGTAGCTTATCTCTGGGAATGTGAACTGAGGCAAAGGTAGGGATTCCATTGTAAATTATCAAGTTATAAAAAATAAAAATACATATATTTTATTTTTTTACTACTTAATTGCAAAGGAATGACCCCGTTGGGTTATTTGGTATCTAGAACGCCAGTTTATTTTGAATTAGTGCCCAATTACTATATAAAAGTGCACCTTTTTAGGGAATGGTCGATTTGGGATAGGAAATGGGGGAATATGGGGGATGAAGTTTAGCGTTTAGAGTTGAAAGTATAGAGGAAGGCAGTGCTAATTCTGAAATTTAGGGGAATCTCTTGTAGGTTGAGACGGGGGAGACGGTTGAGGCGGGGGAGACGGGGAGGGCTATGCTTACTCATTCTGCAAATTCTTTAATTCTGTGAATTCTGCTCTTTTTTAGTTTAGAGTTTAGTGTGTAGGGGTTTAGAGAGGTGGCTGCTAGACCATTTTTGAGGCTTTTTTGATTTTAGCAATGCTGCCTTGTTTAGGAAGGGTATGAGATTTGTGATTACAGGCGGTTTCGTAATTGCTGAATTTATTCGGCAAAAAATACGGACAGTAATCGACTTTAAACAATTCGCCTCTTCATCCGTATTAACTAAGTACCGATTGTAACCTGATGAAGCTATTCGCAAAATTATTTCAGCGGCTCGACCAGACGACGAAGACCAATGCCAAGATTGCGGCATTGGCGGACTATTTTGCGGAAGCTAACGAAAAGGATCAGTTGTGGACAATTGCACTGCTATCGCGGCGGCGGCCGAAACGAACGGTCAACACGACCTTGCTGCGCACCTGGGCGGCAGAATATTCAGGCGTTCCCCTATGGCTGTTTGAAGAATCGTATCACGTGGTAGGCGACCTGGCAGAGACCATTGCGCTGGTTCTGCCCGACCACCCCAAGGACAATGACCAGTCGCTTACCTATTGGATCAACTATATCCGCCAGCTGGGAGAACTGGAGGAAACCGAAAAGCAACGGCGCGTGCTCGATGCCTGGCAAAACCTGCCTTATGCCCAGCGATTTATTTTTAACAAACTGATTACCGGTAGCTTTCGTGTAGGCGTTTCACAAAAACTGATGGTCAAGGCCCTGGCCAAATACACCGAACTTGAAGAAAGTACCCTATCGCATCGCTTGATGGGCAACTGGTCGCCCGATGACTCGACTTTCGAGGAACTCATCCTCACTGAAAATCCTCGCGATGATATTTCCAAGCCCTATCCTTTTTACCTGGCCTACGCTCTGGAAGACGAGCCATCTACTTTGGGCTCACCTGAAGAATGGATGGCCGAGCGCAAGTGGGATGGCATTCGCGGGCAGTTGATCGTAAGAGATGATACGCTTTTTGTATGGTCGCGGGGAGAGGAATTGGTCACCGATAAATTTCCGGAATACGAGGCTTTGGCCCAACAACTCCCCAACGGCACTGTACTCGATGGCGAGATCATGCCGTTTCAGGACGGTACTCCCCTACCCTTCAATGTATTGCAAACCCGGATCGGGCGTAAGAATGTAACCAAAAATATTCTGAAAAAAGCACCGGTGGTCCTCATTGCTTACGACGTGCTGGAATGGCAGGGAGAAGACCTTAGAGAAAAGCCGATGCAGGAGCGAAGAGAAATCCTGGAACACCTGGTTGAAACATATCAGACTAACGGCATTTTGCTTTTGTCGGAAATAGTGCCTTTTAGTCATTGGGGGGCTCTGGCCGAGGAACGCGAAAAATCACGCCAATATTACAGCGAGGGTATTATGCTCAAGCGCAAAAACTCGCCCTACAAAGCCGGACGTAAGCGCGGCGACTGGTGGAAATGGAAAATCGATCCGCTCACCATTGATGCAGTAATGATCTATGCCCAACGGGGTCATGGCCGCCGGGCCAATTTGTACACCGATTTCACCTTTGCCGTGTGGGACGGAGATCAGCTGGTCCCCTTTACCAAGGCCTATTCGGGCCTTACCGACAAGGAATTCCGGCAGATAACAGCCTGGGTCAATCGCAACACCATCGACCGCTTTGGGCCGGTGCGTAGTGTAAAACCTACCTACGTCTTTGAAATTGCCTTTGAAGGGATTCAGGAATCCAACCGACATAAATCTGGTGTGGCGCTACGATTTCCACGCATTGTCCGCTGGCGACAGGATAAGCCGGTTGAAGAAGCCAATACGCTGGAAGATTTGAAGTCTTTGCTGGAGTTGTATGGATAGATTATTGCATTGGGCGGGTAAAAAAATTAGGGTCAGGCTTCAGCGCTGACCCTAATTTTTTGGTCAAAAACAGAGAATGCTACACAGTACGGTTTTGTATTTGCGAGCCTGTTCCCGATATTTTTGTATTTCAATTTCTTGTTGTGTTATACATCAAATTTTTCCGATGCCTGAACACCTCATTTTAAAAACGGGAGCGGTTCTCCATTTCTGTTTGAGATTTAGGCAGAAGATCTGAATCCTCTGCCTCTACCGAGTATGGCGGACTCATAATCTAGTGTTTTGGTGGAAAGATATTGATTCGGGTTCCTTTGTTATTCATCGGTGTAGGATAAGAGGATGTATTCACGGCCATGTGAAGTACTACACCTGGTGAAGATCATGACGAAATGAATTTCAAAGAAACGGGACAGAATCATTTTTCTCTCCGGGTTAATCAATACCTGCAAGATATAAATCTTCCTCAAAAAACGCAAGTCACAGAATTAAAAATTTTAAAAATATCTTTGGCAGGAATTTTGTAGGGATTTTTATAATTTACACAAAATAATGGTAGTACTCCTTCGTGGTTATTTAGTGCAAATTCCAGAATAACCTATTCATCCCTCGATAACAATATCCAATTGGTGCAGCAACCCCACTACCCCATCCCTGGAAAACTTTGCTTTGCGCAAACGATTGATTTCCGGATTGATTACGTAATTTCTAGCCGTTCTGAAGTCTGCTTTTTCCAGGTTAGAATGTTCAAAAACCGCTCCACTCAGATCACAATCATCAAAGGCAGCGCCGCTCAGGTTAGCCTCCGTAAAATCACATTCCGCAAGGCTACATTCTGCGAAAGCAGTCTCCTTTAAATCCAGTTGATAAAAGGAAGCCAAATTGAGCTGGCAACCCTTAAACTTCATCTCCAGCAGGAAAGTATTGACCTCACTAAAATCCAGTCCGATTAGCTTGCAGTTGGTAAATTGCACCTCTTTAAAGGCCGTTTTGTACAGATTGGCCATGCTAAAATCACAATCGGTAAAGGTGCATTCAAGGAAGGAAGTCTCCGACAAATCTACCCCGGTAAACAAGCAATTGCGGAAGGTACAGTTGTCGTAGGAGTCATCTGACAGGCCGGTGGCGGAGAAGTCGGATTGGGTGAAGGTTTTGTCGGTGGTCATTTTATCAAGGGTTTGTAGAAAAACAAAAGTACAGCAACAAAACCCGATCGCCAAACCCAGCAAATTTTATTCTAGAAGCTTTGCGATCTCCCTTAGCGATTCCACCAGCTTCTCCTCAATCTCCGGCTCCGAAGCTACATGACCAGCATTGACAAAATACAACATTGCATTGTCCAGTTTTTGATATAAATCATACGCAAAGATAGGTGGACAAACCATATCGTAACGACCGTGTACGATGCGAATGGGGATTTCCCCAGGTTTCAAAATAGAGTTCATGACCATCGCCCACTGACAGGTGGCCACTTTGCAGTACTTTATCCATCAATTCTATCTATGATGCTTCAAAAGCCATTTATAAATATAAACCCGATTATAGGTATCGGTCCAGGCGTCGTGCCCTTCGCGATCAAGCGAGGAAAATATTTTATCGTGTTGAAGATAAGCCTCCTCCTTGGGGTCAAGTGTAGTGATGACCAAAAATTCCTGGCCGCTCAACTGTTCTATTTTCCTAACCGCCTTCTCGGTTTCACCATACCCCACCAGATTATCCCCGGTATTGTGTACCGTCCAGATTGGGATTTCCGTAAGGGCTTCAAAGTCAGCGACACCATGCAAGCCTCCACAAATGGGCACGACTGCGGCAAACACATCATTCATTTTACTGGCAAGTCCCCAGGTACCATGTCCTCCACGACTCAGCCCGGTGAGATAAACGCGTGATCGATCAGCATTACAAAAGCCGAGCACCTGCTTAATGATGTTTCGAAAAGCAGCTTCCTGATTGTAAAACTGGCGCTCCGAAAAATCGCCTTCAGTCATGTGCGGAGACACCACGATGAAAGAGTCCAGCAAATATTGGTTACGCTCGGTCGATAAGTCAGACTCCTCACTGATCAAGCGTGGTAATCCCCACTGATTGATATCAGCAATGGCTCCCCCCACGCCAAGGCCTCCTTGCAAAAAAACCAAAATGGGATACTGTTTGCCCTTAGCCTTGTAGTTTACCGGCAGGTATATATTGTATCCATCAATCACACCGGTAGGGTCATTGTATTTGATCACTGTCGATTTGCCCGGGGCCAACCGAGGCTGAAAGTTTTGTCCGATAGCAGAACAAATGGAGCATTGATAAATAAGAAAGAAAAGTAAAAAAGCTTTGAGCGGACGAAGGAATTGCATCAGTGCGGGATAGGGTTGGGCATTCATTTTTCGCCAAAAAATTCCAATGCATTGCCTACCAGGGCTTTTCAGGGTGCATCAAATGAGCAAAATCATCTCTGATGCTGATGAAAGCAACTGGACAAAATGCCCATTAAATCGTTGATTGTAGATTCAAAAACGGTGCAATCATGCTTGAAGAATTCAGCGAATTGCTACAATTGCCTTTTGTCAAATCCCTCATTACACTCTTTGTGGGCATAGTGCTTCTATTGGCCTTGACCAGCCTGCTAAAAAGGGTGATTCCCAGGTACGTGGAGGCCTCCGAATCCAGGTATAAATTCAGAAAGGTCATCAATTTCACCGCCTACGTGGTCTTTGTGGTGATGGTGATCTTTGTGTACAGTAACCAATTATCGGGCATTACCGTTTTCCTTGGTGTAGCCGGAGCAGGTATCGCTTTTGCCTTGCAGGAGGTCATTGCCAGTTTTGCCGGTTTTATTGCCATCCATACCTCCAGTTTTTATAAGGTCGGCGATCGGGTGATGCTGGGAGGGATAAAGGGTGATGTGATCGATATCGGCTTCCTGCGTACTACGCTGATGCAAATCGGTGACTGGGTCGACAGCGACCGTTATAACGGGAAAATAGTCCGCATCGCCAATAGCTTTGTCTTTAAAGAACCGGTATTCAATTACTCGGGTGAATTTCCATTTTTGTGGGATGAAATCCACATCCCGATCAAAACCAGTGGGGATTATCAATATGGCAAATCGGTATTTCTCAAAATTCTGGAAGAAGAACAAAATGAATACGCCAAGAGCGCTGCAAAGTCCTGGAAAGAAATGACCAGTAAATGGCTGGTCGAAGATGCCCGCGTATTCCCCATGGTCAGCATGCGGTTTGACGAAAACTGGATCACCTTCACCTTGCGCTATGTGGTTGATTACAAAATGCGCACTGCCACCAAGGACAGACTTTACAGCCGGGCACTGGAAGCCATCCGAAATTCCGATGGAAAACTCCAAGTGGCCACTGCGGGTATCGAAGTGGTTAATCTACATCGATGATTGTGGAGATCGCCTCTATTTGACTCGTAGCTGCATACCTCTACGAATATTGTCGTTTGTCAGTTGGTTCAATCGCTTCAGTTGCTCCACTGAAGTCTCATAACGCCGTGCAATATTCCAGAGAGTATCATCCTGCACTACAGTATGGTAAACAATGGCAGGAGTGGGTGCAGGTTTGGTCTCAGGTTTCGGGTTTTCCGGTTTAGTGGGCTCTACCTGCTCGGGTGGATTTGGTTTTGGTGTAGTAGTTGGTGGTAGCGGTGTCACCGGGCCAATGTCATCCACATCAAACCCTTCGTCCGGTTTTGATCTTACTGACGGCCGCGTTTTCACCCGCCACCCTTTCAGCTTGATCATCTGGCCTGCCCTGGGTTGTTCCCCCGGTTCCAGACGATTTCGACTCAACAGCCTGTCGTATTGAACCCCGTATTTCTGGGCAATATCGTACATCGATTCCCCAGTCTTCACTTTGTGGTAATCCACGGGACCACTGTAGCGCCTTTTCTTTTGCTGCAAATAAATCTTCTCGCCTGCTGGCAGCACGTATCCACCAACTAATTGCTCGTTATAAGCCAGCAGACTACTTAGCGGGACATTTGTCCTTTCGGAAATATCCAATGCTGTTTCGTACCCCGATGCAAAGGTGTGCGGAACATCGTTGGTTGTCATCACCAACACCGGAAACTCCTCAGGCTTAGTAACGGTGTCGGAGGTAGGCTTTTCCGGGAAGACCAAATCATATTTGTACAATTCATACCGCTGAATCAAGCTAATCAATTTCTCCGGATATGTTTCACTGGTAGCATAGCCGGCTTCTTTCAAACCATGTGCCCACCCTTCATAATCAGAAGGGCCTAATTCAAACAACGGACCGTACCGATAAGCCTTGGCGGGATTGGTCAGAAAATCGGAATGGCCATGAAAACTGGCTTCCACAGTTGCGTAGGATCTGAAACAGGAAGGAACCCGATTGCCATTGATATCAAAATCATCATCCATCTTATAATAACCTTCACCGGTCCAGTCGCTACCACATTTGATGCCAAAATGGTTGTTGGCGTTTAACGCCAATTCACTCTGTCCCGCACTGGACTCCAGGATTCCCTGTGCCAATTTAATACTGGCCGGGATCTGGGTGCGTTTCATTTCCCGGATAGCAATATCCTTATAATGTTGAATGTAAGTCAAATGTTCCTGACTCTGCTGACCAGAGAGAAGGCAGGAAGAAATCATCAATAAGGCAATGAAGCAATTTATTTTATGAGACATACGAATGGGTGTTTGGATGAGTATAGTTTTTTTCAACAATTGGGAGCCGACTATTAAAACAACGTCTATCTTCGTAAGATTATCTTACTTGATCAAAGATTTTATAGAAATTTTAATATATGTCCCGTTTGACTAAATTGGTCCCCAACGTCTTCCTAACCCTTTTCATACTTTTTTCCCTGGCCAACTTCTTTTCATTGGCCACCGCCACCACTACCGATAACCTCCTGACCAAACCCTTGCTGATGATTTGGCTAGGAGTGTATGCCTACTCAATTTTGGAAAAACCCATTGCCCCTTACGGAAAATGGCTATTGACCGGTCTCTTTTTCTCCTTTTTGGGCGACACCTTTTTGATCTTTGTGGGCAAGGATGATCGTTTCTTTCTATTGGGTTTGGGCAGTTTTTTGCTCACGCACGTTGCCTACTGGCTGGCCTTTCACCTTTGGCCGCAAGCTAAGCCCGGGCTTTTAAAATCAAGGCCATTCTGGACCTTACCCTTTGTACTATTTTGGTTGATAATGATGTACTTGCTGTGGCCCCGTTTACCCGGTAGCTTGTTGGCACCAGTGGTGGTGTACAGCATGGTGATCACACTGATGGCAGCCAAGGCGGCGCATATCAGTCCGAACCTAAGAGTCCTGAATCAATGGTATTTGATTAGCGGTGCGGTCCTGTTTGTCCTGTCCGACAGTATCATTGCCTTTTCCCGCTTTACCGATTATTTGCCGACCAACACACTCGCTACCGGACTGGCCATTATGATTACTTATTTAAGCGGGCAGTTGTTGATTGTCTGGGGGTTGGGGAGGGCACTATAACACAGAACCCTATTCATCCAGATGTTTAAAATAAGAACCATTAATCAAAATCGAATCATAGTATTCCTCTAGCTTGCCTGGCCTCCGTAGGAAAAAGATCGTCCCATCAATGGTTTCTTCATCATTTCCGGCGATTAGGACGTACCACTTTGATTTATATACCTTCTGCCAAACACCCCCAAAGCCTCCTTCCAATCGTTCCTGCAGATAAATCAAATCCGGCGCACGATGAAAAATCCGGGTCACAAGATGGCCTGTGAATGGAGCCTTGGTTCCGCCAAAGAAAATGTTCATAAACGGGTTGAGTTCGCGCTCTTCTGCTTCAAATTTCTCCGGCTCCACTACCTTAATAAAGGCTTCTGGATAGACCCTTGCAAGTTTCTCCACAACAATATCGGCGAGCCAGTAGTCCCATTGGTTTGAAATAACAAGTATCCTCTTAGCTCCTTCAATCGTATTCAGCTGGGGTATTGGTTTGGCCAGCTTCTTCATCTCTTCCAAAAAGTCAGTCCCAAGCACCTTATCGTACCTTTGCAGGCGCTTTATCAAGTAAAACGGATAATTGCTATTCGGGTGGTTAGTTCGATAGTTTGACCAAAACGATCTGAAAAATTGCTTCATGGAATTGGCCAGTTCATTAGTTCCCTCCACATTGTCGTCTTCAATAAATTTTAGAATGAGCTGAAAGCAGCGTAGATCGAGTTCGGCCTTTCTCAAGCGTACATAGTCATAATCTCCGGGAATCAACTCAAGTTTCTCCTTGGCTTTCTGAAAGGCTTCAACACATTTGGATAAGTTACCACTACTTAGAAAATTCCATCCCGCATTTCGAATTTGCCGAGCCTGAATGACCTTATCTTTAAACAATTCCTCTTCGTCTTCACTCATTTGTGCTACTTGCAAGTAATACTCCCCACTTCTTTCATAGTACTCCATTGCATCCTTCTCAATTTCATTGGAAAAATGTGCCAGAAAGTTGTATTGGAAAGCCACATCGAGAATGCTTTTATTTTTCTTGAGGCATTTGATCTTTAGCATATTCATTTTAAAAAAACTGGAATAAGCAACGTCTGTGGCTTCTTTGTAAAGGGCAGTAAAGTCCTTCTGCTCACGGTGAAATTCTGAAAAGAAAAAGGTAGTATAGGACATCAATTGATCCAGCCGCTCCATAGTGAGACTGAGGTCGGAATACTGGTCTACGAACTTCTCCAACAAATTATACTCGCGCTCAATGCGAACCTTATATCGCTCCAATAAATGACCTCCCAGGGAAGCGATCTTGCCTCTGATCTTGCTTTGCGTAAAATAGAAAAGTGCAAAAACGGTAATAAATACAAAGAAAAACAAGGCCAAAATTGCAATGAAATACTGTTTTCGATTCGCTTCAAGTTGTTCGATCTCTCTATTTTTGTAAAAATTCAGGGCATCACGACCGATTTGGTCAAACAAGTCAAAGAGTCGATCACCCAGGCTTTTCAGCTCGGCTTCAGGCAATTGCTCCAATAATAAATAGTAGTCATCCTGCAAACTATTGACTCCAGCTGAGTCAAGTTTTTGCTGCAGAAATTCAATATTGCCCATTATATCAATGATATCATCGATCCGTTGACTGCCGAGCAGATGGTAGATCAAGCTCTTATACAAAAGTTTAGCATTGGGTTGCCCCATTTTGAACCCCTGTAATAGATACTCGCTAATTTTTGTATGTCCAGTCCGTAAATTTACGGTATAGGTTCGGTCCTGACCGAGTTTACCTTGTAACCATGCGGCAAAACTATTGTGAAATATGTGGTACTTGCCATTTCGGTTAATGACATATGCATTAATTTTCTGCAATTCAATCTGGACTTTTAGCACGTCCATTTCCAAAACACCAGCTAACTCCTCTGCGGTCAACGGGTGGCTCGAGGCCGAGATTACTTCCAGAATCGGCCGCATTTGTGTCTCATATTCCACGGAAGAAAACAACCGTCTAAATTGTTCATTAAAAATCCCTGATAATTCTCGCGGATACTGAAGTTCATCGGTGAGGCTGATCGACTGATTAGCAACAGCTTTGAGCAATAGCTTGGTAAGTAAAATGTTGTTGTCGCTTCGTTTAACAATTTTTTCTATTATTGCCTTTGTAAAAAATACACCCTGGAAGGTCTTTTCATCCCTGATTAACGTATCCTTGATGTATTCCCGGATATCTCCCTTACTTCGGCTGTCATGCGTGAGGTCAATTTCTTCCGGATAAAACTCCGAAAATTTGTCTTCAATCTCTGGGTGATAGGCATAGCTAATCAGGATTCTCACCCAACTGGGAAGGTCCCGACCCCACATTTTAATTAGTGATACAATATCACGTTCATGATCTGGGTTGAAGCCTTCATTGATAGCATCAATAATTAGTAACCGAGGAAACAAGGGATGCTCCTCACGAGAAAGCGGCTCGGAAATGAGCTTACTCAGGGTTAGATTATGCTCAACTCCACTTTTAATTGTCTCATAAATTCGCTGACTGATCGCTGGTTCTGCAATTCCTTCAAACTTACCAGACAATTGGGCTGCTACCGATAATGTTAGTTCGTCCGGATCCCTTAATTTTTTAAATTCTGAAATACAATAATGATAGCCAATCACCTCCGGAAAATGCTCGATAACATGATGCAGTATAGCCGTTTTTCCTACCCCAAGACTACCTTTTATTACAAAAAAACGCTTGCCCTTATCGTCCCAAAGCCACTTTTTTATCTCCTGTAGCACCCATCCTCTACCAGCCAGCTTGCCCTTTACCCCGCGCATTTCTAACCAGTCATTAAAAGGCAAAGGTTTTAACAAGGAAGGAGGCGCCATAGAATAAGGCTGCTTTTTAATCGGGTCTGGTGATAATCGGCCAATATTATAATTTTCCTTATCTTCCAAATCATGCACTAAACCAAGCAAAGTACTCACCATTTTATTGACAGACCTATCATACTCATCCGCAGAGAGTTGGCCGTTATTATGCTGACGATTAATCCGGTGATAACGACTAGATAAGGCCATAGTGTTAGACTCTATATCAGGATAATTGCGTGAAGCATCCAAATAGTCCAACAACTTACGTAGTGCGGCTTCCAGGCGTCCTTCAGTAATCAATTGTTTTATTTCGTAAACCATCATTGGGGTGGGTTCTAGGTAGTATTTTACGATTTTATTTTAACAAAAAATTCCAGATGTTCTCTAACCATTCGTTCTACAGAAAAGTTATTGATTACCCAGCTTCGGACTGATTCTCTTTTGCTCTTCAACAATTCCGGACGATCTAAAACTTCAGACAATTGTTGCGCAAGGGTATTGGCATCTTCACATTGAACCACCCAGCCTCCGGGACATTCACCCACCGAATCTACGGGCGCTCCCATAGCTTCATTCAAGCCAGGAATGCTGGTGCCAATGACCGGCACTCCACTTGACATACTCTCAATTGCAGCATAACCAAATGCCTCTCGACGGGAAGGAAACAGGCATAGGTCACAAAGCTGATAAAAAATGGTCATATCTCTAGGGTAATCTAAAAATCGATCTACGCCTACCACCACCCGATCCTCCATACCAAAGCTTTCAATAATGGATCTGGTATGAGCAATGCTTTCCAGATTATCTGAAGAGCCTCCGGCAATCAAAAATCGCCATTTCTTGTCTTTACCAGCATTCTCCAAATAGCTTTTAAGTGCTGACAAAGCAGTGTCAACCCCCTTATGAGAAACTGCTCTGGAGGGAAAGCCAATGATGGTATCTCCGTGATCAAGTTTTTTAAATTCAGGAAATTTTTCCCGCATCGTGGCTAACAGTTTACCCTTTTCCTCCTTGGTTACCGGTTTGAAAAGCGAGGTATCTATCCCCAGGTAGATCCTCTTGAGATTAGCCGGTGGTACCCCCCAGTCCAATGTAACGTCATAAACGTATTGAGAAGGGCACAAGAAGTAAATGGAACGGGGATAGTTGCTGATCAACTGCTTTAATAATTCTTTTTTTTGTGGGCGCTCATCCCAAAAGGCATTAAAACTGGTGAGAATGCCGTGAAAATTTAGAACCAGGGTGGTGTTTTCAGCCAGCAATGGCAATAACTGTAGGTAAGGAAAACTAATAACCCGCATAACATCATTGACCAATAAAACATCTGGTTGAAAAGACAGAAGCGCTTCAAAATATCTTGCCACGATTGGATCTTGCCGCACTTTTTTTACGACTTTTTCAGCTTCTCCCTTTGTCCTGATAATTCGATTGAGGCCACGTTCTTCATCATATTTTTCGCTTCCCTTATCATAGCCCTCGGGTGCCGAGAACTGCCCCATTCTTAAAACCGGATAGCCATTTACCTCTATTGGCCCCTCTAAGGGGATATGGGTAAACAATCGAAGGTCAGCCACATTTGGTGCAGCATAATTAAGTAACTGATAGCAATAAGTTTCAGTGCCACCAACTATTGGAAAAAAGGCGGTATTGTCAATACCAACCTTTAATTTTTTATCTGACATATTGTAATAGAGATGCAGGTATTACTAATTTGATATAAGCGATAGCTAAATATAGCCAAAAATTAGCCTTTTCCTAATATCTCTACGCTACAATTCGCCTTCCACCCTACTCCACGCCTGCAAAAAATCTTGCCCAATGGCTGAGGTCCACTTTTCGTTACTATGTCGCTGAATGTGGTCCGCCAGGCGAATCTGGCGAATGGACAAGACGGGTTCCGGACTTTTCCCCATACCGATCAGGGCATTGGCACGGGCAGCCTGCAATTTAGTCATCGGCACATATTGATAATGGGTTTTAGAAAGGTAGTATTTAGGCTCCGAATCGGGGCGAAAAGTGCTGGTATTTTTGATGCGACCTTGATCCACTGCTTTAGCAGCCTTGCTTTTCAGGTCATTATCTGCCACAAATACCTGATCGGCGCAGCGGGCGTTTTTGCCTTTTTCGATCAAGGTCTCCAGTGAGACTACTTCCGGGTTAAATTCCACTTCCACTACTTCGCGGCCGTGCATAAATCCGGCTTTGGTGCCCACTACTCCATTGACCTGACCGTAGGTTTTTTCACCGGTCCAAAAGCAATACATCGACATGGTAGCCGTTTGAGTACCCGCTCGATCAGCACGCCATTCATCGCGCAGCAATTCCAGATAGACCGGCACTTCCCGATCGGCACGCTGCAAGGCAAAAATCATGGCTTCCGCCAACCCGAGGCGGGAATAATTACCACTTACTCTGGGGATCAAATCTTGCTTATCTGCTCCCACGATGCGCACCACCGGATTGTTCCAGGAAGGCTCTCCATAGTATTGCAACACTTTGGCATCAGCTCCACTTTTATTATTGTGAATGGCCAATGGTACAAAAAGCGTCTCAATCGCTTCCACCAGCAAGGGATGGCTCAATACATCCTTGCCGTAATTGCGGCAGGTAGCACAACCGGGCACTTCCTGAAAAAGGATAAAAACGGGTTTGCCATTCTGTTGGGCCACCTCTATGGCCTGATCAAATTGGCGCAGCCAATGCACCTTACCTAGTTCGATGGATTGTTCGTCCGGGTTGGTCTGGGCAAATAATCCTGCCCCGATACAACTTAGCATTGTTATTAGAATGTAACGCATTTTCTTACTTTTACTCACTATGATACAAAAACTTCTATTGACCATATTAATGATTTCGGGCGGATTTTTGTTTTCCCTCCATGCGCAAAGCAAATCTGAAGGTCCGCAACCCGCTAAAATTGCCGATAAAATTAAAAATGCTCGGGCGTATCCCGGTTTATTCAATTATTACTGGGATGCTCAGGCTGGCAAAATTTACCTGATTGTGGACAGGTGGGGCGAGGAATTCCTGTACGTCAATTCCTTGTCGGCCGGACTAGGCTCCAATGATATTGGCCTCGACCGCAATCAGCTGGGCGACAGCCGGGTGGTTAAATTCATGCGCAGTGGCCCCAAAGTATTACTGCTGCAACCCAATTATCAATACCGGGCCATCAGCGACAACCCCGATGAACAGCAGTCTGTAGAAGAGGCTTTCGCCCAATCCGTGCTGTGGGGATTTAAAGCCGAAGCGACCGAAGGAGAAAAAGTATTGATTGATTTAACCCCTTTTCTCTTACGGGATGCTCACGGTGTTGCAGCCAATCTAAAGAGAAACAAACAGGGCAGTTATAAACTAGATGAATCCCGCTCTGCGATCTTCCTGGATCGGACGAAAAACTTCCCGCAAAACTCCGAATTTGAAGCCATCATCGGCTTTACCGGTGAACCGGAAGGTGCCTGGATTCGCTCGGTAGCTCCTACCCCGGAGATGATCAGTGTGCGTACCCACCACTCCTTTGTACAACTCCCGGATGACAACTACCAACCCCGAACATTTGATCCGCGTTCGGGATATTATCCCCTGAGTTTTCAGGATTATGCCACCCCGATCAGCGAACCACTGGTTAAACGATTCATCACCCGCCACCGGTTGCAGAAAAAGAACCCTGAAGCGCCCATCAGCGAGGCGATCGAACCCATTGTCTACTACCTCGACCGGGGTGCGCCGGAGCCAATTCGTTCCGCTTTAATTGAAGGTGCATCCTGGTGGAATCAGGCTTTTGAAGCAGCGGGATTCAAAGATGCCTTTCAGGTGAAGGTTCTCCCTCCTGATGCCGACCCGATGGATGTGCGCTACAACGTGATCAACTGGGTGCACCGCTCTACCCGTGGCTGGTCGTACGGCACCTCTGTGACGGACCCTCGCACGGGAGAAATCATCAAGGGCCACGTGCTACTGGGATCACTACGTGTGCGGCAGGACTTTCTCATCGCTCAGGGGTTAATTGCCGCTTACGAAAATGGAAAGACGCCTGATCCACGATTGGAAGAAATGGCCCTCGCCAGGCTTCGGCAATTATCGGCCCATGAGGTAGGCCACACGCTCGGGCTCACCCACAATTTTGCGGCAAGCACAAATGACCGTGCCTCTGTTATGGATTATCCACATCCCTATATTACACTCAATGAAGATGGCACACTCGATTTCTCTCAAGCCTACGATAGTGGCATCGGAGCATGGGACAAACGCACCATCATCTACGGCTACAGCGATTTTCCGAAAGGCACCGATGAGCAGGAGGCATTGAATGAAATGCTAAAGCAGAATAATACACTCGGTCTACACTTCATTTCTGACCGGGATGCCCGGCCGCAATCGGGTGCTCACCCGTACGCACATTTATGGGACAACGGTGCCTCGGCCATTGATGAATTGTCGAGACTTGGTGCCGTAAGGGCCGCCGCATTGAAGCAATTTGGCGAAAGCAACATTCCAATGGGAAGTCCGATGGCTACTCTTGAAAATGTGCTGGTTCCACTTTACCTTGCACACCGCTATCAGGTTGAGGCTGTCGCCAAATTGATCGGCGGCGTGCAATATACCTATAGCGTTCGCGGTGATGACCAGGTCAGGAATCAACCAGTGGAGGCCGAAGTTCAAATAAAGGCTCTGGAAGCCCTGCTCAAGACACTTGATCCCGAATTTTTAAAAATCTCCAAGAAAATTACTGCACTCATCCCACCACAGCCTATGGGGTATCAGCGCGATCGGGAGCTATTCAAAACCCAAACAGGCCTGACCTTTGATCCACTGGCTGCCGCCGAAAGTTCCATTGCTCACACGCTGCGCTTTCTGCTCAATCCGGAACGCCTGGCCCGAATTGTAGAACAAAGCGCCTACTATCCAGAGAATGCATTCACCCTTTATCAGCTTTTTGACGATTTGGTAAAGGCATCGGCCTCCAAGAATGATGAAAGCAATAACAACCCGCAGATGGAGTTGAGCCGGATGACAGAAAAGATGGTGCTGCAACACCTGCTGCAATTGGCAGGCAATCCCGATATCGTCCAACAGGTAGCTGCAGAAGCCTTACTGAAAGTAAAGCAACTGAAGGGGCGATATGAGGGAATGGCCGCAGCAAATCTTCAGCAACGGGCACATTATGTTTATTTGTTGCGGCAAATTGAGCGATTTGAAAAGAACCCGGAACAGTACAAAATACCCGATAGCCCGGCGCTTCCCGATGGTTCCCCCATTGGCTGCGGGCACAATTAGGCGATATAGGTAAAAATACCTGTTTTTTGGTCGAAGGTAATTTCCTCCTTGTTACTGGGTAGAAGGTCGCTTAAATTTGTGAGAAGAAAGGGGACAACCCAAACAATATAAATGAAAACACATTGTAAAATGAAAAGCCCCGCTTTTTTTCGGGCGGGGCTTTTTTGCTCAGTTCACAAAAAGGTTTGCACAGCCATATTTTTTTTGTAATTTGGCAACAGCATACAAACACCACTCAAAGAATTGAAATTCAATTCTGGTTATCTTTCTCTCAGTGAATTTTTTTGCAGTCCCCCCAGTCCAAAAATGCCAATTTATCTGGCATTGATCTGATGTATTACCGTCAGTGCTAACTGCTAAGGTTACGTTCCATTTGGTCCAACCAGTTGCTGGTTGGGAAGCAGCAAGTTTATGTCAAGAAGGAACAAATTGCATCGAACTAAATAGATGACAAAATCAGCAAATAAACCAAAGTGTTGAAATACCCTCATTTTTCCAGAGAGCACCTAAAACCCATACACTTCGTCGGTCAACTGCCGACCACTGTCTTTCATTGCATAACTCTATTCTTTTCATTTGCTTCCAGTTGGCACATCTGGGAGCTAGAGTTATTTCATCCATCACCAAACCCACTTTATCAATACCTAAAACCAAGTAATTATGGTAAAAATTGAAGAGTTCAAAATTTCTTATCGCCCTGAAGAAAACATTGGGGTGCTGCACTTGGCCTTAGCCGACCATACTGGAGCGACCATTACCATCGATGATCCCAGCTGGGCTTCCTTCCTTTTTGAAATGTTGACCCACGAAAAGGAAGTCTTCTACGAGAAGGAACATCAACTGATCACCATGGGCATGGAACCGCCTGGTGAACACCAAAAAGCCTCTAACCCATAAGACTTGTGTTAGAGTAGAGCATGGCTATTTTTTTACCTTGAATTTTTAAACATTTAAAACCCTAAATTATGACTCCATTTATCGGCCAGATTCAACCCTTTGGCTTTGGCTTTGCACCACAAGGCTGGGCACTATGTAGTGGCCAGTTGCTTCCCATTTCCCAATATTCAGCCCTTTTTTCCTTGTTAGGAACCACTTTTGGTGGTGACGGCCGTACCACCTTCGCACTTCCGGATCTCAGAAGCCGTTCAATCGTAGGGGTAGGTTCTGGCGCTGGATTGTCTACGATTTCTTGGGGAGAAAAAGGAGGTGCAGAGCAAATAACGCTGACCACCGCCAATATGCCAGCTCACCGTCACAGCGTAACGGCTACGACCAATGATGCCACTCTGGACGAAGCCGCAGCTGGCGTTCGTTTTGGCACGGCTGGTACGCCGATCTATGCTCCGGCTAGCAGCGGCACCGGAACAGTAGCACTGGCAGCAGACTCTACCTCACAGGTTGGCGGCAGTCAGGCTTTCCAAAGCAGAAACCCATTCCTGGGCATCTATGTATGCATCGCATTGGTGGGAGTTTATCCTTCCAGAAACTAATACTTAATACCTTATCATTAACACTTTAAACCTAAATATTCATGGAACCATTTATTGGCCAAATTCAACCAGTAGGATTCAATTTCGCCCCACGTGGATGGACACTTTGTGACGGACAATTGCTCCCTATCGCAAATTATACCGCAGTATTTTCGCTTCTGGGCACTACTTTTGGCGGCGACGGCCGTACTACTTTCGGTTTGCCAGACCTTAGAGGTCGGTCCATCGTTGGCGTAGGACATGGACCCGGACTTTCTGATATCCGTTGGGGTGAAAAAAGTGGTGTAGAGCAAATTACGCTGACCACCGCCAATATGCCAGCTCACCGTCACAGCGTAACGGCTACCACTAACGATGCCACTCTGGACGAAGCCGCAGCTGGTGCCCGTTTCGGCACCGCCGGTACACCGATTTACGCTCCGGCAAACAGTGGAACCGGTACCGTAGCCCTGGCAGGCGATTCTACTTCTCAGGTTGGCGGTAGTCAAGCTTTTCAAAGCAGGAATCCATTCCTGGGTATTTACGTATGTATTGCCCTTCAGGGAATTTTTCCTTCCAGAAGCTAATACATGACAGAGAAACAAAATCGCTAACACCTTAAACTTTTATCTATTATGACACCATTTCTCGGTCAAATACAGGCCTATGGTTTTAATTTTGCCCCTCGGGGTTGGGCATTATGTGCCGGGCAATTGCTACCGATTTCTGCTAATACAGCCTTGTTTTCACTACTTGGCACCACCTTCGGTGGTGACGGTCGCACCACTTTTGCCCTACCAGATTTAAGAGGCCGCTCCATTGTACACGTTGGCTCCGGACCAGGGCTTTCACACATCAATTGGGGGCAAAAAGGGGGTGCAGAACAAATAACGCTGACCACAGCCAATTTGCCGGCCCACCATCACGCAGTGACGGCAACCACCAATGATGCCACGTTGGACGAAGCGGCAGCTGGCGTTCGCTTTGGTACCGCCGGAACACCAATTTACGCTCCGGCAACCAGCGGAACGGGTACCGTCGCACTCGCCAATGACTCCACTACTCAGGTGGGAGGCAGTCAGGCCTTCCAGAGTAGAAACCCATATTTGGGGATCTATTTCTGTATTGCCTTGCAAGGAGTCTATCCTTCAAGAAGTTAAAGGTCTATTTTAAACCATATTCAGTTGAGCTATCACCGGGTGAATTATCGGTGATAGCTCCTGAACCTTCCCCATTTGGTTTTTCCGTTTTCGTAAAGTTCCCTGATTAAATGAACAAAGCTACAGCACTCGCGGCTGCGCTACGCCTGTTTTGAGGTCAATTGATCGGGTTGTTTGTACTTCCTTTTGCACAAACCAACCCTGATCAGCTATTGCTTCAACCATAAAAATCATTAATCATGAAGAAGTTTACGACGGTATTGATCTGTTTTATGTTATTATTAAATTTGAAAATGAGTGGGCAGTATTTGGAGACGTTTGGTATTCCCAATAAGGGTATTCTAATGGGAAGTTGTAGTGGCCCTGATGGCACTACTTGTGCATCTTATAATTTTACTGGGATAGATTGGACTATTGAGGGAGACTTAAGTGGAATCGATGCTACCCCATCGGAAGCCTTCGCAACAAATGCTTCAGGCGTTTTATCTGTAAATGACTTAGATGGAGAAGCTTGTTGGGTCAGCCCTCTTCTCAATATTGATATTGGGACGCCAGTTTCAATCAATGCAGATCTAACTTGGATTGGTTACGATTTAGATGATGACGATAGTGCTGACTACATAGACCTTGAATACAAGATTGATAATGGGAACTGGGAGCAAGTGCCTAATGCAGTGGGTGGAAGCATTCACACAATAGGATACGAACCCCCAATTATTGGCAGCGGAACAGATGGAAATGCGACAGTCACAGCTACTAATTTAACTGGATCAACTTTACAAATTCGCGTTTGTACAAGGCAAACTTCTAGTGCTGAAGTAACAACTATTGATAATATTTCAGTGATGGAAGCAGGCGTCACCATCCTCCCCATCGAACTGCTCTCTTTTGGAGCAAAACAGCTTGACAACCGCCACATCCAACTCACCTGGCAAACCGCCACCGAAATCAACAACAACTACATCAACATCCAACGCAGTGCGGATGGGCTGCATTTCACCACCATTGGCAAGGTGACCGGCCATGGCACCACGGATCAGCCCCGGCAGTACCGGTACGTGGATCAAAACCCGCTGATCGGCACCAACTATTACCGATTACAGCAGGTGGACTTTGATGGTCAAAGCACGCTTCATCACGTCATAAGTGTGGACTTTAATTCAAAAGAGTCGATCGACATTCAACTTAGCCCCAACCCCGCAAAAGACATTCTGCAAATTACTTTGGATCGGGAATTGGCGGAAGCCGCACAATTCGCTATCTTTGATAGCCACGGTACCCTGATACAACAAGAGGCGTGGCCTGAAGAAAAACGTACCCAATCATTGGCTTTAAGCCAATGGCCCTCCGGCATTTATTATGTACAAATGATCGCCGGTAATACCTTGTACAACCGAAAGTTTGTTAAACAATAAATCATTAAAAAACACCGATAAAACCTAGTCATGCAGTTCATTATCAAAACAACTCCAGCAGAATTACAGCGCGCAAAAAAATGGTGGCAAGACCTCGAAATGCAATGGAAAATGGCCTACAATGAAGCCGTATTTGGCAAAGGCCCCACCCTAGAGCCCCCAAAAGATGACGAATTGATGGTACTGCTCATTCAGGCGGATACCCTGCGTTTTGCGGGGCCGATGGCGATCAATCCCAATATCACTACACCGCTGACCAATTTGTCGGGATTAATCCCACTCTACCACCTCACCTACCTCTCGATCACCAACATGTACCTGACCAGCGTAAAAGAATTGGCGCCATTTACCAAGATGAAGCACCTCTTTATCTACGAAAACCGGATCAAGTCGCTGGAGGGCATTGAAAAAATGACCGGGCTGGAAAACCTCTATGTTCAGGGCAATGAGCTCACTGATTTGACACCGATTAAAAAGCTGACCAATATAGAAACGCTCTATGTCACCAATAATAAATTCACCAAAATCGAGGGGCTGACGGAGAAACACGGCGATAAAATGAAGAAGTTTTACGTACAGCCCAACGACAATTTGCCGGATCGGGAAATCCTGAGAATTCAAAACGAATTAGGTATTATCTGTCGCACGGGGTAAGATCCCGCAATCAATTTCAATGTCAGACGGTTAGCACAAATTCTTATTTAAATGAAATTGCGTTTTTTATTATTGGACAACAGGCGAATAGTTTCTATATTTGTACTATTGTTTTCTAAATACCTCCCACTTTCTACCTGCATACCTTAATCTTTTTCACCCCTTCCTTTTGAAGGTGGCATGACTACCCTTATTGATTAATCCTCTCTGTAACATCAGAGGAAAGGACTTTCTATTCGTGAATTTTTGTGTCTATTACTGGTGTTCCAACGGTGAGCCCAGATAAAATCAAAATACTAAAACCTATGAAAAAGATCCAAATTCTAATGCTTGGATTACTGTTTTTCGGAAGTGTGGCCCACGGGCAGTATTCCGAGACGTTTGACGTGCCCAACAAGGGAATCCTTTCCGGACCTTGCGGTGGATCAGTTGGAACGACCTGTCTCTCCAACGATTTTGCAGGTGTCAACTGGACCATTGAAGGAAATTTATCAGGAATTGACAGTGAACCATTTGCCACTACTGGTGCAGGAGTTCTGGAAGTAAATGATATTGATGAGGAAGCTTGTTGGGTTAGTCCGGTTCTAGATATCACTGGAGCCTCTGCCTCATTCAGTGTTGATCTCACCTGGTTGGGGTATGACGAAGACACTGGCGCCGGCTCTGACTACATTGACATTGAATACAATGTAGATGGCGGCGGCTGGACCCAACTAGGTAATCAAGAGGGAGGAGGCGCCCGCACAATAGAATACACCTCCGGCGGCGGTACCAACAACCCATCGTACCCCAATGCCGACAGCTATGGGATGTCCGGCCTCATGGGCAGTACCTTGCAAATTCGCGTGTGTATTGATCACAATAGCGGTACCTCTGAAACGACGACCCTCGATAATGTAACCGCCACCGGCGCTGATGTTCCGGGTTCAGGCCCAACCTGTGATATTGCCATCACCGGCATCACCGTAGGTGGCCAGGATTGTCCGGCAACCGATGACGGTAGTCTGACCATCACCGCCACAACAACTAATGGTCCCATTCTATATCAGATTGCCGGACCAGTCAACCAGTCTAACGCAACCGGTGTATTTACCAATCTACCAACCGGTACGTACACCATCACCGTTGACGATGGTTCATTTACCGCAGGAACCTGTACAGATACAGATACCAGAACGATCAATGCCGGAGTCGACAATACCGATCCGACCGCTTCTAACCCCGCTCCGCTTACCTTCGATTGTCCTGCTGACATTCCTGCCCCTGATGTTAATGTTGTAACCGATGAAAATGATGGCTGTACCATTCCCTGTACCACCGATCCGTGGATTAATGAATTCCACTATGATAATCTGGGTGCTGATGCAGATGAATTTGTAGAAGTTGCGGGACCGGCGGGAATCGACCTGAGCAATTACACTATTTACACCTATGATGGATCTGATCGGATGGTGGATCAGGTTAGAGCACTCTCTGGCCTTATTGATAATGAATCTAACGGCTTTGGTGCTGTTGTAGAGTATATCACCAACCTGCAAAATAGTACAGAGGGTATTGCGCTGGTACGCAATCCAAGTACCGTAATAGAATTTCTGAGTTATGAAGGAAGTTTCATTGCGTTGGATGGCCCTGCAGTCGGATTGACCTCAACGGATGTTGGTGTTTCAGAACCAGGCAATCAGGCAACAAACGAAAGCCTCTCCAGAATTGGAACAGGTAATATAGGCACTGAATTCACCTGGGCCGACCAGTTGGAAACGCCTGGTACGCTCAATGGCAATCAAACCATGGTGCCTTGTCCGGAAAATGCACCGGTGGTCACTCACTTTGGTGACACCAACAACGGTGGTGCCGGAACCGTCTCAAATCCATACATTGTTACTCGTACCTATAGGGTGACTGATGGTGCCGGTAACTTTATCGATGTCACACAAACGCTGACCGCCAATAACTGTGGCCCGGCCAATGATGATTGTGCAGGTGCTATTGCTTTGAATTGTTCAGATACTTACAATGGTGCCTTTGACGGAGCTACCAATACGGATACGCCCACAGAATGTAGTGCGCCAACGCAGGAAGCCGGTGTTTGGTTTAGCTTTACCGGTAACGGAGATGTTGTTGGTGTTGCAACAACCGTTCCCGTTGCGTACAACGCTCGTTTGAATGTTTATTCGGGATCTTGTGGTAGTCTAACCTGTGTAACAGGAGATGAAAATGCTACCGGGACAAACGGCTCGGTAACTTTCTGCTCTGCACCGGGTGTTACTTATTATATCTTTGTGGGCACTGATGCCACGGGCCCCACAGGCACCTACTCGGTAAGCATTTCTTGTTCGAATAATCCGCCACCAAGTATAACCTGTCCGGCTAATATTACCACCAATAACGATGCAACTGTATGTGGTGCAGCAGTGAATTTCACCGTAAATGCATCAGATAATTGCGGCCCTCCAACGCTTAGCGAAGCCAATGGCTATGCCAGCGGTGATGTATTTCCGGTTGGCACCACCACGCTCAACTGGACCGCTACCGACGTCGGAGGCGCAACCGCTTCCTGTTCATTTGACATTACCGTCAACGATACCGAAGGGCCCACCATCGATTGTTCCAATCTCACTCCCAGCGTGACCCGCAATACCAGAACTGGTTTCTGCGATTATGTGGTGCAGGGAAATGAGTTTGCCCCAGCTGGTTTTTCTGATAATTGTTCAGCCGGTCTTTCCATTGAAGCCGATTATACCCTTGCCGATAATCTCGACGGGGCCATTTTCCCGGAAGGAACAACAGCAGTAACCTGGACCGCAACCGATGGCGCAGGAATGACTGCCAGCTGTACGTTCAATGTAATCATTGAAGACAATGAAGCCCCCAACGCTATTTGTCAAAATATTACGGTACAACTCAATAATATCGGTGGTGCAACGATATCCGCTTCGGATATCAATAATGGCTCCAATGATGCCTGTGGCATTGCCAGTCTGTCGGCAAGCCCCACCTCGTTTAACTGTGGAGCAGAAGGAAACAATACGGTAACCCTGACGGTTACGGATGTCAACGGCAATTCCAACACCTGTACCTCAACGGTAACTGTGGAAGACAACGTGGCACCAACGGCTAATTGCCAAAATGTAACCGTCCAACTCGATAATAACGGTGATGGTACGCTTAGCGCCAATGATGTAGACAACAACTCTTTTGATGCGTGTGGAATCGGTAATCTGGCCGTTTCACCAAATACCTTTGATTGTGATGATGTTGGAGCCAATACCGTAACGCTGACCGTTACCGATATCAATGGGAATTCCAGTACTTGTACCGCTACGGCTACGGTGGAAGACAATATTGCCCCGGTAGTCGTTTGCCAGGATGTTACCGTTCAGCTTGACCCGGTAACTGGAACTACTCCAGCCAGCCCCTTTGCCACTGGGGCATTAGTGTCCCGCTCCGACAATTGTGCACTCGTAGGCGGTGTTTCGTCAAATGGCCCCAACCCGATCACCTGTGCTCAGGTGGGTTCTTATAATCAGACTACATTCGTAAGCGATGTCAACGGAAATGTGACTCCTTGTACGGTTGAGATTACCGTTCAGGATATTACCGCACCTAATGCGGTTTGCCAAAACATCACTGTACAATTGGATGCCAGCGGCAATGCTACCATCTCTGGTAGCGATATTGACGGAGGCTCCACTGATGCCTGTGGAATTGCCAGCCTGTCGGCAAATCCGAGTGCTTTTGATTGTAATGATCTGGGCATTAATAGTTCTACCTTGACGGTAACGGATGTCAATGGTAATTCCAATACCTGTACGGCCAGCATTAATGTACAGGACAATGCTGCACCAACCGCCGTTTGTCAGGATTTTACCCTTAATCTGGATAATGCTGGCACGACTACCCTTGATCCCGCGGATATCGACGGGGGTTCTTCTACTGCTTGTGGTACCTACTCCCTGAGCGTATCACCCAATGGATTTGACTGTGATGATCTGGCAGGTGGACCATACACCGTGACCCTGACCGTTACCGATGATTCCAACAGCCAGACCGATAATTGTACGGCCAGCATCACAGTTGACGACCCCGATAGCTATTGCTGCGATCCACCGGCGGCGGTTTGTCAAGATTTCACCGTACAGCTCGACGCTAGCGGCAACGGCTCCATTACGGCAAGTGACGTGGATGGCGGCAGCACCGCCGATTGTGGTTTGCAATCGCTTACCGCAACGCCGACTACCTTTGATTGTTCCAATGTTGGAAATAATACAGTAACACTGACTATCACGGATGTGAAAAATCAGTCCGCCAATTGTACAGCTATAGTTACCGTCGAAGATAACGTACCACCGACAGCTCTTTGCCAAAATGTTACGGTTCAGCTGGACGCCAACGGCAATGCTTCCACCTCTGCTGCTGCCATCAACAATGGTTCCAACGATGCCTGCGGTATTGCCAGCATTTCCGCATCACCCACTACTTTTGATTGTGATGATCGGGGAGCTAATACGGTTACCTTAACCGTGACTGATAACAACGGCAATTCCAATACCTGTACGGCTACCGTTACAGTAGAAGACAATATCGCGCCTACAGCGCTTTGTCAAAACACCACCGTCCAACTCGATGCCAGTGGCAATGGATCCATTGTGCCAGCCGATGTAGATGGTGGCTCAACAGACAATTGTACGTTCATTCTGACCAGTCTCGACAATAATGCGTTCGATTGTAGCAATGTAGGAACCAATACCGTGGTCTTGACCATATCTGATTTTTCTGGTAACAGTAATACCTGTAACGCCACGGTAACCGTTGAAGACAATGTTGCCCCCATCGCGCTTTGTCAAAATGTAACCGTGCAACTCGATAACAATGGTGATGGTTCTATCACCGCTGCCGATGTAGACAATGGCTCAGATGACGCCTGCGGCATTGCCAGTCTGGCTGTGGCGCCAAATGCTTTCGATTGTGATGATGTAGGACCAAATACAGTGACGCTGACTGTGACTGACAACAATGGCAACAGTAATACCTGTACGGCAACAGCAACCGTGGAAGACAATGTGCCTCCCACTATCACCGAGTGCGAGGGCAACTTTGCCGTATTTAACGGGCAGGAGGAAATCCTATCTGCATCAGTAATTGACTTTGCAGCCACTGATGCCTGTGGACTTGCCAGCACGACTTATTCTCCTGAGTATATCAGCTGTGAGGATTTAGGTAACAATGTGCCGGTGACCATTGTGGTAACGGATAATAATGGCAATCCTTCCACCTGTATCGCCGTTGTCAAAACAGATGGTTTACCATGCGGATTTATGGACTTTGAAGATGATGGTATTGATTGTATTGATGGCAATGATGTAAGCTACGACGTACCATCCGAAACCTTTACGGTAGAAAGTGATGGTTGTTCGACCACCAACTTTGCACAGGATGATGCCGCCTACGTGAAAGCCGAACTTTGTGGTGATGGCGAAATCATTGCCCATATCACCAGTCTGAACCCGCTTGGGCAAGGTTGGGCCGGTATCACCATGCGCGAGTCCGAAGCTCCTGGTGCCAAAAAGGTAGAATTACTGGTCAATCTGGGCAACATCATTCGCCGTGCAGTGCGCACCACCACCAATGGTTATGCATATCCTGCTCAATTCTTCCGCCCTGGTGCAACCTGGCTGAAGTTGGTGCGTTCCGGAAACTTCTTTATCGGCTATGCTTCGATGGATGGCATTACCTGGCAGAACGTCTTGTTTGCCAGTATCCCGATGAATAGCTGTATTCAGGCGGGATTGATGGTCACCAACTTCAACAATACTAGCGTGGTTACTGCTACATTTGATAACGTCGAAGTAAATGAGTTTGGTGGTGGAATGAATCTGCAAATTCCAGATGCAGTAGGACAAACACCCGATGCATATCAGGAATCGGTACTGGACTTTTCGATCTTCCCGAATCCAGTTAGCAACGAACTTCAGGTTGACCTGAGTACCATGGCCGGAAAAGCTGCGGAGATCAACATTTATAACCAGATGGGTCAGAAGGTGCTGAACAGCCGTATTGAGGAAGCCGGATACCTTCCCGAAAGACTTGATATGGCATCCATGCCATCAGGTGTATACCTGGTCGAAGTGATTTGCGGCGAGTACAGACAGATGAAAAAACTGATGAAGGCTGATCAATAGGCCTTACTCTATCATTGAAAGCAAGCCACTCCTCCCGGATTTAATGTGGCTTGCTTTCTTCTTTATATTTAAAAAAAATTAAATCACATGAAACTATCTTTACACAGTACTTTTTAGTACCTTTAGAGTCATTTTATCCCCTCCAGTAATACACTCATCCTCCCAAAACAGTAATTTAACCTTTATTAATCTATTATCATGACTAGATTGACAAGACACCTATGTCTGCTAACATGTTTATTGTTAGCAGGTAATCTCGTAGCGCAAGATTTCGTTAAAGATGTAACGATTAGCTCCGAGAAGACCAACCTTCACCTTGAGAATGGGTCCCCTGACAACTACTTACTGATCATCACTGGTCCCGACAATTATGAATGGAAGCAGGAGATCAGAAAAGTGGATGACATCAGTATTTCCAATTTAAGAGCAGATGGTCAGAAATTTCCTGACGGAAAGTACACGCTTCAGGTTTCTCCCATTTTTCAATTGACCGATGCCCAGCGCCAAACCTTGCGCCAGTTGTCGGACAAACAAGACCTGGAAGCTCTGGCAGCATTTCGACAGGAAAACCAGCTCCCCGCTCAGGTAGATGTTTTCAATGTACACTTTGCCATTCAAGATGGTGAATTTGTTACACCTAAGGTTGAAGAACAAAATGATTTCACTCAACCATTTCACTGGAATGCAGAGGTCTCTAATACTACAGACAGCTATCCAAGCCGTTTTGCCAGCCTTACGCAAAAGCATGCCTATTACGGTAAAAGCGTAAATGTAAGTCCCAGCCAACTGGCTCTGGACAACACGCCCCTATCGGAAGATGCCCAGGTATTTGTCCAGGATGTTATTGTGCAGGCAAGCCTCTGTGTTGGTGTTGATTGTGTCAACAACGAGAACTTTGGATTTGACACACAGCGTCTTAAGGAAAACAACCTCCGTATCCACTTTGAAGATACTTCCGTTGGTTCCTTTCCTTCCAACGACTGGCGGATTTCTATTAACGACACCAATAATGGTGGGCCATCTTATTTTGCTATAGAAGACGCAACAGCCAACCGCCAGGTCTTTGTAGTTTCTGCCGGAGCACCCAACAACTCATTAACCGTTGATGGCAATGGCGACGTAGCTATTGGCAGAGCAGATGCCATTTTGGAATTGCACATCAATGATGGAGATACTCCTGCAATACGACTGGAGCAGGACGGATCGAGTGGTTTTGCTGCTCAGGTTTGGGACATTGCCGGTAACGAAACCAACTTCTTTGTTCGTGACGTTACTAATGGCTCCGAATTACCTTTTAAAATCAAGCCCGGAGCAGATGATAATGCTTTGGTGATCAACAATAATAACAATATCGGCATCGGCATACTAAACCCTGCCCATAAAGTACATGTGGCCAGCGGTAACCTTTTTGTAGCTTCCGGTAGAATTGGTGTAAATGTGGCCCCGACAGTACCATTGGATGTGGCCGGTAACATGCGTGTCACCGGAAATTCTTTCCTGACCGGCGATCTGACCCAGATCATGACCACCGGAGCCTCTTTCTTTACCAGTTCTTTCTCTACCGTGATGCGTCTGGATGCGGCCAATGGTCGCGTGGGTATTGGCACTCCTACTCCCGGTCATCAGCTGGAATTGAGTACTGACGATGCCTATAAGCCAAGTGGTGGAAGCTGGTTGGGTGCATCCGACCGCAGATTGAAAAAGGACATCAAGGACTTCAAAGACGGACTTGGTATATTGATGAATATCCGTCCCGTTTCCTATCACTACAATGGTAAATTGGGTCTGCCAACCGAAGACCAGCATATTGGCGTAATCGCCCAGGAAATTCAGGAAGTAGCGCCATATACCATCAAGCCGCTGAACCTGCAATCGGAAGAAGCTGAAGGTCAAAACTACCTGGGTTACGATGGAACTGCTCTAACTTATGTTCTAATCAATGCGGTACAGGAGCAACAAAAACAAATCGAAGCACAAGAGCAGGAGATCAGCCGATTGAAGCAAGAATTGTCAGCAGTGGAAGCGCTGAAGGCACAGATGGCTGCACTCACCAAAATGGTTGCCGAACTCAATGATAGTTCTGCCAACCAGGGGTCAGCTGCACCTGCAACTCAGTCAAGTGATGATGAGTAATGCCGCTTCTGTAAGACCTATTTTTAATATCCATTTAATACAATTGAAATGAAAAATATTACCTTATTCTTCATCTGTTTATTTCAGGTAGCGTTGTTTCAGGTGGCTACTGCCCAGGAAACCGCTATGGATGAAAACGGCCGACCTGCCGGTAGTACTCCGATGCAGGTAGCTCCCGAAACCACCACACCTTCCACCAACCACCGTGGCAACAATTTTAACGGCAGCGACCAGGACATTCCCGGTCAAATACCACAAACCTCCAGTGAAAACACTTTCTATCCACAGGATATCGATGTGCTTCACGACGAACTCATCAATAGTTCTAGTCCCGCAGAAATGGTAGAACAGATTGAGGCACTAAGAAGACTAACGGCCGACCTGTTACAATCCTATGAAGAATTGCGCCAGGAAAACCGACTCATTCGCCGTAGCCTCAACTCTTGCTGTTCACGCGATGAGATGGGCCTTTCGGCCAATGATGCCTACCTGCTACAAAATGCACCAAATCCTCTGAGGAGCAGTACCACCATCCGATACTTTATTCCCGAGGGATTGCCAAATGCTCAGCTGGAAATCAGAGATGTAAAGGGGGTTTTACTGCAAACCATAGAAGTTGAAGCCAATGGCATGGACGAAGTGACATTAAATGGTGCTCAATATCAAACCGGCACCTATCTGTATTATTTGTCCATTGACGGCGAAGTGATTGATTCCAAAGTGATGATTATAAACCAATAATGATGAAAAATAGCTACTTGATTATACTCATTGTGATAGGCAGTGTAGCTACGGGTTTTGCGCAACAATTTTCCGAACAGAGTCAGGCTATTGGTTTTGACCATTTCTTCCGGGCAAGGGGCCTGATGGGAGGAGGAGCCGCCTTCTTTGACTACGACAACGATGGCGACGAGGACTTTTACATCACCAGTGGCTATAATGCGGATAATATTTACCGGAATAATGGCGATGGCACCTTTAGCAAAGTAGTGGAAGAAATTGGTCTTGGTGTCACCTACAACTTCAACACGATGGGCGTTACTACCGGTGATATCGACAACGATGGCGATCGCGACATCTTTGTGACCACCTGGGAACAGTTTCTGGGTTCGGAGCAACCAGATGCCCGCAGTCTCTTGTTCCTTAACAATGGTGACGGCACCTTTGCGGAAATTGGTGAATCAGCAGGTATTACCCATCAGGCTTTTGGCATGGGGGCTGCCTTTGTGGACTACAATAAGGATGGCTACCTGGATGTGTACGTCATGAACCACATCAAGGTTCCTCAGTTTACGTACGACGAAGACGGAGCAATCGTTGGTTTTGCACATGAGTGCTACCCTAATTTCCTCTATCTCAACAATGGTGACCTGACCTTCACGGAGGTATCCAGTGAAATGAATGTAGCCAATGAAGGTTGCACCATTGCCACGGTAGCCAGTGATTATGATATGGACGGTGATCTGGATCTTTATCTGGCCAATGACTTCGGCTATTTCCTCACGCCAAACACCCTGTATCAGAACAACTACCCGGACAATTCCTTTACGGATGTCAGTGGCAGCACAAATGCCAATGTACAGGCCTTCGGAATGGGTATCGCCGCCGGTGATTACGATCACGATCTGGATTTTGATTACTACACCACCAATATTGGTCGGAATATATTGTGTGAAAATCTGGGAGGAACCTTTGTAGATGTGACCACCGAAGCTGGCGTGGAAAACATTAGTGTTCCCGAAGAAGACAACCTTAATACAACCAGTTGGGGTACGGCCTTCTTTGACGTGGACAATGACACCTGGGAGGACTTGTTTGTGGCCAACGGTCGCATCCCTACCTTGACTCAATTCGCCACTGCTACCAATGATCCAAATAAGCTGTTCCTCAACAATGGCGACAAGACTTTCACGGATGTTTCTGATCTGGCTGGCGTAAGTGACGTGCGTTATACCCACGGTATGGCCTACTCCGACTATGATGAGGATGGTGATCTGGATATCGTAACCGTAGTGCTGGATGAATTGGATGGCCGTTCCAAGTTTTACATCAATGAAACCGAGAATGACAACAATTATATCCAGTTCAAACTGATCGGTGTAGAGAGCAACCGCGATGCCTTCGGCAGCCGGGCCTGGATCTATGCCAATGACCTGACTCTGGTCAAGGAAATTTACGGCGGTGGGGCCAGCCATGCTTCTCAGCACACCAGTGTACTACACTTTGGGTTGGGTACACATGAAGAGGTGGACAGCGTAAAAATTGAATGGACCAACGGTCATGTAGATATGGTTTACAACCCAGCCATTAATATGCGTCATACGGTTGTAGAAGGCGTTGAAACCGCTGTTCATGACCCACAGCTACAACAACTGGATATTGCGGTTGCACCCAATCCATTTACGAATGAGGTGAGTTTGTACACGGACAAAACCTTTGGTCAGGAGCCACTTCAGGTCAGACTGAGTGCGATGGATGGCACCATCATTTTAAACACCCGGATTGATTTCAACCGCCAGGCGCAGTTGAAATTCGACGAGGAACTGGCACCAGGAATGTACATTCTGGAATTACGCAATAGCCAGGGCAGAACGATTAGAAAATTGATTAAAGAATAAGTTTTTAGCACGCCCCCCGGAAAAACGTATCATAAAAACCCATGAAAAATTTTACCAAACTCTTTTATTTGCTTGCCGGATTTGCCTTATGGTGCATTCCGCAATCAAACTACGCGCAATGTGGGCCGGGCGAGACCTCAAATACCTACTGTTACAATTTCGACGAAGTTGGAGCAGTTGCTTTTGAGTTTTGCCCAACAGCCGGCTCCCTGGCACAATCAGATATTAACCAGGGCATTTTTGGAGGACCGGATAACCTTCAGGTTTATTCCGGAGCCTCCGGATCAGGCACTTCCGGTACCTTAGTATTTGGCCCCATGGGCGGAAACGTTGGCGGAAATACCGTCAATGCTGCCGCTCCTGGCGAATGTTTGATCTTTGTCGTCACCGGATTTGGCATCCAGGTTGGCTTTTCCTGTATGGAGGGCTTCAATGGCCCCAACTCTGACCTGGAAGTGTGCAGCAGAAGCCTGTCAGCGGGTACCGTTACGTTGACACTTACAGCTGATGAATTTTGTTCGGATGACGGCACCCAAACCATTGGTGGAGGTACACCTACCGGGGGAACATACTCCGGCAATGGTGTCACAGATGATGGAAACGGAAACACCTTTACTTTCGATCCGGCTGTTGCCGGGGCAGGTATGACCACCATTACTTATACTTCAGGAAACAGTGCAACCGACGATATCAACGTAGTTGCAGCAGGCTCCGCAACAATCGATATCAGTACCGCTTCACGGTGTATTGATCAGGGGACTATTGTACTGCCGGGCGGTGGTATGCCGGTTGGCGGCGTATACTCAGGTCCAGGGGTAACCGACCTCGGCAATGGACTGGAATTTCGTTTTAATCCGGCCGTTGCAGGTCTGGGTCCGGCTACCATTACTTACACCGGACCAGCCCCCTGTAATGATACGGCAACTGATGTAATCAATGTTACCAGTGCCTGTACTTGTTCAAGTGGACAAACTTCTTATTTCCACTGTCAAGGCAACAATGAGAGTAATTTGATCGCCTTTGAAGTTTGCCCTTCGGCTGGAATGGCCGCCCAGGCAACGATCACTGCCGGTTCTTATAATTTCTTTGCAACCGATGGCGATGCCCTGCGGGTTTATAGCGGCGCCAGCGGTTCAGGAACCAGTGGCACGCTGATTTCAGGGCCCCTTACCGGCGATCTGACCAATACCGTCATTATGGGAAGTGTGACAGATCAATGTTTGATTTTTGTCAGCACTACCGGTATGATAGGCAGCTGCCAGGATGAACTCGAAACTGGCCTGGCTGTATGCGGTATCGATATCGCTCCTTCTGTTTCCTTTATGGATCCCGGAGATTTTTGTATCAATGATGGAGTGCAAATGGGGCTTGGCGGAGGACTACCCGCTGGTGGGGTATACTCCGGTGATGGGGTCAGTGACAGCGGCAATGGCACCACGTTCATCTTCGAACCGGCAGTTGCGGGTATTGGAGTACATACACTGACTTATACCAATGGCGATTCGGCTACCGTAGAAGTCGAAGTATTTGGTACCGGTGTTGTTTCCTTCAATGCCTTAAATGACCTTTGTGTTGATGCGGGAGTAAGCACCAACGTGAGCGGCGGTTCTCCCTCCGGAGGAACCTTCAGCGGCCCCGGAGTGACGGATAACGGAAATGGCACTTACAACTTCAACCCCGCGATTGCCGGTGTTGGCGTTCATACGATTTCTTATACCGACCCTACCGGTTGTATGGAGACTACTACCGATCAGGTAGAAGTCACGGCGGCCTGCGGTTGTACAACCGGCCAGGAAACCTACTTCCATTGCCAGGCCAATTTTGAAAATAACCTGATTCTATTTGAAATATGTCCAACCGGACAAGATCAGGCCGTTCAGGCCACCATCACACAGGGCACCTATTCAACCTTTTTACCCGATAATGATCTGCTTACGGTATATTCCGGATTGACGGGATCAGGCACGGGTGGAACCGTCGTTTTTGGACCACAAGGTGGCGATTTCACCGGCACTATCATTTCCAGTCTTGGGGAGAATGAGTGTCTGACTTTTGTCAGCTCTACCGGCCCCTTGGGAAGTTGTATGGATGAGCTTGAGGCACCCCTGCAAGTTTGTGCGGTGGATATTCCTCCGCCAACCCGATTTACGGCCTCACCGGATCAGTTTTGCCTAAACGACGGTGTTCAGACCGGACTGGGTGGCGGCACACCAACTGGTGGCACCTACAGTGGTCCGGGGGTAACGAATGATGGCAATGGTACTACTTATACCTTTGATCCGGCGGCAGCCGGTGTGGGTGTACATACCATCACATACGAGGCAAATGGAGATCCAGCTACCGATGAAGTAGAAGTACTGGCCATCCCGACCGTGACCTTCACTGCGCCTGCTGATCTTTGTATTGATGCTGGTGTTCAGTGTAACCTAGGTGGCGGAACGCCAACTGGAGGCGTATATAGTGGTCTTGGCGTTACGGATGATGGCAACGGAGAAACCTATTGTTTTGATCCGGCAGTCGCTGGCCCTGGCGTGGATACCCTGCGCTACACTTATGTGGCAGGAAATGGTTGTAGTGTAACGGCAAAAGACAACATTGTGATTTTTGGTTTACCTAATGTAGGCTACACGGCCCCTGATGACTTATGTGTCAATGCAGGGGTACAGACCAACTTAGGTGGCGGCACTCCTGCCGGTGGCGTATATAGTGGTCCTGGGGTCACTGATGGCAACGATGGCAATACCTATAGTTTTGATCCGGCAGCGGCTGGTGTTGGCGTGCATACGCTGACCTACAGCTATACTGACGGAAACAGCTGTACCAATACCGCAACAGATATGGTTGAAGTTTTCGCTTTGCCAGTGGTGAGCTTTACCTCTCCGATCAATGAAGTGTGTTTTAATGCCGGATTACAAATTAATCTGGGTGGTGGCACGCCGGTAAATGGTACTTATAGCGGTGCCGGGGTGACTGACGATGGCAATGGTATGACCTTTACCTTTGATCCTGCCAGTGCCGGAGTTGGCATGCACACTATTACCTACTCTTTTACCGATGGCAACGGTTGTACCAATACAGCAACAGACGTGATCGAGGTAAAGGATGATCTGCTTGCTCCTTCAATTGTCGGTTCTTTACCAACGATGATGATTGAGGGCTGTTCCGCCAATGACGCTCCTGCGGCATATACTACAGTGGCCGAACTGGAAAACGCTGGCCTAACCATTTCCGATGACTGTACACCAGATGTAGATCTGGCCGTTACCTCTATGGATTCTCCTTCAGGTTTTGACCCCATCGTGGTGACCAGAACCTATACCGTTACGGATGAAACAGATAAGTCATCTCAGGTTACACAAACGTTCAACATCGAAGATACCACTCCACCGATGGCCATTTGCCAGGGCACTACTGTACAACTAGATAGTGACGGCAATGGCAGTATTACCACCGGTGATATTGATGATGGTTCCTCTGATAATTGCGGCGCCGCGGTGTCATTGAGTCTGGATATGACCAATTTTGACTGCGAGGATGTGGGCAGCAATACGGTTACATTGACCGTCACGGATGCTTCTACAAACGAAAATACTTGTGAGGCTACCGTAGTGGTAGAAGACAACGTTGCACCAACGGCCCTTTGTAAGAACATTACCGTACAACTGGACAACAGCGGTATGGATGAAATCATGGGCAGCGATGTGGACAATGGCTCAACTGATGCCTGTGACATTGCTACGCTGGAAGTAGCTCCAGGCATGTTTGATTGCGCTGAAATTGGCGACAATACGGTCACCCTGACGGTAACGGATGTGAATGGCAATAGCAATACCTGTACGGCTACGGTGACGGTAGAGGACAATGTACCACCAAGCATCACCCTCTGTACAGGCAATACAGCATTCTTTAACGGGGAAGAAGAAATTGCATCGGCCGATGTTATCGAATTTTCCGCTACAGATGCTTGCGGTATCGCCAGCACCACCTACAGCCCGGAATACATTTCCTGTGAGCAACTTGGTCAGTCGATTGAAGTCCTCATCACGGTAACCGACAACAATGGTAATAGCAACACTTGTACGGCTACCGTCTCTACGGACGGATTGCCTTGTGGATGGATGGACTTTGGTGATGACGGTATTGGTTGTGTAGGCGGAAATGATTCCAGTTATGATGTAGATGCCGAGAGTTTTACACTGGAAAGTGACGGCTGTGTTTCTACCAACTTTGCACAAGATGATGCTGCTTACGCAAAAACTGAATTGTGTGGTGATGGCGAAATCATTGCCCACGTGAGCAGTTTAACTCCTCTGGGACAAGGCTGGGCCGGTATTATCATGCGTGAATCAGAAGATCCGGGTTCCAAAAAAGTGCAACTCATGGTCAACCTGAGTAACTACGTTTGGAGATCGGTACGGACCACCACAAACGGATATGCTTATCCAGCACAGTTTTTCCGCCCTGGTGCTACCTGGGTGAAACTAGTGCGCGTTGGTAACGTCTTTATTGGTTACGCTTCCATGAACGGCATCAATTGGCAAAATGTACTGTATACCACTGTACAGATGAACAGTTGTATTCAAACAGGATTGATCGTCACCAATCTGAATCCGAATTTCACAGTCTCGGCTACATTTGATAATGTTGAGGTAATGGGTGTGAACAATAATGTCAACCCGGAGATACCTGGCAATGGCTCCCAAAATCCTGATGCTTTCACTAGCCAGCCTCTGGATTTTACGCTTTTCCCTAACCCGGCAAAGGATATGTTACACGTGGACTTGAGCAACTATTATGGTTTTGAGGTTCAGGTAGACATTCTTAATCAGCTGGGTCAACCGGTACTACAGAACAATGTGCTGAAAACGAACAGTGATCTGGAAACCTATGACCTCAGTGGTTTGAGCAGCGGCACCTATTTCATTCGGGTGTCCTCCTCCCAGGGGCAACAAGTCAAAAAACTCTTAATCGTAAGATAAGAACAAAAAAGAGTTGTAAAACCGGTATCCGAGTAATTGGGTGCCGGTTTTTTTATTTCTGTCTTTCACTCCCCCCTTTACCCCAATTTTATTGTAGAATGTCACATTTGTTCACCAATATGGCGGATTTGTCCACCCGGTGGTGCGTACTTTTGATGTGTAGATCGGCATTATAAATGACCAGACAACCTAACAAGTCGAAGAGCCCCTTTTACTTCAAAACTTTTTTGATCTCATGAAGAATTCCTACTTTTTTATAGCACCTTTAGTATGCCTCTTGCTCGTAGGTGGTTCAATAACCAACAGCCTGATTGCTCAAAGTACCGGTACGCTCCAAACCGACGGAGAAACCTATCGATATGGATATTCCGGAGGCAATGAGAAGTATCGCGACTTTACCATTCCTTCCAACTACGATCCTAATACCGAATTTAACCAAATCACTTTCGCTTTGCGCGGAGGGGATGGAGGCCGAAGAAGAGTTCAGGGTATCTGCACAGAACCGGGAGGAAAAGGAGCTAGAGTAGATGCCTCCTTTGAAATTGGTTATGGAGAAGGAAAACTCAAACCCGGCGGCACCATTCGTATTATTGTTGGGGAGCAGGGACGTAGCCTGAAATCCGGAGGATTGGCTGGCGCTGGAGGTGGCGGTGGTTCTGCCATTTTGTACAGTGATCCCGACCTCGATGGCAATGCCTGCAAGGAAGAAGACTTTAACATCGCCAGTAGTGAATGGGACACTACTTGTTGGATAATATTGGCAGTTGCCGGCGGTGGTGGTGGAGCATATGCCTCTGGTGGTTGTGCCCAACCCTCTTCGGGTAAACCCGGCAATGGCGGCAGCAATGGTACCGATGGCAAAGGCGCCACGGCTGGCGCTGGGGGCACCAATGGCAAGGGGGGGGACATTGGTGACGGATATGGCAGTGCTGGAGGTGGTTATCGGCCCATAATTGGCGCTTCGGTAGCGAGCGGTCATTATGGTGCTCTTGATGGGGGTAATGGCGGTTCCTCTGACGGCGAGGCTCCTGGATTTTATGTTCGCGGTGGGTATGGCTTTGGTGGCGGTGGAGCTGGTCTTCGCACTTTTCTCATCGTTCGTGGTGGGGGCGGTGGTGGTTATTCTGGAGGTGGATACGGCTCGCAATACGAAGGCGGCGGCGGCGGCGGAAGTTTTGCCAACTCGCATGCTACCTCATTTGACAAACGTGATGGCAACGGTACCGATCGGACCCCAAACAATGGCTATGTCAGCTACTTTTTGAACAACAACAGTGATCTGGCAGATGCGCCTAATGCCGTTTGTCAGGATACTACCGTGTATATTATCGGGGAGGAGCAAACCATCAACGCTGCGGAAGTAGCTTTCAATAGTACCGACCCCAATGGCCGACCACTTACGTATTGCTTTGACTTTGGAGATGTTTGTTCCCCCAATATTGGTTTTGATTGTTTTGACCTGGGAGATGAGGAAGTGTATACCGTTAGAGTGGACAATGGCCTCAATTCCAGTACCTGTACCGTCAACCTTGAGATACAGCAAGGTACACCCGGCAACCTCGACTGCCCAGGTGCCCAAACCATCAGCGTCACTGATTGTGACGGTATCCTCATTAATGGCCAAACAAACCCGGGAGAGGGGCAATTATTTTTTGCGCCCTTCGAATTCCCCACCTGTGAATATAGCCTGGGATATTATATTCAACGGCCAGATGGAAGTCTTGATACCAATCACCTGAATGATCATGCGACAACGGGCATTCAAATAGATACTTTTCAATTGGGTACCAGCCTGGTGGTCTATACGGTGGGATACGAAGATGAGGAAGGCATTGAACAGGCGCAGACCTGTGTGACGAGAATAACCGTGACGGGGCAAGAAAACTATAGTATCAACTGTCCAAATAACATCGACATCAATATACCCAATGGTGATATTGATCCCGAAAATCCTTGCAATTTTTTGGTAGAGCATGGAATAGGGCCGGGCGCATACGATCTGACACCGAACGTCAATGGTTGTGGCGATTTAAACTATACCATTACGCATCCCGATATAAGTACCCCTACCGTCGTGTCAGGGACAGGAGAACTGGATGAGTACAACTTTCCGGTGGGAATCAGTACGGTGGAGTACACCCTGGAACGATTGCCCGGGGAATTATATACCTGTTCCTTTACCGTAGAAATTAATCAAAACACGCAGCCCCCTACGATATCCAATTGCCCAACGGGTGACGTATCCATAAACATCTTCGAGGGCATTACTACCGAAGAAATTCTGGAACAAATCAGCTTTGACGTGGATGATGACTGTGGTATTGCTTCCATCACGTTGGAGAACCTGGATTTGTCATGTGCAGAAGTGGGAGAAGTTCAGGATAACGTTCGGATAAGAGTAACAGATACCGACGGCGGTAGTGATTTCTGCAATATCGATGTTCGTACCGTGCAGGAAAAATTTATTGTTTGTCCGGGAGATATCGTGGTATCAACAGAAGAGGGTTTTTGCTTTGCAACAATAGCCGAAGAAATGCTTGCGCCAACAGCGGCACCCGTTTGCCCCTTTAATTACTCGTATAGTGTTGTTGATCTTGAAAATAATATGTCCGTTGCCAGCGGAGGTGGAAATATACCCGAGCAATTGCTATCGGCGGGGCAGTATCGAGCAGGATATGTCTGGCAAAATGGTATTTATTTAAATAGTTGTAACTTCTATATTACCATTGTTGATGAAGAAGCGCCGGAGATCGTTTGCCAGGACGCAACGGTTAATCTTAGTGAACTGCCTTCCAATCCGGCCGACCTTCTTTTTGTCAGTGCCACCGACGATTGTTCTACCACATTTACCGCCAGCACCGATGAATCTTATGACTGCTATAATTTAGGATTTAATACGGTGATTGTTACAGTAACCGATGAATCAGGGAATGAGTCGGTTTGTGGGGCTATTTTGAACATAATTGATGATGTACCTCCGGTTATTACAGCTTGCCCGGCAGATCGAACGGTCACCCTGGATGCCAATTGTGAAGCCACCTTACCAGACCTGACCGGCGAGATTATGGGCACGAGCAACTGCGGAACCGCCACTGCTTCACAATTTCCTGAAGCCGGCACCTTGCTCACGGCTGGAGATGGCGTTATCGAAGTCACGGTTAACCTGGTCAAAGAAAATGGTCAGGAGGCCGCAACGCCTTGTACCGTACAGATCACGGTCCCTGATGATGCGCCACCCACTGCGGTATGTCAAGATATTACTGTTAACCTAGTCGGTAATTCCCAATCGATCACGGCTGGTGATATTGATAATGGATCAAGTGATGATTGTAGCACCCTGGGCCTTAGCCTTGATCAAACCACTTTTACCTGTGGTGATGTGGGTTCCAATACGGTGACCCTTACAATAACTGATAGTGCCGAGCAAAGTGCCAGTTGTACGGCCACCGTTTTGGTGCAGGATAATATTGCACCAACGGCCCTTTGCCAGAACGTAACTGTACAATTAAATGCCTCTGGGCAGGGCACCATTTCTTCCGAAGATGTCGACAATGGTTCCTCCGATGCTTGTGGTCTCAACCCACTGGCTTTAAGCCAAACGGAATTTGATTGTACTGATGTTGGAATCAATTCCGTGACTTTGACCGCTACGGACAACAATGGCAACAGCTCAAGTTGCACCGCCTCTGTCAATGTGCAGGATAATATGGCACCAACGGCCCTTTGTCAGAACGTCACCGTTCAGCTCGACGCCAGTGGCAATGCCTCTACTACTGCAACTGCTGTTGATAACGGCTCCAACGATGCTTGTGGCATTGCTTCATTGGCTCTAAGCCAAACGGAATTTGATTGTACTGACGTCGGGATCAATTCAGTCACCTTAACGGCTACCGATAGCAATGGCAACAGCTCAACCTGTACCGCCTCGGTTAATGTCCAGGATAATATTGCACCAACTGCCCTTTGTCAGAATCTGACGCTTTATCTTGACGAAAGCGGTATGGCCAGTATCCCGATAACTATCGGGACTAATGCTGTCGACAATGGTTCTTCAGACAATTGCGGCATCGCCTCCTTTGCTCTTGGACAAACCGACTTTGACTGTAGTGATGTGGGCAATAACCTGGTCATGCTGACCGTGACGGATGTGAATGGGAATGTGGGAGATTGTATGGCCAATATTATGGTTCAAGACAATGTACCACCTACGGTGATTTGTCAGGATGTAACCGTCCAGCTGGATGCCAATGGCAGCGCTACCCTATTCAATGCCCTGTTTGAAACCAGCGTAATGGACAACTGTGGCGTAAGTACTTACGGATCTGTGAACCCAAGTTCGGTAGACTGTTCACAGGCCGGACAAGTCATTCCGGTCACGGTGACCCGTAGAGATGTTAATGACAACCTGGGCAGTTGCAATGCCAATGTGACCGTGCAGGACAATATGGCTCCTTCCGCCGTTTGTCAGAATTTGACCGTTCAACTGGATGCCAATGGTGATGCTTCCACTACCGGTAATGATGTGGACAATGGGTCCTCCGACAATTGTGGCATCGCCTCCCTTGTTCTTGACCAGACCAGCTTTGAGTGCGATGATGTGGGGGACAATACCGTCAACCTAACGGTAACCGATGTCAATGGGAATGTCAGCTCCTGCTCCGGCACTGTTACCGTGGAAGACAACATCGCCCCTACGGCAATTTGTCAAAATGTAACTTTACAGCTCGATGGCAATGGCCAGGCTTCGACCACTGCCGAAGCAGTCAATAACGATTCTTACGACAATTGTGGTATTGTTTCCATCTCGCTGGATCAAACCACCTTTGATTGTAGCAACCCCGACCAATTGTCGGCAACGCTGACGGTAACGGATGTCAACAATAATAGCTCCAGTTGTAATACCATTATTTACCTTGAAGACAATGCCCCTCCAACGGCGCTTTGTCAAAATCTGACCTTACAGCTCGATGGAAATGGATATGCCACTATCCCGATAGCTATGGGGACTAATGCCGTGGACAATGGGTCAAATGACAATTGTAGCATTGTTTCCTACAGTCTGGATCAAAAAACCTTCGACTGTGATGAGGTTGGAGACAATACAGTAACGCTAACGGTTACCGACCAAAGTGACAACAGCAATTCCTGCAATGCCACCATTACGGTTGAAGACAATTTGGTGCCCACTGCGCTTTGCCAGAACCTGACCTTACAACTTGATGCCAATGGCAATGCCGCTACCAGTGCTGATGAAGTAGGAGGAAGCTCCTTCGACAATTGTGATATCGCTTCCATGGACCTGAATCAGACATCATTTGATTGTAGTCACGTGGGCAGCAATACCGTAACCCTGACCGTCAACGACGTAAACGGCAATACCAATAATTGTACTGCCACCATCACCGTTGAGGACAATATATCACCCACTGCATTGTGTCAGAATTTAACCCTGCAATTGGATGTCAGTGGTAATGCCAGCACCACGGCGATGAATGCGGATGACGGTTCCTTTGACAACTGCGGCATTGCGAGTATATCTCTCGGACAAACAGCCTTTGATTGTTCCGATGTGGGGACTAATGCCATTACCTTGACGGTAACGGATGTCAATAGCAATACAAACAGCTGCACCAGTATTATTACTGTTGAAGATAACGTCTCGCCCAGCATTACCCAGTGTGATGGACTGACCGCCGTTTTTAACGGCGAAGATGAATTTAGTACCGCCTCCGTGATCAGCTTTAGTGCTACCGATGCGTGTGGAATTGTAAGCACCACTTACAGTCCTAATGTGATCACCTGCGATCAATTGGGACAAACCATTCCGGTAACGGTCACCGTCATCGATCAGAATGGCAATAGCAACTCCTGTACTGCATTCATAGATATCGATGGCCTGCCTTGCGGCTTCATCGACTTTGGTGACGATGGCATCGATTGTGAGGATAGCAGCAACGTGGAGTACGATTCACAGACGGGCACTTTCACGTTGGAAAGCGATGGCTGTTACAGCACCAATTTTGCTCAAGACAATGCCGCCTACACCTATGCCGAACTGTGTGGTGATGGGGAGATCATTGCTCACGTCTCCAGTATTACACCACTTGGACAAGGTTGGGCCGGTATCACTTTGCGGGAGTCAGAAGCTCCTGGTGCCAAGAAGGTAGAATTGCTCTCCAACCTGAGCAACATGCTTCGTCGGGCCATCCGCACGACCACTAATGGCTATGCCTATCCGGCGCAATTCTTCCGGCCACAGGCCACCTGGCTGAAGCTGGTCAGAACCGGAAACATTTTTGCAGGTTATGCCTCATTTGATGGCATCAACTGGCAAAATGTATTGTACGCCAGTATCCCTATGAATAATTGTATTCAGGCAGGATTGTTGGTCACCAATTACAGTGGACTCACCCTGGTTACTGCTACTTTTGACAACGTGACCGTTAACGGTGCAGGCTCCGGATTAAACCTTCAAGTGCCTGACACCGAAGGGCAGCAGGTTGATCAGTCAGAAGATCTGGATTTTATGCTTTTCCCTAACCCGGTGAAGGATCAGTTGTATGTTGACATGATCAATTATCAGGAGCAAGAAGTCACTATTGAAATTCTCAACCAACTAGGACAATCGGTCTTAAAAAAACATTTTGCCCCATTTGGCGAAAGCCTAATAAACTTTGAGCTGAATGAGTTAAGTAGCGGCACTTATTTTGTGAGGTTGATTGCCGGTAATGCGGAAAAAGTGAAGCAATTTTTGATGGTAAAATAAGACCACAAACAACTAATAAATAATAGCCGGCACCGGAGTCATTCTGGTGTCGGTTTTTTTTTGCAGAGCTATTCAATCTTTTGGCCATTCCATAGCTCAGCGACCAAGTACCTGATACCAACTAATCACTTGTCAACAAAAGCTTATTTTTCCGGGTAAAACATGTATTTTGTTTGTATCTGACCAAATAATGTCATAAACACATCGATCAGGTATAGGTGGTTTGAAAAGATTACTTTTATTTCAGGTTTTTAAAGGTAATTGATTTCTCCAACACGAGTTAAAAAGATCAAGATGGGCGGTAGAATAGTTGTAAAGTTCTTTTTCGCGCTGTTGCTTCTGCAAAATATATCTCTTTTCGCACAATCCTTAAATACGGACAGCTTAAAGACAGTTATTGAATCTGCTGAAGGAGCCGATAAAATGCCTGCACTCAGATCTCTGATTCGATCAGAATTCAGATATAACCCGAAAGAAGCCTTATCAATGGCTGAACAGTATAAGGAACTGGCTGTAACATACGGTGATGAAAAAGACATGCTGTGGTATTTTCTTTTTCGGGCACAAATCGCCAATCAAAACCGGGAAGCAGACACTATTAACTTTTATACCCTAAAAGCTATTCCCCGCGCTATTGCAAGTGGGCAAGATACCCTTCTAAGTAGTTTATACATTGCTCGGGGGCGTTATCACGATGAGTTTGGACAGCTCGATAGTGCTATCTATTATCAGAAAGAAGCATTAGCAATCAATGAAGATACTTACCTGTCGGTTAATTCCAATTTGGGAGGTTTCTATTATAAATTAAATGATCTGTCAAAAAGTATTTATCACTATCAATTAACTCATGAAGAAGCCATAAAGCGTGGCGACTGGAGAATACAGAAGCAAGTCTCAAATAATCTAGCCTTGATATTTGCGGCGCTTGACCGGAATAATAAAGCAAAGGAATACTATATGGCCGCGTTGGAGTTACTCGAGGGCCACGAAGAAGCAGAGCGGGAAAAACTGTCGGTTTACTACAATTTGAGCAGACTTCCTCTGCCTCTTGAGGAGAAGTATGAATGGTACGAAAAAGGCATTTCACTTGCCCGAAAATTAAACAATGCTTTCGGGATTCAAATGTTTCTGACGATCGAAGCTGATTTGCTAAATAGAGAACAGAAGTACGTAGAAGCATTAGCAGTAGTAGAACCCATGTATAAAGATTCTACTATTCGAGCTTCCGTCATTAAAGCCAATATGCTCATGCATATGACGGAAGCTTACAAGGGCCTGAATCGATGGAAAGAGGCAGAACAATATGGACTTGAACTGTTGCAGTTGGGTGAGGCTACGCAGAGTATGGAAATTACACAATTTGCGAGAGAAAAGCTGCTGGCTGTTTATAATGCACAGGGTCGATCGGAGGAATATCGTCGGATTGCAATCGATTATTATCCGGCAAAAGACAGCCTGAAACAAAAAAATATTCAACAACAAATTGCCTTTCTGGATGCTGAGTTGGAAGACCTTGAGCAAAAACAACAGATTAGGGAATTAGATGCCAGCCTTAAACACAAAGAAGTACAACGACGCTGGCTTCTCCTCGTAGCCTGCCTGTCGGTCATTATTTTTTCATTGATTATCTATCTACGTAACCGGCAACTAGTGGCGCAGCGGCGGCTCACCGAACAAAAACAAAAAACAGCCGAAGAGTTTGCCCGCCTCAATAAGGAGCTGAAATCCCTTGATGCCATGAAGAGCCGCTTCTTCTCTAATATCTCTCATGAATTGCGAACCCCCTTGACACTCATTAAGGTTCCCCTGGAAGAAGGCTTAAAACAACATCAGGGAACCATCGATAAAGGTTTGGAAACAACCATCAAAACGGCGTATAATAATGCGGGCAAACTAACAGATTTTGTAGAAGAATTACTGGAATTATCCCAAATCGAAGCCGGTAAAATATTTTCAGAAAAAACACCAACTAACCTACATCTGTATCTAGACCAACTATTTACGGCTTTTGAGTCAGGGGCAAAAGTAAAAAACCTACAATATCAGTTTGAGAACCAGCTGCCCAAAAATGTTTGGGTTCTGATAGACAAAAAGTTTATTAGTAAAATCGTTAATAATTTGCTTGGTAATGCCTTGAAATTTACTCCATTTGGCGGCAAAGTGACCCTGAAGGCAGCAATAGACAACAACCAACTCTTCCTCAGCGTCACGGACACCGGCAGAGGGATCGCAAAAGAAGATCTCCCCCACATTTTTGACCGTTATTTTCAATCCAAAAATAAAGAACTGACAACAGCGGGAGGTTATGGCATTGGTCTGGCACTGGTCAAAGAACTAGTGGGGATCATGAATGGTCAACTGACTGTAGAAAGTGAGTGGGGAAAAGGCAGTACATTTAGTATGAGCGTGCCTGTTGAGACCACAGATGCTGTTGTGCAGAATAAGGAACTGAAAGTTGAAGAACAACCAGCTGAGTCCCCAACATTATTCGCCAATATAAAAGAGAGCGCGAGCGACACCCCCAAGTTATTAATTGTAGAAGACAACCACGACATGCAGCATTTGCTGGTCAACCTGTTGGCCGACGGCTATGACTATATCATCGCCAATAATGGTGCTGAAGCCTGGTCAATGCTGGAAAATAAAGACCCAAAAGTTAACGGAATCAGTCTGATTTTAAGTGATATCATGATGCCAAAAATGGATGGCTATACATTACTTGAAAAAATCAAAGCTCATGAATATTGGCGGCGCATTCCGGTGGTGATGTTGACCGCCCTAACCGAAGAGGCAGACAAACTACAGGCATTACGCCAAGGAGTCGATGATTACCTGACCAAGCCGTTTTCTGCGGAGGAACTTTACGCCCGAATCGAAAACCTCATCGCCAAGTATGAGGAGCGGGAGGCATTTAAAAATCTGGAATTTCAACTGGAATTCGAGTCCACTCCTTCGGCAGATGAAAAATGGTTAACTGACCTCAAAGCGATTTGCCTTTCCGCCATTGATCGCCAAATTGAGCTCAACAACAATTACCTGGCCAACCATTTTGCCATCAGCGTACGACAACTTCAGCGTCAAATAAAGGCCCTGACCGGAATGACTGTTAAGCAATATGTACAGGAAGCTCGGCTACAGAAAGCACTTCATTTACTGGAAAATCGAGCTTATAATACCATCTCCGAGGTTGCCTATGCCAGTGGCTTTAATACGCCGAGCTATTTTAGCCGGCAATTTGAAAAACGTTTTGGCAAACGTCCAACTTCGTATTTTGAATAAGGATTTCGTGGCCGTACAAAACATTCAGCAAGGTTTAAGTATGCCCACCAAATGCTAAAGAATACGGGTTTCTACCCTAAATTTCTTATTTTTGAAGAACGGAGCCCCCTTCCAGAAATAAATGTTCAAAAGAAATCGCTAACTACTCCATGAAAAGGTACCAACTCCTTCTTTCACTACTCTTGCTATCACAACTTGTCTTTACTCAGGACATCGAAATTTCAGATAAAGATCGGGAACGGTATGAGCAAAAATGTACGGGCAATGAGGACTGTATCAGAGCTCACATAGTACAATATAGCGGCAGAGGCTACGAGGCAATTGAGCGTTACTGGCCAATAATAGAGTTGGCTGAAGAAACCAAAAACTGGCAGTTGTATCTGGCCTGTGTGCCCAATGTGGTATTCATGTACGGAGGAAGAGATGATTATCAGGTTGGGTTGGACCTCGCTGAAGAGGCATTAAATAAGATAAAAACAGAAGCTCCCCAATACCTGAAAGATTGCTATTGGATATACAACAGCCTTATCGGCATCTACTACCGGTTGTTGGATGAAGAAAAAGTGCATGAGGTCAACCTTCTGGCCATGAAGCTACTTGAGGACCACTACCCCGAAGGCCATCATCTGTTTGTGCGGGGGTATAATAACCTGGGGGCCAGTTATTCTAGTATTGGAAAGATGGATCGGGTACTGGTATGTTATTTAAAAGCGGAGAAAATATACGAAAACTTAGTCGATCCCGAACCCTATGAGGGAGCTTATACTTATGAAAACCTTAGCTCTTATTATTTCGAAATTGGCAATTTTGAACTCGCCGTTGAGTACATGGAGAAAGCGATTGCTGCTGCTTCAAAAAGATTTAGTGCCGATGAATACCATTTTCTCTACAAATACCTTCGACTCGGTCATATTTATGAAGTTCAAAAGGAATATATTCAAGCCTTTGAATTCTACGAAAAAGCCTATTATCTTGATCAACAAAGGCCCAATGCCGGTGACGAATACAGATTTAAAATCACCTTGGATATCCACTTTTATCTTGCCTCCGTTTGTTTGAAAACCAATCGGTTTGAAGAAGCTGCAAAATATTACCAACAAATATTGGATTTACTAAGTGATCGCAAAGAAAGGTGGATAGAACAGATTGATGCAAAGCTCGGTATAGCAGATGTCGAGTATCGGCGTGGTGATCTCAATGAAGCACTTTCTACATATCAACGAACTGACAGTTTATTGACAGCCAAGCTCAATAGCGGCTCCTATGGCGAGGATGTTTCAAGGATCAACACCTTATCCGATAACATTCATCTTGGTTACCGCAATATTTACCAACAAAAAGGAGAATACGACTTGGCAATTTACCATAGCAAGCAGTTATTGGAAAACAAGAAATGGGATAGGATTGCATGGGATCATGCAAAAATTTTAGCTTCTATGGCTGAACTTTATCAAAGCAAAGAAAAAATCGATTCCGCCTTGTACTATAATGGATTGGCAGTAAGCACACTTAGCGGTTTGAATACTTCTAAAACTTTTGTCCTTCCTCATGCGGGAAACATACTTAATATTCCTGTTGCTTACGAAGTATTGCACCAGCGAGCGCAGTTGTTGATGGTCTCTGATTTCGCATCAGGGGAAAAAACCGCCCAGGCACTTCAGGTAATTGATTTGCTCGATGAGTTACACGCCAGGAACATCAAAAAAATTAATATCCTTAGAGGCGGACAGAGCAAGTCACTAGTCGATCAAGCCACAGCTCCCTACCAGTTAGGCATTGATATTGCCTATGAACACTATCAAACATCCCAAGCCTCAGAGGCACTCGATAAAGCCTTTTATTACACCCAAAAAATGAAGGCTCAACAATTGTGGCTTTCTCTACTCAAAGAAGAGGCAAAACAGTACAGTCAACTGGAGACTTCTCTTCTTGAAGCAGAAAGGGATTTACAAGCAGAAATCACCTTTTACGAAAAGAAGCTGATCGAAGCGCAGCAAGATAAGGACAGTACTAAGATCAACCATTACAAAAATGATATCCTGTTTAAGCTCAACAATGACTACGTCAAACTGCAACGTAAACTAGAAAGAGACTATCCGGATTATTATGCTTCCAAGTATGAATTTGTACCGGAAACGGCGGCTTCTCTGCAAGAGGTACTCGAAGAGCAGGAAATGCTCATCGAATACGTCTTTACCGATAGCCTGCTCTATATTTTCACCCTTTCTTCCAATGGCCACCTACAACTTACGCAGACCGACCTTCAGGAAACAACCGCACAGCAAATAGATGACATCAATCATTCCCTTCAGCGTTCGGCCATGCTGCGCCGGTCCAGCCGGGAAAAATTCATCGCATTGAGCCACGATTTGTACCAACAATTTCTGTACCCGATAGCAGACCAGCTGAAAGGCAAACAACGACTGATCATCATCGGTGATGGCATGACGAATTATATCCCCTTTGAAACCCTGCTCGCCTCCAATGAGGTTAAACCCTTTCCCGACCTGCATTTCCTAATCAAGGATTTTGAAGTTTCCTATCACTATTCAGCAGGCCTCTTTGCCAAGGCTCGCAGGAAGAGACCAAGCGACCTTAACGGCCTCTTCGCCTTTGCGCCGATCTATGACTATTCCGGCAGCGAAATTGCCTCCGCGCTCCGGTCTTCCGGTCTTACTTTTCGGGCCATCAGAGAAGATGGGACCTTTCTTCCGCTACCTGAATCTGAAAAAGAGGTGGAAGATATTGCGGCGCTTTTCAATCAATATCAACCAAACGGGGCCAATATCGCTTTACGCAAAAGCGCTTCGGAATCGATGCTAAAGAAAGAACTGTCAAAATCATACCAATTTGTCCACATTGCCGGGCATAGCTTTGCCGATCTTGACAACCCCAAATTTTCCGGCATCGCTTGCTTCCAAAATAACAGCGTTCAACAGGATACTATCGAGGATGGCATCTTGTATACCGGAGAGATCTACAATATCAATACCAGCGCCGACCTGGTCACCCTGAGCAGCTGCGAAAGTGGCTTTGGCAAACTGGAAAAAACAGAAGGCCTTCTCGGCCTCAACCGGGCCTTTATTTACGCTGGGGCGCAAAATGTGGTCTACTCGCTGTGGAAGGTGTACGATAAGGTTAGTGCCCAACTTATGGTCAACTTTTATAAGGGTATCCTGGAAAAAGGGCAGTCTTACTCCGCTAGTCTGCGCAGCGCAAAACTGGAACAACTCAACAATCCGGCCACCGCCTCTCCTCATTACTGGGGGGCTTATTTGTTGATTGGGCAGTAATTGAAGCAGTCAAAATCTTGTGTGATGTGCCAGATGCCATCAACGGCAGTAAGTTTCTTCTACTGCTTTCTTCCTATATTTGTCAGTAATAAACTATTTTATAGTGAATGAGGCAATGGCGTAACAAGATCCTGTTTACAGCTATATTGGGCATAACAGCTATAGGCTTATTTGCTCAACCTGAATTTGACGCTCTTCCAAAACTGGAAATTGCCCATCGCCAGGAATTTTCTTCAAAAAATGGCTATTCCCGCACCACTACCTCAAATGTATTCCAGGACAGTCAGGGCCGCCTTTGGGTAAGCACCGGAAATGTAGAACAAACCATGTACGATATGCCGCTAATGCTCCTGGACGGTTATCAGTTTTCCGTGGCACAAACCGAGGGGTTAACTCCGGTGAAAAATGCAATGGTCAAATTTATGGAGATCACCGATGATGATCGTTTGTGGGGTTATGTGAGCAGAGATACCACCATTCAGCGCTTTTTCTCATTTGACCTCTCCAACCAGCAAAGCAATATCTTATCGTTGGATGGAAAAGTGCCTGAAAAATCACTCATCCGCTCGGCATTTAGATCAAAAGAAGGGCATTGGTATTTTTTCATGAGAGAAGGTGACGACTTTTTGGTCTACGAGAAAATAGATAGCCAATTTATAAAAAGAGTAAGCATTCCCTATGAGTTCTATCAACGGGAAGCTCAGGACCTGGAGGCACGTCCGGTCATTAAACAGGGGCCGGAATTTTGGTTTATGGACTTCCTTCCTCCTGTTATTCGCTGGAACGAAGAAACTGGAGACTGGAAAAAATATGATCAGGACGACTTTCCGGTAGCATTTGAATTAGATGAGGAAACTCGAAAGTTTTTCTGGCAGGTATATAATCCATTTATCGTATCACATCGCCAAAAAATAGTGCTTTGTCTGCCTTCCTATACCCAAAATCACTTTTTTTACCTGGATACGGCAAAGGACTGTTTTGAAATTGTGCCTGGGCTTCCCTTGGATTTATCACCGGAAGGTTTGTATACTGATGAGTCACAAAATTTAATATATCTGTTTAGTGATCACAATAATTATTACAAAGCTATCCTGGAAGATAAAGATGGCAAAAGATACGATTGTTCGGCTTTATTTGAGCACTTAAAAGGTCAGCGGTTTATCACTAAAATAAAAGGAAAAGACTTTCTCAAAAGCATTCTATTGTGCACCAAAGATGGCGTTATCACGTTGACAGTCAGGGCAACAGAAGCCATCCACCACTATAAGAAGGGTTTTGAAACAAGGGCTATTAACCAGCTAAAAAACGGGAACTTTGTGGTCAGTATCTCCAGGGAAGGCTGGTTTGAGATTGAGGATAGTAGCGAATTGATCAAACCCTTTACCAGCACCTCCTGCACCGACACTCCCTTTCACAACAGTATGAGAAGAAAGGTAGTTGTCGATGAAAATGGGGAGGTCTGGACCTATAGCGGACCTAGAATCTTTAGCTATCAACCCAACAATGGAGACTGTAGGATATACCCACTCACCGGTTCTGTTCATACCTTCAATTTTCTTAACCGGGATACCATCGCTTTTTGGAACAACGATCATAAAAGGTTGTCTTTTCTGAATATACACACCGGGAAAGAGACATTCTACAAAGAAGGTCAAAATATCTTTTCACAAAACTCCTTTATTCAGGAACTACAGCCCAGTCGGGACGGACAATTGTGGATTTCCTCAAGTGCCGGCTTATGGAAAATCGACTATAAAAATCATCAGCATTCCGTTATCGGCAAGGGGGATGGTTTTAAAGACTACCGATTCAATACCGTGCTGGAAAATGAGGACGGGATTTTGTGGATCGGCACATTCACCGCGGGGCTACATATTTACAATCCAAAAACAAAGGAATTACAAATACTGGATCGGGCACACGGCCTGGCCAGCAATCGTATTGCCAGTATTTTACAGGATGATCAGGGCATCTACTGGATAGGCACCTATGATGGCTTGTCGCTGGTTTCGCCAGAGGGTAAAGTCCTGGCCAACCTTGAAGAATCTGATGGATTGACACACAAGGAATTTAATCGATTTTCCGCATTTAAAGCAGACAATGGGAAACTGGCGATGGGCACCATAAGCGGGCTGAATATCATTGACCCCGTTGCGCTCAAAAATGAATTGATCGTGGAGGGAACGCCTAAGATTTTTTTAACCAATATTCACTACTACGACAAATACCAGGACCGATACGTTGACCTAAATAATCAAGTTGATTTTGACAAAAAAATTTCGCTTTCCGCCACTAGTCGGTCTATCGAATTGCAATTTGCGCTTTCTTCTTACATCAACACCGACCAAAATCAGTTTGCTTACAAATTGGAAGGCATTAATAAGGATTGGCAATATATTGGCCCACAACATACTTTGTCCCTTTCCAATCTCACTCCCGGCCAATACGACATCCTGATCAAAGGCAGCAATTTTCGGGGCATTTGGAGTGAGACACCATTGAGAATCAGCTTAAACGTTCACGACTTTTTCTACCGGCAAACCTGGTTTTATGTGCTTTGCTTTGCCATCATCGGGCTGGTGGCTTATATCTGGATTGCCTACCTGCGCGGAGAGAAAAAACGGCTGGAAGCAGAAGTAAAAAAACGCACCCACCAAATCAAAAGGGATAAGGAAGTGATCGAGCAACAGGCGGAAGAGCTCAAAAAACTTGATGAAATCAAATCACGTTTTTTTACCAATATTTCTCACGAGCTCCGTACTCCGGTCACCTTGATTTCGGCCCCTATCGGTTATCTGCTCCAACAGTTTGGGGGCACCATGAAAAGTGAGATCAAAAATAGCTTGCATATTGTACAGCGCAACGCCCAAAAATTACTAGCCCTCGTAGAAGAGTTACTTGAACTCTCCACGCTGGATGCCGGAAAAAACACCCTAAATTTACACCCTACCCCAATTAAATCGTATTTCGACCAGCTCCTGTCGGCATTTGACTCCTGGGTAGAGCACAAAAATATTGAGCTAACACTGAAAAATGACCTTCCGGTAGATACACTCTACCTTATCGATAAAAAGCGTCTGGCCAAGATATTCAACAACTTGCTCAGTAATGCCATAAAATTTACGCCGGAAGCCGGAAGCATTAGCGTACAGGTCGAAGTTCATAAACGGTCTTCCGACCAGAAAACAGATAGCAATCTTTTGCTCACCGTCTCTGACACCGGCCGTGGTATTTTACCGGAGGATCTGCCTCATATCTTTGACCGTTATTTTCAAACCCAGCGGGAAGAGATGCCCAAAGAAGGCGGAACGGGCATTGGACTCTCCCTTTCCAGAGAATTGGCTCACCTGATGCGGGGGGAATTAACCGTCAACAGCACTTGGTCAAAGGGAAGTACATTTACCCTTACGCTTCCAATGGAAAAAGTTGAAGACGCTTCCGCAGACCACGCACTGGAGGCCCTTCCCTACCCTACTTCAGTTAATGCTCCTCAAACAATGGAAAAAGCAATTGCTGATGAAACCATGGCAAGCACAGAAAAGCCCAAACCAGAGATTTTAATTGTTGAGGATAATGCCGACATGCAGCAATTGCTCAAGACCTTACTTTCCGAAACCTATCAGTGTGTGGTGACCAATAATGGCGCAAAAGCCTGGTCGCTGTTGAATGACCCCACAACTCCGATGCAATTTAAGCTCATTATCAGTGATGTTATGATGCCAGAAATGGATGGCTACGAATTACTGAATCTGATCAAAGGCCATGTTAGATGGCAAAAGACGCCCGTGATCATGCTTACTTCCAGAGCAGCAGAGGAAGACAAACTACGAGCTCTGAGAATTGGCGTGGACGACTATCTTTCCAAACCCTTTTCACCAGAAGAGTTGATGGTCCGAATGGCAAACCTCATCCAGAATTATCGGGATAGGCAGAACTTTAGCTCCAAAAATACACATAAAGTCGAGCTTGACTTTGAAGCCGGGCCTACCGCAGAACAGGAATGGCTTAAACAACTGGAAGAAGCCGCTCTGGAAGCCATCATTAAGGGCATTTCACTCAATGCCTCTTACCTCTCTAATAAAATGGCACTAAGTGACCGACAACTGTTGCGTCGACTCAAATCGCTCACCGGGTTGTCCATCAAGCATTACATTCAGGAAGTCAAGCTACAACGGGCCCGGCACCTACTGGAAAACCGAGCCTACCAAACCATTGCTGAAGTAGCTTATGCTTGTGGATTTAATACACCCGGTTATTTTACCAAAGTCTTCCTGGCTCATTTTGGTAAGCGGCCTTCTGAGTATTTGCACGTCGAGTAATGCCTAATCTCTACTGACCTTACCACGCCCGGCAATCCCAACCATTTCTGCTTTCACACGCACAAAATGGCGAGTTTTTTCAATAAGATGGCGAGTTTTTCCCACCACTCTACCCCCACCTTTGAAGCAAAATAATGTCCTCCTCCTTTACTCTATTCTGAAACCATAAATGGTCATAATATGAAAAATCTAACCAAGTACATTCTGGGTTTGACATTGTGTATTTTATTGAGTACACCATACACAAATGCTCAGCAATCCCTCATTGCCAATGGCGACCTTCACGAAGTGGGATACACAGGATCCTATCAGGACTTCGTCATTCCATCGGGAGGCAACTTAAACCTCAATGATTACATCACCTTTTTCCTCAAAGGGGCCGATGGGGGAAAAACCCAATATATCAATCAAAACCGAGGCGGCGGCGGCGCTACGGTTGAGGTCAATTTTGAAATCGGTACCGGATCCGGGCAACTACAACCGGGGGGGACCATCCGGGTGATCGTGGGAAGAGATGGAGCTAATGGCCGTTCAAGACAGGACGCGGCTGGTAGTGGTGGTGGTGGTGGCACAGGGCTACTGTATCACGCCCCCGGAGCTTCCATTACTTGTAGTACCCCCTCGACAAGCCTGGCCGATGCCAGTTCCTGTTGGGTGATCCTCGCCGTAGCCGGTGGTGGTGGAGGAGCAGGCGAAATCGCTCCAGGTAGAAGTGGCGTAATAGGCACCTGTGGTGGAACGGGCTTTTCCGGTGGTGGTGGCGCTACCGGTGGAGATGGCGGTTGCAGTGGAAATGGAGGTGACCCGGGTAGTGCTTCTAACCAGGCAAATTCCACCGGAGCAGGTGGTGGTGGCCATTCCGGTGATGGTGGTGGTATTGTTGGCAGTGCCAGAGGTAGAGCCGGTAAATTTACCGGTGGAGCTGGCGGTGCCGGAGATGGTGAAAAACGAAGAGGCGGATATGGCTACGGTGGCGGCGGCAGTGGAAACATGGCAAAGCCGGGCGGTGGCGGCGGTGGCGGCTTCTCCGGCGGCGGCGGCGGTGGCAAGGAAGTTGGCGGCGGTGGCGGTGGTAGTTTTGCCAATAGTGCCGCGATCGAATCTATTCTTGAAGCTGGTGAATTGGATGGAACACCTAACAATGGCCGTTTCTATTACGAATTTAGTTCCTTTGATCCCACCAGCCCCAAAGCTCTTTGTAAAGACATTAGTGTTACCCTTAGTAACGGCAGTTATACCTTGACCGGATCAGAAATTGATGATAATAGCGTAGCCGAACCCGGGGAGTCCATCGCTCCCTTTATTTTGAGAAAAATAGGTGGTGTAAATGTTCCACTTCCAAGCATTAGTTTTGATTGTAATGATATTGGTGAAAAACAGGTCACCCTACAAGTGATCAGTACCAGCGGAAAAAAAGATAAATGTGTTGCGCTCGTAGAAGTACAAGACGATGTAGCCCCGACAGTCACCTGTGGGACAAACTTCCCCATTGCCGCCCTCGTAACCAGAGGACAAAACTTTATCCTCGACCCCGATTTGGTCATTCAGTCATCATCGGATGCCTGTGGGGAGATTGTGGACAAATACTTTGACCAGGGAGAATTCACCTGTGAGGATGTAGGCTCGAATACGGTCACACTTTATGTGGAAGACAATAGTGGTAACAGAGGAAGTTGTAGCTATACTTTTACCCTGGCACAGAATTCCGAAGCGCTGGGCCTTACTTGTCCCCCCAATGTGACGAGGGAAATTTTTACAAATGATTGTGAAATCGAATTGGATGAGGATATTTTGCCAGACCTTACGGGGCCCTGTTCCAGCACCCTCACCTACGAGATCAGCGATGGGGTGAACATCGTGGACAGCGGTTCTGAAACGCCATTGGGTAATTTTCTTGCCGGTGGCAATTATACCCTTACCTACACCCACAGCCTCAACGGCAATACGCTGAATTGTGCCTTCAATATTACCATCAACAGTATCGCCGGAGGTTACGACCTGTTTTGCCCAGGTAGTTTTGAAGTTGATGCCCAGGATCAGCAGGATTGTAGTTTTTTTGTGCCTGCTGGTGGACTACAACCCAATACTGGCTTCTGCGGAATGGGTAATTTTCTGACCTATCAGATTGAAAATTCCGTTTCCGGAAATATCATTGACGGATCAGGTCCATTGGGAGATACGGATATGGAGGTAGGGACCAACACCATTACTTATACCCTGGGAGCAAACAGTTGTAGCTTTACTGTCACTGCTTTGGACAATGAAGATCCCGTTGCAATTTGTCAGCCAAAGACGCTTCAGCTCAATAGCAATTGCGAAGTAACCATCACCGCCGATGAACTGGGAGCCGGATCCTATGATCCTTGCGGAGCGGTAACCATCATGGCTTCCTACGAAGATTGTAATCAGCTTCCCTGTGTAGAATACGGCCCGGCCTCTTCACTTACCTTTACACAACCAGGAGAATACGCCGTGTTTGTTGAAGTGACCGACCCCTCTGGCAACACTTCAGATTGTGGCATTCCTGTCATCGTGGAAGCCCCAACCGGACAAGTGTCTTGCAAGAATATCACCCGGTCGCTCGACGCCAATGGTGAACTATCCATTAGCCCTGCAGAAGTTTTTGATGATCAGGCAGCCAGCTGTGTTTCCCTCACACCTGTTGCTCTGACGCAAGACTTTTTCGAATGCTCAGACATTGGGGTGAATACCGTGACGCTCACCGCCCTGGATGAAGACAATAACCCGAGCACCTGCGATGCCCAGGTGACCATCGAAGATAATACGGCTCCGGTGGCCAATTGTCAAAATATCACAGTAGCGCTGGATGGGAATGGAGATGCCAGCATTACGGCAGGTGAGGTCCATAGCAGCTCCTCTGATGCCTGTGGCATTGCCAGCTTTTCGGCAACACCCAATACTTTTGACTGTGGTGATCTAGGGGATAACTCCGTAACATTGACTGTCACCGACAATCATGGCAACTCCGGCACCTGTACCGCTACCGTTACCGTGGAGGACAATATTGCGCCTACCATTACCTGCCAGGATATTACCATTCAGCTAAATGCCAATGGCTCCTTCAACATTCCTTCTGCCAACTTTATCGTGGACAATATCATCACCAGCCAGGAAGACAATTGTGGTTTAGTTGGATCGATAGACATTTTGGGTGGAATCTCCTTTTCTTGTGCGGACGTGGAAACTCCGGTTTCGCGGTCGGTTAGAAGGGCTGATGCCGCTGAAAACTTATCAAACCGATGCTTCTTTAACGTAACTGTTGAGGACGTGACGGCCCCGGTAGCCACTTGTCAAAACATTACTGTCCAGCTGGATGGTAGTGGTAATGCCTCCATCACCGGCAGCGATATCGATGGCGGTTCGACGGATGCCTGTGGCATTGGTAGCCTTACGGCGAGCCCAAATACATTTGATTGCAATGATATTGGCACTAATAGCTCAACGTTGACCGTGATGGATGTCAGCGGCAATACCAATACCTGCTCCGCCAATGTCACGGTGGTAGACAATATAGCACCTACCGCTATTTGCCAGAATGTGAGTTTACAAATCAATCCAACTGGTAACGCACTTGTTACACCAGAGGAGGTCAACTTTGGCTCATCCGATAACTGTGGCATTGCAACATTCAGCCTTAGTCAGGAAAATTTCACCATTGCTGATTTGGGAGACAATCAGGAAACCCTGACCGTGACCGATGTTGGCGGTAATGTTAGCACCTGCATGGCAACGATCACGGTAACCATTGTATGTCCCAACGAATCAATCATGTATGTCGACAAGGATGCTGCAGGAACGCAAACTGGCGAAAGCTGGGAGAATGCTTTCAACTCCCTCCAGGATGCGCTATTGCTTGCTGAGAACTGTTCCTCCATTACACAAATCTGGGTTGCGGAGGGCACCTATTATCCAGATGAAGGAGTCGGCGTTACAGCCAACGACCGTAGTGTTTTCTTTTCACTACAAAATGACGTGGCTATTTTTGGCGGTTTTAATGGAACCGAAACAATGCTGTCGCAGAGAAATTGGGAAAACAACGTGACCATACTCAGTGGTGATTTATTGCAAAATGACGGCTCAGCATTTAGCAACAATGAGGACAATGCCTTGCACGTAGTGGTCGCCAGAGGGCAAGATATTACCGCTTCGGCAATGCTGGATGGTTTTACAGTGACCGCAGGCCATGCCGATGGTGATGATATCAATACAAGCCGGGGCGGTGGTATGCAAATTAGAGAGAATGCTTCTCCAATAGTCAAAAACTGTAAGATCACTTATAATCAGGCAACAAATGGAGGTGGACTGCACCTTATCGGCATCAATGGAACCAGAACTTTTATCAACTGCCTGATTGCCGGAAATGTAGCCCAAAGCGGTGGTGGCGGAGTATATGGTTTAGGTGGCACCGAGCTGTTCATCAACTGCCAATTTATTGGGAATCGAGCCATTGGAGGCGGAACCGGAGGCGCGGTTTTCCTGAACTCCGCTTCATCAAATGCCAGCTTTACCAATTGCTCCTTTTCCGGTAATGCTTCCCTGGACGTGGGAGCGGTGATTCGCAACAGCCACAGCAGAAATACGGTGATGACAAATTGTGTTTTGTGGGGCAATAGCTCGGAAATCTATAATACACATAGTGGCAATGTTAAAATCAATCATTCTATCGTAGAAAATGGCTATTCCGGTATCGGAAACCTGGATATCGATCCACTATTTGTCAGTCAGCCGGATTTCAACCTCGCTCCATCCAACGGCGGAAACCTTCACTTGCAAGCATGTTCTCCGGCTATTGATGCCGGTACCTCCACGGGAGCACCATCGGATGATTACGAGGGCAACACCCGACCAGCAAATAATGGAATCGATATGGGTGCCTTTGAATTTCAGGGAGCTCCCTCCCTGCCAGTGGCCATTTGTCAGGATGTAACTGTACAGCTGGACCAAAACGGTCAGGCAACGATCACACCGGAAGAAGTCAACAATGGCTCTATAAGCAATTGTGGCATTCAGAGTTTGGTGCTGAGCGAAACCAACTTTGATTGTTCGGACACACCAACGCAACTCGTCACCTTAACCTTGACCGAAAACAACGAAAAAACCAGTAGTTGTAACGCCACCGTAACCATAGCAGACGTTACCCCGCCCAATCCCCTTTGCCAAAATGTGACCGTTCAGCTTAATGGAAATGGGATAGTGAATATTCCTATACCTGAACTGGACGGTGGTACAACCGATAATTGTTCAAATTTCAGCATGGATCAGGGCATTCTTACCTTTACTTGCGCCGATATTGGTCCCAATTCGGTGACTGTCGAGTTTGAAGATGCCTCTCAAAATACCGCTTCCTGCCAGGCAATCGTCACGGTGGCGGACAACGTACCGCCAATAGCCTCCTGCGCCGATGCAACCGTGCAGCTGGATGCCAACGGGTTGGGCATGATTACTTTTAATGATGTGGACAATGGCAGCTATGACAATTGCGGAAACTTCACCTCTAGCCTCAGCCAGAGTAGCTTTACTTGTGATGATATCGGCATCCATACTGTAGTCGTCACCCTCACGGATGACCAGGGCAAAACCAGATCCTGTGATGCTTCCGTCACCGTTGAAGATAATGTGGCTCCTACCGCTCTTTGTCAGAATGTCACGGTACAACTCAACGATCACGGTGATGGTGCCGTCACCATCGAAGATGTAGACAATGGCTCCAATGACGCCTGTGGTATTGCATCATTGGCTTTAAGCCAAACCGATTTCGGCTGTGCAGAAGTGGGCAGCAATACCGTCACCCTTACCGTAGCCGATGATAACGGTAATGTCAATACCTGTGCCGCTTCCGTCATCGTTGAGGACAATGTGGCTCCAACAGCTCTTTGTCAAAATGTAACCGTGCAGTTGGATGCTAACGGGGATGGTATCACCTCAGCAGAAGCCGTCGACAATGGCTCGGATGATGCTTGTGGCGTGGTCTCATTGGCCTTGAGCCAAACAAATTTTGATTGTAGTGACATCGGATCATATCAGGTAATGCTTACTGCCACCGATTCCAACGGAAATAGCAACTCCTGCGCCGCAACCGTTACTGTGCAAGACAATGTGGCACCAACAGCTCTTTGTCAGAATGTGACGGTACAGCTTGACGCTAATGGTGATGGCTCAATCACCAGCGAAGAGGTGGACAACAGCTCCAATGATGCCTGTGGTGGCATTGCTTCATTGGCCTTGAGCCAAAACAATTTTGATTGTACTGATGTAGGAGCAAGCTTGATAACGCTAACCGTAATTGACGCCAGCGGAAATTCCGCAAACTGCTCCGCTACCGTCACTGTACAAGACAATGTGGCTCCTGCTATATCGGAATGTGAAGGTAACTTCGCCGTCTTCAACGGTCAGGAGGGAATAACTGCCGCATCTGTCATCGATTTTAATACTACGGATGCCTGTGGCATACTGTCTACAACTTATTCCCCTTCCGTGATTACCTGTGACCAATTGGGCCAAAATGTGGATGTTTTGGTAACCGTACTGGATGTGAATGGCAACAGCAACGAGTGTTTAGCGGTGGTTAAAACAGAAGGTCTGCCCTGTGGCTTTGTTGACTTCGGCGACGACGGCATCGATTGTGAGGATAGCAGTAATGTAGATTATGATACTTCAACTGAATCGTTCACTGTGGAAAGTAACGGCTGCGTCAGTACCAATTTCTCGCAGGACAATGCGGCCTATACCTACACCGAGCTTTGTGGTAACGGAGAAATCATTGCGCATGTAACCGACATCTCTCCACCAGGCCAGGGCTGGGCCGGCATCACCATGCGTGAATCAGAGACTCCCGGCGCCAAGAAGGTGGAAGTGATGGTCAACCTGGGCAACTTTCTTCGCCGTTCTATCCGCTGGACGGATAACGGTTATGCCTATCCGGCACAGCTGTTCCGCCCCCAGGCCTACTGGCTGAAAATCGTTAGAAGCGGCAACCTCTTTTTGGGCTACGCCTCCACCGATGGAATCAACTGGCAGAATGTGCTGATGGCTAGTGTTTTCATGAACAATTGTATCCAGGCCGGGCTGATAGTCACAAATTACAGTGGTAATACCGTGGTCACCGGTACATTTGACAATGTGGAAGTTAATTCGACAGGCTCCGGCATGAATCTGCAAATTCCCGAAACGGATCAAGCACAGATGGATCAATCGGTGGAACTGGATTTCAACCTATCTCCCAATCCGGCTAGTGACCGGCTATTCCTGGAGATCATCGGCCAACAGGGACAACGGGCAGAAGTGGAGGTTTTGAATCAGCTCGGACAACGGGTACTGCTCAGAACCATCGAGGAAGCAGGTAGTAAAAGTGAACAGCTGGACCTCCACATGCTGAAAAGTGGCACCTACTTCCTTCGTGTAAGAACGGATCAGGCGGAAATGGTGAAGAAGTTTTTGATTGTGAAGTAACACTAAAATAGACTCATTTAGTTGAGCCGACACCGGAGTAATTCTGGTGTCGGCTTTTTTTATTTCTACAAACCTCAGTCAAAGATGCCCGTTGTGTTCCCAAGAAAGTCTAATTTTTCTCAATTTTGCATTTATGGCTACTTAAGATCACTCTGCCTGAAGATTATGACCAATTTGAGTGTAAAGCTTATAAAGCTCTATCTATTCACATGCTCTTTTTTTCTCTACTGGACAGTACATGCCCAGTCAGAACGACCATCGGTATATCCCGCCAGCCTTACCCCTCTAAAGAGTAACAGTGATCCGGCGCAATACTGTGTTGATGACTACCTAATTGATCGCAAGGGCAGAATGTGGTTTAAAACCTGTGGAGTAGCCCAACAGTTGTATGCCTTGCGTCTGGTGCAGTTTGACGGTTATGATCTCTGGCCTCTTTCCATTGCCCGCGATGATTGGACCGGATATCTGAGAAGTTGTCTTGAGGGAGAATCAAGTAAACTTGGGCTTTACGGATTTCTAAACCGCGGCTTCGGGACATCTGTACTTTTTACTTATGATCAGGGCAACAATCAAATTCAATACACATCAATTCAAGGATTTTGTGGTGGCATCATCGAGCATACACCCGGACATTTCTGGGTACTGACCAAAGAAAAAGAAAACTTCGTCCTCAATAATTGGGATGGTATACAAGTAGTGCCTTTTGCTAAAATCCCTAACAGCAACTTTGATAACCAACTCAATCGCTTTATCGTAAAAGAGGATATTCCGTTCATCAGAATGGGCGATCAATTGTGGTTTAGCGATCTCGACATGCCCATCTTTTCTTACCATCTCCACACCCAAGAGGTTCAAAAGTTTACCGCCAACGATTTTCCCGACCTGTACAAAGGTATACTCAGCACTTTCCGGCAGGAAGCCAGTAAGATGAATATTGTGGAGCGAGAAGGCACTCTTTACACATTCCAGAATACCAGAAATCCCGATTTCTATATGCGGCAAAAGCCATCAACTTCCTTTTCCTCTCTTGATATTGTTCCGAAAGGTTATAGCGCTTCCGGAATTTATAAAGATGAGAAAGGACAAATCCTTTTTGTTTACCAGAATCAACATCACGAAATCGATCAAGGGGCCTTATTATTGGATAGTTTAGGACGGTATTGGGATTATAGCCCAATGCTTAGAAGTCTTCCTTCTATTAGAAAAATCGGTAGTAATGACTTTCTTAAGAGTGCTTATGTGGCCACTCAAATGGGTGCATTCCTTTTGGCAGTGGGAGGAAACCAGGCTATAAAAACCATTAAAAATGGTTCCTTCCGGCATATTCGGACGAATACACGGGGGGAAATTATCACCAAATACGAAAGAAAGCTAATAACCTTGAATGGTAATCAGCCAACCTTTATCCCTCCCAATGCGTGTACGGAATACTACTCAAACAGGAATGGTTTGGTATATCTGATTAATGACCTGCAGAATAACTTATGGCTAAAGTATAAAAATAAGTTGGCTCGCTTTGAGGCCAAGCCAGATGGATCATGTGAAACATACAATCTGGGGTTCTCCTCAGGAGAGGCGGTTTTCCTTTCTTCCACCCAATTAGCAATCGTAGAGCATACCAAGTCGCAATTGATGATCTTTGATCTGACAACCCGGCAAGCTGAATTCTTTGAAGCAGAAGGTAAACCCGTGCAGTTTTCAGGAGTGGTACATTTTATGATTTTGGGCAGAGATGAGATGTTATGGGTAGCCACCAACACCGGACTGTTTAAGATAGATGTAGCACGCCACAAGATGTGGCATTATGGAGAATCATTTGGATTTGAAGATCCTCGGGTACTCGTTGTAGAAGAGTGTCAAAATGGGCTGATTTGGATGGGAACTGCCTCCAGGGGAGTGCATGTTTTTGATCCAAAACAAGAGAAGGTCGTCAAGATCATTAACCGCGCAAATGGACTATCCAATAATACAGTAGTGAATATTGTGGAAGACAATGATGGTGACATTTGGGCAGGCACCTATGATGGTATCACCCTGCTCAGCCCCGAAGGAGAAATCATTTCCAATATCAATACTGAAGATGGGCTGAGTCACTATGAATTTAATCGCTATGCCCATTACAAGGATAAAGATGGTAAGATATATATGGGTACCGTGCAAGGGCTGAATATCATTGATCCTCCCCTGTTGAAACAACAACGTAGGGATGCTGAAGTCTCACAAATATATATCGCCACAATTTCCTACTTCGATAGCGAATCAAAGCAGCAGGTGACACTCAGAAATCCGGATGCCTCACTTAAAAAGATCTGTCTGACAGCCGACCAAAGAAACCTGAGCCTCAGTCTGGGTATGTCAAATTATGGTTATGCCGAAAAAAATCGCTATGCCTACCAACTGGAAGGGATCAGTAATGAATGGATCTATATTGGCAATGACCATCAAATTGATCTCTTTACTCTCCCCCCTGGTAATTATAAATTGAAAATTACCGGTATTGATAAAAATGGAAACTGGGTCAAAACCCCGATAGAACTTAATATCCAGGCACAGGAATTTTTCTACAAGCAAACCTGGTTTTATTTAGTGCTGGCCTTACCTTTTATCGGCTTTGCGCTGCTTTGGATAAGGCGACTCCGCCAGGAAAAGGAAATGCTGGAGTATGAAGTGAATAAACGCACCAGGCAAATTCAGAAGAGTAAGGCCCTGATTGAACAACAAGCCAGTGATTTGGTGCAGCTCCATGAACTCAAGTCCCGTTTTTTTGCGAATATCTCTCATGAGCTTCGCACACCACTCACACTAATCACAGGCCCCACAGAATTGTTGGCTCAGGAGGAATATGTTAAACAAAACAAGCCGCTTCTCAAGACTATACGTGGCGTTTATAAAAACACAAAAAAGTTGCTAAACCTGACAGAAGAGATGTTGGACCTTGCCAGCCTTGAAGCACAAAAAATTCAATTGAAAGAAACGGCGGTCTATTTGCAAAGCTTTTGCCTGCAAATATTTGAGGCTTTTCAGCCAAAAGCACTGCACCAGCAGCTTGATTACCGGTTTGATTACCAAATATCGCCTGATTTTATCTTTTTGGTCGACCAGCAGCGTCTGGAAAGAATCCTGAATAACCTGTTGAGCAATGCAATGAAGTTTACTGCTACCGATCAATCCGTTTATTTTCGTATTTACCAAAAGTCTGATCATCTATATTTTGAAATACAGGATACGGGGCCAGGTATACCGGAGGAAGATTTGCCGCATATATTTGACCGTTTCTTTCAAGGCCGGCAGAAATCTTTTACATCTGAAAATGGAACAGGTATTGGCTTATCTCTTTGTAAGGACCTCGCCCATTTCATGCAAGGGGATCTATCTGTAAAAAGCACCCTCGGTCAAGGCAGTACTTTTGTGTTACAGCTGCCCGCCAGAACCTCTCAAAAAGCGGATTTACCAAAAGAACATGAACTACTTTTAAGCCAAGCTGAAACTCACTCACAACAATTTTCAACGCCCCAAAAAAACACGACACCCCCTGGCCGCATTTTGGTGGTGGAAGATAACCCGGAAGTACGCACCTTTATTGAGCAAATTCTGCAGTCAAGATACGTCACCCAAAGTGTGGAAGATGGTCAGCAGGCACTCAACTTATTGCAACATCACAACACTCCATCTTTTGATTTGATCCTCTCTGACATTGCCATGCCCCACCTGGATGGATATGATTTGCTGAATGCAGTCAAAGTCGATCCGAATTTGCAGGGCATTCCTGTGATCATATTGACCGCTCGCCATCAGCAGGCAGATAGACTAAAGGCCTTGCGTCTTGGCGTTGATGACTATCTTACCAAACCATTTTCTCCCCTGGAGTTAATTGCCAGAATTCAAAACCTGCTTCAAAATTATCGGCAACGAGAAGCATTCCAACAAGAACTGTTGGCCATAAACCCAGACTTTGGGCAGGAACCTTCTGTTGACCAACGTTGGCTATCGGAATTGGAAGCGGTTGCGCTTAAAGCCCTCGAGCAACAGCTGGATTTGAACAGCAATTTCCTGGCTGATAAAATGGCACTGAGTACCCGACAGCTCTCGCGAAGAGTGAAGGCTCTGACCGGACTAACCATCGGTCGTTACATTCAGGAAGTGAAACTCCAAAAAGCGCGCTTCCTTATTGAAAATAAAATGAAGACTACCATTGCCGAAGTGGCCTACGCCTGTGGGTTTAAATCCCCTAGCTACTTCTCCCAATTGTTTGCCCAAGCTTTTGGCAAGCTCCCTTCCGACTACCCCCTGGAGTAACCGCCCCACCGGCTTCTTCTTAAACCGTTTGATTTCTATCCAAAACCAACACTACTTAAACAACTATTTTACAGCACATTACATAGCCATGTCCAAATATCAGCATCTTTTGTCAAGATTTTAATATCGATACGGGCTCATCTTGCAGCCGCGTTAATTTATTATGTAAAAAATATTGACAATGAAGCTAAAGCTTTATCATCTTGTTTACCGGGTACAGTATTTGACAGCAGTAATTTTCTTATGTGGCGGACTTAACCCAAGCCAATTGTTGGCACAAACAGAACTCAATATTGATGGCTCCTACCATCGAGTTGATGCAACAGGAGACTATCAGGATTTTATTATTCCAACCAACCTTTCAGGTACCTACGAAATCAAACTTCGTTTGCTTGGTGCCGATGGCGGGAGCGCAGAGACCCCCGGTTACGGATGCAAGGCCAAGGGAGGTGATGGTGCCTATGTAACAGCCACCTTCAACATTGGCACCGGCAACAATCAGTTGCGTCCCGGAGGTAAGTTAAGATTTATCCCCGGCAAGGGAGGACATTCCTATCAGGGAGATATCTCGGGCTACGGCACGGGAGGGGGAGGCACGGCTATACTATATACCCATGCCAATTCTCCTGCTACTGACTTGGCTTCCCGATATATGAGCAATGCTGACTCCAAATGGGTCATTTTGGCAATTGCCGGAGGGGGAGGCGGTGCTTTCCGACTCGAATTCGCGTTTTGTGGTGTAGCCGCAAAAGGGCAAGGAGGGCGCAGCTCCACCAACGGGGGGGATGGCAATGGGCTCTATGGTGGTGACGGTGGTAGTAATGGATCTGGTGGGGCATCTGCTACCTTTGTAAATGGCGTAGGTGGACAAGGAGGAGCCGGAGCTTTTGGAAGTGGCGGTTATGATGAAGATAATACCTATCTCACTCCTTATCCAGATGTTACGGGGTCGCATGCTTTTATAGATTCAGATGCTAGCTTTGGTTTTGGCGGGGGCGGAACTTGTGAGGGTGCAGGTGGCGGGGGCGGGGGCTATTCCGGTGGTGGCGGTGGCGGCACCTATGAGGAAGGTGGCGGTGGCGGCAGCTTCGTTAACGAGCAAGCAATCGAATCCACAAAAACGAATGGAGGAGCCTCCAATTTTACTATCGATGATGGCTACATTGAGTACCAAGTCCTGCAAGTAGGAGCACCAGTAGCCGTTTGTCATAACTTCCTTAACATTGCTATTGACTATGATGATACAGATTTATCAATAACCCCCGCTGATATTGACAATGGCAGCTACGACTTGGGTGATGGAACCATATCGCTCAGTATTGATCAAAGTGATTGTCAAACTTTAAGCATGGGGTCCAACCTGATCACCCTAACTGTCACAGATGATGACGGCAACGTTAGCACCTGCCAATCTCATGTGTATTTCCTGTTTGAAACAAGTGGTACCACAAACTTCGACCCAAGCAATAGAACTCCGGCTACAGTCAATTATTCGGGAACCTACCAAGACTATTTCATACCATCATCCGGCACTAATCAAGTCATTTGTTTTGTCATGAATGGTGGCGATGGCGGTTATGCCCGAATGTCGGCAAATGCATGCGGCACCTGTAAATCAAGAGGTGGCTACGGAGCATGGGTAGATGTTTGTTTTACTGTTGGATGTGGGGATGATAAGCTATCTCCGGGAGGAATCGTAAGAATGATTGTAGGTGGTAAGGGAAGTAATCAAACCGGAACTGAAGTAATTTGCACTGGTGCTGCCTCTGGTGGTGGCGGTGGCGGAACTGGCCTGCTATACAAGGAAGCAGGTTGCCAAGACTGGGAAGTTTTAGCAGTAGCAGGCGGTGGCGGTGGTGCTTATCAAGGAATGGTAGTGGGGGCATGTGTAGACAGCTCTTCCGGTAGAGATGGGGCTACCAATGCTAATGGAAACGGCACCGATGGCAAAGGTGATAGCAATATAGGGGAAGGTGGCACCAATGGTAACGGAGGAGAAAAAGGTGGCGTAACCTCTCCAAATAGCTCAGGCGGCGGTGGATATCTGACTGATGGGGTCGGTGTTCGTTGCGGATTTACGGATTACGGCGGGGGAAAGGCAGGCGGAAATACCGGGGGTAATGGAGGCAGCTCCAGCGAGTCTGATTGTTCCGGCAGAAGTGGCGGATTTGGTTTTGGTGGCGGAGGACTGGCTCTTGATGCCGGTGCTGGCGGGGGCGGCTATTCCGGCGGTGGCCCTGGTGGCACGACCGGCGGCGGCGGGGGTGGCGGCAGTTATGTCAATACGGCCTACACAGATAATTATACCATCTCCACTGAGTCCTACTCCGATGATCCGGAAAATGGATATATTGAATTTAATTTCATCAATTCAAACAGCTATTCAAGTTCACTCAATCTGCAATGTAAAACTGACCATACGATTACTCTTGATGACACCGGCATAGCAACCCTTTATGGCCCTGAACTCGACAATGGTTCCTCCTCAGACTGTGGAGATGGACTACTGTTTTTTGTTAGCTTTGACGGCTTTAAGACTTATGACTGCAGTGATATCGGCACTACAACAATCCATATGCTTGTAGCAGAAGTGAGCAGCGGTGCCAATAACTCATGCCAGATCAACCTTACTGTTCAGGAAGAAGAGGCGCCAGAGGCAGTTTGCCAAAACTTAACTGTTGCGCTCAATACTTCCGGGACCGCTTCCCTCGATGGCTCCCAATTGGATGGCGGCAGTACTGACAATTGTGGAATTGCAAGCTTTTCCAGCTCAGTCAATTCCTTTTCCTGCGACGATATTGGCGAAAATCAGGTAACACTATCGGTAACCGATGGCTCGGGCAATACCAGCGCCTGCCTTTCCTATGTTTCCATTGTAGAAACAAGTTCCTCTGCACCAACAGCCCAATGTAAAGATGCCACCGTCAACCTAAATGAAGATGGCAATGCCTCAATCACCGTGCTTGATATAGACAATAACTCCACCGACAATTGCAGCATTGTGGACTACCAGTTAAATCAAACCAGCTTTACCTGTAATGATCTCGGACAACAAACCGTAACTCTTACGGTAGAAGACAATAATGAAGCTACCGGTAGCTGTACCGCTGCAGTAACCGTAATGGATAGTGAAGCGCCATCCATAACTTGTAATGACATGACTGTGCAGTTGAATCATAACGGTCTCGCTGAAAATGATGCACTGGAAAACCTGACCTCCGCTTCCGACAATTGTAGTATCACTTCGGAACTGGTTCTGGCAATCCCCGATCTAAACTGCAATAATATTGGCGATCACCTATACTTCTACAAGGCTACTGACCCGGGCGAAAATTCTTCTTCCTGCACCGGCACCATAACCGTGGCTGACAACATCTCTCCTACCGCACATTGCCAGGATCTAACCCTCCAACTGGATGAAAACGGAGCCGGCACGGTGTTTACATCTGAAATTGATAATGGTTCCTTTGACAATTGTCAAATTGATCATATGAGTCTTGATCTGGGTACTCCTCCTGCTCAGGGAAACTCCACCACTATAAGCTTTGACTGCAATGACCTCGGACAAAACACCGTAACTTTAGGAGTTACGGATGCTGCCTTAAATACCACTTCCTGTACGGCTACAGTCACTGTAGAAGACAATGTGGCTCCCCTGGCACTGTGCCAAAACCTGACCATCGCATTAAATGCTGAAGGAATGACCTCCACCAACACCGCAGCGGTAGACAACGGCTCCAACGACGCCTGCGGCATCGCTTCTTTGGCCTTGAGCCAAACCCAATTTGACTGTACTCATGTGGGGGCCAATACCGTTACGGTCACGGTCACCGATAATAATGAAAACAGCAATACCTGTACCGCTACCATCAATGTGCAGGATGACGTTGCACCGGTAGCACAATGCCAAAACCTGACGGTACAACTCAATGATAGCGGGGAAACATCTATCACTGCAGCAGACATCGACAATGGCTCCAGTGACGCTTGTGGCATTGCCTCATTGGCTTTAAGCCAAACCGATTTTGATTGTACCGATGTCGGAGCAAATTTGGTAACACTCACCGTAATTGACGCCAACGGTAATAGTAATTCCTGCTCCGCAACTGTCACGGTGCAGGACAATGTAGATCCAATCGCCATTTGTCAGAATGTTACAGTGCAATTGGATGCCAACGGCAACGGCAGTACTACGGAAAATGTGGTAGACAATGGCTCTAACGATGCCTGTGGCATTGCCTCATTGGCTTTAAGCCAAACCGATTTTGATTGTAGCCACATCGGAGCAAATTCGGTAACACTCACGGTAACCGACGCTAACGGTAATAGTAATTCCTGCTCCGCTACTGTAACCGTGCAGGACAATGTAGCCCCTACCGCCATTTGTCAGAATGTTACGGTGCAATTGGATGCAACCGGCAACGGTAGCACTACGGAAAATGTTGTAGACAATGGCTCTAACGATGCCTGTGGCATTGCCTCATTGGCTTTAAGCCAAACCGATTTTGATTGTACCGATGTCGGAGCAAATTTGGTAACACTCACCGTAATTGACGCCAACGGCAATAGCAACTCCTGTTCCGCAACTGTAACCGTGCAGGACAATGTAGCACCTACCGCCATTTGTCAGAATGTTACGGTGCAATTGGATGCAACCGGCAACGGTAGCACTACGGAAAATGTTGTAGACAATGGCTCTAACGATGCCTGTGGCGTTGCTTCATTGGCTTTAAGCCAAACCGATTTTGATTGTACCGATGTCGGAGCAAATTTGGTAACACTCACCGTAACCGACACCAACGGTAATAGTAATTCCTGTTCCGCTACCGTCACCGTGCAGGACAATGTAGCCCCTACCGCCATTTGTCAGAATGTTACAGTGCAATTGGATGCAACCGGCAACGGTAGCACTACGGAAAATGTGGTGGACAATGGCTCTAACGATGCCTGTGGTATTTCCTCATTGGCTTTAAGCCAAACCAATTTTGATTGTAGCCACATCGGAGCAAATTCGGTAACACTCACGGTAACCGACACCAACGGTAATAGTAATTCCTGTTCCGCAACTGTCACGGTGCAGGACAACGTAGCTCCAACCGCCATTTGTCAGAATGTTACGGTGCAATTGGATGCCAACGGCAACGGTAGCACTACGGAAAATGTGGTAGACAATGGCTCTAACGATGCCTGTGGCATTGCCTCATTGGCTTTAAGCCAAACCGATTTTGATTGTACCGATGTCGGAGCAAATTTGGTAACACTCACCGTAACCGACACCAACGGCAATAGCAACTCCTGCTCCGCAACTGTCACGGTGCAGGACAATGTAGATCCAATCGCCATTTGTCAGAATGTTACAGTGCAATTGGATGCCAACGGCAACGGCAGTACTACGGAAAATGTGGTAGACAATGGCTCTAACGATGCCTGTGGCATTGCCTCATTGGCTTTAAGCCAAACCAATTTTGATTGTAGCCACATCGGAGCAAATTCGGTAACACTCACGGTAACCGACACCAACGGTAATAGCAACTCCTGCTCCGCCACCGTCACGGTGCAAGACAATATGGCCCCTGCTATATCGGAATGTGAGGGTAACTTTGCGACTTTCAACGGCCAGGAAGAAATTTCTTCCGCTTCGGTCATCGATTTCATCGCCACCGATGCGTGTGGGATACAGACAACGACTTTCTCCCCTGCTGTGATCACCTGTGATCAGTTGGGCCAAAATGTGGATGTATTGGTAACCGTAATAGATGTCAATGGCAACAGCAACGAGTGTTTGGCGGTAGTCAAAACTGATGGGCTACCCTGCGGCTTTGTTGACTTTGGTGAAGATGGCATCGACTGTGAAGATAGCAGTAACGTAGATTATGATACTTCAACCGAAACATTCACCCTGGAAAGTGACGGCTGCGTCAGCACCAATTTCTCGCAGGACAATGCAGCTTACACCTACACCGAGCTTTGTGGCAATGGAGAAATTATTGCCCATGTGACCAACATCTCCCCACTTGGACAAGGTTGGGCCGGTATCACCATGCGTGAGTCGGAAGCTCACGGAGCCAGGAAGGTAGAAGTGATGGTCAATCTTGGGAATTTCTTACGCCGATCCATTCGCTGGACGGATAACGGCTACGCCTATCCGGCTCAGCTGTTCCGTCCCCAGGCCTACTGGCTCAAAATCGTTAGAAATGGTAACCTCTTTTTGGGCTACGCCTCCACCGATGGAATCAACTGGCAGAATGTGCTGATGGCTAGTGTTTTCATGAACAATTGTATCCAGGCCGGGCTGGTAGTCACGAACTACAGTGGTAATACCGTGATCACCGGTACATTTGACAATGTGGAAGTTAATTCGACAGGCTCCGGCATGAACCTGCAAATTCCCGAAACGGAGCAAGCACAGATGGATCAATCGGTGGAACTGGATTTCAACCTATCTCCCAATCCGGCTAGTGACCGGCTATTCCTGGAGATCATCGGCCAACAGGGACAGAAAGCAGAAGTAGAGGTTTTGAATCAACTGGGACAACGGGTACTACTCAGAACCATCGAGGAAGCAGATAGTAAAAGTGAACAGCTAGACCTCCACATGCTGAAAAGTGGCACCTACTTCCTTCTTGTAAGAACGAATCAGGCGGAAATGGTGAAGAAGTTTTTGATTGTGAGATAAACGAAACAAATGTTACAAAACCGGCATCCGAGCAATTGGGTGCCGGTTTTTTATTTCTTTCTTATCTTTCAGAATGGTTTTCGCTTTATAAATTTATCCCGACGTTTGTACAGCGTAATAGCCCCAAGCAATTTGAGGTACTTACACAATGAAGCATTTTTTATTCCCCTTATTACTTTTGATCATTTCATGTATCCTACCTGAAATGAACAATAAGCTTTTTGCCCAACATACCAGATTGCCTATTTGGCTTAAGGACTGGCATGATCCAAGCAGTCCGGATACACTGCGCTTTAAAGCAGCCGATCGGTTGGCTCGCCGAGGCTATTTTTCCTACATACCGGATAGTGCCCTGTACTATGCCAATGCTCTCTTTGATTTTGCGAAAGCAAAAAATGATCGGCACTGGATGGCTCAAGCATTGAAGAACAAAGTCAGAATTCTTCGCCGCACTGGCACTTATCAGGAAGTGTTGGATGTGCTCGGACAAACCATTAAAATTCAAGAAGAGCTTGAAGACACTAAAGGCCTCGCGTATACCTATAAAAGGATGGGCTATGCCCTTCGTAAACTGGGCAAATTTGAAGAAGCCCTAAAAAATGATCAAATCAGTCTTGATCTGGCAACCAGCCTCGGAGAAGAGGGCAATATGGCCCGAGCAGCTGTGCACAATGAAATGGGTTCACTTTTCATGGACCAGGAAAGTTTTGACAAGACGCTGGAGCACTATTTGAAAAGCCTGGAATTAAACCTTGCTGCCGACGAAAAGGGCAATATTGCGGGTAACTACAACAACATCGGCGTCTTGTATTTAAACCTGAAAGATTTTGACCAGTCGCTGGAATATATGCATAAAAGTCTGGCCATCAAACAAGAGCTTAATGATCTGGAAGGTATGGGTAACGTGTATCAAACGCTGGGCAGAATCAGTTTTTTAAAAAAACAATACGGCGAATCAAAAAGGCACTACGAAACAGCCTTTAAGTTTAGAGACAGTATCGATCATAAATCCGACCTGGCCATCACTTGCTCAGCTTTGGGTTTATTAGAATTGGAAGCCGGTGAGCCAGTAAAAGCACAGGAATGGTGTCTTAGGGGGCTAAAATATGCCCAGGAAGTCGGGGACATTGAGGAAACAGCGAGAAATTGCAATTGTCTTTACCAGGCTTACGAAGCAGATACCCGATTTGACTCAGCTCTATTTTATCACAAGGAATATAAGCTATTGTACGATTCTCTTTTCAATGAAGAAAACACCCGAAAATTAACTAAGCTGGAATCGGAGTACATTTATGAAAAAGAAAGAACTCAGTTAGAATCAAAACTCCGGGAACAACAGTTTATCAGGAACATTGTGATCGTAATCGGAATTGCTCTATTCATCTTTGCTTACCTGATGTGGAGACTCACCCGTATCCGAAAAAAGAAGAATGAACGAATTGAAAAAGACAAGGCAATCATCACTCAACAGGCGGCCGAATTGCGAACCATTGATGCAATGAAGAGCCGGTTTTTCACCAATATCTCCCACGAATTAAGAACGCCCCTGACGTTGATCATCAGCCCAATTCAACATTTATTAAAGCAAGAAAATTACAATCAATTACCCTTCAATGTACAGCAAATACTCAAGAATGCGTTCAGAAATGCCGGCCGACTTTTATCGTTGGTAGAAGAATTATTGGAGTTATCACGCATTGAAGCTGGTGAACAGCAGCTCAACCTTACCCCCGTTGCTCCAGGCAACTACACCCAACAGTTATTTAATACGTTCGAAGCCAGAGCAAAGGTCAAAAACATTACCTATCAATTTTATCTCAATATTCCCAATGAAATGGTGGTGAAAATCGATAAGAATCGCTTCGCTAAAATCGTTTACAACCTCCTGGGTAATGCTCTCAAGTTTACCCCAAAAGGAGGGAAAATCACCTTAAATTTAGCCTCTCATCCCGACCATAACAATAAGCTGGTATTGTCGGTAAAAGATACCGGTCGCGGTATTCTTCCGGAAGATTTACCTTATATATTTGATCGTTATTTTCAAACTAAAAATAAACACATCCCCACCGAGGGAGGTACGGGTATAGGCCTGGCACTGTCAAAGGAACTAGCTGAATTGATGGGCGGCAGCCTGGAAGTAGAAAGTAAGTGGGGAGAAGGAACCACCTTCATCCTTGTTTTACCCACCCAGGAAACCAACCAAGAGATAATATTTGACAAAGATGAACTACCAACTCCCCTACCCCTTGTTGAGGAGTTGGTCACTCCTGCCACAAAATTACCGAACACTCCCGGTAATCACTCAAAGAAAAAAATCCTGATTGTTGAGGACAATCCTGACATGCAACAACTGATTAGCTCATTGATTGCTGACCGCTATGATTATCTGTTGGTAAACAATGGTAAAGAAGCCTGGCAATTATTGGAAAAGGGGCCCCCGTCCGTAAAAAACATCAGCCTAATTATCAGTGATATACTAATGCCCGAAATGGATGGTTATGAACTACTAAATCGCGTTAAGGAACATAAAAAATGGCGGCTTTTGCCGGTGATCATGCTCACAGCGCTGGCAGGTCAGGAGGACAAATTGAAGGCATTGAGAATGGGTGTAGATGACTACGTCCCAAAGCCGTTTACAGCTGAAGAATTATTGGCCAGGATAGACAACCTGATTGACAATTATGAGCAACGCCAGGAATTTGAACAACTGGCTGTCAATTTAGAGTTGGAAGCAAGCCCTTCTGCCGATCAGGACTGGCTAAGTGCAGTGGAAGCCTTTTGTCTGGAGGCCATTGAAAAAAAGATCGAGATCACTACGGGGTACCTAGCCAGTAAAATGGTGCTCAGTGAACGTCAAACTTTGAGAAAGCTCAAATCCCTAACCGGACTGTCAACCCATAAATATATCCAGGAGATAAAGTTGCAAAAAGCACGACAGCTACTTGAAACACAGAAATTCAAGACAATTGCGGAGGTAGCATATGAATGCGGCTTCAATACGCCAAGTTATTTTACCAAAGTCTTCGAGTTTCGTTATGGCAAACGCCCCATAGAATACCTGGAGAAACAACTCTGATTTTCACTCCTCAGCATGCCATCTTGCTGTAAATGTCTGATTTTTTCATAAATGTGTCTGATTTTTTCACTCCCCAACACCCCACCTTTAGGTCATTGAAATATCAAACTCTAAAATGATGACCTTTTATTCTAACCCAGTAAGATTCCCCATGGAAAATCTTTATCTTTTCTGTAAAAAAGGGGGGGTGCAAATCTTACTCTTTTGTTTCTTCTTCATCGGAATTGCCAATCCAGGGCAGTCTCAGATTATAAGTAGTTGTGTTGGCGGCTCTCCTGATGATCTGGAAGATGACGGTACGGCAACTGATATTTCTTACAATGGCTCTTATCAGGATTACATAGTTCCTTCCGATGTCAGTAAAGAATATCTATATCTCGTATTAAAGGGAGGTGACGGAGGAAAAGGGAAGGTGATCGTTACATCTACAGGCCGAGGTGGTGAAGGAGCCAATATCGAAGCGACCTTCGTCATTGGTGACAGCGGCGACTCAATACCAGCCGGTAGTGTACTGCGTTTTGTCATCGGTCAGGAAGGAAAGTCCAGAACGGATGACGGCTTTGCCAATTCCGGAACAGGTGGTGGTGGATCTGCCATATTATTACTGGAACCAAATTCTGACGAGTGGGAATTACTCATGGTGGCAGGCGGTGGTGGTGGTGGCTGGGCTAATAATACCGGTGCCAAAAGTGATGGTCGGGGCGGGCGCGCCAGTGAAGATGGCGGTAACGGAAAAGATGGTGGTGCCTACGCCGGTGGAAATGGAGGCAACAACGGCCGTGGAGGAAGTCGTTCGGAGTATTCCAGTGGCGGTGGCGGTGCCTATGATGGAGGTGGGTCTCATAGCTCTTCCAGCGGTAATGGAGGCGGACACGCAGGCTGGCAGCAAATTGGTTCCAATGAAGCCCCTGACCTCACAATATGTCCCGAAGGCGCTGATGGCGGTTGTGGTGGTGATGATTGTACACCCTCCCACGGGTTTGGTTTTGGTAGCGGCGGCTGGAGCACTATGGAATCTGGCGGTGGCGGCGGCGGCTACTCGGGCGGTGGCAGCGGTGGAAATGACGCCGGCGGCGGTGGAGGTGGAAGCTATGTCAGTGACCGGGCAGTAGCGGAGAAGAAAACCAGCGGTGGCGAAACAGATTCTCCCGGTAATGGTGCCGCGGTTTATCAATTCATCAATGGGCCAATTGCATCCTGTGTTTCTTCGGTTGACCTATCCATCGGTACGGAAGGGGATGTATCGATCACCCCTGAGGACATAGATGACGGTAGTACCGCTGACCTTGCACTGTCTTATTCTCTTTCGAAAAGTGTATTTACTTGTGATGATATAGGAGACATTGTGGTTACGCTCACTGTACAGGATATTGCAGGACTTACCGCTATCTGTAATACAACAGTTACTGTAGCTGATGAAGCCGCCAGCTTTACAACCATATCACTGAATTCAGATGACAGAATTGATGCTAGTGGAACTTTCGAAGACCTGGTGATTCCCGAAAACACCACTGCCACCAGTCTCTTTATTGAGGCCGTGGGTGGTGATGGCGGCCGCAAAGGCAACCCTTGTGGTCAAACCGGTCGAGGAGGAAAGGGAGCGAAAATTTCGGCATTATTTAAAATCGGGTCCGGTGCAAATGAAATACCTCCGGGTTCAATTATCCGGTTTATCGCCGGTGAAAAAGGAGCCAGCAAAAACAGCTCCGGCATTGAAGGAGCCGGGGGCGGCGGCGGTTCCGCCGTATTATTTCGCGAAAGCGAAGCTTGTGACTGGACTCTACTGATTGTGGCTGGTGGTGGTGGTGGCGGCTACAGCGATGGCTGCACCGACAAAACCAATGGTCAGGGAGGCCGCACCTCCACTTCCGGTGGAGATGGTCGAAGTGGCGGTGGCAATGGCGGCAGTAATGGCAATGGCGGCAATACCGGCAGCAATATCGGCATCGATTATTCGGGGGGTGGCGGCGGCGCTCTTGGTAAAGGGGGAAATATAAATTGTTCGGGAGGTAATGATTTTGGTGGCGGTGAAAAAGGAGGCACAGTTGGTGGTGATGGCGGCAGCGATGGCTCAGGTGGTTGTGGTGGTGGCCGTAACGGTGGATACGGCTATGGTGGTGGCGGCCTTGGTGACGGTGCCGGGGGTGGCGGTGGTGGTTATTCCGGCGGTGGTGGCGGCGGTGCCGGTGGCAGCGGCGGCGGTGGTGGAAGCTACATCAATACCGACTACCAGTTTGACACCTCGACGCCGATTCTCATTGCCGGTGGAGATACCGGCAACCCCGATGATGGATATATCGATTTCAGAATGCAGGAATCTATCAATCCGGTGGCGAAATGTGTCGGTTTTTATACGACTTCTGTTAAACACGTCAGTACGGTCACCATCGATGAAGATGACATCGACAATGGAAGTAGTGATGAAGATGGAACCATTGTTACCTACTCAATGAGCCCCAACACTTTCAATTGTGATGATATTGGGGTACATACCGTCACGTTAACAGTAACCGATGACGATGGACTATCCGATAATTGTACTACCCAGGTGACCATCAAGTATGATCCTTCTACCTCCGCATCTCAAATGAATGACAATGGCAGTGAGCATCAAATCAACGCCAACGGCACCTACACCGATCTAAGAATACCGGAGGATACTAAATATAGCCGAATCCGTTTGTTTGCCCGCGGTGGCGACGGAGGAAGGCGGAGAGTCAACGCCGGTGTATATAACTGTACAGCTAACGGAGGTCAGGGTGCAGACGCCGAAGGATTATTTAAGATCGGATGTGGCAATGGGGAGATTCCTCCTGGTTCAGTTATTCGCTTTATTCCCGGAGAAAAGGGTGTAAATTACAACGGTCTCGGAATTGAAGGTGCCGGCGGTGGCGGAGGTTCAGGAATTATTTACAAAGAACCCGGCAGCTGCGATTGGGTAATCCTGGTTGTTGCCGGCGGTGGCGGCGGAGCCTATTCCTCCGGTGTTTGTGAAAAATCCAGTGGAAAAGAAGCCAGTAAGAGCACCAGCGGAAGCAACGGAAAAGGAAATAGCAGTGGTAATGGAGGCAACAATGGGAACGGAGGTACCCGAGGCGTAAACTTTGCCGGTGCGGGTGGCGGATACAACGGCAATGGTCAGGAGATTGGCTGTGGTGTTGGAGACAATTGGGGCGGTGGAAAGCAGGGCAAATGGGAAGGTGGTGAAGGTGGCAAAGATGGTTCTAATGCCTGTGGAGGTGGTCGCAATGGTGGCTTTGGCTTTGGTGGTGGTGGATTGGGTGACGGCTCCGGCGGCGGTGGCGGTGGCTACTCCGGAGGTGGAGCAGGCGGTTCCGGGGGCGGCGGTGGCGGTGGCGGTAGCTTCGTCAACAGTACAGCCGTATCAAATGACATTAAGGAGCGCGGCACAGATAGCTCGCCCGACGATGGATTTTGCAGATACCAATTTGAATCAATTACCGGTAGCAATATAGATGCGGCACCTTCCGCCGTTTGCAGCAACATTACCGTGGACCTCAATGATGAAGGCGAGGCCATCATTTACGCCTCTCAAATCGCCAGCGGCTCTTCTGATGGGTGTACTCCTACCGGAGATTTGATTTTTCATTTTGCAGGAGGAGACAGAGCTAAAGTGGTATCCTGTGACAATACAGGAACCTCGTCTTATACCGTATATGTGGAAGACTATAATGGCAATACCTCCACTTGTACCGCCAATGTGACCATTCGGGAAGATGTGGATCCAGAGGCTGTTTGTGAAGATGAAACGGTCACGCTTGACGGTTCGGGTAATGGCACCCTCTCCCCCATCGATGTTGATGGAGGCTCCACCGACAACTGCGCCATTGCCTCCAGGTCATTGAGCCAATCTTCTTTTACCATTTCAGACATTGGGACGGTTGACGTGACCCTTACGGTAACAGATAATTCCGGTAATACCGACGAGTGTACCGCAATCATCACGGTTGAACAAGACATTACCATTACCCCAATGTGTCTGGATGTTTCAGTAAACCTCGATCCTCTCAGTGGACAAGCTTCCATTACCACAGCAGATATTGACAATGGATCTACTGCAGTGGAAGGCATTGCCTCCCTTACCCTCAGCCAAACCCTGTTTGACTGTAGTCATGTGGGAAATAATACGGTGACTCTATTGGTAACCGATAATCTTGCAAACACCAATACCTGTATGGCTACGGTAACCGTAAGCGACAATAGTAGTCCCATCGCCGTATGTGCCAATATTTCCATTCAGCTCGACGATTCCGGTAGCGGCACTGTTGATCCGGCTAGTGTGGATGGAGGATCTTCCGACAATTGCCTGCCACTTTCCTTTAGTCTAAGTCAAACCACTTTTACTTGCACAGATATCAATGTTCCTGTATCTGTGACACTCACCGTTACAGATGCCAATAATAATTCCAGTACTTGTATGGCAACCGTTACAATTACCGGAGGAGGGGCTCCGGTAGCCCTTTGCCAAACCTTGCCTACGGTCCAACTGGATGCAACGGGAATGGGCACCCTAACCGCAGCTGAAGTCAATGATGAATCTTATGACCCCTGTGGCTCCATAACCAGCATGAGCCTCGACCAGACGATCTTCACCTGTACTGATGTAGGTGCTACTACAATGGTGACTTTGACAGTCAGTGACGACGACAACAACACCAGTACTTGCAGCACTACCGTCAATGTAGAGGATCAGATTCCCCCTACAGCTGTATGTAATGACTTCACACTCTTGTTGGATTCCGGTGGAATTGCTGTCTTGACGGAAAGTGATATTGACGGAGGCTCCAGTGACTATTGTAGCGATGTGACCCTGTCCATTGATCGGACCAACTTTGACTGCAGTGATGTGTGGGAACCGATCCCGGTACTACTCACCGTGGAAGATAGCAGCGATAATTTTGATGAATGTACGGCAATGGTCACCGTACAGGACAATGCTCCGCCAATAGCGCTTTGCCACAATCTGACACTGTATCTTGACGAAAGTGGCACTGCAAGTACAACGTCAGAAGCCATCGATAATGGTTCCTCAGACAATTGTGGCCTTGCCTCCGTAGTCCTTGGGCAAACAGATTTTGACTGTAGCGATGTGGGCAACAATCTGGTTACCCTCACAGTCACCGATATCAATAATAATGTAGGAGATTGCCTGACCAATATTGTGGTTCAGGACAATGTACCTCCAACCCTGGTTTGCCAGGATGTAACCGTACAATTGGATGAAAACGGAAGCTATACACTATTCAATGCACTATTTGAAACCAGTGTAAGTGACAATTGTGGCGTCGGCAATTTGGGATATGTCAGTCCAGGTATAATGGACTGTTCACATGTCGGGCAGGTGATTTCCGTAACGGTTGCCCGAAAAGATGTCAACAACAATCTGGGCACCTGCAATGCCCAAGTGACGGTAGAGGACAACCTTGCTCCTTCCGCAGTTTGTCAGGACTTGACCATTCAACTGGATGCCAATGGCAATGCCTCTATCCCGATAAATGTCGGGACCAATGACGTGGACGGAGGATCTTCTGACAACTGCGGGATAGCCTCTCTAGACCTTGACCAGACCAGTTTTGATTGCAATGATGTTGGTGCAAATACAGTTAACCTGACAGTTTATGATGTCAACGGCAATTCCAGCTCCTGCTCTGGCACAGTTACAGTGACAGACAATATCGCGCCAACTGCGCTTTGCCAAAATTTGACCTTACAACTAGATGGCATTGGACAAACATCGACAACGGCGGAAGCTGTAAATAATGGCTCCTTCGACAACTGTGGTATTGCATCGATCAATCTGGATCAGACAACCTTTAACTGCAATAATTTGAATCAGTTAACGGTATCCCTTACCGCAACTGATGTGAATAACAATAGTGCAAGCTGTAATGCCTTAATAAGTCTCGAGGACAACATTGCACCAACGGCTCTTTGTCAGAATCTGACCATCCAGCTCGATGCTAATGGCTACGCCAATACCACTGCACTTGCCATCGATAATGGTTCCTCAGACAATTGTAGCATTAATTCCTACAGCCTGGATCAAAAGACCTTTACCTGTGGTGAAATTGGCGAAAACATGGTCACGCTGACCGTCACCGATCAAAGTGACAACAGCTCTTCCTGCATCGCAACCATTACAGTCAAAGACAACCTGGCTCCTACGGCACTTTGTCAAAATATTACCTTACAGCTAGATGCTAATGGCAATGCCAGCACCACAGCGACCAATGTGAATGTTGGCTCATTTGACAACTGCGGTATTGCGAGCTTATCTCTCGGACAAACCACATTTGGTTGCTCCGACGTGGGGACCAATATCATTACTTTGACGGTCACGGATGTCAATGGAAATACAAACAGCTGCACCAGCAATATCATTGTTGAAGACAACCTCTCACCCGGCATCACCCAATGTGAAGGATTGACCACCGTCTTTAATGGAGAGGATGAAATGAGTACCGCCTCCCTAGTCAGCTTCAGTGCTAGCGATGCTTGTGGCATTATGAGTACTACTTACAGTCCTGAGGTGATCACCTGTGATCAGTTGGGACAAACCATTTCGGTAACGGTCACCGCTGTTGATCAAAATGGTAATAGCAACTCCTGCACCGCAAACGTGGATACGGATGGACTACCCTGCGGCTTCATTGATTTCGGTGATAACGGCATCGACTGTGAAGACAGTAGCAATGTGGAGTACGATTCACAAACAGGTATCTTTGCCCTGGAAAGTGACGGTTGTGTCAGCACCAATTTTGCTCAGGACAATGCCGCCTACACCTATACCAATTTGTGTGGCGATGGTGAGATCATTGCTCATGTTTCCAGCATTACGCCTCTCGGTCAGGGTTGGGCTGGTATCACCTTGCGTGAATCGGAGGCTCCAGGGGCAAAAAAGGTAGAATTGCTCACTAATCTGGGCAATATGCTTCGCCGGGCCATTCGGACAACCACCAATGGTTATGCCTATCCGGCGCAGTTCTTCCGGCCGCAGGCCACCTGGTTGAAGCTGGTCAGAACAGGAAACATCTTTACCGGCTATGCCTCATTTGATGGCATCAACTGGCAGAATGTATTGTATGCCAGCATCCCGATGAATACCTGTATTCAGGCCGGACTGATGGTTACCAACTACAGTGGTAATACGGTGGTCAGCGCAACCTTCAACAATGTGGAAGTCAACTCAAGCGGTTCCGGTATGAATTTGCAATTGCCTGAGACAGAAGGCAGGCAGGTTGATCAGAACGTCAATCTTGACTTCAATCTATTTCCAAACCCTGCAGAAGATCGAATTTTTGTGGACCTCAGCAGTTTTGATGGTCAGGAAATTGAAGTGCAGATTTTTAACCAGCTCGGGCAGCTGATCCTTAACAGACACATTAGGGAAGCTGGAACCACCCCAGAGAACTTTGACCTGACTATGATGAAAGTAGGAACTCACTTTATTCGCGTAGCCACAAAAAAAGGGGACGTGGTCAAGCGATTTTTGGTTGTGGAATAGTATTTTTTAATAGACACAACTATTCAAGCCGATGCTGGAGTGACTCCGGTATCGGTTTTTTATTTTCTTAGCATTTGGCATAACCTTTAGCCATCTGTACAAAAGTAAATTGGCCTACTCTCTACCAATCCACTAGTTTTCTTCGTTATCTTTGTTTATCCCCAGCGCCAGATTTTCTTTATCAGTCATCCATAGCGAATTTGGTTCAATGTATTGCTCGAATAAATTCTCCATCATATTATTTCTTGCATTGTACAGCGTGGCAATAGATCAGATTCATGGTCAACATCCAACTATATCTCCATCTATCATAGTGCCACTGGTGGCCGAAGATGACCCCACCCAGTTTTGCTATAACAACCTCGTTTTTGATGAAACCGGCAGATTGTGGATGAAAACCTGTGCCGTAGCGGAGCAATTATATGCCTTACAGGTACTTCAATTTGACGGCTATGAACGCTGGCCCATCAATGTGGTAAGAGAAGAATGGAAAGAACTCAGAACTGGTTGCCTTGAAGGAGTATCCCAAGGTGGGGCATTATATGGTTTTCTCAATGAAGCATCGGAAAGATCTACCCTTTACACTTACCAGATGGGAACCAACACCGTACATTACACTCCACTTCCAACTGGGATTGGGGGAGCAATCAGGGAATACGAAGCGGGAAAATATTGGGTGCTTGAAAAAACCAAAACTGCTTTTAACATATACCATTGGGATGCCGATTCCCTACAGCCGTTTTACTCCATCCCCAACGAGTCCCAATTTTTAGATGAAGCCAATATTTTTGTAAGAGGTGGAAACAGCAACTTCATCTATGAAGATAGTACATTTTGGATTCTTGATCATAATTTACCAATTATTGCTTTAGATCAGGCCACTAATCACATTGAACACTTTAATGGTGATGCTTTTGAGGGATCCAGCAAAAGTTTCTTTTGGTCACAACCACGCTTTATTGGAAAAGTCTACCTCAAGTATAGAGACAGCGTTCTATACGTTGCTCATCCACGTATCGGCAAGCATTTTTATAAAATGAATTGGCATGGAAAAAAACGCCTTTTTACTCAACTCAAGATCATACCCGACGATGCTCGAGCCAGATCAATTTTTCAGGATGAACAGGGTAATCTACTATTTGTCTATGAAAGCACCACTGTAGGCCAGCAAAAAACAGGTGCCTACTTACTCGACACAGATAACCAGCTATTCGATTATTCTCCCATGATTGCCGATATGCCAGGAATTCGACATATTGGTGGAAAGGACTTTAAGCGGTCTGCTTACGTTGGTACATCGAACGGAGCCTTTTTTGTTGAAGCCTTCAGAAATAGCACTATACGGACCTACACTGGCATGCAGGGTTTGCGACACATTCGCCAAATCGGGCCAGACGAATTTTTGATCCGCATTGATGAGGGGTTCCTGATTCTTAAAGAAGGCATCATATCCAGACTGCCCATTAAAAGCTGTTTAAGTAAAATAGTGGGTCATGGAGGGAGGAAGGAACTCATCACAGATTCCCGGGGAGAAGTTTGGTTGAAAGACGACCAGCATTTGTATCGGTATACTCCCAATGCCAATGGTTCCTGCCAGTCTTATTCCTTCGACTTCAAAATTAAGGTTGCTGCTTTTTTATCTGATGACAAAGTGGCTTTAATTGCGGCAGAAAACAATGAACTGATTATTTACAATCTTCAAACTAAAGAAATCATTCCTTTCTCGGAAACGGCCATTCAGTTTCAGGGGATTATCCATTATTTGCAAGTTGGGAATAACAACCTACTTTGGATAGGCACCAACGAGGGACTTCATAAAGTAGATCTCTCCACGGGAAAAGCTACTCATTATGGTGAGACAGAAGACTTTGAAGATCACCGGATTTTAGTGATGCATGAAGATCAAATGGGCCGCCTCTGGCTTGGTACTGCCAGCCGGGGCATTCATATCTTTGACCCCCAAAAAGAAAAAGTAGTAAAAGTCATTGATGAGACCGATGGTTTGAGCAATAACATTGTGGTAGGCATATTGGAAGATGATGAAGGGGATATCTGGGCAGCAACCTATAATGGTTTGACCCTGCTCAAACCTAACGGAGAAATCATTACGGTTCTTAATGAAAAGGATGGCATTTCCTTCCATGAATTTAACCGATACGCACATTTCAAAAGCAATGATGGAAGACTAATTTTTGGCACGCTGAACGGATTAAATGTTATTGATCCTCAACAGATAAAGGCAGCACTTCAGGCTTCGGAGGCTACAAAAATATTTTTGTCCCGCTTGTCTTATTACGATCCCTCAGTGGGTCAAAGCGTAAACCTGAGAAACTACATACCCGGCAAAGCCCCAATCGTGTTACCCGCGGATAAGCGCTATTTAAGCTTTAGTGTGGGTATGTCCAACTACGGATTTCAATCAAAAAACCGGTTTGCCTACCAATTGGAGGGCATGCAGGAGGACTGGACCTACCTGGGATCGAAACACTTTATCAGGATTCCCAATTTACCGGTTGGCAAATATCATCTGGTCATAACCGGTATAGACCACAATGGAAATCGATCCTCTAACACCATCCGCATTCCCATTCACGCCAGAGAGTTTTTCTATAAACAAGCCTGGTTTTACCTTTTGTGTGCCCTGCCGTTTTTACTGTTTGGCCTACTTTGGATACGTCGTCTGCGCCAGGAGAAAAGCCGCCTGGAACAGGAAGTGCAAAAGCGAACCGTTGAAATATTGAAAGACAAGGAACTCATTGAGGTACAGGCATCAGAGCTGCAACAGCTAGACAAGATGAAATCCCGTTTTTTTGCCAATATTTCGCATGATTTGCGTACCCCGATTACTTTGATCTCAGGTCCCGCAGAACTTTTGTCGGAGGAAGATGCAGTGAGACAGGACAATAAATTGAGTAAAGCCATTCATTCGATCGCGCAAAACGGTAAGAAACTCCTACGGCTGGTGGATGAAATCATGGACCTGGCCAGGCTGGAGTCTAACACCATCAAGCTGCATGAGGAAGCGATTCCCGTGATCGAATTTGCTCAGGCCATTTTTGACAGCTATTTGCCGGAAGCACAACGAAAAAAGCTAAACCTGGAATTTGAGCATCAGCTAAATAAAGATTTTGAATTGTTGATCGATCCCAATCGGCTGGAAAAGGTATTAAACAATCTGCTGAGTAATGCGCTAAAATTTACCGCTCCTGGCGATTCGATTACGCTAAGTATTTTTGAACAAAAAGAACAAATCATCTTTGAAATTGCCGATACCGGTCGCGGCATTCCCGAAGAAGATTTGCCACATATCTTTGATCGCTATTTTCAAAGCAAGAATGAAAACCTTGTACAAACCAGCGGCAGCGGTATCGGTCTTTCCCTTTGCCAGGAGTTTGCCAAATTGATGGAAGGTCAATTGACCGTAGAAAGCACCTATGGAGAAGGAAGCACCTTTCGACTAAGACTACCTGGCAAAAAATCAGGTCAAAAGAGCCGTTGGCAAAAGCCACAAACGACCTCTCCTTTACCCTCAACCGTTAGTGACCAGAATGGGTCACTCCCTCCGGAAAACGGGGCAAGGATAATGGTGGTAGAAGACAATCAGGAAGTTCAGGATTTTCTGAGGGTGATACTCGAAACGGATTATAAAATTGTGACCTTCGATGATGGTCAGGCTGCTCTGGATTTCCTGGAAGCCTCCGACACCATCGACCTCCCGGTTGACTTCATCCTTTCAGATATAAATATGCCCCGCCTCGATGGTTTCGGCTTGATCGAAGCAGTTAAAAACCATCAAAAATGGCAACAATTGCCCATGATCATGCTCACCGCCAGAATGCATGAACGTAGCAAACTGCAGGCCTTGCGCATGGGCGTTGATGACTATCTGACCAAACCATTCTCTCCCGCTGAATTGAAAGTACGCATTCACAATTTGTTGGAAAACTACCAAAATCGTCAGGCCTACCAACAATCTTACCTGAAAGTCAATCCGGAATTTGAAGCCACTCTCTCCGCAGATCAAATCTGGTTGCAGGAACTGGAGGAGCATTCTCTTGCCGCGCTTGAACAGCAAATTGAACTCAATATTAACTACCTGGCGGAAAAAATGGCCATCGGCCAGCGACAGCTTGCCCGCAAGGTAAAACTACTCACCGGATTGACCATCGGCAGGTACATTCACGAAATCAAAATGCAAAAAGCAAGGCACCTTCTCGAACATAAAGCCTACCCTACCGTAGCGGAAATAGGCTATGTATGCGGATTCAAATCTCCGAGTTACTTCACCAAAAAGTTCAATGAGCACTTTGGAAAAACGCCCACCTCTTACCTGTAAATATTTACTTATCAGTCATTTATAAAATATCGTAAAATCGTTATAGGAAATGTCCAGTTTGTTTCATCCGCATTAGGCCATATTGCGAGCGAATGTGATTAGCAACAAAATTTCTTTCATCCATGGACATTTTTACTAAGCCAAACTCTATTTGCACAATACTACTTTCAAGCTTCGTCATCTTCTTGATGAATGGCCAACTCAAGGCACAAAACCTTCAAACCGATGGAAATTTTCACACTATCAGTTATTCAGGTTCCCATCAAGATTACAAAATTCCCTCCTCTTTGTCAGATGGAACTTATGAAGTCAAATTCCGACTGCTAGGTGCTGATGGAGGCGGAGCTGAGGCTGCCAGTGATTGCAGAGCCAGAGGTGGCGATGGTGCCTACATTACGGCAACCTTCAATGTTGGATCTGGTAGTGACAAGCTACAACCTGGAGGCACCATTCGCTTTGTGGTGGGCCAGGCAGGCGCAAGTTTCGATACGGGATCCAAGGGGATCGGTAATGGCGGTGGTGGCACCGGTATTTTGTACACTGCCAATTCAACTCCTTCTTCACTGGGTGACACGCCAAGTGAAGATATCGATGATGCCAATAGTCAATGGATTTTACTTGCCGTAGCCGGTGGGGGGTCTGGAGCGTATAGAAGCAAAAATATAGGTATATGCTGGGCGGCACAACATGGCCAAGGCGGCCGGAGTTCCACCAGTGGTGGCGACGGAAGTGGCACCGGTCAGGGAGGATCCAGTGGAGATGGCGGAACCAATGGTGATGGTTGTTTTGGTTGTAACCAAAATGGCCTGGCCGGAGGTGGTGCTTACGGAGATGGAGATGCGGCCAGTGGAGGATCGTATGCCGCAAAAGGAGGGGTAACCGGAGGAGTGACTCTTGAAAGCGGAAACGAATTCAGCTTTGGATACGGTGCTGGTGGATACTGGTCTAATGCCGGTTCTGGCGGCGGCGGTGGATACTCTGGCGGTGGTGGCGGCGGTAGCTATACCGCGGAAAGAGGTGGCGGTGGTGGAAGCTTTGTAAATGATGGCGCCACAGAATCGACGAAATCCTCAGGAGGAACCAGTGAGGTCAGTGCCAATAATGGTTACGCTCAATATCAAATACTACAAACCGGTGCACCGGTGGCACTTTGCGAAGAAAGTCTAAGCATCACCATCACTCCTGAAACGGAAGATATTACGATCTCAACCAATCAGATTGATGCGGGAAGCTACGACATTGGTGATGGAGTCATCACCAATAGGAGTTTGGATAAAGGTGACTGTGCAAGTGGATTGAGTTTAGGAGGGCAAACGGTTACCCTTTTTGTCAGAGATGATGACAACAATGTCAGCACCTGCCAAACCTATGTAGAAATTTCTGTCGACAATTCAGGCATTGTTGAACTTAACCCAGTAACCGGCTTTACTTCCACCGTGAGCTACCTGGGCACCTACCAGGATGCTCTAGTCCCCTACGAAGGAGGCAATTCTCAGATGTCTTTCACTCTAAATGGAGGTGATGGTGGCTGGGCACGGATGGGTGCTAATGCTTGTGGAACGTGTAAGTCTGATGGAGGCTCCGGTGCGAAAATTACGGTAAATTTTGAGATCGGTTGTGGTGAAGGGCAGCTCGAACCCGGAAGCCTGCTCCGGTTTATTGTAGGAGAAAATGGTAGAACTCAGACCGGAACAGAAGTTGTTTGTACCGGCGGAGCCTCCGGTGGCGGCGGTGGTGGCACGGCCCTATTGTACAAACCTGTTGGTTGCGCCGATTGGGTGGTGCTGGCAGTAGCAGGTGGTGGCGGTGGTGCCTATCAGGGCATGTTGACTGGTGCCTGTGTAGATAGCTCATCTGGTAGAAATGGCAATACCGATGCAAACGGTGATGCGACCGATGGCAAGGGAGATACCTATCCGGGGGATGGAGGAACCGATGGCGGCGGCGGAGAAAACAATACCAGCCTAGACGGGACCTACGGTGGTGGTGGCGGTGGTTATCTGACCGATGGAGCTGACTCTTTCTGCGGCCTCAATCAATATTATGGCGGCGGTAAAAAAGGAGGCACTACCGGTGGAGAAGGGGGTGATAAAGACGGACCAAGCTGCGCCGTGGGCCGAGATGGAGGCTTTGGTTTTGGCGGCGGTGGACTAGCTAAAGATGCCGGTGGTGGCGGTGGTGGGTACTCCGGTGGCGGCGGTGGTGGATCTACCGGCGGCGGCGGTGGTGGCGGAAGCTTCATCAATGTGGACTATGCCCTCTCTTACAGTATAGGAGTAGAAGAATATAGCGGCGATCCGGATGATGGATACATCAGCTACTTCTTTAAAAGCTCCGATGGTTTTGAGCCGGTCACAACCGCAGTTTGTGTGTCTACTTACACGGTTTCAATTGATGAGGATGGACTAGGAATTGTTTACGCACAGGATATCGGTGGGGAGTCCTATGCCGATTGTGGAAATATTCCTATTACTATGGAAGTGGGCACCCTTTTTGGCACCTTTGGCAACAGCTTTTCTTTTGATTGTGATGATGTGGGTAATGGGGTGCTTTTTCTCAGTACTTACGTGCTGGATGGCAACGAGGAATTAGGTGGAGATGGCTGCGATGTTATGCTGACCATTGTGGACAATATCTTTCCAACCGCTGTTTGTCAGGATAAAACGGTGTACATCAACTCCAGCGGAATGACCACCATTTCAGCTACGGACATCGATGATGGTTCTTCCGATAATTGTGGTATTGATTCCTATACGCTGGATAAAACTGAATTTACCTGCGATGACATTGGCACAAACTATGTCAACTTAACGGTAGCGGACGATTCGGGTAATGCCAGTTCTTGCTTAGCGGTAGTCTCTGTAGTCGCCGTCTCCGGACCAGATGAGACTATTTGCTGTGATGCGCCGGAGGCGGTTTGTAAAAATATTACCGTTGAACTGGAAGCGGGTGGCACCGTCGAAATTTCGGCCAGTGAGATCGACAATGGTTCCACAGCAGAATGTGGCATCTTCAGTACCCAGCTTGACGTGTCAACCTTCGATTGTACAGATATTGGCAATAATATTGTAACCTTAGTGGTCACGGATGACAATGGCAATGTCGGAAACTGCGGGGCGGTGGTCACCGTTGAGGAAGGCCCGGGCGTCACCGCAGTCTGCCAGGATATTACCATCCAGCTGAATGCTGAAGGAGAGTATTTTATCAATCCGGAAGATGTAGATGGCGGCTCTTATGTAGGCTGTGATGGCGGTACGCCGATACTGAGCCTGAATACCGATTATTTTAATTGTAATGACGTGGGACTGGTCAATAATCCCGTCACGTTGACGGCTACCTACGAGGGGAATAGCTCAAGTTGTATAGCCATCATTACCACAGAAGACCCGGAAATTCCGATGGCTTTTTGTAAAGACCGCTCTGTCATATTGGGTAGTCAGGGCACCTACATCCTCAATGATCATGAGCTGGATGATGGCTCAAGTGACAATTGTGACCTTACTTTTAGCTTATCGCAAAATACTTTGTCGTGTGATGACATCGGTACGATACAAGTCATACAAACAGTTACCGATGCCGAAGGTAACTCAGCGACTTGCACCTCCATGGTTACCGTTATCCTTGAAGAAACCCCTACCGCCAATTGCCAGGATTTCACCCTGACCCTGGACGCAGAAGGAAGCGCTACCTTGTCGCCCTCCGATATCGACAATGGTTCCTATCAGGAAGTTTGCGGAATTGCGGAGATGAGTCTTTCTGAAACGGATTTTACCTGTAGCGACCTTGGCACACAAACGGTAACGCTAAATGTCACCGGACAAGGAGGGGCTTCCGACCAATGTACAGCTTCGGTGACCATTACAGCCTATTCAGGCACCTCCAACCGCAGATGGACCGGAGCGGTAAGTAGCGATTGGGAAGACCCCGACAACTGGAAAAATGGCTGCCTGCCAGCAGCAGGTGATGACGTATTCATTTCGGATATGAGCAATGATCCGGTTATTTATAGTGGCAGCAATGCTTTTGCTAAATCGGTGCGTACCTATGCGGGGGCAACACTAACGATCGAATCAGGAGCCAGCCTGACTATTGAGGGCTCAACCGACAGGGGACTTCAGGCCTGGGATGATGTCATCCAAAACGGTCTTTTGCAAATAGACAATACTGGCGGTATCGGGCTTCAACTTCGTGATGAAGCGGTACTGACCAATACAGGGACCATTAATATCGGACAAAATTCTGGTAATATTTCCAGAAGAGGCATTGATTTGAGTGATGATAGCCAGCTATTTAATGATGGGGGCACCATTCGTGTTGACAAGGTAACCTCGGTTGAAGGATCCTTGGGTTACGGAATTGAAGTGTATAGTGATGCCATCATGACGAACCAAAATGGGGGCAAGATTTATATCGGCCAGAACGGTGGTATTGCTCGTATCGGACTGATTACCCTGATCGATGGTCACTTTATCAACGATGGAGCCGAATTGCACATTGATAATACGGGCACCGAATCCAATGGCGATGCGATCCAGGTGCGAGCAGCTTTGACCAACCGGAACGGCGGCCAGATTTTTATCGGCCAGGTGAGTAACATTCAGCGGTTTGGCATTTATGCTCAGGGAGGTACGGTAGTCAATGATGGCGCTGATATTTATATCGACCGCCAGCCAACTAATAATACCGGAGTTTATTTGCAGAGCACAGCCTCTTTCACCAACCAAAATGGAGCGAATCTATATTTGGGGCTCCTTCTGCCAGATGGAGATAACTTAGCGCTTAACAATAGCAGTACCTGCGTTTTTTCTAATTTAAACTGTTCAACCATTGTTGCCAATGGAAGGATTGTCAACAGCGGTACCTTTACCAATGAAGCGCTGCTTAAAATACAATCAGCCATTTATCACGACAATACCGGCACCTTTACCAATACCGGCATTATCCAATACGGAGCAACAAGTATCACCCTGTCGGAGGTAACCAATGAGGGCATGATTGTCAATCCGATCAGCAGTGAATGCGCCGATGTATCACCGGCACTTGATCTGGCAGCAGGACAGCCTTATACCGTACTCGACGAGTGGTTCCTGGATGCGGATCTGACCAATAAAGGAGGCGACTACGATCAGGGAACCAATGCGTTTACCATCACCGGCTTTGCAGAAGGCAATACGGAGACGCTGTACTTTACCGCTACAGATGGCAGCTGTACCTTTGATCTGTCGTTGGCCCTTACCTACGATGATGTAACCTCGCCTTCGGCGCTTTGTCAGGATATCACGGTGCTCTTGGATCAGGAGGGAGGAGTAACCGCTACCGCTGAAGCCGTCGATAATGGTTCAAATGATGACTGTGGCATTGGCACATTGGCTTTAAGCCAAACCAATTTTGATTGCACCCATCTTGGCGACAATGAAGTCACGCTGTATGTTACGGATGTTCATGGCAATGAAAGCACCTGCTCTGCTGATATTACCGTAGAAGACAACATCAGTCCGGTAGCCATTTGCCAGGATATCACCTTGACTTTGCAAGATATTGGATATGCCACAATTGAAGCAAATGATATCGATAACACATCAACTGATAATTGCAGTATAGAAGAGATGAGCGTCTCTAAAGACGAATTTTATTGTTCTGACGTTGGCACCGTTTCCGTTACCCTGACTTTGACCGATGAGTCAGAGAACTCCAGCGCTTGCACGGCCACCGTAACGGTACTGGACGAAACGGCTCCCGAGGTTGCCTGTAAAAATACAACGGTTTATCTTGATAATAATGGCTCCGCTTCGATCGACCCTTGGGCCGTGACTCAATCCTATTTTGATGCTTGTGGCATTCAGGGCTCCACGGTTAGTCAATCGAATTTTGATTGCGACGATGTAGGGGACAATTCCATCACACTAACGGTCACCGATATCAATGGCAATAGCAATAGCTGTACGGCCACAGTCACGGTGGAGGATGAAGTGGCCCCGATTGCCCTTTGTCAGGATATCACCATTCTACTCGATGAGAACGGCGAGGGCTCAGCCACTCCCGAAGCCGTAGACAATGGTTCGAACGATGCCTGTGGCATTGTTTCATTGGCTTTAAGCCAAACCGAATTTACCTGTAATTTTGTCGGCCTCAATCCGGTTACACTCACCGTGACTGATGCCAACGGAAATACAAATACTTGCTTGGCAACCGTGCAAGTAGAGGACAATATCGCACCAACAGCCCTTTGCCAGAATGTGACGGTTCAACTGGATGAGAATGGAGATGGCTCCACCTCAGAAGATGCCGTCGACAATGGCTCAACTGATGCCTGTGGCATTGCCGGAATAGCCTTGAGCCAGATTTACTTCGATTGCTCAGAGGTGGGTCCTAATACCGAAACGCTGTATGTGACCGATGTTCATGGCAATGAATCGACCTGCACGACAACGGTGTTTGTGGAGGACAATGTAGCGCCAATTGCGCTTTGTCAAAATATAACCATTCAACTCGACGAGAATGGCAATAGTTCGACTACGGCACAAGTCATTGACAATGGCTCTAATGATGCCTGTGGTATTGCCTCATTGGCTTTAAGCCAAACCGATTTCGATTGTAGCCATGTGGGCGATAATACGGTGACCTTGACGGCAACAGATGTCAATGACAACAACGCTTCCTGTACTGCTACGGTCACGGTGGTAGACAATGTAGCACCAATAGCGCTTTGTCAGAATGCGACCATTCAGCTGGACGAGGCAGGGCTGGTTACACTGGCTGCAGAATCAATTGACAACGGCTCCAATGATGCTTGTGGCATCGCTTCTCTGGTGGTTGCGCCCAATAGCTTTGACTGTAGCCACATTGGCGATAACGCCGTGATACTCACGGTTACCGATAATAATGGAAATGTCAGCACCTGTTCGGCCACAGCTACGGTAGAAGACAATGTGGCACCGGCCATCAGCCAGTGTGAAGGACTCTTCGCCATCTTTAACGGTGAGGAAGAAATTGTCGCATCGTCAGTCATTGACTTCAGTGCCACTGATGCTTGTGGGCTACAGTCAACTGCTTACTCACCGGCCGTTATCACTTGTGATCAATTGGGACAAAATGTGGAGGTGTTAGTGACCGTAACCGATGTCAATGGCAACTCCAGTGAGTGCCTCGCCGTAGTCAAAACCGATGGCCTGCCCTGCGGCTGGATGGATTTTGGGGATGATGGTATTGATTGTGAAGACAGCAATGAAGTCGATTATAATGCTTCGACGGAAACATTCACTTTGACCAGCAACGGCTGCGCCACCACCAACTTTTCGCAAGATGATGCGGCGTATGTGCAAACAGAACTTTGTGGCGACGGAGAAATCATTGCACACGTTACTGACATCAATCCACTTGGTCAGGGCTGGGCGGGCATTACGATGCGCGAATCCGAAGCTCCGGGTGCCAAAAAAGTGGAGCTGCTCTCTAATCTGGGTAATATGCTGCGCCGCGCGGTCCGGACCACCACCAATGGTTATGCTTATCCGGCACAATTCTTCCGGCCACAAGCTACCTGGCTAAAGCTGGTGAGAAGTGGCAACCTCTTTATCGGTTATGCCTCCTTTGACGGCATCAACTGGCAGAATGTATTGTTTGCCAATATTCCGATGAACGAATGCATCCAGGCGGGATTAATGGTCACCAATTACAATGGATCGACGGTCGTTTCCGGTACTTTTGACAATGTGGAAGTCAATGGCTCAGGCAGCATGAATCTGCAACTACCCGAAAATGAGGGTGAAGTGGTGGCTCAGGACATCGCCCTGTATCCCAATCCGACTAAAGATCAGATTTTCATTGACCTGAATAGCTTCCAGGGCCAGGAAATTGAGTTGACCATCTTTAATCAGCAGGGGCAGATGATCAGTAGCCACCACATTAAAGAAGTGGGAAGTAGCCCGGAAGAGCTCAATGTAAACGAGATGACTACAGGATCGTATTACATCCAGATTAGTACAGACAAAAGGGAAATCGTTAAGCGGTTTTCAATTTTGAAATAGGAGCGTTTTTCTGCCGGGCGATTGGCGTCCGCAACAATCCCGGCAGAGAAACTCTAGTATTTTGAATTAGACACCATTAGTAAAGCCGATGCCGGAGTTCTTCCAGCATCGGCTCTTTTTTTGGTTTTGCTCAATCAAGGCACCTTTTCGTAAAGATATCCTTCCACTCTAATGTATTTATACTTCGCACCCACGGCATACTTTTCTCCCAATTTGAGTGCAGTGCTATGGTTGTCCGTCCGGTCAGCATTCCAGAACAATTTTAGTGGCTTGGTACCGGGCTGTTGTTCTTTATAAAGATAACCCAGTGTTTCCACAAATTGGTACCCCACACTTTTAGCATCCGACTCCGCAGCTTCACTGGCAATGGTTTTGTAATCCTCTCGCTTCTTATGGTAATACAGCTTCAGTGGCCTGATCAGAGAAGGGTCAATCGAACCAGCATATTTTTCACTTAAAATGTACCCTTCCGGATCCTGATAAACATATCCAAACTTTCGCCCTGAAACAGAAGCTTTATCCGTTACCGTAACATTATCACTCTTATCAAAATCATAGGAAGTTTTAATGGCTATATATCGCTCTGAGGCAGGAATATCTTCTATCATTACATCATAAGTTTCACAACCAGTTGGATTGATTTCCTTTAATACTGTCCCATTCCCACCATTGTAGTAAAATTTGACCGGTTTGCCGACCGGCAGCCGCTCCAGAACTAATTGGCTATTGGCCGTAATACAGCCAACAGAAGTACCACCGGCAAAGGCATTGATTCGTTTGTCGAAGTTATTCACCACATTTATCTTAGCACAATTGTCCCCTCCACCGATAGTCACATCATAGGTGGTAAATGCCCTGAGCTGAACCTTCTTCAAAATCGTACCATCACCACCGTGATAATAAAGCCTAAGCTCATTGTCGAGTGGTAGATTAAAAATGGCATTTTCGGATTTGGGCTCAATATCACCTTTAAATTCATTGCCGTTCAACCAGGTATCGATCTTTTTATCGCTTTCATTGCGGATGATCACCGTAGCATAGTCTTTGGTGGCAGACTCCGTACCCATTTCCGGATATTTACTTTCCAAAAAACTAAGGACTCGCTGCTCCTGCCCTGCCGTCATGGTTCTGGGGCATCGGCCCAAATTGCCATAACCCATACAATTCGAAACGTCAGGATTATAGTATTCGCCATTGGCATCCTTAACGGTTCCATCATAATTGCAACATCCGTCCACCATTTCATGGGTATTAGGAGTAGCCGGAGTATCACAAATCAAATCACCGGTATTATCGCAGTTGGTGCCGTTGACCAGCTCCGGGCCATCGCCCCACTGCGTTTCGTGGGTATGCAACAATCCGAAGAAATGGCCAATTTCGTGTAGCCAGGTAGACTCCCCGAAATTGCCGGTAATGGCCAGCCATCCTACATCGGCATAACCGCCATTTCCAATGTCTCCCGTTTGGATCAGCGGTACTACGTTGGGGTAATCTGTATGTTTGTCACGAAGTTCGGTCATTTTATCCCATTGTCCGGGAAGAGCATAATAGGCATCGTCATTTACCTTGACAATTCTCTTCAACTCAAACTGTATATTCCAGCCAGAGCGAGCACAAATTTCATTCATTCTGGCAAACTTTGCTCGCAGCTCTCCTTCCGTTTGGTTACCGGTGCCATCGGATTTGTAAACCACCACCAGATCTACCGGGATTTTTTTGAGCATATTTGTTGATTGCTGGCCTAAGGCCTCCGCACTACGCCCCCTTCTTTGAGGTTTGGGAAGCGGTTTCGAAAAGTCGTATTTGTATTTGGCTGGAAGCTTTTTGTTGCCACAGTCATTTTTGTCTTGGGCATTTAGGTTTACCATAAAAAGAAAAGAGCAAAAAAAAAGGGACCAAAATTTGAATGTCCTGCCATAATGTTTTGACAGGAGAAAAAGATCTATTTTTGTTTTCATCATCAATTGAATTAGGAAGTGATTTTTAACTCCCTTAAAAATACGTCTAGACAATTGGGATTGAAAAAAACTACCCCACTTTGGGCTGAATGGTAGCGCTCGTGTGCTGAATGGTCTTTAATAGATAGATAATTGTTCATAGCATGAAAAAACATGCCCTTTCGGGCAGCAAATGTCTGATTTGTTATAGAAAATGTCCGATTTGTTCAATTGCCCCATCTTACCTTTGTAAAGAATTTTGACGGAGGTTCTTCAAACAATATGTTTACTTATTATCATTGTAGCACCATTCGCCAATCTTCTCCCCCCACTGGTCATTGTACCATTTCTTAGCCCCATTTTGTAAAAATGTAAGACCATGTTTGGAGGTCAATTATTGACCCTCAGGCGGGAAGGCCTCTGTATGCCTTCGACCAATCCCCCCCGGATTTAATGAACTATACAAAACACCTCGATTCATGAAGAAACTTTATCCCTGTTTTGCACATCGGCACTTTTGGCCGTCGTTGTGTTGCTTTTTCCTGTTTTTATGCTTAAACACAACCAACTTGAGAGCGCAATGTGAAGCTCCTAGCCCGACTTCAGTAACGGTCACCGGCACCCAAACCGCCACCCTCTGCTGGCAATCAGCCCAGGACGACGTGGCCAATCACCTTTGGAACATCAAGGTCAATAACCTGACCACCAGCACACCCGCTGTGATCGATCTGGTGTTGAGTTCGGGTACTGCCGGATTGTCGATTAGCCCAAGTGAGCAAGGGCCCGCCCCGATCACGATCTGCTATGATCTGGTGTTGGCCAATGATGACAATACTTATGAAGCCTTTGTTGCGGAACAATGTGACGGCAATGTCTCCGCTCAATCGGCATTTGCTTCCCTAGGTTCCTTTACCACCGATGCCGCCACGCCCGGATCACCGGCAGTGGCAACTGTTTACCAGACGATCCAACAAACGGTGACCCATACTGCCAGTTTCCAGGATCTGACACTGGACCCCTCTCCCAATACCGGCTCGCCATCGCGCCTGGAGGTGAGAAGAGACCTGCTGGAAGATTTTAACACGCTTGGGCCAAATACCAACACAGGACAACAGCTCCTATTCAGTATTATCGAAAACATATTGGATGTCAATATTCCCAACTGGATAAAGACAGCCGGAGAATCGCTGGGCATCCCCGGAGTGATTCAATTTAGCCTCACGCCTACTTTTAATCTGGGCATTGATGCCGAATACGGTGGGTTTATTGGGATAAGTGATGTTGGAACCGCTGATGTCGACATTACTTACCCCTTAGACGTTGACATCCGTTTTCCGGAAGATCGAAGTTTTGGCTGCTCCGATAAAATCTATGTGGAAACCGAAGCCAGCATCGGGCAAAATGCCACTATGGCCATCACCCCCGGATTTTATGAAACCGAGATGGGGCCCATCTTTGAGAACGCCAGCTTCAAAATCGAAATTGGATTAGTAGCAAAGATCAAGATTGCCTGCATTGAGGGAGAATGTGTCTATCAAAATTCCTGGGATTTGCTCGATGAACTGAATATTCCAGGTGGAGAGTTGGTCAATATTCCCATCGACCTGCCGTTTACACCACTGCCTACCTTCATCAAGGTATGTGAGGATGCCTTCGACCCCAGTGCCGATATTGGAACGCTATTGGCTTGTACCGGCGGAGCGGGAACGATTTTACAAGACATCGTTGACATCATTAATCAAGAGCCCGACAATGAAGCGCTGCTGGCTACTATGTTTGATGGTTCCAACACCACCGTTACCGTGGGACCTCCCGACCTGCCTTCCGCAGCGGGAATTGACATTCCGGAATTTGACGGCACCTTCAAAAAATTGCGCGCCAGCGACCTACGCCAATCCATCAGTGGAGATAAGATTCTCGTAGATGTCGACGGTGGAGAATTTGAAGAGCTCTCTCGATTGCGCGTGGATTTATTATCACTGCTTGAGCTGTTTGGCATTCCTACCTCCTACTCTCTTGGTTTTGGTGGTGGTCAGGTGGACCTTGGCGACCTCAACCTCAACCTGACCACGGATCTGAAACTCGATTATGAACTAGACCCCACTCATCGCGCCAATATCGACCTGGGTCAGGTGATGACCTGGCGGGTGTTTAATCCGATCAACGACAATACCATCAATAGCGGCACCAGCCAGATCGTCCCTCAAGTACTGATGGGTCACTATATTGAAGCTACCCTTCCCGATGATTTTACCGGCACCAATACCGTCGGCGAAGAGTTTTTGATGAATGCTTCCTTCAGCACCTATTCTGAAGTAATGTATAACAATAGCTTCAGCATGCAATTTTTTGAATTGACCTGCTGCGATGGGGACCTCGACATAGTACTCATTCCTGAATTTGAACTCGTCGAAAATGAAATGCCGGGTTCTCCCAAAACCATCGAGGATCATACCTTGCAATGGGGACAGGATGATTTTAGCAAGCCTACGGAGAGCTTCAACCTGGTAGCCGATGATATTCCGGCTGTCGCCAAATGTAATACCACCACGGTAGTCCTCAATGAATGGGGTACGGCCTCTATTACTCCGGAAGACGTGTACGATGCCAGTAGCTATGACCTACCGCTGACAGGAACTGGTGCCATCGAATTGATATCGGTCTATCCCAACACCTTCAGCTGTGATGACCTGGCCGGTGTTGAGGTGGAGTTGTTTGTGACAGATGGCAACTGTAACGCCTCTTCCTGTACCACAATGGTCACCGTTGAAGACAACTCCATACCGGAAATTTACTGTCCTATTGACTTCATGGTTGACAATGATTTGGGTTTCTGTGGCGCAGAGGTGACCATTCCCGTTGCCGAAACCTTCGACAATTGCACACCTACCCTCACCGGCCGTTTTCGTGAGGTAGACGAAAATGATGCGCCCGTCAGTGGCATCACTGGTGAGTGGTCGAGCTATGAAAGCGATCCGAGCGGCTATTATCCGGTAGGCCGCTACGAAATTGAGTGGCGCTCGATGGACCCATCCGACAATACCAACTATTGTTCCTTCTACCTAACAGTAGTTGATGCCGAAAATCCGGTCATTACCTGCTACAATCAGATCATCCACTTTAACGGAGAAGAGACTATCGATCTGGTCGTTGATGATCTGGCATCCGCTACAGACAATTGTGGTGTAGCCTCGCTGACCATTGATCCTACCTTTGTGAGCTGTGAAGAATTGGGTGAAGACATCATCGTCACCGCTACAGCGGTAGATATTTACGGTTTGGTGAGTACCTGCACCAGTGTGGTTACTGTAGATGGTCTGCCTTGTGGCTGGATGGACTTTGAAGAAAATGGCATCGGATGTGTAGGTGGGAATGACGCCGATTACGACGTGCCTACTGAGACTTTCATTCTGGAAAGCGATGTGTGTTATTCCTCCAATTGGGCAGCAGATGATGCGGCTTACGCCAAATACGAGCTTTGTGGTGATGGCGAACTGATTACACGAGTTAGTGGCATTTCCGGTCAGGCCTGGGCGGGAATCACGATGCGGGAAAGTGAGGCTCCTGGTTCCAAGAAGGTATCACTGAGCACCAACCTGGGCAATTTTGCGCGCCGGGAAATCAGAACGACAACCAATGGTTATTCCGTTCCACAACAGTTTTTCCGTCCCGGAGCAGCCTGGTTGCGCTTGACGCGTAGCGGCAATCAGTTTCTTGGCTACATGTCAATGGATGGACAAAACTGGCAGATCGTGTTGTTTGCTACAGTACAGATGAATGCCTGTATCCAGATGGGATTATATGTTACCAACATCAATGGCACTGCGGCAACCGCTACGTTCAACGATGTAACAGTCGTTGAATCTGGCATCCTCAATCTGACCATGCCAAATATTCCCGATGGTCCTGTTGAATTGCAAAACGCACCGGTAGATTTCGAAATATATCCCAACCCTGCTAGTCAGGAGGTCTTTGTTGATTTGAAAGGGTTCCTAAACCAGGAAGTAGATCTCATAATCTACAATCAAATGGGGCAAAGAGTATGGCACACACAACTGGCTCCAATTGAGCAAAGCACCACCAGCATAAATCTTCAGGATTTATCTGCAGGTACTTACTTCATTGAAGTGACTACTCCCGAAAGTAGAACTGTCAAGAAGCTGATGGTTATCGGGCAACGACCTTAATCTAAGAAGCTGTTTGGATTTGGTTTTTAGAATTTATTATAGGTCATTTTTTCACTGATTGAAGCTCTTTTTGAGGTTCATATCCCGAAGCAAGTTCGGGACAGGCTCTGGAAGGTCTGGGCCGAAAAAAAGCTAAAAAGCAGAGAGAAAAGGGCCATAATAAAACTGAAGGATTAAATTCAAACAGCTTCTAAAGCACTTACCTTAAATTGTTGAAGAAGACAATCCCGGATTTCCGCTAAGGTGGAAATTCGGGATTTCCCTTTTATTCAATGACAAATTCATCCATTATCGCAGCATAGGTATTTTTACCTGTTTATTTCTTAACCCTGTCTCAATTCTTGCTATTCTCAAGTCATTTAGGTACTTTTGGAAAGCAATTCAAAGTACTGGCAACTACCTGCTACTCAACAAGATACTCCCTTTCACTTATTTTCCAAACTCTTTAAACACTTTGATGATTGCTCACAGCCTGGATGCTGCTGAGTATTCACATTGTTGATGTATAACCTCTTCTGGCACCAATGTTGGATCAGGAGGGACCAAGTTCTATTGTCACAAACGAACAATAATTGTCGAGAAAACGAATCTGATTTAACATTCACACCAAAATAAACCCAATCTAATGAAAAGCTTAAAGTTTTTTGTTCTATTCCTTTTAACCCCTCTATTGATTAAGGGGCAGTATCTTGAAGACTTTTCCTTTCCTGAAAAGGGATATCTAGAAAATTTTGTAAATGACTTTAATGGAGTTGACTGGACCATGAGTCCCTGGCCGAATTCAGGAACTACTGTGTTATTAGGCCGGGACATCGCCAATTATTTTAAAACAACAGGAGACGGAGTCCTGGAAGCAATAGATCTGGATGTGGAAGTTTGCTGGTTAAGCCCGTCTTTGGATATAACTGGAACGGCTTCCTTTACCCTGGATTTGAGTTGGGTAGGCTATGAGGCTGGCAGCCAGGCCGACTACATTAATGTAGAATATACTACTAACGGTGGTACCTCATGGACTCAAATTCCCAATGCCGTGGGGGGAGGTACCAGAACCATCGAATACTCCGGCGCTTCAGGACCTACTACGGTCACATCAACTACGGTAGGTGCTTCAAGCATCACCGGCCCTACCCTGCAAATTAGAGTTTGTGTCGACAATAGTTCCCTTACGGAAATTACTACCCTGGATAATGTATCGGCTACCAACGCCGATGTGCCGGGAAATGGTCCGACCTGTGACCTGGTGCTCAACAATGTTTCTACCACTAATGAAAACTGCCCCGGTGCCAACGATGGTACACTAACCGTCACTGCAACGACTACCAACGGGCCATTGACCTATTCCATCTCGGGGCCAGTAAACCGTACCAATGCCACCGGCGTCTTTACGAACTTACCGGATGGAGCGTATAACGTTTCCGTAAATGACAACTCCTTTCCACTCGGGCAATGCCCGGCTTCTGGTTCGGGAACGGTACTGGCAGGGGTAGACAATACAGCGCCTACCGCCTCCAATCCGGCTCCTACCACCGTGGAGTGTGATAGCGATATTCCTGCCATTGACCCCTCCATTGTCCTTGATGAAAACGACGACTGTGTAGTGCCCTGTACTACTGAGCCCTGGATTAATGAATTTCATTACGACAACGATGGCACTGATGCCGGTGAATTTATTGAAATAGCCGGTCCGGCTGATTTAAACCTTAATATCTACGAAATATACACCTATGATGGCTTTAATGGCCAGGTTGATCAAATTTTTGCCCTAGGTGGCATCATCGACAATGAACAAAATGGGTTCGGAGCTTTATCATTTAACGCTTCGGGTCTACAAAATCAATTAGAGGGTTTAGCCCTGGTGAAAAATGGAACCACTGTCATTGAATTTCTCAGTTATGAGGGTACCATTGTGGCCCAGAATGGTCCGGCACAGGGACTCACCTCCACAGATGTCGGGGTGGAAGAACCTGCCAATCAGGCCAATAATGAAAGCCTTTCCAGAATCGGGACCGGCAATACCGGCTCTGAATTCACCTTCGCCGATCAGGTGGCTACCGCCGGTGCGCTGAATAGCAATCAAGCGATCGTGGCCTGCCCCGAGAACTTCCCCGTTGTGGCCTATGTAAGTGAAACCGACAATGGTGCAATCGGAAATGCCGCCAGTCCAAGAGTTATCGTCAGAACTTATAGTGTGACCGATGCCTCCGGCAACTCCACCACTGTGACCCATACCATCAATGTCATTGATGACGAAGACCCCGTTGCAGTCTGTCAGGATGTAACGGTTGAGTTAAATGCCAGTACCGGAACTGCCACCTCCAATCCATTTGCTACCGGGGCCCTGGTCTCCCGTACTGACAATTGTGGTATTTCCGGAGGTATTAGCGCTACGGGCCCCAGCACACTTAGCTGTAACCATGTTGGCTCCTACAATCAAAATATCTTCGTATTTGATATTAACGGTAATTCGGGCACTTGTACCGCCCAGATCACTGTTCAGAGCACCAATTATTCCTGTAACGAACCACCGGTGGCCAATTGTCAGAATATCACCGTCAATGCCGATGCCAATTGTGAAGGAACCGCGGTTGCCGGTGATTTTAACGATGGGTCAAGTGATCCGGACTCCGATCCATTAACTTTTTCGGTAAGCCCGGTAGGACCTTATGCACTCGGAATCACGCCAGTAGTCCTCACTGTAAGTGACGGCCAATTGACAAGTACCTGTAATGCTACCATTACCGTGGTTGATGCCACCGCTCCGCTCGCCCCCACTCCACCGGCAGCCCTCAACGTACAATGCGCCAGCGATGTGCCGGCCCCGATAGACCTCACTGCTACCGACAATTGTGACGGGGCCATTACCGTTAGCCCAACCGCTCAGGTCACACCAGGAAGTTGTGTCAATGACATTGTCATGGTTCGCACCTGGACTTTTTCCGATGCTGCCGGCAATACCAGCGCTGTCAGTCAAACCATCACCGTGCTGGATGATACAGCACCTGTGGCTCCGGCTCCTCCGGCAGATCTGAACCTGCAATGCGCCAGCGATGTACCCGCTCCGGTAGACCTCACCGCGACGGATAATTGCGACGGGACCATTACGGTGAGCCCAACTGTGCAGGTCACTGTCGGTGCTTGCGTGAATGATTTTACAGTGGTTCGTACCTGGACATTCTCCGATGCTTGTGGTAATACCAGTTCTGTCAGTCAAACCATCACCGTACTGGATGATACAGCACCTGTGGCTCCGGCTCCTCCGGCAGATCTGAACCTGCAATGCTCCAGCGATGTACCCGCTCCGGTAGACCTCACCGCGACGGATAATTGCGACGGGACCATTACGGTGAGCCCAACCGCTCAGGTCACTGTCGGTGCTTGCATCAATAATTTTGTTATTGTTCGTACTTGGACTTTCACCGATGCTTGTGGTAATACCAGTTCTGTCAACCAGACCATCACTGTCCTGGACGATACGGCTCCAGTCGCGCCGGCTCCACCAGCCGATCTCAACCTGCAATGTGCCAGTGATGTACCGGCTCCGGTAGACCTCACTGCTACGGATAATTGCGACGGAGCTATTACCGTCAGCCCAACCGTACAGGTCACTGTCGGTGCTTGCGTCAATGATTTTGTTATGGTCCGTACCTGGACGTTCTCCGATGCTTGCGGTAATACCAGTTCTGTCAGCCAGACCATCACTGTCCTGGACGATACGGCGCCGGTCGCGCCGACTCCACCAGCCGACCTCAACCTACAATGCGCCAGCGACGTTCCGGCTCCGGTAGACCTCACAGCCACTGACGATTGTGACGGGACCATTACCGTTAGCCCAACTGTGCAGGTCACTGTTGGTGCTTGCGTGAATGATTTTACAGTGGTTCGTACCTGGACGTTCTCCGATGCTTGTGGTAATACCAGTGCTGTCAGCCAGACCATTACCGTCCTGGATGATACGGCACCCGTGGCTCCGGCTCCACCAGCCGACCTCAACCTGCAATGCGCCAGCGACGTACCGGCTTCGACAGCCCTCACTGCCACTGACAATTGCGACGGGGCCATTACCGTCAGCCCGACCGTACAGACTTTCCCTGGTACAAGTGTCAATGACTTTGTGGAGGTACGCACCTGGACCTTTACCGACCAATGTGGCAATACCAGCTCCGTCAGTCAAACCATTACCGTTCTAGACAACACTGCGCCAACCGTGGTTTGTAAAGACCCTGTAGTTTCTTTCAATGGAGAGAGCACTTTATCCATTGTACCATCCGATGTTTTTGATGACATTGCGTCTTTTGACAATTGTAGCGGTCCGGTTACCTACAACGACATGAGTCAATCGGATTTTAGCTGCAACGATGTGGGCAGCATTATCTCCGTAACGGTAACCGCTTATGACATCACCGGCAATGTTGGTAGTTGTACTGCCTACGTTACTGTGGATGGCCTACCATGTGGTTTAACGAACCTGGAGGATGGTATTGGCTGTCCAGACGGCAGTAGTGCTACTTATGACGCTGGTACCGGTGCCTTTACCTTGACCAGTGATATTTGTTCACCAGGAAGTATCTTTCAGGATGAAGCTGCTTATGTGAAGTACGATTTTTGTGGTAATGGTGAAATCGTCGTACAAGTCACCGATGTTTCAGGGAATGGCTGGGCAGGTATTACCATGCGCGAATCGGATGCACCCGGCGCGAAGAAGGTGGCGCTTTACAGCAATCTGACGAACTTCATCCGAAGAGAGTTCCGCTTTATGGATAATTCTCCGGCGAATCCTCACAACATTTACAGACCAAATTCTCCATGGTTGAGAATCAAACGCCAGGGAAATAAATTTATCGGGCACGTATCTTCTAATGGAAGCAATTGGAAAAAAGTATTTAATTTCAATATCCAAATGGCGCCCTGCATTCAAATGGGCTTAGTAGTCATCAGTAATACTCCCGGAGATGTAGTAACCGGAACCTTCAACCCGGTATGGATTACCGGAGGTGGGGTTTTACCGCTGAGCATACCGCAAAATGACGAACAACCGGCTGTCGCCTCGGATTTGCCACAGGATTTCAATGTATTCCCCAATCCGGCAACAGAGGAGCTAAACGTTGATCTGAGCGATTACTACGGCCAGCAGGCCCAGGTAGCAATTTTGAATCAACTGGGACAACCCATCGAGCAGCGTCAGCTGGATGAAGTGGGTTCAAGCCCTGAACGATTTGACCTGAACGCGTTGAGTAGTGGTACTTACTTTATCCGTATCACAACAGATCAAGGCGATAAGGTAAAGAGATTCCTCATTGTGAAATAAAAAATCATCAGCCAACCTGATGAGACCGGCATCCTGAACACGGGGTGCCGGTTTTTTTATTGAAGCTATCTGAATTTTTTTCTAATATCTTGTAACATAATTTCCTTCTGCACGTATTAAGCATTTGACGACCTTTCTAAAAAAACTAAACCTAGAATACCCCACAGGTAAACCCTTCTAAATTTGCCGTAAGGCAAGCCCCCCACTTCACGAACGAATCATTAACTCCAGTTATTCCAACACAGCTGTAGACTAGCAGACCTATTGGTGTGCACCTGGCCTTCCATTGATTACATGGAGGAATACTATTGTTGTGCCGTATACGATTCAAATATCAATTTACCATACCCTAAATCTCAAAATCATGATTAAAACCTTAAACACTTTTTTCATTTGTTTTCTGATTTTGAGCGCTACCCACGCTCAACAGGTTGCCCGAAACCTCGGAACCACAGATGAGGCTTTTTCTTTCCTAACCGAAAAATTAAACCAACATCCCTCCCTTAAAGTCTGGCAGCAGGAAATTGAAAGCAGAATGGCCCAGGCAGCCCCTGGCGACCAATGGAGTATTGAAACACGAAAAAATGGGGCACACTACACTTCGGAATTGTACCAAAATGGCCAACTCGCAGTAGAGCTTTTGACCAGCAATGTCACCATTAATGGCCAACACTGGCTTGATTATGAAAAGCCTGTTTTCAAAGGCAAAGCGGCCAATTACCAAAGTCCGGCACTTAACAAAACCTTCCACGAATACCAGGTCTACGAGCTGGATATTGCGGGGATTAATGCGCTGGCCAAACAGGCGCAAAACCAACCGCTGGCTTTCCAACTGGAAATGGGAAAAGACCAGGTTTGGGAACTCAACCTGCAGCCCAACCACCTTTTTGCACCAGGCTTTCGCTACAAAGTATTGACCACCAAAGGCATCCAATACGTGGAGGCACCAACCAATACCATTTTTAAGGGAAAAACGGCCCAAAATGACGACGTGAGATTGACCATTGTTGACAAATATATCAAAGGAGTCGTGCGCCAGGGAGAAAAGGAATACTTCATTGAGCCCATTTCAGCGATGGTCAAAAATGCGCCAACTAATCTTTATGTAGTTTACGACGCAGAGGAAGTACACGAGCATCCTGAGCTTTTCTGTGGAACGGAAGAACTGGAAGAGCGCAAGCCCCCTCTCCCACCCCAACCGTCAGAAAAAATGGCCACTTGCCAAAAAGTAGAATTGGCTCTGGCTGCCTCCTTTGATATGGTGACCAAATTTGGTTCTGTGGCTGATGTACAACAGCACATCATTGATATTACCAATCAGATGGAGTTGCTTTATGCACCTTTTGACCTCAATTACTGGATTACTGATGTAGTCATTCCTGCTTCTTCAGGGGCCGATCCCTGGAGTACCAGTGCGTTTATGGACATTTTATTGCCAGACTTTGCCACCTGGGGAAATACCGGAGGCAATTTTGAGCAACACGACATCGGACAGCTTTGGGTAGCCAGGGATGTTTTCCGAGGTTCAGAAGCTATGCCTGTTTTCACTTTGATTGGCCGGGCGGATGGAATCGGTGTAGTTTGTACAGCTGACCGCTATAATGTATGTGAAGATTTTTCTGCCAGCATGAATTGTCTGCGTTCATTAAGTGCCCACGAAATCGGACACCTCTGGGACGGCACACATGGAAACTCTGATGATGGGATCACCATTATGTCTCCCAACATTGTTTGCAACTCCACTACTTTTAGCGCTGCCAACACGACCGATATTCAGAACCACATCGACTCGCGTGGATGTCTGGAAGATATTACCTGCTGCAACCTGGATGTGGATTGCTCCGATATCTTTGATCAAAACCTTTCGTGCAGAGCAGATTTGCCACCGGTAGATTTTGATCTGCCCATTATCAATGATTTTTGTGGTTCTACAACCCTCTCTGCACTGACCATCATTCCCGGCGATACCGGCTGTCCTGGTGATCCGGTTATCATAACTCGCACCTATTTTATTGCCGACGAAGAATTTGGCACGGATACCGAATGTATGCAGACTTTTACGATACAAAGTACTACTGGTCCAAGCATTAACTGTTCAGTGACTGCCGCGACAGAGTCCCTGGATGCCAATTGTCAGTTTGCGGTTCCTAATTATATTGGTACAGCCTCCGCTACTGCCGATTGCAACTACGGAGTGACCATCACTCAATCTCCGCTACCGGGCACCATTCTAAATGGTGAAGGCAATACCGTGATCACGCTCACTGCTACAGATGACTGCGGTCGCTTTACCAGCTGCAATCTCACACTGACTCTGGAAGACAACGAGCCACCAGTTGCCGTTTGTAAAAACCTCACGTTGACCTTCAACGGAGAGGAAGAATTTGTATTAAAACCAGAAGAGGTCTGGGATGAGCTGGCTTCCAGTGATAACTGTGGACTGGCTGGAGTAACCAATATCAATCCGCCAAACATTCCTTGTGAAGAACTGGGCAATGTGGTTCCGGTAACCGTTACCATTGAAGATATTTACGGCAATCCGGCCAACTGTACCTCCTTTGTCACGGTAGAAGGTCTGCCCTGTGGTTGGATGGATTTTGGTGATGATGGCATTGGCTGTGAAAACAGCAATGATGTCAGCTACGATGTACCCTCTGAAACCTTTACACTGGTGAGCGAAGGTTGTTATTCCACCAATTGGTCGGCGGATGATGCGGCTTATGTCAAATATGAACTTTGTGGTGATGGCGAATTGGTTGCACACGTTGCTTCACTAAGTCCTCTAGGTGGTGGCTGGGCCGGTATTTCCGCAAGAGAAAGCGAAGCTCCCGGTTCCAAGAAAGTAGCACTGGCCACCAATCTCGGTAATTTAGTACGTCGTGAAATCAGAACCACCACGAATGGTTATTCCATCCCACAGCAAATGTTCCGCCCCGGTGCTACCTGGCTGAAACTGACCCGCACCGGTAATCAATTTGTAGGCTATGCCTCTTCCAACGGCGTTAACTGGCAGATTATTCTGGTCACTACTGTACCAATGACCAATTGTATTCAGTTTGGGCTGTATGTCACCAATACAAATGGTGGAACCGTAACTGCCGACTTTGACAATGTAGAAGTCATAGAAAGTAGTCCCATGCCATTTGCGATCCCGGAAGTCGGAACCGAGCTGGAGGATCAGGATATTTCTCTTGGCTTTACGGCATTCCCAAATCCGGTGCGGGATGAGTTATACCTGGATTTGCATCAATACTACGGGCAAACAGCCACCCTTGTATTACTCAACCAATTTGGACAACCACTAATCAACCGTCAGCTCGATGAGGTAGGTACATCGCCGGAAAGACTGGATGTCTCGAACCTTTCCAATGGCACTTACTTCATTAGAGTAGTGACTGATGAAGGTCAGAAAGTCCAAAAAATCCTCATTGCCAAATAAAAACGAGAGTTTCATTTTTTACTGATATGTTTTGAGATGTGAAGTGTCGGACGCTGGGGAGCGTCCGGCATTTTTTTATTTTTTTTTGTAACAATGTCGCAACCTTTGCGTAATATTGTAGATACCTCCCAAACTTGGTCCCTTTAAAATTTTGTGATTTGTATCTGCTATAGACCGAAACGACAAGTGTCTTTTAGGCGCTTTTGGTTCAGACATGGTAGTTATTTCACATAAAAACCCTCCACTTTACAGTAGCTGTCCCCTCGCTCCACTGCACTTAGCAGTGCGCTAATTCATTTCTAAACCTCTAAATCTCAACGTTGATGAGAGTTTCTACACTTTTACAATTTTTCTGTATTGCCTTGATTTCCTTCCTGATAGCGATTACGCCTCAACAGCTAAAGGCACAAACACAGGTAGACTTTAATTACACCGGTGCGGTACAAACCTGGCAGGTTCCTCTCGGAGTCTCGTCGGTTACCATAGAAACCTGGGGCGCCCAGGGCAATAGCAATGCCGGTGGTGTTGCAGGTGGACAAGGTGGTTATGCCACCGGAGAGCTTACCGTCACCGGCGGTGAAACCCTTTACATTTACGTAGGAGGTGGCGGCTCAACAACCACTTCTGGCGGATGGAATGGAGGTGGTACTGCTGGTACCGTGGGTTGTACTGGTGCTTTTGGCGGTGGCGGCGGCGGAGCCTCTGACGTACGCCAGGGCGGAACTGGATTGGCCAATCGCGTCATTGTAGGTGCCGGTGGTGGTGGCGCCGGTGGTAACCGAGTACAAGGATGTGGCCGGGGTACCGGTGGCGGCGGTGGTGGCGGCTGGTACGGAGGTGGGGGTGGTTCGGCATGGCCGGGTATACCAGATGATTATAACAATGGCTTGCTGGCTACCGGAGGTACTCAAAGTGCAGGAGGTAATGGAGGGGTTTCTACCTGGCCAACAGTGTCCAATAACAATGGCTATCCAGGTGCCTTCGGTGTTGGAGGAACCGGAGGCGATGAAATAGAAAGTAATCAAAGTGGCAGTGCTACTGGCCCGGTAGGCGCTAATGGTGGTGGATTGACTGGTAGTACGGCCAATTACAATCCAGGCAACAATTGGACGGGCATGAGTGGGGCCGGCGGCTCTTCTTATGTCGGAGGAGTAGCCAGTGGTAGTACATCAGCAGGAGTGCGTACCGGCAATGGTTTTGTTCGAATCACAGTACTGTGCAACAACCCTTTGGACCCACCTACTATCGATTGCTCCAATCTGACCCCTTCGGTAACGGTGAGTACACGTACAGGGTTCTGCAACTATGTGGTACAGGGCACGGAGTTTGATCCTGCCGATTATAGTTGTAATGTCACCAGTATTCTGGTTGACTATACGGCCACTGATAATCTGGATGGCGCGATTTTCCCCGTGGGCACCACTCCCGTTACCTGGACGGTTTCCAACAGCGAGAATGAAACGGCCAGCTGTACCTTTAATGTAATTGTGGAAGACAACGAAGCGCCCAATGCGATTTGCCAGGATATTACCGTGCAGCTTAACAACATTGGAGGAGCATCTATTGCCGCTTCGGATATCAATAATGGCTCAAACGATGCCTGTGGCATTGCCAGTCTATCGGCAAGCCCTAATACATTCAATTGTGGAGCAGTGGGAAACAATACGGTAACCCTGACGGTTACGGATGTCAACGGCAATTCCAACACCTGTACCTCAACGGTAACTGTGGAAGACAACGTGGCACCAACGGCTAATTGCCAAAATGTAACCGTCCAACTCGATAATAACGGTGATGGTACGCTTAGCGCCAATGATGTAGACAACAACTCTTTTGATGCGTGTGGAATCGGTAATCTGGCCGTTTCACCAAATACCTTTGATTGTGATGATGTTGGAGCCAATACCGTAACGCTGACCGTTACCGATATCAATGGGAATTCCAGTACTTGTACCGCTACGGCTACGGTGGAAGACAATATTGCCCCGGTAGTCGTTTGCCAGGATGTTACCGTTCAGCTTGACCCGGTAACTGGAACTACTCCAGCCAGCCCCTTTGCCACTGGGGCATTAGTGTCCCGCTCCGACAATTGTGCACTCGTAGGCGGTGTTTCGTCAAATGGCCCCAACCCGATCACCTGTGCTCAGGTGGGTTCTTATAATCAGACTACATTCGTAAGCGATGTCAACGGAAATGTGACTCCTTGTACGGTTGAGATTACCGTTCAGGATATTACGGCACCCAATGCGGTTTGTAAAAACATCACGGTACAGCTGGATGGTAGCGGCACTGCATCTATCACCGGCAGCGATATCGATGGTGGCTCCACTGATGCCTGCGGTATTGCCAGCCTGTCGGCAAATCCGAGTGCTTTTGATTGTAATGATGTGGGCATTAATAGTTCTACCTTGACGGTAACGGATGTCAATGGTAATTCCAATACCTGTACGGCCAGCATTAATGTACAGGACAATGCTGCACCAACCGCCGTTTGTCAGGATTTCACCCTTAACCTGGATAATGCGGGTACCACCATTCTTGATCCGGCCGATATTGACGGTGGTTCTTCTACCGCTTGTGGTACTTATTCATTAAGCGTGTCTCCCAATGGATTTGATTGTGATGATCTAAGTGGTGGACCATACACCGTAACGCTGACCGTTACCGATGATTCCAACAGCCAGACCGATAATTGTACCGCCAACATCACCGTAGCCGATCCTAATAGCTTCTGCTGTGATCCACCGGCGGCGGTTTGTCAAAATTTCACTTTACAGCTTGACGCCAGTGGCAACGGTTCCATCACCGCAACTGACGTGGATGGCGGCAGCACCGCCGATTGTGGTTTGCAATCGCTTACCGCAACGCCGACTACCTTTGATTGTAGCAATGTTGGAGATAACACTGTAACGCTAACCATCACTGATATCAATAACGAATCTGATAACTGTACGGCAACAGTAACGGTAGAGGATAACGTAGCGCCTAATGCCGTTTGTCAAAACACCACCGTACAGCTGGATGCCAATGGCGAAGGCTCCATTGTGGCAGCCGATATTGACGGGGAATCAACCGATGCTTGTGGAGTAGCGTCCACCTCCGCTTCAACTACTGATTTTGGCTGTTCCGATGTTGGTGACAATACCATCACACTGACCGTGACGGATGTAAATAATAATACCAACACTTGCACCGCTACCGTCACTGTCGAAGACAATGTAGCTCCTAATGCCGTTTGTCAAAACTTTACCGCTCAGCTCGATGCCAACGGTAATACAACCATTGGCGGAAGCGATATTGACGGAGGATCCACCGATGCCTGCGGTATCGCCAGCCTGGTAGCTGATCCGGCAGGTTTTGATTGTGAAAATGTTGGTACAAACACCGTTACTTTAACAGTAACCGACAACAACGGGAATACCAACACTTGTACCGCTACCGTTACCGTTGAGGATAACGTAGCGCCTAATGCCGTTTGTCAGAACTTCACCGCTCAACTCGACGATAATGGAGATGCTTCCATCGAAGCTTCGGATATCGACGGAGGTTCAAATGATGCCTGTGGCATAGCATCTCTTTCAGCATCACCCACCGAGTTTGATTGCGAAGATGTAGGTAGTAATACTGTCACGCTTACGGTGACTGACAATAATGGGAATTCCAATACCTGTACGGCTACCGTAACGGTCGAAGATAATGTAGCTCCTGAAATCACACTGTGTCAAGGCAACAGTATCGACTTCAATGGAGAGGAGGAAATCCTTTCCTCTACTGGAATTGAATTTGATGCTGAAGATGCTTGTGGCATCGCCACCATTACTTATGATCCGGAATACATCAGCTGTGAGCAGCTGGGCGAAATCGTTCCGGTAACGGTCACCGTTACCGATGTGAATGGCAACTCAAATGACTGCGTAGCCAACGTACTGATTACCGGGCTACCTTGCGGCTGGATGGACTTTGGCGATGACGGTATCGGTTGTATTGAAAGTAATGATGCCAGTTATGATGTACCAACCGAAACCTTTACGCTTGAAAGCGAAGGTTGTTATTCTAGCAACTGGAGCGCCGACAATGCCGCATATGTAAAATACGAACTTTGCGGTGACGGCGAAATCATTGCTCACGTGGCTTCCATGAGTCCGATTGGAGGTGGCTGGGCCGGTATTTCCGCTCGCGAAAGCGAAGCACCTGGTTCTAAAAAAGTGGCGCTGGCGACCAACCTTGGTAATTTCCTTCGCCGGGAAATCAGAACGACTACTAATGGCTACGCTATTCCACAGCAGTTCTTCCGTCCAAGTGCGACCTGGTTGAAGATAACGCGTATGGGCAATCAGTTTATTGGTTCTGCCTCTTCCGATGGCGTCAACTGGCAGATGGTATTGGTCGCTAATGTACCCATGACACCTTGTATTCAGTTTGGACTGTATCTGACCAATACCAATGCCGGAACGTTGACAGCCTCCTTTGATAATGTGGAGGTCACCGAAAGCGCCATGCCTTCATTTAGCATCCCGACCACAGACCAGCAAGGAACGGATGCCCAATCTTTTGCCACTGAGGATTTCAGCGTCTTCCCAAATCCGGCAAAAGATGAAATTCAACTGGATTTGAGTGATTACCTTGGACAGGAAGTGGAAGTGTTGATTCTCAACCAACTGGGACAGCCGATTCTTCAGCGTAAACTGCAAGAGGTTGGCAACAACATGGAAAGCATCGATCTAAACAACTGGAACAGTGGAACTTATCACATTCGATTGATCACCAACCAGGGGCAACACAGCAAGAAATTTATGATTATCAAATAATTTTGAAGTCAAAAATATCGGAACGGCATCCTAAAAAAAGGATGCCGTTTTTTTTATAACTTAACATTGAGTTAATCTTGCTAAAAACTTTTCTTCCTATCTTGCCATCGAAATCCTCCCACAGATATTTGTCCATCAAGTTATGAGATTCTTCTACATCCAATCGGATAGGTGATTCACTTATCTGCCAACCTTGCTCGCATTTAACTTTCGTTATTCAAACAAAATACTTGCAATGAATAAAGCTCTACTTTTTTCATTATTAGCACTTGTTGCCTTTCCCGGTATGACAGAGGCACAGATGCGTATTACCGAATTTATGTATTCGGGTAATGGCGATGAATTTGTGGAATTCACCAATATCGGTGCCACCACAATTGACATGACCGGCTGGAGTTTTGACGATGATAGTGATGCCCCCGGCACCCTTGATTTATCAGCTTTTGGAATGGTAGCTCCCGGCGAATCAGTCATTATTTGTGAAGCGACTGCTACCAGTTTTAGAACTGACTGGAGCCTACCCGCCTCCATAAAGATCATTGGAGGATACACCAACAATCTAGGTCGTAACGACGAGATCAACCTTTATAACAACCTGAATGTAACGGTAGACCAACTTACTTATGGGGATGAGGACTTTGCCGGCACGATCAGAACACAAAATGAAAGCGGCTACACCTCGGAGGGAAACCTTGGCACCAATAATATTTTTGGCTGGAGCCTATCTTTTGTTGGTGACGGGCAGGGGTCTTATGCCTCAATCAGCGGCGATGTTGGATCTCCGGGTAGCTTTGGTGCTGCTTCAGTACAAATGTTGTACATCAGTGAAATTTTTTTTAACCCTCCGGGAGGAGATAGCCCCAATGAATACGTCGAAATCCGGGGAATCCCCGGAGCAACCATCAATTCGGGAACTTACCTCGTGAATATTGAAGGAGATTCAGGCGATCCTGGTGATGTACAAACTATTTTCGACCTTTCCGGGCTAACTCTTGGCAGCAACGGCTATTTGGTTATTCTCCAAAATGGGCATACTTATACTACCAATGGCTCAGCAACCATAATTCAACCTTCCTCTGGTAGCGGCTTTTCCGGGCTGGCGTTATTTAGTTCCGATTCCGGAGGCGATATTGAAAATACATCAAATACCTTTTTGCTAATTGAGACAACGACTGCACCAACGCTGAGTGACGATATCGACAGTGATAACCTTGGAGATCCGGATGGTGTTGTTTACAATGGTTGGAATATACTCGATGGTGTCAGCAATTTGGACGGAGGCAGTAGTGATTGTGGCTATGCTAACATCGTCTTTTCGGCAGATGGCGATGGACTTGTTCCGGCCGGGGCAATCGTTCATGCCCTCGGTGCTACACCAACCTACGCGGCCAGAATTGGCGAAAGTACCGGCGATTTACTGACCGATTGGGTAGCCACCGGAGGACTGGACGGCACGGCTCCCAACTGGACATTACCAACAGGCGACACCTACCCTACTTCATTAGAGGGTCGTGCACTTGACCACATCGGAAGCTTTAACTTCCCAGCTATCACCTCAAATGGAGACCAAATGGCCATCTGGACATTTGATGACCTCGATGAGGTTTGCAGTGGCACCGAACTTGTCCCAACCAGTTCACAGGTGAGAGGTTTTCCGGTTTTACAACAGTTTTTCCAAGAAATAGATGATAATGGAAAAGGAGGAACCGCCTACACTGATAATGAGAGCGTTTCCCACCCGGCAGGAAGCGCCATTGCCTGGAATGATATCAAAGGAGATGGCGATGATGCGGAATTGTGGATTACGCTAAGTACGCTGGATTGGAGTGACATAGTCGTGAGATTTGACTACCGCATTGACGATGACAATAGTAACGACTCCTATGACCTGGAATATAGCATCGACGGTGGCTATACCTGGACCAGGCCAATTAACAATCAAACATTGACGGATGATGATAACTGGCATATAGAAAGCATAGATTTGAGTGCGGAGAACTCTTTGGAAAACCAGCCATGCGTCATCTTCCGCTTCAGCGATTTTGACAATGATGGAAATAATGAATTCCGTTTCGATAATATCGAACTTATCGGCACGCAGAATGCTCCTGATCCGAACGCACCCATTATTGTCGTTGATATTGTAAGTACCACCGATTTCCTCGACCTCAATCTGGTAGGGTGCGGCTATGTTAGCAGTGTCATTAATGATCCAACTGATCCGGCAGCAACACAAGGCATCATCTTTAATGTTGCTGATGCAAATACCAATGTAAATACCCTTATCGTTACTGCCACCAGCTCCAACCCAGCGGTGGTCCCCAATGCCAACCTCATGTTTTTAGGTTCCGGAAGCGCACGTACGCTTACCATTACCCCGGTTGGTGTTGGCTATGCAGAAATCGAAGTGGAAGTTTCAGACGGCACCTTTTCAGATTTTTACTACATTAGATACGCGGCATCAGCACAATTACCACCTACAGCTATTTGCCACACGGGCGCCAGTGATGCATCAACGGCCCTGGCCATTGATGCCAACTACATGCTAGTGGCCGATGATGAAAATGAAATCATTCGACTTTATGACCGCAACAATTCAGGTTTGCCCAAAAAATCCTTTGATTTCGCCAAAGACCTCGAGCTTGATGGTCAGCCCAGAGAAGTAGACATTGAGGCTTCGGTAAAGGTAGGCAATCGCATTTACTGGATAGGATCGCATTCGAACAATAAAGATGGAGAAGAACGTCCTAATCGCTCAAGAATGTTTGCTACCGATATTTCAGGTAGCGGCCTCGGTACAGATTTAACTTTTGTAGATTACTACCAATACTTGAAAGATGATCTTGTCAACTGGGATGCCACTAATCAACATGGATTGGGAGCTAATTACTTTGGCCTGGCTGCAAGTAGTACTGATGGCGTTCTCCCCGAAGCCTCTAATGGTTTCAATATTGAGGGATTGGTCATGGCTCCCAGCAGTGTCACGACCGCCTATGTATGTTTCAGAGCGCCGATCGTACCCACCACCGCAAGAACCAAGGCGTTGATTGTGCCTGTGGCCAATTTTACTGCTCTCCCCGGCGCTTCCTCAGGGTCCGCCATTTTTGGCACGCCAATTCAACTGGACCTTGGCGGAAGAGGAATCCGTAGTATTTCCAATAATGACAATGATGAATACCTCATTGTAGCAGGACCGGCGGGGAGCCCAGCAGCTGCCCCCAATAACTTCCAATTGTACTATTGGGATGGTGATGCCAATACAGCCCCCGTAGCCATTGAGGCAGCACCAACTATAGACAATGGCATCAGCTTTGAATCCATTGTAGAAGTTCCTTCTCCCTTAATGAATGGAGATGAAATCCAGATCCTGGCTGATAATGGCGATGATGATTGGTATGCCGATGGTAATATTTCAAAAGATTTGCCACAAACGAATTTTCAAAAATTCTGTAGTGGACGCTTCCTTTTAGATCTATGTCCAATCGACAATACGTCGCCTACAGCCCTTTGTCAAAACACCACTATCCAGCTCGATGCTAACGGTGCTGGCTCTATCGTAGCCGCCGATATTGACGGAGGTTCTACCGATGCCTGTGGAATTGCCAGTCTGGTAGCTGATCCGGCGGGTTTTGGTTGTGAAAATGTAGGCACAAATACAGTCACCTTAACAGTGACGGATAACAACGGGAATACGAACAACTGTACCGCTTCAGTAATCGTTGAAGATAACGTAGCACCCAATGCGGTTTGCCAGAATACGACTGTCCAGCTCAATGACGATGGCAACGGCTCCATTGTTGCCGCCGATATCGATGGTGGTTCTAATGACGCCTGTGGCATAGCTTCCATTGCCGCTTCAACTACCGAATTTACCTGTGAACAGGTCGGTGACAATACAGTAACCCTGACCGTAATCGATGTGAATGGTAACTCCAGTACCTGCAATGCCACTGTTACCGTCGAAGACAACCTGGCTCCCGAAATCATAATTTGCCAGGGCAATTCCATTGATTTTAACGGTGAAGATGAAATCCTTTCCTCTACTGGTATTGATTTTGATGCGGAGGATGCCTGCGGGATTGCAACCATTACTTACGCCCCTGAATATGTGTACTGTGAGCAATTGGGAGAAACCGTTCCGGTAAGGGTCACCGTTACTGATGTGAATGGCAATTCCAATAACTGCGTAGCAAATGTATTGATTACCGGACTGCCTTGCGGCTGGATGGACTTCGGAGATGACGGTATCGGTTGTGTTGAAAGTAATGATGCCAGCTACGATGTACCAACCGAAACCTTTACGCTTGAAAGCGAAGGTTGTTTCTCGACCAACTGGAGTGCCGACAACGCCGCCTATGTAAAATACGAACTATGTGGTGATGGAGAGATCATTGCTCATGTGGCTTCAATGAGTCCAATTGGCGGTGGCTGGGCCGGTATTTCTGCTCGCGAAAGCGAAGCGCCTGGCTCCAAAAAAGTGGCTCTGGCTACCAACCTTGGCAACTTCCTGCGTCGGGAAATCAGGACCACCACTAATGGCTACGCTATTCCACAGCAGTTCTTCCGTCCAAGTGCGACCTGGTTGAAGATAACGCGTATGGGCAATCAGTTTATTGGTTCCGCCTCATCCGATGGCGTCAACTGGCAGATGGTACTGGTCGCTAATGTACCCATGACACCTTGTATTCAGTTTGGACTGTATCTGACCAATACCAATGCCGGAACGTTGACAGCCTCCTTTGATAATGTGGAGGTGATTGAAAGTACAATGCCTTCACTGAGCGTCCCCGATACGGATCAATCAGGAGTTGATGAGTCGTCTTTCGCCAGTCAGGACTTCCGCATCTTCCCAAATCCGGCCAAAGATGGGATTCAGTTGGATTTGAGTAGCTACTATGGTCAGGAAGTACAAGTGGAAATTCTCAATCAATTGGGACAGTCGATGCTTCAACGCAAAGTTGCCGAGGTGGGGTCTTCGACAGAAAGATTTAACCTTAGTGGATGGAGTGATGGCACTTACTTTGTACGTGTGGTGAAGGATAACGAACAGCAAATTAAGAAATTTGTGATTGTCAGGTAAGCCCAATAACAAAGAAAAAAAACCGGCTTCAGGATACCCTGGAGCCGGTTTTTTTATTAAAGTGACAACTGAACTTTGGAAATATGCCGGTTAAGGATTATTTTCGGGGCAACATACTATGAATGTACTTTTAGAAAAATAGAAATAACCCTAAAACCAGTAGTCAGAATATCAATATCCATTTCCAATACATTCTCTCCTATTGTCGGCCTGCCAATAATTATTCCTTTGCCGGAATTTGTGCAGGATTTGTAGCGATGGCAATTGTAGTGTGATTCGCTATAAGCTGATATGTAATTGATTCAACATACTCATAATTTACGCTAAATCTTTTGATTATGAAATTTAGTTCAACTTTCAAGTTATTGTGTTTTTGCTTGCTATCAAGCACCATCATGCTCTCTTCCAGCTGTAAAAAAGATGATCCACCGGCAAGAGATAAGTTTATCGGATCTTACCAGGTCAACGAAAACTGTACTTCCGGCACCTACAGCTATTCCCTTTCCATTGTAGAAGCAGCGACCAGTGGAGATGCGGTAATTATTCAAAACTTTGGAAACTTTGCCTCTACTATTAATGTGACCGCAACTGTAAATGGTGACAACCTCAATTTTAATGCGACACAAGATGGTGTGACGCTCACAGGCAGTGGTTCTATCAATGGCAATACGCTGACCCTGATTTACCAGGCGGCTGGTGGCTTTACCGACTCTTGTACGTCAACTTGTATCAAACAGTAAGGTATGAATAAAAGTCTATTTTTATTTTTCCTGGCTATGATTTGCTGGAGCATGATTGATGCCCAGACTACCGAAGAAGAATACCTCTACGCTACTTTTGGATACAATGAACAATTGGACAAGGGCATGGATGACAAAAAGGGTTATTCCTGGAAAACGTTGACAGATTATAACTTTGTCAATAAAAAAGGAACCCTGATGTGGAAAAAATCGCAGGTCAGCAAATTCGAATTTGAGGGCCTTTACCGCGACGGCGAAAGTGCCCCCTGTGCCATTGTCACCATTTACAAAGAAGATGAAGATATGAAGAAGAAGGACGGTGTCTTCCTGTGTATTCCCCATCCAGATTCGGGGCAGGATGTATTGGCGAAAGCCGAAACCTACTTCCAGGAAGAAATCGACTTCGATGCAGATGTCCTGTCCTATTACAGCCTTGCACTAAGCAAACTGGCCATTCATTTGGCTCAGTGTGAATAGAAGGCTTGTTTCGATGGGATTATCACGGAGTTAAAATTACTCTTTCCTTCCCACACTGTACCTTTTTTCAGTCACTAATCTCGGCTAAGCCGAGATAGCTCCTTCAAAAAGGCTTCGTGTGATCGAAAATAGTTAATTTTTACAACCATGCTACCCTAGCGCAACAAGTCTTAAAATCTACCCCGGGTATCGGATGAGTCCTTATTGGCTATCCGATACCTATTTTTTTATGGAAGTGGTCTTTACAATTTCCAGATACTGATTGCCATATCTATCAATGTCCCACTATCGGCTCATTCTCACCTTGACTTTTTTACCTCCAGGATGGCACCTCACCACCTCAATTTGCCCCTACTTCTTCCGGTAATAGCTCTTTTTTTATTGCCTTTTATTCGTAAGAAATAGTGCATTCCTACAGGAAGAGCCAATATTTTTTCCATGCCATAATTTTATGTAAAACATAAAATTATTTACCTTTAGCATAAAAATGAATAACCAAATCATTCGGGTGGCATTCCTGTTAAGTAAAGGAGTAATGGTCCTGGCTATCGTTTTGTTTTTCGTTTTTGTTGCGGCTGTCATTCATTGGCATTTTGACCCAACTTTTTACTCCAGGGTAGACGTTAGTAACTGTTTTCGTCCGGGATATGGCGTGAATGACATCATCTATTATCCTGCCTCAAAATCGCTTCCTTCGGATGCCATACTTCTCAGCAACCTAAATCACATGATGGTCTACTGGCTGCTGTTGCGTGGAGCATTTTTCGTTTTTCTGACCGTGGCTATCCTGCGTAAGGTCATCCTTATTCTACAATCGCTCCAGAATACCCGAACATTCTACATTGGCAATATTGGCCACTTTCGCAGCATTGCTTCTTTAGCCTTTCTTGGATTCATCATGAGTTGCTTCAATTTTTCATACCTGGATAACGGATTACAATTTTCTTTTACCATTGCCTTCGGTCCATTGCTGCTGGCTGTTGCTTCATTGGTATTGGCTGAGATTTTTAAGGAAGGAAGCCAATTGATGGAAGACAAAAATCTGATTATATGAGCATTGTAGTGAACCTGGATGTGATGTTGGCCAAGCGAAAGATGAAGCTCAAGGACCTTTCGGAAAAAGTGGGCATCTCTATGACCAACCTTTCCATACTGAAAACCGGTAAGGCACGTGGCATACGCTTCAATACCCTGGCCGCAATTTGTAACGCACTGGATTGCCAGCCCGGTGACATCCTGGAATATCAACCTTAAACCCTAACAACATGATCAACGACATTATTTCCACCGTACTCCAATTATTGGTTTTCACCCTGATTCCATTCCTCGTATGGATCATAAAAACAAGATCTGCCAAAGGCTTTTTTGATTACATTGGCTTAAAGCCAGCCAATCGGAAGGCGAACTTACTGGCGGTCTTACTTTCATTGGTTTTCACTTTACCCATTCTCTTATTGGTGTGGACCAATGACGAATTTATGACCATTATGACTCACCCGGAGAGCATGACCGGAAAGTTTAGGGACATGGGGTTCAGCGCATCCGCCCTGCTTCTCGTTTTGGTTACCGCCATTTTCAAAACCGCACTAGCCGAAGAAATCCTTTTCCGGGGTTTTCTGGCCAAGCGACTCATTCATTGGCTGGGATTTCAAAGCGGAAATATCTTACATGCAATCATTTTTGGAGCCATCCATACCTTGGTATTTTTAAGCATTAGCAACAACGTGCTTTTTCTGATTGTCATCTTTTTCTTTCCTGCCCTGGGTGCATACCTCCAGGCCTATCTCAATGAAAAAATGGCTGATGGAAGCATCCTTCCCGGATGGATTTCTCATGCCCTGGCCAATGTCATTTCGTACAGTATTGTCGGGTTTTGCCTGTAATTCCCTTCTCATTCTTGCGAACACAACCCCACTCTTTTCGTTAAAAAGAAAAATAATGACCAAGTAAAACCAAGCTATGGAAGATTTAAGTAGGAAAAAAGTAGCCATTTTGGCCACTGATGGATTTGAAGAATCAGAACTTAAGCAACCACGCATGGCGCTGGAAGAAGCTGGTGCTGAAGTACATATCATTTCAGAAGAAAAGGGCACCATCAAAGCCTGGGCCAACGGTAATTGGGGGTCTTCTTATACTGTAGATCATACTGTCTACGAAGTTGATCAATCTGATTATCACGCGCTGATGTTGCCTGGTGGTGTGATCAACCCCGATAAACTGAGACGGAATAAGCAGGCCGTAGAATTTGTAAGATCGTTTTTCAAAGCACATAAGCCGGTTGCTGCCATTTGCCACGGTCCGCAAGTGCTGATTGAAGCGGATGTGCTGGAAGGGCGTAGAGTTACCTCTTTTCCAAGTATTCGCAAAGATGTCATGAACGCCGGAGCCATGTGGGTAGATCGCAAGGTAGTGGTAGATGAAGGATTGGTGACCAGTAGATCGCCTGAAGACCTTCCGGCTTTTAATGGCAAGTTGGTAGAAGAGGTGTACGAAGGCAAACACGAAGACCAAACGGTGTAATCATGGCAAAAACTAAAGATCACGGACCGAGTATAAAAAACGATGAGCAATACGAAGCGCTGCGCAATCAGGGATACAGCAAAGAAAAAGCTGCCCGAATAGCCAATACACCCAATGCCGGTGAAAAAGGCGGTAAAGCTTCTGATTACGAAGACCGCACCAAAGAAGAACTTTACCAAAAAGCCAAAGAAATCGGTATTGAAGGTCGCAGCCAAATGAATAAGGAAGAACTAATTGACGCGCTTCGAAACCACTAAGGAATCATAAGAAAATAACATCACTACGCCAAGCCGCATAGCTTTCCAACAAACCAGTTGGCAGCTGCATGGCCTGGCGTTCGATGTTTATTGTCGTAAGTATTATGGCTTAGCTTTAGTCTTGGCCGAGTAATCGGTATGCCCATTTTCGTAGAGCCCCCGCAGACCAACAACCTCTCCATCCTTTTCTTCAATCTTCAATCGAAAATAAGGAGCTTCTTCAAAGAAGAACAAATCTTCCGCCAATGGTTTCAACTCATTTTCGGGATTGCCTTTTCGGTTGTAGTACAATTTACCCTCTTTCATTTTAATCTCCCGATCGCCATAATCTCCTACGTATTTTTTCAACACTTCTGTCTCAATCTTCACTGGATTAAATTTTGCTTTCAGCGATGGCAGGTGCCATTCAAAGTAGGCTTTATCCTCCTCATTAACTGCTTTTTCCATCAGCTTTTCCATGGCCAGCACATGTGCTTTATCCAGCGCCTCAGGTGCCGGAACTTTAACATGTGGCTCTACACCCGTTCCTTCCCAGTTTGTTTTGGTGATGGGGTTAATGGCCCGCCCCTGTGGTACCCAAACCAAAAAGCGATCCGAAGCAACAACCGATCCTCCCGGATGTGCACCACCACCGGTTGTTTCCCCCACCAGTGTGGCCCGTTCCAGGTTGCGGAGGTTATAACTAAACTCCTCGGCGGCCGAAAAGGTACGTCCACTCGTCAGTACATACACATCCCTATCGGGTCGGCGCTTACCTTCTACGTAAGGAAGCGTCCAGGTTTGGGTATGCTCATCAGAGGGACGCCAGTAGAAGTTATTGAGGTGTACCGGTTCCGGGCCGTATAAGTAGCTGGTAATCAGCTGTATCATCCCCGGACTTCCTCCCCCGTTTTGACGCAAGTCAATAATCAAGGCATCCGCATTAGACAGATAGTTCATGGCCGCTACCGCAGTAGGGCCGGCATAGGCGGGATCATTAAAGCCACGCAGGTCGAGATAGCCGATATTGCCGTCGAGAATTTTGACCTCCTTGAAGCCGAAATTGTTGCGCGCCATGCTCTTCAACCAGGCCTCCGGAATTTCCTCGTCTTCATTTTCTTCTTGCCTTTCGGCAAATGCCCTCATCTCCTCTACTTGCTGTGGATTAAAATTGACACGCAGGTGTTTGTCCTTGCTGATAGACTGTAGATCAGTGGTTAGAGTAGTCGCAAACTGACGCGGGTCACTGAGGGCATCGTATTGCTTTTCCTTCAGTTTTTTGTGCAGCAGATCAGCCATTTCCTTGGCCACTTCTGGAAAGACATAATTGTTGTTGAGCTGGGCACAAATGGAGTCAATTACCTCCCCCTTTTCTTTAGCAGTTACGGGAGCAGGATCTGTTTGTGCATTTAAAGTGCTGGTGAAGAATAGCAGCACAAGTAGGCTTGTAAATACATTTTTTCTCATCGGATGATTATTTTATTTTAAAATACGAAACAATTCGTACATCAAAGATATAGATTTTTTTTTGAATTCAAAATGCAACCTGTTGTTCCTCGACGGAAAGCTTACGTTGCTCTACTAACGTCCCTTTGAGCCAGTTGGACCTCTATTTTTGTGGCAGAACAAACTGAGCATATGAAAATTCGATCATTAACTATCTCCGCTATTTTAATATTCAGTTTCCTGCCATCAGCTACAGCCCATCCTTCCTGGGGCCTCAGGGTAGACCATCAGGGGAATATTTATTTTGCCGATATATTCCATCAGGGCCGGGGTTCACTCTGCCGGCTGACACCCGATGGACAGTTGGCAGTGCTCTTAAAGGATTTCCATGCACACAACATCAATCTCGACGCTCAGGGAAATCCGGTGAGTGCACACGGCGAGGGCAACCATACCATGGTCCGACTCCATCGGGATGGGACATTAGATACGCTATTTCACACCGAGAATTTTGAAGAGTTCTTTGGTGGAAATGCGGCGTATTTGCCCACAGGTGAAATACTCTTTCAAATCGATCACCACCTTTGGGTAATTGATGGCCAGGGAAATAAATCAAAGTATAATGATCATTATCTAAAGTGGTCGCAAAGCACTTACGTTGATAAGAAAGGAGTCGTTTACGTGCCGGAAATTGGCGATGGTCAAGGGAAAGTGTATCAATTGGATAGAAATGGCGAGGCCAAACTCCTGGCTGATCACCTTATTACCAAAACAGCCAAACGCCCCTATGACAAGCACAATGATGTATTGCTGGGCATTGCCCAAGGGTGTGATGGTCATATTTACGTCTGTGAAACGGCCGGTAGGCGTATTGTCAAAATCGAAAAAACTGGAAAAACCAGCACCTTCTATCGTCCTGACGATGGCTGGACTCCCTGTGCTGTTGACTTCTTTCAGGGTGATGCTTACATTCAGGAATACCATCTGGAAAAGGCCGCACGAGGGCCTCGCATTGTGAAGATTAGCGAAGTAGGAGAAAAGCGCATTCTTTTTGATTATGAGTCCTATTGGGCGAAAGCCCGCCAGTCGCCCCAGAAAAAAGATGAACATAAAGGCCTCTGGATATTTGTGGCCCTTGGTATGCTGATACTTGGATTGGGGCTACTTAAAAAGGGAAGTGAAACCTTTTTGAATTTTGCTTGTCATTAGAAACAACACCTTTTATAAATGAAATGAACCGACTGTATTTTTCTTCGCTCCTTCTGATCTGTTTTTTGCAAATTAAGGCCCAGGATTCAACAAAATGGACCACCAATTTTGAGTTTGAACTCAAAGGGCAACACATTTTCACCTATTCCGATCGTTCCATTTTCATCGACGATTACATCCAATCGGTGCGTCGGCAAAACAACCCAGGCTACGGGCAATACGATGGCCTTACCGACAATCCATTTAGTCATTATGCCACCTATGCCGGTGTATTTCTCAACTCCGTTTACCAGGAAAAATATGGCGTTAGTATTGGCGCTTACCTTGAGCAGAGAAGCTTTTCCGGTGGTTCCAATAGAGCTAGCAATATTTTCTTGTTTCCCAAGATTGTCTTATCTGTTGAGGACACCCTGCAAATTTTGGGGCTATCCTTTCCGGTTGATTTAAAAGTGGGCGACTTTTACCAACCAGATTTCGATGACTTCCTGAGGATTTACAACATTGATTTTCAAGGATTCAGCACCAGTATCGGCTACAAAAATTTCTGGGTGAGTCATCAACACATTACCGACCTGGCGCAAAACATCGGACTGGGCCTTCACGAATATTTCCGAACGGCCTTTTACTATCAGAGAGATTTGTGGAAGGCCGGTTTCACTTTTGAACAAAACTGGCTCTTTCAGACGTCAGATATTGACCACAACCTCGGCTTCTTTGCCAAGTTTCAACTCAACAAACTGCTGACAATTAAAGCCCAGGGCTCCTACCGAAGGAATGATCAATTGACCCGGCAAAACATGGCTTTTGGACTAAGCGGTTCCCTTCGTTGGAAAGGGTTTGAAATTGACCTTACCGGCAGATTTTACCAAAGGAACTTTAATCAAGGCTATTACTATCCCGGCCTGATTGACTACCGCGTTCCTGATGCCAGTTATCTGGGTCGGCAGTTTTACGCCCTCAAAAACTACTACCGCAATGTCAATCAGTGGGCCCTGTTTACCGAATACCAGGATTTGGATATCGGCAGCCTGGAGTTGACTATTGGATTTGACCAAAGGGTTTATAAAAAATGGTCACTTAAAGGCATAGTGGATTACAACCTCCTAATTTCGAAGAACAAAGCTGTTCATTACCCGGCTCTAACGTGTGCTGTTTCCCTAGATCTGACCTCTGACCTGAGTTTGCAATACATTTTTTCCAACAAACATATGAATCTGGATGTGCATTACGAGACCTTTTATATTTCCAAGCTGATTCACGCGGGCATTAGGCTGGAAAAAGGGATTTAAGATCAGGTTTTTGAGTGAAAAAATTTTCTGCCTATCTTCACGCGATAAGTGCAAATTCATGATGCTTAAATTTCTGAGTGAACCCTATCCCCTTGGCGGTGAGTCGCGTAAAGACTTTTTGTATGCGCTGGCCACCGGAGGCTTCATCGCCTTCTTTTTGATTGTTTTCCAGCCTTTTGGAACCTACAGTTTTCGGATGCCCTATAAGAATCTATTTTTAGCGGGTTATGGGGTGATCGCTGCCGCCATGATTTTGTTGATGAGGTTTGTAGTCCCGGCTATTTTCCCCAAACTGATCAAAGAAGAAAGCTGGACCGTTGGCAAACAAATCCTGTTGTTGATCATTTCCATCGCCGTTGGTTTAGTAGCTTGCTATATTTACAAATCGGTGGTGCTTGAGGAGCCCATCTCCTTTCGTGGACTTTTTGGTTTTGTCATTGTTGTTTCCTCCGTCTTAATCTTTCCAGTGATGGGTTATGTAGTGATGGATTACATCCGTCGCCTGAAGCGGTACGAACGGGCAGCTCAACAATTTAATCATCAGCATCCGTCAAAATCACCGCCTAAGACAGACTTTCCGGTTATTTCCCTGTCTGACGAACAGGAAAAGGAAGTCCTAAAAATCCCTGCCGATGCGCTCCTGTTTCTTAAAGGCGCTGACAACTATGTAGAAATCTACCATTGCGACAATGGTGATGTGAAGAGAGACATGCTTCGCAATACCCTCAAAAGTATGGAGGGACAGCTTGACTTACCACAAATGGTGCGCTGCCACCGCTCTTACCTGGTTAATCTTCAACACGTACATCACGTTTCTGGCAACGCTCAGGGTTACCACCTGCATCTGGAAAATCTGGAGGAAACCGTACCTGTATCTCGTGGTCGCAGCAAGGATGTTTTACAACTGCTGGAGCAGCAATAAGCCATTATGTAAAATATTTTTTGTTTTGTATTTTTATTTTTAAAACTTTTAGCTTATATTGTAGTGTCATTGACCTTATAAGCTTCGCCGGCGATTCTGTAAATGCTACCCACAGCATTTTACCCTGACAGCTTTGTGCTGATGCACCAGCTGTACGTAAGCTCCTGGCGGCCTGGCGGATGTGGGCGGGCTTTTATTTATCCCACCCTCTTCAGGTTGAAGAATGAAGGAAGATTAGGGGGCAGCAGCTCAATTTTTGAGCTGGCTGGCCTAAAAGCTATTGTAGCCAAACCCTCTTAAACCGTCTCCCCTGTTTTCTAAACTCTACACACTAAACTCTAAACTAAAAAAGAGCAGAATTCCCAGAATTCAAGAATTCGCAAATGACCAAGCAAAGCCAAACCCGCCTAAACCGTATACACTTCCTCAACCGTCTCCCCCGCCTCAACTAATAAACCTCATAACCTTCCACCTCTCTAAGCTAAACCTTCCTACACTCTAAACTCATCCATTCACCCCGCCCCTTTGTCATTCACCCCAAGACTACGCCAATTAAGGTCAAAATGCTTGTCATTCGTCCCCTGACCTTTACGTTGGTCCCTCCTTTCAGCACGCAATTGCTGCCTACCTTACCTTTGTTCTATTCAAAAAATAAATCAAAAAACAAATATCATGACAAAGCGAATCATCATTTCATTGGTAGTCATTGCTTCCTATATTTTGGCCAATCAAATTTGGGATATCCACCAATTTCTCGGCTGGACTATGCCTTCTTTTTCCTCCGCTTTTAAAAACGCCTATATTGATATTGTGTGGTATTGTCTCTTCCCGCTGGGCGTATTGACGATGTTGTACGGCTTCAGAACAGCAGTGAAGGAAACTGGCCTCAAAAGCGATATTGCGCTGGCCGCCAAAGTAAGTTTCCTTTGCACGCTGCCTATGCTGGTTGGTTACGCGTGGTTGTCAAATGGAACATTGCGCTTTGATCTGCTTTTGCTGTTAAGCAGTAGCTTATTGCCTGCCTTGAGTGAAGAGGTGCTCTACCGTGGTTTTTTATTTGGCCAATTGCATCGACGGGGTGGATGGGCATTTATTCCTGCCGCCTTATTGAGTGCCGTGATTTTTGGTATGGGACATCTCTATCAAGGCAGTAGTACCAATGAGGTAATTGGCATCTTTATGGTGACGGCAATGGGAGGTATGTGGTTTAGCTGGTTGTACAAGTCGTGGAATTACAACCTGTGGGTACCGCTAGGCTTTCACTTCTTCATGAATCTGTGGTGGACCATGTTTAGTGCCGGAGATACTGCACTAGGGGGCTGGGGCGCCAATATATTTCGCGCAGCGACCATCATTCTATCCATCCTTGCGACCGTACAATACCAGAAAAAACAGCAAAAAACTAAACTAGAGCAATTGGAAATGGCTTAAAGCCAAATACTCCCCGGTGGTTAGAAGCCTAAAAAGACGGGTTCTTTTTGATGACTTATATCAGCAGGGCTTCAGCCGCCGGGCGTTTGCCATTCCTTTTTTATGTCATTTATATAGTGTTTTTATTGAGTTAATGTAAACGAGTCAAAAACTTTTTGGTAGGTCTCTTTTTGACCTTCATCTGCAAATACCGCTCTCAACTCCACCAGCTTGTCTCCTACGATCATCACCCTTGAATTATATTGCAAACCATCGGCCTTAAACCTGAAGGCCACATCCCGACAAGGGAATTCACGAGTTGGTGTTGATTTTGACACATTTTCAGAGTTATTGCGCCAAAGCATCAAGGTATTGTCTACCCAGGCATCCAGTACATTTTCTGGTTTTTGGCCTTTCGGCAATGAAGCAACGGTGACACCCAGGTTTTCATCGATTTCATATAGCGTAGCGTCCACTTCGCCAATGGTGGTGACCAACATCGTTTCCCTGGCTACCTGGAATTCCTTAAGCTTTTCAACGTTATAGGATTGCCCCTTATATTCAAAGGTAAAAGCCGGATCTCTTTGAGAGGACTGTTCAGTTTGCTGGCAGCCGGTATTTAACAATAAAAGCCCACAAAGCACCAACAAAAATTGCCTATTCATGTCAACCATTTTTACAAGTTACCCGATCAATCCACAAATAATCACTCACACTCGGATCAATATAAATCTTTTCGCCGGTTTGTAAATCTTCAACCACACAAAAGTCATGATCCTTAAAAAACGGATGGTCAAAAAGCTGATGCAAATCCCAGCCCAGCAGCTCTATCTTCCCAACTAAATGGCGGGCTTCGTATCGGTTTTCCAAGCCGGCATTGACCATCAATTGACGCGCAATACTGGTAAACAAGGCGGCATACCCCACACAATTGGCCTTACCCAGTTCATAAGCTGCATTGGGATCAGAAGAGGCCGAGCCGGTAGTAAAGCTTAGATTATGAGTAGTAAGATAATCAGCTAGATCGATAATTTCTGATAAGGACTGTGGCGAAGTCTCTAGTTCTAGTGCCTGGAGGTTTCTATTATTTAGGAGGAGAGTGGGCCTTTCGGCAATGTTGTGGTAGCGGATGATACTGCGATAAAGGACGTCTTTGAAAAAAAGGAGGAACAAAGAAAAGATTAGTATAAACCTTAGTATAACTCTCATCCGCTAAATATCCGCATCCGGGAAGATTGCTTGCTTAAATTCACTTGCCGTCAGAATTTCAACTTTAGGAAAAGGGATTGTTTTTAGAACTTGAAAGTGACGATCATTTGAAACTAGGTACTTTGCATTGGAAGCTATTGCGCAATCAACAAACTTATTATCATCAGTATCCTGAGTAATCAAATTCCATTTGAAGTATTTTGTGATTAATTCAACATTGGGTGCATTTTCTATAATCTGCAAAATAACATTAGCAATCTCTCTTCCCATGTGTTTAGCAATAATTTCCTCATACTCAATCAAAATATCAGTGGTTACACATAGTACTATTTCTTCCTTTAGAAATAATTCAAATACCCATCTATAATTTGACTTCTTTGAGAAGGAAACCAAAAGAACATTAGTGTCTAAGACTACGTGCATCTTACCTAGTTAGTTCGTAGGGTTATATGGAGTTCGATCATGAGCTTCCAATAACCTATCCATATCCTCATTGGTCCAATTATTTTGCTCCCATACCCTATCTGCCATTTTTGTTGCTTTCTTCGCAAGATACTTAACGATTAACCTTTTGATCGCTGCTAAATCTTCATTATCTAGGTCCCTTGAAAATAGTTTCAATATTTCCAATTGAAGATCATTTAATGGTTGTTGAATTGGCGTAGATTCCATGGTTTACTTTTAAAAATTAACACATCAATTCCAAATTTAGTTCTTTTTACTATTGATTGCAACCCCCTTCCTCTACATTCCCACTTCAAACAAAAGCCACTTTACCGTGTTCGATTTGAAATCAACTTCTCATAATGACCAACCAACAGCTCATTGAAAAAGGAAAGCAATGGTTTGCTAAGCTCAACTGGCAGCCTTTCCCCTTTCAATTGCAAAGCTGGGAAGCCTACCTTTCTGGCTATCACGGTCTGGTCAATGCCCCCACCGGAAGCGGCAAAACCTACTCCCTCATCATTCCAATTCTGCTGGAGTATCTGCGGGAACCCACAAAAAAGAAACCGGGCCTTCGCGCCATCTGGATTACCCCTATTCGGGCACTGACCCGAGAGATACAATCCGCCACCCAACGCGCCGCCTTTGACCTCGGCCTCGATTGGGATATCGCCATTCGCTCCGGTGATACCTCCACCAGCCAACGACAAAAACAAAAACGTACGCCGCCGCAAATCCTGATTACCACACCGGAAAGCTTGCAATTGCTATTAGCCACCAAGGGTTACCCCAAATATTTTTCCGAACTGAAGAGCGTAGTGGTCGACGAGTGGCACGAACTTATGGGCTCCAAACGCGGCGTACAGATGGAGCTGAACCTCTCTCGCTTGAAAGGCTTTTTACCGGAATTGAAGATATGGGGTATCTCCGCCACCATTGGCAATATGGATGAAGCACTGGCCGTATTGATGGGCAACACCCTTCAGGAAAGCCAGGTGAAAGTCATCCGCGCCAAGATCAAGAAAGAGATTGAAGTCGCCACCGTACTACCCCAGGAAATTGAAACCTTCCCCTGGGCTGGCCATTTGGGCATCAAGATGCTGGAACAGGTCATTCCTATCATCCACCAAAGTACCAGTACCCTGATCTTCACCAATACCCGCGCCCAATGTGAAATCTGGTACCAGAATATCCTGGAAGTGGCGCCCGACCTGGCCGGAGCCATCGCTATGCACCACGGCTCCATTGATCGCAAGTTGCGCGACTGGGTGGAAAATGCCCTACACGAAGGCATTCTCAAAGCGGTAGTGTGTACGTCCAGTCTGGATCTGGGTGTGGATTTCCGTCCGGTAGAGACCATCGTGCAAATTGGTAGCCCAAAAGGAGTAGCTCGCTTTGTACAGCGCGCCGGTCGTAGCGGTCATCAGCCCGGCGCCTTGAGTCGCATCTATTTTGTACCTACCCATTCATTGGAATTGATGGAAGCGGCAGCCCTGCGCAGTGCTATTGAGCAGGGTGAATTGGAAAGCCGTATTCCCTACATTCGCTCGTTTGATGTGCTGATTCAATATCTGGTCACCCTGGCCGTATCCGAAGGATTTCATCCTAAAACCATTCTGGAAGAAGTGCGCAAGACCTTTTCCTACGCCAGCATCACCGACGATGAATGGGGCTGGATTCTCAACTTTATCACCACCGGTGGAGCCAGCCTGCACGCCTATGAAGAGTACCGCAAGGTGGAAGTAGAAAATGGCATTTATAAAGTCAATAGCCGTCGCATCGCCATGCGCCACCGGCTGTCGATTGGCACTATAGTAAGTGATTCTAATTTGCAAGTCAAATACCTGAAAGGGGGTCGTATCGGTAGTATTGAAGAGTGGTTTGTGGCCCAGCTTAAACCCGGTGATGTGTTCTGGTTTGCCGGTCGCAGCCTCGAATTGGTGCGTATCAAGGATATGACCGTTCAGGTCAAAAAAACCAACAAAAAAACCGGCAAGGTCCCCGCCTGGATGGGCGGACGGATGCAGCTGAGTTCTCAACTATCCGATTTCCTTCGTCAAAAGATGCATACCGTCAGTCAAAACCAATACCCGGATGTAGAGCTGGAAAAATTGCGGCCGCTCATCGAAATTCAGCAGGGACGATCAACCGTTCCAGCCAGTGATCAGTTTTTGCTGGAGTATTTCAAAAGTCGCGAAGGCTATCACCTGCTTGTTTATCCCTTTGAGGGCCGCTATGTACACGAAGGCATGGGTTCTCTCATTGCCTATCGCATTGCTCAACTGCAACCGATTTCCTTTTCCATTGCGATGAATGACTATGGCTTTGAGCTACTCAGTGACATCGAAATACCGATTGAAAAGGCTCTGCAAGAAGGCTTGTTTTCTACCAAAAACCTTAGTCAGGACATTCAGGCCAGTATCAACGCAGCGGAAATGGCAAGGCGCAAATTCCGGGATATCGCCAGCATTGCCGGGCTAATTTTTAAAGGATTTCCCGGCAAACAGAAAAAGGAGAAACACCTGCAAAGCTCCAGCCAGCTTTTCTTTGAGGTATTTAGCGACTACGAACCTGATAATTTACTCCTATTGCAAGCCTACGAAGAAGTGATGACCTTCCAGTTGGAGGAAATACGTTTACGGGAAGCCCTCAATCGCATCAAAAGTCAGGAGATCATCCTTAGCAAGCCGGCCAAAGCCACACCCTTTTCCTTTCCCATTATGGTGGATCGCTTACGCGAAAGACTGAGCTCCGAGAAGCTTGCAGACCGTATCCAGCGCATGAAATTGCAATTGGCAAAATGAAATAATCGTTACTTTTATCATGATGATAAAAATAATGATTATATTTATCATCATTATTTTTATTACGATTTTTTCGATCCGAATGTCGCTTATATTTCTTACCAAAAACCATCCATCATGGCCACCTCCTCCAACATTTTTAACTTAATCGCCCGCATCCATCGCGCCAATAAGCTATCCACCAAACAACAGGATGAGCTACTTGAAAAACACGAACTTTCCCGCCTCGATTGGGCCATCATGCACAGCCTATACCGGGAGTCGCAAGTTTCCCAGGCTAGTCTGGCCCGCTCCATTGCCCGGGCACCATCCAATATCCGCACGCCCATTGAGATGCTGGGTTCAAGAGGCTTGATCAACCGAGCTACCGACGTCGTAGACCGCCGAAAGAACAATTTGGTGCTAAGCCACCAGGGAGATGACCTGGTCGAAAAATTGCTTCCGCAATTTGAAGCACACCACAACAAATTAATGAAGGGACTATCTCCTCAGGAACAAAAAGAACTGGAGCGCGTGCTCACTATCGTTGCGGAAAACCTGAAAAAGAAGTGAAAGCAATCGGCATCAAAATTTTCAAACTACTCGGACAAACGCTTCACCTTCACCCCTTTCGGGCTATCTTTTGGCAGGAAGCCCAGGCCCTTCTCCTGGCTGATGTTCACCTGGGTAAAGTGGCCCATTTCCGTAAGGCAGGCATTCCAGTGCCCCAAACGGCAGAAGATGACAACTGGGATCGCTTGATTAGCCTTTTGCTGGACTTCAAACCCAAGAGGGTATTCTTTCTTGGTGACCTCTTCCACAGTGAATACAATCCGGCCTGGGAAGAACTGGGGCAGTTCATTCAACAATTTAGCCATATTTCATTTGAATTGATCCCTGGCAATCACGACATCCTTTTTCCGGATGATTACGATCGGATTGGTCTGACCCTGCAACCTAAAGAATTGGAACTTACCCCCTTCATTCTCGCACACTACCCACCCGAGGAAGAACAAATTCCCGAATCCTACCTGCTGGCTGGCCATATTCACCCCGCCGTACGGCTCAGAGGAACCGGCCGACAACGGCTGCGACTACCTTGTTTTTACTTCGGAAAACACTTCGGGCTACTGCCTGCTTTTGGCTCCTTTACCGGACTGGGAGAGGTGAAGCCTATTGAAAGTGATCGGATATTTGTCGTGGCAGAGGATAGTGTAATTGACCTCACCCCCTAAAATCCATAAATCCACCAGCCTTTTCAATGGTACAAAACTGCTCCCAGGCGGCTTCCACCAATTTATCCGTAAGTGTTTCAATGTAATAACTTCCCGCCGCCGGATCGAGTACGCGGTCAAAATAACTTTCCATCTTTAACAAATGCTGCACATTGCGGGCAATACGCCTCGTAAAACCGGTACTGGGCTCCCGCAGGGCCGCATTAGCCGGTAAAACATACAATGTATCCACACCCCCCAATACGGCACTCATCGACTGTGTAGCCGCCTGGATCATATTTTGATTGGCATCCTTGGTCTGTGACTCCAGCGCAAAATGTCCGGCAATTTTTGGTGTAGCGACCAGGCCGGATTGATAAGCATCAACAACCTGCTGCCACAATAAACGAAGGGCCCGGAGTTTGGCTATTTCTACAAAAAAGCTGGTCCCCACCGCCACAGAAAATTGCAGATGTGGTAAGATCGCTTCGGGTTCCAGGTCGTACTTTGACAACTGTGCCAGATATTCACTTCCCTTGGCAATGGTATAGGCCAGTTCGCGACTGGTTTGGTCAACATCGCCGTGGAAAGGCCGGGCATTCACTTGCAACAATTGAAAATTAGGTAATTCTTCCCGACAGATTTTTAATCCCTGAGCCAAATCTTCTAAAGGTGGCTTATCCCAATCCAGCAACGGATCAAAATCGATCGATCCCTGGATAGTCGTATTGTCCACACCTCTTTCATCCAATAATTCTAGCCATTGCTTAAGCAATTTTACCGGAGCTCGGTCCGGGCTCAACTGAGAAAAGTGCGTCGAGATATAGGTAACATTAATGTCTTCCAGCAATTTGGCCAACTCTTTATCACTCAATTCATGGCGCAACAAAAATAAGGGTGCCTCTACCCCACCGGCCAGCCCTTCCAGAGCTTCCTTATTTGATTGCGCCGCATCGCTCACCACCACATATTCTCCAATATTCCAGCTGAGGTTCCTTTCCGGAGACACAATGGGCATAGGAGCATCCCTCAGGTCATCGGGGTGGTAGAATGGTTCTACGGTTACGGTATCCTCCAATTGCCACGACAAATCCTCCAGTGGCTTTCCCTTGAGGTCTTTGACCACTTTGGCCAGCCATTCTTCCTTACTGGTTACTGAAAACTGAGCAAATAAATCTTCTGAATTGGCTAGTGGCATACACGCTTGAATTAGAAATCTGCAAAAATGGAAAATTAGTAAAATCTCTGCACTCTGAACCGTTTTCAAGGGCCTAACCGCAAAAATTACTGCTCATTTTCCAATCCATTCTTCGTGAATCGTTTCAGGCCAACTTTTTCCGTAAGGAATCGTTAGCTTTGTAAAAGACCTTTTTTATGGACAATCGGCTCATTTACCTTGATCACAATGCAACGACTCCCACCGATGCTCGGGTGGTGGAGGCCATGCTGCCCTATTTTACCGAGCACGCGGGCAATGCAGCCAGTCGGAGTCATCCTTTTGGCTGGATTGCGCAGGAAGCGGTGGATCAGGCACGGGCACTAATTGCAGACCTAATCAATGTGGAGGCCAAAGAGATCGTATTCACTTCCGGTGCCACCGAATCGGATAACCTGGCGCTAAAGGGTGTCTTTGAAATGTACCATCGCAAAGGGAATCACATCATTACCGTGAAAACAGAGCACAAAGCCGTACTGGATGCGGGTGAGAAAATTGAGAAAATGGGCGGTGAAGTCACCTACCTCGATGTCGATAATGACGGACTGATCAATCTACAGGACCTGGAAGCTGCCATCAAACCCACCACCATCCTGGTCTCCGTTATGTGGGCCAATAATGAGACTGGCGTGATCCAACCCATGAAGCAAATTGGAGACATTTGTGCCAAACACAGCGTACTTTTCATGAGCGATGCCACCCAGGCTGTTGGCAAAATACCGGTCGATCCCAAAGCAATGGGCATCCACCTGATGGCCTTCAGTGCCCACAAAATGTATGGTCCCAAAGGCATCGGAGCGCTGTTTGTCAACAGTCGTCAGCCCCGCGTGAAGGTCACCGCCCAGATGGACGGAGGTGGCCACGAAGGAGGTATGCGTTCCGGCACTCTTAATGTACCAGCCATTGCCGGATTTGGCAAAGCCGCCGAAATTGCGGCGGAACAAATACCCCAAAGCCAGGAAAGACTAAAAGAACTGCGTGACAAGCTGGAAAATGCGCTGGTCACCCAACTCGAAGCCGTCACTATCAATGGTCATCGCGACCAACGAATGGCCCACGTGACCAATCTCTCCTTCAAGCACGTTGAAGCGGAAAGATTGATGAAAACCTTCAACCAAAATATTGCTGTGGCTACCGGCTCGGCCTGTACCTCCGCTTCGCTGGAACCTAGCTATGTGCTGAAGGCCCACGGTTTGAGCGACGATCTGGCTCAATGCTCTATTCGCTTTAGCCTGGGACGCGGCACCACCAAAGCGGATATCGATTATACCATCGATGCAGTTGTTAAAGGAGTACAACAACTCCGTAGCCAAAATCCCATCTGGCAGATGTACCGGGAAGGCATTGATGTGGATGCTATGTTGAAATAAAGTAAACTAATGCTTAACTTAGTGCGTTAATAGCTTAGACCATGTTTGGAGGTCAGATTTGATCGACAAACATAGCCAAATCACACAATTGATCAAGTATGTTATTTGTATCAGATAATGCCAAGTCGAAAATAGAACAAATCAAAGCCGACAACCAATACGGCGATGATTATTTCGTTCGGGTAGCCGTCACCAGTGGCGGTTGTTCCGGTTTGAGTTATCAAATGGACTTTGACAACGAATCCAAGCCGGATGACCAGGTATTTGAGGACAAAGGCGTAAAGGTCGTCACGGACTTGAGAAGTTTCCTCTACCTTTGCAATACCACCCTGGAATTTACCGATGGCCTGAATGGCAAAGGCTTTCACTTTAACAATCCCAATGCCTCACGTACCTGTGGTTGTGGGGAAAGTTTTGCCGTATAACTGCAATCGTCCATCCAGGAAAAGCTCCAGCCTTCATTAATTGGCTGGAGCTTTTCTTTTTGGGCTACCAAAATCTATTTGTGCTATTTTTTGATCAATTCACAAAAAAGCACCTATATTTATGATAATCATTGAAGCTATTTAGACTTCAATCTTATTAAACAAAAAGGAAAAGTAAAGAGGCCGAGCATATCATTGCTCCACTCGCCAAGCCACCAACATGTTCCGAATAGGGTACGACGCAAAACGATTATTCAACAATTTCACCGGTCTCGGCAATTACAGCCGCACCTTGCTCAAAGATTTGTCCTCCTACCACCCCGATAATGAGTTTTTTCTCTTCACACCCAAAATAACGCCCAACAGCGAAACCCAGAATTTCCAAAACAGTCCAATGTACAATGTGCAGATGCCCAAACGTGGCAGCGGTGCCTACTGGAGGGCATTCAGCATCAAGCGTGATCTGGTCAAACACCGCATTGAACTCTTTCACGGGCTGAGCAATGAAATTCCCATGGGCCTCCACAAGGTCAATATTCCCAGCGTTGTCACCATTCATGATCTTATTTTTCGCCACTACCCCAATCAGTACTCCTGGGTAGACCGCCAGATTTATGACTACAAATTTCGCTATGCCTGTGAGAATGCCCAGCGCATCGTAGCCATTAGCGAAAGCACAAAAAAAGACATCGTCCACTTTTACAATGTCAATCCCGACAAGATACAGGTCATCTACCAGTCTTGCCACGAAAGGTTTGTACAAGAGCGCTCCCAGAAGACCATTGACACGGTACTGAAAAAATACAACCTCCCTGAGAATTACCTCCTGTACGTGGGTTCTATTATCGAAAGGAAGAATCTGCTAGGTATTGTGCAGGCCATGAGCCTACTGCCCAAATCTGATCTTTTTCCATTGGTCGTCGTTGGCCAGGGCGGCGCTTACCGCCGAAAAGTTCAGGCCTTTATTCAGCAGCAAGGATTGACCGATAAAGTACTGTTTATCCGTCCCGATTTTGCCGATTTACCGGCCATTTACCAGCAGTCCGACCTGTTTTTGTACCCATCTTATTTTGAAGGATTTGGCATTCCCATCCTCGAAGCCATGCTCAGTGAAGTCCCGGTGATCACCTCCAACGTTTCCTCTCTGCCCGAAGCCGCCGGCGCCGATTCCTGGCTTGTCGATCCTGCCAGCCCGGATGCCATCGCCGAAGGTATCCGCACTATTCTATCCGATGAAGACCTGCGCGAAAAGATGATCCGCAACGGCTACACCTACGCCCAGCAATTTAACGGTGAAGATATTGGCGGTCAGATTATCGACCTCTATGAGGAAGTCATCGGCCGGGATGAGGTAGAATCTATGTTATAAAGATTTTTGGGCGTGTCCCTCGGTTCAACCGAGGGCCGCTCCCTTCCCCGCTATCGGTACCTCCGGCAAAGCCTTCGGTACTGCCTGCGCTACGCTCCGGCACGGTCCAGGCAGCTCACGCAGCGTCCGTGATGTCCCAAAACCAAAATTGGTGGACAGGAGTCCACTACCCCGATCCACCAATTCGTTACTTTTATCATGATGATAAAAATAATGATTATATTTATCATCATTATTTTTATTACGATTTTTTGTTTGAAGTTTTCTATTGCTTATCCAGCGCAATGACCATTCCCACCGCATTCTTTCCATTCAAATCGGCCTCAAAGGCTACCGTATTCCCGGCCTTAAATGTCACATCGGTAATGCGTTGGCTACCCAGTGCCTCGCGGATTTTACCGGCATAACTACTCTGACGGCTATTGTTCAGCATTTGATTGAATCGATTAAAATCCAATTCCGACTTACTCACCACTACCGCCATGTAGTCTGTGCTGCCAATTTCATCTGCCTTCATTGAATAATCCTTGGGAAACAATCTTGTACCAGTAATTCCACAATACGGCGAATGTTTTTCGGTATAGGGAAACAGTACATAGCTCGATCCATCCGTTTCCTGACCAAATACATAGATGTAACATTCAATGCTATTGGCCACCAATACCTTAAACTTATCACCTTTGCTAATTGGACGCACCGTACGGAAAAGAATATCCTGCTCCTTTTGCAGTGCAATGGTATTTTGTGTAGCCAAATCGAGTAGTCCAAATTCCACAGCCAACTTATTGGCATTACTGGCCTGATCAGCGCTTCCCATTGGGTACAACCCATAGGCCTCCTTTACAAAATGCTCGAAGTCCCGGTACCGAACCCATGCAAAACCACGGTCGCCCCACTGCTCGCCCCAGCTGTTCATAATCTGAAAAGCGCCACCTTCAAGGTTATCGTCGTACCCAATGGCACACATGGCATGGCCACCAAAACCGCGCATACCGTAATCACCCTGGGTAGGATACCAAACCTTCTGCCCCAGCATCCGACTCATAAAGGTACCACCTACCTGCATGCCAATAATCACCGGCGCCCCCTGCGCCAGATTCTGCTTGATGGCCTGCAGGTCGGGCGTATATGTATTGCCACCCACCGTCAAACGGTTGTATCCTTTGATTTTATACTGTCGTCCCTCTGCAAGGGCTGAGTTGCCCGGATAGTTAGAGCAGGTTCGCTCATCGTATTGAAATTCATTGTACGGCAACCCTCCGTTTTCGTACATGGTCTTCATAGCCTCCAACATATAGGCCCCCTGACAGCCTTCCAACGCAATCTGATTGTACAAATAAGCCGGACTAAATGCCACCCGATCAGGATCAATTCCAGTAGCTCTGGAGTGCAGAATGGTACGTGCGGCATAGGCACTTGCCCAACCCACACAGGAGCCCTGATTGCCCTGATGACCACGCTTGGGAGCGAACTGTTCGAGGCTTACCCGCTGTGGAAGACCATTTCCGTAGCCATAAGCCAATGGTTCAAAAACCTTTGCCTTATCGTAGCGCTCCTGATCCAAGGATGCACCCAGCGAAAATGCTGGAACATTATCGGTATTTTCGTAGCCGCCACCGCCGCCACTAAGCATCTCCTGGCCGCCAAAGAAAAAATACCAGGCTCCCGCAACCAGCAGTACCGGCAAAATTAACTTGGGCCGCTTAAACAAAAACATCAGTAGAAATGGAAGGAGCTTCATCAAAGAACCACCCATTCCTCCTCCGGATTGTCCGGTATTGGGTCGTCTGTTTCCCCCCTGTTCGGGGTCTTTTTCCATTCTGATTGGCATAAGCTATATTTTTAAATAAAACATTCCGCAAAATAGAAATTTTTCCACCTTTGGCCAATCCCGTTATAGCCAAAACAAAATAAGGGTGTGAGCAATGCCCACACCCTCATTCTATTACTAGCTATATTAGCCAGGATTAGTTTGTCTTGACAAATCGTTTGGTGATCACTTCATCGTTAGTGCGCAGTACCATCTGGTACACACCACCACTCAGATTAAGCAATTGCAAATCAATTTTCACCTGCTGACCATCCAGATCGTAAAGCTGGTGATACACCTGTTTTCCGTTCATATCCACAATGCTCAGGTCACCACGAGCGCCATCCATTGCTGGCAGCACCACATTCACCTGATCGGTCGCTGGATTTGGGAACAGACTCATATCAGCCGTTACTACCTCACCGACAGCTGTTTGTGGTAATTCAGCTCCGAATGGATACTCTACCTGATCACCCTTACGGCGAGCTTCCTGAAGGTCACGATCAACATTGAGTGTCAGTGGCCCGCTACCGCTCACGGTAAAGTTATCAAACATACCCACTGCAGCCTCTCCTGGTGTAGACGACTCTACGTAGATACCAGCGTATACACAAGCATCCATCGGTACATTCACCACCAGTACCATCTGCCAGTTATTGCCATCAGAAGATGCATAACCGATAAACTGTGTACCAGAGCGTACCAGCTTCAGCCAAACGGCACCAGGACGGAAGAAGATTTGAGATAAACGATAACCGTTTGTACTCATTCTCACATCCCGGCGAAGGAAGTTTGTCAAATCTGTTTTCAGTCCAACCATTTTTGAACCGGGAGCCAGACTTTCGCGAATTTCAATACCTGCCCAGTCTGTATTAGTAATATCCAGTACTCTGGTCGTCACTTCAAAGTCGCCACACATTTCTTTAAGTACTGCGTGTTGAGCATCTTGAAAGAAACTGGTCATCACACAGTTTGTAGCCAAGGTGAAGATCCCGGTGTCAAAATCGTAATCTGTTTCTCCGCCGCAATCGCCAATGGTGTATGGATCACAACCTGGAGGATATGGATTACACTCACTTACGTGAATACCCAGGTCACTCACATCATCTTGTGGCAAGCCGATATAGCCAGCACTTGGATCAAAAGCATCAAAGCCATTCTTATCACCACCAGTGATGCCAAACGGACGAACCAAGGTGCTGTTTTGAGTAGAAACACCACCATTGCTGTAGGCAGAACCCGGATCAAAACCGATCTGGCCAATCACATCGGTGTATCCACCACTGTTCACCAGTGCCACTGCATCGTCACCGTTGTAGAAACTAGCTGCAGAAATGGCATCGGCTGCAGCCAAAAATTGTGGCATTGCAGAATTATCACATACTACGTAAACGCTACCGGCCTCAATCGTTCCAGTTAAGGGAATGGTAGAACCAGCAGTGGTACTTCCATTGAAGTAAATTTCAATCTGGTAACCTTCAGCCCCCATATCCACATCTACCTCTGACGGGTTGTAGATTTCCAGACACTTATTGTTGCCGCTTCCTTCAATGTATTCTGAGAAGAACAATTCTGTACAAGGATCAGCAACCGAGCAAGGAGGTAGTGCCGGACCGGCATCTGGAGTACTGAAAAGACAAAGTGGTTCATCCGTAAAGCTGGCAGAAAGTGGCAATGCTAAGCCATCTGCATCGGAAGTTCCGGCGCGTGAATAGGTGAAATTTGGATTATATACTCCGGTGATTGTAAATGGACTTCCCGTCAAATCCGCTACTGGAACTACAATATCATTTCCAAAGGCCAAATCCCCTGAAATTACTAGATTACCAGTGGATGGAGCATTGGTGTATTCTACCACAATATCAAAAGCGAAGAAGTCGTCATTTGTAGCGGAGGTACCATTATTATTACACCCAAGAACATCAGTAATATACAGATTAGTAATCATACAAGCCGGTGCCTCGATACAGGTACTGACATGGCTACCGAGGTCGTCTGCATTGTTATTTGCATAACCGGTCCATTCATCAGCCGGATCAAAATCATCGCTACCATCCGGATCTCCTGAAGTGATATTCATATTCCGACGAATGGTGTTATTGGCAGTTGATGCATCTCCAGAGCCCCATTCACCTCCGGCAGGATCCTCTCCGATCTTGCCAATCACATCAATGTTCTCACCATTTTTGGTCAAAGCAAAGGCATCATCACCATTGAAATTTACAGTGCCTGAGGTAGCATCGCTGGAAAACGCTGCACTTGCATTACAAACTACGTAAGTTCCACCAGAAATAATGCTACCGGAGAGATTATCCGTTGAAGTTGGCGATGCTGCTCCGTTGGAATACAGCGCAATACCGTAACCACCCGCTGCCAAATCTACCGTAGACATCGTAGGATTGTAAATCTCGACACATTTATTAAAGCTGCTGCCTTCAATGTACTCAGAGAAAAACAGTTCTGTACATCCTGGATCCATTGTCGAGCCACAATCGAATTCACAGCCGGCAGGCAAGCCGTCAAAACCGTCCAGACTATTATCACCTTCCCAATAGATAGGGTCGATCAAAGCTGCGAAAATTTCTTCAGCAGTTTCTCCAGTAATTTCACAACTGTACACCGCATTGTCTACTTCCGGAGAGATTTCCAATGTCATTCCCGCCAGTGCAGCAGGCTCAGCAGAAGTATTAGAACTGGTCGCATCGGCCTCCCATGTGCCGTTCATTTGCATTCCTGCAACCAAACTTGGGGCAGCCTCTGTACCCTGAAAGGCAAAAAGTTGGTCCCCGCTGCCTGAAAGGGCAAAGCTTCCACTACTCGACATCGTTCCTGCTGAGGTCTCAGCAACAAAAAAGCCATCCGGATTGTAGTGAATTTCTGTTCCACAAGGATAGTCACTCGTAAAAGTCAGGGTTTTAACCCCTTCGGTGTCCCGAAACCCTCCAGCTGCAAACCAGCCGTGGTCAGTAAAACTAATTTCCGTACCGCTGACCACCTCTGTAAGTAATACAAAAGAGAATTCATCCGGATCATCGGACTGGTACCCTGTAAAGGCCAGATCCCCCGGCGACAAGGTTGTCGTCATCATTTGAGCTTGCACGTTCCAACCCATACAACAGATTAGCACGAGCAAGAATAAACATCTTTTTGTAAATGTCGTCATTGCTAAAAATTTGATATTTAATGATTTTCAAATAGGCAAATTGCACAACCGGGCACCAATAGTGCTGCCGGAAATGTATTTGGTAGTAGAAAAGCTCAATCCGGGGGGATTAAAAACAGGACTTGTCTGGGGGATTGGATTAATTGTGATAGATCATAAAAGTACATAAAATTGCGCAATTGGCCTTAGCCCTGGCATTAATTTTTTATTAAATCAGTAATTACAGGACAGGTTACTTATTTTTGTCGCGAATTTTTGCCTAAGGGGTCAGCGAAAAATAAGTTGTCTGTTTCAGGCGAGGTATTTTACCACCAGGCTAGGCACGAAAACCGAGAATAGCCACCACTATGCGAGGCTTTGAGTAACAACGGCTGGTGGTAAAAGAGCCGTATCAAATGGGTAAGTTATTCTTCGCTGAGCCCTTAGCAATCACCCACAAAATATTTTCACCTTGAAATCGACCTTCAACGTCTACTTAGAGTTAGGATTTGACCATATTCTTGATCCGGGTGGCTATGACCATATACTATTTGTCGTGGCGCTGTGTGCCATCTATCAGCTTTCGCAATGGAAACAGGTGGCTATTTTGGTCACTGCTTTCACCATTGGGCACTCCATCACACTGGCTATAGCAGCATTGAATATTTTCACCTTGCCTGCCGCGCTGATCGAATTTTTGGTACCGGTCACCATTTTCCTTACGGCCCTGTACAATGTGGTTTATTCCCAAAAGGACAATGATACTAAAATTCACGCCAATTATTTTTTGGCCCTGGGGTTTGGCCTCATCCACGGTATGGCCTTTTCCAATTTCTTTCGATCTTCCCTGTTTCCCGGTCAGGAAAGTGAGCTGGTCACCCAGCTCTTTGCCTTTAATATCGGTGTTGAACTAGGCCAGTTGATTATTGTAGCCGCCATACTGCTTGCATCTTTTTTGGCGTTTAATGTGTTGAAAATAAAGCAGCGCGACTGGAACCTGTTTATCTCCGGTATGGCTGCCGGCCCGGCCTTAATCATGACGTTGGAGCGTATTGGAAACTTGTTTTAATTAAATAATATGCAATTGTTGATCTCTTGTCTGGCTTTTTTGCTATCTATTACGGCTGCTCATTCGGAGTTGCATGAGTTTCACGTGAGCAAATGTATGGTCGAATACAACGAGGCTGAGCAGGCACTACAAATCAGCTTACATGTCTTCATCGATGACTTTGAGGAGGCATTACGCCGCCAGGGCAAGGACAAATTGTTTATCTGTACCAAAAAGGAAGTTGCCGAAGCCTCAACTTATATTGCCGAATACCTGGCACAGCACTTTCGGCTAACGGTAGATGGCAAACCTGTCTCCTTCGAATTTTTAGGAAAAGAAATCTCCAATGATCTGGCGGGAATGTGGTGCTACCTGGAAATTACCGGTGTCAAAAAGATGGCCACCCTCGGTATCGAAAATGACATCCTGCTCGAAGTCTTCGACGATCAGAAAAACCTGGTCAACATTATCGGTCCGGGACGAACGCAGGGAGCCGTACTACTACAACGAGGCGCCAGTTCAGAACTTATCGAATTTTAAGCTATTGTCATGAACCGCATTCTAAAAACGATCTTCATTCTTCCCATTCGGTTTTACCAATATGCTATTTCGCCCATGCTGGGTCCAAAGTGCCGCTACCAGCCTACCTGCTCCCATTATATGGTGGAAGCCATTCAGGAATGGGGCATCCTCAAAGGCACCTGGATGGGCCTCAAGCGTATTGGTCGGTGTCATCCATGGAGCAAAACCCACGGTTACGACCCGGTGCCCAAAAAACCGGAAAAGAAGTAAATACCTTTTGTTCACAGTTTTTCCTAATTATCAAGCGAACGTCAAATTTCCCGCCACTACCCTAGTTGCCTGCCGAAAAATTCCTGAGTCTGTCCCTCAATTGCTAATTTCGGCCCATCAATAAAATGTAACCCAAATGCAAAGAAGACCCCGTCGCAACCGCAGCAATGCCGCCATCCGCAATATGGTGCAGGAAACTCATCTCACTGTGGATCATCTGGTGCAGCCCATTTTTCTGATTGAAGGAGAAAAGATTCGCCAGGAAATCACTTCCCTGCCCGGCACCTTCCGGCTTTCCCTCGATGAAGTGTTGAAAGAAATTGAGGAATGTATGAATTTGGGACTGGATAAATTCATAATGTTTCCTGCGGTACCCGAGGCCAATAAAGACAAGACCGCCACCTACAGCTACCATCCCGATAATTTTTACCTCAAGGCCGCTCTGGAGATCAAAGCTCGTTTTCCGGAATGTTGCCTGATCAGTGACGTGGCGATGGACCCATACAGCTCTGACGGCCACGACGGACTGGTCAACGATGGCCGTATTCTCAACGATGAGACGCTGCCTATCCTGGCCAAAATGGGTGTAGCCCAGGCCGAAGCGGGTTTTGACATCCTCGGCCCTTCCGATATGATGGATGGCCGCGTGGGTTACCTGCGCCAGGCCCTGGACGAAGCGGGATTCGTCAATACCGGCATTATGTCGTACACCGCCAAATACGCCAGTGCTTTCTACGGCCCCTTCCGCGATGCGCTGGATTCTGCTCCCAAGGCCGGTGATAAAAAAACCTATCAAATGAACCCCGCCAACCAGCGCGAAGCGCTGATTGAAGCAGAGCTTGATACAGAAGAAGGGGCAGACTTTCTCATGGTCAAACCGGCCTTGAATTACCTGGATGTCATTTCCGTATTAAAAAACAACTTTGAATTGCCCATCGCTGCCTACCATGTCAGTGGAGAATGCGCCATGCTGTTGGCTGCTTGTCGCAATGGATGGCTCAATTACGAACAAGCCATGCCAGAAACGCTGCTCAGTATTCACCGCGCCGGTGCAGATGTGATCATCACCTACTTTGCCAAAGACTTCGCCAGACGTAACCACCCCTAACCGGTTGAGTGAAATTCATTTCACCCACTTGGCAACAAGTGTAAAAAAAGAGACTAGCGTTAGCAATAACCATATAGAATTTGCCTGTACGGCGATATTTAATTGGAACCACAAAAGAGACAAAAGAAAACAAAAGTTTAATTAGAAAAATCCGGATGGATTTTTCTAATTTCTATTGTGATCTTTGTTCCTTTTGTGGTTCAAATTATTAGGTGGTTACGAGCCTACTCCGTCCTGATACTCTTCACTGGATCACTCAGCGCAGCCTTAATACTCTGAAAGCTAACGGTAAAAAAGGCAATCAGCACCGCTACAATTCCCGCCAGTGCAAAAATCCACCAGTGCAGGTCGATGCGATTGGCAAAGCTATTGAGCCAGTTGTTCATGGCATACCAGGAAAGCGGGATGGCCAGAATAATGGCCAGTATGACCAGCCGTAGGAAGTCTTTGGACAACAGGGTCACAATATTACCGGTACTGGCCCCCAATACTTTGCGGATGCCGATCTCCTTGGTGCGCTGCGTGATGGTAAAGCCGGAAAGACCAAACAATCCCAAACACCCAACGATGATGGCCAGAATTGCAAAAATGGTGGTTAATGTTCCAAAGCGACGCTCATTTTCGTATTGTCGATTGAAATAGTCGTCAAGGAAAAAGTGCTCAAAGGGGTTGCCCGGAAAAGCTGTGCTCCAAGATTGTTCAACGTGCGCAATGGTTTTAGACAAATTATTGGTTTTCACCCGCATGGAATAGAACTCACCGGAATACGGGGAGCAAAAAAATGCAGAAGGCTCCAATGCCTTTTTCAGGGAAACCTGGTGGTAATCATTAACTACCCCCGCTACAATGGGATTCCATTGCCAACCCGGTGCAGTGAGGGTTTGCCCAATAGCATCCTCTGGCATCTCAAACCCCAGCAGCCGTGAGGCGGATTCGGTAAGAATGATCGAGGTATCCTGGTCACTTGGAAAATCCGGCGAAAAGCCACGCCCAGCCAACAATTCCATCTGGAATACTTCCAGAAAATCGTAGTCCATGCTATTGATCCGGATGCTGACCATCTCATTATCTGGTGCCCCAAATCTTTTGAGTCCCCCCTTATATTCTCTTTGTTTACCCGGCACCGTGAGGGAGGCAGAAACGGCTTCGATATCACTATCCTGTAGCAATTCGGCCCGAAATACATCGATAGCTGAATTATATGCGTTACGGTCTCTTTCGGAAATACCGGGGCGCTCCACCACCAATACCTGGTCGATATTCATGCCCATATCACCGTTGAGCATATATTTCAGTTGGTTGTAGATTACAAACGTCGCCACGATCAACACAACGGAGGCCATAAATTGGGTAACTACCAATCCTTTGCGGAGCAAAACGCCACTGCTTGTATGCTTCAACTGCCCTTTCAACACAGCAATGGGCCGGAAAGAGGACAAAACCATGGCCGGGTAAAAACCGGAAAGCAGTGTCCCCACTACCCAAATCCCCAGTAGCATCAGCAGAAACCAGGGCGCAAAAAGTGAAGCCATATTCAATTGTAACCCTGATACCTGATTGAACCAGGGCAACACCAGCAATGTCAAGCCAACCGCCAGCACCAGCGAAAGCAGATTCACAATAGCCGATTCTACCAAAAACTGGCTGATCAATTGCCCCTTTTGAGCGCCAACTACCTTGCGGACGCCCACTTCCCTACCCCGCTCAACGGCACGCGCCGTAGAGAGGTTGACATAATTGATCCAGGCGATAAGAATGACAAAGATGCCGATCAGGGTCATGAAGAAAACGATGCGTTCGTCCCCGTTGGCTTCCGGTTCTTCGGCCAGATCGGAAGTCAAATGAATGGACTGTAACGGCTGTAGAGCCATCACGTCCTTCCGATTCAACTCAGCCAACTCCGGATTGTATTTCTCCACCAATGCCGGCAATGCAGCCTCTATCGATTTTGGATTGGCCCCTTCTCGCAGTTTTACGAAAGTATACATATCCTTGCGTTGCCAGCTGCGGTCATAACGCTGTGGAGCCTGTTCGTATCGGCCAAATAAGGTTCGGTAAGAAAATAACACATCAAATTTCAGATGCGTATTGTGTGGCAAATCTTTAAAAACGCCGGTCACTTCTACCAGCTCGTTATTAAAATCATCATCCTGCATCAGTAACGACTTCCCCATGGGATCGGCCTCTCCAAAATACTTTTGAGCGTATTCTTCGGAAATAACAGCTTTCAGCGGCTCCGCTAATGCCGTCACCGGATCACCCTTCACCATTTCGTAGCCCATCAAAGGCAGGAACGATGAATCGGCGTACATGAAACGGCGGTGTTTAAAGGCAATGGGTTCTGGACTGGCCTCCTTATTGGTGATGATCACATTGTTTTTGTAGCCCATATTGTAAAGACGAGCGTAGGCCTCTACTTCCGGCAACTCTTCCAGCATAGCCGGCCCCACTCCTGGATAATTTTCTGCGCTGGCCATCTGTAATTCATTGTTGAGGTAGTGCTCCAGTGTTACCCGGTACAGTTGATCGGCATTGGGAATAAATGCCTCATAACTACGCTCAAACCGGACGTATTGTGCAATCAATAAAAAGACCATCATACCGACGGCAAGGCCCAGTACATTCAAAGCGGTGTAACCTTTGTGTTTGAATAGATTTCGGAAAGCAATACGGAGGTAATTCCTGATCATGGCCGGGTGCTTTTAGGTTTTCAGTGAGTACTCCCTTGGAAAGAGTACTTCTTTACAAAAATGTTGCATCAACACCCTAAGATGCAGAGAATCAGCTCAAAATCAGGGGCAATTTTTGCTAAAACCATATTTATAACTCAAAATTTGGTCTACAAAAAAAGCCGGAGTGCAGTGCACTCCGGCCATATTTTAACCATAGGAATTATTAGCATTCTGGGGCTATGCAAGTCGGTTGGCTACTGTAGCACAACGTCTCTTTCCTCAACCATCTTACGGATGTTGATGAGGGCATAGCGCATACGGCCCAAAGCCGTGTTGATGCTGACGCGGGTGAGCTTCGCGATTTCCTTAAAGCTCATATCAGCGTAGTGGCGCAGGATCACGACCTCGCGCTGCTCAGGAGGCAACATGTCGACCAGCTTCCGCACTTTGTCGTGCGTCTGGCTGCGAATGATGCGCTGCTCGGCGTTATCATCGGATACCTGCAATACGTCGAAGATATCGAAAGTTTCCGTTGGGGAAACCTGCGGACGACGCTTGGTGCGGCGGAAATAATCCACACACATATTATAGGAGATACGCAAGGCCCACTGGACGAATTTGCCTTCGTGGTTGTATTTACCTTTGCGCAAGGTGTCGATAATCTTGATAAATACTTCTTGGAAAATGTCCTCGGCCAGGCTTTGGTCCTTGACAAACAAATAAATAGAAGTGTAGATTTTTTGTTGATGGCGGCCTAAGAGCTCCTCAAAGGCGCGTTCGTCTCCATCCAAATAGCGTGCGATCAACTGCTGATCATTAAGCGGCGTAACTTGCATAACTAAATAACCTTTTGTTAGTAATGGGATTGATTGAAATTATTTAGTGTAAAAGTTACTGATCTATAGTTAACCGTTTTGATTAGAAAATTAAGAAGAGGACACTTTATTGTCCGTTTGATGAGTCAAATATAAACGCATCTTTTCAAAAGCGCCAGTTTTGATAGGTTTTTTTTTCAAATATTAACAAAAGATTAACTGCTCATGCAAAATAAATCACAAAAAACCCTGGTATTTTTTATTTAAATCCAACTATTTTTCCCGGAATTTCAGAATTTTTTATTAAAAAAAAGGCATTTTGCCAAATTTTTCTCCAGAAGTCGACTTCGACATTAATCTGTTGATTTTATTGAAAAAAAAATTCCTCCTTTGCGAACATTCCAGCCCAGTAGAACATCTGCCTCCCCATTTCCTGTTCGCTTTCTTTTTTCTGCCAAAGAGATTTTATAATTATTCCGGAAAACCCTAAGTTTGATTTTTTGTTCTCAAAGACGGCAGGTATTTATTTTATCGGTTTAAAGGTTAAGGGTTTGCCGTCCGACATTAAGATTTAACGAATCTTAGCGACGAAAAGATTTGAAAAAACGTTCATTGACATATTGGTTAGATTACTCAAATAAAAAGGATCATGGCGCAAGCAAAAGAACTACAACTTCGTCAGCAAATAGCGTTAGCCTATGAAAAAGGAGCGTCCTACAGTAGTTTGTCAGATCGCTATAGCGTTAGCTATAATACAGTACGGACGATCTGTATTCGTTACCAAGAATCCAAAGAATTGGGTTTAGTGCCTCGCTACAACAATTGCGGTCGGTCCCAAGAGCAAGGAGCCGAACGGTCTTTTCGCTTAGTTCGTTTGTTGAAGCATCTTCACCCTACTTGGGGCGTAGGCTACATTTTAGTTCGGATTAGACAAGCCTATCCTGACTTGTTACTCCAAAGTGAACGACATTATCAACGGCGGCTAGCTACACAACGCAATGATCTACCTAAGCCTAAACTTCCGATGAGGCCACCGTTGGATCGTTCTCGCAAAGCCCATGATACATGGCAAATAGATGCCAAAGAACGTATTGAGGGGACTGATGGCGATGAGCGATGCTTTTTAAATATTACTGATGAAAAAACAGCGGCCTTGCTTCAAGTCAAGGCTTTTCCCCCTGGGAAGGATATGTAATGTTTCAGTGGATGAAATTCGAACACTGCTACTTAGCACATTTAAACAATGGGGCCTACCCTTAGCTATACGCACGGATAATGGAAGCCCCTTTGGGGTGCCTACCCGCGATGTCATTCCAATTCTTTCCTTATGGCTGGTGGCTTGGGGCATTACCCCAATTTTGAATCGTCCACGGCGACCACAGGATAATGCAACAGTGGAAAGTAACCAAGGTACGGCTAGTCGTTGGGCCGAAGTCGATCGATGCCAAAGCCTTGAGCAAATGCAAGAAAAACTCAATGAAGTATGTATAATACAAAGAGATCATTTCCCCGTCAAACGCATTGGAAAGGTAACACGAAGTAAGGTTTTTGAAGATTTGTACTGTACTCAGCGGCCATTTGAACAAACACTATTCGATGAACAAAAAGCCTATCAATACCTCGCTCAGGCTGTCTATCCCAGAAAAGTAAGTTCGGCAGGACACACGGCCATCTATGGAAAAACTTTCCAGGTAGGCTTAAAATATAAACACCAACATGTCTTTGTTCAATTTGACCCAAATCATATCGCCTGGTTATTTAGGGACTCCAAAGGCACAATACTGGTGTCTATTCCTGATCCCAGATTTTCAGCAGAAAACCTTTTTAATCTAACTATGTGTCAATGAACTATTTTTTTTTCAAATCTTTTTGTCGGACTAATTCGTTAAATCTTAATGTCGGACGGCAGGGTTATGAGGTTAATGGGGGTTCTATCTTTTCTAGCCATCAGGTTCCATTACGCACTGCATCTTAAACTTTAAACTTTAACCCCTAAACTTTCCACTCTAAACTCTAAACTCTAAACTCAAAAACAAACCAGCATACCATGCCTAAGAAGAAGGATGTCGCCGTACTGGAAAAAGAGCAGCAGCAGGAAATCAAAAATGCCATATATATCAAGGGAGCCAGGGGAAATAACCTTAAGAATATCGATCTGGCCATTCCCAAGAACAAATTGGTGGTCGTTACCGGAGTTTCCGGTTCAGGAAAGTCATCGTTGACCATGGATACGCTCTTCGCCGAAGGCCAGCGCCGCTACGTGGAGAGCCTCTCGTCTTACGCCCGGCAGTTTTTGATGCGCATGAAGAAGCCGGAAGTCGACTATATCAAAGGCATTTGCCCGGCCATTGCCATCGAGCAAAAGGTGAGTACCTCCAATGCCCGCTCTACTGTGGGTACCCTAACTGAAATCTACGACTACCTGCGCTTATTGTACGCCCGCATCGGTCATACCATATCTCCAGTTTCCGGAGAACGGGTCAAAAAGCATGAAGTGTCGGATGTAACCGACTACATTCAAACCTTCCCCGATGGCACACGGGTACAGCTATTCATTCCACTTCCGTTAAAATATAAGGATCGTACGTTAGAACAAGAATTGCAGTTGTTGCTGCAAAAGGGCTATACCCGTGTGGAATACAATGGTGAATTGCTGCGTATTGAGGAGGTATTGGAATCCAAGCCAAAATACCTATCAAGAAAGCTGGACCACTTGCGCGAGGAGTCGATACGTATCCTTATCGATCGATTTGCGGTGCGCGAGGGTGATGAAGACAATATCAAACGCATTGCCGATTCCGTGCAAACGGCATTTTACGAAAGTGAAGGAGAATGCATTATCGATGTGGAGGGAAAGGAACCGGTTGGCTTCAACAACCGCTTTGAACTGGATGGCATGATCTTCATTGAGCCAACGCCTCATCTATTTAATTTCAATAATCCATTTGGCGCATGTCCCAGCTGCGAAGGCTTTAGCCAGGTGATGGGCATTGACGAAAACAAGGTCATTCCCAACCCATCGCTGTCGGTATACGAAGGGGCCGTAGCCTGCTGGAAAGGAGAAAAGTTTGGACAATGGCTGGAGCAATTCCTAAGTGCTGCCCATCACTTTGACTTTCCGGTACACCGGCCTTACCAGGACCTGACTCGTCCGGAACAACGTCTGCTTTGGAAAGGGAATCAGTACTTTGACGGCATAAATGCCTTCTTTGAAGAACTAAAGGAAAAGACCTACAAAATACAGAACCGGGTGATGCTGGCCCGCTACAGGGGCAAGACCAAATGTCCTACCTGCGATGGTGGCCGTTTGCGCGAAGAGGCGACTTACGTCAAAATTTCCGGCAAGGACATCACCGAACTGGTGGAAATGCCCATCGACGAGTTGTTGAATTTCTTTGAAACCCTGGAAGTCAGCGAATTCGACGCCAAAGTAGGCAAACGACTGCGTTTGGAAATTACCAACCGGCTGAAGTTTATGGCAGATGTGGGACTGAGCTATCTGACGTTAAGTCGAATATCGGCCACCCTCAGTGGTGGAGAAACCCAGCGCATCAATCTGACGCGCACCCTGGGTAGCAACCTGACTAGCTCCATGTATATTCTGGATGAGCCAAGCGTAGGGCTGCACCCCAGAGATACCAACCGGCTGGTCAATGTATTGAAGTCGCTACGTGATCTCGGGAATACGGTGATTGTGGTGGAACACGAGGAAGACATCATCAAAAATGCGGACTACCTAATCGATATTGGACCCGCAGCGGGTATTCACGGGGGCGAAGTTGTATTTGCCGGCGATTACCAAAACATCTACAACAAAGCAGCAGATAGCCTGACGGCCAAATACATGAGCGGCCGCATGGAAATTCCGGTACCTAAGGTAAGACGTAAGGTGTCTGACTTTCTGGAAATCAAGGGTGCTCGCCAGCACAATCTGCGCAATATTGATGTCAAGATTCCCTTGCACGCGCTGACTGTGGTCAGTGGAGTTTCCGGTTCGGGGAAGACGACTTTGGTGAAACAAATCCTTTATCCGGCATTGAAGAAACATTTGGGAGAAAATTTTCCCAAAGGTCCTGGCTTACACGCCGGACTGGCCGGAGAACTATCGGTGGTGAGCCAGATAGAGATGGTGGACCAGAATCCGATTGGAAAATCATCTCGTTCCAATCCAGTGACTTACGTCAAAGCCTACGATGCCATCCGTAACCTGATGGCCAACCAGCAGCTGTCCAAAATCAGGGGCTACAAACCCGGCCATTTTTCTTTTAATGTGGACGGCGGTCGCTGCGATACTTGCAAGGGAGAAGGTGAACAGGTGATCGAGATGCAATTCCTGGCCGATGTGCGGCTGGAATGTGAAGACTGTAAAGGTCGGCGGTTCAAACAGGAAATTCTTGATGTAAAATACAAGGACAAACACATCTATGACATCCTTAGCATGAGTATTCAGGAAGCCCTGGAATTCTTTTCCGATGTATCCGATGTGGTTAATAAAATACAGCCATTGTACGATGTTGGGCTGGGTTACGTCCAGTTGGGTCAATCTTCCAGCACCCTTTCCGGAGGTGAAGCCCAACGGGTTAAACTGGCCTCTTTCCTCACAAGGGAACGCTACAATGAGCACATTCTCTTCATCTTTGACGAGCCAACCACCGGTCTGCATTTTCACGACATCCAAAAGCTCCTGGACGCGATGAATGCCCTGGTTGAAAAGGGGCACTCGGTCTTAGTAGTGGAACACAATATGGAAGTCATCAAATCGGCCGATTGGGTGATTGACCTCGGACCGGGAGCAGGGAGGTATGGTGGCGAACTGGTCTTCCAGGGCCGTCCGGAAGAGCTGGCAAAGGAGAAGAAGTCACTGACGGCGCCGTTTTTGAAGGAGAAACTGAAATTGTGAAATGAATTTCACAGAACCAGATAAGAACGCCCTCCAGGCAAATTAAACCACAGTTTTATACAGTGATTTAGCCTGGAGGGCGTTTATTGAAGGGAATGCACTCAACCATTACCGGACTACAAAGCCATTGCCAAAGCCTTTTGGTGGGCTGACAAAGGCCAGTTCTCCAGATTCATTTTCCGCCATCAGGATCATGCCCTGTGACTCGATGCCACGCAACTTACGCGGTGCCAGGTTGGCCACCAGTACTACTTGCTGACCGATGATATCTTCCGGCTTGAAGTACTTGGCAATGCCAGAAACTACTGTGCGTTTTTCAATTTCCAGATCAACCGTCAGCTTGAGCAATTTGTCAGCTTTCTCGACCTTTTCAGCAGCTATGATGGTACCCGTACGTAAATCCAGTTTGGCAAAATCGTCAAACTGAATTTCGCTTTTAATAGCCTCTCGGTTCTTTGCCTCTTCCGCGGCTAAAACGGCTTCCAGTTTGGCCTTTTGACCGTTGATGATCTCCAGGCGGCTCTGGTCTTTGCGGTCGTTGATTTTGGCAAACAAGATTTTCGGTTCACCGATCTTATGCCCAGGTGTTACTATAGGGGTGCCATCCTGCAAGTCCTGGATCAATTGCTGCCAATCCCCTCGTTGCGATTCCGGCAGCGCCAGCAATTCTCGAATCTTCGGCGCAACAAACGGAATGAATGGTTCCGCCAATACACTCAGCAAGCCCACGATCTGCAGGCCTACAAACATGGCCTCTTTGATCTTTTCATCTTCCGGATTTTCCTTGTAAAGCTTCCAGGGAGCGGCCTCCTGCAAATAAGTATTGCCGAAGGAAGATAGCTCCATCAAGCGCTGAGTGGCCGACTTAAAATTGAAGTTCTCCAAATCAGCCTGGAGGTTGGTCACAATGGCGGTGGCTTCCGCCAATACCTCTGGTAAAAAAAGAGATGTTTCCGGAACTACGCCATCAAAGTATTTATTGGTCAGTACAATTACCCTATTGATAAAATTGCCCAGATTATCGGCCAATTCCTTATCGTAGAAGTCGACAAATTCGTCCCACTTAAAGTCTGCATCACGATTTTCCGGCAGATTGCGCAGTAAGGCATACCGCAAGGCGTCTTCCCTATTGGGGAAGTCTGTAAATTCTTCCAGATATTCGTGCAGTTCTATCCCCCATCCCTGCGACTTAGAGAATTTGCGGCCTTCAAAATTCAAAAACTGATTGGCCGGCACATTGACCGGCAGGTTGTACCCACCGTAGGCTTTCAGCATGGCGGGAAAGATGATACAGTGAAAAACGATGTTGTCTTTGCCAATAAAGTGAATCAGCTCCACATTGTCACCTTTCCAGTAAGCTTCCCAATCCTGATTATTTTCCCTGGCCCACTGCTTGGTGGAGGAGATGTAGCCGATGGGCGCATCAAACCACACGTACAGTACCTTGCCTTTGCCTTCTTCCAGTGGTACATCAATGCCCCAGTCGAGGTCGCGGGTGATGGACCGGGCCTGCAGGCCGTTGTCTAGCCAGGAAAGACATTGCCCCACTACGTGTTTTTTCCATTTCTTTGCGTCGTGGTGCTGCTCGCCATCCAGCTTACCTTCCGCAATCCATTCACGTAGCCACTTTTCGTGATTTTCCAGTTTGAAATACCAGTTTTTAGTGGCTTTCAAAACCGGAGTATTGCCACTCAGTACTGACCGGGGCTTGATCAATTCGGTTGGTGAAAGGTCGGAACCACAATTTTCACACTGATCGCCGTAGGCATCTTCGTGTCCACATTTAGGGCAGGTACCCACAATGTAGCGATCTGCCAAAAATTGATCGAATGCTTCGTCATAGTATTGTTCGGTCACCTTTTCTTCAAACTGATTGCCATCCTCATACAATTTCAGGAAAAAGTCCTGCGCGGTCTGGTGATGCAATTGGGCGCTGGTGCGGTGATAATAATCAAAGCTAATGCCCAGCTGAGTGAAAGTCTCCTTATTAAGTGTATGGTATTTGTCAATGATCTCCTGAGGCGAAATGCCTTCCTTTTTGGCCCGGATAGTAATGGCCGCACCGTGCTCATCACTGCCGCATACCCATACCACATCCTTCCCGAGCAACCGCAGATAGCGTACATACACGTCGGCAGGCAGGTAGGCCCCTGCCAGGTGTCCAAGGTGAAGTGCACCATTGGCGTAAGGCAATGCTGAGGTGATCAAATATTTTTTAGTTGAGCTCATAATTCCAAATTAAAAAGATGAATAGTACCGCTGCACTTTTGCGCTGCGAATATACAGTATTGTTGATTAAAAATTGAGAAGGTGGTGCATTGACCACGGTAAGGTAGGTACCAGAAGGGACTAGCCCTCCATTCGAGTGAAGGAAGTTGCTGGCAGCAGGATAGCACTTGCTGTAAATTGACCTTGCAAAGCCAATCTGCCGAAAGAAGAAAATGATACGTTGCTGTAAATATTCATAATAACCGGCCAACGACGTTTTTCACCTTTCGGTTCCCGCCGCACACAATTATTAAAAAAAATTTAAACTATGCTGTGACTTTCCAGTTTTTCCCCGTCACAAGAGTAAATCGTTTGACAAGTTATCCCTATGACATATCCTTTTTCGTACTAATCCCCTAAATGGTACGAAAACTACTTTCAACTGTATAGTCCCATGAAATAGTCTTAGAAATCCCGAAATGTTGCTACTATTTTACGCCACCCAGGTATCGAATGGACACCGGGTGGCTTTTTTATTTGCGCTAGTGCGACTAGTCCGAAATGATTGATCCTTTTTTCAGGCTCTAAGTATTGATAATGTTGAACATCGAATGTCAATCATTTCTGCATCAATCCACTAGTCTTTTAGAATATCATTGGCTTTGAGTACGGCAATGGCCTGCTGTGCCTTTTCGGGCAAAGTATATAGTTCCGCTTCCTCTACGGAAGGAAACATTGAATCCGGGCGGTTGGGAATATGGCTTTCGATGCCATTTTGCTTCAGTACATCTCGAGCGATTTGTGCCTGAAACAATTCACCGGCCGTAAAGACTTTGATCCATCCTTCTTTCATAATTTGTTTTGTTTTGATTAGTTAAACGCCCATCTCAGGCGGGGCTTTATATTAAAACATTTTGCCGGATGCGCAGGTTCAATAATCTTAAATATTTGAACTACACGGTAAAGTTTTTCCAACAATCCTTATTTTCGCCGAAAATGTACCAAAACAGCTCGTCATGCGAAAACTTTCCGCCGATTATATTTTCCCCGTTAATTCCGAACCGATTGCCAATGGCATTATAGTCATTGACGACCGGGGCAAGATTCTGGAAGTGGCTGCAGCCAATAGGTACGACCAGTCGGAAGTAGAGACTCATAAGGGAGTAATTGTGCCGGGCTTTATCAATACCCATTGCCATCTGGAGCTTTCGCATATGAAGGGCAAGGTTGACACCGGTACCGGGTTGTTGCCTTTTCTGCAAAGCGTGGTCAATTTCCGCGATTTCCCGGAGGAGGTCATCCTGGCCGCTATCGATCAGGCCGATCAGGAAATGTATGATGGCGGCATTGTGGCAGTTGGAGATATTTCCAATAAGCTGCATACCGCCAGGCGCAAGACGGAAAGTCCCATTCGCTATTACACTTTCGTGGAAATGTTTGACTTTCTGCAAGAGGCCTGGGCCGAAAAAACCTACGGCGACTACGAACCCGTATGGCAAGGTCAGAGCGAAACTAACGGCAATCGAAAAAGTCTGGTGCCACACGCCCCCTATACGGTGTCGAGAAACCTTTTTGCCAAGGTCCGGTCATTAAACACACCGGGGGCCACCATTAGCATCCACAATCAGGAAACGGCTCATGAAGACGAATTGTTCCTGACCAAGACGGGTGGTTTTCTCGACTTTTACGCTTCTTTCAAAATTCCACTGGATGAATTCATGCCCAGCAAGCGCACCGCCATCCACTACGCGATGGAAAATATGGATCCGGAGTGTCGTACGCTATTTGTGCACAACACCATGACCGGTGAGGAAGACATAAAGGCCGCTCATGCCTGGAGCAAAAATGTGTATTGGGCCACCTGCGCCAATGCCAACCTCTACATCGAAAACCGGATGCCGTACTACAAGCCTTTCATCGACAACAATGCCCGCATGACCATCGGTACCGATAGTCTGACGTCCAACTGGCAGCTTTCCGTACTGGAAGAGATGAAGACCATTGCCCGTTATCAGAGCTATGTCACTTTTGAGCAATTGCTGCAATGGGCCACGTTGAATGGTGCCGAGGCGCTGGGATATGCGGATGAGTTGGGTAGTATTACGGTTGGTAAGACGCCAGGGTTGAATTTATTGAACCTGGGGTCTGATTTTCGGTTGGAGCGGGGTACGGAGGTGAGGCGGTTGGTGTGAGGGGGCCAACCTATCAAATGAATCTTATTCAGAGATAACGTCCTTCTTAAATCAAATATTTGAATTCTTTTATGAGAATCTCACCAACCTCCTCTCTACTGGGCACTTTATAATGATTAGTTTCCATATGGTTCCTAAAATTCTTGGGTAATTCTAAATATCCGTTCTGAATATAATAAATGTATTCCTGAGTCCACACAAACTCACCATCGGTGTACGCTGTTGGGCTTCCGATAGGCTCACCTGTGAATATACATTCAACATACCTCCTTATTGCTATAAGGGAGATTCCTGATCTGAGATATTCTAAAGCTCTTTTCTCCGTGTTGTAATAGAATCTATCAAAAAAGTTCTCTTCCTCTATTTTTTTTGAAAAATTATGCCATCCGTACTCTTTCCAAAAACCTAGAATTTTTTTTTCATCCATATTTAAGTTTATATTATTGACTTACAAATCTAACAAGAGTACCAAAGGGCATTCTCATTCTTCCATTATCAGTATCGACATAAATCGCATCAGTAGATGTTATCACTGGCTTATCTAGTAATCTAGCAATTTCTTCACCGCCTCCATCTCCATAACAACAAAACAATCTAATCGCATTCACTTGATCATACTGGGGTAATTCTTTAATCATTTCGGCAAATTGAAGAGATGTCATTTTAACCCACCACGCTCGATCATTATATTTAATTGCTATGCGAAAGTTTTCGTTTTGACCGCCTCCATGTACGTGGACATCCAGAACTCCTGGCCAATTTGGGTAGTAAGCCCCAACAGTAACAACGTAATCTTCTCCTAAAATCAAAGGAGGGAAAACGGGCATTTCCGCATCCACATATGGAGCACAAAGTTGATCAGCTAAATCATCAAATTCGTCCCAATTGAGCGAAATATTATCACCAATCACCTCTCTCTCTCGGACATCCAAACCTAGAGTATTCGCATCTCCTCCGGTAGTTCTGAATATATGTCCCGATTCAGAATCCCAGAGTATTTGGAAGCCAAACTCATTATAATTATCAAAGTATAGATCAGCCTGCCGAAATTGCTCCAGCAAAGCTGCTCTATCAATATCTTGAACAGGGCTTATAAACAAACTTTCGAGAGCATCCCAGGAAGATAATTCGTTTAGTTGCACTCTCGATTCTACTCCGAGCAATACTTCAAGCTTGTCAACATCTACTCGCAACAAGGAGACTTCGGGATCATTACTAAAACTCAACACCTCCCAAGCCCTTACCCCCTCCACCTGCTCGCCAAAGAATTCAACCAACTGCGCGCCGTTTTCACCCGCCAGATCATCCAAAAACACATTCAACTGCTCCGTTTCCCATTCTGCCAGGCGGCTGAGGATGACATCACATTGATCATCGGCGCGAACCAGCACGTTTGCCAGTTCGTCGGTCAGCTCCGGGAAGGCCCAGCCCTTGGCCTGGAAGACTTCCAGGGTTTGCTGTGCCAGTTGATGGGAAGCTGCTTCGGCAGCGCCATTGTCCAGAAACCTGATACGGAAGATACTATATAAATCATTAGGATCAAGGGGACCAGGCAGGAATTGCAGATAAATCCTGGTGATGGTATGCGTTTGGCCTTGGTAAAGGACTTCGGCATTTTCATCGATACTGGTCACCCGGAAGCGGGAATTGGTGGGGAAGAGGCATTCTGATTCGCTGGCAAAGTAGCTAACGGTACTGATCTCCGGAGCGTTGCCATTGCTGATCACATAGACCACATCGCCATCATTGTCAATGGCAAAGCTGTTGGCGATGTTTTGATCGTAGGAAGTGGATTTAAAATCCAGGAATTCCACTTCATCTCCTACATTCCATAGTTTGGCCTCTACGGCCTCACCTCCTCGTACGCCCCGGTAAAGAGCATTGCCGCCGAAAGGCGGTAATTTATCCAAAGCCGAGATAATCAACTCCGCCGCCGCCTGATCAAAAAGCGCCAGGTCACCCGCCCTTAGTGAAGCATTCAGGTTTTGGTCAAAGCCGCTGGTATAGTGGTAAATGGCCGTCAGCTCCTCCTCCGGAATATCGGGATGAGTAGCGGGTATAGCACTATTCTGTAGCCGATATTTGGACTGCAAGACCTGATTGTTGCTAAAAAACTCCATCGGGCCTAGTTGATTTTGATAAACTCCATCCTTCAGCACTTCCCAACCAATAAGGCGATCCGTGTTTTCCTTCAGGAAGTCCCGAAACTGAATATTGGTGAGGCCATTGGGTAAGGCATTGGTAAACATGTCTGCCTTGAGGGCGGTGAATAGGGCTTGGCCATCAGCCTCTTTCGGCCAGTCTTTCATAACTAGATAAAGCTTATCCAATTCTGCAGTAGGTAAAGACATTGCCCATTCTGCAAAAGGTCCCAGGAATTCGTCCCAGTTCCAGGTTTTGATGGTGAGGAATAAGTCCCGAAAGCGGTTTAGACCAGGAGGAAGGGCATTCAGGTCCCCAGCCAACCGGAAGAAGAATCCATGATTAGGGTGATAATAAACTTCTAAATCACCGGTAACAATATCTCCATTGCCGTAACCGCTGGGGCGAACATCCATAAAGGACATATCATTCACATCAGCAATCTTGCTTACCCCATCCGAAAGGTCAAGATCCCATTGATCGGGAATGATAAAAAAATTATCGTCTCCCATAATTCCACCACCAGCAATTCTGACTTCTTGATCAACCACCTTGTAATAAGCATCAAGGTTTTCTCGGTTGATCGTAATCGTGTATTCAGAGCCTACTCCGACAAATTTCGTTCTCCTGGAAAAGTCAATAGCGGCCGTTTGAGCTTTGACGTAATTGATTATTGCAGGATTATGCTCGACACTTTCCTCCAGGAGCCGGGATGTTGCACTCAAGGTTTCAATCAATTCATCTGATACCAGGAAAAGTTCTGCCGATGATTCAGCGGTTTCCTCCAGGTAATCATACGTCTGTCGGGTTTTGGAAAGTGAAATTTTGGTAGTACCGTAAGCTGTCAGGGCTATTCCTCCTGTAATATTGGCAGCGGTCCAGATCATCTCAAACTTTTTCCACTGCTCTAATACTTCCTGAGGAAGATAACTGTCGCCACTCACCTGGAATTCGTAGTTTGCCGGAGCAAAAACAAATAAATTAGTCCCGGAAATGGCTACATCTCCCAATGTCAAAACCATTAATGCCGTTGATTCTCCCAAAGCCACTGGAACCGCTATCAAAGAAAAAATAAAAGACACTTGTGCGGCCTGAAAATCCCACTGAGCGGAATTGTGGTTTCTGATCAGATAATCAACAAAGCAATAAGGAAGCACGTAAATAGCTCCTCCATCTACCAGGTGGGCTGGTTCAGGCAGTATGTCGCTGATCATTTTTTCACAAATGTAGATCGGCACATAATCAAATGGTCGCCCCTTCACATCATAGCGGATACTAGCATAATATGGATTGTCAGCAATAAAGCATTCATTAGAATTAATAATGCTGTGCAATCGGTGGTAATGGTCATCCGTAAATTCTCCATAATAATCATCAACACAGGTGCCGATCCCAAGATTGGCATGCAAACTAATGATCTGCTCACAATTTTGTCCACTAACATTTACACAGTGATAATCATGCTCCTCTTGATAAACCAGGTTGGAACTCACCAACTCCCGAAAGCGGGCACTCAGGGTCGCCTTTGTCATTATAAAAACGAAGTCCTGGTAGCCGTGTGGGTCGTTACCATCGGCACCATCATGGAGTTTGTTGATTACATTAAAATACAGATCATAATTGCCACCATCCTCAAATAACGTTAATAACCTACCGTAGTCAGCCTCCGGTGTAGAGGCTAAAATGGCAGTAAAAAGATTTTCTTGCTCTTGGTCAACACCAAGAATAAACCAGTCTGCAAACAAGCTTGCTTCGGTTAAATCTAACACACTCAGAATCCGGATAATCTTTTCTCTTTGTGCCCAAGTCAAGTTCTCGAATGCACATGTTTGTCCCAGCCAAATACGAAAATGGCTTACCAATAATATCGCCATTTCATAAGTATATGGGGGAGCATAATTTTCAATGTACCCCTCTATTACGTCAGTGTTCATCTGTTCAGAATAGGTTCTGTAAACCGACTGATCGTAACTTTTCCATGTAGCAATTTCCAGCTCTGACAACCAGTCTTCTCCTTCCTCCATGTACCCGGTAAATCCAGCAGCTATTAGCGCTTCTTGAATTCGCTCCGTCCTGCGGATGTAAAATTCTTCCACATCAAGTCCAGCCAATGTCTCGGAGCAAACCTCATAAAACCCCGGATAAAAAGAGATCTGATGCGCATGTACAAAGGCGTACAAGGCCGTAGCGCTGTTACAGCTTGCAGCTTCTCCTACCTTGTCCAGAAACACCCTGGCTTCGGGTAAATATGCCGGATCAGGCGATGCCTGAATGGTGATGGATTCACCCTGAATGTTGGTTGCCGCCAGAAAATCGTAATCCCGACGGTTACCGGCGGCGCGGTAGTTGGCGGTAGACTCAATGCTGGCGATCTCTGCTGGCGTCATCACATCCATAAAATTGACTTGCCCTACCTTGTACAAAAGAATTCCTTCCTCCATACAGGGAAAGCCGATAATGGCTTTGTGTGTGCTCAGGTTGGGTAGATTTGCTGTCAGGGTATCAATGTAGAGATGCTCCAGGTTGTTCTCGTCGGCATAGGTTGCAAAATCGAAGTCGCCACTGGTGGTCAAATAGGTGTTGTAATGAATGCTATCCACCACAAAATAGCGCAAGGTGCCGAAGGGCATGAGCTCAAAATGCTCGCAGGAAGGAAGCCCCATGGGACCGCCCACTTCATCGCCGGAGTAGAAAACCACGCGTGAAGCGGTAGCGGGAATGGTAATAGGTAAGCCCGAAGGAGCCAGGAAAGTAAAAGAGTCATCACTGTCAAAAAGGCCGTCACCATCATCATTTCTAAAGTCTTTAAACGGCTCCAGATTATCTACAATGATATATTCCCGATCTTCATCTGCATCAAGTATACTCCACACATTGGCCGGATCGTGCACCAGATCCCACTGGTATTTGTGCAGGTCGTGACCGGTGCCATTGTCCATCAAGTTTTTGGTGGCGCCAGGGCTGAGCTGGCCTTCGTAGGTCTTGTAGGTGTGCTCTAAAACGTAGGCTCCGTGCCCCAATTCATGGGCGATGGTCTTGGCGTAGCTCTCCAGATTGAAGTGATGGGAATTGATAATGAAGCCGTACACTTTTTTGCGCGGCATGTAGCCAAGCTTGGTGCCCACTACATGATCGTTGATCAAGAATAGGTAATATACATTTGGCTGTGGGGCTTGCACCTCTTTGTACGCCCGAATAATCTGCCGCATTTGCGGAGTGTAATTCGACAAAAAGCCCGATTCCTGATTTTCCAGTCGCTCTCCACCCGGTACGGTGATGCCTCCGTGCATCGTCACACTCACCTCCACCACGGCTTGCCGGTAAATACTGCGCAGCTGGTTTTGAATTTCGATGGCGGAGTATGAAGAGTGGGCCCCATTGACCGGTACAAGTACTACGTGCAGCAGTTTTTCCTCGTAACCCACCGTATTGAGCTGACCAACGCTCGGGCCATCCTCCCCGCTCATCCGTGCATAGATCGGGCCTGATGATTCGGTGCTGGCAGGAGCTGATAGCCCCAGGACTTTTTCCTGGCTGTTGCCGCCAATAATGGGGATTTCTGCACCCAACAAATCGGTAAAGGCCAGCTGAGGAGGGATGAAGCCCCCACCCTTTCTTCGGGCCAGCACCGGCTCCTGGGTGCCCATTTTGATCGACTGCCAGGGAATGTAATACGGAGGATCAGCCTGCCCTTCGAGGGTCCCGTAGTTTTCGGCATGCACCTGAGGATACTGCAGGGTATCAAAACCGTAATGGGCTTGTGTAGATCGATGAAAGATCATTTGCAGATCAGCCAGCTGACTGTTCAGGTATTCTTCTCCACCTTTGAGCATGGCTTCCAGTTCGGCCATTGCTTCGGGTAGGCGTTTGGGCTCCAGCGCCGGTAGCCAGTTGAGGATGTGATTGACCTGGGAGGCACATTCACCATCTTGTGGAGAACCGCTGCGGATATGCTGTACCCCCAGGGTATAATCGGTGCTCTGCGGATCGGGGATGACCAGAATCAGGGTCACTTCCCGGCCGTATCGGCTATGCAATTGTCCCACCAGCGGCCCTGGCAATTCATGATTTTCCAGATATTCCCGGTAATAAGGTGAAAGGCGTGGCAGTTTGATGATCAGCACCTTGGCGCAGTGGTTGGACAAAAGGCGGCGTTTGGTCTCCTGCACCAAAGCCAGTTCCTCCACATCAAGATGCAAAAAGGTAAGGTCTTCCTCCGCTTCTACAGCCGGTACCTGACAAGGTAATTCAGAAATTACTACCGAACTACAAGGTAAAGCTGACAAGAAGGCCCGAATGGCACAGTAATTTTTATTGGGCAGGGGCAGCAGATTAGTAAAAGAAGCCTCTACCGCTTCCAGCAACGGACCGTCCTCCAGCATCACCAATTCTCCGGAGTTCTGGACAAAAATCGAGACATTGGCTGGTTCAAGTAGCAATAGATAATCCACTGAAGCATCCATCCACACGTTACCATCTGGAGTAGTAAGCTGACCATTTTCGGCCGTAAGGCTAGTATTCTGGTCAACTATCAGCACATTGACCGTCAGCTGGCATTGGTCCTGAAAATCCAACAATGCCTGCCTAATGGCCGCCTCTTCCGCCACACAGGTAGCCGATTGACAATCCAAAAAAAGCTCCGCCTGGTGAACTTGGCTTTTGCTTACATTTGGTAATAGCAGAATACAAAAAGTGAAAGCCAGGCTCATCAACACGAAATCCTTTTTCCTCAATCGGCTAAAAGAAAAGGCAGGACATCCCATTTTAGGATGCCCCGGAGCCTTTTCCAATTTCAGCAAAACACACATCAAATCAAGCGCAAACCTTAGGATTGTTCCTAAAACTAGCTCAAGCAAATTCCTTAGCAAAACAAGCTCTTTAAACATGGGTCTTTCATTCGTTTTGTCCATTCAAAACTGGTTCTATTACAATACTTTAGCAGGGTTGAACCATGTCATTCACGGTTAACCGCAGAAGCTATCTCAAAACTATCCTTTGACCTTTGTTTTGTGCTGATGAACGCTAGTATCAGTAAATATCCCTTCTTAGTTCATAGTCTTGTTTATGTTCCCTGATCCACTGTCGTGCTTCCCGCAGGGCGGTGGGATAATCTTCCACATCCAGATCACCGCCATCCGTGAGTTGGAGCGGAAAATCCAGGGTTACCGGAGCCACCATTTCCAGCAAGCGGTAGGCACAGCTTATTTGCCCATCGACTTCCGCATCGGCAGGTGTACAGGCCTGATCGTCCTGCATAATCAATTCCAGCAAATAGTCGGTGGTCGCTTTCTGCCGGACATAGATGATGACCGGCACAACGTAATAAATATAGTTATCCCCCAAAGCCATGGAGCGAATGCTTTTTTGCACAACGGCCAATTTCGTCGGGTCGCCATTACGGGCCAATGCCAGATATAGGGCTTCCTTCACCGGGTTGCTAATTGATGTCCCTTTGGATGCATCCAAAAGCTGCTGGAACGGCTGGCGCTCTTGTAGCACAAAACCGGCTACCTTGATAAAGGCGGCAAAATGCGACGTTCCCATTTGCAGGAGCCGTCTAATTTTTTCCATGGACTCAGCATTAAAATCCGCGCGTTTAAAGTATTGCAAATAGGCGATTAACTGTTCGGCGAGTCCGCCACCAGCTCCCCGGTCCAGGGCCTGCAGGGCTTGCTGAATAAATGCCTGACGGTCAGCTTCTGCGCCTGACTTCTGTGCCTTGGCATACAGGAGCGCATAAGATTTTAGTGATGTTCGCGACAGGCTGTCCAGCTGTAGTGGTTGTACCAGGTCGGCGATTTCAGTATAAGAAACCTCCTCCCGCATCAAAACAGCAGGAAAATCTGCCGCAGTGTTGTTGACGTATTGTTGTAAGGCTTCCGGCACCGTTTGGGCGGAAACGTCATGTGGCCAAAAGCCAACCATCAGGCAGGACAGGAATGCTATTTTTTTCATCAAAACGGTCTCGTTTATTATTTAGACGACCGCCGATTTGAAATTCCATAACTTTTGGAAAGTTTTTTAAAAAAAGTTTTGCCGTTCTTATTTCAGGACGATTTTCAGGGTATAAATCAAAAATTTAGATGAGGAAAAAGAAAGGTCTTATTTGAAAACGATTACCTGGACTAGCGATGTGAAAGGGTGCACCGGCAAGGTGCAGCCCGCAGGGCCGAAGCCCTGAAACGTAGCGACCGCGCTTTCAGGTTTCCTGGGAGCGGGGTAGGCCCCAACAGATGCAAGAAATACAACACATCATCACATAACTTCTATCACTGTCCAACCCATTTCAAAAAACTCAGGATAACCAAATTTTATTTCATCCATAATTGAAGAGATTTCCTGCTTTAATGACTTAGGATCAATGCCCTCTTCTGAAATACATGAAAAGTAATATTTAGTCCCATTGCAGCTTAATTTTAATGTAAACCTTCTCTAAACTCTAAACTCCTCCACTCTAAACTTCCACTTCCACCGCCCTCTTCAACTGCTCCGCCACAATCTCCGTATCGCGATTGATGACGCCGAGGATACCGCCAGGCGTGTAGTTGTCAAAACCGATAAAATAAATACCCGCATACTCGCCCTCCCCGATGACCTTTTCGGGAATGCCGGCCTGATCGATAATGTTTTCGGCACCGGGCAGAAATTCGTAAATGCGAGGCCGGTAACCGGTAGCCAGAATCACCGCATCAAATGGCAATTGAGAACCATCCTGAAAGCGGACGCTATCCGCCAGAAAGCGGTCAATATCGGGCACGACCTTAATGCGGCCCTTTTTGATAGCATCGAGCGTACCCAGATCAATTACGGGTGTTTTGCCGGTGACGCGGAGTTGCTTGCCGGGAGGCATTTTGGGCGTTTTGATACCATAAGGACGTAGGTCGCCGATGGTCAGTTTGCGTACCACAATCGCGATAAAATCGGCCAGCCAATTGGGTAACTTAGCCAAGGTCAAAGCCGTCAGCTGGGTGGGACGACCAAATAAATCACGAGGAACAATATTAACGGCTCCCCTTACTGAGATATAGGTATTCACGTCTTTTTCACACAAGTCAAGGGCAATTTCTGCGCCGGTATTGCCCATGCCAATCACCAGCACCCGCTGCCCCAGATAAGGATCGGGGTTCTTGTAATGGATACTATGGACAATTTTCCCCTGAAAGTCCTTTTCATTAGGAAACTTGGGCCGAAAGGGCACCCGATTGACGCCCGTGGTAATGACCAGCTTTTCCGAAAGGAACTGCTTACCACTGGCAGTGGTGGTTTCCCACTGCTCCCCTACCCTTTGGATATTGACGGCTTTTTCGCCAAAATGTGGCTGTATCTTAAAATGAGTAGCATATTGATCAAAATAATCCACCAGTTGCTGCCGGGAGACGTAGCGGGGATAGGTCTTTGGAAACGGCAGATGTGGCAAATGGGACAATTGCTTCACGGTGTGCAATTTCAACCGGTCATAGTGCCGGTGCCAGGTGCTGCCCACCACATTCTCCTGCTCAATAATTTCGAAGGGGATACCGCGATGACGAAGCTGCCCGGCCATCGCCAATCCCGCCGGCCCTGCGCCGATAATGAGTACCGGAGTCTGGATTTCAGTCATGTGCAAATCAGGTTTTTGTAAAAATAGTTCTTTTCCACAAATCCCGACCAAAGTATAGGTAAACTCTGTTTGGGTTTTCTTGTTATGGAAAGTACAATTATTGTAACTTTGCACGCAATTTTCCTAACCATCAATAGAAGGATTTTTTCTATGAATAAAACGGCTGCTTTCGATCGCTTTGAAAATCGCCACAACGGCATCAATGACCAGGAATTGCAGGAGATGCTGCACGAAATCAAAGTCTCCAATCTGGACCAACTGATTGAGGAAACCGTACCGCAAACCATCCGGCTGGAACGGGACCTCAACCTGCCCGATGCCCTCACCGAACACGAATACCTGAGAGAGCTTCGGGAAACCTCAGCGCTGAACAAAGTTTTTAAGAACTATATCGGCATGGGTTACTACGGCACCATCACCCCTTCGGTATTGCTCCGCAATATCTTCCAGAACCCGGGATGGTACACCCAATATACCCCCTACCAGGCCGAGATTTCACAAGGCCGTCTGGAGGCACTGCTGAACTTCCAGACCATGGTCAGCGACCTGACCGGATTGCCCATTGCCAATGCCTCACTGCTGGATGAGGGTACTGCTGCGGCTGAAGCCATGACGATGTTTTATGGTCAGCGCAACAAACGAGTGAAGGGAGAACCACTCAACGAATTTCTGGTTTCCGATCAGGTGCTTCCACAGACCATCGACATCCTGATGACCCGCGCCGCGCCGCTCGATATCAAAGTCATCGTGAAGCCCTGGCAGGAGTTCGAATTCAACGATAAAACCTTCGGCCTGTTGCTGCAGTATCCCGCTGCTGATGGTAAGGTAGAAGACTACCGCGCATTGGTAGAAAAAGCAAAGGCCAGCGAAGTATACATTACGGTGGCGGCCGATATTTTGAGTTTGGCCATCCTTACCCCTCCCGGTGAATGGGGTGCTGATGCCGTGGTGGGCAATACTCAGCGCTTTGGTGTACCCATGGGTTATGGGGGACCACACGCCGGCTATTTTGCTACCCACGATGACTATAAAAGACTGATTCCCGGTCGGATCATCGGCGTTTCAGTAGACGTCTACGAGCAGCGGGCCCTGCGCATGGCGCTGCAAACCCGGGAGCAACACATTCGCAGAGAAAAGGCGACTTCAAATATCTGTACTGCGCAAGCGCTGCTGGCCATCATGGCGAGTATGTATGCCACTTACCACGGCCCAAAAGGCATCAAGGCTATTGCCCAACGGGTACATGCACTCACGCAAATGCTGGATCACGAATTGCGACAGCTGGGATATGATTTACAAAACGAACACTACTTTGATACGCTTTCCCTAAAGGTGGATCGCATTTTAAAGGAAAAGCTAAATGTGTTGGCCCTTTCCAAAGAAGTCAACCTCTATTATACCGAAAACGGCATTCAGATCAGCCTCGACGAGCAAACTACCCTTGAAGATGTGAAAGAGTTGGTAGCTATTTTTGCTGAAGCTGTGGGCAACGACATGCCCGTATTTGACTTTGAGCCCGAATCATACCAGTTGCCCAAAAGTCTGGTACGTCACAGCGAATACCTCACCCATCCGGTATTCAACAGCTACCATACGGAGACCAACATGATGCGCTATCTGAAGCATCTGGAGAATAAAGATTTGTCACTGGTACACAGTATGATCCCACTGGGCTCCTGTACCATGAAGCTCAACGCTGCAGCAGAACTGATTCCCGTAAGTTGGAATGCTTTTGCCAATATTCACCCCTTTGCCCCGCTGGATCAAACACTGGGCTACCAAAAAATATTTGCAGAGCTGGAGAGCTACCTTTCGGAAATTACCGGTTTTGCGGCCTGTTCGCTACAACCGAATTCCGGAGCCCAGGGCGAATACGCCGGTTTGCTGACCATTCGCGCCTACCACCAGGCCAATGGCGATGACCAGCGAAACATTGCCCTGATTCCTTCGTCGGCCCACGGTACCAATCCTGCCAGCGCCGTAATGGCCGGCATGGAAGTGGTGGTGGTCAATTGCGACGACGATGGCAATATCGATACTGATGATTTAAAGGCTAAAGCAGAAGAATATAGCGATCGGCTGGCGGCATTGATGGTCACCTATCCGTCTACTCATGGCGTATTTGAGGTAGGCATTCGCCAAATTTGCGACCTGATCCACGAAAACGGTGGTTTGGTGTACATGGATGGCGCCAATATGAATGCTCAGGTGGGATTGACCAGTCCCGGTAATATTCACGCTGATGTATGCCACCTCAACCTGCACAAGACCTTCGCCATTCCACACGGTGGTGGCGGACCGGGCATGGGCCCCATTTGTGTAAACGAGCGGCTGCGGCCATTCCTGCCCAAACATCCCTTGGTGGAAACTGGTGGTCAAAAAGGCATTACAGCCGTTTCATCAGCCCCTTGGGGTAGCGCTAGCATTTTGTTGATTTCTTACGGATACATTAAAATGTTGGGTAAGGAGGGAGTGACCAAAGCCACAAAATACGCCATCCTGAACGCCAACTATATCAAGGCCCGTCTGGAAGAGGCTTACTCCGTTTTATACGTGGGTGCAAAGGGCCGCTCCGCGCATGAGCTGATTGTCGACCTTCGTATGTTTAAGTCCATCGTCAGTGCCGAAGACGTGGCCAAACGGCTCATTGATTACGGTTTCCACGCTCCTACCCTTTCCTTCCCGGTGGCCGGTACGATTATGATCGAACCCACGGAAAGTGAAAGTAAGGATGAATTGGACCGCTTCTGTGATGCGATGCTGGAAATCAGAAAAGAAATTGACGAAATCGCGGTTGGCGAAGCCGATAGTAAATCGAATGTGCTGACCAACGCCCCGCACCCGATTAGTCTGGTTACTGGCGACGAATGGCCTTTCTCCTATAGTCGGGAAAAAGCGGCTTACCCACTGCCGTACCTCAGGGAGGGACATAAGTTCTGGGTAGGCATCGGCCGCGTCAATAACGCCTTCGGTGATCGTAACCTGATCTGTACGTGTCCGCCGATGGAGGCGTATAAATAGGTTTTAGGGTTTAGGGTTTAGGGTTCGGGTGTTGTTAAGGATAAACTTCATAAACACATAAACCTCATAAACCAGGATTCCCAGTGTTCAAGAATTTGCAGCATAATTAGAGCCCCCTCCTCTAAACTCTACACACTAAACTCTAAACTTATACACATTAAACTCTAAACTAAGAAATGATAATCGTTACCGGTGCCGCTGGATTTATTGGAAGTTGTCTGGTTCGTAAATTGAATGATGCGGGGCATACCAACCTCGTGATTGTTGACGATTTTGATCAGGAGGATAAACGGGGTAATTGGGAAGACAAGACTTACCAGCAGCGCATTGATCGGCGCGAATTTCCAATTTGGCTGGAGCAAAATACGAATGAGGTTTCCATGATTTTTCATCTGGGCGCCCGGACGGATACCACGGAGAAGGACACCGCCATTTTTGATGAACTCAACCTGAATTACAGTAAACACATTTGGAATATTTGCTCGGCCCACCAGATTCCATTGATCTACGCGTCTAGCGCGGCCACTTATGGCCTGGGTGAACACGGCTACGGGGACAGCCACGATATTGTGGAGCAATTGCAGCCGTTGAATCCCTATGGTGTTTCCAAAAATGACTTTGACATTTGGGCTTTACAGCAGGAAAAGCAACCGCCGTTCTGGGCCGGATTGAAGTTTTTTAATGTATATGGCCCCAATGAATACCACAAGGGACGTATGGCGTCCGTGATCTTCCATACTGTGCGACAGATCAAAGCAACCGGGGGCATGAAGCTATTCCGCTCTCATCGACCCGACTTTGAAGATGGTCAACAAAGCCGCGACTTTATTTATGTAAAGGATGTGGTTGATATCTGCTACTGGCTGTGGCAAAATGAGGTTCCCAATGGCCTGTACAACCTCGGCACGGGAAAAGCCCGTTCCTTTTACGACCTGGCTGCCAATACCTTCCGCGCCATGGGGCTGGAGCCCAATATTAGTTTTATCGATACCCCAGCGGACATCCGCGATACTTACCAATACTTCACGGAAGCCGACATGCACAAGCTACACGAGGTCGGGTACGACCAGCCTTTCTACAGCCTCGAATCAGGAATTGAAGACTATGTACAGCAATATTTATTGGAAGAAAAAATTTGGTAGTTGGGCGTATCCTCCCGGCCAAGCCGAGAGGTCGCTATCTCGGCTCAGCCGAGATGGCTCGTTATTCACTCGGCCCTGCGGGCTGCTCTCCCGATTTCGGGATCGCCCCATTTCGCAGCGCTTACGCGGTTCCTATAGTATCCTGACTTTCTTATTTAACCCGCATTTGCCGGTACGCCATTATCTTCCTCCTCATTGGGTGGTGCCAGGCGGTTCAGGCCAGCATAATAGATCAAAAACCACTCGTCGCCCAGTTTGGCAAAACGGCGCATCATGCCGTACTGGCCGGTATGGTGAGTGATGCGTTCCTGGATAACGGAGGGACTAATGGGAATAAATTCTACCTGAAAACCACTTTTTGACGAATCAAAGGCGCGGTGCATCACCCAGTTTTCCTTTTGCCAGCGAAAATCTTCGTTTGAAAAGTCATTGCTCTTGGCATCACTTGGTAAGCCTTGAAGCGGAAAAGTAATGTGCTCTATTTGAAAGAGGCTATCCGTCATAAAGCGTTGGTAAAATTCCGGAAAGTCACCATAAGCCCCATCGGGCAGTTCCGCTGCGATTTCGGCAGTTTCTTCCGTTTCAGCAGGTTGTTGGCCACAAGACCACAGTAAACTGACTCCGAGCAGGAGCAACAGCATGTATTTCATTTCTACTACTTTTGTTCTTTGACAAATTGAATAATGGCTTCGGCCAGGCTTTCTTCCGAGGGCTGGTTGGCAATAAATATTTTGGTGTCCACCAATTCTTTCAAGGCGGCTGCCGTCGTTTCACCAATGGCCACCACCCCTTCGCCGGCCCAAGCATAACGTCGAAAATACGCTTTTGCGTTCATTGGGCTCGTAAAAACCAAATAATTTACTTTGGGAATGGAAAAATTGTCAAGCATTTCATTTTGGTAGACAATCAAATCGAGCGCATCCACCGTATTGGCCAATAACATTTGAATCGACATTCTGGAATGTGCTGCCCGGGGAAATAGCACGCGATCTCCTTTTGCTACAGCTAAAAACTGCTCCGCCACTTCCTCGGGATTACCCGTACCGACAAAACCTGCTTCGTACCCCAATTCAGCCAATTTCGCTGCCGTTCCTGGTCCCAAAGCGGCTAATTTCACCTCATCGGCCAATTCCTGATCGTTGCGCTTTAGTCCCGCAAAAAAGTACTTCACCGCCTTGCCACTGTAAAAAAACACCCAATCGGTAGCAGGCATGTTCTCCCACGCAACCTCAGAAAATTTCATCAGCGACTGCCCGATTACTTCTCCACCAAGGGCTTCCAGCTTTTGCCGAAAGGCACTATTTGCCGACAGGTCTCTTGTGATAAAGATTTTCATAGGCACCCCTACTTCCTCAATTCCGCCACCACGCGCTCCGCCAGTTCAAATGAAGTACTAGACGACATATTGACTCGCTTCACCGGAGCATCCCACGCTTCTGCACTGGCCGCCCAAATGTGGTAATTACCCTGCGCATCTTTTTCACAATAAACGCCTAATGGCAGCTGACAACCACCGTCCAGCAGGCGCAGTACCTGACGTTCAATATTGGTGATCTCCGCTACGCCCTGGTTGTGGATTTGTTTGAGTACCCGGCGGGTAGGCAGGTCATTCTCTTTGGTTTGAAATGCCAGTACCCCCTGGGCTGGAGCCGGAACAAATTCCTTTGGGTTGAACTTTACGATGTGAAATTCGGAAAGGTCGAGTTCCAGACGACTCACTCCTGCCGCAGCCAGCATGATAGCGTCAAAATCACCGCTACGTAGCTTATTGATACGCGTTGGCACGTTACCTCGGATGTCTTTGATTTGAATGTCGGGACGAAAGTCCAGTAGTTGTGCTTTACGCCGCGCCGAAGAGGTTCCCACAATGGCATTTTGCTTTAGCTGAAATAACTTGCCTGCCTCCTGGCCTTCCTTGCGGATCAACATCCAATCGGCAGGATTTTCCCGGTAGGAAACGGCGGTGATCACCAGTCCCTCGGGCGAAGTAGTCGGTAAGTCTTTCATGGAATGAACCGCCAGATTTACGCGGTCATTGATCAGCGCGTCTTCAATTTCTTTGGTAAAAAAACCCTTGCCCTCCATCTTATCAAAACTCAGGTGCTGAATGCGATCTCCCTGAGTTTTGATAATCTGAAGTTCGGCTTCTACGCCAAGTTCAGCGAGTTGAGCCTGGGTATAATTTGCTTGCCACAAAGCCAGTTTGCTTCCTCTGGTTCCTATTACTATCTGATGCTCCACAGTTCTTTTTTGCGGCAAAGATAAACAGTTCGGAAGAAAAGCGAAATGGCTTTATTTTGACTATCTAAATATGCGTTTCACAAACAATCTTTCTCCATCCAAATCTTCCACACGAAGCACGTAAATACCTTGAGCCAATGCTGAGCAATCCAGTGTCACACGGTTGTCGACAAATTCCATCAGGGAGTTGTGCACGATACGGCCACTGGCATCAATCAACTGTACACGCAGCTGACCTTCGTGCTCAAAATGGATCGTCAGAGTATTGCGTACCGGATTGGGAAAGACTTTGGTTTCGCGGAATAAATCCACACCCGAGCAGTCTTCATCAATGCCGTTATCAGCGAGGTCGGTTGCGCCCGGATGGATACTGCCATTGGTATCATCACAGTCCTGATCATTGGCTACATACCCGGTCGGCGGCACGGTTTCGCAACTTTCCAGGGAAACACTTGCATCACCATAATCATCATTATCCTGATCCAGGTAATAAGTATAAACGGTCAGATCATTATCTATGCCACCTGCACAATCATTGTCAATACCATCACAAACCTCCGTTGCTGCCGGATTAATCGCAGCATTGGTATCGTCACAGTCCGCGTCATTGGCCACATAGCCCGTTGGTGGCACCAATTGGCAGCTCATTAACATCTCTGCCGCATCGCCATAGTCATCACCATCCTGGTCACGGTAGTAAGCGTATTCCGTAAGGCCATCGTCAACGGCATTATTACAATCATTATCGATGCCATCACAAGTTTCAGTCGCATCTGGGTGAATCGCATCATTTGTATCATCACAATCGGCATCATTGGCTACGTAGCCCGCCGGAGCAGGCGTTTCGCAAGTTTCCAGCATATTGGCGGCGTCGCCGAAGTTGTCACCATCCTGATCGCGGTAGTAGGTATAAACTTGCAAGCCGTCATCAATACCACCTGCACAGTTATTATCGATACCATCACAAATTTCACTAGCCGCCGGATTGATATCTCCATTGCTATCGTCACAATCCTGGTCGTTAGCCACATAGCCAGTTGGAGCAGTAGCCTGACAGGTATCCAAAGAGATACCGGCATCACCGAAGTTATCGCCATCCTGATCGCGGTAGTAGGTATAAATCTGCAGGCCATCATCAATCAGGCCGTTACAGTCATTGTCTTTACCATCACAGATTTCCATGGCACCAGGATAAACGGTATTGTCATCATCATCACAATCTACATTGTTGTAATAACCGTCCTCGTCGGAATCCTTGAAGAAGTAACTTTCGGCATAGTGGAAGGCCTCCGGGCCAATAGCCATGCCAATTTTCCGTCCTGGAATATCATCTGCCGGCGGATGGATACCGCCCCAAATTCGGGAAAGACTACACTGATCCGAAGCATCGGTATAGGTGGCCCATTGCAATACCACTTCGGTGCTGGGACCATCTTCAAAAACCAGAAATTCATTCATCGGCGCATCAAATTCGCCCATTCCTCCTGGAAAATAGGCGTCACCAGTCAACAAGGTCATCATTTCGGCGGCAGCCCTGGAATAGGTCGAATGGCCGGAAACGTATCCAGCAAAAGGAGGCGTCACAAAAGAAGGTCTTTGGTAGGGCCACCAGTTTTCAGCCCTGATCCAGGCCACGCCCGCTTCGTCGGTATCCGGATTAATGATGTAATCCGGGCCACGCCATGCCTTAATCTTGATCTTGCCCACATGTTGGTCACCGCTACCGGTTAAAGGTGTGGGATCATCAACAGTAATCAATTCAACAAATCCGGGGATCAGTTTCATACCACCGGGATGGTAACTCGGTAATTCTGGATCAGAACTCTGGCCCAGTTCAGCCATCCCACGAATGGCGGAGATTGGGCGAATGTAATCATACCAGCCTTTAATGCCCCAGGAGGAGATCGCCACATCATGCATGGTACCGCCCAGGGTAAAGTAGGCCTTTACATCCCACTCCAGCTCGCCCAGGACTTCGCCCTGACCGGCAAAACGCTTTTCAAAAAGCGGATGGTCGTTCACGTAATTGAGAATCGTAAACCAGTGACCAGGTGGTGTTTCTGAATCAGGACCATCAGCCCAGAATTCGGCCAGTACCCGTGCGTAATCAGCCCGGGGTACCATTTGTGGTTCGTAAGGTAGTCCGGTCCTCGGATTTATGGAATGGCCAATACTGGCATCGCCACCATTTTCCAGGTCATAGAAGGCCTGCATTTCTTCGAAGTTTTCGGGCAGGTCTTGAATATTACCAATAGTAGCCGGCGAAATATCCCACATCACCCCATCAGCTGGATCGAGGTGAGAAGACCACACATTGACCAATTCAAAATTCCATCGATACTCTTCGGAGCCCCCTCCTCCATCAACAATATCCAAATAAGGTGGCGGTCCCGGATCGTGATAAACCCAATATTCATGTCCATCTCGCTCGTGAATGGTCAGGTCCTCTTCCGTCAAAGAAAAGGGCACCACATTTCCCCATTCCGGACTCAAAAAAGCAGGCGTATTCAATGGAATGACATTACCACTCTGGTCGATAAAGACATCCAAAGTGAGCGGTTGCCAGTGATTATAATCGACAATATCCGGATTGCCAGGCAAATCAACGGCAAGTGGAAGATTGACCGTTTCATAATACTGATTGGCATAGCCATTTGCCTCATTGGCTCCATCCTGCAGTCCAAATTGAATATATTCCTGAGCGATATAATTACCCAAAGCGGCTGGTGGACCGGCAGGATAATCCACCGATGTATAAGCGGGGTCATAGCCCAAATCAAGCATCAACTGATCAAGTTCCTGCTGAATGGCAGTGGCGCTCGGTGCATTCTGAAAGCGATAGCTCAACAGTCGATACGCTGCGTAGCTAATGGCTTCTTCCCGCGCTGCCTCAACATCACCAGGCGGAGTGACGCCCTCGAAGGGACATTCAAACCCGTGTACATTTTTCCCCAACAAAAAAGGTTGAGCAATATCGTCGTATACCGACCAGGCATCGTACATGGCGGAAGAGACATGGAAAAGATTACGTGCATGTACCGTAGGACGGGCAAAGTCGCCGCGAATGGCATCCAGTAAGGCTTCATTCCACTGCCGGGCAACTGAGTGTTGTGCAAAGGAAGCTGTAGCCCCAATCAAAAAAGAAAATAATACAACGAGTGTAAATTTTAATTTCATGGGATGGATAAATTTAAGGTGATTAATCGTGAAAGAAAATATAGCTCACACTTGAATGGAGCCATAAAAAACACTTATCCGGGGATTCCCAAAGTTAAGCATTACCACCACAATTGGTCATAAAATTCATAACAAACAAAGAATAAAACGTATCTTTTGCGTTAAAATACAGACTGTTTTTAATTGGGAATCAAAAAAACGCAGCGTACCCTATGTACCGAAAAGCCCAACTGATGATGTTATTTGTCATCGTGTTGACCTCAAAACTCTACTGCCAAAAAGAACCCTTTGCGCTCGCTCGGGATACCATCGTCACCATAAAGCGATTTCCTGCCAACATCTATTTGCTTAACGGAAAAAAAATGACTTTACCCGTTATGGACTGGTTTATGTCCGACTATCCAAATGCCCGAGCCAATATCAAAGTCACCCTGGTCAGCGATCAGATGAGTATTGTGGGATATAGCGTAGGTGGGCTGTTTGCCATAACGGGCTTAATTGCCTTTCGGCAAAATGAAGCGCTTGGCAAAGAGCTGCTCAAAGTAAGTGCCATCAGCATCGGCTCAGGTTTTGTCTTTCAGGTATTTGGTGGCACCTTCAAGCAAAAAGCCGTTCGAGCTTACAACAATGCCATCCAGGAGCAAGTCAATGCCACCGGTACTGGCAAGGTGTATCACATGGGCATGTCCAGCAATAAGGTTGGCGTTTGGGTGGTATTTTAAATCATGTCCTTAGCCTTCGCTATGGCGCGATCCAGTCCCGACAAATCCTTTCCACCAGCAGTAGCAAAGAATGGCTGACCGCCGCCCCCACCTTTAATTTCTTTGGCCAATTCTCTAACCATATTGCCAGCGTGCAAGCCCTTTGAGTCGACCAGTGTCTTACTAATTACGATGGTCAATAAGGGCTTTTCCTTGACCTCTGCGGCCAATACGGCCACCACGCCGTCCAGTTCTTTTTCCAACTGGAAGGCCAGGTTTTTGATGGCTCCGGCATCATCCAAATCCAGTTTGGCACCAATAAAGCGTACCCCATTGATGGTTTCCGCCATATTGATCAACTGGCCCTTCACACCCTGAGCCTGCGCTTGAAGTAGCTTTTCGAGCTGACGCTTAAGCTCCTTATTTTCTTCCTGCAGGCCAGCCACATTTTTTGCTACCTCCCCGGTCGTTTTTAGCATGGCCCGTACCTGATTTAATTCGTCCAACTCTGAAAGCAAAAAGGCCTCCGCACCTTCCGCTGTGAGGGCTTCAATCCGGCGAATACCGGCAGCAACTCCCGTTTCGGAAGTGATTTTGAATAAACCTATTTCGCCAGTAGCAGGAACGTGTGTTCCACCGCAGAGCTCTCGGGAAAACGCTTTGTCAAAGGTGATAATGCGTACATTTTCACCGTATTTTTCGCCAAAGAGCATCATCGCTCCCGACTTTTTGGCTTCTTCAATCGGCACATTGCGGTCCTCCTCCAGAAGGATATTAGCGCGAATCTTCTGATTGACGATCTCCTCAATCTTGCGCAATTCCTCATCGGTCACCTTTTGGAAATGCGAAAAGTCAAAGCGCAAGCGCTTGCTATCCACATCCTGGCCCTTTTGCAACGCGTGATCACCAATGACCTGGTGCAGGGCCGCATGCATCAAATGCACTGCCGAGTGATTGGCAGCAGTAGCCTGCCGCAATTCAGGATTGACCATGGCCTTAACCATTGCATCAAATTGAGCAGGTAGTTTATTCACTACGTGCACAATCAGATCGTTTTCCTTCTGTGTATCTACCACATGGATTTGCTCATCCCCTACCAACAGCTGCCCGCGATCACCGGCTTGTCCACCACTTTCCGCGTAAAACGGCGTGGTGTTCAAAACAATATGGAATTGATCCTTGCCTTTAAGCTTGACAATGCGGTATTTCAGGATTTTTGCGTTGTCGACTGTCAATTGATCATATCCAACAAAATTGACTTCTTCTCCACTATTGACAATCGTCCAATCACCCACTGCCTTCTTAGCATCGGCACGGGAACGAGCCTTCTGTTCCCCCAAAGCCTTTTCAAACCCGACTTCATCAACACTGTACCCTTTCTCCTCCGCCAGCAGACGTGTCAGATCAATCGGAAAACCGTAAGTATCATATAATTCAAAAGCATCCTCTCCATTGATGACATTGTCTTTAACGTCCAGTGACTCAAATCTTGCCAAGCCGTTGTCGAGCGTGTTTAGGAAGGTTTTCTCCTCCCCTTCAATGATTTTAGCGACCTGCACCTCCTGGGCCTTCAATTCCGGGAATACATCTGCAAAGCGCTCAGCCAGCAAGGGGATCAACTCATGCAGGAAAGGCTTTTTGATATCCAAAAAGGAGAAATAATAGCGTACTGCCCGACGCAAAATGCGACGAATCACATAACCAGCTCCACCGTTACCAGGCAACTGACCGTCTGCAATAGCAAAAGCTACCGCCCTGATGTGATCGGCAACCACCCGCATGGCCACATCCACTTTGTTGCTGCGATCATACGTAAACTGATATTTTTTCCCGGATGCTCTTTCTATAAAATGGATAAACGGCGTAAATAAGTCTGTATCATAAGTGGCTGTCTTGCCTTGCAATACCATACACAGGCGTTCAAATCCCATACCGGTATCTACATGCTTCTCGGGCAGGGAAACCAGCTTCCCGTCCGCCTTGCGGTCAAACTGAATAAATACGTTATTCCAGATTTCAATCACCTTGGGATGGTCCATATTCACCAGATCGCGACCGGATACTTTGGCTCGCTCCTCATCCGAGCGCAGATCGACGTGAATTTCGGAACACGGGCCACAAGGACCGGTATCTCCCATTTCCCAAAAGTTGTCCTTCTTATTTCCGTAAAGGATACGATCCTTTGGCAGGTACTTCAACCAGAAATTCAGGGCTTCATCATCAGCGGGTAATCCATCAGACTCGTCGCCGCCAAAAACGGTGGCATAAATGCGATCTTTATCCATGCCATAAACTTCGGTCAACAGCTGCCAGGACCAGGCAATAGCTTCTTCCTTGAAATAGTCCCCAAAGGACCAGTTGCCCAACATTTCAAACATCGTATGGTGCGTTCCATCGTGCCCCACCTCTTCCAGGTCGTTGTGCTTACCGGATACGCGCAGGCATTTTTGCGTATCCGTCACGCGCCGCACAGCAGGCGTTTGGTTACCCAAAAAATAGTCCTTAAACTGGTTCATACCAGCATTGGTAAACATCAAAGAGGGGTCATCCTTATTGACGATTGGCGCCGAGGGTACAATTTTATGTTGATGGCTGGCAAAAAAGTCCAAAAATGCCTTTCTGATTTCCTGTGCAGTCATAATGCGTCTTTTTAACACTTATCGATGTAACAAAGGAGAATTTTTTTCGTTCCAAAGAAGTATATCTCGATCAAAAGATGATCAATTTATAATTTCCCAAAACACTTTTGATCTTACACATATCCATTCCGCCTTTGCGAGCCGCGAAGATAGTAAATTTGTAAATGAGCTGATTTGTTAAAATTATCTTATTTAACATTTGTTCTAAAGTCAATTACTCATATTTGCAGCCGGCTTACGCAAAAATAGTTTGCCCAAAACACATTTTGATCCCTAAAAAGTGCCTTTTTAACACCTTTTGAGTGATATTATTTCAAAATATCACCAAAAAGCGACTATGTTAGTATAAATTTTGTGTTAAAATTTTGCAATTCACAAGTCGGCAATTATTTTTGACGAAGCCAAGGGATTATGCATTTGAGTTAATAGTATACACGGGATACCTGATAAGGAGGAAAGATGAAATTAAAACACCCTCTTTTTATTCAGGAACATTTTGGCTAAGACTAAAAACACTCATGAGAAAAGAAAAATTTATTTACAATACCCAAACACTGAGGTATGAGAAGGTTGTTGAACCATTAAGTACCACCTTGTTAAGGATTTTTGGGTTTTTCTGTGCTGCATTGTTTACTGCCTTTCTATTCACGCTTCTGGCACACCGCTATTTTCCTTCTCCAAGAGAAAAAGCTTTGCTCCAAGAGAATCAGGCACTCGTTTCCGAATTGAGTAAAATCGAGCGGGAACTAGGCCAGATCGAAGGTGTGATGGATAAGGTCAGAGTACGCCATGATTATGCCCACCGGTTGATTTACGGTATGAGATCGGTTGATGATGGCATCTGGGAAGGTGGTGTAGGTGGCCACGATAAGTATAAGGAGCTACGTGAATTCAAACATTCCGGCCAGATGCTTTCTGCGGTCATGGAGAAGATTGATAAAGTGAAGCATAAGATAGCCCTCCAATCTGAATCTCTGGACTCGGTAGTGACACTGGCTAAGGCCAAAGAGGAAATGCTCGCAAGTATTCCATCAATCAAGCCAGTGCGTTCTGACAAGCTGGCCAGAGATGTGAAACTGCTTTCCGGCTACGGATGGCGGATGCATCCAATCTTCAAGGTTCCTAAGTTCCACTATGGAATTGACTTCACTGCACCAAGAGGTACACCCATTCAAGCTACAGGTGCCGGAAAAGTTGTCAAAGCGGGCTACGGCTCAGGTTATGGCAACCGGGTAGTAATTGACCATGGTTATGGTTACGAGACGCTTTATGGCCACATGCATCAGATTGATGTAAAAGTTGGCGACATCGTGAAGCGCGGTCAAAGAATTGGCCTGGTAGGCAGTACTGGTCACTCTACGGCTCCTCACTGTCACTACGAAGTATTGTTAAACAACGAAAAAGTTAATCCAATCCAGTTTGTTGCGGATGGATTAAGCCCTGAAGAATATCAGGAAATGGTTGAGGCCGCAGAATCTGCCGGTCAATCAATGGACTAAAATTATTGATTATTTCGCGTTATAAAATCAGTCAATGATCATCAAAATAAAACGGAAAGACTTCCATTTTGGGAGTCTTTTTTTCATTGCATTATTTTCCATTAGTCTTTTCAGCAGCATCGCCTGCCGTGATCGGGCCGTGAACGACCAGGCTGCCAATGGGGCTGTTCCCACTATTATGGCTGCCGCACCGGTAGACAGCGTGCCTCATTCTGCCGATACTACCCGCACCTTGCGCATCGTGGGTGTAGGTGATATGATGCTGGGGACCAACTACCCGTCTACATCTTATTTGCCGGCCAATGGTGGTAAGGACCTGCTGAAAGATGTGGAATCTATCCTCCGGGATGCCGATTTGACTTTCGGCAATCTGGAAGGAACCATACTCGACGAGGGTGGCACAGCCAAACGCTGCAACAACCCTTCATTGTGTTATGTATTCCGCTCACCGGAATCTTACGTTCAGCACTTTGTCAATGCGGGATTTGACGTACTCAGTATTGCCAACAACCACTCCGGCGATTTTGGCCCTATTGGCCGAAAAAGGACCAAAGCAGTGCTTACGGAAGCAGGCATCCACTACGCCGGTCTGGCCGGAACCGATGAAAGTGTGGTTTTTGAAAAAGATGGCATCACTTACGGCTTCTGTGCCTTTGCCCCCAATAGCGGCACCGTAGATATCCGCAATATCAGTCACGCCAAAAAAATAGTCAGTGAATTGGAAGAAAAAGCGGATATTGTCATTGTTTCCTTCCACGGAGGAGCTGAAGGAGCTAGTAATCAGAATGTAACCCGTAAAACGGAAACCTATTACGGAGAGAATCGTGGCAACGTATACGACTTTGCGCACGCAGTCATTGATGCCGGAGCAGATATTGTCTTTGGGCACGGCCCACACGTGACACGTTCACTGGAATTGTACAATGACCGGTTGATTGCCTATAGCCTGGGGAATTTTTGTACCTACGGCCGTTTCAGTCTCCGTGGTCCCGCAGGTTATGCGCCGTTGCTGAGGGTGACGGTTGACGAGCAGGGCGTCTTTCAGGGAGGACTGGTCACACCGGTTTTTCAGGAAAAGACACACGGTCCCAAAGTCGATGGTCAAAACAGAGCCATTACCAAACTACAGGAGTTGATGCGGCAGGATTTTCCGGAAACGCCGCTGCGCATTCTGGATGACGGTACCATCGAACGGAAGTAGGATTAATCATTACCATCATAAATGCCAAATCGGGATCAGGATCAGACTCCGGTAAACAAGCGCTATTGCCACAACTGCCACTATCCGTTGCCTGGCTATGGCGAGTATTGTCCAAATTGTAGCCAGAAGTACACTGATGGCAAGATCAAACTTTGGCAGCTATTGGGAGAGTTTTTTGAGTCGATCTTCAATATTGACTCAAAAATATTTCGCACGCTGGGACATCTGTTTATTCCCGGCAAACTGACCAGCAATTACTTTGCCGGGCGCCAGAAAAGATACATACCTCCGGTTAGGCTCTTCTTTGTAATGGCCATTGTTCATTTCGCCTTTATCAACATCAGTATTAATGCCGTAGAATCCGACGGAGGCTTGGCTAACCTAAGTGAGCAAAATCATCGCGCGCGCTACCGTACTGAATTTCTGGAAGACCTCGACTCTGCCCGGGTGAAAGTGGAGAAAGCCTACCCCGATACTACGGTCAAGAACGCATTGGATTCCCTGATGGTCAAATTTGCCGATGCCCGCAAGGATAGCGTCCCCATCCTCCTATTTACGGGAGGCTTTTGGCTGGAGGGGAAAACGATCAACGTCGCCCGATTGGACTTGTTACATCTTTCCCAAAAGGAAGTCTTTGAAAAATATAATATCAACGGATTCTGGCATCAATTGCAGGCGAGACAATTTCTGAAAATCGTCGATCAGGGAGGCAATTTTGTATTCTACATCATTGGGCAGATGGTCTGGATGGTGGTACTGATGATGCCGGCACTGGCTTTAATCCTCAAGCTCTTGTACATACGGCGCAGCTTCTACTTTGTGGAACATCTGGTCTTTTCCTTCCACTACCATGCCTTCGCCTTTTTGATTATAACCATTGCCTATTTGCTGGAAGCCTTTGGTTTTCCTCCACTAGACTGGCCCAATGGTCAGGGGTATTATGCGATCATCGGCTTTTCTATACTTTTGATTTACCTCTATCTAGCCATGCGTCGCTTTTATCAGCAAGGGCGGTTTAAGACCTTTGTGAAGTTCAATTTTCTCAACTTTGCTTATCTGTTCATTTTTATACTATTTTTGCTCCTCACCCTGGTAGTAAGCGCTATTAGATTTTAAAATTACCACCCTGACCGGAAAAGCAATATCATGGAAAAACCTGTTTACGACACCTATGAAACGGTGATTGGATTAGAGATTCACGTGCAACTGTCAACAGCCAGCAAAGCCTTTTGTGCCGACGATGCCAGCTACGGCGGTGATCCGAATACCCACATCAGTACTATATCCCTGGGACATCCGGGTACTCTTCCCAAGCTCAACCAAGAGCAGGTGGCATTTGCCGTAAGGCTGGGATTGGCACTGGGCAGCAAAATCAACCTGCGTAATGCCTTTGACCGCAAAAATTATTTCTACGCCGATTTGCCGAAAGGCTACCAGATCACACAAGACCGCGAGCCAATTTGTATTGGCGGAAGCCTGGAGATAGAAGTTGGCGATGAAAAAAAGCGCGTACGTATCCATCACGTACATATGGAGGAGGATGCCGGCAAGTCGATGCACGAAACGGATGCCCCACATTCCCTGATCGATCTCAACCGGGCTGGGGTACCGCTTCTGGAAATTGTTTCGGAACCCGATCTTCGCTCAGCTGAGGAGGTAGACGCCTATATGTCGGCCATGCGCCGCCTGGTGCGTTACCTGGATATTTCCGATGGCAACATGGAACAAGGCTCCATGCGTTGTGACTGTAATGTTTCCGTAAGGAAAAAGGGTGTTGAAACGCTGGGAGAGCGCTGTGAGATAAAGAACCTCAACTCCATGCGCTATGCCCGCCGGGCCATTCGCTATGAATTCAAACGCCAGGTAGACGTGTTGGAAAGCGGTGGAAAAGTCGATCAGCAAACCCTCAATTTTGATCCCAATACCGGTACCACAAGCCCGCTGCGGGATAAAGAAGACGCCCACGATTATCGCTATTTTCCCGAGCCGGATTTGCCACCGGTGGTACTCAGCAATGACTACATCGAGGCGGTAAAAACAGCAATGCCTCCCCTCCCCTGGGCACTATTTACGGAATTTACCGAAAAACGGGAATTACCGGAATACGACGCCCGATTGCTAACCGAAGAGAAAGAAACGGCACTTTATTTTCTCAAGCTCAACCGGGACTATACCGATAGCAAAGCAGTCTCCAATTTGTTGATCAATAAGATTCTGCCATATTGCAGCGAAACAGGCATTTCGCCCGATCAGTTTCCACTGGACTCTCAAGAACTGGCCGAGTTTCTAAGCTTGATCGATAGTAATAAAGTGAGCAATACCATTGCCTATCAACGGCTGTTCCCTGCTCTGTTGGAAACTAGAGGACAATCCCCCACTGAATTGGCCAAAAAACTCAATCTGCTACAAAGCGATGATGAGGACTTCCTTTCGGATCTGGTCAATGAAGTACTGGAGGCCTTTCCCGATAAGGTAACCGCTTATCAAAAAGGGAAAAAGGGACTAATCGGCTTCTTTATGGGCGAGGTGATGAAGCGTTCCAAAGGCAAAGCGGCCCCACAGGCAACCAATCAATTGCTACGAGAACGTCTGGATAGCTAAAGAGGGGAAAATGCTACAATTCAGGAGACAAGCCTGACAAGTTCAAGAAAAAACACTTATCTTATGTGATCATATTCGACCACCAATGAAACAGATACCCATTTTTGATGACTCCTCCGAAAACCTCAAGCGCTACTACAGCATTAGCGAGGTAGCCAAGATGTTTGAAGTGTCAAAGTCAACCGTGCGCTTCTGGGAAAACGAATTTGACATCCTCAAGCCGCATAAAAACAGTAAGGGGGATCGTATGTTTACGCCCACCAATATTCAACAGCTACAGGTCATTTATCATCTGGTAAAAGAACGCGGTTTCACCCTTGACGGAGCAAAAAAAGAACTGAAAGCCCAAAAGGAACGCCAGAAAGAAAAGCAGGCATATCTGGATAAATTGCAGGAAATCAAGACCTTTCTCGAGGAGTTAAAGACGCAATTGTAACAGGTACAAAAAATAATGTCGGATCAGCTTTCGCAAATCCGACACTACTGTAAAAGGCCCTCATGTAAATAAAGGTACAATCTTACAAAGTTGCAGACATTGATTGAATTGTACGCGATTCACCGCTAAACACGGTAACTGTTTGTTCGTTTTTAAGTGTATAAAACCCATACGAGCAGAAAAAATGAGGGCGAAACACGCCGCCCTCCTCTCCGTTTTCTCTGCAAAAATTAAACGGGTTTAATAAGGCGATTAGCCAACTTCAAAATGTGGCAATGTACTATGGTATAAAAACTTTAAAAATCAGATCGTTTTCTCATAGTTTGGCCTGAGGAACTCAGACGGCAACTATATGATCGATTGAATGATTTTATGCTTTTTAAAGTTGCCTTTTCATAAATCAAAAAGGCCGCTCAACGTCTTGAGACAACCTTTCTATTGTAAAAATCAGTCCAAAAAGATTTGATCTGAAATTCGTTTTTACAAGAAACTGATTTCCAGCTTATTAAAATTTTTAAATAAAATTGAAGAAGATTTCCGAAAGGGAAAAGCGAATTAAAAAACGAAATTATTTCGTTTTTTAACGAAAAAACTTTCGCTTGGCAACAAAATTCCTGGAATTTGCTACTTTATAATCTTGCGGTAACCATGGCAGATCAGTGGAAATTGAGCAAACAGATGTGGATGCTTGTCGTAATATTTCTTAATGCGGTAGCGTAGATTATCCGTGTTCTCCAGCCCCAATTCAATGGCAACGTCTTTCTTTACCTTATTCTTCTGCAGCATCGCCATTTCAATGCGTTTGAGGTCCAGCAGTGCGTGTTCTTCTTCAATGGAAATTTCACCTCTGATGCCAGCTTCATCATCGTCTTCGTATAGCATTGGCGACGCCTGCCGGGTATACTCCTGGATTTCCACCGGTAAGCAGTCCTCATCAATCATCATGCGGCCCTTAATCTTCTTGCGGAGCATCATATAATTGATCGTATTGCGCAATTCACGAATATTGCCCACCCAGTCATAATTCATCAACAACTGGATAGCTTTAGGTGTCAATATATCCTGCATCTGCTGGCCTTCCAGGTAGTGCTCCATGATCAGAGGGATATCATCCTTGCGTTCGCGCAGGGGCGGAATTTCGACAATCATTGCCTTGAGGCGCTGGTAAAGATCAGATCGGAAAACACCCTTTTCCACCTGAGCAGGCAGGTTTTGGTGAGTCGCCGCTACAATTTGTACATCCAACTGAATGTCTTTATCCGCACCCACCGGTCGAATCATCTTGGTTTCCAAAAACCGCAGCAGTTTGATCTGAATATTGGCATCGATATCTCCGATTTCATCCAACATCAAAATACCTCCATTGGCCTGACTAAAATACCCCTCTACATCGCGGGTAGCACCGGTAAATGCGCCTTTTCGATGGCCAAATAAGGTGCTTTCCAGCAGGGTATCCTGAATAGCAGAAAGATTCACAGCTTGAAAAGGTTTGTCCTGACGGGCACCGTGCTGATGCAAGTAGCGGGCGGCAATTTCCTTGCCCACGCCGGTTTCACCAGCCAACAAAACGGAAATATCCGGCTCTTCAGAAACCAGTCGCAGAATGCGCTTGATTTCCTGAATTTTATCAGATTCTCCAACAAAAGCAAAGTCCTTGCTGCGCTGTGCCCGGTGCTTTTTGACTTCGGCGCGGAGCATCTGGTTTTCCGACTTCAATTTGCCACTTTCAATGATCTCAGTAAATTTCTCATTCCAATATTCAAAATCGTAATCGCCTTTGGTCAGGAAGTCCCGTGCACCCAGTTTCATAGCCTGTACCACGGTGTCGATTTCCTTATCGGCCGTAACGACAATAATTGGAATTTCCGGGTGGCTCTTACGCAATTCGGGAATGAGTTCCAGTCCGATTTTTTGTTTGGTACTATCCAATACCAGATCCATCAGGATCAGATCAAAGCTGCCATTTTCCTTGAGTTTCTTATCCAGATTATCGGTATTCACTGCCCCTTCGAAGGTGTAGTTGCGGCGAAATGCGTACCGAATTTGCTGGTGAAATTCCGGATCATCGTCAACAATCAATATTGAATAATTCCTATTTGACATACAGTTGTTCTATCTTAACCAAATCAGCTTTGGCATTTTCCAGATTTCCTATACAATCGAGTTCGCAAAATAAAGTTTCCTCCTCACAATTGCCGTGGAAATACGGCGCAATGTGTTGGAAAGTAGCATTCACCCGCTCGAAGACACCAAAAAAAGGCAAACATTGAAAATTAGGGAAGTAGTTAATCCAGCGATTACCCAACGTATTCCAGCGCTCCGGCAATCGATTGGCCAACAACAGTTCCCGGTGAACTTCCTGATAATCTACGTCATCGTGTTTCAACTCATCGCCGGCAATTTTCAATATCCTCAAAATACCATTTAATTCATCGGTGACACTCTCATCGCCATGTCCTTCAAAAAAGCGAGCCAGCATTACACTCATATCCAACCCACCGGTAAAGACCGGATTCCACAGGTTTCCAGCCGTTTCGGCACGGTTTAGAAAGGCAGTAACATCATTGGGCAAACTCAATAAATCAAGGTAATTGTCTTGCTCAAAATTGCTAAAACCAGCAACCACAAACAAGGCATCGGGCAGGTGCTCCCGGAGGTATTCTTTCCAGGTATTTTCAGCGGAAATGTATTTGTTGTTACAGGCTACCGGACTCATCAGTACCACAACTACATTGCTATCGCCCTTCAATGCATCTTCCGAAACAGGTAGCGTCAGGTGGCGGAAATGGTAGCCACTGTCTTCAAAATATTTTTTCAAGGCGTCGACTACCTGCAATTGGGTGGCCACGCACAGGATTTCTCTCATTAGTTATAGGTCGCCTCAGGCATAACGTTTAGTAGTTCATCAAACTTACCGCGAATAGCTGGCAAGTCGGGAATGCCCCGTGCACTAAAGATATGCGTTTTTATATCTTCTACCAAATCCTGATAAATAGCACCTTCTTCCGGTCCGTAGGTTGCCTTCAGGTTGGTATTAAAATCATCAAATAACAAGGATCGCTTTTCCCTGCTTTCGTAAGTGATCAGCTCTCGCTCCAGGTCAGAGCCCTTACGCATCCGGCCAATGAAGCTCAATAATCGCAGAAACAGTAAGCGATTGGCTGGTTCACAAACAAAGCGGTATAATTCGCCGGCGGGAATATAATCGCGGGTCAAATAACCAGCAAAGGTAGCCAAGAGGTCTTCCTTCAACTCAAACACCTTGGACTTAAACGCATGAGAATAAACCCGCCACACAAAGTCGAAATGCTCACGTTTGAGCTGGTTTTCTGTCGGATCGGCTACGGCATCAATCAAGGCACTATGTCCGTTGCCGTTACCCTTGTTCAGGTTGGCCCGAAAGGTACCTTTGGTACCCAACAGTCCACGCGGATTCTTGGCGATATAGATATCGTCGTTTCCTTCCCCAAAAAGAAAACATTTTAGCTGAGCAACCTGCTCCTGTTGAGCACTTAGCCCGCTGAGTAGTTCCTCAATAGCCTGCTGGTTATAGCCATGATTGCGATGCAAAAAAACGTACACATCACTATCGGCCATGTGTTCCTTTACGCAGGAGCGGAGTAATGCCGTACCCGAGGTGGACCGCTGCTCATCTATACGAATCAGCTTATGCCCTTCCGGATACCCGGCCACGGTCCATTCGTCCCAGGCCTTCTCCAATCCCCCGTATTTCCACCACCAGACAATCAACATTACGCGATTGCGATTGGTCATGAAAGTTGTATTGTTTGTATGAGCAATTATATGTTGTTGTATCCTTATCTGATATTTCCAGCTCAAAGTTCGACCTCAGACATGGTCTCAACCTCGATCTACGATCCAAATAACACTTTTACCATATTGTATTTCAGCTCGATGTCATCCTTCCGTCCCAGGGCATCCTCTATTCCCGATATCAGCGACTCCACTGGTCGGAATATGGTAAATTGGGTAAATGGCTGATACATCCGGGTTTCGTTCATCTTACTCCACCATTTCGTTCGGCCACGGCCGGAAGTGATCACCAAAATAAAATTTTTCCTCAGTCGTCCATTCTGAGTAATGGAGGGTACTATTTCTTTAGCAATAAACAGGCCAATATTTTCTTCAGAGTAGTCCTGATGATCGCTGTATTTGGTTAACAGTAGTTTTTCAATGTAGGAAAGGTGCAAAATCAGGAAGTGTGAATTGCCGATGAGGGTTGATTTTTGACTTTCCCACTCCCCTACCCACTTTCCAGATTCATCTTGCTGTGGAATTTGCTCTCCGAAGATGCTAAGTTTCAATGCCGACTTGAAGATTCCTTCACGGTCGTGGTTTCTGATGCGATGTCGGATGCGGTTGTCAAAAATGCAAATCCGGGTCGCCAGTACCTCAAATAGCTCAATCAAACGGGCCGCCGACTGGGTAGATACCGGACCGTTGCCGTTGATATCGCGCATGAAGTAAGTCTTGTAAATACCATGCGTCCTATAGCGCAAGACCTGCGGATCGAGGGAGAAACCACCGTGTGCCACATTCAGGGTATCTTCCAGTTCAAACTCCTGTTCTGCTACCGGTAATTCTGCTGTATTGTAATAATGGAATACCGGCTCTTTTTCCTTACGGAAAACAAACTGCCCAACCGGCAAGCCATCTACCAAAAACTTGAGGCTATAGGACTCGGCCCCAATCCACTCCTTAAGCCACCACTTGTAGGACTCCAGTAATGCTTCGGAAGCATCGGGAACCAGATCGCTGACCGATTCCTGATCCACAATCCGAATCACTCCGTGTCCTCTCACTTTGCGCCACAGGGCTACCCGCTCCTCCGGTGCAATCTGCGGTAAGCTGACAAAGCGGAAACGAGCCAGATTATCCCAAACCAGATCAACCTCTTCTTCTGTATTGATCTTTTTAGTATTGGCTGCCTTCCAGATAAAAAAGTACTTCTTAAAATATCCCCGCTCGTGATTGTAAAGGACGTTAAATTCATAGTTGGATTCCTTTTGATCTTTGAACACCTCTACATCATTGTGGGGATCGGCGGCCGGGCTGGTTGCCGGAACGATCCAGGGAAAGTAAGCGTTGTCGCGTCCGGTATCCTGACTTTGGTCACGGGTTGGATTTTTATCCCCGTTTTGTACCCGGTCAAACTTGTTGTTAAACAACATTCCGGCACAAATTTTATCCTGAAAGCTTCCCCCCAATCGTGGAGCGAAGGTTTCTTCATCCATAATATCCCCGAGTAGTGCATTAAACTTGCGGCGCACCAACGGGATATTTCCTTTTATTTGCAGATCCGTTGGTGTCCCAATCCACACCCCAACCTTGTACAATTCGCGTGAATCCTTTTCACTAGCCATTACATTGGCTTCCTGAATGGAAAGATTGAGTTTGAGTCCATTGCGCTGAATTTCAACAAGGTCAGACCCTTTGTAATGTTTGACATTGCGAATCTCATTTTCCAGCATCGTGAAAAAAGCATGACGCCCCACTACCTCACCGGGGAAGAACACCTGGCAAGATTTCAGCACAGCCTTCATCGCCTCGTAATCCGTTCCCGGATTCACGAAGTCGCTCATGCCATCCAATTCTTTGTGCCTGGAAAAATAGAGTCGGGTACCATCAGCCGTTTCCAGATAGGGCATATTCTGCTCATCAAGCTTGGCCCTTGGTCGCCGGTTCTTAATGTCAATTTCCACAAACAATCCCTCTTTTTGCACCCGCTTGGGTTGTCGGCAGGATTTGCTGTTCTTCTCTTCTGCCGTCTGAGGCTCATATTGGGTGATGTGGATCGAAATCTTATGGATATCTTCCGATTTGGCAATAGTGCCCAAATACAGTGGGTTATTGATAAAGTCTTCCCACAAAATGTGAAACAAACTTCGAGCTTCACCTCCAAAGTGATTGTCCCGGGCAATACCACTCCAAAAGGCTCCTTTCTGCATCAAAAACTTGATCAGCGGCTGTATCTCCCGATCCAGTGATCCGGGATAGCGCACTACATCGTATTCATCCTCATTGTCCTTGACAAACTGGCCTTCCATCCAGGGCTGGATCAATTCCAGCAAGCGATCCTGATCAAAACCGGCCGGTACAAATTCATGCACCAGTTCCTTCACTTCCTCCACTTCCTGAAAATGCCGCTCTGACTCCTGGCGGATATTTTCAGCCCGGCGCTTAAACCACCAGTTGAGCGCTACCAGACTATGCGCACTGATGTTGTGTGCATAGCTATCGATCATGATGGAAATAATCGCGGCCTTGAGGTAGGGAGAATACACCTTACTGTGGATCACCCGGTCATTCAGGCGAATGCGGGACTTGAAGTAGGGAAGGTGTTTTTTATAATACTCGTCGTATTTTAGTTCCTTGAGAATCGGATTGCGGTTGATCTGTTCGTAGAAGATTGGACTAAGGGGCAGCTGTACCGCTTCCGACTTTTCCATATTTCGCCCCACAAGGTCCCACTCCAGAATCAAAGACTCGTATACCACACTGATCGAGCGAATGATATTTCCAATATTTCGCATCGATAGGTTGACCGCATCTTCAGATTTATAGACAAGGTGCACAATGCCGTCAAATTCACCAAACTGAATGAGCGGTAGCGAAAGGTAGCTGTCTTCAATAACATTGAAATAGTTCTTGAGAATGTGGTATTCCGCTTCCTGACGAGGTGTGGCTTGTTTGACCGAAGATTCCGGAAAGAGGATGGCTTCAAAATAGTCCTCGAGTCGGCCCATGCCCACCTTTGGAATATCCTTGAGGTTGTAAGACCCCATATTAAAGGCACGATACAATTGAGAACTCACTACGGCAGTATCACTCAGAAGGTGGGTCACGTCGAGGAAGTTCCAAAAGTCATTAAGTTCCTGCTTCCACTGGCGCTTAGGGCCTTCCATCATCTCCCGCTGGCGCGGAATACCGGCGTAAATGAGCGGTACATTTTCGTAACGATTGAGGGTACGGGCCTCATCCCGCGGAATGGTATTGACAAACAAGGTGAATTTATTCTGTAGAATAAATCGTTCAATGACCATGTGCATGCGGTCCTGCAGCAGATTAAAAAACTCATCGGCCCTTGGAAAGGGTATGACTTCACGGGTCAGAAACCTGTCCTGATGAAGAGTGTGCGTATAGGGCATAGCTATCGCAATTTGAAAGTTTTAATTAGGCACATGCTTAACTCCGAAAATTGGCTTCAAACATGAGCAAGTCATCCCGGGGAAGCAAATATTACCTATGCCCTGACATTTCATCGAACATAGCGCCTCCCGACTAAAACTACAAAGCAATTGTTTCATATCTAAGCATCAACATAGATATTTTTTATTGCAATATAAGAGACCCTTTCCCGGCAAGTACGCCTGGAAAGGTAATAGATGGGCAAAAAAAGCTGGCTTGATTGGCAATTCTAACAGATCAAAATTGCCATTAACTGGCAATTAACAGACTTTTGATCATTCCCGGTTTCCAGAGTTTTAGCAAAATTTGTGAAAGCTCCAGAAAACCTATGTAAAGCTACAAAAATAACGGGGTACTGACAAATCCCAAAGCTACAGGATTTGTTCAACGCCCAACATTTTCTCCCAACAAAATCAAGCCGTTATGGCCAGGCCCAAAAGTGATACTGGGGAAACCTCCGTCGATTTTGGTACGGTATGCTCCCGACCAATCCGTCTAATATGCCGCTTGCAACGACGATAGGCCGAGCTCTTTTTAAATAGCCGGTACTGTGGTGTTTTGATCAGAGGAGATAAGAACTTGTTCCACTCAGCAATGTTGCAGCTGTCGGCCAGCATCTGCGCCGGGGCATGTTCTGCCGATAAATGATATAGCGACAGACGGGCCAGTAGTTTACCAAACTGAATAGATTGATAGATGGCAAAGGAAGTTTGGAGCTCTTGTACAAAGGCCACTTCCTGTTGAGCAGTAAGCCGAGCATTTCCATTGCTCGAAGCCAACCATTGACCAATTTTTCCATTGGGATGTTCTCCCAAATGCAGGATTAGTGGGAGGGTAATATTTCGATTGCGAAGGTCACTGAAGGCATCTTCCGGAAATTTGCTATGGGTAGCCAGCCCTACTGCGGAGGGGACCACATCGGCATTGTCATTGATCAATTGGCGCATCATGCCATAGGAAATGGCAAAGCGATGTAGACGCAGTCGGGTGGCTTCCGGTGTATTCAGTAAGTTAGTGATTAACTCCACTGCAAGGACAAACAATGCCCCACAGGTCAGGTAAATGCGTTTGAGGTACAGGTCCAGAAATTCCCATTTTTCGCGTGGCAGCTCTCGCTGTAGTGCTGATCTGAGCGGCGCCAATTCAGCCATTTCGATGAAATCCTCCAGTTCTGTCGGCAGCACGGTTTCCGGGATAGCCTGGTGCTGTATGAAGTGCTCATAGGTATTCCATTGCTTCTCCATTTGTTGGCCCATATCCACGTAGCGAAAGGCCCGGCGGAGGCAGGCCGAAACTTTTCGTTCGATGGATGCGGGTACACAGGTGGCCACGTATTCGTAGAGATAATCCTTGAGCAGGTTAGCCCTGAGCAGATTGTCATTAATTTTCTCCAGGGAATGCACCCCACACTTTCTGTCGAGGATCTGGTTATGCAGATACTGAACAGTAATGATTCCTTCAAAAAGCAGGGGCAGTTGCGCTGCAAAAAAGCATTGCTCTACCCTACGGACCAGCGGGGATCTTGTCCGTCTATGGCTCGCCCTGACCTCTTCGTATATTTTACGCACAAAGTAAGCGCGGATCGGAGTTCCGTTGATTCGTTTGACAAGGGGCTGAAAAACCATTTTATCCTGGCCCAAACACATCAGTTTCTCCAATTCCTGCTCTAAATTCTCTGCCGTTTGGCGCATGTCGTTATGCCGGTTTGGAAACATCCAGTTTTCTTTTTACCTATTGACTAATCTTCCCTGAAAAGGCACCCAAAAGTCTTTCCATTTTCAGTAGTAAGCAGGTTATTAGGTGTTGTTGTTCTTAAGTTCGGGGTAATCAAAGTGTATACATTTTAAGGGCATACCAATACCAGTTAGTTATTTTCACTAACCCATAAAAATTCCTTGCATTATCACAAATAGTACTTTGATCAACCGGGGGTCCGGTAGAAGTGCTTTGCAACTCGAAAATTTTTCGTTTTGGAGCCACATATAACCACCTTGAGTTGAGGAAATCCGCTAAAAAAATGAGGGCAGGCCTGGATTGTAAGGAGGAAACCCGGGGATTAAATTCACATGGGGAATACCAATGTCCGGCCTGCCCGGCGGCAATTATAATATGGCGAATAAAAGAAGTAACGTTGGTCAAACCGAAGAAAAGTAATACAAGAGGGAAACCAAAAAAATAAAAAACATTACGGTCATTCTCAATCTGTTTCTTTCTCTTTGCAGTCCTTCAATCTCTTCGATGTTTCTTTTCTCTTTCTCCCGGAAGAAATAGCCTTTTGCATCAAAAAGGCGTTCATCCGGATAATATTCTGGCCAGTGATTAACGTCACTGGGTTTAATCGTTTGCGTTCTGGATAATGAACGTCTCATTAAGTACTCATTCACAATTATTAAAACTGTGGCAAGCACTATTGTCCCTAAGATTAAGTAGGTAGTTCCCATAGTATGTTTTTTCACTCTGTAAAAAAATTACAACGATCCCATCCACCGCCTCTTTGTTTTCTCATTTTTAGCCAACACAATTCCGTGTCAACTGGAACTATTTGACTATAGAAGAGAGAATTTTGTACCAACTTTTTACCGGAAATAGTTAAAATGAAAAAATGACATGTAAACAGCTAAAAACAGGGCCTCTAGATATTAAATTAAAAACTAATATAAAATACCGTAAAAGCCGAAACCCGGACTTTTTCCGTTAAAAACCGGATTTTTTCCGCTTTTTAGCCTTTTTATAGTCCAAAATATTTAACCGAGCTTCGCAAAAGGAAAGATCTTCTTCAACGTTGGAAGCGACAATGGTGAGGCGGTTTCCCGCAAACTTTTTGACCAGTTCGAGGTACCAGTCCATGCCCTGCCGATCGAGGTTCGTGGTGGGCTCATCAAGCAGTAAATAGGCGGATTTTACACAAAGGGCCAATACCAGCTTAAGGCGCTGTTTCATACCCGAAGAGAAATGGGCAATCGACTTGTTTTTAGCATTTTGGAAGTTCAGGATATGCACAACATCCTCGGGTTGTAATCCCTCGATGAAGGGTTTGAATTTATGGTGGAAATGAAGGGCTTCAAGCAAGGTCATCTCCTCCACCAAATCGATATAGGGAGCAGCAAAAGCCAATTGATTATAGACCTGAGAGACTTCCCAGTCTTTATCATCATGGGTAAAGACCACCTTTCCTTTAGAAGGGGTGAGATACCCGGAAAGTAGCTTAAGAAAAGTTGATTTGCCACTGCCATTGGGTCCGGTAATGGCGTAGGTTTTACCGGGTTCAAAGGTGTAGTTAATGTCTCTGAAGATCCATTCCAGCCGGTAGCGTTTGGCGACCTTTTGCAGCTCAATCCTCATAAACATTACTTCCATTAACCTGCTGGAATCCCTTCACAATGCCGCTATCGGCCTTGCGGATAAAGGAAACTATATTTTCTTTTTCCACGGAGGAATCGAAGGAATCATCAATAATCTGCAAGGCGTTGGTGATATTATAGCCCTTGACAAAAAGAATGCGGTAGATTTCGTGAATGTTATTGATCTGTTCCGGAGTAAACTGGCGGCGCTTTAGGCCAATGCTGTTTACACCGGCATAGGCCAGGGGTTCGCGGGCTGCCTTGATATAGGGAGGCACATTTTTTCGAACCAGAGAGCCTCCGGCCACAAAACTGTGGATACCGATTTTGGTAAACTGCTGTACGGCTACCAGTCCCTCTAGAATAGCCCAGTCGGCAATCTCCACGTGTCCGGCCAGATTGACATTATTGGCCAGGATGACGTGATCGCCCAAAATACAATCGTGTGCAACATGTACATAGGCCATCAGCAAACAGTGGCTACCGACTACTGTTTTATTGGCGTAAGCCGTACCCCGATTAACGGTCACGTATTCTCTGATTACGGTATAATCCCCGATTTCCGCAGTGGTTTCTTCTTCGTTAAATTTGAGATCCTGAGGAATCCCCGAAATAACTGCTCCCGGAAAAATCTTACAATGTTTTCCGATCCTCGCGCCATTAAAGATGGTCACATTCGGGCCAATCCAGGTATTATCGCCAATCTCGACATCCTTTTCGATGTAACAAAAAGGGCTGATTGTTACATTCTCACCGATCTTGGCACCGGGATCTACTACCGTATTTGATTTTGAATAGGTCATCTTATGAACGCTTAACGATTTGAGCAGTCAACTCTGCTTCCGACACAATTTTATTGCCAACATAGGCTGTGGCGTACATCTGGCAAATACCTCGCCGGATGGGTGCCACCAACTCCATTTTAAACAGAACCGTATCACCGGGAACGACCTTGTGCTTGAACTTGGCATTCTCAATCTTCAAAAAATAGGTGTCCCACTCACTTGGATTTTCTACTGTCGACAAAGCCAAAATACCTCCGGTTTGTGCCATCGCTTCAATCTGTAGCACGCCTGGCATGACCGGATTATTTGGGAAATGGCCTTGAAAAAACTCTTCATTAAAAGTCACATTCTTCACTCCCACCACGTGTTTGTCAGACAACTCAATGATCTTATCGACCAACAAAAATGGATAGCGGTGGGGCAGCCAGTTGGCAATTTCCACTGAGTTGTAAAGCGGTTCGGCATCCGGGTCATATTTGGGCTTACCACGCAGCTTGCGCTGTTCCTGGTATGCTTTCTTGAGTACCTTTGTAAACTCAATATTGGCTTTGTGTCCGGGTTTAGTTGCAACAATTTTTCCCTTAATCGGTTTACCCAAAAGTGCCACATCTCCAATAACATCCAGCAACTTATGTCTGGCCGGTTCGTTTTTAAACTTCAGCTGCAACGTATTCAGGATACCGGTTTGGTCTACTTTTACGCTAGGTTTTCCCAATTTTTTGGCCAGTGCATCCAGTTCTTTCTGCTTCATGGGCTTGTCCACAATCACAATGGCATTGTCCAGATCACCTCCTTTGATCAGGTTGTGCTGGAAAAGCATCTCCAGCTCGTGCAAAAAGACGAAGGTGCGACAGGGCGCAATCTCATCGGCATATTTTGAAAAATCACTGATTGCCGCATATTGCTGACTCAACACTTCCGAATTGAAATCAATTAGGGTGATGACTTCAAAATGATCCGCCGGTAAGGCCAATAATTCCGTGCCGGTTTCCTCATCCACGTAGTTAATTGGTTCCTCCACCACAAAATATTCGCGATCTTCGTCTTGCTCTTCAATCCCGGCGGAAAGTAATGCCTCCACAAACTCGCCCGCACTTCCATCGAGAATTGGAATTTCCGGGCCATCGAGTTCCATCAGGACATTATCAATCTGCAAACCTGATAGGGCCGAAAGGGCGTGTTCCACGGTATGTACCTCAGCACCTCCCACTTTGATACTCGTTCCCCGATTGGTGGAATACACCCGATTGACATCGGCATTGATGATCGGCTGATTGTCCAAATCCAGACGCTGAAACTTGTAGCCATGCCCGGCCGGTGCTGGTTTAAAAGTAAGTTGAACCGAGGCACCAGTATGCAAACCTACTCCACTCAAGGTCACCGGTTTTTTAATCGTTTTCTGCTTCATATATGCTTGGCTGAGTGAAAATTAGTGCAAAGATAAGTTTTTTGGGCACATTCAAAGTTGCCCGCTATTTCAGGTGATCGGAGCCTGAATTGACCTGCTTTTCCAATTGAAACAGGCGCTTGTACAGGTCTGGCAATTTCCTGAAAATGGCATAGGAACGAATATAGTCCTTGTATCCAATGGCGGGTGAACCAAACAGCTGTGTTTGGGGCGTTTCTATTGATGAAGCCAAACCACTTTGCGCCTGAATCTCGGTGCCGTCCGCAATGTGCAGGTGACCAGCAAAGCCCACCTGGCCACCAATGCGACAAGACTTACCAATCTTGGTGCTTCCGGCAATGCCGGTCTGAGCAGCAATCACCGTATTTTGTCCAACTTCCACATTGTGGGCAATTTGTACCAGGTTATCCAGCTTTACACCTTTTCGTATCGTTGTGGAGCCCATCGTACCCCGGTCAATTGTTGTACCAGCTCCGATTTCCACATCGTCTTCAATCACCACATTGCCAACGTGTGCAATCTTTTGGTAACTGCCATCTGCCTGAGGTGCAAATCCAAAACCGTCGCTGCCGATCACAACATTGGCGTGCAATACGCAGTTGTCACCAAGTACGCAGTGCTTCAGGATTTTCACGCCGGGATGAATCAAGGCATTGCGGCCGATACGTACCCCCTTGCCAATATACACCTGATCACCAATGACACTGCCGTTGCCGATGGTGGCCTCTTCCTCCACTACGCTAAACCGACCAACGCTCACGCCATCTCCCAGACTTGCCGACTGGGCAATGGAAGCTTCTGCGGCGATCACGCCGGTCGCTTTGTCCTGATCTCCGAAATGTTGTAATAGTACGGCTATAGAAGCGTAGACATCATCGACGCGGATAAGCGTGGCGGCAATCTTCTGGCGGGGTTGAAATTGACGGTTGACCAAAAGTACCGAGGCGGTAGTTTGGTAGGCGTAGGCCTCGTATTTAGGATTTCCCAGAAATGAAATGGATCCTTTTCCTCCTTCTTCGATCTTACTGGGCCGATTGACGGTAATTTTGGGGTCACCCTCAACCGTACCACCCAGAATATCTGCTAGTTCTTTTGCTGACAGTTGCATTCCGCAAAGGTAAAAAAAAACTTATTTGGGAATGCCGCTAAAAATCGGATTTTGTTCCATTCATCTCCCCTATCCGCGAACCGTGGCACTGGAGCTAATGGTGTGTCCAAAGAATAAAGCATTCAAAAACAGTCGGTTGGTGCCAAACCAGAAGGCCCTGAAGTTGGGATTGTCCACAAAACTGATCACCTTTCCACTACCCACGCTACTCACAAAGAGGCTTGCCGAATTTCGAATCAGCTCCTCATTTTCCTTATTGATATAACCACTCAAAAGCGGCTGATCAGTATAAATTAAGGGAGTGGCGTAAGGATTATCAGTAGGTTCCACAAAAAAGGTTCCTCTGCGAAAAACCGGCATTTCCGACTGGTGAATACCAAATAATAAAGGATGTGTCAAGTCTGCCTTGGCGGCAAATATAGCGCCTCCAATTACCTTACCGCCCCGATCTCGTGAAAGCATCTGGTACGGGCGCTGTCCCTGATCGTCCTCTTTGCCCGCTGATTTCTTTTTGGCGAAAGCCAGTCCATTGTTCATGGCCCACTCTACCCCACCGGCAATGGCAATCAACGTACCGCCACCGCGAACCCATTCTTTGACCTTACTGGTAGCTCGGCCCTCCAGTTGACTATGACGACCATCGGGCAGGATAAGGACATTATACTTATCTAAATCAATGCGGGAGAGGTCCTCTGCTTCGGCCATGGTCACCACTACATCCATCCGCTGATCGAGTAGGTGCCAGTTTTCGCCTGCGCTGTAGCTGGAAACGCCATCGCCAACGAGCAGTAACACTTTGGGCATTTCCAGCGTTTCCAAATTATTGCTTCCCAGATCTGATCCCTGTAGGGCATCACCGGTTTTAATTGCTGTAATGGAAACATGGAAAGAGTTGGCTGCCTCCTCTACCAGCTGATGAATTTCCGGAGCCGTTTTTTCCTGGTTTTGTACAGGAATTAACACGGTCCCCGCCGAATAATCGCGGCCTTCCAGAGTAAAGGGTAAATTGGACACCTTGGTGCGTAAACCGGCTTTTTGCAGGAAGTAAAGCACTTTGGGTGCATAATAGTCATCCCAATCCAGCAGATAGGCATATTCCGATTTTGCAATGGCTTTTTGCGTAGGCAATATTGGCTTTAAGCCTTCCACTTTGGTACCGGTAACACCTTTGGCCCCCCCCTGATCCAGAGCAGCGTAGGGTAGATTGAAGGCCAACGGTAAGGTCCAGGTGGACACATCGTAAAAGAGGCTATCCTCAAAGGAAGTGATGGTTTCAAACATGGCCCGTACCAGTCGATACTGACTTTGCTCGCAGGGTACCACATAGGCGCTTTCCGGTTGAAAAGTGTGGCCTCCGGCTTTTACTTTCTTATTGAGTGTGTACACCTCAATCTGATGCCTGCGTAAAATCTCCACCAGATGAGCTGTTCGGGCAGGATCAGATTCGCTGCCAAAGACGTAGGCTTTATACTCATCCGCTACTGCCTCCTTCATAGCAGATTGGTAGAAGTTTTTTTGATACTGGAGCAATTCATCGTGCAGGTCCACGGCGGCCTCCTGGGTAGACAATGCCGTAGTCACCTGATTGCGGATGGTAAAGGGGAAACTCAGCAAGCCATTATCGGTGTCTTGCACATGACCGCGGCTACTGGCCTGCTCAAAGAGAATGCCCACACAGCCATTGCCATCGGGATAGGTGGAGCCTTTGCCGTAGTAATAATCATCGTAGCCTTCCCCGGAGTAATATAGTGAGCCGATTTTGTCGAGCGCCTTTGCGTGAAATTTGCCGATCTTCGCCGTCAGTTCCTGATTCTTTTTCGGAGTAATGGGGTGGGTCCGTGTCGGCTCTCCGGGCATAAAAAAGAAGGTAGAATTAGAGCCCATTTCGTGGTGATCGGTCAGAATATTGGGTTTCCACTCATGGAAAACCGCAATGCGCCCCTGACTTTCCGGATGCTGTACCGGCAGCCAGTCGCGATTGAGGTCAAACCAATAGTGGTTGGTCCGTCCCCTTGGCCAGGATTCGTGGTATTCGCGGTCCTGGCTATCGGAAGTCAGGTTTTTATTTTTGTGCATATTCACCCAGGTCGAAAAGCGGTTGAAACCATCCGGGTTGTAACAAGGGTCGAGTAGGATGATGGTATTGGCCAACAATTGGTCAATCTCTTTTCCCTGGGCTGCCGCCAAATAATACGCCACCAACGGAGCCGCATTTCCCCCACTGGCTTCATTGCCGTGAATGCTGAATCCCTGGTAGATCACCAGTGGCGTTTTTGTCACATTTATACTATTTGATTCCTCAGGATTACTGATGGCCACGTGTTGCGCCTTGAGCTGTGAAAGGTTGGCATGATTGGCTTCCGAGGTGATGGTCAGATACACGAGCGGCCGTTGCTCATAAGTGCGCGCGTATTCCGTCAGCGTAATCCTCGGCGAAAGCTCCGCCAGCTTCCGCATATACGCCAATTGCTGATCATGACTGATGTGCCACTCCCCGATTTGATAGCCCAGAAAGGCTTCCGGCGTAGGTATACCGGTATCGTAGGAAATATCCGGCAGATAATAAGTCAACGGCATTTTTTGGGCGAAAGTCACGTTGAAAATCAGCGTAAAAACGAGGATAGACAGTAGACGCATAGCGCGGAATTTGGTTGAAAGCGTCTAATATAGGAAAGTTTGTGAAAATGAGGGAGGATAGCCTCCACTCTCCACACCACCGCCTACCCCTCTGCACCCTTTGACATTAATTTACTGTTTAGAATTTTCACTTTACAACATCTCCACAAGTTGGATATGATTTCCGCAAGTGTCCTCAAAAACAGCAAACTTGACCGTTCCCATTTCTGTCTGTTTCACGCTGAACACTACGCCGAGATCGGTCAGTCGATCGTATTCGGCTTGGGTGTTGTCCACATTAAATTGGGTGTAGGGAATTCCGGCATCAAAAAGTGCCTTCTGATAGGTTTTGGCAGGTTCAAAATGTATCGGTGCAGGTTCCAATAGAAGTTCCGGTCCGTCCTGTTGTTCTTTACTCACCACGGTTAGCCATCTGCTATCTTCACTCAATGGCATATCTACCTTTTTTACAAACCCCAATACTTCCGTATAGAATTTTAATGCCTTTTCCTGGTCCTGAACCGGAATACTGATTACTTGTACTTTCATCTTTTTTGGCTTTTGAATTTTAGTTTTAACCAAAGTTCAGGAATCCGCCTAAAGTGGACTTTGTGAAAATTGCGCTTTTTGAAAATCAATCGGTGTGAGTCCCGTCTTTTTTTTGAAAAGGGTACTGAAGGAACTTGGACTTTCAAACCCGACTGCATAACAAGTTTCGCTTACCGACATCCCCGTTTTTAAATAGGCTTTCGCTTTTTCAATCCTTTTATCGATTAGATACTGCCTGGGGGTCTGTCCGTAGTATTTTTTAAACAGTCGCAAAAGATGAAATTTTGAGGTGAGCCTAATCCGTGAAAGCAACTCCAGATTCAATTCTTTGTCGAAGTTACCCTCAATGTAGTTCCGCATTCCGATGACGGTCTGAAGTTGCCCTTCATTGGAATAGCAGATTTCCTTGATGCGGTTGATTTCGGATTGATAAAAGGTCATTTTTGGGTGTTTTTCTTCACTGCGACTTTAAATATTCTTCTGCCGTCATTACTGGTATTTCTGCTCCTTTAAAGTCTTTTTTATTTCTTGTGATCAACACTGTAGCCTTATTGTTCTTTGCGTTATAATACTGAAATGCATCTTCAAAGTCACGCATTTCAGACATTAAAGACAGGTCAATTTCCTTTTCTCCACTTTCACAGATGTTTGTGATTGTCCTAATACCCAATAAAGCCTTTAAAACCCTCTCTTTCCCTATTTGCTTTCTTAAAATGTACTCCACTGTTATATAGCTCATCGTACTGACCAGGATCAAAATTTCTTTTCGCTCCGCTTTTCTGAATAAATCTTTTGCATAGGGGTAATACGGCTCTCTTTCGCCAAGCCAGTCAAGGATAATATTGGTATCTACAAATACTCTTTCCAAATTTATTGATGCTTTTCGGTTGAATGTTGACGGTACTCTTCTTTATAATCAAAGTCTGGAGAGAGTTTGATGATTCCGCCCAACTCTTCCACGATTGAACTACCGGAGTCTGTTTTGGATTTGTATTCAGATACAATCTTTTGAAGATAGTTTTCTACAAGACTGGAAAGACTTACATGCTGCTCCTTTGCATATTGCTTGGCCTGCTCAATTATTTTCTTGTCCAGACTTAAGGTGAGTTTAGTACTCATGGCTTTTTACGTACAAAATTAAAAAATTTACACGTAAAAATCAATAAGAAATGGTTCAATGTAGGATATTGCCCCAGGTAAATAGTGATGAACATCCCACACATCATTCATGTTTACTCATTATTCATTCCATCTCAACGACCACATTTCCCCTCTTTCGTCCTTGCTCCACATACTCATGAGCAGCGACCATTTCTGAGAGTGAGAAAGATTTGTCAATATAAGGTTTGATTTGTTGTTTTTCCACAAGCTCCATTAATTTATCCAGGTGCGCTTGCGTCGGACTGGTGAGCGACTGCACGGAAACAAAACTACCTGCTTCTTTTAATACTTTTTTGGCTTTTGACTTTGATGTTTTACCAACAGCATCAAAAACAATATCGAATCGATCAGCGAGTAATGAATAATCCTCCTTTCTGTAATCAATAACGCGGTCCACTCCAAGTGACTTTACCATATCAAAATTCGCGCTACTGCACACCGCCACCACTGTAGCTCCTTTTGCTTTGGCAATTTGAATCGCATAGCTTCCAACACTGCCCGAAGCACCATAAATTAAGACCTGTTGCCTTTTGCGAAGTTTGGCTTTATCGAGCAAAAACAAAGCGGTCATTCCGCCTACCGGCAAAGCGGCTGCTTCCCTGAAACTTAGATTTTTGGGCTTCAAGCCCAACACTCCCTTTTTCCGCTCTTCCGGAATACAGATGTACTCCGCATAAGAACCCGTTTTGAGCATCGTTGGGGTAGCGATGATTTCATCGCCAATTTTATATTTGGTCAAATCCTTTCCGATAGCTTCTACAATGCCCGAAAATTCGTGCCCTAATATTTCTTTTTTGGGCTTAAACAAACCAAACATTAACCGCACAAAAAGCCATGCTACGGGAGGAAAATTTGAACTGCGTAACCTCACATCGCCTGAAGTCACCGTAGTTGCCTGTATTTTGACAAGCATCTCATTGTCCTTCGGTTGAGGCTTTTCCATCTCTACCAAGGTTAAGACATCTGGCGGACCATATTTTTTATAAATGACTGCTTTCATGTTAAATCTTAGTTTCGTGTTTTGAGTAAACCTTCTTTGACAAATAATAGCACAAAGAACCTAAACTTACAGGTAGTAGACATTCTGATTTATGCAGACCACTTTCGGGTTTATAAATCCGAACAAGATAATCAAGACTTCCTAAATTGGCTGGGCGTAAGGCCGGTTTGCTTCTTGAAATAGGTATTGAATACGGTTTTCGAATTGAACCCACAATCATAAGCTAATCCCTCAATCGTAATGTGCTCATTCCTTGGATCTTTCGCCATTGTTTTAAACGCCTCCATGCGATATTGATTGATGAAGCTGCTAAAGTTCTTGCCAATGCTTTCATTGATTAGCCATGACAACTGATTGGAAGAAAGCCCCATCTGCTCTGCCAGGGTACGCAGGGATAAATCAGCATCCAGAAACGGCATTTCGTTTTCCATCAGACTCAAAAGCTTACTTCTGTAAACTTCCATGTCGTTATCCTCCAGAAGCGGCTTCCTTGGTGGCGCTTGAGCGGAATCCGATAAAGGCGTAAGGTGATTCACAGGCCCATTGACTTCCTTACTACCTTTGGTTTTAAAAACGGTGTCAAAAATGCTGTACCGCAGGTCATCCACCAGTAATTGGAATGCAGGATTTTCTTTGTAGAAGTTTAAATAGTATTTGTTGGCCTTTATGTCTTTCTCAATTTCTTTAAAAGCGAGATCAATATTTCCTAAATAGATATTGATGATCACCTCAGGGTTTTCCTTAGAGGCCAGATGCAAAATTTGTTCCTGTTGTTTAGCCTTTGACAAATATTCTTTAGCCAATGACAGGTCCCCTTTCGTTGCATGGACAATGCCAATTCCGGCGTTGAAACCTATGGTCTTTTCAGGCGTTACCGGAACATTTTTGTAATGGGCAATGGCTTCCTCATACCTGCCAAGGCGGGTTAAGATCGTCCCCTTGAGGCAGTAGGCGTTGGTATGGTGCGGCAGCAGTTCCAAAAGTGAGTTCACCTCCACCAGTGCTTCTTCATATCTTCCGATTCGAAGCAAAGCCGCTGCTAAATAATAGATATTGGCTGGTGAAAGCGGATCCAATTCAATGGCTTTTTTAGCACGTAGGATCGCTCTTTCGTGATTGTCGGTTAAAACATCCAATACAGATCCGCCCAAAAGGGCATTGGTGTAATTCGGACGATGTTTTAAAGCAAGATTGAGATAGTGTTGTGCAGCGCTCAAATCTTTTTCAAAGAAATAGTTGACCATGCCAATGGAGTAGTTGGCCTCCGGATCGGTCGGATCGAGCTGGACGGCTTTTAAGGCGGCTGCCTTGGATAGCGAAAAGGCTTCCTGACCGCGAATGGCTCTTATCAAGCCTAAATACCCGTAATAAATGGCTTCGGAAGCGTGATAAAACGGACATTGTGGATCAATCGCGATGGCTTGCTGGATTTGCTCCACGGCGAGAAGAATGTCGTCCTTTTGAAACTTATAAAAATTGGACTTACTTTTTAAATACAACTCATAGCCACTGATCGGACTGCTTTTTCTAAGCTGTTTGTCCTCAATTTCAAAATGGCCAAAATGTTCCCGTACTTTTTCCGCAACGGAGATGGCCACCTCATCCTGTACCTGAAAAATATTGTCAAGTGTTCGATCCCAGGTTTCCGACCAGAAATGAAAATCATCTCTTGCCTGTATCAGCTGAGCGGTAATTCTTATGGCGGTTCCGGATAGTCTAACGCTACCCTCCAGGATTGTGGAAACATTGAGTTGATGCCCCGTTTCTCTAATTGAGACATTTTTCCCCTTAAAAAAGAAAGCCGAAGTCCGGGAAGTCACCTTAAGTTCTTCAATGCCGGCCAGTACATTGATGATTTCCTCCGTAATTCCATCACAGAAATACTCATTTTCCTCACTTGCGCTCATATTTACAAACGGCAAAACGGCAATAGACTTGGAAAGTGGAGAATTCATTGGACACGAAGATAACGCTATGTTGGGATTTTTTGAAATAGGTGCATTGGTTATTATATTCGTTGCAGATGTGGTGGCTTGTGCTTGCCATCTCATTTCAATTTACCATTTGTATCTATTTACGCCTCCAGTTTCGTCATTGGTATCATCAAAAAGATAGTCCAACAATTCAAAGAAGTTATCAACCTGAGCATTTCCTTTAATCGCACCATCAATGCACCAATCATATTGCCCGTATGAATCCTGAGCAGAGGATTGATCATCGGGGGAGAACCAACCACAATGACTCCAGAAAGAATGCTTCGTTTGAGAAAACAACCTGTCTCCTTGAGGAATGACCTGATATACCCCGCTTATTCCGTTAACAAAATCACTTGTTTCAGGTAAAAACCCCTGTCCGTAGTAGGAATGAATCACCAAATCATCTAATAAGCGACAGACGGCTTTAGCAGTGTTTCGAGTATTATTTGCGAAAGCTTCATTAGCACTGATTTGACGCCAAAAATGATAGGAATCAAGATATGGAGAGGTCAACTGCGCAAGTTCCAAATCTTCTGATATGTTGTGGTAATATCCCAAAGTGTTTTTGATCATGTTATTAATGACCGCCTTTTCTTCATTTACCAGTGACCTTGAAGCCTCATCAATTTTTAATTTCAACTCATTGATTTTTGAATTATCAAACAACCCCCAGGAAGACCATCGCTGATTGTCATATATTTCTTCAAAAATCAGTTTAGAAAAATCCAATGGATTCATTTCCGCAGGGTTCAAATGGCTTTCTTTTCCTCCATCAAAATAGTTTTCATCCAATTCAACGTCTTCACTTGAATCAACTGTCAGTCTTTCCAGTATGCGATCATAAGCCCATGCTCCGGAAAGCGGGGCAGATGCTATGACATAGTTGGAAGAAAATGTCTTGTTCTCAGGTCGCCATTGATATAAATTTTCTAAACCAGCCATTGAACAAACATCCAGACCGAGAATGTCAACGGATTCATTTTTGGTCAGTACATTGGTTATTTCCGCAGGATAAAGACGATCCATGTTTCCACGCTCAGCATCGGGGCACATCCCTACCCCGTTTCCATGCGATCTGAGTACAAGCATGTAATGTTTGGCGGGATAATATTTCTTACAGTATTGTATAAATTTTTTCAAGGTCAAAGCATCACCCATATTCGCTTCAAACGATCGATTAACTCCGATCTCAGGAAGGAATGCTTTACCGTCTAATCGACTGTATGAATGATGCTCGATTTGATACATTCTGGTATCCGTAAAGTTACCATCCAGGGCTGTAGAATCTTCTGAATAACCCTCAACTCTGTCAATTAGTAATATCAAATTATAGTCCCCGGATTTTTTACCTCGCTTCATCTCGGCAACATCGTTTAACAAGTTCGATTCTGATGAATTAGCGCCAACAGCATAATGCATGATTGTCCAGTTCTTTGTCTCTTGTGAGCAAGAGGTGCTTACTAAAGCAGAGAACAAGCTTATCAGTAAATACTTCATATTTTTTATATTAAGACCATGTTTGGAAATGGTGCGCTCAAGTTCTAACCAACAGCACGCTAACCGGCATAAAACCGACTGAGTTTTACCAGTGTTTACTCCCTACAGGACTTTACTAAAAAGTGCACCGAAGAGCGTTCTACACTAAATAAATTAAAATACTATGACAATTTCATCAAGCCCGAATAGTGCTAAATTACTAAAGCATTTTAACCTTATCGTGCTGCTATTGTCTGTTGCCTCAGCCAATGCCCAGGTGCAAATTAATGATTTTGGGCCGTTTAAATTTCAGCTAGAAGAAAGTTTTTCGCCCGTTCATGCAACTGAACTCGAGCAAGAAATTGCAGAAGTCATTGAGGGGCAAGAAGGAATAAAGGAGGAGGACATCAGGGCGATGAATTACTGGAACGCTTCCTATCCGTCCTACCGCTGGCATCAGATTATGATGGAGATCAGCAGCGCTCACAAAGGTCATAAAAATGGAGGCCGGGTGATCATTTTACACCTTTCCATTTATGATGCGCTGGTAGAAGTATGGAAACATAAAAAACTGCATCAGGTGCATATATCGGTCAAACCATGCCACCTATATCGGAGCAAACCGTGCCACCTGTATCGGATGAAAGGGTGCCAGTCATATCAGCGCAAAGGGTGCCACTACATTGTGTTATAAAAAATGAGTTAGCGAGGTTTCTATCAGGAATCATGGTTATTGCGAGTTTGACAATGTTGTCGAGCTTTATGGAGTATCAAAACTACTTCAGCAATGGCCAATCAAAGAATAGCACTGATGGATTTACAGCAACTTGTACAGCTCAAAGCAAAAGGGCATAGCAACCGATCAATCTCGGAGAGTATTGGCATATCACGCAATACGGTTAACGATTATGTGAAGCTTTTTAAAGGCTTGGATCAGTCCTTTACAGATTTAGCGGCCTTGGACCTAAATGCGCTAAAAAAGTTGTTGGCTGAGTTGAAGCCAGCAGCGGAGCAACAGGTAGATACCCGTTATTCAGCGTTTCAAAAACAACTGAGCTATTACCTAAAAGAACTAAAACGGCCGGGAGCAACCTACCAAACTTTGTGGTACCAATATCGGGAACAACATCCCCAAGGGTATGGCTACACCCAATTTAAGCATCACTTACAAGCTCATCAGCGCAAGAGTGAGGTGTATTTGCCGATGTCTCATAAATATGGGGACAAGCTTTTTATCGACTTCACGGGCAAGAAGCTACAGATCGTAGATCGTTCCAGTGGCGAGGTGCAATCCGTAGAGGTCTTCGTTGGGATATTGGGAGCTAGTCAGTATACTTATGTAGAAGCTGTCCTGTCGCAAAGCCTGCCTCATTTTATTTCCTGCACGGCCAATTGTCTGGCCTTTATGGGTGGAGTGCCTCAGGCGTTGGTTCCAGATAACCTGAAGTCAGCCGTGGAAAAGGCGAGCAATTATGAAGCGCTTATCAATAGACAGTATAAGCTGATGGCTGCTCATTATCAGACCGTTGTTTATCCCACCCGAGTGGCTAAACCAAAAGATAAACCCTTGGTAGAAAATGCGGTTAGATTGGTCTATCAACGCATCTTCTACCCCATACGGAACATGGTTTTCTTTTCACTAGCAGAACTTAATCAACAGATTAGTCAGCTACTAGATGCCCATAACAGACAACAGATGCAAGGGCGAGATTATTCTCGTTGGGACCAGTTCATTAAACATGAAAAAGCATTGCTGAGTCCACTACCAAAATACCGGTATGAACCTAAGCATAGCAAGCGGGCAATGGTACAAAAAAACAGCCATGTATGGTTAGAAAAACACTACTATAGCGTGCATCATAGCTATGTAGGTCAGCGTGTACAAATCCTTTATAATGAGCTAAGTGTAGAGATTTACGCCCACCAGGAGCGGATTGCCATACACAAGCGATCCCAACAGCCTCATGCCTACACCACCATCAAGGAACATATGCCTTCCACCCATCAATTTGTCATGGACTGGCACCCAGACCGCTTCATTAAATGGGCTAATAAGATTGGTCCTCATACCGGCCTGTATGTGGAACAGGTTTTAGAACGTTATGGCTATCCCGAACAGGCTTATAAGTCCTGTATTGGCATCATTAATCTGGGTAAGAAATATAGTAACCAAAGACTGGAGAAGGCCTGCCAAAGAGCCCTGCTGTACGAAAAGTACTCCTACCGAACCATTGAATACATCTTGCTCAGAAAACTGGATCAACTAGATGAACAAGAGATTGGATCGCAGCAAGTACAACGGCCGTTACATGACAATATCCGGGGACCGGAATATTACGAATAACCACTATTTTTTAATCAAAAGATGAAAAACAATGAATACTGCCACCTTAGACAAAATGCGAAGTATGCGCCTGTTTGGGATGTTAGAAGCCTTCGATGTGATGCTCAAAACAGCACAAACTACTCATTATTCCTCTGATGAGTTAATGGCTCATTTAGTAGAAGCCGAATGGAATGATCGGCATAATCGTCGCCTGGATAGGCTGTTAAAAAATGCAAAGTTCCGCTATGGAGCCACTTTAAATGAGATCGATTATCAGGTGCCAAGAGGGCTAGATAAGGGAATCATTCAACGCTTGGGCCAGGGAGATTTTATCCGGAGGGCGCAAAATGTAATCATCTTGGGGCCAACTGGAGTAGGCAAATCTTTTATCGCCACAGCTTTAGGTCAACAGGCTTGTACACTAGGAATGACAACTTATTATGCCAGCACTTATAAGCTATTCCAGGAACTGAAAATGGCAAAAGCAGATGGATCTTATCCTAAAATCTTGAAGCGATTAGCCAAGCAGGAACTGCTCATCCTGGATGATTTTGGGATTAAACCTATGGATCAACATGCTAGAATGGCTTTAATGGAAATCATGGAAGATCGCCATCAAAAACAGTCGACTATCATCACTACTCAGCTACCCGTTAAGCACTGGCACGAAACGATTGGAGAAAGCACCATCGCTGACGCAGTCATGGATCGGTTGGTACACTCCGCTCATCGAATAGACCTCAAAGGAGAGTCTATGAGGAAGATTTTAGCTGCTAAAAAGGAAAAATAAACTTACTTTTAGATCAGAAACCGACCTAACTCATCTGGCACACTTTGCTCCGATATGAGTGGCATGGTTTGCTCCGATACGAGTGGCACACTTTGGCCGATATGGCTGGCACGGTTTGCTCCGATATTTGCATCAGGTAAAAGCCCCATTCCAACAAGATTCCAGGGTGCAGAAATTGGGCCGCGAAAGAGCTTATTCCGCCTTTATTTGTGAGTGGAGTGCGGTGGCAGGTGCTGCTCACGAAATCATTGGCTATTATTTTCCCAACCGAAAGCCGTATCTGGATAGCCTCCTGGTACAATTTAAAGCAGCACGCCTGAGGACTGGGCTTCAATTACCCTCCGATATAGAAAAAGGAATGGCCATTGGTCAACAAATTGCGAACCAGTATATCGAATATGCTAAGACGGATCGAACGGATCGTACCTGGGAAGGAAAAGTCCCCGTTGCCGAAAGCCTTTGGTCGGGCAACCCCGGAAAATGGGACCCTATGAAACGCCAATGGAGGCCCCTTACCTTGTTGCGCCCCGACCAATTCAGACCGGCCCCACCACCTACCGATTGGACAGCAGACATGGAAGAATTGCGTAGATTCAACACCACACATCAGACCAGTGACATTGCCTGGAAGTGGAAAAATGCTCCCGTTTGGGACAACCTTCTGGAACGGAAAATACTATAGTATGACCTGGGTCCATTGGAAGCTGCTTTTGCCACTGCTGTTTTCCATACGGCTCGCTTTGATGGCATTATTGCGGCGTGGGATGGCAAATACCACTATTGGGGCATCCGTCCAAAAGCACTTTATTTTCGATTCTACTATGTTTGTTAACATTCAATTCCTTCAATTTAAGCACTTTGGCTCACATTATGCTTATACAATGGTAGTAGTCGTTTTCATCTCTATTCAGTTTCTGGATAATCAATAAAGGCCAGATTATTGTCTTTGTCAAGATATACAGTTGTATATAATGTCTGCTTACCGTTTAAGCGGTAATATCTTAAGGTTAGAATATCAACTTCGAAAAAATTCACTTTTTCGTTTTCAAGAATCTTTTCTCCCAAGTATGTAATTGACTGGGTTTCTGACATCATTTTTTTTAAATAATTGGGATAGTATGAAAATGGGAAGTTTCCATGTGAATTTATATTCTGCTTGTTTGAGTTTATGCTTTGCAAAAACGCTAAATGATTTTTTGTCAAATTTGGATTTGTGTCCTTGCCGGGCACTTTCTTAGATAATTTTTCCAGCTCGGGATAATAAAGTGCAGCTAATTCTTTTGCCATGGAAAAACTAGCAGCTCGATGCAGATTGGTTAAAATAATTACTACAAATTTATCCTTTGGTACCACAAACGCCTGACTACTAAATCCTGTTCCGAAGAGGCCACCGTGTTCAGAAATTAAAAGACCGCCAATTGGCCAGTTCATCCATCCAGCACCGTACGATACGACCTCGCCGTTATCAAGCCTTGTCGGTTCAAACATCAAATTCTTAGAATTCTCATTCAAAAATTCACTTGAAAAAAGAGAACTGTAAAATTTCAACAAATCATTTGCTGTAGTTCGAATGCCCACATCAGCTCTGCCGTAAGCTCTGGGAGCCATTAAATATCCATTACCAAGTCCTGAGACCCGAGTTTTCATTATTTCAGGGTCATAATTAAGATAACCAGAGACCCTATGCGGTATAATTTCAACTGGGTCATCAATGTATGTCTCACTTAGTGACAAAGGTTCCAATAGATTTTCATGCATATAATCTCCATAGTATTGCCCGGTTATTCTTTCAATGACTACACCCAATACAAAAGGCCCACTTGAATATGATGCATCTGTTCCGGGTTTGAATTTCAATTCTTGATCAAAATGAACTTTTAAAAAATCAGCATCTGTCTGAGTTTTCAAAAGCAAATCGTCTGAAGGATTCCAATCATAAAGTTTCCAATCATCCACTAAACCTGAAGAATGTGTAAGAAGATGCTTAATGGTAATTGGTTCCCAAGTATCTGGAGCTTCAGTGATATATTTTTTGACAGAATCATCCAAGCTTAAAATTCCTTGTTCAGCCATAAATAAAATTGTGGCTGCTATATATGTTTTACTCATTGAAGCTATAGCAAAAACAGATTTTTCAGATACATCAGCATCTACTTCCAGGTTTGCTTTTCCATAATACCCTTGGTCAAGTATTTTTCCATCTTTGGCAATCAGAAAAGCCATTCCTGGAATATTCTTGGATTCCATTCTACTCTTAACAATTCGATGTGCTTCATTCTGGGAATTAGCAATGGAATATTGCAGGAAAATGAGTAGAAATATTAATGCACTTCTTTTCATTGTGTTCTCTTCTTAATGACCGCTAATATCCGTGTAACCGCCATATAATGGCGGTTAGCAAGTTCTATTTGACACTCTTCACCGTCTCATCCAACCATTTATAAAATTCTCTTTGCCAGACCAGGCTATTTTGGGCGGAAAGTACCCAGTGGTTTTCTTCCGGGAAATATAGAAGTCTTGATTTGATACCTTGCAGTTGCGCCGCCTGAAAAGCTTCTAATCCCTGTCCAATGGGCACTCTAAAATCTTTTCCTCCCTGGATGATCATGATTGGTGTATCCCATTTGTCCACAAAATTTATCGGATTAAATTCAGCATAAGATTTTTGAGCAGCTGCATTTTTTTTATCCCAATAGGGGCCACCAATATCCCAGTTCACAAAAAATAGCTCTTCCGTGGTTCCATACATGGACCTCCAGTTGAAAATGCCATCGTGGGAAATAAAGGACTTAAACCTACCTTCATGTCTTGACGCCAGATAAAAAACAGAGTAGCCGCCATAACTTGCGCCAACGCAACCCAATCTATCTTTATCCACGTAGGGCTCTTTTGCCACATCATCAATCGCAGAAAGGTAATCCTTCATATTTTGTCCACCGTAATCTTTTGAGATTTGCTCATTCCATTGCACACCATGTCCAGGCATACCTCTTCTATTGGGCGCAACCACGATGTAGCCATTGGCAGCCATCAACTGAAAGTTCCACCTGAAAGAATAAAACTGCGACAAAGCACCCTGGGGTCCACCTTGACAATAGAGAAGGGTGGGATACTTTTTAGTGGGGTCAAAATCCGGTGGATAAATCACCCAGGTGACCATATCTTTCCCATCGGTGGTCTTGACCATTCGCTTTTCTATCTTGGACATTTTGATGTCATTATAGATTTCATCATTGGCTGCCGACAATTGTTTCATGTCGCCGGTTTCGATATTCAGATTATAAATCTCCGTGGCATGATTCATGTCTCTTCTGTATACAATCAAATGATTGCCGCTTTGGCCGATAATGCCATTTACATCAAATTGCCCCTTAGAGATTTGTTTAGGTCTTGGCTTGATTTTCGTACCATTTGGAATATCGATTTGAAAGGCATGCACCGTTCCGCCAACCGGAGCGTTAAAATAAATCTTCGATCCATCCTTACTCCAGATAAAGCCATTGACCGTACCATCCCAATCTTTGGTCAGATTCACGTCTCCTTCCGGTAGCCTGACGATGATATCATTTTTATCCGATTCATAACCATCTCTTTTCATTTGCAGCCAGGCGAGGGTGCCTTTGGACGAAAATGCAGGATGGGTATCATAACCTTTATTATTTTCTGTAAGGTTGGGCGTTTGTTTTGTTTCCAGGTTGTACTCATAGATATCTGAATTAGTGCTGACCGCATATTCGGTACCGGCGGATTTTTTGGTAACGTACAACACTTTTTTAGAATCCGGACTCCAGATATAATCTTCGTCGCCGCCAAAGGGCTTCTGCGGACAATCAAATGGTTCTCCTTTCATCAAATCAATTCCACTATCCTGGGCATCAGTAGCTGATTGTAAAAACACATGGCTATAGGCCCCATCTTCCCAGGTATCCCAATGCCTGTAGTTGAGTTGGTCGTATATGTAAACATCTGATTTAGGGACATCCTCATAATGATCACTGCCACTTACTTTCTGGATTTTCACGTCCTTAGCTACCAATTTCCATTTTCCATCCGGGGATACATTTTTATCGTTCACCTGCTTGCCCACTTCCTCCAGGGATTTGAGGTCGCCACCATCTACCGCAACGGAAAATACTTTGCTGGAACGCTCATTCGTCTCTAGATCAAAAGTGGATATTTGGTAAATGACGCGCTGGCCATCATTGCTCAAACCCACCGCAGAAACCCTATTTAATTCAATGAGCTGCTCCGGCGTCATCACTTTAGATTGGCTAATGCCAAAAGTTATCATACAGGTGTAACACAGGGTGAGGATCAGTATCTTTTTCATGGTTAATTTTGTTAAGGTTTTGCTCGTGAAGTTAAGGATTTTCCTCAGAAGTGGTACTCCGAGCCAGTCGCATTGGCTGGGTAAAATTATTCAATACCAATGATAGTTTGCAGGAGGGCGGGTGTGTTTAAGGTAGCTTCACGCTAGTTGACGAAAGCGGGACCTTGGGCAGTGCTTCATATATTCATTTTATTGTACCTTCCACTATGGAGGCACGCTAGGAATTTATGCCTAATTCCATTATTTTTAGCCCTGAGTTTATATTTGCTTAAGGCTACAGCGTGAAAAAGTCAGTCTCCATCAAAAAATGTGCCGCTTTGATAGGGCTAACTTAACGGAGTTGATGCAATGTTCGCTGTCGTTTTCAATTCTTCTTCAATTATTTCTTCAAATTTCTTTGGGTTATCTATATGAACCCAATGTTGAGCATTCTCGACTTCGTAAATCTTTTTTGCGTATTTTCTCATTTTCCTTCTTTCAACTGGTAAAGTTGACAATTCACCAAAAATATAGACAAAGCCTATTCGAGATTTAACAATCTTATCAATTATGCTTTCAAAATTTTCGTAAACATATTTGGCGTAATTCTTAAAGACTTCTGAATTTGATTTTATTAGATTCTCCTTAAATTTTCGGGCATAACTATATTCATTAATATCAACCCCGTTTAATAGTCCTGTATAACCAATTCCTAACGGCTTTTCTTGAATATACTTGAAGAAATCAAAATCTGCCTTTGTTATTGAAGGCTCAATCGTTAAAACTGAATTAGTATTTAACTTTGGAAAATTTGCCAATACTTGAAGTAAAACTAATCCACCAAATGAATGACCAATAAAATGGTTTGTTCCTTTTCCTTCTTTTAGAATTAGTTCGTTTATTAAATTAAGTTGGGAGTAGAAAGAAAGATTGAATTCATTATTGTCTCCGAAACCTGCTAAGTCAAAAGTAATCACCTTAAAATCACCAAGCAACTCAATAATGCCTTCAAATGACGATTTGCTATCTCCTATTCCATGTAATAAAAACAAAGCCTCATCTTTGTTTTTATTGATGACGGAATATTTAAACCCATTATACAATTCCTTATTTATCATTTTTATCACACTTTAAGTCTCATGTAATTTTCTCGGTGAACTTTCACCAAGTCATTAATATAATCAACCAAGATAGGGTCATTTTTATATCTATGCTTGACATACTTTCTCAATAAATTGTCTTGAAAGTTAGACCTACTTTGTTGAATTGATTGAACTAAACCCAAATCTTTCAATCCACAATTGTTAAACAGTAAATTTACGACAGAAACTGGCACGCTGAAAATTCCTGCAAAGTTTACTGCAAATTCAAAAATATTGTCAATGGACTTACCCTTTTTACGAATTGAGTTCATTGATTTAAAAGATTGGATTTCATCTGTAACATTTTCTTTGAACTGGTATTTAAGGTTATCTGACAATTCTAACATTTCTTCAAGTCTAAGAATTAATCCCTCTTTATCTTGAAAATTTGATAGATTGCCTGAAACTCTTAAACATTCGTCATACTTCTCTCTAAATGCTTTACTTTTCGTCTTATTTGTTTCTCTTAATTGAAGTATCTCTTTAAAACTTATATTGTCGATTAGATTGGGCGAAAAATAATTTTCATAAAGATTGTCAAGAATAAGGTTTACCAATATGTCAATAAATATGGTATTCTCTGAAACTTGTAATTCTTCATGATTAAAGATAGAGTTATTATAATATGTCAAAATTTCATCTGGCACATAATTCTCACAATTGACAACCCGTGAGCCTGAAACGAAATACAATAAATCAATAAACTGAGAAATTTTGTGGCTTGATTCCGAATTTAATTGCCGTGTAACTTCTTTCCTATATCTATCTCTATTAAAATAATCATTTTCTGATTTTGCTATCTCGGTTTCTGTAATTTCAATAAACTTTTTGACTTCGTTTACATCGCTTTCAAGACTGTTTCGTAAAAAGGAATTTTCATCATTGATTTGCTCCAACATTCTCTGACCGAACCAACCTGAATTATCCTTTAAATCCCAAGGAACAATCTCCGTAATAACATCAGAAAAGTAATCTTCAACGCTTTGTAAAATATTTTCTTTTCGGGTATTGATTCTATCGTAAAATACCTGTTCAAAGGTTTTGAATTGAGAACGTATTGCGGGTTTTATTATTCCTTTTGAGAAAAGTTCTGATTTATACTCATCTTCGGAAAAATAATCGAGAGCTTTTTCGTTACATAATGCTGAACCTGCGATTACTATCGTATCTTTTGTTAGAAGCAAAATCTTTAATACCCTATCCAAATCATCTTTGTATTGATTCCAATTATTTTTCAAATTAGGATTGTTCCTATCTATCAATGAAAAATAAGTTCTTGGACCTTTTAATGATTCAGGGAGATGCTTTTTTAGGTTCATTTGTTTTTTCTTTTTTTAATGACAGCGAACGTTACGCTAGACGATCGGCCGTAGCTTCAGCGGAGGCTGGGCATATACACTTTGTTAGCGGTTCGTGGGTTTTCTTGGCTTGGGCACAACTGCGCCCTTATAGGTTTTGTTGTGCTTTCGTTTTTCTATTTCTTTTAAAATTTTATCCTTTATAATTGGGGCTTCTTCTTTTGATAGTCCGTTGAAAAACGTTTTGTCTCCATTTTCTGTTATTAAAATCAGCTGTCCCATTTTAATCCAAATGGGAAATGCTCTTTGCTTTTCCCTTATTCGCTCTCTTTGGACATCAATCCATTTATCAGAATTAAATCTTTTCTCAACCACTTCAATTGTCCTTATTGCTGAAATCGAAATACTATTCCTTTTGGTAAATATTCTATTTGACTTTAGAAGTTCAATTGTTTGGTCTTTGATAATTAGCTTTTCATATCCAAGTATTAACCACATGGAATACATTAAAAGCAATGGAAAAAAGATCAAGAAGCCAATGAATTCTTTTTGAAAATGGAAGTCCGGTTTGATAATCGCTAAAAAAGGTATTGATAGAATCAAAAGTCCAAGAACAATAGTCGCAGTTCCAAACACGAATATTAATTGTCCATATTTCTTGATTGGAATTTTATACTCAATGATTTCGCTCAATGGTCTTTTTTTAAATGAAGCACAACCATCTGTGTGGGGTTGTATACCTCGTTTTCAATGAACCCAAATATCAACGTAATCCTTTTCCAGTTCAATATCCAAAAAAATCCAGAAGAGTACAAGCGCCTGAAAGTGACAAGGCCACAACCGCTTTCACCACTTCAATCCGGCCATTTACTTCTACCTTTCACCGGCTTGTTGGAGCACTAGAAGGTAAAGTTCTTCACTAATCCTAAAGCCAATCTCATTTTTGAGCTTCTGTAGGTAAACATCTACACTATCAATGAGTTTTTCCTTCTTCGCCAAGACCAGAATACCCAGTAAACCAATGATTTGGATTTCGTACTGTTTTGCGATTTTCCTGCCCTTTAAGGTAATCTGCCTCCATCTCAAGAGCTAAGACAATAGCCTCCGCTTCGCCTTTATCAAGCTTTCCAAAAAGAGAAGACAAAAGTTCTGAATTTGCAAGTTGAATGGTTTTAATCCAAGGCAAACTGTCAATGGCTTCTTTTTGATTATTGTATCGGCAAAGCTCCTCATAGACAGCTTTGGGAATAAAGACTTCCCCATATAGCTGAGAAAGGATATCTAATAGATCAATTTTAATCAGATTGGTAATCGCAGTAGTATCGCTGATGACAACCATTAAGAGCTTATTCTTTATGATAAGATTCTATCGCCTTTAAATCATCCATAAAGTCTTCGACTTCGTACTTGATGTTAATGTTTCGCTTGGCCAGTTCTTGTTGGAAGGTAATTTGGTCAATATTGGCAAACTTCCGGGCCTGGCCCATTGTGAACTTTCCAATATCATAGAAATGCACGGCCAGCTCCACCAGCATTTCCTGAGAAGTCATGTTCAGATCATCTAATATTTCAGAAGGGATTAATAGTCCCATAAGATCACTTTTTTTTAGTTCAAAACATGCTCTCAGGCTCTTATTTCAATTGCATTTTTTACTTTAGATGCCTCTCTTTGCCTTGTATCATTATCTCTCTTTAGGAAATATTCTTGTTTTTTGACAATCAATTTCCACCAAATTAAAGCCGGAATTAATTTCCCCGAATGTTTTTCGAGACGATAAGTTAACTCCGTATTGGGTTCTTCTCGATCATTAATAATTCGACTTAATCTCGTATAATGAACATCTAAGTCTTCGGATAATTCTTTTTTGGTTCGCTTCAGAATTCTTGCATATTCTTCTAGATGTTTACCAAAGCTTTTTTCTTTAGAAAATTCAGAACTTTTGATGTAGTCTTCCATTTGAATCCTAAATCTCATTACATCAGAAAAAACTCTCTGTTCCTCGGTTGTTTCTCTCAATAATTTAAATCGGAGCTCTCTCAATTCTTCATTTGCTTTTTCCATTTCTTCCTCAGTTAAATCTTCAGGAATCATCATGGAATCGGCAATTTCTTCATCCGTATATTTCTTCCTCAACTCTTTATATAATTTCTCATATTTCTTCATCGTACAAATATTTTGACATTAATAATCTTGATTGTTCCATGAAGACAGCCATTTGCCTTCCCACTTGAACAAATCCAAAGTTTTCCTGATAATATTTTATCAATTGAGTTTTTGGCACTAAGGAGACGAATCCACCATATCCTTTTTCAAAAGCAATTCTACAAGCAAAACTTATTAAGCACCCAGGAATATTTTTGATTTTCTTTTCTTTTCCACGATTCGAAACAGATGATTCAATTAGATTGATATGAATCCTGAATTCTTCTGGGACGTCGACAATCGACATCAAACCAATAACTTCTTGACTCCCATAAATCCTGATTTTATGGATTACTCCAGATCTTTCAAGATCCCATTCAAAGCCGAATTCATCATTATTTTTTAATCCATCGATATCTTCATCAGTAACCGGTTCTATAATTCCGTTAAGTTTTTCGCCAGTTTTTGCATCAATTAGATTCATTCGTATTATTTGCTATTTACAAATATACGGAATATTATTTACAATTTCAATAAATATTATTGATTGAATCTAGCCATATAATTATGTCCAACTTGCTAATCACCATAAAGTGCGGTCAGCAAGTCATACACTATTTTCTACGAACCAAATTATCAGCTAGCTGAATCCTATTCCAGTTCAATATCCAAAAAAATCCAGAAGAGTACAACCCCCTACCTCAACAACGCCACATCCCCCTTCACCACTTCAATCCGGCCATCTACCATTTCCAGCTCTACGTAGTACACAAATACCGCCGAATTCATCGGTCGGCCCTGGAAGTTGCCGTCCCAGCCGTAGGTGGGGTCATTGGGCTGAAAGGCTTCGCGGGCGTACACCATATTGCCCCAGCGGTCGAAGACCTGGAAGGTTTTGATCTCTTGTACTTCCTTACCGGCGTACAAGACAAAGCGGTCATTTTGGCCGTCTCCGTTGGGAGAAAAGGCGGTGGGGAAGAAGTAGATATCGGGCTTTTCTACGTATACGATGATGTAATCGGTGGCGGTGCAGCCGTTGGCATCGGTCACTTCTACGTAGTAGGTGGTCTGGATGGTTGGGTTGACGAATTGCACCGGATTGCCGGGGTCGGCAATGGTATCGGTTGACCACCAGCGGAAAAGGGCGCTATCGCGGTTGACCAGGGCTTCCAGGCGGATACTGTCGCCTACGGTGACGGTGACATCGGCGCCAAACTCTACGGTGAGGTCTTCTGCGGCGGGTAGATCGACGATCTCGGTCCAGTCGCAGCCTTGACTGTCCTGGATCAATAACTCGTAGGAGCCGGGCTCCAGATTGAGATAATCCGTTTGGTCAGAAAAGGCATTGCCATTAAAGGCAAACTGAAATCCGGGCGTACCGCCCATAACCGAGTCGATGGTGAAAGAAGCAAAGGCATCGCCAATGCAAGGCGGCGGTACAATGTTCAGCGCCACTCCCGTGATGGGTGCGGCCAATTCCATAACTTCCACTGTATCCGTGGCCGAACAGCCACTCAATGTATCCAGCACCGTCAGGATGTAAAGACCGGTACTACCCGCCTCGGCGATGATAGAGTCCTGCCCATTTACTACCGTTCCATTCGGAGAAATCCACTGATAAGTATAGTTGTCGCCCTGGGAGGAATTACTTCCATCCAGAATAGAGGTAGGTTCATCACAATCCAGCAGGCCCGGCTCCAAAATGGATACCTGCGGCAAATCCTGATCGGCTTCCACTAGAATATCTTCCGTACTGGTACAGCCATTGGCCAGGTCCTGGATAGACAAGGTATAGGTCCCCGCGGCATTAACGGTCAATTGAAGGGAATCTTCAAGCAAGACGTCATCATTCTCATCCAGCCATTGAATGAGATACCCAGGCCCTTCTTCAGAACCCGTGGCATCAATGACCACACTCCCCTCCTGACAAGTCAAATCATCAGGATCGGCGTAGGTAATCTGTGGCAATTCATCATTGGCCTCCAGGCTAAAATCCAGAGTATCGGTACAGCCATTTTGTGCATCTGTGACGATCAGTCGATAATCTCCTGCGGCATCGGAAAAGACCTGTGGGTCGGTGAGGTTTTCAAATAAGTTACCATCGCCCAGCACCTGCCATTCGTAATTCAAGGTCTGGCCGCTACCGGGTGTTGAAAGCGAGGCATCCAGCATTAAGGTATCCAGTTCACAGGTAAACAACAGGGTGTCCAGGCCGGCAATAACCGCGGTGGGCGTTGCGATATCTCCTCCCACAAATACACTATCCGGGAAGGAGCTGCAACTATTAACCGGATCAATGACGGTCAGATAATACCAACCGGGAGCGTTGATCACCGGATTGGCAATCAGGCTGTCGCCAACGATATTCCCCTCTTCGGTGGTCCATTGGAAATTAACCGCTCCGTTCACCGACATACCTGAGCCTTGTAGCGAAATTTGCGGTTGAGCACAGCTCAAAAGGGTATCCAAACCCGCCTCGGCTTCCGGCATATTGGTATCCTGCGCAATGATTACACTGTCTACATTGACACAGAAGTTGAGCGTATCGGTAACTGTCAAATAAAAAGTATCGGGAAAATAAATCGTTGGATTCAGGGTTTGATCTTGTCCAATAGGTGTCCCTCCGGCCGAGCTCCATTCAAAAATCGTATTAGGTCCGGCCGAACCATTCAGCATCAAACTATCCAATGCGCAGAACAAGGTCGCCGGATTGCCGACATCCACCGTTGGAGGGACAGTATCGGTAGTGACCGTCACCGTTCGTGTGCTGGTACAGCCCGATGCATCTTCGGTGACGGAAAACTGATAATCGCCGGGCGCATCAGCCTCAATGGTTAGTGCATCAACACAACTGGCAATGATCGGATTCCCATCCTCGTCCAAAGGACACCACTGAACGCTGTATCCATTCGGAGCCGGCGTATTTCCCGTAAGGGTCACCACATCATCCTGGCAGTTCAATCTACCCGCAGCAATGGAATCAATTTCCGGTAATACCTCCGCCTGGATGACTTGTACACTTGCCGTGTCGGTACAGCCATTATTGTTATTGGTCACTTGCAAGGTGTAATTGCCTTCACAGCTCACTACCGGTGTCAAAGTGGTCACCCCTTGAATACAGCCTGCGGGATTATTTGTCGTCCATTGATAAGCAAAGGCATTCCCCACCGAAGAACCGGCACCATCCAATACCACCAGCGGATTATCACAGGTCAGATTCATATCCGGGCCCGCCACTGCGGTGGGCGCAATCGTATCATAGGTCACTACCGTAGTATCGTAGGCAATACAGCCGGTAAAATTGTCGATCACCTGCAACACAAAAGTATCGGCGGCACTCACCTGAGCAATGGGTTCAAAAGGAGGGTCAATAACAGCGCCGTCAATACTGGTCCAGGAATAGGTATAATCCGGATTGACGGGTTCGCTGCCAATGGTCGCGATAGTATCACTACAGGTCACTACCTGAGGGTTCCCGGCCTCGGCATCAGGCGGATCGGTCAAAGCAATGACTGGTACCGATAATACGGATGAAAAGCCCAGGGTATCGGTGGCGGTCAAAATATACGTACCGGCCTCTGATACCGTGGGCGTCAGGCTATCTTCGCCGGAAATGATCGTACCATCCTGGGTGTCCCAGCTTACGGTACATCCGGTGCAGGTATCACAGAATTCTGCGGCAATGATCACCGAATCGACATTACAGGTGAGCGTATCCGGCGTAGCGGCAGTAATGCAGGGTGCACAAACTTGTTCCGTGACAACCGCCGAATTATTATTGACGCAGCCCGTAGTGGTATTGGTGACCGTCACCGAATAAACGCCCAGATTACTAATGGTCACAAAGGAAGTATCCGTAGTCACCACGCCATTCAGGCCCGGGCCGCTCCATTCGTACTGATAAGTGGCACTGGCTGGCGTTGGAAAGACGATCAGGTCAAAAGTATCTTGTAAACAAGGGAAAAGGGTATTACCAAAGTTGACCACCGGCGGCGTGGTATCCAAACGTATCTGTACAAAATCGGTAGCCGAGCATTGGGTCACCGTATCCATAACCTCCAGGGCATAAGTTCCCGGCACGGTAATGGTATCAATAATCAGTTCCGTACCAATGGTGTCATCCTGACTGAGGTTGGTCCAAAAGTAGATGATATTGTTTCCCGTAGACGATCCCGTTCCGTCAAGCGTCACCTGAGATTGCAGGCAATTGATCTGAGCAGGAGGCCCCGCTTCCGCAATGGGTACTTCATCATTGGCAATCACTTCCACTTCCATGATATCAGCCGTCAGTGTTGCCGTATTGGTCAGCATCAGGGTATAGATACCAGGGCAAAGTACCTCGACCGTAGGTTCATTATTGGGCCCAATAATGCAGGAAGGCTCCGAACCAGTCCATTCATAGACAAACTGTGGCCCCTGGGGCGAAGCACTCGCATCAATCACGGCAATGGATTCTTCGCAGGTGATGGTGTCAACCGAAACCAGGATAATATCGGGACCGCAATCCTCTGTGACCACTACAGTTGCTGAATCCGAACAGGTTTGTGCCTGATTGAATACAATGAGGGTATAGGTGCCTCGCTCATTAACGACCGGCATCAAGCCACCTAAGTTGGTCGGCTCTCCGTCGTATAGCCACTCATAGATGCCTGAGGTGGAACCGGTGCCATCCAACGTCACATTTCCCGTTGTACAGGAAATGGCAACCGTATCCGGGAGCACCGCCATTGGGGCGTTGGCATTAAAAGAAACAACTACGGAGTCCCGACCCTGGCATCCGGTATCGAGGTTGGTCAGGTTGAGGTAATAAGTTCCGACACAACCCACTTCCGCAAAAATAGAATCGGTTACTCCCTCCAGACAAGGGCCGGTCCATTTGATGGAAAGATTTAATGTGGTATCGGATTGGGTGCCATTTAACCAAACGGAAGTTTGGGCACAATCAATTACCCGGTCAGGTCCAGCATGGGTAAAAGGTGGATCAAAAAACTCCTGCACATCAACAAAATCGGTATCACGACAGCCATTGATGGTGTTGACCACTTCAAAAATGTAAATCCCTCCGGAATCCACTGTGGCCACCGTTTCATTGGTAGCAGAAGTAATATGTCCGGTAACGGTGGTCCAGGAATAAGTATATTCAAAACCCTGTGATGTATTGGGTCCACCCAATTCGGCAATGTCCTCATTGCAATCTAAAATCTGGTCTTCTCCGGCATCGGCCACGGGATGAATGGTATCTGCCTCAACTTCAATCTGGATGGTGTCGGTGCAGAGGCTGAATTGATTGGTCACTACCAATTCGTATAAACCACTGGCATTGATGGTCAACAATGAGGTAGTAGCCCCTGTGACAATACCCGGGCCGGTCCATTGAAAGTCAAGGCTATCCACTGGAGTGGAACCTGAAGCATCCAACGTGATTTCGGGTTGATCACAGGTGATGATACCGGGCGCATCAATACTGGCATTGGGAATTTGGGTATTTAATATGACCTCGACGCTATCCACGGCCTGACATCCGGTGATGGTATCCGTCACGATAAGGGAATACCAACCCGCGCAGGACACATCAATATCTAATAATGTATCGTCGGAGTCTATACAAGGGCCAGTCCATTGGTAAATGTATGGCATTCCCACCGATGAGCCCTGACCAGAAAGCATACCTTGCTCCACCGTACAGCTGATGGTAAATCCATCGTTGGCTTCCGCAACAGGAATCGTTTGATCAAGGGTAATTGCTTGCTGGAGCGTATCGGCGCATTGCGTAAGCGTGTCTTTGACAATGAGTTGATAGGTACCAGGAGCATCGAGCTGTATTTCCAGGCCAATGGTATCAGAAAGGATATTTCCATTAGTTGTTGACCAACAATAGAGCACGTCGGGTCCGGTTGTAGATCCTATTGCGCTAAGCGCCAATTCCGGGTCTTCACAGGTAAGTTGTGTATCTCCGGTGATTACCGCTTGCATTACATTGATGGTATCTACCACCGTTACTAATAAAGAATCCCGACAACCGCTGTAATCATTAACGATGACCAATTCGTAATCGCCGGGCGCATCAATCTCGGGCGAAAGGGTGTTGGCATCTGCTGCGATATTTCCCCCATTGTAAATATTCCAGTAAAAGCTGGAGGTAGGGCCAATTACGGTGGCTGTGGCGTCAAGATTAAAGGAGGTAACTGCACAGTTAAGCGTGTCAGGAACAGCAACCATAGGCTGGGGCCGAATGGTATCCAGACCAACCTCCACCAAGGCAGTATCCCGACATCCAGTGATGGTATCGGTGACGATGAGCTGGTAAATCCCTTCCACGCTAACGGTTGGTGTCAAGGTGTTGGGATTAGCAGGAATGTCTCCATTGGTAGACATCCAATCGTAAATAAATTCTGGTCCGGTAGATGAGGCCGTACCATTTAATTCTATGGCCGGAAAGCGACAAGTCAGCACCGTATCTACCCCGGCATCCGCCACAGGCGCAATGGTATCGATCGTAATGGACACCGTATCTCTTGCCGTACAGCCATTTAACGAATTGGTGACCAATAATTCAAATTCACCAGCCTCACTAACCTGCACCTGAAGCTGATCCGGAGCCGTGAGTATATTTCCCGTAAGGGGAGTCCATTGATAGGTAAACGCTGGCCCGGTGGAAGTTGGTGCTCCGCCCAGGGTCAACTGTGTCACTTCACAGGTCAAGAGACTATCATTGCCGGCGAAAGCAATGGGTGCAGTTGTATCTTCAATCACAATCACCGTATCCCGGCTGGTACAGGCTACACCATCCTGCATGGATTGAACCTCCAGAATAATCGTATTGGCGTTAGTCACCGATAGGGTTGGGTTGGTACCCAATGGGTTTTCCTCCAAGTCCAGCCACTCATAGGTCACCTGGCCATTTGGCTCGGAAGCCGACCCATCAAGGGTGATGCCATTATTAAAACAATCAATCGTATCGGGAATAGCAATGGCCGCAGCAACGGTCAAAACCTCCAGATTTAAAGTCACCACACTATCACAACCAAGAGAAGATGTCAAAATGACTTCATAATTTCCTGCCTCCGCAAAAATGCTATCGCCCACCGCAAAATTATCTCCATCGCAAATAGTCGTATCAATCGTTTCGTAAAGGATGGGCAGTACCGTTAAATCCAGGTTAACGATGCTATCGCAGCCCAATTCAGCTGTGGCTAAAGTATCGGCATAAATTCCGGTGGTAAAATAGGTGCTACTCCCCACTTCCACCGAATCTCCCTCACAAATGGTTTCCACCAAATTGATCACCGGGATTGGTTCCACTGTAAGGTCCACGTTGACGATGCTATCACAACCGGCATAGCTTTCCAGCAAAATGGAGTAATTGCCCGTTGCAGTCAGAATACTATCGCCCACCATCAAGGTATCCCCTTCACAAATGCGGTCTACAAGGTCAACCGGAGCGGGTGGTGCCACAATAGTCACCAGAATGCAACTATCGGTCACTTCACCACAAAAGACAGGGGTAAAGCTATTGAGGTTATTGCGCAAGCTATCGATGGTCAACATGCCGTCTGGTTCGGGCAGGCTGTCTACTTCTTCAATCTTGTAGGATATACCACAAATCTCGTAGGTGCCGGGAGCATAGCCGGTCAGATCGAGCGTAGAATCCAGGGAAATGATCACACCATCTTCACCAATCAGGTATTGATAGTCGTATACCAAAGAATCAGCCGGCTGGTTGGCAAATTCAGGTTCCAAATCCATAATCAGGCTGGAGTCACCTTCACAGGTGAGCAAATCCGGATCAGTAAAATTGCCCGCATCCGCGAAACAGCAATCGATGCCACGACTATCGCAGAAGATGAGCCGTACAAAGACGAATGCACCTTGATAGTTGGAAGGGTTGTTTGTTACGGTAAATTGCCAGGTGCCGTTAGCCGGGCCGGTGTTAAAGTCTTCCAGGCAACCATTGTAGGGATGATAAGTGCCCGTGTACTGGCCTCCGTTTTGAAAATTATTGGGCTGCTCATTGTTCCATTGCGGCAGGTAGCCGGGGTGAGGTTGCGGTGTTTCGCCGCAGGGCACAAAGGTAATCTTCCATTTGGCAAAAAAAGTAAAGGCAACCGGATCATCGGTATTAGGGCCAATCAGATCGATGGTTTGACCACCGGGGGAGGTGAGGGACAATTCCAGGTTTTCGGAAAAGGAATGTAAAAAGTGTAGCTCAACGCCACAGAGCGCCTGGTCAGGATCGGCCATATTATTATTGACCAGATCACTGATCTCTACATCAAAAGTAGAAGTGCTGTTGAAATCAATCAACACGGTATCCTGCAACCCACAATTTTGTGAAAACACAAATACAGGTAGCAGGAGAATATGCCACAGGAGTAAAATTCGCCTCATAAAAAGCTCAGTTCTTGGGATGTAGATTCTAAGATGATTGATCCTCTTCATACTTTCTTCCTTGTCTCAATCATCTATCTGCCTAATAACAAGATGCTACTACAACGGTTTTTGCTGTCTTAATGATATCTCATTAACAAAATAAACAACCTTATTTGTAAAATAAAAACCTTTCGGTAAACTCCACAAAAAAGGAAAAAAAGAAAGGCGACTCCGAAAACTATCCGGAGTCGCCTCTTATTCTTTCTAATGTATTATTCTAACGGAGCAGTGCTACATCTCCTTTGTAAAGGATGACTTCTCCGTCATTAAATTCTATCTCTGCATAATAAACATAAACACCTGAATTCAATGGCTTACCACGATGGGTTCCGTCCCAACCATAACCCGGGTCATTGGGCTGGAAGCCGTACAGTTCCATCAGGCTTTCACCCCAGCGATTGAAGACCAGGAAGGACTTCACTTCCACAATCTGGCTACCGCCGTGAATATAGAACACATCGTTGATGCCGTCATCGTTGGGCGAGAAACCGGATGGGATGTACACCGGACGGGGCTTGCGCACAAACACGGTCAGGTCATCGCTATCAGAACAACCGTTTTCATCGATGATTGTCACCGAATAGTTGGTCGTAGCCAGTGGTGCCACCCACACGGCATTACTATTAACAATCTCAATTGAATCGGGCTCCCAGATAATGGTGTCCAGCACTACCCCTGGATTGAAGATGGCCTCCAGTCGCAGGCTATCGCCGAAGTTGATGGAGTTTTCAGCTTCAAGGTTGGTTACCAGCGTGACCACCAGCTCATCCGGTTCATCCATGTTAATACTCAACTCGGAGAAACAGCCATTTTGATCACGAATCACCAGGGTGTAAGTATCCGGTGACAGGAAGGCGTACTGGGCCTGGCTGGAGAATTCACTGCCATTCAGTGAAAATTCATAAGGCCCTACCCCACCGTTGACATTGTTAATCGTAATGGCGCCGTCGTTGGCCTGGAAGCAGCTGATACCGCTGATGGCTACATCGGCAGAAGGGACTTCTGTATTGACTTCTACCAGCACCTCATCAGTGGCGGTACAGCCTAATTCATTGGTCACCGTAAAGATGTAGGTACCGCCCTGGCTGACGTCGATAAACTGGCTATTCGGATTGCTGATCATTATTTCAGGATCGGTGGAAGACCAGTTGTAAGTGATTCCCGCTCCGGTACTGGAATTTTGACCACCAATGGTCACCATGCCCATATTACAGGTCAACGCCTGTGGATCACCGGCATCGGCAGTTGGCGCAGCTACCAATTCTACGGTTACCGTCGTTTCATCATCTGCACACGGTTCATCGGCATCAAGTCTGTAAGTAAAGCTATACACTCCCGGAGCTTGTCCGGTGGTATTAAAGGTACCTGCGGTTGCATTAAAGGCACCTCCAACGGAAGGATTGGCCGAAGTTTCTACCCAAACGCCACCCGGATCGGCACCGCTAAGTAAATCCGTCAGTGTGACCACTTCAGTGGCACTTGAACAGAACTCAATCGGGTCTAGTGCTTGTCCCGCATCCACCGGCTGGCTGACGGTCACATCCCAGCTGGCATTACCAGGATAAACACAATCCGGCAAGCTATTATCGACAATAGAATCAACGGTGATCGTCAAGGACTGATCAAGGTTGCCAAGGTCAAAAGATTCTCCATCGGAAAGCACTACCGTACCCATGGTACCATCACTTAAGGTGTAGCTCACGGTAAATGGCCCGGCAGAGGTTCCGGTAAAGTCAAAGTCTACCGAGGCAGACTCCCCGGCACAGATGGCTTCAGTTCCCGTAAGGGAAAGCGTCAATGGCTGACAATCCTGCGCAATACAACTTGCGGTATTTTCGCTGTTGCCACAAGGTCCATCACCCACTGCCGTTACCGTAATCTGTACCGTTTCACCAGGTGTAAGATCTGAAATGAAGTAAGTCAGTCCGTCCAATGTACCGGCAGGGCCATCCACGATATAGTCAACTGCGCCAGGAACTGCATCCCAGCCAAAGAGGATGGTGGTGCTGGTCGTTTCTACACAGGAGATCATTGGCGGAGCCAATGGTGCTTCCACTTCAACAGTTTGCGTAAACAGACTGGACGTACATCCGTTATCGGTTACTTCTACCGTAATGGTCTTGGTTCCAGCCGTACTCCAGGATATCTGATGTGGGCCTGCTCCCGTTCCGGGAACTGCAGTGCCACCATCAAAACCCCACACATAAGTGGCATTGGCAGACGCCGTTGTATTTACAGTAATGGTTCCCTCCTCATCAATACAGAGCGGAGAATCAGCAGTGAAGCTGATTGTTGGAACTGGATTCACAATGATGCTAAAGGTGGTGTCATACATACACACACCTTCGGTGTATACCAACTGGATAGAAATCGTGCCTGGGGTAACCGCAGCAGGATCAAAGCTACCAGTATTGGGATCCGTTCCCTGTCCCAGCCATTGCAGCGTACCTCCACCAACGCCACCCTGTGGATTGGCGGTTAGCGTCACGGCGGGATCATCAGCACAAAGCTCTGCTGGGGCCGTCACATTCAAGGTAACCGGCTCACAATCGGAGGCAATACAGCTCAATGTAGCGGAACTACTGCCACATGGATTATCGGTTTCAGCAACCACTGTAATCGTTACTTCGGTGCCGGGGGCCAGATCAATAATGGCATAAGAATTACCGGTTTGTGTACCGGCAGGACCGGTCACGGTATAGCCCGTTGCACCGGGAACATCTTCCCAGCTAAAGGTCACTGAAGTATTGGTAGACTCGCAGGAAATGATCGGTGCAGGAAGAGAATCAAAGACCTCAACGGTCTGTGTCACTTCTTCGGATACACATCCGTTTTCGGTCACGGTAAGGCTGATGGTCTTGGTACCGGAAGTGGGCCAGCTAATGCTGTAGGGCCCCTGATTCATACCAGAATTTATGGTGCCCCCGTCAAAATTCCAGTCGTAGGTTGCACCAGCTCCGGTATTTCCCGTAAAGGTTACGGTGCTGTTGCCTTCCACACAAACTGGTGTTGTGGCGGTAAAGCCAGCCTCCGGCTGCTCGAAGACAGTAATCATCTGTGAGCTGTTGTAGGTACAGTTGCCTTCGGTATAGGTATAATTGATGGTAAAGGTTCCCGCTCCGGAAACTTGTGGATCGAAAGTACCATTAATCATATCAACCACGCCCGTTCCGTTCCAGGTTTCCGTGCCACCACCGGCACCGCCGGTAACAGTAGCGGAAAGGTCCACCTGTTCGGTAAAGTCATATAGACAAATATCATCGATTGGCATCAGCGTAATCATCACATCAGGACAATCCTCGGCCACACAGGTTTGCTGAGCCGAACTATTGCCACAAGGCCCACTGCCCACGGCGATCACCTCAATGGTCACCGATTCCTGCGGAGACAGCCCTGAAACGGTAAAAGAGTTGCCGTTTTGGGTGCCACTTTGTGGCCCAATGACGGAAACGGTATAGCTATCCGCACCGGGTACATCAGACCAGGTGAAGGTAATCTCATTAATGGATGTATTACAATTGATCACCGGTGCCGGAAGTGGTGTTTCCACCGTTACCGTTTGGGTAACTGTTTCGGACACACAGCCATTCTCGGTCACGGTAAGGGTTATCGTTTTGGTTCCACCGGTTGCCCAGCTTACCGTGTGAGGACCGGCACCAGTACCCGGATTGGCCATACCTCCGTTGAAGGTCCAGGCGAAAGTGGCGTTGTTTTCATCTGCGCCACCAGTGTAGGTCACCGTTGTTGGATCATTGATACAAACTACTGCCGGATCAACTGTAAAATCAGCGGAAGGTGTATCAAAGATGGTAATTTCCATCGTTTCGGAATCCGAACAGGGGCCCTCGGTATAGGTAGCCGTGATCGTATGCGTGCCTACTCCGGCTACATTTGGATCGAAGATGCCATTGGTACCATCGGTCACTCCAATGCCCGACCAAACCAAAGTACCGGTACCGTCACCACCAGTGATGGTCACTTCCAGGTCTTCGGTTGGATTGGTACCCGTAAAGCAGATATCAGGAACCGGTGTAAAGTTGAAGGTAAATGTTGGACAAGGCAGGGCTTCGCAAGTCATCTGCGAACTGGCATCCGGACAAGCATTTCCCGAAAGGGCAATCACCTCGATCGTCACCGCTTCTCCGGGTTGCAGGCCAGATACTTCATAGGATAACCCATTGAGTGTGCCGGTCGGGCCGCCACCGATCACATTTACATCGTAGCCAGCTGCCCCAGGCACATCGGTCCAGTTGAAAACTACGGAAGTAGTTGTTGCCGGACCACAAGTTATCGTTGGTGCAGGAATACCCGGGTCCACCACAACTGTTTGTATTACTTCCTCAGAAACACAATCATTTTCTTCGACAATAAGTGAAACATCATAAACTCCCGGGCCGGGGAAAGTTACCGAATGTGGGCCTGCACCAATTCCTGGCGTAGCAACACCGCCACCAAAGTCCCAGGTATAAATCGCACCTGCCGACGCGGAGCCGGTATAAGTCACTGTTGAGGGATCTGTCTCACAAATTGGAGATGTAGCCGTGAAGTCGGCCGTTGGTGTTGGATTGATAATAATCAACGTGGAATCCGTATAAACGCAATCACCATTGGTTAATGTAACCGTTACCAGGTTGGTATCCATTGGTGCCATTCCGGGTTCAAAAATACCCTGCAAGCTATCAGTAATGCAGGTACCAAACCAAATTAACTCACTATCAGGATCCAGTCCTGTAATTTCTGCCTCCAGATCAATGAAGGGAGGAAGTTCCCCGTCACAGAGTGGGTCAATATCTATAATGGTCACCGAACCGGGAGGGCAGTTTTGCGAAGTACAGGTAAATGTTGTGGAGGCATCTCCACAAACACCGCCACCTTCGGCTGTCACGGTAATGGTTACCGATTCACCTGGGCTCAGTCCGGTTACTGTGTAAGAATTACCAACCTGGGTTCCGGTATGAGGTGGTGCCGGTGTAACCGTATACCCCGTGGCTCCCGGAACGTCATTCCACAGAAACTCTACCGAGTTGGGAGTAATTTCTCCACAGCTCACCACTGGATCGTCGAGAGGGTTGTCTACTGTAATGGTGACTGACGCCGTATTGGTACAACCGTCAAAGTCCGTTCCGGTCACCGTGTAGGTCGTGGTCTGGGTTGGAGAAACCGTTACCTGCGCATTATTGGGCAAGCCATTATCCCACATGTAGGAATTCGCTCCGGAGGCATTCAAAGTCACCATATCCCCGGCACAAATCTCCGTAGGGCTAGCTGCAATTTGCACATTCGGTGGAGGGAAGACATTAAAGGACACCTCAATAATACTGGTGCACCCAGTACTTTGATCAATACCTGTAACGATATAGGTGTAATTGCCCGCAGGCAATTCAAAAATTCTTGGATTGGCCTGAATACCATCATCCCAGAAGTAGCTATCTGCTCCCAGCAGGGAAATGATAAATGGTGTATTGGCACAACGCTGATTGGGAATATCCGCCGAAAGGACAGGCGGATCATTGACCACTACATCAACAGTAGCCGTATTGGAACAACCTCCGGGTGCATTAACCGTAACCTGAAAGGTTGTGGATTGATTGACCGGCAAAATGACGGTCGATCCATTGCCAATCGGTACATTTCCCGGTAGCGACACCCAGCTGTAGCTAACATTGGGCTGATTGGAAGTTGCAAAGAGTGTCACCTGATCACCTGGGCAAACGGACATTGGAGTGGCCGCCGCAGAAACAGTAAGGTTGATATTTTGTACCGTAATCGAAACCGGTTGGGAAGGACATCCATCTACAGTAACAATCAGGGTATAGGTACCGGGCTGCGTAGCATTGCCCGGACTTTGCTGAAAAGAAGTAAATCCACCGGGGCCGGTCCAGCTGTAGGTGATCAACCCGCCAACTGCCGTTGTTCCACCATTCAATGGGAAAGGTGCCCCCGGACAAACATCGGGAACAGGGTCGATAAACGCATCAGGAGCCATGCCCTCATCAATGGTAATGGGCGTGGTTGAAGCCGTACAGTTGGTGGCAACGTTAACGGCTACAATAGTATAGGTTCCTGCGGGAAGATTGGGAATGGTAATTTGTCCGGTAGCCGCCGGAAAAGTGGCTATGATATTTCCAGCAAGGTCAAAAATGGTATAATCGTAGGTATTGCCAAATTCCCCTTCCAATAGCAGGGAACCATCCGTTGCTCCAGGACAAGAGGTTGGGTTGGCAATTTCGATAATTGGTAAATCATCACAACAAATAGCTGACGCCAGAAGCGGAAAGTTGGTACCGGAGTTACACCCCGTGTTGCCCCATGAGCCGGAGTCGCCATCGGTATAAACGGTGGCGGTGAGGCCAAGGTCGGCACCAGTGGTATTGGGCGGACAGGTGGCTACACTGATGGTCCAGCAGAAGGTAACGGGTGGAGCAGAACCACCGATATCCGAACAGCCGTTTCCTCCATCGCCCCAGTTATTGCCGGGATCTCCGTCAAAGGGCCCTCCCGAGCCAGAATCATAGGCAAAGCCGGGGCCAAAAGTTAGTCCGGTATTCGTACTGGTCCAGGATTCGTACCAACCCCACTGCCCGGCACCATCACAAGATGGCGGTGGTATGGGTACTAGCGTATTGTAATCCCAGCCAGGTCCGAAGTCGACCACCAGGGAGTGGAGCCACTCCACGGTACCGGTTACCTCCCAATCGTAAATGGTGTAACAGAAAGTCACGGCCTGTCCGGAGGAGTAGGTACCATTTACAGGAGGTGGGGAAAAGGTCATATTACTGTTTACCAAACAGGGATCACAGGAGTTGAAACTACCGATGGTCATCGTAAAAGATCCCATATCATTGACACTTCCGCCGGAAACCATTACATAATAAGTCTCTCCGGCAATCACGTTGGCGGTCATAAAAACAGAACCTCCCGCACCGGTGGCGCAGTCCACCCCACCTAGAAAGGCACAGTTATCGCCCTGAAAGAGGATGACATTGGGTTGGCTCATACCACTGATGTTGATACTCAACTGACTGGAAACAGCGGTAAAAGTATACCACACCTCCGCCGCTGGCGCCGCATTTTGGGCACCACTACTACAGGTCAATTGCGGGTATGGCGATACCGGAGTGGCATTTACCGTGGTACCGGAGACCGTAGTATTCGCAGTGGAGGTATTTGGACAGTTCGGAGGTTGATTTAGTGAAATTGATGTCGCATTTGCACAATTGTCGTTGGGCGGTTGTGCCCAAACCAGATTTGTTAATAGCAAAAAGAGCAAGAGGGTAAAAGCTGCTTTCATTTACCTCGTTTTTGATGAAAAAATGTTGTTCTTATCTAATTCGCCTACGCGAATCCATTGAAAGGAAAAGTGTGGGAAGATGATATAGGGCTACCGTAGTTAGGTGTTTTGAATACCGCTTTTCCTACTGAGAAATACAGGTATTCCATATGTTGTTATTTGAAAGATTCCTTTCAGGCATCTTCAAATGGTTTTACCTTTCCCTTCAAAGTTTTCATTCTTGAAGAGATCATCCTTTCTATTGACAATCTCTTAAAAAACCCGAAGAGTAACCAAATTTTATTCTGATTTTTCTACTTCAGGTAGCACCGTTTTCCTGATTTTCTAAAATCGGTGCAATTTACAATTTTTTCATCACAAGAAAGCAAGCGATTATTAAACAAGTATGGCCGAGATCAATCAGGTGTTGGCTGACACCAGAATGATCCCGGCAGAATGATTTTATTCAATGATCAGTTTTTGGGTAACAAACCGGTTATTGGATCCGATTTGCAGGTAGTAAACACCAGAGGAAAGATTGGAGAAATCATACTGCTTACGCAATTCTCCTCCGCCAAAGTCAAGTGTTTCCTGAAACAAGTGCTGGCCCAGCACATTCCATACCCTGACGCTTAGCTCGGGATAACCGGCCCCTTGCACCCAGAGGGTGAAATGACCAGTATTGGGGTTTGGAAAAACCTCCAGGCGCGAATAGTCCGTAAGGTCATCCACTCCGTCAATAATAATCTGTACTGTTTGTGTTAAGGAATCCGAGCCGCATTCATTACTCACCACCAAAGTCACATCGTAATTACCACTCATTTCGTAGTCATGAGCAACCTCAGCTCCTTCTCCTTCAGTACCGTCTCCAAAATCCCAGAGGTAGTTAGTTGCATTTTCGCTGCCTAGGGCATTAAAAGAAATTACCGGACCAGAGTTAGTCGTAAAGTCAAAAGCAGCCAACGGGTTGCCCAAAACGGTGATAAATCCACCAAGTGACACCGTTGCTCCGCCAAAGGCATTACTAGCCTCCAGGGTTACATCATAAGTGCCGGGTGTATTATAAACCACTACCGGGTTTTGTTCCGTAGAAGTTGCTGGCGCACCACCGGGAAAGGTCCACAACCAATCGGTAGGTGTTCCCTCCGCTGATTCATCCGTAAATTGAACCGTAAGTGGGACACAACCCATCATCGTATCTGCCGAAAACGCCGGAAAAGGAGCCATACCTGAAATAATGATCTCCCGGGTGAGCGTATCAACACCACAATCATTGGTAGCAATCAGTCGTACCTGATAGGTCCCGGCACTTGGGAAGGTATAAACCGGGCTTGGCTCTGTTGACGTACCCCCACCTCCGAAGTCCCACTCGTAGCTATCGGCATTATCAGAAGCATTGGTAAATGTAGTGGTGAGTTCATCCGTTTCAAAACTGAATTCTGCAGTAGGCGGGCCATCAACAATGATAAGTTCAACTTCGGTCAATGCCGCACTCCCAACGGGGTTGATCGCCACCAAAGTGACATTGTAAATGCCCGGTGTATTGTACACCACTACCGGATTTTCCAGATTGGATGTTTCCGGCATTCCGCCAGGAAAGGTCCAGATCAGACTATCGGCATTTTCAGAAAGACTCGCAAAGGTAACCGTTAGGGGAGCACAACCATTGGAGCCAGTAGCCTCAAAATCCACCACCGGTAAGGCACTGTCGATGGTTACGGTACCCGTCATTGAGGTGCTACCACATTCATTGGTTGCCGTCAACGTCACGGTGTAGGTACCATTACCACCATACTGGTGCGTAGGTTCCGCATCTGTAGATTCGGCTCCGTCGCCAAAGGTCCATAGGTAGCTATCGGCATTGACGGAAGTATTAAAAAACTGAGCCATAAATCCATTCACCTGATGGTTGAAGGCCGCTTCGGGAACTGTATTTGTAGTGATGTAATTTTCATAAAATACGGTATCGGCACCTGCGGCATTGCTGACGATGAGCTGTACATTAAATTGCCCCACACTATTATAAGTCACATCTGGGGTTGCGATATCGGAAGTGGCAGGTGTACCACCGGGAAAGCTCCAGGCATAGGTCAGGCCAACACCAGTAGGATTAGCAGTAAAAGTAGCCGTTAATGGTAGACAGCCTGCATTTTCGTCAACGGTAAACGCTGCATCCGGTGGCGTGAGGATGACCACCTCTTGTTCCAACGTATCACTGCCGCACTCATTGCTGGCGATCAACCGAACGATGTACGTACCATCTTCCTGGTAGTTGTGTGTTGGGTTTTCCTCACTAGCCGTATCACCGTCACCAAAGTCCCATTCGTAAGAATCGGCATTGCTGCTGCCATTGGCAAAAGCCACCTCGGTTTCTCCAAGTAAATTATCGGAGGTGAAATCCGCCGTTGGCAATGGTAAAACTTCAATCAATTCAGCAAGTGTTAAAGTATCCGAACCGGCTGGATTACGGACAATCAGGCTAACATCATAAAGCCCCGGGCCATTGTAGGTCACCTCAGGGTTGGCCAGTGTTGAAGAAGCAGGCTCACCCCCCGGAAAACTCCAGATATAATTGAGCTCTGGCCCTACAGGAGTGGCCATAAACTGAACGGTAACCGGCGCACAGGCACTGGTTGATTCAAAATCTATGCCTGCCTCGGGCAAGGTATAGATCGTGATTTCCTGAGTCGTCGTATCGCTGCCACAGTCATTGGAAGCAATCAACTGCACCGAGTAGGTCCCCGCAGCCCCAAAATCATGAGTTGGTGCCTCTGCGGTACTGCTATTGCCATCACCAAAGTTCCACTCGTAGCTGTCGGCATCAACACTATTGTTGGTTGTTGTTATTATGGTACTGGCCAGTTCATTATCAAGCGCAAAGCTGGCCGTTGGCAAACCAAAGACTTCGATAAATTCGGTAATCTCTACCGTATCTGATCCGGCGGCATTGGTGACGATGAGTTGTACATCGTACAGATCCGGTGAACTGTACACCACCACTGGATTAGCCTCCGTAGAAGTATTTGGGCTTCCGCCAAAGAAGGTCCAGGCGTAACTCAGATCGTCATCAGTAGGGCTCGCCATATACTGTACCGTCAAGGGAGCACAACCACTGGTTACATCGGCATCGATTTCTGCTACTGGCGGCGTCATCACAGTGACCTCTTGTGTGAAAGTGTCCGTACCACATTCGTTGGTCACTACCAGTTCAACCGTGTACGTACCTTCTTCATTGTATTGATGGTTGGGATTGACCTCAGAACTGGTATTCCCATCACCAAAATTCCAGCTATAGGTATTGGCAGCTGTACTGTTATTGGTTAGCTCAATAGTGGTGGTACCAGGTTCGTAATTGAGATCAAAACCGGCCACCGGCAAAGCGCCTACGCTGACGTGGTCAGTAAGCACAACGGTATTGCTGCCCGCAGCGTTGCTTACCGTAAATTCAACATCATAAACGCCCGCCGTACTGTAGAGGACGGTCGGATTGGGTTCAGAAGATGAGGACGGACTTCCTCCCGGGAAATGCCACTCGTAGGTCAATCCTTCACCAACAGGTGTTGCGGTAAAGTCAACGGTCAATGGATCACATCCTTCCGAAGCCCCGGTAATGATTTCAGGCTGTGGCGGTGTCAGAATCGTCACACTTTGTACAAAGGTGTCTTGTGCACAATTATTGGTCGTAATCAATTGCACTTCATAGGTGCCATCTTCCTGATAGGAATGAGACGGCTCGGAGGCCGAACTGGTATTACCATCGCCAAAATTCCAGGCGTAAGTTATGCTGTTGGCACTATTATTAGCCAAAGTAATGTCAAGTGATCCCAACTGATTATCAATTGAGAAGTCGGCTGTTGGCAGACTACCTACGCTGATATAATCGGGTAGTTCCAGCGTGGTTTGGCTTAGATCATTACTCAATTCGAGGGTGACGCTATACAAGCCGGGAGTGTTGTACGTCACTACCGGGTTTTGCTCCGTAGAAGTGGCTGGTGAACCTCCTTCGAAGGTCCAGTTCCAGGTAGTCACTTCCCCTTCGGAAAGGTCCGTGAATTCGACCACCAGCCCGGGGCAACCTTCAGTTGGGGTGGCTTCCACATTGGCTGTCAGTGGCGATTCAATGCTAATTTCTTCAGAAATACTGGTGGTTCCACATTCATTGGTAACCACAAGGGTCACTTCGTAAGTTCCCTCTACCTCATAGCTGTGCGTAGGGCTAAAGTCGGTGCTGGTATTGCCATCTCCAAAATTCCAGCTATAAGAAGTGGCATTTTCCGAAAGGTTATCAAAAAAGACATCACTGCCAGTATTGGTTGATACAAAATTGGCGATAGGTGGCCCCGCAACAATGACATACCCCGATTGGGTCACCACATCAGTACCGATGCTATTGGTGACCGCCAGCGATACTTCATAAGTACCGGGATTGGGATAAGTCACGGTAGGGTTGGCCAAATCAGAAAAAGCGGGCACTGCCCCCGGAAAACTCCATTGATACTGCGATACCAATCCCTCTGATTCATCAAAGAAGCTAACGATCAATGGCGCACAGCCTTGATTGACATCGGAAGAAAAGGCGGCCATGGGTGGCAATGGAGGTACGCAGGAGCTGCTCACCCGTACATTGTCGATATACATATTATTGCCGTAGCCATTCTCATTTTCAATCTTGATCACCACATTTTCTGAGCCGGCAAATTGATTGAGGCTCAACGTAATACACTCCGCTCCAAAACCTCCACCGTAGCACCAATCGCTAAAGGTTGAGGGTACAAATGCCGATTGAGTCTCAGGAGCTGTAGCAAAGCTGCCATTGCCGTTTTCCTCCCCTACAAATAATACAAAAGGAAAGGAAACGCCACCGTTGGTAGACACGGAGATGGTCAATTTATCGTGCAAACTGGAGCTATATCTCGCGTAAGCATAATCAATTTCCAGCTGGATATCGGCTTCACTGGCGAGATTCAATACCGGCGAAATCAGTGCATCTTTTTGTCCGGAAGCATCATAGTTGAAATTGTCCATCTTCATGGCTTTACGACCGTAATTGGCCGTGCCTACTGTAGCCACATCCCAGGTGATGGAGTTATCGGGATTCTGAATGGTAAAGGGAGCAGGGCCCTCTTCAAAAGTTGCGTAAAGCAGGTATTTGGTACCATTCTCATCTACCTGAATGTCGGAATTGAGTGTCGCTACGTCCAGTCCGCTGCTATTACTCACCGTCAACACTACCGGATAACTACCCGGGTTTTGAAACAGTATGGTCGGGCTTTGCTGATTGGAAGAGGAGGGATTATTTCCAATAAATTGCCACTCCCAGCTGGTAGGTGCATTGGAAGAGTTGTCGATAAATGGCACTACACTTCCCGGACAAACGTGATTGACCGGGGCAAAAACACCAGCCACTGGTGGGCCAAGCGCCATACACGGTGACAAACAATCAGATACGTTGATGTAGTTATTAATTCTGTTTACTGAATTGTTTGACCAGTTATTGGTGGCATTTACAGAAGGAGCCATGATAAATGGCTGGCCCTGGCCATCATGATTGGCGTTAAAGTTGTGTCCGATTTCGTGAGATTGTACCACCCTAAGAAACGTAGCGCTATTGGTAAAATGCTCCAATACATTGTAGCGCAGGAATCCGCAAAGACCTCCGAGCCAAGCCAGACCAACCGGTGGTCCAATAAAATTTCGATCGGTCCAGAGGGAAGCAAAATCATAACTGATTCCGGGACCAAAGCCACCACCGTTGCCCCAGTCGCGGAAGCTTTCCAAAAGTGCCTCTCCGTCATTGGAGTTGGTCCAGGGGTTACAGCCCAGGCAGTTGGCAACAAAGATAGTGACCACTTCAAACTGAATTTCATCGGCAAACTCATCATCGTAGTTGGTTTGTACATTATTGAGCGTAGCCAACATGAAGTTTTCGGCACCTGCGATACCACCAAACAACTGAAAAATAGAAAAATCAGCCGCCAGAGCCACTTCTGCAATATAGCATTGACCGATCACTTTTTCATCGGGTTCTACACTTGTTTCGCTGTGTTCTTTCCCCTCATGGTGGCCCTTCATATCGGTCCATCCACATTGCAATTCGGTAGTAGGATTGACATCCGAAGCCCGGTAAAACAAGTAAAAGTCTCGCGCCGATCCGGGTACCAGGCGATACAGTGGTTCGATAAAATACAGCTCGCCTTCTTTTTCAAAGTAGCCGAAGATAAAATCATGATCGAGCGTGAGGCGCAATTCTCCACCACCGGGGTTGAGTACATGACCGGCAAAGGTCTTGACCACTGTCTTGCCCCGCTCGGTTCGCCCCTTTGACGATTGCACAACTAAACGATAGTCATCAGACCGAATGTCATTTGCATAGAGCTGCAATGACCAGGGGGGTGATTCACCCAATGCAAGAGACACCTCTGTCATACCACCCTGCTGCTGCACATATTCACTCCAGTCACCGGCATCAATCTGGAAAATTTCGTAAGCTTTAAATTCCCGATCCAGTATTTCATTAGTCCCGAATGCTACAGAAGTTCCATTAATTTGAAAGGGCTGGCCGAAGAGAGCCGCCGTCATCATCAGATTGATTAAAACTAATCCCAATCTAGACATAATCAATACGTTTTCTTATTTATTTGAGATAATTCGTTCTGTCCCCAAAATGGTCTATTGGAAGTGGTTGATTTTGGATGGGTAAGTGTATTCCCAATACTTTGGGGCCGAAATTAGGAAATTCCCTTAAAACCAGCACTATGCGAAATGTTGGCTATGTTACGAAAAAGTGAAAATCCCCTACCCTATGCAGCTTTCCGCAGGATTAAGCGTTAAGAAGAGTATATTTGTATAAAAAAAGACAAACAAATGAAAAGAATATTCCAGTTTAGCCTCTTAATTATGGCGCTCTTATTTTGCGTAAGCAACGACTTGCACGCGCAACGCGGAAAAAAGAAAAAAAGCTCCAAAACTGACGAATACTTTGACGACCGGGGCGGATTTGCCCATCGGTTGTGGTATGGTGGCGGAGTTTCTCTAGGATTCAGTGGTGGCACATTCGAAAGCTTGTTTCAATTTGGGCTTTCGCCAATGGTGGGTTACAAGATTACCGATAAGTTCTCGGTAGGTCCACGGGTTTCTGCTATTTATACCAATTATCGCTTTCAAATCAGCAATAATCAGGTGGCCAAAGCCGATCCAGTTTCCTGGGGTGTGGGAGCATTTGCCCGATACAGGGTTATTCCTATCATTTTTGCCCACGTAGAATATGGGGTGGAAAATGAGGCTCTTTTTACCAATATCAATGCCCAGACCAACGAAATCGAAGTGGCTCGCCGCACGCGCAGCAATATGTTTTTGGGTCTCGGCTACACCAGTGCCAATTCCGGCAGTCCCTGGGGTTTTGAGATTAGTATCCTATACAACGCCCTGCTTCCCGAAAATTCGGTGGAATCACCATTTGACTTGAGAACGGGTATTACGTATAATTTTTAGAAAAACAGGAGTGAGAGGTGAGGGGTGAGGATTAGGAAAAAACCCGCATCTTACCCCTCATTCCTCACTAATTAATTCTTAAAAACCAATGGTTAACCCCAGCAGGAAATTTCTTTCCGCCTGTGGATACAAACCACGGTCCACATAAGTAGTTTCTCCCGCCACATAACGGTACGCCCATCCATTGGCTTCATACAATTCATCAAAAAGATTTTGCACCAATAGCTTGATGCCAATTTCCTTGGCAAACGAAGGCCGCCAGGTGTAATTGAGTCGCAGATCACTAAAAAAATAGGCATCCAGCACACTATTTTCATCAGAAGCCAGGTCGAGGTATTGCTGGCTGACGTATTTCCCTAAAAGGGCCACTTCCAAATCTTGCTTTTGCTCATCTGGAAATACTTGCCAGGCAATTTCTCCTCCTGCAATCAATTCTGGTGAGAAAGGCAAATCGGTATCCTTACGGTCAATGGTGCGCTGCTCCAGCCACGTAAAATTTTCATCGTAAACATCAATAAATTCGGTCAGGTTTTGCACTTTGTTGCGGCTCACGGTAGCATTGGCACGCAAGGTCAAAGCAGGAAAGACCTGAATCCCCCCAACCAGCTCCAACCCGGTACGATAACTTTGATCCACGTTGACACGTGTTACGGCTCCAACGTCGTTGAGTCGGCCGGTAGGGACCAACTGATCGCGGTAGTACATGTGGTAGAAATTGATGCCAAAGTTGGCCTTTTCCCATACCTGCCGAAGCCCGATTTCGGTATTATACAACTTCTCCGGTTTGGGAATCGACGATTTGGGATTGTCTACATAGTCATCGCGATTTGGCTCCCGTTGTCCAACAGCAAAAGAACCGTAAAGCGTCGTTTTATCACTCAATTCGTAATAGATTCCCGCTTTAGGATTGAAGAAATTCAAAGTAGCGGATTGGGTTACATTCTCCAATTGGTCATTAAAGCCCAGAAACTGATAATCTACCCGACGGTACTGCAGGTCAATGTAGGCATTGACACCACGACGTAAATCGTAGTTGACCTTGGTGAAGATATTGAAGTCCTTTTTGGTGGCATCATTTTCATAGTAGCGGTCTCTAATCTCACTATTGCTGGCATTGCGTGCCCAGATGACCTCCCCAAAGTGCCCGCCATCATATTGATTGGCAGCGCCCCCCAGGATAGCCTGCCAGCGGTTGCCATTGTCAGTATACTGCAGGGAATAGGTCAGGCCGTAAAAGTCATTGTCCAGCCAACGCCGACGAATCAAGTCGGTTTGATCAATGGTTGTGTCCGTGAGAACAATTGGCGTAAAGCCATAATCTGCAAAGTCCTCACCGGCCTTGTATTGCTCAAAAAAGCCGGAACCTTTGGTGTAGTGGGCACCAAGATTTAATTTCCAGTTACGGCTAAGTTGTTGATTATAAAACAGCTGATAATGTGTCTGCTCGTAGTCATCTACTTCGTTGTCATACGGTTCGCCTTCCTTCTCCGTTCCTGCAGAATTGAAAGTTCGGGTATCCCGATCATCCACCAGATCGGCAGGTACACCATTCCAGGCCTGATAGGTCACCTCATGGCCGGAAAAGAGATTGAATCGCAAAACACTTTTTTTACCGACATAAGCTCCGGAAAGGAAGTAGGATTCCAGGTCGGCCGAAGCGCGATCAATATAGCCGTCGGAAGTGATGCGCGACAAGCGGCCGTCAAAGACAAATTTGTCGCCGATGCGGCCGCTACCAAACTGCAGGCTCTGCTTCCAGGTATTGTAGGAACCAACCGAGCCGCTCAATTGGGCGTAAGCCTCATCGTGCACCGTATTGGTGTTCAAATTGATGGAAGCACCAAAAGCCCCGGCACCATTGGTAGAAGTCCCCACTCCACGCTGAATTTGCACCTCATCGGTAGAGCTGATAAAGTCCGGCAAATCCACCCAGAAGACCCCGTGTGATTCTGAATCGTTAAGTGGAATGCCGTTGATGGTCACATTGATGCGCTGTCCGTCCGAGCCGCGAATGCGAATCCCCGTATAGCCAATTCCGGCACCAGCATCAGAAGTGACAACGGCTGAAGGTGTCCAGCGCAGCAAGAAGGGCACGTCCTGCCCCAGGTTGCTGGCCTCCAGCTCTTCTTTGTCCAGGTTGGTGTAGGTCATCGGCGTCTTTTCTTCAGCACGAGTGGCCTTAACCACCAATTCATCAACGGTAAACCCTGCCTCTACCAGCTGGAAGTTGAGCAGCAATTTGTTGATGCCGGATTTCACTTCCGTCTTCCGGGTTTCGGTACGATAGCCCAGAAAAGTGGCTTGCACTTCGTAGGTACCCGGCTTTACATTTTTGATGCTGAAGTTGCCTTCGGCATCGGCGGCATCACCCTGGTTGGTGCTGAGTACTACCACATTTGCACCCGGTAAAGGCTGTCCATTTTGATCAGTGACTTTTCCTTTAATCAGGGTTTGTGCAGACAGACTCTGCAGTCCGCAACACAGAAAAAATAAAACAATAAAACGTCTCATAAGATAATAAAACAGATGGTGAATAAATCCACCACTTAAGGGGCCAAAGCGGCGTGTTACCTTAACTTCAGACCAAAATTTAATCCGAAGGTAACCCAAATTTCCCTTCCCGGCATTACCCGGGCAGGTTCCAGTTTCCTGTTTGGCGACAGGAAAACAAAGGGTATAATCTCAGCTGCTACACACGGCAGCAGCACCCCTATATGAGAGTGACGCAAAGGTATGCGAAAAAACTTGGTTTGGAAAAGATTTGAATTACTTACTTATGACAAGCGTTGGATTAAAAGCTCAACATCTTTTTGCAATTGGGGGAGGTGATTTTTTATAATTTGCCAGACCTCTTCGGCATCAACTCCGAAGTAATCGTGGGCAACCAGGTTTCTAAACCGCTTAATTTGTTTCCATGGAATATTTGAGGTGCTAGCTTTTAATTCGTCTGACAACCTACTTACTGATTCGCCAATAATCACAAAATTCAAAAGAACGGCATCAAAGGTTTTCTCATCGTTGTAAAATGAATCTGCATCACGGTGATTACTCACAAACTTGTGAATCTTGGTAATTGAGTCAAGTATTGCCAGCAAATTAGCCCTATCCTTCTCAGACATAAATTGCAGATTTAAGAACTTGGGACTTGAAGTAAGGCTTTATATATTTTTCACGACACAAATCTACATCTCTCTTAAATCTATCTTTCATCTTCGATCTAATCCTAGCCTTTTTGTCACTTAATTCATCTGTCTGCGGCGCAAACTCAATTACAATATCTATATCGCTATCTTCTCTTTGTTCATCACGAGCAAAGGATCCGAACAGGCCAACTTTTGTTACCCGGAATTCGGATTCCAGCTCTGCTTTTTGCTCAGCTAAATAGGATAATATTTCTTCTTTGGTAAGCACTTTTCCTTTTCTTCCAAATTTAAGCTTTTTTCAAATAACATGCAGAAATCTATAAGATTGAACCTTTAGAGGCTAAATTTCCCCAAGTACCTCAGTTGGCAACCACCCCTCCTCTCCATTGCGAAGACTCACTTTTTTCCAATCGCTAATGGTATCGAGAATCTTCACTTTCAGACCTTCATGAACGGTGAGGACGGTATTGGTGGACTCCGGACCGCTGACCAGATTCGTTTCCGGAGCCAGGATGATGGCATAGCCACTATCGCGATCCAGTGCCGCTCGTGAGGCCGCCAGCGAGAAAGGTAAAATACTGAAAAGGATCAATACGATGCCGAGCAGGAAGCCCAGTTTTTTGAAGCGCCGCTGCCGGGCCAGGAGCCAGATGATAAAACCGGCAATACCCGCCCAAAGCGTTAACAAAGCCAGTACACTCCAGGTGGTGGTACCCAAAGAAACAGCCAGATTGCGCCACCAGCGGGTCAGAAAAAACTCGGGAAGGGTTTCCAACTTATCGGGTAGTTTTTCTCGGGCCAGTTTTAGATTATGGGCAATATCCTCATCACCCGGAGCCATCAGATCTGCCTTTTCGTAATGAAGAATAGCGGGTCCCAATTTGTTTTGCCGGTAGTAAGCATTTCCCAGGTTATAATGCACTTTGGCATCTTCATAGCCGGCTGCCAACAGCTCTTCGTAGCCCAGAATGGCTTCGTCATACGCTTTCTTTCGGTACGCTTCATTGGCTCGCCCAAAAATATCGTCCGCCTGACTGTAGATCACAGTAGTTGCTATCAGAAGTGCCAGAACACACCATATCTTTTTCATTACTTAATCTGATTTATTTTCCTAAAAATCGAATTATTCCTTAACACCTTCATCCCCTTTTCTTCCCAATGATTCCAGGTCCACGCCATCTTCTTCTGGCTGTTTTTCAGGTGGAGGAACGACTATCGGTGTTTTCTTTTTTACAAACAAATCCTCAATGCTGGACGGTCGGCGTTTAAATTGCCAATCAAACCCCTTTATTTTCAATCCCTCGTGATCAACCTGTGTCATAGGGTGCAGGGTTGCCTGGGGTTGCGTGATAAACTTGATTTTGTCCACCTGGTTATTGCCAAAATAAAGCACCATTTCACTACACAGCGTTTCGTTCACCCCGACGTAGGCATTCTGTTCATCGCGGGCGTAATAAACTGATTCGGCATTGCCCTCTACATCCATCCGCCTTAGCTCTCCCTCGGTAAAACTGGCAATGATATCCTTGCCCTTAATTTGATTAAAGAACAACTCATCCGGAGAATTGATTATGAACGCCCGGTTGTACAACAAAATCTTGTCGATATTGTCGTTGGCCATTTGCATATTAATGGTGTCAGCGGTAAACTGGGTGGTGTCCGACCAGATGATTGGGTCTTTAAAAAACCGGAAAATAGAATCACGGGTACTGTAGGCCAGGGAATCACTCAGAGCTTGTAAATCTGATTTATACACCCGCACATCGTGAAAGGCTAACAGGGAACGGATACTATCGCTCGACAGGGAATCTTCCCGAAGCGACATCAAGGTATCGGCACTCATGAACAGGGAATCATCATCCACCAGCGAAATCAATAAGGGTCGTCCCTTGGGTCCGCCAAATGCCTTCAGATACCCCGTTTCCCGCTGATAATCCGCCTGAGTACAATTGATGGTCAGATTGGCCGATGTATCACGCCAAATCACGTTGCCCATGGCGAGGCCCATGCCCGTTTCCTCCTGATAATCCACCTGATCGGCCTCCAATAGTTGTGGAGGGTCACTGATGAAGGAACGTCCACGGGTCGAATAGACTTCCTTCTTAGCGTCGTAGACAATTTCTGTGGCGGTAATCTTTTGCTTTTCATCCTCAAAAATGGCATTACCGGTCAGAAAGGTTTTATCATTCAATTCATCATAACGAATGACATCTGCACTGGCATTCCTGGCCCCTTCCACAAAGCGGGCATTCCCTTCCAGGACGTATTCTTTCTTGGCTCCGTTGTAGCGAATAATTTCGGCTCGAGCCTTTTGTTCACCACGGATATACTGCGCATTATCGGTAAATTCGGCCAGGTTGTTATTGGTGTCATAAAATCCGCCCTCACAATAAATTCGGCTGCTATCGCTGCTGATCAGGGTGGGTCCAAGGAAGGTAACCATGTTGGTTTCGGTATTGAATTTCAGGGTATCCGACCGCAGCGAAAATCGTTCATCCACCACCACTACGCTGTCCTTAAAGTAAGCGGTATTTTCATCAACATAGTAATAACCGATTTTACTGGTCAGCTGTGTAGAGTCGTCGGTGAGGGTAGCTCCATCATTATAGGTGGCCACTTTGGTGGTAAGATCGTAGGTCAGGCGGTTGGTAAACAGCTCCTGTTTGCCACTATTGAGAATTACATTACCGTAAAGGTCCGCAATGCGCTCGAAGCCATTGTAATACAGGGAATCGGAAAAGACACTGAGGGAATCGCCCTGCTGGATGATCACATTACCGGTGGCGAAGACATCGATATTGTCTTCGATGACAGCAGTATCACAGTACATGAACACACTATCCTGGTGCAACTCTACATTGCCGAGTAACTTCTGCAAAATTTTGCGCTGTTGCTGTACGTACTCAAATACATCAGCATGATCCACATCGACCTGTGTTTTACTGGTATCCTGAGCTTCCTGTTGCGCCCACAAGCTGTTGATAGGCATCAATGCCCCAACCAGTATGACCAGCAGTAGTTGAATCGTATTCTTTATCATGTTTTCTAATGCGCATTTAATAGCCGTCAAAGGTCGCATCTTTTCCGGTATTTCAACGCTTCCTGTAGCTATTTCAAAGCCTCCATTTAAAGGATTAACCTTCCTTTAACCTTTTCTTTTGCTAGTTCATATTTTTCACCCCATTATCGGTCTTGAGAATGCGGCGGGTTTGACTCGGAGGACTTTCTGCGTGTTGCCGGTTGACCGCCTTGATCACATAAGTATAAATCTTGCCCAGTTCAGCTGATTTGTCTACGTAGGTATATTTCTTTTGTAAATCATTGAACGGTGTAGTAGCGAGCAGGTGAACACCATTACCATAGTCTAGCCCAGTACTACTCCCTTCAAAACGGTAAATAGCATAATAAAACGGCAAATTATCGGCATCAAGGCGGGATGGCCTCCACTTCAGGTACACCTCACCTCGTTTTTTGCGCACCTTTTTGAGCGTCGGCGGTCCGTGGCCACGTAGTCCCAGGTTTTCCATTTCGGGAATCAAGGCCCGATGCTCATAATAGGTTCGTATTGAGTCCTTAACCCCCAGCATATTGCGCATTAGCGATCGAGAGCTGTAGAAGGCACTTCCTCCGGTTTTATAATTCTGCCGATTGAGCCGGATCTGGCGTGGAATTTCATCCGGTTGATGCCAGGCAGCCTCCTGGTTTTCTCCCACTTTATACGCCCCATGTCCCACAAAAAGCAGGCAATGATGGGTTTGCTGACTCCACCAATCAACTAATTTGGCGTGATCGGCGGGTGGATAGCCGATATTCCAGTACAATTGGGGAATGATGTAGTCCACCCATCCCTGACGCATCCACTTGAGTACATCGGCATAGAGATCGTCGTAGCAGGTGACACCCGCGCGCGTATCAGAGCCATAGGGGTCCTGGGCTTTATTGCGCCATACACCAAAAGGACTGATGCCAAACTTGACGTGCGGTTTGACCTCCTTAATCCGGGTGGATACCTTTTGAATTAATGCATCCACATTGCTGCGCCGCCAATCGGCAATGTCATTGTAGCCACGACCGTAAAAAGCAAAGTCTGTACTATCAGGAAACTCCTGACCATTTTCCTTATAAGGATAAAAATAATCGTCAAAATGAATAGCGTCCACATCGTAGTTTTCCACCACTTCTGTCACTACATCGGTCAGATACGCTCTTACTTCCGGCATGGCAGGATTGAGGTAAAAGCGCTTACCGTACTCCACCATCCAGTTGCGGTGACGGTTGAAGACATGACGCATAGAAAGGTCAATAGTATCCTTATTCATGGTAGCACGATAAGGATTGAGCCAGGCGTGAAATTCCATCCCTCTCTTGTGGGCTTCTTCCACCATAAATTCCAATGGGTCGTATTCGGGTTCCGGCCGACGGTCTTCGCGGCCAGTCAGGTATTTTGACCAGGGAGCAAATTCGGATGGATAGAGCGCATCCGAAGCGGGACGAATTTGTACGATCACCGCATTAATGCCCATAGATTCGTACTGATCGAGCAGGTTCTTATATTCTTCCTTGTGAGCTACGCGTGCCAGTGTGGGCCGGCGGGGATAATCGATATTCGCTACGGTAGCAATCCAAACAGCCCGAAATTCGCGCTGGGGCGAGTATTCCTGTCGCCAGTTTTGGGCTTCCATCAGTGATGGAAAGAGCATAAAACTAAACCATAGTAAGGCCAATTGGGTAAAAGTGCTTTTGAAGTGAGTCATAGGAATGGGTTTAAATTTTCAGTTGATAATTTTGCAAATGGAGTTGATCTGTTTCTCACAAAGATAGTTAGGCCCGGCAATTTTCCAGCAGCCAATACCGATTGATCACATTATTGGTTTGCTCAATTTTGTTGGCCAGTGTCTCCAGTTTGGTCTGCAGGTTTTTCCTTGAGTAGGTATGCGCCTGGTGTTTGAGCAGCACCAGCTTTTTGGCGAAGCGCAAAAAGTTAGTATATCCTCTTTTCTGATCAGTAGTGGTTTGTTGATTGCGGATCACATAAATCCGGAAGGTTTCGATTAGCGAAAGCAATGCCTCTGTATCTTTTAGTGCATAATAAGTCCGTAAGAGCAAGAAGGTGGTATTAAGGTGATATTTTACATCCGTAAACTGAACCAAAAGTAGTGCCGAGAGGGCTTCCTGATACATTTGTTTGCTGTAATAGAGGTGTGCCAGATTGTAATTGTAGGCATTTTCCCGCCGGTGCGGAATCAGCAGATCCTTATATTCCTGAATGAAGTTTTCAGTCCATTCAAACTCTTTTAGGCTACAGCCTAATGCGGTGATGTTTTTATAAATAAATTCATTAATGTTGCCATTATCGAGAATCAGGCCGGTGAGCAATCCCTGCTTGTACAGCTGGAATAATTCTCGCTGATAATTGCTGTGGCCCTGGTTGATCTTGAGTACACAATAATTATTGGCGAAGGTATAGAGGTTGCGCTGCTCTTCTTCGCTCAATTGATCAAAATTTTGCACCAGAATCTGCTTGAGTTTGAGGAAGTGATCGGGCACATTATCTTCGCGCAAACTCATCAGAATGGTGTAGTACAAGACAATGGAGGTATCCTGCTCAAATTCAGACCAGTTTTCCTTAATAAATTCCAGTAGCTCATCCAGAAAATGGAAGGTATAACGAGTGTTGAGCACCATCATATTGGCGGTAAGCTGACAGCAGTTGCGCAGCTTCTCTACGATGTAATACCGATCCAGGTTATCGAGCATGCGCTGCAATACGGTCGATTGCGAACGGTCTTCGTACACCGCAAAATAAAAACCCATGATATTATTCAGGCGGTAGTTGGTATAGAAATATTCACTGCCCTGATGCGGAGATTTGGCCAGGTCTTTCTCCAATTGTTTGCCTCGATTTTTGAGAAGGTCAAACTGATTATTGGAAAAGGCGGCCTCTAGGGTCAGGAGTGGCTCCTGAAAGTCCTGTTTTTCAAAGTGCTGAATGGACATGAATCGATAAAAAAGCTTCTTCAGGTACGACATCACATTGTGCAGCTTTTGCTCATCGTACTCCATCTTGGGGAAGAGCTTTTTAAACACCTTGGGCTTACCCAATTCGCCACGCTTATTGTCGATACCTTTTAGAATAATTTCGAGCAGTTCAATTGTTTTTTGGTGCTGGTTAAAAAATGGGGAGCTTACAAACAATCGAAACCGCTCCTGTTCTTTTGATGATAAGGTTTTGATAAATTTCACTAATCTGCTTTCCTCCATGGCAATTCGGCTAAATGTTAAAAATCAATACAGAAAAATCAACAAGAAAATAAACTAAAATACTGTTTAACAGAAAATTAGACTCCAATTAAAAAACAACTTTGGCGCAGTAAGTTAGCAAAATGTACTTATACAAAAAAACATTTTATGCGACTTTTGTTCTGTCGCTCACAATGAAACACTACTTTAATTTTCATGAGCATCAATTTCTTTGAGAAAGTATCCCCCGGTCCGTAATAATAGCAACTATACTTGTACAAAACTGCCTTGAAAGAAGGTTTTCTTCAAGGCGTTTGGCCAGTACTAAACGACCATTCGTTCGGGCAGCATAGCTTTGCCTGGGATTTAAAATATCGGGTGCTTTTACCAAAGAAATATTATTGATGAGTGCTTAGTTTTTTAACGGTATCATACAGTGAGATATGATACCGTTTTTTCATCAGGTACTGCATTGCGTATACGGAAAAACATAGAGAATGTTGCCTGATGTTGCGTTTTCATTGAAGGCGCCAATAACTTCTGGCTCTTTGACAAATCTCGTGAAGCTGAGTCAATCAAAAAGTTCAATCAACACTTCTTAAGGGCAAACAGATTAGGGACCACCTCAAATTCGGTGGTCCCAAAATTCTTTATCCTAACATTTTGCCTGCGGATTCCATCAGGGCTTTGGTAGCCTTGATGCCCTCTTCCTCGCTCATTCCGGAACCTTCGTATTCAATTCCGATATAGCCGGTATAGCCCGCATCCTTTACAATTTTCAACATCCGGGAATAATCGGTGTGAACTTCCTGACCATTTTCTCCAAATTCGTGCGTTTTGGCACTAACTGCTTTGGCAAATGGCATCAATTCAGTGACCCCCTTGTACCGATCATATTCCTCCAAACAGTTGTCTTCACCCCGTTGGATACAAAAATTGCCAAAATCGGGAAGTGTACCACAATTGGACTTTCCTACTGCCTTCATCACACCGGCCAACCATTCGCCGTTGGACGAATAACCACCGTGATTTTCCACACAGACATTCAGTCCGGCCTGGCTGGCGTAGTCGCTCAGTTCCGACAAACTCTGGGCTGCCGCTTTAGCTACTTCCTCCATAGTACCCTTTCCCGCGGCATTGACCCGAATAGAATGGCACCCCAGATATTGGGCCGCATCCACCCATTTGTAGTGATTCTCAACGGCCATTTTGCGTTTGGTTTCCTCCAATTCTCCCAGAGAACCTTCTCCGTCGACCATAATCAGCAGGCTGTTGACACCATTATCTTCGGCGCGTTTTTTCATTTCCGCAAGGTAGCTTTCGTCTTTGGCTTTGTCTTTAAAAAACTGGTTGACATACTCAATACCGTCAATGCCAAAGTTGTTGCGTGCCGTAGCCGCAAAATCCAGGTTGTCTAACTTGCCGTCAAAAATGGTGCGGTGCAAGGACCATTGCGCCAGTGAAATTTTGAAAAACAACCCTGCACTCGCCGGAGTTTCCTCTGCTGGAGTTTCGGTCTCATTGGCGTTGTTTTCGCCAGTATTGGCGCAAGCCGCAAGTTGCAACAAGCCCGCTCCAAATACCAACTGTCCACTTTGGTGGATGAATTTTCTCCTTTTCATGATTAAAGTTGATTTTGTTTACTGCTAAAAATAGGAAGGATTTTTTTGCCAAAATAGGATTATCTGATCGTTATGTCTATATTTGGAAACCACAAATGATTATCCACTAAAACCTAAAGCTAAATGTTTAAGAAGATCGCTGATGCCATAAAGAGTATTTTTTCAAGCTTATTTGGCGGATCAAAAAAACAGGATAAACCCACCACAACGGTGAAACCCACCCCGATTGAAAACAATCCTCAGGATGGATCAGAAATCACCCCAGATACAGTGGTGATCATTGCCAACGAAATGGATCAGGTGGTGATCATTCCGGATACGCCGGATCAGGACTTTGACGAAGATATTTTTGATAATGAAGATTCCTCAAATACCGAGGAGCCGGAAGTGACACCGGAACCGGTGGTGGAAGATCCCGTGGAAGAGGAGACACCTCCCTCCACACCGGAAACGCCCACGCATACTGCCCGCTATCTGTGGTGCCTGGATAATGGCCACGGCAGCCTGACTGCCGGAAAGCGATCGCCCAAGTTTGATGACGGAGTCACACAGTTTTTGGAGTACGAATTCAATCGGGATATTGTCAATCGCATCATCAAACAACTGGACAAAAAGGGGGTAAAATACTACAATGTGGTTCCAGAAGTTGAGATCGACAACTTTCTTCAGGGCCGGGTAGATCGTGCCAACGCCAAGCAATCAGATTTACCCAAGATTTACCTTTCCGTACACTCCAATGCCGCTCCCGCCAGATCGGCCAGTGACTGGGCTCCCGACACTATCAGCGGTATCGAAACCTGGTTTTACCACGGCAGCAAGAAAGGACAAAAAATTGCCGGCGTATTCCAGAAGCACCTGATCAACAAAACAGGATTAAAAAACCGCCACCTCAAATCACGGCCGGAGAGCCAGTTTTACGTATTGCGCAAGACGAGAATGACTTCGGTATTGACCGAAAATGGTTTTTATAACAACAAATCAGAATGTGAAAAATTGATCAATCCAGAATTTCGCCAGAAAATCGCCGATGCTCACGTAGCCGCTATTCTGGAGATCGAAGAAAATGGAATTTAAGATTAAAACTGCGAATACATTCGCCCTTTCCGGTATTGTTTGAGCACGTGTTTGACCGTTCCGGTCAGGTTGCGAGGTAATTCATTGAGGTTGAACCAACGTACACTCTTAAACTTGTGCGGTTCTCTGGAACGAAGGCGTCCCTCCCATTCCGATGCCTTAAAATAGAGGGTCAATCGCTGCTCCTTTGCTGTATTTTTCTCAAGAACGTGTACCAGAATCAGGTCTTTTTCCCGAATGGATATACCGGCCTCCTCGTAGCTTTCCCGAACCAGGCATTGGGTTAGGCTTTCTCCTTTTTCCACCTTTCCTCCCACCAACGTATAGTTTCCTCCATTTGGCTTGGTTTGCTTAAGCAACAGAATTCGGCCATGATCGTAGAGTATCAGTCTTACCTTAAAAGTTCTTTTAGCAGCCATAATCAGTCATCATTTTTCGGGTTCAACGCTCATGTTAGTGTCATCATTCCTTTGCGAACCAGCTATACCAAACCAATTATCGTCCGGAATGTTTCCATGTGCAAAAATGTGTTTTCACCTTGGAAGCCAGCAATATTACAAATAACTGAAAATCAAATGATTAATTTTTATCATTAGTTGATTAGGCGATGAATGCTTTTATTTTTGCCTGTTCATTCGTAATATTGCAAATATTTTTGCCTGGAAAAAATACCCAAAAGGTCGGCAAATTACATTTTTCAGCCAGATATCAAAATAGAAACATTAAATTTATGCTATTGCTGAAGATGATGAGCCGCCAATACCCAATCAAACCATGCGATAACGGGCCTGCCTAGCGTAAGACCCCGGTTAATGTAAGTGTAATTGACTGCAGCCACTTACTAAAGAAAATCATTTTATGCATTACGAAAATGTTTTAGCAACTATTGGCAAAACGCCACTCATCAAACTGAGTAGAATCTGCCAAAATCTTCCCGCCACAGTGATGGGAAAAGTAGAAGCTTTCAATCCCGGAAATTCCGCGAAAGATCGCATTGCATTATTCATGATCGAAGAGGCCGAGCGCAAAGGGAAAATCAAACCAGGAGATACGATCATCGAAGCCACCTCCGGCAATACGGGTTATAGTCTGGCAATGATTTGTAGCCTGAAAGGATACCGGTGTATCCTGACCGTGACAAGTAAGGCCTCCCAGGAAAAACTGGCCCTGCTGCGTGCTATGGGCGCCGAAGTTGTGGTTTGTCCGGCTGATGCAGCTCCTGAAGATCCTCGTTCCTACTACTCCCGAGCGGAGCAGTTGACAAGAGATGTGCCCAATTCGTTTTACCTGGGTCAGAATTACAATCTCGACAATTCCAACGCGCACTACCACACCACCGGTCCTGAAATTTGGGAGCAAACCCAGGGAAAAATCACCCACTACGTTTGTTGCGCCGGTACCGGTGGATCCCTGTCAGGTACAGCGCGTTACCTCAAGGAGAAAAATCCTGATATCAAGATCATCGGCGTTGATGCTTACGGCTCAGTGCTGCAAAAGTACTGGAAGAGCGGTGTCTTCGACCCCGATGAAATCTATTCTTATAAGGTGGAAGGTTTGGGTAAAACAATCATTCCCGATAATGTAGCATTTGATCTCATTGATGACTTCGTCAAAGTAACCGATCGCAATAGCGCAATACGCACGCGCGATCTGGCTCGCATGGAAGGTCTGTTGCTGGGCTACTCAAGTGGTGCTGCTCTGGAATGTGTATTCAAGATCCAGAAACGTCTTCGTCCTACCGATGTTGTTGTTGTACTCTTCCCCGACCACGGTACCCGCTACCTGGGTAAGGTATACAATGACGAATGGATGAAGCAGCAAGGATTTATGCCGTCCGAAGGCGAACCTTCCTACTATCCGTACAGTTACAGTAAATTCAAACGTATCTACAAGGTGTACCGCCGGAAATATGGCCGGTACCTGCGTCAGACATTGAAGATATAAGTCACCTCAAAAGAGGTACTGTAAGGTATTTTTTGTCGATCGTCCTTGTGGTGTTGCGCTCGATGGTGGATCACTATTTCTATAACCGAATCTTCAACCATGAAATACCGCTTCTTGCTGTGCCTGATCCTTATCACTGCCTGGTCCTGCGGACCTTCCGGAGAAAGTACCGAAACAATTGATACCCGGTCTGAAGAGGCACCAACGATTGAATCTTTACCTCCGGATACACTCCGCGATCTGTACCAAAAGTATGCAGGTGCCCGGGAAGATTTTCTTCCCACGCAACGTCGGCCAGAAGTCGGCAAACTCAACCCGGTGGATGAAGCACCACTCGATACAGCATTCTTTATTTTCAGAGAACAACTTCTGGAGGCTGTATGGCAGAAAGATGTATTTCACCTGCTGGAGAGCACCGATGAAAACATCAAGTGCAGCTTTGGGACCGAAAACGGCATCCCGGATTTTGTCAAAATGTGGCAACTCGATTCGCCGGAGACAACGAAGACTTCTGACGTTTGGCCGACGCTGGAAAATATCCTGCTCGGTGGCGGAGCCTTTAGTAACAACCGCAAAACCTTCACGGCACCCTACGTATTTGCCATTTTCCCCGATGATAAGGACGGATTTGAATATGGCGCAGTGACCGGCAGCGGCGTGCGCCTGCGCGATCAACCCAGTCTACAGTCTAATGTAGTGACCACAGTTTCCTACAATATCGTCAAGGTCATCAAACAAGCTACCGTACCCGAAACCATCGGTGATGAAACCCATCCGTGGCTCGAAGTGGAGCTGCTCGATGGGACCAAGGGTTACATTTTTGGTCAGTTTGTGGGGCAACCTGTAGGCTGGCGAGCAATATTTTCCCAAAACGAGAAGGGCCAGTGGCGTATGGTGACGATGGTAGCCGGTGATTAATCCTGGATTTGCCCCTTATCACCACTTCGTTAAAGCAAGGTTTGTCGGGTCTCCATCCATAAAAACCGATAGTTTATCGATCTTAACCCGTTCATAACATTTTCATCCTCAGTTTTTCAATTATCTTTGCGCCAAACATAAATTGAATTGAATGGGTTTTATCACATTTGTGCTTGTTTTTTATGTGCTGGTGAGCATCAGTCTGTATCCAGTATTTGAAAAAGCAGGCTTGCCTGGTTGGAAAGCATTGGTTCCCGGGCTCAATCTGGTTGAATGGTGTAAATTAATTGGACAACCAGGCTGGTGGGCAGCACTTTTGCTGATTCCCATCGTCAACTTCTTCATTTTTGCCGGTATGGCCGTTGACCTGGTTCGTTCCTTCAAAAAATACGACTTCTGGCACAGCGCCGTTGCGGTTATCCTGGCTCCGGTAGCCTTTGCCTATCTTGGTCTAAGTAAAGAGGAAGCCTACGATGGCCCCACCCTGATTAAGGAAAAAGAATATGCCCAGCAGATTCAGGAGGCCAAGGAGGCTGGACACACTGCTAAACTCAAAAAACTTCATAGAGAGAATCCCTACCGCAAATCTGCGGCCCGCGAGTGGGTCGAAGCAGTAGTTTTTGCTGTTTTTGCGGCGGCATTTATTCGTATGTTTCTTATCGAAGCTTACGTCATCCCTACTCCATCGATGGAGGGCTCTCTGCTGGTGGGTGACTTCTTGTTTGTAAGCAAGGCACACTACGGCATCCGTCTGCCACAGACCATTGCGATGGTGCCGCTGCTGCACAACCGCATTCCGGTACTCAACCGCGAATCCTACCTTAAGAAACCTAGCCTGAACTACAATCGCCTGCCGGCTCTGGAAAGCATCGACCGCAATGATCCGGTGGTTTTTAATTTCCCGGAAGGTGATAGCGTATACGTACTCCCGGGCAGAACCTGGAGTGTGTACGATGTGGAACGCGGAGCCCTCAACGGCACGGAATATGGTTCTTATGTGCCCCTGATCAAAAAGGGAAAGGTGCCCCTGACCGTAAGACCTATGGACAAGGAAGACCACTACATCAAGCGCTGCATTGCCATTCCCGGTGATAGCCTGGAAATCCGCGACCGTGAGGTATACATCAATGGAGCACCGGGCGAAATGCCAAGCCACGTACAATTTCTGTACATCGTCAATGCGCCGAACGGCCTAAATATGACGCAACTTTTCAAATGGGGCTTGTCGCGGGATGACATCAGCCAAAATCCAAACAACCCCAACCCAAATGAATATTACATGCACCTGGGCCATGAGGAAAAAGAAAAAATCCAATCCATTGATCCAGCCATCACCATTGAACCTGTGCAGTTTCGTCAGCGCTTGTTGTTTCCCTACGATGCAGAACACTATGGAAACTGGACGGTCGACAATTACGGACCGATCTATATCCCGAAGAAGGGAGCCACGGTGAAACTCGACCCAAAATCTATCAATTTCTATCGCCGAATCATTTCGGTATACGAAGATAACGACTACTACGAAAAGGATGGCCAGTACTTCATTAATGGAGAAGCGGCTACCGAATATACCTTTAAAATGAATTACTACTGGATGATGGGTGACAACCGCCACAACTCGGAGGATTCCCGTGTTTGGGGATATGTACCCGAAAATCACATTGTAGGCAAGCCTTTGTTCATCTGGTTTTCAACCAAGGAAGGTAGCATAGCCAACGGCATCAACTGGAGCCGTATTTTTACCTCTGCGGATAAGCGATAAAACAGAATTGATAAAATTCCTGAAAAGTGGTCCGGCGAACGATGTTTGTCGGACCATTTTTTTATGGAACAACAGGTAAAAAATCTAAATCGTTGTGGTAGGAAACAAAAAAAGGTGATGCTCCCGTTGGGAGATCACCGAAATACAATAATAGTGTATGAAACTAACTAAACAGTGCAAAGTTATGCCCTTTTGAAAAGCGAAACCACGCAGATATTATCCATTTTCAATACTATATTGACCACTGCGCAATAATATTGAACCAATTCAGTCAATATAGTGTATGTGTTTATGACGTTAATTTGAGTTCAATACTTCAATTTGACAAAACAATCGACTATTATGAAGGCAATCCTGGAAAAAATTGAACCTGGGTTTGGCAGCTCTTTTACCATGCGCAAATTTTCAGACCCGGGATATTGTAATGCTCCCCAATGGCATTTTCACCCGGAATACGAAATCGTTTACGTCTCTACCGGTCACGGCAAGCGGCACATTGGCGATCATATATCCTATTTTCAAGATGGCGACCTGATTTTCCTGGGTCCCAATCTACCGCATTTTGGCTTCACCGAAGAAACGTTTGAAGAACACGTTGAAATCGTGGTACAAATGAAACAGGACTTTCTGGGGAAAGACTTTTTTGACCAACCCGAAATGCATAGCATTCGTCAATTATTTGAACGTTCCCGTCAGGGGCTGAACTTCAGTGGGGAGACAAAAAGAGAGGTAGGTAAGCTTTTGCTTAAAATGACCAAAATGGACAACTTCAGTAAGTTGCTTGAGCTACTGAAAGTCTTACACTTATTGGCCAATTCCAAGGAATATAACTTACTCAATGCCAAAGGTTTTGCATTGGAAGTAGGAGCACAGGACCAGGACCGGATGCGCACCGTCTATAAGTTTGTGGAAAACAACTTTCAAGAGCAGATCAGTTTGGACGAGATGGCCGAAAAGGTTAGTATGACCGTTCCTGCATTTTGTCGCTATTTCAAGAAATTGACCTCCAAAACCTTTACCCAGTTTGTTAATGAGTTTCGCATTGCGCACGCCTGTCGCTTACTGGGAGACGAACACATGAGCATTGGTGCCGTAAGCTTCGACAGCGGTTTTAACAATTTATCTCACTTCAATAAGCAATTTCGGCTAGTTGCGGGTACAAGCCCCAGTAACTACCGGAAAAACCTAAAAAAACTGGTAGATAGTACCAATTTGGAGCAGCAAAAAAAGGGTGATCAAAAAATTTAAAGTACATTTGCCCTTCAAAATTAAGTAGCTATGCGAAATTTTCTGTTATTAGTTGGTTTGGGATTCCTGATGGCTTGTGGTGGTACCGGAGGTGGTGCGAATGCTGGAGGTAAAAACCTGGAAGAAAAGAAAAGTATCCTTACCGGAAAGGATTGGAGAATGGCCGTAGAAGCCATCCGTCCAATGAAAGACAGCTTAAAACTGGAAGGGCGGGAAAACGAGATTTTCGACAATTCCCTCAAGAACCTGCAATTTGCCTCAATCAGCTTTTTTCCTGACAGCAATCTGACCGTGAGTCTGAGCAACGGCAAAGAAAATATTGGTGGTCGCTGGATGTTTGATGATTCTGGCGCAAAGTTATTCCTGTCATTTACTATTGCCCAGCCCATTGCCCACCCTGTTGAATATATGTCAGAAGACAGTATTGTGCTGGGCGTAGACAGAGAAGCGGGAATCCTTTTCCCCAAGATTCTGGTGCCGGTATCTGAAAACATGGGATTGGAGGTGAATGACGCCGCCCCTGCTAATGATACTACAGCCGTTTCTGGCCAGTAGAATTATATTAAAGGTCACAACTGCAAGGAGCAGCGTGTTTTGAATTTCACTTAAAACACGCTGCTCCTACCTTATTCTTACCCGGTTCTTACAATTTAATTAAGACTTAATATCCATTTACATTCACTTTACAAATAAAGTGGACCTTGCGGCAATATTATTACCCAAGCAATTGCCAAAGAGCTGTTTTTATGAAAAGGGAATTGGATATTGTCATTATTTCTGATGTACATCTAGGGACTTTTGGTTGCCACGCCAAGGAATTACTGAACTACCTGAGTAGTATTAAGGTTGACACTCTCATCCTGAACGGAGACTTTGTGGATATGTGGCAGTTTAAAAAGCGTTACTTTCCCAAAGAGCACATGATGGTACTTCAGCGCATTTTGAAGATGGCTGCCAAGGGTACGAGAGTATACTACATCACCGGTAACCACGACGATGCACTGCGCCGCTATTCCGACTTTTCGTCCGGCAATATTCACCTGCGTGATAAGTTGGTACTACAGCTCAAGGACAAAAAATACTGGGTTTTTCACGGCGACATTTTTGATGTGTTTATTAAATACTCACCGTTTATCGCCAAATTGGGCGGTAAGGGCTACGACTGGCTAATCTGGATCAACCGCCACATCAACCGTATGCGGATGGCCCTGGGCATGTCTAGGCTTTCCTTTGCTAAGAAGGTCAAACACCGGGTGAAGGAGGCCGTAAAATTCATCAGTGATTTTGAAGATACCGCCATTCAGCTGGCCGCCGAAGAAGGTTACGACTATGTAATCTGTGGCCACATTCACCGACCTCAGATGCGCTCTGTGGAGACCAGAGGAAAGAAAGTTACGTACCTCAATTCCGGCGACTGGGTGGAAAATCTAACTGCCCTGGAATACCAATGGGGGCAATGGTCAATATATGAATACGACGAAACGGATTACAGCGTGGTCAACCCCCGGCTCAAGGTCAAAGAGCAGGAAAATGAGCTAATGGCCGAAGGCATGGTTGAACTGAAGTTTTCTCCGGAGGATTTTGCCCAACGCATTATCAAATCACCTGCCGTACAGGAGAAAGTGGATTAATAACCCTTCACATTCTGATTCTCAGTTTTTCCCCAAGTTTGTAGAATGCTTCTTCCCAGGCCGTGCTGGCAAAGACCCAATCTCCTTTTTTGTATCCCTGCAAAATGGAATAATAGACATTTTGACTTTTCCAGAAATCCAGATGAATATTCAGTTCTTCGAGCATATCCAGAATGGTGACGATGCGCCCCAGTTGCTTCAGTGAAACTTCAGAGGAGGCCAGCCGTTTTACTTCACGGTATACCCGCTCACTAGCTGACAACTTAAAGGCATTCTCGTCGTGCATTTTTACCTTCCACTTCCGAAATTCCGACACCAGCCTTTTGATTTCCCGAATGCTCAGGTTGCCATTGCTGATGAAATGATCCAAATCCTGGTTGACCACAAATTGAACGGCATTTAAATAAGCCGGTGGCACCGGAATTTCACTCTGGGCAACCCCAGTCATCAATTGGTAATTGTCGTTATAAATTTCACGGAAAGCACTCTCCACCAGCGTAAAACTCTTCTGCGTAATTTCTTTGAGAATCTTGCGCTTTTCGTCTTTAAACAGGTGCCAGATCGTGTATTTCTCCGGGCCAAAATATTCCTGCATCAAACCGATGACCTGCCCCAAGTCAGGCGTGTTGAAGGCAGTGGTAATCTTCTCCGACATTTCATTGAAGGTCTTGGCATCCATATCCAGTGAAATATTGCCAATGATGTTGTGTTGGCCCAAATAGAGGGCAGCAAAGCTGAAATGTTTTTTGGATGTGGTAATCTTCGACTGTACAGTGGTACGGCCCAGTGATAGCTTTTGTGTACCCGCATCAAGGCGGTCGAAATGCTCACTACGGGCGGTATAGTTAAAAAATTCCAGTTTCTCCGGATACTCCTCAAACAAGGAGGACGCCGCATAATGCATCGCCACGCGTACCAGGTCTACCTTTTGTGGAACAACATTATTTTGATAACTCACGGCACCATTTTTATGCACATTACTGGGCGCCTTCTCCAGGAGCTTCACAAATTTTGGATGCAAATCTACTCCACTCACCTGCTGCGCGTAATGGATCGCGCGATTGGCGTATTGCAAAATTTGATTGGTTTCCAACCCGGAAATTTCGTCAAAAAACCACCCACAACTGGTAAACATGAGCATGGCCTGCCGTTGCATTTCCATCAGCCGAAACAATTGAATGCGCTCCGTTTCGCTCAGCTTCTTCTTACTGTGTTGTGTGATAAAGTGCTCCACAACCTGAGTATTACGTTTCAACAGCACCTGAATGTATTCATTCCGCGCTACCCAGATATCTTTGAGTAACACCGAAGCCTCCTTCTCATAAATAGGAATGAGTTGATCACGCAGCCAGTTGAGGGTATCGCGTAGCGGGCCTCTCCATTCCTGGTTCCATTCAGGGCGGCCACCGGTACTACAGCCACAATTCGAGCGCCAGCGTTCTACGCCATGCACGCAGCTCCAGGAACTGTTTTCGTGAATCTGTACTTCGTAGGTTGGTGGAAACATTTCCAGGTATTCCCCATAATTTGTAAGGCTGACCGATGGATGATCTTCAATTGAGTTTAGACAATCCGCAAGTGCCATCTCTCCTTTTTTGTGGTGGTGCCCGTAGCTTTCTCCATCAGTGGCAATATGCACAAGGTGTGGTTCATCACTGCCGTCATGAGAATCGATAAGGCGTTGAGCAAAGTGCTTGCCGTTGTTTAGCAATCCTTCAAAGGCTACTCCCTGTGCCACGCCACCGTGATAGAAGAAGATGGTAATCTCCTTACCGGAAGGTAGCTTGCACAAATAGGGACGTCGAGGGTCTACACTGGCATGGGGCAATTCCTGCCAGCTTTTCTCTCCGATCTTACGCACAGCTTTGGCCTGCCTAGGTGCCATGATGGTGTATTCAATGCCGTATGCTGCGAGGACTTCTAGTGTATCGGTATTGGCAGCCGTTTCCGCCAGCCAAATTCCTTCGGGCTTTCGCCCAAAACGATACTCAAAATCCTTAATGCCCCAGATGACCTGAGTGTGCTTGTCGCGCTCATTGGCCAAAGGTAAGATCAGATGGCTGTGCACCTGGGCGATGGCCGATCCATGACCGTTAAATTGCTTCATGCTCTCCCGATCGGCCTCAAGGATGGCCTGATAAGTGCCGGGATCGGCTACTTCCATCCACGAGAGCAGTGTAGGGCCAAAATTGAAACTGATCTTGGCGTAATTGTTGACAATATTGGTAATAAAACCGGTATCATCCAGCATGCGTGCCCGGGCATTAGGGGCATAACATTCAAAGTTGATCCGGTCGTTCCAATCGTGAAACGGAGCTGCCGAATCCTGAGATTCTACGACCTCCAACCAAGCATTTTCCCGTGGCGGTTGGTAATAGTGGCCGTGGATGCATATATATTTTTTATGGTCGCCCTGCATAGTTCAGCAATTTTTGTGTAAAGATGGATGGATTAACAGCGTCTTTATGGCTTCCCCGCTTTAAAATATCTTACCATCCATACTTTCGAAAGCACAAATTACGGAATTCTGTGGATTAGTGTAAATTATACAATTAGCAATTAACGATAACAATTTCCGTCTTTTGTTCAACCTAAACCAATCCTGGCTGTATAAAAAAGGAAACTGAGAGCTCAAAGGTTTTCCAGTTGTTCCCAAACTAGTTTTTTATTTTTGTCATAAATAAAGGTTCTTTGATAAATTTCGTGATTCAGAGTCAATCTAAAAGGCCAATCAACGCTTCTGGTAGGCGCTTGTGCTTGCCCTTTTAGCTTGACCACGGAATCTGTCAAAGAAAGTAAATCAAAAATCTTATGCAGGTATTTACTCGTACGGTTGTTGTCCTCATATTGCTGATGGCCCACGTGGCAAGTTTTGCGCAGGCACCTAAGAAATGGACTTCCGCCGACATACACGAAGCTATTCAGAAGTTAAACTTTTTGGGGTCGGCCCTTTACGTGGCCGCCCACCCAGACGATGAAAACACGCGGCTGATCTCCTATCTGGCCAACGAATTAAAAGCCAATACGGCCTATCTTTCGCTCACCCGTGGGGATGGCGGACAAAACCTGGTTGGGTCGGAAATCAGCGAATTACTGGGTATTATCAGGACTCAGGAGTTATTGGCCGCTCGTCGTATTGATGGTGGCAACCAGATGTTCTCACGCGCCAATGATTTTGGCTACTCCAAACACCCGGACGAGACGTTAAAAATCTGGCAGGATGACGAAGTACTGGGCGATGTGGTCTGGGCCATCCGCAAGTGGCAGCCCGATGTAATCATCAACCGCTTCGATCACAAGTCGGCAGGCCAGACCCATGGACATCATACAGCTTCAGCCATGCTTTCCTTTGAGGCTTTTGACATGGCTAATGACAAGGACGCTTATCCAGAGCAATTAAAGTACGTTGAAGCCTGGCAGCCGCAGCGCTTGTTTTTTAATACCTCCTGGTGGTTTTACGGAAGTCAGGAAAACTTTGAAAAGGCCGATAAATCAAATATGCTCAACGTTGATGTGGGCGTCTACTACCCGATTATGGGTAAATCCAATACCGAAATTGCTGCCGAAAGCCGCAGTATGCACAAAAGTCAGGGCTTTGGTTCTACCGGCAGCCGGGGTATAGAGATGGAGTACCTCGAATTGTTGAAAGGGGATTTACCTCCAGAAAAAGACGACATCTTTGCGGGCATCAATACGACATGGTCCAGGGTTGAAGGCGGTGAACCTATCGGAAAAATTCTAAGCAAGGTAGAAAAGGAATTCCGCTACAACAAGCCGTACGAAAGCCTGGATGGCCTATTGGAAGCCTATCAGTTGATTCAGAAGTTGCCGAAAGGCTACTGGAAAAAGGTGAAAGAAGGTGAAATCAAGGAGGTTATCAAAGCTTGTCTGGCCCTTTTTGCGGAAGCTGTTGCCAATGACTATTCCGCTACGCCTGGTCAGGGCATCTCGGTAGACTTTGAATTTACCAACCGCTCCCCTATCGGTGTTACGCTGGAGGAAGTTCACTATCTGCCGCTTGATGTTAAAGTCACTTATGATCATATTTTGGCTAATAACCACCCCTTCACAGGAAGTCAGGAACTGCAATTGCCGAAAGAGATTTCTTACACCAATGCCTACTGGTTGAACAAGGAGCACGATCTGGGCATGTACATTGTGGAAAACCAGCTACTGCGCGGATTGCCAGAAACACCCCGCCAGTTGAAGATAGGTTATACGCTGAAGATCAAGGGAATGTCCATTCCATTCGAGCAGGAAGTTGTCTACAAGCGTAATGACCCGGTTGACGGTGAAGTCTATCGTCCTTTTGAGATTACGCCACCGGTCTTCGCCAATCTGGCGGAAAAGGTCTACGTATTTGGTAACAATAGCCCAAAAATGATCAATGTGCTTGTGAAATCCGGTAAGGAAAATATCTCAGGCACCCTTGAATTGTGCCATGGAGATGGCTGGAAGGTAGAGCCAGAGCACTACGATTTTGAACTAAAACTAAAAGGACAGGAACAGTATTTTAGCTTTAAGCTATATCCTCCGGAAAAGCAGGATGAAAATTTTGTTTCTCCCCTGATAAAAATGGATGGTGAGACCTATACCAAGGAACTCATTTCCATCGAATACGACCATATTCCGACACAGATGATTTTCCAAAATTCTTCCGCAAAAGTAGCGCGCATTGATCTGCAAAAGGCAGGTGATAATGTGGCTTACATTATGGGGGCAGGTGATGAGATTCCTGCCAGCCTAAGACAAATTGGATACGATGTGACCCTGTTGGAAGACCAGGAAATCAACAAAAACAATCTGAAAAACTACGATGCGGTCATTCTCGGGGTGCGGGCTTACAACACCAATGATCGCCTGAAATTTCATCAGGAGGCACTGCTCAACTACGTCAAGGAGGGCGGCACCTTGATCGTTCAATACAATACCAATCGCGGGCTGAAAGTACCCATGGAGGAAATTGCACCTTATCAGCTAAACATCTCCCGCGATCGGGTGACCGTGGAAGAAGCCGAAGTACGGATGCTCAAGCCAGAACATCCCGTGTTAAACTGGCCCAATAAGATTACCGAAAAGGACTTTGAAGGCTGGGTGCAGGAGCGCGGACTTTACTTCCCGGACGAATGGGACAAAGAACATTTCACCGCCATTCTTTCTGCTAATGATCCGGACGAGACACCCAAAGATGGAGGTTTCCTGGTGGCTAAATACGGCGATGGTTACTACATCTACAGCGGCTATTCGTGGTTTAGAGAATTGCCAGCCGGCGTTCCCGGGGCGTTCCGCATATTTGCCAATATGATCTCTATCGGAAAAGAAGCCAAACCGTAAGGTAATGCGACCGCGCTGCGGTCGTCATAGAGCGGCACATATTGACCTGAATTCAGATCAAAATGTGCCGCTTTTTATTTATTGGTCAAGGGACTTGGGATTAATAAGTGTCCGATTAGGGTAGTGATTTTGGTTCTAGCCTACTCCTCCGCTAAAGCTTCGGCGGCACGCGGAAGGCGAAAGTTCCCGCCCCTGGCCAAAGCTAAGGGAGGCGGTTCTTTAACAACGGCTAGAGCCAAAATCACTCCTAGAAAAGTGGACAACTATTTACCCTTCATCGCTAAAGATTCCACAAATAGCTGACCTCCAGGCCGAAGCTGTACGGCCTTAATTCACGGGAAGTATTAAAGGGAATACCGTCCAGCTCCTGAAGATTGGAATAATTCGTCAGTGCTACCCGGAGTACCGGAGCCACACTCAACTGTCCGCTTTTAGTCAAGAAGTTGATTTGCGGCCCAATCAGACCGTCCAGGGAATATTTGGTTAGGGAACTATGATACCGGTCAAGGTCATCTGAGTTTGTGCTGAGGTTGGCATTGGCAGAAAACCCTGCAGCCAGAGATAATCTAATTTTTCCAGGCACGAGATCTTCGAGGTGGTACTGTAGTTGTACCGGTATGGAAATTGTATTAAAACTCCTGTTGTTGTCGATCTCCTCTACATGCGGCAAAAGAATAAAGGGGCCGTCGTCCAAAAACTGGCCGTCAAAAAAGATGAGGTCATCATTTTGATCATCCCGATATTTATAGCGCCCGAATTGCAGCCCTGATCGAATACTCAGACGTGGAGATATCAGAAATTCTGCGCTGAGTCCCAGTTGAGTAAAACTTCCCGGCTCGTAACCTTCTACATTTACGTGCCACTCATAGGCATCACTAAGCAATAGGTAAGCATACTGGGCGGACATACCGATCCGAACAGAAGACTGTTGGGCCATAGTCAGATTTGCGAAAAGGAATACGAAAAGGCAACTGAATAGTATTTTTCTGGTCATGCTGCATTAGGATTTAAAAGTTCCACAAATACCCCGCGCGCAAGGACATACTATAAGGACGCAGGCTAGGTTGTTCACTCACCTCAAATTTTGAATCGGCGGCGTAGTTACTCAGTGCCATTCGAAACACAGGACCTAAAGTTAGGGTTCCCCATTTGCTATTCCAATGCAAAGCTGCTCCGAGTTGGCCATCAAAACTCATTGGACGAAGACTTTCTTCAAAGGAAGAAGTAAATTCCTCTCCCTCCTTTCCATTGAGCATCACATTCGTGACCAGCCCTGAATGAACGGCCAGGTGCAACTTTCCGGGAATGAGGTCGTCAAGGTGGTAAGTCAGCAGTAGTGGAATATTTATGGCATTAAAAGTCCGTTCCACCTGTTCATCTACCGGAAGGCATCCAAAACAACAAATTATCATGCCATCGTGAATTCCCGGTATCCCAAACCGCTGTTCGGTATATTGATATCGGGCATACTTGAGTCCAGATTGCACGCCTATCCGGCCAGTGCTTCTCCATTCCAAATCCAGGCCCACCTGCTGAAAAGTACCCGGCAAAAAATCTTCGACATCTCCAAACCAGTCGTAAGCTTCTCTTAAAGATTGATGGCCATATTCGGCGCTGACACCAATGGAAAAGCCAGTGTAGTTTTGGGCGAAAGCTAATTGTGTAGCAAGAAGTGCACAGCAGAAGAGTAGTCGTTTTTTCATCACAAATTGAGTTTAAAGGTTCCAGGAATAACCGGCTTGCAGGCCAATGCTATAAGGACGTAAGGTGGCCGTTTGACCAGTTCTGAATTCATTCAAATTTGAATAATTGGTTAGTGCCATACGAAGAACCGGCGCGAGATGCCACCGGCCGGAGCGGGTGTAAAATTGCACCTCGGGCCCGATTTGTCCATCGAGAGCGAGTTTTCTGTGTGAATTTCTGAAAAGGTCCAATTCGTCTGCTTGTTCTACATCAATACTATTGGTCCCGGTCAGGCCGACAGCCAGTGAAAGACCTATCTTTCCCGGCACAAGATCCTCCAAATGGTAACGGATCAACAGCGGCACACCAACAGACTGGATTTGCCGATTTTGGTTCACCACGGGGATCACGTCAATGGGCAAGAAAGAAGAAATCGGAGATACGGTAGTGATCATAGGACTGAATTCATCCCCGGTATCCTTATAGCGGTAATCACAAAATTGGATGCCCGTTTGCACACTCCATTGTTTGGAAATTCGAAAATCGATCCGGGTGCCAATTTGGGCGAAAGTGCCCGGTTCGTAGCCGGTCACGCCGAAGGCCCATTCGTGGGGTTCGGTCAGCAGCAGATAAGACAGCTGGCCTTCAAATCCGAGGCTGATCTTTGAATTTTGGGCGAAAGCCAAATTCAGAGAAAACATAACAGCAAACAGGAGTAGTGCTCTTTTCATAACGTTGGTGCTTCAATTTTTTAGATAGACCGTCCGTCCGGTAAAATGGGTTGGGTGGTTCCCGAAATTTTGTCATAACAGTTAATAACTGTTAAAAAAGCGGTAATCCTCCCCGCAAATCCTATTTTTACAAAAAAGCATCGATGACAACACCTACTGAGGAAAACGACCATCCTCCGATCTTCAAGACCTGGAATCATATGTATGCCTTCGTGCTTATCATGCATGCCATCATCATTACCTTGTTTTATATCTTTACCAGAACTTACTCTTAATCGAAACACCGAAACACGTCCATGCACACTTTTGATTGGATTGTCATGTTGGGTACGCTATTGAGTATTGTAGCCTATGGCGTATACCGCACCCGTAATATTACCAGCGTTCAGAGCTACCTTTTAGGCGATCGCGATTTACCCTGGTGGACCATTGGCCTGTCGATCATGGCCACCCAGGCCAGCGCCATCACCTTTCTGTCCACGCCCGGACAAGCCTATCAGGATGGAATGCGATTTGCTCAATTTTACTTTGGCCTGCCCGTAGCGATGGTGATTCTGAGTATTTTTGTACTGCCATTGTATTACCGGCTCAATGTATATACCGCTTATGAGTACCTGGAAGGCCGGTTTGACTTGCGTACCCGAACCCTGACGGCCATACTTTTTCTGGTTCAACGGGGCCTGGCAGCGGGCATTACTATCTATGCACCAGCCATTATTCTGTCAACCATTTTGGGCTGGAGCCTGAGCGTAACGATTTTGTTTATTGGTATCATCGTTATCTTTTATACGGTTTCCGGAGGGACCAAGGCAGTCAGTGTGACACAGAAGCAGCAGATGATCATCATCCTGACCGGCATGTTTCTGGCGGCTATTATTTTGATCTTTCAATTGCCCGAAGACATCAGCTTTGGCGATGCTGTAGGTATTGCCGGGAAATTGGGCAAGCTGAATGTGGTAGATTTTGAATTTGACCTCGACAATCGCTATAATTTCTGGTCGGGCATGCTTGGAGGGACCTTTCTGTTTCTCTCCTATTTTGGCACCGACCAATCACAAGTACAGCGCTACCTTTCCGGAAAATCTCTTACGGAAAGTCGCCTGGGCTTATTGTTTAACGGTATCCTTAAGGTGCCGATGCAGTTCTTGGTACTCTTTGTGGGTATTTTGGTATTTGTATTCTTTCTGTTCAATCAGGCACCAGTCCACTTTAATGAGTCTAACGTTGCCAAGTTACAGGGAGAAAGATTAGAGCAATACAACAATCTGGAAGTTCAGCACACCCAGCTCTTTCAGGAACGACGCGAAGAAGTTTTGCACCTACTGGATGCCATCCATAGCGATGACCAGGCCGCCATTGCGCAAAGCCAGAGTCGGATTGACGAAATGATGCAACAGAACAGAGACATCCGTTTACAAGCCGATGAGCTGATTCTGCAAGCAGATCCCGATTCCAAGATTGAAGACACCGACTATGTATTCATCACTTTTGTAACCAAATATTTGCCAATTGGAATGGTTGGGTTACTGCTGGCGGTGATCTTTTCGGCAGCCATGTCCTCCACCTCTTCCGAGCTCAATGCCCTCGCTACCACTACAGTGGTTGATCTCTACCGTCGTTCCATGGTCACCAATCGTGACGACAAACACTACCTGAAAGCCTCCAAGTGGTTTACGATTATGTGGGGTGCAATGGCGTTATTTTTTGCCGCGACAGCCAGCTTATTTGACAATTTGATTCAAGCGGTCAATATCATCGGCTCCCTCTTTTACGGTGTTATTTTGGGCATTTTTCTTGTGGCATTTTTCCTCAAGTGGGTGGGCGGTCGTGCCGTTTTTGTTGCGGCCATCATTTCCCAGGTCATCGTGGCAACCGTTTTCATTCTGGACAAGTTTCAGGTCATTCACATTGCCTACCTGTGGCTGAACCTAATTGGTTGTGTGCTGTGCATGATCATTGCGACGCTGCTGCAAATGTTGTGGCCGTCCGACTCAAATGGAAAAGTGGAAGGCGTTTTAAATGCTGAATAGGAGAATTCATTTGGGCGTGCCCCCGCAAAATATTTATTATGATTATTTTTATAATGATGATATTTATAATCATTATTTTTATCATCATTATATTTGTAACGATTTTTAGTGCCCGCTTTCTGCAAAAAACCGGTCAAAAAACAGCAATTGGTACACCACCGAATTTTCCCAATATGGCCAGTTGTGCTCACCCGGCCGGGAAATAAAATCATGAGCGACCTTCCTAGCTAGCAGCTTTTGGTGCAAATCCACATTGACTTCATAAAAGAAATCATCTACGCCACAGTCGATGATCAGGCTGGGTGCAGTCTCGGGCTTTAGTAAATCCAACTGGTTGACCACGCTGTATTTTTCCCAGTTGTCCATGTGTGTTTCCTGCGGCCCAATGCGCTTGGCCAAATCCCAGTTTTTTGGAAAGGGACGCAAGTCCACCCCACCACTCATACTTCCGGCCGCACCAAAAAGATCCTGATGATTAAAGGCCAGGTACAATGCCCCGTGTCCACCCATGCTCAGGCCGGTGATGGCCCTGCCTTCGGGCTTATCTACTGTTCGGTAGTGAGCATCTACCCATTCGGGAATTTCTACCCCAACATAAGTTTCAAATTTCCATCCCTCATCCATGGGACTATCCAGGTACCAACTGCCGAAATTGCCGTCCGGTGTGACAATGATCAGCTCGTGCTGGTCGGCATAGTCCAGCAAAACAGGCATTTTTTTATACCAGTCACCGTAAGCGCCGCTGTAGCCGTGTAGAAGATATACCACCGGAAAATGACGCGTAGAATCTGCCTGATAAACACTGGGCAAGAGGACATAAGCCCCAAAAGATTTTTCCATCGCCCCACTGGGAATTTGCACTTCTTCGGCCACGGCCATTTCCATGGCATGGCCCACTTCTGGCGTGGAAGTGGGCATTTGCCGACAGGCAACAAAAGAGAGGATTATTAAGAGAAAAGAAAATCGAAAGCAGGAAAGGTGCATGGCTAATTTTTAGCCAAAATAAGAAAAAAGGGCAGTGAATTTTCATCCACTACCCAATTGCGTTAAGTACTATAAGTTAATTTAGATTTATACTCTGCTCATCAAGACAATTTTCTTGGCCGTCATCTTGTCGCCCTGGCGAATGGTAACGATCAGGGTGCCGGGTGCGGCATTGTCCAAATTAAGTTCTTTGTCGTAGTAACCGTCAAAGCGGTTGATCTGCTCGCGGTGAACAACCTTGCCATTCATATCGGTAATTTGGATTGTAGTGGCTACGGCCTCGCCGGCAAACTGCACTCTCACCCGACCAAAGGTTGGGTTCGGGAAGGCAGTGTAGCGATCAAGCATTAGTTCATTATCGATATCGATCTCGGGAACAGATTCGATCTCCTCTTCTGTGAATTCTTCTACCTCCGGTACTTTTTCTACCTCTACAGGCTCGTCAGTTGGTTCTACCTGTGGCTCTTCTTCACAAGAATTAAATTTGCTGGTTACCGTTCTCAGCTGTCCGTCACGGAGAAGGGTCATATTAAAGGTTTCGCCTAAATCGTGCTTGTCTCTCTGCGTCTGCAATTCGCTTACGGAGTTCACTTCCACCCCGTCAAAAGCAACGATAACGTCGCCTCTCTGGATGTCTTCCTTACTGGCCGGGAAGCCGCCAATGGTTCCGGTAATGCGGATGCCTTTTCCGTCCGGACCGTCACCCCCGAGGGATACACCGATAAATACGGAGCACAGCTCGCGACCGTTGGCACCGGTAGTACGCTTTTTCAGGGTCACCATGGTGCTGTAATTTTGGCCTTCGCGCTCATAGTTGACGCGCACCTGATCACCGGCATTATACTTCGACAATTCTACACGTAGATCGGCAAGGCCGTTAATCGCGTTGCCATTAACATCGGTGATCACATCACCGTCCTGCAATCCAGCTGCTTCAGCACCGCCACCATTTACGATACTATTTACACGCAAACCCTGACCAGAATTTCCACCTGGATAAATACCAATCAGCGGGCGGTCATGACGGTACGGCCGGTCATCGCGGTCACTGCGATCCCGTCCATTTTCGCTCCAGCTATAGCTGTAGGAATAATTGTAATCTGTATTGCCTTTCCAATGGTATACGGAATGATCTCCATCCTTCTTCTGGTCGCAAGATTTGCCCTTTCTGATAAAGACCATGGTATTTTCGTCGGCACGGTCACCCTCATCATCCACATCCATAATTCGGATTTCCACTACTTCTCCGTCGGCGTCTTGCAGCGTCTCTACATAGGCCCCCACATCTTCCGCATTCTGAATTCTTTTCTTAACCAGTGTCGTTGATCCATCGTCGTGGGTTATCTTTTGAATCACCACCTTGCCTTCGTCCTGGCTGGATTGAGCAAAGAGGGATTGGCCCGTGCCCATCAATACAAGGGCTAAACAAAGTAGCAACAGTCGGGTAAAGTCTTTCATATTACTGTATTTAGGTGAAAAAATTAAGCGTTACGCCGACGTTAAATAGTTTGGAAAAATGATCGTCTCAAACCATTTAAGGTCGGTTTAATGGGAAAGACAAGAAGGATGATTGGGGGTTGCACGAGAAAATGGAAGAAATTTTGGATTGGATGGAATGGAAGGATTGTTTGCCAACGCGATCGGGAGGATTGGCAATCCGAGATCGGGAGGATTGGTAATCCGACTTAGATTTGTAACTCCCCCATTGACTTCCAACCCCGCTACTCCCCCTTCCGCCGAAAAGGCAAATCATCCAGAAGATCCGGCTGGGTAGGACGGCTGGTTGTTTTTTGAAAATAATGCAGATTGATCAAACTGGCCATCCCCATCAACAAGGTAATCCAGAAAAAGGGATAGCCCATCTTGATGACGTTGGGTGAACCAATAGATACCGAAATGCGGTCAAAACCAGGCAGCACCTGCATGGTCAGCCAGGACAGGAAAATGGGTAGAAGCATGGCCAAAGAAAGCGGAATGGCGCTCCTCCAGCTGAGGGGATACAATTGGCGCTTGGTCACCAGGAAATACGACACACCGGTCATAATGGGAATTAGAAATAGAATGCCCAGAGTGGAATAGAAGTTGAGGAAAGCATAAATACCCCCGTACATGGTGTATAGTACCGACTTGGAAATGAGGTAGGCTACTATAGCAACAGCATATAGTTCTATCGCGGTATAGAGCAGCTTTTGCCAATCCGTCTTTTTGATCAGATACACCGGCGTGAGATAGGCAATGACAACGAGCAAATTGATAAAATAAACAGAATAATGCGTGGCCTGCAACCAGTAACTTCCCTCCCACCCAATGAGCTGCACAATTTCAAACAGCCAGGCAATATTGGCTAGGATAGCTAGTAATATGATGGCGATAATCGACGGTAAATTTGACTTCATGGGTTAATAACGCCTGTGGAGTGGGCTTTGGTTTAGGGACGGGGGAGTTTGTGGTGCGGAAGTGGAAAATGCTGCACGCCAAGCCGCAAAGCCGCAAAGTTGCTTTTGCAGAAACCTTGTGGTTTCTTTAAAAGAGCTACACCAGATGTTGATTTTAGTAGACAAGATGAACAAGATTTACAAGATTTTTTCTAATCTTCTTCTGGCCTCTTTTGTCACTTTTCCCGACCCTTTGAAGGAACCGACAAACCGATGCCCGCTTCTTCTTCTTAATCTCCCTTATGTGCCTTTTCCCGACCCTGCGGGTTTCCCTTCGGCGGGACTGAAGTGTGTTTCCATTAAAACCTCGCCGGATAGGCAAGCCACACCTTGTTGTTCCTCAAGGCATTGTATTTCTTCACCAAATGAATTTGGTGGTTACGAATCGCAACGGGCAAAACCAAATAAATTTGGTGGTTACGGAACGCGGCGGGCAAAGGCAGCCTTTACCACTTCATCATCCGCTACATTGGGTAGCGTGATCTGCAATTCCGGGTTTTGGGCCATGGCGCGTTTGGCAGCAAAGACGGCTTCTTCATTCCGGGCCCAGCTACGGCGGGCAATGCCGTTATTAACATCCCAGAAGAGCATGGATTTGAGGCGCTCTTCGGAGGCGGGTGTGCCATCCAGCACCATACCAAAACCGCCGTTCATGACTTCGCCCCAGCCTACACCGCCGCCATTGTGCAAGGACACCCAGGTAGCACCGCGGAAAGCATCACCGATCACGTTGTGTACGGCCATATCCGCTGTAAAGCGGGAGCCATCATAGATGTTGGCAGTTTCCCGGTAAGGGCTATCCGTACCCGATACATCGTGGTGGTCGCGGCCAAGAACAACCGGGCCTTTCAACTCTCCATTGGCAATGGCATCATTGAACGCTTTGGCAATCTTGATCCGGCCTTCCGCATCGGCGTACAGGATGCGCGATTTGGAACCCACTACGGGAATATTTTCATCGGCTGATTCAATCCAGCGGATGTTGTCTTTTAACTGGCCCTGGATTTCTTCCGGCGCCTCTTCCAGCATTTTTTTCAATACCTCCCCGGCAATGCGGTCGGTAGTATCCAAATCTTCCTTGCTACCCGAAGTACACACCCAGCGGAACGGACCAAAGCCAAAATCGAAACACATCGGTCCCATAATGTCCTCCACGTAGGAGGCGTATTTGTACAGTTCCTCTTCGCGGTTTTTCCAGACATCGGCACCGGCATCACCGGCTTCTTTCAGGAAAGCATTGCCGTAATCCCAGAAATACATGCCTTGTTCCGTCAAGGTGTTGATGGCTTCCACGTGGCGGCGTAGCGTAGCTTTTACCTCTTCCATAAAGCGGCCTTTATCTTTGGCCATTAATTCCTTAGCTTCCGCAAAAGTATATCCCTGCGGGCAGTAACCGAGATCGTCGATATTGTGCAGGGAAGTCTGGTCAGAGCCTAGTTCGACTTTTACTTTATCGGCAGCCAGGCGCTCCCAAAGGTCGACAATATTGCCTTCGTACACCAGTGTCACCCCTTTCGCTTCCTTGCGGCATTCTTCGATACGGATCAATAAATCATCCAGGTCGGAATACACGTTTTCAGCTTTGATATAGCCATCGTTGGTGCGTTGCTGCACCGCGTCGGGATCAACTTCAGCGATCACCCCTACCGCTCCGGTAATCACTGCCGCCAGCGATTGGGCGCCCGACATGCCGCCGAGCCCAGAGGTAATAAATAGCTTTCCACGCAAGTCATCGCTGCCCAACTTCAGGCGGCGACCGGCATTCAACAAAGTAATCGTTGTACCGTGTACAATGCCCTGTGGACCGATGTACATAAACGATCCCGCCGTCATCTGTCCGTACGAGGTGACACCAAGGGCGTTGTATTTATTCCAGTCTTCTTTGGAGGAATAGTTGGGAATCATCATGCCATTGGTCACCACCACGCGTGGTGCTCCAGGATGGGAAGGAAACAAGCCCAGCGGATGGCCGGAGTACAAAACCAGGGTCTGCTCATCAGTCATCTCGGCCAGGTATTTCATACAAAGGCGATATTGGGCCCAGTTTTGAAAAACGGCACCATTGCCACCATAAGTAATGAGTTCGTGCGGATGTTTGGCCACCAACGGATCGAGGTTATTCTGGATCATCAGCATAATCGCTGCGGCCTGATGAGACCGGGCCGGATAATCGCTGATGGGACGAGCGTGCATTGGGTAATCCGGGCGCAGGCGGTACATATAAATACGGCCGTAGCGTTCCAGCTCTTCGGCAAATTCAGGGGCCAGCTCGGCGTGTTGCTCAGCCGGAAAATAACGCAGGGCATTCTTGAGCGCCAACTGTTTTTCTTTTTCCGAAAGAACTCCCTCAATGATGCGCCGTGGTGCGTGGCTCACTTTCAGATCGTAGGCTTTGACAGGTGGCAATTGGCTGGGAATACCTTCTAATATCGCTTGTTGAAATTCATTTTTGGCTTGCATTGGTATCGGACTTTATTTTGCTCCCAAAACTAGAGGTTAAATGCCAATAAACCAAAAAAACCGGAACTGCCATTGTTGACAGATCCGGCTCCTTAATGCAAACAGATTTTCAGACATTTCATATGAGACATTGTCTGGCAATCATCTCTTTCATGTATAAGAGAAAGGGAAACACTAATTCTTCTCCAATAAAGCCAGGGGGTCGATATCCGGGAGGAAACCGTAGATCTGGGTCTCGGGATGGAAGCCGTACCAGGCGTACCAGTAGGTCGTGACCGTTGGCAAAACTTCGTCATTTTCATCCACTACATACACCGTCTGTGAGTCAGCGAAGTACTTAATGCGGACCAGTTGTCCGTTGAAAAACTCTTCCAGCAGTTGGTCTTCTCCCCTTGGTAGTAGCGCGAAGGGATAGGCTTTGTATTCGCCTTTCACTTCCACGCCCACTACCTGAGATTTTGTCGGCAGCTTTTTGCTTTTGAACGGAATTGGAAACATGGTTTTGTTGCCTTGGCCGTAAGCCAGATACACCGATTGGTCGTACTCGTGGTTAAATCCGGTGTCTGTCGACAATACTTCGGTTTCGGGATGGAGTGCAGCCCAGTGGTTCCAGGTGGTATAAGTTACCGGGATTTGTTTCATGCGCCGACCCGCCTCCGAGCCGGATACCGCCTCCCCTGTCAATTGCGACCAGAGGGACTCTGTAGCCTGATCGTACAGGAGGCTGTTGTTATTGTATACCATTCCGGATACCCCAAATGGAGCTGCAGCATCTTGATTGGGTGCCTCAAAAGCGAGGGCGCTGCCCGTCAGCGGGCTATAGGTCACGACCACTTCCTCATTGCCGATGCGGTCGTTGACTACCTCGTGGTAACCCATAATTTTTACCGGATAAGCGCGGGTCACCCCATTGTGGTGAATGCCGATGACATAATCCTGATCCGATACAAATTCGGTGGCACAGGTAGCTGATTCAAAAGTAGGTTGTTTTAAGCTTGTGATGCCGTTTCTGGCCGGCCCGCCGGGATAAATTTCACTGATTGGTAGCTGCAGATTGTCGAGCGAAAAGCCATCCGGATTGGCCGTAGGCGGTGTGACAAATTGTGCGGCTGCAGTAAAGGTGGTGGCCAGTAAGGCCAGTGTGATTAATGCTAAAAAACGAATTACAGTGCTCATAGGTGTAGTTTTTTTTCGGTTAATTATTGAAATCTATTTTACCCTTTGCACAAAGCGTGCCAAAACCGTTTTTAGCTATAAATAATTTTTAAAATTAAAGTTTAATTCATTGATTATCAGTTTAATAAAAATTTTCTACATCGATATACATTTTATATTGTTTTCTCTTTCGAGCAATAGGTGGCCATTACAGAGTTTCACCTAATTATATAAAAACACCCATTCTTTCACCAAAAAGTTGATATATTTTTTATATTTGTTAACCTGGAGAAATCAGTTGACACTTTTCGGGCGGAGGATTCAGATTTCCAAACAAAGAGTCGTAAAATTGTGCTCCATTTTCCCAATCTTGAAAAAGAAAATTTATGACAACGACGGGCAAGTTCTCCTACCTAGACCAACTCAATGATGTACAGCGGCAGGCGGTTGAAGCTACGGATGGGCCGGTACTGGTTGTGGCGGGTCCCGGCTCGGGGAAAACGCGGGTGCTGACCTACCGCATTGCCCATCTGTTGAAAAAAGGTGCTAAGCCCTGGGAAGTGCTCACACTGACCTTTACCAACAAGGCCGCCCGGGAAATGAAGGAGCGCATTGAGAAAGTGGTGGGCTCAAGAGCCAACCAGGTATGGGCAGGCACCTTTCACTCCATCTTTGCACGTATACTAAGAGTGGAAGCGGAAAAAATTGGTTATCCGTCCAACTTCACCATCTACGATACAGACGATAGTAAAAACCTGCTGGGCACCATTCTTAAAGAGATGAACCTCGACAAGAATGTGTACAACATCAATACCATACGCTCACGCATTTCTTCGGCCAAGAGCAACCTGATTACGCCAAGACTTTATGCCGAGGATGAGCAATTGCGTAACGAGGATCGCATGGCCAAGATGCCACACGTAGCTACCATTTATGCCAAATATACCGCCCGCTGCAAGCGCGCCGGAGCCATGGACTTTGATGATCTGCTATACCGACTTTACGAATTATTGCAGTCCAACCCGGATGGAGTGCTGGACAAATACCGCAAGAAATTCCGCTACATGCTGGTCGATGAGTTTCAGGACACCAACCAACTCCAATACGCCATTGTGCGCAAGCTGGTGAATTACGATCAGAGTCCTCGAAACATTTGCGTGGTGGGTGATGATGCTCAGAGTATTTACGCCTTCCGGGGAGCCACAATTCAGAATATCCTCGACTTTGAGGAAGACTTCAAATCCCACGGTATCCGGGTATTCAAGCTGGAGCAAAATTACCGCTCCACCGACCATATCGTGCAGGCCGCCAATGAGGTGATTACGTACAACCGTCGACAGATTCAGAAAAAAATCTGGTCGGCAAAAGGAGCGGGACAGCGCATTAAGCTCATCAAGGCGATGACCGACAATGAGGAGGGCAAACGTGTAGCCGATACCATCCTGGAGCAGAAAAATCGCTTCCACCTCAGCAATTCCGAAATTGCGATTCTATACAGAACCAATTCACAGTCAAGAATTTTTGAAGAATACCTACGCCGGTACAATGTGAATTACCGCGTATTTGGCGGGCTTTCTTTTTACCAAAGAAAAGAGGTCAAGGATTTGATTGCCTACCTGCGTTTGGTGGTCAACCACAGAGATGAAGAAGCCTTGCGCCGAGTGATTAATTTCCCACGCCGGGGCATCGGCAATACCACCATTGACAAGATCGGTGCGATTGCAGCCCAGCAGAATATTTCGTTGTGGGAAGCCCTTCCAATGGCACAAGCCAGCACCCGGGCAAAAAATTCCATCAATGGCTTCATCCAAATGATCAAAGGTGCAGCCATGAAACTGGATACCGCCAATGCCTTTGAGATCGCCACTCAGGTCGCCAAGCGTTCCGGACTCGTAGATTTGTTAAAAAATGATACCAGTATTGAAGGCATGGGCCGCCTGGAAAACTTCAATGCCCTGTTGGATGGCATCAATGCTTTTGTGGAAGACGACACGGTGATCGATACGGAGACCATCCCGGATAAGTCCCTGGCCAGTTACCTGCAAAATATCGCCCTGCTGACCGACTTTGACGAAAAGAAATCTGATGAAGAATTTGTAACCCTGATGTCTGTACACGCAGCCAAAGGACTCGAATTTAAATCCATCTTTGTGGTCGGCCTTGAAGAAAAACTCTTTCCTTCTTTTATGTCGATGGATACGGTAGAAGGCCTGGATGAAGAACGCCGCCTCTTTTACGTGGCAATCACGCGTGCCGAACAATTCCTGACCCTATCCTTTGCCAATAGCCGCTACCGCTTTGGACAGATGCGCTATAATGAACCCAGCCGTTTCCTTTCGGAAATACCGATGAATCACGTGGAAAGCACCCACTCGATTCCATCCGCTGATCGTGTGGAAAATGTATCGACAGCTTCAACGGGTGCCAAAGTCAGTGGCAACTTCAAGCGGAGAACCTCCGCCAGTGATCCCAAATCGGGTTTTATGGTGGATCCCAAGACTTTCAAGCCTAGCCCAACGGATCAAATTCAAGTTGGCATGAAGGTATTGCACCTCAAATTCGGGGAAGGAAAAGTGCTCAGCATTGATGGCGGCACCAGCAGTCGGGTGGCTACCATATTTTTTCAAAAAATAGATAACCCACAACGGCGAATTATGCTTAAATTTGCCAAGCTGCAAATCCTGGATTAAAGGACGTAGGATTAATTGCCGCAATCTCCAAAGAAACGCTAAAACCAACTCAACTTATCTACTTTTCTTACGTTGTAACAGAGGCAATGGCAGGCCATGTTCACACAAAATGAGCACAGCAGGCAACAACCTTACAATAATTCCCAGTGAAAGAACGATAAGGAATTGTACTTATAAAGAAGTTACACCTGCTCCCAAAATTTATTGAACCGATTCATCCCTTTGACAATGGTAACCACGTTGATCCTGTTGTACCTCTTGAAATGGTACACCTCTAAAAAGAAAACTGCTGAGCGCGAACAGAATGTGTCGATTTCAGCAAAGATTAAGAGTATGGCAAAACTCTTCCGGACTAATAAGTCTATCTCATAAGGTATTAGGAATACTGACTAATTACCTTCCCCACCACTTTCCAATCCACCGATTCTCCTACTCAGGCAATTCCCACTATCTTTGCCCCATGTCGACCACGCTACATACACAACTGATTCGGGAGGAAGCACAGCGCCTGGGCTTTAGCTTTGTCGGTTTTGCGAAAGCAGAACAAATGGATGAAGAGGCCCGCCGTTTGGAAGCCTGGCTCAATCAGCATATGCACGGTGAGATGAGCTATATGGCCAATCATTTCGATAAGAGAATCGACCCTACCAAATTGGTGGAAGGTGCTAAGTCGGTAATCAGTCTAATGTATAATTATTATCCGGAACAAACGCAGGAAGATCCGGAAGCGCCCAAAATTTCCCGTTATGCCTATGGCAAGGACTATCATTTTGTGTTGAAGCACAAACTGAAATCATTGCTGTATTTCATTCAGGAACAAATTGGCGAAGTCAATGGACGCTGTTTTGTCGACTCGGCACCTGTATTAGAACGCGATTGGGCCAAACGCAGCGGTGTGGGTTGGGTAGGAAAGAATACGCTGATGATCAATCCGAAAGCAGGTTCTTACTATTTCCTTGCGGAGCTGATCCTGGACCTCGACTTGGTGTATGACCACCCCATCAAGGATTATTGCGGAACCTGTACCCGTTGTATCGACGCCTGTCCTACCGAAGCCATTGCTCCCGGAGGATACCTTGTTGACGGCAGCAAGTGTATTTCGTATTTCACTATAGAACTAAAGGAGGCTCTTCCGGAAAGCTATCGTGGGAAGTTTGAAAACTGGATGTTTGGCTGCGACATTTGTCAGGAGGTTTGCCCCTGGAATCGCTTTTCAAAACCGCATACAGAACCAGCGTTTGAACCACATCCGGAACTATTGAGCATGAAAAAAGAAGATTGGGAAGAGTTGACGGAAGAAGTATTTCGGGAGCTGTTCAGAAAGTCAGCGGTGAAACGAACCAAGTTTGCCGGGTTGAAAAGAAATATTGAATTCCTGAAAGCAGAGGATTAATGTTCGAGGGAAGTAACATTGTGTTCTTGCCAAAAAAGGAGAATGGCTTCAATACTGCGGCTGAAGTCGTCGAATTCAACGGGTTTGGTCACAAAGGCATTGGCACCTAGCTTATAGCAGTTTTCGATATCCTGATGAGAGCGGGAACTGGTGAGAATCACCACAGGAAGATATTTTCCATTTTCATCACTACGCAGGGCCTGTAATACTTCCATTCCAGTCATCACTGGCATATTCAAATCGAGTAATACCACGGCGATGTCTTCCAAAGAATGGCCTTTGATGTAGTCAAGGAAAGCCTTACCATGATCGAAATGCAATAATTCCGGACGAACGGGCAAACTAGAGAGAACAAATTCAATCAGTTTGACATCGCCGATATTATCTTCAACCAGCACAATTTTTTTTGTCTTGTTCATGCAATTAGCGGCGTGCTAACGGATTTTTCAAAAAATAATTTGATTTGGGTTCAAGTGCTGCACCTTTCGGAATCGGAAAGTTAGCGTAAAAGTACTTAATTTTGGCATTTTCCTCAATAATTTATAAAGATGAAGGCAATATTTCGGACATTATTTTTTCTTCTCCTTTTCAATTCATGTACCAACACCGAAAATTCTGAGGTCAATGATGAGTCTCAACAAACTCAGGAACAACCCACTTCTACGGCTACAAAAAAGAAAAGCAAGCGAATTGTTTTCCTTGGCAACAGCCTCACTGCCGCGTATGGTTTAGACCCCAAACGGGGCTTCACTTCCCTCATACAAAACAAGATCGACTCGCTGGGACTCGATTACGAAGTAGTCAATGCCGGCCTCAGTGGAGAAACAACCGCAGGCGGTGCCGAGCGCGTAGACTGGATACTAAATCAACCTGTCGATATATTTGTCCTTGAGCTTGGGGGAAATGATGGATTGAGAGGAATTGAGCCTGAAGCTTCCTACCAAAATCTGAAATCAATTGTCGATAAGGTTCAGGAAAAATATCCAGAAGCAAAGATTATCCTGGCGGGCATGGAGGCCCCTCCAAATATGGGTCCGGAATTCACCAGGGATTTCCGCGAAATGTATCCCCAATTGGCCAAAGAAGAACAACTGACCCTCATTCCCTTCTTACTGAAAGACGTAGGAGGAATCCCCAAATTGAATCTTCCCGATGGCATTCACCCCAATGTGGAGGGACAAAAAATCGTGGCGGAAAATGTTTGGGAAGTCCTGTTTCCCCTGCTCTAGTTCATCCGTCATTCATCAAACACAACTGCCAGAATTTCCAAATGTAAAATATTTGGCAAAAAGCCAATTGTCAGCGCTATTCTCGTCAACATTCTCAAACAAGTCGGTCGTTTCACGGTTAGGAAGATAAATTTTTCAAGTGGTCGTTTATCTGATTGACACGAGGAAACTGTTGGTTTCCTCGTGAACAGTAAACCTATGACTACCAACATATTAACCAAACCGTAAACTATTTATTAACCATTAAAAACCGTATTATGAAACGTATCCTTTCTGCTACTCTGATCCTGGTGCTCGGCCTCTCGATGTTTAGCTGCACCAAAGAAGAACTACCCGTCCAAAAAGACACAACCGCCACCGATGTTATTGACTTCAGGAGTGAAACCATTGTCGACATTGCCTTGGGCAATCCGGACTTCAGCATTTTAGTCGACGCAGTAGTCCGCGCCAATCTCGTCGGCGCGCTCTCTCAGAATGGCTCATTTACCGTATTTGCACCAACTAACGATGCCTTTGATGCCTTTCTTTCTGACAACGGATTTTCAGACATTGATGATGTCCCTATTGATGTACTGACTTCGGTACTGACTACCCACGTCCTCAACGGAGAGTTTTTTGCCGCAGACCTCACTACTGGCTACGTGAAAACGTTAGCAAATGGTCCTGGCTTCAACAATCCGACGGACATTTTCATCAATACCGCCAGTGGTGTCACCATCAACGGTGATGTCAATGTGGTGATTGCCGATGTGGATGCCTCCAACGGGGTGGTACATGCCATTGATAAGGTAATTGCGCCCTCTTCAATCGTGACATTGGCGGCCAGCAATCCGAATTTTTCGTCTCTTGTGGCTGCGGTTACCCGTCCTGACCTATCCGTCGATTTTGTGGCTGCACTAAGTGCCGATGGCCCATTCACGGTACTGGCACCAACCAATGCTGCCTTCCAGGCATTGCTCGATAGCAACCCCGCCTGGAATACACTCAATGACATTCCCGCTGCAACCCTCGAAGCTGTACTGAGTTATCACGTGGCAGCAGGAGTCAACTATACCTCCAGCTTTTTGATTCGCAGACCTACGGTACAAACACTACTTGCAGGTGCAACTTACACAACCTCAGTAGGGTTCAGTGGAGGCTTTGGCGGTGGTTTCAGCACCGGTGGTTCACTTGATCTGGACATTATTGCAGGCTCGAATACCGCAAATGTAGTAGCCGCAAATGTTCAGGCCCAAAATGGCGTGATTCACGCTATTGATGCCGTGATCTTGCCATAAGTTATCGAAATCTATTAAGCAATTGTATACAAGAATGGTTGGCCCACCTCTAATTTGGAGGTGGGTCATTTTATTTTGTAATAAAGACAGATTCCACACGAGCTAAGGTACTGCTCAGACAACTCCAACGATCTCCTCCATCTTCCGAGAGATACAGGTTTCCGGTGGTGGTGCCAAAAATCAGGGTATCGCCGGCATTGGCAAAGGAATGCCGAAAAACGATATCGAAGCAGTTCTCCTGCGGTAGGCCAGTCCGGAGCGCTTGCCAGGTCTTTCCTCCATCTTCAGTACGACACACACATAAGGCCAGGTCAGTAGCAACTCTAACCTCATCACTGACTGCGGGAATTACCCAGGCGCGTTCCGGGTTGGAGTGGTCAATAGCCAGTGCAAAACCGTAATAGGGAAATTCATCAGCACCGGATATATCCATCCATTGCTTACCGCCATTGGTGGAGCGATAGATGCCGCAATGGTTTTGTTGCCAGAGGATATCCGGTTGAGTTTCGCAGGCAAACATCCGGTGAGGATCGTGTCCGATTTCGGCTTGTGGATTGGGCAAATAAGCAGCGACGAGTCCTTGATTACAGGCGGCCCAGCTTTTGCCGCCGTCCATACTTTCAAATACCCCCGCACAGCTTACTGCAATGTAAACATGCTCACTATCTCGTGGGTCAACTACCACTGAATGGATAAACGGATGGTCTCTTCCGGCCCCAAACCACTGGGTTTGTCGGGAAGGATGGTTCCAAAGCGATTGCACCAGTTCAAAGTTATCGCCGCCATCGTTGCTGTAGAAAAGTCCGCCGGGTTCGGTACCCAGATATAGGCCGCCGGGGCGGTCAGCGCCGGCGTGTTGCATAACCCAGATCTTCTTCAATGTGGCCGACTTCCCGGATTGGAGTCGTGCATCATCGGGATAGCGGGGAACGGCCACGGGTTCCCAATTTTTGCCTTCGTCGTAGGATCGGTGCAGTTTGAGTCCCCAGTGTCGGTGTGCCAGGCATACCCACCAGGTGGCATCGCGTTCGTCTACATAAACCATCGACACTGGGAAGCCAACAAATTGTGGCTTTTCGGCTTTCCAATGGATGCCTTGTCGGCGATAAACAACGAGACCTTTGCTGGTTCCCACTAATATCTTTTCACTCATAAATTTTTGAAGCTCTTTAGAAGCTGTTTGAATTTGGTTTTTAGAATTTATTATAGGTCATTTTTTCACTGATTGAAGCTCTTTTTGAGGTTCATACCTGGAAGGTCTGGGCCGAAAAAAAGCTAAAAAGCAGGGAGAAAAGGACCATAATAAAACTGAAGGATTAAGTTCAAAGAGCTTCTTAGACCAGGTTTAGAGGTTCTATCCTCCTGATAGTGCTTGAAAGACAAAAACCTGGTCATCACTACTGACCGTATCACTGAGGGTTTCCTGATCGGCGATCAACTCTTCTCCAATGAAAATGTTGACGTGTTTGCGCAAGCGCCCTCTCTCATCTACAAGATAATCCTTCATACCTGGAAATTCCTGTTCAATTTTTTCCAGGACTTCTGCCACCGTGGTACCTTCCACCTCAATAGTATCCAATTTCGGAAAGAATCTTCTGAGGGCCGATGTAAAATTTACGGTTGCCATGAATCGATTAATTTTGGTTCTTTGAAAATCCAAGTTAAAAAATTAGTCCGGAATGCGGGCTTGATTATACCAACGTTTCCTGATAAAGTGCGGTCTTACTAATAGCAACGTTCAGCCGGGGAGTTAGGTTTTACCAATTGCGGCAAATTAAGAGCATCCGGAAGGATGAAATCTACAACATTGTCAATGACCAAAATACACTATCTTTGACTACTAAATCCTAATTAAAAATGAAAAACGATCCTCTCTTCACTGGTGTGCTGGTCCTGTTTTTTCTATTGCTGGTAATTCCTTCCGCACGGTCACAAATCCAGATCGGCGCCAAGGCCGGGGTAAATGTCAATACTTTCCGAATCATTGATAACGACTTCTTTTTCTCTGACGGGGGCAGCAATGCAGGTCTGAATCTAGGATTTTTTGGACTGATCGAGGGCCAGAATTCTCCGCTTGCCCTGCGCATTGAATTGTTGTATTCGGTCAAGGGAGGAAAAAACCGTTTTCCCGTTGATGATATGATCATCGTAAACGAATTACGGCTTCAATATATAGCGATCCCGGTACTTTTCAATTTTCATCGGGGAGATATTTACCTGGAAGCTGGACCGGAATTCAGCTACCTGCTTACGGCCAAAGCTCAGATCATTCCGGGAGCCGATTTGGTAGAGGTAACGGATGAGCTGGAGAGTCGCACAGATTTAAGTTTGGCCCTGGGCATGTATTACAAATTCAAAAAGTTTCAAGCAGGTTTCCGCTACCTACATGGTTTTTTCACAATTGATAAATCCGAACAAGTCAACTTTAATGGGTTTCGCACCGGTGACCAGATTATCAAAAACAAGAGTGTGCAATTTTGGATAGCCTACCCCTTTTAGCTTGACCACTCAATTTGTCAAAGAAGGAAATAAATCATCCTCATACCGGTATTAACAACAAATTTATTGCTATATTGTCTTTGCCAAACACACAAACCTGGCAGGAACGCTGAGCTGATTTAGTTGAAAATTTCGCATTTTCCCTTTTTTCCCAATGGCGTTTTTGTCTCCTTGCCTTGACCAAATTTTATTTCATATTCTAATTTTACGGGTTAAACCTTTTTGTTATGCCCATTTCTCAGGGAGACTTGCTGTTTTCATTGATTAAGTCACTCACCAAAGCGGAAAAGAGGAACTTTACGCTATACGTACGTCGCATCCAGAGTGAAGGCGATGTGAAATTTTTCCAGCTATTTGAAATTTTGGAAAAACAACACGAACTCGATGAGCGGGCCGCAATGAGCAGACTTGAAGAGACGAGTAAAAGCAAATTTTCCAACCTCAAACGCCATTTGTACCAACATATTCTCACGTGTCTGCGACTCATTCACATCAGCAAACAAATTGATATTCAGGTTCGGGAATTGGTCGATTACGCACAGGTACTCTACGGGCGAGGGCTTTACATTCAGGCCCTGAAAATTTTGAGCCGCACAAAATCCATGGCTCGCACACACAACCTGGACCTCCTGCATCTTGAGATTGTGGAATTTGAGAAGAAAATTGAATCGCGACACATTACTCGCAGTACCACCGACCGCATTAACGAATTGCAGGATGAAGCCCGGAAACGCGCTGATATTACCGAGCATATTATCAACTGGTCCAACCTGAAATTGCATCTGCAGCGCCTGTTCATCCTCCATGGCCACGCCCACGATGAAATGGATCGCAAAAAGATCAAGTCGAAATATGAGCATTATTTTTTGGAGGTAAATCCCGAAAAACACACTTTTTTCGAAAAAATCTATTTCTATCAGTCTCTATATTGGTACCATTACATCCTGCTCAATATTGAACAGTGTCACTTGTATGCCCAAAAATGGACAGACCTATATCGGGAGAATCCCAATATGATTGCCGAGGATGTAGACATTTACATGATGGGGCTCAACCACTTGCTGTCTACCTCCTTCTTTCTGCGAGACTATAACACTTTCTCGGATACACTGGCCCGGTTAGAGCGTTTTCGGGAAGAAACCTATCCTCGATTTAATCCCAATTCAAAAATCTTCTCCTTCCTGTATGTACACCAGGGTCGGCTGAACAAGTGCTTCATGAATGGGCAGTTTAAACAGGGGCTGGAGCTGGTTCCCCGTACGCTATTGCGCATCAAACGCTATGGCTCACGCATTGACCCACATAAATTACAAATTTTATATTACAAGATTGCCTGGTTGTATATGGGAGCTGGCCAACCGGGCGAGGCAATTGAGTACCTCAATAAGATTATTCACTCCGACTCGGCTCACTTGCGGGAAGATATTAAGGCTTTCGCCGAATTGGTCTTGCTGATGGCCCATTTTGACCTCAACAATTTTGATATCCTGGATTACCTGGTGACCTCTACCGGCAGAAGATTTGCTCAGCTAAAAGACCCTAGTCCCCTGCTGCTAAAAACCCTCGATTTTTTTCGGCAAACCACCAGGCTGGACCCACAGAAGGTTCGCCAACGTATGCAGGAATTTCACCGTGAACTCCAGGAACTGGAACAAGATCCTTTCCAGCGCCGTTCCTTCACCTACCTCGACGTAACCTCCTGGCTGGAAGGTAAAATCAAACAACGGCCTTTACAGGAAATTGTACGCCAGAAATTTGAGCAACGCGCATCTATCAAAAGTTAAACTCCGCTTTCTCTTCCCGGGCAATTCGTTTCCACGCTTCTTCAACATCTTCTCGCGGCTGTCGCACATGCCAAATGTATCCCGGATCGCGGGCATAGGGGTCAGTGATGCTGTCTTTGAATTCCGTGATTTCGAAATATTGAGAGTCCTCCAAAAAGCGGTCGTCAATGATGATCTGCTGGTTAAAACTGGCCGAATCCGGCGCCCAGATCATAAAACTGCTATTAAAGCTGTAGGCCTCCGGCAAATTGTACTTCTTGCGGTAATAATTCACGGCTCCTACGTGGCCATAACTACCGCCGTAAATCATACAATTGGCCTGATCCTCGGGTGAGAGACTATGGTAGACCTTGCTGACATTGACTACGGTTTGCTCCCAGCCGCGCATATCGGCATAGTCTTGCGGCAACTCATGCAGGCGTCCATCTTCCCAAACCAAGGGCGCTTCAAGGTTAAACTTTTCACGCATCATTTGGCCGTAAGCCAACATCCGCTCCGCCGGAAAAATCGGTAATCCGTACGGGATCAATGGTAATTCGATTAGGAAAAGCAGCACAACGAAACCATAACTAAGTGGCCGCCATACCTTCGACAACCACTGCTCCCAGGCGATACCACCGGCTGCCATCAACATCGGATAGGCGCCGATAACGTAATAACTTTTACCACTAAGGTACAGCAACAATAAAATGACAAAAATGTAGGCAAAAGCCAATGGCCGGTAAGGCCTTAGTCTTGCCGCAAACAGTAGAAAAAATAACCCCGGTAGCCATACCAGGAGCCCCGCTGCGTGAAAAAGTAATTGGGCTACAAGGAAACCCCGGGTATCCACATTGACCAGCTGTGTTTGACTCAAATCGAGCATGTGAGCCACCACCGGCCAGTTGTGATGCCATTGCCAAAGTAAGTTTGGCAGAAAAATAATAAAGGCAATACCTAAAGCGATGTAGGGATAGCGGGTGGCCAACCATTTGCGCTGTGAGCTTAGCAGTAGTGCAGGCAATAGTGCCGCGTAAAAGAAAGCAATAGAGTATTTTGTCATCATACCAATACCGGCTACCAATCCGATCCAGTACCAAAGACGGGCATCCCCGGTACGAATCAGGCGAACAACGAGGAAGGCGGTGACCAGCCACCAGAATTGATTAAAACTTACGGGTTGAAAAAGGCCATTGCTACGCATAAAGGCCATGGACAGGATAAAAGCCAGCATGGCCATGGCCTGTGCCCAGCGTTTGCCGCCCATTTCTTTGGTCATCTGTCCAAGAATATAGACACTAATGGCACCGATCAGTGAAGGAAAGAAGCGGATGATTTCCACACTACCACCCAGCGATAAAGCCAATTTGGCAATGACCGCAATGAAGGGAGGCACTTCCATATATCCCCACCCCAAATGTTCTCCCTGAGCGAGGTAGAGGTAAGCATCACGGTGCAAGCCGTAATTGCTATTGGTCAACAGGTGCATCAATAATTTCACGAAAGCAAAGGAGAGCAGGAAATAATCCAACGAAAACCGCTTGTTGGATTGGGTCAATTTTTCGGTGTCCGACATCGATGTGGTGTGTTTTTTATACAAGATGCGGAATTGCCGCTACTTCCCCCTCTTTGAAACGGCAAAATTTAGAAAACAATCAAATCACCCCCCCCAAATCAAAAGGGGAAGGACAAACAATGCTGACCTTCCCCAGTAGAAAAAATACACCTAAAACCCTAAATTATCATTATGCCCGACAGGCTGTAAATTCCTCTTTTCTTCCCTTTTACTGCGCCAGCGGGCAATTTTTTCCTGAATACTATCCACCAACCGGTACATGACCGGTACAATAATCATAGTCAGAATCATCGAACTGGTCAATCCACCAATCAATACCCAGGCCAACCCATTTTTCCATTCGGAACCAGCACCGGTTGCAATGGCAATCGGAATCATGGCAATGACCATGGCGATGGTGGTCATCAAAATAGGACGGAAGCGCTCCAGGGTGCCTTCCACAACCGCCTGAAAGGGGTCCATGCCTTCTGCTTTCAGCTGGTTGACGAAGTCGACGATCAGAATGGCGTTTTTCACCACCAGTCCTACCAACATGATCAAGCCCAACATCCCGAAAATACTCATGTTCTCCATGGCCATGGCGAGCGCCAGCAAGGCACCAATCAAGGCTACCGGGATTGAAAACATCACCACAAATGGATATACGTAACTATCGTACAATGCCACCATGATCAGGTAAACCAGCAGGATAGAGGTAAACAAGGCCGTAAACAGACTGCCGAAAGCTTCTGCCTGATTTTCCAGGTCGCCACCGGTACTGACAGTGATTCCCGAAGGAACATCCAGTTGAGCAATGCCATCCTGAATTTCCTGGCCCACGGTACCTACCGGACGGCCCACCACCTGCGATTCTATAGTCAGCGAAGTAATTTTATCCTTTCGTTCCAGACGGGCGGCTCCGGTACTTGACGTTACATTGGCAAACTGACTCAATTTGATCAATTCACCTTTGCTGTTCTGAAAAGTCAACTCCTCAATATCCTTGATATTCCGACGATCAAAAGCATCGATCTGCACACGGATATCGTATTCGTATTCGCCATCTTTAAAGCGTGTATCGGTATTTCCGGTAAAGGCATTCTGCATGGTGGCACCAACGCGGTCGAGGGTCAGGCCTAAATCGGCCATGCGCTCGCGGTTGATGTCTACGCTAATTTCTGGGTTTCCTCCCTCCACAGTGCTTTCTACTTCGGCGGTACCGGGCACTTTTTTCATCACCTCCTGCACTTGTTCGCTGAAAGTCAGCAGTTCGTCCAGGTCTGATCCCTGCAAGATAATTTGCACCGGTGCCTGGCTGCCATTGCCTACCATACTTACTGCCGCTGCCGACAATTTCACACCGGGCACTTTCTCCTGAAGGGAATGTTTTGTTTTACTGGCAAACTGCTTGGAGTTTAGCGCCCTTTCCTCTGCCGGCACCAGTTTTACGTTGACCGTACTGAGGTAGGACGCTGAAGTATTGCCATCACTCCCCTGCCCTACCGTGGTAAACACATTGACTACGGCCGGATCATTCAACAGAAATTCTTCCACCTGCTGGGTTACATAATTGGTTTGCTCCAATGGAGTCTCCTTGGGCAATTCTATTTCTACCAAAAATTCTCCGTTATCACCAGATGAGGCAAATTCGGCTCCAATGAAACCTCCTGTCAGCAATCCGAAGGATGCCACTACCATTGCAAAGATGCCCAATATTGTCACTAATTTGTGCCGAAGCGACCAGTGGAGTGCCGAGCGATAGGCCTCCTTAAAACTATTGATCAGGTTTTCAAACTGAATCAGAATCCAGTCCAGCGGCTTGTTGGCATTGAGGTGGCTCAATTTGGTAAACCGCGAAGCCAAAAATGGCGTCAGGGTGAAAGATACCAGCAAACTGATAATGGTGGCCGCCACAACAACCAGGGAAAACTGCCGCAACAGGTCGGCTACAATACCAGATACCAGACCAATCGGCAAAAATACCACCACTATCACCAGTGTAATCGAAGTTACTGAAAGTCCGATTTCCCTCCAGGTATCTACCGATGCTTCCCAGGCGCTGCTGCCCTTTTCCATCCGGGCGTGAATATTTTCAAGCACCACAATACTGTCATCTACCAGAATACCTACTACCAACGACAAGGCCAGCAAAGTCATGAGGTTGAGCGTAAAGCCCGCCAGACTCATGACTGCAAAGGTCGAAATAATCGATACCGGAATGGCCACCATGACAATCACTGCGTTGCGCAAATTGTGCAGGAAAAACAACATGATCAAAGCCACAAGAATGACCGCCAGAAAGAGGTCATGAATCACGGAATCAGCGGCCTCCAAAGTAAAGATGGAACTATCCTGTGCAATTTCAAACTTCAAATTTTGACCGGCATAGCGTTGTTCCAGTTCGGCCGTTTTCTTGCGCACCTGTTCGCTCACTTCCACGGTATTGCCATCACTTTGTTTGGTGATGGTAATCCCCAATGAGTTGCGACCATTAATGCGGTTGATGGTTTCTGTTTCCTTTTTGGTATCGTACACCTCTGCTACATCCTTGAGGTATACTGCCGAGCCATCAGGCATGGTTTTAATTACCAGGTTCCGCATTTCATTGAGCCCCTTAATCTTTCCCGATAAGCGCACCAGGATATCCTGTTCTTCATTTTGTACACTCCCCGTTGGAAAATCCAGGTTAGCCCTCGAAATCGCCTGGGAAACTTCCAGAATCGACAAGCCGTAATAGTTCAACATGTTGCCATCTACGTTGACCTCAATTTCCCGTTTTTGCGCGCCCACTATATTGACCTCCGCCACTCCTTCAATCCGGGCCAATTCGGGCTGTAGGCGGTTTTCAAAAAGGTCAGTAAAGGCCACCTCATCCATATCGGAGGTAGCACCCAAACGCATGATGGGCATTTCATCAAATGAGAATTTCCCAATACTGGGATCCTTTACATCTTCTGGCAAATCGACCAAAATGGCGTCGATCTTACGCTGCGCATCCTGCATAGCGAGGTCAATATTGGCCCCGTATTTCAGCTCTACGATGACTGTGGAAAAACTTTCCTGTGAGATGGCCTGTGTGCTTTCAATATTTTCCAGAGAAGACACCGCGTCCTCAATCTTTTTAGTAACCGAGTTTTCTACCTCAGCCGGTGATGCGCCGGGATAGACGGTGGTAATGGTCAGTACGGGCGCATTGATCTCGGGCAGCAATTCGTAGGTAAGGTTTTGGTACCCCACCAGCCCGAAGAAGCAAAATATGGTGAATAAAACGACTACCAGAGTGGGCCGTTTTACTGATAATTCTGTGATTGACATTTTTTAGGAATTTAAATAGAAACCTCCCTTCTCTTTTGCAAACGTAAGGGGGAATGCTCCATCGAATGGGAGGTTTCAAGACTTATGAAATGATCTTCCTGCTTAGCGCTGTGGGATCGTCGCTTCAACCTCTTGCATGATCTTGATGCGCTTGCCATCTTCCAGGTTGATCTGACCAGTAACCACAATCTGATCGCCTTCTTTGAGGCCATCCAGAATGATCACTTTATCTTCCACGATTTCTCCGACCTGTACCGGTGTGAGCTTCACGTGATTGCCATCAACCAGATACACCTGGGGGTTTTTCACACTGCCTTCGATACTCTTTCTGGGTACAAAAAGCGCGTACCGGGTCTCAGTCTGTGGTGCAATTTTCACCGTACCGTACATGCCGGCCTTTAGCGGAAAGGCACGATCATTAGGCAACTCAATCTCCACTTCATACTTTCTGCCGGCATCCGCCTGAACACTGATGAGGCTCACCTGTCCGGTGAAGGTGTGATCGGGATAAACTTCGGTTTGAATGGATACGGACTGCCCTTTTTCGATCTTGATAATCTCCGTTTCCGGTACCTTTACAACCATCTTCAGCAGACTGACATCTACCACAGTGGCCAGCGGGGCACCGGGGGTGGCAAAGCTGCCTTCCTCCACATTGAGTTCCTTCACAATACCAGTCATTGGAGAGCGCACGGTGGTATATTTCAGTTGCTGTTCGATAGCGGTGACATTGGTTCCGGCGTTTTCCATGCCAAGTTTTATTTCTTCGTACTGAAGCTGACTTACGGCACCGGCTTTGACCAGGCGTTCAAAACGTTCTACGTCTTTCTGTGCTTTTTGCAGAGAAGCATTGGCTGTAGCCAATTGTGACTGAAGGCCCGTATCGTCAATTTTGGCAATCACTTGCCCTTTGCTAATATTTTGCCCTTCACTAATGGCCAGGCTGGTGATACGTCCCTGTGCCTCGGCAATGATGGATAGCTCTTTTCGTGCCTCAAAATTACCGGTTAGGCTCAAGGTATTATCAACTTCGAGCTTTTCCACGGTCGCTACTTTTACGGGTACTTCTGTGACCACTTCCTCCTTCACCTGGGCATTCTCCTCAATGACGCTTTTGTTGTGACTTAGCGTAGAAAAAATCCAGTAGGCAATGCCGACAATGGCTAGAATCGCAATGGCTGATTTAATATATTTCATTAGATTTTTTTTGTCTTGTTTAAAAAATGGATGAAAAGATTACTGAATGAGTGTGGTCAAACGGCCTGTAGCCTTTAAGTGATCCAGCTCCGCCAGGTGCAGTTGCAACAGCGCAGTCAAATACTGGGTTTGAGCTTCCTTTAGGCTGGTTTCGGCATTGAGCAATTCGGTCAGTGGTGCCACTCCTTCCTGATAGGAAAGTAAGGTCACACTGTACAATTCTTCGGCCAGTTCCATATTGGCATTTTGCTGGCGAATCAGGGCCTGATTGAGCTGCACCTTGTCATTGGCATTGATAAAATCCATTTTCGCTGCCATCGTTGCCTGTCGGATATCCAGACGCAATTGGTCTTGTCTGATCAGACTTTGCTGCACCTGATTTTTCTTTTGAAAACCATCAAAAATGGGTACAGACAGGGTCAATCCCCAGGCTCCGGTCCAAAAGCCATTGACGGTTTCTTCATTGCTAAACAACTTGTCAGTTTGAGATTGGTAGCCATATTGAGCAAAAGCGGAAAGGCTTGGATAATAGCCAGCTTTAATATTTTCCTGTTCCAGCAAGTTGAGCTCCTGCTGTTTTTGCAACAGCATCAGATTGGTATTTTCTGACAGTTGCAGTTGTGTGCTCAATTGGTACTGCTGATCCTCTTCCACATATTCAGCGATCTGCAGGTCCTTGTTCATATCCATCCCGATGTAAAACTTCAGCAGGTTCAATTGTTGGTCGTAATTCAGGTCAACATTTTGCTTTTCGGTCAACAGGTTGGTGCGATTTACGATCAGTTGATCCACATCAATCTTTTTGACCAGACCTTCTTCGTATTGCACCCTGGTGATGTCGAGCAATTGGTTGATACGTGCCAGGTTAGCATCGAGAATGTCCTTTTGTCGATGAGTGATCTGCAATTGCAGATAAAGTTGGGACACATTATACAAGAGTTCTTCCTTGGTTTGGAACGTGGCCAACTTGTACAATTCACGGCTTGCCCCGGCAGCTTTCAGGCCAGTGAAAAAGGATTTGTTGTAAAGCAACTGGTTTACCTGCAGCGTACCGGAGGAATTAAAACGGGTGCCAAATTTAACGGCAATGCTCTGACCGGGTTGTCCGAAGAAATCTCCCGGCAAAATCTGGCTGGGCAAGGCAAAATTATCGGTAAATTGTCCAGAAGCAGACACCTGTGGTAAGCCGCTTGCCTTTACTTCCTTGATCTGGTACTCTCCTGCCAATTCGTCCATACGGGCCTTTTGCAGGCCGGGGTTGTTTTTAAGTGCAAAGCTCAGACAGTCTTCCAATTTCATCGGTTCCTCCGGCGCATATTGGGCAAACAGGGTTTGGCTCGCTACACTTAAAAGGATCAAACAGCCAAGCAACCCTTTATGCAAAATCATCTTCATTTCTTGAGTTTTTAAAATTTTTGGATGTTCAGTTGATAATTGTATAGTTGCTTCATACAGAATAAACTAATTGGTTCATAACTTATTGTTTAGTTCTTAAACAAAAGAACTATTGAGGCAAAAAAAATTATTCTGCTACATACGTTTCTTCAAATTCCTTGATCAGGTCTGGTAATTTCTCCCCCAAGAAATGATGAAAAGCCAAAAGGCGCTCAATATCGTTGTTAAAGTCAAGATACTTACTGTCACTTCGCAATTCCAATACTTTCTCCAGAAATGTCTCAACTTCCTTGATCTTGAATAAATCTTTTTTAGCCATCGTCAGCCAGTTTCCCAAATTAATCCGGAAGTAACGCTTGCGATCTCCACTAAAGGTGATATATCCAACAATTCCAGTATCCATCAACTTTTGCAGTGCATTACTGATTGCACTCTTACTTGCCGATAGAAACTCCTGGATTTCGTAAAAGGACCGGTAAGGAGGCTCTGACAATAACAAATAAGCCAAAACCCGACCTGGCATCGGCGACATGCCCCGTTGTTCCATCACTACTCCCACCTCTTCTACCAGCTTCTTTATTTCTTGCATTTTAGTTGTTTCCTGTGCCATTTCTTACTTGTTTACAAGCACAAAGATACATTACTTTTTTTAGTTCTGCAATAAGAGAACCAATTTTTCTGAAAAAACTTACTCTGGAAAGAATTACAAGGATTAAACGTCTTCAACAATGACCTCCAGGACATCTCCTTTGGGACGCTGGTGATCAAAAAGGCGGGAAGAATCTACTCCTACGCTAATGATGGTACGCAGGGCCGTATCAATACTCACATCGACATGCGTCAATTTCCCTTCGGGCACATGATAAATGCAACCATTAGCGGGGTTTGGTCCGGTTGGCACAAAAACAGTGATCATTCCACTCGGATGTTTGTCGGTAACAAAGCCGGTCATCAACACTCCGGTATTATAACAATCCACCAAAACCACCTCAGTAAAAGGACTTTTTGTTGACCCTACAAATGCCTGGAGGCTGTCGCGAATGGTACCGTAGAAAGGCAACAGATTAAGGTAGTCGCGTTCTAAAATTCCCAGGGCACGCCCGCCTTTGGGAGATCGAATGATAAGTCCGAGAAGGAAAAAAACAAACAGGCAAATCACAAAAGAAACAAACCCTCCCATCCAACTTGTCGTATTCAATTCCACGCCAAATAAGCCTGAAAAGGGCGTAATCGCCTTTGCCGCAAGATTAAAAACAAAGAATAGTCCAATGATTAAAAGCCCAATAGGCAAGATGCCAATCAGACCGGTCGTGACGGTACGAATAAAAAATTGTTGGAAGGAAACGGGTGGCGTATCAACTTTAACGGGAGCTGGCTTCATATGACAGGTTTTTTCTAATGCTAAAACAGCTGAGCCCCTCTAAACGTTTGGTCCATATCAGGTCGAAAATGAGTATTTGGGGATATTTTTTTCACGTGTTTTGCAAAAAAACTGCATGACGCTTTTGCCAAAATGGTTGATGCGGCCATCGCTGCTCTTCACCATAGAATGAAGCCTTGGTATCTAGATACGTTGCGAAGGTTTCCTGCATCCACCGATCGTACTTTTTGAGGCCATCATGATCCCCCTTAAAAAAATCCAGAATGGCATACCCTCCAAAAATACCGGTATGCAGTGCGTGCATGATGCCCTGAGAAGAAAGGGGGTCAAGCGTGGCGGCAGCATCTCCCACTGCCAGCCAGCGGTTACCAACCGTGTGTTCCAGCCGCTGTGAAGCCGCTGCCCATACCTGTTGTGATCCTACAGGTAACGCTCCAGACAAACGATTTTTAGTATGTTGGCTTTTAGCCAATAAAACATCCCATCCTTCCTGGCTATTCAATGCATAGCATCCTGCCAATGGAGCATCGGTCATTGCCACAACGATCATTCTTTGCCCTGGCAGTAAAGCCGAATACCACCAGCCATTTTCCCAGGCTTCCACCATTGCATAGCTATCGGAAACGCCCTGATCGGGGAAGTGATAAAACTGGCAAAAACCAACCAAATTATCAGCTTTGATACGGGCAGTTTTTTGGCGTTTGGCCCACCAGGCATTACGCCCGCTGGCATCCACTACAAATCGGGTCGTGATGTTGAGGGTTTCGCTTCCTCTTTGAAGGTGCAAGGTGTACTGGTCTCCGTCGTTGTGCCAACGTTTCACCTTACTATTGCGTAGTAAACTGGCTCCACAGCTTTGCGCTTCCTCCGCCAAAAATGCATCAAAACCGCTGCGGTCAAGGTGCCAGCCCTGATTATTGGTTTGAAAGATGAACTCATTGGCATACAGCTCCTCAGATCCCCAGGCCGCACAAGTGCCATAAGCCGGTAAATGACCTTGCCGCAGAAATGCTGACGCAACGCCCAGTGTACGCAACAGATCCAGCGCAGTAGGGGGCAGAGACTCCCCTACCCGCTCCTGCTCATAGTTGCCCTCTTCAACCATCACGACCTTTAGTCCCGGCCGTTGTTGCAATAAGGTCAAAGCCACCGCACTTCCAGCCGGCCCTCCTCCGATAATTAGAACATCCACCTGCATTTTTAAATGCTACTTTCTTTTTGCTTTACAGCATACCAGGAAGCCACGACCCCCGCTGGGTGCAAGCCTCCGTCACCTCCCGGGTGAGGAATCACGCGGACGATAGATCCGACAATGGCCGGCACCTGATTGATGCCATCCACCCAGGGATTGACCATATAGCCAACGTAGTTATATATCCACTCATTTCCACCCACAACACCCTTACCCTGAAAGCGCAGGCAAAAGGGATCGCCATAATTTATTGAACCTTTGAGCTCCAGTTCCCAACCAGGGCCGAAGATCAATCCACTAAACTCATTTCCTGGTGATGGATCAATGCGAATGGTGCCCTGACCAAATTCCAGGTCATTAAAGGAGGTACTCAGGTTTGGGTCATTATTGAGGCTACGGTAAGACCATAAGCCTTCCAGAATAGAATGCAAACTTGCTTTTGACATGTTTAAGGTTTTAGGTTTTAGGTTCACTCTTCTGCTTCGGTTTCTACATAAGCCGGGCCGTTAGGATCAACATCCTGTTTGACCACAAAGCCGAGTTTTGACCACTCGGTGACCATCTTATAATCACCAGCCTTGGTAGCCGGAATGCCCCGGGCCCAGTCTACCTGATCGTAGCTGTAGGTCGTCACATTTTTACCTTTCTGTTTGGTGTGGTTGGTAAACTGCTGCCACACCTGCATCGGCCGGTGCGAGGGCCACCAGAGGGTTTGCTTGGTCTTTTGCCGCCGTTTCAGCGGCGCATCGGCCGGGCTATCAGGATAGAGCACATTCCATTGGTCGTAAGTCACATCAATGTCCTGATCTGAGCATTCATTAAAATCCGATTGCCAGGGAAGTGCACTATATTTTGTGATATCACCGGGTTGCATACCATCATCAAAACCATTATCTGTTGACAGATCAGGTGGTGAGAATAAGGCTGTAACGCCCGGAGTTGTTTTTACGGTACGGGAGGTCAGATTAGGCGTATACTGTTCGTCAATCCGAATGCGGTAGGGCTTACTGTATATGGCCGGATTACGCACAATCCAGGCCACTTCAGCACCGGGACAAAAGGCTCCACCCAGTCCATTGGCCAACACTCCACGATCCAGCAATGTGCCCTTTTCAATGGGCTGCTCCACCTGGCTGTCTTGGATGTCCTCATCTTTTTCGTTGATGAATTTACCTTCAGCCCATTGTTTTAGCAAAAACAACTGGGTATCGGTCAGTCGCAAAAATTTCGATGGCAAGGTATTGGTCAGTGGATTATCACCGCAGAGTAAGGGCATTAGTTCCTTAAGGTAATTAGCCGAAGACTCGCCACCACCGGGCCTTTCCCGTCGTGGTGACAGATTATAATCGGGTCGGGTGACCAATAGCTGATTCTCTTCGCCGGGCCGCCGCAGCGCCTCGTAGATAAAGACACGCATCGATTTATAGGTGTCCGGCTGGCCGTGTTTGGGTGGTTGGGAAACCAGACTTTCGTCAAAATCCCCCCGCGCACCAATCTCGTGCGCATCATTAGATGTGGCCAGCACCGCAGTCGTGAATTGCATGTAATAGGGGCGGGTTAGAATAGGCCATATCTCTTTGTAGAAATACGGATAATAGTCCTGGTTATATGTTTTGGGTGAATCACGCCAAAAGTCCAGATCGGCGGTATCTTCCGGGTTGATTTTTTCCGGGTTATCAAAATTCCCCCGACCATACAGATAGGTATTGTAGGCAAATTCCCTTACAGAAAGATCATAGATCAGGTCATCTAGCGTAATCATGTCCACAATTTGTGGTGCAAAGGAGGGATATCCCACAATCACCCAGGCCGGATCATGAGCCACCTGATAGCGCAGTTGATGATCCAAATTATCCTGATAAATCAATTTAGCGGTAACCGGTCCATCAGAGATGTCATCAAACCAGCCTTCATTATTGGCATAATGGGTGATTTTTGGTTGTGGAAACGCTTGTTTGTAAGACCCGGAATTACCAAATCCACCTCTTACAATCAGGCGAATATTTTGATCTTTGGTTTGAACGGTATTGATCGCTCCCAGGCTTTCAATTGAATTGGGAATAAGCGGAGGAGGAAAATTCTGGCTCTGCATGTCGTTTTCTCCTTTGGTAAAGCTGGCCGATGTTTGACCTTCCTTCATGCCATAAACCGTTTGTGAGCCTGGATCAATGATTAGTCTTTGTCGGTCGGTTCCAGTCACTTCAGCGTTCCGCCACGGATGATCGGGCTCATAGCCATGTTCTCCCTGGAGTTGTTCAAATTGGTACCAACTTGCCTTCTTATTGGCCATCCATACCGTCCACTCAATATCCACCAATTTACCGGAGGTCCCCTCTCCCTGGATGATATCTCCTACCTTCAGCTCCCGTCCGTGCGGATGGTCTTCGTCATAGACATAGATTTGAAAGCGTGCGGCCTGCCGCTTCACACGGCCTTGTCCATCCTTGAAGCTGGTCGTGGTCTGTTCGTTGCCGTTGGAATCCAACTTGGCATTACCCTGCTCATCGCAATCGATAGGCAATCCACCTTCGGTTTCCGGAGCCAGGTAAATGTCGGTAGGACTATTGCCCACCCTTGCAATGCCGATCGCTGGGTGGATTTTATATCGTGCTGTTAAATCATTCGCTTGCATATAGAAATAGGATTTTCAGGTTGTTTAATGTTGAAGTTTTCGTCATCTAGTCCATGAAATTCATGGAAACACCGTCTAGCTGAAGCAGTTTAGGATCAGATTCCGTACCCGGCCCAATCACCACCAGGGAGACCTGCAAACTCTTTGCTCCCTTTTCTACCAGTTTCCTGACGGTATCGGTGACATCCAACTTGACATTTCTAGGTGTGTTGTGGTGCATGGTACGAATGTCAAACATTCCTCGATCCTTTTTTGGTGGATCACAGTGACCGGGGCCACCAATGCACTCTCCGTGACCGAAAAAGCTGACAAAGCCGGCGTAGTTTTCATTGCCATTCTGCGGAGTCTGAGAAGTGGCATCCGGTTGGTTGATGAATACCCGCAATCCATACGAAATGGATGGTTGTATCACATTGTGGAGCCTCAGCTCAGCCTTAAACCGGTCGGAAAGCATGGCCGCCGTTGTGCCCATTTCTCCTGATTTAAAGCGCGACATTTTCAAATTGCGATTCGTTTCGATATAATGACTACCTATCACATATTCATAGCCCAGTCGCTTGATGCTCAGGGCATCCTTGACCATGTAATCCAACCCGGAAAGTGAAGCCGTCAACCCCACCGGTTCCTGACCGGGGTGCAGCTCCTGCCAGCGGTGGAAAATGCGGTCTACCTGAGAGTGGTGTGGCCAGAAGATGGGATCATATCCGGCCGTTAGATTATTGAGCATATCACCAACGGCGGGCTCATTTTGGGGATCGTTTGGGTCGGCATTTGGGTTAAACCCTCCCGACCAGATGTGGCCCGTATTGTGTGGATTCATATCCAATGCTCCGTATGAGGTATCGTATTGCGGTCCACCGCCAAAATCAGTCCAGTTGCTAATTTGTAGAATTTGTTCTACATCCTTCTTGCGTGGATAGTGGTGATTGAATTTCGTCTGCATGCCTTCTTCACCCAGTGCTTTGCCATTATTGTCATAAAAATTGGCAGGATAGCGGAAAGGATACCACAGCGGATTGGCACTTCTCAGCTCTGCACGAATGGCCAGCTTATTTTTTGCCAGTGCTTCCTTACCGATCAATTGCTCTACTCCCCAAAAGAATTCCAGTCCGGAATTGTATTGATATCCCACCATATCGCTAATGGTAGCGGGCACGCCCTGATCAACCAGCCGCTGAGCAGCTTCTTTGGTCAAATAGCAGCGCAGAATGGTAGGGATAACGCCACTAACCATTTCGCGGGGAATCTTCTTCTTGATGCTCTTGGGAAAGTTTTTCATCACCTCTTTTTGAGAAGGTAGAAAACCCATCAGGTACATGTCCATTGGCCAATCCCAATAGGGCAAAGTCACATCGGGCACAACCTCCTGCAACCGCTTTTCAAACTCATATAAAAACATGCGGTGCCAGGGCAAAAACTGTTCCCAGCCGTGCTGACACTCATCACCGTGCAGGCGTCCCCAATAGTTATAATTTCGGTTATCAAGGGGATATTTATCCAGGTTCAACAACTCCTGAATGGCATAACGGTATTTACATATTTCATCTTCGGTAAGAAATTCAATGTTTTTCCGCTGCTTTAATCCATTCGACTCATGCTTAATTTCATTGATCGGCCGATCAGAGATCACGTGTGCCTCATGTCCGGCAGCAAGTCGCTCCTGCTGCTGTTGATCCACGGCCGTTTGGTGATCGTCATCCGGACAGCCATCATCAATCCATTTGGAAATGTACTGAATGTCCTCGGCCGATACGCTGCTGCCTCCCCAGGGTAGCGGCGGAAAATGACTTCCGTCAAATGGGAATTCACCTTTAAGGCCAATAATCAGGCCCGACTTGGCACCGCGGCCCGGCGAAGAGACGAGCGTCTGGTCGCTATCACTACAGCAGTCAGATTTCGGTTTTTCAGTAGCTTCAGAAGAGGAATTGCCACAGCAACTCTTACTTGCCGGGGCTGGGTTGGTACCCGGTTGCGGCATACCAAAATCTGAGCAATCGATGGGCTTCGGCGCCTCCGCGATCATGCGAATGTCGTAGATAACAACTTTTAAAAACTGCTCAATTGGAAGATCCCAAAAGCGCCCGTATCCCTGATAGTCGGCTGTAGAGTCACCGGCTGCCTTATTGAGAATAGCCCGTACGTGCTCCAGGCGGCTTTGGGGCTTACCCGGTTTCTTTTTGGTTGGTTTCGTTGCCATAAATAGATGGGTTGTAGGTTTTAGGCTATAAAATTAGACCATCTACCATCCTGGAAACAGGGCAATTGTACCCAAAATATTAAAAGGGGATTAACACCTACCCTACCGGGTATTTTTACCGGATTTCGCGAAAGCGTACATTTTCGCTTACCTCATCGTGTTAAAAACACCAACTTGCAGCAAATACCTAAATCCGCAACAAAATGAAAAAATCAATGCAAAAGTCCTTATTCGGCTTTAGTCGAGTATGCTTGTTTCTATTCATCGTTTCCGCCTTCTGGTTTTGCGAACAAAATGGCAAACCAGCCGAAGAAACAGACCTGGTAGAAGCAGAAACCCCGTACATCAACATCAGCTCAACGGTACCCAAAGATATTGCCCGTACCGCCAGTGTCGAAGACATCGCCAAATTTGCCTGGGAGGAACTCCTGTCCATGAGTTGGAAGTCGACGTACACAACTGCCAACCCCCAGCGTGGTGTGGGAGATACAGCCTGGTCCTATGCTGATGCCGGTGCATATCCCGGCCTTGTGGTCTGGGAAACCTACGCCCACCGCACGGAGCTGCGTCCTTTTTACGGCAAAATACAACCCTTTAATTCACCTCCGCACTACAGCTTTGGCGATACTATGGACATTAAACCCGCTCCGGGGGAAAATCCCAGTTTTGAATTGTTTAACAACCTCGATGAAAACAACGAAATCGGTTCCTGTGACATCTATGCACACAGCGATCGTGAACAAATGGTGCTTTATCAGGCCAAAGTAAATGCAGATGAATACAATTACTTCAAGAAAAACCTACAGGACACAAACGTTCTGAAGAGCGCGATAAGCAATACCTTTAATAACCTTGTGAAATACAAGGCATACTATGAGGGAGCCACCAGCAGCTGTAATTGTCCGCCGGATAGTAATGTAATCTGCCTGCCTTGTGGAGGAGCTACAATTCCCGGCAGTTCCAACACTTATGAAGGGGCCATTGAAATTAAAACAGCCTGGCGCAAACTCGATCCCGCCAAGGATGATACCACCCGTTTTTTCCGCAGAAATGTACTGTATTACACTCAGGGTTCGGGCAATACCATTTACTATCACAATGGCATCTTCGGTCTGGTCGGCATTCACATCATCCACAAAACCCAAAGCTTTCCTGATTTTATATTCGCCTCCTGGGAGCAGGTGGATGACCGCAGTGCGGATATGCAGTATGTGCTGCTTGATAATAGTGGTAAGGAAACAGGTGGCATGAAACCTGTATTGCCTGATCAACATGTGGTGCCTCCATACCTGGATTCTGTAACTCAAAAGGTTTGGGACCAACTAACGGGCATCAACAAGGAAAGCATCTGGCAATACTACCGCCTCATTGGAGTACAATCGATTCCCTACAACAGTCTGGCCGAAGACCCGAGCAAAAACTACTACATGGCCAATTTCGTAATCGAATCCGATTCTTTCCTGTCCGTATTCAGTGGTCCAGGATTTGGCCAGAATGCCTTTAATGGCAATAATCTGATCTATGATGGACAATTATTTAATATGGGTGGATGCAAAGGCTGTCACGGCGTAGCCCAAACCAGTTTTGGTACCGACTTCAGCTTCCTCCTCGACTTTGGCAATGGGAAACCTACGTTTAAGCCTGATGTACTGAAAGCCGGCGCTTCAACTGATGCCGCTATGCTAGAATTGCAGAAAAAATACCTGGTGGGAACGGGTATTGAGTTGAAATAACAAACAAAGTATTCTATTTGACAATCTGCCCCCTGAATAGAAGCTATCTCAAAATTATTTTTGAGATAGCTTCCAAACCAATTCCCAGACCAGGGCGGCAGATTGTCAATCTATTACCCGTAAATCAAGGGTACGTACTGGTACGCCTACTGTTACTTTTGGGATAAGGGTTTTGAAAAAAGTTGCGAAAAAAACGGTACTACCGTAATTTTTTTGATAAATTTACCTGCAAACCGGATTGTTCCCCTATTTCCTTCGGTTAAGTTTCCTAATCCACCTGCGACAAAAAATTCTGATGGTTAAAGCTTCTGTAACAGAAGCTTTCCAACTGTAGCATCGCTTTCTTTTTTGTAAAAGATATTTGCTCCTCAGGACTTGTACTTTTTATCAGAGAGGCAATTTATGGTTTTGCTGTCAAAACCAATTTTACACCTAGAACCACTCACTCATGCCAGAAAACAATGTTCTCCTGGTACCCTTGCAGGTTAATGCCCTAACCTTAGCAAAGGATCAGCTTGTCGTCAATGCAATGGGAGATTTTTCTCGCCTGCCATCATCTTCTAAGGGCTACGACTTGAATCCAGATGTTGCCAACTTAAGTGAATCGGCTCTGTACGAGGCTTTTCAAAACCAGAGTTTGAATCTTAAGGCAGGAATCCATCTGCACTGGTTGCTCCCCGCCTTTCTTACCCGAGAAATGCCTGCCGGTCTACAGAGCAGCCTGAATAACAACGGAGGGGTTAGCTTTCCCAAGGTTCCCAACCGCTGGCTCATTACTAAAAGTACTTCCGGGAATAACGAAACCAGCTTCAGCGTTGAAAATCAATGGATTGTAGAAAGTGACTATCTGTATCCAGAGCACCTGGAAAACCCACCACCTGCGGTTACGATCCCCTACAGAAATGATCAGACCAGTACTTCGCAGCCATTTCGCTACATGGGAAGATGTTACCCTTTCGAACTGTGGCCTTCCAATGAACAACATACCGAATACTTGTCTCCGTTTACCGCCATTGGATACGGCAATCCAAACTTTCATTCCTTCTACCCAAACTGTCATGGGATTTTTGGATGGAGTGGAGCGGCTGCCTCGAGCGGGAAGGTCCGCTATGAGATTATGGGGGTGTATGGCAATGGTCAGGACGATTATCTCCGCAATTTTCTCATCTGGTACCAGGATCAATTTCAGCAAGAAAATCAACGCCCACCAAAGAATACAGAACTGGCAAAAGTTTTAAAAGACAGCCTTAACCTCGAGGTTGACCTTAGCCAGGGAATTCCTCAACAAGTAGTTTGCTATGGCAGCATCATTGTAAATTATGATCAACCAGCAACAGTAAATGCAAACAGCACCGACGAGATTTCCATCACTATGGGCAATACCGGCACCGAGGCCCTGAGTGCATTTCTCAGCAGAGATCTGCACGGCGTCCATCCCTATGAACTGGAGGACCAGCTCGAAGCCATTCAATTTTCAGCAACGCTGGAAAACAAACAGGTTGATATTGGGCCTAAATTTCAGGAGGCACGCCTGGAAAAGGCCTTTAAAGCAAGTACAGGTGGCAACATCTGGACGATCAGGCCTGACTCGCAGTCAAGTGCGGGTAAGAGTAACACAGCTCAACGGGTGAGTCTGCCAAAAGAGATGGCTCATTTGCTCAATGACCTGAATCAATGGCAACAACACATTGACCGGGCAAACTTTGTCCTGAACGACTCCCGGGAACAGCTTTTTTCGGATTGGTATAAATATATGCTTTGCGCCTATCCCCCGGAAGATACCGAAGAGAAATATCCCGACATGGATGAAGTGCAGTATTACATCCGGCACAAGGGAATCAATGCCATCAAGAAGAAAGTAGCAGCAACCGGAACCTTTGACATTCTGACGCATAGTCTTACCGGACAAATTGTAGGCGCTCAACAACAAACCGGCACACAGGGAGCACTGGCCAAAAAGGTAGTCGAGAGCATCAATCATGTCGTTACTGCATTGCAGGCTTATAACCTGAATGCCGTGCATCTTGAAGATATTGATGAGGTAATCGATTGGAGCGGTTTTTTTTCGGCGTTGAATGCGTCCAATCCTCCCAATGGGATTACAAAACTAGCTACTGCCTTTTCGCAAGGGGTTAAGGATATCCTTACAGGAAGCGCGGCAGCAGGATTTAAAGCTACCGAAGATCAGCAATACCTGATTATTCAAAACCTGAACCAATTACTTGATCAAACCGACTTCTTCTCGGCCAGTGACCTCTCTGAAAATACGGTTCCGCCACAGGGGTCAACCCTTAGCCAAATACCCCCGGCTAATCGGACACTTTCGGAAACAGCTCATCTCAACCGAATTTATCTCGAAGCGTTGTTCCCCGGGGTTTTTGCCCCCATTGCAGCCCGTTGGATGGTGCTGCAGACAATCCCTGCAGCAAAATTTTGGGAGCCTACTGAACCGGTTATTTTCATGCAGGGAGAAGCGCTGCGGCCAACCGCTCTGAAGCCAGTTGCAGAGACGCTGGCAACTCGATTTTTGAATCAGACCAATTTGAGCTATCCGCTTACGCAACAAGGCCCCGGTGTACTTAACAGGGATCAGTTGGCATCGGCAATAACACAACTTCATAGCGAAGTTCCGGAGGGCGAGCGCCCAGTTTCTGAGTGGAATGCCAATACGTGGAATCCTTTTCTCCTGGAGTGGGAAGTTGAATTTTTTCCGCGCAAGTGGGGAAATAACACAGAACAGGGCCAATATGAGTCCAGTTACATCATCAATAATTACGCCCTGCCCGGGCATTCCTGTTGCCTTAAGGTCAATCCCGGAAGGGAAAAGGTGGTTAAAGGCGCTAATGTTTATTCGGGAACGAGCATTTTGGCTCCCGGCGCAACCTCCAAACTACAGGAAAGCCTGGATGACTTTCTGAAAAAACAGATCGTTGTCGGAAACCTGCAAAATCCCAGACCAGACCAGGACAGCCTTCTTTCGGCTGGCGCCCCTCCCCTGTCGACCTCAGAGATTGAGACGATACAAACGGCTTATGAAGGTACACTGCCCGCCAACCTAGATGATGAGGACAAAGCAAAGGATGCCCTCTATACGGCAATCAGAGCCTATGCCCGACTGGTGGACAACGGATTCTACGGGCTTTCTCAGGCCCTAAGCGGTTTTAACAATGCGATGGTAATGCATAAACAAACTTTTCAGCTTGCCATTGCTGACCCGATTGGATTCGCCCATTATCAGCATTTTTCGGACACCGAAGTGAGTGAACTGGTAAAAAACTTTAACCGTGTAGCCCCTGAACCGCTGCTAAGTTTTAATCCCATCCGCAGTGGAGAACTAAATATTAGTCGGCTCCGGTTGGTGGATACCTTTGGTCAAATCAAGGATTTGAATGTACGGCAATTAACTGCTGCCGAAGAAATGTATCAACCCAACAGTCAATATGCCGTCGCCCTTTCTCCCCGGTTTATGCAGGCGGCAAGACTCAACTTGAGATGGTTATCAGCCGATCCGGCTCATAACGACCTCGAAATGAATAGCCATCCGGCCACAACACCAATTTGTGGATGGATTCTGCCCAACTTGCTCGACAGTAGCCTGGCAGTATACGATGATGAGGGTTTGCCATTGGGAGCAATCAGCGCCATTGAGGACCCCAAAGACAATGCGCTGGCCCGCTGGGACCCAAGTCCCGGAGAGGACGGTGTACTGCTGCCCGAAGAGATTAAGCATCCTCATTTGCGAAAAGTCGTCACCCATATTCGCGCCCTGGGCCCCGACTTTGCCGCTAAATTTCTGGGGGCTCTGGAACAGGCTATCGAGAATATTGACCCAAGCAGCTTTAGCCAACACAAAAGTACAGCGTTGCTGATCGGGCGTCCGCTGGCAGTAGTTCGGGCATCGGTAACGATGGAATTAAAGGGCAATCCCGCTATCCATCAGGGGTGGGATATTTTTATGAATGATTTAAGTCGAAATGAGCGGGAACACAATGGGTTCACGAAAGTGAAGGTGCCCATCCGTATTGGCGAACATCGCCAATTAAATGATGGGGTTGCCGGGTACTGGGTTGAAAAAAAAGGAACGATTCCTCTTGATCATCCCTTTTATTCCCCCCAAACAGATCCAGTCAGTCTAAACCAGGATCATAGTGCCATTATCTATCATTCAGAAACTAAAGCCCATTTATATACCAGTCCCGAAAGCGAAGCGGTAGTGCTCACCATGCTGGTCGATCCCCGGGCAATGATTCATGCGACCACGGGTGTTTTGCCGACTTCGGTACTGACTATCCCGCCGGATCAGTATAGTCAGGCCCTCGAGCACATCAGCATTACTTTCTTATCCACACCATTGATCAGCCCGGCCCATCAGTTACACATTCCACTGCCAAATGAAGCCGGATTTGATTGGTCGTGGCTTTCCATTGAACAAGGCCAATGGTCAGAAGTCAGTTGGGTCGGAATCATGAAAAAGTCAACTTTCCTCAATCAATTCGACAATGGAGATGCCATCTGGGAGCAATTGCTGCAAAAAGGTTGGCTAACCGCTTTTTCTGACAACAAAGCCCTGGTGAATCTGCCCTCTGACCGCCGGGAATCCACGCTTGACCCCGCATTTACCCCCTTTAGGCCTGCCATTGAAATGATCCTGGACCAAAGCAGGATACAAGGTGTGGAAACCGAAGCGACATTTAAAGGCAAACAAAGCATACGGGAAGGATGGCTGAGGTTGACCCCGGCGATTTAAGTTATTTAAAAAATTTCTTACTCAAAAAAATAAAAGATCATGGATAAAACATTGCAATTCAAATTCTCTGTAGATGAAGCTAACCTCATTCTGGATGCACTGGGAGGCATGCCCTTCAAGGAGGTGTACCAGTTAATCGAAAAAATCCAAAAGCAGGCCGCTTCGCAGCTTGGCGATAACGAAGTACAGCCCGAGATCAATCATCAAACCAAAGTATCCAAAACTGACCACAAATAAAACAAAATGGACACCTCCCTAAAACTCTATCTAAAACTCGACCTCATTAATCAGGATGAAAACGGAAATTATATTCCCGACCTCTCTGCCGATCAGCAGAAGGCCACCATCCACGGCGATCCAAAACTAACTGCCGACAATCTTTTTGGAAATAGCCTGGCTTTTAGCGAAGAGGATTTCCTGGAAGTATCCGACCCGTTTGGCAATAGTAACGACTTTACTATATCGGTTTGGGTTCGACCTGATGCTTTGAACGATGGAAAATATCATGCCATCATTGGTAAACAGGGTGACGGTGATGCCTATCGCAAACCCGGCATCTGGCTAGCTCCCAATCACAATGGTCTGCATTACGATTCTTACGACAACAACGGTCAGCGGTTTCACCAGCTACTCAAAGACTTTTTCCAAACTGAAAGTACCTGGGTACAAATCACGTGGGTAAAAAAGGACACTACCTATTCCATCTACCGCGATGGGGTACTTTTTTCAACGGGACCTGCGCCCCAAACATTCTACCGGGCTGATACTTCTTATTGGATCGGTAAAGTCGATAACTTCTGGGAGGGCAACATCGCCCATGTCAGAATCTACGACCGCGCCATTTCTCAGGAAGAAGTTGAATGGGACAGAGACGAAGATCTCACCGCAATGGCGGCATTTAAACGGGTTCACCCAATCAGTTTCAAACTATATGACAACTTCCAGCAAGGCGTCCTATACATTTTGTCTTCACCTACTGGTCAGTTATTGAAAGTTGATGTACAAAATGATAGCAACAATACAATCAATTTCCAGGCACCGTCGAATCAAACTGCAAGTACCGATAATCACCATTTTTCATTGCATTTTCGTCCCGGCACCCTATCCGAAGAAAGTTATCAGAATATTCAATTAACGGGTGAGCTTGCCAATCAAGGTTGGATTTTGGGTAAAACCAAATTCAACGATGGGTCCGCAGTGCTTTACCTGCTGAAGAATGGAGCATTTAGCCTGAACACCAATGAAAAGCTCACGTTCAGCATTATCAACATAGGGGCCGATGTAAAAGGTGGTGCCCGTGGCAGTCGCGTAGAGTTACACTACCGGGAAGACCCTACACCCACGGATATTGATAATTTACCCAGTCGGCATCGTACCCAGCATATCAACATTGTCAATCATTTGGGGCAACCCAACCTCCCGGCTCACTTTGGACCTGCCGGTCCCAACACAGTTTCAAATGTTGGTAATCAGGCTACCAATTTACACTTTCACCTGACCAACCTTCTACCGCTGGAGGACCCGGCCTTTCCCGAAAAAGCGCAACTGCACTTCAAGAGTCCGGGTGGTGTAAATCAACTTTATACGAAGGTTATTATCAGTTTTGACACCCGTACCACCGCTCAAGCCGGACAGGGTCAACGCGAATGGGCACTTTGTGATACCGATAACGCCGATGGTATTTCGATCGACATTCCAGGATGGACACTGGAGTCAAAAGAAACGGAGGGCATCGCCCCGGAATGGATATTTCGCCCTACGGCCGATATCACCCTCTCTGCAGGACAAGTCCAGGCCATCAATATCAACAGTATCCACAGCAATGCACCCAGTGGTCACGCCCGGATCGTAATGCGCTACGAAAATGTACCCGGCTTTTGGGATGGTCAGTTGGTGGCCATGGTGGAAAAAACGCCAATCAGTATTAAAAATAAAAAAGTGGGTATTGCCACTGCTGACCCCCAGCAGGCACTGGTCATTAAAGGGACCCTAAATGATGGGAAACAAGCCAGTAGCCAATTGACCTATGGAGGCAACCTTGCGCTCGAAAGCAATGCTCCACAAATTGATTTTATCGACACCGATGCCAACCACGACGATTGGGCACTGCACGTCAATAGCGGCCACATGTATTTTATTCAGCAACCCTGGAACCATGACCGCTTGGTTTTGCACAGAAACGGATATGTCGGTATTGGCACCAGCTCCCCCCAGCGCCTGCTCCAGGTGGGCAATGCAGCAGGTGCCGATGTAAGGGGTATGATCCGCTTTGAACAATCGTCCACCAACCCCAGCACACATCGCACGTGGGATATCGGGCTGGGAAATGCCGCTGATTTTAGCAATCGCGATTTTTTCGGTTTCCGCGATGTGACCGGCAACCGCACCGTCATGGTATTGGGCTCCAATGGAAATGTAGGGATTGGCACCAATGCCCCCGGTCAACGGCTGGTATTGGAAGGCACCCACAATACCGGCAAACAAGCGGGGCACAGACTATCCTATGGAGGGACACTCGCCATCAAAGGCAACGCTCCGCAGATTGATTTTCTCGACACAGATGCCAACCACAAACAGTGGGCCATCCACGTCAATAGTGGTCGCATGTACTTTATCCAGGAGCCCTGGGAGTTCAAACGTCTGGTACTCAATGAATCTGGGAATGTAGGGGTAAACACGGACACCCCTGGACAACAATTGGTGGTGGAGGGCACCCATAATTCGGGCAAGCACAGTGGAAACAGGATGAGCTATGGGGGCAATTTTGCCATCAAAAGCAATGCACCGCAAATTGATTTTATCGATACCGATGCAAATCATAAGCAATGGGCGATCCACGTCAACAGTGGCCGCATGTATTTCATTCAGGAACCCTGGCAGCATAGCATCCTCACCCTGACTGAATCAGCCAGGGTCGGCGTTGGTACAGATACCTCAGAAGGCAAGTTGCAAATTGTTAATACCAATCAGGATGCCAACGGGAATACCCTTGTTCTGGGACCAATGAATCAATCCAATTTGAGGCTGGGGTATCACTCGACCTACTCCTGGATACAATCACACGGAGGTCGGCCGCTGCACATTAACCCCCTGGGTAATAATGTAGGAATTCACAACTCCAATCCGGTCATGGCTCTTGATATCGGAGGCTCGCTGCGGGTATCCGAACGCATTCGCATTGATGCCAGTGATGGTCAATATTGGGAAATCTATCCTGAAAAATGGGATAAACCCGACAAAGATCTGTTTTTCCACTTTAGTGCCAACAACTCAGGATGGGCATCGGGGTGGTTAGAACCGTGGGGTTCAGGATGGAAGAACCACAGTGATGCCAGCATCAAGGTGAGGGTCAAACCCGTAAAGAATATTCTCAAAAGGGTCGTCCAGTTACAGCCGAAAAACTACCATTTTAAGGGGGAAGGTAAAGACCAACCAAAACACCTTGGTTTCATTGCCCAGGATGTAGAAGAAGTATTTCCGGAGCTGGTCACCGAGAAATATGACCTGAAAGCTCTGGGTTATAGTGATTTTGGAGTGCTCGCCATCGGTGCCATCAAAGAACAGCAAGAGATCATTGACAAACTGCAAAAACAGCTGACAGCACTGGAAAAAAAGGTCAATCAATTATCAAAATCCTAAGCTATGCCGATTAGAATCCGATGCATGTCCTGGAATTTAGAGAATTACGGGACTTCCAAATACAATAAGTATCCCTTAGGAGCAATCATTGCCAGAGTAATGCGACAATACCAAATTGATCTCTGTGCACTCATTGAAATATCGAATAACGACCATTTGCGGGTCAGGCAGAATATTGTGGCAGAACTGAACAACCAGAATCCAGCCTATTTTGCGGGAAACTGGCATCACGACTTCGTCAATGTTGGTGATGAGGGAGTCGCTTATATCTGGCACGAAGAAGCTCAGGGAGCGAACTCATTCAGGAGGGCCACTTACGGTAATAATCCGGGTAGACATGTCATTGGGAAAGTAGTCAAAAATGCAGCTGGTAATTTAATCTATTTTCCTAAAACCCAAACGAATTGGAATAGCTTACCTGGTACTCCAGATGGACGCCGTCCTGCTTTTGCCGTCTTTGAGACCAATGATGGAGCGGCACCACGACGTTTTTCAGTTCTTGATATCCATGCCCCATTCAATACCGACACTTTTATCCAGGCTTATACCACTCATTTGTATGCCAGTTCTCAGGAAATAATACGGGCTGTCAATTTTGATGGGATGCATGCTGCTGATCAAGCCCGGGGAGCGGCGGCTAATAGTGTATGGCCCCGCATATCAATCAACCTAACAAGCCTAAACCTTGTGGGGAATTTTGATCATAATCAAGTGGTGACCAGCGCCTACCAGAGCATTAGCGCAGATATCGATGAAGGGTATGACCTGGCTACTATTTTAAGGAATGCCATCACCGCAGCTGTTCGTGAAGGAGTAGATCAATTCAGACCTCACATTAATAGTTCCTTAAAAAAGCGTGAAGCAGAAGAAATGACCCATGTTATTGCTATGGCTGGTGGCATTGCTGCCACCCATCTCATTTGCGCCATCAGCATGCCCACTGCGCCCCTTCCGGTGCCCCCCAATATTGCAGGGGTAGTCGGTAACATAGCCACGATAATTGACAATAATGTTTCGTACAGTGGAACAATAAGATTTAAAAAAGCGATAAACCTGGTTCCAAACGGCATGCATTCCTCTGCCAAAAAAGCAATAAGGTTAGGAACTGATCTTTTGACCTTTCCCGCTATACCGACAGGGGGGTTAAACGCAGCCCTGGTGGCTGGAGATTTTAATATAGATTATCCGGATACTATTATTTATACAGGTGCAGCCATAGGCATCCTTGGCTTTGGCAACAATGCCTACAGCGCTGTACTTGCTCACGCCGGTGGCAATAATGCCAGTATCAACGGACGTTCCACCCGAATCGGGCCCACTGCTTTTGAAGGTCAGCGGATTTATACCCTTCAGAACCCAAATCCTCTGCAAAACACCACTCCCGGTCAGGCGAACTATGCGCCTGTTGATTTGTCTTCCATGGCCAACAAAAGCTATGCCGGCAATGATAATTGGATCAACGCGATCCGAACTTTGGCGGGGTTACAGGGCGCCAACTGGAAAAATATTGTCGATAATTATGCCGATGTCATTAGCAATGCTTTCAACACAGAAATTATTGATGATACTAACTTTTATCGAGCCAATGCCTACGACAACTTTTTTGTGAGGAATGCGACTGTCAACAACGGTATGGTCATTGATGTATTTAGCGAACTGGGATCGTGGGCACAAAGAGGTAATGCTGTTCCAAACCTACAGCCTGTAGGCAGCATCAACCCTAATCCATGGGCCGCAGCCCGTCAGAATTTAAATGCCCTGGCCACCGCCCGTTTAAATGCCGTTAATCCTAACCCTCCGGGGCATCGTTTTCCGATAACGTACAACACTCCAACCCGAACAGTCACTTATAATATCCATCCGAACGTATTGGATGCCGAAGATGCCGCCGTTTTTTTTGATAGTTTTATTTCTGATCATTTACCCGTAGCAGTTGATGTAAGTATCTAATTCATTTACCCTAGAGCCAATTACCTATGACCCTTGATAAATTAAAGAATACGCTTACTATTGACCAGGGTGAACTGCGTGTGGTGAACACTACCCTATCCTCGGATAATCTCACGGCTTTGCTAAGTCAGTATTTTCCGGATAAAACACTGCTGATCACCGGTGCCAGCATCACCAGCCAGGCTGCCGATCCCTTTCATCGCATCAAGGGTCAGGCGAAGATTTTTTCCGTCAATATGGAGGTGGTGGCGGAATTTTATATCAAGGATGAGGAAGCAGAACTGGAACTAACCGCCACACCACCAGCCAATTGGCGCTTTTCGGATAGTTTTTCCAGCCTGCAGGGCAATTATTTCGATGAGTTTGTGATTAGTTCTCCACTTATCAAACTGGAAAGTATCGCCAGAAACAACCTTCCGGCCGGGGCGAGCCTACAGTCCGGGTTTCAACCTTCCCCCGTTTGGGGAATGCTGGAATGGTTTGCTAATCCAGGCGCCAATGCCACCCTTTCGGGTCCCATAAAGCTATTGGATGGTGTACCGACCATGATCCTTAAGGTCTCCCCGGAGATTCAGAGTTCGCTGGGTGGTTTTCTGGATGTTACCTTACAAATGCAACATCTTTCTTATGCTATTCCCAGTGACAAGCCAGGCGGTATAACCTGGCCCACTACCTACTCTCAGCTGTTGGGGGACATCCAGTTTTCTCATAATCAAACCAAGGTGGATGTGCCACTGGCGGCAACTTTTGGCGGTGATCTGAGCGTGCTTGAATTGAGCATCAACACCGAAGATGTTTTTGATCTTGGCCTTTCCGAAATTGCCCATTGGCTCGGCGGTGTTGACCTGGGAACATCGGCACTTCCGGATTTCTATCGCCCCCCCATTGGTTTAACTTTGCACGACATTGTATTTGCCGTGGGCTTGCAAAGCAGAATACTGGAGTATATCACCCTGCATATTCAATCTACAAACGACTGGGTTGTCATCGACCGCATCCTGGAAATTGAAGAGATCAAACTTGACTTCATGGTGATGGCCCCGGGCACCAATACCCAGTTGGCCCTAACCATTGGTGGCTTATTAAAAATTGCTGACATTGAGCTGGAGGTGCACGCACAATTGCCCGACTTTACAATTGCCGGAGGTCTCCCCCCCGGAACTACAGCCGATCTAAGCACTTTGATTAGCAATCAGTTGGGAACAAGCCAAGGTGTACCGACCAATCTGAAGATTGAAGATCTTCGATTTAGTGCCCATCCGGCGGGAAAACAGTATAGCTTTGACCTTGGCATTAGTGGCGACTGGACTATTGTACACGGTCTATCAATCAACGGATTGAGTATGGATATCAGCTACACCGGTGGTATTCAGACCGACCTTAGTGCTGTTTTTAAAGCCGTTTTCCAAATTGCCGGATTGGATCTACTGCTTTCAGCCGACTACGAATCAACTACTTCCGGTTGGTTGTTTTCTGGCCAGACAACCAATGAAGTACAGATCGATATTGGTACAGTGCTTGGTGATATTGCAACCAGTCTGCAAGCAGACGCCACACTGCCCGACCCGTTAAAGAGCCTGACCCTGGATCTGAAAACGCTCGAGACCTCATTCCAGACCAATACCAAAGACTTTAGTTTCAATGCCATTACCGATTGGGACCTCAACGGTAAAATTATTGAAACGCACTTCCAGGTCGACTTTAAAAACTTTGAAGATCAATACCAAAAGGATTTTCTGGGATCGCTGACGCTAAGCGGGATGGAATTTGATTTAAGGTTTAGCAGTACTAATACTGACAAATTCTTTTTGGCCAGTTATGAAAATCTGGATCATAAAACAATCGCCATTGGGAACCTGATCAATGAATTGACCGATGCCAACCTGTTGGCAAATGATAGCTGGACGATTGAGATCAAAGATGCTTTATTTGCCTATCATGGAGGCTTGGATGGTGGCCCAAACAATGGCTCTGGCTTTCTTCTGGGCCTTGACATGGGTACTGACATCAATTTGGCGGGGCTACCCTTGGTTGGGAAGCTTTTTCCCAAAGATCAATCCCTGAAGATTGTTTTTACGCCAATAATTGCCTCTGCCAATTTTAAGGAAAAAGAAATAGCGGCAATGCGGGCGATGGTTGTGGGAGGTTCGTCTCCATTACCACCAGCGGCGCCCAATGCCAATCCTGAAAATACGGCAGTAAAGAAAGGGGTGGGATTAACGGTGATGGTGCGTCTTGGCAAAGAAAATATTCCACTTAGTTTGCCGGTATCGTTTAATGACAGCACGGGTGAGGTGCAAACCAGCAATTCCCCGGCAAATGCGCCCAGTGGTGCCAACCGTACAGCTCCTGATGGGACCAAGTGGTTCACAGTACAGAAAAACTTCGGGCCGGTGAGCTTCCAGAGATTTGGATTGCGTTTTGCCTCCGGCACACTGACCCTACTACTCGATGCCTCCTTATCCGTTGGCCCACTTTCGCTTTCGCTTGATGGCCTGGGGGTAAGTTCTCCGCTTTCACCTATCAAACCCAGTTTTGAACTGCATGGTTTAGGATTAGATTTTAAGACAGCAGCGTTTGAAATTGGCGGTGCGTTCCAGCGTATGAGGATCACCCCACCTTCGGGCGATCCCTATGATGAATATAGCGGTGCAGCTTTGTTGCGGACGGAGGCATTTAGTCTTTCGGCAATTGGATCCTTTGCGTATTATGAAGGGCATCCTTCTCTTTTTGTCTATGCTGTTCTCGATTACCCTCTCGGAGGGCCTGCCTTCTTTTTTGTGACGGGATTAGCTGCCGGTTTCGGGTACAATCGTTCGCTGCTAATGCCGGGTATTACTGAAGTGCAAAACTTTCCGCTCGTCAGTGAAGCCACCCAATCGCAATCGGCTTCTCCGCTGGGAAATACCTCTTCAACTGACATTGCGGCCAAGATTACTAATGAGTTGACCAAACTCAACCAATATATTCCTCCATCGGTAGGTCAATATTTTCTCGCAGTAGGCATTAAGTTTACTTCTTTTGAAATGATCGATTCCTTTGCCTTATTGGCCGTCAGTTTCGGCCAACGCTTTGAAATCGATTTACTGGGCTTGTCCACCGCCATTATTCCTACTCCGGAACTGGGCAGTAGTGCTCCGGCTATTGCGGAGGTACAGCTGGCCCTAAAAGCCGTTTTCCTGCCCGATGAAGGTTTTCTCGGGGTCCAGGCGCAACTCACTACTGCCTCTTACCTGCTATCGCGCGATTGCCATCTCACCGGCGGATTTGCGTTTTTCACCTGGTTTAAAGATCAGCCGCAAGGTATTTCTGCCGGCGACTTTGTCCTGACGGTTGGAGGGTACCACCCTCGTTATCAGGTGCCTGCCCATTATCCCAAGGTGCCACGATTGGGAATCAACTGGAAAATCAGTGACCAGCTCAGCATCACCGGTGATGCCTATTTTGCCTTAACCGCTCATGCACTGATGGCTGGAGGACATCTTGCGGCGGTCTGGCAGGATGGTGCACTTAAAGCCTGGTTTAAAGCAGGAGCTGATTTCCTGATTGCCTGGAAGCCGTACCACTACGACGCGGAGATATACGTCGATATTGGTATTGAATTCACCTTTCATTTCCTGGGTACGCACCATATCTCCCTGGATCTGGGTGCTGACCTCCACATATGGGGTCCTGAATTTTCGGGTGTTGCCAAGATTCACTTCCTGGTATTTTCTTTTACGGTGCATTTCGGCCACAATACTGCCCCCCAACCAGAGCCAATTGATTGGGATAATTTCAGGAACTCCTTCCTGCCAAAGAGCAAAAAGGAGGCCGGCAAAATAGAATCGTGTACACTAAACGTGCAAAAAGGTCTGATCAGGAAAATGGATGAAAATGGTTCAACAACCTCGATTGTTAATCCTAAAGATCTCGTCTTAACGGTAGACTCTGTGCTACCGCTGTCGGCCCCACCAACGGGTACCGGAGTTAATGCAGGCAGTGACATTGGGATTGCCCCGATGGCCGTCACCAAAGATCAGTACAGTTCTACCTTGCAAATCAGCATTCAGCGTGAAGGAGACTCCCATTTTGATGATTTTGCCTTCACCGCCATTGAAAAGAACGTCCCGGCAGCACTTTGGGGGCAGGAACTGGAAACCAAGCTCAATGGCCAGTCCTTTATCAAAAATGCCCTAACCGGGGTGGAAATACGTCCCGCAACTCCGGTGCTTGCTGCGCACACCCAGCCCATCGATCGCAAAAAACTGCAATTTTCTACTGATGGTGTCAATGATTCCTTCGCCTGGGAGCAAGACAGTATTTTCCAAGGAGAGGCAACTTCAGGAAGAACGGTGATTCACAATACCATTCTGAAGCCTGATGTTGCCAAGCAACGCAATGCTGTTTTAAGCGCTTTGGGTTATGAACGCCCGAATGAAAATATTGCTCTCTACCCCGAAATACAGGATATCTTTTTGGAAAATCCTCAATTAATCACACTCGCAAACGCCTAATGTCATGCCAGATAATACCCCTCCCTCCCAAAGAGTAGAATTTACTGCCAACCATCGGCCGGGACTTTTATCCGGTGATTATACGCTGAGTGTACAACCCTCTCTATCCATTAAAGGGGACGTCAAAGGAGACCTACCCAATTCGGTCACACAAGCCTTCTCTGTTGCCGGCGAGCGATTCTCGATCAATCCAACGGAAATAAAATCGGTCTTCCCCCCTGAAAGTAGCCTGGGCGATCACTCCAATGTCTTTCCGCATCTAATTTTGGGTAGGAGCACCCTACCCTGGGAGCGTACTGCCGATTACGCTGCGGCTAAAGACGTTGCACCACCCTGGCTAGCCCTTTTGGTATTTGACGATGATGCAAATGAGCTCCCTGCCATAAAGCTTTTGACCATCAAACAGTTGCAATCCCCCGACCCGGCTGCACTGCAAGCCGATCAAAGTGCTCCTCAGGGTGTGGCAGGTACCTTCCCCAATATTGTTGCGCAAACCAGCGCCACTCCGGCTTCAACCAGTGTACTTAAGATGGAAACCGGACAGCACCTGGACGATGTGGTGCGGATAATTGATGTCAAGGCCAGCGTATTGAAGGCTCAACTGCCCAGCTACGATGGCCTGCAATACCTTACCCACGTCAGGCAAGGCATCGATGATGATGCCAATACGGAGGGGGAAGAACTGGCAATCATTGTGGCCAACCGCTTGCCGAAACGGGGAGGCAGAACCGTAGTACATTTGGTTTCACTAGAAGGGCGTTACAATCCCACCGGTTTTGATTTGCTAGGCGCTAATGGGAACGACTTGGTGCGTCTGATAAGTCTAAAAAGCTGGAGTTTTAGTTGTCTGGAAGCTTACAAGATTTCGCCTCATACCATTGATGTACTCAAGCAAACTACAACTATTGCCCCCAATCTACTCGATCAATTAATCAATATTGGAGAGGTAACCGGTACTCCTGAGTTCCTACAAGCCGTTGCTGGTGTTATCGGTCAGGGCGACACCAATAGCAATCGCGAAAAAATTCTCGATTCTGCTACTCACGAAACGTTCCGTGGCCTGCTTCGTCATTTGGATAGCGGGACACTTCATCAGCCAATTCCAGCCAATTTGCCGGGACTTGGGCAACAATACCTGAAGCTCGGCGCTACTGCCCTACCGCACCTGATGCGAAATGGCAATCAAAGTGTCTCCTGGTATCGCGGACCACTGGTGACTGCTCCTATCCAGCAGCAATTCCACGGTCGCGCGCTATTGGATGCCTTTTCAGTTTTGGATGCTAATAATCTATTGCAAAAGCTGAAACAACCGGACGACAACTTTAGTACCAATCTGGCCAGCCAACTTTCCCTACCTACCCGTAATGCCCTGAGTCAATGGGATAACAGCTCTACGGATGCCATTTTATCCACCGTACTAAAGGACTTGAATTATTTGATAAAAAATCAAAACCTCTATGCCCCGGAGTTTTTCAGTACTGCCTTGCCAGCCAACTTACAGGCGATGTTAGACCAGCAACTTCAGGGTGATAATTTATCAAAATTTAATCGGCTATTACTACATTGGGCATATCCTTCTCTCATTGCCGATACCAACTTCCAGTTTCCGATACATACAGCCGATGAAGTGGTTATGTATGATCCCAACCTGGGCATGTTTGATGTGTCCTACGCTTCAGCCTGGGAACTGGGTAGGTTATTAGCCTTAAAGGATAAAAAATTCTCTCTGGAACTGTTTAACTGGAAACGGGCTCAAAGTCAGACTAGTAAATATGAAGTTGCGGAAGCCTTCGAGCACCTTCCCTTTCAGAGAGTTGTGTCGAACGATCCGGTTCCTGTTCCACAAACTGTTGTGGAGTGGCTTAATGAATTGCGTCTTCTAAAGCGTTTACCGTTCAATTATCTGGTGCCGGAGGAAGACGCGCTACCTACCGAATCCATTCGTTTCTTCCGTCTGGATAACTTTTGGGTTGATTGCCTGACCGATGGAGCCTTTAGTATTGGCAGAATGAGCACAAAGGATGGTACGCGAGATCGACTGTACGGAAATGAGGCGCGGACCAATCCTTATGGTGAGATTAGCGGGTTTTTACTGCGTTCAGATGTAGTAAAAGGTTGGCCAGATTTGCTGGTAGAGGGCTATAGCAAGCTCATTGCGGATGACAACCCTACTACGCAAACACCTTTGAAGATGCTTAGGATGGAACGAATGTCACCCAATATCTTACTTTGTCTGTTTCAAGGATTGGTGCAAACCGTTGACATACACCAGAAACCGGAGGCCCTGCATTTTGGGCTTGACCCGCTCACCAAAGGTTACGAGAAGAAGCTGCGCACCGCTGAAGGTGATGAGCTGGTAGATTCAAATAATAACCCGGTTTCCTTGCAGGTGATCAACAAACCCGGAGCGAATGGAGTCACCTTCTGGCGCGATGCAGATAATCGCAATCTGGATATTTCAGTCTTTGTCACCGAATTAAAGAAGTTATTACAAAGCAATAATCAATCTGTTACACCCTTTACATCAGCTGAACTGGCCCTGCAACTAATCGAAGGCGTAGAAAAAGTAAGATTTAGAATTGACCTTTAATTGGAATATAGAAAGGCTTTTTTAATATCTTCTTCCTTTGAATTTGAATACCCGGCTGATGGTAAACCCCAGATGGATATCTCCCTTGAGCCAGTCGCCAGTGGTGTTGCCAATGAAGGCCGGTTCAATCAAGCCGCCCGTGTTGGAAAAGTGAATCTGAAACACGTGACTACCGGTATCAAAATCAAAGCCCACTGCCAGACAATTGGTACGATTATCAGTCAGTTGGTTAGCAAGGATATAATAATATTCCGCCTTCACGGCAATGGCCTTTGTCAGCTGGTATTTGCCGGCAACACCTAGTGAGATCACGTCGTTAGGCAGGGCTTTTCCATCTGTCAAGTTGTAGTGCGTCACCATTGGCGCTACCTGTAACGAAAACCGCTCACCAAACTGGCGGGCGAGTAGTAATTGATAATTAAATGACAGTCGATGTTGCCACAACAAGGGCTCTTCCGGACTGGGTGAAGGCAAAAGTATAGCTGCTCCAGTTGCTAACCCGGTGATGCTAATCGGAAAGTTTTGTGCGCCCTTTTTCTGTCGGGCAAAACGGACTTTCAGCAGAGCGTCGGCCTGTTTATCAATCGAACTGCGGCCAATACCAACGGTAACCCAATCTTTGATGGCATAATCCAGGCCCAGTCGAATGATGGCCTGATCCAGGCCAAAAAACTCACCGGCGCCACTACTGATTCGTCCAAATTTATGTGAAATGATAAACTCTAATTCCCCTTCCTGTAGCATTTTCACAGAATGTCCAACCACCACACGGGTGCCGTCAAAGGTATTGTAGGCATACTCCGTGCTTAGTTGTGCCCAGATCGAAGAGGCGCTGAAAAGAAAGCATAGTGCCAATAGGAAATTTTTCATCTTTCTAGTTATTCGGTGCTCCGTTATCAATCCAAAATTGAATTTTTTCAATATCACAGCTCGATATTTTTTGCCCGCCGGGAGGCATGATGGCATAACCACCACTATGGTTAATCGACCCGATCAGGCTGCCATTATTGACATAAGGCATGACACGATTGTAGGTGTCGAGAATGACATTTCCCTGGCGGTCGCTGGCATTGTGACAAGCACCATTGCACTGTAAGTTTAAAATAGTGGCAATATCCGTGGTATAGGAAACATCTGTAAAATCACAGGGATGGCCTTCCCCTTCTACAATGATATAATCATACAGGTCTTCTTTATTGTCATAATAACAGGAAGAGACCAATGTGGTGAGGCCTAGGATGATCCCCAATAACCAATATTTTGTGTTCATTGCTATTCGATTTAATTGTCTTGAGCCCCCTCAATGATCCAATTTTGTATCTGCGCCCTCTGGCATTCGGTCAGCTGATTGCCGGAGGGTGGCATTGGTTGGTACCCCTGGTCGTGTTTGATGGTGCCCATCAGCAAGCCATTCACCGCAAAAGTGCGGATGTGCGCATAGTCACTCAGATTGACATCGCCTTGAGTGTTGGAAGGCTGATGACAGCCGTAACACTTGTTTTGAATCAAGGGCAAAATATTATCAGCAAAAGAGGTTTCTTCGGAATTGCAGGGCATCCGGCAATCAGTGTCTTCGGCGCCCTGCAAAATCCAGTTGCGGATAATATTGATATCCGAAGCCGACAATGGTGACGCCGGGGGGGGCGGCATGAAGTCATCATCCCCCTGATTTTCGGTGATCGACCGGTAGATTTTGCTATTGTTTGGATTGCCCGGACGAACGCGACTTCTCACCTGGCTATAACTTTCTAAGACAATACCCTCTCGGTGGCTTTGCGCATCATGACAACCACTGTACGCACAATTGGCTACCAGAATAGGCAATACCTGATCCTGGAAAGAAATGACATCGTTATCACAAGGATTCTCTTCGGTAATTGATACAAAATTAATTGTTCCTGTAGTATCGATATTGACGGGACCGCCCACAATTTCGATGACAATCGGATCAGTTTTACAGGCGTTGATCGTCATCAAAAAGACCGCCAATGCCAGAAGCATAGGGAAGGGAGTTTTTTTCATGTTAAATTGTTTAATATTACTTTGCTTGTTGTTCCACAAACCTGCGCAGGTCTTCTACCTGCTGTTTGCTCATGCGCTCAGCGGGATAGTGTGGCATATAAGGCCGGTGTCCCGGAATGGCGTAGGTTCCGTAAGGTATTATCTGGTATAGGGAAAAGTGAGAATTTCGGGGGATCATGCGTTTGATATCCCGAAAGCTCAATTTGGATTCGTCGAGTACATAATGAGATACACCCTCGTACTTGTGGCAATGTAGGCAGCTCAACTCGTAAATGTCCTTGCCCCGTGCCGGATTACCAGCATACCCTTCATAACCCTTTCTTTTATTGGGCGCGGAATCATAGAAGTGGGCCGGTGATTTCTGTAAATAAAAGGTCTTCAACCAGTAGATGAGTGTTTGTTGTTCTTTTGGATCATTTTTACCTTGATTCAGCTTTTCCAAATCTGCATCACTCAGTTGCAGGTCGTCCAAAGTAAACTGCAAACTCCAATAATAAGCCAACACAGCATCAATTTCCCAGTCTTCCATCGAACGTCCTTGTGAGCATTCCACGGCACATAGCTGGATGGCCTCCCGCAGATCGCGATGGGCTTTTCCTATGCTCTCCTCCCCGTATTTGCGTACGTAGTCATCATTGTACCAGGTTTCCCGGTTCACAATCCCTTTGAAGGTGGTTCCCTGCAAAAATGGAATGCCTTTTGCTTTGACATAGGGCAACCGCGTTTCCGGGTCACTATAGCGCAAATCAGGGTCCTCCTGCTCTAGATTATGGCAGGTGGTGCAGACGTAGTATTTGCTCACGCGCTTTGACCGGCTGCCGTTGGGCAAGGTCGTTCTTCCCGTCTTGACAATTTCCTCCCCCTGGGTTACCATTTCGGGCGTGAAGTTGAAATTGTGTTTGGGTTCGGGTTCACCCAAAGAGATCAGCACTTCGTGCAAGGGTGTTTCCAATTTCCAGGCCTCTTGTTGCGGTGGTACCTCCACCATGCGGAACGCGGTAAAAAGGAAAACCGGGATCAGGAATCCCCAAATGAATTTACTCATATCCTATTACACCATTAATTACAATATACTCTAGCCAATATGGAGATTGACGGAAAAAGGGTTGCGTAGGTGAGAGAAAAACCTGGTGACTTTGATCAGTGACTCGTCAATTTATATTCGATCAAAAGTGTTTTGGGAAATTACAGCCTCAAAAACTTTTGATTGTTTTTATAAAAAATTGTCTGTAATTTGTACGGAAAAGCCACCTGAATGAAGCCTTCCAAAGACAAGCTGTACAGCGCCATTGGTGAAATGATTTATGCCGTAGCCAAAGCCGATGGTATTGTGCAGGCATCCGAAACCAGCAAACTGGTCACACTCCTTACGCACATTCCTGGCGCTGCCGACATTGAATGGTCATTTAATTATGAAAAAACAAAAAATACCAGCGTAGCGGAAACCTTCGACCGGGCACTGGAAACGTGCAAAGCATACGGTCCTGCCGAAGAATACGCCATCCTTTTTGACGCATTGGACGTCATTGCCAAAGCCAGCGAAGATGGGATACACCCGGAAGAACAGGCCGTGATTGATCGGTTTAAATATGAATTAAAGGAGCATTTTCTGACGCTGGATTTGTAAGCCCTCAATGGATAATCAGCCGGGTGCTGGCCACAGGCCGCCCTTTTTCTTCCATCAATATTAAATAAACGCCGGTTGCTATGCCCGAAACATCGATTTCCGTTTGCTGTTCAGTGGCCATCCTGGCTAGCAGTAGTCGGCCTTGGGTATCCACCAGCTTTAGCTCGGTTTGAGGCCCCGGCAAATCAGCCAGGGTCACCTGCACCGCTCCTTTTGCCGGATTGGGATAAACCTGCAGTTTCCGCCCCATCTGCGTAGGATTATCAACATCCGTTGCCACCAACCATTCATCAAACAACACCTGCAAACTATCAATGGGCTCTACCCCAAATGCCGTGCTGGGTACATTCAAATCCAGGTAAAAATTACCTGCTACATCATCGGGACGGGCTACCCTCACAAATGCTGATAAGGAAGAAACACCCTCATCCAGACAACGGCTGTCGGCTCCGGCAACATTTGCGCCCTGCAGAGCGGCCATCAATCGCACCGCAAGTGGGCCTTCAGTATTCAGAAATCGAGCTTCCATCGAGTCCAGGATGCCTGCTCCCAGCAAGATATTGCCCTGAATGGCGTACGTTTCACCGAGAAGATGGTTTTTGTAATTAAGACAATTCACACCGGTATATCCCGCACTTCTGGCTTGCCCGTTATGCATATCTACAATACCATACTGTCGCAAGGTAGGATTGCTAACCACATCATTACTGACCAGATAGTCGATGATTTGTTCAGGGCTCTGTCCGGCCTCCATTTGAGTGCGGGCCGCTATCTGATTTTCCTCCAGATAGTAAGATTGGGTATGAATAGCGCCTATTCCCGGCAGAATATCACTGATCAATATTGCCCCACCAGTGCCCGGCCAAATGACATCATCACCACACGTGGCACCGGCACTGCCTACCTCCCCAGTGCTAAGGTCAACGGCAACGATGGAAAAGGTATGCTGAGCCCAAAAAGGTGTCGATAGAAACAATCCTAAACATGCGCACAAATAGCATAGATATTTTTTCATTATAGGTAGATTTTGGCCCTTAAAATACAATTGCAATAAGAAATCCCCCGAAAATTAGCGTATTTTTGTCAAAAAGCTACCATTTGCCACCCCAACGCCATAACCCCAGGATGGCGTCTAATTAGTTACGTTGTTCACCTCTACTACAGTTTAAGTCTAAGTATTATCTCATTATAAGTACTATGAATATGAAAACCCGCATCCTACTTTTCACGCTCTTTCTATTGGCCAATACAACTTTGAAAGCCCAATCTTTAAACCATGCCTATCAACCATCAATGCTGTCCTTTGCATCTGAATTGTTAGTTGTCGACGACAATCGGTTTCTAATTGGTGGACAAATTGGAGCCTTCATGGGATATCCGTCTTTTTCTCCTTACCTACGCATGGTTGACGCGAATGGAGCAACCCTTTGGCAAGAGAATGTCAACAATATCACCGGCACTGAATTGGGAGAAGTCCTGTCATTGCAAGTTACTGAGGAGGGCAACATCCTTGCAGCCGGTGTGGTTATGGGTTGTGACTATGGACTCCCTGGTTTTATTGCAGAATACGATACTTTGGGCAATCAGCTTTCCATCACTGAGGTGTGGGAAATGTTTAAATTTTGCCAGCTCCCGGATGGCAGTCTGGGGGTGCTTTCCACCTATGGCGTGGTAAAGCAGTTTGACCCCGCTGAAGGTGTCGTTTGGGAAACCAACCTCTGGATGCCGGGAGAGTTATTTGAAAGTAAAGATATCATATTCGGACCAGACAATCACCTCTATATTCTAGGTGAAGACCAATTGGTCAAGATGGATTTGGATGGAAATATTGTGGATCAATTTGGCCTCGTTGGCGGGCAGGCCCTGATTGCCGATACGAATACGGATCATATTTTGGTACTCACCAGTAGCCGCTTGTTTAAGCTCGATACTGATTTAAATAGTTTGGACGAACTGGCACTCGGCAACGAGGGTTCTTTCCAGCAAATGCTGATAGAAGGGACGGATTTTTATCTTCTTGGTCGGACCCCGAGCGAAAGACCAATGGTCGCCAAAGTGTCCGACAACCTGACCATTGATCAATCTTTTACCCTACTGGATCCGCATTTTATTTTTTACGATTTTGAAATCGCCAACAACAAGCTGGTGTATGTGGGAGACGAACTTCCCGATCCGTACGATAGCGAGCAGGAGGTAAATGTGTACAACCGGACGCTGGCACACCGGGGTAGTAATATTTTTCTCTACTCAACCGGATTAGACGGCACACCAACCGCCCTTAATGACGATGCCGCTATCTTGGATGTAAACTATCAAGACCTTCAGCTGGACACCATTGGTCAATGCGGTATAACGGGTAATGATGCGGGTACGGCTACCTGGAGTAATGTCAAAATTATTGTACAAAATCAAGGCAGCACCACCCTCGAATCAGTCACCCTCAACACCGCATTTACTCCCTGTTCCTTTATCTGTCCTACCCGGGCCAATTTCCGGCGTACCTTCGAGAATCTGTTGCTCGCACCTGGTGAGAGCGTGGTTCTTGATTGGGGTACCTTGCAAGTACAAGGAATACCTTTCGACGAACTAACGGAACTATGCTTCTGGACCAGCCTTCCCAACGGACAAATGGACGGTGATCATACCAACAACCTGGCTTGCGCCGACATTACCATTGATACCAGGGATGTGGTGCAGAATCCTGAATATTTGATTTTGTCGCCTAATCCGGTGAATGATCAATTGCGGATACAGTTAATGGACAACGAGGTCCTTCCGGAAAGCTATCGTATGGTAGATTTAACGGGAAAAACCATTTTGGAAAATACCTGGCCGAATGGTCAAGATATCTTGGAGGTAACCGTGGAAGGCTACCCCACAGGCGTTTATTTGATGCAAATCAATACCCGTTCCCAAGCACTGATTCAACAGTTTGTGATAACGGGGGATTAAAACTTGAGGCTCTAGTCCCGGTGTGGATTGTCAACCATTTCCGTTTGCTCAGAAGTATTGACAATGGGCATGCCCATTTTTTCCAGTAGTACGGAAGCCAGGATCGCAAAAACGACCACCAGCCAGATGACATCCCAGCGGGACAGGATTCTTTTTTTCTCAGTTGCGTCGCTCATCTCTCTGATTATTTCGATGTTTCATGCATTCAAAAAATAAATATATGACAGAAAAACGTTGGAACAAACTATTCCGTCAAATATTTTGTCTTTGGACTTAAAACGACCGTAAAGTCACTCATTATCGCCCAAAAGGTAGTCAGTGATAAAACAAGTGAGCGGAGTAGAAGTTTTTTGAATTCCCGGGAGTTGGTGAATTGGTGCCGAGGGTGAAAATCGTTACAAATATCATCATGATAAAAATAATCATTATAAATATAATGATGATATTTGTAACGATTTTTCAAGCTCCCCAGGTCAGAAGTCCATGCGCAACCTCAAGTTAATCCGTCGAGAAGTCAGATAGGTTGGAATGGCATACTGCTGGTTGAGGATCGTCTTGATCCAGTCAACACCCGCCTGGTTTTGCACCTGTAGCAAGTTGAAGACCTCCAGACTCAACCAGGTATTGCGCGTCCAGCGCAGAAAATGTTTAGGCTTCTTCATGCGGTTTTCTTCCTTCCACAAAGCCACCGAAAAGCCGATATCTACCCGGTGATAAGGAGAAAACTTATAGGTATTGCGATAAACATCATTATTGCCACGGATTCCGTAGGGCAACCCGCTACCCAATGTGAGATTGAGGTGCATCTTGATGTTTTCATTGCGCCGGAGATAATCCTGGAAAAACATAGAAAGCGTAAAAAGCTGATCCGTTGGACGGGATACATAATTGACATTGGTGCCTTCTCTTTGCCCCACGTCCCTTTCCTTGTGTTGCACGCCATCAAGCCGCTCTTTCGCCGTCAGGAAAGATAAGTTGATCCAGGATTCCGCCCCGGGAACAAACTCTCCATTCAGACGAAAATCGATCCCGGCAACATACCCTTCTGCATCATTCACGCCCGAATACACGATACGCACATTATCAACATCATAAGAAATCAGGTCCCACAATCGTTTATAATAGGCCTCCGTAATAAATCGGAACTTCTTCGGATTATTTTTTCCAATATTAAAGTCAAAGGTCATACCTCCTACAATGTGCAATGACTTTTGCGATCGGATATTACTATTGACCGTCCCATCAAGGGCCCGCATTTCCCGATAAAAAGGTGGCTGAAAATATAGCCCCCCCGCCAATCGATAGGAAATATCCCGTTTGGTATTGAGCGGCTTGTACAACAATTGTACTCGAGGGGTAATGATCAATTCTTCGTTAAAATCCCAATAGGAAGCCCTGACACCGGCCGATAACTTCAGCTCCGCACTACTTTCCTTCCGCCAGGTGTAAGTATCCATCAGAAAGGCCGAAAACCTGTTTGAGGTGGCGATATTCCGGGTTTTCAGTACGTTGTCCAATAGCACCTGGCTAGTATCATAAGGCAAAGAATACCCGGCTGAATCCAGGCGTTCCCATTCGTTGATGCGGTCATCAAAAGTTTCCTGCTGTAGCTTTGCACCCCATTGCAGAAAATGGCTGGCCGTCACATCATCTTTGTCGGGGTATAACTGAAGTTCTATGCCACCCTTGTGTTCTACATTACTAATCTGAATATCCAGAAAGTTACGTATGTATAGGTGGCGCGTACCATTGCCCAGTTCACTCAGGGTCTCTCCAAAGTCATCACTACCCAGACTGGTTTCTATCTCGCTCAGGCTGTACCGCCCAATGATGTCGATACGCACGTTTTCATCACTACGGAAGGCAGAGCCCAAAAATTTTAGATAATAGGGATTGTGGTCCCGGTCGGGAATGTAGGTCAGGGAAAGTCCTCCCATGCTAGTAGTAAAGTCATCAACCTCCTGCCCGTCAAATACAGTGGACAGTTGTAGCGCAAAATTGATCAACCCTACTGCCGTGCTCCGGGATTGCGGTTTCAGGCGATAAACACTACTGTTGTAGTTTCCCATGACACCCAGTTGCCAGTTGCGGCTTATATCATAAGTCACATAGGCCTGAATATCAGCAAAATTAGGTATATATTCTCCCTCAATGTCCAGCGTCCCCAGGAGATAACGGGTGGTTTTATAGCGAGCTCCGGCCAGGTAACGCAACTTGCGATAGCCTCCTTTTCCCAGGCTCGTACTCCCCTCAAGATGGGCCGATCCTCCCAGAAAACTCATGCCGAGCGAAGCCCTGGTGCTATCAGGGCGTTTGTAATTGACATCGAGTACTGAGGAGAGTTTATCTCCATATTTGGCCTCGAAGCCACCTGATGAGAAGGACAGGTCTCTGATCAGGTCAATATTCGGAAAAGTAAGCCCTTCCTGCTGCCCGGTACGAATCAATTGCGGACGATAAATCGCAAAGTCATTAACGTAGATCAGGTTTTCATCGTAGTTGCCACCTCGTACATTGTACTGAGAGCTTAGCTCTCCGCCGGTCCCGCTACTGACGCCCAAAGCGATATGTGGCAGCGCACTTTCCAGGTTTCCTGTAGTCGTAGGCAGCAGCTTTAGCTGAGCCACATCCTCACGCATCATGCCCGCATCGTCAATTTTGCTTTCGCGAACCACCACCTCGATGTCAGAATCGATCGGTGCCAGTGAAGCATCGACCTGCCGGGTACTGCGGGCCGGCATTTCGCTGAGTTGAGTAGACGTTTCTTTATAACCGATCCGGGAAAAGACGATGGTCAGTTCCTCTTCTGCGGGCACTTCAATGCTGTAGCGACCATTCGATGCCGATTCCACTGCATTATTGGTTCCCTCAATATATATCGTGACTAATTCAATGGGAGCTTTGGTTTCAATATCGGTAACCAATCCCGTAATCGTCGCCTTTCCCGACTGTGCCAACAAGCCGGTGACACACAACATCCCTCCCAGGAGAGCAAAAAAACGCTGCATAGATATTCTTTTATAAATCAGAGACCAGACCGGTTTTTCAGACAAATTTTGCCACCTCGTGCCCAATATTTTTGAGTTTTGAGATGGCATCTTTAGGATCATCCGCCTTAAACACACTGCTACCTGCCACCAACACATCAGTGCCTACTTCGAGTAATTTCTGGGCATTTTGCAGGCCCACCCCCCCATCTACCTCGATGAGGGTATGTGTATTGCGAACGGTGATTAATTCTTTCAGTTTTTGAATTTTTGGGATGGATTGGTAGATAAACTTCTGACCGCCATAACCCGGATTGACCGACATGATCAACACCATGTCAATATCTTCGATCAAATCTTCCAGCAAATGCACCGGCGTATGTGGATTCAAGGCTACTCCGGCCTTCGCTCCGGTTTCTTTGATCTGATGCACCACCCGGTGCAAATGAGTACAGGCCTCATAATGTACCGTAATGACATCAGCCCCGGCCTTGCGAAATGATTCGATGTACCGACCGGGATCCTCAATCATCAGATGTACATCCAGCGGCTTTTTGGCCTCTCGTTTGATGGCCTCAATGATAAACATACCAAACGAAATATTGGGCACAAAGCGGCCATCCATCACATCACAGTGAAACCAATCAGCTTCACTCTCATTAACCAACTGAATTGCCTTATTGAGCCGTGTAAAATCCGCTGCCAGAAGCGAAGGTGCTACCAAATGTTTTTTCATTGTCCAGGATATTCTATCTTTGACAAAGGTAGACACATTCCGCATAAATCAGGGAATCCCTAAAACAAAAAAACCGATCAGGTGACCTAATCGGTTGGAAAAGAGCTTTGAGAGGCTATCTACATACCAAAAAAAAGGATATCCATCGATATCCTTCAAAAACTTCATGAGATTATAACTTGCATTCGTGGGATTATGTCCTTGTTAGTAGTAAGTCGTCAGTCTAATACGTTCTAGTATAATTTGTTAGTAGTAAGTCGTGTCAACTCAAATTTTTGGTCGTCTTAATATGTTCTTTCTCGTTGACAATACAAAGATGTAGTATTTCTCTCCCGGAAATAAGTACAATTTCGGCTTTTACTGTAGTAAAAAAAAATGTCAGAATTTTATAAAATTCTGACATTCAGATATTTATCATTAAAATAGACCATAAAAATTGTATAATACCGGTCTTTTATCTACCCAAAAACTTTAGATTTTACATCTTTTTTTTTCTGATTTATTTTTTTGGAACGTGATTTTGATGCACAATGACTTGAATTTTAACACTTGCTAACCTTATTACGACCCAAAAATCCCCGAAGAAAGGTAACGATCCCCCCGATCACAAATGATACAGACAATCAGACCTTGCTCCAGCTCCTGCGCCAGCCGCAAGGCAGCTGCTACCGCTCCACCACTACTCATGCCGCCAAAAATCCCCTCCTCTTGTGCCAGGCGCTGCATAATTCGTGTTGCTTCGTCCTGTGCCACATCAATAATGCGATCTACCCGCTCAGGCTCATATATCTTGGGTAAAAATTCCGGAGACCATCGCCGAATGCCGGGTATACTGGAACCATCAGTAGGTTGTACCCCAACGATCTGTACCCCGGGGTTTTGCGATTTTAAATAACGCGATACGCCCATAATGGTACCGGTAGTGCCCATGGAAGAAACAAAGTGGGTAATCTTCCCTTCCGTATCCTTCCATATCTCCGGTCCGGTCGTGCGCTGATGCATGCCCCAGTTGTCGGGATTGGCAAACTGGTTGAGCATAAAATACCCTCCTTCTTCCACCAAATCTTCAGCATATTGCCGCGAATATTCTATACCTTTTTCATCAGGTGTCAATATTACTTTGGCTCCGTAGGCTTTCATGGTTTGTACCCGTTCCTTGGTGGCGCTTTCCGGCATGACCAACGTGATACCGATACCAAACAATCGGGCGATCATTGCCAGCGCAATTCCCGTATTGCCGCTCGTGGCCTCCACCAAACGTACATCGGGTTTTAATTCGCCCCGATCAAACGCCCCCTTGATCATCCCGTAAGCCGCCCGGTCCTTAACACTTCCACCAGGGTTTTGTCCTTCCAGTTTTCCAAAAATCTGTACTCCCGGCCGATCAAACAAATGAGTAATCTCAACCAGTGGAGTATTGCCTACTAAATCCAGTATTGTTGCCATGTATTAAAGTTGTGGAGTTTCAATTTCTTCACGTTGCAGCACCTGTCCCTGATAATAAACTCTGGAGTGAGGCTTTACCGAACGGGTAATCCAGACGTTACCGCCAATGATGCTATCGTGACCAATCACCGTGTCTCCACCCAGGATGGTTGCCCCGGAATAGATTACTACATTATCCTGAATGGTGGGATGCCTTTTGGTTTTGGCCATCTCCTTGCGCACACTGAGCGCTCCGAGGGTTACCCCCTGATAAATCTTAACATGATCACCGATAACCACCGTTTCGCCAATGACCACCCCGGTACCGTGATCAATACAAAATCGCGGGCCAATCCGCGCGCCCGGATGGATATCAATGCCGGTCTGGCTATGTGCATATTCCGAAAGAATGCGGGGAATAAGCGGCACGTGCATATTGTAAAATTCATGCGCCAAACGGTGTACCGCAATGGCAAAAAATCCCGGATAACTGCGGATTACTTCAGTTATACTCGGCGCAGCCGGGTCTCCGGTCAAAATGGCTTCTGCATCGATCAGCAGTGCCTTGCGCAAAGCGGGGAGCTGCTCCAGAAATCGCTTCTCCAGCACTTCCGGGGCCAATTCCAGTCGATGGGTTCCGATCTTCTCCAGAATAGTGTAAAGTTCCAGCCGTAAAGCATTGTAGTGCTGCTGAAAACTGCGAAAATTTTCGTAGTGACGATCAGCCAGTTCCGGAAACAATAGTTTGAGCACTCCGTTGAGCCAACCACACACCAAATCCGGGGAAGGAATGGACTCCGCATCCTTGTGCGCATTGTATAATGCTTCGATAAATTTCTCGTCCATGACGGCAGCTTCTGTTTGAAAGGATCCTGTTCGTAATATATAAGTACTGATTTTTGGGTAGAAAGTTGTGTATTGCCAATGTTTTTTTGCAATCATAACTTAATGATCTGTCAAAAAAAATACCGGCACTGAAAGTAATCAGCACCGGCCGGATGGAGTTTGAGTCAAACAAACCCTCATGAAGATTTGGGACTCAACAATTTGACCTACAGTCAGTTGCCAAGATTTGGTGATCTTTCATCAAACTGGTTTTCCGCTTATATTCTCAATATTTGACAAACCTCTCGGTTTTCATAAAGCCGTCTTTTCCCGAAACCTGCAGAAAATAAACGGCAGGAGGCAAGTCACTGACATTTATTCTGAGCTCCTCATTGTGCCCCTCAGTTAAAGCCTGTTCGTAGACTACCTGTCCCAGGCGGTTCCTGACAATCAGTTGGCCACTAGTGATTAATGGCTGCGTAAGGGAGACTTTGAGCATTTCATGCGTTGGATTAGGTGAGAGTTGTAGAAACAGCTCCTGGTGTAGGGGTAGATTTTGTAATTGAACACCGGGCGCTGTAAGCCCCATTAGACCATCCTCCAACAAACTGAGTGAACCAACTGTAAATCCTGAAAAACCACTGCTGAAAACACCGCTAAAGGTAAAATCACTCCCGTATGTGCCCATGGTAGTGCCTGTTGATACGCCATGAGACTCATTGGCTGGAATTGCAGCATTGGGAAACTTATGTAGTGTCAAATCATTACGATTAGCGTTTTGGTTATTAAACCATTCCCATCCCTGAACTTCAGAGTTGGTATAGTACAAGGTAATGTGGTAGCTGCCGTTGGCATTGTTATATTCCGGATGAACGATAAATGTCTTAGCGGTAGTCGATCCGGATGCCCAATTGTTATTCGCACTTGCACCGGCGTGATCAACTGCTACATTGGTACAACCGTAATTGTGGCCACTCAGATTCTCGATTGTCATCATAATACCACCGGTACCCGGATCAAAAAAGTGAACCGTTTCAAATGGCCCCAGATAAGCTTCTGCCGGATAATCATCATTTCTTACAGATTGAACATGGCTATCCGGAGATAGATCATTATCGGTCAGGTTGATTTGGTAGGTATTCAAGCCATTTAATGGTACAGCAGTCAATCCATTGGTACCACTTACCGCAAAACTTAAGTTAATATGCTCCGGGCCTTCCACCATAGCATCGTCATAAACTCTTACGATGATACTTCCGGTATTGATCACATTGGTAAAGGTGACGGAATTTTGTAAAACCTCATAGTCAGCAGAGGCGCCATAAGAAGCACTGCCACCATACAGAATAGTGGCCACTACCGGTTGAGTTGGATAGGGTGTTATTTTCAGCTGTATTTCATAATCAATATAATCTCTACATCCGTTCATTACATTAGCCGCGTCCTCTGCGACAGTGGCTGATGAGCCCACAAAATACACCCTAGGAGTCTCACAAGGGTCATAAGCACCGTGCACCACTGTCAAATTACCGTTGTCAATCGGATCCAGCCAGTCGTGCAATCTACGGCGGGCATCAAAGCTCAAAAGATCATCTTCATTGGTCCAGGAATAGGAATACATGCCATATTTAGCAAGATCATTCGCCGGATCATCACAGTTCACCGACCCTCCTCCAAACAATTGACCGATGGCCAGGTGATTTTCGCGAAAAAGCGGAGAGCCGGAAGAGCCCCCCTCAGTGACAGAATATCCATTTGGAGTTGGGTCCCAGTATAGATCCCAGAAGTAGCCGTTAGCCTGAGGTGTTGAGCTGTGGATCGAAATCTTCTTATCATCACCTGCCGGATGGTGAATGCCAACTCCTCCATTGCCGGAATTACCGCTGGCATCAAAACCATTGAAGTACACATCGTATTGATCTCTTGGATTTTCAGCCAACAAAATCAAGGCAAAATCTGAACTTAGAATGGTATGCTGGCCCGTAGTACCGGAACTGGCCACTACCGTTCCCCCGCTGGTAGTTTGTTCGGGTAAAATACCAGATGCATCACAACTGAGATATTCAAAATTCCAATAAAATACGTATCCCGAAACATCCGGATTAATGATTGCATCCTGTTTGATCCCCCCATCGATACAGTGATTGGCGGTGGAGAAGTAAGGTTTGCAATCATGTGCGGAGTTGTTGACAAGGGTGCCACTGCACAAATACAGACCATCCATAATAATTTTGGCTACCCCCTTCTTTTCATTTTGCCAGTTGGCACCTTCCTCACAATTGATATTGACCTGACAGCTACCTGCCTTTTCTAAAGCAGTTTGCCCATCCAATCCTCTATAACCATGCGCAATTTGAGCAATCTCGATTGCTCCCTGACCGGCAACATTTGCCGGTTCGATGTATTCCAAAATGGCTACATCATCGTGAATGAGGGCCGTAGCAAATCTTCTATTCGGTTTATTATTCTGTTGAGTAAAAGCTCCGATCACCTGAGATTTATCTTCATTGTACACGAATAATTGCCCTCCAGGAGGCATAAAGAAGTCACTGTACAGGAAGTTGATATTCATCGCACCAGGACACTCAATACGCAGGCGCCATACGCGGTCACCATTTTCTAGTTCATGCCAAACACCTGAATTGGTCAGATTATAATTCACCTTAAATCCCTTTGCAAAACGTAGGGGAAGATTGCTGGCTAGATCTGCTTCATCCTCCACCAATAAAGACTTAAGGCTGATTCCAGGCATCGTCTTGACGGGCACCGTTGGTGGAAGGGCATAGTAGCTGCTTGGCGGCACGCCCTTCTCGCTCAATTGAGCCGAAGCCACAAGAGCGCAAAAGAAAAGGATGAGGAAACTTATGTTGTATTTGAAATTCATTTTCTTGATTTTAAAAGAAGAGAAAAATGCCGGAGTAACGACAATGGCTCTCCGGCTAGTATTGCAACTTTAACTAATGAATAACTAGTTTCTGACTTACCAACATCCCTTTCGAGCTTACGCTAACGATGTACATGCCAGCAGCCCAGTTGCTGATATTGATCACAGTGTTGTTTTGTCCTTTGGCTAAGTTGGCTTCCAATAGATAAACCTTTTCGCCCTGAAGATTGCGCACTTCAAGCATTCCACTACCTTCTTCAACTGAATGCACCAATATGTTCGCAATATCAGACGCAGGGTTCGGTTGAATATTCAATGAAAGGTCTGTGTTCAATGAATTATTATTTGCTTCGATACCGTTGTCAGGTAATGCTCCCGCTAAGGCTTGACTTCCTGCTTGAAGCACCAGGCTTTTTGCCGTGTGCTGTCCAGTGACAAATCCGTTAGCCATGCTAAATGCCGCTGTATTGGTAATGATCGTAGGATTGTTCACCAATTCGACATCATCAACAAACCATCCTTCCTGACCGGTTAAAACGTCGCTGGAGAAGCGGAATCGCACCTGAATGGTTTCCCCGGCAAAAGAGCTAAGATCGGCCAGGGAGTGTAAGTAACCGTGACTGTCTCCGCCAAATGCAAAGCCTCCCAGTAATGGGTTATTGGCAGCAGTGACAAAATCGTTATAACCGTTTTCAACAATCAAATTTCCGATATCGCTCCAAGTACTTCCGGCATCTGCCGATGCCTCAATGACGCCACCATCAAATCCGAGTTCGGTATTATAGCGATGCGCAAAACGCAAGTGGGTACCGTTGGTCACTTCAATGCCCTCATTTAGCGTCAGAGTCTGATTGCTAAAATTATTGGGATCGGCTGCAAACCAGGAATAGGAACCTGCAAAGGCCTCTTGATTGGTCCAGCTAAATTGGTCCAGACCGACATTAGTCGTCCAGTTAAACGGATCTTGTTCCATATCGTCTCTAAACAGCAATTGCGCCTGGCTCCCAGTATTCACATTTAGGGTTACCGTAATCGTCTCAACACTGTTTGGGGCAACGGCTACATTATAAATATTAAGGGTATTACCTACCATCTGGCCGCCATGACTTGAGGCAGCAAATGAAGTGCCGGTCGGTAATTGGTCAGTAACCGTAACGTCCTGAATCAACTGATTGGAATTATTAGTCAACTGAATTAAAACCTGCGCTTGCTGATTGTCAGTAACCAGCGGGTCAATAGTCGTTTCTATATTCAAAACAGGTTGGCAAAAAGAAGGAGGCAAATCGAAGGCTTCCACTTCGTCTCCCAATGCCGTAGAGCCAGATGATGCACTATATCCCAGGCCACGCTTGGCAAAAGCTTCCCAAATCAAGCATTGGTTTGCACCTCCATAGTTGATCATATCCGCAGCCAGAATGGCATCTCGCTGATCAATGAAAGTAGGAGAACAAGGCTGTAACTTCAACCCATCCACAACCAGTTGCATGGCAATATTATTCCCACCACCTCCATAGGCAATATCAGGATCATAACCGTAGGCCTCAATAAGGTTGTGGGTCATTTCCCAAAGCATTGTACACCAGATGAACCCAACGCCATGCGGAACGCTAATTTCAGCATTGGTCACATCGGCAAAGGTGTAGCCATTCACCGCAAAGCTTGTACTGTATTTGGCAGGACGAATGCCCAGACCATCCGAAGGCTCATTCAATACATAGGTACCAATACCTCTGCCTGAGCTGAATGCATCCTCAATCTCGCCAGGTTTCATGGTCATCAACAAGCCGAAAAAATCTGACCAGCCTTCTCCTCCCTGTTCATCACTTCCCGAAAGGCATGTTGCCGCAGGGCCACCGGTGAGTCTGGTAGAAATACCATGTCCATATTCGTGAACGATTACCCCATTATCAAAATCACCGTCAATTAGTGGAATATTGGTGGTCCAGAGATACATCTGCATGCGTGCCGGCAATCCATCCGGTGGTGTAAAAAAGTTGGCATTATCGACTAGTGAAGGATCCTGGGCTTCCGCCAATACCGGGTCATTTCCGGCTCCTCCATTCAGAAAGTTATTCCATTGAAAATTTCCGGCCTGCTCGGTAAAGCCATAGTTGTAAAATACGTCGTGAATCAGGTTATTCCAATAGAAAAGGTTGGTGACGGCGGCACTTTGGTACAGCTGTGGATTATCGTCAAAATTCACTGGAAAATCAAAAACCAATGGTCCATCTTCACCAGGCAATCCACCAACGGCGGGGAGTCCAACGCCATAAGTATAGCCCACCTGGCCGATGGGGCTCAAATCAACATAGGCATAAACGTTGTTGCCCTTGGTGATTGGATAGGAAAGAATGCCGTCATTGTGCCAACCCAAGGGCGATGCCCCAAGGTCGCCCACCGTACTGACCAGGATTCTTTCGCCAAAATTGGGCGCTTCCACTGGGGAATCATAAACTCTATAAAAGTTATTGACCACGGGAAGCTGTTCTTCCTGAGTAAATTCGCTGAATAGAGTTGGTACTTCAGGAAGATAGTGCTGATGATGCTCAGCACTATGTCCGGATTCCTCATGGGCATGAAACTGGCAGGTTTGCACCCAGTCACTTCGATCAAGAATCTTTCCTGTTGAAACATCTACTTTATACAGCCAGTAGTGCTGCTCATCAGTTTGGTAAATTTGCACTTCCCACGCGGGAGTCAACTGCCGTTCATTAATTTGATACACGAGCTCGACCGGAATATCCCACAGAGAGATATTTCCTTTCTCGAACACAATTTTCCGAGAAGGTCCGGCAACCCTTTCAATCACTTTTGTTGAGGAATAGGTCAAATCCAGTTCCTCACATACTTTTGCAAGAGCTTGTTCTTGCGAAATATTGACATTTAGCGGTCTGATATTTCGTTTTTTATCAGGAAAAAAACGGTTGCCGCTATGGACCAGTTCCCCGGAAGTATTAAAATGAAGGCCCAAGATCGCTCCGGAGAGCTTTATTCCATTGTGCTTTTGCTGCAAATAGACGTGGGTCAGACCGTTGTGATCATCAGCGTACTGTCCAATAATCTCGATGTCGGCATAATCATCTGCCGTAATTCCCAGGGAACGTTGGCTTTTCTTTAGAATTGTATTGATTGAAGTCTGATTAAATCGTTGCTGGCTTAGCAAGAAAAAAGGCGAAAACACCAACAAAGCAGCCAATATTGGTTTCCGCAGGTGTTGTTCATAGTTTTGGAAAAAGTAGCTCATATAAAAACATTTGATGGGTTAGAAATAAATACAATTGCAAGTTGCAGATTTCTAATCCCTCTGATGTTCTTATATGATAATGGGCAGAATACCCGTACGAAAACGGGGCAATTTTGGGAGGAAGTTGCCTTGTGGAAAAGGCAGTGCTAATCAACTACGTAGCCCTCAATAAAACGTTTTTCAGCCTTCCGCTGGCCACTGAAATACACTTTGATCCACTTATAGAAATAACCAGGATCATGCGCATCATAAGTAATGCTGATTTGGCCCGTAGAATCGGGCAGGATGGGTTCTACGCCCCAGTCGGCAACGGTGCATCCGCAGGAAGTGCGGACGTTGTCAATCACAAATGGCTCATCACTGACATTTTTAAACTCAAAGGTATAGCTCACCTCATCTTTGTGCAGGATATCACCAAAGTCATGTGTCTCTTCACACAACCACTCTATCTTTGAAGGTTCTCCCGTAAAGACCAGGGTAGTCATCAATAAAATGGCCCATAAATATTGCATCATCAAAAGCTTTTATCATCAATCTTCCAATACTTCCCAGGTGTGGTCGGCCAGCAATCGGACTGTGCCCACAAATGTATAGGGTGGTTCCCCTCCCCATTCTTTCGGCCCCACCATGGAAAGAAGCGCCTTGCCATTACTCCGGCGATAAAGGTGATACACAAACCCCACCAGTGGTTCAAAGCTCATCTCCGCCTGATAGATTTCCTCGGAGATAGCCACCCGTTTTTGGATGGCCTGAGCCTGTTCAGCCAGCAACTCAATTTGCTTTTTGATCTGTTGCAGTTGCATATCGGTTTGTTCGTACATAGAACTCACCGCACGTCCTTTTACTTTACCCTTATCGATGGGTTTGATCACCACACCACCCACCGTATGAGCATAGGGCAGCAAATGTGGATTTTCGGCCACTTTATCCTCATCAACGGGGTTGTGCAATGTCTTCTCTTCTTTTGATCCTTTTTTCATGTAAAACGCTGTAATCTTCCAACAATCTAACGGTCAAAAGTAGGATTTGTTTTTGATCTAAGAGCTTGTTTGGAGCGGATTCGTCACGAAAATCAGGGATTTAAGGTTCTAGCTAAGTCTTTTTATATGAGCTTAGCGGGTTAAGTGAATATCAAAAGACAACGCTAGGTTCTTAAATCCATGATTTGCAGTAGAAGCAAGCTCCAAATAAGCTCTAAGGTAGCCCGTAACGAAAAAACGCCGGAACAGCCTCAGCCATTCCGACGTTTTATGATCAGTTATTGATCTTTATTACTTAAGCGTAAGGGAAGTACTTCCGGCGAGATAGCCTTTGTTGTAGATTTCTACATCGTAGGTACCTTTGGCGAAAGCCTGGCCAGGAGCCCAATCTACACAGACATTTCTCTCTGAGCGATCGTAGTCGATCTCCTTAGATTGAGTATAACGTACTTCTTCACCCGTAGCATTGTTGGTGAATACACCAGATCCCAGGTTGTCGATCGCCAGCGTTTCACCCAGTGGGTTGATGATGCGAATGTAGAAAACCTCCGTACCTTCTTCTGCTACTACATTGGCAGTAGTGTTGAAACATACGTTGATCTGCTCCACATTCTTGGCGAACTTTTTCTTCACTGCCTTTCCGCTATTTCTGGTTTTCAAACCGTTTACATCCAGTTCGTCTACCTTAATGACGGAAGCAATGTTTACTTTTTTAGACAATCTGGCTCTCTCCTCTTCCAGTGTCTCTTTTTCACTTACCAACATCGCCTTTTCAGAACTCAATTCAGCATTGGTCATGCGCTGAGAATCCAGCTCACCGGTCAATGACTGATTTTGCTCTGTCAGTTGCGAGTTAGTAGAAGTAAGCATTTCGTTTTCTTCGCGAAGCTGGTTGATCTCCGCCAGGTATTGCTCTACCTTGGCATTGAGATTAGCCAATTCCTTTCTGGCTTGATCCAGATTTTTCTTAGACCGAAGCAAGCCGTCAATCTTGTCCTTTTGTGCTTTCAGTTCCTCTTTCTGTGATTCAATCAGAGCGTTAAGCTCTTCGTTACTTCCTCTCATCTCTTCCAACTCTGAAAGAGCCTCATAGTACTGCTTTTCGAGTTCAGCTTTCAACTGTTCGCTTTCGTCGTAAGAAGCAGCGAGGGTAGTGTTTTTGTTACCAAGTTGGTAATTTCTAACAACCAGAAACGTACAAAGTCCCAGAAGAGCTACAATCACTACTGCGGCAATAGCCGTGTTGCGTTGTTGGTTGCTCTTGTTAGGAGTCGTCGTTGGCCCCGGATTTGGAGGGGTTGGACGTGGACTTGAACTGTTCGTACTCATGTTTAAAAAATTTGGTTTACCAATTAACTTTGAAGCGTGTGTTTTGAACTGGCAATAAAACGGGCTTCAAATTCTGAAAATTGTGTCGATATATTACAAATTTAAGATTTTCTTAAGTGCCATGCACGGAAATATCAATAAAACCAAGGCCTCCCGAGATTGAAAAAATTATCAATTTATCACTACTTTTAAGCAAAATAAACGATAAAAACACCTGATATGTTAGAAGCTTTTGATATTGGCAATATCCTTTTCCTGGATATTGAAACCGTATCGGCTCACCCGGACCATGATCAACTCGACGAGGTTTTTCAAGACCTTTGGCGTACCAAAGCCCGCCAACTATTGCGCAAAGCTGATGACGAACTCGAACCAGAGGAAGTCGCCGACTACTATAAGGAGCGTGCGGCCATTTATGCGGAGTTTGGAAAAATTATCTGTATCTCCGTAGGCGCGGTGTATCGCGATAAAGAGGATAAGCGCCTCATGGTGCGCCTCAAATCCTTTGCCAGTGATGATGAAGCAGCCTTGCTCACTGAATTCAGCGAACTGCTCGAACAACACTACCGCAACACCAACAGATATGCCCTATGTGGTCACAATATCCGTGAGTTTGACATTCCCTACATCTGCCGCCGCATGGTGATCAATCAGCTACCGTTGCCCACTCCACTGCAGATTGCCGGTAAAAAACCGTGGGAAACCAAACACCTGCTGGATACTATGGAATTCTGGAAATTTGGCGACTTCAAGAATTATACATCCCTAAAGCTGTTGGCCGCAGTGCTGGGATTTCCCTCACCTAAAGACGATATCGACGGCAGTAATGTAGGCCGTGTCTATTGGGAAGAAAAAGACCTCGACCGCATTGCCATATACTGTGAAAAGGATGTATTGGCCACGGTTCAGCTGTATTGTCGCTACCGCATGATGCCGCTGCTTGAGGAAAGTCAGGTTGTGGTGGTGGGGAGAGAATAAGTTTGTGTGCCGGTTTGAGGGCCAACTCAAAACAAATAATCGTAATAAAAATAATGATGATAAATATAATCATTATAAATATCACGATGATATTTGTAACGATTATTTGGGAACTATTAGCGGGCCTCAAGGGCCAGCCTTGCAGCTTCCTCCCCGACCAGGGAGCCAATGGCAACGCCCATTCCGCCAAGGCGAACTGCCACTGTAACTTTTGAGCTGATGTTCTGAACAATGGGACTTTTCACCGTACCTACCCCCATAATGCCGCTCCAAACCTGATCAATTCTTACCTTCCGACCAGGCAGAATGACTTCCGACAACAAACTTTCCAGGTATTCCTTGATCTGTTGCGTTTGTCCCAGCTCAGTAGTGGTTTCTCCCTCCGGGTCGAGATTGCGACCACCTCCCAGTAAGATTCGGCCGTCAATTTCCCGAAAATAGACATAGCCCCGGTCATAATGGAAGCCGCCCCGGAAGGGAGGATCCGTGATGGGTTCGGTGACCAATACCTGATTGCGCGCCGGGTTTACGGCTAATTCTGGCAGTAGTGTAGCCGCGAAGCCATTGGTGGCCACCACTAAATGTCGGGCATTGATGCGCCATCCATTGTCGGTATCAACCTGCATTCCCCTCGTTTCTTCCCGCATATTCAAGACTCCAACACCATTAATCACCTTTATATCCCATTGCTGCACCAATTTCAAAAGAGCTTGCATCATTTTACCAGTGTGCAATACACCTTCAATTTGATTTTCCATCAAATGGGCTACCCCACGAAAACCGAAATCATTAATCCTATTATCACCCATTCGGTAAACCTCAGGGTGACCGGTAATTTGTTTCAACTGTTGGTTAAACTGCTGGCGCTGTTCGAGACATTGAGCAAACACCTCCTCTTCACCCGGTCGGAATAGCTCAAAACCACCGGCCTCTGTATATTGCAATACATCGTCACCAATTCGTTGGCGTAATCTCAACAGTCCCTGCCAGCGCTTTTGCACCAAAGTCCACACCTCATTTTCGGATCTGGTTTGCAAATCATCCAATAATTCGGTCATACTGCCGAAACAGGCAAATCCGGCATTACGCGTACTTGCACCAATGGGCAGTGGCCCACGCTCCAAAATCACCACTTTTAGTGACCGAGCGGCCTCCTTCAATGACAGAGCGGTACTGAGCCCTACGATGCCGCTGCCAATAATTAAAACATCAATATCTTTAAAAAAGACCTCACTTTCCCAATAACTTAACTGATACGATTGCGGTTGAGTCGACAAGCTGTGTTGATTTTGTTAATTTTACCCTTCTTTTACCGGTAAAATTACAGAAAGAAAATCAATGAGATATCTTTTGAGTATCTGTCTGGCTTGTTTGCTTTGGTCTTGCCAACAGGAAACTCCAGCCCCAACCTCAGCCCAGCGCGAGCTGTACACCCTGTTTGACCAGGAATGGGCATTCCGTATGCAGGAATTCCCAACCTTTGCAACGGCTTGTGGTGTACACCAGTACAATGACAAACTGACCAATCTCAGTGAAAACAGTATTCAACGGCGAGTGGAGTTCTGGAAGTCTACACTCATCGAATTGGCTCGTATTGATCCAGACCGTTTGAGTGCAGAAGACCGGGTGAGTTATGAGATGTTTAAATACCTGCTCCGCAACGACGTAGCTCAGGTCGAATTTAAGACGTACCTGATCCCCATCAATGCAGAAGGAGGATTTTATACAGACTTCACCTTCCTGCCGTACGATATGCCCTTTGACAACGAAAAGGATTACCGCAATTACCTGGCCCGGCTACAGGCCTTTCCGCTTTATGCTGACCAGCAACTTGACCTGATGCAACAGGGCATCGACGAAGGCATTATTGCTCCCAGGGTGATACTCGAAGGGGTTGAGGACTTCATTGCCCCCCATCTGATAGATCAGGCCGAATCTAGTGTGTTCTATGCCCCATTCCAACAGTGGCCAGAGCAACTGAGTGAAAATAAACGGCAAAAGCTGGCAAAGGAAGGCCAAGAGGTGATTATGGAAAAAGTGGTGCCTGCATACCGTCGCATTAAGGCATTCATGACCGACAAATACCTGCCTGCCGCACGGGAGTCTATCGGGATTTCTGATATTCCCCGAGGCAAGGAATTCTATGAGCAGCAGGTAAAATATTTTACCACCCTACCCTACTCGTCCGACGAGATTTTTGACATAGGTCAAAAAGAAGTAGCCCGAATCCGTGAAGAAATGCAGGGCATCATTGATACCTTGGGCTTTAATGGTGATTTCGCCGCCTTTTTGGAGTTTCTGCGCACCGATCCCCAATTTTATGCACCAACTCCCGAGGCCTTGCTAAAAGAAGCCTCCTTCCTGGCAAAAAAGATTGACGGACGACTGCCACAGTTATTCAATCACCTGCCCCGGTTGCCCTACGGTGTAGAACCGGTTCCCGCATCCATTGCACCCAAGTATACGGGTGGCCGCTATGTGCCTGGATCCTGGGAAAACCACAAAGCCGGTACTTACTGGGTCAACACCTATAAGCTGGATAGCCGGCCACTGTATGTACTCCCGGCACTTACCCTGCACGAGGCTGTTCCCGGTCACCATCTACAGATTTCGCTGGCGCAGGAACTCACGGGATTACCCGAATTTCGCAAGCACAGTTATCTCAGTGCCTTTGGCGAAGGATGGGGGCTTTACGCCGAATGGCTTGGTCTGGAAATGGGCATCTACGAGACGCCTTACCAGCAGTTTGGGCGGCTAACCTACGAAATGTGGAGGGCTTGCCGTCTGGTGGTTGATGTGGGCATTCACAGCAAAGGATGGAACCGAGACGAAGCCGTTGAATTCCTGGCCTCCAATACTGCTCTGTCGCTGCACGAGGTCAATACTGAAATTGACCGCTACATCGGATGGCCTGCTCAGGCACTGTCGTACAAAATGGGAGAGTTGGAAATCCGTGAACTACGGAAAAAGGCCGAGACGACCATGAAAGGCAAATTTGACGTCCGCCAATTCCACGATATCATCCTGACACACGGCTGTGTGCCCTTGTTTGTATTAGAAGACCTTGTCAAAGACTATATTCGGCAAAAGCAATAACCTTTGTCTGATGAATTTTGGAATAGTATCTTTGCGGTGTAAACCAATTTTTAACCAAAAAGGTGGAGCCCGGTGGCGTACTAACCATTACAGCTATGCCAGGTTTATTCCATCGCTGAAGATACCATGATTCAAAGAATTCAATCCATTTTCTTATTTCTGGCCTCAGCCTCGTCCTTTAGTGCATTGGTGGCCCCTTTTGCGACCAGTGAAAGTGCCATTGCCAGTTCGAGCATTTTTCAGGATGCACGCTATACAGCCCAGGACAGTATGGCGCTGCTGATCCTGTTTGCCATTGCCGGTCTGGTGGCGTTGGTTGCCATTTTCCTTTTTAAAAACCGAGTACTGCAAAGCCGTTTATCCATCCTGGGCGCGATTGTTGCCCTCGCCGGAGCTGTATGGGCAATTATTGCTGCTCTACAGGATAAGGCGCTTGAAGCGGCCAATATTGCCATCGATTATGGTTTTGGTATGGCCTTGCCGGTTTTGACCATCATATTCGCTGTGCTGGCCAGCCGCTACATCCGCAAAGACCACAAGCTGGTCAAGTCGATGGATCGTTTGCGTTAAGCAGCTTAGGCAAAAAGGAAAAAGGGCTTTCAGCGAATCACTGAAAGCCCTTTTTATGTTGGTGTCCAAACCGCGTTTGCTTAATTCGGACGTTGTTTTGCAGAATAGTTGATTACCAACTGCCCCGATTTGCGAAGCTGTGTTTTAACGTCCTGAACGATCCCCATGGTTACTTCACCATCTACACGTAGAGAAGAAGTGATTCTTGGGCGCTTGGCTTCAGGTACTTTAATCTTATGCTTCTCCAGGAAAAGTGGAATATCCTTTACGTCGGCAAATTTATCTCCAAGCTGCATCCGTGGTTTAGTACCGTAGATGTCCTGGTATTTCTTCAGTGGTCTTCCGATATAAATATAATTTACCAGCGACTTTTCCTCCAGTTTGATCAATTCGGTAGCATAAGGCGTAATCACTTTCACCTTCAGTTCTGCATCTCTCAATACGGTTACCACCATAAAGAAGAAGAGCAACATAAAGATGATATCCGGCAAAGACGCCGTAGAGATAGCTGGTTTAGCCTTACCTCTTTTTTTTGTAAACTTAGCCATAATTAGCATTTTTATCTACCACCAAATACCTGAAGGCAAACATTTGGCGGATCGATTTGTGAAGGAATAAACAAACAGGAGTTTTTCAACGACGCATCCGTTTATTCTTCACCGAAATTAGTTGGTTCCGCTTCCGATAGAACGAAGGGGATTTCCGATTTGATCGCCTTGCGATAGGCCACCGGCAAATCCTCGCTGTAGTGTACATTATATTTCTTCATGGAAAGCTCATCCCAAAGCTCATTATAAGCAGCCTTGAGTTCATTGTAAACTTCCAGGTAAGTTTTGTACTCCGTTCCCCGGTCATTCTTCAAAGAGATAATTGCCTTGGTTGGCTTTTCGGCCAAATCCTCACGGTTGTTTGGATTGTTGATAAACTCCTTGGCGTCCTCTTTGAGGTTTCTAATGTCAGTAGGCTCACCGCGCACCAACAGCTGATTCTGGGCATTTACCAGAACAGAAAACACATTACGGGTTTTCAGCTTGGTAATGTCCGGTTCTTCTTCAGACCATGGCGGAAGTTTTACACGAATTCCCTTGTCCTCCACAATAGTGGTGGTTACCAGGAAGAATATGAGCAATAGAAACGCAATATCGGCCATAGAACCGGCATTGATTTCATTGGACATTCTATCTTTTACGCTCTTCTTAGCCATAGCTCTATTTATTTAAAGAAGTTCCGGATTTCTGATACGACAAACGCAAGCGCTGCAAGTGCAAGCAAGGCAAGCGCCGTGGTGATCCCTCCACTGATAAATTTGAAGTTACCCTCGGAAAGTGTTGTATTCTGAGAGGATTCAAACTTTTCAACGGCACCGGCCACAGCTCCTGTAGCTTCACCTGGAGAAGTAGCATAGGCAATCAAGAAGATGGCAATCAGGATACCGAAGCCGATCAATCCCTTAACGGATGTTTTCAGGCTGCCCAGCACTTGCAGGACACCAAAGATAACCATTCCGGCCATCGCGATGACAGTCAGCACAATTGCGCCGTACAGTCCAAAGTTGAAAATACCCGTTTTGTATTGCTCTTCTTTCTCCAAGAGGTCGAAGTCTCCTGACTTCGGCAGAACCATCGCCAGGAAGATCACCGTGATCACTGCCCCTAAGACGAATGCGAATGTCTGACCATTCTTAGTTAATGTTTTATACATAGCAGTGTTGGTTTCTCTTATTTGTTAAATACGTTATTTTCAGCCATGATGTCTACCAAAGTGATAGAAGCATCCTCCATCTTATTAACGATACCGTCAATCTTGTTAACGATATAGTTGTAGAAAATCTGCAGGATAATGGCCACGATCAGACCGAATACTGTAGTCAAAAGTGCCACCTTAATACCACCGGCAACTACCGAAGGAGAAAGGTCACCTACCGCCTCGATCTTATCAAATGCCTGGATCATACCGATTACCGTACCCATGAACCCAAGCATCGGAGCAATGGCGATGAAAAGAGAGATCCAAACCAATCCACGCTCCAGCAAGCCCATTTGTACGCTACCGTAGGCAACGATGGCTTTTTCAACTGCTTCGGGACCTTCGTCAGCACTCTTGAGGCCTTCGTAAAGTACGCTGGCAGTTGGGCCAGGAGTAGATTTACAAACTTCCATGGCGCCGTTGATGTCGCCATTTTTCAGATTTTCATCAATGCGCTCCAAAAGTTTGTCCGTATTGGTAGTGGCAATGTTGAGGGTGATGATCCGTTCAATACAGAAAGCCAATCCGAGAATCAGACAAATCAATACAAAGCTCATGAATCGCCAGTCACCGTCGATGAAATACTTCTTCAACAACTGATAACCGGAGGTCGTTGCTTCACCTGCCGCAGCATCTTGTGCGTGCAAAACGTTTACGGTGAAAACTGCCAATACTAGAACAAGCAGCAATGCTAAACTTTTACGCATAGTAAATTAGGTTTTACGATTGTTTGATTGATAACTAAAACCAGTTAACGATTTTAATAAAGCGGAGAGAGAGGGATTCGAACCCTCGATACCCTTTGGGGGTATACACGCTTTCCAGGCGTGCCTCTTCAGCCACTCGAGCACCTCTCCGTAGCGAATTCTCCTTCTTCTCAAAAAGATTTCGTTGGGCCGTTCCGGGCAATTTCCCGGTGCACTAGCCAAACATTTTTGGTCATTCCCGAAAAGTTCCTGGCTAAAATAAGAAATTTAAGCCACTCGAGTCTTCAAGCTGGACTATATTTTTCTCCAGGAGTCACTTTTAACCCCTCACAAACAAATATAGATATTAAGAGCTTTTAATCATACCAGCGGTCACAAAAATTGTAAAAAGATGTAACAAATCAAAATTTTTTCTTTCGATTGCACTCCAATCTTCACTTTTTCCTTGTCATTGTCCAGGCATAGTCTTTTTAATTGGGCAACAAGACACCTCCAAAAACCTGCTGCGCATTCTGAGTCGTTGCATTGGCGACCGCTTCCAGCGTAGTGTCTTTTACTTCAGCCAGTTTTTCCGCCACCGTTCTCACATAGGCGCTTTCATTGCGCTTACCCCGGTAAGGTACAGGTGCAAGATAAGGCGAATCGGTTTCCAGCACAATGTGTTCAAGGCTGATATCTTTTAAGGCGTCTCCCAGTCCACTGTTTTTGTAAGTCAGAACACCACCAATGCCCAGGAAAAACCCAAGTTTAATAATGCGTCGGGCCTGCTCTTCCGTTCCACCAAAACAATGAAAGATTCCGCGCAAGCGGTCTTCCTTAACTTCAGTCAGGATATCAATGATAATATCGGTGCTCTCGCGAGAATGAATGACGATGGGGATATCAAATTCCATTGCCCATTCAATCTGCGTCAAAAAAGCCTGCTTTTGCTGCTCAAAGAACGTCTTGTCCCAATAAAGGTCAATACCGATCTCCCCAACCGCACAAAACTTCCGCCGATCGAGCCAATGCCGCACAATGGCGAGCTCTTCCTCATAGTTGTCCTTTACCGAACACGGATGAAGGCCCATCATCGCAAAACAACGCTCTGGATAAGCGGCTTCCAGCGCCAACATGCCCTCAATCGATTCCCGGTCGATATTGGGTAGGAAGAACTGCTCTACCCCCTGTTCCACTGCCCGCTGAATCATCGCATCCCGGTCACTATTAAACTGCTTGGCATAGAGATGCGTATGGGTATCAATCAATTTCATCTTCTTTTTTCCTGCAAAAGTATTGATTAATTTACTTTCAAGACAAACATGTGAACAGGTTTGGAGTTCAACTCCTCAACAATCTACATGCAGTTAGGTTATTGGGATGGTATTTTAGCTAATAGGAAAGGTAATATATAAGGTGTAGATTCAATCCTGGGTCATTTTGGTGTGTAACGTTCTCTTTTTTTTCAAATATGGGGCGGTTTGTTACTTTTGCAATCAAAGCAGACAACAATGGCAAAAGGAAAAAAATACTACGTGGTTTGGGAGGGCAATAACCCCGGGATTTACAATTCCTGGACAGAGTGCCAGTTGCAGATTAAGGGTTACCCCAATGCGCGCTACAAATCTTTTAAGACGGAAGCAGAAGCAGTTGCTGCCTTTCGAGGCAACTACGAAGATGCCATTGAACGTGGAGGCAAGACCAAATCCAAGGTCACCCAAATTCCGGATAGTGAGAAGGAAAAAATTGTGTGGAACAGCATTGCTGTCGATGCGGCCTGTTCCGGCAATCCGGGTGCAATGGAATACCAGGGTGTGAACACAGGAGACGGAAGCCAGATTTTTCACCAGCAGTTTAAGCTGGGCACCAATAATATCGGAGAGTTTCTGGCCATCGTACATGCCTTGGCCATGTTGAAAAAACAAGGAAAAGACACCCCCATCTATACCGATTCTCGTACGGCAATGGCGTGGGTACGCAATCGGAAAGCCAATACAAAACTGAAACGAACGGCTTCTACCGCACATCTTTACGAACTCATCGGCCGGGCAGAAACCTGGCTGAAAAACAATTCCTATTCCAATAAAATTTTAAAATGGGATACTGACAATTGGGGAGAAATTCCTGCGGATTTTGGCCGTAAATAATTTTCACGAGCCTATTTTCCGAAGAATTTCATCTTGTAATCCGCGCTGACCTTCCCCTTGCGAATACTTTCCAATTTTCGCTTGACCAATCGTTTTTTGATCGGCTTGAGGTGCTCGGTAAATAAGATGCCTTCAATGTGATCGTATTCATGCTGAATCACGCGGGCATGCATTCCGGTGAAGACCTTCTCGTGGGTTTCAAAGTTTTCATCCTGATAGCGCATCCGTATTTGCGTGGGGCGTTCCACATCACCCCGCACATCCGGAATGCTGAGGCACCCCTCTTCATAGGCCCACAAATCACCAGCATCTTCCAGAATTTCTGCATTGATAAACGCTTGCTTAAAGCCTTCCTCTTCCTTGCCTTCATCCATGATTTGCTGGGTATCCACCACAAACAAGCGCAACGATAACCCTACCTGAGGAGCAGCAAGCCCAACACCGGAAGCACTGTACATGGTTTCCATCATATTTTCAATCAGTTCTCCCAGATTGGGGTAATCCTCGGGCACTTCCTCAGCAATCTTCTTCAAAACCGGATAACCGTATCCGTAAATCGGTAAAATCATCGATCAGTAACGATTTTGTTCTAAATAATCTTGTAAAATCAACACGGCAGCGACCTTATCCACCAGCCCCTTATCACGGCGCTTTTTCTTTTTGGCGCCACTTTGCAGGATCACTTCCTTGGCCTCCACGGAAGTAAAGCGCTCGTCCCACATCACCACTTCAATAGCCGGATACAGCTTTTTAAGCTTGCGCACAAAACCGATAACCAAATGGTGGATTTGCGCAGGATTGCCATCGGGGTATAGGGGTTCGCCGACCACAATGGTAGAAACATCTTCCGATTGCAGGTAGTTTTCCAGATAGGAAAACAGATCTGCCGTTGGAATGGTGTCCAAGCCGTTGGCAATGATCTGCAACGGATCAGTAACAGCCAGGCCGGTGCGCCTGGTGCCGTAGTCAATAGATAAAATTCTAGCCACGGCACAAAGATAGGTTTTTCTCACAAAGCAGAGGCCTCCTGAGTTGTACTTTGTACCCCCAGAAGGCCTCGCCCAATACTGATATTTTAGTGCTGTATTATTTCAAAAGAATCATTTTTCTGCTTTGGCGATACTCATCTGTTTCTAAAATATAAAACAGTAGCCCCGGCTGCAGGTCGGTATTTTTCAATACCAGCTCATTGTATCCACGTGAAAAATCCTGACGAAATTCCTTCAGCAGACGACCAAATTGATCATAAATACTAAGTCGGGCAGCCGTGCTGTTTGGTAGTGTGAAGCCGATAATTGTTTCATCACGGAATGGGTTGGGTCGATTTTGCATCAACGCAAAATCAGAGGCATCCACGTGGTCCGCCTCGTAACTGATGCCCAGCGGTTTCACCTCTCCTTCCAGGCTGTACGCCTCAGCACGGGTCAGACCTGAAATCAGTTGCAGGGCTTGGCTGAGTTGCACATTGGCGTTGCTCTCCACAATCAGTCGGAATATCAACTGGTTGTCATCCTGCACTTCAAGGTCTTGTAGTCTTACCCAACTGCTCGTCAGTATACCTTCACTCAACAGATCAGTGCTGAAACTTTCTTCGCCGATGGCAATCCCTTCCACCGCAATGAGACTCGCCAATTCCGGATTCAAGCGCAACGCAAATTGGAAGCCAGAAGTCACCGGCAGTTCTGTTGTCCGAAAATCAAGGGTGTAGCGCTCACCGGCTTGCATGACAATATCATCAACGGTTAGTAAAAAGGTCTCTACATCACTTCGGCTGGCCACTTCTCCATCGAGGTCTTGTTGTGGAATGGCATCCATGTTCAAATCCCCAATTTTGATGGCCATAAACGCAAGGCTATCCATATCCTCATGAACCTCCTCCACCTCAATGAAGTCGGGAATAGTATCCAAAAATGGATTGGCTGGATCGGTAAATTCATAATCCATCGGCACAAAGCGCCAGCTGGTGTTGCTGACAAATGCCGTATCCTGATTGAGTATCAGGCGCCGCAATTGCTGATAATCTAAGATGTCAATGACGCCTGAACTGTCTACATCCGCGGCAATCAGAAGGTATGGGTTATCCAGTGTATCCAACCCCAGTACATGACGTAGCAGTTTGATCATATCCTGAGTGGTAATGCCGTTGCGGTCGTCCCCGTCGCGATGAGGACTTATTTGATAATCCTCCTCCGCGGGAACTTCTTCAAATTCGAATGTTCCTTCTTCAGAAGTCATCATCATGGTATCCATACCACCGGTCAGGTAAATCTCTGCATCGGCCATGGTAGTGTCGGAAAGGGTGTGTACGTACCCGGCCAGACTAACCGGACGGTGAGCCTCAATATGACAGATTTCATCAAAATTATGAAACGAGATAAACGTCAGACAATAGTCGTAATTCGGTCCTCCAATGCTTCCATCCGGTTGTACGGAATATGGGTTGTAAGCACTATCCCAGGCGTAAATCTCTACGACCACCAATTCTCCATCATCACAAGTCAGTACGATTCCGGCCTGTTCCTGATCAGGTGTTTCTCCCTGAATATTGATTGACAATTTGATAGGCGGTGTACAATCACTCACTCCGCTGGTGGTAAAATCGCTGGCCCAGATTTCAAACATCCCTCTATCTTCATCCCCATCACCATCGGCATCGACACCCTCCGGCAAAGGCATATATGCCGAAGAAAGGCTCACGATACAGGTTGGGGAAGGTGCGCTACAATCTACTACCTCAAATGGTATTGCCACGGAATTGGAGTTGCCACAGCCATCTTTTACGTGTACTTCAAAGGTATGGTTACCAACAGGATAAGTCCCCTGAATCAAGTAATTTGGGTAGCTTCCGCTCAATACTTCATCGGAAATATCATTGTCCAATGTCAGCGGCACCGGTTCGTTGTTGGCAAACAGGAAAACCTTCACCTCCACTTGACCAGAACATTCCTCCGTCACCGAAAATGGAATCTCCACATCACCCGGACAACCGGCAGCCTGGTTATTGCTTAAGCTACAAAATGGGGCAGGGTCGGTATAATCAATTTCCGGATCAATATTATCACTTACTTTGATGTGTTGCACGTACTTGTAATATCCTCCATCGTGAAAGTAGGTATTGGTGGGACTAACATCAACAGAGCGCCAATAGCCCACATTACCATCATGTCCACAATAGGTATTGATTTCTCCGGGGCCCGGATTGTAATTAAATGGATTAAGATCCCGATCAATGTACAAAATGCCATTGGGTTTACGGATCAGCGTCACACACTCATCGCCTGCCAGGCCATCACAATCTTCATCCCGGCCAATGATCATCGCCGGAGAAATACCATCGTATTCACACCAGTTGACCACGGTGTAGGTTCTGAATATCTTGTAGCAGCCACTGCTTCCGGTATCAAAGGTATGATCACTACTATTGATGGCCAGCAGATCGCAGCCATTTTCATCGTATTCCACATCTCCGGCATCGGGCTCTTCACAGATTCCGGTGACATCCTCCGGGAATTTGATGTAATAGTCGTGGGTTCCCAACACCGTAATCACCTGTTGGCAATAATAGGTGCCGCTCCCCCATTCGCCGGTAGTTCCCTGAAAGTTGCGGACAATGGTTCCTACCTCACAGCTATTGAGGTTGACCTGAGGTTCGAGTTCAGTCCAGTAGTAAGAAGGGCATCCCCATCCACCTCCGGGCGAGCCGAAGAGGTTTGAAAGCTGGTAAGTGTTGTAAGGATCAAAATTCCAGGGTAAGTCATTACACCAGATTTCAGTATCGTGCGGTATGCTGCAGCAGGGATCATCCAAAAGATTATCTTCTGCTCTGGCTGACACCACTTGAAGCATAAAAAACAACAGCAAAATGGGTGAGTAAATTGTAGATTTTGTCATCATAAGGAAAAAATTAGTTATGTCTTAGATGGTTAATATCAACTAATTATCAGTTGTCTGACAACAAAGTGCAGACAAAATGAGCAGACAAAAAAGCTTAAAAGGTCAAAGTGCCCTGGGGGGAGAAAAATGCGGCACAGTGTCCGATGGATATCAGCACCACACAAGGGTACTTTCAGGAACTGTATGTATGTGAAGGGAATTGTGTATTTGTTGGGCCCAACAAATTTAAAATTTCCGAGACGCAATACCAATTAATTGGGGAAGAATTTAGAAACCGGTAGGATTTACAAAAAAAAGTTGCCAGGTACCAGTTGGTAGACCAACCTTTCCCTGACAACCGTTCCCCCTTACTTATAATCTTTAGCTTGCCTTAGAAGCTTTTTTTAATCTAATTTCGTCAATTTTGCCTAATTGCTAAAAAAGCAAAATTCTCCTAGTCACAAATTTACCTCTCAAAAGGAAGAAATGTGAGGTTTTGTATACAAATGGTGACAATCAACCTCTTATGGGTGATAAATAGCAACCAGAACCGGATCAATCAATCAAAACCACTTTCTTTAATACAGTATCGCGATAACTTCGCCCCATAGGCAGGGTTTTGGAATCGATGAAAATTGTATTACTACTGGTATCGATTTTGCTGATTTTACCTAATTGAACAATATAATTACGATGTATACGCACAAAAAAAGACTCAGGCAACAGCTGCTCGGTCTTTTTAAGGGAAATTTTGGCCACGTATTTTCTTGATGGCGTGATAAAGGTTGTATAATTTCCTTCCGCAGAAATCCATTCCACCTCATGGATATTGAGGCGATGTAGAGTTTGTCCGTTTTTTATAAAAAAAACTTCTCTTACCAAGTTCAGGTGTGAATGTTGCTCCATTTCTCTTCAAAAAGTTGGATGTGTGTTTATGTTCCAGGGTCTTTAATTGCAGTTAATTTTCTATCATCACATTCTTCCCAACTACCCCGCGTACGTATTCTGTATACCCTTTTGACTAAAAATAAGCACAAAGTCACATATCTCGTGGCATTTTCCGGGGTTTTATTTGGTCGAGATTGCTTGCCACAAATAGAACGGTCGGTCAAAATTGCTTTTAACCGACCGTTTTTTACAGATTAACCTTTCTATAGTGCTATTGATCACCCGTCGACAGCACACTATTTAAACTTTTTAATTCGATATTTTCTTTTCGGTATTTTTTTCCTGAACGAATAAAATCAACGGATATTCGATCGCCAGGCCGGAATAATGCCACCTGTTCCTGTAGTGCCGGCACCGAAGGCGTGTCAATGCCATTGATCCCGACGATCACATCGCCCACTTCCAGGCCCGCCTCATCCGCACTGCTATTGCGGCTCACCTTATTAATGTATACACCATCTACCGAAGGCAAGCGCAGTTGATCTGCCAGTTCCCCCGTTACATCTTCAATGATCACCCCTAGAATGGCTCTTCGCACCTGACCAAACTCCCGCAAATCAGCAACTACCTTACGTACCAGATTGGAGGGAATCGCAAAAGAGTATCCTTCATATCCTCCTGATTCACTGATAATTGCGGTATTTATACCAATTAGATTTCCATCGGTATTGACCAGGGCACCGCCGCTGTTTCCCGGATTCACCACTGCATCGGTTTGAATGAATGACTCAATAGAGTAATTGGATTCTAAAATCCGGATATTCCGCGCCTTAGCACTCACAATACCGGCAGTGACCGTCGAAGTGAGGTTAAAGGGATTACCCACTGCCAACACCCATTCTCCAATATCTACGTGATCGGAATTGCCAAATTCAACACTCTGTAATCCCCGGGCCTTTATCCGAATCAGGGCCAAATCAGTACTGGGGTCAGCACCCAGTACTTCCGCCGCCAGCTGACGTTTGTCCGACAGCGCCACTTCGATGCGGGAACCGTCCTCCACCACGTGATTATTGGTGACAATGAAGCCATCTGAAGAAATGATGACGCCAGAACCACTGGCCACCCGGTACCCGGTAGCACTGTACACCGTAATATTGACCACCGACTCGGTGGCTTTTCGGGAAACTTCCCGAAAATCGGGCAGTGAAAGAATAGATTTATATTGAGGTTTTGCGTTAAGCAATGGTTTATCTTCTTCGTGTTTAACTAATTGAGCAGGAATTTCTTCAAGCGCCGGAGTCACAGCATCAGGTTGGTAATATTGGGTAAAAAGAAAAAAGGCCAGCAGGGTGCTCAGCAATCCCACCACAATGTTTGAAATAATCGTTTTCATAAGCGCAAATGATTTTCTACAAATTTGGTTGGTACAGCAATTATTGTAACGTAATGACAATAAGTATCTTATATAGTTGCTAAAAGAACTACCGAATCAATTGATTGCTGCCCCAGATTGATGATTTATGCCTTTTCGGGCAAAATAAATTCACGGCCAACAATGATTTCTGCAGCCAGCAATTCATCTGGTATGCCAAAAGCATTGACCAGCGCCCTTGCATCCTGACGAAGGGCACCACAAAGCTCATCCACCAAGTTGCGGATGGCTTTGGTTTTCACACCTGCGAGATAGTCTTTTTCTAAAAACCAACCCTTGTGTCGCTCAATGGTATGCAGGGCGTAGAGTTGACACAGCTTCCGCAGAATAGGTTGCAATTCACCATCCTCCTGTTCCTCAATGGCCTTCTGAAACTGTTCTAATACCACCCTTTCGATAAAGGCTTCGGCCAGCGCCAGCATATGGGTCTGACAAGCCAGTGCCGCATCAAATGCGTTATTGCCTTCCTTTACCAGGCCTCGAATGCGCTGCGCCAGCGAATAAAGCAAGCTCTTTTCACGGTACAGAAACGCATTAAAATGAAATTCGTCGCTCAACAGATGTGTCCGGTCTGTCGTGCGAATCACAATGGGATTCCGTTCACTAATGGCGGTACTCACTCGATCACCCAGGTAGCGCAACATGGCCCAGGTACCCTCTTCATGAAATTCCTTACGGAACTCCGAAAGAACGCCCTTGGCCACCAACTGCATCAGCACAGTGTTGTCGCCTTCAAAAGTGGTGAAAATGTCGGAGTCGGCCTTCAGATCTGCAAAGCGGTTTTCTGCAAGGTAGCCCTTTCCGCCACAAGCCTCACGGCATTCCTGAATGGCTTCGGTAGTAAACCAGGTAGCATAAGCCTTCAGGCCGGCTGCCAGGGTTTCTATTTCTCGGATATCGTCTTCGGTTCGGTTCACATAGCGTTTGGAAAGGTAGGTAAGGGCAAAGTCCAGGGCGTAGGCTTTCGCCAAATGGGGCATGAGTCGGCGTTGATGGCTTTGATAATCCAACAACAGCATCTCCTGGCCACTTACATTATCGGCCGCAAATTGCCGACGACGCAGGCCATATTTCACAGCAATAGCCAAAGCAGATTTGGCAGCACTCAACCCGGCCCGGGGCACACAAACACGGCCACCAACCAGCGTACCTAACATGGTAAAGAAGCGCCGCGAAGGGTTCTCAATTGAACTCGAATAGTGTCCATTCTCATCTATATCTCCAAAGCGATTGAGCAAATTTTCTTTTGGTACTCTGACCTGATTAAACCAAATCCGGCCATTGTCGACGCCATTCAGGCCCAGTTTATACCCACAGTCCTCCACCTCTACCCCCGGTAAAAGATTTCCTTCTTCATCGCGCATGGGTACCAGGATAGCGTGCACACCGTGACTTTCTCCTTCCACTACCAACTGGGCAAAAACGGTTGCCATTCGCCCGTGTAGGGCATTGCCGATATACTCTTTTCCGGCTTGTCGGTGAGGAGTATTGATCAGTAATTCCTGGGTATCATGATCGTAAACAGCAGTGGTTTCCAATCCTCTAACGTTGGAACCATGGCCCGTTTCGGTCATGGCAAAACACCCGGGCAGCTTTAGTTTGCCCACTTCTGTGAGGTATTTCTGGTGATGCTTTTCGGTGCCCAACCAGAGTATGCTGCCACCGAATAATCCAAATTGAACACCAAATTTGATGGCCAGGCTCAGATCGTGGTAGCCCAGCGTTTCAAAAACAGCCGCGTACAAACCCATATCATCTTTTCCCCCATTGGCTTTGGGATAGGATAAATTACCCAATCCCTGTTCCGCCAGCAATTTACACCATGTCAACACCTGGTCACGGTACTCCGTTTTATTGCGCATCACCCGATAGCGGAAAACAGGGTCTCGTAATATGGTTTTCACCTTATTGCGGATCTCAACATAGTCATCGTCCAGCAACTTTTGCAGCTTGTCTACCGGAAAACTAGTCTTGACCTCCTCCTCCCGCAACAATGCCTCCTCGGCCTGTTCCGGAAATAAAATGCGATACGTCTCAACATTGACTAGCTTGAGTTCTTCCTCCAGTACTTCGAGCTGTTGACGTACGGCAGCCTGATCCCATTGCTGCCCTTTATCGATCGCTTCGGCAGCCATCTTCAGGCCAAGGTCTACGAGAGTGGTATCCTCTTTGTCGAGAAATTGTTTAGCCGCATGTCTCAGCTCGATCTCCCAGAATTTAAACATTTGCCGGGAAGGTGGATGCATAGGATTACTCCATCCGAGGAGTGTGGCTTTATCTTCACGGGTGAGAAAACTCAAATTATCGGCCTTTACTCGTAAAGCGGCAACTTCACTCGGTGTTAATACCCGATCGGACCAGGCAGCGTAGAAAAGCGGAAGCATCGCCATTATGCCTGGCGAATAAACGGATTGAGGCTTGGGATTGATAGTCATATAATATCCTGATTATTGCTGATTTGTACACAATTTTTAAATTTAACAATTCCCTGGGTAACATTGTTGGTCAGCTACTTTCCAGTGTACATAAAAAAAGGCCATCCTGATATTACAAGACAGCCTATCTACAGTAGAAAACCACTTAAGGAGTATATTTATTTTAAAAAGAATTATCCAGATTGTACAGCTGGAACTTTTCAATCACATCAATCAACTGTTGCTCGTAGATCGAGCCATGTCCCAGTCCGGCTTTGGTGAGCGCACCTGCCCACTTCTTGTAGCTTTGGCCGTTGTCCAGCAAATCGGTATGTTCCTGTGCAATAAAAAGACTGTGAGCCCGCCAATTGGCCCAGGCACTGTCAAACGATTTGCCACCAAGTGGTGCCCCAAAGTGATTATTTTGATCGCGGGCAGCGGGCGTTTTGCCGGCCCGGCTCTCCAGAATGGCTTGTCCCAACTTAACACTGGCCGGGATGCCAAATTTCTCCATCTCAGCGCGCGCCACCCTCGCAAAGCGATCAATGTAAGCCTTGACCACCTCATCGTCCGGAAGATCAACTTTTTTGTTGACCGGTTTTGTTTCCTTAAAACTGATCGTTTGGGCTACCCCCATCTGATCTACCTTTGGTTCGTCACTTTCTGAACTGCTCCCCATGATCCCGGCCAGAGGCGCTTTCATATTGATGGAAAACTGAATGTCTTTTTTGGTCAAAATAAAAAGTGTCAATGCCGCCAGACCAATCCGAAACCAGGGCATTCTCATGCGTCCACTGCCTCCGCTAATGACTTGAAACACCTGATATTTGAGTGCCACAAAAAGTCGCCACAATCCGGCCAGAAGTCTGCGGATTAACAGGGCAAAATCAAAAATCGGGAACGATCCTCCGGAGCCCCAACCCTGCATTTTCTGCTGCTTGCTACCCATTGGATTCTTCCGGCCACCGTGATTGCCCATTTGACGATTTGTTGAATATTCTGGTTTCATACTTACTGATTTTAGGCAACTTTTTGTATTTTCACCCTCCAAGTTGCAATATTACGATTGATTTAATGTCTTGATACAACAAATTTAAAACAATTGGTTTTTAAAACCAAATATTTTAAACAATTTTGTTTTACACAAATGGGCGATTTTTCACAAAACATTGTCAACCAGCGATTTAAAATCGTATTTAATACGCTCGAAGCGCACAATCTGATACGTGGTAAATCTGACATAGCCAAAAAGCTGGGTACTTACAATCACGTCATCAATAGCATCCTCAAAGGACAGCGCAATATTACCGTAGATCAGTTGTCAGCCTTGTTTGACCACTACGGGATCAACGCCAATTATTTGTTTGGAAATAGCGAGGATATGTTTCTCGATTCGGCCGATGTGCCCAACAGTCTGCCCACCCGATCGATGGACGAAAAACAACAGGGTGGACGCGAAAACATTACCCTGGTTCCGGCGCGAGCGGTGGCCGGTTATGCCCTCGATCACGATGATGACGAATACCTGCAAAACCTGCAGAAGTTTTCCATCCCCAACATGAGTGGCAGCCTGATTGCCTTTGAGATCAATGGTGACAGCATGATGCCAACCATTACCAATGGAGATATAGTAGTGTGTGAAAATGTAGAACGCGATACTCCTCTACGGGACAACCACGTGTACGTAGTGGTCACCGATGTAGTGGTCGCCAAACGCATTCAGCAAATTCGCAACGGCAATGAGATCAACTCGCTACGACTGATTTCAGATAATGATGCGGTGTACAAACCGTACGAAGTTTCGCTGGAGGACATCAGACAGATTTTAAAGGTTAAATGCCGATTGACCGCCTACGCCATTAGCTAGGTCTTGACCACCTCAATCAATTCCTTTCCCGCAACTTAATGCTTTTCACAATGTTTCATTGAAAAGAATATTCTCTCTATTCAAACCAACAATTTATGCCCTCACCTTACATGAACCGCCTGCAATTCGAAACCAGTCCGTACCTGTTACAGCACGCCCACAATCCCGTCAACTGGTTTGCCTGGAAACCGGAAGCCTTTGAAAAAGCCAAACGCGAAGACAAACCCATTTTGGTCAGTATCGGATACTCTACCTGCCACTGGTGCCACGTCATGGAACGGGAATCTTTTGAGGATGAGTCCGTGGCCAATTTTATGAACAAACACTTTATCAATATCAAGGTGGACCGGGAGGAACGGCCCGATGTGGATCAAATCTATATGGAGGCTTGTCAAATCATCTCTGGAGCAGGCGGCTGGCCGTTGAACTGTTTTCTCACTCCTGATGGAAGGCCTTTTTATGCTGGCACCTACTTCCCGCCACGGCCTATGCACAATCGTCCATCCTGGCTACAGCTTTTGCAAAATATGGCCGGTGCCTACCAGCAAAAACGCGACGTGGTAGAGGAACAAGCCAATCGCCTGATGGACATCATTGATGGGTCAGCAAATACTTTTGTACAAAAACTCGACGAGGACGCACCTGATCAATCCAATTTTACACCGGAACAGATGACAGCTATATTTGAAAACCTCTATCAGCGGGCCGATAAAAAAGAGGGAGGGTTTGGCGGTGCGCCCAAATTTCCTTCTACCATGGCGCTGCAATACTTTTTGGATTATCATGCCCGTACGGGAAACGAAAAAGCGCTGGAACACCTCACTTTGTCCCTGCATAAGATGATCCGCGGTGGTATCTATGACCAGATCGGCGGTGGGTTTGCCCGCTATGCCACCGATAATGCCTGGCTGGTACCCCATTTTGAAAAAATGCTCTACGACAACGCCCTGCTGGTGAGCCTGATGGCCAAAACCTACAAGCTGACCAAAGATCCCCTGCTCAAACGAACCATTGAGGAGACCCTGGATTTTATACAGCGGGAAATGACCAGCAAGGAAGGAGGCTTCTACGCCGCCCTTGATGCTGACTCAGAAGGCGTAGAAGGTAAATTTTACGTTTGGGATAAATCCGAAATTGATGAGGTACTCGGAAAAGACGCCGAGTTATTTAATGCCTTTTATCAGGTAACCGAATCAGGCAACTGGGAAGAAAAAAATATCCTGTGGAGGCCCGATTCCGAAGCTACATTTGCCGAAAGGCAAAAAAAGCTAAGTGTGGAGGAATTGCATCAACGGTTGCAACAAAACCGGAAAAAATTGCTGAAAGCCAGAAGTCAACGCATTCGCCCTGGACTCGACGACAAAATTCTACTCAACTGGAATGCCCTGCAATGTTCGGCCTATGCTCATGCTGCCTCGGCACTGCAAAACGAGACGTACAAAACGATCGCAAGACAAAACCTGCAATTTCTCCTCACCAAATTTCAGCAAGAGGACGGTCCTGCGCTATACCATACTTATAAGGATGGCGTTGCTCAGTACGATGCATTTTTGGATGACTACGCTTTTCTCATTGGCGCTCTGCTTGATGTATACGAGCTCCATTTTGATCGTACCCATATCCAAATCGCTGATCAGCTGACACAATACGTGCTGGATCAATTTTTGGATGAAGACAAGCAGTTGTTTTATTTCACCGCTAAATCGCAACAGGACATCGTTACCCGCCGCAAAGATTTGTACGATTCTGCCATTCCTTCCGGAAATTCTGCAATGGTGCACAACCTGATGCGGCTGAGTATCATTCTCGGGAAGGATGAATATGGAAACCTGGCCCGAAAGATGCTGTTGAGCACCAAGGATGCCGTCACAAAACACGCTCCATCATTCGCTCTCTGGGCCAATGCCATGTTAATGGAAGCTTATGCCGTAAATGAATTGGCCATATTAGGAAATGATGCCCATGCTCTGGCCACCGAGCTCGACACTTATTACCTGCCTAATCGAATACTGATGGCAACGGAAGAACCCTTCGACAAATATCCTTTGTTTAGCGATCGCTTCCCGAAGAATGACACCTTAATATATGTGTGTCAGAACTTCGCCTGCCGATTGCCCGTTAAGACGGTGAAGGAAGCGTTGGAGATGGTCGGCCATCGACCCCGGTAATTTGAAGGTTTTTTAGTTTGTTCGGCCAGAAAACAAGTGTTCGGTGGCATACAATTTTGACAAAAAACGGTCAATTTAGACAACAATTCCTCACATTTAACAGTCTTTCTAATAAAGCGATACAAAACGGAAGGCTGGCATTTGAAAAAAAACGCTTATTTTACTGGTGCTTATTTAAAATACAGGTTCATGAAATACTTCTACCTTATCGCGCTGACTTTGACAACCCACCTGGTGCTGGCCCAGCAACCTTCCCATTACAGTATGTATATGCTCAACCAGTTTGTCTGGAATCCCGCATACGCCGGGATGGACAACTCGCTCAGCATCACCGGGGTGTATCGCAGCCAATGGGTAGGACTGGAGGGTAGCCCCGTTACTCAAAATATCAATGCCCATATGCCGCTTTATATATTGAGTGGCGGTGTAGGGTTGAACCTCGAAAATGACCAGTTGGGCGCTCAACGTCTGACCAAGATCAACCTTTCTTATAATTTCCAGCGTGATCTTGGATCCGGAATTCTTTCTTTGGGCGCCAGAGCCGGTATCGTCCAGCGATCGCTGGACGGCAGCCAAATCCTGACTCCGGATGGAGAATATACTGAACCTGGTGTTCCCATTAATCACAACGATGATTTGCTCTCGGCCGAAGAGGTCAGCGGCAGCGTCAATACCTTTAGTGTGGGCGTATATTATCAGTCAGAAAAACTCGAAGGAGGCATCACGGTAAGCAACATTACGGAGCCCAGTGCAGATTTAGGTAATCTTAAATTGCAGTTGGTTCGCCATTATTTTTTTACCTTTGGGATGCATTTTGATTTGAGTTCAAGTTTAACGATCCACCCATCTGTTCTCGTGCGTTCGGATCTGATCCAAACACAAACAGATTTTTCCACAATTGTTCGTTACAACGACAATATATTCGGAGGGGCATCGTTTAGAGGATATAATTCAAATAGTATAGATGCGCTCGTCCTGCTTGCGGGGCTCAAACTGAGTGAAAATATTACGCTGGCTTATGCCTATGACCTGACTTTATCAGGACTGCGTACAGTAAACAGCGGCTCTCATGAGATCATGTTGAATTACAACCTCAACAAAATCATCGGGGCCGGAAGACCGCCAAAGATTATCTACAATCCCCGGTCACTCTAACAAACTACTCCTAAATCATTATGAGAAGGCAATTGCCGTAATTTCTTATAGAAAACGGCGATGAAATAACTAAAACCTGCACTTTTGAAATGTCAATTGGCAGGGATTATAATTATTGTATTGGATACGCTATGTAATGGGCGCTTGTTGATGGTAGGTATGTTAAACTTTGGCACCTTGCCTACAAAAATGAAAAATTAATTTTTGTAAAACTGGTAAACAGCCTATATTTACGAGCGCTAAAAAAGATCATACTTTATTCTGAAGGAAAACTCGGGTGTTAACATGAAAAAATTATCAAAAATTGCACTGGTACTACTGGTGCTTGTGATCGCTTCATGCGGCAGACGTGAGAACGGCCAATTGGTTGGAGTTTTGGACCGTCCCGCATGGAAAGGCATTAATCCCTATGGCATGGTATATGTTCCTTCCGGAACATTACACATCGGTCCCAGTGACCAAGACATTAGCAACACCTTCGTTCAGCGACAGAAATCAATTTCTATTCAGGGCTTTTACATGGATGAGACGGAAATTACCAACAATGAGTACCGTCAGTTCGTGAATTGGGTAAGAGACTCAATCGCCCACTCCTATCTCGACCACTATTATGAAACAACTGATGGTGATGAGAATATCGACTGGGAGTACGAAATTGACTGGCAAGACGAAACCCTGGAAGATATGTACTATCAGGGTGACGATCGTTTCGCCGGTAAACGCGAGCTGGATGTAAGCAAGCTAGTTTATGAGTACGAATGGTACGACTGGAAGAAAGCGGCTGCCGACCGGGGTAACTCTCCACGCAGTGCCTTTATCCAGCGCAAAAAAGTAAACATTTATCCAGACACACTGGTTTGGATTCGTGACTTCTCTTATTCCTACAACGAGCCAATGGCCCGTAACTACTTCTGGCACCCTGCCTTTGATGATTACCCAGTAGTGGGTATCGACTGGCACACGGCTAATGCCTTCAGTTACTGGCGTACCAAGCTCTGGAATACCTATCAGCAAACCCGCGGTGACGGGGTAAATTCGGAAGATTTCCGTTTGCCTACCGAGCACGAGTGGGAATACGCTGCCCGCGGTGGTCACGATCTGGCTCCATTCCCTTGGGGTGGTTACTACATCCGCAACGCAAAAGGATGTTTGCTGGCTAACTTTAAGCCTGGCCGTGGTAACTATCCGGAAGATGGTGGTCAGTATACCGTAAGAGCAGACGCCTACTACCCCAATGATTATGGCCTGTACAACATGTCGGGCAACGTATCTGAGTGGACCAGCTCTGCCTTCTACGAAAATGCTTATTCCTTCATCCACGACCTGAACCCTGACATCCGCTACGATGCCAAGGACGACGATCCGGAAGCTTATAAGCGTAAGGTGATCAGAGGTGGATCATGGAAAGATATTATGCACTACCTGCAAACCGGTGTTCGTCACTGGGAATACCAGGACACAACCAAATCTTACGTAGGATTCCGTTGTGCACTGACCTTCCTCGGACGCTCAATCAACGACTTCTAAAACAAGTCATCATACAACAAAGAAGGATACTGTTCGCGCAGTATCCTTCTTTGTTTTTACCCACTCTGAAAATGACCTCCGATCGGGCGAAACCCCTGATTTTAGTCCCGAATTCCCTAGTAAAACCTGCCGAAAAATATTTTTTTCATTTTTTTTTACCGGGAAGTGTTACTTTTTTTTGCCCTCGCATTATGTAGGTGGGTCAAAAGCCCGAGAATTTTTTCGAAGCGTATCCAATTAGGAAAAATTGCTTCAATTTTAATAAATAGATTAGCTAACCACTAAAAACGATTTAGCAAAATGAGTTTCTTAAAATCAAAAGGATTCAAGTACTTAAAAAACCTGATTATTGGTGTTGGTGCTTCTGTAGTATTGTTGGGAGCCCTGTTCAAACTGGAAAGCTGGGAAGGTGCAAGTACCATGCTGATTATTGGGCTGTCTGTTGAAGCCTTTATCTTCTTGTTCCTGGGTGTTATTGGACCAGAAAAAGATTACTACTGGGAAAAACTGTATCCAGGCCTTGATGACTACAGCTCCAACATTGCACCCCTGACTGCCGGTGAGGTAGATGCCAGCACTCCAGCGCTGAATGGCGAAGTAGTAGAACAGCAACTGGGTGGAATGCTCAACGAGCTGCAAACCATGTCAAAAAGCTTATCCTCACTCAAAGCTTTGCAGGAAGTTGATTTCTCTGGTGCAAGCGACCAGATCAAAACCATGAGCAACTTTTACTCTAAGTTGAATCAGGCAATGGCTGATCTGAGCGATTCTCTGGAAGACACCAAGGAGTACAAAGAGCAACTGACTGTACTGAACCAGAATATCGGTCAACTGAACAATGCTTATAGCACACTGAACAACGTTTACGGAAACGTGATCTCTGCTATGGGTAATGCCAAGAACTAAGTTCCTTATCGGGTAAATTTATTTTTAAAAGCAAAAACTCAAAATTATGTCCATACCTAAGGAACCGCGGCAGTTGATGATCAACCTGATGTACCTCGTACTGACGGCCCTTTTGGCCCTGAACGTTTCTGCCGAGGTAATGAACGCTTTCTTTACCCTTGATGATGGTAATAAAGCTAGTATTGCAACCGTGGAGTCACAGCTGGACCAGACTGTTTCCGGCCTGAAAAACCTGCTGAGTGACGAATCCAAAGCTAAATATAAGCCAATCGAACCCGCTGTAGATCAGGTTCGTGGGGTAGTAGCTTCTTTTGATAGCTACGTGAATGATCTGCGTGATAAACTGATCGACGAAGCCGGTAACAAGAACGGCGAAGTAGACGATGGTGATTACATTGAAAGCCATGGCAAAAAGGTGCCAAAGGGTAAGAAAAACAAAGATGTAACCACTCGCATGCTCGTACAGGATGGAGCCGGTGCCGAATTGAAGCAGGAAATTATCAAAACCAAGGACGCTCTGGTGAAAGTATTTACCGATCTGTTGACGCAGCATGGTGAAACTTTCGGCCTGCAAGAGGCAGAAATCCAGAGTCGTATCCAGAATATTGGTAACAACCTGCCATTTGGTATTGATGACGAAACCTGGAAAGAAAGCAAGGACAAAAACAGCTGGGAGGATTTCAAATTCCGCCAGATGCCCCTTGCTGCTGTATTGCCACTGCTGAGCCAGATGCAATCTGACGCAAAGAGTTCTGAAGCTGCACTGATCAACAACATGGCCGAACTGGCCGGTGGTCGTGTAGTAGAATTCGACGCTTTCTTCCCGGTGGTACAGGCTGAAAAAGCTTACGTGATCAAAGGTGATCCATTCAAAGCGCAGATTTCTATCGGTACTTACAGTACTCAAATCAACCCTGATGATATTTCAATCTCAGTAAACGGTAACAACCTCACGGTTGGTGAAGATGGTAAGGCCGAATATACGACCAACACCTCTTCTACCGGTAAGCAAACACTGAAACTGGCGGTGAAGGTACGTAACCCACTGACCGGCGAAGTATCTGAAGGTGATGGTACTTATGAATACGAAGTAGGTACGCGTTCCGCAACGGTTTCAGCCGATAAGATGAACGTTTTCTACATCGGTGTAGAAAACCCGGTTTCTGTTTCTGTAGCTGGTGCCTCCAGTAACGATGTAAGTGTTAGTGCCAGTGGTGTAAACATCAAGGCTACTAACAGAGCTTCCGGCAAATACATGGTTACCGCGAATAAGCCTGGTGAAGCAACTGTTACCATCAGTGGTGGTGGATTGCCAAGAACCAATTTCGACTTCCGCGTAAAGCGTATTCCTGACCCGGTTGCTCGTTTGGGTAACAAAGGAGACGGATCAATGGGTAACGGTGAATTCAAGGCCCAGCAAGGTCTGATTGCCTGGTTGGACAACTTTGACTTCGACGCTCGTTGTGATATTCAGGGCTTTACTCTGGTACGTGTACCTAAGCGTGATGATCCAATCGAGAGTGTAAACTCTGGTGGAGGATACAATGCTAAATCAAAAAGGTTAGTTGACGCCGCTAAGCCCGGAGATACTTACTACTTCGAAAACGTCAAGGCTAGATGCCCAGGTGACGCTGCCGGACGTAAGATTAACTCTCTGGTATTCAAAATACGTTAATTTTTTTCTGTTAAAGTGTAATAGTGCGCTTGGTTAACTCGTTAAATCAGTGCACTTTTACACTTTAATAAACAAAAGTCCAATCATGAAGATCACTTTGAAACTGCTAGGATTAAGCTTATTGATCTTGTTTTTTGTAACCCCATCCAATGCCCAGGGGCCCGACAATGTTGTCACTTTGACTGAAGCCGAGGTTGAAGACAATACGGATCAACCACTTGATGATATTGTTGAAAAAAGAACGATCGTTGAAAAGCGTATCCTCCCCTATGACCACGTACGCGAAGCAGACATCTTCTGGGAAAAAAGAATTTGGAGAGTAATCGACATACGTGAGAAAATGAACCTCCCCTTTGCCTATGAAGAACGTCCCTTCTTCACCATCTTGATGGAAGCTGCGGAGAATGATGAAATTACTGTTTACAGTACGGAGGATGATAAATTTACAGCAAAATTACAGCCGGATGAGGTATCAGCAATGGGTGCAACCATTGATACCGTAATTACTTTTGATCCGGAAACATACGAAGAGCAAATCCAGATCGTTCGCAACGAACTCAACCCTGAGGACGTGAAGCGCTTCCGTATTAAGGAAATCTGGTTTTTCGATGAGGAAACTTCCACTTTACAAGTTCGTATCCTTGGTATCGCACCACTGATCGACGTAAAAGATGACGCTGGTAATTTCAAATATGAAAAGCCAATGTTCTGGGTGTATTACCCCGAGGCAAGGAAAGTGCTGGCTCGCGAAAGAGTATTTAACTTCGGCAATGATGCCTCCCCGATAACGTGGGAAGACCTGCTGGAAATGCGCTTTTTCGCCAGCTATGTCTATAAAGAGTCGAACGTCTTTGACCGACGACTTCAGGAGTACTTATCAGGAGTTGATCTTCTTATGGAATCTGAAAAAATTGAACAGGAAATCTTTAATTTCGAACACGATTTGTGGTCTTATTAATGATTACTGATCCTGTAATAAAGGTTCTTTGACAAATTTCATGATTTAGAGTCAATCAAAAATCTAAACCAACGCTTCTAAAGGCGCTTTTGATCTAAATTTTAGTTTGACCATGAAATTTGTCAAAGAAGGATACCCAAAAGGGCTTTTCGCTATGCGGAAGGCCCTTTTTGTTTTCCTCAATTAGCCCACTCTACTGCATATATTCCCAGGCCGTTCGGTAAGTTCCGTGGGCATCTACATAGTCAAGGAAACGACCGTAGAAGTCGTGATTGCCGATCGTTGCACTATCCCCCACCACAACTAACTGCTTGCGGGCCCGTGTCATGGCTACATTCATCCGCCGGTGATCATTTAAAAAGCCAATTTCTCCCTTGGCATTGGACCGCACCAGGGAAATATAGACCACCTCCCGCTCCTGACCCTGAAAGCCATCAATGGTGTTGACCACAATGGGGAGTGACTGCAAGCGCTCGTCCTCTTCAATCTGTTCTTTCATGATTAATACCTGTTCCCGGTACGGAGAAATAACGGCAACAGAGGGCAATTCCTCCTCTCCATAAGCCTCAACCAGTTGGTACAAATGTTCGCAAAGCATCTGGTACTCATCGGGATTATAACGGCTTTGAAAGGCTTCCCGAATTTTTTCCTCAAAGCCGCAACCGGCCGTATCAATAAAAACCAGCGGATCATTGCTGCCAATGCGTAATTTTTGGTCTTTCACTACTTCTGCTGCCTCAAGTTTGCCATTGTAAAATTGTTGGTTGGAAAAACCCATAATCACCTTGTGCATACGGTACTGCACATTGAGTAACGACGTTGTTTCAAAACGCTGCAGCGCTTTCTCGATCAGGCTTATGCCAAATCCGCCACGCTGGGCTTCAATAGATTTTACCGTGGGCGGCAATTGAAAGGGATCACCCGTCAATATCACGCGTGATGCTCGTAAAATGGGAATCCAGGTAGCGGGTTCCAATGCCTGGGCAGCTTCGTCAATCACCACCGTCCGAAACCTGCGCCTTTCCAACATCTTATTGGCCGCCCCCACCAGTGTACAGGTAATCACCTGGGCCCCATCCAGAATCTGGTTGATCAGGCGATCTTCCAGTTGATTGGCCCAGGCCATCAATTCCGAAGCTTCCGCAAATAGCTGTTTGCGTTCCTGGTAGCCCTCCGGGCCAAACTTTCGCTTGTAGCGTCGAGCCTTGCGCCGGGCTTCCGCCGCATCAATTTTCACCTTTTTGATATTCTTACTCTCCGGATGAGCGGACAGTTGCATATCCAAGGTATGCCTGACAATGGTTTCGTCTACTCTCGAAATATTCCCAATGCGCACAACGTTCAGGCCTTCTTCGGCAAGTTTTTCCGTCAATAAATCCACGGCCGTATTACTTGGGGCGGTCACTAATACCGTGCTTTCCGTTTCACACAACATTTTGACCGCCTGCACCAACGTAGTCGTCTTGCCTGTACCAGGAGGACCATGTACCACTGCCGCCTCGTAGGCTGCCAGGATATGGCTAATGGCCGAATTTTGGGAGGGATTGAGTTGTGGCAACTGCACCTCCGGTAACGCGCTAAACTGTGCCTTACTTCCCCCCAACAACACCGAGCGCAGTTCCGCCAATCGATCACCTTTGGCATTCATTACCTTTTTCAGGGCTTTTTCCATCTCCAGGTACGTGGTTTCATCGAACATCAGATCGACCCCAATTTGTCCCAATCCCAACCAATCGGGCAGGTCATTACTATTCAGGATAATCTTCATCCGATTTTTATTGACGTAGTGGATCACGCCACTTTTTTCCGGCTTGGATATATTGGGTTGCTGGGTAAAAAGGCTGACGGCCTTTCCCGAACGAAAATGGTGTTCCTGGTCTTCATTATTCTTCTCCACCACCACAAAAGCCCGTTCGCCCATCGCGTAGCCCGTCTTTACCACTTGCACCGCATACCAGGTATATCCCTTCTTAATCCGCTCGGGCAGCGGAAGCTGTTGCACCATTTTTTTGTGCTGCTCAAAATCCTCAGTCTTTTCCAGCTTTAGCAGCTCTTGCAATCGTTCTAGTTCCTCCTGTATTTTATTCATTGTCAACTATCGTCAGGTCCTAATTGTATTCTTTCAGAAATAAAGCACTTAATTCGCTAAAAGTTTACCTTTTTTGGCAATAATTCCCCAGATTACTGTACCAGAATAGATGCTAATATGAGTCGTAGAATAAAGCCGGAACCACAACAATCCTTTAAAGAACAATTCTCTGCACTGGGCAATTTGCCTCCATTTTTCCGATTAATTTGGGAAACCCACTGGAAAATGGCCCTCGGTAATGTGCTGCTGCGGTTGATCAAATCAGCCATTCCACTGACCATGCTGTACGTTGGTAAGCTGATCATTGATGAAGTCATCCGGCTGAGCGAAGCCGCCGACAAGGACATGCAATATGTCTGGATGTTACTGGCACTTGAACTGGGCCTCGCCATCATTTCTGACCTGATCAACAGGGGCATCAACCTGCTCGATAGCCTCCTGGGCGATCTGGTGGCCAATCGTACCTCAGTGGACCTGATTCGACACGCTTCCAGGTTGGATTTGTATCAGTTTGAGGACGCCGATTTTTATGACAAATTGGAACGTGCCCGCCGACAAACAACCGGACGCACCGTGCTGATGTCGCAGGTCTTGTCGCAGTTGCAAAATGTCATCACGTTATTGTTCCTGGCGGGAGGTCTGGTAGCCTTTAATCCCTGGCTGATCTTGATTCTTTTTCTGGCGGTAATCCCTTCATTTATTGGCGAGACCTATTTCAACCAAAAAAACTATTCCCTGACCCGCAGCTGGACCCCGGAGCGACGTGAACTGGACTACCTGCGTTACATCGGGGCCAGTGACCAGACCGCCAAGGAAGTCAAAATATTTAGCCTCTCCGAATTCATCACCGAGCGTTTTGATCACCTTTCCATGAAGTACTACCGCGCCAATCGAGCCCTGTCAATCCGACACGCCAGCTGGGGGAGTATTCTTTCCTCACTTGGGACCCTTTCCTACTACGGAGCTTATGTCTTCATCATTTTGCAGACCGTTAGTGGGGCCATTACGGTGGGTACGCTGACCTTCCTCTCCGGGTCCTTCAGCCGAATGCAGGGACTATTGCAAAACATCATGACCAATTTTTCCCGTATTGCCGAAAGCGCCCTGTACCTGCAAGACCTGTTCGACTTTTTTGCCATCGAACCCTTGATCAAAAACAAGTCCAATCCCCTACCCTTTCCGGAAAAAATTCGGGAAGGTTTTGTCTTTGAAAATGTCAGTTTTAAATATCCCGGAAGCGAACGCTGGGCCATTCGCAATTTGAGCTTTCAGTTGCGTAAGGGAGAAAAATTGGCACTGGTAGGAGAAAATGGAGCGGGCAAGACTACGCTCGTGAAATTGCTGGCCCGCCTTTACGAACCCACCGAAGGCCGAATCTTGCTGGATGGCATTGACTTGCGCGAATTCGGCCTGAAATCGCTTCGCGACAACATTGGCATCATCTTTCAGGATTACATCCGCTTTCAGTTGACCGCGAGTGAAAATATAGCCATTGGAAATATACGGCAGGTAGAAGCTATGCCGGTCATCGAAAATGCCGCTCAGAAAAGTCTGGCTGATACAGTTATTGATGAATTACCCGAGGGCTTTGCTACCCGCCTGGGCAAACGTTTTACGGGAGGAGTCGAGCTATCAGGTGGTCAGTGGCAGAAGATTGCTCTGGGACGCGCCTACATGCGCGATGCACAGTTGCTCATCCTTGACGAACCCACTTCTGCCCTGGATGCACGAGCCGAACACGAAGTATTCCTGCGCTTTTCAGAACTAATAGAGGATAAGTCAGCAGTATTGATCTCTCACCGCTTTTCCACCGTTCGCATGGCCGATCGCATCCTCTTTCTGGAAAACGGACAGTTGCTCGAATTGGGCAGTCATGAGGAATTGCTGGAAATGAACGGCAAGTATGCGGAATTGTTTCACCTACAGGCGCAGGGGTACGTATAGGTGAATTGGTAGAATTGGATGGAGAAGAAGGAATTGGAAAGCATGGAAGGAGCGTTGGGAACAACTTAACATCCATGCGCTGTATTTCCAAAAAGACAATTCTTCCAGTACCCTAATAATTCCACAACAATTCCATCTGATTCTTCAGGTAAGCATCATTGGGTGCCAGATTGAGTCCGCGCTGAATCATGAGACGGGCATTGGGATAGTCTTCCATTCGGAAGAAATAATTGGACGCCGCCGTGTAAGCCGTGGTGATCCAGAGTTCCACCCTGGGAAGCTGTCCACTGATGGCCAGGGCTTGTTCAAAATTATCGAGATAGCGGAGGCCCTTTTCGTATTCATCCTTATCAAAAGTTTCGCGGATGCGTTCGGCCTGATAAAACAGATCACGATCTTGCAGGAAGGGATGATTGCGCAGAAAAGGATACTGCCGTTTGTATTCCTCTAGTTCTCGCAGTCCCTTTTCATAGTCGCGCTGATTGCTCAGTGACTCCACTAAAAGGCCTGCCAGAGCATCCTGAATCTTTTTATTTCGGGAATAATCATGACTGATACTATCCATGCATGCCAGTACCTTGATGGTTTGATTTTGGCGAGCATAGTAACGTGCCATTTGGGTAAAATAAATTTCCCGAATTTGCGAAAGCATATTGGTTTCCATGCTCAGGTGCCGCTCATAGGAACGGTAGATCTCTTCCAACTTCTGCGGATCTTTCTTTTCAATCAGTAAATAATCGGTAAAGCGGTGAAAAGAATTCACTACTTCCTTGCGTACTGCCGGTATGGGATACTGTTGGTACAGCAGAAAAATCCCTGAGGCATCACCGGTATAGAGGATGTCCTTTGACTTGGCCAGTTGAAAGAGGCAGGTATAGCGAAATGACTCATGTCGGGGCAAGGGAAATAGCGCCTGTGCCTTGTCGACCAATTGCAGCGCCGGCACATAATTTTTATCATCGTACTGCTTTAGCGCCTGTTGGTAGTAAAGAATACCACTCAGCTGATTGAGACTGATTTGCGCTTCCTCAGGTGCATAATACTGATGAAACAAACTTTGTTCGGATACGGTTTCCTGACCATTCAGCAAGCGCAATTCGCGCAACAACTGAACATAATCGCGGGTAAAGCGACTCCGACGTTTCTTCTTAAGCTGCGAAGGGCTATCCGTTTCAATGGTGATGACAGATTTGCCTGGATCCACCACCGGGTAAAGCCGCTGGGGTTCCATCTGGATATAGTAGGGCAACTTGTAGTGATCAAAAACTAACGCGTAAAGGGCTGTAGCCGTAGCGGTATTGTAAAGCTTTTTGCTAAACAATTGATCAAAGCCTGCATATTCATTGTAATTGCGGAAGTACTGCTTACGTAGGTAGGAACTGATAATGGCAACCGCATTTTTAGTCGATTTGCGGTCCACCTTTTCCCGATCCAGGTCGCGATAAATTTGGCGAAGTTCTACATCGATGTAGCGAAAATCGTGTTCATTATTTTCCGGGGAAGCAGCCAGCAGCAGGCGCACCTGATTATCCGCCGTTTTGGGTAGAGGGCTTTTCAGCACCGTTTCTTCAAAAGGAGAGTGAAAATCCATCTCCTCAACCGGTTTCACCGCATACTGAGCCCACAGCCCATTACACAACAGCACTGCCAGCAGGATTAGACCTTGTTTCATGGAATGACAATTTTCGCCAAATATAACAATTCGGTGGCTGGGATTATATTTATAAAATAGTGAATTGAGAAAATTCAGGAACAATTTTGAGTCCCAGTCGTATAACCATGATATAGCACTCAAATATTTTTTTTTATCTTGTCTGTCAATATTACTAAAATACAGAAAGCTAAGACCCAGCTGTTTTGTCATGCAAAGGCCCCAAGAATATATTAATCAAATCCGTGCATTAATTTCCCAAAATGAGATTCCTACCGCCCTTCAACAGCTAAGGATGCTCTTAAAGCACAGTCCAAAGCTCGACGAAGCGCTCTTACAATCCTCTCGATTTCAAGACATTACTCAACAGGTTCGATTAAATTTGGTAAGCCTTGAAGAAGCACAGCTGACCAAGAATCAGATTCGTTGGGGAATGCTGGAACTGTTACGACACATTGAAACTCAGCATGAAACGACGGCACTATCGCAGCTTGTAGATGAACTTGAAAACCAAAGCGATAATCCTGGCATAGAAAAGGAAATGCAAGACGCCATTTCTATTCTGAAAAGCAAAAATGTACTGATTGGATCGTCCATCACCTCAGATGGTCCGGTACATATAGGAGATCAGGTCAATACCAGCGGGCACCACAATATCGTGATTCAGGGTGTAACGGACAGCACCATTCAAATTCAGGTGGATGGAGAAATGCGTGAAATCAACAAAAGGCTTGATGATTTACAGGAATTATTGCATTCACTGAAAAGTTCCTCTTTCCAAACAGCCAATAAGCCTTACCATATTAACACCGTTAGTCCTGTCAATTTTGAGTATATCATTGCCAAAGCAGGTCATCAAAAAACACTTCCGCTAAATGTTGCGGAAGACATCATTTCCGATGACAATCGCTGGGTTGACAGCTTACGACAGGAATTGAGAAACCGGCAGCGAGTAGCCGTAGGCAATAAGCCATCTGCCATTTTTCAACATTACGGTTGGCTCATTGAAGAGTTTTTAAGAAAAATGGAAACTCCCGCCGGTCGGAAAAATCCAATCAGGAGGATATCATTCATGGCAGAAGCCTTTCAAAGTAGTTTACGGTATTTGTGCTATATACAACTGGCTCAAATTTTAAAAACAAGAAACGCTTCTGCTCAGCCCGCGCTTTCGCAGTTTTTATCTTTAAAGGAACAGGAATATCTCCGTTTTGACTACCTAAACCTGCTATTGATTATCACCGCCCAGCTGCGCCAACAAAAGAACTTTGTACCACAAATCATAGATTTTGTTGATGAACTTACAGACACTCAAAGTGATCTTTACGGTACTGCCCTTTTTCTGGAAAGTAAACGCGATGATCTGCTTGACGGCAAAATTCACAACACGACCACGCTAACTCAATTACTTAATGAATACCTTACCGGGCTCGTATTTTGGCTGCGAAAGATTTCCTTTCTGGCAAGGTACCGATTGGTATCGATCAAAGACATCAATCTGAAATATCGCCTGGGAACAACCAGAAACTTCGTACATATTTACGGTGAACTACACGGTTTGTACAACGAAGCCATGTTAAATGAGTCTGATTATGGAGAAATGGCCATTGAAGACCTTTATACCTTTAACCAAAGTGTCCTGCTTTTTAACGGAAGCAATGTAGAAGCCTGCCTTGAAGACATCGGGAATGAGGACACCTATATCTCCCTATCTCCACTGATTATTGATCAAAGTGTATTTTCGGACAAACCCACCCAAACACCGGAAATCTACTATCTCACAGGATATTCCTCCAGAAAGTACCAGTTTGCACAATATAAAAATGAACTGCCCATCGGCGAACAAAAGGAGCTCACATCCAATAAAACGATTCAGGTTAAGGCTACGAATATCAAGCAACCGAAATTTGATGAACTTTTTGAACAAATGGAGCAAATCTTCAAGCCATTCAAAAATCCAATGGCATGAAAAAAGAAACGTCGCCATTTAAATTCTTAGATGCCTACTCCCGGGAAGATGAGGATATCTGGTTTGGTCGGGAAAAGGAAACAGCGGCCTTATATGACGCACTGAGTGGCGTCAAACATTTGTTGGTTTATGGCCCATCTGGTGCGGGAAAAACCAGCTTAATTGAATGTGGCTTGCGCAATCAGTTCTCCGATGCCGATTGGTTTGCGCTAACCATTCGGCGTGGCCATAACATGATCGCTTCAACTTACGCAGCGATCAATGAAGCGTTAGAAAATCCAATTTCCGTTGGTGATGATTCCCTTCCTCTCGATCCGAAGATGACGCTGGGTCATGCAGTGGAACAACTTTATACCGAACGCTTTCAACCGGTTTATTTACTGTTTGATCAATTTGAAGAATTGCTGATCCTTGGCTCCGAAGCTTCTAGGCAAAAGAAGGATGAGCGGGAAGTATTTTTTGAAAGCCTCAATGAACTGATTCGCTTTCGTGTCCCTTGTCGTGTCATATTGATCATGAGGGAGGAGTTTATTGGTCACCTTTCCGAATATGAGCACCTTTGTCCCAGTATTTTCCAGCACCGCTTCAGGCTGGAGAAAATGCGCAAAGACAGTGTCAGCCAGGTCATCCACAACACCTTGACGGCGACCAGGTACGAACATATTTTCACCGTTGAGCACGCCCCTAAATTGGCTAGTGCCATTCTTGCCAAGCTCCCCGACAATAAACAGGAGATCGAACTGGCACACGTGCAGGTTTTTTTGGAAGAACTATGGGACCGGGCAAATCAAAAAAACGATGTGGGCCAACTTCCAGTTTTATCTCAGGAACTGATCACAGAAAATGATAATCTGGAGCGCATTTTGGACAGTTTCCTAAAAAAACAATTGAGTGATCTGGAAACCAGTTACGGAAAGAAGGTGCCACTGGAACTTTTAGCGACCATGATTTCAGAGCGACATACCAAGCTGCAACTTAGCGCTTCAGAGATCGAACAATCATTGCAAGACAATCATGTCAAAATCAATAGTTCCCTACTTCCGCTACTAAAGTCATTGGAAGCAAGTCGGGTATTACGAACACTCAAATCCGGAGAAAAAACCAAGTACGAAATTAGTCATGATTTGCTGGCATTGGTGGTGGGCCAGAACCTTACGGAAGAGATGAAAATGCGGGATCGCGCGGGCGAAGTGTATCGGGTTTATGAAAGCAAGAAGGGATATTTTACCAAAGAGGACCTCGATTATATTCGGCCATTTCAGGAATACAAAATAATCCCTCCCTACCTACAGCAGCGTATCGAAGAAAGTGAACAACATTGGACTCTGGAGGACAAACGTGAACTGGAAGCCACGAAAGCCATTGCTGCAAATGAAGCAAAACTGAGAAAAGAAGCTGAGGAAGAGCGTCAAATTGCAGTAAAAGCTAAAGAGGATGCCGAAGATCAACGCAATCGTGCTATAGAAAATGAAAAACGGGCCATCTGGTGGACCAGGTTGGCAATCGGGATTTCAATCGCGGCTATTCTGCTAGCGCTCTTTGCCCTTTTTCAGTTCTTCCGTGCCCAGGACGCCACTAAAAAAGCCGAAGAACTTGCTAGTTTTTTCGAAAGAGAAAAGAATGAAAAAGAAGGGTTATTAGATAGTCTTGAGGTACAGTATGGGATTTCATTACAAAGAAAGACAGAGGCTGAAGAGGCAAGGGAAGAAGCTGAAAAGGCAAAAACCGAAGCATTATTACAAGAAAAAACGGCATTAAAAAATTTAGCATTAGCCCAGAAGAGCAGACGTGAAATACGAAAGCAAAAGGATACCATCAGTGGTCTTCTTAATCAAGCAAATGAGGCTACAGCGAGGTCTTTGGAACAGGCAGATATTGCAAAAAAAGAAACTGCAAAAACACAGCAAGCATTGAATAATCTTCAAGTTGCCAATGCAAACATTGTAGACCAGCTATTGGATGAAGTTGAGAAAGACTTTCTAAACCTCAGATACGAAGAAGCACAGGAAAAACTACAATCAGCAGCTACGCTAAAAGCTGAACAAAAGAGGGTTTTCGATGGCTTCCTGGAATTGGCTTTTTGGCACAATGAATCAGGTAATCCGGGTAAAGCTTACCAACTACTCAATTTTGCAGATTCACTAATCAACAAGGAGGTGGAGGCCATCTACCCTTTTACATCTGATACCATTCCGCGAAAGGCAATACAATTTGTCATGCAAACCCTGGCGCCCGGGCTTTTTGACACCTTGTATCAGCAAAAATATTATCCTAAAATGATGAAGGTCCCTGGTGGGTCTTTAGCAATAGAGGGAGCCACCACTAATTATGAAATTTTGCTTAAAGATTTCTGGCTGGCGCAAACAGAAACCACCATCTGGCAATTCGCTCTATTCTGCCGAGCCACCGGTCGGGACATTGATCAATATCGAATTGCATCGTGGATTAATTCGGGAAATAATCCCGTAGTGAATGTCAGCTGGAATGATGCGAGTGCTTACTGCGAATGGCTTAGCCAACAGAAAGAACAAGGTATTTCTTCAAATACAAAACCCTACCGACTTCCGGCTGAAGATGAGTGGTATTTCGCGGCCAAAGAAGGCAAAGCTCTAGCGCCATATTCCTACTCCGGGAGCAATGTCATCGACTCTGTAGCCTGGTATGCTGACAATAGTAGCGGGAGGACGCAATCCGCAGCCAGCACCCTAAAATCCAACGCCTTAGGCTTTTACGACCTGAGTGGCAATGCCATGGAATGGTGCTCCTTATCAAAGGCCTTTGACGATTTAAATACAATGGTTATGGAAAGTATGCTCACCCGAGCACAGTTGGAACGATATAGAGCAGGAAAACGGACGCCACAAAGTGGAGAAAAAGCATTGCGGGGCGGTTCCTGGAAGGATCTGAATCACTTTTGCAGAATCGCGGTAGCCGGAAGAGAAGCTACCCATTTTAAAGATAATCGAACCGGTTTTAGGGTGGCACGACCTGATTAACATACCTGTTTAAACCCAAATGATAATGGTTGCTGAAGTTCTTTTCTCTTATAAAAATTTGTTTACCAGCTGTCTACTACTACTGTTCGGTGAAGTTGTGGTGGCCCAAAATGCCTGGCACGATGCCATTTCTCTAAGTGAGCAGCTACAGTTTAATGTGGACCAAAACCAGGTTCTCTCAGTAAAACCGGATAGCATTGATCAGGAATCCCTATTCCTTGTTCTCGAAAAATATTGTCCTGATCACATCAACAAAAATGGAGTCTGGAAAACGCTAAACCTGGGGAATTGCTTTCGGGATAACCCATATCTAAATTTTGATAAACTAGCAGACACCTTTGGCATTCAGGATACCTATCACCCCGGGGCCGATACGCTGACAAAAAGTAAGTATGATGTACAAAATCGATTAAAGTCAATCTATGTTGACCGATATAAAAAGATTAGCGATTGGCAAAATAACCAGGGAAATTTCGAAGGTTTATTTAAGCAACTGGATTATGAATTTAAGCAATCAGCTATTGTTGCCTATTTACTGCCTAATACCGAAAAGCTTCTGGACGAGGCCTCTCAGGAAAAAATTTTTGAATACGGTGATTATACTGAAGCCCTGCGTCCGGCCTTTATTAAAGACTTATTTGCGGTACCCGCTAATCTTGGCAATCTGGCCACCCAAACCAATTTCTTTCAGGATGAGGCCACCCGAATTTTGTTTGCCAATGCCCAAAAACTTGCCAGTAAAGTGATTCAAGGTGAGACTCCGCTTGAGCTCATCAATTTTCTGGCATTTCAGGCTACATTTAATATAGATGAAGTGAGCCGGATTGATGACCAAACGCAGAAGGAACTGACTCAGTTAAACAACCGCTTTCAGCTTTTAGCTTTCCTCCTGGAAGCCCTTCGCTCAAAAGAAGCGCAAAATACGCTGGTCGAAAGTCAGCAGGTGCACGCTCTGCTAAACAGCAATACTTTTTCAAGCCTCTTTCTGGCATTACTTTACCAAAACTGCAAATCCTCCCTCGAAAAGGAAGCATTCTTGCCCTTGTTTCTGGAAGCTATCAATTATTCGGAGGCGCGAAAAAGCAAATTTCTGATGGGTATGAGCAAGTTATCAGAGTCAGTAAACAAGCTAAACCGCAAGGCGAATACAATTCAGAACATTGAAGATTCAAAGAGCTATTTCAACGAATTTGAAACCTCATTACAACAATGGTTTGATGAGGTTTATGGTGATGTATCCTATGACAATCAATCTTCTGAAGACATAAATCATAAAAATCTATCCAGCAGAAAGAGCTTCTTTAAATTGTTCCAGCAATTTTATGAGTTAGAATATCAACTGAAGAAAAATCAATTTAGCCGGGCTACTTTTCAGGTGCTAGAGCTACTGGAGTTTACCGACGAAAATAGATTAAAGATTGACCGAGGGCAAGGGTATTTTATCACATTCATTGCGGAGCTCACCGAGGCTAAAAGTTCCAAAGAAGTCAACGGCGTGATTAAGAATTTTGTCACTATTACCGGCTCCTCTCGTCTAAAGAGAGAGTCATTACTGTCTGTTTCGGTAAGTTCGTACTTCGGTGGAAGTATGGCAGTTGAAAACTACCTGGCAAGTGAAAATATAAATTCCTTTAGGACCAACACTATTGGATTATGGTTTCCCATCGGACTGGATGTTTCCCTTGGCCTGAAAAACAGAGGAAGTCTTAGTGTATTTTTTCAGCTTCTTGACCTAGGAATAGCCACCAATTACAGCTGGGCACGGAATACAGATCCATTACCTAAATTTACTTTTGAGAACATACTTTCACCCGGGGTAAGCATTATCTACGGCATCCCCAAATCCCCTTTTTCAATTTCAACAGGTATACAGTACGGGCCACAAAACAGGAGCATTAGGGATGACCACGGAAACACATACAGTGCCAGCGCATTCCGAATCAATGTTGCGATGGCCATTGATATTCCGCTGATCAATCTTGGACACGTTAAGCGGTATTAGGCTCTATCCGTTGGCTGTTCACTACCTCCCAAACCACCATACCCAATACCACCAAATACTCCACCGCCACGACCCACAAATTTTCAAAATAGACCGGGTAGCTGTAATTGACGTAAGTCAACATGATGAGCCCCGTCCAAAGGATCGGAAAACGAAAGCGGGTGAAGATGCAAAGCACCAGTGGCATGGCCGTATACCAGGGGTGTACCGTTGTGGTAAACAACAAATAAAGGGTAATCGCAAAAAGCATGGCGACAGGCCAGTTTTGCAAGCTCGGACGTTTTTCCAGCAACATATAAAGCAGTATTCCCGTAAGGGTACCCAATGCCAGTCCCGGGCCAATGTAGGCGATCAGGTTGTAACCCACCTGTTGATAACCAACCCAGCGTAGGAGATAATAGATGCTGGCATTGAATTCGAATTTACGAAAGTAGAGGTCCAGGCTTTCGCCAAAATTTTGCACAAAGGCCTGGCTGAACAACGGGACAAACAACAACAGCAAAACGCCCCCCAAAACGGCAAAATAACGGACACTACGCTTCCAGCCCAAACGCCGAATCAGCAAAGGCAAAAACATGAGTGGCAACAACTTGGCAGCAATCGACAACGCCAATGCCACCGCCGACCAAAGCCAGCGCTCCCGAATCAATAACCACCACGCCAGCAACAGAAAAAAAATCATCGCCCCTTCGAAGTGTACATTGCCACTGATTTCCAAAATGATGAGTGGGTTTAAGGCATAGATCAGTACCAACTGTGGTGACATTTGGTAATGCCTGAGCAAGCGAACCAACAGCCACAAAGTACCCATTTCGAAAGCAAAAAGCACCAACTTCATCACCAACGCACTGGACATAATGCTATTGGGAAACAGCCAGCTAGCCAGGGCAAAAGTCGCCTGTGCAACCGGAGGATAAATGGTGAAATATTCCGGTGAGTTGAGTTCCTCGAATAACTCCCTGCTCAGACCAGGAATGGACGCATCTCCATTGATATAGTCAATGGGCAATTGCTCAAACGGATTGTGCCCCTGTATCAACAAACGGCCATCCCAGATAAAGCGATAAATATCGTCTGATAGCTGAGGAAAGGCAAAAACCAGGATCAGGCGAGCAAGCACAGCAATCGTCAACAGGAAGGGAACTTCTGTTCTCGTTGCCCCTTTTAATATCCAAACATAAAATCCAAAAAAAGGAAGATATAGCGCCATCAGCCAGGCAAAGTCAGCCTGACCAGGGCCAAAACCCAGCGCAGTCGTCAGCACCAACATGGACATACCCATCAGCCAGTAACGGGCCGCTACATTGAAGGTACTCTTTGGCAGTAACGCTTCCATTTACCTGCGCAGGCTTAGGTGGCGCAAGGTAAAAAAGAAAATAGCACCGTATCCCATAAACAACATCAGATGGAAAACGATAAAGGTGGTATTTTGTAAATAAATTCCCAACAGGACGGCTCCAAAGAAATACAAGGCCAAAAGTCCCTCCATTACCGTTGTCCACGACAATTTATGGTTGAGGTATTTCTTGCTGGCAATGCTATCGCGCAACGACTTGATGTTGAATTTTGGCGTCCGTACAAAAGGCGACTTCCGGCCCAAAAATCCCTGGATAACCGCTACCGTATTGTGCAGGGAAAGGCCCATCGACAAAGCCAGAAACAGTGGAAATAAAAAGACAAACTTATAGACCGACTTGGTAAAATCATGCGTCCGTTCGGGGATAGCCTGTACATTGGCCACGTAGTACACCGCAACAATCGACAGCAATCCGACGAGGAAGTAAGCAAAGAAATGTTTGCTAAAGCCCAGTTCGATCAAATCGCCGAGGAAAAAGAGCAGTGGCACGCTAAATACGCCGGTAATGAACACAAACACAAAAATGGAACTAGCCAGCAAATGCGAGGTAGCGTGAAGCTTATGGGATAAACTAAGATCGGACTTCCATACAGTTGGCAGCATTTTTCTGGCGGTTTCCGCGCCACCCTTCATCCAGCGAAATTGCTGAGATTTCAGGCTATTCATCTCCACAGGCAGCTCAGCTGGAGAACCGACATCTTCAAGAAATTCAATTTTCCAACCCTTCAATTGTGCCCGGATACTAAGGTCGAGGTCTTCAGTAAGAGTATCAGCTTCCCAGCCGCCGGCATCTTCTATAGCCTTGCGGCGCCATACGCCGGCAGTGCCATTAAATTGCAGCATGTGATTGCCGTTCATGCGGCCGGTCTGCTCTACAGTAAAGTGTACATTGAGTTGCATGGCCTGCAGGCGGGTAATGAGGGAATAATCTTCATTGATGTGCTCCCAGCGGGTTTGTACCACACCTACGCATTCATCCTGAAAGAAAGGCATCGTCTTTTTCAAAAAGTCGGCACGTGGCAGAAAGTCTGCGTCAAAAATGGCCAGAAATTCTCCCTTGGCGTGTTTCATCCCCTCTTTCAGGGCTCCCGCCTTAAATCCTTTGCGGTCCTTGCGGCATATTTGTTCAATCTGATACCCTTTGCGTTGATATTCTTCCACTTTTGCCTTGGTCACCTCAATGGTTTCGTCAATGGAGTCATCCAGCACGTGCACCTCAAAGCGATCCTTTGGATAGTCAAACTGCATCACACTATCAATCAGGCGCTCAATGACGTACATCTCATTGAAAATGGGCAGTTGTATCGTGACAAAGGGAAATTCATGGTCTTCGTCGGAGTTAGCCAGGTGATCATCGTGCTGAAAACCACCTGTATCATCACCCGCCATTGCCAATTGTGGCGTTTTCATTTCCTTGCGCACCGGAGCACTGGACTCCGCCCCACTGCGCTTGCCCCGCTTGTAATGGTACAGCAAGTTAAATTGCATCAGACAGTACACCGTGATATAGGTCAGTGCAATGGTATAAATGCCCAGTACGATATATGCGATCAGAGCCATTCTTTAAATATTTTAAAATATGCTTACAATAACTTAAAAATGGTCCACAGTATCTTATGTCCGGCCAGGATAGTCCCCCTGATGGTGCCCGAAACCTTGGATACCCCTACCCTTCTACGGTATTTCACCGGCACTTCAATACTCTTGAGTTTATATTTTGCTGCCTTCACCTGCATTTCCACGGTCCAGCCAAAGTCAGGGTCTGCCATTTCAATCTCCTGCAATTTTTGCCACGTGATGGCGCGAAAAGGCCCGAGATCCGTGAATTCATAGCTGTAAAAAAGCTTGATCAGGGTAGTGGCCAGCCAGTTGCCAAAAATCTGCTGTGGCATCATTGCGCCTTTTTCCATAGCTCCCAGCGCTCGTGATCCAATGACCAGATCGTAGTTTTCTTCCACAATCGGTTGGACCAGCTTGGGCATTTCCTCAGGATGATCGGAATAGTCTCCATCCACAAAAACGATGATGTCGGGTTGTTCCGCTGCCGGACGTGCGGCAATATGTTCCATACCTTTAAGGCAGGCACTACCGTATCCTTTACGGGGTTGGGCCACCACCGTTGCCCCTGCATTACGGGCCTCCTCTGCCGTTTGATCAGTACTGGCATTATCGCAGACAATCACCTCTCGAACCAGATGCCGGGGAATATCCTTAACCACCAGCGCAATTGATTTTTCTTCATTAAAAGCCGGTATGATGACGTCGATGACTGGTTTTTCCAAATCTTTATATTATTATTCTGTGCGGTCTACTATGACACAAAGTTAGCAGTTTTCACGGCATTGCAACTGTCCGGGTCGTAACTTTTGCAGTGGATGTTGTTATGGCTTTCGCCAATATGACACTGACCCAAAGGCTGCCATTCCTGCGATTTCAACGGCTAAATGCTAGTTTTACATCACAAAACAAACCGGAAAATTCAGGGTATTGTGTACCTTACTGACGTCAAACCTTTGTCGGCGTCACTTGCTATTTCCAGGTTTCCAATCATTAAGTTGCAAACTTTAGCCACTTGACCATATCTTTGTGCGCTACAATCAATAATGGATGAAAAAATTAATCTTACCACTTGGCTTATTTGCCATGTTATTCTGGTCACTAGCCAGCTGTGATAAGGGGGAATCTTTTACCACCGATAGCAGTGCCAAGCTGGAGTTTTCACTGGATACACTGCGGTTTGATACCGTCTTTACGGAATTGGGTTCCGCCACGCGTTCTTTTAAGGTTTACAATCGCAATGATCAGGCCATCCGCATCTCCAAGGCCCGCATTGAGGGCACAGAAGGCGCGTTTTTCCGCATGAATGTGGATGGCATCCCCGGCAATGAGGTAGAGCAGGTGGAAGTATATGCCAATGACAGCATTTATGTCTTTGTGGAAGTCACCATCGACCCCGATCAGCCGGAGTCGATCAGCCCGTTTGTGATTGAAGACAAGATCATTTTTGAAACCAATGGCAATACCCAGGAAGTCCGCCTGGAAGCCTGGGGGCAAAACGCCAATTATCTACCCAGCCGTTTCAACAAAGGTGTGCCGGTAGTGTATACCTGCGATAATGACGAGTGGGTATGGGACGATGCCAAACCTTACGTGATTTACGGAGAGGTACTGATCGATAGTTGCCTCTTGCGCATTGCCGCAGGGACAAAAATCTATGTTCACGGTGGGGTGGCCCAAAATGACCTGTTTGGCATTTTTAGTGATGGTATTCTGTTCTTTTTGCCGCAAGGCCAATTAAAAATTGAAGGAACAGCCGAAGATCCGGTAGTCATCCAGGGCGACCGTCTGGAGGAGTCCTTTCAGGACGTTGCCGGACAGTGGTATGGCATCATCCTGAGCAAAGGCAGTAAAGGCAATGAGATTGACCATGCGGTCATCAAAAATGCCGCATTTGGCATCTATGTCGACTCCACAGCGGAGCTGACGGTGCGCAACAGCCAATTTTACAACACCACCGGTGGTGGTATTGTGGGCTTTCACAGTACCATTGACGCCACCAACTGCCTGTTGTACAACAACAACTCAACCTCGCTCCAGCTCATTCTTGGGGGCAGTTATAATTTCACCCATTGTACCTTTGCCAGCTACGGTGTTGATGCATCAGCTGCCAGCCTCGGCAATTCATTTTGTTACAAAGGCACGCTAACCTCGTGTGAACTACAGGCCATCAATCCGATGAAGGCCCGGTTCCAGAATTGTATTTTCTTTGGCTCCCGCCGAGATGAGATTGACTTTAGTGACATCAGTGGACGGCAAGACCCCAGCCTTTTTGATGTAAAGATGGACCATTGCCTGGTGAAGGTGGATGAATTGCTAACGGATAACGAATCGCTCTACGGTGATTTTTTTGAAACATTTTGCACCAATTGTGTCAATGGCACCCGTACGGACGAACTGTTTATTGACGCCGATGAAGACGATTACCATCTGGATACAATGTCAATTGCCATTGATATCGGGATGCAGCTGGCTGAACCAACAATCGACCTGGAAGGAAATGCACGAGACGCCAATCCAGATGCAGGTTGTTTTGAATTTCAGCAATAATTTTCGCGGGGAACGGGTTTGCCATCAGCACTGATGAGCCGATCCAGTCGAAACTCAAGGCCATTATCCAGCACTATGAATTCTTCACTGTCTCTGGTGTAGAGATTGCTGATTCTGGCTTGGACCTCTTGTTCGGCGCCAGTTTCATCCTTATAGTGAATCAAGACCAATTTCCGTAGGGTGGCGATGGCCTCCAGTTCATCGTAATAGCTACAGTTGATTGGAATATAGGTAGACATTTGATCCGTTTAGGAAATAAACAAGTTTTTCGCTTCCTTGTTGCATTAAGAAATAAAATATGAATCCATCCATTTCCATTCTGGGCTGCGGATGGCTGGGGTTGCCCCTGGGCATTCACCTGGTCAGAAAAGGGTACCATGTCAAAGGATCTACCACAACTCGCAGCAAGCTTTCCAAAATTGCCGAGGCCGGTATCGAACCGCACTTTATCCAGGTGGGTGAAAGCCTTGAAATGGATGAAGGAAGTGACTTCTTCTCCAGTGATATACTCATTCTCAATATCCCTCCGGGCCGCCGCCGCGAGGGGGTAGAGATGAAATACCCTCAAGAGGTAGAGGAGATCATGTACGCCGCTGTCGATGGAGGTGTTCAGAAAGTGATCTTTGCCAGCTCTACCAGTGTTTACGGCGACCTGAAAGGCGAAATTACCGAAGATATGGAGCCGCTGCCCGGTACCGGCTCCGGACGGGCCCTAGTCATCGCCGAGAATCTATTGCGCAATGAAGAAGAACTGGAGCTGACCATCTTGCGGTTATCCGGCCTGGCGGGAGGTGATCGCAAAACCGGTCGATTCCTGGCTGGAAAACAAAATTTACCCAACGGCCTTGCCCCCGTCAACCTCGTACACCGCGATGATTGCATTGGCATCATTTCAGCGATTATTGAACGGGGAAAATGGGGAGAGATTTATCAGGTTGCCGCGGATTTACATCCCAACAAGGCCACCATCTACCCACATGTGGCCCAGCAGATGGGATTGGAGCCTCCCACCTTCCAGCAAAATGGAGAAGATGGGAAGCTCATTTTAAATACCAAGGTCAAATCGGACTTGAATTATACTTTTCTGCATCCTGATCCGATGCAGTTTCCTTAACTTATACCGTTTCTAAAACCTTTTCGTTTTTAGTTGCCGAAGGCTGTGTTTTTCGGCTTTCCTGCTTTTTCTTAGGTTTTCCCTGACGTAAACTCAACAGGGTCATCACCACAAACAAGACCAGCACCAGGCCCATAGCAAAACGAAGGTTCTGCCAGTCGGCCAGGAAACCAATGAGTGGTGGTCCGAATAAAAACCCGGAATAGCCGATGGTCGTCACCATGCTGATACCCACTCCAGATGGTAACCCCGGCATCGCTCCCGCCTGGCTATACACAATGGGCACAATTGTTGACAACCCCATACCTACGATAAACAAGCCAATAATGACGGGTACCGGATAAGGCACGGCAATCACCAGCAGAATCCCCAGAAAAGCCGTAATACTTGTTGTGGTAAGCAAGAGGGTATCACCGAGTGCCATCCTCAATCGGTCTCCGAGAAAACGACACAGCATCATGGCCAGTGAAAACGCCGCCAAGCCCATCGGAGCCAGGCTTTTATCGGCCATCGCTACCTTACGCATGTAGTTGGTACTCCAATCGGCCATTGCTCCTTCCCCCAGCATACAGCAGAAGGCGATAAAACCGATCCCTACCAGAGCCCTGGTGGGCCAGCGAAATGCCGGTCCGTCCCCAACCGTTGGTTCTTTCTCCGGATCAGGCATCAGGTGGCGATTAGCCCAGATGAGCAGTACCAGACAAAAAGTACTGACAATCACCAGATGCAGCCATAAAGGTGAATTAAGCGCCGTAAATAATGCGCCACTACCTGCCCCTACCATCATGCCAGCACTAAAAATGGCGTGAAATGAGGCCATAATCGGTCGCCGGTAAGCTCCCTCCACCAAAACCGCCTGTGCATTCATGGTTACGTCGAGGATGCCGGTGGTTGCCCCCATACAGAAGAAGAGCCCAAAAAGAGCAACCGCGCCCGGCATCATTGGAATGAAGGGCACCACTAAACAAAAGAAAATGGCTCCGATCGTGATGATGCGTTGTGTTCCTTCTTTGCTGATGATCCATCCGGTAAAAGGCATGGCAAACAGGGCACCTACAGCTACCGCCAGCAGCACCATGCCCAACTGCCCGTTGTCAAACCCATAGATTTCCTGTATACGTGGCAGGCGGGAAACCCAGTTGGCATAAAGAAAGCCATTATTAAAAAAGGTAATCGCTACCGCCAACCTTGCCAGCTGTATTGTTCTGTTGTTATTTTTTTCTTGGTTCAATTGCATGTCAATCAGTTTTTTCAAGAATGCTTAATTCCCTGATTCCCCAAAAATATCGACCAATCATTCAGATTGATTTCAGGCAATCAGTGCAAGTCATTTCATACCACAAAACTAAGCGGATTCCACATCAAGAATTGACAGCCAATATGCCGATTTTGATGCTAGATTAACTATTAAAAACGAGGTAGCTATTTAAGAAGGTAATATACTGTAGATTTGTGATAAAATAGCACAAATGGTCCTCTTTGCCGGTTACTTAGAAAAATTGACGGCCTTCAATAAAAAAAAATACTTCTCGATAAAAATTCAACGTTACTTACCTTTAGCAAAATTTTTCCCTATGAAAAAAACACTATTTCTTTTCACGCTTATTCTTGTGATCTTTTCATGCCAATCGGAACCAGCTTCTTCAGACACGGAAAAGATCGATCAACCTGAAGTTACCCCCACTGCTCAGGAAGAAGAAGCACCCTCCAATGGCGAACGATATTTGCATCTGGAAGGTACCATCGGAGATTATCCGATCACAATGAACCTGTCTATCGCTCCTGTAACCACTGCTGAGGGATGGAGCTACACTGGCAATTATTATTACAACAAAGTGGGTAAGCCTTTAGCGCTGAGTGGATATAGCACAGACAATGAACCAATCGAGCTGGAAGAATCTGACCACACGGGAAATGCCACAGGCAAATTTATCGGGAACATTGATGCACAAAATGTATTTTCGGGTAGTTGGCGCAGTGCCGACAACAGTAAAAGTCTCGACTTCACTTTGAACCCAGGAGGAGGCATGTCATTTAAGCTCCTCACCTTCAGTGATTCGCTGGAGTGGAAAACGGAAGGAACGGAAGGGTCTACTGCCTATTATGAGCAAACCTGGCTTTGGCCTTCCGGCAATCTGGCTGCAGATCGGCGCAATTTTCTCAGTGAAAAGATCCTGCAGGAGATGGCTGGCGACTCCTTAGCTCAGGTTTATCACGATCCTCAGATGATCTTTAAAGCCCAAAAAGATCAGTTTTTTAAAGATTTCACCACGGAAATGCAACTCATCCTCGATAATTATGATGGTGAGTCACCTGAATGGTTGCCACCTGGATACGGCAGTTCCACTTCGATGGAGGTCATTTACAACGGCGACAAGCTGCTGACATTGGCCTATCTGAATTATTCCTACGAAGGAGGCGCTCACGGCAATTATGGCACTATGCTTAAAGTTTATGACCTGGAAGAAAAAAGAATACTCAACTTAAACGACCTCTTCAAACCCGACTATGAAGCTATCGTGAATCAGGCGCTGGATCAGTCTTTGCGCAAAGCGTATAACATTCCTGACAACAAAGGTTTATCTGAGGTACTTTTTGATGATACCATTGCCGTCAATGACAATTTTGGTCTGACGCCCAAAGGCATCATTTTCAATTATGTTCCATACGAAATTTCGGCCTACGCCGTGGGAGAAATCAGGCTATATATTCCTTTTGAGGACTTGAAGGAAGTGCTGAAGGAAGAAATTCTAAAGTAGGATCAAGGAGATAAAAAAGAGAAATGCCCCACAATTTTGTCAAAAAGACTTGCTGTGGGGCATTACATTTAACGTTGTATCACAAAACGAGTCGTTGTTTTAACAGTGGCCTCATCCATCAAAAACAGGGTATACACCCCGGCCGGTAAATGGCTCACATCCAGTTTCAGAGAATTGCTTCCCTCTTCCAGCTTCCAGTTAATGTTTGCCACTTTATTACCCAATTGATTTACGATGACAATGCTTCCCTTACCTGCCTGCTGGGTAGTCGATAGCAGATTCAGTGAGCCATTGGTTGGATTTGGAAACAATTGCAATGCTCCCTGCTCAAAGCGTTCAGTGTAGGTATAAAATCCGGGGGCACCGATGCCCCAAGGTCTGATGTCGCCATTTCTAAAGGCAATATCTTCTGATTGAAGTGTGGCATTGAGCATTACCGTGTAATCCTCCACCTCGCCCCAGGAGAAGGCCTCGCAAGCCTGCGGTGCTGCATTCCACTTCATACTTATCCGCATCAGGGTAGCTCCGGTAGCAGCGTCATCAGGCACTGTGAAGTTACCTGTCACAGTAACTGATGCCATATCCGGGGCAAAAACCGTTTCTCCTGCATCATCAAAATCACCATCGCGATTGTAATCGATCCATACTCGCCAGGACTCCGGGAAGGCGTCACCAGCAAAACCTGGAGTCAGGGTAATGGCCACATTTTGTCCATTGGTCAACTCCACTACCTGCGCAGTAAAATCTCCATAGCCTGCATTGTCTCCACTGGGGTTATTGAAACCTTCGATGCTTACAGATTCGATCCACTCATAGTTGGTTCCCATGCCTTCTGCACCACAATAAACCGGCTCCGGGGCATCACCGGCAAAGGCCAGGTATGCTACCTGTTCAGAGGCATGTTTGCGTTCATTATCGCGAATTAAATCTTCCTCAAATGCCAGTGCCAGTTCGTTACCATTGAAGGGGCTTTCGCCAAACAAGACTGGAAAACCACCATCACCTCCGTCCATTCCGGAGGCACTCAACACGGCGTGCTCAACATAATCCAAACCGGTATCGTAAGCACGCCCCACCAATGAACTGACAGGTCCGCGAATGATATCTTCTCCCACCGCAGCAGTGAAAGCTTCACCGCCGAATGAGTAGGTACCACTTTCCATGACAACAAAGCCAATAGTTTCTGTGGCCCGAAGCGGGTTTACGTCTTCACCTACATGTTTGCCAGCAGCAAAACTATTGGCAACCGGTGGAGAAGTGCGATCTTCATTGGCGGAAGCCCAAAATACTGACCAGCTTTCATCATTGTTGGTCATTACTTGTCCGAGCACCACCGGGTCGGTGTACATATTGGCGTAGGTCCGCTCCTCAAAAACCCAATGGGTTCTTCCCGCCGTCTCTTCTGCATCTACTTTTCGGGCCTCCATCGTAATCCCGTGTGCCGCTTGAGTATAAACGCCCTCTTCCACCACAAAATAATACACATCATAGGTCTCATCGGTGCCGGTATCGGGGCGTTGGATTTTCAGCTCGAAGCTATTCGCCTCCGCATTGCGAATGCGCGTAACAACCCCAACTTGCTCGGCAGAAGGCAAGTGAGAGGTGGCAATAACGACCATAGAGCTGTAGTTGTTTTGTAACCCCACTGTCGTCCAGGTTTCTCCTACACTGGTCACCACTCCCCTTTCAAAAATCAGGTCACAATCATCCAACTCGTCAATTTCTCCATTACAATTATTATCCAGGCCATCACAGATTTCCTCCGCCACAGGATTAATAGCTGCATTGGTATCGTCACAGTCCTGGGCATTAGCAACAAAGCCTGCGGGCTGCGTACAGCTTAATTGGCTATTGTCCGGATCACCGTAGCCGTCCATATCGGTATCAGCATAGAAGGTACTTAATTCGCCTTCATCGATCATGCCGTTACAGTTGTTATCGACACCATCGCAGACCTCCGTTGCGGAAGGATGAATGGCATTGTTGGTATCGTCACAATCCGTATTGTTGGTCACATAACCATCAGGAGCACTACAAGCCTCTACTGAATCCATCGGATCACCGAATCCATCGCCATCAGTATCAGCGTAGTAGGTGGTAATACTCACCCCTTCATCGATTAGATTGTTACAATTATTATCCAGGCCGTCACAGATTTCCGGTGCTTCGGGATTGACCGTGGCATTGCCATCATCACAATCAGTGTCGTCTACTACATAGCCGTTCGGAGGGAGACAAGCTTGTATTGAAACGGCCGGATCACCGTAGCCGTCACCATCGTTATCGGCAAAATAAGTGTTTTGCGAGATGCCTTCGTCGATGCCCCCGTTACAATTATTGTCCAAACCATCACAGATTTCGGGTGCAAGTGGATTGACCGTAGCATTCATATCATCACAATCGGTATTGTCGGTCACATAGCCGGGAGGCAACTCACAATCACTAGTCGTATTATTTGGGTCACCAAAATTATCGCCATCCATATCCCGGTAATAGGTCTCATTTTCATCAATAATGATAGCCGAGCTGTTGGCCAGACAACCATTAAAATCGACCACCGTTACGAAGTAATTGCCGGGTGCCAGTCCATTGATCGTGGCCGTAGAACCAGTGAAGCCATCCGGGCCAGTCCACTGGAAAGTGTGCGGTGTTGTTCCCCCCGTAACCTGAACGGAAGCCGTACCATCATCGGTACCACCGCAAGAGATATCCTGACTGATTACCGAAGCCACCAATTCGTTAGGTTCATTGATCGTCACCGATCCAATAGCACTTCCTCCACTATCATCCGTAACGGTGACGGTATAGGTACCAGGCGGAAGCGTAGTGATGACTGAAGTACTGGCTCCATTGCTCCAGTTATACTGGAAATTGCCGTCGCCACCACTAGCGATCACCTGAGCGGTACCATCAATCCCCTCGAAGCAGCTCACATCAGTTCCGGTAACCGTCAATGTGATCGGCACGGTTTGAGTAATGATGAAATTTTCATTAGAAATATCAAAAAATATATTGCCGGCACCGCGTACCATCACACGGGCGTTGGTGGTGGGACTATTGGGTGCCGTGATTTGATGGGAGCCGTCATTTGGGGTATTCGTAGCCAGGGTAAAAGGATAGGTAAAGCCCCCATCAACGGAAAGCAGAATATCAACTTGTGGTGTGCTTACGGGCGACTGGTTACTACCTGCCACATTCCAGGTCACGGTTTGTGTGGTCGAAATCCCCCAGATCACCAGGGTATTTGGACTAGTCACCTGAAAAGGTCCACTACTACCGGCCACTGTCACCACCATATTATCTTCGTCGGTACAACCTCCACCAGCTACATTATCGCGAACAGTGACCCGAAAATTGAGGTTACGTCCTACCGCAGGCAGTACTTCCCAGGTAGGTGTTTGATTGGCGACAATTGCGGGCAAATTGGGAAATGTGCGCGAAGGCGAGCCCATAGGGAGGAGCGTTCGGAAAGCAGGTCCACCAGTATTGCTTGGGAGTGGTGGCATCGTGGCAATCTGATTGTTCATTTGCTCCCAACAGTAAGACAGGCCATCGCCATCGGGATCGGAGGCTGTTGCCGTCAGCGTAAAAGGAGTTGAACGGGGAATGGTATAATTGGGCCCGGCATCAACGGAGGGTGCATCGTTGGACGAGGACGTAATTTGTGCACACGAATTACCAAATCCATTGACCATATAAGCGACTATTTCCTGGATACTATAAGCGTGGTAATAGGCATCACTATTTGACTGAACATTGGGGGGACAAATACCGGCATACCCCATGATGGTAGAAGCACTACCGGGTTCATAGGCCGCTGCATTTACCCGGTTGCAGCTATTATTTTGTGTATGATTTCCACCCAATTGGTGGCCCATTTCGTGCGCTACGTAATCAATATCAAATGGATCGCCAATTGGATTAGATTGGCCGGTTACGCCCCGGGCTTTGCTGTTGGTACATACTGAGCGTAGATTGGCCACCCCTCCACCACCGGTGCTGAAGACGTGCCCGACATCGTAATTCGCCGGTCCAATGATGTTATCGCAGGTAGTCTGGTTCTGCCCTAGCATTGCCCCACCATTTCCGTTGGTATAGGGGTCGGTATTCGGATTGAGGAAAACAAGTTCATCATTATTCGGAATCATGATGAAAGTGATATTGAGATCGGTTTCCAACACGCCGTTCACCCTGGCCATACTAGTATTCATTGCTGCCAAAACCAGCGGTATCGTACCGCCATGAAAAATGGCATACTCCCCGGTACAGGCCAGCGCTAAACGGTAGTTGCGATGTTGGCAATCGCCAGCCGCCTTATCGGGTAAAACCTCCGGCGCCTTGTAAGGATTGACACCATCGGTCAATTCATCCACATAACATACAAACTCATCTCCATTTTTGAAATCCTTACGAAAATAAGAAATATAATACTTTGTCGTTCCCATTGCATAGGGATCAATGTAAACGGTGCTGTGATTAGCCGATCTTATCATAGCGTGAAAGCCTCTGGGGGTCAGGTCAAAGCGAATGGTGGCAGTTGGATCATCCACTCCGCTACCGGCATACACCCGAATATCCGGGTATTTCACGGCCAGATCTGGATGCATGATCGGTGCATAAAAGATGCGGAAAGTTTCCTGGCTGCCATCGGGCATAGGCAGCTGCAAAAGTACCTCTGAATCATTGTCATCGTTAAACGACAGTTCGGGGGCAGTAGCCAGTAAATCCGCCATTTCAGGGAGGTCCAACAACAATGTACGGTATTTTTCCGGCACGATTTTCCGGTCCACCGTAGGTGGAATGATCCATTCTGACACATCATTCCACAGCCATTTTACATCCTTCTGTGCATTGAGAAAACTAGGGCTCATCAGTATTGCAAACCCAACGATCAGCAACATTTTTTGGGCAAGTTGCCTGGATTTTGCCAGGTAAAAAGGAGACATAAAAAGTAGTTTAAGATATACGAATGTGTGAAAATAAATATTTTTTGGTGGTGTTTAATTAACGTAGCAAGGGTAGAAAGTCACACTCTTCCGCAAGGCCATACGGCCTTATGGGGTGAATACCCGGTTTTCTGTGGTTAAAAAGAATAGTGGACCGAAGAAAAAAATGGAATGAATAACTTGCTTTACTGCACCTCTTTCCAGGAACCGGCATCCTGATAGATGATCACGGCATCTTCCGGCCGCTCTTTCCAATCCAGTCGGTAGTGATGGCCTTCATTGATAAACCGGTATTGGTCCGTCTCATAATTGGTGGCTCCCTGGCCTTTGCGCCACCACCAACTGCCATAGTGGTTAAATTCTACTTTGAGGTTGCCGAGAGAATCCGTTTCCACGTGCACCCCATCCTGAGGAGTGGTCATATTGTACAACACCACTTCGTGAAATTGGGCATTCGTTGGCTTTTCCGCCACATAGATCAGTGCATCTCGCAGGCCGATGCCTTCGCCGGAGAAATTGCGAAACATGTTGGCCCCGAAGTAGTTATCGGGCATGGCCAGTACAAAAACTTCCTTTTCATCGCTCCAGCGAAAATCTTCAAGTAGACTAAAATATACCTCTGTCGATTTGGCCCAATATTCATTTGTTTGCCACAGCAGTCCTGCCGATAGCAGGCAAAAAATGGCCGTTGCGGCCCAGTCCACCCACTTGGGTAAGTGCGAAAAGAGTAAGGCCAGCGCGATAAAAAAGAACACCGATGCCAGATAGCCGTAGCGGTCGTTTTCGATGTAAAAGAGGTAATTGAAGTATAGATTGATGACCGGTAGAAGAGCAAGGGAAAATAATAGTAAACTCACCGCTATTAACCGAATGCGTGGGCTGATTTTACGAAAGTAAACGACTCCTAAAGCAAGCACCCCCATAACCAGGAACACCAGAGGATACAACAACCAACTCTGATTAAACCAGCCGAAGATCATCTCTTTTTGGGAATGCTCAAAGTACCGTACAAAGGCGCCCAGTTTGACGCCAAAGCGGAAGAAGTTGCCCAGAATTTCGTTAACATCAATGCGTAGATGCGTGGCGGCCCCGTAATGGCCGATCCAGGCCCCGAGAAAGACTTTGTGTAGTAAGAAGTAGACACCAATCAATCCCATTTGCGGCAGCACCAATAATGCCAGTGGTTTCCAGGGCCTTTCCTTTTTGGCTTTCGCCCAATACAGGATCAGCACTACCGCCATGAAGGGTATCATCAGCGCCAGTTCAAATGAAAAAAGAGCCAATACAAATACTATTTGTAACCAGAGCAGCTTACGCTTTTCAAATTGTTGGAGCCATTGCGTTAGCAATAACAAACTGGTCAAAATCCAGCATGTGGACAATAAGAAGTTGAAACAAACGCGCCATACGAGGACTTCCGTTTGGTACGGCGACAACAGAAAGAAAAGGCTGGCACTCAACCCGACGAAAGTGGCCTGTTTGAAAGGGAAGCGATCATCCAAAGCCTGCACCCATCGGTACAAAAGCTCGGCATTGAGCACGTGCATTCCCGTGTATACGAGATACCAACCAAAGCCCAAAACGCCAAATAGATGATAGAAAGAGTATAGAAAAAAGTTGATCACCTGCTGCATGGCCGGAAAGCCAAAGCTGTTGAATATGCCCCAGAAAGGCGCTCCATCCAGGCGCTCCATCAGGCCGGTATAATCCGTCACAAATCCCGCCTGCCAGGTAGTAAAGTAGAGCAGCTGTGTAAGAACAAAGAAAAGTAGAATGCGGTAAATGGGCTTCGGAAACGGATTCATGAGGCCAAAGTACGACTTGTGGGGGGCATTGAAGTCGATATCTCTCAAAAAATCAGTTTATCCCCCAACCTCATTCGCCATATTCTCTAATTGCACCTCTCCCAGGAAAGTCACTTGTCCTTTTTGATCTCCCAGTTCTTCAACTTCAATGCCTTGCCACTCATCACCACAGGCGTTGTGCAGGCGGCCTTCTTCCACCACGAGTGTTCCTCCAGGTTTCACAGTGATCTTCCCGTCTTTGGGAATGGATACCCGGCATTGGATAGTGAGCATACCACCCGGTTCAATGGTCAGATGCCCTTCGAGGTCTTTGGCTCCTGCCCAAACGATTGTATCGCGGATGTGGATGTGGCGGTCTTCGTGAAGCTCGCACCAGTTGGGAATAAGGAATTTGCGCTGTCGGGATTTTTCATCCGCCATGCGCATCTGGATTTTCCCGATCTGACAAGGTGTCCAGGCGTGCTGCATGGCGTTGTAGTCCATCACATTATTGGAAGCGAGTGTATCACATCCTGGGCGTTGTCCACGGTTCCAGCAGGTATTGTCGTGCTTGGGCGTGTCGTCGCAACCGTCGTTGTAGGCCCAGGTATGGCTGATACCCAATATGTGGCCCACTTCGTGATTGAACGTGCCACGAAAGCCCCAGAAACTGTTGTGGGCAATATGTACCCCCGCCACCTTGATCGAATTGCCCAGCGCCACTCCGGTGCCAAAGGCCTTATAAGTCTTGGAAGCCACACTATCGGGATGATGGGGCATGATGAAAATGTTGAGCACCGTATCCAGCTGCACACCGTAACGATTAAATACCTCCCGGTCATACAAATTGGCATTTTTCCCACGTACTACGTAGTAATACAATTCATCATCAAAGTGAAAATAAATACCGTCATCATCCGGATCATCGGGCCTTGGGGTCAATACCAGTCGGTATGGATTGGGTAAGACGGGCGTATCGTTATTGTGGGGCAACCACATTTTATTATTCTTGTTCAGGTCGTAGTTCATAGCGTGTAGCAACCCCTTGGTGAATTTGATGGCCTCCTCACCGTAGTAGTGTTTGCTGCTGTCGGCAGAATTCATCCAGTGAAAATTGACGCGAACTTGTTTGATAGGAAAGTGATCGAGGTAATTGGTATCGGGCACATACCCCTCATAATCACGGCAAGCTTTGCGTTTGTTGATTTCGTGCATTCTGGCGGAAGTTTCGTATTCCACCGGCATGGCCTGCACGTCATTTTCCGTAAGGAAATGTCGATTCAATTTGGGGCTACAAGCATAAAAAACAATCCCCATCAGCAGGAGCGCTGCTGCGTACTTCAAAATATTTCGCATAGTTTTCATATTACTTTACCAACTACCTCCGGCACCGCCGCCACCAAAGCCGCCACCGCCGAAGCCACCAAAGCCTCCGCCACCGCCAAGGCCGCCAAAACCACCGCTGCCACCACCCGACATGCCACCGCCGGGGAAGAAAATCCAGCCACCGCCTCTGCGCCGACGCCTTCTGCGTTTCTCATCTTCATATCGCCCGCCACGATAGTAGCCGCCGTCATCATCGTCATCGTCATCCCCACCCATTCGCGAAAGCACTACAATGAGGAGAATGATGAAAAAGATGACCATCATCGAGGGAATTCCGCCTTGTGCCTCGCGTTTCCCACCTCCGGAGTTCTCATTGGTATATTCTCCGGCAGCAGCCTGAATAATAGCATCAACGGCCCGATTTAAGCCCTGATAGTATTGCTCGCTGCGAAAAGCCGGTGTTATAATGTTGTCAATAATTCGCTGGGCCAGCGCATCAGGCAGGAAACCTTCGGTACCGTAGCCCGTTTGGATGCGTATCTGCCGCTCATCACGAGCGATGTAGATCAGAATGCCGTTGTCATTTTGGCTTCCGCCAATACCCCACTGCTGCGCCAGTCGATTGGAATAATCAAAGGCATCATCACCTTCCAGGGATGGTTCGGAAACAATGGCAATCTGGGTGGAAGTAGAATCGTGGTAATTGCGCAATTTGCGCTCTAACGACTGCACTTCCTGCCGGGACATCAAACTAGCGTAATCGCTGACATAACCACTTGGTTGCCGGTCAATCGCTCTCTGGGCCATGAGCCCTACTCCACAAAAAACAAACAGTAAGATGGCAAAAAATGGCTTCATTTAATTGTAAGATATTTCGTCTGGTAATTCATTTTCATTGCCCGGTTCTCCGGGGAAATGTACTTTCAGTTTCTCTCCCACCTGCTCGATGGCCAGGCACAATCCTTCACAAAACGCTCCCTGACGGAAATGATCCTGCATCAGATTGCGCTCCTCAGCCCAAAAATCATCAGGGACCACTTCATTGATCCCCTGATCACCGATGATGGCAAATTGTTTTTGCTCGGGAGCCAACAAAATCAACACTCCATTGCGGGCCTTGGTTTTATGCATGTTCAGTTGGCGAAAAACGAGCACCGCCTGCCTGACCGCCTCCCGCTTCAAGTTATCTTCCAGATGCACCCGAATTTCTCCCGTGGTTTTATCTTCCGCCTGACGAATAGCATCAATAATCCTTTCTTCCTCTTCGGGATTAAAAAATTTGAGCATAAATATTTTCTATGGTTAAAAAATAAGGGTGAGGGATGAAGGGTGAAAGGCGATTAAGTCTTGTTTGCACCCATCAGCTCTCACCCATCACCACTCACCACCTCACTCCTAAAACTCTACCGTTGGCGCATTTTCCGCACCTTCCTGTGCTTCAAATTGTGCCTTTTGGCTAAAGCCAAATATGCTGGCAAAGAAGCTGGCCGGGAAACGGCGTACAGATTTGTTGTAGGTGGTCACCACATCATTATAGCGATCTCTTTCCACCTTGATGCGGTTTTCGGTACCTTCAAGTTGGGTTTGCAATTCCCGGAAATTGGCATTGGCTTTCAGTTCGGGATATCGTTCTACCGTAACCAATAAACGGCCAAGCGATGAAGACAATCCCGATTGCGCTTCCTGGAAAGCTTGCAATTGTTCCGGCGTGATATTGGATGGATCAATATTCACACTGGTCGCTTTGGCTCTGGCATTCACGACTGCTTCGAGCGTTTCTTTTTCAAAATCTGCGGCTCCCTTTACGGTATTGACCAGGTTGGGAATCAGGTCCGCCCGACGCTGGTAGGCACTTTGCACCTTACTCCAGGCATTTTCGGTATTTTCTTCAAGGTCTACAAAGTTGTTGTAGCTGTTACAGCCACCCATTAACAGTAACAAGGCAAGGCCTCCAATAATGGCAACAATGGTTAATGATCTCATTGAATTGTAGTTTTGTTTTGATCTTAAAATAATAGTAATGAACGGATTTTCCGGCATTTTTTATCCGGATGACCTTATTTAGACGACAAATTATCGTTTAAGGAACACCTGAAGCAGCTCTTCGGCTCCCTTGAAGGAGGAAATTTTTCGCTTTTTCACCTCATCTTCGATCTTTTCCCACTGCTCACGCACTTCTGGATATTGGTAAAAAAGGTCTCGCAAGCCCTGATCAATGTGCTCCCGCAACCAGAAACCGGCCTGCTCACCCCGACGGTATTCAAAGTACCCCTTTTTTGTACTGTATTCTCTATATTCTTCTATCACCGACCAGATATCGGCAATACCCATTCCCGTCAGAGCCGAACAAGTGACCACTTTTGGCGTCCAGCCGCTTTCGGTGGGGGGAAAAAGGTGTAGTGCATTGCGATAAGCCTGTCGAGCCTGTTTGGCCAGTTTTTCTCGCTCCCCATCCGCCTTATTGACCGCCACCAGGTCCGCCATTTCTACGATGCCACGCTTGATGCCCTGCAATTCGTCACCAGCGCCCGGCAAAATGAGTAACAGGAAAAAATCTACCATAGAATGTACAGCCGTCTCTGATTGCCCCACGCCTACTGTTTCGATAATCAGTGCATCATAACCTGCCGCTTCACACAGAATGATGGCTTCGCGGGTCTTTCGGGCTACACCACCAAGTGAATCACCGGCAGCAGATGGACGGATAAAGGCTTGTTCGGCAGCCGAAAGTTGTCCCATCCGGGTTTTATCGCCGAGGATACTGCCTTTACTCACCTGGCTACTGGGGTCGATGGCCAATACGGCCAAATGATGTCCATTCTCAATGAGGTGCATTCCAAAAGCTTCGATAAAGGTACTTTTGCCCACCCCGGGTGTCCCGGTAATGCCCAACCGAATGGACTGCCCACTATGCGGCAGGCATTTTTCAATCAATTCACGTGCAATGGCCCGGTGTTCCGGCCGCGTACTTTCGATCAGTGTAATGGCCCGACTCAAAATCACCCGATCGCCATTGAGTATGCCTTGCAGGTACTCCTCAACGGTCATCTCGCGACGGCGGGTTTGCAATAGTTGCTTTCGCAATGCCGGATTCAAATGTCCACCAGACTTTTTCGATTGATCTTCGGGTTCCATTTACGTTAATCTATCAAAAACATAATGCTTACGTGGAATTAAAGGTTTATTAAGAAAAGTTAATCTTTGGAAAGCGTTCATATTAAAAAATTAACAATTTAAAATTAACACTGATAATCAGTACTTTATGAACAGAAACAAAATTAACAATTTCCATTCACAACCTCTTGATTTCGTTAAACTTTCCTAATTCAGCCCATCCCATCCTCAAGTGGTCCAAAAGCTATTGCAAGACCGGTTTTTTTATTTCTTCTTTGCAATGAGAAGTAAACAATCTACATAAACACCTGGCCCTGTCTACATTCATTTTATTTGGTACATTTTTTCAGGGCCAGGCTTTTTGTAGCCTCAATAACAAATGAAAACAATATTCAAACTGCTCTGATTTACTAAAAAACTGGCTCGACGCCAAAGCCCTTAAAAACGCACTCTAACACCAGCAGTAAACCCATTCAGAGCTACGCTGACAACTATTGATTGATGCCTGCCGCTCCTGGCCGGTGCCGGCAGGACATCAATCATTGCAAAGGGACCATCTTGGGTGCTACCAATTATTTGTAACACAGGTAATTGCTCGGCTCTCTTAACCCAGGGGTGGTCCTGATTTTTGTTATAGATCCCCCCGTTGCGGTCGCAACATCAATTCTTCCACTACTGTATTCGGACTGGTATTCCAGGCACCATAAATGGCCTCGGCAATGTCGCTGCCCTGCATGATCCGCTTGGGGTCAATATCGGCTCCTTCCCAGCTACTGCTCCAGGTGGCTCCTGGCAGTACTGCTGTCACCTTGATATTTTCCTCCAACAATTCCAGGCGCAAAGCACGTGTAAAGCCGAGCATGGCGTGTTTGCTAATGGCATAAGAGCCACTACCGGGAAATGATTTGCGACTAGCTACAGAACATATATTGAAAATGTGTCCGTGCTTTGGCAAATAAGGTCTTAGTGCCCTCGTAAGGTGGTAAGGGCCAAAAAGATTGACCTGCATCATACGCGCCAGGTTTTCGGCGGGCTCGGTAAGCAGGTCATCCTGCAGGAATAAGCCGGCGTTATTGACCAGCACATCCAGATGTGCCCACTGCACAGAGAGATGCTGGGCCACCTTCACAGCTTCATCGGCCCTTCCCAAATCGGCGGAAAAGGCCAGCACTTCGATATCTGGATAATCGGTGGTCAGTTCTAGCTGTGCTTTTTCGAGCGTTTCTCGATTACGAGCCACTAAAGCAATGTTGAATCCTGCCTGGGCAAACCGCTCGGCAATAGCACGACCGATGCCTTTACTGCCACCGGTAATCAAAATATTCTTCATCTTATCATCAGTTTTTATACTTGCAAGCTAACTTAGTCGGATCGGATGATCCGTTCAATGCGTTTATCGGGAACCAGCCACATTAATGCCACCAATACATAAAGCGTACCCGAAATCCAAACATTGACAAAAGCAGCCGGGATGGCCATGATGTATAGTATGGGGGATATTTTCCCCTTCAAATCCTTCCCGATGGCTTTCGCCAATAGGGACTCGCTCCCCTGCTCCCGCAAGATCAACCATTGCAACAGAAAATAGGCAATGGCCGCCATCAGCAATACGACACCGTACAGGGCCATTGGCACGGGCGCAAAGTGATTTTCGCCCATCCACCCCGTAACGAAGGGGATGAGAGACAGCCAGAACAGTAAATGCAAATTGGCCCATAAAATTCCGCCGGTTACTCCTTTGGTGGTAACCATCATGTGGTGGTGATTGTTCCAGTAAATACCCAGATAAATAAAACTGAGAATATAGCTCAGGAACACGGGAAAAATAGGCTTTAAATCAGCCATTTCGTGGCCATGCGGTACCTTCATTTCCAAAACCATGATGGTAATGATGATGGCCAGTACACCATCACTAAAGGCCTCTAAACGTCCGGTATTCATAGTGGAAGCTGGTTTGGTTTACGCCAGCATAAGGTAAGCAATATTTCGAGAAATAAAAGTAGAGATCAGGTCATCAACTGGTATACCAGCAAGCTGGACAGATAAGCCAGCCCGGTCATAAACAAAAACTGGATAATGGGCCATTTCCAGGAATTGGTCTCCCGCCTAACCACCGCCAGGGTACTCATGCACATCATGGCAAAGACATAGAAAATGAGCAGTGAAAAGGAGGTGGCACGGGTATAAACCAGCTCCCCCGTATCGGGGTTGCGTTCTTTGGCCATGCGGTTGCGCACCGAATATTCATCATCATCGCTGCCAATACTGTAAATCGTAGCCATGGTGCCCACAAAGACCTCCCGCGCCGCAAAAGAAGTAATCAATGCGATACCGATTTTCCAGTCAAAACCCAGCGGAGCAATGGCCGGCTCAATGGCCTTACCCAGGTGCCCGGCGTAGGAAGCTTCAATCTTTTTGGCAGCGATCAGATTTTCGGCCGTAGTTTCATCCATTTGTTCGTCTTGAGCGCGGGTTTCCGCAGCCAGTGCCGCAGATTCCATTTCGCCGGGTGGGCCGTAGCTGGCCAGCGCCCACAACACCATGGAGATCACCAGGATAACCTTACCGGCCTCCACCACAAATGCCTTAACCTTTTCCCAAACCGTGATGCCTACATTGCGCATCACCGGCAGTTGGTATTCTGGCAACTCCAACATCAGAAAGCTGTGCTCCCGCGTTTTCAATATCCACTTAAACACCAATGCAGCCAGTAATGCCGCTGCGATCCCCAGCAGGTAAAGTCCCATAAAAGCCAGTCCCTGTAGGTTAAAAATACCACCTACCGTACGCTCGCTGACCACAAATCCAATCAATACGGTATACACCGGAATGCGCGCTGAGCAACTAATAAATGGCGTAACCAAGATGGTAATCAGTCGCTCTTTCCAGTTGCCAATTGTACGCGTCGACATGATGGCTGGGATGGCACAGGCCCCACTGGAAATGAGCGCCACAATACTGCGTCCATTCAACCCAAATGCCTGCATAATGCGATCAAAGATAAAGGCCGCACGGGCCATATAGCCCACTTCTTCCAGGATGGAAATCAGAAAAAACAGGATGGCAATTTGGGGTACAAAGACCACGATGCCCCCCAATCCCGCCAGTACACCTTCGGTGAGCAGGTTGGTAAACCAACCCGCCGGGAGTACCGATTTCAGGCCACTTTCTGCCATACCAAAGAGCCACTCAATGGCATCCATCGGATAGCCGGCCCAGGCATAAATGGCCTGAAAAACCAATAGCATGATGGCGAAAAAAATGACAGGCCCCGCAATGCGATGGGTCAATACCGCATCCAGACGGGCAGTAAGGGTTTGTTTCTCATTAGATCGGGTTTGCAATACCTGCTGCACGATGGGCGTACAAATATCATAACGCTGCATAGTTTCCTCTACCTGAAGATGCAAGCTTTTGAACCCAGCCTGTGAATTGATTTGCTGAATTTTTTCCTTTTGTTCCTCTTTCAGGTAGGGCAGCCACCCGTGATGATGCGCCACCAGGACCGCCTGATAAGCATTGAGTTCGGGCATTAACTGTTGGATGCCCTCGCTGACTTTCTTCTCTATGCTATTTAGTCTGCGGCCCTTATGTTCAATGGCATTGACGCCCAGTTTTATTTGGGCAATCGCCAGCTTCAGGGCCTTAAATCCGGAGCCGGTGCGACCGCTGAGTAATACCACCGGCACTTTAAACCGGGCAGCCAATTGTTGGGTATCGAGCTCCTGCCCTTCTCTTTCGGCTACGTCTGACATGTTGAGCACCAGCACCATGGGCAAATTCAAATCACGCAACTGGGAAAATAGCAACAAATGCTTTTCCAGCTTGGTAACATCAGCCACGTAGAGTATGGCATCGGGATAGTTTTCCGCCAGCGGACTGGCGAGGGTTTGCACCACAATGCGCTCGTCTTGAGAATTGGGATAAAAACTGTAGGCCCCGGGAAAATCGATCAGGTTGATGATCTGACCGTTGTCGAGTACCAGCGTACCCGACTTTTTTTCTACCGTTACACCTGGAAAATTGCCCACCTTTTGGCGCAAGCCAGTCAGTCGATTAAAGATGGAAGATTTTCCACAGTTGGGATTGCCCAAAAGGGCAATGGTGAGCGGACGAGTAGATGAAGGACTCGATATGTCACTTAGTTCATGATGATGCATGCTGCTTCCTGCTTCCGTAACGCAATGGCATAATTGCCAATCTTCACATACCATCCTCCGCCAAAGGGCGCCTCGCGAACCAGCATCAGATGTGTACCGGGTAGGATGCCCATCGACATCATCTTGGCGGCGACTACATCATTATCAAAGGCTGCCACTTCACCGGAAAAGCCCGGTTTTAAATCGGATAGTCGCTTGATGGTTGGAACATTTGCTACCACGGGTCTTTGTTTTATGATTCTATGACAATGAATAGCTACTGTCTTATACACTACTACTATGTGTCGAAATTAGCGGTTTTTCTGTTTTCTAAAGATCACCGGGATCAAAATTACCTAATTATTCATGGTGCTCCCTAACATTTAGTATTAACCAACTACCTAATATTAGGTAGATACTCGGTTAATAAAACCGCTAGTTCCAGCAAAATCGCTCCGGCTCTACGACTGTCCCCCCTTCTCGCCGCTGAGATTCTTCAATCATCCGACCGGTGTATCGCCCCACGATCTCCGCAATCTTTGGCGTCCGACATTCGCGGGTAGCTTGCTTGATAAAGGTAAAAGGGGCATTGCGGTCCTTGAGTAGTAGCTGTGCTACCCACTGACCTTTATTCCGCTCCTCTATCCCATTGAGCAAAACCTGATCCGGCTCCCAGGCTTCCAGAGAAAATAATCCGTACTCTGATAAGTCGCGCACCTGTTCTCCCCGGCAATAGTATTCAACCGCATCTAGCAGTAGGAGGTGATATGTTGCATTCTTTTCAATCATCGCCGCACAAATATACTTTTATTTAGACTTTTTAAAAATAAGGATATTGAAAATAATACAATTTTTGCCAAAAAAGGTTGCAGCAGGGCCATTCACATCGCCTTCTACCGCATCACTCAAGGAGCTTTAACTAAAAACCAAAGTTCCGGTATCCACCCGAGAGAATTGATGACTTATCGCAACGCCAGGAATGACGAAAATCATTTTTCCATTTTTAGGAAAAAGCAAACCGGCTCCCAAATGAATGAGAGCCGGTCTGCACACTCGAAAATAACACGTATGTATTGCTACCTTATATTGCCCAGTAAACAGTCGAGTCAATTTCTTTTAACACCTTGGGGCAATTCCGGCAACAGCAACTGTAGGTTTAGTTTAGTTAGTATCTTTTGGGCTTACCGGCCGAAGCGGGTAATGCCGTGTGTCAATCTGTTGGCTACCTTGCCTACCAGGAAACTTACACAAAGTCCCATAGGCAAACCGAGGGTAAAACTTTCCATAGCAACACCCAGGCTCAATCCCAGTGCTATACCCAGTGCCAACCACAGACCAAACAGAGATTTGGGATCTTTCAACTTGTCAATCATTTTTCTTTCCTTTTAATGATTATTTATTTCGATTTCCATCCACCTCAAAACATTGTTCGCAAAATTTAACCAATGATTTGAAGTGCTTTTCAAAATTATGTTGCAAAGGTATATTGATTTTTAATTGTCATCCAAATTTTTGCAAAAAAATTTATTTCAGGAAACCACTTCCAAGAATGGAGTTGCCAGCTATTATTTGGTGGGACACTACACCAAAAAAATAATCATTGTTGGCCTATCGTGACGCTCGGAAAAAAGCACGGTGGGCAGGCCTTTTGAGAAAAGAGAATTTATCAGCCTTTTTTATGAAGATTTTATGATAACAGGAGGTAAGTCTCTAAAAGTCAGTCCATATTTTCAATGGCTTCGTAATTTTCCAGAAACCCCAATAAGGCAGCCAGTTGATCTTTACTGCCTAAAATAATGAAGCTGGCGCCAGGGGCAAGCGTGGTATCGGGTTCTGGATTGACCACGTATTGGCCGGAAGGCTTTTTATAGCCAATGATATTAGCTCCGGTCACCTTGCGTAGGCGCATATCGCGAATGGAGAGGTGACGGCAGGCTTCGGGAAGATCTTCATACGTTACCTCCTCAAATCCGATGTCAGATTGGTATTCATTAGTGATATACGAGAAAAACTCTACAGTACCGGGTTTGCTCACCAGTGTAGCCATATAAAAACCACCAATCTGCTCGGGCATCACCACGTGACTGGCCCCTCCTTTCAGGAGTTTCTTCTGTGATTTGGCATCATTAGCCCTACTGATGATGTTGATTTGCCGATTGAGCTGGCGGGCACTCAATACAATAAACAGATTATCAGAATCATCGGGTAATGCACTCACCACCGCCATTGCCCGCTCAATACCGGCCTCCAGCAAAATCTCATCGTGGGTGGCATCACCTTCAATGTATAGGAGCTTTTCTTCGGAAAGCTGAATGGTGCTGATCGTCTCCGGATTGGCGTCAATGATCACAAAGGGCAACTCATGATCGAGGAAATGCGCAGTTACTTCCCGACCATAGCGACCATAACCACAAATGATGATGTGGTTTTCCAATTTATTGATTTGACTCTTGATGAGATCGATGTGCATCTTTTTAAAAATTTCTCCCTGAACGACGTAATATGAAAATGCGGCCAGCAGGTATGCAAAAATACCCACATTTACCAAGATGAGCAATATCGTAAACAAGCGCCCGGCCTGACTCAACGGACTCACCTCCGAAAAACCAACCGTGGTGATGGTAATAACGGTCATGTAGAGGCCGTCAATCAATGTATACCCCTCAATGATCATGTATCCCGTAGTACCAACAACAATCTCACCCAACACCAATACCAGAGCTGCCCGCAAACTCAAAAAAGAGGACGGGATAGTATAGACCTTAGAATTGACCAACAGCCTTAGCATAATTGACGAAGTTTAGCAAGTTTTTCCAATTGCTTTTGGTGTTCCGGATAAAGATACTGCATCGCAATTCTATTTTCCGGTCTGGCTTCAAAAATATACAACACCAGCCGAAAAAACCAGTCCAGTGGTTTCATCAGCAAATAAACAAAGTCTGCGATCCAGGGGTTGCCCAACACTAAAAACAGTCGCTTGGCCCGTTCCCCGAAACGATTGTAATAGTACCGAATGAATTGGTGGGTAGCAGGCATTTTTCGCTCCAGTAAATCCTCAAAGGCATTAGCCACCAGCAGCTGGCGGTTGACCTGGATCACTCGTCCCTGCCGATAGCCGTAGCGAAGCGGCCTAACCACCCGACCATGCCCCTTGGCGGCAATGGTACACAAATAGTGCTCATCGGCACAATCGACCTCGCAGGCCAATTGTGAAAGGCCGTGGCCGTAGGTTTCCGTAAAGGCGGTAATAAATGCATCCGGCTTTTGGCCAAATAACAATAAAATCAGAGCCAACAACAACAGGAGGGGCACACATAGTAAGGTGAGGATAGGAATTTTTTTCCAAAGTGGCGCAGTTAGTACCCCATAGCTCCACCGCAAAAAGGTTGTATCGGTTCGGTAGCTGCCTTCCTCCACCTGCTTGTTGATTTTGTAATGATTCAAGATCAGCCTTAAGGCAAAGAGTCCCATCACCGGAGCAACCCCCATCAGACTGAGAAATATGTCATTCATTTGCCACAACATTGGAATATTGGCCACCAGGCCCAATAACAAAAGACAATAGATGATGAGTTCCAACAGCGGCCCTCCGGGTTTACGAATGTATTTGGCATAAAAATAGGACAGCACACAAGCACCCATTAATACATAAATACTCAACTTGCTCTCCGGTGCAAAAAAGGCGTTGTTGAGTTCCATACAACAATCCACCTGAGGTGCATCCCAATAAATCAGAAACAACAGAGGATAGGCCACTAATACGACCAACTCCAGGAGCAATAAAAAAATGCCTTTGAGCAAAAGTTTTCGCGTAAGCAAAAAATAGACCAGCACGCAAGCCGTCAATATTGATGGAATAAACAGAAGATAGACGTAAGCGGACATAGGATGATTTTGGGATTTTATCCTGGCAAGATAAACTTTTCTTCCCTCTTTTGTGATTCCAACCAATAGCTGGAAAAGATTGACAAAACAACGTAAGCAAAAAAGAAATAGAGCCCTACCAATACATTGGTCTCGGTTTGTAGGCCGGTTTGCATATTATTAAAAGCCAGGAAGGCCAGAAACATCGCCACCACAAAAACGTCGGCCATTGACCACTTTCCGGATTTTTGCAGCACTAACTGCGCCCATCTGTTTTGCGTCCACGCTGGCTGGAAAACATGTAATAACGTCAACACAATTTTACTCAACGGAAACAACACACTAAACAACAAAATACTGCCGCCCACCACAAAATTGTGCTGCCGGAACAACAAGCCGATCAGCTCCATCACCGACTTGCTTTGGTAGTAGAAATACAAGTCTCCGTGGAAAGTAGCCGTTCGGTCCAGGCTGAGGGAAAAGAGGCCTGTATTTATCTTGATGGGAATACTCAAATCTCGCTGAAAAGCGCCGATCTCCAGCATAGGTGCAAAAAGGCCTACTTCCAGGCAGGCCAGCCCCAGCAGGATCAAGCCTCCGGGAATAGCCGGAGTGTAATGCATCCTTTTGGCTAAAACAATAATAAAAATCAGGTAGGTCAATGCCAGCAGCACAAACCCCAGCACTGCCCAGTCGGCATCGCCATTTTGCCCAATGGCTTGCTGTAAATTGGCTTCCGCCAACTCCTGCTTCTCGCGACCGGCATCTTCCTCCAACCACTCTTCAAAGTCAAGCAAGCGTTCTTCGTAATTCAACTGCCGGGCAAATATCTCCCGCGCATTCTTGTACGCCTGCGTCTTGATCACAATCTGAGTACTCAGCAAAGTTGCCAAAATCAGAAAAACCAAACTACCCGTGCCAAATAATATCGTTACTTTCATTAGGGATTTTAGTTTAGTGTTTAGTGTGTAGAGTTTAGAGAAAGGTCCATCAAAATCTCATGCTGTACCTACGCTAAAATTAAGCAGAATTTACAGGATTATCAACTGTTCCCTTCTCTAAACACTAAACCCCTAAACTCTAAACTTTCCAAACCGTCTCCCCCGCCTAAACCACCTCAACTGCCTCAACCGCCTCCCCTTCTAAACTTTAACCATTAAACTTTCCCCCACTCTAAACTCTCCCCTCTGCTGAATCTAATTAAGTCGTACTAATTAATAGTCCGATAAAGTCGTATTAACTTTGTCTCCAAAAGAGGAGCAAAAGCAAAAGTCATGACAACTCTGGAACAAAGGCATGAAATAAAGCATCTGACGCAGGGAGGCAAGAAGGCTCCCGAGATTGCAGCAATGCTGGGACTTTCTGTATATACCGTGCGCAAGTGGCAACAGCGTATAAAAAAAGGGGATCTGTCCATTCGGTCCTAGGTCGGCCCGCGACAGGATCGATGAGCAGTTTTCCAGCATTTTTGGCTGAGCGTATCAAAAAGATGCGCTTAAAACATCCGGGCTGGGGACCAAGTACCATTCTTGCGGAATTGCAATCAACCAAGGAACTGGCGAATTGCGCGCTTCCCAGTAGAAGCACCATTGGTCTTTTTTTGCAAGAGCAGCAATTGAGCAAGAGCTATGAGATTAATAACCCCTTACCGGTAGAGCCTTGCAAAGAAGCAAAGTGCTGCCACAGTCTTTGGCAGGTAGACGGTAAAGGCAATAGCCAGGTAAAAGGAGTAGGTCCCATTTCGTTGTTGAACGTAAAGGATGTTTACTCCAGTGCTTACATATCGTGTTTTCCTGCCAGGATGAAAAGCATGCAGGGGCATCCCAATAAGAGTGACTATCAAACGGCCTTACGCCTGGGTTTTATCAATCATGGTTTGCCCCGGGCTTTACAAAGCGATCATGCAAGTGTGTTCTACGAAAACGTCAGTAAGTCGCCGTTCCCAACGATGTTCTGCCTGTGGTTGATTAGCCTGGGCATACAGCCTTGCTTTAGTCGGGTCAATCAACCCACTGATCAAGGGAAAGTGGAAAAGGCGCATCAAACCGTTTTCGATCAAGTGCTGCGCGGTCGCCACGACTACAAAAATTGGAATCACCTCTTTGAATGGTGTCGCCAAAGGCGCATCCAACTCAATGAAGTTATTCCCAGTAGAGGAACCGATCACCTGCCTCCTTTGAAAAAGTATCCCCGAGCAAGACACTCCGGGCGCTTTTATCACCCCACGAGGGAAGCTCTATTGATCGACTTGAAAAAAGTATTTACTTTCCTGGCCAAAGGAAAGTGGTACCGAAAGATTGCCGGAAATCAGACCGTCTGTCTGGGAGGTCAGATTTACTACATCTCAGGCAGTAAGCCCAGGCAACAAGTGCAAATCACTTTTTGCAGTCGGAAAAAATGCCTGTTGTTCCAGAATGACAAAGAACTTGTGATCGCTGAGCTCCCAATTAAAGGGATCTCTCGCGAGATTTTGATGGGAAATTTAGAGCCAATCGCTCATTTTCCCGATTTTCAACTGGAGCTACCCCTTGATTGGGATGCTCAAAAACTTAATACGACTTTATCGGACTCTGCTTAGTACGACTTAGTCGGATTCAGCACCTCTAAACTCTAAACTTCTTATATTGGCCACAAAAGAAATCAACATGCAATATACAACTTCCACATTAGTCCTTCTATTCCTATTGCCGATCATGCTATTGGCGCAACGCCGGGAAATCGATACCAGTTTGCATATGGACTTTGAATTGTATGACCCAAAGTCTACGTTAGTGGTTCCGGAGCACATTGTGACCAGTGCCAAATTTCCCTTTATTGACGTGCACAGTCACCACTGGCGCATGGCCGAACAGGACCTGGACAAGCTTGCACGCGAAATGGATTCCCTTAATATGGGCATCATTGTCAACCTCAGCGGTCGCGGCGGGAAAGCGCTGAAGGATATTATGGACCACGTCAATGCCTCGCCCCAGAAGAATCGTATTGCCGTCTTTACCAATATCAACATCCGCAGTATTGATGATCCCGACTGGATTGAGAGTACCCTCAAGCAGTTGGAATACGATGTGAGTGTAGGTGCTAAAGGGCTAAAAATCTACAAAAGCCAGGGCATGCGTGACACCGACAGCCAGGGCAATCGCGTGCAAATCAACGACAAACGCCTCGACCCGATCTGGGCCAAGTGTGGAGAGTTGGGTATCCCGGTGATCATTCACTCCGCCGATCCCAAATCCTTCTGGGACCCGCACGATGAAAACAATGAGCGCTGGCTGGAGCTCAAGCTGCGCCCCGGCCGTAAGCGCACCGATGATGATCCGGCGCCCTGGGCCACCATCATTGCCGAACAGCACGATATTTTCAAAAAACATCCAGAAACGACCTTCATTAATGCGCATATGGGCTGGTACGCCAATGACCTGGGCCATCTCAGTACGCTACTCGACGAAATGCCCAACATGTACGTGGGTATCGGTGCTATTATCGCAGAATTGGGCCGTCAGCCTCGCTTTGCCAAGAAATTCTTCGAAAAATACCAGGATCGGGTGCTCTTCGGCAAGGATGCTTATCACCCCGAAGAATACTATACCTACTTTCGCGTTTTGGAAACCGATGACGAATATTTTCCTTACTACAAGAAGTATCACGCATTTTGGCGTATGTACGGCTTAGATTTATCTGATAAAGTCCTGGAAAAGTTGTATTTTAGGAACGCGTTAAAGATTATCCCCGGTCTGGATAAAAGTTTGTTCCCGAAATAAGATGTGTCGGCCGTTAAATTTAGTTAAGCGAACAAATCATATCCTTCCTACTTTTAGGAATACATAACACTGAACTCCGGTCTGCCATTCGGCAATCAAAATCGATTGATTGTCGAATGGCTATAGAAAACAGCCCCGGCAATACTGCATTGCCAGACTTCTATCTTGAATATTCTCCAGAAAAAAGACGACCAGCTTCAGTTATTTTAAGTTCGATCATTCACTAAATTTTTATACCTATGATCCGCAAAGTTACCATCTTGCCGTTGCTCTTTTTGAGCTGTTTTCTATTTGGCCAGCGAGCCACTGAAGCCGGAATCTATGGAGGCATTTCTCTTTATCAGGGAGATCTTGCCCAGACGCCTTTTTCTGCTGAAGAACTAAATCCTGCCGTCGCATTGACTTACCGCCAGTTTTTTAACCCCAAGGTAGCCCTGCGGGCTTCCGCCATGTGGACCCGGCTCACGGGCAGTGACCTGCCCTATACCAGCCGCAGCACTCGGGGCGTAGAAATGGAAACCAACTTGGTGGAAGCCACCATTGGCGGTGAATGGCACCTCCTGGGACGTGCCAGGCTGAACAATACCAGCGCCTTTAGGCAAAAATTCTCCCCTTACCTGGGATTGAGTGTGGGTCTGGCTTTCGCCAATCCGGAATTTACTAAACCGGTGGACCTACCGGAGAAAGAAGACGATTTTTCCACAACTTTCTTTGTGCTGCCCATTAGTGCAGGGCTCCGTTTTGAAATGACGCGTAAAATTAGTGTAAGCGTAGACTTTACTACCCGTCCGGTTTTTTCCGACTACCTCGATGGCATCAGCGAAAATGGCAACCCTGACAAGAAAGACTGGTTTTTCACCTCTGGTATTACCGTTCTGTATAGTATTACGGCTGAAAGTGACCAGTTTGATTTTGACTAAAGATTAAGAAAGTGTGTAGGGGCTGTATACAGTGAGCTAGACGCCCCTACCCTGCTTTTCCCGATTATCTCTCATTAGCCGAAAGGTTAAAACCACCAGGATGTAGACTGTACCAAGGACCAGTAGCACCTGGTGCACCGCCTTTTCAGCAATTAAAAACTCCAATAGCAAAAAAACGTACAGGTAGGCCCCAAGGTACTTCCCAACGGGGTCGTAAGGTTGTTTGCGCCAAACACCTTCGATAAAATGTGCAAAAGAGAGCAGGAGCAACAGTAAAAACCACCAGGGTAGACTTTCCCGCCAGTACAGGGTCATAAATCCGCTAAAAAGAAAAAGAAAATCTGCTACAGCATCCACAAAGAGCCCACGTTGGGAAGCCACCTTCCATTTCCGCGCCAGATAGCCATCGAGCGCATCTGAGATCATTGCTATAATAATTAAAACAATAGCAACTGCCCGCGTGTCCAGCTGAATAGCCCAGACCAGAAATGGGATTAAACCAATCCGAAGGGTACTCAGACAATTGGGTATCGCCTTTCTCGCTACCATGACTGCGCAACCTTTTCGGCAGCCTTTTGAGCCATTTCAATGCCTACCTCCTTATTGCCGGAAGGCGTATAATTTTCATCATCATTTGGAGCCATGGTGTAATAATAGTTAGCACCCACAACTTCTCCGCCCTTTTCTTCAAGCCACCCTGACAAGTTTTTCAGGGACTTTCTTCCATGCCCCATCGCCGTCACTACGGCCATACACTTCTGGCCCTGCAAGCTGGCTAATCCCTTTATATAACGCCTTAGCGGCAATGCGGGCGTCCACCAGTAAGTTGGCCCCACCACCACGAGTAAATCAAAATCATCAGGAGTGGAGGTATCATCATGAGCCGTTTCGACCTGAACTGACCAATCATTATTCATCAAGCCTTCTACAACAGCGTAAGCAACCTGATGCGGGAAATTACTCAATCCAGGGTGATAGACCACCAGTGCCTTGGGCATATTATTTGCGCCCGTTGAAAAGGACTGAGTATCCATTACTTTAGATCGATTACCCAGAATGGTGAGCAAGCCCATTACCAAGGCCAGGACAATGATGATTCTGATGATCCATTTCATAACTTGGAAGAGGTTTATTCAACAAAAATACTCCGGCAAGCTCGCTGATCTTCATGAGTAATATCACTGCCCTGGGTGATTTTGCGTCCGAAATCCTGCCCTGTTTATCTATAAAATTAGTAGTCCTCCCGGAAAATAGGTTGATTGGTAAAAACGTTTGAAAAGACTTCAATCACCAGACTTCTGAATATTATGCAACAAATCAAAGATTTCTTCCTCTTCTGTGCAGGCGTTGATCGCGAAATCCTAAAAGAATGCCCTTCCGACGAAAACAAATACCTTGGTATTGGTGGTACGGTGCTCTTTACCGGAATACTGGCTTTCTTTTCCTCTGCGTACGCCATTTACACTGTCTTTGACAATTATTTTATGGCCATCATCTTTGGCCTGATGTGGGGCTTGATGATCTTTAACCTGGACCGCTACATCGTGTCGGGCATGAAGAGTCGTGGCTCCTTTTTCCGCGACTTTTTTGTGGCGCTACCACGGTTATTGATGGCTATTCTACTGGCACTGGTCATTTCCAAGCCATTGGAATTGAAGATTTTTGAAAAGGAAATCAACGCCGAACTGCTCACCATGGAGCAGGAGGTATACCAAACCCAGGAAGCCCGCGTAAAGGAACGCTATCAGGGGCAAATTGCCGATTACCAGTCTGAAGTCACCGGTTTGCAAAAAGAGATCGACGCTCAGGCCGCCCTGCGTGATACCCTATCGCTCATGGCCATCCAGGAAGCCGACGGGACGGGTGGTTCCGGCAAGAAAAACCTGGGCCCCATTTACCGCACCAAAAAAGCGGAAGCCGACAAAGCGCAAGCTGCCCTGGATGCCACTGAAGCCCGCATCCTCCCGCTGATTGCCGAAAAGCAGGCCGCCATCAGCGAACTACAACTACAACAAAAAACCGATATCGAGAGCCTCGACCGCAAGGCCTATGGAGGCATTGCCGCACGCATGGAGGCGTTGGATCGTCTGGGCCGCGAAAGCGAGGCCATCTTTTTGGCCAACATCTTCATTATGCTGCTCTTTATCGCCATCGAAACAGCTCCAATTTTTGTCAAGCTCATTTCCTACCGCAGCCCCTACGACTACCTGATGCACGAGCACGAGCACAAGTTTGAAATGGCCAATCTCGAAGCCACCAGCTTGCTGGCCAACCAGGTAAAAAACAAGGTCAAATTTGACACCGAAACCTCCACTTACATGACCGAAAAGGAAGTAGAGGTAGAAAAGGAACTCATCGACCTGTACCTGGCCCGCAAAAAGCAGGAACTGGCGGCCCGTCAGCTGGAATGGCCCTACCCGTTTGTGAAGCGAAATCTGGATGTATAGGGCTCTTGCAATGAAGTTGTCTAAAGTTTTCTGCTGTCAGTGAGCATGAAGGCTTGTGGTTGTTGGCGAGGCTCTTTTTGAGTTTCGTATCCCGAAGCAAGTTCGGGACAGGCTCTGGAAGGTCCGGGACGAAAAAAAGCCGAAGTCAAAAGCCGCAGTGCTTCGTGCGTAAGTAAGTAAGGAAACTTTAGACAACTTCAATAAAAAAAGTCACAAAAGAAGGCTAAAAAAAGAGCATTACCTTATCTTGATGCGCATAACTAACAAGTATGTATTATCAAAATAAAGTAGTGCTCATCACCGGGGCCAGCTCGGGAATAGGTAAATCGCTGGCCCTGCAGTTGGCACAACAAAAGGCAAAATTAATTTTAACCGCCAGAAGGTTGGAGGTCTTGCAGGAAGTGCAAGCCGATTGTTTAAAACACACCGGAGATTGCCACATCATTCCTTTTGACCTTTCGCAAACGGATAAAATAAACGAGCTCGCAAAACAGGCCATGGCCGTACACGGGCACATTGATGTACTCATCAACAATGCCGGAATCAGCCAGCGATCACTGACCGTGGATACCGATCTGTCGGTAGATCACAAGATCATGAACCTCGACTATTTCGCAACGATTGCCTTGACCAAGGCCTTGCTGCCTATGTTTGTACAGCGTAATGACGGGCACATCATCGTAGTCAGCAGTGTATCCGGCTTGATGGGTTTTCCCATGCGTTCGGCCTATGCGGCGGCCAAACATGCCTTACATGGCTTTTTTGAAACCCTGCAAACCGAAAAGCCTGCTCCTGGTCTGCACATCACCATCGCCTGCCCCGGCAGGGTCAACACGCCTATCTCCCTTTCGGCCTTAACCGGTGACGGTGAGCCCCACCAAATCATGGACAAAGGTCAAAAAAATGGCATCCCGGTAGAGGTCTGCGCCAAAAAAATCCTGACTGCTGCCCGGAAAAAAAAGAAACGCATCATCATCGCCAGAGCGGAGAGGATGCTTCTGTTTCTCAAACGGGTGATGCCATCTTTGTTTTTCAAAATAGCGCATGATAAGGGCATGAAGCCGCATTGAAAGAAGTTAGCACACACGACTGGTGCGCCACATCAAAAAGCCATTTTGGAAAGGAACGATGAAATAAATTTCACCGAACCGTGAGAGGAACTGCCAAGTTGCTCTTGCAGAAACCTTGCGGTTTTTTCAAAAAGAGCTTGCTGGATGTTGACTCACCTCGCCTTATCAAGTGGATTCCATAATAGTTTTTGACCCAAAGACCTTTGCTTTTACCTCGTCTGATTTTCCAAGTCAAAGACTTTGAAAAACCGCCAACGTACTGCTTTGCACTAGCTGAAAACGGTAGCTGGAGCAGGTGAATGGGCGAAAAATTTTTCACCGAACCATACCCATCAATTGCTCATAATCTCCTCTTCCAGTACCATAGCCTTTGGAAATAGAATATTGTTTTCCAGGTGTACATGCTGGTGCAAATCCTGTTCAAATTCCTCCAGCATGGCATAGAGCACCCGGTAGGTATTGCAGGCCGATTCAGGAGGAGTGAAATTGTTGCTCAATTGGCGGATTTCAGCTATGATTTCCCCGGCGGTTTCGTGTTCCATCTCCATCATTCGGATTGGATTTCGTGCCGAACCAAAGGCGGGGGCAATCAATTTCCCGTGCTCACTACGGGTATTCCAAAGTCGCTGAATATAAGGAAACAGCACCCGCTCCTCTTTCTCGAGGTGGGCCAGTAATTCCTCCCCCAGAGCCGTGAAAAGCGCTGCAATCTTTTCCGTTTCCGGGTAGGCGTGTCCGTGTACCTTGGCCACTTTTTTGGCGAAAGCCAGAATTTGTGGAACCGTATCCAACACATAGCGGTGATGCACATTGACGATGTAATCCGCCAGGAAGGGCAAATTCCAACTATTGAAATCCAGGCGATTGGCAGGTACCGGCATTTGATCTAATGTAGACAGTGCAGCTTCTACCTCGGCCTGATCCAGGCCTTTATCGGCACAGGCTTTAGCTACAGATTTGCCTCCACCGCAACAAAAGTCGATGCCAAATTTTTTAAAGACCGCCGCGGCCCGGTAATCCTGTGCCACAATATTACCTACGGTTGGTAATGATGAATTTTCTATGGTTTGCATATTGATTGATTTATATTAAAAATCTTTTCGATTGGCCACTAGCCGAATCAGCCAGGCCGGAATGCCGATCCAGAGCAGGAGTGCCCCCAGAGCCATCGACATGCCCAGGGCGGTGCCCATAAATTTTTGAAAAACCGCGCCGGTGTAACCCATCAGCGCTGAAATATCCAGCTTGAGCAAAATGAGGATGCGCGAAAGGTCGATGGGGTTAAACAACGAAGCTCCAAGTGCCAGGCGCTCCAGTGGATAATCACGGAAATACATCAGCGCCAGCAATAACAGGCCGTCATAGATCACTGCAAAAAACAACCAGGCTACAATAGCCAGCCCAAAGCCCTTGATCTTTTGTTCATTCCGCAACGCAATCAAAAAAGCGATGCCCGAAAAGATGAAGGACAGGAAAATACCATTGAGCAACAGCACTGTAAAATTGAAAATCTCCGCCGACTGGAAAATGCCATACAAGCCAAACGGAATTCCGATGCCCAGTAGCAAACTCAATGCCAAAGACGCCGCTAATCCCAGGTATTGCCCCCAGAAAATATCCCTGCGTCGGATGGGCTGGGCCAATAGCAGTTCCACAAATTCCCGAGAATTGTAGTAGTACATTACCCCAAACATGGTGGCAATCAACGGGCAAAGGACCAGCACTACATTCATCAAACTAATGATCACCTTAGACAGATCGTTGCTCAAAAACAAGAGCGCAAGGGTAAAGACCAGATAAAAAGCTCCGTAAATCAGGCTCCATCGGCTCCGAATCAGATCGAAAAAACTGTATTTGAATATCTTGATCATGGCAATTGATTTTAGATCCAGGTCATTAATTCCGGCTCAGCCGTTTCTAACTCAGGCCGTTTTCGCGGGCTTTTTTTTTGTAACAAACAGGCAATAGCCGTCTCCAGACGCTCACAGCCGTACCGATTTTTCAAAGCCTCCGGTTTTCCTCGGAAGGGCAATTTGCCATCGAGCAAAAAGACGATCTCATCGGCCATTTCATCCACAAAATCCATGATGTGGGTGGTGATGAGAATATGCTTGCCCCGGGCTCGCTCTTCTCGCAACAGCGCCTTCAATTCGATGAGCGCTACCGGGTCCAGTCCGGCAGTAGGTTCATCCAGGATAAGCAGTGGACAATCGTACATAAACGCCAGCACCAGATTCACCTTTTGGCGGGTGCCGCCTGACAAATGTCCGAGTCGCTTGGACAGAAATGGGGTGAGCCCAAATCGATCAATCAGCGGTTGGGGGCAAGCACCTTTTCCCCGGAGGTCCTCAATGAAATGAAGTAGCTCGGACACCCGTAAATTTTCCGGAAACCGGGCAATCTGCGGCAAATACCCGATGGCATGACGGTAACTCCATTTGCCCTTGATGGACTGGCCTTGCACGAAAATCTCTCCGCTGGATGGTAGGACCATGCCAAGGATACTCTTAATCATCGTAGTTTTGCCCGAACCATTGGGGCCGAGAATGGCAGTGATACCGCCCGACAGGTTTTCGTTGGCAGGAAAATTAAGATCAATCCCCTGCAATACTTGCAGCGGGCCAAAAGATTTATGAAGATTTTTAATTTGTATCATGGTATTGCGTCAATTTTGGGTTCGTGATCCAATACATCAGCGGGAGTGAAAGCCGGGCTGACTTTCTCCGAAAAATTAAGCAGATCAATAAAAAGGGAGCGCAGCAGCACGATCGATTCCGGCGTTTGGTCCAGGATATAAGCAAAGAGCTTGACCGGACGGTGCGGTACATCGCCGATGCCATCGTGGTCAAGGTCGTAGCCGGTGTATTCACTCCAGAAGTTGCCGTCAAAAGAGTTATTGTTAATCTGGCTGCTGACCACGAGGTCAAGCGTATTGGCCAGGAAGTTGTTTTTGGTAAAATGGTTGTCCAGGCACCCGCCCGCCATCTTGATCCCCCAGCCGTTGCGTACAAACTGATTGTGGTGGTATTTGATGCGGGTTGATCCCTCAATGTTAATGCCTATCGTATTTTCACGAAAGTGATTATCCTGAATATTGGCATCGTAGATTTCCTTGAGCAATAGCCCGTAGGAGGAGCGGCCCCAGTTTTGGAAAAAATTGTTTTCCTTCATGTCAATAAACTTGGAAAACATCACCGCCACTCCGGCACCGTTGTCACGGAATTCATTGCAGGAATAACTGTCATAATTTGAAAACATGAAGTGCAGGCCGTAGCGCAGATTTTGCTCACTGAGGTTATCAACCACCTGACTACTATCCACAAACTCAAAGTAGATCCCATCCCGGTGGCCTTTTACGATATTGTTTTTAATCAAAATATTTCTACAGTACCAGGCGTGGATCGCATTTCCGGAAGACATTTCATTTTCGGCCTGACCGATGAGTACATTATCCTCTACTACCCCATTGTGGCCACGCTCCAGGTAGATGCCAAAAAAGGTATTGCTCAGGCGGTTGTTGCGAATCACAAAGCCTTTCTGCTGCTTGACGCGAATGGCGGCGCGATCCTCCAGGTAACTGCGTCCGGTATTGCGCAGATGCAAGCCCTGAACGGTAACGCCAGGTGCCGTAATGGTAATAATTTCATGGCTGTCCCCCCCATCCAGAATCGGATAGTCAATTCCCGTAAGTGTGATGCTTTTATCAATGATGAGCGTCTTTTCCTGATACAAGCCGCTATGAATGTGAATTTCATCACCCTCATTGGCTGCAGCCAATGCTGAATGGATGGAGGTATATTGGCAATTGGTACAGACTTCCAACGGTTTACCCTCCACCTCTGACAGTAACGGTAGGAAACAAAGTACCACCAGGCAACTCAGGTTCCAAAACTTTGACTTATACGGCTGTAAAATCATGACTGTCCTTTTGTTGTTTTCTATTTCAGCTCTAGCTGAATGGTTTGCCAGGAGTATAAAGTCCCTCCCTTTTCCTGCTGTATGCCTGTGGCCAACGCTTCATTGGCGAAAGCCGAAAGATTGGCGCCCATTGGGCTTGGAATCGCTGTACTCACCAGGAAGGTACTTGTCCGGGCATCGATCATTTTACCGGGCTCCTGAAAATCGCTCACCAGCATGTGGGCGAACTCGGTGTCGGTATTTTCTTTGAGAAAGGGCACCATACATTCGATGGCATCAAATTTGAAAACCTTGCCCTTGTCAGTGACCAACTCAGCGGCGTGCTGCCGGTCTACGATGGTCATTTTACAATAGTGACAAACATCTTCACCGTATTCGATAGGTTGCGGCTCAACCGAGCAGGCGCTAAGCATTGCCAACAGTGGCAACAGTATCAGAATGAAGTGATTTTTCATTTTTTTTAATTTTAAAACCCAGCCAGGCGGCTACAAAACTTAACACAATGGCCATTCCGGCAATCCAGCCACTGGTGTGTGGCATGGAAATAGCGGTGAAATTGAGAATCTTGGCCGTCCCAATCAGCGGGGGTTGGTAGTATTGTCCTTCCACCTTGATCGGTGCCGTATCACTCAGGTTATGCCCATAATCGTATTCCCAGAGGTAAAAATCGTATAGGCCCAGCAGGCTCACCACAACCATCAGGATACCCCAGGCCAGAAAGAGCTTTGGACGATTGCTCAGTCCAGCCAGTACCCCCAGAATGACCAGGCCGATCACGATGTAGGGAAAATACTGCAACTCGGGAATGGCCTCCGGCTCTATCTTTTTCATACCTACGTAGTGATTGAGAATATTGACGTTTTGCAATGTTCCCGGGCTATCGCCCCCCAGCTTGTTGATGTGAATATACATGGTGACTCCGTCCGGATATTGCGGTGCCAGCAGCGTGATGCGCCACATGGGAAACACAAAGAGGCTTAACAATGCCAAAGCGGCAACAACCATGAGAATTCTAGGTAAATTTTTCATGCCGATCGTATTTCAATGCATCGATTGGCAGGCATGGGAGCACAAGCTTATCACTTTGCGTTCCCATGCTGTCATTCATGTGCGTTCTCGAATTTATTGATAGGTTTCATCTCCCAATCCCCACTTCAGAGCAATGTTGGAATTGCGGTTGGATACGCGAATGTATCCTTGCATTTCCTGGTGTAGCGCTGAACAGAAATCGGTACAGTAGAATGGGAATACGCCTTCTTTCTTAGGCTCCCACAGGAAGGTTTCCGTTTGCCCGGGCATGATCAACAATTCGGCATTGTTGGCCCCCATCACGGCAAAACCGTGTGGTACGTCGTAGTCCTGCTCGAGATTGGTTACGTGGAAGTAGACCTTATCACCCACCTTAATGCCTTCGATATTATCGGGCGCAAAGTGGCTGCGAATGGTGGTCATGTACACGTGAACGGTATTTCCCGAACGTTCCACGCGGGCGTCTTTTTCACCCATTGCCCGATAAGGGTGTTCATTCTCTTCAATAGGATAGAACTTCTTCGATTTTGACTGAATGCGGTCTGCCGAAATCCCCTGCGCGTAGTGCGGTTCGCCGATGGTTGGAAAGTCCAGCAGAAGTTTCATTTTCTCACCGGAAATATCATACAGCTGAGCTGAGTGACACACCTCCGGTCCGGTAGGCAGGTAGCGGTCCTTGGTGATCTTGTTGAGCGCCACCATGTATTTACCCTGCGGGTTTTTGGAGTCCCCACCGGGGATCATCAAGTGCCCTACAGAATAGTAACACGGTACGCGATCCACTACTTCCCAGGTGCCCAGTTTCCATTTCACTACCTCAGAGGAAATGAAGAATGTGGTATAAGCATTTCCTTTGCCATCAAATTCGGTATGCAATGGCCCTAAGCCAGGCTCTTTAACTACGCCACCGACAACTTCTTCAAATTTCAGTACCGGAATACCGGCGATTTCGGCATCAAATGCCTGATTTTCGATGGCTTGTTGCATTTTGGTAAAGGAGTGAACCGTAAGGTCGGCAGAAAGCTTACCATTACCCACGATATACTCACCCGTTGGGTCAACATCCACACCGTGAGGTGATTTGGGGGTAGGCAGGAAGTAAACCAATCCCGGACATTCAGAAGGGATCAACACCTTGACCTTATCCATCATGGTGGAGGTAGCGGTATGGCTCTTTTCATCATAAACGTTGTGGGCATAATTGGCGGGCACCTCCTGGAACTTACCTTGCTGGATGTATTCTTCCGCCTTTTTCCAGTTGATGGCCGCAATAAAGTCCTTATCGTTTTGCGAAGCGGTGACTTCTAACAGCGAGTTCTTTTGCTCTGTATTGTAAGAGGTAAAGAAGGTCCAGCCGTGCGATTTACCCTTCCCGGAATGCGCCAAGTCGTAGTCAAAGGCTGGCAGCAACACCTGAAAAGCGATTTCCATTTCTCCCGACTCTGGATTGACCTTGATAAAAGTGAGCATACCCTTGAAGGTTTCCTCATAACTGTCAATGGCCACATCCTGCTGCGGATAAGGAACGCCGAAGCGCGTACCAGCTACCACATATTCGGTATTTTCGGTAGTAAAAGGCGAGCTGTGGTTCCCGCCACTATTCGGAATCTCGATAATCTCGGCAGTCTCAAACGTAGTAAGATCAATTCTGGCTACCCTTGGTGTGTTGTTTCCATTGATAAACAGCCAGCGCCCATCAGTGGTCCCATCGGTTTGTGAAAGTTCCGGGTGGTGAGCATCGTCCCAGGGTACAAACCCGTGCGAGGTGTTGAGCAAAGGCTTGGTTTCTTCATTAAAACCGTAACCCTTTTCCCCATCAACGGAAAACACCGGAATGACTTTAAACAATCGACCGGAAGGCAAGCCATAAACGCTCACCTGTCCACTAAAACCACCTGAAAAGAAACCATAAAATTCGTCATACTCTCCCGGTGGTACATACACCTGGGATGCAACATCATCTTCCAGCAATCCCGAGCTACCACCACTATCCCCGGTAGGTCCGGTACAACTGCTGAGGAATATCAGCCCTAAAGTAAATAAGCCAAGCAGGCTCATAGTTATTGGATGATTTTTCATAATTGTTTCATTTTAATTAGTATAAATATGGACTCAAACAACGATTTTCAATTTAGCCCTCAAACATGAACTGAGGCAGCAACAAAAGCGAGGGGTTCTTTGAAACCTCGACTATCGAATAAAAGACCTTTATATCTTTTTTGCAAAGAAAAAGAGTATTTGCATCGTGCATTATGATAAAAGTCATTTAGAAAACTGACTTTCATCAATCGATCATAATTAGCTAAAAAACAGTTTATTACAACTAAAAAACAAAAAAAATACTTCATTTCCTTTAACAGAACAATCATGACGGCAAAAAAAATAAAAGACTTTTTTGTCTTTAATAAAAGAAATACGCTACCTTTGCCTTATTACAACACCAATGCAATTTTTGATAATGTTTTCAAAAGCCTGTAAATATGGAATGCGTGCGGTTTTGTTTTTAGCCGTAAATTCCAGTGCGGAAAAGAAGATTGGTGTCAAGGAAATTGCGGAGGCTCTAGACGTTCCCAAGCATTTTCTGGCCAAGATCTTACAGCAACTGTCTAAGCACCACCTGATTGCCTCCATCAAAGGCCCAAGTGGTGGATTCTATATGCAGGATGAAAACCTGGAGATGCCCATGGAGAAGGTTATTGAAAGCATTGATGGTCCGGAGGTTTTTTCCTCTTGCATTCTTGGGTTAACGGTGTGCTCCTCCAAGAACCCTTGCCCCCTACACGTTCAGGCAATGGCCTACCGACAGGGGCTCCAGCACCAGTTGCGGCACCAATCCATCCGCGAGCTGGCCAGCCGGATCAAACAAGATGAGTTGATGTTGTAATCAAGCTGAAAGATGGAGGACTCAAACAACGATAACCTTGATTTCCTTGATCTTTCAAAATTCATTTACCATGAAAAATCTATTGTTTTTAGTAGTTGGAGCGATGTTGTTTTTTGCCTGTGGCGGTTCTTCGAATCAGGAAGATTCGGGTACCAAGACAAAGCCAAAGAGTATGATCGCTGAACCCAAAGCCGATGACGGCAAGGGTATAGGAGAAATAACAAATGTATCCCTCAACAATCCGCTCGATGCCAGTATGGTGGAAAAGGGAAAAGCCATTTACGAAATGAAATGTGCTTCCTGCCACAAACTGACCGATCAGCGTGTAGTGGGCCCAGGTTGGAAAGACATCACCGACCGTCGCAAGCCGGAATGGATCATGAATATGACCATGAATGTGGAAGAGATGCTTGAAAAAGATCCCGCCGCAAAGGAAATGCTCAAGGAGTGTCTGGTGCGCATGCCCAATCAAAACCTGTCGAAAGAAAATGCCCGGGATGTACTCGAATTTATGTATGCCAATGACGGCGTGCCCGTGGCAGAGTAATCGACTCGCTATTTGTGTGGGAAGAATTTTACCAACAAAAGTCAGGTAATGTTCTTCCCGCTCTGCAAAAGACTTTTTAGCATTATGTATAAGAATTGGATGAGGATTAGCCTCCTCAATTTTGCGATTGCCGCCTCAATGGGTGCCGTACTTCGTTTTGCCTTCGTTCGCGAGATCAGCTGGCTGAATTTCCGGCATTTCCTGCACGGACACTCGCACCTGGCTATGTTGGGTTGGATTTTCCAGGCCTTATTTATCCTGCTACTTTACAATTTTCTGCCCAGGGAAAAACAAACCACCCGTCGCTACAAGGCCATTTTTTGGTTGAGCCAAACCAGTGTGATGGGTATGCTGTTTACCTTTCCTTTCATGGGATACGCGCCCTGGTCTATTTTCTTTTCCACCTGCCATATTCTGGTTTCCTATGCCTTTACTTATCGTTTCTGGAAAGACCTTCCCGCTACCTCCCCATCGGTCACGTTTGTAAAAACGGCACTGGTTTTTATGCTGCTCTCTACTGTTGCCCTCTGGGCAATGGGTCCGGTGATTGCAATGGGCATGAAGGGGTCAGCCTTATATTATGCTACTGTACAGTTTTATTTACATTTTCAGTTTAATGGCTGGTTTACCTTTGCCGTCATCGGGCTTTTTCTAAAGTACCTGGAGGACCAAAAAATAGCTTTGCCAGCGGTTCAGCTACGCTGGTTTTATCGGTTACTGGTGCTATCCAGCTTACTGACCTACGCCCTGGTCATTGCCTGGTCAACACCGTTGAAACTGATTTTCTGGACCAATAGCCTGGGCGTTTTACTCCAACTGGGCGCCGGTCTCATTTTGATAAAATTATTGTGGCCTTTGCGGCAAACACTAAAGGCTCAACTTCCTTTCTGGTCCCGCACCTTGCTACTGATCTCTGCGGCCTGCTTTTTGCTCAAAATATTGATGCAGTCTGCCATTGCTATTCCCGCCATGGCCACCATTGGCTTCACCATCCACAATTATGTCATTGGATTTATACACTTGATTTTGTTAGGGGTGATTACCCTATTTATTTTAGGCATGAGTACCTTTCAGCAATTGATCCACCTTCACAAGCCAGTGAGCCGCTGGGGCCTGGGCCTACTGCTCCTCGGTTTTTTGGGTAGTGAATTCATCCTCTATCTTCAAGGTACCCTGCTCTGGTCACGGCTGGGCTTTTTTCCCTATTATTATGAAATACTCTTTGCCGTTTCGGCTTTAATGCCGATTGGGGTGATTTTACTGGTGCTATCACAAGGGATTGGAGCGCATATTATGGAAACGACCAACAAGGGAGATTAATTGGATGCTTTGGAGATGACCAGTTGGAAAACATCCCATTATCAAATAATCGTATTTTGAAAAAAGATAGCGCACCGCTGGTGAGCCATCTTAAAACTGCGGTTTCAAAGATTGTGATGAAATAAATTTTAGTCAGCTAAAGTACATTTTCATTCTATACAAATAATTAACACTGTTTCATTTTCTTATTCATATAATATCTACTACATTTAGGGCTCAGCATTCGCGCTAACTTCAAAACAAATACCATTCTACCTGCAAAAGTACAGAATCTACTAAGCATTAGTGTTTTGGTAAACTTCATCAGCAAAGCATAAACACACAAAGTTCCAAACGCTTGTATTGGTTCTAACACAATACAAGGCTCTATTTCTATTCCATTTTCTCGTGCTTTGATAGATTTCGTGGTCAAGCCAAGAGGTCAATCAAAAGCGCCTGTAAGAAGCGTTGATTGGGTTCTTTGGTTGACTTTGAATCACGGGATTTATCAAAGCACACATTTTTGATAGCACAAATGTCAGGTTACGACATTTGCCAGGCTTGCTTTTTCATTTCTAAAACCGATATGTAATTTATGAAAACACCTATTCGCGTACTTAAAGGAACAATCCCCGTGCTTTTATTACTGAGCGGGGTTTTGTTTCTGTTCGGCAATCACAACCAGCCTACTCTCTGGTGGTCCAAAGTCCAAACTTTTATCAATGGACAACAATATTTACCTCCATTAAGAACCACCACTACCACTAGTTCTAATGTATATTGTAATCCCTTGCAAAGCCTGTCGATGGGAACCGGCACAGGAAGTTCTACTTTTGATGAATGTGTACCTGATACTATTGTTTTGTCAACAAATGCCGTTACCGGCACCAATGCTTCTACGGATAACCAGGAAATGGTTTTCCACGATTTATGTGGAGCAGGTGAGTTCGTTGTTAAGCTTTCTGCTCTTTCCGGTGGTTATGCAGGGGTATTTGTAAGAGAAAGCAATGCTGCGGGTGCCAGAAAATGTGCCTATTTATCGCAGTTGGGAAGCCAGTTATTTTTACAAAAAAGAACCACGAATAACTTCCCATTTTTCCAGTCAACCTTTTCGGCTCCCAGCCACCAATGGCTGAAAATCACCCGTAGCGGTAACTATGTCTCCGGTTTCTGGTCCACAAACGGAATAAATTGGAACCTTTCCTTCTTTACGCTTCAGGCCATGACGGATTGTGTAGAAATAGGGGTAGCTGCCTACAGTACCAGCAGCGGTACCACCATTGATGCAACCTTTACTGATATTAGCTTTGCGCAGGGGGATACCGTACCCGATACGGAGGTCATGTTTGCCGATACCCTGATCAATGCTGACGCTGGCGATACCGTACAAGTTTGTGTAAACCTGGAAAATCCATGTTATTGTGGTCCAACCAGTGTGGATGTCGTTTTGAATACCGATTCTCTGCCTCATTTCATCGGATACCAGACCCAAACCTTGACCTTTGAAGAAAATGATACCACCCAATGTTTTTCCATTGTCCTGGAACACGCTGATAGCACCAAAACCTACAGCCTCAATCTGGCCAACGTACAAGGAGGCTATCAGGCTAACGCCGGTACTCCGGCTTCTCTTGATATCGTGGTAGAGGGCCAGGAGCCTCCTGCACCGACTTTTGCCGTATGTGGTAGTTTTTACAAAACGCCTCCGACCATTACCGATAGTACGGCCCTCTTATTTAGTGATCGCTTCGGCAACCTTTACCTTGAAGAGGAACTAGAGCTTCCACCGCCTTCACAAACACTTTTACCTTCCTCTTCTTGCGGCTGTGATGAATTTACTGACCTGGAAGTACCCTGGCAAAGTGAAAATTATTTTGAGTTGTATTTTCAAGATTGCATTACACCAACCAATCCTCCATCTGGTTTTGCTGATCCGACTTTGGGCGAGGCACGGAGAAGGGTTGCCTGTAAGGCCTTTGCGTATTTGGCGCATTTGATTCAGCGGAGTGAAGACCCTTGTGATGAGGAGCACGAGTTACCCCCTGTCAATATTGAGGTCGTTTCATTTAATAATCAAGATGGTATATTAGCTACTGGTTCCCCCTACTTTGAAGGCCCATTCTATGAACAAGAAGGAGGGATTATTGACGGATTAGCGTGGAAAATGATTAATAACCCTGGATATTATAACCAAAATCCAGCACCAGAGAATTTCTTTCATGGAAAGTTTACCCTAAATGTAGCTTATGAATATTTTCTAGAAGATAGTGAAAATATTGACGCTGATAAGTTTGACCTGTACACCGTGGCTTTGCATGAAGGGCTACATATATTAGGTTTCCTTTCTTTAGCGCAAATAAATACCGGTGACCCTTATGTTTTTCTGGACATGGATGGAAATGAAAATGTAGTTTTGAGATCATATAGTCGATTCGATACACATTTGGCTTTAGAATTTGAAAACACCACCCCATTTGTAGTTCGAGATGCTATAGACCCTTACACTTGGATTCTAAATCCCCTAATTGATGTTAGTACCGATCTGCATTCGAGTTGTACCAATATCTCGGGGCCCCAAATGAACTTTGTAACTCATGATGGCAATACTAAGTACCCAATTTATACAGGCGGATATACTGACGACCCCAATACTCCCGAAAATGATGAAGCAAATCAAAGCACTTCTTTCAGTCATCTGCATATCAACTGTTCTAATCCGCCGGATGAATACCTAATGTATGCATTCATTAACAAAGGTACGCGACTTGATCTTGCGGAAGATGGCGAAAAGCGCATCCTTTGTGAGTTAGGATATCAACTATCAGGCATGAGCAATTGCTCCTGCTCTGTAGCGGGAAATCACGACCCGGTAAAAGCCTGCACGGACGAATTATTTGAATTCACTATCTGTGATGAGGAATCTACAGAATTGATCATCGATCTTGATGATTTATTGGGCAATGATGTGGGCGCTGATGGAGTCACTGACCTTGTGGTATTTGATGCTGACGACCAAATCGTGAATAATCAAAATGGTACACTTTCTCTGACAGTGTGCTTTCCGGGAATCCACTCCTTTAAATACACTCCAATTTCCAGCACTTGTCCTCAAGAAGGAAATCCTGTGATCGTGACTGTTTTGGTAAAACGATGCGAAGACTGTGAGTTTTTTTCAACAGAAAATGAAGTGCCAAAAAACAATAACTGTAATCTAATTTGTAACCCTCATCTGACGGCATACGAGGATGGACAATTAGTAGGTCTAGATTCAGTTCATGGAATAAGTTGTGGAGTAAATTGCTTTGATTTCCCAGGCTGGTTCAAGGCTACCGTAACACCAGATTTTTTCGGGAACGAATCCCAATCTGCTAATTCTGGTTCAATCAGGATGCGTGCAAAAGCTCCGATTGCCTATGAATCAACCTATGCGCCTATATCCTTGGAGGGCGGAAGATACTTCTTTTCTTATTATTCAAAGGGACGTAATAATCCAACAAGTAGTGACACTTTTAAGTACAAAATCAATATCGAACTCATTGATCAGGATTTTAAAGCCCAGTTTGGTGACTGCACTGGTTTTCCATTACATATTGAGGATGTCGACTTTAATATTGGTGAACGCAGTACAATAAGCTCTACTCAATTTGAAAATCCAGTTTTCAGCAATTTTGTTCGAGATATTTCTTGTCTTGACATTCCCTCAGCTAATAATTATAGTGCCATCTGGTTTTGGCCGGAAATTACACTCCCTGGCGATGGAGCACAGCAAAAAAACATCTACCTTGACGAAGTAGAAGTCATCCCTGATGACTTTACTGCAGGTGCCGATCAGATTTTTGTATGCGATTCCCTGTATTTAGGAGGCATTGACTTTTGTATGCTCTCAGATCTGGAAGTCCGGTACACCTGGAAAGATGACGAAGATAATACCCTTCTGGAATACACCGTAGAGCATACTCAAAGCGGGACTACACTAATAGACAGCATTCCTGTTGATACGGTAAATATTCCTGTACTAGCAGTTTTTCCAACGCAAACCACAACCTATACCCTGATGCGGGAAGTGGTTACCTCTGGTTTTGACGACTTTGCAGCTTGTTTTGAGGATGAAGATGAAGTAGTTGTAACCTTCGTGGCCACGCCTCCTACGGCTACCCTAAATCTGGACTCCGAAGATTGCGGTCTGGCTACTTTTTCCATTTCCGGGCTGCAGGCAGGTGAAACCTGGGAAATTAATTATGGAGATGGCACTACCGGCAGTTCACTGCAACACAATTATTCTACCTCAGTAGATACCTTTACCGCCACGCTATCCGTGACCAATCCATGTGGTACTACCCAAAGTACAGTAGTGGTAGAAGTGGAAGGGTGTAGTGAAGCGTTATGTTGCCCTATTTCAGGATCTATCTTCTTGTCCAATAATATAACCATTACCGAAGCCATTGCGGCGGGCTTACCTTCTGGTAGTACCGGCCAGGATTTGTGTATTGAAGATACCCTGACCATTGACCAGGATTATGCCTTCACCGGTAATCTCTACATGGGGCCTGATGCTGCCATTGTGGTGGATTCCTTATCGACGCTTGAACTGGATGGCGCTCACCTGCAAGGTTGTGACTTCCTCTGGGCAGGCATTATCGTTCAGAAACCAAGAATGAATGGTGGTTTTAGCTTAATTAGTCACAACCAAACCATCATTGAAGATGCCAAAAAAGGCATTGATGCGGCCAATAAAGTGCTACTTGATATCACGAAAACGACATTTGATCGAAACTATATTGGCATGAACCTGGTAGACGTTTCGATTTCCGGTTTTTATGGCAACACTTTTGATTGTACAACGCCCCTAACTCCTCCCTTGGACACCACAGAAGCGATTGGTACCTATGGCTATGTGGGCATTAACAGCCTGCGGGGTATTCTCCACATTGGCGTAGCCGGAGCAACTGTCAATACTTTCCAAAATCTACGCAATGGAATTTTTAATGAGGGTGCAATATTAACAGTTGAGAACAGCGTATTTTATGATCTTGAAAAAGGAGTCGATGAACCTTATGATTATACGGGATATGGTATCCGGCATTATGGAACCAGTTATGCACCATTGATTCAAAAGGGATTGGGATCGACAGCCCTTATTCCCACTTTTGAAAATTGCTATACCGGAGTCTGGGCCAACTTTAGTAATGTGAACGTCCGTTCAAACCGAATGGATAACATGTATATTGGTGTTCACATTGAAAATTCAAAAGATGGAGTGTTAAAGATTAGCCAAAACAAAATTGACTGCTTTGGCATAGGCATTAGTCTTTTGCAAAATGATCCGGCTCAATCAATTGATGTGGTTAAAAATATCATCTATGTTGATCAAACCAGTCTTTCGGTACATAACGGGTGGGGTATTGATGTGAATGAGAATGGAGGCGAACAAATCAATGCAAGAATTAGGCAAAACGACATTTATTTGTATCAGGAAAATTTTGGCCTATACCTGAACACGACCAATAAATATACCATTGAGGAAAATGAAGTTTTCCTGGTAGGGACCACGGCTAATAATGCCGTCGGTGTCTCTATTAACAACAGCACCAACTGCCGGGTATCCTGCAATGAAGTAACCGGTATTGGCAAGGGATTTGGCATTGTGTCTCATTACACGTCTTCCACCCTGTTTACCTGTAATACGGTAGAAAACCTGACCACCGGAACCGCCTTTGGAGGAGCCAGCAGTGATAATGAGTTGAAAAATACGGTCTATATCCCTCCCTTTAGTCAGGGGCTATTGTACGAGGCCAACATACAAATGATGCCCATCCAAAGCCATCGGGGCAATCGCTGGGAGTTGGGAAGCTATGGAGTAGCAGCGGCGGTGCATTTGGGTAATGGACCACCTGCCTTTTATACAGAACAGGGATTTATTATTAATACTACCTCCCCTCCGACATATCCTCCGACAATAGCTCTTCCGAATTCTAGCGGAGCAACTGGAACTGATTGGTTTAGAGTTTTTCCAGGAACCTCAGCCACCTGTTCACCGACCTCAGAATGCTCCCTTTTAGGCTTTGTGCCGATCAAGGAAGAAATAAGAACAAATGAAGAGCAATTGGCTGTAGGTGATTTTGCCAATACCTGGTCCGGGGGGTTGCATTGGGCCGCTCAATGGCAACTCTACAAGATGTTAGAGACGGCCGCCAGTATTAGAGATACTTCAACGGTGATGGCCACCTATTATTCCAGTAAAGGTACTGCTGCACTGGGGCGTTTGTATCATCTACACAAAAATTTGGATACACTATTCCAATTGTTACCCACTCAAAGGGCCGCTTTGCAGCAAAACCTGCAACAAACTGATTCGTTGATGGAAGCATTGATCCTGGCGGATAGTGTGCTGATCAACCATCCCGGTTCTGCCGTACCGGGGCTGACAAAACAACTACTAGCACAATGCGATTCATTGTTAATACTCTTGGAAAATTTGGTGGATACGCTGCAATTGGAAAGAGCAGCCTTCAGGGATTCACTGTATGTACAAAATGCTAGTATTTCAGATACCGCAGTTTATCAATCCAATGAAAAATGGGTAAATGGTATCTCCCTGAATACCCTTTTTCTGGATAGTTTAGGACTAGATTCCCTACAGGCGGATACTCTGTACAATATTGCATTACAATGCCCCGAATACGGAGGCCCAGCAGTATACCGGGCTCGTAGTCTTTACGGGCTATATGACAAGGTCAACTTTGATACGATCACCTGTCAATCTTCTGCATCGCGTCAGAGTCTTCCTGCTGTTCCTTACGGTATTACGCCTCCGAGTGAACAAAACCCGACTTTCCAGGTATTCCCCAACCCCAACAATGGAAACTTTACCGTAACTTACGAATTACCACAGAATGCAACGTTGCGTATAACCGACCTGACCGGAAGAACAGTGAAAACGATTGAACTTTTTGCGGATACTCAACGTCAGGAAATAATAGCTTCCGAGCTTAATCCGGGGCTTTATTACCTACAAGTAGTTTCCGAACAACATGAATTATTACACAGTCAACGAATTGTCATTTATTAAAACTAATCCCCGGAAGAATCATCTTCCGGGGATATTTTACTTCATTTATAATGAGATATTTTTTACTGATTTTTATAGTGTCTCTTGGTATTAATTCCAGCGCTCAGATACCTTTTGTCAAAGAAAAAAGAGATTATATTTGGCTTATGGGATATGCAAGTGACGCTAATACCCAATTTTTTGGCGGAACCCATTTTGACTTTAATTATTCTCCTTTTCAACTAAGTGAACAATACCTTTATTTAAATTTTGATATCACCAATGCTTCCATTTGTGATACTGTCGGCAACCTGCTTTTTTATACCAATGGTATTGAAATCCATAATGTGTTTGGAGAACTAATAGAAAACGGAGATGGTCTAAACCCCGACCCATATACCCAACAGTGGATAGATTATGGATACAACCTATTCCAAGGAGCACTATCTCTTCAATATCCCGATAATACAAATCAATACTTTTTAATACATAGTGAAAAAACCATATTTCCTGAGGGTATCTATGGGAACTATCATATCGTTGCACGTTTATATTATTCAACTATCGATATGGGGGCTCCAGAAGGAAATGTGATAGAGAAGAATGAGTTATTAGTAGGTGATACTTTAGATTTTGGCAAAATCACGGCCAATCGACACGCCAATGGTAGAGATTGGTGGATATTGCAACAGGAATATTTTTCCAATCGTTTTTACTTAATAAAAATTTCGCCCACCGGCATTTCTGTGGAAAACAACCAAGTCGTTGGAGAAGAAACCCCTTCTGGCCTAGGACAAGCAGTATTTTCTCCTGATGGTAGTACTTATGCTACCTATAGTGCTCATGATGTTGAATCAGGACAATTTATCAATATTTACAGCTTTGACCGATGTACAGGAACTCTTGCCATCATTGTGCAAATAAATGAACCTTCTTTCGTCCTTTCCGGGGGCATAGCCATCTCACCCAATTCCCGATTTCTTTATGTTTCTTCCTATGTTAACATCTATCAATATGATCTCTGGGCCGATGACATTGAAGCTTCCAGAGAAACCGTTGCGGTTTATGATGGCGTTTTATCACCGCCTCCGTTTTCATTACCAACTCGATTCTTTTTGTGCCAACTGGCCCCAGATGGAAAGATTTATATCAGCTCGACAAACACTGTGAGGGTTCTCCATGTGATCCACAACCCTAATGCTAAAGGAGCTGCCTGTATGGTGGAACAAAGAGGGGTAGAATTACCAACCTTTAACGCCTTCGGCATCCCCAACCATCCCTACTACGGCCTGGGGCCGGAAGACGGCAGCCCCTGTGATACCCTGGGTATTGACCACTATCCCAAGGCGGACTTTCGGCACAATGAGCAGTTTCTGACCGCCAGTTTCTGGGATTACAGTCTTTTTTTTCCAACGCACTGGTCTTGGGATTTTGGCGATGACTCCCCCGGCAGCACCGAACGTGACCCGGTACATACCTACACGGAGCCCGGAGCCTATTACGTATGCCTGACGGTAGCCAATGAAAATGCCAGCGATACCTACTGCGACTGGGTCAATGTCACCGTCTCCGATACGGAAAACCATCACCCTGAAGAGGTACCGGTAAAACTCTACCCCAACCCCGCGATCGATTACATCATCCTCGAGCCGCAGGTACCGCTACCGCCGGGCACCCACTGGTCCATCTACGACGCCATGGGGCGGCAACTCCGGCGCAAGGCAATGCCTGCCGGTCAGCCCCAGCTACTGCTCAACCTGGAAGGTTTGGCGGCCGGCCTTTACCACATCCGGCTGGAAGCGGAGGAAAGACAAATCTGGCAGGGGAAGTTTGTGAAGTCGTTTTAAGGGGGAGCGATGAAATAAATTTCACCGAACCAGAGAGGTACTGCCAGGTTGTTTTTGCAGAAAACTGGCGGCTTTCTCAAAAGAGGCTTACTGGATGTTGACGATTTCAGACAGGATTTACGGGATGAACAGGATGGTGACCAAATGAATTTGGCCGTTACGAAACAGGACTTTGGAAGGCTGTTCAAAACCGAAAATGGGTTTCTCTATTGTGGGCCCAATTCGGCCTTAAATTGTTTAGTGGAGCGGCTGCTTAAAATCCGTTAAGAACTGTAAACTGTTTGAGCCAATTCAATTTCAAGAGTTCATTGAAATGATCGATAATTCCTGTAACTCAGAGTAAAAACCATGAGAATCACCTGTCAATCTTCTGCATCGCGTCAGGGTCTTCCAGCTGTCCCTCACGGTATTACGCCTCCGAGTGAACAAATGCCTACTTTCCAGGTATTCCCCAATCCCAACAATGGAAACTTTACCGTAACTTACGAATTACCACAGAATGCAACGTTGCGTATAACCGACCTGACCGGAAGAACAGTGAAAACGATTGAACTTTTTGCGGATACTCAACGTCAGGAAATAATAGCTTCTGAGCTTAATCCGGGGCTTTATTACATTCAGATAGTTTCAGAGAACGTGTTACTTTACAGCCAAAAAATTGTTATTTATTAATAATAATGGCCCCAGAAGAACAACTTCTGGGGCCTCCTTACTTTTTTTTAAAGATGAGATACCTTATTCTATTTATCATATTAAATTTTGGCTTTAACTCTTATGCCCAAACTCCTTTTGTCAAAGAAAAAAGGGATTTCATCTGGCTGACTGGCTACAGCAGTAATCCTGACATTCAAATTGTAGGTGGTACTCGCTTTGATTTCAACCCTTCACCACCGCAGTTAACTTATGAATATCGAGACCTTGACTTTGACATCACCAATACTTCCATTTGTGATACTGCCGGAAACTTGCTTTTTTATACCAATGGTATTGAAATCCACAATGCAGCCAATGAGTTAATGGAAAATGGAGATGGGCTAAATCCCGACCCTTATACGGAGGTATGGGCAGATCGCGGGTATCCTTTATATCAAGGAGCCTTAGCCTTAGCTATTCCTGATAGTAGCAATCAATATTATCTAATACACAGTGAGAGAACCACATTTCCGGATGGTATATTTGGCAATTATCAGATTGTAGCTCATTGTTACTATTCTACTGTTGATATGAATACCATGGCTGGCGTGGTGACCGAGAAAAATGAGGAATTGATTAGTGATACCTTAGGTTTTGGCAAAATCACAGCCAATCGCCACGCGAATGGTCGGGATTGGTGGATACTGCAACAAGAATATTTCACTAATCGTTTTTATACATTGAAGATATCCCCAGATGGTATTTTGATGGAGAATAGCCAATCTATTGGTGAACCTTTTCCCTCAGGCCTGGGCCAGGCTGTTTTTTCTCCCGATGGTACTAAATATGTGAATTTTACAACACATAACTTTGAAGAAGGACAATTTGTCAATATTTACAATTTTGATCGTTGTAGTGGAGCATTAGAGGTGATTGCACAAATCAACTATAACGATACCGCTTTTTCCGGTGGAGTAGCCATCTCCCCAAATTCCCGATTTCTTTACGTTTCTTCTTATGTCAATATTTATCAATACGACCTGTGGGCAGATGATATCGAGGCTTCTAAAGAAACTGTTGCCGTTTACGATGGGTTTGAATCTCCTGCGCCTTTGGCTACTACCTTTTTTCTCTGTCAGTTGGCACCGGATGGGAAAATTTATATCACAGCACCCAATACCGTGAAATATCTGCATGTTATCCATAATCCTAACGGACAAGGAGCTGATTGTCAAATAGAGCAACACGGTATTGAATTGCCCACTTATAACGCCTTCGGCATCCCCAACTCCCCCTACTACGGCCTGGGCCCGGAAGACGGCAGCCCCTGTGACACCCTGGGTATTGACCACTATCCACAGGCGGACTTTAGACACAATGAGCAGTTTCTGACGGCCAGTTTCTGGGATTACAGCCTCTTTTTTCCCACCCATTGGCACTGGGACTTCGGCGATGGCTCCCCCGGCAGCACCGAGCAGGACCCGGTACATACCTACACGGAGCCCGGGGCCTATTACGTATGCCTGACGGTAGCCAATGAAAATGCCAGCGATACCTACTGCAACTGGGTTAATGTCACCGTCTCTGATACGGAAGATCATCACCCTGAAGAGATACCGGTAAAACTCTACCCCAACCCCGCGATCGATTACATCATCCTCGAGCCGCAGGTACCGCTACCGCCGGGCACCCACTGGTCCATCTACGACGCCATGGGGCGGCAACTCCGGCGCAAAGCACTGCCTGCCGGTCAGCCCCAGCTACTGCTCAACCTGGAAGGTTTGGCGGCCGGCCTGTACCACATCCGGCTGGAAGCGGAGGGAAGGCAAATCTGGCAGGGGAAGTTTGTGAAGGCGTTTTAGGGGGGAGATGGCATGATGTTGACTTTTTATAAACCACATAAGGCAGATAAGAAAAAGAGAGAATCAAGGTAGAATCGCCTCTTCGGCGATAATTAATTGGAACCACAAAAGGTACAAAAGGTCACAATAGAGATCAGAAGAAATCCGATTGGATTTCTTTTGATCAATCTTCTGTGTCCTCTTTTGTGCACCTTTTGTGGTTCAAAAAAATATAAACGTGTTATACTTGAGGTTCGCTCCTCGGGCACATGGCTTCTACTGGCTTAAAAAAAGCCAACATAGATTTTCAAATCCTCCTTATGTGCCTGATGTGGTTCCCAAAATACATTTCTGAATAGGTGACTCACCTGGCCTAATCAAGTAGATTCCAGAATAGTATTTGACCAATAGACCTTCGCTTCTACCCCGTCTGATTTTCCAAGTCCTGGACTTTGAAAAACCGCCGAGGTACTGCTTCGGAACTCCAGCGGCAGCCTCCTTCAAAGTAGGTAACTTGCCTTACTCGACATACTGTAGGTGCTAAGGCAGGCGGAGGAAGGTGAGCGTGGTCAATACATCGAAAAAGCTATTCGCACTGGAAGTACGCCATCTTAAAAAGCCATTTTTGAAATGTATGATGAAATAAATTTCACCGAACCAGAGAGGTACTGCCAAGTTGCTTTTGCAAAAACCTTGCGGTTTTCTCAAAAGGAGCATACTGGATGTTGACGATTTTAGACAGGATTTACTGGATTAACAGGATGGCGACCAAATGAATTTGGTCGTTACGAAACAGGGCATTGAAAGGCTGATCAAAACCGAAAATGGTTTTCTCCAGGGTGGACCCAATTCGGCCTTAAATTGTTTAGTGGAGCGGCTGCTTAAAATCCGTTAAGAACTGTGAACTGTTTGAGCCAATTCAATTTCCAGAGTTGTGTAAAATGATCGATAATTCCTGTAATCAGAGTAAAAATCAGCACAATAGGGCGAGTTTTTACAGTTTAGGATTGGATACCCGTTACAAAATGGTCTGAGAATTTATCACTTGTTCTCACCGCCCTCTACTTCGTTGCAAAGCCTCGCCGAAGCTTTGGCTTCGTCTACGTTTTCCGCCTCGTTGAGATCAATGATAACAGCGTGCTACTTTTCCCCAACCACTTTATGCCGGGTATAAGTAGTTGCGCAGCGTAAAGAACAATTTACAGCCTAGCATTTTGGTTCTTTTTTGCAATGAAAAAGAACCCGTGCACCGGCGGCCGAAGCCTCTGGCGCAGGACCCCGGAGGCACACATTAGCAATAAAATCAAGAGTTTTCCAGGTATTCCCCAACCCCAACAATGGAAACTTTACCGTAACTTACCAAATCCCTCGGGATGCAACGTTGCGTATAACCGACCTGACCGGAAGAATCGTGAAAACAACCCACCTTTTTGCGGATACTCAGCGTCAGGAGATAATAGCTTCCGAGCTCAACCCGGGGATTTATTACCTACAAGTAGTTTCAAAACAGCACGTATTATTACACAGCCAACGAATTGTCATTTATTAAAACTAATCCCCGGAAGAATCATCTTCCGGGGATATTTTACTTCACTTATAATGAGATATTTTTTACTAATTTTTATAGTGTCTTTTTGTAGTAAATCTAACGCTCAGATACCTTTTGTCAAAGAAAAAAGAGATTATATTTGGCTTATGGGATATGCAAGTGACGCTAATACCCAATTTTTTGGCGGAACCCATTTTGACTTTAATTATTCTCCTTTTCAACTAAGTGAACAATACCTTCATTTAAATTTTGATATCACCAATGCTTCCATTTCTGATACTACCGGTAACCTGCTTTTTTATACCAATGGTATTGAAATCCATAATGCGGCCAATGAGTTAATCGAAAATGGAGATGGGTTGAACCCCGATCCTTATACGGATGTTTGGGTGGATCGAGGATATCCTTTATATCAAGGAGCCTTAGCCTTAGCTATTCCTGATAGTAGCAATCAATATTATCTAATACACAGTGAGAGAACCATATTTTCAGATGGAATCTATGGCAATTATCATATTGTAGCTCATTGTTACTATTCTACTGTTGACATGAATACCATGGCTGGTGTGGTGGCCGAGAAAAACGAGGTATTGATTAGTGACACCCTGGATTTTGGCAAAATCACGGCCAATCGACACGCCAATGGTAGAGATTGGTGGATGTTGCAACAGGAATATTTTTCTAATCGTTTTTACTTAATAAAAATTTCGCCCACCGGCATTTCTGTGGAAAATAACCAAGTCGTTGGAGAAGAAACACCTTCTGGCCTAGGACAAGCAGTATTTTCTCCTGATGGTAGTACTTATGCTACCTATAGTGCTCATGATGTTGAATCAGGACAATTTATCAATATTTACAGTTTTGACCGATGTACAGGAACTCTTGCCATCATTGTGCAAATAAATGAACCTTCTTTCGCCCTTTCCGGAGGCATAGCCATCTCTCCCAATTCCCGATTTCTTTATGTTTCTTCCTATGTTAACATCTATCAATACGATCTCTGGGCCGATGATATTGAAGCCTCCAGAGAAACAGTTGCGGTTTATGATGGCGTTTTATCACCGCCTCCGTTTTCATTACCTACTCGATTCTTTTTGTGTCAATTGGCTCCAGATGGAAAGATCTATATCAGCTCGACAAACACTGTGAGGGTTCTCCATGTGATCCACAATCCTAATGCTAAAGGTGCGGCCTGTATGGTGGAACAAAGAGGGGTAGAATTACCAACCTTTAACGCCTTCGGCATCCCCAACTCCCCCTACTACGGCCTGGGCCCGGAAGATGGCAGCCCCTGTGATACCCTGGGTATTGACCACTATCCTAAGGCGGATTTTCGGCACAATGAGCAGTTTCTGACCGCCAGTTTCTGGGATTACAGCCTCTTTTTTCCCACCCATTGGCACTGGGATTTTGGCGATGGCTCCCCCGGCAGCACCGAACGTGCCCCGGTACATACCTACGCCGAGCCCGGAGCCTATTACGTATGCCTGACGGTAGCCAATGAAAATGCCAGCGATACCTACTGCAACTGGGTTAATGTCACCGTCTCTGATACGGAAGATCATCACCCTGAAGAGATACCGGTAAAACTCTACCCCAACCCCGCGATCGATTACATCATCCTCGAGCCGCAGGTACCGCTACCGCCGGGCACCCACTGGTCCATCTACGACGCCATGGGGCGGCAACTCCGGCGCAAAGCACTGCCTGCCGGTCAGCCCCAGCTACTGCTCAACCTGGAAGGTTTGGCGGCCGGCCTGTACCACATCCGGCTGGAAGCGGAGGGAAGGCAAATCTGGCAGGGGAAGTTTGTGAAGTCGTTTTAAGGGGGAGCGATGAAATAAATTTCACCGAACCAGAGAGGTACTGCCAGGTTGTTTTTGCAGAAAACTGGCGGCTTTCTCAAAAGGGGCTTACTGGATGTTGACTTGATTAATGAACCACACTTCAGTTCCGCCGCAGGGAAACCCAATGGGTCGGAATAAGGCACATTAGAAAAAGAGAAAATTAGGGTAGAATCGCCTCTTCGTCAATAATTAATTGGAACCACAAAAGGTGCACAAAAGGACACAGAAGATTGATCAAAAGAAATCCAATCGGATTTCTTCTGGTCTCTATTGTGATCTTTTGTATCTTTTGTGGTTCAAAAAAAAATGTGTTATACTTGACTGACTGCTTGGAGACACGATTTCTAACGGCTTTTAAAAAAGCCAAAACAGATTCTCTAATCATCCTTATGTGCCTTTTCCCGACGCTGCGGGTTTCCCTTCGGCGGGACTGAAGTGTGGTTCCCAAAAAAACATTTGCGAATAGGTGACTCACTTCGCTTTATCAAGGGTATTCCAGAATATTTTTTGACCAATAGACCTTCGCTTCTACCTCGTCTGATTTTCCAAGTCAAAGACTTTGAAAAACCGCCGAGGGGTTGCTTCGGATAACCAGCGGTAGCCTCCTTCAAAGCTTCCGAAAACTTGCCTTGCTCGCCGTACTTAGGTGCTAAGGCAGGCGGAGGAAGGTGAGCGTGGTTATTGTATCGAAAAAGCTATTCCGCAATAAGTGTATACTTCCAGCGCGCAGTAGATTGTAAAAAACTGAAATTCATCGCAAAGATGAACGGTTTTTCTCCCCCAGACCCACCTCTTTGTAGCACCGGTTTCCCAGCATTGGCCCACGCGGCGGACGGTGCGCCATCTCAATAGCGTAGTTTCAAAAATTGTGATGAAATAAATTTCACCAAACCATAAGCCGGTCAGTACAAATAAACGCCACTTTTTGTTATTTTGCCGAAAAGGATAGAATTTCAATACTGGTAAATGAAAAAGCTGCAATCCCTGCTTTTTGCCTTCGAGCAAAAACTGAATGAGACCATTGACCACGGCTGGCACCCGGATCAGGCCGATGACTATTTGCAGACATTGGCGGATCAATCTGCGCCGCTCTACCAGGAGATTAATGAAGTGGGCGAGCACGCTCTACAGATGACTACCGTGAATCCCCCTCCTGCACTAGGTGAGCTATTTACGGCTTACGTCATCAATTTTCTCTGGGCCGATCGGGCCAAATCATTCCTCATCCTTTGGCGTGATGTGCTTTTCCAACATCAAAAAGCCCAACTGCTACACCTGGACGGCCGGGTAGAGCAAATGGCACTGACTAAGTTGCAAAAGCAATCCCGCGAAGCAGTAGAAGCAGCAGCGAAAGAATTGTTGGCATTGCCCGAAAGGGAAACCAGAATGACGGTCAACGGAAGACCCAATATGAGCAAACGCATCGAACAATGGCGCTTGCAGCACAACCCCTGGCCCACCTATCAGCAGCAAATGAAGGAAGTACCTGATCAGTGTAAAAAACTGCACCACAATTACCAGCTACTGCACAAAACGGGAACGAGCTTCCACAAGATAAAGGCCTCTGTTGACCAGATGATTGAAATCTGTGAAAAGGAAATCAACAGCATCCAGTCGAGCGCTCAAGAAACCATCAATTTTATTGACTCCGTCATTGATGCTCCGGAACCCAAACCGGGAAAAATTACGGCGCGCCTGGAAGACCTCGAAGAAGAGATTACGATCCTGCACCACCTCAATGATTTTACGCTGGAGCTGGAACAAAAGCTGAGCCAGCTTCCGGAAAAAACCCAAGTCTCGATTGCGGCCAACGAAGGGCTCTTGCTCTATAAGGAGATCAATTTTCAAAAGGCCGCGCAGCAATGGATGGAATCGGAAGTGCTGCCGGTATTATACGAGGTGTGGGAACTGACCGAAAATGTGATCAACGGCATGAAAATGTCCCTGGTCAATATCCGCAACCGGGCCCTCATACTATCGGCAGAAACCAAGGAAGGCAAACCCAAAACGGTCGAAAAGGCCGATCTATGCCAGCCCCTGATTTCTTTTTTAAAAAAACTGAACTCCACTAAAGAGAGTCTGGACAACCTGGAGCAGTTGCTGCTGACCAGGATGGACAAAACATTTGTGCTTTCAGAAATTTTTAATGCGCAGAAGCCATTCCTGCCGATCCCTCTGGAATCAACCATCAACCAGCTAAAGCTCAACCAAAATGTGCAGATCAACCGATTGCAAAATTGGTTGAAGCAGCAAAGAAAGATATTGCATCGCTTCAAAACGACCGTGGAACGTGAGGAGTCACTGAGTGTATCGGAAAAGACAGTCCGTTATATCCAGAACCGCCTCAGTGACGAAAGCAATAGCCACTACACCAGCATTTTTCTCACCCGGGGGTATATCGGCGAATCATTTTGGGTAGGTAGAGACGAAGAATTGCGGCACATCGAAAACCTGATTCAAAACTGGAAGGGCGGATTTCGCGGAGCAGTAGCCATTACCGGACAGCGTTTTGCCGGTAAATCGCTGTTTGGCGAGCTTGTTGCCAATCGCTATTTCCCCGAAAGCACCATTCGGCTACAGCCCAATAGTACCATCAAAATTCACGGCCGCAGCATGACCACCAGCTATCAGCTGGGGGAAGCACTGGATTTTATTCGCAAGCACACCCTCAATGCCCAGCCACTGGTATGGATCGACGATCTGGAGTTGTGGAGAGACCCAAATATTCCGATTAGCCAGAATGTAAGGGCCATGAGAAAGTTTATCGACAGTTATTCCAACAGCATCTTCTTTCTGGTGTCGATGAGCAATTGGCTAAAAGCCCACCTCAGTAAAGTACTGGACATTCAAAAGGTCTTTCAGGCAGAGATTAACATGGACCGCATGTCTACGCCCGAAATTCGCGAGGCCATCCTCATCCGGCACGGGGCCACTCATAAGAACCTGATCGGCGAAGAAGATAATGAAGTTACCCCTCAGCAATATCGCAAGATGAGTGATCGCATCATTAAAACCGCGGAAAGTAATATTGGTGAGGCGCTGAGCCTTTGGTCGGCCTCTACTCGCAGGGTCGATGAAGACCGCATCGGCTTTGAATTTACGGGAGCAAGTACCTTGCCGGATTTTATCAACCCGGAAAATGGATTGCTACTCACCGCTATCATGCTAAGCAGGCGCACCAACGAATACCGTCTGCGCAAGCTCTTTGGCCCGGTTTTTTCAGAAAAGTACAGTAGCGTATTACAACGACTATTAAGCGTAGGCATCCTGACCCGGCAACTGGATGGGTGGCTTGAAGTCAACGACCTGGTGGTCAACGAACTGGGGCGCACCCTGGAGCGGAAGAAGTATATAAAATTTCATAAATGATGGGCGCAATCTTAACTTGTCCAAAATGCAGTAAAAAATGTTTGATTTGGCACTCTTAAAATTTACCTGGACCAATTTCCTGCTGATGGTGTTGGTATTTGCCGGGTTGTACTTTTTGCTGCAGTTCAAGAAACGGCTTTTGCAGCAATTCAGCATTTTTGGCCGCTATCAACCTGCCCTGCAAAAGGTAGTAGCGTTTTTGTTACTCATTTTCGAACCACTGGCCGTGATCGTATTGGTGAGTGTTTTTATACTGATCAACCCTGTATTGCACGGATTGATCATTGCACTGCTGCTGCTAACCGGATTTACCCACGTGCGCAACTACCTCAGCGGCCGTATCCTGCTGGCCAACCGCAATTTCAGCATCGGCGAAAGGTTGCGCAGTGGCCATTCCGAAGGGGTGATCTTCAATCTGGAACGCCTCGGTTTAAATCTGCAAACCAATGAAGGACTCCACCACCTCAGCTATTCCAGCCTGTTGACCAACGGGTACACACTGCTCTCAGGTGAGGAGATTGGCGGATTTTATCATTTTCTGATCACGCCAAAAGAAGAAAAAGAAAAGATCAACCACGTCATCTATTTGCGGGATTTACTGGCCACCACTCCATTTATCGACTGGAATCATCTTCCGGAATTATTTGAAAGCGAGGAAGTACCCAACCAGATCAATACCAGCCTTTCGTTGCGGGAAGAAAGCCATTTACACGAATTTATGGCCCTGGTAAAAGAGTGGGGATATTCAATTAAACTACTGACAGAAAATTAACAAGCATGGAAATTTTAACTTCCTATAATCTGATCATCGAGGCTTCGGCCATCATCATCCTGTCCTTTTTCTTTGGGGAACTGGCACGCAAAACCAATATCCCCTCCGTGCTGATGCTGATTGTGCTGGGTATTTCTCTCAAATTTGCCCTCGATGCCCTGGGATTGGATGACCTCAACTTTTTTCCCATCCTGGAGGTCCTTGGCATTGTGGGATTGATCATGATCGTATTGGAAGCAGCATTGGAGCTGGAGCTAAAAAAGGAAAAGTATATTCCCATAGCGAAAGCCTTATTCATTGCACTGATAGGCCTGGTGGCCTCGATCTGGATTGCCGCACTCATCTTGCACGAATTTGTGCCGGGCATGACAATGAGTGCCGCTTATTTGTACGCTACCCCCCTCTCGATTCTTTCCAGTGCCATCATCATTCCCAGTGTGAGCGGATTGACGGAAAGCAAACGGGAGTTTCACATTTACGAAAGTACCTTTTCCGATATTCTGGGCATCATGGTCTTTTATTTTCTGGCTGGTCAGCTGGATGCCGCTGAGCATTCAAGTGGATTTGTAGGCTTCGCCGGCAATGTGGTACTGACTATCATCCTGTCACTCATTGCCAGCTACCTGATTGTGCTGGTATTTCAAAATATCAAGACCAATGTGAAGTTGTTTCTCCTGATTGCCGTGCTTTTGCTGCTTTACTCCCTCGGAAAGCTCATGCACCTTTCTTCACTAATCATCATCCTCATTTTTGGTTTGCTGATTGCCAACAAACACCTGTTCTTCCGCGGCCCTCTGGCTCGCTGGTTGAACCATCAGAAGGCCGAAGAGATCTACGAAAACTTACATGTCATTACCATGGAGACTGCCTTTGTGGTACGGACCTTTTTCTTTGTCATTTTTGGACTGACCATATCTTTGGCTTCACTTGCCAGTGTTAATGTAGCCATTGTCAGCGGATTGATCATATTGTCCATCTATCTCATTCGCTTCATTATATTGCGCATCTTCATCGGTAAGGACATCATTCCACAGCTCTTCGTGGCACCGCGTGGTCTGATTACCGTTCTGCTGTTTTATGCCATTCCTCAGGAGGCCATTGTGCCGGGTTTTGAGCCGGGTATTTTGTTGTTCATTATCATTGGCACCAGCATCATCATGACCCTGGCTATGGTCTATGACAAACGCCGTACCGGACAGGCCGTCAAAAAAGCACAGGGTACGCCGGTGGGCTATGCCCGGTGGAAGGCGCCGGAAGTAGAGACTACTCCTGCCAAACCACAGGAGGCAGGTACAGAGCAGGAAGGATAGTTTGCTAATTATAAAATTGGTGGGACGATTGAATCGTTGAATCGTCCCACCAATTCCCCTTCTACCCTTTCCATTTTAGTTGATACAGATCGTGGCGACGGTCCTTGAGGTTTTGGACCCCGCCAAATTCATGTAATTCCTTGAGTAGTTCCAGATTGATATCGCCGATTACAGTCATCTCGGTATTCGGGGTGGCTTCTGCCTTGACGGCATTAGTGGGAAAGGCAAAATCGGAAGGGGTGAAAATCGCTGACTGCGCGTATTGAATATCCATATTGTTTACCTTCGGCAAGTTGCCTACACAGCCGGCGATGGCCACGTAACACTCATTTTCGATGGCGCGGGCCTGCGCGCAGAGCCTCACCCGATTGTATCCATTTTGGGTATCCGTCAGGAAGGGCACAAATAAGATTTGCAGGCCTTGCTCCGCCAACGCCCGTCCCAACTCAGGAAATTCCACATCATAACAGATCAATATTGCTACCTTCCCGGCATCGGTATCAAATACCTCCACTTTATTTCCACCAACCATCCCCCAGGTACTCTTCTCAGAGGGTGTAATATGAATCTTCTCGTATTGATCGACCTTACCGTTGCGATGACACAGAAAGCCCACATTATACAGCCAGCCATCCTCCCGGATTTCGGGCATACTACCGGTGATGATATTGACATTGTAGGAAATGGCCAGAGCCTGAAATCGTTCCTTCATCAAAGGAGTATATTCAGCCAGCTTGCGAATAGCTTCCGGCTCGGAAAGCTCATTGTAAGGGGCCATCAGAGGTGCATTAAAGAACTCCGGGAACATCAGAAAGTCGCTCTGATAATCACTCACAGCATCCACAAAAAATTCGGCTTGAGCCATGAATGCCTCCAGGTCGCGGAAGTGCCGCATTTGCCACTGCACCAGCCCCATCCGGATCACTTCTTTTGGTGCATTCAGCAATATTTCCTTTTCCTGATAGTAGACGTTGTTCCACTCAAGTAGCGCTGCGTACTCCAGCGAATCCTCATCGCCTTCCAAGTAGTTGGTCAGGACTTTCCGTACGTGAAAATCGTTGGACAATTGAAAGGACAACACCGGGTCGTGAATTTCTTTGCGTTTTACACGCTCAATGTACTCACGAGGCCGCATTTCTTTTGCATAATCCTTGTATTTGGGTAATCGCCCGCCGGCAATGATGGCGCGGAGATTCAGGTTTTCACACAATTCCTTGCGGCCTTCATACAAACGCCGCCCCAGGCGCATGCCCCGGTAATCCGGGTCGATAAACACATCAATACCGTACAGCACATCACCGTGTTCGTCGTGGGTATCAAAGCTGCAATCCCCGGTTATTTGTTCGTAGGTGTGTTTGTCTCCGTACTTGTTGTAATCCACTATGATGGAGAGTGCCGCCCCAACTACTTTTCCATTGACCAGGATGCACAGCTGCCCTTCCGGAAATTTTTCCAGCAGATTTTTAAGCTGATAGCGCTCCCAAAGGGCATCTTTCCAACCTGGATAGGCCTTCTTCATTGATTCATTCAGTCCCAGATAATCTTCCATTTGAAGATTTCTCAATTCTATTTGTGTTGTTTCTACCATGAGGAATAATTAATAAAACTAAAATTTGACGGTCAGGGTATGCACCCCATTGTCGTGCTGATAATCCAACTCAAATTCTGAGTGGTCACAAATTCTTTGCACGATGGATAAACCAAGCCCCAGACTTTCTTCTACATCGGTTTCGCGCCGGAAACGCTTGAGGAGCAAGCGTGGCTTTACCTGCAAAACCTTCCCTGAATTTATAACGCAAAAATGATCTGATTTGATCACAATTTCAATCCATCCGTCTAAAATATTGTGTCTAATGGCATTTTGAAGCAAATTGGCCACCATGATTTCGGCCAGGGTGGCACTCATTTCTACCTCTAGCGTGGTCTCATATCTTTTGCGCACGGTAAGATTTTGGATTTCAATCAAATCCTGGAAGTTCTTGAGTACTTCATCGGTAACCCGGTTGATCTTGACCTTACGGAAATCGGCAAAACGCTGGTGCTCAATTTTGGAAAGCAGGATCAATGCGCTGTTGAGGCGCGCCAAACGGTTGGTATTTTGCAGAATAACACCCAGCGTTTTGATTTCCCGCTCTCCCAATCGGGAAGATTGCAAAAGAAGTTCGATGTGTCCTTTAATCACCGAAAGTGGCGTTTGTAATTCATGGGCGGCATTGGCCGTAAATTGTTTATTCGCCTGATAATGTTGGCGAATGCGATTGATCATTTCCGAAAGGTACTCATTCAATTCATTGAAGGCGTGATAAGGAGAGGGTTTAAATTTCACGGAAGTGGGTTCATCAATATCAAAATTCTCCAACACCTGGAGTGTTTGATACAATTGTACCCGCACCCGCTTCATTCTTCGGCGAAAGAAATAGAGAAAGGCAATGCTTATGCCAAGAATGAGCATTAGGGCAAAAACACCGACTTTTAACCTGATCATTAATGGCTCTCCGGCAAAAACGAGTAGAATAAATAGCACACTAAATGTAGCGGCTACAACCATAATCCAGATATCAGCTGATCGGACTCTCAATTTCTATTTTTTACTGCAAAGATAGGACTTTAGAAAAAGAAAAATCGGGTGCAGAAAAATTCCTACACCCGATCTAGTGCCTACCATAGTGTTGATTCTTCATTTTAAAGTAATAGGGTCGGCACCTAATTTATGGTTCTGCTTTAGGCCAGGGGCCTGTTATACTTTTCTAAGTAGTCCTGACAAAAGGGAAAATACGAGTAGGATCAGGAAGATGTAAAATACAATCTTAGCAATGGATGCTGCTCCAGCTGCAATCCCACCAAATCCCAGAACTCCGGCAATAATTGCCACGATGAAAAAAATTAACGCATAACGTAACATGATCTTCTTTGGTTTTAGTTATGAAATAGTAGCTGGGTACCTAAGCTGTTTGTTTCATCACTAAAACGCGACCGGTTAAATGGTGTTCGGTAGGGGGAATATTTTTCTAACCGGAAGGCTTTTCCGCTTCTCCACCAACAGGACCGTAAAAGAAGACCCAGGTAGCGAAATCACTGGTGAAATTAAGAAACCGATGGTCCTTTCCTGCCGGAACAAATAAAAAATCTCCGGTTTTAAAATCGGTGGTCACCCCATCGTTAAAGAACTGACCACTCCCGGATATGACCACGTAAATTTCGTCACGATCATGAGGTTGTTGCCGATCCACCTCATCAGGTTGGTAGACCTCCACGGAGAGGGAACCGTGTTCAAATAGGGTTAGAAATTCTTTGTTGTGTACTTTTAGCTGCTGCAAAGCACTTTCGGGTGATAGCTTAAAATCGGGCATTTCATTATAGATTTAACCAAATATAGTATTGACTTCCTGGAGGCCTTTGACCAGCCTGTCTACCTCTTCTCGGGTATTGTAAGGAGCAAAAGAGGCGCGAACCGTGCCCGGTATATCAAAAAAGGTCATCACCGGTTCGGTGCAGTGGTGTCCAGCTCTCACCGCCACACCGTACTGGTCCAGGATGGTGGCAATATCGTGTGGATGCACCGCTTCCATGATAAAGGACAAAATACAGGATCGATTAGGGGCCGTACCAATCAGCCGGATACCGGGAATAGCCTGCAGTTGCTCCATTGCGTAAGCCGTCAGTTCCGCCAGGTAGGTGGACATCAGGCTATGCCCGATTCGAGTGATGTAATCAATGGCTGCTCCCAGACCAATCACTCCGGCAATATTGGGCGTTCCTGCCTCAAATTTATGCGGTAGATCAGCATAAACAGAGCGTTCAAAACTTACCGTCTTGATCATTTCCCCACCAAACTGATATGGCTCCATCTTTTTTAGCCAACTGGTCTTGCCATACAACACCCCCACCCCGGTAGGTCCAAACATCTTATGACTTGAGAAAGCCAGAAAATCGCAGTCCAATTTCTGCACATCTAGCGGCAGGTGGGCAACGCTCTGGGCAGCATCCAGCACCACCGGAATATTGTATTGCCGTGCGGCATGAATGACTTTTTTCACCGGATTGATGGTGCCCAGGCTATTGGAAATGTGGACCAACGATACCAGTCGGGTTCGCTCGTTAATTAAGTCCGGAAGTTGGTCCAGTTGGAGCCATCCCCGGTCATCCATAGGTATCACCCGAAGCTTAGCGCCCTTACGCTGGCACAACACCTGCCAGGGAATGAGATTGGAATGGTGTTCCATGGCTGAGATCAATACCTCATCACCAGGCTTGATCAGATTTTCCCCCAGTGCACTAGCCACCAGATTTATCCCATCGGTCGTGCCTGTGGTAAAGATGATCTCCCGCCGGTCAACTGCATTGATAAAGCCCTTCACTTTGTCGCGTACTGCCTCATAAGCCTGGGTTGATCGTACCGCCAATCCATAGACCCCACGGTGGATATTTGCATTATCCTTTTCATAAAAATCCCGGATCGCGTCGATCACCACCTGAGGTTTTTGGGTGGTGGCTGCATTATCCAGGTAGGCTACGGGCAACTGACCGTCTTCCTGTTGCAGCAATAGTGGAAAATCTGCCCGGATACTGGCTATATTGTTGGCTATCATACTATGATAAATAAGCAAGTGTTACAAATGGTTGAAAATTGAGCGCAATTTAAAACCCTACACCCACACTTTGTACCTTATAATCCCACATCACCCGGATCATCAGGATGATGCCAAATAAGACAATGGCCACTCCCGATACCTTCCGCATCCAATCCAGGTAGCCGGCTTTCATCAGTGGCCGAATGCGCTTGGCGAGCAAAATTTTCAGGATATCGGTCACCACAATGGTGCCAATGATGCTACCAAACAGAATCAGTGCATCGCTACCCTCCACATCCTTTTGTGCAGAAAACCCCGTCATCACCCCAATCCAGAAGAAGGCCGCGAAGGGGTTGAATGTATTGATTAGAAATCCTTTCAGCCATAGCCCGAAGTAAGAATCGCGAAAACGCATCGTTGAACTTTGTGTAAGCTCAGCTGGCGGTGTCGGCTGATGTAGCAAAATACCGATGCCGATGACAAGTAAGATGGCCCCTCCCAAAAGACCGGTATATAGGGCAAAACCGGAAAGGTTGGTCAAATCAAGCAGATAGGATATACCAAAGTACACAATCAGGGCAAAGAGCGTGTCACTGATCCAGGCTCCTGCTCCAGCAGCCACCGCTGACCGAAAACCACGCTCAATGGCAATTTGCATAAACAAAAACATCATGGGGCCCACCAATATGCTCAAACTGAGTCCCAGAATTAAGCCTTGCCAAAGTAAATTCACGAAATGATCTTATTTCCTCCCACAAATTTTTCCCACTCCGCAAATTTCGCCCGGTTCATCACTCTGGCTACCTTGCTTTGACCGTTCATCTTGCCGTTGTGGCGTTGCCATGCGTAAAACATAGCCGTGGGGATGACCTCTACTTGCGGCAGTCCCAACATGGCACCGCGCTCAGAGCCATAGTCGGCATTCACTTCCATTAGGTTGCGGTCAAGCACTTTCGCCAAAGTATTCGCCTTCACCGGATCATCACAACCAATATACCAGCGGTGAGCATGATGACTCCCGTGTTCTACCCCGGCTACCGTGAATTCGCGAATACTGATCTGTAGTTCGTTTTCGGTCTTGATCATGGCGGCATTCATATTATCAACAGAGAGGTGCTCACCACAAATGCTCAAAAAGTGCTTCGTTCTGCCAGTGATCACGATCTCGGAACGAATGAGATCGGTAAACCTTACCGTATCGCCGATGATATAGCGCCACGCTCCGGCACAGGTAGTCAATAACAAGGCATAATCAATACCCTCTTTAACCTGATTGATGGTCAGCACTTCCGGATCTTTCTTCAGCTCTCCGCTGGCATCAAAGTTTCTTTCATTAAAGGGAACAAATTCGAAGAAGAGCCCATTATTGAGCAACAACCGCATCGCATGAGTATCCGGCCGGTCCTGAAAAGCAATAAATCCCTCCGATGCCAGATAAGAATCCTGCAGGATGAGCGGATGGTCCAGCAGGGCGTCAAAGCTTTTGCGGTATGGTTCAAAAGCTGTCCCGCCCGACACAAAGATTTCCAGGTTGGGCCACAATTCGTGAATATGATTCAATTTGTATTGCTCTATGATGTACTCCAGGGTCAGCTGTACCCAGGCTGGAATGCCGGTCAGCACGCCCACGTCCCACTTGTAGGCATTTTTTGCAATCGTCTTCAGGCGTTCATCCCAGTTGCTAATTTTGGCAATCTGTGTTCCCGGCTTATAAAACTTTTTGATCCACATCGGCGGCTTACGGGCATTGATCCCACTGAGATCGCCCACGTAGCAGGGACCCATTTTTTTGAGCATGGCCGTTCCCCCCACCATTAGCCAGTCTTTGAGAAAGAGGCTGGAAGGTACATCGTACTTTGGCAGGCAGGCAAACATGCGTAGCCCCGCACTTCGCATCGTCCGGGTCATATCGTAAGTTACCGGAATGTACTTGCTATCCGCACCAGAAGTTCCCGAGCTAAGGGCAAAGTATTTTGTTTTGCCTTTCCAACAAACATCAGGCTCACCTTGCAGGGTTCTGGACCACCACTGATCAAACATATGATCATAGTTATGGATAGCAACGCTATTCTGAAAATCGCTCACCAGGCGATTGGACTGCAACAGTTGATCAAATCGATAATGCTTGCCAAAAGCAGTTGCTTCGGCACGCTTGAGCAGCTGTTGTAATGTCCGTTTTTGTAAAGCAATTGGTGAAAGATGATGTTGGTCAAAACGCCTGACCAGGCCAATTCCATTTTTAACTAAGGCACTTGCAACAGAGCTCATAAGTAATTTGAATTTTATTGGTTGAGTACATACAAAGTCCACCAATCACACTGTGGCATGAATGGATTACAAAAATAGCCCGGCAAACGGGTATTTACAATGTATTAACGTTCTTTTCGACCAGTGATTACATTTGCCCGGCGAAGAGTGGGAAAAATAAAAACCCGGAGTAGGGTACAAAGCAGGCATAAAATACCCGCTCCAACCTCTCCGGGATACAAAGAAAGGGGGATGGTAATACTTCACAAAGGGATGAGTGTTAAGTAATCGCCTGAAATTTTTAACGGGATTAACCAGGTAAGAACATCTAAAACATTGCCTGAGAAAAGGGCCTGGGTTTGGTGTGGTGTGAGGTTGTAAAAATATATTGCGCAAAACAAAGATAATCCTTTTTACCACAAATTGAAAGGCTTTGCTCTAAAAATAGATGGAGGCATTTCATTTTCCCACCGCTATTACATCTTGAATTATATCATATATTTTCCATTAATTAATAACCCATTATTTAACAACTTCCTATTTAAACCATCCTGCATACATCGTATACGCATTAGCGATGCGCTCAATGGTATTTTTAAATTGATCGGCGCTGATGGCTTTGACTTTTTTGGCGGGTACTCCGGCATAAATGTGCCCGGACTCACAGCGTGTATTCTCCAAGACCACGGCTCCGGCAGCAATAAGGCAGTTTTCTTCCACCACGGCATGATCCATCACAATAGCCCCCATCCCGATCAATACATTACTATGCAATGTAGCACCGTGCACAATAGCCCGGTGACCAATAGACACATTATCGCCAATCTGAGTGCTAGCACGCTGATAGGTACAATGGATAATGGCGCCATCCTGAATATTTACCTTATTGCCAATACGGATGGAATGCACATCTCCTCTGACCACCGCCTGAAACCAGACGCTACAGTCGTCCCCCATCTCAACATCCCCCACAATAGTAGCATTTTCTGCCAGATAACACCGCTCACCAAAAACGGGTGAAATTCCTTTTACACTCTTTATTAAAGCCATTCTTATTATTAATTTCTGAAAAGTAATTTTTATTCGTGCGATTATAAGAAATAAGCATTAAAAAATGTAGATTTGTTGGTAAACAAGATTAATTCCATTGAGCAAATGATTTGGGAAAACTACTCCTCCTCGCTACATTTTAAAGCATATAAAGCGCGGAGATTTTTCCGGACCCATTTGACATAGCTAATAAATAGCTGGAAAACTCAAGATAAGCACAATAGCTAAGTTGGGCATGGATCATACGGCTTTAAAGTCTATTTTCAAACACAATCAGGCAGAGAGAACCTTGAAAGTGGGTAAATCTGTTGCTGTCCTGGCCTTGATCTTTATCCTGTTTTTCACCTACTTTGATTATTATCATTTAGACCTACAGGGTACTTTGCCCTGGCGGGTGATCAGTTTTTTTGGGTTTTCTGTCTTTTTAGCTGCCAGCTTTTTTATCAAAGAAGATGATACCATTCTCAATCTGTACGCCATGGCCATCGGCAGTGCCATTATCATGATGTTGGGTATCGCTTTCCAGATTTTCACAGATGACTCCACGTCCGAATTGCAGCGGGTTTCGGTAACGGTCGGCAATTTGACGATCTGGTTTGTGCTCGGGTTGGTGACCATCGGCATTCGATCGATGATGCCTTATATCGGCGGAATATTGCTACTGATCTTTATCATTGCCCTGTTTCAGTTTGGAGCCCACAGTTGGGGCTACACCGCCAGTATTGTGATGATTGCCGCCTTTTCGATCATCATGATGCAATCACAGGAACGGGGCGAATTTGAAAAATTCACCTATCTACACCGGCTGGAACGCAATGAAAAGGAACTGTTGGTACAAAAAAGAGAACTGGAATTGATGAACGAAGAACTCGTCAGCTTCAACTATTCCATTTCTCATGACTTGCGGACTCCTCTTCGCGCGGCCAATTCCTTCTCGCAACTGATGGTCAGAGATATCCAGAGAGAAGAATATAAAAGTGTAAATGAATACGCCGGCTTTATTTCCTCCAATCTGAAAAAGATGCACCAGCTGCTGGAAGATTTGCTTAACCTTTCACAGATTGGTAAGAAAAAATTGATTTTTAAGCATATCGACGTCGAAAAAGAAGTAAAGGAGCTGTGGCCAAACCTCATTCGCGAAGAGACTAAGAATCCCAAACTAGTAACCCGGTCACTACCAAAAATCAAGGCTGATCCAGGCCTGATTGAACAGGTACTGATCAATTTACTGGCCAATGCCATTAAATATTCGCGCAATGTTGATACCCCTACTGTTGAAGTTGGTGGTTATGAACAAGACCATTTCCAAATTATCTATGTGAAGGATAACGGCTGTGGCTTCAATGAAAAATTTAAAGACAAGCTCTTTCAAGTATTCAAACGACTGCATACCGATGAGGAATACGAAGGTACGGGCGTAGGGTTGGCCATCGTTAAGCGCATCGTGAATTACCACGGCGGAGATGTCTGGGGTGAAAGCAAAATTAACGAAGGAGCCACCTTTTATTTTTCAGTACCGAAATAAAGGAAAGTTTTTTTGCCTGGTTTAGCAATATTTTATAAATTTGCGCTCTATTTGAGAAAAAGTAAATATTTAGTCATGAAAAAAGATACGCATCCGGAGAATTATAGAATGGTGGTCTTCAAGGACTTTTCTGTTGATGAGGCCTTCCTGAGCCGCTCTTGTGCTCCAACCAAGGATACGATCGTGTGGGAAGATGGAAAAGAGTACCCATTGATCAAGCTGGAGATATCCAGTTTTTCGCACCCATTCTTTACCGGTAAGATGAAATTCGTAGATACTGCAGGACGTATTGACAAGTTCAATAAGAAGTTTGCTAAGTTTGGCAAGAAGTCCTAAGCAGACTTTGAAAGATAAACTAAAGTCCCTTTCAACACTGATTGGGACTTTTTTTTTACTTTTATGGTCGAGTATTGAATGACCAATGCTGATATATTCAGCAACCAAAAAACTGACCGAACCTGGCCGTATGGCGAATATCATCCTTTTTGATAACGAGATCCGTAATTTTTTCCTGCCCCTAGCCTACACAAAACCGGTGTGCGAATTGCGCATTGGTATTCTCACCATCAGTGAAAAATGGCAAAAATGGCTGGGCGGAGAAATTTCCTACATCACTCAGGACTATCTGGCTGAGAAATACCCCATTGATTATGGTGAGGAAAACTATCTGATCAATGGCTCTGCGCTACCCTCTGCCCAACTGTGTCGCTTGCTCCAGCAAATGGAGTACAACGAAGCACTGCTCAATGGAGAGGAGCTGATCGCTGCCAAGCTCAACGAAGAACAATTTGAACGCCTCATCCACGATGAGGATATCGGAGAGCTAAAGGGATTTGACCTGGAAGGCACTGATTTCATCAAGCTCAACCGCCTGTGGGATATTTTTTATTACAATGACAAGGCCCTGCTCGAAGATTTCAACCTGATCACAAAAGGAAGAACTTCCCAGCCCATCAGCAAGACCAACCAGGTGCTCAATCCGGAAAATATCTTTATCGAGGAAGGAGCTACAGTCGAATTTAGTACCATCAATGCTTCCACTGGACCAGTCTATATTGGCAAGGATGCAGAGATCATGGAAGGCTGTCTCATTCGGGGTGGCCTGGCCCTTTGTGAGCATGCCAAGCTCAAGATGGGTGCCAAGATTTATGGCGCCACCACCATTGGTCCCTACTCAAAAATGGGTGGAGAAGTCAACAACTCGGTGATTCAAAGCCATTCTAATAAAGGCCACGATGGTTACCTGGGCAACTCCGTTATCGGAGAATGGTGCAACCTTGGTGCGGGCACCAGCAATTCCAACCTGAAAAACAACTACGCTGAGGTCAAGCTCTGGGATTACAATACAGAGCGTTTTATCCGTACCGGACAACAGTTTTGTGGTCTGATTATGGGCGACCACTCCAAGTGTGCCATCAATACCATATTTAATACGGGTACAGTAATCGGCGTCTCCAGCAATATTTTTGGCACTGGCTTCCCACGTAATTTTGTTCCTTCCTACTCCTGGGGAGGTGCACATGGTTTCCAAACCTACAAAACAGAAAAGGCTTTTGAAACCATTGAGCGGGTATTGGAAAGAAGAGATAAGGCCTTTGAAGTTCCTGACCGATTGATCATGCTGCGCATTTTTGAAGATACCGCCAAATTCCGGCGCTGGGAATAAGTAATATTCTAAAAGCAAACCGGCACATGCAACAACCGTGGTGGAAAGTATGGTCCAGCTATCTCTTTGAATGGCATATCGAAAGTGCTTCCAGCGATTACAATCCACACCTATACGTAAGCCTCAACAAGGGACGCTATCAGCTTTGTACGGCCAACGCCATTTATTCCTTCGGCGATCTTTACGATAATTTTTCCCGCACGTTCAAAAAGGTCAACCTGGATAAACTCCCCGGTGATGAAGTACTGATCCTGGGTTTTGGTCTGGGAAGCATTCCAATCATGCTGGAGCAAACGTTTGAGCGATCGTACCACTATACTGCAGTGGAAATTGACGAAGCGATCCTGGATCTGACCAACAGGTACGCCCTGCCCTATATCAAATCGCCCGTAGAAATGATTTGTACCGATGCCCTCGCCTTTGTGGCCCAAGGCACCAAACAATACGCCATGATTTGTATGGATATCTTCCTGGATGACAAAGTACCCACCGCCTTCGAAAGTGAAGCCTACCTGGAAGACCTCCGCGACCTACTCCTACCCGATGGACTATTGTTGTTCAATCGCCTGGCCGCCACGCCGAAGGATATTCAAAAAACCAAAGACTATTTTGAAAATACTTTCCGCAACGTTTTTCCACAAGCCACATATCTGGATGTCCATGGCAATTGGATGCTCCTCAACCAAAAATATAATTAATCACTCCTTGACGGAAAAAGCTTTGGCGAAGGTGATCACTCACCTATTACCTCTCCTATCAATCGCAGTCCATTCAGCGTCAGGTGTGCATCTACAGCAAAAAAATCTTCCTGTAAAGGATGCAGAATACTGGAAAGCCCCCCGGTAGCAACCGCAACGTATTGCTCGCCCACTTCTGCTCGAATGGTGGCCAGCAGGTGACGTACCAGCCCCACATATCCAAGCAACACCCCACTTTGAATGGCGTGTACTGTATTGCGCCCCAGCGGAGAGGTCGGCAATCCGAGTGGAACTTCGGGCAGTTGAGCTGTTTTTTGATGCAACACACTCATAGCGGTCTTTAAGCCTGGGGCAATAGCGACACCAAGGATTTTCCCCTCGGTATTGATGGTCGTAAAAGTGAGCGCCGTCCCAAAGTCGACTACAATTACGTCGCGTTTAAAAATGAGATGAGCAGCTACCGCATTGGCGACCAGGTCGGCCCCAATTTCGTCTTTGTTCAGAATCTGCAACGGCAGCTTCTCGTAGACTTCCCTACTCAACACAATGGGTTTGATATCCAAAAAATCCTGAATCAAATGCTCAAAAGGCACCGTAAGGGGTGGTACAACGCAACTGATAACCACCCGCTCAATATCGGAAAGACTGACGCCCGCTTCCAAAAGGTGATCGCCAATGTGAGTCGGATAAAAAAGGTGAGCCTCCTCAGCTCCGGCAATGGTGGGCAAACGCCAAACATGTGGCCACTCTTCTCCGCTTGACAGCCCGATGACCACGTTTGAGTTTCCAATATCAACAGCAAGTGTCATGATTCCGATTTTCACGGCTAAAGCTAACAAAAATTGGGCCTTTGCCAAATCTCCGTTGCATATACCACCAGAAAAAAGTGAGGGCCGACACCTGACCGAGTGACTAGAATCACCGGTGTCATTGACAATTATTAGTGATTGCAGGGATAATAATTTGGAACTTGAACATAAGTTCAATGGAACACCTAAGTATTCACCTTAAACTAAAAGTCATGAACACAGATTTAATTTTCACCGGAAATGAAATATTGACCACGGTAGCCCTGGTATTTGCTTTCTTTTTGTTATTGATAGGTGGTCTGAGAGCATACTACAGAAGAAGTGCTCAGGCAAACCTGACTGAGAAATACAAAAATAAAGATTGGGGCTCTCCACTACAATATCGGAATAAATACCCTGATGTTGATGTCAATAAATTAAGAGGCCCTCTGCTTGGTTTAAGCATGGTAGCGGTCTTGTTTATAACACTTGTTGCCTTTAACTGGACCAGCTTCAAGCAAGAAGTTGACGTTTCAATGTACTCTTTAGAACTTGAGGAAGAAATTGAAGTGGCTCCTCCACGCAGTTCCGAGCCACCACCACCTCCGCCTCCTCCGCCACCACCGGTGATACAGGAAGTACCTAATGAATTGATCATTGAAGAAGATCAGATAGAGTTTGTTGACCAGTCAGTTGAAATTACTACAGAGGTGTATGCACCGGAGCCAATAATGGCCAGTACGGAAGATGCGCCTCCTCCTCCGCCACCTCCTCCTCCTCCAAAGAAAGAGGAACCCGAAGAAATTTTTAAGGTGGTTGAGCAAATGCCTCGTTTCCCCGGCTGTGAAGACAGCGGTTTGGCACAAAAGGAAATGAAAGCCTGTGCCGATAGAAAATTAATGGAATTCCTTTACGGAAATATCGAATATCCTTCAATGGCTCGGGAGAATAACATCCAGGGAACCGTAGTAGTAGGATTTGTGGTCGAGAAAGACGGTTCTATCACACAGATCAAACTCTTGCGCGATATTGGCGGACAATGTGGAGAGGAAGCTTTGCGAGTAGTGAAAATGATGAGAGATTCACCTGAAAAATGGATTCCCGGTAAACAAAGAGGAATCCCAGTTCGAGTGATGTTCAACCTGCCAATCCGGTTTGTACTGAAAGATGCTTAAACTGTGCGACTTGATACTCTATAATTTAGGAGGGGGGTGTATTCACACACCCCCTTCCTCGTTTACAACCCTTCCAATTGCGCTTTTCCGATCTTATTCACCTTGTGAACGACTCTTTTGATCTCTTTCTGAAAAGCTTTACCCGGAGGTCCTGGCAGGATGTCTGCCACAGTGGGTACAGCCGCCTCATACCAGTCCCTCCACGCCTGAATGATCTTCGCTTCGTCATCTGGAGGACCTCCCTCTTTGATGGCTGTTTGCGACAAAATCCCCTCGGTCAGTAGTCTTTTATTTGCCGCCTTTGCTACAATGGCAAGTACTTCCTCAGCCACCTTTTCCTGTGCCGTACAAAGCGTTAGGCCACTAACCAGTGCGCTGACACCTACATTGGCAAGCGTTTCTGCCGAAACCTTATCAATGCGATCTGCATCAGTGTGATAATAAACATCGGTAAAATGCCAAAAGAGAATGCCCGGGATTTCTGCATCGAGAAACGGCTGATGATCACTTCCCCCCTCAAAAGGATTGGTCTTAACTTCCCAGTTTGTTCGCAAGGCTCGTTGGCGGCAAACAAATTCAACAAAATCATTGAAATAGTGTGGGTTAAAATCCGATTCGTCTACTTTACTTGCCCCCCACTCAGTGTGTTTGTCCTCACCACGGGTCCAGATGGCTGAGGGGTCGGGCATTTTTTCAATTAAAAACGTACCACCGGTTTGCTCTGTATCTTCACCAACCATATCCAGACTTACCCCCCACTTTATTCCTTGCCTCCGAAGACTGTCCTGATTAATGTAGCGATGTGTGGACCGAATCTCCACACCCCACAAAAATGTCAGCGTGCGATCGGGCAGAATCTTGCCCTCCTGGTGAAGCTGAGCGGCCACACGTGCCATCTCTGCCTGCGCCCCTACCCCCGAAGCATTATCGTTTGCTCCTGGTTCTTGTACATGTGCACTATACACTAACCGCTCCTCCGGAAATTGTGTTCCCCTCACCTCCGCAATCAAGGTGAGCTCTTCAGAAGGAAAAAACCGGGTTTCAATTTCCACCCTGATTTTTAATGGCCCCTGGTCAAGTCTTTCCTTCAGTGCCTGGCGGGCAGCAAAGGAGAGGTTAATAGCCCATGATTGCAGTTCGCTGTTGAATGGGATGCCCGTAAAAGGTATGGATTGTGTATACTTTTCCGGTTGGTTGTAGTCAGGAATGAAATAGGCCAATACACCAAGTGCTCCCATCTCCTCAGCCAGTTTCACCATTGGATAACTGTGACAATCCGCCATAATAATTTTACCTTTTAAATCCCGGTTTTTCACAACCTCCAATTCACAACTTTGCAAAAACACAACCTCAGCCTCGATGCCATCTTCTGGTGTAGAAAAACTATTGATGGCCACCATATTCCGATTAGTGGTAAAGTCGAGCAGAGGCGTTGACTCACCTGCAATGAAAAGTTTGGCATCAATAGGATCCCAGGCAGGTGTTCTTAGCGGATAATGTTCCATGCGGTACGTCAGCGGGGCCAGAGAATCCATTTCCCATGGTCGGTATCCGGTCTTTTCCAGGATTCTTTGGACGTAGTAAATGCTGGAATCAAAGCCCGTACTACCCGGCGTACGCCATCGTTCAGAGACATAGGCGGTCGTTTCATAGGCATTCTGTCCGGAATACACCTCACCCACCAGATCCATATATTCCTCGATAATGCTGGAGGATTGACAGGAAAAGAAAAGGTAACCACCCAAAAAGAGAAGAAGGATATTTTTGGTCATGACTTTTTTTAAAACAATATACCCCATCTCAGCCAAAAAAGTACACGAAAACAGCGCAAACGGGAAAAGGCTTTCCAAAGGAAAGAGAGGAAGTGTAGCCTGGAGAGAAACAAAAAAATAGAGGTTAGAACAAATACAATATAACATTTTTTCGGCATACTTCCAACAAAATACTGGCGGGTTTTAGATTAGAGGTTACAAACCTTTCAAGATTGGTTTTAAAAAAAGATGACTTTTTAAAAAAGCTCCGTCTAAATCGCTGTTATACAAAGATTTTTAAACACATTAGGAAATAATACGTACCTTTGCCCCCTTATAAAAAATAAGTTCATGAGCGATTTTGTAAAGCTGGGATTGTCCCAGCCACTGGTAGATGCCATTGAGGAGTTAGGATTTTTTGAACCCACTGCGATTCAGACGCAGGCCATCCCTAAATTGCTGGCAGACGACACCGATCTGGTGGGCCTGGCCCAAACCGGAACCGGAAAAACAGCTGCTTTTGGATTGCCGTTAATGGAATTGGTTGATGCCAATGAAAAACATACACAGGCACTAATCCTGGCCCCAACCCGGGAGTTGTGTCTCCAGATAGCCAATGAGTTAAATTCTTTTGGCAAGCATTTGCCCAAGCTAAAAATTCAGGCCGTTTACGGTGGTACTGATATCGGTCGTCAAATACGCGATATCAAGCGTGGAGCGCATATCATTGCCGCTACTCCGGGCCGACTGCGCGACCTGATCCGTCGTGGTGCGGTCAATATTCAGCATATCCAGTACATGGTACTCGATGAGGCCGATGAGATGCTGAATATGGGTTTTAAAGAAGAAATTGACGATATTCTGAAAAGTACACCGAAGGACAAGCTGACCTGGTTATTTTCAGCCACCATGCCCGATGAAGTGCGCCGCATCTCCAAAGACTATATGACCAACCCGTTGGAGGTGAGCATTGGTCAGCGCAATACTTCCAATGACGATATCGATCACCAATACGTTCCTACCCGGCCACACGAGCGCTACGAAGTGCTGCGCCGTTTTCTGGATTCCGAGCCAAACCTTTTTGCCCTCGTCTTTACCCGCACCCGTCGCGACGCCAAGGATTTGGCTGAACAACTAACAAAAGACGGTTATCACTCGGATGCACTACACGGCGACCTGAGCCAGAATCAACGCGATATTGTCATGGAGCGTTTCCGCAATAATCGCATCAAGATACTGGTAGCTACCGACGTTGCTGCACGCGGTATCGACGTACAGGATATTACCCACGTTTTTCACTACAATATTCCGGAAGATCAGGCATTTTACACGCACCGCAGTGGACGTACCGGCCGAGCTGGTAGTAAAGGAATTTCACTGGTCTTGGCACATCCTAAAGATCTGCCGATCCTGCGCCAGATTGAGAAAAGGCTGAAAGTAAGTTTTACTCAGGCGCATATCCCTACCGGAGAAGAGATTTGTGAGCAACAATTATTGGTGCGCTTACGCAAAATGAAAGATACTCAGCCAGGTGAAGGGCTTGATCACTTCCTGCCGGTTATTTACCGGGAATTGGAGGATTTGTCACGGGAGGAATTGATCCAGAAGATAGCGACACTTTCCTTTGGCAAATTAATTAGAAATTACCACAACGCCCGCGATTTAAATCAGCGCGGCAAGCCTACATCCAGAAATAACCGTGGCCAACGCCTTTTTATCAATATCGGGTCGTTGGATGTGCCCGACAAAGGGGCTTTCATCAATCTGCTGTGCCGCAATTCCGGGATTTCCGGTAGCGCCATTGGTAAAATCGACATGCACAAGAAATACACCTATTTCGAGGTTGAAGCGGATGTCGTACAGCCCATCATTCGCGAATTTGACGGCAGTCTGCTCGATGACCGGCCCATCAGGGTCAACCGCGACGATAGCCGCCCGTCAAAAGCCACCAAAAAGAAAAACCACACAGTCGTAAGAAAAAAGCCTGGGCAAGAGGATAATCTATTTCGCAAATAGCTGTCCAATATCCTTAAAAGCTTTAAATTCCAGGGCATTACCCGCCGGGTCCAGGAAAAACATGGTTGCCTGCTCGCCGGGTAACCCCTTAAAGCGTATGTAAGGCTCAATGACAAAGGGAATGCCATTTTCCTTAACCCGCTGTGCCAGGTCTTCCCAAACTTCCCAATCCAGTACTACCCCATAATGCGGCACCGGAACATCATGTCCATCAACCGGATTGTGATGTTGCCCCTCCGCAGCAGGGTTTGGTGGTTTGTAGTGTACTACAAACTGATGACCAAATAGATTAAAATCGATCCAATGCTCGGCCGAACGGCCTTCTTCACAGCCCAAAATATCGCGGTAAAATACTCTGGCTTTCGCCAAATCATCCACTGGGACCGCCACGTGAAAAGGAGGTATTTTATTCATCTTTTTTTAGCAAAATAAGCGAAAATCAGTAATCCACTTACTTTCCTTCCGGAATTTTCCCACCAGTAACCACATTGGTTCATAAACCAAACTCTCAACCGGAAAATCTGTTATGGAGACAAAAGACAAATCTATAACTAATGCGACAGTATTCAACAAACTCCTGGAATCCCCTATCCCTGACCTACAATGAAGATATTGAAAAGGCTATTTTGCAGATGCATCACGCGGCCCAGTTTGTAGCCATGTTTGGTGAAGCCTTTCTTCCCAAAGCCAGCGACGATTCACAAAGCAATATGCAATGGCTGCCAAAGTTACAGGCCCTGGTCAGTCACCATGTAGACCGATATCACACCGGAATGACCTATGACGACTGGAATCTGCTCTTAATCGGTGCCAACGATCTGCAACTGGGCAGTATCGATCCAGTAGGTAAGAACAAGGATGACATCATGGATTGGTTTGAGTTTCAACTACACAAAACGCCCTTCGCTCCGGCGGAATACAAATACTTCAGCCATTTCTCTCTCCCCGATCACAATTTAGATGCAGGAATGTCATTTGAACCCATTCCAGAAGAGATTCGTCACGAGCTGGCCCGATATCGGCAAAATGCTCACTGGATACTCAATCAGGTTACAATGCCATTCACCCGTGCGACTGCTGTTCGTACCTGGCCCCATCATTTTGATACCGGCAGTGTCATTGCCCTCGAATTCGCCGAAGATGACGGATCACCAACGGCCACCATCGGTGTTGGTTGGGCTATTGCCGATGAAACCATTGAGCAACCCTATTTCTACATCAATCACTGGAAAAAAGAGGGAAAAATCAACTACGACAATCTGCCCAAACTGCCCAACGGTAGCCAATGGCACCAAGGTAGCTGGACCGGGCCGATCCTACCTTTGCAAAGCCTGACAAAATTGGATGGACAAGCACAATATAAGTTGACCAAAACCTTTTTTGAAAAAGGTATCGCCGCCTCAAGAGAACTACTACAACCTTAATTAGTGCTGCACCAAATCACTAATCTTTGTCCAGCCTTCACGTTGTGCCTGCTTTTTGCGAACCATTAAAGCATAGCTATTGCTGAAACCCAGCGGAGATAACCACTCTAGGTTGTATTGATCTGCAAACTCCTTCTTAACGTAGTCGTAGACAGCTATCGCATTGGCATTGATGGTCTGTATCACCGAATCGGGTGGTGAGAGAATCACCTGGAAGCCAGTACCGGTATATTCGGGATAGAGGTCAATCTCTCCAGCTTTGAGTGCATCAAAGCAGATTTTGGTCCCCCCGAGTCCAACCTTGGCATCCACGTCCAGGGCTGTGAACCCATTGATTAATTGAGAAAAAACTTCCACAAGAATATATTGCTCTGTAAAGATTTTGGAACCAATAGTAATGACCTCTCCGCCCTGCTGCTGATCTGGTTGCCACAGATCGATTGATTGCAGAAATTCAGTGGCCACCTCCTTTGGCGTGCGCTTCAAATGATCCACCTGGTAGTTGAGATCGGTCATCGTTTCATCACTGATTTTTCCGGCCAGTCGCTCCAGCAGAGGCACCAGTTCAGGGTATTGTTCAGCAGTATTCCCGTTAATCAATGGGGCGCATTGATAAGGTGGAAACACCTTTTTGTCATCTTGCAGCACGACCAGATCAAAGGCCTTGATTCGTCCATCAGTGGAATACCCGCCGATGACATCGACCAAGCCTCCCTTTACAGCCTCGTACATTAATCCGGCATTGAGTACCAGGGTGTTAAACTGTAAATCGTACACCTCTACCAGCTTCCCGTAGCCATCGGCCCGGCCCGAAAACTCCGGATCAAAGCCCGCCGTACGGCCCGGTGCTACTGCCCCTGAAGCCCAGTAAAAACCACTCAACAATGGCAGTAAAATGACCAGTAGCACCCCTAAATGCCGCCCCTGAAACCGAGGCATGCGCTGTAGCCTGGCCAGCAACTGATCGAAGAAAATGGCGAGGATGGCTGCCGGAATGGCTCCGGCCAGGATCATGAAGGTATTGTTGAGCGCAATCCCTCCAAAAATAAATTCGCCCAGGCCTCCGGCGCCAATATATGCCGCCAGCGTAGCCACCCCTACATTGATCACAGTGGCTGTACGGATACCGGCAAAAAGCACCGGCATAGCCAGAGGCAACTCCACCTGACGCAAAATCTGCCCATCACTCATGCCGATGCCCCGCGCAGCCTCCACCACGGAAGGTTCTACTTCCCGAATACCGGTATAGGTATTGCGCAGAATAGGCAATAGCGCATAGAGAAACAAGGCAAAAATAGCAGGCTTAACACCAATGCCCAGAATCGGAATCATAAACCCCAGTAAGGCAATACTTGGTATCGTTTGCAAAACACCGGTAAAGGCAAGAATTCCTCCGGCAAAACGGTCCTTTCTGGCAATAAAAATACCCAGCGGTACAGCAATCAAAACAGCCAACGATAGGGAAAGGAAGGTCAAGCCAAGATGTTCAAGGGTTTGCTCAAACAACTTAGCACTATTGTTACTCAAAAAGCCACCAAATGCTTGTACTTGTTCTATCATTGCCCCAGTTGTTTGCGATGCTGATCAAAGGCTTCCATCAATTGTTGCCAGTTGAACCCGCGAAAACTTCCCTCATGTTCAAAGTGGCCATGGTCGGTATGCTGATCGGGGCTGGTCAATTGCTCCAACACCTTTTCCAGCCGGTCTTCAGCACTAAACAAGGGTCCCCTTTGTCCGGCTTCCAGATTGGGGGCGATATCTTTCAGGCGAAAGACCTCGAACATGAGCGTGAGGGATTGCCCTGCCAGAAACCGCCGGACAAAGTCGTTTTCGGGTTGAAACAATAGACTGGTCGGCGTTCCAATCTGTTGAACCTTTCCTTTGTCCAGTACACAAATCAAGTCAGCCAATTTAAAAGCTTCTTCGATATCGTGGGTTACCAGGATGGTGGTCTTGGTGGATAGTTCTTCCAGGTTTTTAAAATCCTGTTGAATATCGCGGCGGGTGATGGGATCAAGCGCGCCGAAAGGTTCATCCATCAGTACAATGGGAGGATCGGCAGCAAGGGCGCGGGCGATGCCTACTCGCTGTCGCTGTCCGCCGCTAAGTTGGTTCGGGTACTTATTTAGGAACTTTTCCGGAGGAAGTTTGAGTCTTTCCAAGAGGTCAGTGATCCTCTGGCGAATCTTTTCGGCGGGCCAACCCAGCAGTTTTGGGGTGACCCCAACGTTTTCAGCCACCGTATAGTGGGGAAATAGGCCAATGCTTTGGATCACATAACCCATTCTGCGGCGTACCTGCACCACCGGCTCCTGCATGATATCCTGGCCATCCAGGATTATTGCCCCTGAAGAAGGCTCCACCAAACGGTTGATCATTTTCAGGGTGGTGGTTTTACCACAGCCGCTGGTACCCACCAGCGCCAGTGTTCGACCTTCGGGTACCTCAAATGAAAGGTCGTCTACAGCGGCATCCTTGCCGAAATACTTGGTAAGGTGATGAACTGAAATCATTATTTCTTTAATCGCTGCCCATTTTCCCAGGCAAAATTAGCGAGTATCTGGTCTTTGATTTGTTCGAGGTGTGGTCTTTCCGGTCGCATTTTAGCCATTACCCGGAGGCCCAGGTAATTGTTAAAAAAGAAATGGGCCAAAGCCTCCGCCGATTGACCGCCTTCTATTTCTCCATCCTGTTGGGCCATGTAAAAAGCCGCGTGAAAAAAGCCCTCCACGGTCTGCCGGTTCTGAGCCACTAATGCCGCAATTTCGGGATCAGCATTGGCCAGCTCAGTGGTAGAATTGACCATAAAACAACCTTTCTGACATTGATCATTCAGCGTTTCGTCTATGACGGAGGTCAGCAGAATATCCAGCTTTTCCCGGAGGGAAATGGATGTACGCAATAAGGATTTAAGCCACTCCTGGCTAGTATCGCGGTAGTATTCCAATGCCTTTCTATAGAGCTGATCTTTATCTCCGAAGGTCTGGTATAAGCTTGCCCTGCTGATGCTGAGATATTCCACCAGATCGTTGTAGGAAGTCCCGTGATAGCCTTTTTCCCAAAACAATTCCATGGCCCTTTTCAGGACTTCGGTTTCGTCAAATTGTTTGGTACGTGGCATAAGGGTCTATTTTGGTTTACAAATTACACAAAACTTGCACAATAAAAAAAGCCCAACTGCTAAACAGATGGGCTCAGGTTTTGATTGTTGTTTGTTCCAAAAAACTACAGCGTGCTCATTCCTCCATCTGCTACCAATTCAGCACCGATGATGAAGGAGGAGTCATCGGAAGCAAAAAAGGCGGCGGTTTTGGCAATCTCTTCAGGTTTGCCAAAGCGGTTCATGGGTATCTGCGATTGAATCTGCTGTGCGACCGCCTGGATTTGATCGTCACTCATGCCCATTTTGCTAAAAATTGGCGTATTGATTGGGCCTGGGCTGATAGCGTTTACCCGAATTCCGCGCCCTACCAGTTCGCCGGAAAGTGTTCTGGCCAAACTCACCACTGCAGCCTTGCTGGCAGCATACACGGTTGTATTGGGCATACCAATATTGGCATTGATTGAGGTGTTGAGAATGATCGACCCCCCACTGGTAAATAATGGTAAAAGCTTTTGTACCGTAAAGTACAGTCCCTTGACGTTGGTATTGAAAGTCCGATCAAAAAAAGCTTCGTCTACCGCTTCAATTGGCGCAAGCCAGGCTACCCCGGCATTGAGAAACAGGACGTCAATTTTGCCATAGTCTGACGCCAATTTTGCCGCCAACTGATCAATGGCCCCAAGGTCTGCCGTATCAGAAACAATACCGCTGGCTCCTACGCCCAATTCAGCCAAAGCCTGATCCACTTTCTCCTGATCACGTCCGGTAATGATGACTTTTGCTCCTTGTTGAATAAATTCTTTGGCTGTAGCCAATCCAATACCACTATTTCCACCGGTGATGACGGCAACTTTCCCACTTAATTTTGTCATGATCGATATGGTTTAGAATGTTTGATTAAATAATAACAGAACATTCATTCTAAAATTTAGATTATTTTTTAACATTTTATTAACAGGGTGGTTTCACTCGACATTTGATGAACAAATACACCTTTGCAGCATTTCTAAAAAAAATAAAACGTTCTTTGCCAAATTTCCCCGATGTAAACTCGGGGCAAGTCGTGGTCAAACTAAAATTTAAACCAAAAGCGCCTCTAGAAGCGTTGGTTTATGTTTTTGATTGACTCTGAATCACAAAATTTGTCAAAGAATCAAATAAAATATGCCCAGGGCAAGTACCATATTCTGGGTTACATCAGATAAATTTACCGTCCAAACAAAAACAAGTGCACTAAACAATGATTTCAGTAGAAGAAGCGATGAAAACGATCCTGGCACATCGCCGGGACTTTGGAATAGAAAGTGTACCATTAGATCGGGCCATTGGCAGGGTTTTACGAGAAAATCTTTATGCAGACCGGGACTTCCCTCCGTACAATCGGGTCACGATGGATGGTATTGCCATACAATTCAGTGCTTTTGACCGCGGGCAGCGCAAATTTGATATCGAGGGCATTGCCGCTGCGGGTTCCCCCCAAATGACACTACAGCACGATCACAGCTGCCTGGAAGTGATGACCGGCTCTATCCTGCCAAAAAATACGGATACCGTGATCCGCTATGAAGATATGGTCATTGAGGATGGAACGATTCATTTGCAAGTGGAGAGCATTCGCAAAGGCCAAAATGTGCATCGCCAGGGCGAAGACCGATTTTCCGGATCAAGGGTGGTCAAGGAGGGTGTTCGGCTCTCTTCTGCCGAGATTGGGGTAGCAGCCACCATTGGCAAAAGCCAACTAAAAGTCAGTCGACTGCCTAAAACCATCATCATTTCGACGGGGGATGAGCTCGTTAAAGTGGAGGAGACACCCCTACCCTACCAAATTCGCCGGTCTAATGTACACCGCTTGCAATCCACTTTACAGGAATACGGCATTCAGGCCGATACGGAACATTTGCAGGATGATAAAGAAGAAATACGCGCCAAACTCGCAAAGATTCTGGAGGATTATGAGCTGATCTTGCTCAGTGGTGGTGTGTCTAAAGGGAAATTTGACTTCCTTCCGGAATCACTGGTTGCACTGGGGGTCAAGCAGCTTTTTCACAAAGTAAAACAACGCCCCGGAAAACCACTGTGGTTTGGTGAAGCTCCTGGTGGTACAGTAGTTTTTGCCCTGCCGGGAAATCCGGTATCATCTTTTTTAGGTACGCATCGTTACGTATTGCCGTGGCTTCAATCATGCGAAGGCCAACTGCCCGTTTCCTCGCCCAAAGCGGTATTGACTTCGGCCTTTACTTTCAAACCACAGCTACAATATTTCCTACAGGTAAAAATCAGTTTCGATGATGAGGGACGTATTCTTGCCACTCCCATTGAAGGCCATGGCTCAGGTGACCTGGCCAATTTGGTGGACGCTGATGCCTTCCTGGAATTGCCGATGGACCATTCGGAATTTGCCAAAGGAGAGGCTTTTCCAGTGATATTTTTTAGGAAATAATTATTTTATTTACCGAAGCAAAGAAAAACTCCCACTGGCCAGTCGTTCCACCCCATCACAGATGTAGATAATTTTGTAAATCATGACTCCGGAATTGACGGTCTCCCCTTTGAAAGTGCCGTCCCATTGTGCATGTGGTGAATCTCCGGCGGAGAACATTCTTCCGCCCCAGCGGTCAAAGATTTCAAAAGAGATCAACTCTTGCACAGCAAAAGGATTGCTGATGCCGTAGGTGTCGTTGAGCCCATCGCCGTTGGGCGTAAATGCCTTGGGTAAATACAATTCATCACATTCCAACTCATCGGGATCGACCACGGTGAGGCGCACTGAATCTCTTGCCGAACAGGGAGAAATGGGGTTGTCCATATTCAACTGATAGATAAATATGCCAGCCTGAGTTGGTGTGATTGTTGGTTCCGCAGCAGTGAGCGAAGACAAATCGGCCGGTGATCCGTTGGTGGTCCAGGTAAATTCGTCGGCACAGGTAGAGGTCAGTTCGATATCAATGGAATTGCCCAGAAAGAGGAGTGTATCCGGATTGACAATCATATCCGGAGCGAGGTAAAGCGTTTTCACTTCCCGCTCATCGAGAGCCCGGTTGTATACACGAAGCTCGTCAATCATCCCACTAAAAGGCACCTCACTTCCGGTGCGGCAGTTGGCCGAGCCGATGATCAGTTTGCCATTATTTTCCAGATCGATACGGGTAGCCGTACCCAAATCGCCGGCAAATTGGCCATTGACGTACATGCGCACACGAAAGTTATCGCGTACCAGTACCAGGTTTTGCCAACAGGAAGGGTTGGTGATGGTATGAACGATCGATACGGTTTTTTCAGGAATTTCGCTCAAGTACGCATTGACGGTCCGGGTTTCCGGCACGTAGCGGATATAAAAAATGTTTTCATTATTACAATCGGGAGACCGCTTGGAAAGCAAATATTGCACACCGTTCACACCCACGGGTTTGAAATAAAAGCTCACCGAGAAGTCCTCGGTATCAAACTCTCCATTGAGATTCCCTCCGGAAATGGAAATGGCATCGCTGGCCCCATTGAGCAACACACTCTCTCCTACCACTCCACAAACAAACTGAGGATTACCGGTGGCCACCCCGGTGTTGGCGGTATTTCCCGTTACATCTTCAAATGTATCTTCAAAAGGATAGTAAGCAACCAGGCCAACATTGGTCTGAGCGCCTAGTGAAATGGAGAGAAGCAGCGCATTTATAAAAGTAAAAATTCTCATAAGTCAGTCAAAAGTTAAAATACCTAGAATGAAGGAGTTTGGCACACCATAGCATTAACGTTCCAACCTTCAGAATATTGTCGTTTTCCAAATCTCAGGAGAGGAGGTATTCGCAGTAAAAATAGTGGCATTAGCCGCGAAAAAGATTGCCCAATCCGCCCAGGCCTGGAGGCAGCATATCCTTGATCATATTTTGGGTCATTTCCATTTCTTTGGCTTGCGCCAATTCCAGCGCCCGGTTGACCGCCACCGTCAGAAGGTCTTCGAGCTGTTCGGTATCTTCCAGGTCCAGTTTCTCCCGGTCAATACTGATATTGATGACCTCACGATTGGCATTAACGACCACTTTGACGGCTCCCTCGCCGGCTTCTGACTCCAGTTGAATCTCGGATAATTCCTCCCGAATAGCTTCCTGCTTTTCCTGCATGTCGCCGAATAAGTCTCCAAACATAGTTTATCGGATTTAGCCGATTGATGGCGCAAAAAGCAATTTCTGCCGCACAACCAACCGGTTTATACCCTATTGGATGGTGTATCAATCGATCCATCCTCCCGGGTATGGTGGTGAAAAACGATCAGCGTGAATTTGCGAAGCAAAGGTAATTGGTTTCGTCTGTATTGGGTAGCCAATCCGGAGATTTTTTAGGCGCATAGGTAAAGCAATCCATCTGTATATTTTCGATGGGATACAAGCGATAGAGGCTACCGATTTCTTCTTCCGTCAGGGCGTGATCATAAACGCGCAATTCATCCAGGACGCCCCGAAAACGGTGGGCACGCCCGGCGCGAATGCAGGGACTATCACTGAAGGAAAGCACCGCTTCATTACTGAGGTCTACCCCGCTACAGCGATAGCTTTCCTCCCGAAGAATCCCATTGAGATAGGTCCTGGCCCGAAAACCTTCGCGCACCAGTGCGTAATGCACCCAGCCCGCCGTATCGATGGCCGTGTTGAGGCCGCCATAAAACTTCTGTGGATTTTCGTAGACCTCAGCGACCACTTCCTGCTGGCGCATGTCGCGCTGGATATCAAACATATTATATTCTTCACACATCTCGCGTTTGGACAGCAGGCTTTGGGGAAAAGTGGTGTATCCTTCTACCTTAAAATAAAAACTGATCGTAAAATCACTGGTCGTAAAATAACGATTGACCACTCCGGGAAACTTCAGATAATCCTGCTGGCCGTCAAATAGCAGGCCATCATCATCCACTCCACACCAACAATTGACGGTACCGTACATTTCTCCGTTGGACCCATTGCCGGAATCATCACGTGCATCACAGGCGTTGAACGAATAATAAGCCACTAACCCGTTCTCTGGATTAAAGGTGCCAGGCAAGGTAAAAGCGGTAATGACCAAAAATGTCATTAATGAAAACAGGCCGGTAAGGAGGTATTTCATGGAAATAAATCTTTTGTGAATGCTGCCCCCTAATTTAAGATAATTCGTGGGGATATCAAAAAAAGAAAGCTCCCAGAACAGCAAGGCATCTGGAAGCTTTCGGAATAACGGGATTGGGATTACGATAGGCTATTCGTGGAAAGAATCTATACGTCCAGTAGATAGCCGAATCGTGAAAAACAACAAGTACAAAACACTCTACATCTTTAAAAATCTCTTTATGATGGATTCATTCTGATATTCAATTCGCAAAATGTAGTGACCATTGTGCAAATCACCAATGGGTAATATCATAGAGATATCTCCTTCACTAACATCGAGGCTAAGCACCACGCGGCCGTTCAGGTCCACCACATCCACCTGGCCCTCACCGGAAGCCGGACTGCCGTACACCACCGTTAATTCCTGATCGGCTACCGTAGGGTAAATAGTGGCATCTCCCACCTCACCGTCGAAGCGTACGGAGATTACCTTGTGATAGGTTACCGTTCCATCAAAGTCGACCTGACGGAGGCGATAGTAGTTGACACCAGAGAGCGGCGATTTGTCCCACATCTGATAAGATTGTGGTTCATAAGTTGTGCCGGCACCAGGCAGCCAGCCAATTTCTTCAAAGTGACGACCATCAGCGCTGCGTTCGATCGCCATATAATCATTGTTTATCTCGGTGGCGGTTTGCCATTGCAACAACACGTCTTCGTCAATGATGGAGGCTTTGAAATCCAACAGCTCTACCGGAAGTACGGCCTGCAGAGCATTGAGCACACCAGGCGTGGCATCCAGTTGCGGATCCCAGTCAAAATCGCTGGGGCATTTTCCAGTACCAACCAGCTGCATGGAAGTACCCGGCGGAAAAGAAGGATCATTTAATTCCCGTGCAGGTTGATTGCTTGCAGTAAGCATGCGTTCACTAACTACACCATCTGCAATACCACCTTGTGCGGTTAAAATCTGACGATAGGTCAAAAACTGTACTATTTCCTTCCGAACGGTATTGTAGAGGACAAAACCGCCGGTATAGTCTTCCAGGTCGGGTATTGGAAACCAAACGGCGCCCATTTGTCCATCCTCATTATCGATTACCCCGCTAAAGCTTATCACATCTCCGTAGGGAATACACTTATTCTGGCTACTGCCACCTTGCTCATACAAATACAATTCATAAGGCGACAGATCCGTACCGGCGGGGCCTGCTAATTCTACCCCCTCGTCCATATCTTCTCCCCAGTTGGTATAGTGTACTTCATTGATAAATACCACATCGAATCCCCCCAGATCATTACAACCTACTGCTGACCGGGCACTGATTTCCACACCGGCAGACCACTGGTTGCCAATGCGGGTAAAGAACTTAAAGTAATAAGTGGTATTGGGTGCCAACCCATCTACATCTACCTGACCGGCGGTACCCAGAAATACGGGATATTCCGTTGCCGCAAATGTAGTACCGGTAAAGGAGCCACTTCCAAAAGTGACATCGGCAGTAATATTGGTACCATCTCCGTCCGGAGTTCCAGTGATGGGTGCCGTGCTGGCCATTACCAATACATCATTATTACACAATGGGTCGGTCCACCCCAGGCTGATACCATTGGAACTTGGACTAGCCATTGGCTCAATAACCTGAGTGGGTCCCATACAAGTAGTGAAGGTGCTGTTTCTAGCCGGATTAACCTTATTGAAACAATCACTACCGGAATCATATTCAAACACAGCAACGTGGTAATTTGCGCCTTCTACCAGACCATCTACCATGACACTGGTGGAGTTGCCCGCCGTAGCAGGACCGGCATAGACCACATATTCATCCATTCCAATTTCGTACCCGTTGCCGAAGGTGGTAGAAAAAGGATAAGCAAAGCCGGAACAAGGCATGGAACTAACCGCACTGCCTTCCGACATGACAATCAGGCGAGCATTGCCATTTCCATTGGTAATTTCTACCTGAACGGAATTGGGGCCTTGATTTGAAAACCCCACATTCCCCTGAGTAGTTGGTGGCGTACAGGTAGGCGTCACCGAACCTTCCAACTCCAGGCTACCATCTTCAATAAACCAGAAGGTATTCTGATCGGTAGCGCCAAAACCATACATTCTGAAGCACAGTTGTGAGCTTTCGCAAATGCGTAGGTCCAGATTATCAAAATTGTGGGACCGTACGCTGGTATTATTGGGAGGTATTGCGGCCGATCCCACCAGGGTAGAATGTTGAAAACCATTAGTAGAGGCATAAACCTCAAACCCGGTGATGCCATCAACCTCAGTGCGTTCATCAAACTTAAAGGCATCGATGTGCAGGGTTACACCGGATTGGGGGGTAATACATACCTCATAATAATCCACGGTTCCCAGAGAACCTTGTGGATACCAGGCTCTAGCCCGGGCGCCGTCAGCATCCACCTGGATGCTACCAATACCATTTCCTCTTGTCAGGTTGGTAGGGGTCAGAATAGAGGCGTTGTAATTGTCGGCTGTTACGCCGGTAGAAGTATTTAGCGGCCATTCAACAAGCGTTGTCTGACCATGGAGCATAGCAAAAAGACCATACATCCACAGGATTGTACATGTGTAAATAAGTTTTCTCATAGTATGTTGGTGTTAAAGCATTTTTAAATGAACTTACTATTCTCCCTTCTGAAGTTCACTTAAAACCTAAAGCGTTTATAGTTGTACAAAAGTTCGGACAACCTGACTTTTACCTTTTACAAACGCTTTTCTATCTTAGCCTTTAGGCTAAATATTCAAACCTTGTTAAAGAAGTCTTTTCGCCGCAGAAGTTGCTAATCGCAGGATTTGTAGCCGGAAACCATTACTGGTTACTCGTGTGAAGTTGGGAACACAGGCACTGTCTAGGTGTGTTTTAAATAATGTATTATACCATAGTACGTTTAAAGCCGATTGCCTCGGGAGGGGGGATTTGTCGGTGTAAATATATGCAGTTTTGTCGTGTAATGCACGCTTTACCTTATATATTTTTTTTCCTAATAAAAACAAAGACCTACCGTTCCCTTAATTTAACCTACCGTTTGCCGAATAATTTCACCGAAATACAAGACATAAAACATGAGCAGGAGCATGCCCTCCCAGCGAGTAATTTTCTTATTATTGGACATGATGCCAAAGAGAACGGTAAGTACAATCATCAGGGGCAGGAAGTAGTCCATGATATTGGCAGGAATTGTCAGGGAGCCAAAAAAGGAGGGAATAGACATAACAATGTAGGTATTGAAAATATTGGAGCCCAGCACATTACCAACCGCCATCGCCGTTTTTCCTTTCCGGGCCGCATTCAAGCTAACGATCACTTCGGGCAGGGAAGTACCAAAGGCTACTGCCGACAAGGCAATGATCTCGGGGTTGATGCCCGCCAATTTCGACAATTGAGAAATGGCCATAATGGTGTAATCGGCAGATAGCCATACAAACGCCCCGCCCACCAACAATTTGGCATAACTCCGCCAGGTTGTAGCTTGTTTCTCAATTTTATTAGCAATATCATCTCCCTTAAAAGAATATCCCAGAAAGATGACAATGCCCACTAAAAAGAGTAAGGCCTCAAAAAGAGAAAGATGGAAATCTTGCAACACAAACCAAAGTAGAAAGGCTGAACCCCAAAGGTAGGGCATGTCGATGTGCCAGATATTGTACTCCAGTTCAATCCGCTTGCCGTAAACGGCTACCAACCCCAGCACCAGGGCAATATTGGTAATATTGGACCCCACTACATTGCCCACCACTATTTCAGAATCGCCGCTGAGTACGGCTGCAACGGAGGTTGCCAGCTCGGGAAGCGAGGTCCCAAAAGCAACAATCGTAACGCCAATAATGAAGGGAGAAATGCCAAGTGAAAGGCCAATCGCTTCCGCCGCATCTACAAACCAATCGGATGCTTTCAGCAACACAACCAGCGAGACTACAAACAATCCTGTGTACAAGAGTATATCCATATATTCTTTTGACCTGCTTCCCTTGGTTAGGTCACAGTGGGCAAAAGTAAAACTTTTTCCTTCTTTGGCAAATCTGGCAATCCGCAGATACTCAATCTTTTTATGAGAACTGACAGGACATTACAACCTCTTTGTTTTTCAGGCGTTGTTTAGAATAATCGAAATATAACGAACTCCACATTGAAGAAAGCATCATTTACCTGGTTAGTAACAATGGCCTGGCGCGACACCCGCCGCAACCGAGGTCGTTTGTTGCTCTTTATCTCGTCAATTATTGTGGGTATTGCGGCCTTAGTGGCTATCAATTCTTTCAGTGAAAATTTGCAAAAAGACATTGATCGGGAGGCCCGCAGTCTTCTGGGTGCCGATTTACAATTGGAAAGCACCCAACCTATGCCCGATAGCCTGCGGGAAGTAGTAGACAGCCTGAATGCTGAAGCAGTAGCGGAAAGCGTCAATTTTGTTTCGATGGCCTTTTTCCCGAAATCCAAAGCTACCCGTCTGGCCTTTGTGCGCGCTATGGAGGGTGATTACCCCTTTTACGGCCAGGTGCTGACCGAACCGGCCAACGCTTATCAAACCTTCCACTCCGGCCCCAGGGCCCTGGTGGATAAAACGATGATGCTACAATTTGACCTTCAGGTAGGTGACAGTATCCGTTTGGGAGACGTCGGCTTTTTGATTGAAGGACAGCTCAATTCCAGTCCCGGCCGGGCCGGTATCAGCTCCTCGGTGGCTCCATTGGTGATGATTCCTGCAAATTGGCTGGAGCAAACGGGGCTGGTACAACGGGGCAGCCGTATTGAGTACCAGTACTTTTACAAACTTCCGGAAGCATTTGACACAGATGCCTGGGTGGAAAACCACGAACTCCCCCTGAAGGCCGCCGATACCCGAGCGGATACGGTAGATGAACGCAAAAGAGACCTAAGCCAGGCTTTTGGCAACCTAAATATCTTTCTCAACCTGGTGGGATTCATCGCACTACTGCTGGGGTGTATTGGTGTAGCCAGTGCGGTCAATATTTATGTCAAAGATAAATTATCAACGGTAGCCATCCTCCGCTGTCTGGGAGCCAGCGGACGACAGGCATTTCTGATTTACCTGCTTCAGATTTCTGCCATGGGCCTCGCAGGCGCGTTGCTCGGAGCGCTGATCGGTAGCCTTTTGCAGTTGGTCCTTCCAATCGTTTTGGGTGATTTTTTGCCCGTCAACAATGTCAGCCGTGATATTTCCTGGATCGCCATGGCACAGGGAATCATTACCGGCCTTGGCATTGCCATTCTCTTTGCACTGATTCCGCTACTGGGTATCCGCAAGGTGAGTCCGCTACGGGCACTGCGAGCCGAGGTAGAAAGCAATACCGCCTCTTCTTTTGATCCGCTGAAGTGGGGCGTCTTTGCGCTGATTTTTCTGTTGGTAATGGGCTTTACCTTTTTCCAAACCGGTGGTGGTATAGAGGCCATAACCTTCCCCTTGGCACTTGGCGCCGCTTTCTTGTTGTTGGCTGGAATTGCTCAATTGATCCGCTGGTCAGTGCGGCGATTTTTCCCAAGCCAATGGAGTTATATCTGGCGACAAAGCCTGGCCAATTTGTACCGCCCAAATAATCAAACCCTCATCCTGATGGTCTCCATCGGACTGGGTACGGCGCTATTGACTACCCTATTTTTCACCCGTGATCTGCTGCTGGATCAAGTGCGATTGTCAGGCAGTGGAGACCGCCCCAATATGATCCTGTTTGATATCCAAAGCTCCCAAAAAGAAGGCGTCGCGGAATTGACCACCGAAAACGATCTTCCGCTCATCCAGCAGGTTCCCATCGTGACGATGCGCCTGGAGTCCATCGATGGCGTGGATAAGATGACACACCTTCAGGATACGACCACCAAGGTGCGTGACTGGCCCTACAACCGCGAATACCGGGTGACCTACCGCGACACCCTGATCGAATCGGAAACGATTGTGGAAGGTGAATGGCACGGCGAAAAACCGGACGACGGCAAGATCTATATCTCGCTGGCTGATAATATTGCCGAGGCGATGCAGGCCAAGCCCGGCACAAAACTGGTCTTTAATGTGCAAGGCACACCCCTTGAGACGGAGGTATCCAGTATTCGTGAAGTAGATTTCAACCGGGTGCAGACCAATTTTATGGTGGTTTTTCCCACCGGTGTGTTGGAAAAGGCACCCCAGTTTCATGTAGTCGTCACCCGCACCGAAGGGGAAGCCCAGTCAGCCACCTTTCAGCGAGAGTTGGTGCAACAATTCCCCAATGTCTCCGTCATTGACCTCACGCAGATTCTGCGCAGCGTGGATGAAGTCCTGGGCAAAGTGTCTTTTGTCATCCGATTTATGGCCTTGTTTAGCATCCTCACCGGAATACTTGTGCTCATTAGCTCGGTGAGTTTGAGTAAATACCAGCGCATTCGCGAAAGCGTACTATTGCGTACCATTGGCGCAAGCCGCCGACAAATACTGCGTATCAACGCCTTGGAATATTTGCTACTGGGTAGTCTGGCCACCTTCACCGGTTTGATCCTGGCCATCATCGGCACCTGGTTGCTGGCATTTTTCCTTTTAAAAATTCCGTACACACCAAACCTATGGCCCATCCTCATCATATTTGTAGGGATCACCGGATTGACGGTAATGATTGGATTGTTCAACAGCCGTGAGGTCGTGAATCTGCCACCATTGGAAGTGTTGCGTAAAGAAGTGTAGAAAGTTCACTACATAGCTTTGAATATCCAGGCGCTATCCTACAATTGTAATCCATTTCGTCGGTTTTTCACGCCATTCCGGAAGAAACGTTGGTGTGGAAGAATTGGAAGGATTGTTGGTGAAACCTCATTAGTGGCCTACTAATCATTAGGTCAATCCCATTGACGCGGATTTTTTTGAGAAAAAGGCTATTTTTGTTAGCTAATGTATATCATCCCATAATATTCAATTGACCTATGAGAATTCATTTTTTGCTGGCGCTCCTCCTTAGTTTCATTTGTTTTTCTACTTCAACTGCTCAAAGAAATGCCGACCCAGAAGCTCAAGAAATCGAGCAGGCCAAGCAGTTAAAAGGCTCCTATGAAGACGACAAAGTGGTGGCCCTCAACAGCATGGAAGTCTACACCTTTGATTTTGATAAAAAAACCAAACAAGTCACCGTTCAGGAATCGACCAAGGAAAGGCTCATGTGCATCGCACCCGACTATCAGATGCCTATAGTGAAATTTTACGATGCGGAATCTTCTGTAGAATCAGTGGAAGTGTACTACAAAAACAAGAAACGCAAAGATATCTATCCACGCGACGAATACTTCAACAACAGCGATTACTTCTATTCTGATGCAAGGGTGGTTTATTTTGGCCTTACTTTTCCCCAACAGGGATATCAGTATCAGGTTAATTTTGATAAACACTACAAGGATGTCAAATACTTCACCAGAGTTTATTTCACCTCCCTCTACCCTATCCAGAAAAAGGAAATGCAGTTTGTGGTGCCCCGCTGGCTCGATTTGGAGCTCAGGGAAATGAACTTTAAGGACTATGACATCAGCAGGACCGTCACTTACGATGCTGAAAGGGATGCCGATGTCTATACTTATATCGCCAAGAACCTGGAGAGCCAGGCCAAGGAAGAGCGGGCTCCCGGCCCCTCTTATCTTTACCCGCATCTGGTTGTGGTGGCCAAAAGCTACACCCAGGACGGAAAAAAAGCCAACCTGTTTAGTTCTACAGAAGACCTCTACCGCTGGTACAAAAGTCTGGTAGACGGTATGGAAGATGACCCAACCGTACTCAAAAACAAAGTAGAGGAACTGACAGCAAATGCTGAAACAGATGTTGACAAACTAAAAGCGATCTACTACTGGGTACAGGACAATGTGCGTTACATTGCCTTTGAAGATGGCATTGCGGGTTTCCAACCGGAGGCTTGCCAGTCGGTTTTTGAAAACAAATACGGCGACTGTAAAGGAATGGCTAATCTCACCAAAAACATGCTCCAACTGGCCGGTTTTGATGCCCGCCTCACCTGGATTGGTACCAAGCGCATCGTTTACGATTATTCCCTGCCTTCATTGGTCGTAGACAATCACATGATTTGCTCCGTTTTTCTTGATGGAAAACAGTATTTCCTCGATCCAACCGAAAAATACAACGCATTTTCCGACTATGCCGAGCGCATCCAGGGCAAGCAGGCGCTGATTGAAGACGGTGAAAATTTTATTTTGGCTACCGTGCCGGAAATGACCATCGACAATAATGTGGAGCGCATCTACCGCCAGCTCAATATTTCCGGAGAGACCCTTACGGGAAATGCAGAACACACCTTCAACGGTGAAAGCAAAACTGACTTGCTATACAAGGTCAACCAAATGGAAACCGACCGACTGGATGAGGCACTCAAGACCTATATTACCTTGAATGACAAAAACCTGCGCATCTCCAATATGGAAACCTCTGATATCAACAATAGGGATCAGTTGTTTCGCATTGCGTATGACTTTCAGCAAGATCACGCCATTTCCAGCTTCGGCGATGAGATTTATGTTGATATAGATTATTATAAGGAATTTGAGCAATTCAAGTTTGACGAAGACCGCAAAACCGATTATCTGGTCAGCCACAAAATGAAGCTGGAGGTGGAAACGGAAATCGCATTACCGGAAGGTTATGCAGTGTCTTATTTGCCGAAAGGCCTCCAGGAAAAAAACGACGACTTTTCTTTTAGTGTCAATTTTCAGTCATCCGACAGTAAGATTATTTATCAAAAGGTCATTACACTTGATAAGGCCATCATTCGCAAAAAGGATTTTGAATACTGGAACGAATGTATCAAAAAACTGGGCGAGGTGTATCAGGAACAAATCGTGCTGGAACGCGAATAAAACCCGGATCGGTATCAATTCCTAGTTATAAACAACAATCAAATGAAAAAAGTAATCTTAGTCCTTAGCCTTCTCGGCATCGGCTTGTCTATCCAGGCGCAAAGTAAAATGATGCGCGAAATCAAGGAAAAATTCTGGAACCCCACAGATCCTTACAAAAGTGTGGTAGACATTCCTGAGAAGTGGGCCAATGAGTCGGCCGTGATCCTTTACCAGGAATACAATTACCAATACGAGGGAACCACTCGTTCGGTAGATTACAGCGAGTCGACCCGCAAGCGCATCAAATTACTCGATAAGTCGGCCGTAGAGTATTATTCGGAATTTTCCTTTGCGGAAAAATTCGAGGTCACCAAGGGTTTTCGCAGCAAGGGTGGCCGCGTATTTGCCGGTGTGAAGGTGATCAAGAGCAATGGCCAGGAAAAGGAAATTGACCTCGACGATGCGGTGGATGTCAAAAATGACTCGCGGGAAACATTGAAAAAGATAGCAGTCCCCGATCTGGAAGTGGGCGATATTATTGACTATTATTACTACATCTACGAGCCGTTTAAAGTGACTGCCGAATACATTTTTGAACCCATCATTACTACCCTGAGTGGTGAATATCCCATTGTAGAGCAAAAGTTGGAATTTGAGGTGGGGCGTGATTTTTTCATCAATTTTAAATCCCTGCACGGTGCTCCTGAACTGGAGGTGACGGACGATAGTAGTCGCAAAACCACCACCTATAGTCTGATGGATAAGGACCGTAAAAAACGTAAGGATCAGCGCTGGTTCTTTGCCCGTCGGGTGTTGCCCATTATCAAGTTTCAGGTGGTCTATGCCCGAAACAACTGGATCAAGCGCCATGTGGAGGCTTTCATTGGTGAAAAAGATGAAGTCAAAAGCTCAGTATCAAGAGAAGAAGTACTCAGCTACTTCAAGGATCAGTACACATTCAAAAGTGACATCAAATCACTCAAAAAATACCTGAAAGACAAAAAACCGGCTTCCAAAGAAGCGCTGATCAACGAAGCCTATTATTACCTGCGGCACCGGGAGCTGATCTCGAAGATCGAGCCGTTACTCTTTTATCAGGAAGGTTATATGCCAATCCTTCCACTCGGTTTTGGCGGTTTCATCACCGAGCAAGGTTTTATCAATAAATTTGGTACCCTGCTCAAAGCAAACGACATCGATTTTGACCTCGTCGTTGCCGTACCGAGAACCATTTCCAATCTGGACGAATTGCTGCTGCGTGCCGAGATCAGCCTGATGCTGCGCGTTAACCTCAAAGAACCAATCTTCATCAGTTTGTTTGGATTTCACACAACTCCTGGTAAAATCCCGTCAGAATTGGAAGGCACCGAAGCTTATGTGCTGGAACTGGACAAACGCAGCGACATTGAGTCGATTGGTGTGATCGAATTGCCCATCTCTGATTATAAGGAAAACCGTACGGAGACTTTGACAGAAGTAAGTTTTTCTGATGACCTTAAAACACTGAATTTGGAGCGGGAAATTACCCATACCGGTTTTAACAAAGCCGGACCACAAAGTGACCTGCTCAACTACTATGACTTCATTGATGAAGACAATACTTACTTTGGCACATCGCCTTATATCGAACAGGTCTTATTACGCAAAAATGACCGGGAAGTATTAAGAGAAAAACTGGTTGTGAAGCGAGCGGAAGACAAGGAAAAACAAAAGGAACGCTTTGAAAGCAATGCCGGCAGCGATATGGATTTAACCATTGAATCGTACGACTCCTATCGCATTGAGAAGATGGGCAGAATGCCCAAGGTGGACCAATTCAAATATCAGGAATCGTTCAAATTGGAAGAACTGGTTAATCGTGCGGGTAATAACCTGATCTTTGAAGCCGGAAAGCTGATTGGCGGCCAGGTGGCGCTGAAAGAAGATGAAATGGAACGGGAAGACGACTTGTTTATGCCCTTCGCCCGGTCGTACAAGAATGTAATTAAGGTCACCATTCCAGAAGGGTATACAGTGGTGGGTCTTGAAAATATGGAGCAGAAGGTTGAAAATGAAACGGGTGGATTTGTCAGTACAGCACAATTGGAGGGTCAAAAGCTGACGATTGAAACCCATAAGTATTACCTCAACATTTTCGAAAAAGCCGAAAAATGGCCACAGATGGTGGCTTTTCTGGAAGCGGCGTACAAATTTACCCAGGAAAAACTTCTGCTGAAAAAACAGTAACTTGGTAAAAAAACAAAAATTTGACTATTCGATCCCGACTACTTTTGTTGGCCTTGCTGCTTCCCTGCGCACTTTGGTCACAAGTTAATGATACCCGAATCGAGGGGCACGCAATAAGTGTACCCCCCGATTCGAGTCGGGATATTGCCAGCCTTACCCAATATCTGATATCTCCTTACCGGACGGAAAAAGAAAAGGTCAGCGCCATTTTCGCCTGGATCATTCACCATATTGAATACGACAAAACCGCGTACAAATCAGAGCAGCGACGCATCAACCGCAATGCGGAGGATGTATTGCAACGTCAGGAGGCGGTTTGTATGGGGTACGCCCAATTGTTTCAAGCCATGTGTGCCAATGCCGGTATCACGGCACATCTGGTAGAAGGATACAGCAAAAACACCCGCACCGCTCAGCCTGACCTGAATGTACCGGACCACGCCTGGAATGCGGTGCAAATTGACGGAAAATGGTACCTGCTGGACGCCACCTGGGGGGCCAGCTTTGTAAAGCAGGGAAATGCTTTTAGCAGCAAAGCGGATGTGCTGTATTTTATGACTCCTCCCGAGACCTTTGTACTCGACCACCTTCCCGGTGATCCGGTGTGGCAATTGCTGGAGTGCCCCGTTCCGCCTGAAGTTTTTAAGGGTAGTGCAGCATCCATTAAAAAATACCTGGATCATACGCCGACTACGTGCTTCAACTACCCCGATAGCATCAAGAAACAATTACTCCTCCCGTACCGTCAGCGAAGGCTGGCATTTTATAAAAATACTTACACCTTTAATCCCACCGTGCAAAACCGGAAGCAATTGGGACAGGCCTACCTCGATCTGGGTGGGGAGCTGGCCGATTTGGCAGAGGTATTGCAGGATAGCAACCAGTTGGACTCGCTGGCCATTGTACACGCTCAATTGCTGGAGACCTTCAAAACCGCTCAGCAATACACCAAGCTGTATGACTGGCAGGAGGGATTGTATATCAATACCCTGATCAACAAGGCCGTGGCGATCTCCCGAACCCTTTCCAGTTCAGAATCTACCAGGCAATACGTAGGTCGGCTGGAGGAAATGCAAACCCTGCTCAACGAAGCCCTGACCATGCTCGATGCACAAAGTCCTTCGCTATTACAATTGCAACAAACCAGCCAGGCCCAGGAGTATTTGGATTGGGTGGAGGAGATGTTGAAAACTTACCGAAAGTAACAGCCCAAAATGCAAAAGAACCGACTGCGTACAGCCAGTTCTTCTGTTGATATTTTTAGCATTTAATGGAATTAGAAGACACTTTCTTCTTTCCAGAATGCAGCATTCACTACTGCTTTGTAAAGGTGTATTCACCCATGGTATTGACGGTTACTGAGCCATCTTGCAATTGAGTGACCTCAGAAAACTCCCAGGCTATCCTCAGCGTTGTCTCTGTCAACTCCAGAATGGTGGCGGTTTGCTCTTCCTGGTTAAGAGTAGAAGTTACCGTGATCTCATTGCCACTCTTGGTCCATTCGCCGTCATTGATGAAACCGTTGTTGGTCACATCGGTCTCGTAGGTTTGTCCCTGGCTGGTCGTGGTCAGTTTAATACTGTAATCACCGCTGGTTTTAAACTCATTTGGATTTTGGGTAAACTCAATCACCAGATCCATGTCAAAGCCTTCTCCTACAAAGGTAGAAGTGATTGCTGTCCCTTGATTTACGGTTTCAGAGTCTCCTTCATAGTCAATACCAGTAACCGCCCAGGTTCCCACCAGGTCATCACTGGAAGTCATGCCGTCATCATCATTGTCGCAGGAATTAAGATAAAAAATCCTCTTTATTGATTTAATTGATGACCAACCCAATTGCCCATCGCAAAACAACCCTGCAATAAAAAGCCGCCGGTAGGCGTGTCCCAGTCGACCATTTCACCGATGGTAAACAGGTGTGGAAAGGCTTTTAAAGAAAAGTCTGCATTCAGGGCATCAACGGGAATGCCGCCAACGGTGGAGATGGCTTCTTCGATTGGGCGTAAGCCTAGAATGGGAATGGGAAGCGCTTTCAAGGCCTGTACTACCGCCTGATGATCAGCAAAATCACTTTTAGTGGTGTAATTTTTCAACAATGCCATACGAACACTGTCCAGATTCAACGTTTTTGCATAGGTGTCACTCCCGGCAGCCTTTCCCTTTAGCTTTTCAAGCAATTGTTCGGAGGTATTATCGGGTTTTAAATCCAGGAAAAGTAAAGTTTGGGACTGTGTGGTTAGCTCCTTCCGGATCATCGGCACAATAGGATAAATGGCATTGCCCTCCAGACCATAGTTTGTGATCAACACCTCTCCGCGGATGGTCCTTTCCCCTGCCGAAACACTGATATTTTTTAAGGGTTTGCCCAAATGGTGGTCGCTTATTTGCGCTGGCCATTTCGTATTCACCCCACAATTGGACGACTGAAAAGGGATCAATGCTACTCCAAGATCGGTAAATGCCTTTTGCCAGCCACCATCTGAGCCAGTGACCGACCAGGAAGCGCCGCCCAGGGCGAAGATGTAAGCATCGGCCTCCGGGACAAAGACCTGATCAGCTTGGCGCAATATTGGTTTTTCCTGTCCATTGAATCCAATAAACTCGTGCTCCAGGTAAAACTGCACGCCCTGATCCAGCAGGTGCTGGCGAATGGCATTTAATACCTCAATGGGTTTGATGCCTTTTCGGGGAAATACCCGCCCGCTGCTGCCCACAAAGGTAGGGACGCCCAGCTGGTCCAGCCATTGCCGCAAGGCATTACTGTCAAATGCATTGAGTGCTTGTGCTAAAAATCCGGCCGGTGTATACGCTTGCTGCAATGCTTCCCCCTCAGCGCTGTTGGTTAGATTAAAACCACCTTTTCCCGCAACGAGGAATTTGCGGCCAATCGTTTTACCTTTCTCATAGATGGCCACCCGATGGCGACGACTCAATACCGAAGCGGCCATCATTCCTGCGGGGCCACCGCCAATGATGCAAATAGATCGCCGGGAAATAGTCTGGTGGGACATGAGATACCAAGCTTTCAGGTCTTGACACTGTTTTTAAAAGCCGTAAGCTTCGTTTTCAGCACTAAATGCATCGGAAGCTAAAACCGGGTCAATCACCACCGACTTGTACTCATAGTGCTCATAAAGTCCCTGATCATCGTATACCTTCATGATTAAAGGTACCATGCGCTCCTGATCGATGTACAGCGTCATCCGAGGAGAATAATCGTTGGGAATGGTGATGACCTGACCGGCTGTCACATCGTCGTAGCTGTCCACTTTTTTATTTTTTTGCAGAATCTGGTACTCGCCAAGATTGAATTTTTCAGCAATGGAAACCAGGTCCTCACCGGCTTTGACGGTGTAAGATTCATATTTAAAATGGGGATTTTTCAATTCGATCACCCAACACTTGCGACCATCAAAAACTGTTGTTTTGCTGATAGAAGTCAGGTCCTTGATTTCATTTTTGTACTTCTGCACCAGGCCATCCAGGATGTCAACAAACAGATCGTACCCGGAATCCAGGATGGTATGGTGTTGGTTTTTTCGCATCAGGTTTCCCAATGGATCCAGACTTACATTGACCCAGGGAAAACCATTGGGGTTGATCAACGCCTTATTATTGTTTTCTCCGGTCACATAAAGCACTTCCATCCCGTCATTAGGTGCCTTCTGCCGAACGTATACTTTTAATGGCTTGCGCTGCAAAGTGGTTTCTGCCAACTGCTCGGTCATTTTTCCATCGATGCGCTCCATTTTACGCATCGTATAAGTCATGGTACGAATTTCCCGGGTTCGCTTGATCATATTAAAAATGATCTGGTCGGCAGATTGCGATGCGGGTTGGGGAATGGTAGTACTGAGTAAGAGACACAGGATGAACAAACTGAAAAATGCTTTCTTCATAGTCAACATGATCAAAATTTAATGGTAAAATGACTGGGCAAGGTGGAGATGTTGGTCAATTTACGAAAATGCGGGAATGCCACAAAGATTCGATTTGTTTTTTCAACAAAACGTCTTCCTTGTCCAATGAATGGCAAGGTACATTGCAAAAAAAATCCCTTGCCACGGGACAAAGGATTAAAAAAAACTCTTCAAAAAAATAGTAGTAGATTGCCTCCTGATTTTTGCATGAAATACAAAGGAGTACTTATTTTATCGTTGTGGAATTATAAAAATGCTCATACCAAAACAGTCAGCCTTGGAGATCAACACAAAAGGTTGTTGGTTAGGGCTGCAAGGCAATCCTACCTGTATTCAAATATGATAAAAAAGATGTGTATAATTAAACCGGCTGCTGGGAAAGATGTGGTACAAATTTAAGGATTTACCTGCTTAAAGGCTATACCCTAAAAAGGTATTTAATAAATTCCAATATGTTTTTATCTAATACAAAAAGCCTCCACCCTTAGGCAGAGGCTCCATCGTTTGACATACTAAATATCGATAAACACTATTCCGTTAACATCATCTTCTTGGTATCGGTCCACCCGCCGGCTTCAATTTCGTAGTACATGATGCCGGTGGTCGACAAGTCAGATTTTCCAATCAGTAGTTCGTTGTATCCGCTTTCAAAGTGGCGCTCCGTGTGATAAATCGTCCGACCGGTGAGGTCATAAACCCTTAGTCTCACTGTTCCGGCTTGCGCCAACTGGAACGGAATGATCGTATCATCGCTAAAGGGGTTTGGACGATTCTGGTACAGAGCATAGCCGGTATTTTGGTCTTCCTGATTGCTTTCCAGGAAGTTCAATCCTACCTCCAGCACATCACCTTCCTGGGTATAAGCTTCGGCCTTGGTCATGCGGGAATTGATGTAAATCAAATCCTGTAATTCAGCAGTAGCATAGGAGTAGAAGGTCAGGCTAAACAGTACACCTTCTTCGTTACTCGGCAAAGTTCCGTGTTGGTTCCAGCTGGTCGTAATCATGCCACTCTCAGCTGCGAGATATCCAAAGTTGTCTTCTGAAATTCCGGGTAATTCACCTTCCAGCACTTCCACAAATTCCAGTGCATCAGGGTCAAAGCCAAAAGTAAACTGATAGCCCAAAATCTTGTCCATATCCCTTGCCAGGAAATCAATGGTATAGGTCTCCCCTGCTTCCAGTGTTTGGTTGACCACCGCAATCCCCATCTCTCCGTAGGTGGCTCTTTCCTGAGTGTCTGATTCGAAGTTGGCTGTCGCCGAATTATTCACGTCACCAACCTTGATGCCAATGAAATCAGCATACATTTCGTTGTCGTTGAAGTCATTGATACTCACCAGCTCGGGGAAATAACCCGAAAATGGGTTGGTCGGATCAGGAAATTCAAATTCAGACGGCACAAAGCGCCAGGAGGTATTGCCGTTCGGAAATTCGTCGTCGATGTGCAGAATGAGCTTACGCAATTTGATCAGATCAATGGTAGAGATGCCACCGGAGCGATCAATGTCGGCCGCGATGATCTTGTAGGGACTATCCAGGTGAGTCACACCCAGAATGTGTTTGGAGATCAGGATCAAATCAATCGTAGAGACGCCATTCAGCGGTTCTTCGTTTAGTTCAGGAGTCACCGTGTAGTCATTACCCAGCGGGATATCCGGGAACTCAAAGAGTCCGTTTTGCGCCATCACCTGGTTGTTCTCAATGTCGTTAATACTCACCATGACGTGTTCTACATTCTCGCCCAGAGGCGTAATAATCTCCCCGGCAATCATACCGGTTGTAGTCGTCACCGGACAAATGTTATTATTGTCCTGAATCGAAATGTACGTAGTACAAAAGTCGCTATTGCCGTTGTTGTCGGTCACCCAAAGCTGGATAAGTTGGGTACCCAAATCTTCGCAGGTAAACGTCAAATCAGTCGTCGTCGGAGGTACAGTATCTTCGTCTGTTCCGTTCTTGCGGATGAAGTATTGAAGGTCTTCATCCGGCGTACAGTTGTCGGCACTACCGCCATCAAACGCCAGAGCAGAAATCGAACCGGAAATCTCGCCATTGTCATTAGCCAGATTGATCGATAAGCCAACGATACAGAGCGGAGCCGGGGCGGATAGATCCTCTACCGTTACCTGTGTCTGGCATTCTGAAATATTGCCGCAACGGTCAGAGCCCACAAAATTCACAGTAGTTGTTCCCATCGGGTAAATACCACTGGCATTCGCACCATTATTGTATGCATGGGGGGAATCATTGGTAAACAAAACCGTAGGGCTACAGTCATCGGCAGTGGCCGCCGCCAGGGTCACCGCTTTGGTCTGGCAGTTGGTGCCCACATTTACGGTTACGTCTGGTGGACAAGTTACCGTTGGCGGATCATCATCCTGTACCTTAATGATCTGGTTGTGGGTATAACGACCATCACTCAGCGGGTCATCAGGATTGTATACACACCAGTCAATCACCGTCCACACCCGGATAATTTTGTAACATGCCGGGAAGGCGATATTAAACAACTGGTCATCGTAATTGGTAGCCAAAATACCACAGGTTTCTCCATCGTAGGTGGGCTCGCGGTAGCCTTCCGGCAAATCTTCGGGATCGGTAGATGCACCACATGAGGTCAGCGTATACGTTGGCGGCCAGATGATCAGGTCTTCGTCCAGTGGCAGGTTGTTCACCCGCTGGATGGTTTGGGTACATGAGCGGGTATTCTCCGCTGGATCGATAGCCGTCCAGGTTCTTACGATAGTACCCAATCCACAATTGTCAATATCAAAAGTTTCCACCGAATCCAGGGAGTAAGAACAGTTGTCCAAAACAACCGGGCTACCAAATACTGAGGTGTCCTCATAATCTTCCGTACAACCAATGGTCATATTCGGCGGACAATACTGAAATACCGGTTGAATCTGATCCTGCACCGTTACGGAAACCACACAGTCAGAGTAGTGGCCATATAGGTCACCACCAATTTGCTCACGATTGGGGTTTACCGGTCCAGGCCCCGGATCGATTTCATAAACCCGATGTACAACCAGGAGATCATTATCATCCATTTCTTCACAGCAGAAATATACCTTGTCGTCAAACCATTCCTGATAACCCACGATATCTGAATCATCACCGGCCGCTCCATCACAAGCGCCTAGTGTCTGCCGCAATACCTTGTGGTACACCGTATCAGCGCAGTTGTCGGTACTGCCTTCATCAAAGCTTATGGCATTGACCATCGCGATACCGCCCGTTGGGATCGAGACCACCAATTCATCATCACAAACTGCTACCGGTGCTTCATCGTCAACCACGGTCAAAGTAGTGGTACAAATACTCGTATTGCCACACTCATCGATACCGGTATACTGAATGCTATGCTGACCGGAAGGCACAAAGGGATGAGGTCCCTGGCCTACCGCACCGTAGGTAGTACTGATTTCAAAAGTCGGCGCTCCATCACAATTATCGGATAAAATCGGCGACGGCAAATTCACCGTGGCATAGCATTCTCCCGAAATTGTATTGACCGTAATTGGGTCCGGGCAGGTAATGCTCGGAGCGGTTTCATCCTGAATGAAAATCACCTGTGTTTCATTAACGGAGAAGTTGGTACAATCATCTGTCACCGTCCAGGTCCGCAAAATCTGGTATTCTGCGCCACAGAGGGTGGTATTGACATCTTCCATCGTTACCGTAAGGTCACAGATCCCACCATTCATGATGTCCACATTACCAAACTCAGGGGTCCCGGTATTGGAGGGGTTGGTATTCGGACTATCGCAATCCAGGTTGATATTCCCGGGGAAATCCACCAACAAAAGGTCGGGTCTTTCCAGAAAGATATTCTGGCTACAAGTAGCCGTATTGCCAAAGGCATCGGTTGCCGTCCACGTACGCGTGAGGGTAGCCACGTTATTGGAAAGGCAATCATCCGTTTCAAATAGATCGGTATAGGTCAGTGCCACATCGGCCACGCCACAGTTGTCGGTTACCTGAGGTGTTCCTACCGAAGCCACACTCGTATCGCCCACACAGCTAATCGTCACCGCTGGACAGGTGGCAAATACCGGATCAAAGTTATCTACAATGTCCACAAAGCTTACGCAAATAATATCCGTAGCATCATCTTCCGTCGTTACACTCAGTATCTGCCCGATATGGGGCGCTCCATCAAATGACACCTGGTTGGTTCCTTCCGCAATCAGGTTGTTGGAAAGGTCCCGAACGGTAAAGTTTTTGTCGCCCGGACAGGAATTCGGTTCTTCCAAAACCACATCCGGCGTAATCACGACCTGGCATCCCAGGCCCACTGCAATGTGTAGTGGCGCATCCTGAGTACCATCACAAGCCAGGTTACACTGCGCACTTAGGGGTTGATAGGCCAGCAGGAATAAGCTGATCATGCTGATCAACTGCATTAAACCACGACGGCCACTGCTCCACTCCGGGCCCCTACGCCACGGAATGACTGTTTTTGAGATTTGATTAAAGTGTTTCATAATTTGACGTAGTTTTTATGATTAAGTAGTATATCCGTTTATAGCACGCGCCTCGCTATAGCGTCCTGCGCGTTAGTTTCTCATAGACATCATTCTTCCCATCCGCACCGGGTCGTCACACCCGTCGGAATCACCTGTTCAAGCTCTTTTGGTATTGTATAGTCTCTGAAGGATTTCAGTTAGAAAAGATGGGGGGTAGTTTTCTCATAATATCTCTCTAACCTTTTAAGTGCTTATTTTGAGGTAGTCATTTAGACTGCAAAATGAAGCTTATGGAACCTCACTTCAGCTATTTTTTCGTCCGTAGCGCTGCTATGCACTCAAAAATGAGCTTTGTGAGAACCCACAATCATCATTTTTCGTGACTAAAGCACCACCTCAGAACAAGCACTTGGCGGTAATTTTGACCAGAAATTACCGCCAACAAATTGTAACCTAATTTCTTTTACCCACAATCAAGATCGTTTTTAAAAACTTCCCTTGATCGGTATATCTAACCTTAAGAAAATATCGTGCCAATTTCCATTAAAGTTTTATTTAATGTGTAAAAATTGGATTTTCTGGTAAGGTTGTTTCTCTCAAAGTGCTGTATTACTGTAGGAAAATATCGTGCCAAAGTGGGCAAAAAAGGTTGGGTGAAAATTTTTTCACCGCTTTTGAACGAAAAGCAAAAGGACCGAACGAGGAAACTTCATTCTAACACATACTATCATCAGCAATTGGCTGGAACCAGAAAATTCGAAAATTTGATGTATCTGTAAGTACAAGGTGAAAAGATTAACAGCTTGATAAATTTTCCCTTACTTCCCCAAAAAAGCCCCGCCTCCCCAATCCAAATGCCCATAACAATACACCGTTTTGGGTTCCAGGCTCACTTCCCGGTACCCTACCCAACCTTTGTGGTGTTCAATCTCAATGCAGTAGGGGCAATGCCGACAGTCCTGTATCACATCGGCATAGCTGTACTGGCGGTGCGCTCCGTATTGGTGAAACCGCTTCTTTTGCGGGCAGGGCTGGACCAGATAGCGGTGGAAGTTCTTATAGGTACGGTGTTTTACATTTTTAGCGATAGCTTGCTTACGCAAATTGTATTCCTGCCACTGCTTTTGCGGATTGTACAACCAGGATTTGTGTGCTGTACCATCTAATAAATAACGGGAAAAAGCATCATCACTCCATTGTTGTCCCAACCCGGAAACCGCTTGATAAATGGCCAGAGCATCAATTTCTATTGCTGCCAGTTTCAGTTTTTGCAGTCTACGAATTTTTTTCAATTGACTTCCGTGACTCACCTTGATTTCCACCAGTAGTCGCTTATGCTCCGTTTCCAGGATGATGTCGGGAATGATACCTTCCAGGTAATTTTCAAGATAGACCTTCTTAAAATGAATGCGATGAGGGCCATAAATTGGCTGTCGCTGCCCATGAAGTTTTACGGACGGTAGCATCAAATACCGGTGTTGAATAAATAATTCTTTAGCTCGCAAATGCAGTGCACTTTCCAGGGCATAACCGCAATCGGTGCCTTTGTAATGGGCAAAATGATGTTGGTTGCGGCTTCCTTTTTTGGCAACTAATGGGTTGTAACAAAATGGGCAAATACAGTCACATGTTAAGCCGCGACTGACCTGGTTAATGCGTAGCAAATGCCCTTCCTTTAAGCCATAGGGGATTGATTGAGCGCTTTTCATAAAACAATATACTTACAAGCGCTGAATTTTGAAAATATATTGTTGTAAAATTATCAAATTAATCGTTTCTGTATCGTTTTCTTCCGTGAAGTTATTTAATATGGCGCACCATCCGGCGCGCATGCCGTTTGATATTGACGGTGTTTTATTCCGCCATAATCCAAATGGAATCCGCATCAATTTCGATGATACATTTCCTGCTTTTGAATTTTTCCCTCAGTAGCTCCAGATTTTCTTTCAGAATAGTAATTAACCTCTTGGTTGAAATATTTCCCAGGTTAATGCGAAGAAGTTTCTTAGGTGAGCCTTTCAGCAGATGACTGGTTTTAAAGTCAGAATCTTTGGATACTACTACATAGCCATTTTGATCGGCGTAGTTGGCGATGTCTTTATCTTTGGTATACCAACTATCCAGAATATCATTAATATGGATGGCCTCAATTCCTTCCTCTTCAAAGAAACGGGCAACCTTTCTGGCAATGTGTACATCACAGATTATTTTCATCAAGCAGCGACTTTGATGGTCTGGCCAGACACCAAAAGTTTTGCGTAGGTAATGGCTGCCAGGATATCTTCTTTCTCCAGCTCCGGATGGTCTTCGAGAATTTCCTCAATAGTCATTTCTGATCCCAATAAATCCAGGATCACCTCTACTGGCCAACGCATTCCCCTTATACAGGGCTTACCGTGGCAAATTTCAGGATCAATGGTAATTCTCTTTATCAACTCCATAATTTACAGGATTGGTGGATAATAATAACTAAGATAACTAACGTTTCGGAGGTAGGAAAAAGTTTTGCCGTATTTCGCCGGCAGAGGAGAATATTTTATCCGAATGTTGGGCCTAAATAGTTTGTTTTTATGTGTTTAATTTTTTATATACCTCATTTTTAAAGTTTAATTTATTGGTTATCAATATGTATTGAGTTTTTTTTGGAATCGATTACCTCGTAACGGCCAAAATTCATTTGGCTGCGACCCTCCATTAATCCTGCAAAATCTCCTCCTTGCTTAACACCCGATAATAGGACGTATCCCTAAAGTGAAAATAGGGGGAGTCACGAAAGCTATCATACTGCAACGCCCCAAAAGGCGTAAGGAAAGCCTTATTTTCCTTCAGCATTTGCTCCGAAGGCACATTGGGGTCCACAATGATGTACGTACGCGTAGAGTCAGGACTTTGCAGGGCGGAAAGCATGAGCGTTTCGTAAGAAGATCCCCAGGTGAGCATCAGTTTGTGGTGAGGCGTATCTTCACGGTCCATCATGAACTTCGTGCCGGGATAAGATTTTGTTTTTTCCAACATTCGCTGCGTCCAGTGCAGGCGTTCGCTGTACGGGCGGTGAGTGAAACCAATGTGCGCCAGGCGAATGATCAGGATACCAATGACCAGTAATAGTACTCTCCGCTGGGAATTGATGGTGGGAAAAATATCGAAAACCAAAGGCACCGCCACAAAAATGGTCAATACCTGGTAAAAGCTCTCCACATAATACTGATCAGCTCCCCAAAAGAAAGTGCCGTTGATTAGGATCAAAAAACCGATGGTAGCCAAAAAGACTAGCGCCAGCTTCAGCCAATCGCGGCGGATGATGTAGAAACTCAGCACCCAAAAGAAAAGCGGCGGAAAAAAGTAATAATCCGTCACCAGAAAATGCAAAAAGTTCTTAGTACTCCGCACCTGGAAAATATTTCCCAATTGGGCAAAGACATTTTCCGATAGTTTGATCGAGCCAGAATCGTAATAATTGGGTGGGATAACGAAGTGTTTGACCAGTAAGACCGCCAGGCAAAAGATCAATACCGACCAATAAGGCCATCGCTTCCAGGATTCTTTGCGTAAAGCAAAAAAAGCCCACAGGAAGAAAAACGGAATAAAGGCCAGCGGATGAAAAAATACGATCACCACCACCAGGGGCAATAATATGGCCAAATGCCACAATTTGAGTGGTTGCCATTGACTCAACAAGCCATAAAAGAAGATAATCAGCGCACATCCCTGCAATAGCTCCGATTGAATCCAGTAGAAGGTATGGGCGGTCAAAAGGGTAAAAAAGAAGACAAGCACCAGGCCCATACGTTCATTTTTTACCCACCTGACCAATATCCAGTATAGCAGAAACGGATAGATCACAAACGATAAAGAATACAAGAGCAGTACCACCTTTAGCGGAAGCTCCAGCTGAATGGCTGCCCAGGGAAATACCTTGGTCGCAGCAGAACCAAAGCGCCCCACCTGGATGCCCAGATCATTGTCTTTGAAAATGGCAAATGTTTGAAATACGGCATCGGCCATCATCATACGTTCAAGATAGAACATACCGGCCATGAGCCCCAGAGTGGCAAAGGCAAGGTACCCGGCGATGGCGATCCATTTTGATGGAAACTGAAAAGCTTGGCGCATACAACAGAGCTGCTGATTGGGCCGCAAGATATGGATTTTCTGCACCTCCGATGGCACAAATGGCATTTCCTTGCCCGTTTTTGTCAGGAATAGCTATTTTTGCCAGCAAAATATCGAATATGGAATTTCTACGGGACCTTTGGGGTTTTCTAAAAGAACGTAAAAAGTGGTGGCTTATGCCATTGATCATGGTCATCCTGCTGATCGGTGTACTGCTGATTTTTGCGGAAAGCTCAGCTATCGGCTCCTTCATTTACACCCTGTTCTAAACATGTCGAAAAACAGCCTGGCCATTCGTTTGACGGGATTTGCCATCATCGGTCTGGTGATGCTGGCGTTGGTTTTATTAGGCCTGGAACTGACTTTTCGGTTTAATGGAAAATATAGTCGCTCACAATTTCAGTACGACGAAAACCTGATTTGGCGCTTACGCAAAAACTATGCGGGTACCAAGTCGTGGGGCGATGATCATTTTCCCCTGCGTTTTAATCGCTACGGCTTTCGCGGGCCTGATTTCGGCAGGGAAAAACCCGCGGATCGGCAGCGCATCATGGTAATCGGTGACTCTTATACCGCAGCACTGGATGTGCGGCTAGAGGACCTTTACACCACCAAATTGGAGCAATTCCTGAATCAGCAAAGCGAGCAGTACGAAGTGGTCAATGCCAGCAGTCCGGCCTGGGGTACAGATCAGGAATACATTTACTGGATGAAGGAGGGGCGCAATTTCAAACCCGATTATCTCCTGTTAATGGTGGCACCCAATGATTTGCGGGAAATGTACATGAAAAAGCTGGTCGAAGTCAAGCCCGATGGCACGGTGCAAATCAACCCGGTACAATACCCCCGCAGGGCCCGCATCGGGTGGTGGTGGTCCAACCGGTCGTCTTTTTATCAGTATTTGCAAAAGGAAGTCTGGGATACGCACTACGGTCATTTTTATGATATTTTTGAACACTATCCCGTCAATTTTGGACAGGGAGATTCCACCAATTGGGATTTGCCGCTTTTTCTAAAAGAGCCTTTCCCTCAGGTAGCAGAGGCCCGACAACTTTTTCGTGCCTTGATCAAGGAAATGCACGCCTCGGCCGAGGCCATTGACTGTCAACTGGTCTTATCCATCATACCCACCCAAATGGAGTTTGATGATACCCTTCCTCCAGAAACTCATCAACCGGGAGCTGTAGCCCAGCTATTGGGAGAAGTGGCTGAGGAAGAACAGATTCCCTATCTAAATTTGTATCAACAATTGCGCGAAAGCGGCAAAGCAAGTCAGCTATTTCTGGAGTGGGATTTTCACATGAACGAAACCGGAAATGAATTTCTGGCCCGTCAGTTGGCCGACTTTTTTCGTGCACAGGTCCTTCAATAACATGTCTTTAGCGAATTTTCACTAATTTTTTTTTAGGCCAAGCAACCATTGCGAGAAAAATGGCGTTCTATTAACCAGAAAAAATGCACCCTGACTTTTATTACTGAACGTTGAAAACAATCTCGCAAAATGACAAATCAAGTGGTCTTAAAGCCGGACGGAATTACCCAGCAACGCATCATTGATCTCATCAGTTGGAGCCTGCACATTCCCTCTTCAAGAATTTATCCTTACACCCATTTCCGGGATGACCTGTGCCTGGATAACATCGATCACATGCTGCTGATTGTAGCATTGGAACAACAATTGGATGTTTATTTAAGTCCGGAAGAGGTCGATTCTATCGAAACAGTGGAGGATGCGCGTGTCTTCTTTCAGAAGTCGGCGGCAGCCTAATGCATCCTTTTTGCCCCATTGGAATTGATTAGGGCATACATCTGCATTTGTTAATTCCAATGGGCACAACATCATTTCGGTTAATTTCCCTATTTTTATTCCCAATACAGTGGTAAACTTCTACACTTTAACATTGGGAATATGATGCCTTACGTCAAGCGAAGAGAAGATCTGAAAAAAATTGCCTACCACCTGGATATGCAATACGAGCCTAAGGATGAATGGGGCTTGTACAACCTTCTACGAGACTTTCGATTATTCCGACGCGGACACCACCGGCGTATCACCAATATCCTGTCTAAGAAGAATGCCATGCTCGACCTCTCGCTCCATGTTTTTGATTACCGCTTTGTGATCAGTACGGGCAACAGCCATCGACGGGTCAATCAAACGGTCTTTTTTGTGGAGTCGAGAAACCTTGGATTACCAGATTTTTTGATGAAACCAGAGACCTTTTTTCATCGCATCGGTGAGTACCTGGGCATGCAGGATATCGATTTTGAAGCCTATCCTGATTTTTCAAGGCAATACCTATTGAAGGGCGCCAATGAAGACCATATCCGTTCTTCTTTAGGCAAGAAGAAATTTCTGCGTTTTTTTTCGATTGAAAAAAACTGGAGCCTGGAAGGATGCAACTATTATATGGTTTTCTATTCCCGCAATATGATCTTGCCTCCAAATCACATCGGTAGATTTGTAGAAAAAGGAATGAATATTTTTGAAATGCTGAAGCTCAATGATTGAATTTCGCCCCCTACAAAATGTTTCGCTGCTCCAGCTGGCGGATACCTTCAATCGGGCCTTCACTGGCTATTTTGTTCCCATCCAAATGACGGAGGCACTACTGCGGGAAAAGATGCAGGCAGAGCAGTCTAATCTTGCCTATTCGGCCGGAGCGTTCTATGATTCGCAATTGATAGGCATGTTGCTTCAAGGTGTTGGTTTATACAATGGCGTTCAATGCGCTTATAATGGGGGTACAGGCGTTTTCTCCGAGTTTCGCGGACAGCAGATCACCCGACGGATGTACGCCTTTCTGGAGCCTCTGTTGAAGGAGGCCGGTGTGAAGAAGTGCTTATTAGAAGTGATTGTAGAAAATGAGGCGGCGATCAAGGCTTATCAGTCTTCTGGTTTTCAGATCAAGCGCACTTTTGATTGTTTTCGTGGAACCGTCAAACCGCTTTCTCGCAAAGGGCCTAAATCACTTCACCTGGTTGTTGCCCCTGCCCTGTTTCCCTGGCAATCGGTCACTTCATTTAACAACTTTTTACCCTCCTGGCCCTACACGCTTGATGCCGCTCAACGCATTTTTAATCGGTTGAGCCCAGTGGTCGCTTATCTGGATGAGCAATGTGTCGGATTTGGCTTGATCAATCCCCACACCGGGCGCATCTTCCAATTTGGCGTGCATTCCAACTTTCGCAGCCAGGGAATTGGTTACGAAATCTTTCATAAAATGGCGCAGCTCACCAACCGTGGTTTGTCTATTCTCAACATTGATTGCACGGACCAGGCAACCATCCAGTTCTTGCTGAATATCGGCTTTGAGAAGTATATCGGGCAGTATGAAATGGAGCGGAATTTATTTTAGTTTAGAGTTTTAAGTTTAGGGTTTAGAGAGGAGGCTGACGAATGAACTACCTTGCCTGATCCTTATATTGGCCGTTCTAAAAACAAAACTTATCGGTCGGGAGATGTTTGTTTAATATCGACTTCGGTCGACGAAGTCTTAGTGCAGTTGACCCTTCCAAGATCGCTGAAGCTTTAGCGAAGTCGCCTAACCATAAACCTTTAAACCCACAAAAAAAGCAGGCTACCTAGCATTTAAACATTTGCAGCATAAATAGCTGTTCCATTCTCTAAACACTAAACCCCTACACTCTACTCTTTCTCCCCCGCCTAACCATTAACCTTTAAACCCCAAAAAAGAGCAGGATTCTCAATACTTTAGAATTTGCAAGATGCTTCGCTGTTCCTTTCTCTAAACACTAAACCCCTACACTCTAAACTCAATTCAGTCAAGTTCCCAGCCATGTTCCTCCCAATCTTCGGCGTAGTCGATGTCGGGGAGTTCGGGCAGGAGGTGGTAGGTGTGGCCGAGGTCTTTGATTCTTTGTTGAGTGATGGTAGATACCTCGTTGGTGCTCCAGGGCATATCCTGGAAAAGTTGCGGTGTAAATTTGTTCATGCCCAGCAGGTAGTAGCCGCCGTCTTTGGCCGGGCCGAGTACATAAGGGTGATTGGACAAGGCCCGGAAAGCCTCCCGAACGATATCGGAGGAAAGGCTGGCGCAGTCGCTGCCGATGATGACCATCTTGGTAGAACCCCCGTTTTTTCGGTTGCCTCTGTGTAATTCACTAACCCGATGAAATGCATCAGCCATTTTGGTACCCAAATCGCCTTCTGATTGCAGCATTTTCTCAAAATGGGATGCTGGCCAGTTGTCTTTCTCATCAATGAAGTGGCTGTAATAAAGGTAGCGTCGCGCCTCAACGGTCATGGCCAGATTGCGCGTATGACGGAGTAGTTCCAGGTAAATCCGTAATGCCTGCTCGTCACCAACAGTTCTGGCAAGTCTGGTTTTTACTTTACCCAATTCCGGATTGCGAACAAATAATATCAAAGCATTCTGACCGCTCATGCACTGAAGATTTCGTTGAGACCAGGTCTGTAGCTAAAAGTTTGACATCCAAACATGGTCTGAAGTAGTTGCTTTGGGGGGTGACAATATATCAATTTATTTGATACCTTTTAAAAAAAATAACCGGTATTGATGTTGACCAATACCGGTTATGGCTAAATTGTCGGCAGGAAATCCCTACCCTATTATTCTTCACAAATAATGTTAATCTTCACTTTTGTAGAATTCCTCTTCATCGGTCTTGATGACCTTTTCGCCCTGCTTCAGCTTGCGCGAAATGGCGGTGTAAGGACCGGTAACCACTTCCTGACCAGTTTCCAGTCCGCTAATGACCTGAATGTAATCATTGTCTTGAATGCCGGTTTTTACTTCTACCATGGCTACGGTATCTGCCTGCACTACGAAGACAACTTCCAGCTGATCAGACTTATCGTCCTCGGCATTATCCTCGTCTTTCACCAGTTTGGCTTTCCCTTCTTTCTTCTCTTCCTCCTTGTCGCGAGTAGTGACCGCTTGAATTGGGACGCTCACTGCATCCTCGATGGTCTCGGTTCTGATGTCAACAGAAGCCGACATGCCCGGACGGAAGGGGTGCGGTTTGTTGGGAGAAACCAAATCCTTGTAAGATTTCGGATCAATGCTAATACGTACTTCAAAGTTGGTCACCTGGTCGCTCGTAAGCGCTTCAGCATTGCTGTTGGTTGAGGAGTTGGCAATTTGGGTCACCCGCCCTTCAAATTTCCGACCGAGGTAGGCATCAACCTCAATCTCGGCTACATCACCCAGTGATACCCTCGGAATATCATTTTCACTCACATCCACCCGCACTTCCATCGCATTGAGGTTGGCAATACGCATCATTTCGGTACCCTGCATTTGTATGGTACCTACCACGCGTTCACCGGCCTCTACATCCAGGCGCGACACAATACCGCTCATGGGAGCATAGATGGTGGTACGGCGCAGACTGGTACGCAGCTCCTTGAGCGAGGCTTCGGCACTGGCCACCGAGAAATCTGCCGCATTGGCACTCTGCTCCGAAGCCTTGATATTTGCCTCAGCTGCACGCAGGTTAGCTTCCAGCGAACGCACATTGGACAGAGAAGCGTCGTAGTCTGCGTCAGAAATGACGCCTTCTTTTTTCAACTGCTCGTTGCGTCGGTGGATTTCCTTGGCGTTGGTCAGTTGTGCCTGAATTTGTTCCTTCTGCGCTTTGAAGTTTTCAATTTGAGATCGCGAATTGGCCAATTGTGCTTTAGCACTATTTACACCCGCTACCCCGCGCTCTACTTGCGACTGGTAGGCATCAGGGTCAATCTTGGCCAGCAGTTGGTCCACTTCCACGGAGTCTCCCTCTTCTACCAAAAGTTCCACGATTTCTCCCGACACATCGGAGCTGATCTTAACTTCGGTTTGTGGAAATACTTTTCCGCTGGCGGCCACCTTTTCTACAATGGTCCGTTTTTCAACCGTCTCGACGATGACTTTTTCACCTTCCTGACGGGTACTACGTTTCCAAAGCATGACGGCTATCAGCAGGACGATGACTGCCAAAAGACCCCAAATGAGTGTATTATTGTTCCGTTTTGCCATTTTTCTTGAGAGTTTAATTTAAGAGGATTGGATTACCCTGGTAAAAGTCAATGATTTTCAAAAAGAAAACATACTGGTATTTTGATCTGATCAGTTCAGTTTGAGCCTGATCCAGGTTGTTTCTTGCTGTGGTGTATTCCAGAGAGTTGATGGCTCCCAGGTCAAAGCGCTTTTGTGCATTTTCAAATGCTCCTTCTGCTGCTTCCACCGAGCGTTGGGCCGCCTCGTACGAGCGTTTGCCGGCACGCGCATTGGCGATGGCACTTTGAATATCTGTTTTCAACTGATTGTTGATCTGACGGTTGGTCACCTCTGCATTGAGCGTGGTGATTCGGGCGCGCTCCATCGCAATGCGGTTGCTGCTGTTGCTGTAGATAGGTACTGACAAACTCAAGCCCACTGTCTGACCAAAGTTTTCATTGATTTGATCAAAATATGGTTTGTTGGGAAAGGTCACTCCATCTATCGAAAAGGTAGTCAGTGATGCATCTTCACCATTAATCAATACCGGTATTGGATTATCGGCAACGGTCATGGCTTCCGATGTATTTGGATTCAGAAAGTCTTTGGCTACGCTGGAATAGTTGGAATTCAAACTACCAAACAATACCAGCCGCGGAATGAGATTTGCTCGAGCAATATCTTCAGATAGCTGAGCACTTTGAATCTGCTTTTCGCCAGATTCGACCTGTGGCTGGGTTTGGCGGGCCGTATTGTACAGTTCGTTGAGGGTTACAACATCCGGGTCGGCTACTGGAACGACAACGCCCGGCTGCTCAATGCGGATATCTTCATTAGGTGGTAGTACCAAAAGTTGCTTCAGGTTGAGATAACCGTTGCTCACCAGATTTTGGGCTTCAATGACGGCCTGCTCATCCCGCGCGATCTGGGCTATGAAGTCCAGACGTTCATTGGCCGGACGGGTACCGGCCTGGATCATGCGGTCGGTCTGCTTGAGCTGTTCCTGTGACAACTCCATCCGCTTTTCTGCGTTGGCCAGTTGTTCCTGAGCCAGCAGGATATTCAGGTAAGCATTGGCGACCAACAACCCAATATCGTTAGCCGTTGTCTCGGCATCAAGCCTGGCAATTTCCAAATCCAGCTTGCTCTGCTTGATATTATTGTTGATTTGGTTGCCACCAAAAAGAGTGACCGATGCATCAACGGAGAAACTGTTGAAGCCAATTCCTTGATTTTCAAAGGCGTTGGTGGTGGGGTCAATGGTTCTACCAAACTGGTAACCTAGGCTGGCCCGGCCACTTACATTAGGCAGGCGATCGGCGCTGGCCTGTTTTTTAGTAAGTTCCGCATTGCGGATGTTGTATTGTGCCTGTTTGACTGACAAACTATTTTGTCGAGCGTATTCCACACATTTTTGTAGGGACCAGGTGTTTTGAGCCTCTGCGCTGATTACTAGCGCGCTCAACAGTAGGGTGATCGTAAAGATTTTCTGAATCATGACATGCTTTGGTTTGTAATTCAAAAAAGAGATAGCAGTACCACAATACTAATCAACAGCCCATAGACGAACGAATTATTTATATCAAAGGCGAAGAATCTTGGATGAAAATTTAACTTTGACGATTGTTTGAGCCGAAAAATAGCATGGAAAAGCAGTCAGACAAGGCGATGGCATCACTGGAAAAAGCGGGCATAGCACTCTTGCTGCAAGAGCCTTTTTTTGCTCACTTGCTGGCTGGGCTCAATCGGCAGGTTTCTGAAGATGAAGAAGCCACAACACTGCTATTTCGGCGGGGAAGCCTTGAATTACGGGTAGAAGCCGATCATTGGAATAATCAATTGCATACTCCGCCCCAACGTATCGGGTCGCTAAAGCATGAACTGCTGCACTTGCTGATGCGCCATCCGTTGCGGGCTTCCAAATTCGAAAATGCCTTCCTCTTTAATCTGGCAGCCGATTTGGTCGCCCAACGCTTTTTATCCGACGAACAGCAACTTTTTACCGACCTGAATCAGCTTGTACCTTTACAGAAAATGGCTTCAGTGGAGGATTACTATTTGGCTTTAAGCCAAATACTGGATGCTGATCCCGACCATCGCCTTTTACAAGCCATAAAGACAACTGCCACCCAACGCTTTGCCGGGCACCGCTGGTGGCATCTTCCACGCAACACGGCAGAAAATGAGCTATTGGAGTTTGCCATTCAACGATGGATTGCAGCTGCGCTAAAACGAATTTCTCCCGCTGAAAGGCTGCGTATTGATGAACGGTTGCAGCCTTGGTTGGAGCTGACTAGCCTTTCGGGGCGAAATCTGTTGCAGTGGCGAAAAGTGATCCGACTCTTTGTGGCCAGTAGCAGCCGGACAAAGGTAAAAAACACCATCCGCCGCCCCTCCAAGCGGTACGGAACTACCCCGGGCATTCAAATCAGACGGCAACATCGTTTGATTGTAGCCACGGATGTTTCCGGAAGTATCTCAGCAACGGAAAGCGCCCGGTTTTTCAAAGAAATTGACTTTTTGTATCGCACAGGTACGGAGATTTTATTGGTAGAGTGTGACGAACACATTCGGAGCATCTCGGAATATAGTGGAACAATCCCTACTCATAGACAATGGCATGGTGGAACCGATTTTACACCGGTCCTGCAATTGGCAAATGAAAGGCCTGATTACGACGGACTACTCTATTTTACCGATGGCAAAGGCCCCATTCCAAAAATTGCCTGTAGAATGCCTATTTTGTGGATCATTACCAACGAGGGAGTTTCTTCCAATGCGACTGAATATCAGCAACTACCCGGACTAAAAGTAAAAATGCCTGTAATAGAGCAGGACAAAAGAAATCGAGAGAAAATTGTGTCATGACGTACACGGATGGACAAGGATTTAACTACATCACCTACGGTGCGCACTGCAATAGCGCTGAAGTAGAAGCCTTTTTGCGGCATTTGCTCACCGGGAAATCCGAGCGACGCCCGACGCCGGTTTGCATCTGGGGAAGACACGGCATTGGCAAGACGGAACTAGTACAGGAATTGGCGCAAAGCCTGGGCTTTCAATTGGTCTATTTGGCGCCGGCCCAATTTGAAGAAATGGGTGATTTGACTGGAATGCCCAAAGTTACACGGGATGAAGCAGGAAGAGAAGTCACCCGTTTGATGCCGCCCGATTGGGTGCCAAAAACACCGGGACCGGGCATTTTGCTGCTGGATGATGTCAACCGTGCGGATGATCGCATCCTGCGGGGCTTGATGCAACTACTACAGCAATACGAAATGGTGAGTTGGTCCTTGCCGGAAGACTGGCACATCATCCTCACTGCCAATCCGGATGGAGGCGACTATTCCGTGACACCCATGGACGACGCCATGATTACGCGTATGTTGCACCTGACCATGGATTTTGACGTAAAAAGCTGGGGCCTGTGGGCCGAACGCGCGGGTATTGATCCCCGGGGCATCAATTTTGTACTCAGCTATCCCGAAGTGGTGAATGGACAGCGGACCACACCGCGGACCCTGGTGCAATTCTTCCGGGAAATTCAAAAGATGGAGGATCTGGAAGAACAACTGTCCCTGGTCAAAATGCTGGGCGATGCCTGTCTGGATGCCGAAACTACGGCCGCCTTTATTGCCTTTGTACAAAAAGGGTTGGACCGTTTGCCGGAGCCGGAAGTGCTTTTGAATGTAACTGCTCAAGAGGAATTAGGGACAAAATTGGCCCCTTTTATTGGTGAAGCCGGAAAAAATGTAGCGGTATTGTCGGTCATCAGCAACCGCCTGTTGCAGTATGTCACCTTGCACAGCGCTACATTTGACGAAAGTCAATTACAAAACCTCAAATACTTTTTATTGATAGATGCCCTGCCCAATGATTTGCGCTTTGCCCTGGCTCAGTCACTGATGAAGTTAACTGACTCCAGATTGAAGGCACTCCTGGCGCAGCCTGAGTTGGGGAAGTTGCTACTTGAGGGAATGTAATGGAAAGTTAAATTTTGGAGGCACCTTGAACATCGCATTTATTTCCGCTGTTTTTTTACAAAACACGTAATCATATTTTTAAACGGAGAGAGATTGGATCGCCCGATGATTCAGTTCCTTTTACAACCTAACAACTTATGAAAATCAAATCATTGTGTTTTCTGCTGGCCCTGATTTTTGGCCTGTCTACCGGCTTGATGGCTCAAAAAGATAAGTCAGAACGTGCCAGCCCGCCCGCTGAAGCTTCTGCAACGCTCGGCGAGGTAACCATCGACATCAACTACAGCAGCCCGGCGGTGAAAAAACGTACCATTTGGGACAAGTTGGTGCCTTACGGAAAGGTATGGCGTACCGGTGCTAATGAAGCCACCACCTTTGAGGTGAACGAGGATGTGAGCATCAACGGCGAAGAACTGCCGGCCGGCAAATATGCCTTGTTTACCATTCCCGGCGAAAAGGAATGGACCTTCATCTTCAATAGCGAGGCCGATCAGTGGGGTGCCTACAAATACGATGAAGGAAAAGATGTACTCAGAGTAACGGCCAAACCAGGAGCTACCCCTCAGCAGCAGGAGCGCATGGTGTTTGAAATCACTACACGGGGAGATGACGTGGCCTGGGTGAATCTGAAGTGGGATGAACTGGCGGTAGGGTTTGAGGTGAAGACGAAGTAGACGCCAATTGACAAAAAATAAAAGAAAGCGTTTCCGAAGCACTTCGGAGGCGCTTTTTTTTAGTAGAGTTGTTCTGCGGGGATTATTTCGGGGGCAAATTGCCCCTTTTCTTCCCACACTGTGCCTTTTTTCAGTCGTATAGCTCAGGCTATACTCCTTCGAAAAGCCTTCGTGTGGTCGAAAATGGACTAATTTTCCCACCAAACTACCCCCGCAGAACAACTCTAGTGTTCTTTTGTCGAAGATTTCTGGAAGTTCCCCGATTATTCTAGCCTGCCTGGTAAGAAATCAATAGTTTGCCTCATACATCTAAAAGCAACCTCAAATGCCAAACTCCAAGGGAACCAAAACGCGCGAGATTAATCCTCAATCCATGACTGAATACCTGGTGCAAACTCAGGTGCTGGGTAAGGGCTTTGTGGCCAGTGCCGAGGCTGTGCAATTGGCAAAAACCTTCCGGAAGTTCTTAAAATCAGGGAAAACGACCGGTAAATTTGAGGCATCTTTAAAGGAATTAGAGGCAGATCCCCAGGCTCAGTTTAAACTCGTGGCCCAATGGTTGAGCGCTTTCGCACAAAAGGACAAGAATATTCAGCATGATTCTGCATTGGTTGAAGAGACAGCGGTGTTGCTGTTGACTGATCAAGTGGATGACGTAGAAGTCCTCGATCATGCCACAGTAAAAAAATTGATCGACCTGCACGGTGAACATAAAAGCATCCAGCCGGGAAATTACCAATTGGACTTCCATCAATTCACGGAAAAGATGGAGCGCTACGTTGCCGAAACGGTGCCCGCTTTTAAATCTTTCCATCAGGAAAAACATAAGCTCACCGAGCAATACCGCAAAATGCTACGCCTGGAAGAATTCCAGCCCAAAGTGCTTTCGTCCTTCGTGCGTAATAAACTGATCGATCAGGTGTATCTGCCGCTGATTGGTGATAACCTGGCCAAACAAATCGGCACGGCTGGTGAAAATACGCGCACCGATCGCATGGGTATGTTATTGTTGATCTCGCCTCCGGGTTACGGTAAGACCACTTTGATGGAATACATCGCCAATCGTTTGGGGCTCATTTTTATGAAAATAAACGGTCCGTCCATCGGTCATCAGGTGGTGGCCTTTGATCCGGCGGAAGCGCCCAATCGCACGGCTGCGCGGGAACTGGAGAAGCTCAACCTGGCCTTTGAAATGGGCGATAATGTGATGATCTACCTGGACGATATTCAGCACTGCCATCCGGAGTTTTTGCAGCGTTTTATCTCCCTCTGTGACGCTCAGCGGCGTGTAGAAGGGGTGTGGAAAGGCGAAAGCAAAACCTACGACCTGCGCGGCAAACGAGTAGCGGTTGTCATGGCCGGGAACCCCTACACCGAAAGTGGGGAGAAATTCAAAATCCCCGATATGTTGGCCAACCGCTCCGACATCTACAACCTCGGTGATATCATTGGCGAAAGCGCCGGTGTTTTCAAAATGAGTTATCTGGAAAATGCCATGACTTCACATCCGGTCTTGGCTCGCCTGGCGGCCAAAAATATGGAGGATGTTTATACCCTGATCGAGGCCGCTGAAAGAGAGACCCAGGGAAGCCTGGATTTGAAAGGCAACCATGCGCCTGAGGAATTGACGGAGTACCTGGCCATTCTCAAAAAAATGATCCGCATCAGGGAAGTTGTACTCAAGGTCAATCAAACCTATATCCAGTCGGCGGCTACCCATCAGGATTACCGCACGGAGCCAGCCTTCAAATTGCAAGGTTCCTACCGAAATATGAACAAAATGGCCGAAAAGCTCTCGCCCATGATGAATGAGGCCGAATTGACCACCCTCATCCTCAGCCACTACGAGGGGGAGGTACAAACCCTCACGGCCGACGCCGAAGCCAATTTTTTGAAATTAAAAGAGCTGATGGGCAAACAAACACCCGCCGAAAAAGAGCGCTGGCAAATGATCGTGGAAACCTTCCGCAAGAACAACCGCTTACGTGGCCAGGACGGCCGCGATCCGCTGGTGCAGCTCAACACACAAATGGAGGAAGTGGCTGATCATTTGGCACAAATTGGCAAGGTTTTGCAAGGAAAATAGGGCTTTGCAACCATTTTTAAAACCTTTGCGACCACCTTTAAAACCTCGAAGTCGCTAACGGCGCACCTTTGTAGCATCATTCATCAAAAAGAAATCGAATCATGTTACAAAATCAAAATGTTAGTGCGGCTACGCTGCGTTTAGGAGGCATTGCCGGAATTATTGTCTTTCTTTTTCTACCTGGGGTGGCCCTACAGTTTTCCTCCGGATGGTTTCCGGAAGAAGCCCTAGCTGCCGGTGAAATGAGCAAATGGGTAGAAATGATGGTTGCCAATAAAACGTTGGCATTACTAGGTGTCAGCTTTTCAATCTTTTGCATTTTATGTTTTTTTCCATTTGCATTGACTTTTTATAAGCTACTGCCCAAAGATTCCTGGTTGAGTACCGCCGGACTGGCGGCCTACATGGCGGGTATCCCATTGGTATTGGTGGCCTTTACGATGGGCTATGGTTTTACCTGGGCCATCATTGACCTACAGACACAAGGACTGGGAGATCAAACTACCCTAGGCAACATCGCAGCGATGGGTATGCGTGGTTATCTATTTTGTGACGATTTGGGAACCGCCCTACTTGGGATTGGCCATATACTTTTTGCACTGGCAGCCATGAAAAACCGCCTGTTACCAAACTGGTTGTGTTGGGAAGGGATCATCGGCGGCGCATTGGTCATATTGGTATTGCTGCGTTATTTTATCCCGGTATTTTTCTTTGCATCGATTGGCTACCCGATGATCGTGTTGTTCTTTAGCATTACCGGCATTCTATTTTTGCGAAAAGCCAAACAAATAGCTTTGAGTTAATTGCCCAATCCTTCGTGCTTGTCATCGGGAATTGATAATTTTGCGGCTCAGACATGGTCTCAGTATTGATTCCCGATCAAGCCAAAATTAAATGATAGAAGCATATATTTTCGACGCGCTCCGCACTCCCCGAGGAAAAGGAAAACGCGGTGGCGCGCTTTACGAAGTCAAACCTATCGATTTATTAGCCACCGCGCTAAAGGCGCTCCAATCCAGAAATACCTTACCAACCAACGAAGTCGACGATGTGGTCATCGGTTGTGTAACGCCCATCAATGATCAGGGATACAACATTGCCAAAGCGGCCTTGTTGCACGCCAACTGGAATCATCGGGTGGGTGGCATTCAGATTAATCGCTTTTGTGCCAGTGGACTGGAAGCCATCAATTTGGCAGCCATGAAGATTCACTCCGGCCTGGAAACGCTAGTGGTAGCCGGTGGTACGGAAAGTATGAGCCGGGTGCCCCTGGGCAGCGACGGAGGCCCCTTGCTGAGCGATCCCGGATTACTGAATCGCATCAACTACGTGCCTCAGGGCATTTCTGCGGATCTGATTGCCACTATCGAAGGCTTTACACGCGGGCAGGTGGATGCTTACGCCCTGCAATCCCAGCAGCGCGCTCATCATGCTCAGGAACAAGGCTATTTTAAAAATGCCATCACCCCCATCTATGATCGCAATGGACTGGTCATGCTCAGCGAAGACGAATACATCCGCCCGGAAACGACACTGGATGGACTGGCGACATTGAAGCCGGCTTTCGCCAAAATTGGAGAACAGGGCTCTGATCAGATGGCCCTGCACTGCTATCCGATGTTGGAATCCATCAGCCACGTGCACACGGCGGGAAATTCCTCCGGCATTGTGGATGGCGCAGCCCTGGTTTTGGTGGGCAGTAAAGAAAAGGGCGAAGCATTAGGTTTGAAGCCTCGCGCGAGGATTGTCGCAACGGGCAATGTCAGTGTTGATCCGACCATTATGCTGACTGGTCCTGCACCTGCTTCCCAACTCGCTTTGAAGCGGGCGGGAATGGAAACAAAAGACATCGACCTTTGGGAATGCAACGAAGCCTTTGCCTCTGTTGTACTCAAATTTCAGCGCGATATGAAGCTCGATGATGACCGCATTAATGTCAATGGAGGGTCCATTGCTCTGGGGCATCCGTTGGGCGCAACGGGCGCCATGCTGATGGGCACCTTGCTAGACGAACTGGAACGCCGTGATTTACAGACTGGATTGGTCACCCTCTGCGCCGGTGGCGGCATGGGGGTAGCTACCATTATCGAGCGGGTTTAAAGCAAAGAAGAAATGATCAAATACCAAAAGGATACCGATAATATTGTGACCCTGATCTTTGACATGAAAGGGCGCAATGTGAATGTGATCAATCACGAATTGGGCAAGGCTTTTATGCCGGTGATCAAACATTTGCAATTGGAAAAAGCCAAAGGCAAGCTGAAAGGCGTGATCCTGACTTCCGCCAAAAAGAGCTTCCTCTCGGGCGGAGATTTGGAATACCTCTACCAGGCCAATGATCCGGCGGAAATTTTTCAGTTTACCGAACAGCTAAACAGTTACCTCCGCGACCTGGAACGTCCGGGCGTGCCCGTAGTGGCGGCCATTAATGGTAGTGCGTTGGGTACCGGTTTTGAGGTGGCATTGGCTTGTCACCACCGCATTGTGATTGACAATCCTAAAATTAGACTCGGTAATCCGGAGGTGAGTCTCGGCTTGATGCCCGGTGGTGGCGGAATCATGCGCTTGATGTGGTTACTGGGCATCGAAAAGGCATTTTCCATCCTGACCAGCGGACAGCGCTACGCACCACGTGAGGCGTTGGCAGTTGGCATTATTGATGAGGTAGCGGCTGATCATAAAGAGATGATGGAAAAAGCCAAAGCCTGGTTACTAAAAAACCGTGAAGGAAGGCGGCCCTGGGATCGTGAGGGAGAGCGTATTCCCGGCGGTACTGCCGCCAATGAAGGCATGGCCGAAAAGATTCGCATGATGGCCGCTGAGTTGTGCAGCCGGACTCATAATAACTATCCCGCGCCACAGTACATCCTCAATGCACTGGCCGAAGGATCTAAAGTAGACTTTGATACTGCCTGCCGTATTGAAAGCCGTTATTACACCGAGCTTTTGTGCAGTCAGGAGGCCAAAAATATGATCAAAACCTTGTGGTTTGATTTTCACGCCATCAAAGGTGGAGAAAATCGGCCAAAAGGCTTTGGCAAATTTCGTCCTAAAAAAGTGGGCGTCATCGGTGCGGGGCTGATGGGATCGGGCATTGCCCTGGCCTGCCTGAAGAATGGGATGCGGGTGGTTTTGAAGGATGTCTCCAAACCCATTGCCGAGCGGGGCCGGGAAATTGTACATCGTAGATTAAAATCGATGGTAGATACCGGCACTATCCAGCCCAGGGAGATGGACGAAATGTTGCAACGCATCAAGACTACCGAAGCTTCGCAGGATTTTGAAAGCTGTGACCTGGTCATTGAAGCGGTATTTGAAAATGAGATGGTCAAACAAAAAGTAACCCGCGAAGCAGAGGCCTTCCTCGACGACTATTCGATCTTTGCGTCCAATACCGTATCGATTCCGATTACCAAACTCGCCAATGCCTCCATGCGGCCCTCCAATTACGTGGGGCTACACTTCTTTCACCCAGTGGATCAGGTGCCTCTCGTGGAGATCGTGCGGGGAGATCAAACTTCAGACGAAACCATCTCACGCGCGTTTGACTTTGTCAATATGATCAAAAAGGTGCCGATAATTGTTAAGGACGACTGGGGTTTTTACGTCGCCAGGGTACAAAATACCTACATCCTGGAAGGCATCACCATGCTTCAGGAGGGCTATGCGCCCGCCCTGATTGAGAACCTGGGCGTGCAGGCAGGCATGTCGAAAGGCGCACTGACCTATGCTGATGACCTGGGTATTTCTCTGATCCTGCGCTACGAAAACCAGGCGGCCGAGCACTATGGTTCCAAATACATCCAACACCCGGCCGTAGGAGTTCTCGATAAGATGCTCAATGAATTAAAACGTCCCGGCCGTATCAAAAGAGCCGGCTTTTATGCCTACGAGCAAGACCATCGATTCCTTTGGCCGGAATTGTCGGAGCATTTTCCGGTCACCAAGAAAACCTATGATCGCCAGGAGATTACCGAGCGATTCTTCTTCGCCCAGGTCATGGAAGCTTTATGGTGCATGCAGGAGGGCGTGATCCATTCGGTGGCTGCAGCCAATCTAGGCAGTATATACGGCTGGGGCTTCCCGGCCTTTAAGGGTGGAGTCATCCAGTTTATCCAGGATTATGGATTGGCTGAGTTCAAGGCCAAATGCAAAATTCTGGAGAAAGCCCACGGTCCGCGCTTCAAGATTCCCAGCATCCTGAAAAAGCTGGAGCAGGACTTTGATCGCCCACTGGTACCATTGAAAAAGTAGCAATTTGCACCTGAAATAGCTCCAACAGAACAATTCTAATCGTTTTTCCGACAACAAAAGGGGAATTCTGTGGTTACACTCCTAACCAGAGGGGCTGCCCAGAAGAATCGAAGTGAATTCTTGTAAGAGATTATCATATCACTTGGTAACGGGTATAAACAAAAAGCCTACGGCCCCGCATGGAGCAAAGGCCGTAGAAAAACGTGCATTAGTAAACTATTTGGCCAAAGATAAAGGTTTTCGTTTCTTCTGGGTAAGCTTTTCAATTTTCCTCTTTTTGAATTCCTGATTTTAGACAAATTAACCTTGCGATAGGGGTAAAACCTCGGTTGTGACCAAACTCTTGGCCCCTGGATTTGTTTTAGTAGAGTTGTCAAAAGAGAACCAAAAACAGAAAGATTATGAGTGAAATCAAACTAACCCAAACCGGGGTATCCGTAGATATTGGAATCGCAGAAAATGGTAGAAAAGCAGTGGCTGATGCACTGACTCAGCTACTGGCGGATGAGCATGTGCTGTATGTCAAAACCAGAAACTACCATTGGAATGTAACCGGTATGCAATTTCAGGCGTTGCACGAGCTGTTTGGCTCACATTACGAGCAGCTTGCCGAAGCCGGTGATGATATCGCCGAGCGCATTCGCAGCCTTGGCTTTTACAGTCCTGGTTCAATGCAGGACTTTTTGAAAAACAGCCGCCTGAGCGAATCCGACCACGTTAACGGAGATGCCCAAAAAATGGTGAGTAACCTGCTGCGCGACCACGAAGCCATCATCCAGATACTGCGCCACGACCTCGACGAGGCGATGGAAGTGCACAAGGATGCCGGTACCAGTGATTACCTTACCGGTTTGATGGAGGAACACGAGAAAATGGCGTGGATGTTGAGAGCGCATTTGGGGTAACAGTCATTCTCTTTTGGAGGTGAAATAATCCAAAAGTTGTTCCACAAAAAAGCCGGTAGCGATCTGTTTCGATACCGGCTTTTTAATTCCTTAAAACCTCGACCCCAGATAGTGCGGCAACATTGCCCGCCAGGTCGGCCAGTCGTGGTCCATATCGTAACCCCACACGTCGAGTTCGTGCTTAATGCCTCGGGCGTTAAGGATGCTGGACAAACGCCGCGAAGCATCCGGATTTTCCCACGGGCCGGAGCCGGTCAGAATGTGAATGTGCTTGCTGCGGCGAATATTATTGAGGATATGTTTGTCAGTCAGATTGGGCAGGTACTGCTCCGGAGAGTTGAAGTACACATCCTGATCGTGGTAGCCTTTGGTGTAGGTACTGAGGTTGTAATCGCCGCTCATGGCAATGACGCCATCGATGATATCCGGACGGCGGAAAAAGAGATTTGCGGCGTGCAGCGCGCCCAGTGAGGCGCCACAGGTGATGATGGCCGTATCCTGGCTGGTGTGCGTTTTCATGAAGGGAACGACCTCCTGAAAGACGTATTCATTAAACTGCTGATGCCGGATCGACTTATCCCGAGGGTGCATATGTTGGTTTAACCAGCTCTCCGAATTGATACTATTGATGGAAAATACCTTAACTTTACCAGCATTGATTGGTTCTTTGATGGCATCCAGCAAATGAAACCGCTCGTATTCGAGATAATCGGCGGCGGCAGTAGGGATCAACAACAGTGCAAATCCGTAATGGCCGTATACGGCAACCTCCATATTTTTGTTGAGGCGTGGACTGTGCCAGGAATGGATTTCTCTTTTCATGGTCAATAGTTGGTTCAGATCGTTGAAATTTTCGGAAAAATACAGTTTTCTTATACAAATCCCTGATGATGCAAGATATTTTCAATACAGTTCAGAAATGGACAAACGACAAGCACCCTTTTGCGACAGCTACGGTGATCAAAACCTGGGGTTCTTCGCCCCGACCGGTAGGCTCTACTTTATTAGTCAGTGAACAAATGGAAATGGCCGGCAGCGTCAGCGGAGGCTGTGTGGAAAGTGCGGTGGTCAAATCGGCTCTGGAGATATTGAAAAGTGGCGAGCCGCAAATGCTGAAATTTGGTGTAAGTGATGAAGAAGCCTGGTCCGTAGGCTTGAGCTGTGGTGGAGCTATCGAGGTATTTGTGGAGCCTTTTTTGGCTTTCGCCAATGAGTCGTCCGAACGGAAAATCTGGCCTGCGCTGGAACAGGCGCTGACGCAAAATGAAGCGTGCATCTTGGTTAGCCAGATGAATGCGGGTGCCCCCAAACATTTACTGGTTTATCCCGATGGTGAAACATTGGGCACCTTGCCTGCCAACCTGAAAGATGCCGCTTTGGAAGCCTATAATCAACGACAAAACCTTAGTTTGGAACTGGATGGTGATGACTATTTTATTCAGGTATTTCCGCGCAAGAGTCAACTGTTGATCATCGGTGCGGCCCACATTACCGCCGATTTGGTAAAATTGGGCAATTGGTACGATTTTGAGACCATTGTGATTGATCCACGCGGTATTTTTGCCAATAAAACGCAGTTTCCCGATCCGCCACATCAGCTATTGGCCGATTGGCCGGCGGAAGTCCTGCCAAACTTTACCCTCGATGCCTATACTTACGCGGTATTGCTTAGCCACGATCCCAAAATTGATGATCAGGCGCTGGAGTTGTTATTGCCCTCCGAGGTAGCCTACATTGGCGCTCTGGGCAGTCGCCGCACCGCCCAAAAGAGGGTGAAGCGATTGACCGAGGCGGGCTATTCCGAAGAGGTGATTGGGCGTATTCACGGTCCGGTGGGGGTGGACATTAATGCGCAGCGCCCCAAGGAAATTGCCTTGAGCATCATGGGAGAGATCATCAAGGTTCAGCATGAGTTTTCTCGAAAAAAATAATTATTTTAAATACTTGTGACTCGGTGTCAGCACCTGCGTATAAAGAATGTAGGCACTATTGATCAATCGAAAAAGTGGCTGTTTGTTGCCCCCTCCCTTGAGTATCAAACGGAACATCAACCCGAGTTTTTGCGTTGCAATAGCATGAATCAAGTTCAAAAACTATATTATTAAACATCGATTAAAATTTCTATTATGAACTCAACCGTTAAGTTGCTAATTCTCCTCTGCTTCGGGATGGCTTTTTCTTCTTGTGTCAGCAAGAAAGTGCACGAAAGCCTGCAAATGGAACTGGAAGCCGCCAACAAAGACCTTGGCAAATGTGGAGAAAGTTTGAATGACTACATGAACCGGCTTTCCGCTTGTGACCGCGAAAAAGCTACCCTGAATACCACCCTGAAATTACGCGAAGAACAAATTACTGACTTGCGCGCACAGTTGGATGATCTCAAAAAGCAACGCGATAAGCAAGTTGAGCAGGTTGGCGATTTGACTGTATTGTCTCAATCTGCCAATAACAACATTAAGGAAACCCTGTCTCAGCTGGAAAGCAAAGACAAATACATCCGTCTCTTACAAGCAGCAAAGACCAAGGCCGATTCCATCAACCTGGCGCTGGCCGTCAACCTGAAAGGCGTATTGGCTAAGGGTATTGAGGATGAGGATGTAGAAGTGAAAGTTGACAAGACCGTCGTTTTTGTCAACCTGTCTGACAAGATGCTTTACGAAAGTGGTAGTGCCAAGATCACTTCCCGTGCCAATGAGGTTTTGGGTAAGATTGCCAAGATTATCGAATCCAGACCAGAGCTGGAAGTGATGGTAGAAGGCTATACCGACAATGTGCCGATCAAGAACAACTGTATTGAGGACAACTGGGATTTGAGTGTAAAGCGTTCTACTTCCGTAGTGCGGGCTTTGCAAAAGAACTTCAACGTAGATCCTAACCGTCTGATCGCTGCCGGCCGTGGTGAGTACAACACTCTGGCCAGCAATAGTACTTCTGAAGGCCGTTCTATGAACCGTCGTACCCGGATCATCATCATGCCAAAACTCAACCAGTTTTATGATCTGTTGAATCCGGAAAAGGTACCGGATTAAATTAAGATAGAAATCAAAGAATTACTCTGAAGGAGGCTGTCTCATTGATTGGGGCGGCCTCCTTTTTTTGTTGTATCAAACATTGTGGCAAAGATGGTGTGCCGGAACGATCGGCTGATCAATCGATTTTATCATTTTCTCCTCATCGATGATAGTGTTCTAGGTCTGAGTATTTCCGCCTCAGTTTAGATAAAATGCCTCGGGGGTCCTGCTCTGCCTTCGCGTAGCCGCTACGGCGAAGCGAGGCGCCAGAGGCTTGGGCCGTGCTCCGTCGTCGAAGCCTTTCTCTTGTGCAGAAGCTTCAGTGAAGGAGCATGGCGCAGACGCCCGGTGCACGATCCCTTTTTTCTAAAAAAACCTTCGCTCCTTTCTCGTAACCGTGGGGTAAAAAAAAGCCTTTGCTGGTCTTTTGATCAGCAAAGGCAGATTTTATGAGTATAGAGTACGTCTGATTATTCAATAACCAATTTACAAGTCACTTCTATTTATAGTCCAGTTTTTAACAACTTCTTCACCTGTCGATACTCTTCGGAGATCACTTCCAGGAAATAGGTGCCCAAAGGCAATTGATTCAGGTCAAGTTTTTCGGGTTGGAAACCCGCCTCTTCAACCCGACTTTGCACCAGCACCTGGCCTACCTGATTGTAAATCCGTACGACCGCTTCCTGTCCGGCAAAAGCACTTAAATCTACGTGTATTTCACTAGTCGCTGGATTTGGGAAGAAGGAGAAGTCCTGAGATTGCGTAGCTTCTGGCAGCTGTTGATTTGTATTCGGGATTTGCAGGTTCATGTTTCCTGAGCCCGTGACCGAAACGTTATCAAAGGTGCCGGTAACGATAGCGTTCCCGTTATAATTCGTCACCATCAAACCTGCCTGAATACAGGCATTCATGGGAACATTAGCGACCAAAACGATCTGCCAGGTCACGCCATTCGGAGAGGCATAGCCCACAAACTGATTACCCGTACGGACCAGCTTCAACCAGGTTGCGCCGGGACGGAAAAACTGTGCAGGAATAGCATAACCATTAGTAGTCGTCCGCACGGCCCTGCGGATAAAATTGCTAAGATTGACTAACAATTCTACTTTTTTGGCCCCTGGAGCTTCTGATTCCCGCATGGTAATACCCGCCCATCCTTGTCCAAGCGGATTGATGGAGGTGATGTGGGCAATAATTTCGCCATTGCCGCACATTTCTGCTTTGACATAAGCGGCATCATCCTGTGCAAAGTTGACGCTAGAACAACCATCACTTTCTAGGGTAAAGCTCTGTGTTGAGGCATCGTAATTAACCTCATTACTATCTTCACAACCGATTCCATCCTCATCAAAATCCATGAAACCACAAGGTAACCCGTCCACTTTAACGGATGCTGTACAAGTAGAAGCCTGACCATTATTGTCGGTTACGGTCACCACAACGGGCACATTCAAGCCAAGCTGCTCACAAGTAAGGACTGCCGGTGAATAGGTCGTTGAAGCCAAACCACAAGCATCCGTTGCACTAAAGTCAATACCCGTGGAGGCAAGGAATTCCTCCTCTCCGTTGAAAACCACGGAAGTGCCTTCACATAGGGTAATCATAGGTGCTACATTATCTTCCACGGTAGCTGTAGCGGTACAGTTAGCCGGATTACCATTATTGTCTGTTACCGTCAAGGTTACCGTATTGGTTCCAACATCTTCACAATCAAAGGTATTTGGAGACACGCTTAGACTGGCAATACCGCAGGCATCGCTAGAGCCGTTGTTAACAGCTGTTGCGGCTAGTGCACCATCGCCATTGACATCTAATTGAACGGTAATATTCTGACAAAGAGCTACCGGCGCAACATTGTCCTGTAGGGTAGCTGTAGCGGTACAGTTAGCCGGATTACCATTATTGTCTGTTACCGTCAAGGTTACCGTATTGGTTCCAACATCTTCACAATCAAAGGTATTTGGAGACACGCTTAGACTGGCAATACCGCAGGCATCGCTAGAGCCGTTGTTAACAGCTGTTGCGGCTAGTGCACCATCGCCATTGACATCTAATTGAACGGTAATATTCTGACAAAGAGCTACCGGCGCAACATTGTCCTGTAGGGTAGCTGTAGCGGTACAGTTAGCCGGATTACCATTATTGTCTGTTACTGTCAGGGTTACCGTATTAGCCCCAACATCTTCACAATCAAAGGTATTTGGGGACACACTTAGACTAGCAATACCACAGTTATCGCTGGAGCCGCCGTCGACGTCCACGGTAGTGATGGAGGCCATGCCGTTGGCGTTGAGTTGGACGGTGAGGTTTTGACACAAGGCTGTAGGAGCAGTGTTGTCCTCCACCGTGATAGTCGTATTGCAAGTGCTGCTGGCCTGGCCATCACTAACGGTGAGGGTGACGGCGGTGGTTCCCAGCGCGTAGGGTCCGGTGGTGTTGACCGAGAAGATGAGTTCGTCCTCGTCGGGGTCCGTGGAGCCGCCGTCGAAGTCTTCGGCATCGGCTGTACCCTGGCAGTTGGCGTCTGCGTCGACCGTGACGGCTTTACACACGGCCGTGGGCGCGCTATTGCTATTGCATGTGCCAAACGTAAGGTTATCAAAAACTTCGGTGGCGGTATTTTGTGGGTCAACAACTACAATGCTGGTGATGATGTCCCCGTTGACCTTAAATCCGATAAAGGAGCCAATCGAAACGGACCCCGTCCATAGTATACCGTTGGAACCTGACACGCTTAGTGTAGTACTACTCCCAAAACCCAAAAGATCAAAACCGGCCGCCGTAGTGGGGACAGAAAAGGTGAATATACCATTATCAGCAAAAAGATCAGGCGCAATGGCGGTAGTGGGGCCTACCGTTCCACTTCCTAGAGCGACCAGGGTGCCGGAAAGTGCCGAACTAAAAGCAAAGCCTGGGAGTAATTCTCCTTCCGGGTAGCAATTGGCGGTAGTCGAACTGATAACCGTACCGCATGCAATGACTCCACCAGGCGCTACCGGTGCTCCTTCAAAATCTTCGGTAGGCAAATCGGGGCAGTCGCTAAGGAACTCGGTCCGATCTGTAAATACGGTCACCATATCATCAACTTTCTCCAGGGCGGGCCGTGGATGCTTGGTGGTAGGTAGCTGCACTTCATCGAATTGGGGTTTAAACCCCGACTGGGCTAGCTCTTGAAAACTTTGATAGGCGTTTAGCTTTTCGGTCCCGTCCTGTTGTGGTACCATTGTCTTTTGGCCTGCCAGACTGGATGAAATCATCAGTATAGATAGCACGCAAAAAATGTGTAAAATGATTTTCATTACTTGAAATGATTTAGTGATACAATTTGGTTTGTGAATATTACAGAAGTCTAATGACTGACTTCCTCCCTTTCCGTAAAATCATAAATCCTTGTAGTTGTATAATTTATAATTACCATACCCTGCCGGACAGATAGCAATAATGCCGGCGAGTAGTATTTCCATAAGTTAATGATATTGAGCAAAAAGAGGGGGGGGGAAACAAGCGTAGAAATTTCACACAAGTTGAGCGGAAACATCCAACTTCGGTTCAAGTTACTATAAAAACAGATAGCATTTGATAAATGCTGTAATCTAGTAGAAAAAAAAGAATTTTCCCGGACGGTTAAACCAACCAAATCAAGCGTTTTGTAGAGTATCCGGATTAAAAATCCCGCCATCTCATTCGCTCGTCCAAGCCCAGTTCTGTAGGTGCGAAATCCAAACAGCCATTTTCCTCCACCTGTCTTAGTACTTAAGTACGGGGAGCAAGGCAAGTCATGGACTTTGAAAGAGGATATCCTTTCCGAAACGCCGGTTCCAGAGGAACCCTTTCTTGGTAACCCCGGTCATCATACACAGAGCGGCGTGCCGTAGGTACGCTTTATAAAAACGGCAGGTTAGCAAATCCACAGGTGAAAAAATTTTCACCCAACCAATCAAAAATAATTATCCGAGTACAAGTCAACAACCTCTTCCTTTTGACTGTTTTTTGGAGAAATTCCATCCCTAATAATCCATACCGCTTTGCTGAACCCCAATTGTAAGTTGCAATTCTTACTCTAATAGATGCTGTCGAAACAGGTCAAATGGTTATTTTAGGGTTTAAAAGCCAGAAACCATGCCATCACAATATTCCAACATACTCGATCAGGAATTCAGCACTAGGGATAATGCGCTCCCATTCAATGGCTATCTGCTTTTGGGATTAGGGATATTCCTGGCTTGTGTGTGTCTCGTTTGGGTAGATCAGGATACCCAAAGTTGGCGGGATGTATTCAGCCTACGCCTGGTGCCAGCCTTATTGATCTATGGTTTGCCGACTTACGCCTGGAGTATCATTTTTTATAAAAAAATTCGTCCGAGTACAGCTTATTATTCCAGTTTGCTGCTGGCCTTGATTCTGGGAGTGGTGGTCGCTTTTGCCGGTATGATGATGATCATTTTTGCTTTTACCGCTTTATTAACATGAACCGGAGCCTGGGTTGGCTTGTACTTATAAATAAAAAACACCACTTCAATATGAAAATCGCAGTAACTGCCGCAAGTGGCCGATTGGGAGGCGCCATTATTCAGTATTTGGTTGACGATGTTGGTCCGGAAAATATCGTCGGACTGGCGCGGACGCCGGAAAAGGCGCAGCACCTGGGGGTAGAGATCAGAAAAGGCGACTACAATCGGCAGGAAGATTTTGAGCAGGGGCTGAAGGATGTAGAAACCGTGCTGATTGTATCGAGTATGGCCGAACCTGAGCAACGCATTCAGCAGCACCGCAATGTCATTGAAGCCGCCAAAACCAACGGCGTGCTGAAAATTGTCTACACCAGCATCATCGGCGATCCCAGCCAGACGGCATTCAGTCCGGTGATCAAAAGCAACCGCCAAACCGAGGAGGACGTCAAAGCCTCCGGCCTGGAATGGGTCATTGGCCGCAATGGCCTCTATATCGAACCTGACCTGGAATACATCGATGAATATGTCAAAGAAGGCGCTATCCGCAACTGTGCCGGTGATGGCCTGTGCGCCTATACCAGCCGTACCGAACTGGCCTGCGCCTACGCCCGCATGATGCTGGAAAACCAACACCACGGTCAAACCTACAACCTGGTGGGTGAACCCATTACTCAGCAGCAACTGGCCGACCTAATCAACCAAGTTTACGGCACCCAACTCACCTACGAATCCATCCCGGTAGACGAATTTATCCGCGACCGACAGCATGCCCTCGGTGCCTTTCTGGGCACCATTATCGGAGGCATTTACGAAGGCATTCGCAATGGTGTATTCAACCCACCTTCCGGTTTTGAGAAAGCCGCCGGGCGGCCTCATCAATTGGCGCTGGAGATGATTCGGGCGTTTAAGGAGGAAGGAGCGTGAAAAATTAGGGTTGATGCATAAGGGTAAATCCTTTATCTTGTATAAAAAATAAAAGCAATGGACCTTTTGATCAAAGAGGAAGTTTTGAAGAAAGCAGAAATCAGTGCAAGAGAACTACTCATTGAGATTGCGACACATCTCTATGATATGGGACGTTTGACAATGGGCCAAGCCAGAAATCTTGCGGAACTGGATCAAATCTCTTTTCAAAGAGAATTGGCCAATAGAGATATTTATATCAAATACGACATTGAAGATTTGGAAACAGATTTGGAAAATTTGAAAAAGATATTCTAAGGAAAGTCAATGAATGAAATCCTTACAAAACCTCACGCAGCACATTATATAACTCCGTAGTATTAATCGCACTCGCCACCTTTTGCAACGTCTGCGGACTCGCCAGGGTAGGATCACCACTTTGAAACGGAGGATTCGGTGCGTATTGCATGATCAACTGTACCTGCCTGGCCACCTCCGGACCTTCTAATATTTCCGCAATGGCAAAGGCTTCGTCAATGCCCGAAGAAATCCCACCACCCGTAATGCGATTCCGGTCGATGACGTAGCGGGGAAAACCCGGCGCAATCATCACGTCCGGAAACAGGGAAAGGAGGTTTTTGTACGCCCAATGTGTGGTACATTCGTAGCCATCCAGCAAGCCGGCATGAGCCAATAGTAAGGACCCCACACAAACGGATGTGATCAATTCCGCGGTTTCGGCTTTTGTTTTTACAAAATCATAAAAAGGATCATTCCGGTTGAGAAGCAAGTCATTAAAGCCCTTCTGGTTACCTCCGGGTACAAAAATGGTGTTTAATACCAGGTCTTTTGCGGAAGCATAATCTTCGGTTACTTTCCATTGCAGGCCTTCAAAGGAAGTCACTAACTTGTCTTTATCCGGTCCGATGAGGTGGACTTTGGTGCCGGTTAAATTGCCGAGAATATAAAAGACCTGCTGTGGGCCGGCCACGTCCAGGGAGTCAAAGCCATCATACAGAATAATGCCGATGGTGTAATTGTTGTCTCCGGGGTTGGTTGATGATTTGATCATGGTGTTGGGTTTAGGTGTTAGGTTTTCGGATTTAGGGGTTAGGGACCTGACAAGTTACGGACAAATCGGGAAAGTAGCAGGGTTTCCTGTGAACTAGATCACAGAGCGAATCCAGGAGCAATGTTTATCTTTGGACTTAAATGTAAAGTCGATTCTATGAATTACTGGTCCCTGTTCCTCGAAAGCTACCGCAACTACGCCAGTTACCTTTGGCAGGAAATTACCCATCCGGGTTGGCACAACTATTTTTACTGGTTGCTGGTGGTTTCGGCTTTTTTCTTTTTGCTAGAAATAATGACTCCCTGGCGGGCAAATCAGCCCAAGTTTCGCAAAGACTTCTGGCTGGATTTCTTCTATATGTTTTTCAACTTTTTTCTCTTTTCCCTGATCATTTACAACGCCGCTTCGGATGTAGTTGTCAATTTTTTCAACAATACCATTAAAGGCCTGACCGGGTTTGATTTGCAAGCCTCCAATCCACTACAATCGGCTCCGCTTTGGACGGTGCTACTGGTAGGCTTTTTTGTGCGCGATTTTATCCAGTGGTGGGTGCATCGGTTACTGCACCGCGTACCTGCCCTTTGGGAGTTTCACAAGGTACACCACTCGGTGGAACAAATGGGATTTGCGGCCCACCTGCGTTTTCACTGGATGGAGAATGTGGTTTACCGCTCCATTGAATACATCCCACTGGCGCTGCTGGGCATCGGGCTGTACGACTTTTTTATCATCCACATCTTTGCGCTGGCGGTAGGCCACTACAATCACTCCAATATCAGCGTTTCCGGTTTTGTGACCGGTGGGGTAGTGGGGGCGCTCATCGGACTGGTCATTGCTACCAGCGGGTTTGAGGTGCATTTGCTGCAAAATCCTACCTTACTGACCCAAATTGGGGTAGTATTAGCGAGTATCGTAGCTGGTAGTCTGCTGCTGGGACCGATCATGAAATACTTATTCAATAGCCCGGAAATGCACATCTGGCACCACGCCTATGAGTTGCCGGAAGGCTACCGGTATGGCATCAATTTTGGCCTGACCCTGGCGATCTGGGACTACATTTTTGGAACGGCCAGCATTCCGCACACCGGACGGGATATTCGTCTGGGTTTCCCTGGCATAGAGGAGTTTCCACAGTCTTTTATTGAGCAGAATACTTATGGGTTTAAGGCTACGGCCAATAAGGGGCAGGGAGCTGTGGATTTATCTGAACCTAAAGCTTGATCACCTTACTCCCGCCAATCCCAAAGCACAATTTCCCAATCATCCACTCCCGGATCAGTAAAGGCGTGTAATAGCTGAAAGCCCACCCGCCGGTGCGCAGCAATGGAACGTTGATTACGGGTAGAAATCAGGGTGACGATGAAGTCGAAATGTGGCGAAAACTGCTGGCGGTGATACTGATACATGCCATCAAAGACACCCTGCCCGCGAAAGGACTTCGCCACACAAACCTGCCCCATTATGTAGTAACGGTAAGCAGTCATGGGACGATCATCGTAGCTCAAAGTGGCCAACCGCTGAAACATGGGCACCAGCACCGGAATGCGCTCCTGGAAAGCGTGCACCATATTCAGGGCATAGCCGATCACCTGCCCATCCGATACGGCAATAACCTGTGGCGCTACGCTGTTCATTTCGCGCAGCAGCTCCAGGCTATGTTTTACCGTGACAAATCCCTGGGATTGAAACTCTTCATTGCTAATACTCGTGGGCAAATTCAGCGCTTGCAGGTCAAGAATCTGCTGCAATTGCTGATCATCCTGCGGGTGTTGGTATTGAATCACAGGAGGCATGTTTTAGTTAGATTAGCTGATCAAATTACCTTCCTCATCCCACTGGGCGATCTCCTCGCGCTTCTCCTGATCCACACATTTGGCCAGCCATTCGTCGTCGTAAGCCAGTCCGTGTTTTTGCAGCACATCCTCGGGTACGCCGTCCCAAACATTGGGATAATTGCCATCATATCCCAAGGCCTTGATGCCCATCTTGGTGGTGTAATAACCCGTCAATGTCAAATCGCGCATTAGCGAAAAGAAAATCACGCCCCGTTCCTGCTTTTGCAACGGAATTTCGGGATCGTGGTAGGCAATTTCATCCAGAAGGGCGGTTTGCTGCTCCGGAGTACAGCCTTTAAACTCTTGATTGTAGGCTTTGTACGCCCGGTGATTCAGGTCCATCAGTCCACCCCGCAGCGGTAGTTGCAATTCGGGAATGTCCTTGGACATAAATTCGATGAATTCAGGCACGCCGGCATCGGAAGCACTGCCATGTTCACCTTCAGCGGGAAGGATGACATCACACAATACGGCCAGTGAAGCCAGTTCATCCTCCGTAAAAAAGGTTTCACGCATCAGCTTTTCATCCCGCTCTTTTTCTTTTTCGGTACGGCCGTAGCCGCTGGCCGCTGCGGGCGCTTCAATATTTTGACCGGCTTGCTCTTCCGGGGCGCAACTGTTGAGCAGTGCCGTGCCGGCCAGTGATCCTAAAATGATTGATCTTAAACTATCTCGACGATCCATTAGATATTTTGTTTTTTGAGTTGGTCAATGATATAATCGGAGGTTCTCCAGGCCAATGCCATTATCGTCCAGGTCGGGTTTTTGTCGGCCTGAGAAACAAACGGTCCGCCATCCACTACAAAGACATTTTTGGCGTCGTGCAATTGCTCGTATTCGTTGGTTACGGAGCGTTTTGGGTCTTTGCCCATACGTGTAGTCCCTACTTCATGGATGATTCGTCCCGGAGCCAGCAATCCATAATCCTGATCTTTGCCGGGCTTATCGCCCAATGGGGTAGCGCCCATATTGTGAAAAACCTCCTCAAAGGTCTCGTGCATGTGTTTGGCTTGTTTGCGCTCGTGGTCCGACCAGGTATAGTTGAATCGCAATACCGGAATACCCCATTCATCCACAACATTTGGATCAATTTCACAGTAGTTGTCCTCGCGGGCGATACATTCGCCTCGTCCGGAAACGCCCATCACTGCACCGTAATACTGGCGAACTTCCTGGCGTAGTTTTGGCCCGTAGCCACCCACTTTACCGCCGATAAATTTATTGAAGTCGGTAATGCCAAAGCCAAAGCCATAAGAAGGCATCCCCATGCCACCCCAAATTTCGATGTGGTAGCCGCGTGGGAAATCGAGCTTTTTATTATCTAGCCACCATGGCGTGTAGACGTGCATACCGCCCACGCCATCTTCATTGTAAATCTTGCGGTCCATCATAGCGGGTACAAAGGCTGCCCGGCTGGCACCGGTAGAATCGTGCAGGTATTTGCCCACCAGCCCACTGCTATTACCCAATCCATTGGGGTGTTGAGCACTCTTGGAATTGAGCAGAATGCGCGCTGAGCCACAGGCCGAAGCGGCGAGCACTACGACCTTACCTTTCAACTGGTATTCCTTACGGTCATCTTTGCTGACAAAGGAAACGCCGGTAGCCAGACCTTCGTCGTTAGTGACCACCTCACGGGCCATCGCATTGACATACAAATCAATCTTTCCACCCGATTTTTGTGCCGGAAAGATCAGACAGCTTCCTGACGAAAAATCGGCATAAACGCCACAGCCACGGCTACACTGACGGCAGTAAAAACATACGCCACGATCTTCATTGATGCGCTTGGTCAGGATTGACAGGCGGGCAGGAATCACTGGAATATTCGATTTTTTAGCCGCCTTGATGTAGTATAGCTCATGCAGGCGTGGCTTGGGAGCGGGCAGAAAGAACCCATCCGGTTCATTGCGCATCCCTTCCTTACTGCCAAATACACCTATGAGTTTGTCTACCTTGTCGTAATAGGGCTTGACATCATCATAGCTGATGGGCCAGTTGTCACCCAGACCGTCTACGTCTTTATGCTTAAAGTCATCTGGGCCAAAGCGCAGGGATATGCGGCCCCAGTGGTTGGTCCGTCCGCCCAACATGCGCGAGCGAAACCAGTCAAATTCGGTGCCCTCCACCCGGGTGTAAGGCTCGCCCTCAATTTCCCAACCGCCGTAGGCACTGTCGAAGTCGCCAAAAGGACGGGTGGTACTGGCTCCCCGACGGGGCGACTCCCAGGGCCAGCGTAGCTGTGTTTTTTGTTCCGGATCGGCAGGATCAAAGTAGGGGCCTGCCTCTACGATGGCGATTTCCAGCCCGGCTTCCGAAAGGATTTTGGCGGCCATTCCTCCGCCGGCACCAGAACCGATGATAATCGCATCGTATTCTTTCGATGATTTCAGGATTTGCATACAGGTCTTTTTTTGTCCTGAAAATAGGAAAAAATATCTGGCAAATAGAAAAATGTGTGCGTACACGGATGAAGTTTGTTTCAACTACCACCGTTGGTGATGCTTGGTCACTGCTGAAATAAAAATGCCGGTGGAACAGCATTAAATGACCATTCCACCGGCAAAAAGAACTTGGTATTCAACTAATTATCGATTCAAAAGAATAGCACGGCTAAGAGATTCCCGGCTTGGGGTTTGCATCTTCAAATAATACAAACCGTCACTGAGCTGTTTGGGAATATTCATACTCCACTGATCCGCTTTTTGCCAAATTTCCCGACTCATCACCTGCTGCCCTTGCAAGTTGAAGAGCGTGATCCTTACGGGAAACTCCAGTTCATTGGCCGGCAGGCGAAAATGTAATGTCCCATTATTAGGATTTGGGAAAATCTGGACCTGATCCAAGGCAGAATTGAACTCATCAATATTCGTTACCGTAAGGTTGGAAATAACAACGGGATCACTCTTATACCCGATATCCAGTGGATTCTCATCGGCATCAATAGCAGTAATATTGACAATTTTAAAATTCAACTCCTCAAAGCCACTGGTATTTGGGGTAGTGGCATCACTGCGAATCTGGAAATTTAATAAACCGAGGTCTCCAAAGCTGGTAATATTCTGACCGTCCGTCCGGCAGAAGCTAAAATCAATGCGGTTGCTTCCCGGGTGAGGGAAAATATTTTCCAGAACAAACCCACTTTCGAAGAACTCATTTTGCTCCAATACAAGTGGTAAGACTTGGGAAGGCTCAATCAATGCACTATCGTATACAATGGTGAAGGCAATGCCATAAATATCCTCCACTGGGTCATTTTCTGCTCCAAGTGACACGTTAGCCCGCAACAGGCGCTGTAAAGCGCTACCCTGAGAAGTAATGGTATCGCGATTGAAAGTCAGGCATATGCCATCGGGAGCGTTGCTGGCCTCTACATCATCGAAGGGTACAAAATCGGGAGTTGTCAAGGTATAATTTTCCGTGACAACGGCGGCATCAGAAAAGTTGATAGACCCACTGCCATTGCAATCGCTATGTTTTTGGTTGGTACCATCCAGAAACGTTCCGGCCCAGCTATCAGCATCCTGTGGGAACCAGTTGGTAAATTGTAGTTCGCGTTCCGGTCCGGAAGCCTGATTGCCCAGGGCCACACCAACGGCAAGATAATCGTCTTTTTCCACCAATTCGTTATCATTGGCATCTCCGGGCCAGACACAATATTGCTGACAGACAGAGAGTTGGCTACAGCCAGAAGAAAATCCATTATCGTAAAATTCCTGAATGGCAGGTACTTGTTGTTCCATCACATTGACATTGCCGAGGTTATCCTCGTTAGTATCTTGATGCAAAGAATAAGCCATGTCGATGGTGATCGATTCCATATTGGCTAATGTAGTGGCAGGTACAGATATGATATTTCGGCGGTCGCCTGCATTGGTGAGGTCATTAAACATCGACCAGCCATCCGGATCATTCGGGTTACTGGGAAAAGCAAAGGTGGTTACCTCATCGTTATCGGGGTCGTACCCGCTTCCACCAGTGGTGAGCGGCGTGCCATCGGCCCATTGGCTATTCATAAAATTGTAATATTCCTTGGGTGTGTCGGGGTAGGTTGCCGGCACCCCTCCAAACGCAGCATTGTTGTAATACATCATATTAGCCAATTCGTGGTTGAGTATCGTCATGGCCTGCACCGGTGGTACGTTACAGTAGCTGTTGACGGCCTGATCGCAAATACAGCCATTGGTGCCATCAATTGCATCCTGATTGTAGGCGTACAGGGCATTCAACAACGTGTCGCAGCCGGTAAAATCATCGGTGTAGCACCCCAGGTCAACATCATACCAGAAACCGGCTTTTAAGTCCTCCAGCGCAGCCCCCGATTTATTGATGATTTTGTGGCGGGTAAAAATCGTAGTGTTTAAAACCGGATTATCGGTGCAGGAAAAAGCGTAGGCAGTAATTTGCACTTCCACGCCAAGGGGCATACTATTTGATTCCTGATGGGGATATTCATCGTTGATGACATACCATAACATCTGGTCGGGAATGATATCTGGTGTGGCAGGATTCAGTACGGGATAATCCCCATCCTGAGGATTGTAGATGCCATCTGTATTACGGTCAAAAAACGGGGCCAGATCCTGGTCTGGTAAGGGATCTCCGGTTTCGCTGGCGATAATCGGATTATTACGTCCCGGCCACAGGCGTATAGATGCGGGAATCGGGTTATCAATTGTTTGATTGTCTGCGTAATCCTCAAGGAAAAGCAGTACATCCAATCGATCAACTTGCCAGATTTGATCAAAATAGATCGGGCAACAATCTTCGACTATGGGTAACCCATTAGCGTCAAGTGGTCCGATTCCAAAGTCAAAACTTCCACCTGCCAATCCGTAGGTGCTGATGGAAACTCTAGCCATGTCATCAATTTCCGGATCGGGGACTCCCAGCCAAAGACCGGCAGCAAAAAGACTGCTGACCTCGGATTCTCCCACGGCAAAGGGCACCAACATCTTCCCATCATCTCCATCCCAAAACATGGAAGCGGTGGCACTAAACCGGGCTTTGACCTGATTGGTAAAAAGGTCTCTTTGCGCAAACCCGGGAAATTGGGAGTGTGCCATAATAGGCAGTAAAAGCAATAGGATTAAATAACAATAGTTGAAGTTCTTCATTTTTAGAAAATTTTTATTTGAAATTGCAGTTGAGAACTGATAATCAGAGAATTAAAAATGCAAATGCACTTATCAAAAGCAACCACTTCTAAATTAAGTATGATATGAATCAGTGGAATAGCGTGTCGCTTTGCAATACAATAAGCAATAAAACAGCAATACTAAACTAAATAAAAAAAGGAGGCCCGGCAAGAGGTGGTAGCCCGCGATGAGTGAATGGGAAGAATGGGTACGTGAGTGCCGCGCTGGCACTTATAAGTATAAAAGAGAGAAAAGGAAAATGCTGCTGCCTTTGCTGACCGTGTTGGAGTGCGGCCAGCAAAAGGCAGTTTGCACAGATATGATGTTATTGCTTGTTCAACATTTTGATGATGTCCATCGTGGTAACGATGCCCAGGAATGTTTCATTTTCAACTATTGGAATACAATGAAATTCGTTTTCCACAAAGATGTCCACAGCTTTCTGTATCGAATCGTGGGGCGTCAGCACCTTTAGATCCGTTATCATGATTTCTTCGGCACGGAAAGCCTTCAACCGAGTGGCTTCGGTAAAGCGGTCCATGTCGGAGTTGGGAATGCGCTGAAACAGCAGAAAATCTGACTTGCTAATCAGGCCAACGATTCCCTGAAATCGAATAACCGGCACGTGGTGAATCTTTTTCTCGTCAAACAACTTTTTGACCGCTTCCAGTCGATCCTTAGGAGTGACAGAAGCCACATCGGTTGTCATAATGGTGGAAATAGGAGCATTAAGGTCCATCATCGGATTTATCGTTCTTTTTGGTTAATAGTCAATTATCTGCAATGTTACTAAAAAGTTGGCATACCAATTTTTGGTGCGGCGGCCATGATTTCCTCATTGGCCATTTCCTCGTACTGTTTGAAGTTTTCGCGGAAAGCCAGTGCTAGCTTATCGGCCATTGCTTCGTAGGCATCTTCATCCTCCCAGGTTTTGCGTGGGTTCAGGATTTCTGAAGGTACATCCGGGCAAATGCGCGGCATAAACAAGCCAAAGATTTCATGTGTCTTATAGCGCACCAGGTCGAGTTTGCCCTCCAGGGCCGCCTGGATCATGGCTCTCGTGTATTTCAGTTTGATGCGGGTACCTTTTCCGTAAGGGCCACCCGTCCATCCGGTATTGATCAACCAAACGCTGACCTGATGTTCCTGCATGCGCTTACCCAGCATTTCGGCGTAGACCGTGGGATGTAGGGGCATGAATGGCGCACCGAAACAGGCGGAAAATACGGTTTCTGGTTCATTAACCCCTGCTTCTGTACCAGCAACTTTGGCCGTATAGCCAGAAATAAAGTGGTACATGGCTTGTCCTGGTGTCAACCTGGAGATCGGAGGCAGCACCCCAAAGGCATCACAGGTCAGAAAGAAAATATTCCGGGGCTGACCGCCTTCTGAGGGAACCAGCGCATTTGGAATATGTTCGATTGGGTAAGACACCCGCGTATTGAGTGTAATTTCTGAATTTGTGTAATCGACGTTGCGGGTGCCGGGATAAAACTTGATATTTTCCAGGATGGCTCCATTGGTGATCGCCCGGTAGATTTCCGGTTCTTTCTCTTCGGAAAGGTCGATGGTTTTAGCGTAGCAGCCTCCCTCGAAATTGAATACGCCCGCCGGGCACCAGCCGTGCTCGTCATCACCGATCAACCGGCGCGATGGATCAGCCGATAGCGTCGTTTTGCCGGTACCGGAAAGGCCGAAGAAGATAGCGGTATCGCCCTTCTCACCTACATTAGCAGAGCAATGCATAGAAAGCACCTCTCTTTCCATCGGCAACACGTAGTTGAGCACAGAGAAAATCCCTTTCTTAATCTCTCCGGTGTAGCCCGTACCACCAACAATGATTTTCTTTTGACTGAAGTTGATAATGGCAAAATTGTGCTTACGCGTGCCGTCAACTTCCGGGTCGGCCATAAAGCCAGGCGCATTTAGGATGGTCCATTCCGGCTTGAATTTCTTGAGTTGTTTTTCCGTGGGTCGTAAAAACATGTTGTAACCAAACAAATTGCTCCAGGGGTACTCCGTAACCAGGCGAATGTTGAGCCGGTAATCTTCGTCGGCACAAGCATAAGCATCGCGGACAAAAACTTCCTTACCATCAAAATAGGCGGCGACCTTTTCGGCCAGCGCATCAAATTTTTTGGCATCAAAAGGCATATTGATATCGTTCCAGTCTACCGTATCTTTAGTGAGTTTATCTTCCACAATGAAGCGGTCTTTCGGTGAGCGACCTGTGTATTCGCCGGTTTCAATACACAAAGCACCATTATTGGCCAATACGCCCTGCTTGCGCAAAATGGTTTGCTCTACCAATTCTGCCGGGCTCAGCTGCCAATGAATGTGTTTGGGATTTTGGATGCCGCAATCAGCAAGGGCTTGTTGTTGGTCAGTTAATGTCATGGTTAAAGAGGTATTGATTAATAGATATGGTACAAATTTCAAGGATAACCGGAAAAGGAATGATGACGATCGTCATCTAAATAAGATGATGCTAGTCGGAGCAAACTATATAAGCAGAGGAATGTTACTTTGGATATGGAAACAATTACAAACAAAGTCGTATTAATTACCGGGGCCAGCAAAGGAATCGGCCTTGGTATTGCTGAAACATTAGTAAAGCAAGGAGCCAAAGTGGCCCTGACCAGTCGCCACCTAAAAGACGTGCAGGAAGTTGCGGATAAGTTGAATCAGGCAGGCCTCGGCGAAGCCATCGGAATCCAGTCAAATGTAGTGAATTACGCCGATGAGCAAGCCGCAGTTCAGCAAGTTATTGATAAATGGGGACAGCTGGATGTTTTGATCGCCAATGCTGGAGTAGGTCATTTTGCACCCATTGAAGAGTTGACTGCAGATCAGTGGAATGCCACCATCGATACCAATCTGACCGGTGTTTTTCATAGTGTCAAAGCCTCCGTTGATGCGCTGAAAAAAAGCAAAGGATACATTATCACCATTGCCAGTCTGGCGGGAACCAATTTCTTTGCCGCAGGCGCTGCTTACAATGCCAGCAAGTTTGGACTGGTCGGATTTACTCAGGCCATAATGCTAGACCTTCGCCACCACGGTATCAAGGTGACCACCATCATGCCTGGCTCAGTGGCAACCTATTTTAACGGCCACACACCCAGCGATGCTGATGCCTGGAAAATCCAGCCGGAAGACCTGGGACAAATGGTAGAGGACTTATTGAAAATGCATCCTCGGACCCTGCCCAGCAAGGTAGAGGTGCGGCCTAGTCAGCCACCCAAGCGGTAAGGGACATTTTGGAAGAAGTGTTTTGATGGAAGCATTGGAAGAAATGCAGGGAGTAACGAGAAATCCCTACATTTCCTCCAATGTGCCTATACTTTTTAGCAATGAGTTGGTGAAAAGAAATGTTTTTTATTGCCCTGTACCTACCAATTCCATCATCTTATGAAATACACCTGTGTTTTCGTAAACGCCGGTGAATGTATCTGATCCGGGGCCGTAGGCAAATATGGGAACCAGAGTTGCAGAGTGGCCACCGGTGGAAAAGGATTCCTCCAATTGATCATAATCTGAAATGTCGCCCTTGAATGGTACTTTGATGGTTTTTGATGCCAGCGTAAAACCTCCCGTTTCATGATCAGCGGTGACCAGAACTAGGGTATTGCCATCTGCTTTTGCAAAATCCAGGGCTTTGCCAATGGCCAGATCAAAATCCAGCGTTTCGGTGATGATATACTGGCCGTCATTGGCGTGACCACCCCAGTCGATTTGTGAACCTTCCACCATCAGGAAAAAACCGTCTTTATCCTGCTTGAGGTAGTCGATGGCCAGCTGCGTAGCATCGGGCAGAAAATCTGCTCTACCCTGTTGCATGGTCGGCATACCATCAGGAGCTAATAAGAAGGCCTCTTTTTTGGCCAGACTTAGTGGGCCAGAGGCCAGCTTATCGGTGTGTACATTAAAACCTTTGGTTCTTAATTTTTCCAGAAGGTCAATTTCATCGCTGCGTTCGTTGAAGTACTGTAGGCCTCCACCCGCAAAGAAATTGACCGGTGCATCGACTATTGCTGCGGCAATGTCTTCCGTCATATTACGCGATTTGATATGTGCAAAGAACGAGGCCGGCGTGGCGTGGGTAATGGAGGAGGTAGACACCAGGCCGGTGCTCCAGTTGGCTTTCGCCAATTTTTCCAGGATAGTCTCTACGGGCATCGTATCCGGGTCGACACCAATGGCGCCGTTGTAGGTTTTGACTCCAGCTGAATAGGCGGTGGCGCCAGCTGCAGAGTCCGTGATCTTGTGGCTGGACGAGGAGGTTTTCAGCAGGCCAATGTCTTTGAAACGGGAGAAGTTAGGTTCTCCATTTTTATAAAAATAGCTGGACGACAACTGGGAAAGGCCCATACCATCACCAATGAGCAGGATGATGTTTTTAGGGCTTTTTTTGCGCGCCAATTGATTGATGTTGTTGTTACAACTACTGCTCAGCACGGTAAGTGCCAGGACGACAAATAGTAATTTTCTCATGGATAGCTACATTTAGTAGCGCCGAAATTAGAAAAATCAAAGGTGAGATGGTTAGAAAATGCGTAAACTTTTGGTTAAAATAACCGGACATAGCATTTTCTTGGTTCTTTGACAATTTCCAAACAACGGTTTTCTTAAAATTCCGTTAAATGTCTGGAAGGAATAAGCCATTCTGTAAAACGGAAGGTCTTAAGTACTGTTCATATCGTATATTCGTGCCGATTTTTAGTGCGAATACGTAATAGGTTTTTTACTCAACCCGAAAATTAGTTCTAAGATGAAATCATTATTGACATTAAGTCTTTGTCTCCTACTGGGTACCCTTGGATTATCTGCCCAGCAGTTGGAGTTGCCACAAAAAAGTCCAAAGGCATCGGTCTCTTATATGGTTGGTTTGACGAAAGTCACCGTCGACTATTCCAGCCCTGCCGTCCACGATCGTGAAATCTGGGGACAACTGGTGCCTTACGGCGAAGTATGGCGCGCTGGTGCCAATGAGGCCACCACAGTAGAATTTAGCACCGATGTAAAAGTTGAAGGTGAGAACTTGCCCGCGGGCAAATATGCCTTTTTCCTGATTCCGGAAAAGGAAGGAAAATGGACCGCCATCTTTAATAAGGTTGCTGACCAATGGGGCGCCTACAATTACGACGATGGCAAAGATGCCCTCCGCGTAAAGGTGGAAACCAAAACCGCCAACGATAGCGAGGAGCGTCTCAACTACAGCATCGTAGATCAGGCGATTGATCGCGGTTACATCCGTTTTGGCTGGGAAAAGAAAAGAGCGTATATCCTCTTCCGTGCCGATGTGATGGCTCAGGTGGCCAATAACGTCAAGAAAGCTTTTGATGCCGCTCCGGAAGGAGACAAGTGGTCGGTCTATGCCCAGGCTTCGGATTTCTACGCCGACAATGGCGAGCCTTACAAGGCGCTGGATTTTGCGGAAAAATCAATCAAGCTAGACGAGAACTCCCGCAACCTGTGGGCGAAGGCCAAAGCGGAAGCCAAAATGGAAAAATACAAGGATGCTGTCAAGACGGCTAAAAAAGCCCTGCAAGTAGGCAGCAAAGCTGAAAATGACCGCTTCTACAACAACTATAATAAACAAATGACTGCCCGCATCGCTGAGTGGGAGGAGATGTTGAATAAATAATGCTTATTCATGTCGACCAAATTCATTGGTCGCCCAGATTATGCCAAGGCACGCAGTGGAGATGCATTCCGCTGCGTGCTTTGTTTTTGAGTGTCCCCGTGCATTAGCCGTTACCAGGTGCCCGATTCCGGAGGAATCAAATGCTTGAAAATTTTGGCTTATGCCCGTTTCCTTATTTTCTTAGTATATATCGTTCCGTTTCTGTCAAAGATAGCGTCAGTTCCATGTAATCCTCCTCTTGGTCAAACGTCATTTTATATGCAGCACTCTCCAAATAGGTTTCAACCTCTTCTTTTCCAATAAATACCCCAATCTCCAATAAGACTGTCCTCCTCTTCTTCACTTGCAGTTCCACAAGAGCTTAAGAAGACAAGACTTATGAAAATTAATATTGGTTTCATTGCTTTCTTATAAGGTGTCAATTCTTTTGCCCACCTCATACCTATACGTGGGAACTTGCCGGTGGCCATATTAAAATTTGCCTTCGGAAAATTTTGGTGAAATAAATTTCACTCAACCGTTTATTTTTTCATTATCTGCCGCGTCAGCTGACTGCCTTTCCACTGCAAGCGCAAGCTGTAAATGCCGGAAGGAACTTGTGTGACATTTACTTTACGGTCTTCATTCACTTGCGTTTTGAGTTGCAATTTTCCACTTTGATCATAAAGCTGCACAATAGCGCCAATGGGGGCATTTTCCAATTGAATATAGTTAGCAACCGGATTCGGGAAAATGCGGATGGCCAATTCCTCAAGTGGATCCTCCGTGTCCACCGTAATGTTCTGGTACTGTAGGAAAAAGAACAGTGCTGCCGTGACTGCCGGCTCTACACAACCGCCGTGATCGGCATTGGAATTGATGTCGATGGCCAATAAGTCGACAGCTCCATTTTCATTCATGACCGAATCGGCGACCACACTATTGGTGTAAACTACCTGATCATCGGCCATGCAGTAGTACAGACGAGTTGGTGCTTGTGGTGTCCAGTCGTATACATCATTATCGGCCAATGCCAGATTTAATGGATGATCAGGTTGATTGACGGCGATATCCAGAATACTGTCCTGGATCATGTGGCGCGCAATGGAGCCCCCAAATTCAGATGATAACGTATTGATCAGCATATTATTCAAACTACCCAGCGTAATTTCTTCGTTGTAAAACTCCTCAATCATACCCGCATAAGGCGCCTTAAAATAGGCCTCAATGGGATAGTTGATGTCGTAGGCCAGATTGTACGATAGGAAGGTATAAGGTACGTAGGCTGGAAAGAAATACTCATCATAACTTAATATCTTGGCCTTCATCTCCCCGGAAATACTGTATGGACCCGACATGGGGGCGGAAGCAGTCACGGTAAAATCATCGGTAAAATTGGCTTCCAGTTCCCGGTGCAATGCCGCTGCTGCATGCCCCCCCTGCGAATAACCGGTGATAAATAATTGGTCATTGAGCGAAAACTCATTGCTCTGTTCATCGTACTGCCTTGCGGCAAATAACATATCGATGCCCGCCGAGGCCTCCGTATCAGCATGCACGTAAGGATGAAACCCTCGTGCTTCTCCAAGTCCCAGAAAGTCGGGAGCACAAGTGGCATAGCCCATTCCGCCGTACACCATGGCCAACTCATAGCCACCGGCCAGATTGGAGGGTACATCGGTGCGGGAACCTACGGTACCGTGCTGGTAACACAACAAAGGATAGTTGAAATCACCATCCCGAATGGGAATGACAAACAGGCCAGAGGCTGTATCCTGAGCACCGTATAAATCAGGCGTAGTATAGGTGATTTTATACATCTTGATCGCATTCTGGATCAGGGGGTTGTTGAATTGATTGATCAGTTGCTGTTTGCTGCGCTGGCCTTTAAAGGTCACCGCCACCAGGTCTTGTGCCTGGATGGTTAGACTTGCGATAAAAAGTAGGGTTAGGATAAAAATTAATTTTTTCATTTAATGATTGGTGTAGAGACGAATAGTGGAAGCTTTACAGGGCTCCAAACCTTCGCCGGATAAGGAAACATGATACTTCAAAAATTGCCATTACAATTTTTGGCTGCTGAAAATAGCAATTTCCCGGCTAAAGTCCAATGCGGGATATTCTTTTTGCAAAACAGCAATATCGTCAATTTGTTTTTTTAAAAATGTTTGATGGGCGGCAGATTCCGGATGAAAGGGTCGATGCTGACTGGCGGAAATAATACGATCGATGCGCTTTATCAAGGCCTGCGTTTCCTTGGGGAAGAAGGAATTCTCGAATTGCTCCCACACATAATCCACCGCCACCGGGCTGGGATGAATCAGATCGCGATCATAAAAGCGATAATCGCGTAAATCATCCAGGACAAGTTCATAGGAAGGAAAATAGTGCACAAAATCCAACTGTTTTTCCAGTTGCTCCACCACCAGCAATAAGCTGGCTTTACTGCGCTGGTTCTCCACCAACCCATCGCGGATATGGCGCACCGGGCTGACCGTCAGCAGTACCTTCAACTCAGGGCGCATTTGCCGTAAGGCAGATAATTGCTCGCCAATTGCCCCTATAATCTCCTCCACAGACAACCGAATTCGCGTGAATTCATTCCCCGGGATTTTATGACAATTGGCCACTACTTCACCCGTCTCCTTGTAGACAAATGCATTGGCCGTACCAAAAGTCAAAATCAAAACGTCGAGCTTTTCTACAAAAGCTCGCGCCTCTGATAATTGGCCGTTTATTTTTTCCAGCGCTTGCGCCAATTCCGGATGCGAAAAATGCCCGTGGTGCGCAAAGCTGTGCCATCCGTCCCCGTATTCTAGCAAGTCCTCTTTTTCGTAGTATTTTTGCGAAAGCAGATCCTCTATGGCCCTCGCAATAGAAATTGGATTGTAAACGATGCCGTGTGAATTCAAAAAGCTTGAAAATTTATACCGCTCCAACCGATGGCCAATGTGCTCGGCAAAACAGGAGCCGAGGTTGAGCACCGGGCTGTTGTGAGAAATCTTGAAAGGAAAATCCGGGATATTGACAGGCGTCCGGAAGGAAGGCATACTTTTTTCGCTCAATATACGGGAATTCCCTTTGAAAGAATAATCACCGCCAGTCCGGCATCTCCGCCTCCATAATGATGGGCTCGCGATCCAATCCGCTGAGTTTCATCGTCCAAACGTCTTGCCGAGAAATGCCATCATTGAGGGTATTGACAAACATCAATACGGCACCGGTGGGCGAAAAACGCACCTGCAAATCGTTGGTGCCTGCCACCTTATCATAGGATAAATCCATATTGGTGCCCAACTCTAAATCGAGCAGAAATATCCGGGCATCCAGCTGTCGGCCATCCGGCGACGGGAAGTTGGTTACATCATGACAATAGAGCACCTTGCCACCATCAATCGCAAAGCTCGGGCTGCTGTAACTTCCGGGAAGGCTATCCAGCAGCGGTTGCATACTTCCATCCATTGGGTCAATCAAAAACAACCGCGATTCGTAGTGGAAGTTTTCCACCGTACGCGCCAGGATGCGGTTGGTATTCTGGTTCCAGTCTACTTCGGCAAAGCGTTGGCCTGCGGGAGCCTCACTCAATGCGGTCAGGCCCGTCCCATCGTCATTGACCAGGTACAACTGGTTGTTATTGGCGTAAAGCAATCGTGCGCCATCAGGCGCCCAGCAGTAAGCCGTATTCAGATTGTCATAAGTCACCACCGGAATGTCGGTGACCTGTTGGATGTTCTCCCCTTCCCTATTGCTGATGTACAAATGGGTTTCCAAATCATCGATCGAGAGGAAAGCGATGCGCTCCCGGGCGGGGTCCATCCGTGGCCGCCAATAATTTTTGATGCCGTCAATAATCAAAATGGAGCTATCCGCTTCCGTAAAACCAAAAATCTGATATTGATCATCTACCTTACGGGAAAAGTGAATCCGGGCATCGGGAAAAATGCGGGTTTTGAATTGCCAAACCGGGCTATACACAGGTTCATGTGTACCGTCCGAAACAATGACCTGCCAGAAGTAGAGCTGGTCAAACAATAAGTTATCAACCTGATAAAAGGTATCCAGAATCTGCTCCGCCACCATGAGGGGTTCGGCCCCATCGGCGGGATACAAAATCAAGTCGTAGCGCAGGGTATCATTGGCATTCGGGTCACTGGCCGTCCAACTGATGGTCAGGTTGGTGGTCAGATCGTTACTCCCATTCAATGGAGCGATAATTCCCGGAACGCCGGGCGGTTTATTGCCATCCGGAGCTACCGAGAGCAGTATCGTCGTTTCGGTAGTGATGTCGGGCTTCACATTAACGGTCACACTTTCGTCGAGGTATCCGTCCAGGCGGGCCTTGATGGTATAATTGCCGGGTTCCAGGGAGTCCAGCAGAAATGTACCATTCGGCTCGACGGTGATCACTGAGGTTGAGGGATTGGTACTGATGATAGTGTTGGGTTGTGGAATAAGCGTCACGTCATCAATAACCGTGCCAGTCACCCGGCCGTAAAGTTGTGGTTCGATGGTGTCCTCCTGACAGGACCAAAGGAAGAGGAAGCCGATGAAAATCAGGAAAAATATATGTTTCATGATGGAATAGTCTAGGATTATTTGTTAAAGAATACCTTCACCCCAAGGGAGCCGTACCAGAAATAGTCATTGAATTTGCCTTGAATGACTTCATCGACCTCATCATTGAGCAGGTATTGCTGCCCCAGGCCGAGTTCCAGCCCCCATAGCTTTCCTATCCGATACTCCATCGAAAGGCCGGCATTGAGCACAAAATTGGTTTGTGAAGTATTGTTGTTTTCATCCATTAACACCCCTCCTCCCACATAGGCGATGGGGGAAAGTCTATCTTTGGGCAATAGCCTCAACCCCGCATCAAGGGTGGCAAAGGTGACGCGTTCTTCATAAAAACGTTCCGTTGAGAACTCACTGGTGCCGACGCGTAGCCGGGTAAAAAAGAAAGGACTAAAATGGTAGGCCAGATTGCCTGCAACGCCGGGTTGATACCTGGCATTGGGGAAGTCTCCCTGGTACAAAAGGGCCATTCCCGTGGCCTCAAAGCTGGCACTGGGATTGTAGTTTTGACGCTCCCGCTGTAGAATATCGGTGCGTTGCATCTCGTTTTTTTCTTCCTGGTAGGCTCCAATAGCAAGTTGAGTTTCCATAATTCTGGAAGTATCTGCCACCCAGAGACCATCGATAATGCCCTCCATCACCAGACTATGTACGGCCTTTTCAATAGCTTCGGTGACTGCCATTTCGGAAGGTTCATTATAGGTAAATCCCGTTTCAGCTTCCAGTAAGCGCTTGAACTTAACGTAGCGAAACAGGCCCACATCTACTGCCTGAGAAAGAATCGTTTTGGAGGTATAAACCGTTTTCAGGATTTTGCCGGTACTGGTAGAAATGGCGCGCAAATAGACTGTAACCCGGTCCTGGCGATATTGCCCCGAACCACCGGCACCAAAATAGCGAATACCCGCACCGCCGGTCAGCATATTAGCATCATAAGAAACGACACCGCCTTCCAGCAGTATGCCTGCAAAAAGTAACGGCGGCAAGGGCTCCTGATTGCCATATTGCTTGCGGCTGGAGGTGATGATCTTGCGTTCGTTAAATAAGTTGCCAATGTTCTCCCGCTCAATGGGAATAAACCAGCCACAATCTTCCAGGGCCCGAATCAGGATATTGGTACCACCTTGGGTGACTGCGGTAGACCAGCTGGCACCGACATCCGACGGTTTGTACTGACCGGTCTGGTCGCGAAATTTATAGACTGCCGCAACCAACTTTTCCTGAGGTATGGGTAATTGACGCAGGCTTGGAGTGATGACCGTTTCTTCGCCAATTCGGGCAGCCTGCGGCCCCGTGGGCTGGTGAAGGAAAGCGGCACATCCGCTGCAAATCACCAATGGAAACAGGATTAGAATGAAATACTTCGGTTTCATGCACAAATAGAGTTTGGTAAAAACTCCCGGATAAAGATGTTGAAAAATGCCTGGCCACCCTTCACGCCTACACAAAAGCTCAGCTTTCGGCAAACAGGTAGCCAAGCCTTTCCAAACTCTAAATCCGGGAGGGTATTCTTGGATTTAAATAATCTTATCATTCATAGGAAAGGCTAAAAGAACGGAACCAAAATACTGGTTTGGCCTCCTCCTGCCAGGTCGAAAATGGTGATATTAATACCATCAAGCCCTTCGGTAATTTCAATCTGAAAATCACCTAATAGGAAAGTACCTTCGCTTAGGCCATCCTGACCAAATTGATCGGCAAAAAGGCTACGACTAATCTGGTTGAGCAATTGTCGATTGAGCGATTCGGTGAATTGGTCGAGTTGATTCTCCCTGCCAAAGGGATCTTCTTCATCTTCCTCCTCGATGGTATTCTGAGCATTGGCAGAATTGAGCAGCCATTGGTAATTGAAGTCACTACCACCAAAAGCAGGATTCTTGGGTCGGTACACAAAATCCTGAGCGGAAGTGGGTGTGAGGAAAAAAAACAGACACATCAGTGTGCACAAAATGGGTAAGTGCTTGTTCATTTTCTTTGGATTTTAGGCGTTGGAGAAAGGCATTTTTCTTTACCTGTTCTACCAATCAGAGTTTGGAAAAAATCAATAAATACCGGTACCGGACTGATCTCCTTCTTCGGAAAAATCCTTGCGCAGTTCGGCCAATTGTTTGACAGCCCGTTGCATACGCGAAACCACAAAACCAACTAAATCTTCGATGTAATTGGCCCTCGGCTGCAGGATTTGCTGAAAGATCACAGTGTCGTCTAGATATACTTTAATGACAGTGCTTAACCCACGAAAGGGTTGTTCTTCAATGCGGATGAAATAATCGCCGATGCCCGGAGGCGCTTCGGTTTGCCATCCCGTGTAAAAATGGTCGTAGAAATCCCTGCCCAATCGGGTGCGGGTTTCATCAATGATCAACCCGCCATCCAATAGCGGGTCAACTTCGCTTTGGCTCTGGTCCGGATTTTCGTCTTTTTGAATGATATCAGCCTGCTCCACATTGCCGTTGGTGTAGAAGGCATCTGCAAGCATTTTTGCCCCCTGAAAGATTTTCAGGCGAACGGTTAATAACCCATCAGGACCGAAATTCAGTCGCTGTGTTGACAACAATTCTTTCGATTTCGGATCAATTGAAAACTCACCACCTTGCTTGTTATTCGATACATTTCCCCGGCTATCCCTTTTTAGAATGAGCACTTCGTAAACAAGTGACTCATAAGGTTCTTCCCCCCTATTGTCACATATACTTTTAATGGAAAGCATATTATCACTCAGCGTATCGATCTGAATAACAGCTACCAACGAAGCCACTACATCCTGAGCAACAACGGTGCAGAAAAAACCTGAATAGACCATTAGCATGCAAGTCAATATGCTGTGCCTTCTCATGGATCAAAAATGGTTTGCGGGATTGATAATCAACTGCAGTCCTTGTCCATCCTGTGTGATTTGCAGTGGTAAATCCGGCTGGTAGGTATCATTGCCACGGTATTCCAGGTAATTGTCATTCCCTCTTTGGAACAGATACATTCGCCGATCATCGGTGCGATCCATTTCCTGAACCATGACATTGTTATCACCATACTGGTAGGCTCCCAGCACATTATTGCGGCCGTCCACCTGCAATTTGTAGCGATTGTAGTTGCCATCCTGCAACACCTGTACACTATTGGTTCCACCACTCATTTCAGTCTGAATCAGGTTGTAATCACCTCGCTGTAGCAATTCTGCATATTGCACATTGTCCTGTAGGATATTGACCTCATTGAAGTCTCCGATTTGCTGAATTTGAGTCAGATTTCCATCCTGCCCCTGGGCTACATTATTTCTAATGAATTCCTCTTCTGCTGCCGAGCCGTTTTGTGCTATTGCGACAAAGCCAATCAACAAAAAGGTAAAAAGTGCCACTATTGGTTTTATTGGTATCATATCAAGTTTCATATTACATACAAATAGGAGGGCAGCAAAACTGCCCTCCTGTAGGAATTATTGGTTGCCCAATTAGTCTTTTTGAATTACGTTAGAAACGTTGTGTGCACCAACCTGGTTGACGTGAGAAGTGTGCTTGTCACCTTCCTGATAAACATTTCCATAGTTGTCATACCCGGCCTGATAGATATCAGAATAGTTGTAGTCACCATCCTGCTCGGTATTACCGGTGTTGGCAGCACCATACTGATTGGTGTTCAACTGGTTTTGATCACCATCCTGGCTAGACCATGCACTGTTTCCGGCTCCATACTGACCGTGGTTAGCGCTGTTGCGGTCACCATCCTGGCTCAGTTCAGAAGAGTTGTAATAGCCATCCTGGTGTACGTTTCCGTGGTTGTTGTCACCATCCTGGTCTGCCCAAGAAGAATTGTGGTCACCCAATTGACTTACGTACAAGCCATTTTCGTCACCGTCCTGGCGTGCATTAGAGCTGTTTTCACGGCCGTTCTGATAGATGTCAGCATTGTTACGGTCACCATCCTGCTTCAGCCAGGAGTCATTCTTAGCTCCTAGTTGAGTAACGTAGGCATTGTTGCGGTCACCATCCTGACCAAGGTCAGAATTGTTGTCGTAACCTGACTGATATACGTTACCATAGTTACGGTCACCATCTTGCTTGGCAGTAGAGGTGTTCTTCTCCCACAGTTGAGTCACATACAGTTCATTGTGGTCACCATCCTGCTCCAGGTCAGAATTGTTCCAGGCACCTTCCTGATATACATTAGCGTAGTTGTGATCACCATCTTGCTTAGCCTTAGAGTTGTTTTCGTAGCCAAGTTGTGTGATATCAGCTCCGTTATTGTCACCATCCTGCTTGAGGTTGGAGCGGTTGCCATTGCCATCCTGATAAATCGAGCCACGGTTGTCATCACCATCCTGCTTCGCCCAGGAGTCGTTATTTTCCCATAGCTGAGTCACGCTTATGTCGTTGTCATCACCATCCTGATGTGCATCAGAGCTGTTTCCTACGCCATGCTGGTAAATGCTACCAAAGTTGCGCTTGCCATCCTGCTTCAGCCAGGAATCATTGTGGCGGCCATTCTGATCGGTATAGGCCGTGTTGCGGTCCCCATCCTGTTCTACCTCAGAACCATTGCGGTAACCGTCCTGGTAAGTCTGAGAGAAGTTGTCATCACCATACTGGTCAGTGTCGGCAGTATTTTCGCGGCCGTACTGAATGGTGTGAGAACTGTTCCGATCACCATCCTGGTCAGTGTAAGCGCCATTACTACGTCCTTGTTGATAAACACTTGATTGGTTGCGGTCGCCATCCTGATTGGTCAGGCTTTCATTGCCATCACCTCTTTGCTCAGTATTGGCAGAGTTCTTGTCGCCATCCTGGTTGGTATTGGAAGTATTCCAGTCACCATCCTGGTAAGTGTTTTGCCAGTTTTCGTCTCCTGTCTGGTGATTGTCACTGTTGTTGTGATCACCATCCTGATCGATAGTGGCATCGTTTTTCTTACCAATCTGGGTGTTATTGCCGACATTTTTCTCTCCGTTCTGGTTCACGTTGCTATTATTCTGTTGCGCTACAGCTAATCCAACAGTGAGGAAGAAGGCTAGGGTTAATAGAAAGAATTTTTTCATTTGTTTAAAAAATTTTGATTTTATAAATTGGGTTTGGTGAAAAATCCAATACGATACTTATCTCATACACAGAGCATTACCCTGGTATAAGTCGGCAATTGGTAATAAAGGAATACCTAAATCATTGTCCCCCTGGCCGATTGGCCAAAAGACCTGCTTCTGTTAATTTCAGGCAATAAAATGCATCGCTATAGCGAAACCAAATTCACTATCGATCACAAATAAGTGGCCTTCAATGTTGTTTTGACATTGAAAACTCAAATCTGTTAGCCCTGAAATCGTTTAGGTTAAATAAACCAGTCTATTTTACTGATTGAGCGTAGAAAAAGGAAACATTATGCGACCTAAGCGTCGCATGGAACAAAATGAATCTCTGGTCGGTCGTCTGAAAAGATTTTACATTAACTTACAATACTCCTGTAATCTCAATTTCAAACCTTTGCTGACAAAGATATATGATTTTAACCTCATAATCCTGCCAAAATAACTCATGAATAAATATAAAAAATAAAATTACCTAAAAACCTAAAAATCAGAATTCTGCCCCACTCTATCCAGGTTAGGGAATTCATTAAAATGCTTTTCATATACTTTAGAAAAGTAGTCGGTTCGGGCATAGCCCAGTGCCTGGGAAAGCTTTTTTAATGAAGCATATTTTCGGTTAGTAATCCACTCTTTGGCCTTTCCCATTTTCACTTGCTGGATATACTGATTGGGGGTAAGGCCCATAGCTTTCTTGATTTCCCGGTAAAACTGCCGTTCACTCATAAAGGCAGACTTGGCAAGGTCAGAGACCAATAGGTTACTATTGTCCAGATTTAATAGAATCGTTTTATTCACGTTCTTTAGCCAGTTTTGATTTGGTTTATTGACAGTGGCTCCCATCACACACATTTTTTGTTCACAGATCAAAAAATCAACAATCATTAGTCAACCCTGTCTGGTAAAATAATTGAGACATTACAGGCATGCCAATCAATACCTAGACCAAACTACAGGGATATGGGGGGTATCCGACTGTCCAGTCTTTGAGTATTTAACCCAAATTGAGGTCAGTCTGCAATTGTTAAATTTGTTTCGTGAAATGAGCAAAAGGGGTAATTATCCAAAATGCTTGGATTACAGGAGTATACGAAGGGAAGGGGAAATCTATGATTTGCAAAAGAACTCTACAAAAATAGATAATTTTTGGCGGAAGTCAAGGGCAGAAACATGCAAATTTGGCAATTTGCTCAATTATGTACATAAAATTTGGAATGACAACCAGCAGAGAGGAGTGAAATTGAGACTTATTGTCTGCTCTGCTAGGTGCATCGTTATAATTATCGTATTTTTCGCACCTATAGGTTATAAAAGAAAACAGTAGCACAACATGGGACTTCTCGATCGGATTTTTGGTGGAAAGGAGGAAGCGATATCCCAACCGGATATCACCTTCGGTCGTTACAGCGACTCCTACAAAACTGACGCCAACTACGACTCCTGGGATCTGGCACTGGAAAAATTTGAACAGGAAGATTACCTCGATTCTTACCGGGAGTTCTTTAAATATCTGCGCGACGAAGGAGAAGATAATGTGAAGTGGGAAGAGAAAGATGGTACCATTCATTTTGAAATTTATCAGGGATCCAAAAAGATAACGGGTTTTGCCAACAATAAAAAGCTAAAGGCCGAAGCCAAGGTGGCCAGATCTCAGTTTCTGAATGTTGGTTTTATGCGCCGCCTGATTGAGCAAAACTTTAGCCTGAAATTCAGCCGTTTTGCCCTTGATGTCGACCACAATATCTCCGTGGTCTTTGACAGCTACACCCTCGATGGGTCGCCCTACAAACTCTATTACGCGCTAAAGGAAGTTGCCACCCAGGCTGATAAACAGGACGATTTGCTGATCGACGAGTTCAAGATGCTGGAACCGCTCGACACTTCACACCTGCAGGATTTACCAGAATGGGAAAAAGAGGTCAAGTACAACTTTATTCAGGCGCAGGTACAAAAGGTGTTGGACGAAATTGCCTCCGGGGTGCTCAACCGTGATCAGTATCCAGGTGGTATTAGCTATTTGTTACTCAACCTGATTTATAAACTCGATTACCTGGTCAAGCCCGAAGGCTATATGATGGAAACGCTAGAGCGGGTACATCGTCGCTATTTTGCCAAGGGAGACAAGCCTCTGGTGGAAAAAAATGCACTACTCTGCAAGGAATTGCAAAAGCTGCTGGATCGGCCAAGAGAAGAATTTTTCAAAGAAATGTATCGCGTGAAGACCACCTTCGGGATTACCACACCGGTCAATCACGATCGTGTGGTTGGATTTATTGACGGTGAGCTCAATCACATGGACTGGTACTTTGACAATAACCACCATAATGTAGCATTGGCCATTCCCGGTTACATCGTTGGTTATTGTATGTTCAACTACGCCATACCCAAGCCCGATCGCGATTTGTTTCATCTGTATTTTGAAATAGTGGAAGCGGATTATTTCAGAAAACTGGGCTTTCACCTGAATTATTACGATTTTGACAATCAGAAATTGAATAAGAAAGCCATCCGTAAAGCCATTGACCGCATTGTGGATGACAACCGCAGCCGCTTCACTCGATTGACTCCCGCCACGGGTTCACTCAATTTTGACTCAATCGAAGCGTTTGCAAAATCCTATTTGCTCATGATCCGCAACCTGGACCTGACCAAGATGGATTAGCAATTTGCAGGATAACCAATTGACCTTTTTGCTGTTATTATAAGTGTAGGTTAAATTTTGTTTTTGATGATTAATCTAACCATACGCTTAAAAAAAAGCCTTAACCATGACCTTAACCACAGCAGAAATCTGGCAGTTACTGGAGGAGGTCAGCGACCCGGAAATACCGGTGCTTACCGTCGTTGATCTGGGGATCATTCGGGATGTGAAGATCCATAATGACGGATTGACGGAAGTGATCATCACCCCCACTTATTCAGGCTGCCCTGCCATGAATACGATCGAGATCAATATCCGTGCCTGCCTACAGGAAAACGGCATTGACCCCGTGAAAGTAACTACCGTGCTTAGCCCGCCCTGGACCACAGACTGGCTTACCGAGAAGGGGCGACAGAAGCTCGAGGAATACGGCATTGCACCACCTTTGCCCAATAGCCCGGATAAAGATGCCCTGTTTGCCAAAGAACGAGCAGTGCCCTGTCCTCATTGTAAGTCAGCCAATACCCGGATGGTCAGCCAATTTGGATCGACCGCCTGTAAGTCGCTCTACCAGTGCAATGACTGCCTGGAACCATTTGATTATTTTAAATGTCACTAAAACCTATGGAGAGTATTCTTTTCGAAAAGATCGATCAAGTTGCCCGCATCACCCTCAATCGTCCAAACGTTTTTAACAGCTTTAACCGAGAGATGGCCCTCTTGCTACAGGAACATCTGAAATCATGTGAAGGAGATGAAGATATTCGTGCCGTTTTTCTCACTGGCGGAGGTAAGGCCTTTTGCGCCGGTCAGGATTTGCAGGAAGTGATTGCCGAAGATGGGCCTTCCTTGACCACCATTCTCACGGAGCATTATAATCCGATCATCAAACTGATCCGCAATTTGGAAAAGCCGGTCGTTTGCGCGGTCAATGGCGTTGCTGCGGGGGCTGGGGCCAATATTGCCCTGGCTTGCGATATCACGGTAGCCATTGAAACGGCTTCCTTTATCCAGGCCTTTAGCAAGATTGGATTGATCCCTGACAGTGGCGGCACCTATTTCCTGCCAAGGCTGATCGGTCGACAAAAAGCCACGGCCCTAATGATGCTAGGCGATAAAATCAGCGCTGCCGAAGCGGCCGACATAGGCATGATCTACAAAGCCTTTCCGGCAGAAACTTTTGCGGAAGATGCCTGGAAACTTGCTGCCCAATTGGCAAAAATGCCAACAGTGGGTCTGGGGCTCACCAAACGGGCATTGAATTACTCGCTGACCAACGATCTGGATACCCAGCTTGCAGTGGAAGATCAATTACAATCTACGGCAGGCCTCACAGCAGATTTTCAAGAGGGGGTCAATGCCTTTCTCGAAAAGAGGAAACCGGTTTTTAAAGGCGCTTAATCATTAGCGGATGAACAAGATTTTAACGACCATCACCTTCACCGTACTTTTTTCCCTTCCGAGCCGGGCTCAGGTAATTTTTGAGGACATGGCTCCGGCCTGGGGGATCGATCACGTTGGCAAAAACTACGGCGTGGCTTTCGCCGATTACAACAACGATGACCGGGAGGATATCCTTGTTTATCCGCAATTAGAACGCATTTTGCTCTACGAGCAACAACAAGATGGTTCTTTTATTGAAAAGGCACAGGCGGTAGGCATTGACGTGTATCCCAGTATGCACGGTATGTGCATTTGGGGCGACATCAACAATGACGGGTGGCTTGACCTTTTTGTAAGTAGCCAAACTGATGATCATCTGCTTTTTTTGAACGATGGCTCAGGCTCTTTTTCAGAGATTGGGTACAACGCTGGTGTCTACCAGGGCAACAAAGTTCGTGCTGCCCTTTTTGCCGATGTTGACCGAGACGGCTTTCTCGACCTCTACCTGGCCCGTTTGAATCAGGAAAATATTTTGTATAAAAATAATGGAGACCTGACCTTTACCAATGTGACCGAAGCCTCCGGGGCTTTGGATGATCAAATATCGATGGGCGCCGTCTTTTTCGACTATGATAATGATGGCGATCCCGACCTTTACCTTACTCATGATGCCAACCAGCCAAATATCCTTTACCAGAATGACGGCAGCGGCCATTTCACTGATGTATCCTACATTTCTGATTCTGATGTGGCTGGTGAGGGTATGGGCGTCGACTTTGGAGACATCAACAACGATGGCTGGCTGGATCTGTATATTACCAATCGGTTTGAAAATACGTTGTTGCTCAACAACGGCAACGGCACCTTTTCCAATATTTCAGAAATGGCCAACATCACAGATTTGGGCATGGGCTGGGGTACTACCTTCCTGGATTTCAATAATGATGGCTGGCAGGATATCTACGTAGTGAACGACAGCTATTTTTCTCCCGAACCCAACTTGATGTACCAAAATATGGGAGACAGCACCTTTACATTGGTGAGTGAAGGCACGGTGATTGCCAGCATGGAAGGAAGCTACGGAGTAGCGACCAGTGATCTCAATCGCGATGGCCAGATAGATGTTTTTGTTAATAACCGGGGCGGTATTGTGGGCAATCAGCTATTGATCAACCAGGGTAATGCCCAACACCACTGGGTAAACCTGAAACTGAAAGGCACGATCAGCAATGGCAGTGCCATCGGTGCACGGGTGCAGTTAATCTGCGGCGAACAGCGCTATACCGATGAAATAAGCGGAGGCTCCGGCTACGCCAGCCAAAATAGCCTGACCCTACATTTTGGTTTAGGAAGTCATGAAATGATCGACCAGGTAATCGTACGCTGGCCAAATGGCCTTACCGAAACCTATGAGGAGGTGACAGCTGACAGAACCTACCTACTGACCGAAAATCAGGGATTATCCATCATCGAAGTACCAATCATATCCGCTGTTGACATCATCAACACCGCCCATATTCAACTATACCCCAATCCGTTTAATGATTTCATCCAGGTGGTATTGAACCAGGATCTGAAAGCAACCGATTATCAGGTCTTTGATGCTTTTGGGCGGGAAGTTTTTCCAGCTAACACCCCACCAGATGACCAGCGTTGGACGATTTCGCTGCCGGGAGTGGCCGCTGGTGTCTATTTCATCAAAATCAAAACTGACCGGGGTACGATTATCCAAAAAATCATTTGTCAAAACGAGGACTAATAATTATGAAGATCATTGTAACCGGTGCCAGCCGGGGAATCGGCTACGAGGCTGTCAAGGTATTTGCCCAAAACCAGGAACATCAGATCTTGGCGCTTTCGCGCAATGAAACCGCACTTCGCGAATTAGTGGCAGCATGTAAGCCCGGCCAGGTAGATTTCCTAACCTATGATCTCACTCAGCCGGAACCACAAGCCCTCTTACAAAAGACGCAATCGTGGGAAAGCATTGATATTCTCATCAATAATGCGGGACAGCTCAGCAGTAAACCTTTTGCCGACCTTAGCCGGGCGGAATGGGAAGCCACCTTTGCCACCAACCTATTCGGTGTGGTGGATCTGGTCCGGTTACTTTTGCCTAAATTGCTAAGGGCTCAGCGGGGTCATGTTGTCAGCATTGGGAGCATGGGTGGTTATCAGGGGAGCAGCAAATTTCCCGGATTATCGGCATATAGCGCCAGTAAAGCCGCGCTCGCCAATTTGACCGAATGCCTCGCCGAAGAATACAAAGAGCAGGGCCTTTCCTTCAACTGTCTGGCACTGGGAGCCGTACAAACGGAAATGCTTGCAGAGGCTTTTCCCGGCTATGAAGCACCGGTGGGAAGCAAGGATATGGGCCAGTATGTGGCCTGGTTTGCCGAGCATGGGCATCGTTTCTTTAATGGCAAAATACTGCCCGTAAGTATTTCAACCCCATAATTTTAGCCCTAAATCAACCATATTCTGCCGGTGGATTCTATCTTTACACCCACAAGCCAAAAAAATGGAAAAAACCACGCCAAAATTTATTCCTTACAAGGGTATTCGGTACCCTAAGGAAGAAATTTTAAATCGAAGCCGGGAGTATTATCAGGAAATGGACAAGCGCCGCACCGTGCGTGAATTCGCTGAAAAACCATTGCCGCGAGAGATTATCGAAAACATTATCATGACCGCCTCTACGGCTCCTTCCGGGGCTCATAAGCAACCCTGGACGTTTTGTGTGGTTTCCGACCCGAAGCTCAAGCACGAAATTCGCGAGGCCGCAGAAAAAGAGGAATACGAAAACTACCACGGTCGAATGAGTGAGGAATGGATCGAAGACTTAAAAGCTTTCGGAACCGATTGGCACAAACCTTTTCTGGAAATCGCTCCTTATCTGATCGTGGTTTTCAAAAAAGCTTACGACCTGGACGGCGAAAAGAAATTGAAGAACTACTACGTCAATGAGTCGGTGGGATTGGCCTGTGGCTTTCTGTTGAGTGCCATCCACAATGCCGGATTGGTGGCCCTGACCCACACCCCCAGCCCGATGAATTTTTTACAAAAACTATTAAAACGGCCCGAAAATGAACGGCCTTTCCTGTTGATCCCGGTGGGTTATCCCGCTAAGGAAGCCGACGTGCCTGACCTGCAGCGCAAAGAAGCAGAGGATGTGATCGTTTGGTACGAAGCTGATGAAAACTCTTGATCCACGAATCTTGTTAGCAATATCAGTTGAACAACTCAATTACCTATGTGTACGGTAACTTATTTGCCTTTGGGCAACGAACAATTTGTGTTGACCTCCAATCGAGATGAACAGCCTTCCCGTTCGCCCAAACAACTGTCGCTACGCAAGATTGAAGGACAACAGTTGTGTTTCCCACAGGATACTTCTGCCGGTGGTACCTGGATTGCCTTTTCCAATGCCAATCGGGTGGTTTGCCTGCTAAACGGGGCCTTCGAAAAACATCACCACGATCCTCCTTATCGCAGAAGCCGGGGATTGATGGTGCTCGACTTATTTGAATATGGGGAGGTGGAGCATTTTTTTACAGAATATGAGTTTCAGGGCATGGAGCCATTCACCATGGTGATCATTGATGAAGGCCAACCGTACGAATTGAGGTGGGATGAAAAAGAAACCTACCCTACCCGCCTGGACAGGGAGGTCTCTCATATCTGGGCCTCCTCTACCCTGTATGATGCCAATGCCAAACAAAAAAGGCGGATTTGGTTTGATGAATGGAAAAAACAACACACACAATATAGTCCTGATGCCATCCTGAACTTCCACCAGACTGCCGGTGATGGAGATCCCTGGAATGATGTCGTCATGGACCGCGATGGAATTGTCAAAACCGTAAGCATAACCCAGATCATTAAATCATCCGACCAACTAAAGATGGAGTATCATGATTTACTCAATGGGCAATTCGAAAGCCAGCACCTCCCCATACACAACAAAATGGTGGACTTCAACTAAATGGAAAAACATCCGATGGAAGTGGTCGCGTTGGGAATACTGGCCCTTTCTGCTGATCTACTTCCCGGTATTTATCTATTGGACCTGGCTGAGCCTTAAAGCGCGATCCCCAATCTTTTTTGTGGCCACCAATCCAGGTATCCAGGGAGGTGGTATTAGCGGAGAATCCAAACAGGCTATTTACGACAAGGTCCCGGCATCCTATTTGCCAAAAACGTTTTACTTGAGACCAAAGTCGCCGGAAAAACTTCAACAATTCATTCCTCAGCTTGAATTCCCTCTTTTTGTCAAACCCGATGTAGGCAAGCGCGGACGACTGGTGAAAAAAATCTATGATGAGGAGTCGTTGTGGAACCATTATCGGTCGTTGGCAATCCCTGTCTTAATTCAGGAAAACATCAAATACGAGCAGGAGTTTAGCGTATACTATTACCGCTTTCCCACGGCGACGACCGGAGAGATTTTATCACTGGTGTACAAAGAATACCCCTCAGTGGTGGGAGATGGTTTTCGTACTATTGAGCAATTGATTGACCAGGATCGGCGGCTTACCTACTACGCTGCTATCCTAAAGCCCTTACTCAATCCCGAAACGCTGACCAGCATCCCAGGAAAGGGCAAAAGGCAGTTGTTGTCGACCATTGGCAATCACGCTCAAGGGGCCATTTTTCACGATAACAGACATCTGATTGACGAGAAATTGACCGACACATTCGATCAGTTTTTTAGTCAGCTGGACGGAATTTATCTGGGCCGGGTCGATTTGAAGACACCAAGTCTTTCCGATCTGAAAAATGGTATCTTTCAAGTGGTGGAAATCAACGGCGTAGGGGCAGAGCTGGCACATATATACTCCACTGGTTATCCCTTGTTGAAAGCCTACCGCGAAATCTTTCATTCCTGGCATCTAATTTACGAAATCAGTCTTCAAAACCGGTCTCTTGGCGTCAGCGTTGTGTCTTTAAAGCAAGCATACAATTGGCTTATGCACTATCTTAGATACAGCAGAGATCTAAAAAAAATGATCTAAATTTTGAATTATTTGGTTGATAATGAACTGATTTCAAACAGATAACGTTATAAAATAGGTGGATGAGCATATCAGTGCCTGTTTTTGAGCGAATGACCCGTTCAAATTTTATGTAGTATTGTGTGCCCGTGGTATAATAGCTTAATATCACATTTAGAAACAATGTTTTGACGAATATGCATGTAATACCAATAATCTCAAACCCATTCTGCCAAACCCATTGACTTGGTTTTCAAGTGACCTACGTGCTGAACGTTAACAGGAAATCGGAAAACAATTTTCAAAACCCACTCGAATTGTAAAAATTTAATCGAGATCACTGATTGTTTCCCAACTGCAATTCGAAAAATCAGCTACTGCCAGATCGGTTATCCGAAAAGGATCAGGCAAAGAATAATTTTTAAAACAACAGGTGTGCTTAACGGCACCTTTTATTAAACAACAATTCATATATGCGAGCATTAGTCATCACTAATTCCATAACGAGGAGAGATAGTAAATCGATCGAAAAATACCTCACAGAGGTATCGCGCTACGATGTACTGAGTGCAGACGAGGAATTAGCTTTATTCAAACGCTACAAGGATGGCGACCAGATGGCACTGCGGAAGATTATCCAGTGCAACCTGCGTTTTGTGATCTCAGTAGCCAAGCAGTACCAGAATACCGGTATGAGCCTTGATGATTTGATCAACGAGGGCAACATTGGATTGGTACGTGCGGCACAGCGATTTGATGAGACCCGCGGATTTAAATTTATTTCTTACGCCGTATGGTGGATCCGCCAAGCTATTTTACAAGCGCTCAATGAGAAAGGGAAGAAGATTCGGCTGCCAATCAGCCAGTTGTCGAAATCCCAGCAAGTTTACCGTCAACGCAATGAACTATACCAGGAACTGGAAAGAGAGCCCAGTGCTGAAGAACTGGCGGAATCAATGGACATGGAAGCCGGAGAGATTGAGCGTTGCCTCAGTCAATACAAGAATTGCCGGTCACTAAGCGAACCATTAGACAGTTCGGACGACAGCTCTCCATTGGAAACGGTATTGGCCGACGAGGATGCCGATAGCCCGGATTCAGCTGTAGCGGAGAAGGAATCCCTGCAAATCGCTATGCAGCACCTACTTACACAGTTGAGTCCACGCGAAGTGGAAGTGCTATCTATGCATTATGGCATTCAACGCAAGCGCGCCCACAGCCTACAGGATATTGGCGAAAGCCTTGACCTCAGCCGCGAACGCATTCGTCAGATCAGAGATCGGGCATTGCGTAAGCTAAGGAGAAAACTGCATACTGATAAGGACCTTTTCCTCAACTCCTAAGAGGTAACTTGTGTCCCGGATTTTGCAATCCCACATCGTACCGAAAGAGGTGGAACGTATCCGGTTGAGCGATTATGCCCCCGGAGTATTCACCGAGTTCATCCCTTCGCGTAAAGGAATAAAGAAAGCGATCAAGCGAGGCGCCATTCACGTGGATGGCGCTCCCGCTGAAAGTGGCCGTTGGGTAAAACCCGGTCAGAAAATTGAGCTCGTTGAAGAAGACAAGAACCTACCCAAGCCTTTTTCCCTTCCATTAGAAATAGTATACGAAGATGATTTCCTGGCCGTGGTAAACAAGCCAGCAGGATTAGTAGTCAGTGGCAATCAGTTTCGCACCCTGCAAAATGCACTACCCACCAATTTGAGAACCAGTTCCGAGAAAGATGCCCTCCAACAAATGAGGCCCGTACACCGCCTCGATAGTTTGACCAGTGGCTTGGTACTCATAGCCAAAACGGCCCTAGCCTGTCAAGAGCTGGGACGACAATTCGAGTTGAAGACCGTCAAAAAGCGTTATCAGACCATTGTGATGGGCAATATTGCCTCCGAGGGTAATATCCAAACGCCCATTGACGGGAAGGAAGCGCACACTGATTTTTACAGACTCTATCAGGTGCCATCCCTGCGCAATGAATACCTGAGTTTACTCGATGTTTTTCCCCAAACAGGACGCACTCACCAAATACGCATCCATCTTTCCAGCATCGGTCATCCTATTTTGGGTGATAAGCTGTACGGCCCTCCCGAAAATACGCTGAAAGGTAAAGGAATGTTCCTTTGCGCCACCGAATTAAATTTCCTACATCCCATTCACCAGGATTTCATTAAGGTACAAATCGAAGTACCTGAGAAATATGGCAAGACACTGGAGCGAGAAGCCACTAGATGGCGTAAGTACCGTGTTTAGAATCACTATAAATTTCAGGTTCGCAACAACAATGTTTTGAAATATTACGAAAAAGTAATACTTTTGATGTCAGCAAAGACCTCCCACCAACTTCTGATTTAGACTTTAGATTTCTACATACTATTAATTTTCTCAGTTGACCATTAGCCGACAAGCCTACCATTAATTGATGCTCAATCAATTGGCTACACATGTATGCATTTTTGCATATCATCTATGGTTATTCTTCCCCCCACAAGATAAACGAGGCTATCTACTACTACCTAATTTTTTCTACCTCCTGCCCGGGCAGGGGACTTATTATCATTTAAACCTATCTTTTAATGAGGACACATTTTACGAATACCAATTTTCAACGAACAGGATATAGCCTGCTATTGGCGACAGTCTGTCTCCTGTTTCAACTACCTACTTTGGGCTTCATGCCAATACTACAGCCCTGATGGCACCGGCCAATGACCTATGCGGCGATGCCATTTCTATTGATTGTGGAACCACCGTGAGTGGAACCACGGTTACCGCTACCGTTGATAACGTAGGTACCTGTGGAACTTCCAACACTGCTCCTGGGGTGTGGTACAGCTTTGTGGCACCAGGCAACGAAATTACTGCCAGCCTTTGTGACCAGGCCGATTTTGACACCAAAATTGGCATCTTTTCCGGAAGCTGCGGTTCGCTCAGCTGTGTGGGAGGTAACGATGACGGCAGTGGTTGCTCCGGCTTCACTTCTGAGGTTACTGTTTCCACTACCCCAGGTACTACCTACTTTATATTAGTACACGGTTTTAGCTCCAGCACCGGTGACTTTGACCTAACCCTGACTTGTGCAGGACCACCGCCAACCGAGCCACCGGTAAACGACCTTTGTGCCAATGCCATTTCTATGGATTGTGGTGAAACGGTAAGCGGTACAACTCAACTAGCTACATTCGACAATGTGGGTACTTGTACTATAAGCAACACCTCACCTGGTGTATGGTACACCTTTGTAGCTACCGGACCAGATGCGACAATCAGCACCTGCAACCAGGCCAGCTTCGATACCAAATTGAGCGTATTTTCCGGCAGCTGTGGTTCACTGAGTTGTGTAGGTGGTAATGACGATGGCAGCGGTTGTTCCGGTTTTTCCTCACGCTTGACGGTAGCCACTACCATCGGTCAAACCTATTGGGTACTGGTGCACGGTTTTAGTGCTAGCACCGGTGATTTCGACCTGACCATCACCTGCTCTCCACCACCACCTCCACCACCTGCTAATGACGCTTGCAGCGGTGCCATTTTTGTGGAGTGTGGACAAACGGTTAGTGGAACAACTGACAATGCCAACATAAATGTAATTGGCAGCTGTGGCGTATCCGTTACTGCTCCTGATGTATGGTATACCTTTGTCGCTGAAGCTTCAACTGCAACAGTGAGCACCTGCGATCAGGCGGATTATGATACAAAGATCAGTGTCTTTTCTGGCAACTGTGGTGCCTTACTATGCATTGGAGGCAATGATGACGGTCCTGGTTGTTCTGGTTTCACATCAGAATTTGAGTTCAGCACCACTCCTGGTGAGACCTACTTTGTGTTGGTGCACGGATTTGGTAGCAGCACCGGTGATTTTGATTTGACGATTGATTGTGTTTGTGAGGACTTGGCACCACCTACTGCCGTCTGTAAAAACGCAACAGTGACCTTACCACCATCCGGCACTTACGAAATTGACGAGGAAGAGGTCTTCAATGCATTGGCCACTACGGATGACTGTAGCGACTTTGGAGTAACCAATATTAGTCCTGCATCTTTAACTTGTGCCAATACCGGTGTGACTCAGGTTACCGTTACGGTAACCGACGAAACCGGTAAATCTTCTTCTTGTGTAGCCAACGTTTCTCTTGCAGCAGGTGATGCGCTTCCTTTCCCCTGGGTTGATACTCAGATAGGCAATGGTAGCGGAAGTGCCAGCTATGCCACTTGTACCGAAGCCTTTGTTGTAAACTCAGCTGGTACAAGCGGTTTTAATACTGATGCCCAGCACATTGCTTACAAGTACATGTGTGGCGATGGCGAAATTATTGCCGAAGTGTCCAGCATTGGCAACCCAGGCTGGGGAGGCATACAAATGCGCGAATCCCTGAGCGCTGGTTCTAAAAAAGTAGAAATGAAGACCAGTTTGACCAACTTTGTATTCCGCGAAATAAGAAGCTCTACCAATGGGTTGGCTTTCCCTAGCCAGTTTTTCCAACCTGGTGCAAGCTGGCTGAAGCTGGTTCGCTCTGGTAATAACTTTATGGGGTACGCTTCTCCGGATGGAGTCAATTGGCAGATGGTACTGTTTACCAGCGTTCCAATGAGCTCATGTATTCACTTGGGATTGATCGCGCAAAGCTTCAACAACTCAATGACATCTGTGACTTTTGAGAATGTGTCCTGTGTGGGCTCTACTCCACCACCAACCCTGAGCACTCCGGAACAGGGCAGTGGTCTGACCGATGCTACAACAGATATGGAAATCAGCGTTTATCCAAACCCGGCTACCGACGTGGTCAATGTTAACCTTCCAGGTCTGGTTGGAAAAACCGCAGAGATAACCCTGATCAATACTATTGGTAAAGTGGTACTGCGTCAGAATTTCGCTGAGGCCAATGCTACTGAACAAATAGAATTGAACAATTTGCCCAACGGCGTTTACCTCTTGCAGGTAACGAGTGAAGGCAATTTGATCGGCACTAAACGAGTAATGATCGGCAATAGCCGTCCATAAGAAAATATATAAAATCATAAGTTTTGCCATGAGCGACATTTCCAAAGGGAAGTGTCGCTTTTTTCATTTTGTAAAACCAATTAATTTTATTTTTACAATAATGAATAGCAAACCAGTCAATCCGGAAAAAGCTGCTTCCACTCCGAATAATCGCCGGGGCAAACTCACGTATGCCGATGAGACTGACCCACAGATCAAAAAATGGATCATTCAAACCATAGAGCAGGTTACTGGCAGGAAAAAGCTGGAAAAGGTGTACAATGATATCTACGATATGGAATTGGGCCCGGGGGAGGTCTGGGAGGTAGCACTGGAGAAATTGCAGGTACAAGTACAATACGACTTCAACCAACTGCTCAAAGCCCCCAAAGAAGGCCCGCTGGTTTTTATCGCCAACCACCCTTTCGGAGTTGTGGACGGCCTGATCCTCGGCCTTCTGGCTTCGCGTATACGCCAGGAGTTTGTGGTGCTGGTCAATGAAATATTGGCCCGCGAGCCACTCCTGGCTGACCATTTCCTACCCATCGATTTTCGGGAAAACAAGGCGGCAGCCCGCACCAACATTGAAACCCGGCGCAAAACAATGGAACACCTGAAAGCAGGAGGCATGTTGGCCATTTTTCCAGCAGGTGGTGTGGCCACGTCATCACGTTTGTGGGGCAAGGCGCAGGACCTGACTTGGAAACGCTTTGTGGTAAAGGTAATTCAAAGTACCCAGTCCACGGTGGTTCCGCTTTACATCCACGGGCAAAACAGTCGGTTGTTTCAGGTTGCCAGCCATTTGAGTATGAACTTGCGGCTGAGTCTATTGCTACACGAAATTCGCAACAAGGCGGGAAGAGTGATTGACATCAAAATCGGTGAGCCGATCACTTATGACCAGTTGGCACAAATCAAGGACCGTCAAGCACTACTTGATCATCTTCGGGCGATGACGGAGCTGCTGGCGGAACGTTGAGCTTTCTTGCCTTTACTCAAATACACTCCTGCCAAAATAAACGCCATCCCCACAAAGTGGAAAACAGTGATGGATTCTCCAAAATAAACACCCCACCCTACCGCTACAACAGGGATCAGATAAGCCACCGTAGAGGCAAATACAGCATTGGTCCAATGAACCAGTTGAAAAAAGATAATGGAAGCCAAAACGGTGCCTGCCAGCGAAAGAATAGAAACATAGCCCAAAGCACTCCAACCCTGAGGATCAGTAGTGAGCCGATGTACAAAATCAGTAGAAAACAGGTAGAGCAAGGCTGGCGTACCAATGATCAGAAAGGAAACGGCACTGATGGTCAGCGAACTCATATTTTTGAGATAGGTACCCACCGTGTTTACGCTTGTGCCGTAACAAACAGTGGCCAAAACGGCCAAAAGACTATACCAGAAATCCCCCTCCAAGTTGGCGTCATTTCCATATAAAATCAAGAGCACTGCCCCCGTCAGTCCCAGTAATACACCGCCAAATTTGGTCCATCGAAAGGCCGAGCCAAAAATCAAAATACCCAGGATAAAAGCAAATAAAGGGGTAAGTGAATTCAGAATGCCGGCTACCGAACTGCTGATTCTGGTTTGGGCAAAAGAGAAAAGAAAAGCAGGTAGGGCACTCCCCGTCAGACCAACCACCACCAACGGTTTCCACTTGGTCCAGTCTACCTTGCGAAAGCGCCACAAAAATACAGGAATAAAAGCAACAGCTGAGATCGATAGCCGCAAGGAAGCTACCTGATCTGGGGCGTACACTTCCAGGCCCCGCTTAATCAAAATAAAGGAACTCCCCCAGATGATGCTCAAAAAGCCCAGGACCAAAAATCCCTTTAACCGGTCGGCCTCCGCCGATTGACTACTTGTTCCTTCCACTTGCATTGAATTTGTTGCGTGTATGACAATTTGAAGGGACGAAAGTACACTTTTCAGCAATGAATTTGTAAATTGTTTATCTTCCAAAACTCGCCCCCAATAACCAAATTTTGGCTTTTGGATTATTATTTAAGTGACTCTCCTTAGTTCACATTTTTCACCAAAAACAACTATTATGCTCAAGTTTTACTTACTAGCAATTGCTTTCTCCGTTTGTGGTTTGATGGCAAATGCTCAGGTCATTTACGTCAATCAAAATGCCAGCGGCAGTAACTCCGGCGGTTCCTGGACCGATGCCTACAACGATTTAAGCGACGCCCTCAACGACATCAGCGGCGACGAAATCTGGATTGCTACCGGAACCTACAAGCCAGGTGGGGCCTCCCCCGATACCCTGTCGCGTTTTACCATTGATCGAAACTTAAGCCTCTACGGAGGATTTGCGGGAGGTGAAACGAGCATCGACGACCGGGATATTGAGGCCAACCCTACCCTGTTGAGTGGTGACATTAATGGAGATGATGTGGCGATGAACTTCACCGATTTTAAAGAAGACAATACGCTTCATGTCGTGTATGTTGATAGCCTTATAAATGGTTTTGTCACTTTTGATGGACTCAGCATTGAGGGAGGACACAATAATTCAGCCCTGGTTGGAGATGATGGTTACCTCTACAGTGGCGGCGGCATTTACGCACTCAGTACCATTTTTGTGAATCAGTGTACTTTTTCCCACAATTATTCCCGTACCGGCGCGGCTATATTTCTTTCGGGAGATGATGCTTCTGAGTCCTCGATTGAGTTGAGCAACTTCAGTCAAAATGTCGCCACTTCTCAGGGTTGTTTTTATCTTGAAGAACTGGCTACGGGAGGCATTCGAAATTGTACTTTCAGCAACAATACCACCAATCGGGGGGCACTGTATCCGGCCTATTGTGCCAATCTGGAAATCGATAATTGTGTATTTGAAAACAACAACAATCCAACCGGTTTTGGCGCCGGCATGTTTAGCTGGCAAAACAGATTTCTAATCCTTACCAACTGCACCTTTGCCGGCAATACAGCACAAAATGCCGCGGGCATCTATTTTGATGGTCGTGAACTGAATACGGAGGACCCCGAAAATATCATCATCAACAATTGCACCTTTACGGATAACAGCACCTCCGGTTACGGCGGCGGTGGTTTTTATGTCTTTCGTGACAGTTATACCCTGACTAATTCGGTTTTTGATGGCAATGTAGCGGGCAACTCCGGTGGAGCCATTGTCAATGGTGGTGATGACAAAACCTACATCATTGAAAATTGTGAATTCAAAGGTGGTTCGGCTGCTTTTGGGAGTGGCATGACCAACTATGGCGCCAATTCCTTTGCAACCATCCGCAATTGTCTTTTTGAGGAAAACTTTGCGGAGACCAGCGGTGCGGGTATGATCAACGGATTCCTGGCGGATGTCACTATTGATAGTTGTGATTTCATCAACAATACCGCTCGCTGGGGTGGAGGAATGTACAACCAAAACGACAGCACCCGGGTGGGTGTCTCCAACTCTTACTTTACAGGAAACTCGGTGGAGAATTTTGGTGGAGCCATCAACATTGCCGGAGGAATCGATTTCACTATTTCGGGATGTGAGTTTTTTGGTAACCAGGCCAACTTTGGAGGGGCAGTGGCTATCTCAGAAGATTCACTAGACCTGGCTCGCCTTACGCTCAGCAATTCCATTTTTAACCTGAATGTTGCGGAAACACAAGGTGGCGCACTAAATATTGACAATGCCGATACCGAGATTACCTCCTGCATTTTCTACAGCAACATTGCCGTTGACCCAGGTACCGGTGGAGCCATCTCTACCAACGCCTCGGGCACATCGATTTTGGAGGTAAGTATCCTCAACTCTACTTTGGCAGTAAATACTGGCGTACTTTCCAATGGGATAGCCGCCTTTACCGCCGATGATGCCGTTTCTAATATCACCATGCAAAATACCATTCTCTACAACCCGGATGGCGTAAATTATGCTATAGAAGACGGCGCTCCCACGGTCACTTCAATGGGTGGCAACTTCTGCAGCGACCTGTCATTATTGACTGAACTTACGGGCACGAACGATATTGTCGACGAAGACCTGGATCCCGGATTTGTTGATGTGAGCAGTGAGGATTTCCACCTACTCTCTTCCAGCCCCTGTGTCGATGCAGGCATCGACGCTGGAGCCCCATTGCTTGACCTTGAGGGCAATCCGAGAGTGGGTATTACCGACAAGGGAGCCTATGAATTTCAGGGTGTCCCTGACGGTATCAATGAAGTGTTGATTGCGAATGATAATCAGCTGAAGATGAGCCCAAACCCCGCAGTAGATCTGGTAATGATCGAATTGGAAAATGAGTGGAAAGGAGTATTGCAAATTCGCATCATGAATGCGATGGGGCAGATTGTGGAAAGTTTTGAAGTGGAAAAGAAAAGCTCTAATTTGAAGCTGGATCGCCAGTTGAATAACCTAACTCCGGGCGTTTATCAATTGACTGCCTCAAATGGACAGCAAATGCTTGCCTTGCCGTTTATGAAGAGATAGAATTAGGAACTCCCGGACGCTTAACAGCGTTCGGGAGTTACGATCAAAGTTGACAACTTTGATCATCGCAAGTTGGCAACTTTGATCATCGCAACTTTGATCATCCTTCGTTTTTGTTATTACAGCGAAGCCAACTGCTGCTTCAACTCTAGCAGTTCAGGGTTTTGGGAATTGGTGCGGGCGGCCACTGCGTAGTGCTTTTCGGCGGAAGCCTCATCACCCATTTCGTGGTAAATCTGTGCCAGCAAGCGATTGACATCGATATTGTCCGGGCGCTTTTCGTATTCTGCTTTCGTATATTCCAGTGCTTTGCCCAGGTCACCCAACTGATCTTTATACAGGTGGGCATATTCCAGATTCATATTGTGGCCGTGTACCACATCATCTTCCAGCATCAGCTTGATTTCTTCAATGGTTTTATCAAATTTTTCGTTGCGACCAGTGGCTTTATAAATGTCCGCCAATTGGACGTAAAAGCCAAACTCAGGAATGAGCTTACAGGCTTCATCCAGCATCTTTTCGGCCTCTTCGTATTTGCCTTCGTCGATGCGTAACTGAGCAATCTCCGCGATAGCAAACGGGTAATTTTCCCGCTCCTCCAGCGCCATTCTATACTGATATTCCGCTTTCTCTTTTTCGCCATATTGGGCATGTAAGTTACCCAGTGTCAATCTGGCCCAGCAGGTTTGCTCGTACCCAGGATAACCGGCTTCCACTGCCATATCCATCGCTTCTATCGCACCATCCACTTGCCCGTGAATTTCGCGCAGGTAGGACACCCGTGCGTAGGAGCGCAGATCTGGACGAATGGAGACCATCTTATCGGCCATGGCCACAGCTTCTTCATAATTTCCCAACTCCACATTGGCATCTACCAGCACGCCGTAAATCTGCGCATTATAAGGGTTGAGCTTTACCGCTTCCTCGCCGGTAGCTAACGCCTGGGCAAAATCGTGTTGAGACAATTGTACACTGGCTTTCGCCGAAAGCGCTCTAAATCTTAAATCTTTGTTTTCTATTGGTTTTTCCAATAACTGATCAAGCACTGCTAATGCTCCAGGGTAGTAATGACCATGCTCACCGGTAATTCTTGCTTCGTTGATGAATAATTGGCTCAGCGTCAATAGCGCTTCACCCTCATCTTGTCCCTGAGCAATCTTGTTGCGGTTTTTCACATAGATGTTCTGAATTTCTTCCCACTCTTTCCCGTTCTGAATACCGACATTACGGTCTAATAATTCGGGAATTTCATTAAAAGATGCTTCAACTGCTGAAGTTTTAGCATCAGTGTTATTTTGCTGGCAGGAAAAAATCGCCAGCGATATAAGTATCAGTAAGGTATTGATTAAGGTTCTCATGGTTTGATTATTTGATGTTTCTCTTTTTTTGGTTAAAAACTCCGGAGCACAATGGCTCCGGAGTATGATTTTATAAAAATCGAAAGGATAACAGTGTCAATTATCTAGACTTCACAAGCTTTCTAACTTGTACCACTTCTCCCTGACCATTGGTCAAACGGGCAAAATATAGTCCGGCTGGGAGCCCGGAGGCATCCCAACGGACTTGAAAATCCCCCTTAGTTTGTCTTTGGTTCACCAATGTAGTCATCAGTTTTCCACTATTGTCGAAAATCTGGATATTTACGTCACCAGCTTCTTCCATTGTGTAACGGACAGTCGTCTCCGTATTAAATGGATTTGGATAGCTGGTCAAAGCCATCACTGGGCTGGTATAAGTATCTTGTGTGCCAATATTAAGGCTGCGTGCCTGTGGATTTTCGTCGGTTGCCGAAGCGACCAGTCCACCACATTCACCGTCACCGGGGAATGGCTCCGCCAGATACGGGAAGTTGCGCTTGAAAGGCTTATCATTGGCCTCCACACCGGTGCTGTAAGTCAACACATCGAGTAGATCTGTAGTCACCGGATTGGCATCACCTACGGTGTAATCGTCATACCACAGTCCAATGGCAGCCAATACCACACCGGATACAGCTTGCAATTCAATTCTGGTCACATCATCCTCCAGACGACGTCCGTTCGGGAAACCATCCATATTGGGAATAAATTCGAGGTCGGCATCCGTATTAAAGCGAGGATCAGTTAGTCCTAACACAGCTGCTTGCACCAAACCTAGCGAACTAAAGTCGGCGCTGTTTCTATCCGTGGGTGGAACCGCCATATTCAGGCGCAACATATCACCACCGTTGGGCAGGAAGTTGTTGACAAAAGGCTTACCGGCAGCTAATGGATCTCCATCTTTACCGGTGGCCAGTTGATAAGGCCGTACATTGGGTACTCCAGTATGGAAGGCCGGCCATAAGTCAACCGAACGTGGCTTACCGGGTCCAGGTAATAGCAGCGTACCAAATACGGCATCATCCAATGCGGTACCAGCTACTGCTGGACTGCCTTTCAGGCCAAACAGACCATCTTGTCCGTTACCGAAATCAAAGGTTTGCAGTGAATTGCGCTGAATGCGTAGTGGTCCAAATGCTGGAACGGCTCCACCAAAAAGATCGTCGTCCATATACAATGCCAATTCAGGATTGTAAAAGTAGTTGTCCAGCAGCGTGTCTGCCAATTCTTCGTAAGGTGTCAAAGAGTTCCAGTAGTCTTTCATACCGACAGGAATCACGGCCTCATTGGTCAGTGGCATACCCAAACGGGATACTTGTACCCAGTCACCACTGTGGGTTTCTCCACCTGGCGTCAGTGTTCTGATCTGACGACGGCTGGCAGAAGCCCAGACTCCGATGACATAGTCTTCATCCAGGATGTTGTCTGGCCCTCCGGCTCTGGATTTTACCAGATAGCGGATTGGCACCTCCAATACGATAGCACTGGTGTTCATACAGGCCAGTCCATCCTGAGGCTCGCCATTCTGACGAGGTGCATCACCCAGGTCAAAGATTCCACCGAGGTCCACAAAAAATGGATCGTCAACCGGTCCGGCAAAAATGCGCTCACCGGTAAAGGAATTGCGGATAGAACTGCTCACCAATTGGTCGTAAGACAAATTGATACCCAGTGGTGTTCCAATAGAGCGGCTACCAATATTATATGGTGGCACCGGTGCATCGGAAAGGATGGTTACAAAATCACCACCTCTTTGTTTCTTCTCCACTTTGTAGGTGGTTTTGCGGTTCTGTTTTCCCAAACGGATATTAAAAAAAGTTGTTGGGTCCTGATCGGTGATGTTAAACGTAAATCGATAAGTGATTTCATCACCTGGTTTGGAGGCATCATTATCGATATGAATTTCGTAGCTGATGTTTTGACCAAACTGGTAGTAGTTGGGTCCACCCGATGGCAATTGCATGGGAACATAGGTGGCTACCAGCACAATGCTATTGGTATTCACCGGACTACGGAAGGCGTAAACATCAACATTATCTGCCAATGGATCATCGGCAATAAGTGGGGCTTCGCGGTGACTCGATGCATTCAGCACGGTGCTGAATACCAGTAGCAGCGCCAGAGTCCGCAACAGCCGCGATATATTTTTATTTATGGTATACATGTGGTTGGTAATTTTTAATCTTGATAAAAGTGTTTTTTGACAATGGCCACTACTCGGTGTAACTCACTTCCGTACCGCGCCATGGAGTAGCTACATAAGGGAAGCTTGCGCCAAATTCGGCATCGTTGGTTTCCACACCGGTAGAGTAAGTCAGTACATCCAACAGATCCTGAGTAACTGGATTTGGATCACCGGCAGTGTAATCATCATACCACAGTCCAATGGCAGCCAGAGCCACACCGGATACGGCCTGCAATTCAATTCTGGTCACATCATCCTCCAGACGACGGCCATTGGGGAATCCATCCATATTTGGAATAAATTCCAAATCGGCAGTTCCGTTGTAGGTTGGATCGGTCAAACCGAGCACCGCAGCCTGTACAATACCCAGCGAGCTGAAGTTAGGATCGTCGCGGTCAGTTACCGGAGTCGCCATGTTCAGGCGCAACATATCACCACCATTTGGCAGGAAGTTGTTGATAAAGGGTTTGCCGGCAGCGAGCGGATCACCGTTTTTGCCAGTAGCCAGTTGGTAAGGACGCACATTGGGTACACCCGTGTGGAAAATAGGCCACAAGTCAACCGAACGTGGTTGGCCAGGTCCGGGCAACAGCAGCGTACCAAATACGGCATCATCCAGCGCAGTACCGGCTACGGCCGCACTTCCTTTCAGTGGGAAGAGGCCATCATTGCCATTTCCAAAATCAAAGCCTTGTAGTGAATTACGCTGAATGCGCAATGCCGAGAAGGCAGGCACGGCTCCACCAAACAGATCGTCGTCCATGTAGAGGGCCAATTCAGGATTGTAGAAAAATTTATCAAGTATGGTATCGGTAATTTCCTGGTAAGGAGTCAGTCCATTCCAATAGTCTTTCATGCCGATTGGAATAACGGCCTCATTCGTCAATGGCATACCCAAACGGGATACTTGTACCCAGTCTCCATCAACGGAAGGTGCGCTACCATCTGTACTCAAGGTGCGGGTAGCAGGGCGGCTAGCTGAAGCCCATACGCCAATGACGTAGTCGGCATCCAGAATATTGGCAGGTTCCTCTGCCGCACCAGCCTTCAACAGTGTAGAGATTGGCACCTTAATGGCAATGGTGTGCACATTGCGTTTAGCCAATGCATCGCGAATCGGTCCATTTTGACGAGGTGAATTACCGAGGTCGAAAATACCACCGAGGTCCACAAAGAAAGGATCGTCGATAGGGCCACAAAAAGCCACCTCTCCGGTAGAGGACGTAGTAATGGCATCCTGCATCAGATCGGCGTAGCTACTGGCATTCAGGCCAACTCCCGACTCGATAGAACGAGGTCCAATATTGTTGGGTGGCACTACGCCTCCACTAATAATGGTTTCCCAGCTCATTCCACCGTCGGTGCTGCGCTCCATGGTGTAGGTGGTTTTGATGTTTTGCATTTCCAGGCGAATATTGAAGAAAGTGGTAGGATCTTCGTTCACACGCTGGAAGGTAAAGCGATACGTCACCTCATCACCAGGTACTGCCGCATCATTGTCGATGTGTATCTCATAGCGAATATTCTCTCCGAAGGTATAATAGTTAGGACCTCCATAAGGCAATTCGGCAGGGATGTAATTGGCGATGATCGTAATGGTGTTGGGGTCGTCGGGACTCCGAAAAGCGTAGACATCAGTGTTGTCTGCGAGCGGGTCGTTCGCAATGAGCGGCGCTTCCCGGTGACTCGAGGCCTGCACCGAGAGCACTCCCAGTAGCAGTACCACCACGGACGCCAGAAAAGGTTTAATTAAGTTCATCATGATAGTTTTAGATTAACAAATTGGTGTATAAAACTTTTCGGGCATAGGAAAGCCAGGTCGCATCGGGGTATCGATGCAGAGTGGGCTTTAGGTTCCCCGAAATAGATTAGATCATTTATATGTATTGTGCAGATTCACCTGGAGCAAAACCGAAGTAAGCGTATGAATAATCAGCCCTGGCTTTTGCACCGTAAATCTTAAGTAGTTAGTGTATTGTTTGGGTTACGCAGAACAAGCCGAATAAACGTCCATAAGCTTTCAATTACAGTTACGAGATAAAAGCAGCGATCGGATTAAAAACAGTTAAAGTTTTTTTAGTTTTTTGAAAACTGATTAAAAATCAACGAGATGCAAGCTTACCAGGTAAGAATAGGGGTAGGCAAATAGAGGAGAATGGCCAACGAAGCTGGCGTAAATTTTTTCTGTAAAAGAAGAGAATTAGATTACCCCCAGACCAAGAGTTAGATCACATTACCCACGATATACATTTGATCCAGCGTAGGTGTTTCACTACCGCCGGCCGGCTCAAGGGTAACCGCAAAGGCTTGCGGCGATTCAAAGAAGGGTACTTCCACCAGGGCATCACCTTCGGTATCCACATCGAATACATCCATATTGGTAGGTGTGCCATCGATGATGGCCCAGAGTTGGTATTGCATTCCTGCGGGGGGTGTCGGTAGATCTATTACATCAAGATAGGCCACTTTTCTGTCGGGATTCCAGTGCACGGCGGCCAGGGAATTGGGAGAAAGATCGGTACCGCCCATATAGACCGGTTTATTGCCTGTATCCCGGATAATGGCCATTTTGCGCTGATACTGCTGCAGTTCAACAGCTGTTTCGTTGCAGTCAATTTGCAGCTCGGCGTAATTTTGTTCGGCTTGTTCTCTGGCTGCTTCGGCTTGGGTCCATTGCCAATAGGCATACCCGGCAAAGAAAATCGCCAGGATCAATAATGCCCCTAATCCGCCAAGCCAGCCACTACGGCCGCCACCTGCCGGGGCAGGTTCCGGTTCGGTGGCAGTAACTCTTTCTTCCAGATCAATCTTTTGCTGAATAGCAGTCAAAGTACCAGGAGATGGCTCCACCTGGTGAAGTACCATGAATTGCTCCAGGGCCAGTTCGATCGATTCGAGTTCCGATTTTATTTCCGGATACTTCCGAACATTTTCCAATACCTCACGTTGTTGCTGTGGAGAGAGTTCACCAAGCAGGTATTGTTCGAGAATTCCGGATGATATGTATGCTTTAGTATCCAATTACGGGCTCTTTATTGTCCTAAATAAATGATTAATAACATCAGCTCTTCCTTACTGAGGACCTGCCGCAAATCCATAATCGCTTTTCGCACTCTGGATTTAACAGTGCCAAGAGGAATGCCCAGGGCCTTTCCTGCTTCACTTTGGGAATAGCCTTGAAAATAAAGATAATCAATAAGGATTCGGTGATCTTCGTCGAGGCTGTCGATGACCCGCTGTAATCCTATGTCCAGGATTTTGGGCCGTTCAACGCCAAGCTCATCTTTACTTACGAGTGTATCCAGCGAATCGGTTTTTGTAGATCGCTGAAATCCTCCGGACCTGACTTTGTCAATGGCCGTCGTTCTGGCAATTTGCGCCATCCAGGTAAAGAGCCTTCCCTTCTCCGGATCATATTGATCAGCTTTTTTCCAAATCTTGACAAAGACATCCTGTAAGGCCTCTTCCGCTACTTCCTGTTTGGGAACAATGCGCATAATCAAATGAAGTAATGCACCTCCGTATTTATGGTACAGCTGCCCCACTACCTCACGGTCTTTTGCCTTGAGGAGCGCTATGAGTTTGGAGTTATCAGTTTGGTCAGCTTTCGCCATAAATTATCCTGCGGTAGTAGTGGTTATTCCCCAACGATGTGCCAAGGAGGACGGATATTCTTTCGTCTCAGGTAAATATAGTCTTTTTTTATAAATACTTTGGATTTCGTATAAAAAACCAAAAAAGAAGACGCTGATATTGCAATATTCCTTGAATGCGACTACTTTTGCCCCCTCATGATTAATGTGCATAAACATATTATCCTTCCTTCCACCACTCGCTGTCGTCATTCACGTCGTCGCCCCTAGGGGCGTATATCTGTCATATTACCCACTCGGGTAGGATTTTCCCTACACCATGTTACCAAACCGGCAAAACTTGAGTCCGATGCTATAAGTATGCATGACCAGTTTTGCGAAATCAGTGTATTTGCGTTACTGACCATATTTGAACTGTTGTTTTAATTTATTTTTTAATCAACTGATATGAATCCACTCATTAACATTCAGGTGGCCAATCCTGAGCATTTTGAATTTGCTGAGGCCATTTGTTTGCTGATTGCCGAATCCGCCAAAGCCAGAGGAACCGGCATTGCCAAGCGCGAACCAGAATACATTCGCCAGAAGATGTCCAAAGGACAGGCGGTAATCGCTTTTGTGGAAAACCGGCTTGCTGGTTTCTGTTATATCGAAAGTTGGAGCCATGATAAATATGTGGCCAATTCAGGACTGATCGTAGCCCCTGAATTTCGTAAAATGGGTTTGGCGAAAGCCATCAAAACCAAGATTTTTGAATTGTCTCGCAAGAAATACCCGGAAGCCAAAATATTTGGTATCACCACCAGCCTTCCGGTGATGCGGATCAACTCACAACTGGGCTATCACCCTGTCACATTTTCTGAGTTGACGCAGGACGATGCCTTCTGGGCCGGCTGCCAGTCGTGCCCCAACTACGACATCCTGCTGCGCAATGAACGCAGAATTTGCCTCTGTACTGCCATGCTGGCACCATCCGCCGTGGAGGTGGAACAAATGAAATTAGATTTAAGTGAAATGATTGTCAAGTAAAGAAGTCCGGGGCAATAGCGTGATTTTTGCCCCGAGCTTACGACACCTAAAAAATGTGTTATGTCCAATAAAAAACTTGTCCTTGCCTACAGCGGTGGCTTAGATACTTCTTTTTGTGTAAAATATCTGACCGAAGAGAAGGGCTACGAAGTCCACGCCGTCACCGTCGATACCGGCGGCTTTCGCGAAAAGGAAATTCAGGTTATCCGGGAAAAAGCCTTGCAGCTTGGCGCAAAAAGTTACAAGCTTATCGACGCCGTCCCTACTTATTACCACCGCTGTGTTCGATATATGATCTATGGCAATATACTGCGCAACAATACTTATCCCCTTTCTGTAAGTGCTGAACGGGTGTTTCAGGCCTTGGAAATTGCCAAATATGCCGAGTTAGTTGGTGCAGAAAATGTGGCCCACGGCAGTACCGGCGCCGGCAATGACCAGGTTCGTTTCGATCTGGTTTTCAATATTTTGGGTAAAAACCTTAACATCATCACCCCCATTCGCGACCTAAAGCTTTCCCGGGCTGAAGAAATTGAGTACCTAAAAAAACACGGTGTTGAATGGTCATGGGAAAAGGCCCAGTATTCCATCAACCAGGGCTTGTGGGGTACCAGCGTTGGCGGTGCAGAAACGTTGACTTCTTCCAAAGCATTGCCCGAAGAGGCCTATCCTACCCCATTGAGCAAAAGCGATCCACAAACCATCAGTTTGCATTTTGAAAAAGGAGAATTGACTGGCGTCAATGATGAGATTTTCGCTTCTTCCGTAGATGCTATCCGAGGATTGCAAAGGTTGGCGGGTCCATACGCCATCGGCCGCGACATCCATGTGGGAGATACCATTATAGGTATTAAAGGGCGCGTTGGTTTTGAGGCCGCAGCTCCGCTAATTACGATCAAGGCACACCACCTGCTGGAAAAACACGTACTGAGCAAATGGCAACAATACTGGAAGGAACAACTGTCTAATTGGTATGGTATGTTGCTACACGAAGGCCAGTATCTCGAACCGGTGATGCGCAATATTGAGACCTTCCTGGAAGACACTCAATCACCGGTAACGGGTACGGTATGGGTAAAATTATTACCCTACACCTTCCAGTTACAGGGCATCGAATCGGACTATGACCTGATGAACAGCAAGTTTGGCGAATACGGTGAGATGAACAAAGCCTGGAGCGGTGAAGATGTAAAAGGATTTACCAAAATTCTGGCCAATCAGATGAATATTCATCATCAGATACACCAGGATTCATAATCATATAAATCAAAAAAAGATGATCCAAGCAGCCATAGTGGGCGGTGGTGGCTATACTGCCGGTGAGTTGATCCGTATCCTGCTGTACCATCCCAAAGTGCAGTTGGCCTGGGTGCACAGCAATAGCCAACACGGTAAACCCATCTACCACATCCATGAAGACCTGGTGGGAGAAACCGATCTGCATTTTACCAATGAACTGGGTTTCTCCAGCATTGATGTGCTCTTCCTTTGTTCCGGTCATGGCCAATCGGCCCGTTTTCTCCAGGAAAACACGGTACCGGAAAAGGTGGCTGTGGTCGACCTGAGCCATGACTTCCGACTGGATGAAGCTTTTGTTTATGGCCTTCCGGAATTGAACAAAGCGCAAATTCAAAACAGTAAGCGTATTGCCAACTGCGGCTGCTTTGCCACTTGTATTCAGCTTGGGTTATTGCCATTGGCGAAAGCCGGGTTATTAAAAAATCCGGTGAATATCACTGCCATTACCGGGGCTACCGGAGCCGGACAATCGCCGGGAGCAACGACCCACTTCAGCTGGCGCAACAACAACCTGTCGGTGTACAAAGCCTTTGGCCATCAGCATCTGGCAGAAATTAAGCGTAGCTTACGCCAGCTCCAGGGACCCGAGCTGCCACCCATCCACTTCGTACCGATGCGGGGTGACTTCACCCGGGGCATTTTCGCCAGTATGTATACCGTATGTACGCTGAGCGAATCGGAAGTCTACCAGCTTTTTGAGGATTATTATCAGGATGCAGCTTACACCAAAGTGGTGCGACAAAATCCCAACCTCAAACAGGTGGTCAATACCAACCGGGCACTGGTTTACCTGGAAAAACACGGAGATCAATTACTCATCCTGAGCTTGATTGACAACCTCTTAAAAGGTGCCTCCGGACAGGCCGTACAAAATATGAATCTCATTTTCGGTTTCCCGGAAACGACGGGATTGCAACTGAAAGCAATGGTGTTTTGATTGGTGGAAGAAATGGATGAATGGAAAGCTTATTCAAACATTTCATGCATCGATCCACTTCATTCATTCCATCCAAAGAAGAAATTATGAACCTATTTCCAGTATATCCACTTTTTGACCTGGAGCCGGTGAAGGCGGAAGGTTGCTACGTTTATGATCGGGCGGGCAATGCCTATCTCGATTTTTACGGTGGTCATGCCGTGATTTCCATTGGCCACAGCCACCCCCATTTTGTGCAGCGATTGCAGACGCAATTGCAGGCCCTGGCCTTTTATTCCAATTCCATCCAAAATCCCTTGCAGGAGATGCTGGCCACAAAATTGGGCCAGTTGTCGGGGTTGGAAGACTACCAGCTTTTTCTTTGCAATTCCGGGGCTGAAGCCAATGAAAATGCGCTCAAACTGGCATCTTTTCACAATGGGCGGCAAAAAATGATTGCCTTTAAACACGCCTTCCATGGCCGTACTTCCGCGGCCGTAAATGTAACCGACAAGGAAAGCATCAAAGCACCGATCAATAAAACCTTTCCCGTAGAGTTTCACGACTGGAATGACCTGGAATCGGTAAGTCATAGTGTCAATGCAGGAGATGTGTGCGCCGTGATTATTGAAGGCATTCAGGGTATTGGTGGTATTCATTTACCAGATGCCGCTTTTCTGGAGGGATTGGCCAAGGTTTGCAAAACACAAGATACGGTCCTTATCCTTGATGAGATCCAATCGGGGTATGGACGCAGTGGGCACTTTTTTGCTTTTCAGCAATGCAACATCCAGCCGGACCTCGTGACCACCGCCAAAGGCATGGGCAATGGCTTCCCGATTGGTGGAGTGCTGATTCATCCAAGCTTTGAAGGTACCTTTGGTTTATTGGGCACAACGTTTGGAGGCAATCACCTGGCTTGTGCCGCTGGTTTGGCCGTATTGGAAGTCATGGAGGCCGAACACCTTATGGAAAATGCCAAACGTTGGGGCACGGTGCTCATGGAAGAATTAAAAGACCTTCCCGGCCTGGTGGACATCCGTGGCATGGGACTGATGATTGGGTTGGAGTTTGAAGCGCCGGTGGGCGCCTGGCGCAAGGAACTATTATTTGAACACCACATTTTCACCGGCTCTGCCGACAACGCCAATGTGATGCGCTTACTGCCGCCTCTATCCATTGGTGCCAGAGAAGTTGACCTGCTCACCACCGGATTACAAACCTCTGTACAAAAGGGGAAACCTGTTTAATATCAAGAAAAATGCAAAATTTCACTTCCGTACACGATGTTACCGACCTGTCAAAACTTATCGCCAGTGCCCAGCAAATGAAGGCCAATCCTTCGCCCTACACGGAAATGGGCAAGGGCAAAACGATGGTGCTTTTGTTTTTTAATCCCAGTTTGCGCACGCGCCTCAGCACCCAACGCGCCGGTTTCAACCTGGGTATGCAGGTCATTAACATGAACGCTGATCAGGGATGGAAGCTGGAATTTAAAGATAAGGTCATAATGGATGGCGACAAGGCCGAGCACATTCGGGAAGCCGCCGCCGTGGTTAGTCAATACGCCGATTTGGTTGGCATTCGCACCTTCCCCGGGCTGACCGACCGCGAGCAGGACTACGCCGATGCGGTCATCCACAAGTTTATTCAACACGCCACCGCCCCGGTCATCAGCCTGGAATCTGCTATACGGCACCCACTGCAATCGCTCGCTGACCTGGTGACCATTGAAGAATTTAAAAAGACAGACCAACCCAAGATTGTACTTAGCTGGGCGCCCCACCCCCGAGCTTTACCACAGGCTGTAGCCAATTCCTTCTCCGAATGGGTACAGGCCGCTGGGCATGATTTCACCATCACCCATCCAAAAGGGTATGAATTGGCACCCGAATTTGCGGGCAAGGCAAAAATTGAATACGATCAGGAAAAGGCTTTCGCCAACGCGGATTTTATCTATACCAAAAACTGGTCGTCTTACGAACAATACGGTCAAATTCTTGACGTCAAAGATAATTGGATGATTACGCCTGAAAAAATGGCTTTGACCAATGATGCCTACTTCATGCACTGCCTGCCGGTTCGCCGCAACGTAGTAGTCGCCGACGAAGTACTTGACAGTGACCAGTCGATCATTATTGCCCAGGCTAACAACCGGACTTACGCCGCTCAGGCCGTCATTGCTGAACTGCTCAAACAACTATAAATATGACCGAACTAACCATTGTCAAGATCGGCGGAAAACTCCTGGAATCCCAATCTTTTTTATCGCAAACACTACAACATTTTGCCTCTATCAAGGGACCAAAAATACTGGTACACGGCGGAGGTAAAGCCGCCAGCGAAAAGTCAAAAGCATTGGGTATCCAACCCAATATGGTGGACGGCCGTCGCGTGACCGATGCCGCTACGCTGGAAGTGGCCACCATGGTTTACGCCGGATTGGAGAATAAAAAAGTGGTAAGCCAATTGCAAGCTCGAAGCTGCGATGCACTGGGTTTTTCCGGGGCTGACGCCAATACGATACTGGCCAAAAAACGTGCCGCGACCCCTGTTGATTACGGTTTGGTAGGCGATATTCAGCAGGTCAATGCAGCGCGCATTCAGGGAATTCTCCAATTGGGCTTGAGCCCCGTATTTTGCGCCATCACCCATGATGGCAAGGGGCAGTTATTCAACACCAATGCCGATACCATCGCCGCAGAAGTCGCTAAAGCCATGTCGAAGCATTTTAGCGTAAAGCTGTTTTATTGCTTTGAAAAAGCAGGTGTACTCGCCGATCCGGAAGATGAAAGTACCGTCATTCCGGTGATCGACCAGGACACCTTTGCAGCAGGTAAAGAATCCGGAGCCATTGCAGCAGGCATGTTGCCGAAGCTGGAAAACGCCTTCCAGGCACTGGAGGCCGGAGTTGATCAGGTCATTATTGGCAATCCGGCATCACTCAGTGGTACCGGAGGCACACGTTTGACAATGAAAGCCCTGAACTCATGACTTTAGAAGCATTGACAAATACGGCCACTGAATTGTTAAGACAGCTGATTGCCACGCCCTCTTTTTCCAGAGAGGAAGGGGCAACTGCCGATATTTTGTATCAACTGTTGCAGAAGCAAAACTGCCACCCCCAGCGACTGGGAAATAATGTTTGGGCAACCACGCCCCCCGTTTCCGGGCAACCGGTGATCCTACTGAACTCCCATCACGACACGGTCAAGCCGGTGAGCGGCTGGACCAAAGATCCCTTTACACCGGAGGTGGCCGAGGGAAAATTGTACGGTCTGGGCAGTAATGATGCCGGGGGTTGTCTTGTGAGCCTCTTGGCCACTTTTTTGCATTTTAAGGATCAGAGAGACCTACCTTTTCAGCTCATTTTTGCGGCCTCCGCCGAAGAAGAAATTTCCGGCGCTAATGGCATTGCCGCGCTATTACCGGAATTGGGAAATATCGACTTTGCCATCGTCGGTGAACCCACATTGCTCGATATGGCCATTGCCGAAAAAGGCCTCATGGTGATCGATGGAGAAGCGGAAGGTATTGCGGGCCACGCGGCCCGGGAAGAAGGGGTAAATGCGCTCTATAAAGCCGTGGAAGACATTCAGACCATCCGTCAGTTTAGTTTTCCCAGGACGTCTCAATTGCTGGGTCCCGTAAAGGTAAGCATTACGCAAATTGAGGCCGGAACCCAACACAATGTGGTGCCTGATAAATGCCGGTTTGTACTCGATGTGCGCACCAATGAAAAATACGCTAATGAGGAGGTATTTGAGCTCCTGCAAAATATGACACAGTCTATGCTGAAGGCTCGCTCTTTTCGGCTCAATTCCTCCGGCATTGCGCTGGATCACCCCATTGTAAAGAGTGGCTTACAGCTGGGGCTAAAATACTACGGCTCTCCTACCCTTTCGGATCAGGCATTGATGCCTTTTCCTTCGCTAAAAATTGGACCGGGCGACTCCGCAAGGTCCCATACGGCGAATGAGTTTATTAACTTAAAAGAAATTGCAGCCGGCATTGAAACTTATATCGCATTACTGAAAGGAATGTCTCAATAATTGACTACAAACTTTTTCTATGAAGCTCTGGCAAAAAAGTTACAACCTGGACGAAAAAATTGAGCAATTCACCGTTGGTCGTGACCGTGAACTGGACCTTTTACTGGCTCCTTACGACATTATGGGTTCACTGGCGCATATCCGAATGCTGGAAGCGATTGATTTATTGACCTACGAGGAATTGGCAGCACTAACCCAAGCTTTGCGCAAGCAGTATCAGCAAGTCCAGGAGGGAAATTTCGCCATCGAACCAGGCATTGAAGACGTACACTCGCAAGTGGAACTGCAGTTGACCCGAGAACTGGGAGAAGTAGGCAAAAAGATACACAGTGGCCGATCCCGCAATGACCAGGTGTTGGTAGATCTGCGCTTGTACTTCCGGGCGGAAATTGAAGAAGTGATCAATGAACTCAAAAGTCTTTTTGATCAATTGCAGCAGCTTTCTGAACAGCATAAGGACCAACTGATGCCTGGCTATACCCACCTGCAGGTCGGCATGGTATCTTCTTTTGGCCTCTGGTTTGGCGCTTACGCTGAATCTTTGGTAGATGACCTGAAAATGCTGCGCAGTGTATTCGACATTGTCAACCAGAACCCACTCGGATCAGCAGCCGGGTATGGATCTTCTTTTCCGCTTAAGCGAAAAATGACGACCGATTTGCTTGGCTTTACCGACCTCAATTACAATGTGGTGCATGCCCAACTGGGGCGGGGAAAGAGCGAGCATTTTATGGCCTTTGCCCTGGCGGGAATTGGTCATACGGTAGGTAAACTTGCGATGGACCTGGTGCTGTTTTCCAATCAGAACTTCAACTTCCTGACCCTGCCCGATGACCTGACTACGGGGTCGAGTATCATGCCGCATAAAAAGAACCCTGATGTCTTTGAATTGATTCGGGGAAGGTGCAATCAACTGCAAGCATTACCCGTACAGATCAGCCAACTCACCGGCAATCTGCCCTCCGGCTATCACCGCGATTTTCAGTTGCTGAAGGAGGTGATATTCCCGGCAATTGAACAGCTCAAGGACTGCCTTTCCCTGATGACTTATGCACTGGGACAAATCAAGTTGAAAGACAATCTACTGGATAGTCAGCAGTACGATTATTTGTTTAGTGTGGAAGAAGTCAATCGTTTGGTGTTGGCTGGTGTTCCCTTCCGCGACGCTTACCACCAGGTTGGTCAACAGATTGCAGAAGGTAAATTTGAGCCCAGCAAGACTATTGATCACACCCACGAAGGCAGTATTGGTAATTTGTGTACGGAAGAGATTAAACAGAAGTGGACAAGCACCTACACAGAGTTTGGCTTTAGCCAAATAAAGGCAACATTAAATAAACTCCTTAATGGGTAAAAAAAGGGACCACAGAGAGGAATGAAATTCTGTGGTCCGACCATTTAAAATCAAATACATCGTTGTATTTGACTCGTTTGGGCTAAAGCAATTCTTAGAATACGTTTACAGCGGAACAATTCCAGTGGCGAGAATGGTAATTTCTACCTTGGCACTGGCGTCCAGCGTAATATCGTTGATACTCAATCCGGTAATCAAGTCAAACAGGAGGTTACCCTGTAATTCAAAGGTTCCATCACCGCCTTCATCGTCGTAGGCAGCAAAGTACAATTCGTATTCGCCTGCCTCCAGGAAGTGCAATTCGAAGCTTCCATCACTGGCTACTTCAGCACTGGTAATGGCATTGCTAAATTGAACTTCGCTGGCACCTTGCCCCTGTACTTCGGCGGCAGCGTTTAAGGTACCCTTTTTATAAGCGTAAACGATCAATTTTTCGGAAAAATTTGCCCAACTATTCACCTGACCACTAATGGTACCGGTTTCGAGCTTTTCCTTGACGCTTAGTGCAGCATTCAATTCTGCATCGGTCACAAAGGCATAACCCTCACCTGCCTCGCGCTGGATAGACTTACGGAGGTCAAAGTCGATCACGATGGTATTGGTTCCATCTTCAGGCACGGTAAACTCAGATCCGGAAAAAGTAATTTCGGTCATGGCTTCTCCGGAGGCTGACAAAGTCAGGTCGTCCTTGCTACCATCCAGGTTTACGACGTAATTACCCGGACTACCGCCATTTTCGTCCTGCTCATTATCGAGCACGAGTGTTACCTGCGAATAAGATTTGGCATCCACCTCAGCGTTGGCCAAAATTTCCGTTACGCCATTCTGGTAGCTGCTGATTTCAATGGTCTGACTGGTAAAACCATCGATTTTGGTTCCATTAACGCGCACTTCGGCTACGGTAATGAAGACGCCTTTCACATTGGCATCATCAACCGGGGCATCGGTAATCTCTACCTGCAGTTGTCCGGTAGCACCATCACCTGGATTGGGATCATCCTTTTCACATTGGGAGAATGCAAAAACACTTACGATCATCAGTGCCCAAATTCGGGCTGTTTGAAACATTTGTGTGTTCAACATTGGATATGATTTTGGTCAAATAATTACTTAAAATATTGTGGAGAGTAGTGAACAGATACGCAAAGCTGAATACCATGCAAAAGAGAAAAGTGGCCGACCACAAGTCGGCCACCATTTCCTCCAACTCGGATGGCTGGGGATTAGGTTAGACTAAACGAAAACCGATTTGGTTTAGTCTAAAGTACATGAGAAAATGTCAAACGAACCAGCTTTTTGATCTTGCTCCAGCGGCCAAATCAAAAGGAAAAGGAGGAGATATTGCACCTCCTTTTCCGCAGTATTGGATTAGGCTACACGTGAAAACAACATCGCGTATCTTTTTAAACACACTCTAATCATCCACAATGGGATATGGGTCTTGGTGAAAAAAGGTATTTGACAACCTGAATGTTCGGTTGTTAATAAAACTGGGGTGGAAATTAGTATGGAAGCTCTTTGATCAGGTCTTAGAAGTTACTAAAACCTAATTGAGCTGGGCGATGTGAAAATTACGGGGGGTGGAAAGCCAGGCCTTCAAAGTTTTAAGAATGGGGTAGTTGACCTGGCAAGTTTTGGATAAGGCCGAAAAATCTACGAGATTCCAGCCTTCTTTCAAACGCTCTTTGACCTCACGCTCTGAAGCGTCCAGGATCTGAGCAATTTCTTCAATGACGTAGCCTTCAAGAAACAAGACCAGGGGAAAACTCAGGCGTTGCTCCATAGAGGCGAAAATCTGCTTGACCACCGAACCATGCCTTCTCTTGGCAGATTCCGACGACAACAAACTTTTTTGTGTTAACTGGGATCGGAAATTACGACTTTTCATCGGTGTATCATTTTGGTGAAAAAATCTTAGGTGTAAATTCCAATCAATAAGTTTCCGTTTTGCAATTAAACGATATCAGTAGGTAAACTATAATCGTGCCAAATTTTCAACTCTTTGATATTCAGATTATTGCAAGAATCTAAAAGAATTAACAGTTGTAAAAATTAAATCAATTACTGAAATATCAGTATTTTTTTGGATATTTGTTATCCTACACTTACCTACCTTTTTTACTCATACCGAACCAAACATCAGATTAAACGGTTTTGGCTGTAAAATTATTTTTACTTTTACAACGTTTCCTGTTATAAGGAGTTCCCCCCACCTTTATCCGGAATGAAAACTAGCAACTATGAGTACTACTCAAATTTTTAGCGGAATTGCAGTTGTATTGGGCATATCTGGCGTTTTTATGCTTTCGCACAATGCTGCCACTCCTAAAGCTGAGATTGCCACTCCTGGCAAAAGCAAAGAGGAATCGTTTCACTGTTTCAAGGCCGAAAGTTTTTGTATTACCTTGCCAGAGACCTTCTCCCCATTTGATGGTGCTGCTGATCCGGTTGAGGGCATTTCATTAAAATCTCCGGACGGAAGTATTCAACTGAAAATCAAGGAATACCAACGTTCTACCGAAGAATTGCGCTATTTGTTTGATGCCAAATACCAAACGATTCAATCCGCAACCAAGGTTTATTATGTGGGTAAAGTATTCCTGACCGAAGATGTCAATCAACTGTCCGCAGAATTTGCCTTGAATAATATCTACTATTATTATTTAACCAAAGATCTTGGAAATTCAGTGGTTGAAATATTAGTTTTTGGTGCCGACAAAGGAAGAGAGGCCGTCCTGAAGGCAGCGATGGGCATCAATGTATCCCGAAAAATGGCCAGTGCACACATCTAAAACCGGACTGTTACCTAAACAGAAAGAAGATACTCACCAGTATAGGAGCATCAGTGCAGATCAAATTCCACTTCGGGAGTGGGTCTGACACCTGATATTACACAAATATTCACTTCTGTTTAATCCAAGTAACCCCAAAATGTCGTACTTTAAGCCGGTCGGGACGATAGCTCCCGGGATATAGCAATCATCATGAGATCTTGTTGTGCTCCGGGGACTACAGATTCACTTGATAAAGAGCTCCTATTCCCGTTATAAATGTTTGAAGAGCTTAATTCATAAAAATGAATGTAGACAAGGCGAAATCCTCTGTGTCTGTAATAGTTGAGAGCTATTTGCAGGCTGCTGGAATCGTACAACAAGGGATATTTTTTGTCACCGAAAAAGGTGACCTGATCGGCGCCAACGAAGGCTTCCTTTCGGAGCTGGGGTACGATGCTACATCGATCAATAAAAAATCTATTCTCGAAATTGTCCCTCATTTCAGTCTGATCAAGTGGAAAAACCTGTGGAATCAGTTGCTCAAGGAAAGACAAATCTCCCTACGCACCGACTTGCTCAACCAGGAAGAAATGCTGGTACCAGTGTCCCTCAAATGGCTTCTGCTGGAGGCCGAAAAGGAAAAAATTGGCTGTGGGATTGTCGAAAGTCTGATGGAAAAAAATCGTTACCGCGACATGATGCTACTCACCGCCGAAGTAGCAGCGGTTGGGGGATGGGAATGGGACCTGACCAAACACCAGATTTTATTGACCGGTGAAAGCTGCCGCATCCTTGATGTAGGTTCACAGGAGCAAGTTTTGACTGAAGAACAGTTTCGTTCTATCCTTGATAAGCGGATCTACTCAGAAGATCGTGACCGCCTACGGGAGTCGCTTGATCGAGCGGTTAAACTGGGGCACAATTTTGAACTGGAGCTCGCCGCAAGACCGCTGAAGGGAGAACCGGAGCGTTTCTTCATACACGGTCGGCCCGTACAGTCGGAGGGAATTACCTACAAAATATACGGAGCCGTACAAGACATTTCCTCCCTTACCGCCCGTCACGAATCCATGTACCTGACCCAATTTTCGGTAGATCAGGCAGCAGAAATGATTGTGTGGGTGAATGATAAAGGAGAGTTTTTATATGCCAATAATTCCTTTTGTAAGGAAATGGGCTACACCAAAGAGGAACTGCTGGCAGATGTCAATATTTTGCAAATCGCACGGAATTATAGCCAGGAACAAAGGATGAAGATCCGTAGTGATTTGGCGGAAAAAGGCACCGGAGAACTCGAAACGGAGTTTACCCGGCGCGATGGTTCCGTAATATTGGTTTCCTGCAACCTGAATCACATTGTCTATCAGGGCCAAAATATCGACTGCGCTTTCTGCAAAAATATCACTAATAAAAAAACTCGCGACCGGGAACTAAAGCTCAGTAAATTCTCTCTTGACTCGGCCCCTGACATGGTCATCTGGGTCAACGCCGACGGTTCCTTTTCCTATTGTAATCAGGCCGTTTACGACCAATTGGGCTACTCAGAAACGGAGATTGATTCAATGAAGGTCTGGGATATATACGAGAATTTTTCGGAAGAGGAGATGCCTGAAGCCTGGGAGGACTTCCGGAATGAAAAAGTAGCGCTTACCGAAGGCCTGTTGAAATGTAAAAACGGGAGAATAATGCCCGTTGAGGTCAAATCAAATTTCATTGAATTTGAGGGAAAAGAATTAAACTGCTCCGTAGTGCGAGACATTACCGAACGCAAAAAACGGGAAAAGGAACTACAGTTGCTTTCAGCCAAACTTGCATCGGAAAACCTGGTGTTGCGTGAGGAGGTTGAATTGAACAGTAACTTTGATTCAATCATTAGCAAAAGCAAAGAATATCGTCCCGTTCTCAAGCAAATTGAACAGGTGGCTCCTACCCATTCAACGGTGCTGATCACTGGCGAAACGGGTACCGGCAAGGAACTATTGGCCAGGTCCATTCACCAACTCAGTACCCGCAATGAGCAACCGCTGGTAAAAGTCAACTGTGCAGCCTTGCCCGCCAACCTGATTGAAAGCGAGCTCTTTGGGCACGAAAAAGGAGCATTTACCGGAGCAATAGGGAAGAAAAAGGGACGGTTTGAAATTGCGGACGGCGGTACCATTTTTCTTGACGAGATTGGGGAAGTACCACTGGATGTACAAGCCAAATTGCTGAGAGCTATCCAGGAATTTGAGTTTGAACGCGTGGGAGGAACCGCCACCATCAAGGTGGACGTGCGCATTATTGCAGCCACTAACCGCGACCTGAAAAGGATGGTGGAAGAAGAAGAATTTAGAGAAGACCTTTACTACCGCCTGAATGTATTTCCAATCCACAATCCTCCATTGCGTGAGCGCAAAGAAGATATTCCTTTGCTCGTTCAATATTTTACGGGAAAATATGCGGAAAAGGCCGGCAAAAATATTTCAAAGATTCCCGAAGCTGACCTCGAAAGACTACTCTCTTATGATTTCCCTGGCAATATTCGGGAATTGCAAAATATTATCGAGCGAGCAGTCATTCTTTCTGCTGGCGACGTACTCAACCTCAGCGGTAGCTTCCGCCCACAGGTGAAGAACAATAAAAGTGAACCTACCTATTTCAGAACTTTTGAGGAAATGCAGCGGGATCATATATTGGAGGCGCTGAAAAAGACCGATGGCAAGGTTAGTGGGCCCGGTGGGGCTGCAGAGTTGCTGGGTCTCAATGATCGGACCCTCACTTCAAAAATTAAACGCTTCAACATCAATAAAGAAGACATTTACAGCAACTCCAAGAATAGCTAAACTCATTCATCGCTTTCCACAAACCCGAGATCTTCCAAAGTCGCAATAATCCTGCCTTCCTGCTGAATGCCGGTGAGAATCCCCTCAATGTTGGTATCTTTTATAAATACTAAACTTGGCAAACGCTCTAAAAAAATAAACCTTTTGCGCGATTTAAACATCACAGGTAATTGGCAAAACAAAACCTGATTTCTATATTTTTTGGATAGCTTTCTTAATACTTCGATCTGAAAGAGGGCCGTAGCAGAATTGGCGACCCAGAAAACAACTACGGCCTTCATATCTTCGGTTTCCAGCAACTTCTGGAAATCCTCTTCGTTTATTATCTTCAGATCATTATTCATCTTCTCCTTTACCATAGTCATGATCATCTTCCATTTTTTCAATTATACGCTCATTGGCCTCTTTGACCACCATTTTGGGCAACAGGCCAAATTTTTCCTTAAATCTCCTTGAGAAGTGACTGGAGTTGGTATACCCCACTGCGGCAACTACTTCCTTCACCATCATCCCTTCTTGCTGCAATAGCTTAAAGGCGTGCTCCAGACGTATATCCCGCAGATGCTGATTAATCGTACTGCCAAAGGTCAGCTTAAAACCTACCTTTAGCTTCTGCTGGTTGAGTCCTACTTGCTTGGCCAGGCTTTTAATGACCGGCGGATTAACCAAATCGGCTTCAAGGATTTCCTTGGCACGTACAATTTTGGCCAGATCATCCCGGTGCAAAATTCCGGCACCAGTAAAACGGTCCTTCTGACGAATCATCCCTTGGAAGTGGTAAGACAACAATTCAAAAACTTTACCAATGGCAAAGGACATCTTGACCAATCCTTTACCCGGCGCCTGCTGCATTTGGTTGAAACAATTTGCCACCCTATAATTGGATATTTTGTAGGGCAATACATTAGTCTTTTCGACATTGATCTCCAACCATTTCCTAAACAACTGGGCTTCCTCGGTAAGCGTAGTATTGATCCACCCTAAAAGACGGCGGGTTTCAACGGCCAGTATAGAGGCCTTGATCGGCTGGTTACTTCCCGGGAAAACAATCTGCTGTAAGGTACCCGGTTGCTGGGAAATAAGGCTGCCCTCCATTGTTTCAATGGTATGAAGTACTTTGCGATTGGGCAACTTATACTGTATGTTTCCCATATTACAGAATGACAATATGGAAAGTGGCTTTCCCGGAAGGTGGTACTTCAATTCTATTTTTTGGTTTAACACCATATCAAAAAAAATATGACTTATTCCGGAGATGAAATTCCAACAACGAATGGTTCCTTTTCCATATTCAGTCGGAATGTGAAATACGACCTCCCAATGCTTTTTGTTTACAAAAATCTGCCAGGCTCTGGCCAATTGCTCTAATAACAATAAGCTAAAATTGTTGGAGGTACTTCCCCCCATTTCTTGTTTCAAAATTACCTTATCCATGGTCTGGGACTATTTGGTTAACGTTCAATGGACTGTAAAGCCGTTTCCAAAATTTCCAGAAGCGTCATGATGGCAAATGATAATCTCTTCTTTGGACATTATTATTTATTACCTGTCATCCACCCGAAAACTTGGGGTAGAATTAATACATATATTGATTTTGGTTTCCTTATAGTATTTCGAAAAGCGTGCCAATTGCGCAAACAACTGAATATCAGTTGATTAAGACTTTTAATTTAAATTAAAAATCATGATATATCATTAATTAACTTGATTATTGGAAGTTAGCGCAAGCTTGAAGATGGTGCTTTACTAGCCAAACTTTGTCAGTGGGATTAACAAATGTTGCAGTTGATATTGGTGGGCGCTTCATTTTTTTATTGCCTATTCTGAAACCGGGCTGCTTACCTGTCGGTAAGGTCATAGGTGTCACTAAGACCATGTTTGTAGCTCAAAGGTTAAACTCCAAATATGGCCTAATCTTTCCGGACAAAATCGGTCCGTTATCGTTTTGGATGGCACTACTCAGCCTCCCCAAAAACACAGCAAAATTGCGATTGAAGACATCGCCATATCGAACTACCTACTTCTCCAGCAGGAAAAGGTGCATAGGATAATTATTTGGATTGAGTTCTACATAGTTCCAATCATTAAACCAATGGAAGGTATTACCCGTCAATAGGTCGCGCACCTTCAAATTGATTCGGCCTTCCAGCCCCAGTAAGGTTTTGGGTACTTCTACAAAGCCAGTTTGGGTATGGCGTGGATCAAAGTTGGCGATGCCCCAGATAATATTTTTCCGGTCTTCGTCAAATTTGATAAAACTCATCAAATGGTCATTGTCCGTGCGGGTAAAATGGATATTCCAGGTAGTCTGCAACGCCGGATTTTCCTTGCGGATCTGGTTGATCTGCTTGATGGCATCCGTTAGCCGGTTGCGGTGTTCCCAGTCGTAATGGCGGATTTCGTATTTTTCCGAATTGAAATATTCTTCCTTACCATTAGTATTACCGGTATTTTCCAAGAACTCATAAGCCGGTCCGTAGAGGCCGTAATTGGACGAAAGTGTAGCGGCCATCAGTAGGCGCAGCAGGAAAGCATTAGGGCCAGCATTCATCAATTCGTAAGCGAGAATATCGGGCGTATTGGGCCAGAAATTGGGCCGAAAATACTCCTTGCTTTCCGATCGGGTGAGGTCGTAGAGGTATTCTTCCAGCTCCTGCTTGTTGTTGCGCCAGGTATAATAAGTATAGGACTGGGAAAAACCACCTTTTGCCAATTCAGCCATCACTTTGGGTCGGGTAAAGGCTTCCGCCAAAAAGATGGTATCGGGGTATTCCTTCTGAACCTCAGCAATGACCCATTCCCAGAAATGGAAAGGCTTGGTATGCGGATTGTCAACGCGGAAGATTGAAACGCCGGCCTTACACCAATAGAGAATGACCGATTTCAATTCATTCCAGAGATTCTCCCAATCATCGCTTTCAAAATTGATGGGAACGATATCCTGGTATTTCTTTGGCGGGTTCTCTGCGTACATGATGGTGCCATCGGGCCGCCAGAGAAACCAATCCGGATGTCGCTTGATGTACGGGTGATCCGGAGCACATTGAAATGCCAGATCCAGGGCAATTTCGATATCGTAAGTTTTGGCCTTTTTGATCAGGTTTTGGTAGTCTTTTAGCGTACCCAATTCTGCATGAATGGCTTTGTGGCCGCCTTCAGCGCTGCCAATTGCCCACGGAGAACCCGGTTCGCCGGGTTGCGCCTCAACGGCATTGTTTTTGCCCTTGCGGTTGACCTGCCCGATGGGATGAATCGGAGGAAAGTACAATACATCAAAACCCATCTCCGCAATGCGGGGAAGCAGGCGCTCACAATCCTTGAAGGTTCCGTGTGCTCCCGGTTGTTCCGATGCAGAACGCGGAAATATCTCATACCACGTACTAAACAATTCCTTCTTGCGGCCTACCCGAACGCGCAGATTCTTGTCGTAGACCGACTGAAATTGCTTCATTGGGAAATCCATAACCATTTGCTCAAACTCCGGACTCAGCACCGCTTTTACCGCCTCCACGTAGGCAGATTCATCAGACAGCAACTTTGCCATTTTCTTCAGTGGTGCCGCCTTGGTTTTGGAATAATTTGCAGCCGTTTTATCCAGCACCTCCACGCCAATTTTGAGTTCCACTTCCATCGACTGACCGGCATCGTGCTTCTTGATGAAGCCCTTGTACCAATTGAGCAGATGATCTACCCACGCCTCCAGCTTATAACTGTAGAAGCCTTTTTTGGGCACATGAAAAGCAGCAGTCCAAACATCATTGGGCTGATCTTCCATGAATATCTCTGTCCATTTTTTTTCACTTTCGTGTTTGTAGAGCAAAGAAGCGCGAATAGCATCGTGACCATCGCCAAAAATATCGGCAGTGACGGTTACCTTTTCATCAATGACTCGCTTAATGAAGTAACGGCCACAATCAATTTCAGGCTGGACATTTTCAATAATGACGCGGTTTCTCATCTTGTCAGGCAGTTTTTACACCCGATCTCCTGTGGAAAATCGAGTTTAATTGGCGTTGGTTAAACAGAACAATCACAAAGGTAAAATCCTTTTGCAAATCCCCCTATTTGGCCTGAGAAATTTAAGGTTTATTCAGCAAAAATTAAAGGATAATAAACAATGGAGTGCTATTCCAACATCAATTTGACTTATTTAACTGATAAACTGCGCTGATTCTAACCAATTGAGCATTAAAGTTTAGATTCGCCCCAAATTGATCGATTGTCTTACCAGACTGGTTACTACCGGAAGCATAAAGGCTAAGCGTTGGTGACGTTTCTACAGAAATGTAGGCATTTGGTCCCAGTTGGTGATATACCCCCAAAATATAGCCAAGCCGATACGACAAGTTGTACCACAATCTTTTCCCCTGACTTTCGTGGGTGGATGCTCCTGAAATACCGTGGGTAAACCCATGTAGGATGCCCCACTTTTCTGCCAACAATCGACGCTTTTCAAAGCCAATACCTAGGTAAGCACTAGCAGATGTTTGCTGGCGATTATCAGTCACCCGGTTGTGTTGTATATTTCCGGAGAGTTCATACCGCAGAAAGCGATTGGGATCGGGTCGGCTCACTTTGTAGAGCATTCCCCAATTTTGAAAATTGGCCAGCGTAACTCCTACTTCGTATTTTCGAGCAACATTACGATCCTGAGCAACTGCTGGATTAATATTAATGGATAAAATAAGGACAAAGAGTGCGCAATAAACTGTTTTTGTAGACATCTTGCTTTAGGTTTTGTGGTTTAAGTTTCACAAAAGTAGGGGGCAATCGGGCACAAAGTGCTTAATAAAAGCCCGTCGAATGTCAATGAAAGGTTAAAGGCCTTACAGAATGATTAATTTGCAGAGGCTTAGCCGTTTATAAGGATAAATCCATACTTTAGAAATCAAAACATACTCCTCTCAACAATGAAAAACTGGTTGACCATATCCCTGGTGATCCTGTCCCTGGCGGGGCTCGGTTTTATCCAGTACCGGCTGTTGCAAGTGGGGATTGTACTGGAAAAAGAGCGTTTTGATCAGCGGATGGAAGCCGCCCTCAATGAATTTGACCGCCAGCTGGGCGATACCGAATATACCCGTCATCAAATTGTACACCTGCATTATGTAAAGGAAAAAGAGCCGCTCGATAAAGGAGAACTGGAGGATAGCATTCGACAATTGCTGGGTAAAATATTTGACCGTGCCGACCTTCGCGTCGATTATGACTTTGCCTTCATTGATCGTACGCCCAACAGTGATACCCTGTTTGAGACAGCCACCTTTCAGCGGGAGCATTTTCGCTATGAACGCTTTGCCAAGGCGCTCACAGGAGAAATCCGCCGCGAATGTCACTGCAATCTTTATTTTCACGTAACGGTCAATCAATTGTTTAACTTTTTGCTGGGACAGCTTGCTTACCTCATTGTTCCTTCCGTTTTGTTTGTGGGACTATTGGCTACCGGGTTGATTCTGCTTATTGTCAACCTCAATCGACAGAAGAAACTGGACCGGGTAAAGAATGATTTTATCAATAACCTCACCCACGAGCTCAAAACACCGGTTTTTTCCATATCGGTGATCAGCAAATTGTTGCGGCAATCCATCGGGCAAAAAGATGACAAAGCCACTGAATACCTGGATCTGCTGGAAAAGGAAAATAATCAGATTAAAAAACATGTCGAAAATGTGTTGGAGCTGGCTTCGCTCGAAAGTGGGCAGTACCAGTTGGAACGCCAGCACCTGGACTTACATGCATTGATCGAACATTGTTCACTCCCTTATCGCACCAGGTTACAGGCGATGGGAGGGAAACTGCAAACCAATCTTTTGGCCACGCAGGCAACAGTCAATGGAGATACCACTCACCTGGAGAATGTGTTGCAGAATCTGTTTGAAAACGCCATAAAATACAATAAGAATGCGCCGATTGTGACCATCAGTACCAGCAATGAGGGAGAGTCATTACTAATCACTATTGCCGATAACGGCATTGGTATTCCGGAAGAATTACAATCTAAGATTTTTGAAAAATTTTACCGTATTTCTCCCGGCGACCTCCATGATGTCAAAGGTTTTGGCCTCGGATTAAGTTATGTACGCCACATCATCAAGTTGCACCGGGGCCAGATATCAGTCAAGAGCCAACCAGGACATGGAGCCAAATTTATCATCAAATTACCGCTCTCAATAACACCAAATTAACCGCCTATGCAAAAGTCAATCTTACTGGTAGAAGACAATGATACTCTAGGTTATATCCTAAAAGAATACCTGGAAATGAAAGGTTTTAAACTCGCCTGGGCCAAAACCGGCAAACAGGGCCTGGAGGTCTTTAATAAACAACGCTTCGACCTATGTGTGCTCGATATTATGATGCCGGAGATGGATGGTTTTACCCTGGCCACAGAGCTACGCCGCAAGGAGCCTCAATTACCATTCATTTTCCTGACGGCCCGCTCTCTGAAGGTTGACAAACTGAAAGGATTTCAGCTAGGGGCCGATGATTACATCGTTAAACCGGTTGATGAGGAAGAACTGGTGGCTCGTATCAAGGCAGTCCTGCGCCGAAGTAGCCAGCAAGCTCCCGAAATGCCAACTTATGAAATTGGCCGGTACACTTTTGACTTTTCCAATCAAAAACTAATCCTCGGCGACCACCAACGGCAACTGACCGAACGTGAAGGACGCTTACTACAGCTCCTCTGCGACCATAAGGACCAACTGCTTTCCCGCCAACAAGTCCTCAAATCGATCTGGAACAACAGCGATTATTTCACTCGCCGAAGTATGGATGTTTTCATTTCCCGCTTACGCAAATACCTGGCCGATGACCCGAATGTGCAAATCACCAATGTGTACGGCAGTGGATTTATTTTGAGTGACGGAGGAGAGGAAGTTTAGAGGGTAGAGTGTAGGAGTTTAGAGTTTAGACGGAGGAGACGGTTTAGGAAGTTTAGAGTTTAGGGTGTAGCGTTTAGAGAGGGGCTGGAGTTGATCACTGTGCAGATTCTTTGATTTTGGAATTTTTGCGGGGTGGTTCAGGAGGTTTAAAGGTTAATGGTTAAAGTTTAGGCGAATCGACTCTGCCGAAACTTCGGCGAACACATTTCTTCAGCTAAAGCTTCAGCGATCGTTGATGGTCGATGTTGCAAACATCTCCCGAGCGAGATGGTGAGTGGTGGCAGGAACCTAAAACCCTAATATCTAATGAATTCTGCTAATTCTATAATTCTGGAAATTCTGCTTCAATCCTGCTAAAAAAAAGCTGCCGCCCCGGTCCTTCGACCCGGGCGACAGCGGAGCTGATGTTTTAATGATCAGCAAATAATTACTGATTGAACACCCAATTGACCATGTTTCTTTATCTGTTACAAATCTAGGGTCAATTTGGTCTGCGAACAATAACCATTGTCACCCGTGGTGATGACAATGATTAGGAAAAATTCAATGTTTTTTTCGGGGAGCTCTCTCGTAGGCAAAAAAGCCCCTATTCAGTGCACACCTCACACTGCTCAAAAAATCAATCGTCTTTTTCAGAAAAAGGTTACTGCACAGGAGGTACGGCGCCCCAATCGATCACGGCTTTCTTCACTTTTGGAGGCAGCATATCGCGGTAATACTCTTGTAGAGCTTCGGGCGAATTCCATTCTTTGAAGTCCGCCACTTTCATATCTTCAGCTTTGCCCAGTACGCGGAAAGTTCTGGCCTGTCCATAATATTCCGTTTCATCGTATTTGGCATCATCTTCAAATGGCCTTGTCTTAAAGGCTTGTTTGCCATTGATGAGGAAAAACTCATCGCCGTTGTGGTCCATTTCTGTATCAAAAAGCGCAAGGCGTTCTTCGCATAGCTGGTAAAAGTGCTCCACCGGACTATCGCCCCTGAGCAAGGCACCAATGGCTCCCGGCAAGTCTACCGCTGTCAAATACGGGAAGGTAATAAACTGACCATTGCTGTGACTATAGCCATATCCGCCGGTGATGTAGAGGGTATTTTCAATTTGATAATAACCAAATCCGGTTGCTGCCATCTGTTCGCCGAGAATGCCTTCTAATCCTCCACTGGTAAAAGCACTGGCTCGATTCTTTTTATAATCAATCAAGATCAGTTCAGTATTTGGAAAATCATCACCATCGGGCACATCGCTTCTAATACGGCCACCTACGATCAGGGCTGTTTCTTCATAAACACCAACGGCAAAACCATACATCTCATTAAGTGTGGGATAAAGCTGATAAGCTTCGGGTTTTAACTCATTTTGGTGCATTTGCTGGGCGAATGAAGGAAAGGAGCAGACAGACATCAGGAAGTATAAGGCTATTTTTTTCATGGTCGTTGCGATTTGATTCTCTGACACAAAGATCGTCAAAGAGGGTGACTTGTAGGTACTTCTATATACGCTTATCTCATTCAAAATTAGGCGATTGGGTTTCCGCATTGATTGATTATGCTCAATAAAACAAATGATCTTCATCATCGTTTCAATGTTAATGCAGTTTTAAATTTGATAAGACTTTAGAGAAAAATCACACAATCTGCCGTTTTTTTCTGTAAAATTGTCAGATTGACCAATTCAGCACCTATGAAAAATATCCTGTTTCCAACCGACTTTTCCGATGCTTCCCTCAACGCCTTTGTCTATGCCCTGCGTATTGCAGATAAGTGGCAAGCCAAGGTAACCACTTTGCACGTTTTTCAGCGGCCGGATATTCGCGGTGCCGCACACATTCCACACGTGATGGAATCCTTTTACAATACGATTGATTTGTACGAGTTTGAAAATTACCGGGATGCCATGCCGCCACTACACGAAATTGCGGAAAAAGAAAACCTGGACCATCTCGAAATCAATCACGTGCTGGAGGAAGGTGACAATACCGTAAAAACCATCATCAAAATTGCGGAGAGAGAAGAGGCAGAATTGATCGTCATGGGAACCACAGGCGCCCACGGCCTTAAGGAAATCTTTTTGGGCAGTGTAGCCGGAGAGGTGCTCGAAAATGCAAAATGCCCGGTGCTGGCTATCCCCATTAAAGGAACTTTTGATGGCGTGATCGATAATCTGGCCTTTACCATCAACTTCCAGGAAGATGAAAAGGCTGGTCTAAAGAAGGTAATTGATTTTGCTCACGATTTCGATGCAAGAATTCACTGTGTACATGTAGACCTGGCACACGTGGAAGGATATGCCAACCGTCTTGCTACGCTCAAAACAGAATTTGCAGATAACCCTCACATTGAGTTTCACTCACTGGAGGGAACCAATATGCAACACGCTATTTCAGATTACCTTAGCGCCAACCAGATTGACATACTGGCCATGGTCACACACAAGCGCAGCTGGTTGCAGGAACTGTTTAACTATAGTAAGACCAAGGCTATGTCTTATCATACCACCACTCCGGTCTTGTCCATCCCTTCGGGTACGCTGAGTTAACCAGGCAATTTGGTTACCTTCCAAGCCCTGAAGGTCATTGACAAATAATGGCAGAAAAAGCTTATTTTCGCGGAAAAACAATACCAAATGACCGACAAGTTTTTTCTACCTTTATTATTGATTTTCACCCTATTTCTAGGTTGTAATAATCCAGAGTCGTCCCTTCCCGAACTGGGAGGTAGCAGCTGGCAACTCATCTCCTACCAGCTCGATGGCACCACTTACACCACCGATGAGGCCAGACGTCCCTGGCTAAAATTTGAAGCAGACGGCAAAATCAATGGCAATACCGGCTGCAATTCCTTTGGTGGAAGCTATAGCCTCGATGGTAGTGAACTCACTACCACACAACTATTCCAAACTGAAATGGCCTGTATCAATGGTATGGAAACTGAACAGCATTTCATGCAATTGTTACAGCAAAAAAACAGCCTTTCTACATCCGGCGATCAGCTGATTTTTAAATCCACGGAAGGCACCATGACCTTTACGACTTACGATCCGAAGGGGCAAGGCAATACTTCTATTGATCCCGGAACGTCAGAGTCAGAAATGGCCACGGCCCGAGGAGGAACCACCGATGCAGAAGAAAGCGAAGCAAGTCCGACCGCCTACGATTGGCAGGTAGCCGATCAAACGCAGACCGTTTCCGGAGAATTTGCCTATATGGCCGATGCCGCAGTCTTCATTGATTGTGCCACCGGTGAACGGCACCCGGTAGCGATGGCCAGGTCTTTTCCAAAGCTGGAAAGTGCTTACCGCAAAACGATGGGCGAAAATGTTGGTCAGCGGGCCTACGCAGTTTTAAAGGCACAGTATCAGTCCGCCGACCAACCGGATAACCTGGGCAAAAAGCAAACCCTGTACGTGGATGAAGTCGTTAGTCTGACCCGGGAGGCTAGTTGTGATACCGAAGTAAAAAAATACGCTGGCATGTACCGCTACATGGCGGATGCCGCACTTTTTGAAGATTGTATAACCGGCAAACGCTATCCGGTGGCCTTTCTTGGCGCCAATATGGAAATGGAAAATCAGTATGGCCGGGTCAAAAAGGAAGCAGGTAGCCCTGTATACGTGGAAATAGAAGGTTTCGTGAAAGATTTGCCGACCATGGAGGGTGATGGAACTGAAACCAATTTGATCATCACCAAAGTACTGGGATTTATTGCTGACGCAAAATGTAAATAACGATGCGCTTGATCTATTGTTTTTTATTGGGAATTAGCGCTCTGCTTTTTTCTCCTAACATTCATGCACAAATTTCTTACGTTCCAGCCATCGGCGCTTCGGGTGCCAATTCGGGAGGCTTTGGCAAACTATCCGAGGAGGCTCGGGTAGGTTTACACGCTGGCCTGGGCCTGCGCATTGGCGATGGCATCCTATTCACGGCTACCGGTATTTACTACCACCTGTTTACGGCCGATACTTTTGAACAAGGGGAGGATGCACCATCTGTGCGTCTTGATGCCGAAAGTAGAATTCACAGCATCCGCATTCCGGTGATGCTGGGGTATCGCCTGTTGCACGAAGAAGACTTCTGGCTGGGAGTGCATGTGAAAGGCGGTGCAGCTTTCGCGTACCATTTCTCCAGTGCTTCCGTTGCAAGATTTCCACTGGAAGGTGACGACCTCAACCGCTTCAACTTTGGTCCGGCACTTGGCTTTGGTTTAGACATTTTCTTTATCAATTTGGATTTTTTCTACGAAAAGGGAATGATCAACCTGTTTAATGGTGAAAAGAGCAAGAATAATATCTTTACCGGTATGCTGGGAGTGCGATTTTAAGGGATCTTGTGTCGGCTAAAAACACAACCTTAAGAAAGATTAACAAATAATTTCGATTTCCTTCACATTGATTTGCCTCACCACTGGCGTTTTAGGAGTGTAATTTTTGAAAACAATCACACGAGAGCTTTTGCTCTAATAAAACCAAGAGCCATGAGACAATCTATGAAGTATGTCCTTTTATTCGCTTTTGTAGCGATCAATGCTCAACTTTTTGCACAGGTTAGTATCAACCCCAAGGTAGGTGTTAACGTATCCGCGCTCGATGCCAAGCTACGAGACATGACCACTGAAGCCCGCGCCGGCTGGAATATCGGTGCTGACCTGCGCGTAGGTGATGGATTTATTTTCCTGAATCCCGGGCTACATTACTACAATTATACTGCAGCCCTGTACAAGGATTTTGATGATCCGGATATTTTCAAAGTACAGGATGAGACCACTATTCAGGCCCTGAAACTGCCCGTCAATATTGGTGTTCGCCTCACCGGACAGGGCGGCCTGATCGATATTTATGCCAGGGGAGGTATTGTACCGACTTATGTGACCGGAGTGAAGGAAAGACCCAATTTTGACCTGAAGGTGGATGACCTGAATCGACTGACCTACGGCGCTAATCTGGGTGTAGGCGTAGATGTACTCTTCCTTACCGTCGACCTGACCTACGAAATTGGTATGAAGGACTACTTTAAAGGATCGGAAGGAAAGAATAATGTACTGACCCTGAGTGCGGGTCTGAAGTTCTAAAAAGTATCATTTTTCCGGTAATTGAATTATTGGAAAAGGCTATGTACAAACCCCCAACCGATATCGACTAACCCGATATCGGTTTTTTTATTTAAAAAATTACTTTTAGATTAATCTAAATATTTTTTTAACTTTGTTGAAAAGATTAATGGATTGATGCGGGAATAATTGACATATGATGTTCAGCGCCTACATTGATTTTATCCTGAAAAACGTGTCAACTATTTCGGCCTAGTCGTACTAGATAAACTTAATTCGGATATGAGCGAATTGCTGGAAATATTACAACAGGAATGGGCAGTCCGTGCACTGCTGGCATCCAGTATGGTGGGGTTGATGTGTGGCGTATTGGGGTGTTTTATTGTATTGCGCAATATGTCCCTGGTTGGCGATGCCTTATCGCACGCCATCCTACCTGGGGTAGTCTTTGCCTACATGATTGTTGGCTATAGTGCAGTGGGTTTCTTTACTGGCGCCGTACTGGCGGGCCTGGTTACTGCAGCCGGCATCACCTGGATACAGCACAATGTTAAAACCAAAAATGATGCGGCGGTTGGTATCGTCTTTACTGCCATGTTTTCTATTGGCGTGATGGGCATTTCCTGGATCAGTCGTAATGAGGGCGTACACCTCGACCTGAAGGACTTCCTATTTGGCAATGTACTGGGTGTAGCCAATACTGATCTATACCTTACGGGAGTGATTACCGTTTACGTCTTGCTAAGCATCGCCGTTTTTTATCGCTACCTGTTTGTCACCACCTTCCAACCAGTTATTGCCGAAACGATGGGTATTTCGGTCAAGATGATCCATTATTTTCTCATGCTACTTCTGTCATTTGCGGTGGTAGCATCCCTGCAAACCGTGGGTGTCATTTTGGTGGTGGCTATGTTGATCACGCCCGCTTCTACGGCACTACTTTTGTCCAACAAACTGCGGTGGGTAATTTTCCTGGCTGGTATCATTGGGTTGTTTTCTGCCATCCTGGGGCTCATGTTTGCCATTATTTTTGAAACAACACCAGGTCCGGCCATGGCGGTTACAGCCACCTTATTTTACCTGCTGGCGGCATTCTTCGCACCGGAGGGTGGATTGGTTTTCCAATATTTCCACCGGCTGCGTACCAAGCGTAAAATCAACATGGAGGATTTGCTCAAGCAAGCAGCCCGCCTACAGGAGAAAGGTGATTTATCGGCTCAAAGACTGGAGAAGGAAATGAATATGATGGGCTTGCGTGTGCGTTCATTGATCAACTCGCTACGCAAACGGGGCTTATGGGAAAATGATCAGTTTGCCCTCACAAAGCAAGGAGTGCGACAAGGCAAAAGACTGGTCCGTGCCCATCGCTTGTGGGAAACTTATCTGGTGGATCAAATTGGCCTTTCGGCCGAACAAATCCACGAGGAGGCAGAAAAGTACGAACACCTGCTCAGTGACGAAATGCTGGACGAAGTGGATCAACTATTGGGCTATCCCACCACCGATCCACACGGCTCTCCAATCCCCGGTAAATACGGCATACCCTCTTTCCCCTTGAGCCGCCTGGAAGTATTACAAAAAGCCCGAATTGCCCAGCAGCAAATGAATGAGCACATCACTGCCCAGCTCTGGAAAGCCGGCCTGTTGCCCGATACAGCCTTTTCCATCCGCGAAAAAGACGGCAATCGAATTGGCTTGCAACTTGGTGATAAATCGGTAGAACTAACCGCAGAATTTGCCAGAAAAATCAATGTGATCAGGGAGGATTAGGGAGGAGTTTTTTAGTGTAGAGTTTAGTGTGTAGGAGTTTAGAGAAGGGAGTATCAATAAAATAACTCGCTCGGGAGATGTTTGCAACATCGACTTCGGTCGACGAAGCCTTGGCGCAGTTGCCCCATCAACGATCGCTAAAGCTTTAGCTGAAGAAGTATGTTCGCCGAAGTTTTCGGCAGACTCGATTCGCCTAAACTTTAACCATTAACCTTTAAACCTCCTGAACCACCCCGCAAAAATTCCAAAATCAAAGAATCTGCACAGTGATCAACTCCAGCCCTTCTCTAAACGCTACACCCTAAACTCTAAACTTCCTAAACCGTCTCCTCCGTCTAAACTCTAAACTAAAAGCGTCATTCATCTCCTTCCGCCTCCGGAGTCCCCATCTGATTATCCTCGTGTAGTTTATCAAACAGATCCTTGATGCGATACATTTCGTCGAGGGTATCATCTTCGTAAACGGCGATATCAGGCACACGTCGCAGATGCCTGCGCACCCGGCTCGCCAGTGACTGACGAAGGTGGGCTAACTGATCTTCCATTTCCAGGATGACTGCCTGTTTGTTTTCCGTATTATAGATGCTAAGGTAGATTTTGGCGAGGCTAAGGTCCGGGGTCATCTTGACCGATGTGACGGTCACCAGGGGTTCGGCACCAAAAATGTAAGTTCCCTCCTGTTGAAGCACCATGCTGAAATGCCGCTTGATCGTCTCTGCCACTTGCTTCTGTCTCTTTGTTTCCATACTTTCAAGATTTGTGCTTTGGCACGTTAGTGGATCGATGGAGAAATAGTTGACAATTATAGTTTAGCAGATTCAATGGTTGCTGCCTAAAAGTAATATCAATTATTTCTAACTGGTCGCACCAGTACCGCTTGGGTGCAAATATACCGTATTGTGATCAGACTAACCGTCCGACATGGAAAAATTCCCTGGTATAGTCAACATTTCAAGTACAAAGTAGTTCCCCGAAAGGGAAAGTATACGCTAAAAAATGTTATTTTTGTAAGCGTAAATTTGACATTGCTTGAACGCCAGTCCATCCATACTCGATAGCCCGATTGAATACCTCAAGGGAGTAGGTCCCAAACGGGGAGAATTGCTCAAGAAAGAACTGCAAATCTTTACCCAGGGCGATCTGCTGGAGCATTTCCCTATGCGCTACGTCGACAAAACCCGTTTTCATCGCATTCGTGACCTGAGTTCCGATAGTGACCAGGTACAACTTCGTGGTATCCTCCGCCGACTAACCACCGTTGGCGAAGGCCGCAAAAAGCGACTTGTGGGCCGCCTGCGTGATGAAACCGGTGCTATTGAGCTGGTGTGGTTCACCGGCGTACACTGGCTGGAAAAAGCGTTGATCGTTGGTCAGGAATATGTGGTTTTTGGACGAGTTAATGCTTTTCGCAATCAGCTAAATATTCCACACCCGGAAATGGAGGTGGTTAGCGAAGAGAACACCCGCAAGGCCGCTACCTTTGCACCGGTGTATCCGAGTACCGAAAAACTCAATACCAAAGGTGTAGATGCCAAGGTCAGACGACGGTTGATGAAAACCCTTCTGGAGCGTCTGAAACCTCAGGATCTGCCAGAAAACCTTCCTGCATATATCATTCAAAAGTTGCGTTTTCCTTCCCGTTTTGAAGCCATTCAGCACATTCATTTCCCCAAGAACCAGGAAATGCTGACTGCTGCCACCAACCGGCTAAAATTTGAAGAACTATTCTTCCTGCAATTGCGATTGTTGCAAATCAAAAGACGCCGTAAAGGAAGTGTCAAGGGCTATACTTTCGATAAAATCGGTGAACATTTTAATCAGTTTTACACCAAAAATCTGCCCTTTGAACTAACGGGTGCTCAGAAACGCGTGATTAAGGAAATCCGCCGCGACCTGGGTTCTGGCGTGCAGCTCAATCGGTTGCTGCAAGGTGATGTAGGCAGTGGCAAAACAGTCGTTGGCCTGATGGTCATGCTGATGGCGCTCGACAATGGTTTTCAGGCGTGCCTGATGGCCCCTACCGAGATTTTGGCCCAGCAACATTACCAATCAATCAGCAATTACGTCAAAGGACTAGGCATTCAGGTAGCCTTCCTTTCTGGCAGTGTAAAAGGCAAGAAGCGAGAGAAACTGCTCACCGCCCTGGAGTCCGGAGACATTCACATCCTCATTGGCACTCATGCGCTGATTGAAGATCCGGTGCAGTTCAAAAAACTCGGACTGGCCATCACTGATGAGCAACACCGCTTTGGCGTGAAACAAAGGGCCAAACTCTGGGCCAAGAGCAAGCCCTACCCGCCCCACGTGTTGGTGATGACCGCTACGCCTATTCCCCGTACCCTGGCCATGACGCTCTACGGTGACCTGGATGTATCCGTAATCGACGAATTGCCGCCAGGTCGTAAAGCCATTGAAACCGTTCATCGCACCGAAAACCACCGCATGAGGGTCATTGGTTTTATGCGGGAGCAGATTGCTTTGGGAAGGCAGATTTATGTGGTCTATCCGCTGATTGAAGAATCGGAAACACTGGATTTGAAAAATCTGGAAGAAGGATACGAAGCCCTGCAACGCGAATTTCCCGTGCCGGAATATCAGATCAGCATTGTACACGGCCGCATGAAGCCAAAAGATAAGGATTATGAAATGCAAAGGTTTGCCGAAGGTAAAACCCATATTATGGTGGCCACAACGGTGATTGAAGTGGGCGTGAACGTGCCCAATGCGTCAGTGATGGTCATTGAAAATACGGAGCGTTTTGGCTTGTCGCAATTGCACCAGCTACGTGGCCGCGTAGGACGTGGTGCTGAGCAGTCCTACTGTATTCTGATGTCGAGTTTTAAGGTAAGTAAGGAGGGTAAAGAGCGCATCCAAACTATGGTACGCACCAATGATGGCTTTGAAATTGCGGAAGCAGACCTACGTTTACGTGGCCCCGGAAACATTGAAGGTACTCAGCAAAGCGGCATCCTCAACTTCCGCATCGCCGACCTGGCCCGAGATGGAAGAATACTGCAAACTGGCCGCGAAATTGCCGCACGAATTTTGGATAATGACCCTAAACTGGAAAAAGCGGAGCACCATCCGATTCGGTGGTATATAGAAAAGCATGGCAAGAAATTGCGGGGGTGGAGCTTGATTAGCTAATTCAATCGAAAGATTCAATTTGTCGATTTGAATATCTGCTTTTCCTAATTAAGTCTATCAGTTCTTCAGCACTTTGGCTTTCTTCCTTCCAAGCGCCGGATAGTTTTTTCCAACCATCCTTCGGTTTCTCTTCAGGAGTTTGGTCTTTAAGCGAATTAATAAGTCTTGAGGCTAGCTCTAGTCGGAACTCTACACTTAAATGCCTTAAAAGGGCCCACAAATTTTCAACAACCTTGTTACTAAAGTTTGCCACAAATTTTTTTTTGTAAAAATAAACAAATAACCGACGATTTGCAAGTAGCTTTCAGAGTTGCTACCTGCCAGAAAACAACCACTGAGTCCCCCTCAACTACCCTGTTCAACCTCACTCTTCTTTCAATAGTTCAGGAAAACTCAGTATTTGTGTTCCTTATGCTTAATCCATTGTCTGTACACGGCCACTACCGGCAATACTGCTCTTTATGCGTGGGTTACCACTGTAACGCACATCACCGCTGCCGGCAATAGAAACTTCCAACTGATCATTCACATCGATGTAGGCATCTCCCGAGCCGGCAATGCTCACCTCACAATCCTGAGCATTCAGGCGCTTGGCTTGTACGGTGCCACTACCGGCAATACTTATCGCCACTTTTTTGGCAGAACCCGCCATTTCGATCTTACCGGAACCGCCGATATTTAACTCCAGATCATCAATGCCAGTAAACGCATCGTGAGCGATAATGGTACCCGAGCCGCCAATAGATAGCTCATCAACATGAGGAATCGTAATATTGATGACCACATCCTTGTAGTTCTTAAAATTTACCTTGTCTTTACCGCCAATACCCCAGGTACCGTCCTTACTTATTTCGGTATTGAGGTTATCGATAATGTTTTGCTGGGCTTCGATCGTCACTTTCTGAGGGCCGTTATACACATGCACGGTGGCCACCAGGCCCAGACCAATACCATCAAATTTGTCTAGTTTGATTTCTTTGGTCACTACCGGACCTTCGCCCCGAACTGTTGTCTTTTGCGCAAAAACGGAAGCAATACAAAACAAGCTTAATGCCAGTGAGAAAGAGATTTTTTTCATTATGAGTGATTTTGGTGAATAAGTTATTACCTCTTAAAAGACCCCAAAAAATCACAAAGGATGCAATTTGGAAATGAACTTCCGACCAATAGCCGCTTTTTCCCGATGATTGACACTTAATTCCTTCCCAATGGCATATTTCTGTATATTTATCCGACAAAGCCCAACACCATGGATGCGAACAAACGCCTGATTTCCCTTGACATCTTCCGCGGCCTGACCATTGCCGGCATGATATTGGTCAACAATCCCGGTTCGTGGTCACATGTGTACCCTCCCTTTCTACACGCCGATTGGCATGGGTGCACACCCACCGATCTGGTATTTCCCTTCTTTCTATTTATCGTAGGAGTGGCTATTCCCCTGGCGCTAGGCAAACGCAAGGAGCGGGGTGATGACTTCAGTCAGATTATCAGGAAGATTTTGGTGCGGGTGGCCTTGATCTTTGGCATCGGGCTATTTCTGGCGGCTTTCCCCTACTTTGGCACGGAAGAAGGAAGCCCTTATCGTCCCATTCATTATACACTGCTATCGATTGTCATGATTGCGGTATTTGTCCGGGAGGTTTTTAACCAAAAGCACAATCGAGATACCGCCACCGGCAAGCGCTGGCGCAAAACAATGGGCTACATTGTATTGGCTTGCATTGCCGGGATGGTAGTCAGCGGCTTTTTGGCGTATGACTTCAGCCAATTGCGTATTCCCGGAGTATTGCAACGTATTGCGCTGGTTTACGGTATTTGTGCCCTGCTTTTCCTGCGCGCTGGCTGGCGCACTCAGGCCTATGTTGGTGTTGGGTTACTACTGTTTTACTGGATTCTGATGACGCTGGTTCCTGTGCCAGGCTATGGACCAGCCAATCTGGAACCGGAGCACAACCTGGGTGCGTGGTTTGACCGCATGATTTTGGGTACGGATCATTTATGGAGTCAGTCCAAAACCTGGGATCCCGAAGGATTTCTGAGTACCCTTCCCGCAGTTGTCACGGGTATCATCGGTATGCTCACCGGACTGTGGCTCAAGTCGGAAAACGGGCATTATAAAAAACTGACAGGCCTACTGGGCATCGGAGCAATACTCATTTTTATTGGGTTATTCTGGGATTTGTTTTTCCCCATTAATAAAAAGCTGTGGACGAGTTCTTATGTACTGTATACCGGTGGAATAGCCCTGCTTTGTCTCGGAGTCATCTATTGGCTGGTAGATGTTTTGGCATACAAACGTTGGAGCAAACCCTTCGTGATTTACGGCATGAATGCTCTGTTTGTATACATCATGTCGGGCATCATTGCCAAACTTGGGTACTTCTTTCAGGTAACCCGCCCCAATGGGGATACTGTAGCACTTAAAACCTGGATTTACGACCTCTTCTTTTTGTCATGGCTTTCCGACCTGAATGCTTCACTGGCTTTTGGCCTGGCCAATGTGCTACTACTTTGGGCAATTGCCTGGATATTGTACAAAAAACAAATTTTCATAAAGGTGTAGATTGTGAAATTTGATTTTTAAGTATACCTTGTTGATGCAAACACGATTCAAAGCATCTTCCCCTTTCACATTTCGGACGCGTCCCCCCATTGTTGCATTCTAGCAGATTACCTGCGTTTTATGCTCACATGAAACGGTCTTGTAAAATCTAATTTTTCATCCCAGAACAACCTGATGGTACAAACCAATACTATTTCCGAGAATAGCACGCAAAAGAAGGCATCGCGCTTGGTAGCTCTGGACATCTTCCGTGGTCTAACTGTAGCCGTAATGATTCTGGTCAACAACCCCGGCGATTGGTCAACAACCTTTGCACCGCTTCTTCACTCAAAATGGAATGGCTGTACATTTACCGACCTCATTTTTCCTTTTTTCCTCTTAATCGTTGGTTTTTCTATTTCGCTTTCGCTAAAAAAATTCCGTTACGGACCTAAGGTTTTACCCAAAATCATGTTCCGAAGTCTTACTATCTTTTCTTTAGGAGTATTTTTAGCCGCATTCCCAAATTTTGGCTTTCCAGCCAATCATCCACACCTGAGTGTTCACTACCTAATCCTGGCGTTGGTGCTTATCGCATTGTTTACCAAAGCAGCACTCCCCAAAGAGATGGACAGGCAAAAATCAAAAAAATGGAAAAAAGCACTAAATACTTTCCTTATTGCCACACTGGCTGTTGTGATCATAATGGGTACTATCAGCTACTTACCCTACAGTATCAGCCACGTACACCTTCCAGGGGTCCTACAGCGCATTGCTCTGGTGTACGGTATTTGTGCGGTGTTGTATTGTTACACTTCCTGGCGCTTTCACTTATTCCTTGGCATAGGTATTTCTCTGCTCTACTGGGTTATCATGCTTAATGTTCCCGTTCCCGGCTACGGTCAGGCCAGCCTGGCCCCAATGCGTAACCTGGCCTGGTGGACTGATCACTATATCATCAACCATCTTTATTACCTGGTTACCGGTAATGACCATCATTGGAGTACCAGGCACCTGGCAGAGCCCGAGGGGTTTCTTACTACCATTCCGGCAGTGGTTACCGGCATCTTGGGATTACTCGCGGGTCAGTGGATGAGTAAGGAAAATGACAATTATAGAAAGGTATCCAACATGATGATCGCAGGGGCGATTTTAATTGCATTGGGCCTCCTTTGGAGTTACTCTTTCCCAATTAATAAGCGACTCTGGTCTAGTTCCTATGTCTTTTATAGCGGGGGTATTGCCATCATGGTTTTTGCTATAATTTTTTGGCTTGGAGATATTTTACATCTCCTCAACAGAATCAAACCACTGGCTCTACCATTTGGCACCAATGCACTTTTTATCTATCTCTTTTCAGAAATGCTTACGCAAATTTTGGATTCCGTTTACTGGACACAGGTTAATGGCCAGGCGATCAACGTTCATCAATGGATATATTACACCTTTTTCAGCAGTTGGCTTTCTCCTTACATCGCTTCTTTGCTTTACGCAGTAACCTTCTTGCTTTTAGCCTGGCTGCTGGCCATGATGTTGTATCGCAATAGGATTTTCATCAAGGTGTAGAGCCTATATCTCCGCCAAATACTCATGTACAAATTTGATGGCCATGGCTCCTTCGCCTACAGCTGAAGCGACCCGATTCATGGCACCGGCCCGCACGTCACCGGCAGCAAAGATCCCTGGCTGGCAGGTTTCCAATAGGAATGGATCCCGGTCGCGTTTCCAGATTTTCGGAAAATTCTGGTAGCGTAATAGCTCCTTGCCCGTTTCCAGAAAGCCCTTGTCGTCACGCAAGATCATTTCATTCTGCAACCAGCTGGTTACCGGTCGGGCACCGATGAAGATGAAGAGGGCATCGGCGGGTACCTCGTAAGTTGATTCATCATCGAGGTTTTGCAACACCAACCGTTTCAAACGATCATCTTCACCGCAGGCCTTCACTACCTGACGGCGGCCCTGCACCACAATATTGTCAATTGCATCAATCTGATCGATCAGGTAAGAGGACATGGAAGAAGTCAAATCTTCCCTGCGAATCAGAATGGTTACTTTTTTGGCATATTTTGATAAATAAACAGCTCCCTGTCCGGCAGAATTACCGCCACCAACAATATAAACCTCCCGGTCTGTACAAGAATATGCTTCCGTTGTGGCTGCTCCGTAATAGACGCCTGCACCAGTGAATTGATCAACGCCCTCAGCCGGTAACCGGCGATAATCCACCCCGGTAGTGATGATTACACTCTTGGTATTGATGTGACTTCCATCAGCCAGGGAAAGTTTTTTATAATTGCCGGTTACCTCCACATGGGTCACCTCCTGGGGTGACAAAAATTCAATGCCAAATCTGGTAGCCTGGGTGATTGCCCGGCGGGCTAGATCAGAACCACTCAATCCATTGGGGAAACCCAGATAATTCTCAATTCGAGAGCTGGTCCCTGCCTGTCCACCCGGTGCCCGCTTTTCAATGAGTAGCGTCTTTAATCCCTCCGAACCGCCGTAAACCGCCGCCGCCAGTCCAGCCGGGCCTGCACCAATGATTACTACATCGTACAAATCGGATTGAGCGACAGAGTTTAGACCAACCCTTCCCGCCAAATCCCGGAGAGAAGGATCAACCAGGTGGGTGCCGTCCTCAAAAAATACCGCTGGTAAGTCCTTTCGCTCCAATGCGTGGAGGTTCAGGAGTTCCTCCCCTTTGGCATTACCCTCAATGTCGACCCATTGATAAGGTCGCAAATTACCCGCCAGGAAGTCCTTAATTTTGTGTGATTTGGGAGAATACTGATACCCCACCACCTTGAGGCCCTGAAACTCCGGCTTGTACTCCGCCTGCCAGTCGTCTAGCAGATCATTGACCACGGGATATAACTTTTCCTCCGGCGGGTCCCAGGGTTTCATCAGATAATAATCCAGGTGTACCTCATTGATTGCCTTGATCGCCGCCTCAGTATCCGAATAAGCTGTCAGCAATACTCGCTTAGCTTCAGGGTATATTACTTTGGCTCTTTCCAGAAAATCTACCCCCAGCATTTCGGGCATGCGCTGATCGGAGATAAAAAGGGCGACTTCCTCTCCTTTTTTCTTCAGTTCAACCAATGCATCCAGCGCTTCATTTGCCGAATCCGTACTAATGACGCGATAGTCTTTTTTGTATGCTGATCGCAAATCCCGTTTGATGGAGCGCAGTACCTGCGGATCATCATCAATCGAGAAGATAATGGGTTTTCTTTCGTCTGACATAGGTTGTATTTAATCTGCTGCCGGAAAGCACAACTTGAAGGTGGTCTTTCCTGGTTTTGATTCTACTCTAATATCGGCATGGTGCCGATCCATGATTTTTTTAACAATATCCAATCCCATTCCCGTTCCTTCGCCAACCGCTTTGGTAGTGAAGAAAGGATCAAAAATCCGGGTCAGATTTTCTTCGGGAATACCTGAACCGGAGTCAGTGATATTGACACATACAAATTTTCGATCAGGATAGGTCTCAATCAATAGATTACCTTCAGGCTCCATCGCGTCAAGCGCATTGACAATCAAATTGGTCCAAACCTGATTGAGCTCTCCCGGATATCCCTCTACAGTAGGAAGCCCCTCGGCCAGTTTCTTTTCAACCTGAATTTTCTTGGTTTTAAATTTATGCTTTAGCATAATCATCGTGCTCTTGAGGCCGTGGTGTATATCCACTTTTTCCCGCGACACACCGCGATCCATATGAGAATATTCTTTGATCGAGGTCACCAGCGTGGCAATCCGATCGGCCGATTCCTTGATTTCTCCCACCAGGTTTTCAAGGCTCAAGGTACTTTCAATCCACCACATCAGCGAAGGAATACTTTCACCATCCACAATTTCATCAATTTGATCCAGATCATCCACCGTAAGGCCAAAATCAACAAAAGTATCGGCAATATCATCGCCATCATCTACTCTGTGGTCTTCCAGCCAATCCAATAGGTCATCTTTAAGTTCTTCCACTTCCAATAATGACAATTCGGGCTGTACAGATTTATTATTGATTTTTCCAAACATGATCGCATTTACCTCATCCGTTTGCTCCGGGGTGATGCGCATGGTAATCACGTTTTTAAACTTCTCCGGAGTGCTGTGAATTTTATGGTACAATTCATCGGCACTACGCACCATGGCGGAAGCGGGATTGTTGAGTTCGTGTGCCAGGCCTGCCGACAGTTTTCCCAGGGACATCAATTTTTCATTCTGAAACCGCAATTGTGAAAATTCCCGAATTCGATTGGACATCAGTCCTACCAGGTTCTGAGTCAGTTGATAACTGGTATTGACCATTTCCACAAAACAATCCCTATGCAATTCCAGAAAGTGGCAATCATCAATTGCCTGCCCATAAGCACGAGTGTGCGTCATTCTGGAAAATGGCAGCACCCCGGTCACATATCCCTGTTCCCAAACGCCAACTTCCCTCAGTTGTCCCTGTTGTTCAAAGGTAACAGAGTATCGCCCCTGTATCACCACCTGCATGTAATCCGCTTTTGTGTCAGGTTCAAAGATGCTTGTTCCAGACTTGTAAAAAACATAGCGAGATTTGTCAATCAACCATTCCAGCGGCTCACTTTTGATACCTTCGAAGGCTTCAAAAGATTGAAGTTTCTCCAGCAAATAAGACGTGTCTTTTGGCAGTATTTTCATTAAAAATCCTTTGTGAAGAGAAGAAAGAAAAGAAATGATAGTGGCTGATTAACCCACATATTCCTAGAAACACCAAAGATCAAAGAACAGTTTAGTCAACACTTCTTTTTCAAATTAGAGCCTCTTGTAAAAAGTGCTTCACTTGTTTCGGAGATTGAAGAATATAAGTGTCCTTATCAGATGCTAACCTGCTGATACGCTCAAACACACCGGCCCTGCGTGTATCCGGGTACCGGAAAATATACCACAAGAACTGCCATTCCACCCTTTCCTTGCATTCTGGGGCCATATCAGGTCGCACTCTGCCTCGGTTTCGCCAGCCTCTTTTCAGCACCCGCCACAGACAAAGCCACCGGCTGAAATCCAGAAAGATAATGGTATCAGCACGCCCAATGCGCATCTCCATGGTACCGCCGTAATTGCCATCCATTACCCAATTTGGCCGCTGAATAAGCTGCTGCACCCGCTTTGCCCATTCTTCCTTACTGGGCTCTTCCCAATTGGGTCCAAAATAATGTTGATCCAGATGAATGACCTCCATGTTTAGCCGATCACCCAACTGGCGAGCCAGGGTACTTTTGCCGGAACCACCACTGCCAACGATCAGGATTCTTTGCATAATCTTACAAAGATACAGCGTGCAATTGAACTTAACCAGATGTTCATTTGTAATTAATGGGTTCAGCGACTATACCCGGCACCATTGGTTGGGAAACTAATAACGAATAGGAAAAGCCCGCCCGTAAATGAATCAATCACAAGAACTTGGGACCAAACCCATTGGACAGGTTTTGCTAAAAATGGCAGTACCTGCCTCCATCGGTATTCTGGTCATGTCCATTTACTTTATCGTCGATACCATTTTTGTTGGACGCTTTGTCGGCACGTTGGGTATTGCGGCCATTACCGTAGTGATGCCGATCAGTTTTCTGATTTCCTCCATCGGCATGGCCATTGGTGTGGGTGGTGCTTCCATTATTTCCCGTGCGCTAGGAGCCGATGATCAGGAAAAAGCCTATCGAAGCTTTGGAAATATGGCTTCGCTCAACCTGCTGCTATCTCTTGTTCTTGTCTTTGCCGGTTCCTTTTTCCAGGATTCGGTTTTGCAATTATTTGGTGGCAATGGCGATATCCTAGAACCGGCCAAAGCCTACTTCAGCATCTTGCTTTGGGGCATACCCTGTCTGGCCTGGGTGATGATGTCCAACAACGTGATGCGCGCCGAAGGGCAGGCTCGAAAGGCCATGATGTCGATGATGGTCCCGGCTGTCGCCAATATTATACTCGACCCTATTTTCATTATCTACTTCGATTGGGGACTGGAAGGAGCTGCCTGGGCCACCGTCATTTCCTATTTCCTGAGTGCTGGTTATACGCTTTGGTACTTTTTCACCGGAAGGTCGGAGCTGGAAATTAGCTGGGAGCGGCTGAAATTAAAGTGGCCGATTGTCAAGGAAATTTTTTCCATCGGTTTTGTCACGCTGGCCCGCCAGGGCTCCATCAGCCTGCTTACGGTAGTACTCAATCACTCCCTGTTCCAATACGGCGATGAAATTGCCATCGCCATTTTTGGCATCATCAACCGCATTGCCATGTTTGCCAACTTTCCGGTTTTGGGCATTACCCAGGGCTTTTTGCCCATAGCAGGGTACAATTACGGCGCACAGCATTGGCAGCGGGTTAAAGACATCATCAATACGGCCATCAAGTCCGGGACCGGTATTGCACTACTGATTTTTGTTTGCATTCTAACCCTCGCCACTCCCCTGGTCAGTGTCTTCACCACCGACCCAGAGTTGTTGCGTCGCACGCCTCCTGCCTTGGTCCTGGTATTCTTGGCCACACCGCTCATTACCACTCAGCTGATTGGCTCGGCCTACTTTCAGGCCATAGGAAAGGCCATTCCGGCCTTGTTGCTGACGATGACCAAGCAAGGCTTTTTTCTGATTCCATTGGTCCTCATCCTACCCCTACAGTTTGGATTAAATGGGATATGGTATGCTTTCCCGGTAGCTGATGTACTGGCGGCATCGGTCACCTTCTGGTACTTGCGCCGGGAAATGCGAAAGAATCTGGAGCCGCATATTGAACGAGCGCCTGTCTCGATTGAAATGGTGGAGGAAGTTTAGAGTTTAGGGAGGAGACGGGGGAGGCGGTTTAGAGTTTAGGGGTGTAGCGTTTAGAGAAAGGGACCGCTAATCATCTTGCAAATGCTGAAAATCTGGGAATTCTGCTCTTTTTTAGTTTAGAGTGTAGTGTTTAGAGTGTAGAGAGGACAGTGTAGTGTTTAGTAGTTTAAAGGTTAATGGTTATTTTTTCGGTCTGGTGTTATAAAAAGCGCTATGTGCTAGAAAGTATCGTCACGATACCGAAAACCTAATACCCAAAACCTACCGCCAAAAAAAATTCTGGAAATTCTGCTCTATTTATGGGTTTAAAGGTTGCCGTCCGACATTAAGATTTAACGAATCTTAGCGACGAAAAGATTTGAAAAAACGTTCATTGACATATTGGTTAGATTACTCAAATAAAAAGGATCATGGCGCAAGCAAAAGAACTACAACTTCGTCAGCAAATAGCGTTAGCCTATGAAAAAGGAGCGTCCTACAGTAGTTTGTCAGATCGCTATAGCGTTAGCTATAATACAGTACGGACGATCTGTATTCGTTACCAAGAATCCAAAGAATTGGGTTTAGTGCCTCGCTACAACAATTGCGGTCGGTCCCAAGAGCAAGGAGCCGAACGGTCTTTTCGCTTAGTTCGTTTGTTGAAGCATCTTCACCCTACTTGGGGCGTAGGCTACATTTTAGTTCGGATTAGACAAGCCTATCCTGACTTGTTACTCCAAAGTGAACGACATTATCAACGGCGGCTAGCTACACAACGCAATGATCTACCTAAGCCTAAACTTCCGATGAGGCCACCGTTGGATCGTTCTCGCAAAGCCCATGATACATGGCAAATAGATGCCAAAGAACGTATTGAGGGGACTGATGGCGATGAGCGATGCTTTTTAAATATTACTGATGAAAAAACAGCGGCCTTGCTTCAAGTCAAGGCTTTTCCCCCTGGGAAGGATATGTAATGTTTCAGTGGATGAAATTCGAACACTGCTACTTAGCACATTTAAACAATGGGGCCTACCCTTAGCTATACGCACGGATAATGGAAGCCCCTTTGGGGTGCCTACCCGCGATGTCATTCCAATTCTTTCCTTATGGCTGGTGGCTTGGGGCATTACCCCAATTTTGAATCGTCCACGGCGACCACAGGATAATGCAACAGTGGAAAGTAACCAAGGTACGGCTAGTCGTTGGGCCGAAGTCGATCGATGCCAAAGCCTTGAGCAAATGCAAGAAAAACTCAATGAAGTATGTATAATACAAAGAGATCATTTCCCCGTCAAACGCATTGGAAAGGTAACACGAAGTAAGGTTTTTGAAGATTTGTACTGTACTCAGCGGCCATTTGAACAAACACTATTCGATGAACAAAAAGCCTATCAATACCTCGCTCAGGCTGTCTATCCCAGAAAAGTAAGTTCGGCAGGACACACGGCCATCTATGGAAAAACTTTCCAGGTAGGCTTAAAATATAAACACCAACATGTCTTTGTTCAATTTGACCCAAATCATATCGCCTGGTTATTTAGGGACTCCAAAGGCACAATACTGGTGTCTATTCCTGATCCCAGATTTTCAGCAGAAAACCTTTTTAATCTAACTATGTGTCAATGAACTATTTTTTTTTCAAATCTTTTTGTCGGACTAATTCGTTAAATCTTAATGTCGGACGGCAAAGGTTCAGGGTTAAAGTTTAGGCGGTGGAGGCTGTTTAGGAAGTTTAGAGCAATCAACTTCGGCGAGGCTTTGTCGATGAAGGTCGATGTTGCAAACATCTCCCGAGCGAGTTGTGTTATTGGTCAGCCTCCTCTCTAAATCTCCTACACACTAAACGCTACACTAAAAAAATCCTACAATTCCTCAATTTTGCTCACCAGCCAGTCTTTGTGTAATACCGGGCTTTTTTGCGACCACAATTTGTCATGAAGGTGTTCCACTTTCTTTCGAAAGGTCTCCTTACGTACCACACCTTTTAAAGCTACCGTTTTCGCTAGCAGCTTGGTGAGTTTTACAAAATTCAGGGCGCCTTTCCGTTGAAGCGTGGGTATTTTGGCTCGAAGTGCAAATATGCGAAAACTATCAAGGGCAGAAAAAAGCAGAGACTCCTCTCCCATTTCATAATAAATCTTGACTTGTAAAAATTTGGTTTTCTGTTTGTAAAAATAGTTGGTATAAACCACCTCCTGGATTAAATCCAGGGCTTCTTCAAATCGATTTTGGTGAAAATAAATATTGGCCAGGTTAAAGCGGTAGGCATTGTCTCTGGATTCGTCCGGCAGGTGCGCCGCATAGGAATGTACAAAATCCTCACCCCAGGAGTAAAGGCCGAACTGGCAGGCTAAAGTAGTGATGTTACTATAGGTAATTTGTGGCAAATGTCCTTCGTGCAGCAGATAATCATAATTGAGCAAACGCTTATACAAATTAAAGGTTTCTTTGGCAAAATATTCCAAATTGGCATTGGTCTTCTTGGTGGTATAATTCAGCAAATAACGATATACATTTTCCCGGTCCTTACGGGAGAACGTGGATTCGTGATGGTTAAAATAGGCCAATAGGTCAAAATAAAAATCCTCTTTTTCAGGATACAAAATGGTCATCAGGCATTTGTAAAAGATCATTACCACGGGAAATTGTACAAACTGCTCCTTATGCTCATTTATATATGCCAGTAGATGTTCCAACAAAGGCAATTCCGTTTGCTCGTTGCTCACACTGGCCAGGGAAAGCATATCGCAGCCCAGTTCCAGCTTCTGCTTGAGGTACCAAACGTCAAAGTTGGGCAAAACCTGCTTGATAAATTCCGTCGTATACCGTTTTTCCTTAGTCAATTGATGTCGATGCTCCAGCAGCAACAATTGGAAGGATTGTTGATAATGGTTTTGGTCAATCACTTCGGCAGTATCCAGCGCTTTCCTGACCTTCCGCAAATTACTTTGAAAAAGCTTGGTCAGTCCCTTTTCCTGGGCTACCTCCAACCCTATCACAGCTCGATCCTGACTCTTTTCAAATCCCAATTCCTCCATAAAACGGATATACAATTCCATCAGGTACGACATCAAATTATTGACCTTAAATTCCGCATAGGGTTCGTCGGGAAACAAGTGGTCAAAAAGCTCTTCTTTAGAAATTTCGTCCCACCGATCGGCCTGGTCAAATAGGTAATCCGCCAGTTGAATTGTCAACTGATGTTTATTGAAAAATGGTGAACGCACCAGGTCATGAAAACGGCTTAAGTCCCGGGCATCCAGCAATTTCAAATTGGAGACAAGCTTGCTTATACCAATCAAAGTCAGCTCCATTAATCTAAAATAAATAAACCATAAACAATATAAAATACTTAAAATCAAATGATTACAACAACTAAACATCTTTATAATATCTAAAAATAATAAAAACTGTACTTTTTTTCGAGTTTTTCTGCCTCTACTTTTGCATCAGCTTTTTTACCTCATGGTAAATTTTAAAAGCCTGAAAAAGGATTAAGACACATCTATAAAGTAATCTTGTTTGTCATGGACACTTTCGTGATGAGTCTGCCCATCCTTTCAATCTCAATTTTTTGAAAATCACTAACAACTCATCATGAAAAAGATTTTTACCCTCATTTTGATTGCGCTAAGTACCAGCTATTTCTCTTTTGGTCAGGATGGCGCTTTGGATTCTTCCTTTGCGGAAAATGGCGTGTTGTTGCTTGATCTTGTAGGCAGCAATGAAACCGCCCACAAAGCCGTTGTGCAACCTGACGGAAAAATTGTCGTAGTAGCTTCCGCCAAATACCCTCACAACTTCGACATCGAAGTAGTTCGCCTGCACGAAGATGGTAGCCTTGACTCTACATTTGCCGTTAACGGCCAGTACCACTACCTCAACGAATTAGGTTCTGATCTGGGTTATGGACTGGAAATGCTCGAAGACGGCAGCTTTCTGGTTTCCGGCTCACACGGTACCGTGGAACCCGATAACACCGAGATGGTCCTGATTAAGCTAACACCAGATGGTGCTCCAGACACCTCCTTCGGTGACAATGGTGTGGTGATCCGCCCCGTTGACGTTAGCCAAGACTACGCCCGCGATATCGCCGTGGCGGATAATGGTGACATCTATCTGGGTGGCACCAGCAAAATCCAAGGCTTTGGCTTTTACCGCAGTGTGATTGCCAAATTTGATGCCACCGGTCAGGTGGACTCTACCTTTGGCACCGATGGCATTTTTATGTGGGATACGGATTCCATTGTCAGCGATGTGCATCAGCTGGAAATCCTGGCAGACGGCAATCTGCTGACTTCCGGTCGCACCAAACCCGCCGGTACCAATCGCATCTCTATGTACAAGGTTTTGAGTGATGGGAGCGGTTTTGATACCAGCTTCGGCACAAATGGAACCGTTCTTGCCCCCTATGAAGGAACGGGATACGGCATGACTATCCACGAAAATGGAAATATTCTGGTAACTGGAAACAACCTGACCAGTATGGGCTACAACCTGGTGGTTTTGGCTTACAACCAGGATGGTACCGTCAATACCGACTTCGGCATGAACGGAGTAACATCCGTCGATAATGACATTAATGATGTAGGACTCGCCATTACGGTCCAGCCTGACGGCAAGATTTTGGCCGGTGGGGAAAGTGGTGGAACCTTTTTTGTCGGTGGTCCACGTAAATTCTTCTCCGTGCGCATGGACGCTACCGGAGTAATTGACTCTACCTGGGGAGAAAATGGCGTTGTTGCAACCCAAACTTCCGATCTTTTTGCTTTCGCAAATGGCATTACCATGCAGCCCGACGGCAAAGTCATTCTCGTAGGTGCTTCTGCCGGCTCTACCCTCAATGACCTCACCGTGGTGCGCTACGGCAACTTCATTGATCAGGATATGGACGGCTTTAACTCTGATGAGGATTGTGATGACAACAACGCAGACATCAACCCGAACGCAGAGGAAATCCCTAACAATGACGTAGACGAAGACTGTGATGGCACTGCCCTGATCATTGACGAAGATATGGATGGCTTCAACTCTGATGAAGATTGCGATGACAACAATCCAGACATCAACCCGGATGCAGAGGAAATTCCCAACAACGATGTAGACGAAAACTGTGACGGAGAAATTTTGATCGTGAGCGTGAGAGAGACCGAATTGGCCAAACAGTTCAACCTCTATCCAAATCCAGCTAGTGATCAGGTTTGGTTGCAGCTCAAAGGCAATGACATCAACCTGGAAGGCATCACCATTAATGATGTCACTGGCCGGACGCTACGTACTATCAATATGGAAAGTTTTGCCGATCAGATCAGCATTGACCTTAATGGGCTTGCCCAGGGTGTATTGTTGATCACTATACAAACAAATGAAGGCGTCGCCGTAAAGCGACTGGTAAAGAAGTAGATAGAATAGATGTGTTTTTCCGGTGGAACTGGGAGACAACAATTGTAGTTTCCCGTTCCACCTCTTTTCACTACCAAAAACAACCCTCATGGCAGCGCTTCCATTTTCAATAGCTACTCAACACCAATCCGTTCGGCCTCCGCTTCCCCAGTCAAAATGGCTGCTTATCGGCATTTTATTATTGGTGTCAATTCAGGTCAACTACAGCCAAAATCTCATCGCAGATCCCGGTTTTGAGATTTGGGATGGCACCTCGGGGCAAAACCCTTTGACCCTCAGCGGCCTCACTCACTGGTATACCGCCAATGGCACCGCAGATCATCACCATGTTGACAATGAGAACGGCTCCAATCTAACTGGACTGGAACCCTGTCCTCTTGGAGAGGGCAACACCTGGTGTGGCTTTCCTTACGAAGGTGGTGGAGTTCTTGGCGTTTGGAAAGGAAATGGACCCGATGGCTCTAAAGAATGGGGTGGAACTCAATTATTGGAACCACTGGTACCCGGCGATTGTTATGAAATATCTTTCTGGATTCAAAACAAAAAAGACAATCCGGACCAACTCTACGAAACCAATCAGTGGGGCGTATTTTTTTCTCACACTCAGTTCCCCGCCTTTAATGCCAACTTATCCGATTTTTCCACTATGACCGATCAATGGGTCGCAACCGAAGAGGTCATCGGAGGAAGCGAATGGCAACAAGTAACCTTCACCTACACGGCCAATGAAGCCTACGAATACATGTATATCGGCTATATGGGTAATGTATCTACCTCTACCTACACGGCTTATAATGACGATTATTTACTGGGATTCTACGCATGGATCGACGAGGTCATCGTGGAGCACGTTGATGTAGAAGTACCGGAAGATCTGGAGCTTTGCCTGGGCGACAGCGTACAACTCAATTTTAGTTCCAACTATTCACTATCCTGGACCGACGGGATTACTACTGATACCACAACCTCCGTTTGGGTAACCCCCGAAACGACGACGACTTATTACGTAGAAGCTGTTGGCAATATGGGTTGCACCAAAACGGACTCTGTTACCGTTAGCATCCTCGCCCCAGACATGATGGATTATCCTCAGCCGGTCTGTGTGGCCACCGAGCCTTTTCAACTGGACCCAACAGCCACAAACGGCACCTGGGTTGGCCCGGGTATTGTCAATGGCCAAACCGGACTTTTTGACCCTTCCATTAGTGGAAGCGGCGCATTTATGATCGAGTATCTGGCCGACACTGGATGTGGAGAGAATTTTACCATGTTTATCGAGGTGCTGGAAACTCCGGCCGTAGCAATAGCCTCTGACCTTCGGGAGGGCTGTTCTCCCCTAACGGTGGCGTTGACCGCCAATACAGAGACCCCGGATGCCACCTATGAATGGAATTTTGGCGATGGTACAACCAACAACGAAAACAATACGACAAACCATACCTACAACGCCGAAGGCACTTACGACATAGGCGTCACCGTAACGCATTTTCCCGGATGCACTGCGGAATACACGGAGGAAGACTTCATCCACGTTTATCAAGCACCGGTAGCCAATTTTGCATTCATGCCAGAGAGTCCCGATATACTCAATCCCGAAGTGCAGTTTGAAGATCGTTCACAAGGCAATATCCTTCAGTGGCAGTGGGATTTTGGTGATCAACTCACCAGTTCCAGTCCGGCACCGCTACATCGCTACCAAAACGCCGGCACGTATGAAGTAGCCCTGCAGGTCATTTCCCAGGGCAATTGCGTAGACTCGATCCGTCAGATTGTACAAGTGAAAAATGCCGCAAGAATTTATGTACCCAATGCCTTTTCCCCCAATCTGGACGGAGTAAATGATCGTTTTGAAATTGGCTACATCGGCACCTTATACGACTACGAAATGAAGGTCTTTGATCGCTGGGGAGCGGTTATTTTTCATTCCAGCAGCCCTGATAACACCTGGGATGGAAGCATTGTCAATGGTCGGCCTGCCGCAAATGGCGTCTATACCTACTTCGTTCAATATACACTGGAGTCTGAGGCCACTGGAGGAAAAGCAGAAAAAGAAGTGCTCTCGGGTGATGTCATGATATTGCGGTAAGCGATTCAACTTATTGCATCTTAGTATAGAGTTCGCCTGGTGGTTTTTAACGATTTTTAGACTTTCGTCAATTTTTTCCCAGAAGTCATTCAAGGCACTACTTCCAATCAGGTAAAACTTATTGGGATTATCTTCCGCTCCATCGATGATGGTGTGGCCGCAGGTGCACTTAATTTTCATAAATCAGACTTGTTTATTGCAAAATTGCGGGAATGCAACTGTTTTTAGAGGTAAATCGTTAGTTTAAAAAACAGAGCTTCTCCTTATGCAAGAGAATTTAAAGTTTGAATATAGAAGTCTTTTGGACCTAATTAAACAGTTACCTGCCAGCCAGTTATCTCAATTGGTAAATGATCTGGTTAAAGAACTTGAGCAGAGAAAGTTGTTCAAGAAGGATGAACCTGAAAAGAAAAAGTCCGACTTTCAAAAGCTCCTCTTGCAGGGTCCCTTAATGACTGACGATCAATACAACCAATTTACCGAAAACAGAAAGCAATTCGAATTTTCGTCAGCGCAATAGCATTGGTCAATGAAGTTCCCTTAGCCACACTAAATGAGAAACACTTTGGTAGAATCGAAGGTCTAGAGCTGATCATACATGAAAATTTCTAAAACAAATAAGCCGCTCATTGTCTAGTAATTTCTGAACTCCACTAAAGCTTTTCTTAGCTTTTACAATTATAATTACGAAAAAATTCGTACATTAGGACCTGGAATAGATTTGTGGTTACTGACCACAAATCTATTCCACCATTATTCATCCGACAAATTTAATTGAAATGCTTAGAAATGCTCTGAACATTGCCTTGCGCAATTTTCGCAGGCAGCCCGGGTATACCGTCTTGAATATCCTGGGACTCACCATCGGCATCGCTGCCACTTTATTTATTCTGCTTTACATTACCGAAGAAAACCGCTTTGACAAATACCACGAAAAAGCGGATCGCATTTATCGGATTTCCAGTGATATCACTGAGCCCGATGACGCATTTCGTTGGGCCGTGACGCAAACCCCGTTGGCCATGCAGCTCAAGCAAGACTATCCGGAAGTAGAACAATACGTGCGCTTCATTCCCAATGGTCGCACCCGATTCCAGCGGGGTGAAACCGATCAGAACTATTTCTTTGAAGACGATGTCTACCTCGTTGATTCCACCGTTTTTGATGTATTTACCTTTAACCTTGTACAGGGAGACCCTTCCTCCGCATTGCGGGAACCTAGCTCAATTGTACTTTCCAGCAGCGCTGCTAAACGGATTTTTGGCAATGATGATCCGATGGGAGAATTTCTGAAAACACCCAGCGACCGGCGTTACAAAGTAACCGGTGTGTATGAAGACATGCCGCAGTATTCTCACCTCATCGCCAATGCCATGATTTCGAGTAATACCATTCCCGGGCTGGGAGAACCCAATGCCGGTAGCTGGGGAAATTTTGGTATTTATTCTTATGTGCTGCTAAAGCCAGGAACCGATGTTAAAGCCTTTGAAGGCAAACTCTCGGAAGTGATTGACAAATACGTGGCGGTCATTTTTGATGAAATGGACATCAAAATAAAGTACGAAACCATTGGCCTGACCGACATTCACCTGCAATCCGATTTTGAAGGAGAACCCGAACCTGTTGGTGAAATTGGCTTCCTGTACATCTTCGGCATCGTGGGCTTGTTCCTGCTGCTGATTGCTTGCATCAACTATATGAATCTGGCTACCGCACGGGCTACCAAAAGAGCTACGGAAGTAGGCATTCGCAAAGTGCTTGGCTCAGAACGCAGTCAGTTGATCTGGCTATTTTTGGGAGAGTCTATTCTTTTCACATCGATTGCGTTGGTGTTGAGCTACCTGTGCGTCATGATCACCTTACCGGTATTCAACAACGCCTTTGATTTGACGCTGAACCGGGAGCTATTGTGGTCTGGCCCCGTCCTGCTGGGTCTGCTTGGTATTTTGGTGCTGGCCGGAATCGTGGGCGGAAGCTACCCCGCTTTTTACCTGTCCGCATTCCCCCCCATTACGGTACTTCGAGGCAACCTGGCCAAAGGAAGCGGCAATCCCGGTTTGCGCAAAGCACTGGTAACTGTGCAATTTGCCATAACCATCTTCATGATTATCGGCACGGGCATCATTTACGACCAGATGCAATACCTACGCAATAAAGATCTGGGTTTTGATAAGGAGCACGTGATGACCCTCCAATTGAATAGCCGGGAAGACACCGAGAAATATCCGATTCTGAGAGAGAAGCTGCTGCAAAACCCCAAAATCACCAGCGTTGGAACGGCCACTACAACGCCCGGTGACGGCTTTGGCAAACGGGTGATGACCGTTGAAAAAGCCGATGGCACAACCGATCAATATGGGGTAGACAACTACGGCGTTGACTATGACTTTTTCCCAACCATGGGCATCGAAATTGTGGCCGGTCGAAATTTCAGTCGCGAATTTGGTACCGATAGTACCCTGGCCTTTATGGTTAATGAAGCCATGGTAGAGCGCATGGGTTGGTCCGATCCGATTGGGCGCAAGGTGAAGTTTGGCACCAATGACACTATTCCGTTCTCACAAGTGATTGGTGTGGTCAAGGACTTTCACCAAAGTTCACTTTACGATCCCATTGCGCCACTACTCTTTTTCCCAAGACAGCAAAATCCTTCCGTACATGTACGCATGAATCCACAAAGCTCGGACGAGGTATCGGCGTTATTGGCTTTCGCCCAACAGCAATGGCAGGACGTTTTTCCGGGGGAATCGTTTGAATACAACTTTGTAGATGCGTCTTTTATGGAATTGTACGAAGCCGATCAGATTCGGGCACGGCTATTTACATTGTTTAGTGTACTGATGATCTTTGTGGCCTGTCTGGGACTACTGGGCCTCACCTCCTTCACGGCCGAGCAGCGCACCAAGGAAATTGGCGTACGCCGAATATTGGGTGCCCAGACCACCGATATTGTCTATTTGCTTACGCGAAATTTTATATTCCTTGTTGCACTAGCGGCCATTCCGGCCTTTGTTGCCGCCTGGTATTTTATGGATAAATGGCTGGATACTTTTTCCTACCATACCGATATGAATTATTGGCTGTATTTATTGGCCTTTTTTATGGTAGCGTTGATCACCTTGCTGACGACGAGTTATTATGCCATTAAGGCGGCGTTTGGCAATCCGGTGAAGGCCTTACGGTATGAATAATCTTTAAGTTGGAAGAATTGTAAAAATTTCCGTTTCTTGGAAGAAATGTCTGTGTAGTCAGGCATTTCTTTCATTTTTGCATTACTTCCAACACCTAACTTGCCATGAAATTCCTGCTTCCCCTGGTTCTTGTTTTATTGTGCTTTTCCTGTGAGCATGAACCATCCGAGAATGTCGACTGGGCCTGGTACCTGGGCGGACCGGATGCCAATCATTATGCTCCGCTTACGCAAATCAATAAAGAAAACGTGGGTCAACTGGAAGTCGCCTGGACCTACAATTGTGGCGATAAAGACCCTAAAGATCGCACTCAAATTCAGTGCAACCCACTGGTCATTGACGGAGTGTTGTACGGTACTACTCCCAAGCTCAAACTCTTTGCGCTGGACGCCACTACCGGTGAAGAATTGTGGACATTTAATCCCTTTGCCGAAGCATTTAAACAGTTTGGCATGGGCGTCAATCGCGGACTGGTGTACTGGCAGCAGGGGGAGGAAGCGGCTCGCATTTTCTACACCGCCGGAGCCTATCTACATTCTGTGGATGCCAAAACCGGGCAGCTCATTACTGACTTTGGAAAGGATGGCAAAATCGATCTGCACCTAGGCTTGGGTGAAGCCGCCAAGGATTATTTCATTGTGAGCAATACACCGGGTGTAGTTTATAAAGACCTGCTCATCCTGGGCATGCGTGTATCCGAAAATATCGGGGCCGCACCGGGCTATATCCGAGCCTTTGACGTGCATACCGGCGAAATTCGCTGGGTTTTTCACACTATTCCACAGCCGGGAGAAGAAGGTTACGACACCTGGCCTCCCGATGCCTGGAAAACCAGCGGAGGGGCCAATGCCTGGAGTGGATTGAGCCTGGATCAGGAAAGAGGCATTGTCTTTGTACCCACCGGCTCCGCTTCCTACGACTTTTACGGTGGCGACCGGATTGGACAAAACCTGTTTGCCAATTGCGTACTGGCTCTCAATGCCGATACCGGCGAACGCATCTGGCATTTCCAAACCGTACACCACGACCTCTGGGATCGCGACCTGCCCGCTTCGCCCAATCTGGTGACCGTTACGCACGAAGGCCAACCGATTGATGCGGTGGCGCAGATCACCAAATCGGGTCATATTTTCCTGCTCAATCGCGAGACGGGAGAGCCACTGTTTCCCGTCGAGGAAATTCCCGTTCCCGCCTCTGAACTGGACGGTGAACAAGCCTGGCCAACGCAACCATTACCCGTAAAACCACCTCCCTTTTCGCGACAGCGAATCACCAAAAACGATTTGACCAGACGTAGTCTGGAAGCGCAGGCTTATGCCCAGGCCGTTTGGGAGAAAAGCCGTAAGGAAAGTCAATTTGACCCACCGGGGGAGGACGGTTCCTTCATCTTCCCGGGCCTCGATGGCGGTGGCGAATGGGGCGGCGCTGCGGTGGATCCCGAAGGCATTTTATACATCAATTCCAGTGAAATTCCCTGGTATGTGCAAATGGAAAAGTTCGATCCCATCGATGATAATTTGCTGGCTTCGCGGGGAGAGCGCATTTACCGCACCAGCTGTCGGGCCTGCCACGGCAAAGACCGTGAAGGCGGCGATATGTTTGGCAGCATTCCTGCCCTAACTGGCATCAAAGACCGCCTGCCGGAGGCAGATGCCGTGGCCATCATCAAAAACGGTAAGGGCGTGATGCCGTCCTTCGCCCTGCTCAAGGAAGAGGAAGTCAAAGCCATCATCGCCTTTTTGTACCAGTCCAGGGAAGAAATTGACACCGATAAACCGGAGGCAGAAAGCTCCTGGCCTTACCCCTACGTTTTTGGTGGCTACAATCGCTTTTACACTCCGGATGGTTATCCCGCCATTGCACCGCCCTGGGGGCAACTCACCGCCGTCGACCTCAATGAAGGCAGTATCAAATGGCAAATCCCTTTCGGTGAATATCCCGAATTGATAGCCGCCGGAGAACCCCAAACCGGCTCCGAAAGTTACGGCGGCCCGGTCGTTACCGCCAGTGGTCTGCTCTTCATCGCCGCCACCCTGGATGAAAAAATCCGCGCCTACGACAAGACCGATGGCACCCTGCTCTGGGAAGCCAAACTACCCGCTGCCGGATACGCCACTCCCGCCACTTACTCCGTTAATGGCAAACAATATCTGGTCATTGCCGCCGGTGGTGGGAAGCTCGGACGGCCTTCGGGAGATGCTTATGTGGCGTTTGCGTTGCCTTCACAAGATTAATACGACCATATGAAACTTTGAAGAAAGGAAAGTGCGTAGTTTTTACGAAGAAGTCTGGCACATTACGGAGGATCTTCTGACAGAGGAGAATGCAAAGGACGATCGGGGAGAAAAATCGCCCCAATAGTAGTGCCAGAATGGTTATTTATCTACCTGCGGTAATGCGTGAGCGCTGTGGAAGGGTGGCCCAATTGGGCCAGACGCGACCAGAGGGAGTGGCCGAGTGAATAGCGAGCCCTGGAACATAGCGACCCCGGGGCCATTAGCACAGGGGACACGCCCAATGCAAAGTTTCACACTAATAAAAATTCCCTAAAAGGGAACGATCTTGCTTAAAATAATGCTTCATAAGACAGGACCGATCTATTTGCAAAAAACGAAAAAACCATGGCTAAAAAAATGAAGAAATATACGCTAGAGCAAGTAAAAGATCGATTTATCGGCGAAAGAGGCACCCCGGAAAGGGAGCAATATGAAACGAAGTTAAAGCTAGAGTTGATCAAAAAAGCTCGCTAGGAACGCAACCTATCTAAAAAACTAAATGGTATAGAAAGACGGCTAATTTCATACACACCGACCAAGCTGTAATCAAATTTGGTTTGCCCGTTATGACAGAAACAAATGCAAACTAATGAGGCTATTAATGCTTTTTCTAATTTTCCAGTGGTATATATCAATACACAGTTGAATAGCCAACGCTCATTCCCCCAACCGCCGAAACGTATACCTCAATGACACGCCTCCATAATAATTCCTCGGCAATCCCGGATAATAATACCGGGGTGCAGCGCCCCCAAAGCTGCTTGCATTGATCTGAAACATGGAGGCATATTTTTCATCTAAAATATTGTTGACACCCACATAGGCGTCCGCCTGTAGGTGCTGCCACAAGGTGAGAAAATAGCCCACTTTGGCATTCACCACCTGATAGGCTTCGGAATAAATGGAGTTGTCATCACGCAAGGGGATGGCATCGGTGTAGCGGTAATTTACATTGGCGTAAAGCCCCTTTGCAGGCCGGTAGTCAATACCTGCGGTGAGCACGTGGGGCGGCGTACCAGTGAGGTCATTACCGGAGTAGTCATTGTCCTGATCCAGAAACTCATCAAAACGGTAGTCGGAATAGGCGTAGGTCGCAAACAGGTTGAGCGGACTCTTGATGCCCAGGACGTGGTATTGCAGGTACGCTTCCAGTCCATTGTGTACCGTCTTGCCCGCATTCACGCCCACGTATTGATCCTCCGCCGTGCGGCGCGCCACCAGCAGGTCATCGATGCGCATGCTGTAGACCGACACATCAAAACTCAGCTTTTGCCACAGATATTTAGCCCGGCTGCCTACCTCAAAATTCCAGCCCTGCTCCGGTTGAATTTCCGGGTTGATGCCACCATCGGGTGCAAGGGTTTCTTCCAGTGTGGGCGGCGAAAATCCGTGGCTGACCGTCGCAAACAGGGTAACGCGGGGTCGCAGATGATAGCCCAGGCTCAGTCGTGGAGAGATAATGGCAGAAAAGTCGTATTCGCCCGACAGGTCGCCATTGCGCAGGTAGAAATCTGTTAGTCGATAGCGCGTTTGGTTTAGATTAGCGCCAATGGTGGTGAAGAACTGCTTGCCCAATTCATAATGAGCTTCCGCAAATAAATTGTAATAGCGCCGCCGCTCCTGATTATCGCTGAGCAGGGTGTCCAATTGCCCGCCAAGGGTCTCGTAAGTTTGCCAGTTGTAATTTTCAAAAAAGAATTCCGCGCCAAGCGTGAGGTTGGGCAGGTCGCTTTTTCCCTGTTTGTCGTACGTAAATTTCGTACGCGCCCCCATCGCGTGGTTATTTTCCCGCAGGATATTGAACGGCGCCGATTCGTAGGCACTGCGGTAGGTGGTGAACAAGCTGGTCACATTGCGGAGGTTCGCGCCGTTCTTTTTGTACAACAGCGCTTCATTGGACAAACCAATCACCACCTTTTCGTAATCCTCAAAACCCTTGACCTGCGCCCAGTTGAAAGCCGCGCTTGTGGGGCTATTTTCATAATCTTCCCGATTCAGAGAGCTGGGAATGAAACCCTTCAAATCCGTATAATTCAAAAAGGCCGTCACCTGATTAAGCGAGCCGATTTTCGCCTTTCCCAGGATGGTAAAAGACTCGCGGTCGTATTCATTATTATCGCGGTAGCCATCACTGTGAATTTTGGCGTAATTGACGTGTACGTTGAATTGTCGGTTGGTCGCCACGGGATTGGCATCGATCACGTGACGCATCAGTCCATAAGAACCCAGGGAGGAGGTCAGTTGTACCGAAGTCGGAGCTGCATTTTCTTGCGCTTTCGTCTTCAGGTGAATCATACCGCCCAATCCAGCACCGTAGGTACTTGCCGTGGGCCCTTTCCATACCTGCACACCATCCAGCAGGCTCAGGTCGATATCTTCCAGGGTCGTCTCCCCCACCCCGCTGGTCAGTGGAATATCATCGAGGTAGGCCCGGATTTTGGTCGTCGCAAACGGCGATCTGTTGCCGATGCCACGGATGGTAATTCGATTGGTATTGAGCGCCCCGCTTTGCATGTATACACCCGGCACCCGGTTGAGCGATGGCGTGATACTCACCTCATTATCCCGCGCCAGTTGATTGCGGTTGATCGACGTAATCGGTGCCAAAGTCTGCAAGGCCACCGGCGAGGGTACTCCTACCACTACAGGTATCTCATTGATGGTCACCGAAGTAGGATTTAGCGCCACCTCCACGTATCGATCCCCTTTAAATGGCCCCACTTTCTGCGTACGATAACCCAGGTAGGACACAAATAAATACTCTGCGGTGGTTTCAAAAGTAAACACCCCATCGGCCTCAGCAGTCGCTCCTTCCGTGGTGTATACGCCCCGGATATTGGCAAAGGGTAGCGGTTCCTTGGTATTGGCATCAATGACCTTTCCGGTAATGGTGATCTGAGCGGACAGGAGGGAAGAAAAGCTTAAAAGCAGCAGGCATAGTCGGGATTTCATAGCAATGGTTTGTGACAAAGATAGGGAAATTAGAGAACGGTTGAGACGGGGGAGACGGTTTAGAGAGTGTAGTGTTTAGAGTTTAGGAGTTTAGAGACGGGAACAGTTATTTTGATGCAAAAACCGCTTTATTTTTCGAGGACCATGATCAGGAATATAATAGTCTTTTTAGTTGGGCATATACCGGCAAAGCCGGCACCGGGCTATCCGCTCCAATGTACTCGCCCTCGCGGGCTCCGTGCATTCCGCTTCTATCCCTTACGCGGGGTCCGGAGTGGTAATACTGTAGCTGTTACATCAAAGCCTTCCTGATGAAGGAAAACCGATAGAGCGAGAGGTCAATGCTTTTTTAGAGACCTTACGGTTTCTGCAAAAGGGCTTGGCTGGATGTTGACTTTTAAATGACAGGATTTACCGGATTAACATGATTTTTTTTGGCGAAAAATTTCATTTTCCGGCCAAAATTGGCTACTCACCAGTTCTGGAAAGACTGCATTTAAGCCGCCACTTTCCAAGTCGTGGACTTTGAAAGAGACTATCCCAATCAAAAAATTGGTTCCGGAAGAACCAGTCATTACCACCTTGGTTCTAGGAAGTTTTTGAGCCACAGCGTGGCGACAAATTGTAGCCAGTGGTTTTAACCGCTGGCTACAATGAATAAATGAATTTTAGCTACGTAGTTGCGACACATGTACGCATCTAAGCATTTGCGATGTGATGAGGATATTCATCTGATCTCAATCTCAGTATATCCTACCGCCTACCTTCCTCGGCCTGCCTAAGTACCTAAGTACGGCGAGCAAGTCAAGTCGTGGACTTTGAAGGAAGCTATCTTACTCAAAACCCGATCCCTGAGGAAGCACTTCTTTGTAGCCACGGTCATCTTATAAGGGATGTACACTGGAAGTGCGCCATCTAAATGATTTTGGGAATGTTAGAAAAAATCCGTCCGGATTTTTTCTAATACTCCTTTTGTGATCTCTTTTGTGCTCTATCGTGCCTATTATGGTTCCCCCCCCCAAATCGCCGTACAGGCGATTCCGAAGATCCCTCCATTTTTTTACCAAATGAATTGGTTGTTACGAGAAGGAAGGCAAAAGGTGAAATAAATTTCACACAACCTTATTTGGCAAAACCCATTAAAAATATTTGTTTTTATTTTTAATTTTTAAAACTTTTTAGTATATTGCACCATCATTGATATCATAAGCTTCGCCGGCGATTCTGTAAATGCTCCACTGCATTTTACCCTGACAGCTCTATGCTGAACGCGCGAGCTGTACGTAGACCTTGGCGGTTTGGCGGATGCGGGCGGGCTTATAGGTTATCCCACCCTCTTTGGTTTGATAAACAACAGAACGTTAGGGGGGCGGCGGCTCGAAATTTTGGGCTGATGGGCTTAGTGCATGTTTGCAGGTGAAATAAGTTTCACGCAACCATTATTCCCACGCAATCGCCAATTCAGCGACATTCACCTCTGATTTTGTCATAATCATTTCCCATACCATCCTCAAAAAGCTTAATTTGTCGCAATAAATCATCCATTATGCGTCTATTGTCTACACTGCTTTTTACTGCGTTCATCTCCTTTTCCGCCTCCGCCCAAAAGCGGGTGCTAATCGAAAAATTCACCTCGGTATTTTGTGGCAACTGCCCCAATTCGGCATTGGTGGTCAAGGATTTGCTTGAGCAATATCCCGGTTCTATTTGGGTGAACCACCACAAGCCTACCCACTGGATGGACTACTACTTCGACAATGATCAAAGTGATGTACTGTGGGAAGCATCCGGTACAGGCGGTACACCCAGCGGGATGATTGATCGGCGCAGCAATGGCAATGGAATGGCCTTTTACACCGGTTCCTGGCCAGGATTGGTGGCCGAGCAGGCGGTAGAGCCTTATTACGTCAATCTTTCGGTTGATAATGTGAGCTATAACAATGTGTCTCGTCGGTACACCTTCACCGTCTCGGCAGTGTTTGATGAGGCGCCTCCGATGGGTAATTACCGGCTTTCGGTGATCATGCTGGAGGATTCTGTAGTCGGTGGCACGGGTTTTGGCTTTGACCAATCGAGTTATTACAATGAGGTGGAAGGTCATCCACTGCAAGGATTGGGCAATCCCATTGACGGATATAAACAACTCAATGTAGCTCGTGCCATTCTCGACGGTCCCTGGGGTACCGCAGGCGTCATTCCCGATGCACCGGAAGTGGGTGTAACCTATTCGCAAGAGTATCACTACTACGTGCCGGGGGAATACGACAGCCGTCAATTCAAAGTCGTGGCTTTGATCGCTCACCACAATGAAGTGGATGTCAATGACCGACAGGTCCTCAATGCCACCGAAGCCCGTATGTCCGATTTTGGGCTGACCATCACCGATACTGATGGTCCCATTGCTGAGGACGGCGGATTGAAGGTGTTTCCCAACCCGGCGACTGATTGGCTACAGCTAGAGTTCGATGAGCTTCCGGAGACCTTGCAATTTTTCAATCCTCAAGGCCAATTGCTACAATCCTGGTCGATTAGCGACCTGCGATGGTCCATTCCGGTCGCGGAGTTGCCGAAAGGGCTCTACCTTTTGAGAACTACTTTTCAAGATAACATCATCACCAAAAAGGTATTGATCAATTAAAGATCACCTTTTGTGCAGAAAGCCCATTGGCAGTTTCCATCACCAGCAAATACATGCCCGGAACAATCCCACTGTTCAGAGAAAAAACGTGTTTCCGGATGCTTTGCTGAATGGTTTCTTCGTGGATGACATTTCCCGAAAGGGAGATCAATCTTATACTATTGACGTAAGTGGATTCGAGCATTTCGATAGTCAGAAGGTCTTCAGTGGGATTGGGATAAACCATTGGCCGAAGAGCCACCTCCTGATTGCTTAAGGCATTAATGATGCAATCATCAGATAAATCCAGATAGCTTGCAAAATAGGCAGCCATATTCCCACTCCTGATCCAGTAGTTATCCAACGCGTGCCCGGCCAGACTAGGGTTGATCAACTGAATTAGACAATCGGCATTGTTATTGGTTTGTTCAAAAAGGTAATCCGGTGCCGGTTGCCCATTTGCGACAAGCGTATCAATCAAATTGGCAACACCCCGACCACCGTACACATAAGGCCGATTGACAATGTAGCCACAGCCCGCCAGGCTAATGGCGCACTGAACATAACCGGCCACCACCCGGCCGTAATTGAAAGGAACGATCAAATCATTGGGTTGATGAAACAGGTATAATGCCGGAAAAACCGTATCGGTTTCTAATTCAAAATAATTGCCCATCATGCCGCCGTAAAAACTACCCACGCCACGAATGCGGCAGTCCGTTTCGGAGGGATTTAACGGGCCATCGGGAGGCCCTAAATCTGGTCGATCCAGTTGCAAGGAAGCAATACTGGTATCCAATTGTAAACCTTGAATACATTGCCCTTCGTAAATCGGGTGGGGAGGGTTAAGAGGATCAAAAGCCTGAATATCTGCTGGAACCTCCGAAGGTTCATTCCAGAATGCGGTAGCTAATGCGATAAATCCTCCAGCGCTTTCGCCCACCAGAAACACATTCTGTGCATCAATTTGATATTCATCAGCCCGGTTGATCAGAAAACGAAGAGCCCCCTTGGTATCCTGCATACCGCGGTACAATGCCCGAGACCATTCGGATGTATCGGCCACATTAAAACAATCCCAACCTTCTACATTGCAGTGTACCTGATTCTCGGGTTGGAACATGCCCAATCGGTAACTGATGGAGGCTGTAACATATCCTCGCTTTGCATAGTCTTCCCGTAGCCTTCTGACCACTGCGGCCTCTTTATTGCCCGTAATAAAAGCCCCACCGTGGATGGCCACCAGCAGAGGCCGCCCACAAGGCGGAATACTATCATTGGCCGGAAGGGAAATATCCATCTTCAACAAACGTTCATTACCTGCAAAGTCGATTTGTGAGCCATATTCAACGTCGTTAAAGGTTTCGATCGAGTAAAGGGTATCGATCCATTGTTGGGACTGAGCAGAAATAGATAGTGGCAGAAGAACCAGAACGAGTAAGAGCTTGTTCATAAGAATTGGTTTTGGTACCTGTGAAACAAATTAGCCAATAATATTTCTCCATCCAATTGGATGTAGTATAATGACTGATTATTGTCGTAAAAAGCCATTGAGGTAACCTGCAATGCGATTATCTTTGCAGTTTGAAAAATAGAATTTATGCTGGAGGATGTTCTGAAAGAGTTTAGAAGTTTTACACGAGCCGAACAAGCGTTACTCAAACTGGTAACGATTCGGTATGAGGGCGCCCGATTGTCACACGTGGCCAATCAACTGAATGAGGTAGGCGAAAGAACGGAGACCGGGAATAAATTCAATACCGCCAATATCAAACCTTACCTGGCACATCTCGAAGAACTGGGCTGGCTGCATCAGGCGGGTGATCAATCCTATTCCGTGCCCGAACCGATGCGGGTAAAACTGATGCGCCACATCGCCCGACAGAATGACTTCAAAGACTTTGCCGAAGCGGTCATTCCGCAAAAAAAGCGGTGGAGCGGATTCTGGCATTATGGGAGCAAAGATGATTTGCTGGTTGAAATTCGCATCGCCTTTTTTAGTGGGGAGGAATATCGCTTCAGCGAATTAATGTCGATTGCCGGCGATCGCTACCCTGCGGAGACTCAGGCCGGGTATTTTATCTCGGCGGTACTTGGGCCATTCGACCCGGAATGGGTGGCAAATATGAATATCGTTTACCAGGAAATCACCATTAACAATGAGGTAGAACGCTTACTGACCTCGCCCGATGACATGTCGCCGCTACTGGGATTTCTGGCCGGGCATGAAGAGTTGGCCCTGATCACTGGGTCCGAATTCCGCATGAATCTGCATACCCTATACCTGCTGCGCGGAGAATTGGCGAAAGCCAAAACAGTATTACCCTTTGAAAAAACCAGATGGCAGGCACTGGTCATGGAGTCAGGTATTGCCATTCTCCGTGGTGAAGACCGCAAGGGCATTGAGCTTTTTGAGGCGGGTGTGAAAGCTTATCGCAAGGAGTTGAAGAGTAAATCCATTTATATAACCGATATTCACAACATACTCTATTTTCTCGCCCTGCTTAGGTTGGCAGAGGGAAACTATCTTGAAAAAATCACGCAGTATACCAAGCAGCAGCAATACGTCTTCTCCCGCGGGATGCAGCATGCCATCATTGCCAGTGTGGCATATCTACAGAATAAGGATGGGGTAATGAACGAGCATCGTCGGGCATTGAGCAATCTTGATGGCCTGATCTTTGACTGGCTCGGGCTGGGCTTTGCGGCGGCATGGCTGGACTTTCAGCAAGTTCCTCCCACCATCAGGAAAATGGAACAACTGGCTGAGAAGCTCAGCGAATTTGAATACCGGTGGCCAGCTATGGAATTGGGCTTCGTCCTGAGCAGAATCCATAGTCTGGAAGATCGCCGCGAGCATTGGAAAAGCAAGGCCGAAGCCATCCAAAAGCAGATCAATATTCCGTCCTTTATAGATGCCGTTCCGCGCATGGAGATTTGGGAAAGAGCTCTGGAAGTACTGGCTGGCATGGGGTCGGATAAAAAGACGAAGCAGAAGAAAACGAAGCAAAAGCGATTGGTGTGGCTGGTCGATTTTGGGAAACAAATCCTGGAGCCCAAGGAGCAGCAAGTCAATAAAAATGGACAGTGGTCCGTTGGCCGGAAAGTGGCCTTGAAGAGATTAAAAGAAGGAGGTGTCGATGATCTGCAACAACAAGATTTGGCCGTCATTAAAGCGATTCGGGAAGAAACCGATTATTACAATTGGCGCTATCAGCGGACCTGGGTGATTGATTTTGAACAAGCCATTTCGGCGTTAGTAGGTCACCCGCATTTGTACCTAATGGACAATCCAGGTGTTGCCGTGGAATTGGTGCGACAATCGCCCCAGCTATTGGTTGAAGAAGCTGAAAGCGAATTGGTCTTGCGATTCAACCACGAATTTTCCGGCCCAGGTGTTATTGCGGTGAAGGAAACCCCCACCCGGTATATCGTACTGGAGGTGGACGAAGACCAGGCTAAAATCCAGCGCCAGATTGGAGAAGAATTGCGCATTCCAGCCCGTGCGAGAAAGCGATTGGAGCAAGTACTGGGCAATCTCAGTCAGGTGGTTCCGGTACAGTCGGAGCTGGCGGGCGAGATTGAAAATATTCCTTCGATCCAGGGTGATCCAACAATTTATGTGCATTTGTTGCCGGTGGGTGAAACCTTCAAGCTCGAGTTTTTTGTCAAACCCTTTAAAACACATCCACCCTATCTTAAACCGGGTATCGGCAGAGAAAAAGTGCTGGCGGAGATTGCCGGGCAGCGACAAATTGCCGAAAGGCGACTGGATAGAGAAAAAAATAACGCCCAAAATGTGATCAATGCCTGCCCTACCCTACAGCGGCTTCCTTCGGTAAAATTTGAATGGTCACTGGAAGAGACGGAGGATTGTTTGAATATTCTGCTGGAGTTACAACCCTTGATGGCCGATGGGCAAATCATTGTTGAACATCCACGCGGGGAAACCATTCGACTGGTAGGCCAGGTGGATTTTGACGATCTTTCCCTGCAAGTAAAAGGAAACCGCAATTGGTTTGAAGTCGATGGCGAATTGCGGATCAGCGAAAATGAAGTGCTCAACTTCCGGGAATTATTATCACGGGCAGCGGAAAGCAATAGCCGCTTTATTCAGTTGAGTGACGGTCAGTTTTTGGCCCTTACGGAACAGCTGCGCCGCAAGCTACGCGAACTGGACGCCGTGATGACCGGAAAGGGGGGAAATATGCAACTGCACTCTCTGGCCACGGGCTTACTCGATGATGTCAGCGGGATGCTGGCCGAATTTCAGGAAGACCAGGCCTGGCAGGAAACCCGCCTGCGACTTGACGCCTCCCGACGCATTCGTCCACAGGTGCCATCCACCTTTAAGGCCGAATTGCGCCCTTACCAGATGGATGGATTCCGCTGGTTGATGCAACTGGCCAACTGGGGTGTGGGTGCCTGTCTGGCAGATGATATGGGTTTGGGTAAAACCATTCAGGCCTTAGCGGTGATCGTTTCCCGTGCTGAACAAGGACCAACACTGGTGGTGGCACCGGCCTCGGTGACCCGCAACTGGCTGCGCGAAACCGAAAAATTTGCGCCTACGCTAAAGCCTCAACTACTCGGTCCCGGTGACCGTGGACAAGTGATCAAAGACCTAGGCCCTTATGATGTACTGCTGGTGAGCTATGGATTGTTGCCGTTTGAACAGGATAAACTGGCCAATAAAGCATTTGCCACCATCGTGCTTGACGAAGCGCAAGCCATCAAAAACCGGGCGACCAAACGCTCGAAAGCAGCTAAGGAATTGCAGGGGGACTTTCGTCTAATTACCACCGGTACACCGATTGAAAATCACCTGGGTGAGCTATGGAACCTCTTTCATTTCCTCAATCCCGGCCTGTTGGGATCGTTGGAGCAATTCAATGAACGCTTTGCCGGGCCAATTACCCGGAATGATGACTATGAACGTCGGCAACAGTTACGTCATTTGATCCGACCATTTATTTTACGGAGACGCAAGGAGGATGTATTGCAGGAATTACCGCCTAAAACAGAGGTCAACCTCAGCGTGGAATTATCCAGCGAAGAACAAGCTTTTTATGAAGCCTTACGGCAAAAAGCCATCGAAGATATCGAAGCCGCCGATGGGCCACAAAAGCGATTCCAGATATTGGCGGAGCTCACCCGTTTGCGTCAAGCAGCCTGCCACCCCCGATTGATCCAGCCGGAAATTCAGCTGCCCAGCTCTAAAATGACGCTGGTCGGCGAGACAATTGATGAATTGCTCGACAATGGGCATAAAGCGCTGGTGTTTAGTCAGTTTGTCAAACACCTACGCTTGCTGGAAGAATGGGTGCAAAATAAAGGCATCAGCTACCAATACCTCGATGGCCAAACGCCGGGCAAAAAGCGCGATGAAGCCGTGCAAGCCTTCCAGCGTGGCGAAGGTCAACTCTTCCTGATCAGTCTGAAAGCCGGTGGAACTGGCCTCAACCTCACCGCTGCCGACTATGTACTGCACCTAGATCCCTGGTGGAACCCCGCCGTAGAAGACCAGGCCAGCGACCGAGCACACCGCATTGGTCAGCAACGGCCGGTGACGGTATATCGCTTCGTGAGTGAAAATACGATTGAAGAAAAAATTGTACAACTTCACCATGACAAGCGGGATTTGGCGGATAGCCTGCTCTCCGGTGCGGAACAAAGTGCGAAGCTGAATGCGGATGAGTTGGTGGCGTTGATTAAGGGTGGGTAGATTTTGTTCTAGGAATCCAACAAATTGACCATTTAAGACCTTTCCTGGATAAGTGTTTCCTACAAGGTAGCACCCTTTTCTGCTACAATGAAGTGCCAAAACAATCTCCATAATTAGGTTAATCTCCCATCAAATGTTTATTCCCTAAAAAAAACTTCCTTAAAAGCAACCTATTTTATATCAAAACCCCAAACACACAAGTAACTGAATACCAGTTTTTTAAGAAATAACAATCCGTTTTTAATCATTTACAAACGTTTATATTCGTTTAAAAACGTATCTAAATGTTTAAAACACGAGTAACACTTGCAGATGCCCACATCTTTGCATTGTCAGTCATTCAGACGTACTATCAATTTCGTTAACCTTTTAAATTCACGTATCATGCAACAGATGATCAACAAAGTACAACTCATTGGCAGTGTGGGTAAAGATGTCGACTTTAAAGACCTCGGAGACGGCAATTCCATCGCTCGTGTATCTATCTCCACCAAGGAATTTTACAAAAACAAAGATGGGGAAACCAGATTTGATTTGCAATGGCACAACCTCGTTGCCTGGGGACGCATTGCAGAAGTGATGAGTGTTATGTTTCAAAAAGGCAAAAAGGTGGCCGTCATGGGCAAGCTGGCGCACCGTACCTACGAAGACAAAGAAGGAAGAAAACGCTACCTCTCTGAAGTCGTTGTATCAGAGTTTCACCTGATGACTTAAACTAAAAGACTAAGCTTTCAAAGAAGCGCCCCTACTCGTTAAGATTGAAGTAAAATTATTTATTAAAACGCCTTTCTCTTCCTGATCAAAAGTTTGGAAAAAGATAGAAACCGACCATCATCGGAAGGGATTTGTATTGTCTTTAACTTTTCAAAAAACGAATATCATGAATAGTGTAAAAAACAGCATCACCTTAATCGGAAACCTAGGTAAAGACCCCGAAATGAAAACCTTTGACAATGATCGTAAGGTCACCCGTTTTCCAATGGCTACCAGCGAGAAATACCGCAACAAGAAAGGCGAGCTGGTAGAGTCGACACAATGGCACACTATTGTTGGCTGGGGAAAAATGGCGGAGAATATGGAGAAACTGCTCAAAAAAGGAAAGGGAGTCGCTATCCGCGGCCAATTGGTTTACAGCACTTACGAAGACAAGGATGGTAATACCCGCTACTCCACCGAAATTGTCGCCGAAGATTTTGCTTTACTTGGCTGATGACCTCTCCAAGCCGGTTGTCCATGGGAATGTGCTGCCCAAAATGTTTCCATCAATAGGATAACCGGCCGAGAGGAATCCAAAGGTGCCCTTACAATCTGGCTTTGAGAGAGTGTGCGCGTTAGTTAGTTGGCCAGAATTGTGGGGCACCGTTTTTTCGTAAAAATAGCGATTTTATGTGTCGCAGCTACGCAGCTTACTATTCGTGGCCATGGCAGCCAATGGCTAAGGCCATCGGCTACCGTGTGTCGCCGCGCTGCGGCTTGAGGCAGGAGAAACTAGACCGCCCGAAAAGGGGCTTAGGTGTAGAATTGTCTTTGTCAAACCACAGGAATGGAACCATGAATAGCTATTTATCTTAGCCGAAATCACACAAGGGGATTACAGCAGCCAGAGCTGCTCAACTGTCGCAGCATTAGAGCTGCAGCGCAGCGACACATTTTTACCGGTGGCAGCTCTGCCATCGGCAGCGCGGCCCCCTACTCCACCGGAATCAGGCTAATCGCTACACCACCACCAGCCGCAAGTCGCAGTGGCAACTCTTGACTGCTGTCCACCGTCTTTTTCTCAATCTTGATGTCGGTCGGATTGTCATTCCAATGAGCATTATCGCCATCAGCATAGATGGTTGCCTCGTAGGATTTTCCAGGCTCCAGAAAATCCAACGCAATCGTCAAATCCCGAGGGTTTTCATCGGTGATGCTGCCTACAAACCACTTGTCACTGCCCCTCTCCTGGCGGGCAATCGTCACATAATCCCCAACCTCACCGTTGAGGACCTTGCTTTGCTCCCAATCCACACCCACATCGCGAATAAACTGGAACGCGGGTTGTCCTTCATAATGCTCCGGCAAATCAGCGGCCATCTGTACCGGACTGTATATGACAACATAAAGTGCCAATTGCTGGGCCAAGGTCGTATTGATCTGATTGGTGGGCTTGTATGGTTCCAATTTCATATTAAAAATGCCCGGTGTAAAATCAATCGGCCCCGCCAACATCCTTGTAAATGCGACAATCGGCAAGTGCTCCGGAGGGTTTCCGCCATCCGATGCCCAGGCATTAAACTCCTGACCCCGCAAACCTTCGCGGGCGATCACATTTGGATAAGTCCTTCTAATTCCCGTTGCCTTGATGGGCTCATGAGCGTTGATCGCCACCTGATACCTGGCGCCCGTTTCAACCGCACGCCGATAATGATTGACCATCCACTGGCCATGGTGGTATTCCGTATTCGGAATGATCTTGCCTACGTATCCCGTCTTTACGGCATGGATACCCAATTTGTTCATCAATTGATAAGCCGTATCCATCTGTTGGTCATAGGTGCGGGGCGCAGCCGAAGTCTCGTGGTGCATGATCAGGTCCACGCCTTTCTCTTTGCCATATGCCACAACCTCTTCCAGGTCATAGTCAGGATAAGGCGTAACAAAATCAAATACACCTTCTCGGTCTTCAAAGCCAATCCAGTGTTCCCAGCCGGTATTCCAGCCTTCCACGAGTATGGCACCAATATTATTCGCCGCAGCAAAATCAATGTACCGCCTGGCATTTTCGGTTGTGGCTCCGTGGCGGCCACTGGCCATATCCCAGGTGGACTTATCCAGATGCATTTCCCACCAGATCCCGACGTATTTGGTTGGTTTAAACCACGAAACATCACCCAGCTTATTTGGCTCATTCAGGTTGACAATCAATTTTGATTCAATCAAATCCCCTGCTCTCTCAGCAATCTGTACGGTTCTCCAAGGTGTGCTAAAAGGTACCGTACGTTTCACTTTATGCCCATCACCTGAGCCCACCAATTCACTTGTCATGCGCAGGTTTTCTCCGTCAACCTTGAGCGTCATGCCAGCATAATCCGTGAGGTTTGCCTCGTGAAAACTCAGGTACAATCCCTGTGCTGATTTCATAGTCACCGGGGTATTGATCGCATTTTCCGGAATATAGGTCTGCGCCAAATTGGGGTGATCCCGCTTGCTAATGGCATCAATGTCACTAAACTTGGTAGTATTGTACAGATGCTCGTAAATATCCCAATCACCGGGAATCCACCAGCAGGTATGATCGCCGGTTAGTGAGAACTGGGTGTTCTCATCCATGATCGTCACATCCCCCAAGGCCTCCTGTTCCGGAAATTCATAGCGGAAGCCCAGACCATCATCGTATGCTCTAAAAATGACATTGAGCAATCGACCAGGGGCGGCCACTTCTTTTAATTGGACTTTCAGCTCATTAAAACGATTCACCACCTCGCGCTGTTCACCCCAGGGCATTTCCCAGGTTTCGTTGACGGTGCGGGTATCACTTCCCAGTATTTCCATACCAGTACCCAGCGGAGACATGCCTTGAAGATCAAAGCCCATCGTAGAAGTATCAAGTACCGTTTGGTCCATATATTTTACGACGTAAGCTGGTTGTTGGTCACTTGTCAGTAGAAACTCAATCTCTAGTTGACCACCTGGCGAATCAAGGGTAAATAAATCTGTTATGGGTGCCTCCTCGGTACAGGATACACCAAATAGCATGATCATCAAGGTCAGCGAAGGGAGTAGGTTTTTCATAATTTTAAGTTTCGATACACTAATCCCTACGAAGATACACACACCTTAGAAGATTCGACGGAAGAGAAATTGTTTTTTTATCTACCGCTCCACCTCAACCTCTACCAAAACTCCACTCATTACAAAATGCAGATACGTCCGGACCACCGGTGTATCAAAGATTTCCTGCAACGCAGCTTTGCTAAAATGCAGCCACGAAGCTAATTCCTGGGCTTTCTTTTGCAAGTTTTTACTGCCCCCGGCAAAACCACTATTCTGAATTAGCGCCTTGCCCTCTGGAATATCGGCTACGACATCAATAATGGTCTCAAAAATGCGGCCCTGATACAAATAACTGACCGGATACTTTCTCATGACCTTATTTGGCCGCAGCTGTTTATCCAATTGTTGCTGCCAGGCATCTGAATAAGGCAACAAAGTCTCCGGCTGCACCAATTCCTCGGCTTCAAAGCGGAGTACCAGGCCTCTGGCTATTTCCAGGCGTTCTTCTTTTGAAAAATGATTGCGGTCCGCTGTAAAAAATGCCTTAACCACCTTAGCTGCGCGGTATTGGTCGTAATCATCCAGCAATTGCAAGGGTGGCGTATAGGTACGCGTATCTACAATTCGGCATTGAAACTTTAATCCAAGGTCTTCTTTAAGCAAATCTATCTTTTGTGGCAGATGCAGCTTCTTCCCAACCCTTTCCTCGGGAAAAATGGTTGGTTCATCCGACAATTCCCCATAGGTAAAATCTCTTGGATACAAATGTTGTGAAGTGTGAATATTCAAAAAATGCCCCTTCCATTCCCACGGGCTTTCGTCCGAATCCGCATCGAGGGTAGGATAGTCCTCCTGTCCATGGTGCCACACGCGATTGAGCCATTTCGTAGGCCGACTGGTAGAAGGGAAAATCAGATAATCCCGGGCACGGGTAATGCCCACATATAACAACCTCGCCTCTTCCTGCAAGGCCTGCTTTTTTTTCTCAATTTTGGCCGTACTGGTCTCCAAACGCTCTTCCAATGCCGTACGGCGGTATTGATCTGCGTAGGGATTCACCCAGTATCTCAGCCAACGATTGCCTAGTACATTGTTCAAATCAATTGTCTCGGTTTCGGGCACAATTTCCACACCCCACAATTCAGCTCTTAAATTGCCTTCGAGGCTGTGACAAATAACAATGGGCCATTCCAGTCCCTTACTCTTATGATAGGTCAGTACATTGACCGTATTCATGCCTTCACCACTACCTTGAAGGTCGCGTTGGTTGTTTTCCAGATCGTTCAACCACAGCAAAAAACCACCCAATGAAGCGGCCGTATGCAACCGGTTACAAGCCTCTTCGTATTGAAGGGCCAGCTTTCGCAAAATGTCCACATTGTCCAGCCGCTGGGGCGCATCGCCCCAACTGGCAATGGTCCGCCGCAAGTCTAACTCTTCCAAAAGCAAGTTTAGAATCTCTGCACTCGACAGTTCCACCACTCGCTCCCGCAACACATTCAACTCACGGATTAACGCCTCTCCTTCCGCCCACTTACCAGGAAATTCTCCGGCTTCTATCTGATCGAGATAGTCCAAACGGTGTTCTATAATGTATTCAATACTATGCCCTGCGCCCAACAGCAGAATCTCCGCTACCGAAAGTGAGTCATAGTGATTGAGAATGTATTTCAAACAGGCCAGAATAATTTTGGCCTCAGCCGTATCCAACAAACCACTACGCGCAATGGCCGCCCGAACCCCGGCCCTGTTCAGCGCCTCGGCTACATATTGGCATTCTGCATTCGAACGGCATAAAATGGCCACATCCCCCGGTTGCGCCAATCGGTATTGATGGCTACCTTTGGGCTGAACCCACACCTTACCGTCCAAATACTTTTCCAAAGTCTCCGCAATACAATTCTCTGTCCAGGGTCTACCCGGTTGTCGGTTGCCCTCTTCAAAATCAAAGTGCCAGTGCAACAACGCATCACCCATCTTCTCGGGCTCATCCTGACGATTGACGGAATCCTTCGTAGCCTTCTTGCATCGCTTTGGCTGAAGCGCCACCTGGTCCTCCGGCGTTTCGTGAAAAGCCTTGGTAAAAAGGGCATTGGTGGCGTAAACGATATCTTCCCGACTTCGCCAGGAATGGGTTTGAATATCTTCCGGCTTTACGCCTCCGGTCTGATCGATAATGGCTTGCATCAGGCGTGGTTCCGCCCCTCTAAAACCGTAAATCGATTGCTTGGGATCGCCTACCCAAATAGAATGCTTAGCAAATTGGGAGAGCTTGAGGAACAATTCCAGCTGTAGCGGACTGGTATCCTGAAACTCATCGACCATCAGCAGATCAAGTTCCTCAGCCAGAATTTCGCGTACCTGCTCGTGGTCCAGCAGCCGGTTGATCAATACCTCCATATCGGTATAGTCAATCAATCCGCGGCTCTTTTTGTACTCTTCATATTCGCGCAAAGCAGCAATGGAAATGTCAAAGATCTGGTCGATAAACTGCTGCACATCACGATGGAAATCCGGATGAGTATCGTGAGTGGCGGCAAATTCCTTAATCTCCGCCATCGCATCGCGGCTTTTTGCGCCTGGGTCCAGCTTGGATATTTTCACCCACTGATACCAATACAATTCTCCGCGCAACCTCAATTCCCGGAGCATGCCCTGCAAGGTTTGCACTGCAACCAGCGTTTTTTTAGTGCTATCTTCATTATTGTCAACCTTTTCAATCGTCTCCGCCAGGTGTTGTTCCAGTTGCTCGGAAAAATAGGTGGCCGGTTTTGAAGATACCTTGCCCAGAAAAGCCTGAAAAGATTCAAAAGACCGCTGTCTACTCTTTTCCAATACCTCAATTGAAAAGTCATTGGCCCGAGCCACGTCCGTAAGCGTTTTCACCTCGCGACGCCAGTCGTAATGCTCACGTTTGTTCAGGCCAAGGCGGTTGCTCAGTTGCTCTACTGCGGCCACTCTCTCTAAGGTCAAAACCGTGGCCAGTGATTGATTAAACATCAACTGCTGATCCTCATCGGCAATAATGGCCACCTCCGGTGAAACGCCCGCCTCAAAGGCAAAACGTTGCAACAGCTTCACCCCAAGTCCGTGCACCGTACCGATCAGCGCATTCGACAGCTCGTCAGCCTGATCGGGCATGCCTTCCTCCAGCAGCTTCACCCGAACGCGTTCCTGCAATTCAGCCGCCGCTTTCCGTGTAAAGGTTGTTGCAATAATTCCGCTGGGACGTACCCCACTCTTTAACAGCCGAACCATTTCTTGGGTCAGTCGGTACGTTTTGCCGCTACCGGCACCAGCAGAAATTATTTTAAGATTCATTAAAATTTATTCTTCCACATCATGCTCTCCACCGGTTGAGTGGTCCGCTCATTGTATTTGGCGTTCTTCTTTTTGTTGTAGTAATTTTCGATTTCCCCATCCAACCGGAAGTAAATCAACTGACCAATCGGCATCCCGGCATACACCCGCACCGGATGTGTACACGAAATTTCTAGCGTCCAGGTATTACAAAAGCCCACATCGCCCTTACCGGCCGTAGCGTGAATATCGATTCCCAAACGACCAACACTTGACTTTCCTTCCAGAAATGGTACGGAATTGTGCGTTTCGGTGTACTCTTCGGTAACCCCAAGGTACAGCGTATTGGGGTGCAGTACAAAACCGCTTTCCGGAATTTCGATGTGTTCAATTTCATTATGCCGGCGCGCATCCAGAATATGGTCTTTATAAATGGCCAGCCCCTTGCCCAGGTGAACATCATAGCTGTTGGTCCCCAGGCAAGCCCGATCAAAAGGCTCAATGACAATCTCGCCATTCTCAATGCCTTCCAATATCTTTTTGTCGCTTAAAATCATGCTCTATGCTAATTATGAAGCTGCAAATTTACCAAAATCTATGGCTCTATCTGCATGAACACCCTAACAACACATTTATTCTCTCCGCCAATGCTCCACAGCAATAATGGCATTTCGCAGACGCTCCTCTCCTTGCCCGCGAATAATGGCAAACGGACGTCCCAACTCATCCAGTGCGGAATGATACATTTTAAACAGCACCTCCCGATCATGAGGGTTTTCCCGCAAGGGGTCATCCTCCCAGGGCAAATCTGGTGCACACAACAAATAGTAGGTGTCATTTTGCTTTCGCAATTGGCGCTCAATCCATGGATCAATTCTACCATATTTGTACAAGCCCCAAATTTTGATCACGATCAATGCTGTATCGATGAAAATGAGCGGTTGCTGACCTGATTGTAGTTCCGCTTCTCGTTGGAGGTGTCCTTTCGCAATTCCTAACAAATCCCCTTCGTGGTAGGGTCGGTCGAGCCTTTCGAGATAATCGCGGGCAAACTCTAATAAACTGGGGGCATCGTAGTATTGAGCCAATTCATGAGTCAACTGACTCTTTCCCGCAGATTCCGGCCCCGTAGTGATGATCTTCATGAATCTTCTTGCTTCTTTTTGGCGATGGCATCCCTAATTTTCATGGCACTTTCGTAGTCCTCCATAATCTAGGGATAACTAACTTAGATGCTCAATCATCACAAATGCTCCGTATCCAATACAAAGCAGAGACGATAAAACAGTCAAACTCAACTGTAAGTTCTGATTGCTGGTCAGCTTCTTTGAAAAAGGAAGACTGAAAATTCCCGCTGCCACCAACATGCCCAACACCGATCCTATACCAAATATGATCAGATAAATCATGCTGCCGAAGCTACTCTGGATTTCAGTCATCACCAGTAAAATCATGGCTCCACTGCCGGCCAAACCATGCACCAATCCAACCCCGTAAGCCAGATGATGACTATCTCCCTGATCGAGTAATGCTTCCGGCTGGTTCCCTTTCTGATAAAATTGGTACATCCGAAAAAGTCCCAGCAAAATCAACATTAGACCAACAATGGCCTCAAAGTAACCGAAGTAACCATCCAGAAAAGTGGCCTTCCCGACTATCATCAATAATCCCACCAGAAAAATGGTAGACGTGTGCCCCAGCCCCCAGTAAATACCATCTTTGATCGCCAGCATCATGCGGTCACGCTTGGTGACGATATTGCCTACTGCCACCAGATGATCGGCCTCAAAAGCATGGCCAAAACCGACCACCGCAGCAAAAAGTAAAGGAAATGATACTTCCATGTTTCTGGGTTAAGTTATTGATTCAACGCTCCAATTTAACAAATGCGAGGAAGCTGTTCCCCGACCAACATATTGACCACCCGCTTGCCACCAATGCCACTGGTCATGACCACTTGTCGTGGATGTGTTTCCACTACCTCCCCCATAATCGAAGCATTACGACAATGCTCCATACTCTGCAATTTTTCGACCACCTGATCAGCCACCGCAGCAGCAACCACGGCAATAAAAATGCCCTCATTAGCCACATATAACGGGTCAAGGCCCAATATTTCACAAGCACCAGCCACCTGCTCATCCACCGGAATATGCTTTTGAACGATATCAATGCCGAGATTTGTATCCCTTGCAATTTCGGTCAACACAGTCGCCACACCACCGCGAGTGGGGTCCCGCAGCAGATGAATTTGAGTACCAAACCCATCCAGTAAATCCTTCACGATATGATTCAGGTTGTGTGTATCACTTTCAATGGTCGTTTCGAATTCCAGTCCCTCCCGCACCGACATAATGGCAATACCGTGCGTGGCAAGATTATCGCTGACAATCACCTTATCACCAACTTCGATCCGCTCAATGTCAATCTGGGCTTGCTCATGTAATCGCCCAATGCCGGTAGTGTTGATAAATATCTTGTCGCCTTTTCCTCTCTCTACAACCTTTGTATCTCCGGTTACAACCTTCACGCCGGCTTGCTCACAGGCAAATTTGATCGACACCAGAATTTCCCAAAATTCCTTCATCAAAAGCCCTTCCTCAATGATGAAACTCAGCGATAAATGTTCCGGAATCGCGCCACACATTGCCAGATCATTGACAGTACCATTGACCGCCAACTCTCCTATATTTCCTCCCGGAAAAAAGACGGGTGCAATCACAAAACTATCCGTAGTAAAAGCCGTAGGCCCATTTAAATTCAAAATCGCTCCATCGTGCCGCTTATCCAGCACGTCGTTTTTCAATAAATCAAATACCCCACTATCCAGCAACCGATTAGTCAACAAGCCACCGCTACCATGCCCCAGCGTAATCACCTCAAAGTCCAACCTGGGCATCGGACACTGCAAGTGCATCTTGATCTTTTTCTCTTTCAATTCCTGAACTGACATGTTGTGTTACATTTAAACATTTCAAATTGCGCAATTAGGATTCAAGCGTCTGGTTCGCTCGGGAGATCCTAAACCGTCTCAACCGTCTCCTCCGTCTAAACTCTAAACTTCCTCATTCACAATTCCCGAAAAATGATAATACGCCGCACAGGCTCCTTCCGAACTGACCATCGGTGCGCCCAGCGGATTTTCCGGCTTGCATTTGGTGCCAAAATTTGGACATTCAAACGGCTTCTTGATGCCTTTCATAATCTCCCCGGCGATGCACTCTTCATTTTCCGGTGCTTCCTCAATATTGACGTTAAACTTGCGCTTAGCATCGTATTCGGCATACTTTTCCTTGACCTCATAGCCACTATTCGGAATGACCGTCATGCCTCTCCACATACGATCCGTTACCTCAAAAACCTTCATCACCGTATTAATCGCATTAGGGTTCCCTTCTGGCTTGACCACGCGGGCGTATTGGTTTTCCAGCTTAGCCGTTTCGCATTCCAGTTGTTTAACGGTCATCAATATTCCTTGCAACAGGTCTACCGGTTCAAACCCGGTCACCACAATCGGTATATTGAAGCGCTCCACCAGCGGATAATACGCTGAAATACCCATTATGGTACACACATGCCCGGCAGCCAAAAAGCCCTGTATGCGGGTCTCTTCATCCATCATCAAGGCCTCAATAGCCGGTGGTACCAATACGTGAGAGGCCAGAATGGAATAGTTCTTCAAGCCTAACCGGTGGGCATGCACCACCGAGAGGGCATTGGCCGGAGCCGTTGTCTCAAATCCCACGGCAAAAAACACCACCTGCCGATCAGGGTTTTGTTCCGCAATTTTCACCGCCTCCAGGGGCGAATACAATATGCGAATATCGGCCCCTCCCGCCTTCGATTCCAGCAAGCTCTTCTCCGAACCTGGTACCCGCAGCATATCGCCAAAGGAACAGAGTATGACGTCCTTTTCTTCCGCCAGATATACAGCCTTATCAATCAAATTCAAAGGCGTCACACACACCGGACAGCCCGGCCCGTGCACCATATTGATCTCCTGTGGCAGCATATTCAGGATACCGTTCTTCACCAGGCTATGGGTCTGCCCGCCACAGACCTCCATAATCGTCCACTGACGAGTCGCGGTCTTTTTGATTTCCTGGAGGTAGCGCTCGGCTACTTCAGGATCGCGGTATTCGGTTAAGTATTTCATCACATCTTTTTTGAATTTGGTGACAAATCAGCTGCCCAAAGGAAATACACTCATCATTGGGCGATAATTGTTGGTGGAAATACAGCTCATAATCCGGCAAATGGTGAATGATCAAGTCCACTAGCAGGCCGTTTTGAAAAACACCACCGCTAAATGCTATTTTCCTGATTTTCAGATGATCCGCAATGATTTCTATCAGCTTTACCAGGGAAAAATGGAACTTGGCCGCTATGTACGACACTGGTTTATCTTTCTGTAAATCCATGACGATATGGGTCATCAATGTTTTAGTGGGAATGCGGTAATAATGAGCACCCTCGCGAAAGTAGCTTTCCGAAAAATCCAGTCCATTTTCCTGGAAATAATCTTTGGCCAATGCCTCCAGACGCATAGCAGCTTCCCCCTCGTAAGATTGAACATCCATCAGCCCCAGCAGGGAGGCAACGGCATCAAAAATGCGGCCTACACTGGAGGTCTGCAACTTGCTTTCTCGGGCAAGAAGTTTCTGGTAAACCTGCCACTCCGTTTGGGTAAATTTTCCCTTAAGAAAAACCTTTGCTCCCATCACATCCCAACAGGCAGACAAGGCCGAAATTCTGGGTTCCCGTGGCATTTTATCGCCCAGAATAAAGTCAAAATAGTCGAAATGGTAACAGCGTAAAAAGGAATAGTCTTCATATTTGAAAAACTCTCCGCCCCAAATTTGCCCATCGTCGCCCAAGCCGGTACCATCCCAAATCACCCCGAGGATGGGGTCCTGTGTTTTCAGCAAATTGTGCTCTCCCAAGACCGCGCCGAAGTGAGCAATATGATGCTGGATTGATTCAACCGGTACGGCAAATTTTTCCGCCAACAATTTTCCGTACCGGGTCGCCGGATATTCCGGATGCAGATCCACCAGTATTCGATCAGGCTTCGCCTGAAACAAATGCAAAAAATGCTCAGCCACTTGTCGAAATTGCTCCTGGGTATCAAAATGCTCCAAATCACCAAGGTATTGACTGACATACGTATTACCGCGATGCCAAAGAGTAAAAGTGCTCTTGAGCATAGCCCCCATGGAAAGAATAGTCTCTTCCGGCAATTCCAGCTCGGGATTGATATAAGTGGGTGCCCATCCTCTGGACCTGCGCAAAATGATTTTTTGGCGCTTAAATGAAGTCCACTTTACCACACTGTCATCCTGTGGCGTGACGATGCGGCGATTGTTTATCAGTAGCAAATCCGCAATTTGTAACAGTTCCGTTTTCGCCTTTTCATCCTGATAGACAATCGGTGCGTTACTGATATTCCCACTGGTCGCTACGATTGGGCCGCCAAATTTGTTGAGCAACAAAACGAAAAGCGGAGCATAAGGCAACATCACACCAAGTTGGCTGAGGCCAGGTATGATCTCATCCAACACCAGGTCGTGATCCCCCTTCTTTAAGTCCGCCAATACAATCGGAGATACCGGGCCAGTCATTAAGGCTTCAGCAGCAGCATCGAGTTGTACTGCCGAATGCAAGGAGTCGATTTCGGGAAACATCAACGCCAACGGTTTGGAAGGTCGGTGTTTGCGTTTCCGTAAGGTAGAAATTGCCCTAGCATTCCCTGCATCACAAGTCAATAGATACCCGCCGATGCCTTTGATGGCTACAATCTTTCCGGCCCTCCAGGCTTCTACTACAAGGTCTACAATCTTTCTTTCATCATCGGCGACCACCTGATTCCTGTCCAATAACATCAACTTGATGCCACAATTCGCACAGGAGTTAGTTTGCGAATAATAGCGCCGGTCTTCCGGATGGTCGTATTCTTTCTGGCAGGCGGCACACATCGTAAATTCATGCATCGTTGTCCTTTCCCGGTCATAAGGGAGATGGGAAACAATGGAGTAACGCGGTCCACAATTGGTACAAGTGATAAATGCGTACCCCTCACGCCGATCCCCATTGGTCTGCAATTCCCCCTTACAATCCAGGCAAATTCCAAAATCCGGGGTCAACAGCAGGCTCGCCGATCCCTGTTGTTCACTCTGAATAATCTGAAAATTGTCAAAGAACGTTGGTTCAATCTCCTCCAACTGATGACCGGTGATCACCGCCAGTGTTGGCGCTTTTTGAATTAAATGATCGTAGAAATGATTAGCCCTCTCTGCCGCCGCATTAAAGGTGACATGCACCCCATCGACGGTGTTATTGACCCATCCATTAAGCCCAAATGCTTTGGCTTGCAGATACACAAATGGGCGAAACCCAACGCCCTGCACCTGACCTTGAATATGGATATGCCAAGTCTTCATGATAATGGCAGTTTCTCCCAAGTTAGGAATCTAAACTGATTTAAAAAAGGAATTTAATCGTCCAGATTTTTTTGTTTGGTCGAACTCATGCCTGTATCTTGGAAGCAGTTTGAACAAAAATAACACTTTAAAATGAAGTTGATCCCGGCCCTTATTCTATTGTGCAGTCTGACTTTCGCAGCCGCCGCCCAAAAGGTGCAACCACTAAAATCCATTGTACCTGCTGATCCTAACTACGAAAATGTAAATGTGGTACCATTGCATTCGGATTCTACAGCAAGTACCTTTATGGTTTTTGTCAAAAAAACGGTGGCCAAACACTACCATGCCCATCACACCGAGCAGGTCGTCGTGCTCGAAGGTAAAGGCCGTATGATGATGGGCGGTGAGGAGTTTGTGGTCAAAAAAGGCGACTATATCACCATTCCACCGGGCGTTATACATTCCGTAAAGGTCATTGGGCGAAAGCCAATGAAAGTGCTGTCTATTCAAAGCCCGGAATTCAAGGGTAAGGATAGAATTTTTGTCGACAATTAAGCCACCGAAAAAACATTTTTTTTGCTCATATCGTTGTATTCCAAATTGGTTATTTTTTAATTTTTAGCAAAAAAAACAGTCCCTCTTACATGCACGATATCGAGCCATATTATCACTGGCGAGAAAAATACATCGCAGCGGAAGACCCCAAATCTCCTTTCTACGGACAGGTATACGATGAGTTTCGCTTCACGCAAAAGGTATATAACTATTTTATCCATCCTCAATGGGATGCCTTTGGTTCCAGTACATTGTATTTGAAAGCACTATACGTCAGCTACGAAGACGGCTACGCCATCCTGGAGCTGATCGGTGAATGGAATGACTGCCTGCACAACGATATCATGTACCTCAAACGCGAAGTGATCGACCCCATGATCGACGAAGGGATCAACCGCTTCATCTTGATCTGTGAAAACGTGCTCAACTTCCACGGCTCCGACGACAGCTACTACGAAGAATGGTACGACGACATCAAGGAAGAAGGCGGGTGGATCTGCCTGCTCAACGTTCTCCCCCACGTAGAAGACGAAATGAAAGACACCCAACTCCAATACTACGTTAACTTTGGCGACAACTTCGACAATGTCAACTGGCGCCCACAAAAACCCAAACTCCTCTTCCGCGCCATCGAAGCTATTTTGCACGGTGAGGTAAAACGATTGCGTTTCTGAGTAAGGTTATTCTAGATGGTAGGATTTGACATACGGATACGTCCACCTCCTAAAACCTTCTACTACCCATCTTTTCTATTGCTGGCACCCTATTTGTCAACATCTTTTATTATAATAGAACTTTCAGAACTATCAAATAATAGAGATGAAAAGGTGCCTTTTTACATTTAATCTGTTATTTCTTTTTCTTCAGAGCTATACACAACCTCCAAATAAGACTCAATTTCAGGACAAGAGTGAATTTAGAAGTTCATTTGTCAATGATTCACTCAAGATATACGAACTGGGTGACTCTACTTGGGTCTGGTACCATCAAAGGAAGATGGATATGTACAGACAGGGCAGTAAAGAAATAATGGAAATTTCTGAAAAGAGAATGTCGCAAGATTCCTTTTTTAGAAAGTCCTACCTACTAGGGAAAGGGGGGTATGCACAATCTTATTGTATTGAGGGCTACTACAAGAAATGGTTACCTATATTAGAATCTTGTTTTACAGATGCGCTAGAAATTATTACACCTAAGGATTCTATGTTATACTATAGAATGGCAATGGGATGCATTGGGTTGGGTTTTGAATACACCGAATTAGGAGATCATGAGAAAGCGCTCCAAGCGCATCAGAATGCAAGAAAAATGGTCACTGAATTATCACGTATCGGCAGCCTACCTCCATCAGCTGAATCTGGAAGCTATCGACACCTGGCTTTTGCTTACAAGGCATTAGGGCAGTTTGATTTAAGTGAAAGAATGTTTTTATTGAGTATTAAGAATTGTAAAGAATATAACGATTGGAGGTTGGCAGCAGTACATTACTCCTACCTGACTGACTTATATATGGAACTTTCTCTATATACAAAAGCAGCAGCATCGGTAGATGGTATGCAAAACTGTCTGGATACGCTAAATGCAAAAAGCGGCAAAACATGGCTATGGGGCAAGCAGCAAGTAATGTGCCACAGAGTAGGGCTTGCTATTGCTTATGGCCAGAAGGAAAAAGCACGAGAAATACTATCTATTGCAGAAGGATCTAGAAAAGATGGTCAGAATATTGTTTCCGCAAGCATTCTGCAAACAATTGCTGAATTGTATTATTCCATAGAGGAATGGGAGCAGGCACTATCTTTCATATCGAAATCACAGGAAAGACGACTTTCATTTGGGGATGGACAAAATGAGTTTCTCATTGACTCCAAAGTACTTGAAATAAACATTTTACTTCAACTAGAAAGAATAGATCAGGCTAATACTGAAATAGATACTATCATAAGCAGGTATATTCCTAATTGGAAAGAGGTCATTAGATTTCCCAACAAATCATTAGATGAATGGCCCACAAATCCACACTTGCTTGATGCAATGTTTTTATTAACTAAAGCAAAATATATCCAATGGCAAGAATATCCTTTGGCACAAACTGAAGATGAGCTATTACGGGTTTCACAAGTTGCCCAACACCTTTTGCAGCAGCAAATGATTGCCTACAGTAGCTCAGATTTTTCAAAATCCAAATTATTTGCTCACTACAGTGATTTGTATGAAATGCCTGTAGAAGTATTGATGCACATGTATCAATATACAAGTAACAAAAGTTATTTATACCAGATATTTGACATAGTAGAAAAAAGCAAGGCAACTCAACTTCTTGCCTCGTTAAAGGAGCGGAGAATACAAAAAGAGCTTGCTATACCTGCCAAATTACTGGAAGAAGAGAAAGAGCTAAAGAAACAGTTGGGCATTTACAGAAGGCTGGTAGAAGCTAATTATCGAAAGGATTCCACCAATCACAGCCTGGCGCAGGAATATCGGACCATACTGATGGGGCTTCAAGTATCCTATGATTCTATTCGCCAATTGCTTGCTATGGAATACCCTAGATACTATCAATTAAAATATGACCTGGAAACCATTTCTGTAGGAACATTGCAGGATAAGCTACGTGGTGACGAACTGCTCTTCTCTTACCATTGGGGAGATAAAGCATTAGTTGTACTAGCTATTTCACAACTTGACATTCACGGTTGGTCGGTATCAAAAGACTCTTATTTCTTAAAAAATATTGATCAATTTAATCAACTCGTAAAAACACCTCCCAACAGCCAGGTATTAAACTTTTCTGACCAACCTGAACTATTGCGGAAGAGTGGAACTTACCTCTATAATAAATTAATATCACCTGCATTACAAGGGTCAAAAGAAGATTATCAACTTTTCACGATCATACCTGATGGACTGCTATATCACTTACCTTGGTTTTGCCTACCTGTTCATTCCCTCGAAAAAGCTGTAGATTTTAGAAACTTCCCCTACTTAGTCAACTATCACGAAGTAAGGCAGGATTATTCTGCTACCGTTCTATTCGAAGAAATGTTTTTTGAAACAACATCATATAACTACTTAGGGTTTGCCCCAGACTATAGCGGAGACAGAATTGTGACCAAGAGGCACGCTGATGTACTACAGATGGAGCATATTTTCAGCAAGGCATACCGATCTGGATATAAGCAACTTAAGTACAATATCCCAGAAGTTAAAACCGCCAAAAATAAATTTCGCAGGAGTTCGGCAATCACAGGTATAGATGCCACCGAGGTGGCATTTAAGAAGAATGCCAGCAAAGCTGCAATACTACATCTAGCCATGCATGCAGTGACAAATGATAAAGACCCAGCTTTATCTCATTTGGTTTTTAGTGAGGATGATATGGACAAAGAAGATGGAATTCTATATGCATATGAATTGTATAGCCTGAATTTAAACTCAGAACTCACCATTTTAAGTGCCTGTAGTTCTGGCTACGGTATTTTACTGGAGGGGCAAGGAGTAATGAGTCTGGCGAGGGCTTTCAGATATGCTGGATCAAGAGATGTGATTATGACACTTTGGCCATCTCATGACAAAGCTGCTCACGACATAATGATTGACTTCTTTGACAAATTACAAATAAAGGGAACAGAAAAATCTTACGCCTTACAGCAAGCGATGATTGAACATCTTGAAAAAGAAAATATAAGTTGGTTGCACCCTTATTACTGGGCAGGCTTTTCGCTCATAGGGCGGGGAGCCCCCTTGCCTCATGAAAGTTGTGGCAGGCATTGGATTTACTTGCTTTTAGCATCTATACTTACTATAGGTGTTGTTAGTCTAATATGGATGAAAAAGAAAAGGGCTTAGTTTAAAGATTCCAATAAGGATGTAGCCTTTAATTTTAAGTTCGTATTGTTAGAAAGCTTTAGTAGTTGCTCCAGGTGAAATCTGGTTGAATCAAGGTTATTTATTTGAATAAATGCCAGAGCCAGATACCAGTGCCGGTTAGGATACTTATCATCGGATGTTTTTCTGAAGGAGGAAATGGCATTATCGTATTCTCTGGTCAGTAATTGCATCAGCCCCAGCGAAAAATCATATTTTTCTCCAAGTACAACTTGATCTGTATCAGAAAGCTGGGTGAGATAAGACTTGGCTTGTTCATATAATTGATTATCAATAGCTTGCTGAGCTTTAAGAAAAAGCATTGGTACCTCAATAGTGGGCTCATTAGAGCGTTCATCTCTATTGCCTGGCATAGGCCCCAAAACATCGGCCGGATCTATTTGGGCAATGATCAGGTCGACTTTTTCAGCAGTATTGGGCTGATTATTAACTTTCCATAGAATAAAGGCTGCAAGAATTATAAGAACTGAAAAGATAATGATCCACCTTCTGTTTTTGGGCCTCGAATGCGCATTCGATGAATGGTCTTCTTCCTGATTGAATTTTTCCAACTGTTTCCTGAAATCCGAGACAGTAGTATTTCCGAGCTCTTCATTTACGTTTTGATATAATTGTAGTTCAGAACGTAAGTCGTCGTTATTTTGCAATTCATTTTCAAAGTCAAGGCGTTGAGATTTGGATAAATCACCGGATAAATAATCCTGAATGCGTTCGCTGTTTTTATCTTGATCGCCCATTGTTTACTTTTTTAATTCTGGATACTCAGGATGGTTCTTTACCAGATCAATTAGCTTCTTATTGCAATGGTATTTTCTCTTTTTGGTATATTCATAAGAAAAACCAAGTGCATCAGCAATTTGTTTCAATGATTCTTGTTGAATGATAAAACGCACTAAAATATATTGGCATTGCTCACCCAACATGTTGAGGCATTTTCGAAATAGAGCAGCTCGTTCAACCTGAACTAACTCCTCCTCAAGAGTAGTTTCATTGTCATAGAAAGAAATATCATCTGCCTGCAATTCCCTTTCGACTTTTTTCCTTCTGCATTTATTCAACCACTGATATAAACAAGCTCTTTTGATATAATGCTCAAATTTATCACGCTCAATAAATTCACTACTATCTGTTTGGCATTTTCTAAAAATAGCTTCCAATACATCCATGAAAATATCTTCCGCTTCCTCTTTAGTAGTACCCTTGATGACCAAAAAAGATACCATTTTGGGCTTAAAAAAATGGAAAAGTAGACGAATGGTGTTTTCGTCCTTGTCGCGAATGCCCTCCAGCCAATTTACAGTATCCGGTAATTTAATCTTTGGCATAACCTGAAAACATTGGATGCTTTTGTGCTTCAAGCTAGCAAAAAATAGTGGAAGTAGGTGTATTAGAAAATTTCTTTCAAAAAAATTCTTCCATAAGGGTCACAACTTTATTCCTCAAGTTACTTGTAGGTGTAATTGGCTTGTTGCATAAGCTTCATCAATCATTAAACCTTGTGATCATGACGAAATCTCTTTACACTATTTTATTCACCATGTTGGCTATTAACTTAGGCTTAACCCAATGGACTAGCGGAAGTACCACGCAACCTCGCTTTCACCTTGCAGCAACAGCTTTAGAGGATCAACTCTTTTTTGCGGGTGGTACCTCCAGTCCGCAATTGGAGCCTTCGGATTTAGTAGAAATTTATAACACCACTAACGCAAGCTGGTCCTTCGATCAACTATCTGTAGCTCGTTCCTTTCCTGCCGCAGTTGCCAGCGTCAATAAAGTTTTTTTTGCAGGGGGAATGAACATCATCACCGGTGAAAATTATGATATTGTTGATATTTATGATGTAGAGAATGAAAGCTGGTCTCAGGATAATTTGTCAGCACCCAGAAATGCGGTAACAGCTGTAGCGGTGGGTGACAAAATATTATTTGCAGGAGGAGCTGTGTTAAGCGCATTCTTTCAGGAATATGAAACCTCTGATGTCGTAGATATTTACGATTTGACAAATGATGTATGGACAACGGAACACCTTTCTCAGGCTCGATTCCTGATGGGGGCTACCGTAGTAGGAGATAAGGCTTACTTTGCCGGAGGTGTGACGGATAACGATATTGAAAGTAATCGGGTAGATATCTATGATAGTACGACAGGGACCTGGATGGTGGATAGTCTCTCCGAAGCCCGTTTGTTCGTATCTGCGTTGAGCCTGGACGGGAAGGCATACTTTGCGGGTGGGCAAAATACAGCGAGTGAAAGCTCTGATGTAATTGACATTTATGATCCTGAGAATGGGAGTTGGGAAATCGCTTCACTGAGTGTTCCCAGAGGGGTGGTAAATGCTGTCACATTTTGTGGTAAAGCTTATTTCATCGCCGGGGGAAAAACAAATTGGGATATTAAAGTTATTGTCGATTCTCAAGATATTATCGATGTATATGATCCAGTCTCTGATAGCTGGGAAGTCGACTTACTACCTTTCCGGCGTACCTACGGAGCAGTAGCGGCTAATGAAGAAGAGCTGGTAATTGTAGGTGGTTTTGATGCAGAAAGTGCTAATATATGGGCTTCTGCAGATATACTTAACTGTACTCTATCTTCAGTGGAGCATGTGATCAATCAAAACGACTGGCAAATTTATCCCAACCCTGGCAGCAGCTCGAAACCACTTGGCATTAGGATACAGAACCCTGCTATAACCCCAAAGAATATTCTTATCTACAACAGCTTAGGTGAAGTCGTTTTCGAAAAGTCATTAACAGGATTGGAGTCTTGCATTGAGTTAAACACTTCCTCATTGTCACCTGGCAATATTTATTATGTCCGAATTTTGGCTTTAGGTGGGAGGACTGGAATAAAATCTATTGTTATCCATTAAGAGGATAGTCCGTGTCGATTTTGATCGTTCTTTTTACTGGCCCTGGCCATTGATGCAGTGGCAAAAAACAACTCCACTCCACATATGTCCTAGACAGCTAGTATCTAAAGTCAGCGCGGACTATTGCACTTTTATTCTTTCGTAAAAGAAGTTATAGATTACAAAGCATCAATGTATTATACCCCTCTATCAGCTAATTGAGTTTCCCCAAAAAACGAGCCTCTGGCGAAGTTGATCCCTTAAACCGCCTCCCCCATCTCCTCCGCCTAAACATAAACCCCATAAACAGATATAACCCTCCTAAACCAAAGCAGAAGGCCCAAAATTCCAGAATTAGCACAATATGACTCGTCCTAAAAAAGGTTGACTAAATTAATTAATGGTCATCATCATCACGGTTTCTTTTTTTGCTACTTTTTTTCTTTGTTAATTCCACAGCAAAAATGTGGATAACTTTTCCGTAAAAGGGTTTAAAGAACCTCTATTTTTTGAGGATAGTAGTTCTTCCATTTCCTTTGTAGTTCTCCTGCTCTTTGATGAGCTTTATCCGGTGTAAGCATCTCAATACTGGCGTGTGGACGTTCACTATTGTAGATGCCGATGATCTGGCTAATATAGCCCTGTGCCTGAGAAAGGTTTTTAAACCTTTGGTCATAAATCCATTCCATCTTCAAAATGCCATTGACGCGTTCGGCAATAGCATTTTCTAAAGGGTCTCCATTTTCGGTCATACTGATACGCACCTTTTTTGTTTTCAATATCTTGACATACTCATGGCAACAATATTGAACACCTCGATCAGAGTGATGAATCAGCTGATCTGTTGGACCGTTTAGTCCTTTTAATGCCATTTGTAAAGCCTCCACAGCGTGTTTAGCTTCCAGACTATCTGCGGTCTTAAAGCCAATGATCTTTCTGGAATAAGCGTCCGTTATTAAGAACAAATAAGCAAAGCCTTTTTCCGTTTCAATGTACGTAATATCACTTACCCATAATTGATCAGGTCCTGTAATTTGCAAGTCTCTAATCAGGTTTGGGTATTTTCTAAACATATGAAAGCTATTGGTCGTCCGAACACTCCTCCTTTTTCTTCGAACCAGTAAATGATGATGATCCATCAACTCATATAGAGCATCTCGACCTATCTTTAAACCTTTTTCTAATAACTTGACTACCAGCTTTCTGACTCCAATCCGCGGCATCCTTTTCCTGATCTGTAGTACGGCCTGAAGCACTATGATTTGTTCAGATTGCTTCTTGTATAATTGACGCTCTTTCTTGTAATACCCTTGTTTACTTTTGCCAAACAGTTCACACAACGTCTCTATCGAGACCCCTTTCCTTTCCTTTTTTACTTCTTGGACTGTTTGGCTCCAGGCTTTTTTCGGATTGGAATTTTAAATTCTCGCTCCGCTATGGTGATCATCGTATCTAAAACCTCATTCTTCAGCTGTTCATACGATAACTGACGCTTCAATTGCTCGATTTCTAATGCTAATTCTGCTTTACTTTTTTCTCCTTGCTCTAATGGCTCTTCATCTTTAGGTATCATCCATTCATATTTTGTTATCCAACGCGGGATGGTCATACTTCCTCCTATCCCATATTTGCGCCTGGCTCCTTCCTGGCTAATTTGGCCCAAGATAACTTCTTTTACCACCTCTTTCTTAAAGGCGTCCGAATACTGGTTTACTTTCTTCATCTTTGTCCTTTTTTTGGTTTACTTTTTTGTCAACCTATTTCAGGACTAGTCAATAATTAGCTCTTCCCTTCTCTAAACCCCTACACTCTACACTCCCTAAACCGCCTCCCCCGTCTCCTCTTTAATCGACGAAGTCTTTAGCGTAGTTGATCCGCCTAAACATAAACCAGAGCAGGACTTCCAATATCAAAGCATTTGCAGAGTCCCCAACTGTTCCTTCCTCTAAACGCTAAACCTCCCTAAACTCTAAACTAACGAAATCAAATGCCTACCTTTGCCCAAACAATTCGTCTAAATGCACAAATCCGGATTTATCAACATCATCGGACGGCCCAATGCGGGAAAGTCCACACTCATGAATGCTCTGGTTGGTGAAAAGATGTCCATCATTACCAGTAAGCCGCAAACCACACGCCACCGTATCATTGGTATCCTGAGCGGGGATGACTTTCAGATGGTCTTTTCCGATACGCCAGGCATCATCGAAGATCCCTCTTACAAGATGCAGGAAATGATGAACAGCTTTGTCAATTCCTCTTTCGAAGATGCGGACGTCATGTTGTTTGTTACCGGCATGGACGAGAAATTCAAACCCGATGATCCGATCATTGAAAGGCTGAAACGCGTGGAGATTCCCTTGATTTTAGTCCTCAACAAGGTTGATCTGGCCAAGCCTGAGGAAGTGTTGTTGAAGATTCAATTTTGGAATGACCTGATAACCTTCAAGGAAACAGTGCCAATTTCTGCTTTACAGCAAAAAAATACGGATACACTGTTTCAGTTGCTCGTAGATAATCTGCCGGAAGGTCCCGTTTATTACCCAAAGGATCAACTAACCGACCGCCCCGAGCGCTTCTTTGTCAGCGAAATTATCCGTGAAAAAATCCTGTTGCTTTACGAACAGGAGATTCCCTATTCCTGCGAGGTGATCGTTACTGCATTTAAGGAAGAAAAGACCAAAAGCGGAGAAGACCTGGTGCGCATTCATGCGGAGATTTTTGTAGCCCGCAACACCCAAAAATCAATCATCATTGGCAAGAACGGCAGTGCCATCAAAAAGCTGGGTACTCTATCCAGAAAAGACCTGGAAACCTTCCTGGAAAGAAAGGTCTTCCTCGAGCTCTATGTCAAAGTGAAAGACAACTGGCGCGACGACGAAAGAATGCTGAAACACTTCGGCTATCAGGGGTAGTGGCAAACCCTTTCTTTTTGTACCTTTGCGGTTCAAAATCAAAAAAATGGGCAATATTGTAGCCATTGTGGGCCGACCGAATGTGGGTAAATCCACCCTGTACAATCGGTTGATTGGAGAACGTCAAGCCATCATTGACGACATTAGTGGGGTAACACGCGACCGCCAGTACGGCAGCAGCTTCTGGAATGGCAAAACTTTTACCGTTATCGATACCGGAGGTTTTGTAAAAAACTCCGAAGATATTTTCGAATCTGAGATCCGCTCCCAGGTTGAAATTGCCATTGAGGAAGCCGCCGTGATCATCTTCATGGTCGATGTGGCTACCGGCATCACTGACCTTGACGAAGAAATTGCCGCTATGCTGCGGCGCACCGAAAAGCCGGTGTTACTGTGTGTCAACAAAGTAGACAATAGCCAGCGCCAGATGGAGGCCAACGAATTTTGGAGCCTCGGCTTTGAAGAAACCCACTTCGTCTCCTCCATGACCGGCAGCGGCACCGGTGAAATCCTGGATGCCCTTACCGAACAAATCGAGGAAGAAGAGCCTATCGAAAGCGACATTCCCAAAATCGCAATTGTTGGCCAACCAAACGTCGGAAAATCTTCACTGACCAACGCCCTGCTCGGGGAAGAACGCAATATTGTCACCGATATCGCCGGGACTACCCGCGACTCCATTCACACCAAATACTCCAAATTTGGCAAGGAATTCCTGCTCATCGATACCGCCGGTATCCGCAAGAAAGCCAAGGTACACGAAAACCTGGAGTTCTATTCCGTCATGCGGGCCATCAAGGCCATCGAAGATGCGGACGTCTGTATCATTATGATCGATGCTCAAACCGGCGTGGAAGCGCAGGACATGAACATTCTGCGCCTGGCTCAGCGCCGCAATAAAGGAATCGTCATTCTAGTCAATAAGTGGGATTTGGTAGAGAAAGAGACCAACACCGCCCGCGATTTTGAAAAGGAAATTCGCGATAAGATTGCGCCGTTTAATGACGTGCCCATCGTCTTCATCTCGGCGCTGGAAAAACAGCGCATCTTTCGCGCAGTAGAGGCCGCACTTGAGGTGTACGAAAACCGCAGCCGTAAAATCAAAACCTCTCAGCTCAACGAAATCATGCTGGAAGCCATTGAGCGCTACCCGCCACCTTCCCACCGCGGTCGGTATGTGAAGATCAAATACGTTACACAACTACCAACGTATTATCCGGCCTTTGCCTTCTTTTGCAACAACCCAAAACACGTCAAGGAGAATTACAAAAATTACCTGGAAAATCAGTTGCGCAAAAACTTCAACTTTACCGGTGTGCCCATTGGCGTATTTTTCAGAAAAAAATAATCGACCCAACCACAATGCCGTTTACCGACACTCCAATACCCGATCTGAAAGTGTTTGAACCCAAAATTTGGGATGATGGCCGGGGGTATTTCTTTGAAGCTTTTAACAAGAATACTTTTGCGGACGCCAATATCACCCGAGAATTTGTCCAAGATAATCAGGCCCGTTCCACCTTTGGTGTATTGCGTGGCTTACATTATCAGGTGGCGCCTTTTGAGCAAGCCAAGCTAGTGCGCGTGGTTGAAGGAGAAGTGCTCGACGTGGCGGTGGACCTGCGCCCCGACAGTCCCACTTACGGTCAATGGTACAGCATTGTGCTTTCTGCTGATAATAAGAAACAGCTTTACGTTCCCCGCGGCTTTGCCCACGGCTATGTAGTTTTGAGTGAAACAGCCGAATTCTTCTACAAGTGCGACAACTTCTACTCCAAAGCTCACGAGGGTGGCGTGCGCTTTGACGATCCAACGCTAAATATTGACTGGAAAATTGCCACTGACCAGGCATTCCTGTCGCCCAAGGATGAGGTGTTGCCCAACTTTGGCAACCACCGCAAAGATTGATCTATGAATACCAAACCTAAATTGCTCGTCACTGGAGCGAATGGCCAGCTAGGACAAGAATTGCAGGGCCTGTCCAGTCAATTTTCGGGCTTTGACTTTCACTTTACCACCCGCGAAGACCTGGATATTGGTGATGACGATCAGGTTGAACAACTTTTCGAAAAAGGAGCATACGATTACTGCATCAATTGCGCCGCCTATACCGCAGTGGACCGCGCCGAAGAGGAAAAAGAACTAGCAGAGAAAATCAATATCAAAGCGGTAGAAAACCTGGCTACTATTTGCGCCAAGCGACAAATTCCCCTCATTCACTTTTCGTCAGATTACGTCTACCACGGTCACCAAAATCATCCATACAAAGAGGGAGACCCTACTTTTCCCGTGGGTATCTATGCCGCTACAAAGCTGGCCGGTGAAGCAGCAGCACTAAAACATCACCCTCAGGCCATGATCATCCGCACCTCCTGGGTGTACTCCCCCTTTGGCAACAACTTCGTCAAAACCATGCTCCGTCTGGGTCGTGAGCGCGATGAATTGCGCGTCGTCTTTGATCAGGTAGGTACACCAACTTATGCTTATGACCTGGCCCTGACGGTATTGAATATTTTACAAAAAGTAGAAAATGAAGAGGTTCCCGCCGCTTATCTATCCGGGATATTTAACTACAGCAATGAGGGCGTAACCAGCTGGTACGACTTTGCCCTGGCCATCTTTGAGCTAAGCGACATCAAATGCCAGGTTGTTCCCATCGAAAGCAAAGAGTTTCCCACCCCGGCTACCCGGCCCACCTATAGTGTTTTAAATAAAAACAAGATCAAGAAAGCGTTTGGCATCACCATTCCCCACTGGCGCAAACGCCTCGTCGATTGCCTCGATCGGCTGTCGACAACCATTTCCCAGGCAGGGTGTTAGATTTTTAAACATACTGTAAGCCAAAATACACCTTATTTATCCGATAATCGTTAATTTGGTAAAGACTAGTACGATTAGTCCATTGGGATCATTTAAAGCACACCATATGCCAAGTGTATTGAGATATACTCTAACTGTTGTTCTTACGCTGCTCTTTCTTCCATTGCTACAGGCCACCCACAATCGGGCCGGAGAAATTTCTGTGGAACAGGTAGGCGACTGTACCACCAGTCTGACCGTCAAGGCCACTATTGTGACTTACACAAAAGCCAGTAGCCGCCCCGCCGACCGCGATACCCTGACCATTTGCTGGGGAGATGGGGTTTGTGAACGGGTAGCCAGAATGAATGGCCCCGGTAGCCCACCGCAGGGAGAATTGCTGGAAAATGACACCAAAAAGAACATTTATTGTGGTTTTCACACCTACAATGCACGTGGCACTTACACCATCTCCATGACCGACCCCAACCGGAATGGTGGCGTTATCAACGTAAATCCCCCGAACTCCGATCAGGTACGGTTTCATATTCAAACCACTTATACCATTCCCAACCCTCAGTTTCAGGGTTGTAATGATACGCCCGTTTTGCTGCAACCACCCATTGACATTGGCTGCGTAGGTAGAGTTTTTACGCACAATCCCAATGCCTATGATGCCGATGGAGACAGTCTTTCTTATCACTTCGTCATTCCCTTGCAAGATGTCAACCTGGAGGTGCCCAATTATGACTGGCCTTTTGCCATCAACCCGGGACCTAATAACAACCTGACCATCGATGAAGTCACGGGCGATATCGTCTGGGATGCCCCCCAACAGGCCGGTGAATACAACCTGGCCATGATCATTGTGGAATACCGTCAGGGCATCCCCATCGATACCATTGTGAGGGATATGCAAATCCTGATTCAGCAGTGCGACAACCAACCGCCCATCGTCGAAGTTCCCTATGAGGAAATTTGTGTGCAAGCCGGCGACCTCGTGGAATTTGACGTCGTTGGCACCGCGCCCATTGATGAAACCGACCAACAGGTGAGATTAACAGCACTGGGAGGCCCATTTGAAGTGCCCATCAGTCCAGCCACCTTTACCCCTGAATCGGAAGAATTTGAAGAGGACCCGGTCACCAAGACTTTCCGCTGGCAAACGACTTGCGACCACATTTCCGGCCAATATTACTCCGTTGTTTTCAAGGCACTGGATAATTTCTTTGGTGATTCCATTGGATTGGCAACCCTGAAAACCGTGCGCATCAAAGTGGTAGGACCACCACCGGAAGATGTACAAGCCGCCCCCAGTTCCAACAAGATTACCGTGAGTTGGGCTAATCCCTATTTCTGTGAAGAAACGGAAGACGAATATTTTCGCGGCTTTACCGTATGGCGCAGACTTGGGTCCAATAACTTCCCGATTGATACCTGCACACCAGGGCTTGCCGGAAGAGGGTATATCAAACTGACGACCATCGCCATCAGGAATATCAATGCTGATGATCGCTATTTTTATGACGATAACGATGTAGAACGTGGCAAGACTTATTGTTACCGCATATTGGCAGAATTTGCCAAAACAACACCCGATGGCAATAATGCATACAACCGAGTCGAAAGCCTGCCTTCCGATGAAGTCTGCGTACAACTCAACCGCGATGTACCGCTCATCACCAAAGCCGATGTACTCACCACCAGCAATGCCACCGGCCAGGTAGATGTTTGCTGGTCTAAACCCAAAGCTGAAGATCTGGATACAATGGTCAATCAGGGGCCCTATATCTACGAAGTACTACGCGCCACCGGACAAACAGATAACGACGCTGATTTCCAAGCCATTGGAATCAGCTTCAACAGCCCCACATTTGCGGAAGCAAATGATACCTGCTTCACAGATGTCAACCTGAATACCGTGGATAACGCTTATAGTTACCGAATCAATTTTTATGTCAATAACGAAAGTACCCCACTCGGTACCACCAATACTGCCAGTACCATCTACTTGTCGGCCGCTCCTACAGATAATGCCAACGTGCTAAGCTGGACGGAAATCGCCCCCTGGAACAATGAATTTTACACGATTTACCGTCAGAATGACCTTGGAACCTTTGATTCCATTGGAGTTACCAATACCAATACTTACACCGATAACGGATTGATCAATGGGACTTCCTATTGTTATAAAATTCGCAGTACCGGCTCTTATGGCATTGTCGATATTATCAACCCAATTATCAATTTTTCACAGGAACTGTGTAGTGTCCCTATTGATAACGTAGCGCCCTGTCCGCCCACCTTGACGGTAGATAACGTTTGCGAGAGCGGCGTCAATTGTAGCGAAGTGGAAGTATTGGCTAACACCCTTAATTGGGTCAACCCAATGGACTTGTGTGCAGAAACTGACGATGTGGTAGGTTATAATATTTACTATACCCCCATTCAGGATCAAGAGTTTTCGCTGATCGCCAGTTTTGATGACTCCGGGGTATTGAGTTTTGAACACGAACCCGAGCTCTTCGGCATTGCAGGATGTTATTACGTCACCGCCATTGATACCTTCCTCAACGAAAGTATTCCCAGCGATACGATTTGTGTCGACAACTGTCCATTTTACGAGTTACCCAATACCTTCACACCTAATGGTGATGGTCAAAATGATCTCTTTGTACCTTTCCCTTACTGTTTTGTGGAGAGTGTAGATTTTCAGGTTTTTAACCGCTGGGGAGAGCTGGTTTTCCAAACTGAAAACCCCGACCTCAACTGGGATGGCACCAATATCAAAGGAGAACAGCTAAGCGAAGGGGTCTACTATTACACCTGCCGAACCTTTGAGCAAAGAGTAGATGGTATAGCCCCTAGTCCGGAGGTCTTAAGCGGATATATTGAATTAATCAGAAGCAACTAATGTTTACAGGAATTATCGAGTCCAGAGGGCTTATTACCAACATCGAAAAGGAAGGAAGCAACGTTCATTTCACCATTGCCTCCACCATTTCCGACGAACTGAAAATTGATCAGAGTGTCTCCCACAATGGCGTTTGCCTCACGGTAGTGGCCCTGGCACCGGGAGAACATAAGGTGACCGCCATCGAGGAAACACTGATTCGCTCGAATCTGGGCAAACTTAAGGTTGAAGACAGTGTCAACCTGGAAAGGGCCATGATCTCCAATGGCCGCCTCGACGGTCATATTGTACAGGGTCATGTGGATGCCACCGCCGAATGCACCGGTATCGACAATCGGGACGGCAGCTGGTATTTCCACTTCCGCTACCAGCTGACCCCCGAACACCTGCTGGTCGATAAGGGTTCTATTTGTATCAACGGTGTTAGTCTAACCGTAGTCAACCCTCGTGAAGACACCTTCTCGGTAGCCATCATACCGTACACTTACGAGCACACTAATTTTAAAGAATTGCAGATTGGTAGTACGGTCAACCTGGAATTCGACATCATTGGCAAATACATTGCCCGCTATCTGGCCGTCTACAATCAGATACCCGCGAGTAGGTAATCAGAGGAATCTTTATTAACTTACTTACTGACAACAATTTATCGACTTGTCGGGTCATTATATATAAAGGATCAAATACTTCGCGCTATGAAAACAGAATTCTACAGCTTTAGCCTCTTATTGCTCTTGCTCTGCCTGGCCTTTTCTGCCAGCGCCACTCACAACCGTGCGGGAGAAATTCGAATTGTACCGGCTACTGATCCTTGTGACGCTAACCCATTGGCCATAAGAGCCATTGTGACCACCTATTCAAAAATCAATGGAACCGATGTAGATCGCGATTCTCTGGAAGTATGTTGGGGCGATGGTACCTGCACCATTATCCCCAGGATAAATGGCAATGGTGTCCCCATTGAAGGTAATGTAAAAAGAAATATCTACGAAGGCATACACATCTACGGAGGAGCCGGCACCTACAAAATTGGGATGGAAGACCCCAACCGGGTAGACAATATCATCAACATCAATGATGAAAACTCGGTTATGGTGCCTTTTTATATTGAAACGACCTATACAGTTCCCTCAGTCCAATTCCAGGGTTGTAATAGCACCCCCCTACTCACCACCGCCCCCATCGATATTGCCTGTATAGGCACCATTTACACCCACAACCCAGGGGCGATCGACTTTGAAAACGATAGCTTGTCGTACGAACTGATCGTACCATTGCAAGGACCTGATAGCGTGGTTCCCTCCTACGAATTCCCCGATGAGGTTCCTTTTGAAAACCCGGATAATCAATTCAATATCAACCCCAACTCCGGGGAAATTACCTGGATATCTCCTCAGGTAGCCGGTGAATATAATGTAGCCTTCAGGGTCAATGAATGGAGAAATGGCCTACTTATGAGTTCTACTATCCGCGATATGCAAATCACGGTGATCGAATGTGACAATGTGCCTCCAATTATCAAAACAGACGTAGACGAGATTTGTGTTGTTGCCGGAGAATTGATTGAATTTGATGTAGAAGCAACCGCTCCGGACTTCGAAGTGGATCAAAAAGTAAAGCTAACCGCCGATGGAGGCCCATTTGAGGTATTATTTAGCCCAGCTACCTTTACGCCCGAATCCAATGAATTTGAAGATGATCCAGTCCTTAAAACCTTCCGCTGGCAGACCACCTGCGAACATATTTCCGACCAATTTTATCAGGTCGTATTCCGGGCGGCCGATGACTTCCTGGGCGATACAGGCCTGGGGACCATCAAAACGATCCGAATCAAAGTAGTAGGACCTCCGCCACTAGACCCAAGGGCTGAAGCCGAAAACTCTGCCGTGCGCATTAGTTGGGAACAGCCCTATACCTGTGAAGATGCCGAGATGGATTACTTCTTCGGTTTCTCCGTATGGCGCCGGGAAAGCCCAAACAACTTCACTCCCGACACCTGCGAAACCGGTCTTGCCGGCCGGGGTTATACAAAGATCAGTACCGGCCCGGTTCTTGATATTGAAAATGGAAGATACTTCTTCATCGACCAGAATCTAAGTCGGGGGAAGACTTATTGCTACCGCATTCTGGCTGAATTTGCCAGCATATCTCCAGGTGGATACCCATACAACAAAGTGGAAAGTTTGCCGTCGGAAGAGGTTTGTACGCAGCTCAAGCGCGACATTCCGGTGATCACCAATGTGAGCGTGGAAACCACTGATCAACAAAGTGGCTCCATTCAGGTTTGCTGGTCCAAGCCAATAGAAGAAGACCTTGACCCGGAAATGAATCCCGGGCCCTATGTATACGAAGTGCTCCGTGCTACTGGTATCACCACTAATGATGGCGACTTCCAGCCAATCGGCGTATCGTTTACCAGCCCAACGTTCGAACTGGCCAACGATACCTGCTTTGTCGACACCGGTCTGAATACCACCGATAACGCCTATTCCTATCAGGTTAATTTCTACATCAAGGAGGATGAACTGCTCGGTACCACCGAACCGGCCTCCTCAGTATACCTCAGCATGGGTCCAACGGATAACACCAACGTGCTGACCTGGCAGGAGGATGTGCCCTGGGGCAACTATGAATACAACGTGTACCGGTTTGATGGAACCGACTTTACACTCATTGGCACCGTTACCGAGCCCACCTACCGGGATGAAGGACTGGCTAATGGTACAGAATATTGTTACAAAATTGAAAGCATCGGTACTTATGGCATCGATGGGGTAATCGATCCGATAATCAACTTCTCACAGGAAAATTGCGGTGTTCCCGTGGATAATGTACCACCATGTCCCACCGAACTGGAAGTATCCAACCTCTGTGCCCAGGCCACCGGTTGTCTGGAAGACAATCAGCTATTCAATTCCTTGTCGTGGAAGAATCCGGAAGATCTTTGTGAAGAAACCGACGACGTGCTCGGATACAATATCTACTACGGAACCGATACGGATGGCAATTTTGACCTTGTGCAAACGATCAATGATCCTTCGCAAATCAACTTTGATCACTTCCCGCCCGAAAGTCGCGGTCTGGCCGGTTGTTATGCTGTCACCTCCATCGATTCAGTAGGCAACGAAAGCCCGTTTAGCAATATCGTTTGTACCGACAATTGCCCGATCTATACACTGCCCAACACCTTTACACCCAACCAAGATGGTCAGAATGACCTGTTTGTGCCCTACCCTTACTGCTTTATCGAAAGTGTAGAATTTCAGGTGTACAACCGCTGGGGCGAACTGGTGTTTGAAACCACTGATCCGGCACTCAATTGGGATGGTACCAACCTGAAAGGGGAAGACTTGAGCGAGGGCGTATACTACTACCGCTGCCGGGTATTCGAACAAGGGATTTCTTCAGAGCCAAGCATTGGTCAGGAACTACTCAGTGGCTATATTGAGTTGATCAGGGGTAAATAACAGAGCCGTTACAGGTCGGAATTGTACTTTCAATTCCGACCTGCACACTACTGCTTCACAAATTGATAGGAATAAGACTGGTTTCGGGCATTGATCAGTTGTAGGGTGTAAAGGCCTACAGGCCAATCAGCCACGGCTAGCTGCACACCCTCCATTTCCACAAGAGTATTCACCACCACCTTCCCCTCAGCGTTACTGACAATCGCCCTCATACGTTCCGGCAAATTCCCAATATATAAATACTCATACGTTGGATTAGGAAACAAGGACACCGTCCATTGTGCTTCCTTGTCGGTGGTATTCACGGGTATCGGCAAGTCCGGATCAACTGCCACTCCGTGAGGTTTCTCAAAATCTTCCGTAATCACATTCTCTACCTGTGATCCATCCAGGCTGGCACGTTGCAATTTCCTGCTACCCAAATCCGTCCAGTACATTTTATCATTCTCCAGGTCGAGCGCCAGTCCAAGGGGAGTAGTTAGCCCGGTCACCAGTTCCTCAATATCATCGCCATCAAAGTCAGCACGATTTACCGTGCCGTAGGTCATATCGGTCCAATACACCTTTCTTGCCTCCAGATCCAGCGCAATACCTTTTAGCACTGAGCCTTGTGCCACCACCACTTCCTCTATAGCACTTCCATCAAAATTGGCTCGCTTCACCTTGCCGATTGGCGCACCATCACCCCATTCGGTCCAGTACATCTTGCGTGCCCCCAGGTCTAGGTCAATGTCCCCAAAATTGATGTTTTGGTAAGTGACCAACACCTCCATTTCTGTCCCGTCCATCATCGCCCGCTTAATGTCTCTTGTACCGCTGTCGGTCCAGTACATCATTTCCGCCTCCACATCCAGCGCAATGCCGTTTGGCAGCGACAAATCTGATACAATGACATCCTCAATGTTTGTTCCATCCATATCCGAACGCTGTATTTTGTCCGCTACCCAGTCTGTCCAGTAAATCTTCTGGTTCCACAAATCCAGCGCAAGTCCCCTGGCCTTCACCTCACTTCCCAGAATGAGAACTTCCCGGTTGCTACCAAACAAGTTAGATCGTTCGATCCCCGTGTCAATGTTGATATAATAAAGTGCCGGTTGCGCCAGCGTATCCTGCAATAAGATTGCAGGCAAAATCAGAGCAAAAAGTAACTGCTTCAGCATAGTGATGGGTATTAATTCAGAAGGTACAACATTCAAGCGTACATTTTGATCAATTTGGGCGTGCCCCTCCCCGGTTTAACCGAGGGGGTCGGTCCCTTTCGTGTGTGGCATTCGCCGTAGCCCTGCGGGCCAGCCTCCTGACGTCGGCTGCACTCCAGGCACCTCACGCGGGTCCGTTTTCCGATCCAACCTTTTGTAATTTAATCAAATCCATCCAGAGGTTGCCGACAATTCGGTAAAATGGAAGAAAATGGCAAAAAAAAGCCGGTACCAAATTGCTTCGATACCGGTTTCTCTCTCAACTAATGCCCAGAAACTGGGCTGTATTTATTCCTAGAAATCTTCGATCTCTTCCATCTGGCTTCTTCTGGCTTCGTAAGCCTCTTGTGCCTGCTTGGAAGTCACGAACAGATGTTCAAATTCGCGTAATCCTGTACCTGCCGGAATTTGCTTACCAACAATTACATTCTCCTTCAGTCCCGACAAGGTATCCTGCTTCGCACCGATGGCTGCAGTACTCAGTACCTTAGTCGTTTCCTGGAAGGACGCTGCCGAAATCCAGCTGTGCGTACCCAGAGAAGACTTGGTAATACCCAACAACAGCGGGCTGGAAGTAGCCGCAATAGCGTCGCGGTACTCGACCGGCTTCTTGTCGTTGCGCTTCAGGTAAGAGTTTTCTTCTCTCAACTGACGCAGGGTGACCAACTGGCCTGGTCTCAATTTATTGGATTCACCGGCATCGGTGACAAACTTCTTGTCGAAGATCCAGTCGTTTTGCTCCAGGAAGTCGTACTTCTCAACTGCTTCACCTTCGAGGAATGACGTATCACCTGGGTCCTCAATTTGTACCCGGCGCATCATCTGACGTACAATCACCTCGATGTGCTTGTTGTTGATGGTAATACCCTGTGAGCGGTATACCTCCTGAACGCCATTCACCAGGTACGACTGTACCGCGAAGGGGCCTTTAATGTTCAGGATATCACGTGGAGCAATCGCACCATCTGACAGTGGCGTACCGGCGCGAACAAAGTCACCTTCCTGCACCAGGATGTGCTTCGATAAGCCAATCAGGTATTTCCGCACCTGACCGTCCTTGGCCGTTACAATTACCTCGCGGTTACCACGCTTGATCTTACCAAATGCCACCACACCGTCGATTTCAGAAACAACCGCAGGGTTGGATGGATTACGGGCTTCAAACAGCTCCGTCACACGTGGCAGACCACCCGTAATATCCTGGATCTTACCCAGTTTACGAGGAATCTTCACAATCTTCTGACCAGCTTTGACCTCTGCACCATCTTCAATAGAGATGTAAGAGCCTACCGGCAGGTTGTAGCTACGCAATTCCTCCCCATCGGTACTCAAAATCTTGATGGTTGGAATCTTACGCTTATTCTTTGGTTCGGTAATTACTTTCTCGGCATATCCCGTTTGGTCGTCACGCTCAATGCGGAAAGTCAAACCTTCTTCAATATCTTCAAACTTGGCCACACCGTGGAATTCGGAAACGATCACCGCGTTAAATGGATCCCATTCACAAATCAGGTCACCTTTCTTCACAGATTTGGCGCCAGCCACATGCAAGGTAGAACCGTAAGGAATGTGGTGAGCAGCCAACTGACGCCCGGTATCATTATCCAGAATACGCACCTCACCCGTACGGGAAAGTACAATCTGAATGTCGTTACCCAGTTCGTCCTTCGCTGTTGTTACACGGATACCGTCAAATTCCAGCTTACCATTAAACTTGGAAATAATTTCAGACTCAGTCTTCGACAACGATGCGATACCACCAACGTGGAAGGTACGCAGGGTCAACTGTGTACCCGGTTCACCAATCGACTGTGCAGCGATGATACCAACGGCATCACCTTTCTCTGCTATCCGACCGGTTGCCAGGTTCTTACCATAGCATTTGGTACATACCCCACGGCGGGTTTCACAAGTCAATACAGAACGGATGGTCACCTCTTCCACGCCAATTTCCTCCAGGTGTTCTGACATAGCTGTGGTGATAAAGTCACCAGCTTTAAGCAGCACCTCCTCCGTTTCCGGATGATAAACATCGTGCAATGTATAACGTCCAGCAATACGAGAAGACAATTGTTCAATAACCTTGTCGTTATCGCGCAGTGCAGTTGTTTCAATACCACGGAGCGTTGCACAATCTTCTTCCATGATCACGACGTCCTGAGAAACATCCACCAAACGACGAGTCAGATAACCCGCATCGGCAGTTTTCAGAGCCGTATCGGCCAGACCCTTACGGGCACCGTGTGTAGAAATGAAGTATTCCAGTACGGACAATCCATCTACAAAGTTAGACAGGATCGGGTTTTCAATTACCGCTCCACCCGAGTCACCAGATTTTTTCGGCTTGGCCATCAGTCCACGAAGTCCACACAGCTGCTTAATCTGCTGCTTAGAACCACGTGCCCCGGAGTCAAGCATCATGTATACAGAGTTGAATCCTTGTTTGTGAGCAGCAAGCTCTTTCATCAGGGTCTCTGTAATCCGGTTATCCGCATAAGTCCACTTGTCGATGATCTGATTGTAACGCTCGTTATTAGTAATCAGACCCATATTGTAGTTGTCCCAAACCTCGTCAACTTCCTCCTGAGCTTCATCCAGTGTTTGTTGCTTAACCGTTGGGGTAATCAAATCACCCAAGTTAAAGGACAATCCACCTTTAAAGGCCCAAAGGAAGCCCATCTCCTTAATGTTATCAAGGAAGTCGGCCGTAACAGCAAAGCTGGTTCTTTCAAGAATATCCGCAATGACCTTCTTCAGGTTCTTCTTCGTCAGCAATTCGTTGATGAAAGGCACTCCATCCGGCAAATTCTGGTTGAACAGTACCCGCCCGGTGGTGGAATCAATCAACTTATTGACAATCTTTCCTTCTTCGTCTTCAACCGGCACGCGAACTTTAATTACGGCGTGTAGGTCGAGCTGTCCCTCGTTATAAGCGATGATCACCTCCTCCTGAGAGTAGAAAGCACGTCCTTCGCCTAGTACCTTGATGGTATCAGTAGACTTGCGTTCCTTGGTGATGTAATACAGTCCCAATACCATATCCTGTGAAGGCAGTGTAATCGGAGAACCGTTTTGTGGGTTCAACATGTTGTGTGAAGACAACATCAGTACCTGAGCTTCCAGAATAGCAGCATGGCTCAATGGTACGTGCACCGCCATCTGGTCACCGTCGAAGTCGGCGTTGAACGCACCACAAACAAGTGGGTGCAGCTGAATCGCCTTACCTTCAATCAGTTTAGGCTGGAATGCCTGGATAGACAAACGGTGAAGCGTTGGTGCCCGGTTGAGCATTACGGGATGTCCCTTCAGGATATTTTCCAGGATTTCCCAGATCACCGGATCTTTACGATCTACCAGTTTCTTGGCTGATTTTACCGTCTTAACGATACCGCGCTCGATCAATTTACGAATCACAAAAGGCTTGAAAAGCTCAGCGGCCATCGCCTTTGGAATACCACATTCGTGCAATTTAAGGGTAGGTCCTACCACAATTACCGAACGACCGGAGTAATCCACACGCTTACCGAGCAGGTTTTGACGGAAACGTCCTTGCTTACCTTTCAGAATATCACTAAGTGATTTTAGTGCCCGGCCACCTTCTGCCTTCACGGCATTCGATTTACGGGAGTTGTCAAACAAGGAATCAACTGCTTCCTGCAACATCCGCTTTTCGTTACGGAGAATCACTTCAGGAGCTTTGATTTCCAACAGGCGCTTCAAACGGTTGTTCCGGATAATGACCCGACGATACAGGTCATTCAGGTCGGAACTGGCAAAACGTCCACCATCCAGCGGTACCAAAGGACGCAGCTCGGGGGGAACGACCGGCAGGTACTGAATGATGGTCCATTCCGGACGATTCTCAATACGAGACAAACCATCGCGGAAGGCCTCTACCACTCGCAGACGCTTCAAAGCCTCACTCTTACGCTGTTGTGAGGTTTCATTGGCTGCCTGGTGACGCAGATCATAAGATAGCTGATCCAGGTCAAGACGCATCAGCAGTTCTCTTACTGCTTCCGCTCCCATCTTGGCCATAAATTTGGTTGGATCGGTATCGTCCAGCATTTGGTTGTCTGCTGGCAAGGTATCCAGGATATCCAGATATTCTTCTTCTGACAGCAGGTCCATCTTCGTAACACCCTCATTTTCCTTCACACCTGGCTGGATGACCACATAACGTTCATAGTAAATGATCGATTCCAGCTTCTTGGAAGACAAACCAAGCATGTATCCAATCTTGTTGGGCAGCGACTTAAAAAACCAGATATGTACCACCGGTACTACCAGCTTGATATGTCCCATTCTTTCGCGACGTACTTTCTTCTCGGTTACCTCTACACCACAACGGTCGCAAACAATCCCTTTATATCGAATACGCTTATATTTCCCACAGTAACATTCGTAGTCCTTGACCGGACCAAAAATTCTTTCACAAAAAAGTCCATCCCGTTCCGGCTTGTACGACCGGTAGTTGATGGTTTCCGGCTTCAGGACCTCACCATAGGAGCGTTCCAGAATATCGTCGGGTGACGACAGGCTGATAGTGATGGCATCAAAATCCTGATTTTGGACACGACTTTTTTTCTTAAAAGGCATATTTATTAGAATTTGATCGATGATCAATAGATTCCCGAAGCAGCCTAAAGCCACTTCGGGAAGATTTATTTAGTCAAATTTTACATCAAGCGCCAAACCACGCAATTCGTGTACGAGTACATTGAATGACTCGGGAATATTTGGCGTTGGTAGATTGTCTCCCTTTACAATAGCCTCGTATGCTTTCGCCCGTCCATTGATGTCGTCCGACTTGATCGTCAGCAACTCCTGCAGGATGTTGGAAGCACCGAAGGCCTCCAGCGCCCATACCTCCATCTCACCAAAACGCTGACCACCAAACTGAGCTTTACCACCCAATGGCTGCTGCGTAATCAACGAGTATGGTCCGATCGAACGTGCGTGCATCTTATCGTCTACCATGTGAGAAAGCTTCAGCATGTAGATCACCCCTACCGTTGCTTGCTGGTGGAAACGATCGCCCGTCTCACCATCGCTGAGGTAGGTTTGTCCCAAACTTGGTAGGCTTGCCTTCTGGATATAACTCTCGATTTCTTCCTGGCTCGCTCCGTCGAAAATCGGGGTCGCAAATTTGACGCCCATCTTCTCGCCGGCCCAACCCAATACAGTTTCGAAAATCTGTCCGAGGTTCATCCGCGAAGGTACACCAAGTGGGTTCAGAACGATATCTACGGGAGTGCCATCTTCGAGGAACGGCATATCTTCGATCCGCACAATACGAGATACAATACCTTTGTTACCGTGGCGACCGGCCAGCTTATCACCTACCTTCAGCTTGCGCTTCTTGGCGAGGTATACTTTAGCCAGCTTCAATACACCGGCAGGCAATTCATCACCAATACTGATGTTGAATTTCTCACGCTTATAGCGACCTACTTCTTCGTTGGTCTTGATGCTGTAATTGTGCAACAATCTTGCCACCAGCGAATTGGTACTCTCGTCATCAGTCCAGTTGCTGTAATCAACGGTAGCATATTCCACTTCACGCAGCAGCTCCTGGTTGAATTTGACACCTTTTGGTGCCAACTGTTCACCGTAGATACTCTTCACGCCTTGCGAAACCTTATCCTTCACCAGGACCAGCAGTTTATCGATGAGGATAGTTTTCAGCTCGTTAAGGGCAATCTTGTGCTGGTCTTCCAGCTTGGTCAGCAGGTCTTTTTCCTGCGCCTTTTGCACCTTGTCTTTCTTGGCACGAGCAAACAATTGCTTGTCAATGATGATGCCCTGAGTAGATGGTGGCGCTTTCAATGAAGCATCCTTCACATCACCCGCTTTGTCACCAAAGATGGCTCTCAGGAGTTTTTCTTCCGGAGTTGGATCAGATTCACCTTTAGGCGTAATCTTACCAATCAGGATATCACCTTCCTTGATCCAGGCACCTACACGGATAATCCCGTTTTCGTCAAGGTCCTTGGTTGCTTCTTCGCTGACGTTTGGAATATCGTTGGTCAGTTCCTCCTCACCCAGTTTGGTATCCCGAACATCCAGCTCGAAGTGCTCAATGTGCAGTGAGGTAAAGATATCCTCGCGTACCACTCTTTCAGAAAGCACGATGGCATCCTCAAAGTTGTATCCCTTCCAGGGCATGAAGGCCACCTTCAGGTTTTGACCAAGCGCCAATTCTCCTTTTTCCGTAGCGTAACCGTCACAAAGGATCATACCTTTGTGTACCCGGTCGCCACGACGTACAATCGGCGTCAGGTTGATACAGGTACCCTGGTTGGTACGCATAAACTTGGTCAGCTTATATCCTTTGCGGTTATCTTCGAAAGAAACCAATTGTTCTTCTTCCGTACGGTCGTAGCGAATCACGATCTCGTTGGCGTCAACGTATTCCACTACCCCGTCGCCTTCGGCATTGATCAACATACGCGAGTCACGAGCCACTTTACCTTCCAATCCGGTTCCCACAATTGGGGAAGAAGGACGGATCAGCGGTACGGCCTGACGCTGCATGTTCGATCCCATCAGGGCACGGTTGGCGTCATCGTTTTCAAGGAAAGGAATCATAGATGCTGATACCCCAACAATCTGGTTAGGGGCAACGTCCATAAATTCAATTTCATCGGGCGCCAATACGGGGAAATCACCGTGTTCTCTACATTTTACACGATCAGAAAGGAAGGCTCCCGTTTCGTTATTGATCGGAGCGTTTGCCTGAGCAATCCGCTTAAAGTCTTCTCCTTCCGCCGACAGGTATCTGGCCTCACTCTTCACATCTACTTCACCTTCAACCACCGCCCGGTATGGTGTTTCCAGAAATCCCATCTTGTTCACCTTAGCGTGCACACAAAGGGTCGAAATCAAACCAATGTTTGGTCCTTCCGGTGTTTCAATTGTACAGAGACGACCGTAGTGAGAGTAGTGTACGTCACGAACCTCAAAACCCGCACGCTCACGCGACAAACCTCCAGGTCCGAGGGCAGAAATACGGCGTTTGTGTGTTATTTCTGACAGCGGGTTAGTTTGATCAAGGAACTGCGACAACTGGCTGGTACCAAAGAAAGAGTTGATCACCGAAGACAGCGTACGCGCATTGATCAGATCAATTGGCGTAAATACTTCGTTGTCCCGGACATTCATTCTTTCGCGGATGGTCCGTGCCATACGTGCCAGACCAACGCCAAACTGAGCATACAATTGCTCTCCTACCGTACGCACCCGACGATTACTCAGGTGGTCAATATCATCGATTTCTGCTTTCTGGTTCATCAAGGCTACCAGGTACTTCACGATATCAATGATATCTTCCTTGGTCAGTACGAGGGTTTCCTTGGAAATCTCCAGTCCCAGCTTGCGGTTGATCTTATAGCGACCTACCTCACCGAGATTGTAGCGTTTGTCGGAGAAGAACAATTTGTCGATAATGCCACGTGCTGTTTCCTCATCCGGTGGATCAGTACCACGCAGTTGGCGATAGATATGTTGTACCGCTTCCATTTCTGAACTGGAAGGGTCTTTTTGCAGTGTATTATATATAATGGAGTAATCCAGTTCGATTTCATCCTTTTGCAGAATCACTGTTTCCATTTCCGCATCAAGGATCATCTCGATATTATCCTCATCGAGTACGACATCCCGTTCCAGGATGATCTCATTACGCTCAATGGTTACCACCTCACCGGTATCTTCATCCACAAAATCTTCGGTCCAGGTGCGGAGCACACGAGCTGCCAGTTTACGACCAATGGCTTTCTCCAGCTCCTTGCGGGTAGCCGGTACCTCATCAGCCAGATCAAAAATATCTAGGATGGCTTTATCAGAATCATAGCCGATGGCACGCAGCAGCGTGGTTACCGGGAATTTTTTCTTACGATCGATGTAGGCATACATCACCGTATTGATATCTGTAGCAAATTCCATCCAGGCACCTTTAAAAGGAATCACCCGGGCAGAATAAATCTTGGTACCGTTGGGGTGGAAAGTTTGCCCGAAGAATACACCTGGAGAGCGGTGCAACTGGGAAACGATCACTCTTTCTGCACCATTGATCACGAAGGTTCCCTTAGGCGTCATGTATGGGATGTTTCCTAAGAATACATCCTGGATGATTGTTTGGAAATCTACGTGTTCTTCGTCGTTACAGGAAAGGCGCAGTTTGGCCTTCAGGGGTACACTATAGGTCAATCCCCTCTGCATACACTCTTCGATGGTGTAGCGCGGAGGATCGATGAAGTAATCCAGAAACTCCAATACGAAGATGTTTCTGGCATCAGTGATTGGGAAATTTTCCTGAAATACTTTGTAAAGCCCTTCATTAACCCTGTTTTCCGGGGTAGTCTCCAGCTGGAAGAACTCCTGAAAGGATTTCAACTGTATTTCAAGCAAATCAGGGTACTGAGAGGAGAGTTTGATTTTGCCGAAGTTAATCCGTTGACTTTCGGCAGTTTGTACCTTACCGTTTGATGTCATCTGCAAATTTGATTTTTTTTGGCGATCAAAGCGTCTCTTCAACCACCGACACAGAAATAATACCCATTAAACAGGTAAATAGTTCAATAAAACTTGAACTTTATCTATACGACAATAGGCTTAGCCAGTTGATAACAACTCGCTAAGCCTTTTTGCTCCAAAAACCAGGTCATTTTTAGGTCATAAACCAAGACCTGATCCCTGGCAGGTAATTACTTCAGTTCAACTGTAGCTCCAGCTTCAGCCAAAGCAGCCTTGATAGACTCAGCTTCTTCTTTAGCAACACCTTGCTTCAGTACGCTAGGAGCACCGTCCACTAATTCCTTAGCTTCTTTCAAGCCCAGGCCGAGAAGGTTTTTCACTTCCTTTACCACCTTCAGCTTAGCGCCACCTGCGGATTCCAGTACAACATCGAACTCAGTTTTTTCAGCGGCAGCTGCGCCACCTTCTCCACCGGCAGCAGGGCCAGCAGCAACTGCTACAGCAGCAGCAGCAGGTTCAATGCCATATTCATCTTTCAATATTCCAGCCAGTTCATTTACCTCTTTAACGGTGAGATTAACCAACTGTTCTGCGAATGCTTTTAAATCTGCCATCTTAAATGGTTTTAAAATTTTGTACGATAATTTTATGAAAATATATCGTGCGATTAAGCTTGGAAGCCATACCTATGCACAATGGGCGATTTGGTAATCCGGTTTCGCCATCTCCGGATGGGAGATTATTCTCCTCTTTCCTCCAGTGCCTGCAACAAGCCCATGATGGTAGAACCACCAGACTTGAGCGAGCTGACCACCGTCTTTGCCGGTGACTGGAGCAAACCGATCACTTCGGCGATCAAATCTTCCTTCGACTTCAGTTTGGTCAAAGCTTCGATTTGGTCATCACCTCTGAATACATCGGTATCAATATAAGCTGCCTTCAATACAGGCTTGTCAGCTTCTTTTCTAAATTCTTTAAGCACCTTGGCCGGTGAGCTAGCTGTTTCGGTAAACAGGATAGCAGTAGGGCCTTTAAGGGATTCATAAAGATCTGCGTAATTCTTATCTTCCGGGAAAGATTCCAGCGCTTTGATGGCGAGGGTGTTTTTAACCACCTTCATCTCAATGCCTTTCTCATAACACAATCCACGGAACTGATTGACCTGCGCTACCGTCAAGGTGGAAGCATCAGTGAGGTAGAAAAACTGAGTGCTCTCAAATTTTTCCTTCAATGCTTCAATGGCAGCTGATTTTTCTGCTCTGGTCATTTTATCTTAATGTTTTAAAGGCTTAACGAAGAAATTTTGGATCCACCTTCACGCCAGGACTCATGGTGCTGGCTACGGTAACCGACTTAACGTAGATACCTTTTGCAGTTGAAGGTTTCATCTTTACAAGGGTACCGAGTAACTCGTTTGCATTGTCCTTCAATTGATCAGGATTGAAGGAAACGCGGCCTATTGAAGCATGAACAATTCCATATTTATCAACGCGGAAAGAAATCTTACCTTTCTTCACGTCAGCTACTGCTGCCCCTACATCCATTGTAACGGTTCCTGTCTTGGGGTTTGGCATCAAACCACGAGGACCTAATGTTCGACCGATGCGGCCTACTTTTGCCATTACCTGTGGCATGGCGATCACTACGTCTACATCTGTCCATCCGGCCTGAACCTTAGCGATCAGGTCGTCCAAACCTACATAATCCGCACCTGCGGCTTTGGCTTCTTCCTCTTTGTCGGGAGTACAAAATACCATTACCGACTTGGTTTTACCCGTACCGTGTGGCAGTGAAACTGTACCACGCAAAGCCTGATCAGCCTTTCTTGGGTCTACACCAAGGCGAACGTGCAGGTCGACAGAAGCATCAAATTTCGTTGTGTTGACTTCTTTAACGAGTTCCATTGCTTCAGCCAGTGAATATTGCTTGGTAGCATCCACTTTGGCATTAGCTGCGGCTCGTTTTTTTCCTACTTTTGCCATTTTGAAAAATTTTGAGGTGGTTAGCGTTCCAGTCTGAGCTGAAACTCCCTACTTGTTATAATTAATTACCGCTTGAACATTAAGCTTCCCATGGAGGAGTACCTTTCACGGTAACACCCATGCTTCTCGCAGTTCCAGCGACCATTTTCATTGCTGATTCAATGCTGAATGCATTGAGGTCAACCATCTTGTTTTCGGCGATAGCTTTTACCTGATCCCAGGTTACAGACCCTACCTTATTACGGTTGGATTCTGGAGAACCCTTCTTCAGCTTGGCAGCTTCCAGGAGTTGTACGGCTGCTGGCGGTGTTTTAATAACAAAGTCGAACGACTTGTCCTTAAATACCGTAATAATTACCGGCAAAACCTTTCCCATGTCCTCCTGCGTTCTGGCGTTGAAACGCTTGCAGAATTCCATGATGTTTACTCCTTTGGCACCCAATGCAGGTCCAACCGGAGGTGCAGGGTTTGCCTGGCCTCCCCTAACCTGGAGTTTGATAAAAGTTTCTATATCCTTTGCCATCTCTTTGCAATTTTAAAAGATTCATTTACCACCAGACTCTAGGGAAGCTTCCTCCTGAAACAAGGAACTAAAGTCTCAGTTTCTTTAAATATGCTGTTATGCCTGTTTTTCAACCTGCATAAAATTCAACTCTACCTCTGTGCCCCTTCCGAAGATCTTTACAATCACTTTCAATTTCTTCTTCTCCTCGTTGACCTCCTGGATATCTCCAACAAACTCACTAAACGGACCGTCAATAATCTTAACCGTTTCACCAACGATGAATGGTTCGATCAGCGACTCACCCGCGTCTTGTGATTCATCCACTTTACCCAACATCCGGTTGGCTTCATTCGTCCGCATGGGAATGGGGTTGTTGCGCCCCAGGAAGTGAATAACATTGGGAATGTTGGCGATGGATTGGATAATTTCTCCGGAGAATTTACTGGGCAGTGCCTCGATAAGAATATACCCCGGAAGGATATTTCTTTCGGAAATCACCTTTTTACCATTCCGGATTTTATATACCTTTTCAGTGGGTACCAGTATCTGGGTAACAAAGTCCTCCCAGCCAGAACGCTGCACTTCGAGCTCTATACGCTCTTTAATTTTGCGTTCTTTTCCAGAAATTACCCGTAAAGAATACCATCTTTTTTCCTCAGACATCAGGTTCAACTATTATTGGGATCTACAATTTACGCACTTAAGCTATAGATAAAATCTGTCACAAAGTTGGAAATTGCGTCCATACCAAAAATAAGCAGCGCCAGAATAAGGGAAGCAACGATAACCACAACGGTGGTGCTTTGCAAGTCCGACCAGGTAGGCCAGGTCACCTTGTTGATCAGCTCGTTGTAACTTTCTTTGATATAAAGTGTAATTCTTTCCATCTCTCTAAAATCTCGCTGTTTAATTTAACCGGCAATAATTGTCGGTTATTAGCACGGGCAGGAGGAATCGAACCCCCAGCCTACGGTTTTGGAGACCGTCGCTCTACCAGTTGAGCTATGCCCGTATTGCGAGTGACGTCAGGTTGATTTTAATCGCGCTAAGTTCACCCTTTATTACAAGCGAAAAATTAAGCACCTCAGCAGAGATGCTTAATTTTCACTATCTATATTCGATATTTCTCTTGTATCTTCTTAGTCCAGGATCTCCGTTACCTGACCTGCACCTACGGTACGTCCACCTTCGCGAATCGCGAAACGAAGACCTTTTTCCATTGCGATAGAGTTCAACAGATTTACCTCGATGCTAACGTTATCACCAGGCATTACCATTTCTACTCCTTCTGGCAATTTCACATCACCGGTTACGTCGGTGGTACGGAAGTAAAACTGAGGACGGTATCCATTGAAGAAAGGAGTGTGACGTCCACCTTCTTCTTTGCTCAGTACATAAACCTCACACTTGAAGTTCTTGTGTGGAGTTACAGACTTAGGCTTACAGATTACCATACCACGCTTGATGGCTTCCTTTTCAATACCACGCAGCAGCAAACCGGCGTTGTCACCAGCTTCACCACGGTCAAGGATTTTACGGAACATCTCAACACCTGTTACAGTTGAAGTCATTGGCTTTTCACCATCCTTCATCATTCCCACGATCTCAACTGGATCACCAGTGTTGATCACACCACGCTCGATACGTCCGGTAGCAACCGTACCACGACCAGTGATTGAGAATACGTCCTCGATAGGCATCAAGAAATCTTTATCAATATCGCGAGGAGGCTCAGGAATTTGCTCATCAACTGCGTTCATCAAATCCATGATTTTAGCAACTGCATCAGCATCACCTTCCAGCGCTTTCAGAGCAGAACCCTGAATAACAGCGGCATTGTCGCCATCAAATTCGTACTGGTCGAGCAATTCACGAACTTCCATTTCTACAAGCTCGAGCATTTCTTCGTCATCAACCAGGTCAACTTTATTCATGAAAACAACAATCTTAGGTACACCAACCTGGCGAGCCAAAAGGATGTGTTCACGAGTCTGTGGCATCGGACCATCAGTAGCAGCCACTACAAGAATAGCACCGTCCATCTGAGCAGCACCCGTTACCATGTTCTTTACATAGTCGGCGTGACCTGGACAGTCAACGTGCGCATAGTGACGCTTTTCGGTTTGGTATTCTACGTGTGCGGTATTGATCGTAATACCTCTTTCTTTTTCCTCAGGAGCCGCATCAATAGAATCGTAGTCCTTCTTTTCGGCGAGTCCTGCTTCGGCAAGAACATTGGTGATTGCCGCCGTAAGAGTGGTTTTACCGTGGTCTACGTGGCCAATCGTACCGATATTCAAGTGCGGTTTACTCCTATCAAAAGTTTCCTTAGCCATCGGTAGTTAAATTTTGTATATTATGATAATCAAATTAAAAAAATGGTCCTTAATTGAGCCAATGAAGGGAATTGAACCCCCGACCCCTTCCTTACCATGGAAGTGCTCTACCCCTGAGCTACATTGGCTGGTGTTAACCGAGTAGCCTAAAATGTTGATCGAAGAAAAATTTCCGATGCTACCGATCCCGATTTAACCGGGAAAGGATGTACGCTTAGGAGCTACATTGGTTATAATTTGAGCGGGCGACGAGACTCGAACCCGCGACCCTCAGCTTGGAAGGCTGATGCTCTACCAACTGAGCTACGCCCGCTTATTATTCCACTATATCCTTGTGGAGCTAATTTTCAATGACGACCGCAATCTTGTACAGCGGCCATTTTCAGACAGTTTGCTGTAAATGCAACTGGTGGGAGTGGTAGGATTCGAACCTACTCAGCTATAAGCAACAGATTTACAGTCTGCCCCGGCTCTCCAACTCCGGCGCACTCCCCGATGAAAAACATTTCAAAGATCAATCGCTCCTTTGAGACAATTGAATCAAATGAGCCAGCAGAGGGATTCGAACCCCCGACCCGCTGATTACAAATCAGCTGCTCTGGCCAACTGAGCTATGCTGGCAATACTTTTCAATCATAGCCCAGTGGTCCTCGATCATTGGATCATTTTGTGTGACCCGCTGATTATCCCGATTCCGAATCGGGACTGCTCTGGCCAACTGAGCTATGCTGGCATTTTACCCTTAGAAAGCTTGATTTTCCGTCAGGTAAAAGGGCTTTTCAATACTTCTCTCGGAGATCATTTTCTCAAAGCGATTGCAAAGATAGAAGTTTTTGCGTAAACAAAAAACACAAAATTCTTTTTTTATGCTTTTTTTTTCGAGGGCAAAAAAAAGCGCTCAACAAGCTACGATCAACAGCATAACGCAGACTTAAAAAAAATAATTCCCATGCTAAAATTACAAGATAAAAAAAGGAGCTCCTAGAAGCTCCTTTTCGATCTGAATATCATTCTATACGCCAGGCTAGTGTATTATGCTTTTATTTTTTCCTTGTACTTCATCAGTTGTCTCCGCAAGGCATCGGCAGCCCTGTCGATGGAGGCCTCAAAGGTTTTGTTTGTTTCTTTGGCAAAGAGTACTTCGCCGGGAACAGTGAGCCGTACTTCAGCTACTTTATCTTTGACCTGTCCTGAGTTTTCGAGTTTCAGGGTTACATGAGCTTCGATGATGCGATCGAAGTATTGATTCATTTTATTGAGTTTCCTTTCTATAAATTCGATTAATTTCTGGTCTGCTTTGAATTGAACAGCTTCCGTGTGAACTCTCATAAACATTCTTTTTAGTTGATTAAAAAAAACCTTTCCCTTCGGAAGTTCAGATCAGTCTTCCGATTGCGCTTTAGGGTGTGCCTGTTGGTACACTTTTTTCAGTTTTTCAATAGAATTGTGCGTATAGATTTGCGTAGCCGCCAGATTGGAATGCCCCAAAAGGGTTTTGATTGCATTCAGGTCGGCACCATTCTCCGAAAGGTGGGTGGCGAAGGAATGCCGCAATACGTGCGGGCTACGCTGCTCAACGGTGGTTACCATTGATAAATATCTTTTGACAATATTGTAAACCAACTTAGGATAAACGGGTTTGCCCTGATCGGTCAACAATAATTGTTTGTGTTTACTATTGAGAAATTGAGCCTCCCTTTGTTCAAGATAGGCCGTTATAGTCCGACTTAGGTCGACACCAAAGGGCACCAGGCGCTCCTTGCTGCCTTTTCCCATTACCTTGAGTTGCCGCTGCACCAGATCTATATCACCTAGCTTCAACTGTATAAGCTCCGACCGGCGAAGCCCGGTACTGTACAGTATTTCCAGGATGAGCCGATTTCGGCAGCCACTGAAGTCATCGCCAAATTCCAATCGGTCAAAAAGCAATTGCAGCGATTCTATCTTCACTACTGAAGGCAGGCGCTTGCTCACCTTGGGCGTATTGACTTTCAGCATCGGATTTTGGGTGACATATCCTCTTTTTTGCAAAAAGCGAAAATAAGTCTTTAGTGTAGACAGCTTGCGCCGAATGGTACGAGTCGACATTTCCCTAGACATCAAATCCACCACCCACGAACGCACGTGATGATGGGTGATCTGCTCAACTTTAGTGAGTTCCAACTGATCTTTTAAGAATAGAAAAAATTGCGCCAAATCTTTGCGGTAAGCATCGATGGTATGGGGAGAAAAATGTTTTTCAAACTGAATGTATTGCAGGAATTCACTTTGTTTCATTCACACGGTCTATAATGATTCTCGCTTATCTCTCAATATAAGAAAACACCGGTATTTTGTCAATGTTTGCGGGATGGATTATTTTAACGAATATAGCTTCCCTACTCCAGACCATGTTTGGAGGTCAAACTTTGAGCTGCAAACATGTTTTCAACCTATCCTACTACTCCCCAAACAATGGTGTATTGAAAAAGATGGAAAATTGAATTACCTTGTCGGAAATGACTAAATAGCACCAGATGGCACATCCCGGAAAAGAAAAGAAAGACAAGCATTTTATTAAAAAACCTTACTATGAGGGTGGAATCACCGCCATGCGGGCATTTATCAAGCAACATCTAAAATACCCAAAGGAGGCTCTGGAGACCAAAACAGAGGGAACAGTGCGCGTAGAATACACCATTAATTATAAAGGCGAAGTAACCGATGCCAAAATACTAACCGGTATTGGCCACGGGTGTGACCAGGAGGCCTTGCGATTGGTGAAACTTTTTCAGTTTAAAGTGCCCAAAAACAACAAAAAGCTAAAGGTCGTTTTTCACAAAAAAATCAATATTCACTTCAAGTTGCCCAAGCAAAAGCCACAGCCCAAACAGCAAATCCAGTATACAATCACTACCTCAACACCCTCCAAGGAAAACAAACCCGGTGGAGGATATCACTATTCCATAGACTTCTAAAATAGAACAGGGCCGACTCACAGAAGTGAACCGGCCCCGATCATTATTATTTCAACGTAAGTTGATGATTAGTTCATGTCCCAGAAAATAGGAGTCATCAAATCATCACCACCGATAGCAGTACCAGCAGCTTTTACGCTTTCTTCGTTCAGTGTGTACTCATCTACCGGGTAAGTGTATCTCAGTGGCGTAGGAGACCCACTAGCCTCAGCGATATTCAAGGTAGGAGCATTATAAATTCTCCAGGTGGTCCAAGCTTCGAGGCCTTGGTTGTACATAGCCAACCACTTTTGGAAACCAATTTTTTGACGCCAGTCACCTTCAGCAGTTGCGTAAGCTACATCAGGATTAGCCAGATAGTCATCAGCTTCTTCCTGAGTACCGCCCCACTCCAGAATAGAATTGTTGACACCCATCGTATAGAATTCCTCAACTGTTCCGCCTACAGAGAAACCCCTGGCAGCAGCATCAGCTAAAAGGAACAATACCTCTGTGTATCCCATATTCGTTCCTGGGAAAGTTGGATCCAGCAACAATGAACCAGCGTGTGAGTGTAGGTTGTAGGCATTATTTGCTCCATAAACACCTCCTACCCATTCACCATCAACCTGATCTTTGAAGTAGTAAGGACGACGTGGATCTTCCAGTCCGTTCATGTAGTCAACCAAGGTATTGGCAGCTACGAAGTCAGAACGACCACTCTGTACCAAATCTTCCCACAGTGGGTTGGTATTTGGTGTAGCTGTAGTGTACACTAGTTCGAAGTCGTCAGCACTTGATTCGAATACACCGGCGGCAACTGCAGATTCAGCCATAGTCTTAGCTTTAGCCGGATCAACGTCTGCCATACGAATAGCCATGCGCAGTTTCAAAGAGTTAGCCATTTTGGCCCACTGGGTCGCATCACCACCATAGATCAAATCAGAACCACCCAGACCGGTGTCGCCACCCAAGTCACTGATTGCTTTCTCCAAACGAGCAGCCAGGTCATTGTAAATAGCAGCGTCATCGTCATAAGCAGGCGTTACATCCTCACCAAAAGCCTGAGAATAAGGCACATCACCAAAGATGTCTACCAGGATCGTCCAGGTGAAAACCTCCATAATCTCGGCTACAGCAGTATAATTACGCTTGTTTTCTTCAGACAAAAACTGGTCTTCAGCGGCAATCGGTGCTACTCCACGCAGGTCACGAATAACCGCAGCGTAAAGACGATCCCAGGTATTTCCATTAACATCACGAGTGACCAGGTCATAGTTAGACTCATCGTTGTAAGTCGTTTGGGCCCACTGCTGAGACCAAAGACGGAAGTTATTGATATTTACATTTGGGCTGGCCAGAAAATCGCTCAGCTGAATGGTGGCATTGGCAAGCAGTGCGCCTGCCCCTACCTCACTCGGGTTCTTAGGATCTACGTTGATCTCTGTGATGTCGCTAGTACAAGCGGCAAAACCCAAAGTGACTAAACACAGAATTAATATTTTTTTCATTGCACTTTTAGTTTTAGAACTTTTAAACTCAATTTCGGCTAAAGCCAAAAATTGATGGTTAAAAAATCCGGGCAAATAACTTTTAACTCACCATCTGCCCGGATGAAAGAAGACGTAGTCAATTAGAAGCGAGCTCTAATGTTGAATCCGTATTCTTTTACTGCAGGATAAGCACCAGACTGGTATCCCTGAACATTACCAGCACTCAAATTAGCCTCTGGATCTGAATATTCAGAGTTCTTGCTGATGATCCACAAGTTTCTGCCGATCAAAGAAATATCCAAGCCCTGGAATGGAGTCTTATCAACTATAGTCTTAGGCAAAGAATAAGTCAAAGACAGCTCACGCAGTTTCACAAAAGAAGCATCGTATACGTGCATTGCCTGTGGAGCGATAACATATCCAAAAGATGAGTAAACATCTTCTGCGTAGAATGCTTCAGTATTTGGCGTTCCGTCAGAAATGGCAACACCATTTTCGTCTGTACCGGTCTGTACTACAGCACCGTCAACGAAGATTCCACCGCCATCAGCAGGATTGGTCCGCACAGGTACACCATTGCGGTTCAAACCAGCAGAATTCTCGTAGATACCGGTTGCAAAACCATACCAGGTATCCAAAGAGAAGAAGTCACCACCTTTCTGAATATCAATCAGGAAGCTCAAAGACAGATTCTTATAGTTGAAGCTGTTGTTGATACCACCACGCCAGTCTGGGTTGATGTCACCGATTACCTCAGGAGAAGCAGTTTTTCTGTAACGCACACCACCGTATGGGTGAGGATATACAATCTTATTACCGTTATCATCATAGATGAAGTTAACACCACGGATCGTTCCGTAGGCCTCACCAACGGTAGCATTAATGGTAACACCACCCTGTACACTAGCCAATTGCAGGTTCGTCTGATCTCCGAAGAGCTCGATTACCTCACTGCGGTTAGCAGCCCAGTTGATACGCATATCCCAGTTGAAGTCCTGAGAGCGAATGATGCCCAAGTTCAAGGACAATTCAACACCACGGTTTTGAATCTGACCAGCATTTACGAAGCGGCTCAGATCACCGGTAGCAGCAGTTACCGTTACAGGAATAATCTGATCGAAGGTATTAGACTCGTATACAGAGATATCCATACCCAGTCTTCTCTTCAGGAAGCTCAATTCCAAACCAGCCTCAATACTCTCCGTATTTTCGGGCTTCAGTTGTGGGTTTCTCTTACGAGGGTTGAATGATGCAACTGGTGTGCCATTAAATGGAGTCTGTGCATCAAAAATATCGAAGATACTGTATACAGGAGCATCGTTACCTACTTCTGCATAGTTCAAACGCAACTTACCAAAGTCAAGCACATTTGAGTTAATCAGTTCAGAGAATACAAAACTCAAAGATGCAGATGGGTAGAAGTACTTGTTGTCACCTTCTGGCAGCGTAGAAGAAATATCATAGCGGCCAGTCAGATCCAAGTACAGGAAGCGATCATAACCGAAAGAAGCACGAGCGTAGTAGCCGTGTACCTCTCTCTGCTGATAAGTTTCGGTTGGCGCCTCGATTGGGCTAACGCTGTTAGCCAAGGCGTATACGCGATCACTAACCAGGCCACCATTTGTGGAAGCACGGATCGTTTCAACCAATGACTTCCGGATGTTGATACCGGCCATTGCACCAAGGCTGAACTTATCGCCGAAGTCTTTATCAATGTTGGCAAACAAGTCATAGTTGTTTTCGTAGAAAGAACGGTTGTAACGCTCATATTCTGGTACATCAACAGATCCGATCGCAATTCTTTCTTCTTGAAGCTCTGAGTAACGGTCAGTGGTTATACGACCGGTGATATTCAACCAATCGGTTAATGCATAATCCAACTGAATGTTTCCGAAAATCCGCGAGCGAGTATCGTTATTGTAGTTTTCGTAACGATTGAAATAGTAGTTGTCAAAGTAGTGAGGCTGTGTAGCCGTCGCAGGGTTCAGAGAACCGTAAGGGTTCCAGGAAATGTTCTTTCTGGTGTCGAAATAAGCATCCTCCTGATCCCGCATATCAGTCGTTACCTGATACCACTGACGGAAAGACTGGTTAGGGTTTCTGTTGTCATATCCCGTACCATAACGGCCCAATCCTTCGGTGGAAATGTAGTTGACAGTAGAAGATACTTTCAAGTTGTCAGCGAGGTCATATCCACCACTGAAATTGATCGTATTTCTGGTAATGTTACTGTTTGGCAGGATACCGTCTAAGTCAAAGTAGGTATAGCTCAAACGATACGCACTCTTTTCTCCACCACCATCGATAGCAATACTGGTATTGAACGCTTTGGAAGTTTCGTAGAAAGTAGAAGCGTCATTCTCTGCAGCAACGAATGGGAACAACTGGCCATATTCGTACTTATCCCAGTCTCTGTAGAAAGATCTCCAGTCTCCAAGCATGAGGTTTGGATCAAGAGCAAGACCATAGGAAGCATCCTCATATACGGCTGAAATTTCCTCAGGAGTACCGTCACCGTCAAAATCAAAGTATTCACGGTATCCGTCATCACCGCCGTAGAACGCACCATAACCTGGTCCATACTCATCCTGGTAACGTGGGAAAGTGGTCTTGTCAATAGTACCCAGTGTCAATCCACTGTTAACGGTGATACCCAGACCTTTTCCTTTAGTACCTTTCTTGGTGGTAATCAATATCACACCATTGGCGGCACGAGAACCATAAAGTGCAGTTGCAGCGGCACCTTTCAGTACGTTAACTGACTCAATGTCCTCTGGGTTGATGTCCATCGCAGCGTTACCATAGTCAAAACCACCACGTCCAGTCTGCTGATTGGTTGTGTTGGTGATGTCATTGCTGATGATAATACCATCCACTACAAAGAGTGCCTGGTTGTTACCAGTCAAGGAGGTGTAACCACGAATAATCACGTTGGCAGAACCACCCATCGTACTACTACGCTTGATGTCTACACCAGCTACTTTACCGGATAGAGAGTTGATGAAGTTTACATCTTTTACCTTAGTAACTTCTTCACCACCTACCTCCTGAGTAGCATAACCCAGTGATTTCTTGTCACGCTTTACACCCAGAGCGGTTACTACCGCCTCGTTGAGGGTTACCCCCTCTTCCAGGTTCACGTCGATTGTACTAGCCGTACCGATTGCAACTTCTTTTGTGTTGAATCCGGTGTAGCTAACTACCAAAGTTTCACTTCCATCGGGAACGTTTAGAGAATAGGCACCGTTGAAGTCAGTAATGGTACCGGTTGAAGTCCCTTTGACCAGAATACTGGCACCAATCAGGGGTTCACCTTCCATGTCTGTAATTGTGCCTTTTACTGTGCGCTGGGCTAGGGCAGCCCCAACAGCGAACAGCACTAGCAGCAAAACTAGTGAAGTTTTTTTCATAATAATCCAATTTTGTTGACCTAAAAATATTACACGGTTAACTCCTACTGGCTTGGAGTTTCCAAACCACCCAAAAGTTAACTTTTCTTTATATTTCTCTTAATTCAATCCAAATCATTTGGGGAAAGGCTCTTTGTTTTTTTACTCACTAATGAATGTTCGTTCCTTTCGCCAGATGAATCGACCTGGACTTGAAACAGCTGTACAAGATACTAATTTTCAGTGAGTTAACAAGATCAATAGGGATAATTTTTGATTAAAAGTCGAATGCATTATTGGCAAAAGTAGAAAGACTTCTTTGTATTTGGGTACTTTTTATAATTTTTTTTAGATGGTGTTTCTTTTACATTAAGCCAACATTCCATTGACTCTTGGGTAACGTTTGAAGAAGCAAAATGCTGCTTTTTGTTAACTTATCTTTAAGATTTTTAATTCCACAAACATCTTCACAAGCTTTTTTTGCAAAAAAAAGTGACAAAAAATCACTGCAAATTTTCTCCACTTAGGTTAGGAACGAGTATTTAATTTATCCAGGTACATCTGGATTGTATTCTGTAAACCAAAGTAGAGGGCGTCACTGATAAGGGCATGACCAATGGAAACTTCCAGCAATCCCGGCACTTCCTCCTGATAAAAGCGAAGATTGTCCAAGTTGAGGTCGTGTCCTGCATTGATCCCGATGCCGATCTCATTGGCCACTTTGGCACAACGACGGTGCGGTGCTACCGCCTTTTCCGGGTCAGTGAAAAATTCTTTGGCGTAATGCCCGGTGTAAAATTCGATGCGATCGGCACCTACATTTTTTGCCCCTTCCACATGCATTTCCTCCGCATCTACAAAAATGGATACCCGAATACCCGCTTCCTGTAAACGGGCAGTCACCTCCTTGAGAAATCCGGCGTGCTTGATGGTATCCCATCCCTGGCTGGAGGTCAGCGCCCCTGGGCCATCGGGAACCAGCGTACATTGAGTGGGAGGATTATCCAATACCAGCTTTAAGAATCGTTCATTGGGATTACCCTCAATATTGAATTCCGTGGTCACAATAGGCTTTAAGGCAGGAATATCATCATAGCGGACATGCCGCTCATCCGGCCTCGGGTGTACAGTAATGCCCTCTGCGCCAAAAGCTTCACAGTCTTTGGCAACCTGCACCAGGTCTGGCAAATTTTCTCCTCTTGAATTTCGAATCAGTGCCACCTTATTGATGTTAACGCTCAGTCGAGTCATAATTGCGATATTTGTCGAATTGTAACTTTATTGCCCTATAACTACCTCCTTAGTGAGGCATTTTATTTTTTTGCGGTAAATTTACGAAAATTGTAAGCATGGATTTACCTGATCAAAACGAAGACCAAATTACTCCAGAGCCGGAAGCACCGGTTGCCATGATCGCTCTCCTTTTGATTCTCGGCCTTATTGTTGGCGCAATGCTGGGAAGCGGAATCGTGTTTCTAATCAGTCAGGCCAAAGGTGTAGATTTTGTTTCTCTACTGGGAAGCCTATCAGAAAATAGCCCCCGTTCTGAGCGTAACCTGGTGCGTGAGATTAATCTGGTGAGCCACCTGATGACGTTCACCGTTCCCAGCTTATTTGCGGCCTGGTTTTTTTATCGTCGGCGTAGTTTCGACTTTTTGAAAATGGAACATTGGCCCAATAGCCGCGACCTTTCCTTTGCCGTACTTCTTGTCCTGGTTTCTTTTCCCCTTGCTCAATTGACCTATTGGCTCAACCAGCAGTTGCCTCTACCCGACTGGGCCACCAATATGGAAAATGAGGCCACCGGTCTGATCAAGGGATTATTGGTCATGGAGACCCCCGGAGAGCTGCTGCTCAACTTGTTGGTAGTGGCAGTGGTGCCCGCACTGGGTGAAGAGCTGCTGTTTCGAGGTTTGATTCAACAGTTGCTACAACGGGCATTAGCCCGCCCGCATTTGGCCATTTGGGCTACAGCCATTATTTTTAGCGCATTTCACCTCCAATTTGAAGGGTTTATTCCCAGGATGCTGTTGGGTGCTATTCTTGGTTATTTGTTTTATTGGACCAAAAACCTATGGATCCCCATCGTTGCCCATTTATTTTTTAATGGTTTTCAGGTGGTGGGGCAGTATTTTTACGGAAGTGAAATTGAAAACCTGAATCTGGAGAATCAGGATGAAGCCAACTGGGTAAGTGGGCTCGCATCTTTGGTGCTTTGCATTTTGCTGGGGCGCTATATTCAAAAATCAAACCAAGCTGAGACCGCATGAGTGGATTGTTGAGAAGATTATTAACCGGTATATTTTTTGTCTTACTCATGTTGGGAGGACTATATGCCGGTCGCTATTCCTTTGTATTATTGTTTGCCATCGTTACCGGACTTTGTTTGTGGGAGTTCCTCAATATGGTCCTGGAAAAATATACCCAACGCGACTATGTACGCATCCTCATCGGCATGGGGTTGGGATTGGTTCCTTTCATTATCAGTACCATCGTTCAACTCGATCTGGCCCAAAACCGGGAAGCTTTTATATCCTTAACCGCTTTTTGGGTTTCGCCCTTTCTATTCACAGCCTTTCTATATGAGCTGTACACCAATTCCAGCAATCCTTTTTTGAATATTGCCTTTATGATGCTGGGGATGATCTATATAGGAGTGCCTTTTGCCTTACTTGATTTTATCGCTTTTGATGGAGAATACTTTTATGCCGATACAGTCTTTGGCCTGCTCCTGCTCTCCTGGAGTAACGATACTGGTGCCTACGTGGTGGGATCAATGATTGGCAAAACGCCTCTCTTCCCACGCATTTCGCCAAAGAAGACCTGGGAGGGAACTATCGGAGGCTTTGCCATCACTTTTCTGATTAGCTTCCTTTTGTCAAAATATCTGCCAGAACTTGATTTTGTACACTGGCTGGCACTGGCGGCTATTGTTTCGGTCTTCGGTACGTTGGGCGACCTGGTGGAATCCATGCTCAAAAGAAGCTTGCAAATCAAGGATTCCGGAGGGTTGCTTCCCGGCCACGGAGGCTTCCTGGATCGCTTTGACGGTTTCATTTTTATGTTGCCCTACGCCACCGCCTATTTATTATGGATGAGGTAGGGGCCTTAATAATGGAGAAGTTCTTATTTTTGCAAAAAATTCCACTCCGGCATTGCCAAAATAAGCTTTGCCGGGTGATGTAAACCTTAGATAATGAGAATACACCGGGAGGGCCATCGCCTCTTGATTACCTTGTTGGTTATTTTGATTGCGATCAATATTGCGGTCCGTTTTTTGTGGCCGGTGGGACTGATCGTTACCGGGTTAGTTTCCCTGATTTTCTTCTTGCTGGTACTGCAATTTTTTCGCGACCCCAAGCGGGAGATTCAGAAAATGGACAACCAATTGGTCTACGCCCCTGCCGATGGGCGGGTAGTCGTTATTGAAGAAACCGAAGAAACGGAATACTTTAAGGACAAGCGCATTCAGGTATCTATCTTTATGTCGCCGACCAATGTGCACATCAACAGAAACCCGGTAAGTGGGAAGGTCAATTATTTTAAATACCATCCCGGCAAATACCTGGTGGCCTGGCATCCGAAATCGTCCTCGGAAAACGAGCGGACTACCGTGGTGATTGACAATGGTGAAGAAGAAATCCTGTTGCGCCAAATTGCCGGCGCCATGGCCAAACGCATCAAAACCTACCTACAGGTAGGTGAAGAAGTGGTACAGGGCGATGATATGGGGTTCATCAAATTTGGATCGAGAGTAGACATATTGCTGCCGCTCGATGCCGTGATAAAAGTTGAAGTTGGTCAAAAGGTGAAAGGCAATAAAACGGTGATCGCTCAACTTTAGATCAAAAACAGCAGGGCAAACATAAATCAAACGTATGGCACTGCGTGAAGACTTTCCACCCGCTGATACCGATTATCTGGGTGGATATAGCGACGGATATGAATACCGCACCGTATTTGCAGGCTCCAAACTAGAGCACAGCTACGAGATGGTCCGGCAATTCCTCAAGGAAGAAGGCTATGCCGATATTCCTCTACCCCGCGATGCCGCCGAGCTCGAGCGCTTCCGCCTTCCCACCCGTAACAAACAGATTCTCCTCTTTGAAGATAACGGCTACGTGCACAATCCCGTCAAGATTCTTTTCCACAACGACCGCCGTAAGAAGTCAACGCTGATCCTTTGTATTTATAACGAGGCGGATGAGCAGCATTTGCTGAAGTTTCACCGGATTTTGGAGCGGGAGTGAAACGGCTAGATGTTGGCATTAATTTGGAACCACACCTTAGTCCCGCCGAAGGGAAACCCGCAGGTTGGGGATAGGTACAAAAGTTCACACAACCATGAAAAAAGGGTGTAACACCCAATTGCATTACACCCTAATTTATTATCGAACCAATAATGATTATTCAACCAAGTCCGAAAGCTCATCCAACTCAATGGATTCCAGCGCCTTTTTGAGGTCCCTTTCGGAAACGTTGTCGCCTTCGATACTGACGAGGTAGCGATCGCCAACAATAATTGCCACCTGGCCTTTTTCCCGGTTGTTGTCGTACTTTTCAAAGGCTTTATGTCCATTGATGGTAGTGGTGCGCTCGTAGCCGTCCTTGTTTTCCTTGTCTACTTCGATCTGCGACCAGGCGGCCATACCCATCAATGCCCCCGCAAATCCACCGGTATCGAGGATGGAAATTTTGATTTCCTTGTTGCCTTCCTCGTAGGTACCTTGCGCGCTAGACACTTTAAAGCCTGCCACACCCGACTTTTGACCTTCGCTATCGGTCAGTTCAAGACCAGCGACTTCGGAAGGAAGTAGCTCCTTCAAGGAACGAAAGTCTACCGGCTCCACCATTTTACCATCGGTGAGCTTGTTGAGGTTTTTCTGGAGTTCTTCCATGCCTTTTTCCAGGTCATCGGTATTGATGTTGATGCTTACATCTTCACCAGAATCAGAGTCAACATTGATGCTGATGCCGCCATTCTCCTCCTCCTGTTCTGCTTCCTTTTCGGCACTACTGCCGCCACAGGCAGTTAAGGAAAAAGCCAATACCATAACCAAAAAAGCATAGAATAATCGATGAGTCTTCATCATTAGTATTAGAATTTGTTAATGAATAAGGTACATTCTATCGATTCTCCTGGTTCGGGTCCAGAAATTTGGACAAAGCTCTCCGTTTTGGCGATGAATTAGTTTTTCTCCGCCTTCATCTGAGGGAAGAACAATACTTCCTGAATAGTGCGCTGGTTGGTCATCATCATCGTCAACCGATCAATACCAATACCTAAACCGGAAGTCGGTGGCATACCGTACTCCAGTGCGCGCAGAAAATCCTCATCCAACGCCATGGCTTCCTCATCGCCGCGCTGGGCCAGTTTCAGCTGGTCCTCAAAGCGCTCGCGCTGATCGATGGGGTCGTTCAATTCTGAATAAGCGTTGGCAATTTCCTTACCGTTGACAAACAGTTCAAAGCGTTCCACCAGCCCCTCTTTAGAGCGGTGCTTTTTCGCCAGCGGCGTCATTTCAATCGGATAATCCGTGATATAAGTCGGCTGTATTAGGTGATCTTCTACCTTTTCACCAAAAATTTCGTCGATCAGTTTACCCTTACCCATGCTGGCATCTACGTGGATGTGCAATTGCTTGCAAACATCGCGCAAACCGGCCTCATCCATTTCAGAAATATCAATGCCGGTATATTCCTTGATCGAATCGTACATGCTCAGGCGGCGGTACGGTCCGGCAAAGTCAATTTCCTTTCCATCGTACATGACTTTGGTGCCACCTGTCACCTCGCGGGCGATGTATTCGAGGCAGTCTTCTACCATGGTCATCATCCACTCGTAGTCTTTGTAGGCCACGTAGATTTCCATAGAGGTAAATTCCGGATTGTGGGTCCGATCCATGCCCTCGTTTCTAAACATCTTGCCAATTTCGTACACGCCCTCAAAGCCCCCCACAATCAGTCTTTTGAGGTAAAGCTCATTGGCAATACGCATATATAATGGCATATCCAGCGTATTGTGGTGCGTTTGAAACGGCCGAGCCGCCGCACCCCCGTGGATGGGCTGCAAAATGGGTGTTTCCACTTCCAGCCAGCCTTTTTCATCAAAAAAGCGACGCATGGCCGAAATGATGCGGCTGCGCTTCAGGAATATTTCGCGATATTGCGGATTGACCGTCAAATCCACGTAGCGCTGGCGGTAGCGCATTTCCGGATCGGTGAAGGCATCATAAACATTACCTTCCTTGTCTCTCTTCACGATGGGCAATGGTCGTAGCGACTTGCTCAAAAAGGTCAGCTCCCGCACGTGAATGGACACCTCACCGGTACCCGTAGCAAAGACGTCCCCTTTGATGCCGATGTAGTCACCGATATCGAGCAGTTTTACCAGTTTCTTGTAGCGTTCCTTATCTTCATCACTTTCGCCGATTTCGTTTTTACCGATATACAATTGGATGACGCCAAAGCTATCCTGCAACTTGGCAAATGGTCCACGTTGGCCCATGAAGCGACCGGCGATCTGTACCTCCTTCCCGGCATAAGCGCCCAATGCCTGTTCTTTAGCTTGCGCAAAATAATCATCCAGGTTCATTGGCTTAAGACCGGTTTCGGCATCAAATTCTACTTCCTCCGCAATCGGCAGGCCACTGGAAAGCTCTTCATTCGACAAGAGATTGGCGACCTTACCTCTGGATTTAAACAAACCATTCATTAGCTGCACCGCTTTTTCCGGCCCGATGCCTTTAATGGCTTCCAGCGATTTGGCCAGCTGTTTTTGAAAGATCTCTGTAGTAATTTCTGAGGTGTTGAAGTCGATAGCAAATGCTTCAGCTGGGAAAGGATTAAAGCCCAGTTCTCTGATTTTGTCCAGATTTTGTCTTCTGATAATCTCCTGTTCGCTCAATTGCATTTTAATGATTTTGTTATTTTAGAAGCTGCAAAAATAGAATTTATAAACTTTTTGTCCCGAAAAATAGTTCAAAAGCTGGAAATTCCGGGTACCTAGTGGATTGATGCAGAAATGATTGACCTTCGATGTTCAGCATTATCAATGGTTAGCATCTGAAAAAAGGATCAATCATTTCGGACTAGTCGCACTAGCTGTGTTCCCGAAAAGAAGCATAGATGTTAAAAATCGCATTTTCACCAATCTACAAGTACGATCTGCCACCTGGACACCGCTTTCCCATGGAAAAATACGAGTTACTGCCCGAGCAATTGCTCTATGAAGGCACGGTGACCGAGGCCAATTTTTTCCATCCCGCAGCCCTTGATGAAGCGACTATTCTGCTCACCCACGAAAAGACCTACTGGGAAAACCTCAAATCCCTCAACCTCACTCGCAAAGAAATTCGTGCCATTGGATTTCCCCTTTCGGAAAACCTGGTGCAAAGAGGGCGTCACATTGCCAATGGTACCGTACAATGCGCCTTGTTTTCCCGACAGTACGGCGTTTCACTCAATGTGGCCGGCGGCACTCACCACTCCTTTACTTATAAAGGAGAAGGATTCTGTCTGTTGAACGATATCGCCATTGCGGCCAATTATTTGTTACAACAAGATATTGTCAAAAAAATTCTCGTCATCGACCTTGATGTGCATCAGGGCAATGGCACAGCACAAATCTTTCGCAATGAGCCGCGGGTTTTCACCTTCAGTATGCACGGCGAAAAGAACTACCCTGTGCGAAAGGAAACGTCCGACCTGGATATTGGCCTCCCTGACAAAACCGAGGATGATGCCTATCTAAAAATTCTTCGTCAAAGCCTCCCTCCCCTACTCGATCAGGTACAACCCGATCAAATCTTTTACCTTTCCGGCGTAGATGTATTGGCCACCGACAAGCTGGGCCGCCTCGGCATGACCATCGAAGGTTGTAAGCAAAGAGATCAGTTTGTGTTGGAAACCTGCCAGCGCCACAAAATTCCGGTAGCCGTAAGTATGGGGGGTGGCTATTCTGAACGCATCGCTCACATCATCGAAGCACACGCGAACACCTTTCGGGCCGCTCAGGAAATATTTTTTTAATTTTTTTTAGATTTTTTTTTGCGGTGCCGGAAGCAGTCCTGAGTATTCTGAATAAAAAGTTGAATTGGAGAAATAAAAAGAGCGATTCTTACGAATTGGTCTACTATGGAGGATAAAGGAGTCATAAAGGCAAGAAAACGGAATACGTGCACATAGTACTACGGGTTAAAACAAAAAAAAGTCGTACCTCCTCAGTACGACTCTTTCAATTATAATCCCATGAACATATCCAAAATTAATCTAAGCTGTACCAAAAATATCTGCCAGTTTTTTGAATATGACAGATTTTTGGTTTAAATTCGCGTCAACATTAGGAGAAATACTAATTCACATAATAACCTAATTTAACAAATTGTAATCTCGACCTAATGGCAACATAATCCCATGAACGTGACCTAATTTAGAAGGCGAATTTCTCAGATTCGCCTTTTTTTATTGACGCGATTATATTTTTGCAGGGAGTCGAATTTGAAAAGTGTAATTCGTCCCGGAAGTATTCCGGGACGACTTACCACCAACAAATTATAATCCCATGAACATATTCTATTTTTTCAAGTTGTTTGCCGATCTCTTTTAATCAGCTTTCTTATTCTCTCCTCTCGTTGTCCATCATTTACGATACAAATATGCACCAACATTCAAGCAGAAACAAGGACAAAATAAGGTCATTGTGAGAAAAAATTTCACTTTAAAAAAATCAAAATCAAGACACAAATACCTGAAAAACAAACTATTAAAAAACAAAATAAGTAAGAAAAATCATGAAAATTGTGAAAAATTAGATATTTTTTCAAGCTGTTTTTTCAGCAGAAAAAATCGTTTTTTTTACGATTTCAATGAAAAAAAAGTGGTTTGGACTTGATTTTTTATTCAGGAGAACTCTCAATATCCCTCACCAATGTGGTCAATTCGACCCGATAATCGTCTGGATCGGTCAAATAAATGGAGTGAAAATAGTAGTGATCCTGAAATTCGAAAGGAATATCCAGGGAATGGAAATGGTTCTGAGCCTCTGCAAAAGCCTTTGCATCGACCCGAAAGGCGAAATGAGGGACCACCAGCCAGTCTCCGGCAGGCAGCGTTTCAGGATGGTCTGTTTTACTGGGAAAGATAGCAATACCGGTATTACCGGCCATCATCATGATAGGAAACGGGCCCCAGACATCGTATTGTACGCGTTTAAGCCCCAACACTTTTTCGTACCATGCAGCCGAACGCTCCATATCACGCACTCGAATGGCCACATGGTCGAGAAAGTCAAGTTTAAAGCTCAGTGAAGACATTACTCTTCTTCTTCACTGGACGCTTTAGTTTTTTTCTTCTGATCGTCATCGTCATCATCCTCACCGGTTATCTTTTCCACAGCATCCTCAATCTGATCACCTACCGCGTCGGCGGTTGTCCTTATTTTTTCAACGACTTTATTCTTTTCAGCAGTTTCTTTGACCTTTTCGGTAAAGTCTTCTACCGCATCTTCAATTTTGTCGCCTACATTTTCCGCAGCAGCTTTAACCTTCTCGATCATGCTTTTGCGTTTTTCGTCATCCTCAACTTTTTCCTTCAGGTCCTCAACAGCCTCCTCGATCTTATCGGTCACCACTTCGGCTACCGCTTTCACTGTATCCACCACATCTTCTAAAGATTCTCCAATGGTGGTGCCTACTGCTCCCAGCAAAGAGTCCTCCTCCTCCTTCTTTTCAGCATCTTCCGGTTCACCGGTAATGGCTTCTGCAGCCTTCTCCAGCTTATCAGACTCATCTTCGCGGGCTTGAGCTTCCTCCTTAATCTTAATGGCAATCTTTTCCTGAGCCTCACGCTTAGCTTCTTCCAGCTTTTCGCGTTCTTCGCGCTTCGCATCCTTTTCCTTTTGGCTCTCCATACGACGCTCCAACTCCGACTTGGTCTTGTTCATCTCGCCAAGTTTCTCCTCCTTGGAGCGGATGCGCTCTTCAATCATCTTGATCTTAGCCTGGCGAATCTGTGCTTCCAACTGACCATCAGAAGAAGCAATTTTGCGGTTCTGAAATTCCAGGTCATCCCGATCGCGGCGGATAGAGCGCTCCATCTTCTGGATGGCTGCCAGTAATCCGTCGTACCGGCGCTTTAGGCGTTCCATCGGCGATTTATCTTCGCCGGAAGCACTCCCGAAGCGTTTTTCTTTTACCAGTTTGAAAGCCTTATCCAGGCGCTCCCATACTTTTGAACGGTGCTCCCGGGTAAAGTCGGCATCGCGAAATTTGCGTTGCAAATCCTTCAACTCATCAAAAAGCGGTTGCAAACGCAATCCTTCAGCAACTTTATTTTCGATGTCTCCCAGCGTCTCACCAAAACGCTCCATATTGGCCCGAGATTTCTGTTGAAATTCCGCATCCAGTTTGGCGCGAAGTTCTTTCAGGCGAGCAAACAACGCATTGGTATTATCGCGTAGGGAATTGGCGTGGTCTCTAAACAGGTTGCGTTCCCGAACCTGCGTTTGTACTTTATTCCAAAAGGACTTCAGGGACTCCCAAACTTCATCATCAAAGGAAGAAAGCTGATCTATTTTCTCTTTCAGCTCGTTGAGTTCGGATTGATAGGCGTTGTTTAATTTGGCCGAAAGCACCACAAAGTGCCACTCTGTCTGTGCCCGCTGAACGACGTCACCACGTTCTACCTTGAGGTCATCGGGTAGAAGGCCTTCCGTAACGGTAAGCTCTCGTTCCATCGTTTGATAGCCTTCAGGCAATTCCAACGGTTGGTCGTTTCGCCATTCATCCATCATTTTTTGACTGAATTCCTCCGTTGCAATAGATTCAGGGAAGGTATAGATTTTCACCTTATTTTCCTCTGATAGCAATTCAAGGGCAATCAGTACTCTTTCTTCCTGGGCATTTGTACCCCAAAGTACCAGTTTCGTCTTCATAAAGTACGCGTCAGTTTCGTTAACAAATCATGTAAACAATGTCGGAAATGATCGTCTCGGTATGTATCACAGAGTGTATCGAGCCTCAATTTCGCGAGGATTATAATGTTGGAAATAACTGATTATCATCCAAAAATATAAAATTGGTGTCCAATACCGCAAGTTTTACCCGGGTTTTCTTCCCTGCCAAACCTGCGATATGACTGCTAGTATTTAATTTGAACTGCTTACCGCCTCTCCTTTCACCAGGTGATTGGCAACCAGATACTCTGCAATTTGTACGGCATTGGTCGCTGCCCCTTTGCGTAGATTATCGGCCACGACCCAGAGGTTTAGGCCATTCTCGACCGACTCATCGCGGCGAATACGGCCCACAAAGACTTCATCTTTGTTCTTCGCCATTAGCGGCATTGGGTATTGATTTTTAGCCAAATCATCCTGGATCACCAAGCCATCAGCTTCTGACAGAATGCGGCGAACATCGGCTATGTTAAACGGTTTTTTGAATTCTACATTTACCGATTCGGAGTGTCCTCCGTGTACGGGTACACGCACTGCGGTAGCTGTAATGCGCAAACCATCATCTCCCAGAATCTTCCGGGTTTCATGTACCAGTTTCATCTCTTCCTTGGTGTAGTCATTGTCGAGAAAGACATCACAGTGTGGCAGGCAATTTTCAAAAATGGGATAGTGATAGGCCATCTCCTCTGCTTTTGGCTCGTAGCCTTTGCGCTCCAGCTGGTATTGTTTTACGGCTTTCACGCCGGTTCCGGTAAAAGACTGATAGGTGGAAATGACCAATCGGTCGATGCCGTAAGCTTTATGCAATGGTGCCAGCGCCACCACCATCTGAATAGTGGAGCAGTTGGGATTGGCAATGATTTTGTCGTTTTCGGTAAGTTCCACTGCATTAATTTCGGGAACAACCAGCTTTTTCTCCGGGTCCATACGCCAGGCAGAGGAGTTGTCAATTACGATGGAACCAGCTTCCGCAAAACGAGGCGCCCAGGTCAGTGAAGTAGAGCCTCCGGCAGAAAAGATGGCAATGTCCGGGCGTTGAGCAACCGCTGCCTCCATGCCGATGACCGGGTATTCCTTACCCTTAAATTTGACCAGTTTACCAACCGAACGTTCCGATGCTACAGGCAAAAATTCGTCAATTGGGAAATTTCTTTCCTCCAAAACCCGGCACATTACTCCTCCAACCAAGCCGGTCACACCTACAACTGCTACTTTCATGATCTATCCTTTTTTCATTAATTGTGGCTCCTTGACCCCTATAGAAGTCAAAGAAGGTTAATAAATAAAATCTGGTCTTGATTTAGGGACTCTGACTCTTCCAAAAATAAATGGAAGGTCAAAGATACGAGCTATCTATCTTTATTGCTATTTTTGAAAATATGAAATCGTTATTTTTTTTTCTGCTCCTGCTGCCCGCATTCTGCCTGGCACAACTCGAAGACAATTTCTCTGATGGTGATTTTAGCAACAACCCCGAATGGCTGGGCCAAACGGACCGGTTTACAGTAACCGATGGGGAGTTGCAACTCAGCGATCCCGCTCCGGAGTCCAGCAATGAAAGTTACCTATACCTGCCTGCCCCTACCTCTACTACTGACAATACGGAATGGGAGTTTTATGTGCGCCAGGAATTTGCACCGTCAGGTACGAACTTTGCAAAGATTTACCTGAGTGCCGATCAAACTGATCTGACAGGTGATCTCAATGGCTATTATATTAGAATTGGAGGTATCTCCGGCACTAATGATGCAATTGAATTGTATCGGCAGAGCGGCGGTAGCTCGCAGCTACTCATTTCCGGGACTACCGCTGCTGTAGGCAGTGATCCGTCGTTGGCACGCATCAAAGTGAGCCGCACCACCGATGGGACCTGGGAAATGATGGCCGATTATTCCGGGGGTACTGATTTTGTCGGTGAAGGTACTGCAATAGACAACGAGCACCCTACAGGTAATTTTTTTGGTGTCTATTGCCAGTACACCAGCACGCGCAGTGAGAGTTTCTTTTTTGACGACATCCGCATTGATCCGCTTTTTGAAGATACGACTTCCCCAACATTGACTACTGCAACTCCGCTTAGCGCAACGGAAGTTGAATTGCAATTTGACGAGCCGGTTTCAGCGGCTACAGCCGAAAATGCCACCAATTATTCCCTTGATAATGGGATTGGCCCCCCTTCCGCAGCTCAAATTGATGCAGAAGACCCGAGTAAAGTGCTGCTTACATTGGGCAACAGCCTGGTTTCCCCAAATGACTATACTGTCACGGCCTCCAATATTGAGGATTTGAGTGGTAATGCCGCTGGTGCGCAACAGGTCACGTTCACTTATTTAGAGTTACAAATAGCCGAACCCGGCGATATCATTTTCACTGAAGTGATGGCCGATCCCAATCCACCGCGGGGACTTCCAGAAGCAGAATATGTAGAGATTTACAACCGCAGTGATAAAATATTACAGCTTGAAAACATGGGCTTTTCTTCAGGTTCTACACCACGATTGCTTCCCGATTTTTTATTGTCGCCGGGAGGATATGTTGTTTTGTGTCCATCTGATGTTGCGGCAGCGTTTAGCAATTTCGGACCGACGATCGGCCTTACCAGTTTCCCGGCCCTGACCAATGGCGGTGACGACCTAGAATTGACCAGTTCTACCGGAACAATCCTGGCCAACCTGACTTACGATATCAGTTGGTATCAAAACGAAGAGAAAGAAGATGGCGGTTGGTCGCTGGAATTGATCCGCCCCGACCTGCCTATCCAGTGTTCAGGAAACTGGGTGGCTTCGATAAACGCCGCGGGGGGCACTCCAGGACAGGAGAATTCGGTCTTTGGACAGTCCGTCGCGCTAGAGGGCCCACAGGTTATTGGTGCCACTACCGATGGCCCGGAAACGGTAATTGTGGTATTCGACAAAGCGCTTGCCCCCGGTCCGGCAGAGGATATTGCCAACTATAATATTAATGGAGGCATCGGCATCATGGAGGCACTCCTGATTGAACCGGACCGACAGGAGGTCATTTTAACGCTGACCACTTCTCTTACGCTTGGGGAGGTACACACCCTGACTTTCGATAGTGCCCTCAGTGATTGTCTGGGTAATCTCTTGCAGGGAGATTTGAGCATCCAGTTTGCCTACACTCTTCCACCAACTCCCAATGATTTGATCGTCACCGAATTTCTGGCTGACCCAAGTCCTCAGGTCGGTTTGCCGGAAGGCGAATATATTGAAATATACAACCGTAGCGACCAGCCACTGCAACTGCGCAACGTCATTTTTTCCAATGGCAGCGGCGAAGCCCAACTTCCCTTCTACTTGTTGTCGCCGGGCGAATATGTGGTGGTTTGCGATCAAGAATATGCCGAAACCTATCAGCTTTTTGGACCTGCTGTTGGTGTGGAAGATTATCCGTCCCTGGTTAACGTCCGGGACGAAATTCAATTGCTGGACCTGGACTTTAATGAACTATTCTACCTGGAATTCACCTCCGACTGGTACGAAGATGCCGCCAAAGATGATGGTGGCTGGTCATTGGAATTGATTGACCTGGAAGGCCCCTACGATTGTGGCGGCAACTGGCGCGCATCAGAGCATAGCAATGGTGGAACTCCGGGCGTACAAAATTCGCTGTTTGGCCAGTCTCCGGATGCCATTGGTCCTGAATTGCTTCGTGTATATACGCAGGCTCCTAATCTGGTGGTGGCTGTATTTAATGAACCGCTGGACCCCACAGAAGCTGAAGACCTAATGAACTTTACCATCGATAATGGTGCATCGATTTTAACTGCAGTTTTCATTCCCGAACTGGTCAGAACCAGAGTTGCACTGTTCCTATTTGAGGATCTCGATCCACAAACGCTTTACACACTCACCGTTGAAAGTGCTTTGAAGGACTGTATGGGCAATGCATTAATGGGCACTAACACCATTGAGTTCGGTCTTCCGGAAGCTGCGGAAGAAAATGACATCGTGATCAATGAGGTTCTGTTTAACCCGGAAGTAGGCGGCGTTGATTTTGTGGAATTCTACAATCGCTCCGAGAAAATCATTGACCTCCACGAATTCCGCATTAACAATACACAATTAGAAAATCCCAACCTGGCGGAGACCATCAATGATCATTTTCAATTACTGCCCGGCCAGTATATGGTCGTGACTGATGATCCAGGTGATATTCAAAGTCGATATACGGTGGAAAAACCAGCAGCATTATTGGATAATGACCTCCCCACCCTCCCTGATAATGAAGGTAATGTCACTTTACTTAGCCCGATCCCTGATAATCAGGTGATCGATGCCTTCGATTACACCGATGATCTGCACTTTTCTCTACTAAGTGATGAGGGTGGCGTTTCTCTTGAACGCCTCAACCCCGAAGCGCCAACGCAAAGTCCGGGCAACTGGCATTCCGCAGCATCGACGGTGGGCTATGCAACGCCGACTGCGGTGAATTCACAGCTATTTGTACCCGAAGAAGCACCTTCCAGTAACGTGATTAGCCTCGCCAATCCTACTTTTTCACCAGATGAAGATGGCTTTGAGGATGTTTTACAAATTAATTATCTAACGGACCGCCCAGGTTTTAGCTTGAAGCTAAATGTCTACGATGCCACGGGAAGGCTGATCCAACGCCTGGTACGCGACGAGTTGCTCAACTCCGGAAGCGGCAGCTTCAAATGGGATGGCCTCGATGTGGAAGGGCAGAAAGCCAGAGTGGGGATTTACGTGATTGCCGGAGAGCTGACTAATCCCGATGGAGAGGTTGAACTATTTAAGGAAAGTTGTGTGCTGGCTACCCGGTTTTAATTCACCATCAATGTTCAAAAATCGCATCCATAGTTTTAGATACGCCTTCAAGGGTATTGCCGAAGTATTTCGCAGCCAGCCCAATGCCAAAATTCATACGCTGGCAGTATTGGTAGTCATTGCCCTGGGTTTCTTGTTGCAAGTAACAGCCGGAGAATGGTGTTTGCTCATCTTAGCGATGGCGGGTGTAGTGGCCGCGGAGGCTATCAACACCGCTCTGGAGCACCTGACCGACCTGGTCTCACCCGATTATCATCCACTGGCCGGTAAAGCAAAAGATGCCGCTGCAGCCGGCGTATTATTGATGGCCATAGGCGCTGCGGGAGTTGGGCTAATTATCTTCCTTCCTAAATTGTTTATCTTATTTAGTTCATAAATATTTGAAATTTTTAATTCTGGACAGGTTTTGGTAATTTTACGCCTTCATTTCAGCTTTTTGGAAATTTTCAACCCCTTGATTTTCATTTAATTGCTGAAAAAAACCGGAACCGCTATACTATTCCCCTTAAGGGATGCGTTTTTTCGGTTTTAATTTTGCAACTATCAACAAAAACTTCCAACGCCCTATGCAAAAAAGGCTAACGTTCCTCCTTTTTGCCTGTCTAGTGCACGTCTCCCTATTTTCGCAGGAGTCTCTTGGCATTCATCTCGACAATTTTTCCGGTATCAACAGTACCAATCTCAATCCAGCAGGCTATGCATTCACCCCCTACAGTTGGGACATCAATCTCATTGGCGGGTCTTCTTTTTTTGAAAACAATTATGCTTTCATCAAACCCGCCCGACTTGGGGATATGCTTCACAATCCGGATAATATGAAAGTCTACTTCGGTCCGGATATTACGAATGAGAACCAGGTTCCAAAAGGAGAGTATTTCGTTGATTTCTATCAAAAAGATCAGCCGCGCTTTGCCCAACTTTCCAACAGCCTGATGGGACCATCCTTTTATATCCGGCTCACACCAAATCACTCTATTGGTCTGGTCACCCGCGCGCGAATGATGGGGAATGGCAATGGCGTAAGTAATACCCTAAGCTACTACGAATACGATCCTCAGCCATTTTTCGAAGACTTTAAAGTTGATCCATTTCATCTAGGATTAATGGGTTGGAGTGAGATCGGCCTTAACTACAGCTATCGCACGGAGACCAACAATGGCGTGATGGCTTTTGGCCTTACGGCAAAATATCTCAATGGTTACGAAGCGGCCTACTGGACCAACGACAACCCTTTCCAGCTGACCAAGCTTCCCGGGGACTCTCTCAGTGGTTCGGCACTTGACTTTACTTATGGCTATACCAATACGAATATTGCCAACGACAATTATAACCTTCAATCGAACGGAACCGGTATGAGTGTCGACCTGGGATTTGTGTACGCCCAAACCGACGGTGACGAGGGCTATCAGTGGAAACTGGGGGTTTCTTTACTCGATGTTGGCCGCATTAAGTTCAACCGCAATGCCAAGGCACACCATGTACAAACGGACGAACTGAGCATCGTGGGCACCGAAGTATACCAAAACATTGAAAGTGCCGAAGATTTTGAAGATAAAATCCGTGTATTCAGTGAGCAAATGTTGGGTGATCCCAACGCTTCTTTGGTGGCTGAAGAATTTAATATGTGGTTGCCCACCGCACTGAGTGTGCAATTTGATGCCGCATTGGCCCCGAGCCTATACCTCGGAAGCGCGCTAGTACAACCCATTCCGATTGGTGCGGAAGGAGTGCGCAGAAAGTCCTTGTTGGCAGTAGCTCCCCGCTATGAAACCAAGTGGTTTGGCGCCAGCCTCCCAATCACTTTTTACAATTGGCAATCCCTGCGTACCGGCCTCGCACTTCGCCTCGCTTTCCTGACTATCGGCACGGATAATTTGGGGAGTTTGGTACGACGCAAGGATCTTTCCGGCTATGACCTCTATTTTGCCATCAAAGTCAATCCGTTTGGGTTTGGCAACGGGAATGGCAGAAGCAAATCCGGCAAAGTTCGCGGTGGTGGTCGCGGAAAGCAGCTGCCTTGTTATCAGTTCTAGTAGAGTATGAACATCGACTTTAAGTGTTTGACATTTGACGAATTGACCACCCGGCAGCTATACCAGTTGATGGTCTTACGGCAGGAAGTATTTGTGGTAGAACAAGATTGTCCCTACCTCGATGCTGATGGCAAAGATCAGGCTGCGTGGCACGTATTGGGCTATGACCAACAAGAGAACCTGGTGGCTTATGCGCGCTTATTGCCGAAAGGCGTATCATACAAAAAGTACGCCTCCATCGGCCGGGTGGTCAATTCGGAGCGTGTTCGTGGTAAGGGAATGGGCAGAAAGCTGATGCAGCAGTGCCTGGCTGAGATGCAGAAGCTCTGTCCTGGTGATGACATCAAGATCAGTGCGCAGGTATACCTCATCAAATTTTACGAAAGTCTGGGTTTTCGCACCGTTGGATCGGAATACCTGGAAGACGACATTCCACACATTGGCATGTTAAAATCGCCATAACTATCAAAAAATACCTTCTTTGACAAATTTCCCCGATGTAAAATCGGGACAAGCTGTGGTCAAGCTAAAAGGACAAGCAGAAGCGCCTAACAGAAGCGCTGATTGGCCTTTTCGATTGACTCTGAATCACGAAATTTGTCAAAGAACCAAAAAATAAGGCATTTGCACAACGGAAAAGGGCGTTTTCAGGTTATTAATTAAAACCCGATGCTATGCCTGGTAAATCCATATGTTCAATCGTGCTCTTTCTATTCATCACTTCTACCCTCACCTTTTCCCAATCCAAACCCAAACTTCAGGATTTTAATGCATTCGGCGATGCCACCCTCACTGGTACGGAATGTTTTCGGCTGACCAACGACTACGAATGGTCAGGCGGTTCGATCTGGTATAAGAAAGGGATTGACCTGAATGCGCCTTTCAGTATGGAGCTTTCGCTAATGATGGGATGTAAAGATATGGATGGTGCCGACGGTATGGCCTTTGTATTTCATCCGGAGGCGGTGGCGCAGGGCTACCAGGGGGAAGGCATGGGCTATGCAGGGCTGTATCCATCTTTGATTGTAGAAATTGATACCTGGGAAAATGAACACCTCGGCGATCCTTATCAAGACCACGTGGCCTTGCTTCGCGATGGTTCGCCAAGACACCAGTACGGGCTGGCCGGGCCAAATATCATCAGCAATATCGAGGATTGCAGGCAGCACAAGGTCAAGATGGACTGGACACCTGCTACCCAAACCATCCAACTGAGCATTGATGGCAAGCCGGTACTCAGCTACCGTGGCGATATTGTCAAAAGGATTTTTAATAACAATCCGGTGGTGTACTTTGGCGTGACTGCTGCTACGGGAAGATACAGCAATCGACAAGAGATTTGTTTTGAAAAAATGGAGATCCGTGAGGCCCGGAAACCGGCATTTTTAACCACCTCTGAGGAGCGAAAACTAAAGAAGGGCGAAACGCTGATTCTGGAAGATTTGCAATTTGACTCCGGAAAGACATCTCCTCGCCCCGATGGCCTGCCCGAGCTCGACAAGTTGGTGAAATTCTTAAAAGAAAATCCAGAAATGGGCGTCGAAATTGGTGCCTACACCGATAGTTCTGGTGACGATAAAAGCAACCAGCGCATTTCCGACCAACGCGCCAAAGCCATTGAGGATTACCTCGCCAAGGAAGGTATTTCGCGCAAGCGTATCTACCCGCGCGGCTATGGTGAAGAACGGCCCATTGCCTCTAATGCAACACCGGAAGGCCGGATGAAAAACCGGCGTATTGAGATTAAGGTCTTTCGGATGTTGCCGTAGGTATTGAAATTAATTTATCCTAAGTGTTAATAGTTCACATCCACCCCAAGCTCGCTACGCAAGGCCGTATCCTCCGCCCCATTGTGTTGCCAGTAAGGCGTCATCAATGACTTAGTAAGGGTAGCAACGCTGGTGCGCATTTGATCGTCAAAGGCGGAGGGATAACTGTCTTTCCAGCCTACGATGTTAAATGGCTCCTCAGCTTCAAACACGATTTCCAGGGTACGTTCTACAGCAGGGTATTTTACCTGATAGACCATCAACTTATCTCCACTAAAATCACTACCGCTGTAGTTTCCCATGGTGAGTTCTGCATCCATTGGAGCAATTTTTTTGTGTTTTAGGCGAGTAAAGGTGGTAGAGGGCAGCATTTTGGTTTTGCCTGTAGGCAATAATTCCGGATTCATGCGGATGCGGTTAAACAATTCATCCTCGAGCAGGGCCGCTTCAATCGTTTCATTCTGGTCACCTTCCTGTTCAAAATAGCTTCGCAATTCAAACTGATAAGCGTCGTCACGGAAGTTCAGCTGAGTAAAGGTATGGCCGCACCAATCCTGTGAAGTCTGAGTCAACTTGAGGGTTTGTGGGTATTTTTTGATGTCTACCGGCGTAAAAACAGAGCTCATAATGGAGTAATCGTACATTCCGGTGGAAAACCGACGAATCTGGTTCATCTTTAGAATTCCGGTGGAATTGTCATTTTGGTAAGCATCGTTTTTCACCTGCTTGTCGGTGAGAAAATCTTCCGTAACGAAGATCATGATCACCTCACCGGGATGAATGTCTTTATAGCGGTTTTGCTTCAGCGTGTAGTGATTGACTTCGCCTTTGCCCTGATACCAATAATCACCCAATTTTACGGAAGCATCGTTCAAGGTATTGACCACTTTCACCGCTTTGGCATTAGTGCTAGAAGGATTATCCGTACTTGTTTTTTCGCTTACGGAGTTGGTGCAGGCCTGAGCCAAGATCATCAGGCTTAGGGCCAAAAAATATATTCTTCTCATGTTGACAGACTTTTAATTGATAACAGCTAGGAGCCCCTTTTTGATGACATTTTCTACAAAAAAGACAAAAATTTATCGATACTTGATCTTCCTGATCCACAATGTAGTAGGCGTTTTGATGCCATTTTGGTAATCAGATTGCCGGTGCCAGGTCCAGTTTCCTTCTTCATCGTATCGATATTCGTGCAGAATGGAATTTTGATTGCTGGCTTTAGTAGAAAACCTGATCATTTCCTGCATAATCACTTGTCCCTGCACATTTTTCACCTCTCTGGTCATGCGATTGATGCACTGTTTTTGTGTATCAAAGGGAAACAATAGTCGTCGGGAATTGGGCCCTTGAGCATGCGTGATGATGACCTGACTGGAACTATCGAGGTATTCTACAGACTGACGAAAGCGGTTGCTTTGATCCTTGGCTTCCACAAGCAATACGCGACCCAGGGAGTCATAATTGAACTGGTAAATGGTTTGGGGACTTTCCTGCGTTCCGAAACTGATTTTTCGATACAATCGTCCCTGCGCATCATATTCAAAAAGAATGGAATCCATTCGATTGCTTTTTACTTTGCGGACAGTGGTCATCAATTGACCAGCTTCATTGTATTGATGTCGCAATTCCCCACTGAATTCTACCGCTCTTTCCCGAACCAATTGGTTGTCTTTATCAAACATCAAGTCCCAGGTGTGGACGCCCTCATTCGGGTAGAGATTGATCTTTTTGTGGGTAATAGATCGGATATCACCGATCAGGGGAATCTCCTGATCGCAATTGAGCAAATCAATAATGTGCTGCCCTGATAAGAAGGGGCCGAAAAGCAAAGTGATGGCAGTAAAGAGAACTTTTTTCATAGCTTGAAATTTTGAACGCGAGCGTTTTCCAAGATAATGAAAAAAGTAGACAGGTCGCAAGTCGCCTATACGGCATTAGCTGCAATTATGTGAATGCAACTCCCAATTGTACCAATGCGCCGAAACACTGCGTGAATGCTACCACTCATCCGTTCGAAAGGGAGATGCAGGAAGCCCTTCCCTGTTGTATAAATTGGCATCATCGGGATTATCCGCCCAGGCATAGCGCACCGCCACCGGCCGGTCAATGGCTTCACTCCACACCACAACCTCATCACCATCGATCATGGCTTTGGCCCAGACAAACTCGCCATCGGCTCCGGCAATGGCAAAGCCGCGCAGGTAGCCGTAACGATCATTTTTGGCCATGAGTCCGCTACCGGTATGGTCAAATTGCAGACGGATTTTTTGGCCTTCTTTCTTCAGGCTTTTGTAGGTTGGGCCGGAATAGACCAGGTTGTTCTCACCGTAGGTTGTCTTCCGGGCCGCAAGGCTCAGGCGGTAACCCACATCCTTTTTATTGCGGGGATGGATATCATCCGCCTCGCCAATATCGATGATTACCGCTTCGCCAGTATTGGGCAGTGTCAGGGCATCGTGTTGTGACTCACGTAGTAGCGCCCAATTACTCTCGCCCGGAAATTCGGCGGCGGGCATAAAGTTGGCCAGTTGTACCCAGAAAAAGGGGAAATCGCCTTGTTTCCATAGTGCACGCCAACCGGTGATCATTTTCTTAAACAAATCGCTGTAGGCTTTGGCATCCTCAGCCGTATTGGCATTGCTTTCGCCCTGGTACCAGATAGCGCCTTTGATGCCATAATCGATTATCGGGTGGATCATGGCATTGTACAATTTGGTCGGCTTCTGGTTGTCAGAACTATTGGCAGTATATAGGTTAACTTGCCCTACCTTATACTTCCAATCCCCACTCAGGTCAATGGTGGTTTCACCAATCTTCAGGCAGAGTAAGTTTTCTTCGCCATGGATGCCGCCTCCACCGCCGGTGTCATTTACACGAACGGTGATGGTATTTTTTCCGGGAAGCAATAAGTCTTTGGGCACATCGTATTGGCGCACTTCATTCCAGCCATTGGTCTGTCCTACCAGTTTGCCATTGATCCAGGTGATATCCTGATCGTCCACCATGGCCAGGCCCAGTTGTGCGGGCCGATTAGCTTGTTCCGCACTCAGTTCAACTGTTTTGCGGTACCACACCACACCATCCAACATTCCCCAGCCGGAGCCTTCCCAGATGCCGGGTAAAGACATGGATTCCCACTTTCCATCATCCAGATCAGGATCGGCCCAAACGGGTTTGCCGGCCTCCATACCGATATCTTGTACCGGGAAATTGGGGCCCAGTTTTTTCACCAGTTGCTTTTCAAATGCTTCCTTCTGAGCGGTCTGTTCAGCAATCACCTTTTGGGCTACTGCTTCCTGCGTTTGGTAGCCCAGCATATCGTAATCCATCCATGGCTCGATGCGGCTTCCTCCCCAGGAAGTATTGATCAAACCAATGGGTACGCCCGTCTTTTCACGTAGCTGTTGGGCAAAGTAATACCCCACCGCCGTAAAGCTACCGGCAACATCGGGATCACAAACCTCCCAATTGCCTCCAGCCAGAAATGGCTCGGGATAATTGCTGGCCGATTGCGGAATCTTGAAGTGCCGGATCTGGGTGTCATTTGCAGCAGCAATTGCTTTTTCTGCATTATTGGTATTCTCCAGCACCCATTCCATATTGGATTGGCCGGAACAAATCCAGACATCACCGATCAGGATGTTTTTGACGGCCAATTTTTCCTTTTTAGAAACAACGTCCATCGTGTATGGCCCACCGGCTTCTTGCGCAGGCAGTTCCACCATCCACTTGCCTGATTTATCCGCCTTTCCAGAGTACTGCCCATCCATAAAGGCAACGGTCACCTTCGCCTTGGGATCGGCCCAGCCCCATATCTTGAGGGGCTGATTGCGTTGCAGAACGGTGTTGTCGGAGAATAATCTGGAAAGGCGTAATTGGGCCATCGTAAAAGTAGGAATAAGTAGGATAACGAGAAGGATGGGTAAGGTTTGCAGCTTCATAGTTCTATTATTGCGATTGGTGGAGAGCTAAAGTATAAAAATATTGTCAAACCCTATGAAACAAAATAAAGTGCTTCCCCGTAGAATTAAGATAAGCTATCTCAATTTAATTATAACCCTCCATTTTTTCATACCAGGAAACGACAATATAGTTTTTGCCAAGCCTGATGCTTTGGATTTACCTACTATCCAAGGTAGTGGCTTTATTTATTAACCCTGAAAATTTTATGGAAGATGACGGAAGAGGAACTTGAACAGCTTGTCATTAGGAGACAAGAAGTAATTCAAAAGCTTAAGACTCTATCAACAGAAGTAAGCTTACTGAAAGCAGAATTAGAATTAATTGATCAAAAACTAAATGGAAGAAAGTAACCTTGCCAAATCTTAAAAGACTACTTGTTAAAAGTTCTTTCTTACTTATCCGGCAAGTTCTTTAAACAATTTATCTACGGCAGATCTAAAGAAAGATTTTGAATTTTCATCAACCTTTGCTTTTTCAATTTCTATATCTAATTTGGATAAAGCAACTTGATAAAAAAGCGATGGGTTTGAAATTCTCATGGTTTTAAGATTCTCCTTAAATACTATATTCAGTCTTTTAGTATAGAGGCAAGTAATTAGCCTTTCAATCAAAAACTCTAATTCAAGTAGAAAGTCTTCCTTATTACTGATTTGGTAGGAATTGAAAAATTCTGCCCCAATATCAGCCAAGAATTGTTTTTGATAATTTGTAAGCCATAATATCATAGCTTTGTATGGATTGCCTTCTAAGTATTTAGTTTTGTAAACGCTAATTTGAGAATCCAGGAATGTCTCTTCCTGTACTAATTTCTCCATTTCCTTCTCCAATTCCTTAATCTGTTCCAAACCCTTGTACTGAACCATTTCATTATTTTTTTGAGTGATTAAAACTGGCGAATCCGCGCTTTGTAGCAAGTCTTCACCTAATACCTTGGCTCCATGAATAAAAGCCAAATTCGCTGGCTTCTCCATGAAAAATTCTTCATAAAATTTACTCAAAAAGTGGTTCGTCTTTTCCTGATCTAATGTACCAGGCAATCCAATGACGTATTCGATGTATCGAATCAGCATTTTCACCTGTTCTTCCTGACTGTTTGGGGAGTAGTTTTCAATGACCAGACAATTGGTCTTATAGGACTTATCATTGACAATACGCTCCAGGTCATCATCCTCTTGAAAGGGAAAAAGAGGCGCACCTGCTTCTGCTAAATAATGCAATGCAGCAGGGAATAGCGTTGTCAATATTTTATTAAAATCACTATTATCATTTACCTGACTGAACTCAAATTGAAATTCTATATCCCGTCTAACCTTGCTAAGAAACGACTCAACATTTTGCCTGGCTCTTTCAATATCTTCACTTGCGCTCCAATCCTCCTGTTTTTGCAAAAGGATAGCCAGTTTTTTGACTTCGACATTCTCTTCTAAATTCCAATCTTCCCCCAATTCAGAGGGGGCATGTTTTGGAACATTCTTGATCTTACGATAAAGCTCCTCAAAACCTTTATCCAGTTTTAAGTCTCCTAAATCTATATTGACACAATAGGAAGTATAATCCCGGAATAATTTTGGAATAAACTTCCGGTCCTGCTCATAAAATACGATCGGTATAAATTTACTATTCTCAAATTTTTCAAAATATACGTCATTGCGAACAAGCGTCATCTCATAAAACACCCCATGTCCACCTGCCGCTGCATTTTTTTCCTTTGATTTACGAAGGTACTCTTCAGTACAAACGATCAGTACAAAATGCGCATTGTCGATTTGATCCATCATCCACTCCGACCATGGACGATTGTGTCTATCAACAAAATCGATATTTGCATTAATATTTACGTTCCTCAAACTCCTGTACAACTTCAAAACTCTTTTCTCATGCAATTCATCATGGTGAGCGTGGCTGATGAGCACTTGGGGAGGGGTTCCGGGGGTTGTCATATCCTGAGTAATGATTTGTAAAAAGATTATTAAAATAAATAAATTATTTTGATATAATCAATATCTTAATACAAATAATTATTCTTTAAATGGATATGAACAGTTCCATTACAGTCAGATTCAAAGAACTAATTTGTTTTGCTTTTACAAAAATATAAACTATTTTGTTTTAATCAAATATTTTTTAAACTTTTTGTGAATATTTTTCACCCCTCCTTTATTGCTTCGCACTTGCCCGTCTTTCATTATTTGGTTCCTTGACAAATTTCATGAATCAGAGTCAATCAAAAAGGCCAATCAGCACTTCTGGCAGGCCCTTTCGATTGACCACATCTTGTCCCGACCCGACATCGGGGAAATTTGTCAAAGAAGGATTATTTTCACTAATTTCGCAGCACACAAAATCAATTCCCATGAAAGCATTATTCACATTTTTGAGCATGGTCGTTTTGATGCTGGCATGTACGCCCGATTCAAAACAAGCGGCCAATACGGATGACGGAAATGAAACCTACGAAGGCGATAGCCTGGTCATCCAGTCGGACGGGGATGCCAAGATCATCTTTGCGCCCGACGCATTGGAAAAGGTTAAAAACCTGAAGCCCAAAGCACAGGAACACACCGATGGTGAAGAGCCCATCGTGATCAAGGGCGTCAATATGGGCAATAGCATCAATATGGTGATGGTAAACAAAGCGCAGCTGATCTTCAAACGCGACTGTAGCAGCTGCCACGTACTAGGTAAGGACCAGGGCGACCTGATCGGACTGGCAGGGTTGAGCAAAGAGCGTGACCCCGCCTGGATCATGAATATGACCACCGGTGCTCCCATCGAACTGGACAAAGACCCCGCAAAGGTGGCCCGCCTCCAGCAGTGCCCGACCCGCCACCCCGCTACCCGCTTCAATATTGAAAAGGCCCGCGACTTTGTAGAGCTGATCAGAAATATGGATGCCGAATATTAGACCATGTTTCGCATAAAAAAGCCGCGAAGCATCGGTACACTTCGCGGCTTTTTTTATTTGTAAGGATAGACAATCCTTCCAATTCATCAATTACTTCCCAAACTCTTATTCATCTCTCCCTCTCCATTGCTACTTTCGTAGTCCTTGAAGGTGCTATTGCCACACTGAAGAAAATCAGCGTAACCTTCGATGCCTTCCTGGTAGCCACGTGGTGCCGCCAGTACCTTTTGGTCCGGGGAAAGCATCACATACAAAGGCTGAGAGTTCTGATCGAAGTTCACAATCTGGAAGTCTTGCCAGATGCTGCCTACGGTACGGAGTTTTTTCTGATCGTATTTGGAAATCAACGTTTTCTCCAGCTTTTTGCGGTCATCAGTGTAGAGAGACACCAGTACAAAATCCTGCTGAATCTGCCCCCACACCTTATCGGCTACCCAAATGTGCTCTTCCGTTTTGCGGCAGTTTACACAGCCGTAACCTGTGAAGTCGAGCAAGATTGGCTTTTTCACTTCTTTGGCGTAAGCCAGTCCTTCCTGGTAATCCTTGAAACAATCCAGATTGTTGGCACACTTGGTGAAAGAAGGAAAACGCGCCTTGATTTCCGGATCAACTTCCGGTTCAGGTAGAAAAACATTGTAATGCGCCGGTGGCGCCAAACCACTCATCAACTTCAGCGAATCGTAGGATTGTTTTTTCTCGCTGAAAACGAAACCGGTACACAAATAGATGGTCAGCGCCAGCGAACCCACGGCAAAGAAACCACGGGTTGGTGTCAGCTTCTGCAATTTGCTATCGTGTGGGAAGCGGATCAGGCCAAACAGGTACAGCGTCATCCCCGCAAAAATGGCAATCCACAAGCCCAGGAATATCTCATAAGGCAAAATTCCCCAGTGCATGGTCATATCAGCAACGGAGAGAAATTTTAAGGCTAAGGCCAATTCCAAAAATCCGAGTACCACCTTCACCGAGTTCATCCATCCGCCAGATTTTGGCAGACTATTCAACCAGGCCGGGAAGGCGGCAAACAATCCAAATGGTAAGGCCAGTGCTGAAGAGAAACCCAGCATTACCGTAAAGGGTCCCAAAGTGTCAGTAGCAGACTGTACCAGTGCCGAACCAATGATCGGACCGGTACAGGAGAAAGACACCAGTGCCAGCGTAAAGGCCATAAAGAAGATACCAATTAAGCCTCCCTTATCGGCCATGGAATCACTCTTATTGGTCCAGCTACTGGGCAGTGTGATTTCATAATAGCCAAAAAATGAAAAGGCAAAAAAGACAAAAATGGCAAAGAAAATGGTATTGGCCAGCCAGTTGGTGGAAAGGTCCTGCAAGGCCGTCACCCCAAACACTCCGGTAATAATCAATCCAATAGCGACATAGATACCAATGATTGACAAACCGTAGATGACTGCATTGCGAATGCCGCTCTTGCGATCTTTACTGCTTTTGGTAAAAAAGCTCACCGTCAGCGGGATCATTGGAAATACACAGGGCGTAAGTAAAGCCAGCAAGCCTCCGGCAAAGCCAAAGATAAAGGTCCACAAAAGACTCAAATCCCGGGCCACATTTTCCTCTCCACATTGTCCTACCGGGTCTTTGTAAGAAGCTTGAATAGATGCAATGCTTGAATCCAGGGTGTCGCCCATCATCACGCCTTTTCCACCGGCAATGCTTGCCATCGCCATTTCAGCCTCACTGCCAAGCAGTACCCTATTATTTGCGCGGTCCACAAAGATGGCATTATCCATAAAGGGAATGCACTGGCGGTCGTCACAAGTCATGTAGGTCAAATAGGCCATGATAGGCTGGTCAGGAGCAGCACTCTTAATTTTTTGTGTAAAATACACCGGCTCATCGTCCAGGTATTTGATCACATTGACACCAAACATGGGGTCCATACCTTCTTTCTTATGGCCTTTCTCTTCCATCTTACCAACCAACTCGTAGTGATCGGCAGCCTCAAAATCGAAGGTAGTGGGAATAGGACCATCATCATCAGTATTCTGAGAATAAAGCGTCCAGCCCTCCTGTATATCAGCTTTCAGCGATAGGGTAAATTCATCATGCTCACCGGCCAGGATTTCTCCGCTCCAGGTGATTGGGTTGAGTTTGCCATCCGCTTGCTGTGTTTCCAACAAACCGGATTGTGCATTTCTTTCCCCGTTGGCCATTTCGGCTTCTTCAATCAGGAGCGGTTGATCTTCAGCTGGTGTAGTTTCAGCAACTGCGTCCTCCTTTACCTTTGCCGGTGCCTCTTCAGCTACGGCAGCCGTTTCTGCACTTGCCGTCGGAAATTCAAAATTAATGTCGACCTCCGTTGGTGGCAGACAACGCTCATCATTACAGGTCATATATTCAAAATAACCGGTAACTGGTTTTGAAGGGTCATTGATTTTTACCCGTTGGGTAATGATGCCCTTTTCGGAAAATTTGATCAGCTCCATCTCAAAGACCTTGTCGTAAGCCTTTTTGATGTGGCCGCTTTCTTTCGCTTTGCCAACCAATTGGAAATGATCACCTTCATCATAATAGAAGGTGGTAGGAATCGGACCATCCTCACTTTCCAGGTATTGTGAATACACCCACCAGCCGTCCTCGATTTCCGCCGTGAAAATCAAGTCGTATTCCGTGTCGCTGATTTGCTTTTTGTCCATTTTCCAGGTCACCGGTTCAAAAATCTGACCGGAAAGGTTCCAGCTAATCAGCAGAGAAAAGAGTAGCAATGAAATTCTCATGTCGCTATTCGAAGTTTAAACGTTCCTTGACCAAGTCTGAGGCAGTACAAAGAACAGGTTTAAATAAAGTAAAAATCGGCTTGGGTGATTTTTTGCAAAAATAGGAGGTGCCAAGGTGAATTAATGGCCCGGCACCCGGTAAAATCGTCTGGAAGACAACATACTATTGACTATGTGGTCTTCATTAATCTTCTAGTGTGAAGTAAAATCCTTCCTTGGTTGGGGGCAAACATTTTTCATCATCACAACACATGTATTCAACAAAGCCCTTGATCGTCACCGGCGATTCGGTCACTTTCACTTTTTGGGTAAAAACCACTTCACCAGAATACTTGATGACATTCATTTGAAACAATTCATCAAACCCTTCTTTTTTGTCACCCGATTCTTCGGTTTCGCCAACCAGCTCGAAACCAGCTGTTGGCGCAAAAGTAAAGGAAGTAGGAATGGGCCCTTCGTCGTCGCTTTCCTGTGCGTAAATATTCCATCCCACCTGACAATCTGCCCGAAGTGTAAGGGTGTATTCCTGTTCACCGGTTTTTTCGGATTCGAACGTCCATTTCACGGGTTTCAGCTGAGCTTGCAAAGCCATAACGATCAATGAGAAGACACAAAATAGGAATGCTTTTTTCATAGTTGTGATAATGATTTTCTGAATTGAATACAAATATAACTATCCGCAATCCATAACGGTCTTATGAAGAGTGGACAATAATAAATAATTAACAAATTTTTAGCACTTAAAGGTACTTGAGCTTCACCATTGTTAAGATTGTAGCAATGGCAACCGTCTCTCCGGTTTCGTCATACACCTCTACCAACCACTTGACGATACCCTTACGGAAATCTTCATCATCACGCTTTTCCTGGGCTACTTTCTCCTTGACGGTTAGCTTTACGCCAATGGTCATGCCGGGATAAACCGGCTTGGTAAAACGGCATTCCTCCAATCCGTAATTGAGCAAGACCGGTCCTTTCTTTGGTTCGACAAACATACCAGCGGCCTTCGACAGAATGTAGTAGCCGTGGGCAACGCGTTGTTCGAATGGCGTCCCTTCCAAAGAGGTCGCATCCACGTGGGCGTAAAAGTGGTCGCCACTGACGTTGGCAAAATTGGTGATGTCAGCTTCCGTAACGGTGTGTTTATGCGTGATGAGGGTTTCCCCAATTTCCAGATCTTCAAAATGTTTGAGGAATGGGTGCACCAATTTTTCGGTTTGTTTGCCGCCTACCTGATACACATTGGTCACCGAAGTGATCATGCTAGGGTGGCCCTGAATGGCTGTGCGCTGCAAATAGTGCTTAACCCCACGTAAACCACCCATTTCTTCTCCCCCACCGGCACGCCCCGGACCACCGTGCACCATCAAGGGCATGGGAGAGCCATGGCCTGTACTTTCCGGCGCACTTTCCCGATTCAACATCAGGATACGGCCATGGTAGGCTCCTGAACCGAGTACGTATTCACGAGCGATTCCAGGATCAAAGGTACAAACCGTGCTGACCAGTGAACCTTTCCCCATATTCGCCAGCTCAATGGCTTCGTCCAGGTTTTTGTAAGGCATCAAGGTACTCACCGGACCAAAAGCTTCGATTTCGTGGCTTCCGGTTTTATGTAAGGGATCGTCGTTGCGCAAGAGAATTGGTGAAAAGAAGGCTCCTTTGTCGCGATCCGCTCCGGTAACTTCAAACTTGTCCAGATCACCAAAAACAATTTGTGATGCTTGCAGTAATTCCTCCACCCGCCGGCGCACCTCACTCTGCTGTTTTTTGCTCACCAGCGAGCCCATACGGACCCCTTCCACCTGCGGATCGCCGATGGTGGTTTTGGAAAGCGCTTTTCCGATAGCAATCTGCACATCTTCTACCAGTTTTTCCGGCACGATGATGCGGCGAATAGCGGTACATTTCTGCCCACACTTTGTCGTCATCTCTCTTCTGACTTCCTTGATAAACAACTCAAATTCCGGCGTACCGGGAACGGCGTCTTCGCCCAGAATAGCCGCATTCAGACTATCCGCTTCCATATTGAAGGAAACGGCATTTTCGATGATGACCGGCAGGGATTTCAGCTTGCGCCCCGTAGAGGCAGAGCCGGTGAAGGTCACCACATCCTGGCTGGTCATGGGCTCAAGAATACCTACGCCGCTGCCGTTGACTAATTGGATGACGCCTTCCGGCAATATACCCGAGGCAATAATATCGCGCACCATGGCTTCGGTGAGGAAGGAGGTCACCTCCGAAGGTTTTACCACGGCGGGCATACCGGCCAATAGATTGACCGAAAGCTTTTCCAGCATTCCCCAAATCGGGAAATTGAAGGCATTGATGTGGACTGCTACGCCATGACGTGGGGTTAGTACATGATGACCAATGAAGGTGCCTTCGCGAGAAAGACTGGCCGCTTCACCATCGACATAAATGCGGTCATCGGGTAGTTTTTTGCGTAAGCTGGCATAGGCAAATAAGGTGCCGATCCCGCCGTCGATATCTACCCAGCTATCGGCTTTGGTAGCGCCGGTCTGGTAACTGAGTGAGTAATATTTCTTACGGATATCATTGAGGTGCAGGGCCAGCTTTTTGAGCATGACGCCCCGTTCCCGAAAAGTCATTTTGCGTAAAGCAGCACCACCTACTTTGCGGCCGTAGTTCATGATGGCGGCATAATCCAGCCCATCGGTGCTACAGGTACCGATCAGCTCGCCGGTGATGGCATTATATTGCGGTAGCCCCTCTCCATCGTGGGGTGTCCATTTTCCTTCGATATAGTGTGCTAATTTCATTTATTGGTTAGGATTTACGGTACGAATGAATGTTCGTTCGCGAAGATAAGCATTCTGCTATAAATTAGCGATCACAAAGGTACGATCTGTCCCTGCCAGGCAATGCGAAAGCCGGCATTGGTGACGGTATTGCGCGAAGCTTCTTCCCTCAGCACCGGATTGGTGTGGTTGAAGTGGATGAAATGGACCTTGGCTTTTTCAAGCAAATCAAGATCCTTGAGTCGGGCCATACTTTCCGCGATGAATGGATGAGGAATTTCACTCATATCCCGGCCGGGAATTTCCCCATTTTCAAAAAAGGTTCCGTCCAGAAAAGCGTAATCCACAGAGCGGACCAGCCCGGCAACATCCGTCTTCCACTTTTCCCATTTATCGATATCGGGAATGAAAGCCACTGACACTTCTCTGCTCTCGATCAGATACCCTACTGTTTCCGAAAATTCATCACGGTGTGGCACCTGAAAGGGTGTGACCCGCAGCCGTTCGTTGAGCTGGATGGTGCTGTCGGCGCGGAGCGGTTGCAAATCAATATTTTGCAAATTCACCAATTGGCTCCAGGGCCCATTTTCCGTAAGGAAAGTCCGCATCTTCGGCATGGCATAGACCGGCACTACACTGGCGCCCATCACCTCCCGGCCCAGGTGCATCAGTCCGGTGTAATGGCCGATGTGGGCGTGGGTGAGAAAAATTCCCGTAAGGGGCGCCCGTTCTTCTAGCAGGTGTAGCTGCTCCCGGAAATCGGGCGTTGCATCAAAGATCCAGGCTTGTTGACTGATGGGATCTACCAGGCCGAGACAAGAAACCAACGCCCCTTCCTGAATTGCCGCCCAAATGCCTTTACAACAGGCCTTATTGCACCCCGCCTGCGGATAACCTGCATCCTGAGCGATGCCAAGTACCATGAGATAAGGCATTGCGGGATAAGCCTGACCCTTTACGGCTTCAGTAGGCGTACTGGTTGATGTACAACGGCTCAATACAAGGAGAAGGCCAAACAGCAAAAATGAATGTTTCATAACTAAAAGATTAGGACCTGTAAATTGCAAATCCTTTTTGGCTTGACCAAATTGGCCTTCTTTTGGTCAAAGCCTTGCAGGAAAATCGGAACTAACATTTTGATAACATCCGCGTTAAAGCTGCCTTAAACCGCGATAAGGCGCTTATTGAAAGCGCAAAATCTGATTATCTTAATGCACAAAAAAACGCTATGCGCTCTCGAATCTCTACACTGATTTTCCTACTACCCTTTATGGTCAATTCGGCTTTCGCCCAAACGGATACACTTTTCTGGTTTTCTGTGCCCAAGGTGGTCAAACACGTGCCTGACACCGAAAAAACCATTCTTTTCCGTTTGGCTGCGGCCAATGAGGCTGCGGAGGTCCATCTTACCCAACCGGCCAACCCAACGGGCCTGGATATCACCATTCAGATCCCCGCCATGCAGAGCCAGACGGTCAATATCACACCCTGGCTGGCCACTATAGAAAATGCGCCCAACGATACCATTACCAATCACGGCATTCGCATTCAGGCTTCCGCCAAAATAAGTGCCTACATGGAAGCCACCGATAGTGATGATGTGGCCTTCAACCCGGAAATTTATGTGCTCAAGGGCAAGGCGGCCCTCGGCAAACAATTCTATCTGCCGTTTCAGGATTACTGGGATGGAGGAAGTACCCCACAGGCATTTACCCTGGTGGCAACGGAAGACAATACCACTGTTGTCATCACCCCAACCAACGATATGGTGAACCACCCGGCCAACGAACCCTACTGGATCGTATTACAAAAAGGGCAGTGCTATTCGGTCAGTAGTCCGGATGCTGTTGACGACTATTATCTCAGCGGCACCAAAGTGGAGGCCAATCATCCCATTACCATCACCATTGTAGATGATAGTGTCCGCGAATACGGAGTCAGCACCTGCGGGGATCAGGTAGGCGATCAAATTACGCCTGCCAACACTTTGGGCACCGAATATGTCATAGTCAGAGGCTTTCTGAGCACCATGACGGAGCGGGTATTTGTAACGGCCATCGAAGATAATACAGCGGTTTATGCCAATGGTACATTAGTGGCCACATTACAAACCGGCGAATTGTATCGCCATACAACCGGAAGTGTGGTACTGAGCATTTCCACCAGCAAGCCGACCTATGTTTACCACGTTACCGGCGTGGGTTGTGAGGTTGGTGGAGCACAATTGCCAGGGCTGGACTGTCGGGGCTCCCGGACGGTACAATTTACCAGAGCCAACCCTGAACGGCTCTACCTCTTTGTGGTGGGCCGGGAAGAAATCCGAAATTCCTTTGAAATCAATGGCACTCCGGTTGACGGGCAATCCCTACTGCAGTTTTCTGGCCCTGGAGGCACCTGGTGCGGCGGCTGGATTGAGGTAGACCAAAGTTTGGCATCTGCCGGACAAAACTGTACCGTGACAAATTCCGAAGGTATCTTTCAGCTGGGCGTACTACACGGGGGCGGCGCTTCAGGATGCCGATATGGTTATTTTTCTGATTTTCTGGAAGTTGATGCCGAATTACCCGACCAGATTGACACCTGTGGGGTGAGTAGCATTACCCTTGTGGCACAGGAACTGGAAGGTGCTGCCTATTTGTGGAATACGGGTGATCAGATGACTACAACCATTGCGGATACCTCCGGCTGGTATTGGGTGGAACTGAGTCGCGACAACTGTGTGGACAGGGATTCTGTTTGGGTACAATTTGAGGAGGTCTCCTTTTTTGAATCAGCAACCAAATGTCCTGGCAACAACCTGGAGTGGCGGGGCCTGACCATTACTACGGGTGGCAACTTTGAGGTAGAAGCACCAGGATTGAATGGCGACTGTGACACGACCTTTTACCTTGATGTATTCGAATTGCCCGTTTTGGATGGAGATACCATCTTCAGAAGTATTTGTGCGGGCCAGGAAGTGAGTTTTGGTGGAAACTTGTATCGGGAATCCGGTCTTTATTACCAGGCGAGTAGCGATCCCGATAGTTGCGGTTATGTGCAGGCACTCAATTTGCAGGTCCTCCCTCCCGATCAGATAGAGCAGCGCTATGCTTTGTGTGTTGATGACAGCATCACAGTGGATGGAAACACCTATTATCAACCTGGTATTTACCTGGATACTTTATCCGGATCGGATGGTTGCTGGATCATTCAGGAAACCAACATTTTCCAGCCGGAAGAACCGATTGTGCAAGCAAAAATTTTCCCGGCCATTGAAGGACCGAACGGGAGCATAAACCTGGATAGCATCACAACGGGAAATTACAGCTTCCAATGGAGCAATGGTGTCCAAACGAGCAGTATTAACGAATTGAGACCGGGCACCTACCAATTAACCATTACCGATGAATCCGGGTGTACCTTTTTCTATGAATTTGCTGTGGAAGAGCAAAACGGCTTTTACATCCCCAATGCCTTTTCGCCCAATGGGGACGGAGTCAATGATGACTTTCGTTTTTACACCGATTTGGGTGATTTTACGGTAATGAGCTTTCAGGTATTTGACCGCTGGGGAGGGCAGGTGTTTGCTTCTACCGAGGAACTTCCCCGGTGGGATGGCCAGGTGCGGGGCAAATTGGCAAAAGCCGGCGTCTACGCCTACCTGATCCAGATCAATTTGGGGTTGGATAGAGAGCTTCTGCTGAAAGGTGATATACTCTTAGTCCGGTAGAATTCTGAATTTTGCCCTCACCTTTTTACCTTGTGGCCAAATGACTAGTGCGACTAGACCGAAATGATTGATCCTTTTTTCAGGCTCTAAGTACTGATAATGCTGAACATCGAATGTCAATCATTTCTGCATCAATCCACTAGTGCGACTAGACCGAATCAGTTGATACTTTTTCAGGCTGAAAGTACTGGATATGTTAAACATTTTATGTCACTTATTTCTGCATCAATCCACTAAAACATGAACCAACCAGATACCAGCAGCTTATCGCAGCGCGGAGCCAACCTGGCTTCCAACCCGGCAAGAATCGATATGGAACTATTTATGGAGGCCGCCGAAAACCTTTACGATCCGGTGAGCAATCCATCCGGGGCCTTTCCTCTGAATGTGGCGGAGAACAAGGTGATGAGCGAACGCATCCAGGATAAACTCCAGCAAATCCTGGCCACCCAAACCATGCCCGAATGGGTGCTCAACTATACCAACACATTGGGGCATCCCGAAGTACTGGAGCAGATGGCCGGATTTATGGAACAATACCTTTGTCACACCCCAATCCCTCCCGAAACGATTGGCTTTTCGGCGGGTGCCAGTGCCATCATTGAGGTGAGTTCCTTTGTGCTGGCCAATCCTGGTGATGTGGTCGTGATTCCTGCTCCCTCCTACCCGATGTATACCAATGATCTGGGGCTAAAAAGCGGCATGGAGCGGTACAACTTGCAGACGCATTATCATTTGGAAGAACACGGTTCGAAGGCACCGGTAACAACGGAGCATTTGGATCAGGCGAAAAAGGATATTGAGGCGCAGGGCAAATCCTTTAAGCTGCTGCTCATCACCTCACCGGACAACCCTACGGGCTGTATGTATGCCACCGAGCAGTTGGAAGCACTTTCGGATTGGTGCATACGAAATCAGGTGCATCTGGTGGTCAATGAGATATACGGCTTATCACAAATTGACACCCATGATCCGGCCATTAGTGGAGATTATCAGGAGTCCGTTTCTTTTAAATCCTTTGCGCAGATCATGGCGGAGAAAAAGAGTGACTATTTGCACCTTTGGTACGCCTTATCCAAAGATTTTGCCATGTCGGGACTGCGCTTTGGTATTGTGCATTCCAGAAATGAGGCGTTTATGAAGGGCTTGTCGAATGTCAATATTCCCCATCTGGTGTCCAATATGGTACAATGGGCGGTTGCGGAGATGTTTAAGGATGAGGCTTTTATACAAGATTATATTTCTGAAAACAAAAAGCGGGTAACGGCCAGTTACAAGGTAGTAGTTGATGCGCTGAAAACAATTGAAGCTCCCTACATTCCCAGCCGCGGAAGCCTGTTTGTTTGGGCGGATTTCTCCAAATACCTCACAGCGGCTACCGACCAGGGGCAAGAACAATTGTGGGTGGATATTTTTAAAAAAACCGGTGTACTGCTGACTCCAGGAGCCGGATTTCAACACCAAAAGAAGGGACTATTCCGCATTGTGCACACGGCAGTTCCCACAGAACACCTACAAGTAGCCATGAACCGGCTGGTGGATCATTTTACAAAAACTTCCGGATAGACATGATATACCCCAGGTGCATCGCCTCGTGCAGGTTGTTAAATATAACTGCTTCTTCAATGGAGCTGAGGGTGGCGTTGTAGCTGGTGGAATACGGTTTGTAAGCTTTAAAAAGTCCCTCCTTGAGGTCCTGCCGAAGCAAGGTGGAGGTATGTACCAATTGCTCCCGGATAAATTGGATTTCCTTTTCGTCTACCGTCCCTTCTGGACGAGTGCCTTTTCTGTACTTCTGAATCAGGTCATTGGGAATGTGCGGTGTGTTTTCAGAAAGTGTATACTGCAGTAATTGTTGGGTAACCAATACATGCCCCATTTGCCAGACCAGGTTATTGCTAAAGCCAGTGGGAATCAGGTTTAGTTGGTCGGTATCAAAAGCTGCCGTGATGCCCAGAATATTTTTACGGGTAATTTCGAGCAGGTCAAGTTGATAGTTCAAATCCTGTTGCATATGGTGTTGATTATTGTTTGTTAATGTTGGACAATAAGGCCTGTACCAGGTTATCGATTTGGGATAAAGTTGCCGGGTCACTCACCATGCCATTGCCATTAAGCTTTGTTTTTGGTGCCTGGATCAGCAATCGAGCTTCCGGAGCAACATCGGCCATAATGGTTGTCATGACGAGGTTAAGCGATTCGTGGGCCTTTTCACCGGAGGTAGCGGCAGTGATGATGGCTACCGGCTTGTTGGAAAATACGGTGGTAGAAACGGTCCATTCGATGGCATTCTTGAGGATACCCGGCAGGCTAAAAACATATTCGGGGGTACAAAAGAGCACGCCATCGGCCTCCTCAATCTTTTTCCGTAAGTCTACTACGGCCGGTGGAAATGGTTCGCGATCCAGGTCGGGATTGAAATAAGGTAATTGCGTAAGGTCGTCAAGTATTTCCACCTCCAGTTCATCCTGGTACCTGGATTTGATGGCCCGAAGGATAGCGGCATTGGTTGATGTGGTTTTTGTGCTTCCCGAGATGGCCAGGATGGTCTTTTTTTGCGGCATGGGCTTGAGTTTGTAGTGGATATAATTAGGAAATGTCGGGAAGTAGTAAATGGTTGAAAATCGTTATAAATATAATGATGATATTTATAATGATTATTTTTATCATGATGATAAAAATAACGATTTTTCCCTTGGCCTAAGCTTTGCGGTCCCCTTTAATCTCGTTCCACGTGTCGTATAGCGTTTCCTGTTTTGGCTGGTTGGCGGGTACTTCGCGCAATGGCTCACAGGGGCGCAATGAGGTGTAACATTCAGCGGGAAGTTGTTGATACAACTTGGTGCCTTTGGTCTTCCAGGCAATCATTTCGTCGCTGACACTCTTCACAATTTTACCCGGGTTGCCTACCACCAGACTGCGGTCCGGAATTTTTTCACCGGCCTTCACAAAGCAAAGCGCTCCGACAATACACTCTACCCCAATTTCCACCTCATCCATGATCACGCTATTCATACCAATCAAGGTGTTTCTACCAATCGTGGCACCGTGAATGATGGCACCGTGACCAATGTGGGCCGCCTCGTGCAGACGTACCGTCACCCCCGGAAACATGTGGATGGTGCAATTTTCCTGCACATTACAGCCATCTTCAATCACTACCCCACCCCAATCACCGCGAATAGCGGCACCGGGTCCCACATACACATCACGACCGATAATTACATTACCAGTGACCGTTGCCTGCGGGTGAATAAATGCCGTTTCGTGGATGACGGGAACGAAGCCCTTGAATTCGTACACCATAGGATTTTATCTTTAGCTACAAATAACGGAAAGATTTACCAATCCTTAACAAATTGTGATTCTTTGACAAATTGTTAAAATACATTGAATGTTGGGGCAAAAGCGTAACTTTTTGCAGGTAACTGCATTTAAAAGGTTGTAAACCTTCTAACACTTTACAGTTTTGGCACAATTTTCCTGGGTTTATGTTGGTGACAGCGGCAAGCACTACAAGGTAGGCTTGTTTCACGGTGATCGTACTGGCCACTTGCTGATCCACTGTAATTCCCGCATCGTTCTGTACGATTTTAGTGTGCGCGAACCCAAATCCTACTCTTTTTTCCTGGAGGAAGAATTGTGTGAAATTGAGCTGGAGCAACGGGAAGATAAATTCTACTACCATTTTAACATTGACAAGAATGCGGATACACCCCGCAACCGGGAACGCAAGGCCACCGAAAAGCGGCACTGGCGGCAGTCGGCACTACTATTTGGTGGACTGGTAGTATGTGTCATCCTGGCCGTACTGCTTTTTCTGCGATTCGACCGGCAGCAGGATGCGGTAAAACGCGAACATCTGGTTGGGGAAGGTTATCGTACTGAACTCGGCCGCATAGAAAATATCGAAAAGGAGGCGGAGGCCATCAAGGTTTCCTATGCTTACCGCGCAGCGGGCGATGTACAGCGCAACACCATTGACCTACCACTGACCCCCAATCAAACCCTCGAACACGGTATGCCGTTGGAAAAAGGTGATGAATTTGTAGTGATCTACAGCCGCGAAAATCCGGAGGTAGGCCGCATGGATTTCTCCAAACCATCCGATTCCCAACTGGACCTTTATTTCCGTAAGGCCATTACCAAACATTCTATTCTACACCCCGAATTGCGACCCCGCCAAGTGGCCTGTTTGGCGAAAGCCGCCTATTCACTAAAAGGCATCGCCGGACTAGCGGATTTCTATTTCCAAACCACCCCTACGGAGGAGAACCCCGACCACAACGAGCTTAGTTACAAACGGCTGGTCAGAGACTTACCCTTTCAGGATCTGGCCAAAGAATGTGCCCTGGAGTAATTCAGAATTCCTTACTTTTGCCAAAAAAGGGAACTTGGAAAAATTAGCACAACATATAGAGAGCTTGATCTTTACCGCTGATGTGCCTATCAGCCTGAAAGATATCGACAACTGCCTGACGGAGGCCTTTGGCATGAAGTTTCTGGAACAAGAGATTATTGGAGCTATTGAACAGCTGCAGGAAAGGTACAACCAGGAAGCATTTGCCTTCGAAATTGTGGAAATTGCCGAAGGCTATCAGTTTCTCTCCAAGGGGGCTTACCACCAAACCGTTGGTGTCTATCTCAAGCAAACTACCAAAAAGCGCCTGTCGCGTACTGCGTTGGAGACCCTTTCGATCATTGCCTACAAACAACCCGTGACCAAAACGGAGATGGAAAACATTCGCGGCGTGAACTGCGATTATGCCCTGCAAAAACTATTGGAAAAGGAACTTGTTTCCATAGTAGGGCGCAGTGACGGGCCGGGTCGGCCGCTTTTGTACGGCACCAGTGAGAAATTTATGGACTATTTTGGTCTGAAGAGTCTCAAGGATTTGCCCGTACCTAAAGAATTCAAAACCCCGGGTAACGAAATCGGGGAACAGGCGCCCATCGAAGAAAACGTAAGTGATAACGAAGAAGAATGAGTATGAGTACGGACAAACCACTAGTCAATCGGGTTGCTGCCAGCGGATTGATCACCATCAATCTGGAGAAGTATTTTCCGGAAGGAGAAGTCATTGATTTTGATTTGAAAGATTACCTCTACATGGAGTTGATCCTGAAGGAAAAGGACTTCCGAACTGCCCTGAAAGAACACGACTGGTCGCAGTACCAGGATAAAATATTGCTGGTGTACTGCTCAACGGATGCTATCGTACCCGTTTGGGCATATATGTTGGTAGCCTCCTATGCTGCGCCCTATGCCAAGGATGTATTTCAGGGAAGCCGCGATGCCTATTATAAGAGTGCTTTTAATGAGGTCATTGCTTCCATGGATATGGATGAGTACCAGGACCAGCGCATTGTCATTAAAGGTTGTAGCGACAAACCAGTGCCACCTTCCGCTTATCTGGAGCTGACCCGTAGATTACAACCCATCGCCAAAACCATCATGTACGGCGAACCCTGCTCCACCGTGCCGATTTATAAACGGCCAAAGTAATTCGCGCCTGAACAAACAACAACGCCATGGACATCAACAAGAAAGTCAGAATATTTTCCCTTGCGGTAACGGCCTTTGCCTTATTAGCCATTTTTGCGTCGAGTTCTAATAATTCCGACCATCCAGAGGAGACTCGGGCCATCGCTGCGGGCGATCTGCCCCAACAGATTCATCCCGTTGACCTGGATCGGAAATTTGACCTGGCGGGAGAAGTGGTGCCGATGGACAACTTTGATGCCCGTGAGCGCCTTGATCGCGAATTGCTGGTCAACAGCTACTGGCAATCGAGTACCCTGCTCAACATCAAACGCACCACACGTTATTTTCCCATCATTGAAAAAATTCTTGCCAAAAATGGCGTTCCGGAAGACTTTAAATATTTGGCTGTAGCCGAAAGTGACCTGATGAACGGCACTTCCTACGCCGGTGCCAAAGGCATCTGGCAATTCATGGAGAATACCGGCGAATACTACGACCTGGAGATCAATAAGGAAGTGGATGAAAGATTCCATGTAGAAAAAGCAACAGAGGCCGCCTGTCAGTACATTCTGGGGTATAAAAAACGCTTCGGCACCTGGACGATGGCTGCGGCTGCCTACAATTTGGGTGGCACCAAACTGGCCAGCGAAATTAAAGAACAACAAGCCGAAACCTACTACGACCTCAATCTCAATTCCGAGACTTCCCGCTATGTTTTTCGGGTGCTGGCCCTCAAAGAAATTCTAAACCGCCCACAAGACTTCGGCTACCGCCTGGAGCCGAAAGATATGTACCCGCCATTGGATAATTACGAAATCGTGAAGGTGGATGGCCCCATTGATGATCTGGCGGCTTTCGCCAAAGAACACAAGGTGAGCTACCGTCACCTGAAGGTGTACAACCCCTGGCTACGGACCAGCAAACTTAGTAATCCTAAGGGCAAAACTTACGAGATTAAGATTCCTAAGAAGAAACTGTAGGATAGCCTGGAAGGGATGGAAGGTCGGATTACCAATCGTCCCGATCATCGGATTAGCAATCCTCGCGATCGTTTATGAAATAGTGGAGCTTTCATTTGTCGGAGCGCAACATTTCATCCATTGCTTCAAATCCCCCCATTTCCTGCAATCCCTCCAGCCAAATAAACTTTGTTTTATGAAAATATGTTCATATATTTGAATTCACCGAATAGGCAGATGAGAAATCAATATTTCAGACCCGCCGAACAGGTGGAAATGAACACCATTGACTACGATGGTTTTGTCTTATTGCCAAAAGGCAAATTTGTTGTACATTAACGCTAGGAAAAACAGACTAACTAACCAATAAATCGACCATGTCATGAAAGTAGAACAGATATATACCGGTTGTCTGGCACAAGGCGCCTACTACATCGAAAGCGAGGGCGAAGCGGCGATCATTGACCCCTTGCGGGAAACGGAGCCCTATTTGCGCAAAGCAAAAGAAGACGGAAGCAAAATCAAGTACATTTTTGAAACGCACTTCCACGCCGACTTTGTATCTGGTCACCTTGACCTGGCCAAGAAAACCGGTGCTCAAATTGTATATGGACCTCAGGCTGAGACGACTTACGAAAAGCATACGGCCAAGGACGGTGAGGTTTTCCAATTGGGAAAAGCGAGCATTAAGGTACTGCATACACCGGGACATACTCCGGAGAGTACTACTTTTTTGTTGCTGGACGAAAACGGTAAAGAATACGCTATATTCAGTGGCGACACCCTGTTCATCGGTGATGTCGGACGTCCCGATCTGGCTCAGAAAAAGGGTAGCCTGACCAAGGAAGACCTGGCCGGATGGCTTTACGATAGCTTACGCAATAAGATTATGCCACTGCCCGATGATGTGATCGTTTATCCGGCACACGGAGCGGGATCTGCCTGCGGCAAAAACATGAGCAAGGATACCTGGGATACATTGGGTAACCAGAAGAAGACCAACTACGCCCTGCGGGCGGACATGACCAGGGAGGAATTCATCAAGGAAGTGACCGATGGGCTGATGCCACCACCACAATATTTTGCCAAAAATGCCAAGATGAACAAGTCGGGCTACGAAAGCATCGATGTGGTGATGGAACGTGGGGCGCTACCTCTCTCACCCCGGGCGTTTGAGGCTGCGGCCAATGAGCACGATGCGCTGATTCTCGATGTCAGAAATAAGGAGGACTTTGTAAAGGGTTTCATCCCCAATTCTATCTTCATCGGCCTCGATGGTAGCTTTGCGCCCTGGGTAGGTGCTTTAATTCCCGACCTGATGCAACCCATCCTCATTGTTGCCCCGGAGGGCCGCGAGGAGGAGACCGTCAAACGTTTGGCGCGGGTAGGTTACGACAATGCCATTGGGTATCTGGAAGGCGGTTTTAAGGCATGGAAAGATGCTGAAATGGAGGTGGACGAGGTGGAAACGATCAATACCAGCCAGCTATCAGCGGCTTACCGGAAAGACGGCAAAATCCACATTCTCGACGTGCGCAAACCCAGCGAGTGGGAGGCCGAGCACATCGAAAATGGTCAAAACCTGCCACTTGATTTTATCAATGACAATATGAGTGAGATCAACAAGGATCAGCAGTACTATATGCACTGCCGCAGTGGGTATCGTTCTACCATCGCCGCTTCCATTTTGAAGGCGCGTGGGTACGATAAGTTGATTAATGTCCACGGTAGTTTTGACGACATTGCCGCCAGTGAGATGCCCACTACAGCCTATGTTTGTCCCTCTACTCTGAAACAAGGATAAATAAAATATGCTCTGTTCCAGCGGAGCCCAGTTCAGCAAATACAAGTTTTGAAGCAGTAAACACAAAATCAGGCAGTCTCCACCCAGAGTAGAGGCTGCCTGTTGCAATTTAAGGGTATAGGCATTCATTTGGTCATTGCCTCACTAATTCCTTACTTTGCTTTTTTTCGTTCTTTTTTAAGCAGGAAATTTGCAACATGAAGCTAAGTCGATACGTCCCGATACTGGAATGGTTGCCCCGATACAATAAAAAGTATTTAAAAACAGACCTGCTGGCGGGACTCACCGTGGCCGTCATGCTCATTCCGCAGGGTATGGCGTATGGACTGCTGGCCGGATTACCACCGATTTACGGCTTGTACGCCGGGGTCGTGCCGCTTTTATTGTATACCTTCTTTGGTACTTCCCGACAGCTTTCCGTTGGTCCGGTGGCCATTGTTTCGCTGCTGGTACTCACCGGCGTCTCTCATTTTGCCGAGCCGGGCAGCAGCACTTTTTTGCGCCTGGCCATCATCACGGGCATACTGGCGGGCATTGCTCAAATCCTACTGGGGGCTTTTAAATTGGGCTTTCTGGTCAACTTCCTTTCCCATCCCGTCATTGGAGGATTCACGTCGGCGGCAGCCTTTATCATTGGGTTGACCCAGATGAAAAATCTACTGGGCATCGATATTCCCCGCAGCAATAAGATTTACGAAATTGTAAGCAGTGCAGCCGCCAATATCCAGGATACCAATTTGATTTCATTGGGAATTGGCATTCTCGGTATTGCCTTTATCATGATACTGAAAAAGATCAATAAAGCCATTCCCGGTGCATTATTGGCCGTAGTACTTGGCATCATTTTGGTTTACGGCTTTGGCCTGATGGATTACGGTGTAGAGGTGGTGGGCGTTGTGCCCAAGGGATTACCGGCTTTTGAAATCCCCCATGCATCGACGGTAGAAATCATGCAGCTCATTCCGCTGGCATTGACCATTAGCCTGATCAGTTTCATCGAGTCGTTGGCCATTGCCCGCACACTGGAGGCCCGACACAAAACCTACCGTGTTGACCCCGACCAGGAATTGATTGCTCTGGGTTTTGCCAAATTGGGGGGCGGTTTTTTCCAAGCCTACCCTACTACTGGTAGCTTTGTACGCTCCGCGATCAACGATGATGCCGGTGCCAAGACCGGCGTTTCTTCCATTGTCAGTGCGGTACTGATTGCGTTGATCCTGTTGTTTTTGACGCCAATTTTTTACTACGTGCCCAAATCCATCCTGGCTGCCATAATTCTTACGGCCGTCCTCAAACTCATCGATTACGAAGGTGCCAAAGAACTGTGGATGTACCACCGCCGCGACTTCTGGACCATGATGGTCACCTTTCTCATTACGTTGTTGGTGGGCATTCAGTCGGGCGTACTGGCGGGCATCATTTTCTCGCTGGCGCTGATGATTTACCGCACTTCCAAGCCCCACTTTGCCATTCTGGGACAGTTGCCCAATACCCGTTATTACCGCAATATCGAGCGCTACCCCGAAGCCTTGCACGGTGATGAAGTGATGATTTTGCGCTTTGACGCGCAATTGTACTTCGGCAATGCCGGCTATTTTCGCGAAAGCGTAGAAGAACTCGTCAAACAGCGTCGCGGCAAGGTCAAGCTCTTCATTCTCGACGCCTCCAGCATTCTCGACATCGACAGCAGTGGCCTGCACATCCTGGAAGAAGTGATCGACTACCTGCGTAAGGAAGGCATCCTGTTTTACGTCTCCGGCGTTATCGGCCCGGTCCGGGATTTGTTTTTCAAAACCGGCCTGTCCGAAAAAATCGGCCGTGACCAGCAGTTTATGTACATCCACGATGCGGTGGAGAGCTACCATCAGCGGGAGGATAAGGACAGTGCGGGCGGGAGTCCGGGGGCGTTGCAGCATCTATAGGAGAGGGGGAGACGGAGGAGACGGAGGAGACGGAGGAGACGGAGGAGACGGAGGAGACGGGGAAGAGGATTGAGACAGGGGTGAGCGGGAGACATTTGAGATGGGGTAAAAAAGCGCAGCATACCGACGATCGGAGTATTGGTAATCTGGCTGTTTTGACGGGAGGGAAATTCTAAAGTTATGAATAGGAAATTGATCGGAAAAATTTTGATGGTCATAGGACTGTTAGGGTTGGTTCTAAAATTAATTGAGCCAATGCTTGTAATTAAAGGGAGCTTTGGATATGATTATGTGTATGAATACAGTTCTATCTTAATACCCATGCTATTAACGGTCATTGGCTTTATGGTTTACCAAGGCAATTATCGGAATGTCCTATAGTTTTCTAGATGAACATCATGTTCAAAATCAGCCCTGTTCCTCAACCTGAGAATTCTAGATTAAGTCCGCTACCTTTTTGTAAATAACCAACCAGTCCGTAGACTGTCCTACTGAAAATCCCAATGTGAGATTGGAAACCCATCCAAGAAAAATTTTGTAACTTCACCACAATAGCACGACCTCCAACCGTGCATTCAGCGCTCAAAAAAATTACGACTTATGAAATTAAAAGTACTACTGCTACTCGCTGCAATACTGCTATTGTCTGATGTGTATGGACAGCGGAAGGAAGAAAAATCCATTTTTAGCGCCTCCAGCCTAAATTTTTATCCGGAATTAAATTCCTACTCGTTTTTCAGGACGCTGGAAACCGAGCAGGATCAATTGGTGCTGAATTATGTGACCGCAACTTCTGGAAAATTCACCATTGAGGAGGGGGTCTCGCAACAAATTGAGAATGAGAATATTAATAAATTCCCTTCGCAATTGCTGAATATTGGCGCCAGTGTGCAAATCAGGAACGCCAATTCCACCTTTCACGAAATTTCGATTAGCCGATTGTCCAGTTCTAAATCCTCCTACCTCAACCAGTACACCTATTCCGACTCGCTGGGACAAAGTCAAAGCTTTGCGATTGGGTATCAGCAGAAGAGCTTTGTTTTATCACTACGGTATGGATACGGAAAGCTGTTTGGGAAAGACCGAAATAACATTCGATTTGGCCTGTTGGGTATCCTGGAACCCAATTTGTACACCTACAAAAGAGAGGTCTTTTCCTCTCAGGAATTCCCCATTAAGGCCACGGTTTTCACCCTGAATCTGGCATTGGGGCCCATCATGTCCTGCAAGCTATCCAAAAGGGTATTTCTCGATTTCCAAATCCTTCCCCGGGTATTAATCGCCGACTACGGAAAGGTTACCCTCGGTAATCCAATCCTGACACTAGATCAGCAAAAAGCCACACGAGAATACAATTTGCCGGAAATAGATCTGGCGGGGACCTTTCAGGTAAGGTACCTTTTGAAGGAGCCGAAGCGCAGGGGAAGAAAATAATTTGGGTATGAAAAAATACCAGAACAAATATCGCATCGATACCACCCGGGCCCAATGGTGGAATTATGGATGGAATGGTGCCTATTTCATCACCATTTGCACCAAAAACCGGGAACATTTTTTTGGAGAAATTGTAGATGGGAAAATGAATTTATCCCCCCTCGGGGTGATTGCAGATATTTTATGGCATGAAATTCCACACCATGCCCCATTTGTGGAATTGGGGGATTTTGTGGTCATGCCTGACCATATTCATGGGATATTGATATTGGATAAACCGGCGGCCTCGGCCGCCGGGGCCGGGGCAGAGCCGTTGCATGCAACGGCTCTATCCCCGACAAAAAATGAAAAAATGGCGGCCATTTCACCAAAATCAGATTCCATTCCCACCATTATCCGATCCTACAAATCCGCTGTCACCAAACATGCCAATCGATTGGGGTTCGACAATGGCTGGCAATCCCGGTACCATGATCATATCATCCGCAATGATGCTGAATACCAAAGAATTTCGGATTATATTGTTCGCAATCCGGAACAATGGGGCAAAGACAAATTCAAGAAAACCTGAATATCCGACCAATGAAGCAATATAAAAACATTGCGGTCGATACCTTCCCCATTGCCTTATTCCCTTACCTTTATTCGATATGACCAAACCAAAAAGAAATGCGAAAATTTTTCACAACCCTACTACTCCTGCTGGCCACTGTATCCGTAAGCCTTGCCCAAACCGATCAAAGGCTAAAAGGCATTGAGAAAGATCTCGAAAAGATTCTGGAAGCAACAAAAGCACCCGGTTTTGCCGTAGCGATTGTGCAGGGCAATAAAACCCTTTATGCAAAAGGTTTTGGCTACCGCGATCTGGAAAATAAGATTCCGATGGATGAAAACACCCTACTGGCCATCGGCTCGTCATCAAAAGCCTTTACCTGTGCCGTCCTGGGGCAATTAAGGGATGAAGGAGAACTGTCATTTGACGAAAGTCCCATCAAATATATTCCGGAATTGAGGTTTTATAATGATGAATTGAATCGCGGGGTGAATATACGTGACTTGATGAGTCATCAAACCGGCATTCCACGGCATGATTATTCGTGGTACCTATTTCCTACGTATGATAAAGACAGCTTGGTCCAAAGGATTCAATACCAGGAGCCTTTTACGGGTCTAAGGCAAAAATGGTATTACAACAATTTCATGTTTCTCACGCAGGGCGTCATAGCGGAGCGCATCACAGGAAAAAGCTGGGAGGAGAACGTCCGGGAACGCTTTTTTGAACCATTGGGCATGAAACGCTCCAACCTGTCGATTGAGGAAATGGAAAAAAGCACCAATATTGCCAAAGGTTATGAACTGTACAAAGACAGCGTGGTGCGCAAAATGGACTACTACCGGATAGCCGCCATGGCACCTGCCGGAAGTATCAACAGCAGCGTTCAGGAGATGACCAATTGGTTGAAGGTGTGGATCAATGGAGGGAAGTTTAATGGCCAGCAAATCTTACCTGAGACTTACCTCAGGGAAGCCATGAGCGCTCAATCAGTCATTGGCGCTGCCCTTCCCGATATGGACAATCCGGATATGTTCCTCGCCAATTATGGTTATGGCTGGATGCTCTCTTCGTACCGGGGACATTATCGGGTAGAACACGGCGGAAATATTGATGGATTTTCAGCAAGTGTGTCCTTTTTCCCATCCGATAGCATTGGCATTGTGGTATTGGCCAATCAAAACGGCTCGGCTGTTCCTTCCCTGGTCAGAAATACGGTGGCCGACCGTTTGCTGGATGGGAAAAAAAGAGACTGGGCCAACTATTTTGTGGAACAAAAGAAAAAACAAAAAGAAGCTGCTGCCGGATCGAAAAAAGAGACGGATTCACAACAGGTCAAAAATACAACGCCCTCCCATGAGCTGACAGCTTATGAGGGAAATTATTTTCATCCGGGCTATGGCCGCTTCAATATCTCAATCAAGGAAGATACGCTCTTTGCCCACTTCCAAAGGATGACATTTTATTTAAAACATATTCACTATGATGTGTTTGAACCTTTTGAGGTAAACGAGTATGGCATCGATACAACCGATACGGGAAGTTTAAAATTCAACTTCAGCACTAATGATGCCGGCGAAATTGCCTCCGTGAAAATGAAAGCCGAACCAGCACTGGATCACCCCATTGAATTTGTGCATGAACCTAAAACGATTGAAGTAGCCTCCTCAGCATTGAAGGCCTACGAAGGAGAATATGAGATTTCCGGTACGGTCATCAAGGTGTACACCAAGGGCGACAAAGACCTGTATTTGTTTGTTCCCGGTCAACCGGAATATCACCTGCTGGCATCCGACAAGCACTTGTTTATCTTGAAAGAACTGGATGGCTACAAAGCGAAATTCACGGAGGATGCTAACGGGAAAATTTCAGAACTTGTACTGCTTCAACCCAATGGAACATTTAAAGCAACCAGAAAATAGGAACTTTCGGAGTTGTAAGAAGTGATGGAACCGAAGAGACTCATAAATTTGAAAAATGAAATTCTATCTAGATGATTAAACAACTGTTCCTTTTCTTCCTGTTGATTTTACTGACCCAATGCTCCATTGATAGGACAATATTGCCCTTGAATGAGCAGGAAGTTGAGACATTAGAACGGTTCAAAAGTTTTCCACCTGCACACCAACTGCAAATCACTGACGATGACGAACCCGGCCAAAAGTTGTGGTTGTGTCTTTCCTTCGTTGCAAAAGAAAGTGAAGCACCAATAGCCAATCAAAGAGTCCATCTTTACCATACTTCTAGCGAAGGGGAATACAAACCATCGAACCCCAATGATGAATCGACTGCGCGCTTAAATGGCAATGTTTTAACCAATGAAAATGGTCAGGTTTTTGTTCAAACAATTCTACCCGGGGACTACGGCAGCTCGGCCGATAACCGACACATTCACATTACGGTCGAGAATGCAAAGCCCGTGGCGTATGATATCCACTTCAAACAATATACCACGCAAATGGGTAAAAACTTCGTTTCGGGAAGTGACCAGCATTTTCTGGCGGAAATAAAACAGCACGAGGATGATATTCTTGTCACCTTTTTGACGATTGAGGTGAAAGGGACAGGTGATTAGGGATTGGTAAACCATCAATGCAACTTCGAGTACCAGCACTGATATCAAATCATCAAAGAAGTGCCTCGTCGGAATGACCAATTCAATCTTTCGGGGGAATTCTTTCCACCAGATTTTGTTGTTGATCCCATGAGAGTTTATCAATACTCCCAAATTGGGCAGTTTCATACCAATCACAATGAAGACCACCTCTTTTACAAAGAACTTGGAGAAGAAAAATTAATCAGTCTTTATGATTTTTCAAATACCCATCGATTTAGAGATAGAAGATGTTAGAGAAAATACTTTATTCAAAAGAAGGTAGAAAAAGAACAGCACCACTGATGAAATCCACACAGCCTCAGCTTTCCCATCACACAAGTCAGGAGACTTGTTGACTTCTCGCTGTGGTTTGAAAAACCGTGCGAGCGAGGCGTGGGGGGCACAAATTGACTTATTTAAAAGAATCCAACCTTGAAGCTAATAAAGGAAAAGGAACCATTGTCAAAAAAGTATAAAGCAAAGACTTTCTTTCTCATTTTTGGGGTATTTATGCTGATGGGCGGAATTACCGGAGGTGCGGAAGGAGTAAAAATTCTCTTTCCAATTGCCCTGGTTTTGTTAGCCATCTTTGCTTTGGGCGAAAGTTTAGAGAAAAAATATGATGGGTGGAAACTTGAAGATGATGGAATTTACCTGCAAAGAGTGGATCTTTTCAGAGGAAAAGAATCCATTTTTTTTACTTTTTGTTGATATCGAGTCGATCAAATATTTTCCTTCTCAACCCAGGCAACCGCTTGCTTTCCTTTTCAAGACTAAGAATGGGAAAACAACTCTAGAACCCCGTGTTCAAATATTCCAATTTGCCCCTTTATTGAAGCTATTTTACGAAAAAAATATTCCAATTAGTTATTCGGGAAGTGATTATGAGGTTGACCTCTATATCAAAGGACAAATTGAATCGCTGCCGATGACGAATGGCATGAAAATCAAAAGCAAGTCCACCAAAAATGGTCCTGCAAAATAGAGGAGTGAGTAGCCCGCGGTGGTCGAAGGCTTTTGCTTCAATTTGGTAAAAAAGATTATAGGTATTGGTCGGAAAAGCAGGCCAGGTGAGTACTCGAAAAGGGGCTTTATACCCTGCAAGTTGGAAGCTCCTCAGGGGATATTCGGTTGGATTGGGAGGTTGAAGGGAGGTAAAAGAAGTCGAAAACATACCTATTCCAACCTAAGTGTAAAGAAAATTAAAAAATCTATACACTTTCCGTATCTTTGTATAGAATAGTTAAAAAACTATGCAATGGAAAGTTGGAATATCAATATTATACCTTCCAGACCTGACATCGAATCAAGAAAGATTCTGAAAAAATTGCCATCAGCCCATGCGGCACTTGCTGAGTTGAAGGGATTAGCGTCCACTATTCCAAATCAAAACATATTAATCAACACACTTGCCCTACAAGAAGCGAAGGATAGTTCCGCCATTGAAAATATAGTGACTACTCATGATGAATTGTATAAGTCAGAATTACAAATAAAGACAATCAAGTCGCTGGAAGCGAAAGAAGTACAGAATTATATCGCAGCTTTAAAAAGAGGATACAACCTTGTAAAACAAAGAGGCTTATTGACCAATTCGATCATTTTAGAGATTCAGCAAACATTAGAAAAAAATAACGCCGGATTCAGAAGGCTGCCAGGAACGGAACTGAAAAATGCTACCACAGGTGAGGTCGTATATACTCCTCCTCAGGATTACCAGAAAATAGAGGCATTAATGGGTGAGCTACAAAAAATGATCAATGATCCTGAGTATAGCAACTATGATCCGATTGTGAAAATGGCCATCATTCATTTTCAATTTGAAAGCATTCATCCATTTTATGATGGCAATGGCCGAACCGGGAGAATCATCAATATTCTTTATTTAATTCTAAATGAGCTATTAGAAGCACCAATTTTATATCTGAGCAGTTACATAATCAGGTACAAAAGTGATTATTACAAGTACCTACAGCAAGTTCGTACTGAAAATAGCTGGGAGGAATGGTTGCTGTTTATGATAGATGGAGTTGAGCAAACGGCAAGAGAAACGATACAAACGATAAGGGAAATCAAATTGATCATGCAGGAGGTGAAGGAGTTGTTGAGAAACAACTACAAGTTTTACAGTCAAGACCTGTTGAATAACCTATTTAAGCACCCCTATACCAAAATCGGATTCGTGATTGAGGATGTAGGTGTTTCAAGACTAACGGCGGCCAATTATCTCAACACCCTTGCTCAGGATGGATTGTTACTCAAGCAAAAAGTAGGCAATAGTAATTATTACGTAAATACTCGATTATTTAATTTGTTGAAGAAGAAATAGAACAGCCTTAGACTGTACTTGAGGGTGGTCACTCGGATAAAATACGGATAAAATATAGACCATTGCACCTTGATCCGTATCTAAAAAACAGCTATTTTTGGATAAAATACGGATAATTAATGGATAAAAAGCTTCGGTTTGACTTTGCCACTACCCAGAAGATTATTAAGAAAATTGGGGTAATCGATGCCTTTAAAGGTCAATGGTTAGCGATTGAAAAAGAAGAGAACAGATATTTAAGAGAGCTTCGGAAAATAGCCACTATTCAAAGCATAGGGTCTTCTACGAGAATTGAAGGAGCTACCTTGACCAACAAAGAAGTAGAGACTTTGTTGGCCAATATCAAGATCACCAAACTGGAAACAAGAGACGAGCAGGAGGTTTTTGGATATTATGAGGTATTGGAAATCATTCTTACTAATTATGATGATATAGAACTAACGGAATCAAATATCTTCAATCTTCATAATCTTCTACTGAAATTCAGTGGCAAGGATCAAACCCATAAAGGGAAATATAAGCAATTATCGAATAAGGTTGTAGCTACCTATCCTGGGGGTGAACAGCGCATAATTTTTAATACAACCGAGCCCTATCTCGTTAAAAAGGAGATGGATGACCTATTGAGATGGACTAACAAAAACCTTCAAACTGATGACATTCACCCTTTGATCAATATTGGAGCTTTTGTGTATGAATTCTTATCTATCCACCCTTTTCAGGATGGTAATGGGCGTTTATCAAGACTGTTGACTACCCTACTGCTTTTGCAAAATGATTACCCTTTCATTCAATATGTGTCCTTTGAAAATCAAATTGAAAAAGAAAAACAACGCTACTACCAGGTTCTCATGGATGCTCAACAGCATCGCTACTCTCAGGATGAAGTGATCGACAAATGGATGATTTTCTTCCTGGAAAGCCTGGAAGTCTTGATCAAGAAGCTGGAAGAAAAATATTCACGATACAAAAGCAAAGGGCCTTATCTAAACGAAAGACAAAGAGTCATCATAGATTTTGTACAGAAAAACGAACCAGTCAAAACAAGTGATGTCGCTGAGTTTTTGCAAAAGGAGTCTATTCATACCATCAAAAAAGATATGCTCTATCTTCACCGGGAAGGAGTGATTGAAAAACTAGGAGAAGGTAAGGGCACCATTTATCTGGTTAAAGAAAACTTGAAGGAAGAAGAGTAAACCCGTATCTATCTATAGAATAGCCAAAAACCTACACAATGGAAATCTACATCAACAATGCTGGCCTCGTCATCTTGAATGCCTATTTACCCTTTTTCTTCGAGAGGTGTGGTTACTTGGATGAGCAAGGGCTCAGCCCCGAATTAGCAGGAAAAGCGGCGTTGTTATTACAGTATGTCTTTAATCCTGAGGATTCGTTTTCTGAAGAAAGTTTGCCACTCAATAAATTGCTTTGCGGCCTGGCCCTGGACGATAATGTACCTTCAACCTTTGAAGTTAGCGAACTGGAGGATAAAATGACGGAACAAATGCTTGAGGCCATTATCAGTCATTGGGACCTGATCAAAAATAGTTCTCCACAAGGTTTTAGGGAAAGCTGGCTATGGCGAGTGGGTCGATTAACCCAAAAAGAAACGCACTGGGAGTTGCAGGTAGAGGAACGCCCCTTTGATGTGCTCATGGATTATAAACCCTTTAGCATCACTCCGGTAAATTTCGCCTGGATGCCCGTGTCTATTGAGGTGACCTGGAGGTGATCATTAGCAAGCAAATATTCTTTACAAAACCACAAAATGAAAAAACTACTCCTTACCACCCTGATCTTCACCCAACTTTCCTTCGCGGTCATCGCCCAATCCATCACCATCCAACCGTATCTACAAGATGCTGCGCCCCACTCGATCTACATTTTGTGGGAGACCAACTCCGGTGAGGAGAGTACGGTGGAATGGGGACTGACCGATGCATTGGGCAATGAATCAATCGGCATGGCCTATACCTCCAATGGTACGGCAATAGTGCATGAGGTGCATCTTGAAAACCTGGAGCGCTTTACCCAGTATTTTTATCGGGTGAAGACCGGTGATGCCGTTTCGGGTATTTTCCACTTTAAAACACCTCCTTTTTCTTCTGACCATGAGGCCTTTAGGATCGTGGCGATGAGTGATATGCAACGAGATGGCGCTTTTCCCGATAAATTCCGGGAAATTGTTGAAGATGGAGTGCTGACCTATTTGGAGGAGGAATTGGGCGGAGATTTGGTAGACAACCTGGCCCTGGTCATGATTCCTGGTGACCTGGTTGATAATGGTAATGACTTTACTTCCTGGAAAAATACGTTCTTTAATCCCGCCGAAAAGCTGTTTCGCCATGTGCCGGTCTATCCGGTGCTGGGCAACCACGAAAATAATGCGCCCTACTACTTTACCTATTTCAAACTGCCGGAAAATGGTACTCCCGGATTTGAAGAACACTGGTGGCATAAAGATTACGGTAACGTGCGCATGATCGGACTGAATTCGAACGGTCCTTTTGACAGCCCGGAACAGCTGATCTGGCTGGATGAAACCTTATCCTCAACCTGCAATACCGACTCCATTGATTTTGTATTTGCTCAATTGCACCACCCTCACAAATCTGAGTTGTGGACGCCCGGAGAATCCGATTTTACCGGAGAGGTTATCGACCGGTTGGAACAGTTTACCACCAATTGTGGCAAGCCCAGCATTCATTTCTTCGGCCATACCCATGGCTACTCGCGCGGACAGTCGCGAGACCATAAACACCTCTGGATCAATGTGGCCACAGCAGGCGGGGCGATCGATAACTGGGGGGAATTCCCCAATTTTGATTACGATGAATTCTCGGTATCACAGGACGAATATGGCTTTGTCATGGTAGAAATCACCGATGATGCTGACCCCAAAGTGGTCATCAAAAGAATCAGCCGCGGTGACCAGGATGTGACGGTTGATAACCAACTGACCGATAGCCTGACGATTCGGCTAATTCCAACATTCGTCAATACTCCAACCGCTGAATTTCCGGTAGACGAAAACGGCATTGCACCGGAATGTGTGGTGCTGGAAGCTAGTCCTTTTTCGTCCCCAAATACAAATGCCACCCACGGTCAGAGCCACTGGCAGGTGACCACTTTTGAAGACGGTTTTGACAATCCGGTGGCGGAAAGCTGGAAAAACTTTGAGAATTGGTACTACGACATTGATACACAAGCCGCTGATGACTTGACGGATGAAGAAATCCCGGGGCTTGATGAATTTACAGACTACCTGTGGAGGGTCAGATACCGAGACCGCGAAATGAACTGGAGCGAATGGTCAACGCCAGTCTCTTTTACCACCGGAGCTTCCATCGCCCCGCCTAATCTACTCACCAATCCCGGTGCGGAAAACGACATTAACGACTGGGAGGTGGTAGAAGGTGTTTTTGAAGCATTGGAAAGCGGAGTCTGCGCCGGTGTAGCGCCCAATAGCGGCACTAAATACTTTGCGGTGGGAGGCCTCTGCGAACACAGTGAAGTGGGTCGGGTCGTCCAGAACATTGATATGACTCCATATCTGGATTCCATAGAAGCCGGTGGGTTCCAGGTCAACTTTGGCGGCTATCTGTCCAATTATTCCGGCTCTGACCGTCCGGAAATGAAAGTCATTTTTTTGGATGAAAACATGGCCCAAATTGCGCAAAGCGAAACCCTAACGACCCTGAATAACACATGGACTTCATTAAGCACTTCGGAGGCCATCCCGGAACAAACCCGCACGATACAGGTAGAACTAAAAGGCACCCGAAATGCCGGAACGGACAATGACAGCTATTTTGACGACTTATTTTTGTCCGTTGGCTATCTCGACATCAATTGCGAAGTATTGACATCAGTCAACGAACGCCGACCAGCAAATATTCAGCCCCTGGAGGTATTTCCAAACCCCAGCCGACATTTTGCAAAAATAAAAATGCCGGAATTGCTTGAAGATGACTTCATACTTGGTATTTCCAATGCTAATGGCAACAAAATTCAGGTCCCCTTTCAAAAAACAGCCGACGGAACAATCCTTGATGTTGGAGGGTTAAAGAGTGGTGTTTACATCATTTGGCTACGTAGTAAAAGAGGAATGGTGTATGCTGGGAAATTAGTGGTTGCTGCCGAATGATTTGGAGTACTGAGTGAAAAATTATAAATTCTGCAAACCAGAATCCGGAATGTGCACTTCCAAATAATTCAAAACCATAAAGCCTAACTAAAATGAAAAACTCACTCACTCCTTTCCTACTGCTTGCGATGTTTATTTTTATGACCAACTGTACATCACCTTCTTCCGAAGCTCAAGATAATGCACAGGAAGAAACCGTTACAGATTCCAATGAATTGGCTGATGAAAAAGAAACAGTTGTAAAAAATGGATCAATCGACATTGATGGATTTAAGTTAAAATACAAGCGACAAGGCCAAGGAGCTCCAATGGTTGTCGTTGGTTCAGCCGATTATTACTCAAAGGCATTTTCGGAGGAACTGGGAAAAAATTTTGAGCTCATCTTTATCGATTCCAGGCATTTTGTCCCTGACTGTAGCCCCTCTGAGCAACAACTCGCCCAAATTGATCTGGCTACTTTTAGTGAAGACCTTAATACAGTGGTAAAAAACCTGGGTCTTAATCAATTCACCCTGGTTGGGCATTCCGTACATGCACAAATTGCCTTAGACTATGCCAGTAAATATCCCGAAAACCTAAATGGGCTGGTGATCATAGGTGGTGTTGCTTACTTTGACCAAAACTTTGGAAAAATTAAAGAAAAGCACTGGAATGAGCTAGCTGACAAAGAAAGAGAAAACATCCTATTGGAAAACATGAAGGCTTTAGAGGGAATGATAGATTCTATTCCTGAAGACCAACAATTTGCGGTATCCTACCACCACAATGCTCCGATATATTGGGCCAACCCGAAATACGACGCCTCCAGATTATTGAATGGACTCAGAACCTGCCCACAGCTTATTGGCAAGCTATTTGGTAGTGTCTCATCGAAAAAGAATATGATTGAAAAGATGGAAAAATTGGACGTCCCTACCCTAATCGTGATGGGCAAACTCGACTTTTCCATACCCTACAAATCGTGGGAAGAAGTCATTGGGGACAACCCAAACATCAAGTATGTACTCATGGATAATGCGAGCCATAATCCACAGACAGAGGCTTCCACTCAGCAAGCATTTAATAGGCACCTGATGGACTGGAGTGCTCGTTTGCAGTAATCGTAAGCGCCAATCCTAGTCATAACAGTCATTGATTACTTATCTTTACCCCGAAAGTAATCAATGCCTGTCTGTCATGCACCCATGCGGTAAGTACAAGCATTGCAACACATCGGCCAGCGCTACTCACAATTAACAATCAAAACCAGGAAATGAGAATCATCAGTTTGCTGCTTATCGCAATCACCCTTTGTTTTTCTTCTTGCAATGAAGATAAACCGGAAGGACCCACTGAATACAACATCGGCCAGCGGTCTTTCAAATACCTTGATGAGGAGAGAAATCGCCCGCTGGAGGTAGAAATTTGGTATCCGACCAATGATTCTTTGGTTGTAAAACCACCAAATGAAAAACAGGTATTCAAACCCATTAACAGCATTACGGATGCCACTTTTGTGAACAGCAAATTTCCACTGCTCATCGTCTCACACGGCACTGGAGGCAATCGGTTTTCCTTAACCTGGATGATTGAAGAATTGGTAAAAAATGGCTATGTGGTCGTATCTCTGGGACATTACGGCAATACGACTTTCAATAAACTTCCCAGAGAATTTGTAAAGTGGTGGGAAAGAGCCATCGATGTTCAATTTGTGCTGGACAAAGTGCTGGAAGATGAGACATTCAATGCCATCATTGATGCGGAAAAAATTGGTGGGATCGGGTATTCGCTGGGCGGATACACCAATATTGCACTGGCCGGCGGGCTGGTTGACAGAACATTCCGTGAAGGAATCACTCCTGAACTCCCTCCAGAGTTTCCACAAACGGATGAAGTGATAGACTTTGAAACAGACAGCTTGATTGTTGCCTCTTACGAGAAATATAAAGATAAAGTAAAAGACGATCGAATGAGCGCTTTCTTTGTAATGGCTCCGGCCGTAGGCTTTGGCTTTCATTCAAAAGAACAAACCCGGGATATTGAAGCCCCCGTCCTGATCATTGCGGGAAAAGGAGATACCAATACTCCTATTGAACACAATGCGGTAAAATACCACGAGCTGATCCCAACTTCCGAGTTGCACCTACTGGGAGAAAAGGTAGGTCACTACGTCTTTCTAAATGAGGCCACCGAATTTGGCAAAAAAGTGGCTTCAGAAATCACCATTGATCCCGAAGGTGTTGACAGAAAACAAATTCATAATGAAGTTACCGGAATGGCCTTAAGCTTTTTTGAGAAACATTTGAAAAATAAGCCCCTTCAAGAATAGAAGGTATGAACTACCAAAGCGCCGCTGAAAAGATCATTGCCTTAAAAAAGGCAGACCTGTCACTGAGAGACCAGCTGATGCAAAACGGGCAATTGGGGCAAGGCTATAATGGAGCCATGCAGGCCTTGCACAATCAAAATGCACGGCACTTGGATGATATCATTGACACGATCGGTTATCCAACGATTGACAAAGTAGGCGAGGAAGCCAGTGAAGCAGCCTGGCTGGTCATACAGCACTCCATCGCACAACCCAATTTTATGAGGAAGTGTGCAAAGCTATTGAAGGAGGCTGTTGCCACAAAAAAGGCAAACCCCATAAATTTGGCGTACCTGACCGACCGTATTGCCGCCTTTGAAGGCAGGCCACAGCTTTACGGAACTCAATTTGACTGGGATGAAAACGGTGAACTAAGTCCCAATGCTTTTGACGGCTTGATCAAAGTCAACCAACGAAGAAAATCGATCGGGCTTAATACACTGGAAGAGCAGACTAGTAAGATGAGACGACAGGCCGAAGAAGAAAACCAACGTCCACCTATTGACTACGAAAAAAGAAAACGGGAAATTGACGAATGGAGAAAAGCAGTCGGTTGGATAAAGTAGCAGTTAACATGACAAAGGAATATAGAATGGATTCTTCTACTTGACTTTGGTATCACCTACACAAGTCAGGAGACTTGTTAGATTATCGCTTTGGTTTGAAAAACCTCGCGAGCGAGTTGAGGAATGAAGTAGGAAATGAAAGACATTTGGATTCTAAATCCAACGTATAATGGCGGAATGTCAGATTCCGCCATTATAGTTAGTTGATAATCTTTAAATTTCAGCATGTTTACCCCGCATACACAGGAAACTTGCTCGCCTCGCCGTAATGCTCAATTTTTTCCATATTTTGCAGGTATTCCATGTCTCCATGTCCCATGGATCGTTGAAGTTGACAACTTTTGATGGGAATCATTGATAATTTTGTCAACTTAGCCAATTCGCCATAAGGCGAGCTCTAACATAAACATTGACCATGAAAAAGCAAATGACAGCCATCATCGCCCTAACAATGATCACCACCCTATCTTTTGGTCAATCCATACCCAGACAAATTAGCGAAAGCGATTTCACCATTGGTAAATCTATCCAGATCGAATCGACGGTATTGGGTGAACCTCGTGATTTGAACATTTATCTACCGCATGGTTATGCTGATGATAGTCTAAAAACCTATCCCGTCATTTATTTGCTGGATGGCTCCAAAGATGAAGACTTCATTCACATTGCCGGGCTGGTCCAATTTGGTTCTTTTGGGTGGATCAATCTGGTTCCTGAATCCATTGTTGTCGGCATTGGTAATGTGGATCGGAAAAGAGACTTTACTTATCCCTCTACCAGTGAGGTCGACAAAAAGGAATTGCCAACATCGGGCCACTCGGCAAAATTTATTCAATTCATCAAGGAAGAGTTGCAGCCTTTTGTTGAAACGACCTTCAATACCGGGGATAACAAAACCATCATCGGCCAGTCTCTTGGTGGGCTGCTGGCTACAGAGATCCTGTTTAAAGCTCCCGATTTATTTGATCAGTACATCATCGTTAGTCCCAGTTTGTGGTGGGATAATGAAAAACTGCTAAAAGAACAGCCCCTTCCCTACCAAACAGAGAAATCAATCTATATTGCCGTGGGCAAGGAAGGAGAAATTATGGAGCGCACGGCAAAACAGCTATACGATAAGCTGAACCTGGATAAAAAAGAGCACACCAAGCTATTTTTTGACTTCTTGGAGGATAAAACCCACGGTGATGCTTTGCATATAGCCGTTTATAATGCCTTTGAGAAGCTGTTTATAAAAGAAGCTGATGATTAAACCCAAATCACCGGATTTTAAGTGGTTTTTGACTTAGTCGTAAATGTGCCTTATTCGTTAACTGGATTTTTTTGGAGTGATGTAGATAATTGACAGGCAATATTTCTGGATACGGACTGACAAAGACATTCTGGAATTACCACAATCTCCAATTGAATCGAACAGAAAAAAAGTCATCATACAAGAGAAAAAGTTACATGCTGGTTGAAGTTTTGCATAACTAATTCTGATTATACCTTACTCTTAAAAAAAAACCATACCTTACAGAAGCGACTGATAATGAGCATCTAACCACCCACACCCCCAAAATGAGGTACGAACTGAGTCACGACACCCTTGCCAAACAGGTTTATGAAAAGGCTTCTGCGGAACTAAAAGCCCGGCAAAAGGTGGTATTGTTGGTCAAGCGTGGATTAGATCGATACCAAAGTCGAAAAATCTTATTGGGCAAGGAAGACCTGGCTGAAATTCAGCCCCACCTGGAAAACATTGCGTTTAAGTCGGATGAACAACATCTGATTCAGCAGAGTCTGCGTGCTCAGGCCCTGCGTCGGAATCGCCTTCTGGCCACCACTTTATTGATTATTTTAGCCTTATCGGGTTTGTCAGCATGGGCCCTTTTAGAACGCAAAAAAGCCAACCAGCAGAGTAACACCGCAAAATCTAATGAACTGGCAGCCAATGCCTTACTACAGTTAAAATCTAACAAACAAGCCAACCGGGCACTTAGCCTGGCTGCCGCTTCGTTGGATCTGGATTCGACCAACCTCAATGGAAGGCGTGTTTGGTATGAAATCATCTTCCAGGATCCGGATGCCGTTTATTATCCGCCATTTCTTTCTTTGCCTATCTCGGAGCCGGTAATTACTGCACAATTCCTGCCAGGAACTCATCAGGCTTTGGCGGAAACAAAAAGTAAACTGATCGTTTTTGATAGCGTGGCCCAGGTGCAACAAACATTTGGCATCGATAATGCGGATCTTTTGGCCTGGTATGTTTCAAAGAATGGTCAATTGTTGGCTGCAGCCTTTTCCAACCAGGAAATTCATATCTGGGATCTTAAGAACGGCAACGAAATTGGTAGCTTCTCATACGGCGAAGGAACAGTTGCAAGCCTTTACTTTGCCCCAGATGATCTTCAACTTTTATTGGGTACGACCGCCGGAAATATTGAAATCTTCAATCTGGATGGCTCGACAGTACTACGAATACCTGGCGGTACAGCGTCACTCGATTGGACCCGATTGTCTCCGGACGGTCAATATATACTGGCACGCTTTAATCAAACAATTCTTAGGATCTGGAAGACAACAGGCGAAGAGCAGGCCACCATCGATCATTTTTACTACCCGGTAAATACCGTTTCTTTTGCCAGAAATAGCCCGACTTTTATCACTACCTCCCAAAATGATACTGCTGAGATTTGGACCTTCACCGGAGCCCGGGTCGGTGTAGTTGCTAATCCCGGGCATGATATCATTTACAGTGCCAGGTACTCTCAGGACGGAAATACCATACTTACGGCTAATGCGGATGCAAAAGTTAGAACGTACACGACAGAAGGACGCCTGCTCCAGACCTTTACCGGTCATAATGAGCGTGTCGGATATGCTGAATTCGGGCCAAATGACTGGAAAGTGCTCAGTGCATCCACAGATGGCACCATTAAAGTCTGGAATTCCAACACGGGTAAACTCGGAGTCGACTTGATCAATCAAGTTGACATTCCGCTACGCCTGGCCAGTTTTTCCTCAGATGGGAAATGCATCCTGAGCCTGGATGAACTCAATCAACTACGCGTTTGGAATTTGGATCAAACCGCCCATTATTCCGTATTACCTCCGCAGGATAGCTATGTACAATCGATTTCAGTTGCTTCCGCAAATATGGCGTTCAGCACGGTGGCGATTGATAGCAGGGCAGCCATTTGGTCGATGACTGGTGAACTGCTGGCAGACCTGGACTTTGGGTATAGTCGTACGGCCTCGACTCCGGAAGGCGACTATGTTTTATTTGGAACTGCGGAAGGGCAAATCCAGCTCTACAATGCCTCTACCCTTCAGCTTGAAACGACTTACAACTTGCACGAGGGAGAAATCACGACAATCACTTTTTCCGATGATGGCCGCTGGTTATTGTCGACTGCTTTGGATGGTCAGAGCTGGCTATTGGCCTTTGATTCACCTAGTGCAAAACTGGACACGATAGCCCTGTTGGCTCAGCAACCTGAAGGCATCAGCCTGGGTGTTTTTTCCCCTGATCAACAATGGGCAGTGCTGGCCGATGAAGCACATCGTTTACAACTTTATAAACTTAATTTCAATAACAATTCTCGTGGTGCGAAAAAAATCGATACAATACCCCTACACAAAGACCGCATCAACCACGTCGTTTTTTCACCGGATGGAAACTTTTTTGCCTCAGCATCCGAAGATCAGACGGCGATCTTATATTCTACGCTTGATCAAAGTGTTCGGGCTATTTTATCTCATCCCACCGCGGTCAATGATATTCTATTTTCACCACAATCCAATTTTATCCTTACTGCCAGTGACGATGGACTGATCAGGGTTTGGAATACATCAGGTGAACTGGAAAAAGCGATTACTGCCCATAAATTTGCCATTAAGGACCTGGAACTTTCTGCGGATGGCACTAGCTTACTAAGTGCCGGCGATGATGGGCAGGTGATTCTTTTTCAGCTAGACATTACCAAAGTAAATGTTCTTCGTGTTGCCGGTTTTAAGCACAACGAGGTACCGATCATTAAAGTAGTCTTCTCTCCATCGGGCAGCTCATTTATAACACAGAGCATCGATGGCAGTCAGTATATCTGGCCCCTTTCTTTTGCTCAACTAAGAAGACAGACAGGCCAATTTTTCATCAATCTTCAATAAACCCAAGACCATGAAATCGATCTTATTAATCTGTTTTTCGCTTTTTATTTCTAATGCCTTTGGGCAATCCCGACCCTCTTCAAAAAAAAGGTCTAAACCCCAAAGGCAAATGCAGCTCTTTTTACAAGAAAAAGGCGGCTCTTTTGTCAAAGTGAATAGCTCCGGAAAACTATATGTATCCGGTGGCGAAGATTTTTCCTTTCACCTTTTGAAAAACCCAAATAATAGTAAAGAAGCCATTGTTGTGGACGATAAGTACAACCTTCAATTAGGTTTGAGTAGTAATTCTCAACCTCTTTTTACGAGGTCCGGTTCATATTTCGAGGTCACTCAAATTGATGGTCAAAGCCCTGGTTTTCTAATTGTCCAAAATGGAGCTTACCTTTCCTTTAGTGAAGGCGAATTCCGCTGGGAATCGGATTTTAATTTTGCCAATGCGCTTTGGCTGCGGCCCAAGTCACGTGCAGTCCGTCCAGATCGCTCAGACAGCAGGGACATTTCCGGAAGAGGTTCGGGACAATCCACCTCCTCTGGCCGTTCTAGTGCAGGTGGCCGATCAAGCACCTCCAGCTCTAGTGCTGGTGCAACAAGTAATAAAAGTAAGTCTGCAACAGTTACACCAAAGCCATCGCCTCCTCCACCGCCAAAAACTGGTAGTGCTCTTATTAAATTTAACTGTGACCGATGCTACTGTAGTTCCTATAAGGTCATTTTGAAACCGGGGGGCAGATTGCCCAACCGTGATTTGGGGCGATTTAATAAAAACTGTCAGCTTTCAATTCCCGACTTAAGTCCCGGTTACTATAAAATAGAAGTACAAACGGTAAGTGGTGGAGATCAAGCTGAGGGCTCATGGGTCACCATAAAAATTGATCGCCAGGGCTTTTCAGTTGTGGCTAACCGCACAGAAACCATCCCCGTTCGGCAAACGGGCTGGTAATTGAGGGATGTTCTGAAGGTATTGAATAGTGCTACGGTTAACTATTCAATACCTTCGCATAACATACAATCCTGTTGATTTCTTTAAATCCGGCTTTTTCGTGAAATTTTTGGCTATCTACATTATGCAATTCCGCATCCGACGCGAATTCATGGCAGCCCTTTTCCCGAGCCCATTGTTCGCAGTGTTGTACCAGCTGGCGGGCAATACCTCGTTTGCGCCAGGTAGCCTCCACAAAGATGCCTTCAAGATAACCGATGGGAGCAGAAGAGGTACCCTCCACAAATTCGTACCGCAGGGAAACATGGGCAAACCCAATGGCCATTTCATTTTCCTTAGCCACAAAAACTGCGTCCCTTGGGGAAGAAAGCAAATCGGCAAATTCGGCAGTTAATTCCTGTAAATCCGCATCCGGCCACAGTTTAAAGGCCAGTTGGGCAACCGCATTTATCTCGTGCTCCGACATTCGTTTAATTGAGAGCATATGATTACTTTTTTTGAAAAACAAAAGAGATCAATCGGGGAAGGCCATCCGGCTTGTCGGCATCAAACCATTCTTTTAATTCTACTACCGTGAAGCCATTAGCGAAAGCCCTATCCGTAAATTCCGAAACGTGATGAATGAAAACCTCTAATTCTTCCAGTCCCTGATCGGTTTCGTATTTGGCCTTGCTACCGGTGTATTGCTTAAAGGGATGCAATTCGCAGATAAAAAAATGTCCTCCGGGCTTGAGTTTATCCGCAGCCTGCTGAAAGATGAAATGCAGGTTTTCGATGTGTTCCAGCACGAGATTACAGCTAATTAGATCGGCGTAAGCTGATGATACGTTCCAAGGCTGAGTCAGATCCGCCTGCTGGAAGGTCACTTTATTGGATTTGATCTTTGTTTTGGCTTTCGCCAACATGCCTTCCGAAAAATCGAGGGCCATCACTTCCCGGGCCTTTTCCAGCAACCAAATGGTATTTTTCCCGGTGCCGCAGCCCAATTCCAACACTTTCTTAAAGGAGTACTTTGCCAAGGTTTTCCGTGTAGCAAGCTGGTCCAGATCGCGGGTTTTATTGTCGTTGGTGTCGTATATTTCCGACCAGTGGTCGTAAGCTTTTTTAATACTCATGGCTTTAGTTTTTCGATTTTCAAACTCAAAATAAACCAGAATAATTCCCAACACAACAACCCATTCAAAATTTTTCTCGCTCGGGAGATGTTTGCAACATCGACCTACTTACCTATCATCCATTTCCAACCAAAGCACTACCTTTGCCCAATAATTCCAAAACATGAGACTACTATACGTCCTTTCGCTATTGCTGATGACCGCCCATCTGATGAGTCAGGGAAGTGCCCTACCGCTGGGCAGCGAGTCCTACCACATGCTGGATCGCCTGGAAATCAAGACGGGATTGCCAACGCCTTATCATTCTGCACTCAAGGGTTACACCCGCGGTGATGCCACGCAGTTTGCCCTATTGGTTGATACCACTGCCGAGAACCTTACCGCACTGGATCGCGAAGATTTGCGCTATATCTTTCTGGACAATAACGAATGGCTGGGGCAGGCCGTCAATTGCACTACTCTGGCCGGTCGCCGTGCCGCTGCGGAAGGAGGCCTCACCCAAATGCAGGCCAGCATGGCCGATCCTCGGTTTGAACTAAGCAAAAAGCCCATTCTAAAATATTTCTATCAGACGCCCGCCAACTTTTTTGATGTCAACGAAAAGTATTTCCATATTCGGGTAAACCCAATGCTGAATTTCTCCATTGCCCACTCAGTAGATGATACCCAACCTGTATTTCACAACCAGCGTGGCCTGGAAGTGCGAGGTGGCGTAGATGACCGCATTTATTTCTACATGAATATCCTGGAAAGCCAATCGCGTTTTCCCAACTACGTCAACGAATTTATTCAGAAGTACCGCGCTGTGCCGGGAGCGGGTTTGTACAAAAGCTACAAAAGCACGATTCTGGACATCAACCAGGGGTATGACTATCTCAATGGGCAGGGCTATCTCGGCTTCAATATTACCCAGCACGTGGGGCTGCAATTTGGCTACGGCCGCAATGCTATCGGCAATGGGTACCGCTCCCTACTGCTATCGGACTTTGCGCAAAACTACCTCTACCTCAAGTTCAACTGGAAGGTGTGGCGCTTTCACTACCAAAATATTTTTGCTGAGTTGACGCCCAATGGCCAACGTCCGGGAGGCGATGTCATTCAGCCTAAGAAATATATGGCCGCACATCACTTCAGTTTCCGAATTTCCAAAAATATGGAGGTAGGCTTTTACGAAGTGGTGATGTTTAGTCGCAATAATCAGTTTGAACTACAGTACCTCAATCCGGTTATTCTGTATCGACTCGTAGAGCACGGTCTGGGTAGCCCCGACAATGTATTGATTGGCCTTGAAGGCAAATGGAACTTGTGGAAGCGCTTTCAGCTATACGGCCAGTTGATGCTGGATGAATTCAAATTTGACGAACTGGTAGTCGACAATCAAGGCTGGTGGGCCAACAAATATGGCATTCAGGCCGGGGTAAAATACATCGACGCTCTGGGCATTGATCATCTGGATGTGCAGCTGGAGTACAATTCAGCTCGTCCTTATACCTACACCCACGGCGATAGCTCGGCCAATTACTCCCAATATCGCCAGTCGCTGGCACACCCACTCGGGGCAAATTTTCGCGAATATGTGGCCTTGTTGCGCTATCAGCCTGCCAAAAACTGGCTCATTAATGCCCGCCTGATCAGTGGCACCTTTGGTGAAGATGGCACCAACGAAAACTGGGGCGGCAATATCCTGCTGCCCAATACCACCCGCCAACAAACCTATAATAACGAAATTGGCCAGGGCATTGCCAGCCGTACCCTTCTCGGTGGGCTCGACGTAAGCTACCGTCTGGCGCACAATATCTTCCTCGACTTCAACTATTTCTACCGAAAACAGGACAGCGATGATGATAGCCGCGATTTGAGTACTCAATATATTGGTGGTGGCGTGAGAATCAATATGGCGCGGCAGAGGTTGGATTTTTAATGTCAATTATTGAAAAATCTGGTCAAAGCGGACCGGTAGTACAACCTGCACATTCACCGGTTTTCCGTTTCTACTGGCTGGTTGCCACGTTGGCATTTCCGCTACCAGGCGTTTGGCTTCCGAAGCACAGTCGGCACAGGTTTCTCCTTTCGACTCTACTTTGATATCCGCTTCTTCCACTTCCCCATTTTCAGTAATGATGAAGGTTACATATTGCAATCCTTCCTCATCCTTTCGCAAGGCTTCATTAGGATATTTCGCATTCTTGCGGATGTAGTCCTGAATAGCTTCATTACTACATTTTTCAGGGTCTTTTTCCTGGGTACAATTGGCACTAAACAGTGGTGCACGATCCAGCTTACTCATATCAGTATATATTTTTTCAGCTTCAGCTGACTCACTGGATTTATTTGAGGCCTTGACCTTCATCGGTTCATTGCGCTTCGTATCCCAGTATACGTATGTGTAGGCATCGGGATAATACACATTGTTATCGATCTGGTCCTTTTCCATTTTAGTATTTTGACTTTCAGAAGGTTTCATAGCTTCCGGCATCTCTTCACTGGAAGCCATTGTTTCGCCTTCTGTCATCTCCATGGCCGTTGTATCTTCATTTTCCTGATTTTGACTGTTTGAATTACAGGAAAAGGTAAAAGCAGCCAACAAGAAGACCAGAAAACTTTGCATTGCGAAAAACTTCATTTTACTTTTCATAGCTTAATATTTTTTGTGTTTGGGTCCTTGTCTTTCAATGTGTGCTTTTTGATTAAAACGAGGTTGCAAAAGTTATGTTCGGCCCTGGGGCAGGAGGTTAAAGTTTATCTTGAAGCTCAAAACCTGATCAGTGAGGAGGACCAGTTATTGCTGACCAGTAGTGACTAGTCATCAGTGAAGCGTTCTTTGGCATAGATATCTTCTTCTCCAATGGTAAAAAGTTCAATCTTTTGTTTCTTACCTTTCAACTCAATGATTCCCACCCGATTTGCATAAAAGTCGTGGGGCGGCCAGTTGAGTTTGTCGAGCAAGTATTTTGATAGCAAAATATCTACGCCATACTTATTGCACGCATTCTGGATGCGGGAGGTGGTATTCATCACATCACCGGAGTAGACAATATCTTTTTTGATCACTCCAATTTCGCCAATGGTGACCATGCCACAGTGCAGCCCGGCCTTAAATTGCGGGACGATACCGTATCTCTCCTGGTAACGATGCGCCAACCGGTTGATCGATTCCTGCATATTGTAAAAACAACGCAGACAATTGGCATCAGGCAAGCCCTCTTCCATGGTCCAGGCAATGACCACCTCATCACCTACGTATTGGTACATTTCCCCCGAGGTGTTGATAATGGGAATGGTGATATCGCGGTAGAAGTCGTTAACTAGATTAAAGAAACGAATATGTCCCAGCCGCTCTGCAATGGTTGTTGACGAGCGGATATCTACAAACATGAAAATGCGTTCCTCCTCGCGTGGTCGGTAATACCGGCCCAGTAGTAACTTCAGTAGGACGCCGGTCCCATATTTATCATTGACATGTAAAAAGGTGATGGTCAGAAAAACGACGATGGCCCAGAGAATGAAATATTTGAGGTAAAATGCCGGGCCCACCACCAATGCCGTATATTCCACCACATCCGGATGCCAGGGTGTTTCGCGGTGGTAAAAACTGAAGAATATGGAGTAGGTGAATACGGTAATCAACAAGTTGAGAACAGCAATAACCATACTGTTGACCACGAGGGCGAAACCAAACGACTTGGCACGCACCCATTCTCTGAGAAAATACATCAAGATCACTCCCGAAATCAGCCCCGAGAGCAGGGCGCTCAACGTATTAACCATTAGGTACTGGCCAAAAGGATATTCGGCATTCAGGTGAAAATAACCGACTCTGGTAATGGCATGAGTATTCAGCGCGTCGAGTATTCCGACAAGGGTCCAGACCAACGTGATATACATCACTTTGACAAACTTAATCCGGAAACGCCTGGTTTGGAAGAACCTCATAGTCGATCTTATGCGGCAAAATTAATGGAATTATTTATCCAATCACTACCCTATTCACATTGAATGGCTTAGATTTGAGAAAAAACCCGATGCTCGAAAGGCTTTTAGATATTGATACAGTCATCCTCACCCCACGCACAGTCACCCGGCGTTTCCGCGAAGGCGAAGGTTTCCTACTCTACGATTTGGTCCAGGATAACCACACTTTTTTGGCGGAAGCCTTTGTCAAAACCCTTCAGGAGAACGATACAAAAGAAAAAGCGGAGTTTTTTGTGCGCACAAAACTGGCCGATTGGTTGTTACAAAAAGAGTACTGCTTTGGTATTTGGGACAACGAGTCAGCCAAGTTGATCGGAATGTTGCGAATGTTCCGCATTGATTGGTCGGTTCCAAAAGGAGAACTGGGTTTCTTTATTGACCATGAATATGGCAGCAAAGGCATCATGTCGGAAGTTGTAGTAGCCTGTCTGGCTTTTGGCTTTCGCCAATTGCAACTGGAACGCATTTACCTGCGTACTGCCACCGACAACTTTGCCTGTCAACGCCTGGCCCGAAAATGTGGATTTCGCCGTGAGGGCGATCTACGTGCAGATTTTAAAAAGATTAGTGGTGAGCTGCTTGACGTCATGATATTCGGTCTTACCCGGGCTGAATTTGAAAAAGTGTGATCTATCTTTCTCATTTTTTTATAATCAATTGATTTTCAAAAAGTAACCCACCTGCGAAAACGCCAGTTCAACGGCCCGACTTGCAATTTCGTCCTTTTTTTATTACCATATGGGCAGTAGTTGAAACCCTACAAGCAGGACAGTCTTTGCTTTTTTGCAAGCATTGGGAGCGATTCTGGAGGTAATGTTCTTGAGTTACTGACCATCTTCATCTGCCTTTTCAGCCTTCTTTCGCTGATCATTATACGCTTCCCTATTCTGCTTTTCAATATTTTTTTAATTAAAACTTTAATATATCTATGGCAAACCGATTTGCATTGATTGGCTGGAGTCTTCCTGTGATTGAGAGTATGCAGAAGGCCAACAAGCCTTTTGTCGTCGTTTCTTTCCCCGACTTTGCGCCCTACGCTAAAGAACATAATATTCCCTTTGTGGGCTATCATCTGGACGAATTTGGTAGTCACTCCAATTCACTGGCTCTCGCCGAGCTGCTCCGACCTTACACCGTAGATGTGGCAGTGCCGCTCTATGAGGAGACCGTTGAATGGGCCGGCGCCCTGAATTCGCTGTATCGCAATGATCCGCGGGTACTCAACCGGGCTTTTCTGTTTCGCAACAAGGCGATGATGAAGCGCAAAGCTTTGTTGGGTGGTCTTCGTGTGGGACTTTTTGAGGAAGTGCACAATTATGATCAGGTACACAAATTTCTGGATCGTCTCAATGAGGCCGAATTGCAGCTACCCGGTGAAGAAGATGCCTGGTTTCACCTCAAACCCTTTGCCTCGGCCGGTACGGTAGGACACCGTTTTATTAAGTCGCGCGAGGATATCGACAATAAAGTGAAACAGGCCGATTTTCCGTGTCTGGTAGAAAGTCACCTTTCCGGTAAGGAATTCTCTTGTGAGGCATTCATCCACAATGGAAAAGTGCGCTTTTTAAATATCACCGAATATGTACACCTTGGCTATTCCAACTTCATTCCCGCTGGTCCGGAACTCGAAGCCAAGCGCGACCTGATTCACAAGGAAGTACAGAAAATGGTTGACATTTTTGGTATTGAATATGGAATGGTTCACCCCGAATGGTTTTTGACCGAAGATGGACAGCTAAACTTTGGTGAGGTAGCCTGCCGAATTCCTGGTGGACACATCCTTGAATTGGCCTCTAAGGCCTATGGTTTTGATGCGCTGGCAGCATTTGTGCTGTGCCACGATCCCAATCTGACCGAAAAAGAGCTGAATGATATCTTCCCAGACACCTACAAAACCGAAAAATACTACGGTAATGTGATGGTATTTCCGCAACGCGGCCAGATCACACGGCTGGAAATTCCGGACGAATTGGCCGAAGAGCCTTACTACCTCGACCACAACCTGGTAGAGCCATTAGGACCACAGAAGATCACCACTCGTGAGGGATTTGGCAATCACTTTGGCACCGTCAATTTTGCCGGTGAGGATGCCGGTAAGATGAAGGAGTTACTGCTGCATTACGAAGATGTACCCTTTTACGTTTAACAAATTTGATCTACTAAATCAGACCTTTTAACAATAACTGCTTTTATGGAATTAACCATTAGCGAACTCGAAGATCGCTTTCTGGATAGTTTGAAAAACTATCGTCAGGCGCCCGATTTTAACCGGGAAGAAAAGAAGAAAAAGTTGCTAAGCCAGGCCGACCAGTTGGCGCGCACTTTTGATGGCCTGGCCGCCCTTTATCAACACACTCCAGACTTAGTAGAAGCAGGTATTTTTGACCAAACCGTGTGGGTCGACCCGCAGCACTTGTACGCTCCATTGGTGAGCGGCACCCTACTGGCGGGTTACCCAACGGCGACGGTTGAGCTACTCAGCGAATTGCGCATATTGGCCGTTTCTGAAAATAAACTGGAATTGCCCCATTACACCTCGGCACAAGCCAAGAGCTTTCTGGAAGATTTGCTTGCCGCAAATCTGGAACTGGCTTTTGAGGATTTTTCCTCTGAAGCCTGGGAAAGCTATACCCGTGGAGAGCTCAAAAAAATACGCCTGCTTTTTGATTTATTACTCAAACATATCCCCCTAAAATCATTAAATAAAAGATTAAGCGATGAGGTAACCACCATGGCTGCCCACCGCCCAATAGTGACCAGCAAAATCGAAAGTTTGCTAACCATCATCGATGAAAAGATTATTCTGGAAAAAAATGATTCAGCTAGTGAGCAGCTGTCCATCTATCTCGATGCCCTGCTCCATCCTACTAAGGCTGCGACTAAACACCAGAGCCTGGACACCTACCGTGAATTTGTTCGGCAAGCCACTCCCCAGCAACTAGATCGGGAAGGGCAACAAATGGGTAAGTTGATGACCGAAACCGGTTTGGTCTCGATTTATCACGTAGAATTACTGCGGTTCATCGCAAATCATGCGCCCAATCTGATCCCGAAAACCTTAAATCTGGATAATCATGGTAAGGTGGAGTATGAACGCCACCAGGAGCTGGTGCTGCAATTAATTGACCAGTTTATAGTACCGGCCACCAAACAAGCGGTATATGGGCTGGCACGGGTGCTGCAACGCAATTTGTTTTCACAAAAAATCACCCTTCATGCACTCAATCGCCTGATTCAGATCAGAATAATGCCAAGGGTAGCCCGACGCCTCGAAAAGGGCAATCAAACCAGTTATCAGGCTTCACCAAAGCAGTTGATGGTGGGCGGAACGCTGTGCTTGTTAGGTCGTCCACTCGGTATCCGGCAGGGGAATAATCCCACCTGCCAGTCGGCCCGAGGGCTCAGTATGTGGAGCCGCCACGCGCCCGGCAAATTGATCAACCTACTGATTGACGCCTGCACCGCTGACAACCTGGTGTTTCGCTATGAAGGATTGTTGATTGAATCGGCTGATACGGTGAAGGGACTGGTTAGAAAGTTCGACTACAAACTCGATCCGGTATCGATTGTGCTCGTTCCTCACCTCGACAAGGTATACAACGAAATGATGCGCCAGGCGGCGGTAAAATTATTGGGCGAAGACCCACACATCTCCGTCAATCCTGCCTTTTATGGCCATTGGATTCAAACGGGTTTTTTCTCCGTTTACAATACGATCACCGCAGCCATTGACGACTACGAAAATTTCATCCGGGTGTTTTACGCGTCCTTCCATCCTCAGTACAATGGGGGGCATCAATTGATCTACCCCGTACCGCTGGGCATCTTCATCACCGATGCCAGCGGAGGAATGCTTGGGTACCATGCCATTTCTTTATTAAGAGTTGAAAAGTCACCACAAGACGAATGGCGAGTTTATTTTTTTAACCCCAACGTGGCAGGTGTGCAAAATTGGGGCCAGGACATTCGTCCATCCGTTCGTGGACACGGCGAAATACCCGGCGAATCTTCCCTACCGATGGATCAATTCACTTCGCGGGTGTATGCCTTTCACTACAATCAACTGCAACTGGGAGACAAGCACAAGAAAATACCGGCTGCCATTGTGCAAAAAATTACCAGTCTGGCCAAGGAAAGCTGGGGCAGAAAATATGTCTGGACTAACTAAATAAAATCAAAATTCATGACCAAATCACATCCACTGGCACCGGGTCGCAAAGTAAGACACTCATCTCGTATTGAGCTAAGCCAGTCGGCCCTTCAACAAAACATCAACTTTTTATTAAAAAAGCTGGGGCCCAAACCTCAATTTTCAGCAGTAGTAAAAGCCAATGCCTACGGGCATGGCATCATAGAAATGGTGAAAATGCTGGAGAAATGTGGTGTTAACCACTTCTCCGTGGCTTCAGCTTTTGAAGGGGAAGAAGTACACGATACCTGCTCGCCCGATAGCACCATCATGATTATGGGTATTCTCTATGATAAGGATATCGAATGGGCCATCGAAAATGGCATCGAATTTTATGTGTTCAATTATGACCGGCTGCCACTGGTACTGGAAATTGCCAAAAAACTGGATAAAAAAGCCCTGGTACATATTGAGGTAGAAACTGGCACCAATCGTACCGGGATGAGTGATCGCTTTTTCAAAAAAAGCCTTACTTTTTTGCAAAAAAATAAAGATCACCTCACTTTCCAGGGACTTTGCACCCACCTTGGCGGCGCGGAATCACAGAGTAATCTCTTTCGCATCAATCAGCAAAAGGAACGCTACAACGAGTTTCTCAAAGAATGCAAAAAGCGTAAATTCATGCCCAGGTACCGACATATTGCGTGTTCGGCGGCAGTGCTCGCCATGCCCGATACGCACTACGACCTGGTAAGGGTTGGCGTAGCGACCTATGGCCTATGGCCAAGCCCTGATATTTACCACCAACACCTGTGGGATACCGGCAAAACCAAAGATACCCCTATGCGCCGTATCATGACCTGGAAGACGGATATCATGGACCTGAAGACCGTTACCAAAGGCGAATTTATCGGTTACGGCACTGCTTTCCAGGCGCCCCACAATATGAAGGTAGCCGTCATTCCAGTTGGCTATAGTAATGGTTATCCACGGGGCCAGTCAAATATGGGGCAAGTACTCATTCGCGGCCGCAAAGCTCGCATCACCGGTTTGATCAACATGAATCTGTTTATGGTAGACGTGAGCGACATCAAGGACGTGGCCATTGGTGATGAAGTGGTCTTGCTGGGCAAACAAAAGAATTCGACTATTCGCATCAGTTCCTTTACCAATTATACACAGCTGTTAAACAATGAAATGCTCAGCCGACTCCCAACGGCTATCCCAAGGGTGGTGGTGAAGTAGGAGCAGAATTCTCAGAATTTAGGAATTAGCAGAATTATTGTAGGGCTTAGAGTCTGGGCTTTAGGAGATCAACAAGGCTTTCAACCGCCTTCTAAACCGTCTAAACTATAAACCTTTATAAACCTCCTAAACTTAAAAGGGATTCCCAGACACAAAGCATCAGCAAAATGATCAAGCGAGTACATCCTCTAAACTCCTACACACTAAACTTTACACTTTACCCTCTAAACTAAAAAACATGAAAAATAACCAATTGATTCTCATAAAGTACGGTGGCAATGCCATGCAAAGCGAACGATTACAGGATGCAGTTGTTAAAAATATTAGGCGTTTGCGCAAGGATGGCCACCAGGTGGTATTAGTACACGGTGGCGGCCCCTTCATTCAACGCATTTTAAAGACGGTTCGCATCGAGTCTGAATTTATTGAAGGACACCGCAAGACCAGTCCCGAAGCCCTCAAATACATTGAGATGGCACTAAAGGGGGAAGTCAATGGAAATCTGGTCAATTTATTAAACCGGGCGGGCCTCAAAGCCGTTGGTCTTTCCGGCAAGGATGGCCAAATGGCAATCGCAACCAAACGCTACCACCTGAAAAACGAAAATGGACAGGAGCAAAAATACGACCTGGGACAGGTGGGTGATGTAAAAAACATTGACACACAACTCATCACGACCTTGCTTGACAATGGCTATTTGCCGGTCGTGACCTGTATTGCCTCTGACGAGGCAGGCAATGATTACAACATCAATGCCGATATGTTTGCCGGTCATCTGGCGGGAGCACTGAGGGTAGATCACTACCTGGTCCTCACCGATGTTGATGGCCTTTTGCGCAATATCGAAGATCCTGAATCAAGGATTGATCGGCTCCAGATAAATGAGATGAACAGCCTGTTTGGTAATGTCATTACCGGAGGCATGATTCCCAAGTTGGAATCATGCCAGATTGCCCTGCAGGAGGGTGCAAAATCTACCTGTATTATCAATGGCACCAGACCAGCCACCATCATCGAAGCCATTTATTCAGAAAAATCAATCGGAACTGAAATATGCTTGTAAAAGAAAAAGAGTCCATTACCAATGCCGCCTTACACGACATTGATCAGGAATACTATCTACCTACCTTTAAACGCTATCCGTTGGCTTTTCGCCGTGGAGAAGGCGCGCGCCTGTGGGACGTGGAGGGGAACGAATACCTCGATGCCCTGGCCGGTATTGCGGTAAATAACCTGGGCCACTGCCATCCTAATGTGGTGAAAGCGGTACAGGAACAAACTGCAAAGCTGATGCACATATCCAACTTCTTTGTCAGTGAACCACAAATGAAACTGGCAAAAATGCTGGTGAGCAACTCTAAGCTTGACCGGGTGTTTTTTGCCAATAGCGGAGCCGAATCAGTGGAAGGTGCCATCAAGATTGCCCGCAAGTATGCGCATACCAACGGGCGAGGCGGAGGCATCATCTCAATGCATCACTCGTTTCATGGCCGTACTTTGGCCACCATTGCCACCGGCAAAGAAAAGATGCAAAAAGGCTTTGGCCCGATGCCGGAAGGCTTTCACCGTATCCCCTATAATGATATTGAAGCCGTCAGGGAAAAAGTGAGCGAAGACATCGCTGCCATCATCCTCGAGCCGGTGCAGGGCGAGGGAGGCATCAACATAGCCAAGCCCTGCTACTTGCGTGCCCTGCGCGAACTTTGTGATCGCGAAAACATCGTGCTGATCTTTGATGAAATTCAGTGCGGTATTGGTCGTACCGGTGAGCTTTACGCAAAAGATCACTACGAAGTACAACCCGATATTATGACCCTGGCTAAAGGCTTGGGCAATGGGTTGCCAATTGGTGCCATACTCAGCAACGAAAAAGTCAGTCAGGCCATCGACTTTGGTGATCACGGAACCACTTTTGGTGGAAATCCGCTGGCTTGTGCCGCCGCAGTGGCCACCCTGGAAACCATTGATAAAGAAGAAATTCTCCGCAAGACCATGCGTAAAGGCTTCTGGCTGAAAGAAATGCTGGAAGACCGAATTGGTAACCACCCCGGACTTAAGGAAATTCGCGGACTTGGACTGATGATCGGCGTGGAGTTTGATTTTGAAACCAAACCACTCGTGGCCGAAATGCTCAAACGCAGAGTGATTGCCAATGCTACCGCCGGAAATGTATTGCGGCTGGTACCACCACTGGTGATGACCTATGAAGAACTGGAACAGGTAACTGACGTCATTGCCTCCTCCTTGAAGGCTATTGCGTAATCGTAAAATTTATGAACTGCTGTCCGGTTTTAATTTCATGACCATCGAAAAAATATAAAATGATAAAAGCAGGCATCATTGGCGCCACCGGCTATACCGGCTCGGAATTAGTGCGTCTCTTATACCGACACCCGGAAGTGGAGATCAAGGTCATCACTTCCGAAAGTCGTAAGGGAGAGTCCTTTGCCAACGTTCACGGTCAATTCCGTGGATTGGTGGACATTACCCTTCAATCAGCCGAAAACCTCCCCAATGGACTGGATGTTGTATTCCTGGCATTACCTCATGGCGTGTCCATGGAATACGTGGAAAAATACAAGGATGAAGATTTTAAAATCGTTGACTTATCAGGCGACTTCCGCTTGTCAACACCCGAAGTCTATCAATCATGGTATAGTAAACCGCATACCTATCAAGAGGGTTTTTCAGAAGCGATTTACGGATTGCCTGAGCTGCATCGCGAGGCAATCAGGAAAGCCAGCCTGGTAGCCAACCCGGGTTGTTATCCCACCAGTGCCATCCTGGGCCTTTCCCCACTGGTGGCACATAACCTGATCGATCCCGATCAGATTATTGTCGACTCCAAATCGGGGGTTACCGGTGCGGGGGTAAAAGCCAGTGCCACTACCCACTACTCCAATGCCAGCGATAATTTCAAAGCATACGCTTTAAAGAGTCACCGGCATACGGTAGAAATTGAAGAACAACTTTCCGGACAATCCGAGGGAAATGTCCACGTACAATTCACGCCGCATTTGCTTCCCGTGGATCGGGGAATTTTATCGACCATTTACACCACTCCACGCCAGAAAGTCACCGAATCGCAGCTGAGAAAAGTTTACACCGATTTTTACAAAGGCCATCCTTTTGTTCGACTCAGTGAGCAACCTCCCACCATCAAGGACGTACGCGGATCAAACTACGGTGACCTCTTTGTAACTTACGATGAGCGCACCAACCGCATCATTACCATTGCCGTCATCGATAACCTGGTCAAAGGAGCAGCCGGACAGGCCATTCACAATATGAATCTCATGTTTGGGCTGGACGAAACGGCAGGTTTACAATTTATTCCATTAAAACCTTAAGCATCAACATAAAATGAGTAATCAAACAACCATCAGCCCTATGATCCAGAATTTGACTACCGTGCGTGGTATCAGTTGTTGGGGTGCACATATTGGCATCAAATCCATGCGCCGCGACCTGGCCATTATCTTCTCTGAGGTTCCGGCCAGTACGGCCGCCGTTTTTACCCAAAATAAAGTGGTGGCAGCACCGATCACGGTATCGCGCCAGCATCTCAAGGACGGCATGGCACAGGTTATCGTTTGTAATGCCGGTAATGCCAATGCCTGTACGGGGGAGCAAGGCTTGCACGGTGCCAAGGCTATGGCTGAAGCAACAGCCAACTCCTTGAATATCGATAAAGAAATGGTGGTGGTAGCCTCCACCGGCCTGATTGGCGAGCCCTTTCCCACCGATGATGTGGTAAACGGGATCAAGGAAAATGTAGCCAAGCTTTCTAATGATTCCAAGGCCGGCTCCTTTGCCGCCAATGCCATTCTGACAACAGATACCTTTGCTAAAGAAGGGTTTTCCGATTTTACGATCGATGGTATCAATATCAACATGGCGGGTATAGCCAAAGGTTCAGGAATGATCCACCCCAATATGGCCACTATGCTGGGCTTTATTGTGAGCGATATTGCCATAGAGCCCACCCTACTGAATCAGGCAGTGAAAGAGTGTGTAGATCGCAGCTTCAATATGATCACCGTCGATGGCGACACCTCTACCAATGATATGTGTGCCGTGATGTGCAATGGCCTTGCCGGCAATGAAAAATTGACTTCAGCCGATGATGAACGCTACCTCGAATTTAAAGATCAGCTCCAGGAAATGATGATCCACCTGGCCAAACTAATCGTTTCTGATGGTGAAGGGTCCTCCAAATTTATTGAATATCAAGTAGTGGGAGCCCCTACTGAAAAGATCGCCCGTATTCTGGTGCGTAGCATTTCGGATTCGTCCCTGGTGAAAACTGCTATGTTTGGCCGTGACCCCAATTGGGGTAGAATCGTTTGTGCCGGAGGTAATGCCGGTGTCCCCTTTGATTACACTACGGTTGATCTATATCTCGGAGATGATCAAACACAGGTGCAGGTCCTCGAGAAAGGACGGCCGCTACAATTTGATCGCAACCAGGTCAAGCGCCTGCTGAGGGAATCACATCTGGTGATCCGGTTAGATATGAATTCCGGAGAAGGAGAAAGTGTGGGCTGGGGAACAGATTTGACAACCGACTACGTGATGTTTAATTCTGTATATACGACGTAACTGCAAATATTTTAGTAAGTTGAGGGCCAATTTTTAAACATCCCAAAGTAAAACCCATTTTCTGGTCTGTTTAGAGCCAGGCGAATGCTGTTTTTTAGCCATTCGCCTGGCGCCAAACCAGAATAAAAAACAAATGTAAATGGCCCAATCATTAACGGCTGAAGCAATCATTTTTGCCATAAATTCAGCCATTAAGCTCGGACGTAATGTGCAAAAAGCTTACGCCGAAAGTTTAAAGTCCCGCGAAATTCTCCTGCCCCTACCTCGTTTCAGCGGAGAACCCGCATTACTTACCGTAGAAGAATTTTTTAATAATAGAGATAAGATTGAAGGAGGCGCTCGCTTTGTAAGCAAGATCGAACGCCTGCATTTTCTGCACACGACTTATAGCGAATCCGGCCTGGAGAAAGAGGAGGATAAGGCCGAATACATCTCCTACTATGTGCATTTCTACGATTTGCAACAGCAAGACAATCAAGTCATTCGACTAAATGACCAGGATGCCCCTATCCAGATTGACGATAGTCGGTTAAATGTCAATGACCTGTTGTCGCTGCTGCGCATTCGCCAGTACGAAAACCCGAAGATGGCCAAAACATCGGCCCTGCAAATAGTAGCGGGAACCCTGGTTGAAATCGGTATTGATTACTTCAATCAGGTGCCCGGAGCGCTCAACTCCAATTCTTCCTTTGGCAAGGCCATGCAAAGCTTCCTGGCGGCCCTCGATGATATTCCCTTTAGTGATGGAGAGGCCTTCCGGGAAATGTCGCACCTTATTCTGCCCAAACTGTTTATTACCGCTGCGGAGGTAGTTGGTGAATTCAGTTCTGAGATCAGCAGCGACGAAAAACTGCAACAATTTATACAGGCAACCAGTAAAGGACTGGCCAATGATCTTTTTGAAAAAGTGCAAAAGATCAAAAAAGATACCGCCCTGGGCGCCCTTCAAAAGGACGAAGAAAGTGATAAAACCGTACGTTGGGGACAGCTTGTGCTCCGCAGTATGGTGAAAAATGCCGGCACCTACGTTTTCAGTTCGCCCGCAGAATTGTTTGACACAAACGATGGCGGCTCCCAACTCATCCAGTCTACCGGAGGAGCCCTGTTGGAAATCATTCTCTCCGACCCCGATAAGATCGACATCGGAAAAGCTTTCAACATCGAATCTCTGGATCGTATGGTGAAGGTAGCGCTGAGTGTAGTAGCCGAACACCCATCCCTGGTAATGGCTCCTAACGGAGAAAAACGCGAGGGCTTTCGCAATATCGTTATTGGCATCAGTAAGGCCCTCGCCGAGAGCGGTATCCAGCGACCGGATTTTCTGCCTGAGCTGGTCAGGCTGGTTTTGGAACATACAGCCGGCAACCTGGAGATGCTGTGGATTCCCAAAGCAGAAGGCAAGGGGGAACACCTGCTGGTCATTGCCATCAAGCAACTGCTGGAAGTCATTTCCGAGCCTATACCTGATGCCACCTGGCGCCCTCATCTTTCCAAAGCCCAGCTGATCGCCATTGCGGAAAATATCCTGGAAGAGGTAGTGGACAATCCGGAATGGGTACGCAAGCGTGAGGAAAAACCGACCTTGCTCAAAGAAGTACTAAGAGCCGTTTTCCGGGCACTCGCCAAAATTCCAAAGCACGAACGCTTTAGTGGCGAGGTGGTTATCCTGCTCATCCGCATCAGTATGCGCACCGTGGCCAATAGCCAGCTGGTGCTGAAAAAGATTCCGTGGGACAATGAAGAAAACAAAGTTGTTGTCCTCAATAAGGCACTGGATCTGGTCTTTGCCTACACCTTCGACCGGGAAAAAGTAAAACCGTCTGAACGCATCACCTTACTCATCGATCTGATAGAGTATATTACAGACGCCATTATTGCCCGCTATCCCAATAAGAAGGGATTGCTGCTGGTCGATTTGATTCTCTTTAAAGCCCCAGGCGTTGACTATACCGGAGGCTTCAATCGCGAATTGGCTGATTCCTTGATCAATGCGGCCTTGTCAGTGCTCAACGAACATCCAAATTTGGTAACCAGGCAGGTCTCTTTACAAAATATCATTAGTGGGGTGGCTGAGGTACTGGACGCCTCCAGCTTCCGTGAGGCGGGTATTCTCCCAGAACTACTACGATTGGTACTGGAAAATACCGGACGGAATATTCGGCTTATTCTCAAAGCCAAGACCGATACACCACAGTATATGTTGGTGACGGCCCTGGAGCAGTTATTGCACCATTTATCCCGTAGCAGAACCCCGGACAGCTGGCAGCCCAGAATCACCAGCATGGAGGCACTGGCCATTGTCGAAACACTCTTTGATGATATCGTTATGCATCCCGAGTGGGTGATCCCGCAAGGAGACAGCACGCTTTATCATCAGGTGTTGACCGCGGTTTTTGATGCCCTGGCTAATATTCCCAAAAAAGAAAGACTGGATGCCGATACCCTGGCGATTATATTGCAAACTTGCTTGCGCACTGCCGCAACCAGTCAAAAAATACTGGACAGCCTGCAATGGGCCGATGACGTTTCCGAAAGAACCATCCTCAATAAGGCACTGGACCTGGTTTTCGATTACGTTTTCCAACAAAGTGGTACAACCGGTGAAGTGCAAATCAATCTTCTGGTAGAACTTCTGGAATACATCATGGAAGTGATATTGGCTTACCATCCTGATGAAAGGGGACTGATCCTGATCGATCTGATTCTCTTTAAAAATCCGGATGTGGACTACAGCGAAGGTTTTGATGAGGAGTTGGCCGATCAATTGATCACTTCTACGTTGGAAGTGATGGAAGGCCATCCTGAACTGATCACCCGACATCGATCCATTCAAATACTGGTAAGTGAAGTAGCGGGAGCATTGGACGCCAGTAGCTTTGGCAACCCCTATCTTCTACCCGAATTGGTGAGACTAATTCTGGAACGCTCGGCCGAAAATTTGCATCTCATTTTGGGAACTACGGAAGGGACGCCGCGTTTCTTACTGTTTGATGCGGTGAAAAAACTGCTGACGATCCTCTCCCACCCGGGCACTGATACCGATCCATGGTTGCCGTACATCACTTCGGCACAGATCATCGAAATTGTGGAAGACAGCACCGATGACCTGGTCAACCATCCGGAATGGCTCATAGTACGCGAAGACGGGCTGAGCTTATACGAAGCGGTAGTTGACAGTGTCTTCCTCACATTGGCGAAAGCCCCAAAATCGGACCGATTTTCACCAGAGGTACTGACCTGGGTATTGCGCAATGCCTTGCAAGCCGCCGCCCGTCATGAGGCGCTGTTATCGAAGGTAAAATGGGGAACCGGGGAAGAAGAAGCTTTCATCTTGCAGCAGGCGCTGGATATTGTACTCAGTTATATTTTTGAGCGGGAGGATCAGGCCAATCGCATGGCACTGCTGGAAATTCTACTGGACTATGTATTTGAAGTCATTTTGCGCCAGCATCCCGATAAACGTTGCCTGCTATTGATTCATTTGATTTTATTTGAACATTGTGCTTTCACGCTGGGCGGTGCTTTTGATGAAGAAAAGGCCGACCAACTTATTGATGCCGCCCTACACGTCATCAGCCAATATCCCGAACTGGTCACCAGAGATCGGATATTCCAGAAGCTGCTCAAGGATACGGCCATTGCCGTGCGAAGCTCAAAAGTAGAAGGCCCTGATTTATTGCCGGAACTTATCAGATTGACCCTGGAAAACCTGGCCGACAATGTGGACCAGCTGATGAATATGCGGGTAACCGGACCGCGGAATCTATTGGCGCAGGCCATTGAGCAAACGCTAAAGGCTATCTCTGAAAAACCTGCCAGTGGGAAGTGGAAGCCACAATTGACAGAAAATCAGATCCTGGACATCATGCAGATGGTCATGGCCGAGGTTGTGGCCAATCCGCAGTGGGTCAACGACGACCTGATTTACGTAGTGATGAAAGCACTGTATGCGGGCCTTGAGGCCATTCCGGAGGAAAACAAGGTCGCCTATGCCACTTTACAAGTGCTGGTGGAGTCCTCATTACAGGCAGTGGCTTTCCGCAAGCAGCTCGTCATCAAGTACATTGATCAGGAAGGTGAGGAAAAACAATTGGCCCTGACCTACTCCCTGAAGGCTCTCTTCATTACCATTTATGACAAAAACGGAGGCACCGAAGGAAGCTGGACGCTTTCGCAAACCAATGCCATCAATGCCATTATTGAATTATATTTACTGAAATTATCCGAGCAAGGGGCTAACAAAGAAACAGTCAAAGCCGCTACAGACAAGGTGGATGAAGCCATCCAAAAGATCAATGACGATCTGGCGTTCACCTTGCATGATTTGTTGGATGAACTGAGAATGGCCGAATAGGTAAAATTAGCATCAAAGTGAAAACAAAAACAATGAAATACATCAAATTGTCTAAGCATTTCTTTTGGGCATTGGTATTGATCAGTGCCTTTAGCGGCTGTGATACTTATGACTATTATAGAGGTGCGATCAATAATTTCAGCCTGGCAGCCGAAATGGAGGTACGCAAGATGGCAGCCGAAATGGAGAATACCAACCTCACCACACTTGAGGACTTATACCAAGGGGAAAAACCGATTTCTCTGAAGGACAGCTCATCGATCAAGCTTTACCAAAAGGCCTCCGAAGATATTGGCAAGGCATTGAGCAAACCATCAAAACTTAAAACAGCCGATTTCAACCTGATGGGCAATGCCATTTGCTTGCAATCTCTTTCTGACTGGCGTTTGGGCAATAGCGAGGAGGCATTAAAAAAGCAAAAGGAGGCGATCAAGGAATTGGAACAAAAGCCGTCCCAATCCAGCCCGGATGACGAGCGAGACCTCGCAATGATGACCGCACTGCCGGCGCTAGTAGATCTGGAAATGGCTTTCGACAGCATGAAAATGCTACAAAGTGAACTAGGCGATGAAATAGCCGCCGTAAAAAACGGAACAGAAGCCGAAAGGAAGGTGCTATTTGAGCAATTACAGGAGCATTACCGCAGATTTATCACCAATGACGATGCTGAATCCGGCATTCTGATCCAGGCGCTGAGGCATTTAGAAAAGTCCAAGGCGAAAGCTGACCCCAAACATCCGGTGCAGTCCTATTTATTGCTGTCGCAGCTTACCGGCTTAAATACCTGGATTCTGGAGCTGTCTGAAATCGATAATGCGGCCAGATTACTGAAGCTGCGCAAAGATGACTCTCCAATCAAAAATTGGCTGGTTGAGCAACACAACGGCTACAAAATGATCAGGGATGCACACCTGCTGACACTGGAAAAAACGCTACCCAACGGCAAGGCTAACCCCACCTATATTTCCTGGAAAAAGCGGTTGTAAATACTGGCATGAACTGGTCATAAAGTGGCCGGGATTGAAGTCTGATCATTCAAAACAATGAACAAATGATCAAGTGTGCATACCGTTATTTTTTTTGCCTTTTTACTCATTTTGTGTTCAAAATCAAGGCATAATACAAGAAAATTCCCAACCTTTGCGGCTTGAAAATGGTTATAGTGGGTTATAACTAAAAAGCAAACCGTTTTGGAAAATAACATCCATCCCATCTTTGATCGGCTGCTGAATCGCGATGACCGGGAGGAGCGCCTTCAACAACACAGCAAGGTGTTTTGGTTTACCGGGTTGTCGGGTTCAGGCAAAAGCACGCTTGCTCAGGCATTGGAGCGCCGTTTGTACAATGAAGGGTATTTCGCCCAGGTGCTCGATGGAGACAATATCCGCACCGGCATTAATAAGAACCTTGGCTTTAGTGAGGAGGACCGCATTGAGAACATCCGTCGCATTGCCGAAGTAGGCAAACTCTACCTCAATAGCGGCATTATCACCTTGATTTCCTTTATCAGTCCCACCCGCAGCATTCGCGCCATGGCGCAGGAAATCATCGGAGCAGATGATTTTTTGGAAATTTATGTCAATGCTCCACTAGACGTTTGCGAAAGCAGAGATGTAAAGGGACTTTATAAAAAAGCCCGTGCCGGTGAGATCAAAGATTTTACCGGGATTGATGCGCCTTACGAAGCCCCCGAAAATCCAGCATTGGAAATCAAAACAGACCAAACTGATTTACCGACTTCTGTTTCTACACTATTTGACTTTATCGAACCGATTATAGAATACAAATAACGTTATCATAAATGCAATATCATCTCAATCACCTAAAAGAACTTGAAGCTGAATCCATTTTTGTGATTCGGGAAGTTGCCGCACAATTTGAAAATCCGGTGCTGATGTTCTCGGGTGGAAAAGACTCCATTCTGATGACACATCTGGCCATGAAGGCTTTTTACCCGGCGCGCATCCCTTTCCCGTTATTGCACATTGATACCGGACACAATTTTCCTGAAACCATTGAGTTTCGCGATAGACTTGTAGAAAAACTGGGAGCACGACTGATTGTTGGCTCCGTGCAGGATGCCATTGATCAGGGTATGGTTACGGAGGAAAAAGGATATAATGCGAGTCGCAATGGGTTGCAAACTGCCGTACTCCTCGAATCGTTGGAAAGCGGAAAATTTGACGCTGCCCTGGGGGGTGCCCGTCGGGATGAGGAAAAGGCTCGTGCCAAGGAACGCTTTTTCTCCCATCGTGATGAATTTGGGCAATGGGACCCTAAAAACCAGCGGCCGGAACTGTGGAACTTGTTTAATGGCAAAAAACACTTCGGAGAACACTTTCGGGTGTTTCCCATCAGCAACTGGACCGAACTGGATGTGTGGCAATACCTTGCCGCCGAGAAGGTGGAGCTACCCAATTTGTATTTTGCCCATACCCGTAAGGTGTTCAAACGCGATGGAATCTACCTGGCCGATACGGAAATCATACAGAAAAAACCCAACGAAGAGATTGTCGAAATGCAGGTTCGCTGCCGTACCATTGGCGATATGACTTGTACGGGGGTATGGCCCTCCGCTGCCGAGACGATTGAACAAATCATTGAAGAGGTGGCAACAACGCGGCAAACCGAACGCGGTGGCCGTGCCGATGATAAACGGTCGGAGACTTCAATGGAAGATCGGAAGAAACAGGGGTATTTTTAAGGGGAAGTTTAGAGTGGAGAGTTTAGGAGGTTTAGAGTTTAGGCGGGGGAGGCGGTTGAGGATCGACTTCGCTACAGTCCTTCGCCATAGGCTTCGGCCGACGGAGAAAGCTTCGGCGATTAAAGTCGATGTTGCAAACATCTCCTGAGCGGGTTAATGGTTAATGGTTAATGGTTAATGGTTAATGGTTAATGGTTAATGGAACCTAAGACCTAAAGCCTAAAACCCAATCCCTAAAACCTATTTTATTAAAATTAATAGTCAAAGGTTTATACAATGTCTACTACAATTCAACATACGGATTTACTTCGATTTACTACTGCGGGTAGTGTGGATGATGGGAAAAGTACCCTCATCGGGCGGTTACTTTACGATAGTAAATCGATCTTTGAAGACCAATACGAGGCGATCAAGGCGACTACGGAACGCCGGGGTGAAACGGGGGTTAACCTCGCTTTGCTGACCGATGGCCTTAAGGCAGAGAGAGAGCAGGGGATTACCATTGATGTGGCCTACCGCTACTTTTCTACACCGCGCCGTAAGTTTATCATTGCCGACACCCCGGGTCATATCCAGTATACCCGCAACATGGTCACCGGTGCCTCTACGGCCAATGTGGCTTTGGTATTGGTAGATGCCCGTAATGGGATTGTAGAACAAACCCGTCGTCACGCATTTATTGCTTCTCTATTGCAAATTCCCCACCTGGTAATTTGTGTCAACAAGATGGACCTGGTTGACTATGCCGAGGAGGCCTACGAGCGCATTAAGGAAGAATTTGCAGAGTTCACGCACAAGCTCGATGTTAAGGATGTGCACTTCATTCCAATCTCCGCACTCAATGGCGATAATGTGGTTAAAAAATCAACCAATATGCCTTGGTATGGAGGCACTACCCTACTCTACTACCTGGAAAATGTCCATATTGGAAGTGACCACAATCTGATCGATGCCCGCTTTCCGGTGCAGTATGTAGTTCGCCCCAATACGGATGAATATCACGACTACCGTGGCTATGCCGGCCGTATTGCCGGTGGGGTCATGAAAAAGGGGGATAGCGTTATGCTGTTGCCTTCGGGTTTTACCTCTAAAATCGCAAAAATCAATACCTACGATGGGGAGCTTGAGGAGGCTTTCCCACCGATGTCCGTTACCGTCCTATTGGAAGACGACCTGGATTTGAGCCGTGGCGATATGATCGTGCGGGAGAACAATACCCCAACGGTAGATCAGGACCTCGAAGTGATGGTCTGCTGGTTTCAGGACAAACCACTACAGCCCAGGGGTAAATATGCCATCCTACACACAACACAGGAAGTACGCTGCATCATCAAAGAAATTCGTTACAAGCTGGATATCAACACCTTACACCGAAACGAAACCGATAAACAAATTGGTATGAACGACATCGCCCGGGTAGTGATTCGGACAACCAAGCCATTGTTTTTTGATTCCTATCGCCGAAATCGCATTACGGGTAGCCTCATCTTTGTTGATGAAGGTACAAACGAGACCCTCGGCGCCGGTATGATAATTTAACAGGCTATGCTCACTATCTCCCGTACCGACTCCAACAATGCGGATTTCATTGCGCTGGTGCGTGACCTGGATCATTATTTAAGCGAGCAAGATGGTCCGGAGCATGCCTTTTATGCTCAATTCAACAAGATAGAAAGCCTGAAGTGCGTCCTGGTGGCCTATCATCAAGATCAGGCAGTGGGGTGCGGCGCTATCAAGCCTTTTGACGAATCCTCCATGGAGGTCAAACGCATGTATGTCAAGCCGGCGTTTCGCGGGCAAAAAATTGCCTCCAGGCTCCTCACAGCGCTGGAGGATTGGGCTCAGGAAATAGCGATGACCAGATGTATCCTGGAAACCGGCAAACGCCAGCCTGAAGCCATTGCTTTGTATGAAAAAAGCGGCTATCAGCGCATTCCCAACTACGGCCAATACGAGGGTATGGAGAATAGCGTCTGTTTCGAGAAAAAATTAGGAGTGTAATCCAATCTTGGTGCCTGCCGGAATCACAGCTCCTTTTTTCACCACGATGATACCATCCTTGATAACGTAAGTATCTGTTTCGGTTTCCTGCAGGGCGACGCTTCCGTGAATGCGCACGTTATCGCCAATGTGGCAATTCTTATCCAGAATGGCATTGCGAATAAAACAATCCCTTCCAATACCCATCACCGGATTTCCGGCCTTTTGGGTAATGTCTTCCAGGGTTTCGTAATAATCGGCGCCCATGACAATGGCATTGGAAATTTCAGTGTTTTCACCAATACGAGCGCGAATTCCTACCACCGAACGCTCAATCTTTTTGGCGTGAATGATACACCCTTCCGCCACAATAGCCTGATTGAACCAGGTACCAAATATTTTGGAAGGCGCCAACAGGCGTGGTCGGGTAAAGATTTGAGTAGAGCTGTCAAAAAGGTTGAATTCGGGGATGGCATCCGTCAGGGCAATATTGGCTTCAAAGAAAGAACCAATCGTTCCGATATCGGTCCAGTAGCCGTCGTAAGCGTAGCTGGCAATGCGGTATCCACTGTTGATGGCGTGTGGAATAATTTCCTTACCAAAGTCGGTAGCGTCAGGGTTATCTTCAAAAAGCTTATCCAGACATTTTTTCTTAAAAATATAGATGCCCATCGAGGCCAGATAATTGCGGCTTTGATCCGCATATTTTTGTTCTACCGGCGATTGCCAATTGGGCAATTCGTCTGCTTTAGGCTTTTCAATAAAACTTTCAATCAGCCCTTCTTCATTGACTTTCATGATCCCAAAACCGGAGGCATCTTTCGCCACTACAGGAATGGTTGCGATCGTCAGGTCAGCCTTTTTACTGATGTGGTATTTGGCTAAAGCCTCAAAATTCATCTGGTACAGCTGATCGCCGGAGAGGATCAGCACATATTCATGGTCGTGATTGGCCAGGTGATGCATGCATTGGCGAACAGCATCGGCAGTTCCCTGGTACCACATATCGCTGCTGGGCGTTTGCTCAGCGGCCAGAATATCTACAAAACCATGACTGAAGAGATCAAAATTAAACGTGTTTTTGATATGCTGATTGAGTGAGGCTGAGTTGTATTGTGTCAACACAAACATGCGTTTCACGCCGGAATTCAGACAGTTGGAGATGGGAATATCGATCAAGCGGTATTTGCCGCCAATCGGCACGGCAGGCTTGGATCGTTGACTAGTAAGGGGATACAAACGTGTACCGGCTCCTCCTCCAAGAATCAGGCTTATCATTTTGATCATAGTTGCTGTGGTTTTCTTACCCAGGTTTGACCATTATGCATTTATCAGGGGCTAAACATGGGCGCTGGTTAAGGATGTAAGTTCTTCATAAATATCTAGATAGCGGGCAGCGGAAGCTTCCCACGAGAAATCCAGGTCCATGATGCGTTGTTGCACATCCTGCATCCACTGACGGCGTTGATACAATTCCAAGGCACGATAGATGGCCAAAAAGGCATCGTCCAAAGAGAAGTGATCAAAGCGAATGCCGCGGCCTTGTCCATCCGTTTCACCGATGTCGGGTACTGTGTCCCGCAAGCCACCAACCGAGCGCACTATAGGTACAGTACCGTAGGTCATGGCATACATTTGGTTCAACCCACAAGGCTCTACCCTGGAAGGCATGATCAGAAAATCGGCACCAGCATAAAGCTGATGGGCCAGTCCTTCATTGTATTCCAGTGCCGCGTCAAAACGCCCCGGAAATACCCGCTTCAGTTCCTCAAAAGCATGGTGCAAATTGGGCTCACCCGTGCCGAGCACAATAAAGGCCACCTGCATGCCACTACGCAAACTGCGACTGATCAGGTCTGGTAACAAATCGGCCCCTTTCTCCCCTACCAGTCGGCCAATAAATACGATCAGCGGCAATTGCATATCCACGTTGAAGCGGTGCCCCAGCGCATTTTTATTGGCTGTCTTGAAAGCCTCTACACCATTCTTCCGGAGCTGGGCTGCGATAAAACCATCAGTTCGCGGATTCCAAACCTCAGTATCAATTCCGTTAATAATGCCCAGTGACTTGTGCTGCTCGTGACGAAACAACATCTCCATACCGTTAGATCGCTCCATCAATTCGCGCAGATAACTCTGCGAGACAGTGGTGACCCGCCAGGAACATTTAATACCCGCCGCCAACGGATTGATCGTGTTACCCCAATCAAGCAGCCCTCTGGCTTCCGCCTCAAAAAAGGGCAATAAATACATCTTTTCCCAACTGAACGCTCCATGATAAACGCCATTGTGGATGGTAAATACGGTTGGAATGTGCGCCAACGATCGGTATTCCGGACAATGTTTTACCATGAAGGGTATTAACCCCGTGTGGTGATCGTGGCAGTGAATGACCTCAGGCTTTCCGGGAGTATTGGCAATCCACTGTAAAACAGCCTGTTGGAAACACAGGTAGCGCTCTACCTCATCACCGTAGCCATAGCCATTGGGATCAGCATAAATGCCCGGTCGGTCAAACTTGCCGGGAATATTAGCCACAAAGAATGGATAGCCCAGTTCACCGCTGGTTTCCCGCTCAATGCTGAACGGAAAATACTGATTGTGAAGCCTTACCATTCCGCGATAGACGGAAGTATATTGGCGGCTATTGATCCATTTTAATGCATATTTGGGAATGATTACCCCGGTGGGAGACCCCGATTTGCATAGGTATGCCGGCAGTGCACCGACAACATCTCCCAGTCCTCCGGCCTTGGCCGCCGGATAACATTCCGCACTAACATGAAGTGTTTTCATGTAAAAAATAAGGTTTTCTGATCAATTCAGAATTGATAATGATATGCTCTTAAAGGTAAAATTTTTCACGAGAATTACAATTCTTGCTATATAACTTTTGTGTAATCTAATTGTGAACATAGAAGAAGCGAATTTTTTGCCTTCTCCACCATACTTCGAACAACTTCCATACCTTTGCCTTCTAAATAAGAAAAAATGGGTTTTAAATCCTGGATTATCAAGCCGGTGGCCAAAAAGATTGCCCGCGACATCGATCGCTGGTCAGCAGATGCGGTGGGTGCACAGCAGCGTATTTTTGAAGAACTAATCCGTGTGGGCCGACAAACCGCATTTGGCCGCGACCATCACTTTGAAAATGTCAATGATCATCGAGCCTTCAGTCAGGAAGTGCCCCTGCGCGATTATGAAGGCTTAAAGAACTACGTCAATCGAATTAAGGAAGGAGAAAGCGATGTGCTGTGGCGTGGTCGGCCAGCCTATTTTGCGAAGACTTCCGGGACCACCTCTGGTGTAAAATACATTCCCCTTACCAAGGATAGTTTGCCCAATCACTTTGGCACGGCGCGCAATGCCCTTTTTAACTATTACGCCCGTACCGGAAAGGGCAGCTGGATCGACGGCATGATGATTTTCCTTTCGGGTAGTCCGGAGATGGACGACATCAATGGTATTCCCACTGGAAGACTATCGGGCATTGTCAACCATCAAGTACCAGCCTGGCTGCGCACAAATCAAATGCCGACCTACAAGACCAACTGCATCGAAGCCTGGGAGGAAAAGCTGGATAAAATTGTGCAGGAAACCGTAAAGAAGGATATGCGCCTGATCAGCGGCATTCCTCCCTGGGTACAGATGTACTATGAACGCCTATTGGAATACACCGGCAAGCAATACGTCAAGGATATTTTCCCCAATTACTCCATGTTTGTCTACGGCGGAGTTAATTTTGAACCCTACCGCGCCAAGCTGGAGGCACTGGTGGGCAAACGCATCGACAGTGTTGAGACCTACCCTGCTTCGGAGGGCTTTATTGCCTTTCAGGACCGTCAGCATGAACCCGGTTTGCTGCTCAACGCAGCTTCGGGCATCTTTTTTGAATTTGTGCCCGCAGAGGAAATTTTCAACGATAATCCCACCCGTCTTTCGCTTGGAGAAGTAGAATTGGGCGTCAATTATGCCATCATCATCAACAACAATGCCGGACTGTGGGGCTACAATATTGGTGATACGGTGCAGTTTGTCAGTAAGGATCCCTATCGTTTACTGGTGACCGGCCGCATCAAGCATTTCATCTCGGCCTTTGGAGAACACGTGATCGGCAAAGAAGTAGAAGAAGCCCTGCTGTCGGTGGCCAATGACCAGGGCATACAAATTGTCGAATTTACCGTGGCTCCTCAGACCAATCCGCCGGAAGGCGGCACGCCTTACCACGAGTGGTTCATTGAATTTGACCAGGCACCGGATTCCGTGGAGGCTTTCGCCAAACAGGTGGACGCAGCCATGGTCCAACAAAATATTTATTATAAGGACCTGATCGATGGCCATATCCTGCAGCCCCTCAAGATTCGGGCACTGGAGCGCAATGCCTTCCGGGAATACATGAAAACGCAAGGCAAGCTGGGCGGACAAAACAAGGTACCCCGCCTGAGCAACGACCGCAAGATTGCGGATGCCCTGGCGGGGTTTGTGCTCAAGTAGTTTTCGAAGCAGTTTATTTGGGGTTACGATGCCATTTAAAGTATGGAGTAGATAATACAAAATAGCAAAATGATAAAAGCAATAATGGCATCGATTGATGGATTGTTGTGTGCATTTTTCATAAGTTTTTTAGGCTTTATTAAGCAGATTGATGTTGTCTGTCCTTTAAAAATGCCTCGAAACGCGAGCCTGAAAACCGAAAATATTGGCGCCCCAAACTTCCCCATTTTGCAGACTGTTGGGTAGCAAGCGAGATACTCGCATTTGGCCGCTTTGGTCGAGATCCAGAATTCTGAGCCACCCACCGATTTCAAAAGCAAATCCACAGAGGTCAATTTGTAATACTTCACGCGCCACCTCGTCGAGGCTGAGCATAGCGTCCACTTGTAGATAGCCGTTTGACGCAATTTCTGACCTTCTGCTAAATAGATTTCCACGTAGTTCATAGCCCAGAGAAGTAAACGGAGAGGTTGAAAATTGCTGGTCAATCATTAGCATCAAGCCCAGATCATTGGCCTGTTCACCCAAAGGCATGGTGGTCGTCAGGCCATAGGGACGGTTTTCCTGCACATTGGGGTCCAGGGTGTGTAAATGATGATTCAAGGTATTCATGGCATAATTGGCACCAAGGGTAAAACGAGGCAGGTTTTCGCCGGGCGAGAGATTAAAACCAAGACTTACCGTTCTGCTACCGTGCTGGCTTTCCTCTCCTTCAGCCATTAGGCCAAGGCCGCCAAAATCCGTTTCCAGAATGATCGGACTGTATAGGCGCGCTTGACGCAAACACTGGCTGTAACGGGTGGCCAGGCTAAACATGTGGTCCTCGGTAATGCCGCATTCCTCGGCGATTTCCGCCGGAGTAGTTCCCAGCTCATTAAAAAGGTAGTTGCACATGATGATGCGTTCGGCAGGCGTAAACCGCCAGGCTTCCTCTCCCAGTCGCCGGAAGATCAATTGATCACAATCATTCAAAAACTGAGTCGTATCCGCGGCAATATCGCGTAGTATGGAATCTGCTCGCGCTCCAAGCTCTTCCTGTACCCGGCAGTATAATAGGGTATCACACTGACTGAGTCGTCCCACTACGCTTTCCACAATTCTAGGATCTTGAGATCCAGCCAGGCGTTGAATGGCCAGGGTGTCAAATTGGAAAATGGAATCACAATCATTGGCAAACTGCTCAAAGTCCGGTCGGTTCATCAGGGTATCACATTCTGCCGCCGCAATAGAATCCCGGACAAAGGCCAGTTGACAGGCCGATATGGTATCGCAAAGCGTCAGGCCCAAATTACTGGCCAGGGCACTATCGACCTCTATTCGGTCGAGGCAATCCTGGTAAAAGGACGGGAAGTTTTCGAAGTCAGATCTCAGGCTGTCACAAATTTGTTGCTGAACGGCATTACCCTGATTAAACAATTGCCAAACCAGTATTCGGTCGCAAAGGGTGGTGGCCTCTTCAAACAGCCAGGGATAGCGCTGAATCAAACTGGCTACTTCTGCCATGATTTGATTGGCATTATCAGCATCCAAAATTTCTTCACAGGGTACGATGTCAAAGCTGAAGGTGTCTTGCTGAGCAGATAAGTTTAATGCCCCCAAAACTGCCATTAGCATTAGTAGGTTTTTCATTGAATTAATTTGTAAAGGTTTTCAATTAGATTAATGGGGGGATTATTAGATGTTGATCATTCCTTATTGACAATACGATATCTGTCGACAAGAAGACACCTTCTTATCGAAATATAAATAATACTACCAGCCAGTTATACAGCCTTCATTTTGGTGTAAAGAATAGAATAACCGTTGTTTTGCAGTACCTGACTACAAAACTTAGCTGATGTTCCAACCTTTTTGTCTCTGGTTTATATAGTTGCCGCGTTATATAACCTACTCTGGATAAATAAGATAAAAACCCATGTGTACATAATTGACAAACAATTAATACGCGACCGAAACGCTATTTTTCTTATTGAAAAAACGAATGGATGTAGATAGAAAATCTCAAAATAATAAATATCCGAAAAGCTAAATAGTCAGTTTTTCAGAAAATCGGAATCGGAAAAGTGGGATTGAGCGATTTGTTGCCTCTGAGTGAAGCGAATAATTTGGATTTAAATTACATGTTTGGCAGGGCCAAAATCTTATTGCGATTCAAAGATATAAAAAAGTAAATGGGAACGCAAGTTTAATTCAATAAAAAACAAACTTAATATTGAATTAACAAAACAAGCATCTAAAAGCAAGCTAATTAGCTCTTTGGCACGGTATTTGACTAGACACTTACCCCCACCGCAGCATTCTTGATCAAAGACTCAAATAGCAAACGGCCATCGCTATTGCCCAGGATGGCTTCGGAGGCTCTTTCCGGATGAGGCATCATGCCAAAAACATTGCGGCCTTCATTGCAGATACCGGCAATATTGTCGAGGCTGCCGTTGGGATTGGCGGCTTCAGTGATGTTGCCTTGTACGTCACAATAGCGGAAGAGGATTTGTTGATTGTTTTGCAGTGCCTCCAGCGTTGCGGCATCCGTGTGAAAACGGCCTTCGGCGTGTGCAATTGGAATCTGCAATGCCTGATTGGTATCGAGATCAGCAGTCAGAGGAGATTGGGTACTGGTCGTTTTGAGGTAAGTATTTTTACAAATAAATCTTTGGTTGCTGTTGCGCAACAGCACGCCTGGCAACAAGCCGGCTTCACAAAGTATTTGGAACCCATTACAAATTCCCCATACATAGCCACCATTATTGGCAAAATCAATGACAGACTGCATGACGGGTGAAAAACGGGCGATGGCACCGGCACGCAGGTAATCGCCATAGGAAAAACCACCGGGCAAAATCAGACAATCACCGGTATCAAAATCTCCCAGGTCTTCTGACTTGTGCCAGATTTTCACTACTTCCTGATTCATCACCTTGCCCAATACGTGTACCATATCGTCATCACAATTGGAACCGGGAAATAAAACGACACCAAACTTCATGATTATAGCTTTTTATGTGCTGGCAAATTACTTGACCAGTGATGATTATTTGATTTTGCAAAGATAACCAAATCACCATGATATGGCCGCAATCAATTCCCTATAATGTAAAAAAACCAGTCCAATGATAATTATCCAATGAATGGATTCTGCTGTACGGCGCGTCATCAGGGTTACGCTTTCTGCAATGAATATGCCCAGCGGCACATTGAGTATAAGAAGGTGTTCCAACCGAATATCGGCCTGTATCAGGATACTCAGCGCACTAATCAGCATGGCCCAAAAGAGAATGTTCATCTTCTTTTGTACCTGAATTTGTTTCTTGCTGGTATACTGGCCATAGCCAAGCATCACAATGAGTATGAATAATAGATAGGCTCCTCCCCCAACATACAAGTTCAGACTTCTGGTAAAATGAAAATCAAGGAAGGCGAAATTGGATAAAAACTGCACCTGATACAATTGGTCCAGCTTGTCGTACCAGAAGAAATAAAATCCCATGTAGAAATACGGAATAATGGCCCCAACCAGCACCATAAGCCGCTCCTTTAGACGAAACGCACGCAGTATATTCAAGCCAACTATGGCTAAGAAAATAAAGAGCAGGTAGGAAAAATAAAATAAGCTGGCAATCGAAATCCACATACCGATATTGAAAATCCGATCGGCGCAAGAGTGCACTTTATAGGTACCAAACAGGCCCCAAATGGCCAGGATGTAAAAGGTATTGGCCATCAAAGGTGGGGAAAGATGATAAAAATCAGGTATCAGGCTGCCAATGAGGATGTAAAAGAGTCCGGGAAACAGATTGATTTCCTGCGACATGCGAAATTGAAACACAATCGCATTGATCATAATTCCCTGCACAAAGATTAGCAATAAGGCCAACAGGTCGGGGATCCACCCTTGATATCCAATCCACTCGTAGACCCATTTTGACAGAATGCCCATCGAACCGGGTTCCCAATCATAGGGGTACCAAAAGGCCGGTAAATGAAGGAAGGCGGCATAGAAGATCAACAAAGCGCCAACCAGTAGTTGATTTGTGCGAAAAATGTTTAGCAAAGCTCAGATATTTTGCAGCTAGTGGATTGATGCGGCAATAATTGGCAACCGATGCTCAGCATAATCAATGCTTCCAGCCTGAATAAACATTTGTCGTTTCGGACTAGTCGCACTAGTGGATTGATGCAACAATAATTGGCAATCAATGTTCAGCATAATCAGCGCTTTCAGCCTGAGAAAAGGTTCGCCCCCTTTCCGGCTAGTCGCACTAATGCCAAAAATAGTTAATTAATGTGGAACCAGTGATAAATTCTGCGAAGCAAAGTGAGGTAGCTGCCGGGAAACCACTCAGTCGGAGGGCTCACAAATCTGTGATCGGTCATCATTGACAGAAGGCTAAGTGCATGTTTACAAAGAAAAAAACCAGAATGCAACTAACTAAAAATCAAATACATATAAAAATTTGAAAAAATTTTCACTTTTTTTTGTGGAATTTGTGGACTGTCAGACTCTTTATAGTGAACGTACCCAAGAAACCAAAGTATTAGTTCTTTGACAAATTTCGTGATTCAGAGTCAAGCTAAAAGGCCAATCAACGCTTCTGTTATGCGCTTATGCTTGCCCTTTTAGCTTGACCACGAAATTTGCTTTTTTAAACACCTTGTATAACCCTGATTATTAGTCATCCCCCTTAAACCCCAAAAGACCAAACCCCATTATATATCCAAATGTTGACTAAAAAAGCATGATGGAGTCCAATTCATCCCTGGACTTTTATCATGCTTTTCTTTTACTAAAAGTTTGACTACGCTTTTTTATAGTAAAGCCCGAAGCCCAATGGTGGTCATCGGGCTTTTTTTATTTGACATATCTTAATTCAGGGAAAAAGTAGGTTCCAGTGCATTACCATCAAACTGGCTGAGCAGGCTGATTTCTACCTGCATAAAACGGGTGAGGGGAAAATCGACCAACATCTCCAGCACTTCCATTTCCGAATTGGCATTAAAAACGGCCCAGAGTTTTGACTTTTCCTCCGACAGGGCGTAATTGAGCAATTTTCCTTCCTGAAAATATTTGTTCACCACCACACGCTGGTAAGGGATGAGATCAAAGAATTCATCGCTGGGTTTTCCGGGTAAGGTAAAATCTACCATGAAGTGGTAATGCATACTCATTGACTATTCATTTTGCACATTGGTACAAAGTTATCTAAAAAACTGCCGGAATAGGCCCTAAATGCCAATTTATGTCGGATAATGTCAAATTTCCTGCCCCCTTATCTTCCCTATCCTACTGGCCGCAACCGCCAGGCGATCACTACGGCCAGAATACTCATCACAATAGCAATGTATCCTACATATTGGTAATTGGCCAGACTTCCATCCGGGTTTTCGGTAACAATCATACCCGCCATAAAAGAGCCGATAGCCAACGCCATCTGATTGAAAGAAGCCCTTACACTCATGAAACTCCCCCGGTTTTTTGGTTGTACCACGGAGGTCACCATCGTAGTTGCCGGTACATTCCGACCGCTGGCCACTACAAAAAAAGAAGAAGTCACGCAAAGCGCAATGACGATGGAAACATGTGGAATATTGGTGACGGCAAAAATAGAAAACAAGGCAAAAAAGCTGGCAATGGTGAATACCTCAGGATTGCCAAAGCGATCGGCCAGGCGGCCAAAAAATGGCAATAAGAAGACCGTAAGTACTCCTCCTACCGTATAAATGTAAGCCACCTGATGGTCGTTAAACCCAACATTAAGCTGCATATAGGGCGCAATAAAGGGAATGATGCTAAAGTGGCCCAGCATCAGAATAATGCTGAAGAAAAGAGCGCCGGTTTGGTTGCTATTGTTGAATATTTGGGTCAGCGTCTGGATAGGCCCCGGACGATCAGCAGCCTCTTCCATGTGATCGGTGAGTGAGGGAAAGAGCACCAGAATCACTATTGTAGACAAAAAACTAATGCCACCAATAACCAAAAACGGCATGTGCCAGGTATACTCCGCCGCCAGATAGATTCCTGCCGGTACTCCAACGACAGATGCCACGGAAAATGCGGTCATCACCAACCCCATAGCACTACTACGCCGCTCAAAGGGGATAACATCACCCACCACGGCCAGCACAAGGGCTCCTAATATACCACCAAAAGCCCCGGCCACGCTGCGCGCTATCAGGAAAAACTCAAAGGAATTGGCCAGGGCACAGGCTAATGTTCCGATGGTAAACCCCAGATAAGCGCCCAATAATGCTTTCTTCCGGTCAAACCGATCAATAAACATGGCACTGATCAGCCCACTAAAACAGGCACTTACGGCATACGCCCCCACGATCCAGCTGAACTGCCGAGGAGTGATATCCAATAGGCCCATCAATTGGGCCCCCAGCGGCATGATAATCATAAAGTCTACAATGTGGGTAAACTGTACCACAGCCAAAATCAGCAGCAAAACTTTCTCGTTCCTCATTTTTCACTTGTGTAAGTACATATAATGCACAAGTGTGGAAATAAGTTCTATGCTTTACAAAAAGATTACTTCCCAAAACTAAGTGAAAGATCAATGCGGGCACTGAGCCCAATGAACGGACGGATAAAGACCGTTTTCTGCTCTGTGAACGTATTGGTACCGGTCATCACATTTTCGGTTTTTTCCAGAAAAGTAGCACCGGCATTGAAACGCACAAATTCAAATAGCTTGTAATCCAATCCCAGGTAAATGGGTCGGTTCACCAGAAAACCGCTGACTTCGATACCATTCTCATCTTCAAAGTTGTCCAGAAAGGCACCAACGGTGATGGAAGAATTGCGCATAAATTTGGGTGCAAGCGTACTGTTGCCCAAAGGAAATGAAAGTCCTAAATAAGGCGCATCACCGTAGGTAAAGTCATCCAGATTGCCATCGATATAAACGCCGCCATAGCCTACATTTAACGAAAAGCTACCCTTCTTCTGTTCGGTTTCGTAATTATCGATATAGCGACGGGTGGTTAATTTACTCCACTCCTTGTCCATAATATTCTGGATTTCGGGGGCTACCGCCAGATTGAGTTCAGCCATTTTATCAGCTACGGCAGTTTGTCGCTCACTTTGCTGCTGGTCGGCGGTTGTTTGTTCAGATGTTTTGCGGAGGTTAAATTTCTCCATTTGCTCCAGCTTCTGACGAATGGTTTCAGTCAGGTTGTCTACCCCTGTCCCGTGTTGAGTGCGGTAGTTGGCAAGTGCATCGTGAATGATCTCATTGAGTTCGCGGACGATTTTCTTTTCGCTTTCGGCCAGGGTAATGCTATTACCTTTGACACTGATATTTGCTTCGAGATAGGAAGTGGCCAATGTGATAAGTCGGTTGGTCAGTTCGTCCTGTTCACTGACGCCCAGCTTTCGGAAGTAATCCATCCGGAAATCGTATTTGTCGGATGCCCGCAGCGGATAGTTGACCGCAATGGAAAAATTGGTATTGGCACTATCGTCAAAATCCCTCCAGGAGGCAACGTAAAGCGGGTTATTGTCATTTTTGGCTTTCGCCGGATAAATGCTGATCTCGATGATGTCGACATTGGGTGGGACCAGGCCGGTAAACATGAGATTTTTTTCTGCCGGTAGCGCTTGACCTTCATTGAAATAGTTCTTTTCCAGGTCAAAATTAACGGAGGCGTACTGAGCGGAAAGCGTTAGAGAGAATGTAAAAACAAATAAAAGGAGTAAAGTTAACTGTTTCATTGCTAGCAAATTAGTTTGTGTTATCTGTGTAAAAATGGGTAAAGGAGCTCCTAAAAAGGATAACGGAAATCAGCAGACTTGGTTTGTCTGATAGTAGAAATTCCACTTTTTAGACTGAGAAAATCAGGAGCGGTCACTAACTTTAACATTTGATCCAGCGAATCATTACTATTCAAGCTCTTCAATAACCGCTTAAAAAATTGAAGTAGTTTAAATTCATTTAATCCCTTGCAAAATCAATTTTATTTCCTGATATTGCCCGCCGTACTATTTATTTCTACCTGCGTTTCAAAGTCAGCATAAACAACACATCAAAACAGTATTTGGATCATTAATTATTCGCCTAATGAGTTACTCATTGGGGAACAATGATATTATTGATTTTACCCAACGCAACCTTTTAGCAAATACACATAATACGCTTTAACGTACTGTTTATTTATTTAACCTAATTACCAAAACCGATTCTTATGATCGATCAAAAACCTAGAAAGGTCTTGGGGCGTGTGATCCCAAGGCTCGCTTACCCATTTTTCTCATTTCTAATGTTGCTCCTGCTTCCTTTGACTAAAGTAGAAGGGCAATATAGCGATCAATGTTCTGAAATCGATTTAATTGTGGGGCAACCTAAAGCACCCCAAAACCAAAACCTTAACCCAGAATGTTTTTACAAACAAGTTGTGGTTAAATTTCAACCTTCAGAAGATACTCTACCGAATCTTTTTTATGCATCCTCTTTTTCCTTGTATGGACAGATAAGCAATGGTATTATATCAAATGTTCAGTCTACCTATTCTGGCATTACTAGTCAAAGTTTTAGTGGTGAAGAATTCACTCTCACTTTTGGGAATTCCAATAACAGCATAAATATGCAGGATAGCATAATTGTTACCATTGAGACTGATCCCGGAGAGGATTTCTACTTGGATGTGTACGTTCCTACTCCTTTTTATCTTCAGGATGCCGGGGGAGGGATGGTAAGTTTCGTCACTTGCGATCGTTTTGAATCAGGAGCTAGCAATGGCGTTATTTATGAGATTAGCCCGTCATGTAGTTGTGTTCCTGCTATGCCAGGTCCCGACCCGGATCAATGCAGTGCATTATCAACTACAAATCCGGGCTTGGAGTTCTTTGTAGATGTTGCAAATGCAACTTATGACGGGCAAAGTGCAGAATTGCCTATTAAAATGCGAAATGTACACGCTTCAGCTACAATTACTTTTGCCAGAGTGGATTTTAAAATTGAGATCGAAGACATCTTTGAAAATCTCACTATAGGAAGCATCGATGTAGGAACCTTTTCACTTTCAGTAAACAATAATGTTATTACTGGCACATCTGGACCTACATCCTATGAATTAGATAGCCTTGAGTCAATAAGTGTGGGAAGAATTACACTTGAAGCTCCAATAAATCCAATCACTGGCGGTGAAGCCATTTTTGATTTCGATTACACAAGAGTCTTTATAGAAGACATTAATGGTTATACAGGGCTAAATCACTGCTGCAAACCTCCTGGCATAGGAGACACTATACAAGTTGGTGATATTTTACCTTGCCAGAGTCCTGGAGAACCTCTAGGCTTCGTTCAAGTCAAATTTGCGCCGACCGTATACAGCACCAATCAATTAACAGTTCCTGTATATGTAGAAAATCTTACTAACCCTAGTAATGATGTTTCTACAGATGGATTAACCCTGGAAATACAAGCTATCACTTCTGGTGATTTGGTTTTAGACTCTACAGCTATTGCCAATTCCTTATATGGTTTTCCGGGATGTTCCGGAGCGACTATTGATATTGACACTTCTGCTGGTACAGTTAGCGTTGAAGTCACGGGAAGTTGTGGCATTTCGTCAGGGACCAATAACTTATTTAAGCTTTTCTTTACTGGCACCGAAGGGTGTGTTGAATCCATCAAGGCAACTATAGCGGAATTTGATCCTAATGGTCCTTATGTATCGTGTGTGCCTCCTATTCAAGTTGAAAAACCTATTCCCTGCTTCCATCAAGGAGAAATTTATTTCTATTGTGACACAACAGTAACAGTTGAAGGAGTGCAAATATGCAAAGACTCTTTAGGTCGAGACACTTTGGTTAATTGCGAATTCAATCTCGGTGCATGCAATGAGGTTGAAACCACGGGTTCATCAGGAATTTATTCGATTAAAGGGGACAGAATTTTCTCTAACTATGGAATAACGCCTAACAAAGAAGACTTTCCACTTTGTGGAGTTTCTACTTTTGATTTAATTTTGATTACAAAACATATCCTAGGCGTATCAGGCTATACATTATCTCCAGCAAAAAGAGTTGGCGCTGATGTCAATAATAGTGGTTCTGTGTCAACTGTTGATATTATTCAAATCCGCAAATTAATACTGAATGTTTTTACTGAATTTCCAGATGGCCCGGAATGGAGGTTTATTCCAGCATACTTTGACTTCCCGGAACCTATGACAGATCAAGAAGTACCATATGAAAATTACGATCAATGTCTTGAATACCCAGAATATACTCAGATTGATTTTAAGGCAATTAAAATTGGAGATGTCAATTGTAGTTGTGCTAATGAATTTTCTAGTATTCAAGATACTATAGAAGTCAGTGTGAGCGAAGTTTTTATAACAGGTGGTCGTAAGCTCGAATTTGAGTCTTCTGATTTCGACGATATTGCTGCCTTTCAATTTGGTTTTGATTTTAATTCCGATGATTGGGTCTACGAAGAAGAAATCGAAGAAGATTTACCGGACATGACTTCTGATGCAATTGGTGAAACGCTAGCCTCCAGTGGCAATTTGAAAATTGCCTGGTTTGATACAACGGGACGGACCTTATCAGCAGGTGAAAAAATGCTTAGTCTGGAGTTTTCGGACCAGCCTTGGGTATTTGGTGGTAGCCTACTAACAGAACTTGCTCTGAATGAAACAAATATTCCAGCCATTGCTTATCAGGAAGACGGAACGCCGTTGGTCATTCGATTAGTTCCGAATAGAGGAGGACATCGGTTGCCCAATCCTTCTTCTTATACTACTGAAGTAGCAGAAACATTGGTGCAGGTACAGCCTAATCCAACAAATGCAGAAGTTAACTTTAGTATATATGGTTCGAAATCGACTCCTGCCCAATTATGCATTTTTGATACTCAAGGGAAAAAATTGTTTGAAGTTATTTTAGATTTAGAAATTGGGGAAAATAATTTTGAACTGAAAGAAATAGCTAATTGGTCAACAGGTTTATACTGGTATCAAATAGTTATAGGAGACAAAATCTCTAGCGGGAAGATTGTAAAAAACTAAATTAATTAGGATATTAATGCCTGGAAGCAATTGAAATACTTCCAGGCATTTTCCCTTTAAGCATTCATTCCAAACTAATAATGGATCATGATCCAAGCCAAAATATTTATTCCACATATCCTTTTATTTTTTTCATTTAGCGTCCAGAGTCAATGCTGGAAAACGGTCTACAACGATGGAAATAAGCATTTTTTTAATGAAGTATTTTTTTCTTCTGATTCTATTGGTTGGCTATCAGAAAGTTTTGCAGGAACACATAAATCTACGAATAGTGGAATAAATTGGACTTTGAGTAATAATGAAGGATTGGATCGCGCATTTGGTGTCTTCTTCTTGAATGATAGCTTAGGATGGGTGATCCATTCTGACGAAACCATTTTTAAAACAGAAAGTGGAGGAGCTTTTTGGGAAGAATATTCTTTTTCGACCGATGAAATTATGCCTCCAGATGATATTGAATTTGTTAACGAGGATACAGGTTTCATGGTATCTAACTACGCCAGAGTTTATCGATCTATTGACGGAGGCGAAAGCTGGGATATTATTTTTGAGAATGAAGATTGGCAATTAGCTACGTTAGATTTCATCAACGGACAAGAAGGCTGGATAGCGGGAAGTATTGGCTTAGGAGGGCCGGTTCGAGTGCTACATACAGAAGATGGTGGTGATAATTGGGAAGAGCAACTAGAAGCACCTACTTCTGGGGTTGGAGCTTTTGGCCCTAATGTAGATCTGCATTTTCTAAACCACCAAAATGGATGGTTTGTAAATCGTACCAATTTAATCTACAAAACTATAGACGGGGGCGAGAACTGGGAAGAGTATACTATATCAGAAAATGACAACGCTGGTGTGATGCGTATTTTTTTTGTAAACGATACATTAGGATGGGCACCATCAACTGTTAATAAAAACATCTTTGTAACTACTGACGGAGGGGAAAGTTGGAAATCTCAAAGTACTGATCCTTTCTTCAATATTGGTAATACCTCCATTTTTATGACCGGTCCTGACAATGGTGTGGCTGCATACTGGCCCTTAATTAAGCATTACCAAGGCGGTCCTGCCAATTGTGACATCCAACTGATTTCCCCCTCTACAGCAATTACCGCTCTGCAACCCGAGATCAAATGGCACAAAGTCCCAGGTTGCGTTGATGGCTACCGCTTGAGTGTGGGGCTAATTCCCGGAGGAACGGAAATCATCGGGCCACTGGATGTGGGGTTGGATACCAGTTATCTGCTGCCCTTTGCGCTGCTAGAGGATATGGAATATTATGTCAGTGTAGTGCCTTATAACCATGTGCACGGACTGGCCACTACTTGCGGAGAGCCGTTTGCCTTTACATCTGTTTCCTGTCCACCAACCACCCTGATCGATACCAGTTTTTGTGACCCTCCGTTCGTTTGGGTCGACACTTCATTTGAAGAAGCGGGGACTTACCTGTTTGAGTACGTCACCCCACTGGGTTGCGATAGTGTTGTGGTCTTGGCGCTGACTCATGAAGACGATATCTATACCGAAATAGATACGGCCTTAACAGTTGGTCAACCTTACAACGGGGTGCTTTATGAAAGCGATACCCTACTTACCGAAATATATACTGCTAGTAATGGCTGCGATAGTATCGTGCAATTACAACTCACCATCATCACCCGAACACAGGAACCCGATTTCATTTCACAGTGGCAGGTATTTCCCAACCCTACCGATTCTGAATTGTGGTTTCGCTTTTTCAGCAGGCTGACAACGGTCGCCGCTTTAAAGCTCTATGATGCACAAGGGCGGCAGGTATTTGCCACGAATTTGAGCTTACACACCGGCGAGAATAATTACCAGTTGAAGGCAATTCGCGATTGGCCAGTGGGATTGTATTGGTATCAGTTGGATACGGAGCAGGGGAGGTTGAGTGGGAAGGTATTGAAGCAGTGAAATCAGGAAATTTCCATAACCATCTTCGGATAACACAAATAATATTTGGTGAAAATACGTGGCTGAATGCCGTGCTCTACCACCATAGACATAGGCAATACCCGACCGTCTTTAAAAAGAATTTTGATTTCATCTTTGTAGGCGCTATAGGCACTATTGGTTTCCATACCGGAGATGAGCAGATAGGGCAGCCAATCGTGGGAGAAAGGCGGGTGGTCCATCAATTTTTTTCGGATATTTTCTACATAGGAATTGGGCATGGGTTCGTTGTGAAATTCGAGCTTAAAGAGGCGGCGATGGATGAGGGATTTAGCCAGATATGACAAAATTGGGTCCGGAGCATTTTGCCACGCTTTCAACGCCGACACAATGTCGTGATCATCAAGGGCAGCGAAGTGCTCCAGTAATGTCTTCGGTTGGGTGATAAAGTCATCTTTGGTCAGGTTTTGGTCCAAAAAAAAACGTAAGTTACCGGGCATTTCCAACGTTACCCCTTTTTGCGAAAGCAACTTGGCTCTTTTCAAAGCCTGAACCAGCATGAGCTCCGCCGAAAGGACCGTTTTGTGCAGATACACCTGCCAGTACATCAGTCGGCGGGCAATGAGAAACTTCTCGATAGAATAAATGCCTTTTTCTTCAACCACCAGCTGACCATCGTGCACCGCCAACATTTTGATGATACGATCATAGCCGATCACGCCTTCGTGCACGCCGGTAAAGAAGCTATCGCGGTTGAGGTAATCCATGCGGTCCATATCCAGCTGACCGGAGACCAGCTGGTGCAGGAACTTTTTGGGGTGTTCATCTTTAAAAATTTGGATAGCCATGGTGAGCTGCCCATTAAAAATCTCGTTGAGGCGCTCCATAAAGAGGATCGACAATTCCTCATGATGCACATTGATCAGGGTGTGTTCCAACGTATGGGAAAAGGGTCCATGCCCAATATCGTGCAACAAAATCGCGATAGACACGGCGGTCGCTTCCTCTTCGGTAATCTCTGTGCCCTTTCCCCTGAGCACTTCGATGGTTTGCCGCATGAGGTGCAATGCGCCCAGGGCATGGTGAAAACGCGTGTGCAGTGCGCCGGGATAAACATAATGCGTAAGACTGACCTGCTTGATACGGCGCAGGCGCTGAAAGTAAGGGTGTTCCACCAAATCGAACAAAATGCCATAGGGGATGTTGACAAATCCGTAGACCGGATCGTTGAGAATTTTATTGCGACTCATATTGGTTTTCTATGTAATGGCGGTCAAGTTCCTAAATTACCACTGGAATTAAAAGGAATGAGCAGCAATTTAGTTTGCCTTTGCCCGAAAATCCTTGCAAATTGAGGCCAATTCGGGTTTACTTTTCCTATCTTCCGCACCAAACGGTCAACAAGGCAATAAATCACCGGATTATTTGATTTAAATAGAAGACGCTTATAAACAAACTGACTAGATGGATAAAATTAAAATTCTTTGGGCAGATGACGAGATCGATCTGCTAAAACCCCAGCTGATGTTTTTGGAGAAAAAAGGCTACGAAGTCATCACTGTGACCAATGGCTACGATGCCCTCGAAGAATGTGAGGATAACAATGACCTCGATGTGGTTTTTCTCGATGAGAGTATGCCGGGCATTACCGGCCTGGAAACCCTGGCTAAAATCAAGGACAGCTACCCTTCTCTGCCCGTAGTGATGATCACCAAAAACGAGGCCGAAACCGTGATGGAAGAAGCCCTGGGTTCACAAATCACCGACTACCTGATCAAACCGGTCAACCCGAATCAGATTCTCCTGACCCTGAAAAAGATCATTGACAATAAACGCCTGGTGCGGGAAAAGACGTCTTCGGACTACCAACAGGAGTTCCGCCAGATTTTGATGGAAATCAATAGCGGTCTGGACTATGAGCAATGGGTCGATGTTTATAAGAAGATCATCAACTGGGAAATCAAGATCGACGATTCCAACTCTACACAAATGGGAGACATTCTGGCCATGCAAAAAAGTGAGGCCAATAGTGCCTTCTCGAAATACGTGGTGCAGAATTATGAAAAGTGGATCAACAAGGGTAATGGTCCGGTGATGTCGCACAACCTGATGCGCTCCAAAATATTTCCGTACCTCAAGGATGATGTGCCAACCATTGTACTGCTACTGGACAACCTGCGCATGGATCAGTGGAAGGTCATTGAACCCATCATATCTGAGGTATTCAGACTAGAAGAAGAGGACTTTTTTTACAGCATTCTTCCCACATCAACCCAGTATAGCCGCAATGCCATTTTTTCGGGGATGATGCCTTCGGAAATTGAAAAATACTACCCTCAATGGTGGAAAAATGATAATGATGAAGGGGGTAAAAACATGCACGAGCACGATCTGCTGACGGAGCAGGTGCGTCGCATTTTCCGTAAGGATGTCAAATTTGATTACCAAAAGGTGACCAACGTGCACTACGCCAAGCAGGTGCAGGATCGCATTTTGAATTATACCAATAATGATTTTACCGTCATTGTGTACAACTTCATCGATATGCTTTCACACGCCCGGACGGAGATGGAGGTACTCAAGGAACTGGCCGGTGATGAAAAGGCCTACCGTTCGTTGACACGCTCCTGGTTTGAAAATTCGCCGATCTGGGCGGCGCTGCGTCGGGTAGCAGAGCGCGATGTGCAGCTTATTGTCACTACCGATCACGGAACTATCCGCGTGAACCAACCTTCAAAAGTGGTCGGTGACCGCGATACCACCACCAACCTGCGCTATAAAGTAGGGAAAAACCTGCAATACGACCGGCGCGATGTACTGGAGTTCCGCGATCCAAGTAAGGCGATGCTTCCCCGGCCGAATGTAAGTTCGACCTTCATTTTTGCCAAGGAAGACAAGTTTTTCCTCTATCCAAATAATTACAATTATTACCACAATTATTACAAGGATACTTTTCAGCATGGTGGTATTTCGCTGGAGGAATTGATTTGTCCGGTGATCCGGATGCGGTCGCGGCAGATTGTGTAACCCCGTGATTGCGACATAAAAAAGTGGCCAAGAACGATCATATTCTTGGCCACTTTTTTTATTGGATGGAATGGAAGTGATGGATGAATTGTTGAGTCTATACAAAAAAGGCCTATTACTGCCCGTCAGCAGCTGCTTCGTCCACTCCCGGGCGGCAAAGGAAGGGCAGAATATTATCAAACCAGGTCACCAGGGCAATGCGCCGGGCCCGGGAAAGGTCTTCGCAGGCATCCCCCAGGCGATTGAGGTCCAGATAGGCTTGTCCACGCGCCAGCAGCATACTTGCATCATCGGGATACATGGCTACCGCTTCAGAAATTTTGGCCAATCCGGCCTCTTTATCGGCTTCCTCTTCGCTGTCGAAAAGTGTGGCCCCTTCGTTGAGCAGGTCATTGGCTTTTTGGTAACGGTCTACTTCGGTTTTACAGGTAGCCACTGTTGGCAGAAATGCCAGTGATATATCAAAAGCCGAAGGCACATTGCGATTCTGGTAGGTCGCAGGGGTCCAATTGCCACGGGTGGAAGTAGCGGCATCTATGGCTTCATACCAAAAGTCAAACCCCAAATCGCTGTAATCCGTCACATCCAGAATCCGCACATTCCCATCCGCTTCGATCAGCACCTGTACGTCCATTTTGCCAACCAGGCAGCTATCATTACCAATGGGCGGATAATCCAGTTTTTCGTCCAGCCAGGCACTCAGGGCTTCACCACCACCTTCAAACTGTAGTGCTGTATCAAAAACCGTATATACAGTATCCCCATCGATCATGGAGTATGGCGGCGCTTCTTCCAGGCGAAAACGCACCGGCAGGGTAAACCGTACGCGAACGGGCTCTCCCTTGTTTTTGCCGGGCACCCATTTCAGGCCCACTTCTGGCATAATATTGACCACCCGCAAGGCTTCTGCTCCGCAGCCACCACCAATGTCCTTCATCACTTCCGGATTGGTAATGCTACCATCTTTTTCTACCACGAAGCTCACGACCACTGTCCCGGAAAGGTTTTCCTGGATGGCCTGCGCAGGATAGTTGATGTTCTTGTAGATGAAAGCCAGCAACTGCTGATTGGCGCACTCTTTTTTGACGGCCAGCGTGGTATCCAGGCTTTCGCAAACCGGGAACCGCGGCATTTCCTGAGCCGCCACATAAATCGTTGTATCATTAGTTTCGGTTTGTGCCGCCAGATTCATGGTCATGGCACAAAATAGCATACACCAGATTGCCTTACTCATAGCTATTCTTTTTTTCGGTTCTTTGACAAATTTCGTGATTCAGAGTCAATCAAAAATCTAAACCAACGCTTCTAAAGGCGCTTTTGATTTAAATTTTAGTTTGACCACTAAATTTGTCAAAGAAGGTTTTTTCAAATGAGGCGGTAAAGGTACAATTTATTCAATAACCACCCCCAACCACTGCTCCAGCATAGTCTCCAGTTTTTGCTTCTGCATTTCACTCATATTTCGGATGCGGGCAGTGCGATGATCACGGCCATCCATGATGAACCACAGCGAGTTGGTCTCCTTGGACGGAGGTACTCCGGTAGCCGACCAGGTATCTGTTGCACCGTAGATGTAAATCATATTGTTGCCCTTTTTGGCCAGCCACCTGGAGACCTTATTGATCAATTTGTCATCAAATTTAGCATCGACACCCTCGGGCACAAATGCTGCGTGTGGGTGCTTGGGCAAAGCCTTGAGCCACTTTTTAAAAGGCTTGGTTTCAAAGCCGTAATATCCCATTTGGGTGGCCGCCTGATAGTAATGTGGACCATAATGCTCGATCAGGTCATCGGAATAAAGGGAAAGGCCCACAACATCGTTGAAGTGGTCGATCAGATCATCAATGCTAGCGTCTTTGTCGGGAATGGTTTGGCAGTCGTGTCCCGATTGCCAGAAGGAAAACGGATACTCCAAAACGGCGTATTCAAAGGCCATTTCGAGACTCATATAGCTAAAGTTCATGCCTTTACCTTTGGCAAACCATTTCAATCTTGGCAGCACCTCGTCGCGCGCTTTCAGGAGTTTCACCTGAAAGTCGTACATGGCTTCGCGGCAAGCCTCCGGCCCGGCCTTTTCCAGAAAATCGTAGATCCGCGGATCGGCAAACTCCAGGTTGAGAGGAGCCACATATGGGATCGAGGCAGCCACATCATCCGGGTAAAAGTATTTGTAAAAAATGGTGGTTTGCCCCCCTTTGCTGATCCCTGTGCTCACCCAGGGCCCTTTATAAAGAGCGTGTAAGAGCTCATTGATATGGTGTAAATCTGCGGTGGCCTGTTCAAGGTTGAGGTATTGCCAGTCGTAATTATCGGGCTTGGACTCCCCGAAAAACCGGTGTTCAACCATCACCTGATTGGCATCCAGAAAATGTGAAAGTTCATAAATTCGGTTGCTGGAGCGGTCATATCCTTCGGTAACGATAACCGTTGGGCGGTCATATCCGGCGTGAGATAAAAATACCCGTTGATAGAAATAGCCCTTGCTCGGATCATTGTGATCCAGCGGTTGTTTGACGCGCAATTCAAAAGCGGCCGCGTAGTCCTCAGGTGTATCTATGGATTTAAAACTAACATCCGGAAGGTCGAATAAACGATGCTCCAGATTCGACTGACCAATCAATAAACCGCTTGCTACCAGCAGCAGCGCAACGGTATAGATGAAGTGTTGTCTCATTGTCAAAATTTATGGTTCTTTGACAAATTTCGTGATTCAGAGTCAATCGAAAAGACCAATCAGCGCTTCTGGTAGGCGCTTCTGCTTGGCCTTTTAGCTTGACCACGAAATTTGTCAAAGAAGTTGGTTTATTATTTCTTTTTTTTGGCTACAGCCAATACTTCCGACCAAACGCGGAAGGCATTTTTCGAACAAATCTTTTCGATATCTTCTGCCGAGTAGCCTCTTTGCAGCAATTCGTAAATCAGATTTGGATACTGGCTTACATCTTTCAGGCCGGTAGGCAAGGAATCCCCTACTCCATCGAAGTCTGAGCCCAGTCCTACGTGATCGATGCCGGCAATCTCCACTACATGGTCAATGTGATCAGCTACCTTTTTGACATCGGAATACAAGCCGGGATGGTCCTTACGGAACTGATCAATGATGGGTTTGGCCAGAGAATCGCGGAAAGTCAAGCCCTGCTCTTCAAGCATTACCCGCAGTTCTTCCCGCAATTCATCTCTTTGTTTTTGAATCTCCCCGTCGAGGAAGGTAGAACCGAAGTTGATCTGAATCACGCCGTTGTTTTCGCCCAGCACGCGAATCATATCGTCATTCATATTGCGCTCAAAACCAGGTGTAAACTTCCGCACCGAGGAGTGTGAGGCAATGCAGGGTGCTTCCGAAATTTCCATCACCTGATAAAAGGTACTATCGGAAACGTGAGAAATATCCACCATAATGCCCTGCTTATTCATCTCCAGCACCACCTCGCGGCCAAAAGGACTCAATCCATTCCAGGTGCGGGTGGTGTCATAACTGGAATCACAGATCAGGTTATCTTTAGAATGGGTCAGGGTGATATAACTGATTCCCCGGTCCCGGAAATATTTCACATTGCGTAAATTATCTTCGATCGGTGCACCGTTTTCCATCCCCATAGGCAGGGAGATGAGGCCTTGCTTAAATTGTTTTTTCACCTGATCCGGACTTACGGCAATGGCGAACTTACCGGGATGTGCCCCGGCGATCCCTTTGACCATCAAAATCAGTGAATCGGCCAATTGCTTGGCCCCGCCATCCGTTTGATAAGAGGCCGGGATGTAAATTGACATAAAAGGCGCATCCAAACCGCCTTTTTTGGCCCGAACGTAATCAAAGTCCCCTTCATCGGTTTCTACCGGAATGCCAATATACTCTTTGGTGAAACGGAAATTCTGCACTTTCAGTCGGTAAGGCAAATCCACATGCCCATCGGTAATAATGAAAGCCTGTGCCAGAGAATCGGCTAGCTGGTACAGAGGGTCCTGCTGATCAGCCGTTCCTGTCATCTCATCCTTATTGGTAGCAGCACCAACCTTTGGGGAGCAGGCTGATAGTCCCAAAAGGCCAATAACGATCAGTGATAGGATCAAAAATTGAAGGCTTGGAAATTTGTTCAGTGATTGTCGCGAAGTGTTGTACGTGTTCATATTTAATATTTTAAAAACCTCCTCTAACCCGGTGAGGATCTTGACTTAAGCGTGTAATCGCCAAATTTAGTTAAAAAATACTGTTTCTACTCAACCTCTTGGGTAGTGCCGTATGTTTAATAAGGTACTGGTATAAAACTTAGGTCATCTTACAAAGCTATGGAAGATAAGGTTGTGCTCATCACTGGAGGAAACGATGGAATCGGAAAAGCCACAGCTTGTGAGCTTGCCGAGCGGGGAGCGAAGGTCATTTTGGCTTGTCGCAATGAAGTAAAGGCGGAGAAAGCGGTGAGCTATATCCAGCACAAAAGCCAGAATGATCAGGTGTATTATCTTCCCTGCGACCTGAGCAGTTTCGAAAGTGTACAGCAAGCCGCTGCTGTTTTCAAACGACAATTCGACCGGCTCGATGTGCTAATCAACAACGCGGGAGTATTCACCACCGATTTACAGTTTACAGACGAAGGCTACGAACTACAATTTGGGGTCAACCACCTTGGGCATTTTCTGCTGACCCAACTGCTTGTGGATAGCCTCCGGGAGGCAGCTTCACCTCGTGTCGTCAATGTTTCCTCGGTAGCCTACCTACACGGGAAAATTGATTTTGATAACTTACGTGGGGAAAAAGGAAATTCCGCTTTCAAGGCGTTGAAGGCTTACGCCCAATCAAAATTGGCTAATGTGCTCTTCACCCGCGAATTCAGTCGCCGATTTTCCGGGATCACCGCCAATGCGCTGCATCCCGGTGTGGTGCGCACCAGCTTTGGTGCCAAGACCTCCAAATGGACGGTACGACTGCTGTGGTTGTTGTGGCAACCCTTCATGTGCCCCCCGGAAAAAGGTGCTTCTACTTCCGTTTATTTGGCTACAGCCGACCGACTGGAAGGCGTAACCGGCCAGTTTTTTGATCAAAATGGCTGTTGCCGACGCCCAGCCCGTGCGGCGAAAAACGACATGCTAGCCAAAAAACTATGGCGATACAGCCAGGAGGCCATCGAACAGCAAGCCTGATCACTTGTTTTTTTATGCAAAATTTCCGTGCTTGCTGTTTCTTTTCAAAAAATAGCAGCAACCATTGAATACTGACCAACTACTAGAGCACCTCCATCATCTCGAAAAGCAATCCCGCCAATTGGAGCCTACTCCTGGCCATCGCGAGCGCTGGAATACCCTTACACAAGATTATGCCCATCAATTTCTCGATGGAATTGAAGAGCGCAATACCTATGACACACTTTCCGAGTCCTCACTTCCACTGCTCAACATTGAAGAAGCGCCCAAAGATTTATCTAACCTGCTGGCCTGGCTGGATGTAGCCGTGGATCGTACCGGTCTTAATCCAGCCGGGGGTGGCCACTTTGGTTATATTCCGGGAGGAGGTCTATTTCCATCGGCATTGGGTGATTACCTGGCGGCCATCACCAACCGCTATGCCGGCATATACTTTGCCAATCCCGGTGCCGTACGCGTTGAAAATCAATTGATCCGCTGGATGTGCAAAATGGTCGGCTATCCCGATTCGGCACTGGGCAATCTGACTTCGGGAGGTTCCATTGCCAATCTTATTGCCATCACCACCGCCCGCGAGAAGAAAGATCTGCGCGCTTCCATGATTCCCAAAACGGTGATTTACCTCAGTGAACAGGTGCATCACTGTGTGCAAAAAGCCATTCGAATTGCCGGGATGAAGGAGGCCATCATTCGTTATATTCCCCTGGACGAACGGTTCAGGTTAAAGGCTGATGCCCTGGAAAAAACAATCCAGGAAGATATAAAGGCCGGGTTACGCCCGTTTCTGGTAGTAGGCTCAGCGGGTACTACCGACACCGGTGCTATTGATCCGTTGTCGGCCATCGCCACAATTGCGAAAAAATACGACCTCTGGTTTCACATTGATGCCGCCTACGGTGGTTTTTTCCTGCTGATTGATGAAATCAAAGCCGCTTTTGCGGGCATTGAACAATCCGACTCACTGGCGATTGATCCACACAAGGGACTTTTCCTGCCATACGGCATTGGCGCAGTGTTGATCAAAGACGTACAGGCCCAATACGATGCGCACTATTACCGGGCCAACTATATGCAGGACTCCCTGGCCATGCAGGAAGAACCCTCCCCCGCCGATTTATCGCCGGAACTGACCAAGCACTTCCGGGGGTTGCGCATGTGGCTACCGCTACAACTCTATGGGCTTGCACCCTTCCGGGCAGCCTTGCAGGAAAAGATTTACCTCTGTCGTTATTTTTATGGAAAAGTGCAGGAACTAGGCTTTGAGGTTGGCCCGTACCCGGAGTTATCCGTGATGATCTTTCGGTATGTGCCAAAAGCGGGCAATGCTGACGATTTTAATGAAATGCTGGTTCGTCTGGTCAGAGAAGACGGGCGCATGTTCGTTTCCTCTACGATGATTGAGGGCACTTACTGGATTCGGCTGGCAGTGCTCAGCTTTCGGTCCCATTTGCGGGAAACCGATCTGCTGCTTTCTATTTTGGCAGAAAAGGTGGAAGTACTCAACAAAAACTAAGCACATTTAGAACATCTGTGCTCCTCCCATACAAAGAGAAAACCCAACCACGAGCACCAGTCCTGCGCTGAGCAAAAAGGCCCCGCCCAGGTCACTGCGCTTCCTGATAAAGAAGACGATAGCAGTGATGACATTAACGGCCACATGCAGCGCGATAGCCATCATCATAAAAATGGGATAATCGTATTCGCTCCTATTGGCCAATCCGGAAGCCAACGTATAAACGGCAAGGATCAACAAGTTATATCCTAAGACTTGGGGAATCTTACTTTTGCTCATATTTCCAGGGTTTGAAGTTTTTGCAAATGCGCTTCCTGATAAGGCTCGCGGTAAAATAGGTTCATGGTCTCAAACGGAATGATGCGGCCATCTTTGTGTACGATGTGTACGCAGCTTTTCTTGATCGCCCGCACATCAAAATCATAGGCATCAATAAAATTCATGATGATGATGCGAAACAGGTTTTCGTATCCCAAACCGGGTGCTTGCACACTGGGCAGGCAACAGAGCAGGTCATTAAATTCTCCTTCCAACGCCTCTACCGAATTGGCGGTACTGAATATTTTCATCACGTGTCCGTGCAGGCGCTCGTCCTGTTCGTAGACGATGGTATTGCGTGAGTTATTGAGCAACATATCCGGGTCAATGAATCGGGTAAGGGGCTGCACTTTACCATCCAGTTTCATGGCATAACCCATAGCCAGCGCATCCGGATTGCAGGGCACGGGAATCAGGTCATTGGCCTCGAAGATATCCGTCTGCTCCAGGATGGATGAACGCACTTCCGTCAGTGTCAGCCGGTCGGTAGCGGGATTGAAGTTTTCGGTGCGTCCGGCTACCTGGGTCGGTTGGAAAGTAACGCCACGAACACAGCGTTGCTGTAAGGCAAAATCAATGATCTTGCCGATTTCATCATCATTTAACCCCTTCTGCAAAGTCACCACCAGGGTCGTGGAAAGGTTGAGCCGGTTGAGGTGCTCCAGCGCCTGCATTCGCGATTCGAGCAGGTCCTTGCCCCGCAGGCATTCCAGAGCCCGGGGTTTGAAGGAATCAAATTGCAGATAGATTTCAAAATCCGGGGCATAGCTGGCCAGCCTTTCGGCAAATGAAAAGTCCTTGGCAATGCGAATGCCATTGGTATTGACCATCAGGTGCCGAATGGGGCGGGCTTTCGCCAAATCCAGGATATCAAAAAAGTCAGGATGGATGGTTGGTTCACCGCCGCTGATCTGCACCACATCGGGCTCGCCTTCGTTTGCCACAATAATGTCGAGCATGCGCTCTACCTCTTCCAGGGTGCGGTGACGGCCATTGGTTGGCGAGGAAGAGGCATAACAAGTTGGACAGCTCAGATTACAGCGATCCGTAATCTCCACCAACGTCAGGCAGGAATGCTGCTCGTGGTCGGTACAGAGGCCACAATCGTATGGGCAACCGTAGTGTGTCTTGGTATTGAATCGCAGCGGATATTCTGAAGCTTTGTTGTAGTTACGGATGTTTTTATAATAAGCTACATCGGTAGCAATCAGCACCTTTTGTCGGCCGTGTTCCGGGCAGCGCTTGAGCATGTAAACTTTCTCATCTTCAAAAACGATCTTGGCTTCCACCCGCCGCAGGCATTCCGGACACAGACTGAGCGTAAAATCGTAATAGATGTATTTACTTTCGGGCATAGGTCAGAGTATGTTTAAATTTCGTTTTTGTTGTCAAAAATAATTCATTTCAGCTTTAATCGAGGCAAATTTGAGGTTCATATCCCGAAGCAAGTTCGGGACAAGCTCTGGAAGGTCTGGGCCGATAATTTAACGAAGAGTAAAGTTGAAAGGGATATTTTAGGCCCGAAGGATGAATTTTAAACATACTCTCGATGGGTTTTGGACAAGATCGGGAAAAATTGGGGAAACTTTAAGGATCAACAGCAAAAGCATATCACTTTAGCAATTGGAATTAAATGAGTAATTTTAGGGCTCCAATGCAAGACAACTCCGTAAGCCTAAACAAATACATCAGCAGCACCGGCATTTGCTCGCGGCGGGAGGCGGATAAGTGGATCGAAGCCGGCCGGGTAGCCATCAACGGAGAAGTAGCCCGTAAAGGCAATCGCGTGGAGGATGGAGATGAAGTCACTATTGATGGAAAGCCTCTTAGGGACCGGCCCAAACTGGTGTACATCGCCCTGCACAAACCACCAGGCATCACCAGTACCACCGACCTGAAAGATCCGGATAATATCATTGATTTTGTCAAACATCCCAAGACCATCTTTCCAATCGGGCGGCTCGACAAGGCCTCTACCGGACTGATCCTATTAACTAATGATGGCGACATTGTCAACAAAATCCTGCGAGAAGAAAACAACCACGAAAAGGAGTACATCGTCACCGTGGATCGCCCCATTACCAATAGCTTTATTCAACGCATGAGCAACGGCATCCCAATTCTGGGAACCGTGACCAAAAAGTGTGTGGTTCAGAAGACCGGAAAAACACGATTTACCATTGTGTTAACCCAGGGTTTGAACCGTCAGATTCGACGCATGTGTGCCTATCTGAACTACAAAGTTTTGACGCTAAAACGTGTGCGCATCATGAACATCCATCTGGGAAATCTAAAGGTGGGGCAATGGCGGGATTTAACGCCGGAGGAATTGCACAAACTAACCAAATTGATTGACCATCAGGTTTAACACAACTTTTGACCGAAAAACACAACTTTTTGACTTTTTGCCGGTAATTTCTGGTTTGCATACCTTAATTTGCAGTCATGCTAAAAATTTTACCTCAATCCTTTTACGAAAGTCCCGAAATCAACAAGATTCTGGTGGATGGATTATCCTGCGTAATTCACAAAATACTCGATGAGCCGGTTTGGCATAAAGAAGGTTATGTATCTACACACGCCATTACGCTGGTAATGAAAGGATTGCTGAGGATTGAAAATGACCAGGGACTTTTCACTGAAGTGACTGAAAACAAAATGATTTTTTTGCCGAAAGGCTTATACACTATCTCCGATATCATCCCGGGAAATGCATTTTTTGAAGCAATGGTTTTCTACTTTGATGAATCATTGATTGCGGAATTTATCAACTCCATTCAACTAAAATCCAGTAAGGGGCCCTGTATTTCTCACCTCATGCTCAATTACAATGAAAGCCTCCGTCTGTTTACTACCTCTCTGCTCGAACTCTACGGTGACCGAGTGAAGCCTCCACGAGAACTTACACGCATGAAGCTTTTTGAATTCCTCCATCTGATCCGCGCTACGCAACAAAATGATCATTTTCAAAATGCGCTTTCGTCACTAAACAACAAGGCCAAAAGAGGCTTAAAGGCATTTATGCATAACAATTTTACCAAACCATTGAGCATTGAGGATTATGCCTATTTGACTGGCCGTTCCATATCCACCTTCCGTCGGGATTTTAAGACTCAATTTGGTATTTCCCCCAAGCAATGGCTAATCGAACGTCGATTGCAGAAAGCGAAACAATTACTTACCACAAACGCTGAGCATAACATCAGCGATATCGCCTATGAATCGGGTTACGAAAACATCCCTCACTTCATCAAGTCCTTTCAGAAAAAGTATGGTACTACTCCCAAGCAATGGCAAATCAAGGAGCGAAAAGAGGCCTTGGTCTAAATCGTAAAAGCGGATCTTTTTTGGCAAAAAGCCGTACATTGGACGGTAATGCTACCGGAGTATGGATGAGATTGAAAAACTTCTAAAAAAGTACAAAAGCCACCTATTGGCCAAAGCCTACCTAAAGGCCTTGCTGCATCAAGTGTCCGATGAAGAGGATCAACTGATGAGAATAACCAGCGCCAAGCGGCGAAGTGAAAGCATACTGAGCAGATATGAAGAACAGATTTTTCAAACCGATTCGACCGGCTTCGAGAAGGAAAAGGATCATTTTTACAAGCTGGTGATCCAATCCAATGAATTGAACAAACGCCTTGAACTGGCAAAGTTTGAAATAGGTGTCCTGGAAGAGAAAATAAGGGGCAGCGCAATGCTAAATGACCAATTGCATGAATTACTCAGGAACTACCCGCCGGAACAACGGCTACCCGACATCACCCATTTCGATATGATTTTGGGATTTACCCAAAAGATTGAGGAACGAAACGGACTGAAGAGGGAAGTATCGGAAGCTTTTATTAAGGGAGAAGAGCTCCTGAAAGAAATTGGTGGGGTTAAGGGATTTCTACATAAGCTAAAAAGTCAGATGATGATGTATAATGGCGTATTTAACAGCCTCATAGGCCTCAGCCTGGAAAAGCTGGAAAAGTTTCAGGGGATGACGCAGGAGGCCATGCAGCAACTGGAAGCTTACGAAAAAGAGATCGCCGATATTTATGAGTATTTACACATCCCAAATGCGCCGAAATTCCGGGACGGTAATGAATTTGTAGATCAGTACTTTGAGAAATTGAGTACAGATCGGTTGTTGTCCTTGAGTTGGGATGATTGCTCGTTTTACCTGCGGAGAATTTCAGAGAAGGTGCATCACACTCAGGCGGCCCTGAATAGGAACATACAAGAAGTGGAGGAACATGTGCGGAGTTTGGAGGAAAAGCGCGGAGCCTTAATTATCGACGCAGTCTAAAATCGTTATAAATATAATGATGATAAAAATAATCATTATATTTATAACGATTTCCTTTTCGAAAGGAACGTTTTTGGCTTCATCCACACCCGCCAATAATACACTAATCCCAGCAAACACGCCCACTGTAAGCTGCTCATTCCCAGTGCCAGATCGATGCCCGGGCGAATAAACTCCACCAGCAATCGATAGGTCAAATACGCCACCATAAAGAACTTAAACCGGCCCCCGGAAACCAGGACACACCTTCCTTCCACTAGCGTCAAACCAATCCAGATAAGGACTAAAACGGCGATCTCGTAAAGTGCAGTAGGGTGTCGCAACAGGCCGTCGCCCAGATCCATCGCCCAGGGCAAATCTGTGGGTAATCCGTAGGTAGGTTCGTGAACGCCCATAGAAAAACAGCCGATGCGCCCGATGATCATGCCCAGAATAATGGGAAAGGTGAACAGGTCGCCGGAGGAATGCTTTTCGCCAATGATTTTCTTGACAAGCTCCACGCCCCACAAGCCACCTAGCAATCCTCCTACAATGGTTTTGCTTTGGTAGTAATACAGCCATCCCGCTGATGCGCTAAAGAACTGCTGCGGGTTCTCCAACGCTCCAACCAGCCTCGACCCGATCAAGGCCCCAAAAGTAGCACCGATGATAATCCAGAGCCGTCCCTGATCAGAAATAGCATCCTTCTCCGGGCTACGCAAATACAAATAGTATCGAAACCCGGCAAAAAAGGCCAACAGTTCGAAGATTGTATGGGCATAAATCTGCAGCCTCCCCAAATGAATAATGATTGGAAACTCCACGCGTTGATTTGCTGCCAAATAAGAAATTATTGCCGGAAAAATCGAAAGATCAGAGAGAAACTTTATATTTGTGAAAACAACGTACGTCCTTTTCTACTTTCTCAGCAACCCAGTTTTCGCCTAGTTCTAAGGATTGAGTCTAACCCATATTTTAAATCACAGTGGGACCTTTTTAACGAATATTTCTCCAAGGAATAAGGTCTGTGATTAAGACAGAGCTTTCCGAACGATTCGGACTATTTAACCATGAGCGAATTAAAACCGTTTAAAAAATGAGATTGATTATTACCCTCACCTGCCTGCTGATCTCTACAATTGCATTTACCCAGGCAAAGCCCACCTACTGCGAGGAATTGCCCGTTACTTATGAGAAAGGAGCATGGGTAACCCGTAGTGGTGATCCTCGGACCAAACTGCCCGAATACCCTACCCAACCGGTAAAAGAATACAAAATTCAGGTAGCTATTTTAAAATTTACCAGCCCTGCTGACTTTTCCTTTCATCCCAAGCTGGTGGCTCGCTATCGTCCGTGCGAAGAAGTTTGGGTCATTGAGTCCAGAGAAAGCTTCCGCGATCGCAACGATGCGGAAAAGCTTCGTAAAGAACTGGAAAAGAGCGGATACAAAGGCTGTTATATCACTGAATTATTAGGCTATTATTAATACGCCAATAATAAATCAATCGCCTTTCTGACCTTTTCTGTTGAAGGAATCATCGTTTCTTCCAGGGTGCTATTTAATGGGATTGCCGGTAAATTTTCTGCCCCGATGGTTCTGACCGGAGCATCCAGGCTTTCAAAGCAATGTTCCTGAATGCGCGCTGCCAGACTTTGGGCAAAGGTGTTGTGAACCGGTTCTTCCGTCACCACCAGGATACGGCCGTGTTTTTTGGCTGCCTCAAATATGGCTGCTTCGTCCAGCGGATAGAGGGTCCGTAAATCCAGTACACTAATCCGGCCAGCAAAGGATGTGGCAGCATTTAAGGCCCAATGTACACCCATTCCATAGGTGACTACCAGCAGCGATTCTCCACCTTCAATATTGGATTGGTCCGCCTCTAAAGCGATCCGTGATTGCCCGAATGGGATAACATAATCGGCATCGGGCTCAATGGTGCGAGCTGCTTCCGTACCTTTCACCTTTGACCAGTACAGTCCCTTGTGTTCAAGTATAACAACCGGATTGGGATCGTGATAGGCCGCCTTCAACAGGCCTTTCAGATCAGCCCCGGTACTTGGATAGGCAATCTTGATACCGCGAATGTTGGTCAATACCGATTCAACACTTGAAGAGTGGTAAGGCCCTCCACTTCCATAAGCCCCAATCGGTACCCGAATGACACAATTCACCGGCCATTTGCCATTCGACAGGTAGTAGGAACGACTCACTTCCGTGAACAATTGATTGAGGCCGGGCCAGATATAATCGGCAAACTGAACTTCCACAATTGGCTTTAAGCCAACTGCTGACATGCCCACAGTACTGCCAACGATAAAGGCTTCCTGAATAGGTGTATTAAACACTCTTTCGTCGCCAAATTTCTGGGCCAATGTTGCCGCTTCGCGGAATACCCCACCGAGACGACCGCCAACGTCTTGCCCGTAAAGCAAACATTCTTTATGCTCACGCATCAACTCTTCCACGCCAAACAATGCACTATCTACCATAACAGTTGGCTGCTTGCCTTGCGGCGAACGTTGGCCTTTTTCTTTGGTAATAGGCGTCGGTGCAAAATCATTCGTAAAGAGATCGTCCGGTCGAGGATCTTCGGCAGCTTTTGCCCGCTCAAAATCCGCTTGAACGGTTTCACGGGCTTGTTTTTCTAAGCTGTCCAGTTGCTTGGCAGAAATACCCTCATCAATCAACATCTGCCGAAAAATCGGATAGGGATCGCGGGCCTGATGCTCTTCCAGGTCATCCCGGTACCACTCTTTTCGAACACCTGATGTATGATGATTCAACAGCGGTACACTGGCGTGCACCAAAAAGGGCCGACGCTCCTCACGAATTGTTTTCATCACCCGCTGGATGGTCTGATAGGATTCCCAAAAATCGGCGCCATCAATACTGATAGCTTCCAAACCATGAAAGCCCTGTGCATATTCCGCGGCATTTTGAGCCCGCGTTTCTTCGGCATTCGCCGAAATATCCCAGCCGTTGTCCTGCACCAGATAGAGAATAGGCAGTTGCTTCAATGCCGCCATTTGAAAAGCCTCGGCTATTTCACCTTCGGTGACGGAGGCATCACCTAACGAACAAACAACCAGGGGCCAGCCTCCTTTGCCTTCCTCATCCAACTCCATTTTTTCCCGATACCGCAGTCCGAGCGCCGCTCCAGTTGCTGGGATCGCCTGCATACCGGTAGCTGAAGATTGGTGCGGAATTTTTGGCTTGTCGGGCTCGTTTAAGCTGGGATGGCAATAATACGTTCTACCTCCGGAAAAGGGGTCGTCTCGCTTGGCCATCAGTTGTAACATCAGCTCATAAGGCTCCAGTCCCATGCCCAGCAACATCGAATCATCCCGGTAGTAGGGATAAGCAAAATCCTGTGGCAACAATTGCATACCAACCGCAAGCTGGATCGCTTCGTGACCACGGGAAGTGGCGTGAACATACTTAGAGACAAATTTGAAATTGTCCTCGTACAGTTCTGTCATGGCTTTAGCCATTGACATCTTGTGAAAGGCAGAAAGCAAAACTTTTTTAGTGATGGTTTGGCTGGCTTTAATCATAGCTTGGTTAAGGCTTTACAGCGGTGTTGTGTCATTATCTATTCATGATACAACCACCTTTCTCGATTTGAGTTTATTCGGTCGATTACTACTACTGTGGTAGCTCGGGCAGGCGATTTAGCATCGCCTCGTAGTTCTTTTCATCAAAGGGCTTATTGGTCTTCATTACCTCAAACATTGTGGCTCCTACGCAGGAAGCAATGAGTTGTTTGGCATCCTCCTCAGTATAGCCTTCTTTTTGCAAGCGTTTGAGTGTTGTGCCGGTGATGGGAGGATTATTGGCCTTGAGCTGGTTATTAACCACCTCCATAAATTGTGCACGTAGAATTTCCTTAGGGTCCATCTAGCTTTTTTGTTTAAATTTTTCAATTGCCTTACGGGTAAAATCCGATAAGACCAGTCGGCCACTAATAGCTGCTCGCTCTTCCAGCAATTGGTCCCAGTGTTCACAATTCTCCCAAAACACCCGCTTCAGGGATTGCATCGCTTCGGGATTGCTAGTGGCTAATTTATTCCCGAGATGCTGGATATATTCATCCAACTGTTCTGTGGTATCAAATACTTCGTTGAATAGCCCCTTTTGCCTGGCCCATTCTGCCGTTTTCCACTCCGTGGCATTGATCGCCAGATGGCTCATAGCCGAAACACCGATTTTGCGTTCCACGGCTGGTCCTACCACAAACGGCCCAATGCCGATGGCCAATTCGCTCAATTTAACAGAGCCATATTTGGTGGCCATACAATAATCTACGGCTGAGGCCAATCCAACGCCGCCCCCTACTGCTTTACCCTGTACGCGACCGATAATCAGCTTCGGACATTTGCGCATGGCATTGATCACCCGGGCGAAACCCATAAAAAACTCCTTTCCGGTATCAAAGTCCTGAATGGCCATCAGTTCATCAAAGCTGGCGCCGGCACAGAAGGTGCGTTCTCCTCCACTTTTTAAAACAATCAATTTCACCAAATCGTTGGCGCCGGCCGCATCAATCGCGTCTTTGAGCAGTGCCAGCAGCCTTCCCGGCATGGCATTGTGGTTGGGATGGGCAAAGGTAATGGTGGCAATTCCCTGGTCAATTCGGGTCTCTACCGACCCTTGTAGCGTTCTATCTTCCATACGAATGAATGTTCGTTAGCAAAGATACGGATTATTTGGGAAGGGGGTGGATGGGGTGGTTGAAAATTCATAAACAATACAAAAAGTAAGAGGCCATGCCGAAGATAAGTTCTCCGACATGGCCTCCTGTTATATCTAGTTATGATTAATTACTCAATCACAATCTTCTTCGTAATCACACCGTTTCCGGAACGGATTTTTACAAAGTAAAAACCACCGGCCAGTTCGCCTACATTCACCGGTACCAGCTGGTAACCAGTGCCAAAGCGATTGTTTTGACGCTTGATCAGACGACCATCAGTGGTGTACAGCTCGATGTCGATATCGGCAGCAATACCATTGTCGAAAGCTACATTGATCACGTCCTTCGCCGGATTTGGGAATACGGACAAGCCAGAGAAAGGCAGTGCTTCTTCCGTACTGGTTGGCGAGTTGCTGTCCACCACAGTGCCTCTTGCAAGGGCAAAAGCACATGCTTCATCACCTTCGGTGGAAGTCACACAGGCCTCGCTGTTGTAATTAAACATATCCATGATCTCAAAATCATCCATAAACCAACCAATGCCATCTTCAGTGTCACCTGCAGCTTCTTCGTCTGTTCCAAAACGGAAACGTACGATGACATCCTCGCCAATATAGTCGCTTAGGTCGAGGTAAGAAGCGATAAAGCCATTACTATTACCCCAGTAGCCTTGCAGATTTGGGATGGTGAAGGTCTGGTAAGAAATCTGACCACGGTAAGCATTTCTAAAGAACTTATCTTCCACATTTTCGTAGTTGGCACCAAAGTCCGTAGAGATTTGCACGATACCGGCATCGGCCCCAGGCTCCGTTTCATAGCGGTGGAAAAAGCGCAATACCGGCTGCTCACCGGTTACGGTAATAGGATCAATCAGGTACAGTACCTGATCGTTTTCCTGCTCGGTAGCTGGCACAAACCAGGCTTCCTCTCCGCTATAAGCGTCATCTTCCGTTATTTGCCAGATGAAATCTCCGGTGAAGTTGTTGAATGCCCAATTGCCATCACCACTTTCCATATCGTCAAAAAACTGACGCGTAGACTTAAAGTCGGTGGTTGTGCTCAATTGGTAGGTAATCAACTTCTGAGTTTGCGACCCCATATCACCAAGATCAAAGGAAATGGTATTACCGCTTACTTCAGCAGTTGCTCCTGTTGCAGAGCCCCCTACGTAAGCCGTACCTTCCGGAAGACCATCAGTAACAATCACTCCGGTTACAGTCTCGTCCTTATCGTTTCTTACTTCCAGTGTGATGGTAATTTCCTCACCGGCAACAATCAAATCGGTAGAAGTCTTTTTGATCTTCAGTTCTTTGATACATTCCGGCAATGGCTCAAATGACTGGATATGATCATTACGATTATTGGAACTTCCCTGGCTGGCGTCGGCACCAAAGCCTCTGCGGGCAAATACTTCCCAGATCAGGCATTCATTGGCTCCTTCGTTATTGATTGCATCAGCCACAATAATGGCATCGCGTCCATCAATGAAACCTGGATTACATGCCTGAAACTTCATGCCGTCCATTACCAGTTGAATGGCAATATTGTTACCACCGGTTCCATTAAATTGATCTTCGTCAAATCCATATTTGTCAACCAGGGCCCAGTAAAGATCCCAAACAGTAGATACCCAAACTTCACCCAGTGGGTGGGGAGCAGTAGTTCCAATAATATCATCATAGGTTTTATCATTGATACCCATATCGGTAGAATAAGGAAGGGTTCTGATACCACTACCATTGATATTATTACGAGTTACATAGTTTCCGATGCCACGAGCCATTTCTCCCGTATCTCCTGGCTTCACAGAGGTAATCAGCGCAAAGAAATCACTCCAGCCTTCTCCCATCTGCTCGTCATTGCCGAGACATCCAGCCTGGTTTGGCCCACCGGTCAAACGGTTAGAGATACCGTGTCCATATTCGTGAGCGATCACGCCATTGTCAAAGTCACCATCGAGGTTGATTGGTCCGCCGGTATCAGGCAGTACCAATTGTACTTCAACGCCTTCATCAAGCAACTGACGGAACAACTGGCAGTCGCCACTTCCCAACATCACCGTGGGAATACTGGGGTCGGGAACTTCTGCTACACCGGCCATACCTACAGGACTATTCTCAAAATTACAGATAATGACCGCAATCGCTCCGGCAGCTTCACAATTTACCGTTTTCTGCTCAAAGAAGCAGCCACCACGATCCACCATTGCTACTTTTCCGTTGACTTCATCGCCATTAATAATTTCCTCACAGCCCAGATTTGGAGAGTTGCTACCATCCATTGCCGCAGCAATGGTTCCGATGATGGGCTCTTCACCAATTGGCGGCCCGAAATCACCAGTGCCGGTTTCATAATCGCCAGCGATACCTGCTGGAGAAAGTACGGTGAGCAAACGACCGCCTACGGCATCCCAAACAAACATTTGCATACGTCCGCTAGCCCCGTCTGCCGGAGTTGCGAAGTTGGCGTTGTTGGTTCCACCGCCATCTTGTGCTTCTGCACGCACATAATCACCACCAGCACCGCCGTTTCCGTAGGTGTTTTGCTGAAAATTCCCCGCGGCTTCATCAAAGCCGTACTGGTAGGTAAAGTCGTGCATCATATTGTTCATATAGAACAATTGAGTAACGGCAGCCTCCTGATATTCTTCTGGCTCTTGGTTTTGGTCGTCAAATGGGAAATCAAAAATGAGTTCATCACCACCATCGGGCTCATCGCCATTTGAGGCATTCATATCTTCTACATCGAGATATGCGTGAACGTTATTTCCGCGAGTGATGCGGTATTCATGCCCTTCGCTACCATTGGTATCGTGCCAGCCATAAGGAGAGGCACTCAAAATGGCAGGATCCACCACTATTTCACGATCGCCATGAATTGGGCTTTCCACCGGTACTGGGAATACGTTGTAGGTGCCACCGGCCATGTTCAGATTTTGCTCGGTCAAAGCTTCCATTACAGTAGACTTTGCAGCAAAAACAGACGTGTTTTCCTCGGTGCAGTGAGCATCGTGTTGATGCCCGGCTTCCGCTGAAAAGCTACAGTACACCGTCAGGTTCCTGCGAGAAATTACTGCTCCGCTCAAAGCGTCCACGCTCAAATCCCACCAATCCGGTGAGTCGGCTGCATCCAGTGAAATGCGCCACGCCAAAGTCAACTTTCCAGTTTCCTGATTAGGTTCAAAAGTCAGTTTGGCTTTGATATCTGAGTGTGCAATTTTTCCTCCCTCGAATACAAAGGAGTGATCATTCTCCTGACTCAACAACCGCAAGGTTTCCGTTACCGGTAATCCCACTGCAGCCGCACCGTATTCAATGGCATGCAAAGCAGTAATTTGCGGACTGGTGGCATTGATGCCTTCCGCAAGGTTGGCATAAAAGCGATTGGTGGCAAAAGCCACTTCGCCGTTGGCCTTGATGTGCACACCAAGAATGGCATTGTTCACTTCAATACCGGCATAGCGCTGAATGAAATAAACGTGAGTCACTTCATTGTGCTTGCTTTGGTAGTGGTCACTGACTGCCATATCGGCAATATCAGCTGGGCTGAGGTGCCATTGTTCCTTGTTTTGCTCTACGTAGCGCAGGGCAATATCCAGCTTACTTTGCTGTTGTGCCCACAATTGCCCGCCGAGAAAAACCAGCAACATGGTAAAGAATAAGGGTGCTCGAAATGTAAATTTTTTCATACCAACATCATTAAATTTTGATTAAAGGGTAATTGTAGAAAGCCAAAAATAGACAAAATTTTATCCTGCGGATAATTCAACGGGCCAAGGAAATAATGGTTGACCGACAAAACAGGTATTTATTTATAATCTCAAAAAAAATCTCGACCTTCGGGGCTATGAGTAAGGAAAAAATTCAACTGATCTACGGCCGCCACCCGGTGATTGATGCCATTCGCAATGGCACAACCCTGGAAAAATTGCTGCTACAACAAGGTACCAGAGGAGATTTGGAAAAGGAGGTTCGAAAATTGAGTAAGGAATTCGGCATTCCGGTCCAGTATATTCCCAAGGAAAAGATGAATCGCCTGGTAAAGGGCAACCACCAGGGGCTAATCGGCATGGTGTCGATCATCAATTACTATCAGCTGGAAGATCTATTGCCTACCATCTATGAAAAATCCGAAACACCCTTGATCGTTTTGCTGGACGGCGTCACTGACGTACGCAATCTGGGCGCCATTGCCCGTTCGGCAGAATGCTGTGGTGCGCACGCCCTGGTCATCCCCCAGAAAGGCAGTGCTCAAATTAATGCCGAGGCAATTAAGGCGTCCGCGGGCGCATTAACCCAAATTCCCGTTTGCCGTGAACAGAGTATGACCAAAGCTATGAGTACGCTGGCCCAATCGGGAATTCCGGTCTTTGCCGGTAGTTTGAAAGGAGAAAAATTGTTGCATGAAATAGACTTAAAAGGTCCGGTAGCGGTGGTAGTGGGATCAGAAGGAGATGGCATCAGTCAGGCGGTTGAGCAGGATGCGGATGCCTTGTTCAAAATTCCCCAAAAAGGGACAACGGACTCGTTTAATGTGTCGGTAGCTGCGGGGATAATACTTTATGAGGCGATGCGACAGCGGGGGTAATCAATCCAGTTCTTCACGAATGATATCATCGAGGTCATAGACTCTACCTGCTGCAATATCTTCATTGGCAGCATTAGCCCGAGCAACCACCTCATCAACCGTCATTGGCTTCAATAAGGCTTCATAAGCCTTTATGTCAATTTCTTCATTTTCCATGAAACCCAACGCCAAAAACTCCCGAACTGTGTGCAATCCGGGAGAAAAATCAAAAACAGCAGGATATTAAATTCTTATGGTTTACAGGTCGCTAACCTTGCGGACAACCTGGTACAATCGGGTATATTCATTCACTTCTTCTACGAACGGATCGTATTCGAGGTGGTTGGCAGAGATCAGCTTCAAGTGTGCGATACGGCCTTTGCTGTTTGGGATACGTTGCACGTACTTCACCCAAAGTTGGCCGTTATTTTTCACCGCATAAATCTTGTTGTCCTTAATCTCCCCTACCCCGGAAATCTCGCGGCAAATCACCAAATCTCCATCATAAATGACCGGCTCCATACTATTACCGTTAATGGGGAAAGCAACCAAGCCGCTTCCCTCCAGTCCAGGTAGGGTAAAGAACTCCAGGTCTTCCTGGCTGAAACTGTTGGAATCAACGGCCACACCGGCAAAGGCTTCAGTGGTGGTGAACAGGATATTACCCACCTTTCCAGACCCACTTGGTTCTTGTTGCACCGCCTCGGGAAGATCAAAGCCAAAGGGTGTACCAATACCATCGATCAGGTAATTTTCATTGACACCAAATTCGCGGCAAAGAATTCTGGCCTGACGGTAGTCTATACAACGTTTATCATCAGGATTGAGGTAAGCCCGAATAATGTGCCCATAGGCGCGATTGCCCAATAGCTTTTCGGCAAAGTCGCCCATACCTCTTCCATTGCGGTCATTCTTGATAATGACACCTCTTTCTTCCAACAGGTCAAAAACTTTTACAAAGCGCTTATTTAACTGGATGCGATCTTCCCTAATCATAATCTTAGCGTTTTATTGCTTCTTTGATAATTCTCATAATTCAGCATCAAAGAACGGTTTGTTGAATTGATCGCAAGATAAAACAAATGATTTGAACAAACAAAAAATGTTAAACTTTTTTTCGCTTTAAATTATTTTTTCCAACAAAAACAAGGCTTCAGCGAAAATCACAGATGGGAATGGGAGGATTTTCGGTAGCGAAAAATGGAGCTGGCCCTAGCAATCTAAACGCTTTTCACTAAGGTGAAATACCAAGATAAAAAATAATTCACGAATAAAACAACAATTTCAAAAACACCACCCGACTCTCCCCAACAATTCGTTTTTTAACAAACTTTAACCCTCCATTCACGTTCCTTTATCAATATCCTGCGTCATAAAGGCGTTATACCAACACAAACAAACCGAAATTACAGATGAAGAAAGTACTCTTGTTATTGATGGCCGTAGTGATCACCCAGGCACTATCCGCACAGACCAACTCCTACACGAAGTCTGGTGATTCTGACCCGAAAGCTAAAGCCATACTGGATAAAATCAAGCAGAAATACGAGGCCTACAAATCGATTGAGGCCAGTTTTACCATCGAAATGGAATTTGGCGAAGCGGCCAAGGAAGTGCAAAAAGGCACCATTGCCCGCAAGGGAAATCAGTATCACCTGATGCTGGGTACTCAGGAAATTATTTCTGACAGCAAGGACCTCTGGCTGATTATGCACAACAACAAATCCGTGCAGATCAATACGGTACCCGATGAGGAAGAAGAAAGCCTGCTGACGCCACAATCCCTCTTCAATTTTTACGAAAAGGGCAACTTCGTATACGCCCTGGTCAATGAAACCACTGAAGACGATCACCTGGTGCAACAAATCGAGTTTAAGCCGCTCGATAAGGAGTCGGATTACTCCAAACTACGCCTTTCTGTGGACAAAAAAACAACTGAAATTGTAAGCATTAAGGCATTTGGTAAGGATGGCTCCCGCTATACCTTCAAGATTTCCAATATGAATCCGAACAAAGCTTTCCCTGCCGATTATTTTGCTTTCGACAAGAGCAAATTTCCCGGCTATTATGTGGAGGATTTGCGGTAGAAATAGATCATGCAAAGCCATTTTCTCTTGGGAAAAAAATGGCTTTGCATAATCATAGTCCCTACCCTTTCACAAACTGTCTAAAAATCCAATCTAATCCATTTTTCTGACGTATTTTCAAAAGGTAAATGCCTTTCGGCAAATGCCCCACTTCCAACAAATTCCTCCCCCCACTCAAAGCTTGCTCCCCTACAATCCGCTGCCCCTGGGCATTGTAAATACTGACACTCATCCCGCCGGGAACCTCCTCCGGCAATTCCAGATACAACTCATCCTGCACCGGATTGGGAAAAAGCTTAATTCCTCCGGCCCAGACGGGTTCCTCGGTCGCAGTGGCATCAAGGAACACCTCCAGCACTTCCTGACAGTCACGGCTATCGGTAACCGTTACAAAATACGTGCCGCCGGAGAGATTAAACAAATCTTCCGTGCTCTCTCCGTTTGACCATAAATAGAAATAAGGAGACTGGCCGCCTTCTACAATCAAATTGATATACCAGCCTTCCGCGCCCTGACCGCTCTGCGAACTCAACTCAATGGGTGTGGGCTCAAATATTTCAAAGGATTTGGTGCTGCTGCACAAATAGACATCTGTGACGGTCACTACGTAGCTACCGGCCGGTAAATCCATCTGGTCCTGCGTATGGGTGCCATTGGACCAGGAGTAATAATAGGGTTCTGTCCCCCCAAAGACCGATAAGTCAATCTCACCATTGGTCCAGCCATGGCAGTCGACATTTTCAATATCGCCCAAAAGCGATGGGCCATCCTGATTGTCAACTGTAGCCGGTTCATTCGTAGTACAGCCATGTGCATCGGTGACACTTACTTTGTAATTGCCGGAGTCGAGGTGGTTGATAAAGTGGGTCGTATCGCCGGTATTCCAGGTGATGGTGTAGGGCATCACACCTCCGTAAGGCGCACAAACGATGGCGCCATTTTGATTGTTACAAGTCTCGTTGATGATGGTCAATTCGGGAATTAACTCATCCGGTTGTTCGATTTCGAAGCTTTGCGCAAAGGTGCAGTTGTTGCTGTCCAGCAGCAGGGCGGTATAGTCGCCAGCTGCCAGTTGAGCGAAGTAGGCCGTATCCTGAAACTCCACTCCATTCAAGGCATACCTGTAAGGAGGAGTGGCTCCTGTGACAGATAAGTTGACACTGCCATTGCTTTCGCCAAAACAAACTACGGGCTCCACTTCAGGTTCCAGTTCCCAGTCCGGCGGATCATTGACCAAAAAGTAATACTGGTGCACACAGGGCACGGTGTCCTGCACATAGAGCGTGTAAATATCAGCGCTTAATTCGACGAAAGTCGGCTCATCATAATAATCGGTGCCATTTACTGAAAATTGTAAGTTCTCAAGCGGACTACCATTGACCTGGGAAACACTCAATGCACCATCCTCTCCTCCAGGACAGGTGACGGGTGTCACATCCAGACTCAAATTGGGTGGCAAAGCTAATGGAATAGTAATGGGATAAGTAAAAATACACCCCTCACTGTCCTGAATATAAAGCGTATCTGGGCCGGGAGGGAGGTTGTAGAATTCATTATCAATACTAAAATCCATAGTGTCCAGAGAGTAGTAGATCGGATCAACCAATTTACCGGCCTCCACGATGACAATGCCGGTTTCTACTCCAGGACAACTGGGCGTAATATGGAAAGTCACCGGTGGTCCTTCCGGCCCTTCCAACAAGAATAAGCTGGAATCGACACAACCTCCACCATCCATTGTGAAAGCAGTATAAAGGCCTGCCGGTAGATTAAAGAGCGTGTCATTCCCAAATTCGAGCCCGTTAATCGAAAATTGAAAGTCCCCATTTCCACCTTCAGCACTCAGCTCCACTTCACCAGTACCGCCGGGGCAAGGCGGGTCTTCAGTTGTCAGAGAGAAGATGATCGGATCAGGACTTGCCAGACCGAATTCCAGAACGGGAATCTGGCAATTGGCATCATTGATGGCATACAAGACATAACTTCCCGGGCCAAGTCCGTCAAATACCGGATCTTCAGATAAGTAAACACCATCCTCATTGGCAATCAGGCTAAACTGAAAATCACTTACTGGGGTAGTGGAAAAACCTTCCACCGAGCCATCAGCGCTCTGATAACAAATGGGTTGATTGATATCAAAATCCAGCTCGGGAATGGTATACGTTTGTTCAATGGTCACGTCAATTTGTTCCCGGCAGCCGGCAGTATCTTGTACAATGACCGAATAGTTTCCTTCTTCAAGGCCACCAAAAATATTGGAGTTCTGATAAGCATTGCCATCCAATGCGTATTGATAATTACCGCTGCCACCACTGGCTTGCACCAAAATGGAGCCATTACCATTACAGGAATCATCCGTTTGTGTCACCTCGGGAACCAAATCCGGCAAAACATCAACCGTCACCGTACGATCTACGTAACAATCCCCCTCGGAGTCGCGAATTCTAACGTTGTAGGCGGAATTGACGCTAACCGGTACATTGGTCGTAGAGCAGTTGGTACAATTGATCGGCGTACCGAAGACCGTGGAAATCTCCAGGTTGTAAGTATTGCTCCCTCCTTCAACCCCTTGCAGAAAGTTGACCATTTCCGGTCCACAAATCGTCTGGTTCAGTGCCCCGGCAACAATTGGATTTTCGTATACCAGCGTAAAACTTAGTGTATCGGTACAATTTGGATCGGAAACTTGTACCACGTAAGTACCCGCATCCAATCCACCGGCGATGGGACCGTCAATGGGCAGGTTGAGCCAGTTGAAACTCAAACTGGTATTGGTGCCACCAATCAGCGTAATGGAACCATCCAGACCATTCTGGCAGGAAGGATTGACGAGCTGAGCGGTCAGGGGAAAATCGCAGTCATTTGCGACTTCGATTCCATCCGTAGGAATTTGAGATTGAAGAGGAATTATGCCCGAAAAAAACAAAATAACACAAAGCATAAACAGGGCAGGAAACTCAGCCAGGTTGCTTGTCCAAAATTCCTTTTTGTATAACCTTATGTGCCTTCTTCCGACCCTGGGGTTACCCTTCGGCGGTACTGACGTGTGGTTCAAAAAAAATCTAACTACCGGGATCATGGGATGATAATTTGCTATTCTTCCAAGTTACACCTTCTTATAAAAAGAGAAAATCCTATTTTTGTCAAAACGTAGGAGTCCGACATGAAAACTGTATCCAATGACTTGTTTGAATTGATCCACTCGCTGACGCGGCAGGAGAAGCGGTATTTCAAACTTTATGCCTCCAGGCACATCATTGGCAAGCAGAACAACTACGTACAGCTCTTTGATGCTATTGACCAGCAAGACACCTATGATGAAGATGCCATTCGACAACAATTCGCTGGTGCCGCCTTTTTGCGACAGCTGCACGTGGCCAAAAACTATTTACAAAACCTCATCCTCACCAGCTTGCGCAACTTTCATGAAAGCCGCTCCGGTGATCCGTTTCGGTTGGCTTTACGCAATGCTCAGTTGCTTTTTGACAAGGGCCTCTACAAACAAAGCGAAAAGGCCCTTAAAAAAGCTCGCCAGCACGCCACCGAAGAGGAGAACTTTCTGCAACTACTGGAAGCTTACCGCTGGGAACATCAGATTGCGCATAGCAGCAATGACTATTCCTGGTTGGAGCATTATGCTCAGGAAGGCATTCAGCAGGAGTTTGACCTTTTGGAACGGCACCGCAACTTCCTCGAATTTCAGGTGCTCAACGATCGCGTATTTTTGCCTTATTGGCAAAAAGGAGCGGTGCGCAGCGAGGCGGAAAAACAAGATCTACAGCAACTTTTTAAGCGGCCACTTTTCCAATCCGCCGAAAATGCTCGTTCCTTTTATGCTAAATACTTTTATCACAACGCCCGATTCTCCTTCCATTTGTTTTTGGGAGAATTTGCGGCAAGCTACCAGCACATTCGGGCACTGGTGGAAATGCTGGCCAAACAAAAGTTAAAGGGAAAACTCATTCGCTACTACAGTAGCGCCTTAATCAACCAGTATATCGTACAGCGAGCCTTGGGCAAATACGGGGAGATTCCCGACACATTGGAACAGTTGAAGAATGTGCCTACCTCTTCCAAAGAGCAGGAGCGACGGTTGTTTGTGCGTCGCTTTAACCTGGAAATGGACTTCTACCTGCATACCGGCCGTTTTGCGGAAGGATTGGAGCGGATCAAGCCTTCCCTGGAGGCGTTTGAAAAATACCAAAGTGAGGTCAACCACCAGCAACGACTAGGGCTCTTCTACAACCTGGCCTACTTGTATTTTGGGGCAGAAGATTTTGAAACCGCCCTCGATTGGGTCAATACGCTGCTCTCCGATCCGGAACTTAAAAGCCGGCAGGATTTTAATAGCTTTGGCAGAATTCTGAACCTGATTATTCACTACGAATTGGGTAATGATCAATTGCTGGAATCCATCGTCAAATCTACCTACCGCTTTCTTTCCAGTCGACAGCGACTGTTCAAGGTCGAATCGGTAATGCTTAAGCTGATGCGACGGTATCCAAAATGGATCAGCCGCCTGGACAAGGAAGAGGGCTTCCGCAAATTGATTGAGGAATTGCACATTTTACAACAGGATGAATTTGAGAAAAAAGCCTTTGAGTATTTCAATTTCATTGCCTGGATGCAAAGCAAGATTGATCAGCAATCATTTGCGGAAGCGGTGAATTTGATTGGAAGGAATGGATAAAATGGAATGATTGATGAATTGTTGGAGTTCCCAACCATTCCTTGCATTCCTTCCAAATTTAATCATTAGTTTCTTGCAACTACGATCCGTTGTGTGGTCACCTGGTTTTGGTTATGTATTTTCACAATGTAAGTTCCAGCAGGGAAGTTAGTGACAAACACTTGTTCTACCGCACCAGCATTGACATTCAAAGTTTGCTGCAATATTCTGGCACCAAGATTATTGTATAATTCAATGGTTGTTGTTCCCGTTTCGGCACCAAATTGAATGTTGAAATTGTCTTGGCAAACCGTTGGATACACCAGCGCTTCATTGGCCTCAGCCTCCGACAACAAAGCCTGATGAGCCAGCGGCTGGAAGAGGTATCGATCCATAGTTTCCGGATTACCAACCAGTAGTGTATTGTCCCCTTCAATGAAGAGTTCTGCCACTTCGGAAAACAGTACTTCCCCCTGACAAATCACACGGGCGCGTACCAGTACGGTCTTATCAGATGCGCTATGTAATGGTGGCGTTGGGTATACCTCGTTAGTAGCACCGGGAATATTTAACCACGGTGTATAGTCTGTCTTGAACTGCCACTGAATGTTAATTCCACCCCAGTCCACAAGAGTGAAAGTAGTGGTTCCACCCGACTGAATTTGATCGGGATCAACCAAAGCCACTCCGCCCGCACACTGAATGGGGTCGATGAAAAAGATATCTTCCGTCACACATCCATGGGCATCGCGAATCTGCACCAGATATGCTCCTTCCGGCAGATTGTAAACACAGTTGCCATTTCCAATAGCGGCATTGTTGGCCAGATTAAACCAGCGAATGGCATAAGGTGGCGTTCCACCGGTTGGTTCCACGCAGGCAAATTCGCCATATTGATCAAAATCTAGGTTACTCATCAATCCCTCCGATTCTTCGATCACCACCGTCACCGTAGCGGTACATTGGTTGGCATCATACACATTGATTGTGTAAGTTCCGGCAGCGAGGCCTTCAAAAAGAGCGGTTCCATCATCGGAAGTCATGACCACTGTACCCAGGGCAAAGGTGTAAGGTGGCACCCCATTAATCGCCTGAACTTTGATGGCACCGTCATTGGCACCGTTGCAGCTCACATTGCGGCTTTCCACATTGAGCGCCAGCGTTCCCGGTTCAGGAATATTGATATGAATGAGTCGGTAGCAACCATCACTGTCTACCACCAGCACCAGATACCGGCCCGGAGGAATGTCTTCGGCACAACGCACAAATGGGTCAGCGGCCGTATTTTGAAAGTCAATATCATCGGTTGGGATGGCCCCGTCAATTTCTGGTTCTCCGTCGGCATTAAAGGTGACATCAGGAAGCACATTAGAGGGCGTATTCCAGTGCCACACCCACAGGTTGTAAGGAGGATTCCCGCCATCAATATACAAGCAGCCATCCACCTGATCGGCGCAGGCTTCACTGGTAATTTCGAAGGTGACTTCCAGTGAATTGCTATCCGGAATATGAACCGGTAGAACAGTATAGCAGCCGTTGGCATCCACCACAATCACCAGATAGTGACCTGGTGGAATGTTTTGGGCACAGAAAGGGCTATTCACACTGGTATTTGGTCCAAAAACGAAGTCGGCGGCAGGCTCAGCATTGGGTACATAGGGCACACCATCGGCATCAAAAAGTACTTCTACATCCACATCTCCGGGAGCTGGGTCATACCAGACATATAGGTGATAAGGCGGCACACCACCACTAACATACAAACAGCCATCTACGCCATCTTCGCAGGAAGAGCTGGTGATTTCAAACTCGGCTTCCAGGCCCGAACTGGCACTAATGGTTATCGTTTCACTAAACGTACAGTCATTGCCATCACGGGTGGTCACAATGTAGGTGCCTGGCGTCAGATTATCAAAACAACCTTCCGTACCAACGATGCCAACCGTTAGCGGAGAGTTAGCGATGAATGTAAAATACGGAGGCGTCCCTTCACTGATGGCAAAACAAATGCTCCCGGCGCTATTATCATCGCAGGAAGGTTGATTGACGGTAAGTGTGCGCTCGATGGTGGCTTCCCCGGTAATGTCCCAACAACCCCTTCCAATACAAACGTCATCAATATTGGTGACCGAGACACAGTAGTTACCCGGAGCCAGATTCTCAATATCTTCCGTGTCGGCTGTAAATCCATTTGGGCCTTCCCAATTGTAAAAAATCGGGGCAATATCGATGGGGATATGCAGGTCAATAGAGCCGCCTACATTTGTATTACAACTCCCCTGATGAACGGTGGCTTCCAGGTAGTAATCTATAGCAGGCAACATAGCGGTCGCTGTACCGGTACAGCCGTTGGCGTCTGTCACTTCAATGGTATAGTTTCCGGGATTCAGTTCCGAAAAACAAAGTGAAGCCTCTACGGACGGATCAATTTGCGGTTCGCCATTCAAGGTAATGGTCAGGGGCAGGGTAGCACCAGTGACTTCAATACAGATCTCCCAGCCTTCGCAATGGGGAATGGTTTCCAATAGATCGACCTCCAGGTCACAATCCACGGCCAGCCGAGGCTGGATATACTGTACGGCAGGTGTTTGTGCAGACATCGTTGCCCCAAACAGGACAAACAAAAAGAGCAGCGTAAGGTGTTTGGTCATCTTGTACATAGGTAAGACATTTTGGTTCGTAAAAGAATGTTATTTCGAACCAAAGTTCCGGCAAAGCTATGAATGATTCAATTGAGAGTTTGGTAAAACGTAGGAGTCCGATCTAAGTAAAATGAGGCTTACTTGATCACTATTTCGGCTTGGATATCAATTCGGAATCCGTAGGTTTGAAAAAAGCGCTTGTTTCTCTCATTGTCTATCGTTACAAAACGACGATGTTCTCGATTACAAGCAAATGCCTTCTTAAACTTAAATTTGGTGAGATCATGATTCTCATGTAGAAGCTTCATGGTATTTTCCAATTGCTCCACAGCTTTCTTTATCCACTGTGAACGCTGATCTTTCAATTCGACCAAATACAAGCTTTCACGAAAGGTCAACATTCCATCACATGTACTTTCTTTCTCCTTATTCCCTTCTTTATAGACAGGGACACAATGATCAATTGCAGTGAAAGTGACCTCGATTCCTTTTTCATTTTTTACTTCAGCGTTCCATTTTTCACTCGGCTCAATGGTAGTGGAGGCTTTATTATCATCCGCATCATCACAAATACCAAAGAGTTCATCCGTTCTGGCAGGTTCTGTGCAATCAGAGAGGAAGAAGTCTACCTTCATAGCGATTGCTCTATTTCAAGGAGCTTGTCAAAAAGATCATTGCCTTCTGCAAGCAATTCATTAAGATAATTCCTGTCGGAAGGAATTCCCTCATAATTACCCAGTTTGTTAATACTGCCGTCTTTCTCATCCAGTTGATAAATGACTACATCTTTTCCTCTAACCGTTGCCTCAGGCGCGATAATATTCTGGAATTTTGCAAAATCTTTCATCTGCTCCAGTTTCCCCTTCAGTTCATCTGCTTGAATGGCAATACTGAGATAGTTGATGATATAAGGGCTATGGGTTGTCAGAATCAATTTATTGCCTTCATTAATATTATTTAGCGCTAAAAGGCTATACAGCATTTGTTTTTGCGATGTGGGAAAAAGATTTTGTTCAGGCTCTTCCACAATATTAATAAAGGCCGTTTTATTGAACTGTACTGACAAAGCAGAAATGGCTACTCTTTTTTGCTCATCAGTGAAATCATTGTTCGACCATATATCAGCAATTGCTTTTCTAAATCTATCCAGTTCATCACTACTCATTGGCTCTCTGAAACTACCATTGTGCAACCTTACGGAATTGGCCAGATACCAGGAAACAAGAAATAGAGGAACTAAAGATTGGAAACCACTAGACGCCTCTGTTAAACGAATTTTGTAGTCCTTTCCCACTACCGTCAAAACATCCTCCAGTTTATCATACTTGATATTAGTATGATTAATAGGTAGTTTGAGTCCTCCATTAATTTGTTTTTTTGCATTATCAAACTCTGTGAGAAATTCAACTAATGACTCAGAGGAAAGTCTCAACAACTTTGGACTTTTGATAGTACTAATAAAGTTTCTTTCTGCAGGAATATACATTATCTGAGGAAGGGGATAACGAGCCGTAGGTTTTTGTTTTATGGTTAATTTACCTTTTTGGTATTTTATATTGTAGGAATCACCCTGATATGCTAACTCTGCAACATCATTCTGATTAAAATCAAAAAAATAGTTTTCTATTTTATGATACGCACAATAGACTTCTCTAAACTTACTATTTGCTGTAAATTCCTTTATTTCATAATCTCCCCTCGTCAAGGCTTTTTCTATCCAGGTAAATGTTGAAATGAGTTTTGCCACAGTACTCTTCCCAGACCCCTGGTTACCAATAAAAACAGTAACCTTTTCAATATCCATCCAGCCATCATTCTCCTGATAGCCTTCTTTTATCGGTCCAAAATTTTTGATCTTTATCTTGCTCATAACTATAATTCTAACCAGTGTATAAATATAGTCAAATTTCCAATGGGTAAAAGAATAAGCATCAAAAAGCTCAAGATACATTAGCAAATTGATGTTACTTCAGCACTAATCGGTAACCACCAATTTTCCAATAGCATGCACCCTTTCTTCACTGATTAGCTTCAAAGAATAGACTCCATTCTGAAGCGCCCGAATATCAATCACCTCATACCCTTGCACCGGCTTTCGCCAAATAGCCCGCCCGTTGGCATCAATGATTTCCAATAAAAAGCGGCCTTCCTGCTGGATCTGAATGCTATTGCTGGCTGGATTAGGATAGACATTCACCATTGCTGGTGATTTGGGATAACGTATATCGGTGAGATTGTTGATGGTCAGCAAAATGGTACGGTCTGTTACCTCCTGGTTTTCGGTCATTCCTCCGGCAATGAGGTAGGCATTCCCCCCCAGTTCACCAATTCCCCGCAAATCCATTATGGGGGGCATCACCCCAAAAACCTGGTTCAATTGCCCGGTCACTGGGTCATACCTGGTAATGCGGTCCAGCGCCGGTACGCCACCAGAACCATTGTAGGCAATGCCGTCAAAATTATAAGTGACATTCGAGCCGCCAATCCAGATGGGTTGATCATTCCAAACGGTTGCCCCCATCCGGTAGCCCAGCGACATAGGCGCGTCGTATCCTGTCCAGTTGATTTCGGTGGGATTATCGGGGTTGATGTATCCCTTACGGAAAAAGCTCACTGCGGAAAAGCTACCGGTAGATCGGGCACCACCGGCGTAGTAAAGCGTATCGCCTAATATAGCTCCCGAACCGCCAAACACCTTCCAGTTAGTACTATTGGGCACTGAAGTACCGGTTTGCCACTGATTGGCGGATGGATTATAAATCTGAACATTGGCCACATTGCCATTATTACTCCAACCACTTACCACAAAGATCAGACTGTCGCGCCAAACGGCCTGCACCTGATCGTCAATTGGTACAGGAATTGATGCGCCATCGGGCAGATAACTATTGGTTTGTGGATCGTAAATGTGCACTTTGCCGGAGGAAGTCTCGGAGTAGTTGCTGGCCACATGGTAGCCACCGATGATGTAGATTTTATTTCTGACCGTGCTGGCTCCCGCCGCAATCTTGCCTCCGTTTAGGTCCGGCAAAGGAGGAATGGTATCCCAGCTGTTGGTAGCTGTATTATAACGAAACCCCTTGAGGTGAATACCAAACCAATCTTTACTCGTATCAATTCCTGAAAAGGAAAAAACGTGGGGCGTACCGTTTACTGTGGCTGTAGTGACTGCATTATTACTGACGGGTTCAGGCATGGGAGCCATTTCCACCCAATCAACTTGTTGTGCACCTACTCCGGTGCAAACTGCCATTAGCAGTACTAATACGATACGGTACTTCATGATATGTGGTGTTGAGACCACGTCAACAGGTCACAATTTGACCTCCAAACATGGTCTGAGGTGTAAGGGATTCAGGTATTCAACAATTCTAGGAAAAAAAACTGCTGCCATCTCTGGCCATTTTCCGCAAAAGCGGGCTACAGCGATAGCGATCTTCCAGATATTCTCGCTGTAGGGCATCCATGGCTTCTACGCACGCAGCAATACCTTTCTCATCAGCCCAACGCAATAATCCCTGCGGATAGTTTACGCCTTTGGTCATGGCCAGGTCAATATCTTCTTTTGTAGCAATATTCAGGTAAAGAGCATCAGCGGCCTCATTGATGAGCATCGCCAGGATGCGGTCAACGATCTGATGTCCTAAAGAGACGTCCTTTTGTGGTTCCGGGTTGGTTTCTCCTTCGCGATAATCATAAAATCCACGACCGGCCTTTCGCCCCAGATAACCGGCTTCCATCAATCTTTTTTGGGTAAATGAAGGCTTGTACCGCGCATCGTAAAAAAAGGCTTGAAACACACTTTCTGTCACCACATAGTTGACATCATGCCCAATGTAGTCCATCAGGGTAAATGGCCCCATGCGAAAGCCTCCCAGCTCGGTCATCGCCCAATCAATGGTAGCCGGATCGGCAATACCTTCTTCGCAGATGCGCAATGCTTCTCCATAGAATGGCCGCGCCACCCGGTTGACAATGAAACCCGGAGTATCCTTGGCCACCACCGTTATTTTACCCCAATCATCGATCAACTTTCGGGCTTTCTCCAGGCAATCAGCGCTGGTTTGAATGGCTGGAATAATCTCTACCAGTTTCATCAATGGCGCTGGATTAAAGAAATGGATACCAATCACACGCTCGGGATGGTTGCAGGCTGAGGCAATTGCGGCGATCGAAAGAGAGGACGTATTCGTAGCCAATATGCATTGCTCTGGTACGATGTCTTCCAACTGTTCAAACAATCCCTTTTTGACATCCAGATTCTCCACAATGGCTTCGATGACCAGGCCCGTTTCATTACAGGCAAAAAGCGTGTCCACAAAGTTTAGCCGCCCATAAATGGTATCGGCCTCCTCCTTTGTCATTTTTCCTTTCTCCACCAGTCTGTCCAGAATCTTTTGCAACCGACCAGCCGCCTTTTTTAGGGCATCAGGATTGTTGTCATACAAATACACATCGTGTCCAGCCGTAGCCGCCACCTGGGCAATGCCACTTCCCATCGCCCCCGTTCCAATAACCGCAATCTTCATTATAATAATACTTTTTTAGGTTTTAGGGATTGGGCTTTAGGTTTTAGCCCCCTATCGCTCGGGAGATGTTGTAACATCGACCTCCGAACAAGATTTTCAGAATATAACCAAGCGAAATTCTCTAAACTCTACACCCTATACTTTCTAAACCGCCTCCCCTGCCTAAACATCATAAACTACATAAACCTCATAAACACAAGGTAGAATACCCAGCATTCAAGAACTTGCACAATGACTAGCACTTCCCTCTCAACCGTCTCCCCCGCCTAAACATCATAAACCTCATAAACCTCATAAACATAGAGTAGAATACCCACAACTCAAGAATTCGCAGCATATATAGCTGTTCCATCCTCTAAACTCCTACACCCTAAACTAATTGTCTTGCTTCGCAAACACCCGTTTCAGCAAATCTGTTGTCCGGGCAGCGATATTTTCTCTGATATTTAATTCTTCCTTGGCTACCATACCAAACAACCCTTCCAGCGCCTGTTTGGTCACGTAATCTCCCAGATCAGGATCTGCCTTATCTACAAAGGGAATCTTATTGTAGGTGTTCACTGCATCCGACCAATAATCGCGGGCGTTAAATTTATCCAGGGAAGTAATGATCACCGGATTAAACTCCTGGTAAAGCTGATTATACGTCGCATTGTGCAAATATTGTGTAGCCGCATTTTTATCGCCCATCAAAATATTAAAGGCATCCTTAAAGGTCATTTGTTTGATGGCGCTGACAAAAATCGGTTTTGCTTTCTTGGCCGCATCTTCTGCTCCGCGGTTGATCTTTTCCAAAACGGTTTCCTCCAGTTGGCTAAAGCCAGGAACACCTTGTAGCTTATCTGTCACCTTACGGGCCTCCGGTGGCAACAGGATCTTATAAGCACTTTTATAATACCCATCTTGCTGAGAGAGACGAGCGGCCCCCTTGCTGATCCCCAGATTGAGGGCTTCTTTTAGGCCGGCACCTACTTCTTCGGAAGTCAATTCACCGCTACCCAGAACGGTACCAAGGGCGCTCTGTAATTCAGCCGTGGTACAAGCCGACACACTGACGATCAAAACGAAGGCAAACAATAATTTATACATACTCTTTGATTAAATTTAGAAAATGGCGATGTCCTTTATTGGACGGCCCTAATCTTAAATAGTTACTTTACTTCAACGAAGGAAAGCGGGAAAATCCAGTTATTAAAAAGTTAATCTTCCTCATCTTCCAATTCCTCAAGGTCATCGGCAAATTTTTTCAGAACCATTAGCGTTTCTACCGTTGGGAAACCAAAAACCCCGGTCTTGACCTCCACTGAGGAACTTTCTACCCGCCCTCCAAGGGGAGGAAAACACTTTCGCAGCTTGACGCGAATACCACGTACATTATCAAACTGATCATCGATGCGATCAACAATGCGCTGCACCACCGTTTCGAGTAATTTGGCTGGCTCCCTCATTTCAATTCTACAAATCTGATAAAGCATCTCGTAATTGACCGTCAATGCATCCTTGGACTCTTCATCAAACAGGTCATCCTCATCAGCCGCAGTTCGGGTTGGGGTATCCACAAAAACGTCCAAAATATACTCATTACCAACAACTTGCTCTTCCTCGTAATAACCGTGGTAGGCATAAAAACGGACCCCTTCGAGTGCAATGATCGACATAGGCTTCTGGATTTGGTCCAAAAATAAGGAATCACTGTCAGAACATAGCAAAATTTCAAAATAACCCACAAATGGGGCGTAGTAGTATTGTGGTGAAATATGTAACTTTGCGGCACTATTGACCTAACCAGAGTAAAATACAACCAAAAAGAATCAATTATGCAGAATAGCAACAACGGAACCATCATGCATAAGAGTGCCCGGGAGGATCGCTTTCAGGGACACGATTATTACAATATCGATGAGCTGTTGGAAGAGGATCACCTGCTGGCCCGTCAGGCAGTACGCGATTGGGTAAAGCAGGAGGTAAGTCCCATTATTGAGGCTTACGCCGATAAGGCCGAGTGTCCTACTCATTTATTTAAAGGACTCGCCGAAATTGGTGCATTTGGCCCCAGCCTGCCCACAGAATACGGCGGTGGCGGCATGGACGAAATTGCCTACGGAATTATCATGCAGGAATTGGAAAGAGGAGACTCCGGCATCCGCTCCATGGCATCCGTACAGGGCTCCCTGGTGATGTATCCGATCTACAGATTTGGCTCAGAAGAGCAACGCCGCAAGTATTTACCAAAGCTCGCCAGTGGAGAGTTCATCGGCTGTTTCGGCCTTACCGAACCCGATCACGGTTCCAATCCCGGCGGCATGATCACCAATATCAAAGACGATGGCGACGCCTACATTCTCAACGGCGCCAAAATGTGGATCACCAATTCTCCGGTGGCCGATATTGCCGTAGTATGGGCAAAGGATGAAGCTGGGAAGATTCGCGGCATGGTGGTAGAAAAGGATATGAAGGGCTTCTCCGCGCCGGAAATTCACGGCAAGTGGTCGCTGCGCGCCTCTATTACCGGCGAGTTGGTATTTGAGGATGTTCGCGTACCAAAGGAAAATGTCTTTCCCGATATTGCCGGACTGAAAGGCCCGCTGTCCTGCTTGTCAAAAGCCCGTTACGGCATCGCCTGGGGGGCTATCGGTGCAGCAATGGACTGCTACGACTCGGCACTGCGCTATTCGCAGGAGCGGGAACAATTTGGCAAACCTATTGGTCAGTTTCAGCTTACGCAAAAGAAGCTGGCGGAAATGATTACCGAAATTACCAAGGCACAGCTGCTGGCCTGGCGATTGGGCACCTTAGCCAATCAAGGCAAAGCAACACCGGCGCAGATCAGCATGGCAAAACGCAATAATGTACACATGGCCCTGGAAATTGCCCGGGAAGCCCGGCAAATTCACGGCGGAATGGGCATCACCAATGAGTATCCGGTGATGCGCCACATGATGAACCTGGAAACAGTATTGACCTACGAAGGCACGCACGACATTCACCTGTTGATCACGGGAATGGACGTCACCGGATTAAATGCCTTTAAGTAAAGGGTCTCCGATAATTATTGCGATTTAGGATTAAACAAAAGTCGTAATCGCTTTGTTTGTCGAGCAATTCGAAGGTTTAAGAAAGCGTTAAGGACTTCTTAAACCTTTGATTTTTATTCAGGTTTGGTGTAGAATTTCTAATTTGGGAAAACAAATCAGGCAGTAAATTACGTTTACTCTCTGAAAGCAAACTTAAGGCACCTATGAAGTGGAGACTATTTACGTTGGTGATGATTGCCTTCACCGCAACAACGTTGGGCGGACAATCGGACTCAATTTTCCTGCAAAATCCTTCATTCGAAGATTTCCCCCGCGCCAGTCGGGCGCCCCGCGCCTGGATCGACTGCGGTTTCCCCGGTGAATCACCGCCGGATACGCAGCCCGATGAAACGTTCAGCGTTTCCAAGCAAGCGCACGATGGCAATACCTATCTGGGTATGGTAGTTCGCGACAATGACACCTGGGAAGCGGTTGGTCAGCGATTGAGCAAGCCATTGGAAGCAGGCAAATGCTATCAATTTAGTGTATATCTGGCTCGCTCCGAACTCTATGTGAGTGTCAGCCGTCGTTCTCCTGAGCAAAAGGAAGCCAACTACATTACCCCAGCGGTTTTGCAAATCTACGGTGGCTTCGATTATTGCGATAAAAGTGCCCTACTTGTCAAAAGTAAGCGCATCATCAACCATCGCTGGATTCAGTATACTTTCAAATTGGAACCGGATCAGAATTATACCCACCTGATGTTTGAAGCTTTTTATCAAACACCAGTGTTGTTTCCCTATAATGGCAACGTTTTGCTCGACTCCGCTTCGCCCCTTGTCGAGATGCCTTGTGATGCTAATCCGGAAGACTGGGTAGCAGAAGTTAAACCCGAAGAACCGGAGACGCCGGTAACGCCTCCAACACCCAACCGAAGAACTCCGGAACCGGAACCTCCCGTGGTCAATAGAGACCCTGTGGAGCCGGTACAATCAAATGAACCTGACGAAGACGTGACCCTGGGTGGAATCAAGGCCTCAGAAATGCGAGAGGGACAGACCATCAGCATTGACAAATTGTACTTCGAAGCGGATAGCTCCCGCATTACCGATGTCTCTGCACCGGTATTAGATGAAGTCTACCGCTTCCTGGATAAAAACGTCAAGATGATTGTCGAAATTGGTGGGCACACCAATGGGCGCCCCGATCACAGCTATGCTGATAAACTTTCCACTGCAAGAGCCAAATCCGTGGCAGAATACCTGATCCGAAAGGGTATCGATCCCAAGAGAGTGCAGTTTAAAGGCTATGGCAAACGAGAACCAATCGCCACCAATAATACCGCCGAAGGGCGAAAGAGGAACCAGCGGGTAGAAATCAAAATCCTAAGCTTCGATGGGTGATGCCGGGGGGAGTAAAAAAGAAAACCCACAATGACCAAAAATCATTGTGGGTTTTCTTTTTTAGGTCGGTGCAGCCAGATATCGGTGGAGATATTTGATCTGCTATTTTTTACTTTTTCTTGGGAAAAACTTCTTGCAAACGCTGCCACAAGTGGCCGCTACTTCTTTACTACAAAGCCCAATTTTTCCAGGTCTTCCCAGAATTCGGGGTAGGATTTATTCACCACCATTGGGTCTTCAATCTGGATAGGGCCCAGCATGGCTAAAGGTGCAAAGGCCATGGCCATGCGGTGATCTTCGTAGGTGGGGAATAGGGGACTATCATTCACGATAGCCTTGCCTTCAATGGAGTAATATTCCTGTTTGCTTTCTTTAGCAAAACGTTCCGGTAATTTGGACAGGAATACGTTCACCTTGGCCAATTCTGTTTGTAGGGCAGCAATGCGATCCGTTTCCTTGATGCGCAGGGTTTGCAATCCGGTAAATAAGCCGTGTGTGCCCAATCCGGCGCAGATAACCGCCAGGGTTTGTGCCACATCGGGGCATAGGATGAAATCCCACTCAAAAAAGGGCGGTACTTCGGCGGCGCTCTTGGTCAATTTTACGCCCGTTTCCGTAAAGGTAGTTTTGATGCCAAATTTCTCCATCATTTCTGCCAGTACGGCGTCGCCCTGAGCGCTATTGGGAAAAAGGCCCTCCAATTCTAAGTCCAGTTCGTCAGCGAATGCGGCCATGGCATAGTAATAAGACGCTGCCGACCAGTCAGCTTCCACTGTAAAGGGTTTAGACTCATATTTTTGCGCCGGTATTTTGATCACCGCTCCTTCCCAGGTATACTTGATGCCAAAGTGCTGCATCAGGCCCAGCGTCAGTTCAATATATGAACGGGATACGATATCTCCTTCCAAGGTCAATTCCAGTCCATTGGCCAATGTTGGGGCAATCATCAGTAATGCCGAGATATACTGGCTGCTGGTACTAGCCGGAATGCTGAGTTGGTTTTGGCTTTCGCCAATATCTTTTGCCTCGCCGATGCGCAGCGGCGGATAGCCTTCCTTTTCCAAGTATTCAATATTGGCCCCCAGCTTACGCAATGCGTCCACCAATACGCCAATCGGCCGCTGCTTCATGCGCTCCGTTCCCGTCAGCACCTGACTGCCCGGCTGCAAGGCCAGGTAAGCCGTCAAAAACCGAAAGGTCGTACCCGCCGGACCGGCATCCCGCACCTCTTCATCCGATGTCAACAGGGCCTGCATCAAATCCGTATCATTGGCACTCGCCAGCCGGTGAATGGGAAAATCTTCGCCCGAAAGGGCCCGAATAATCAATGCCCGATTGCTGATACTCTTCGAACCGGTCAATACGATCTTTCCGCTGATGTTGCGGTTGTCTTTGTGAATGGTGTAGGTCATGGGTACTCCTTCTATGAGGGTTCTATTGGTAGGCTAAATCCTCAGGGCAATAATAGGTAAAAGAGCCGTTTTTTCCAAAGCCACAGAAATGCTGCTCTACAGCTTTGGAAAACCACGCCCCTACTCTTCCTCTTCCTTATCGTTTTCTTTGCCTTGCGCCTTGGCACGCCGAGCACGCAAGCTTTCGTCCGATTTTTCGTAGGCACGGATAATTTCCTTTACCAAACGGTGACGCACTACGTCTTCGGCAGTAAGGCTGACGGTACCAATACCGTCGAGGTGATCCAACAGATCGATGGCCCGGCGCAGGCCAGACTTCTGGTGGTACGGCAAGTCGATCTGCGACAAGTCGCCGGTGATGATACACTTGGCGCTGGGTCCTAAACGGGTGAGGAACATCTTGATCTGCATCGTAGAGCAGTTCTGCGCCTCATCCAGGATGATAAAAGCATTGTCGAGCGTACGCCCACGCATAAAGGCCAGCGGCGCAATCTCGATTACCCGGGTGGCCATAAACTGGGCCAGCTTTTCGGCCGGAATCATATCGTCCAGTGCGTCGTATAAAGGACGCAGGTAGGGATCAATCTTTTCTTTCAGGTCACCGGGCAAAAATCCCAGGCTTTCGCCAGCTTCTACGGCCGGACGGGTCAGGATGATCTTTTTCACCAGGCGGTTTTTTAAGGCTCTTACGGCCAATGCCACCGCGGTATAGGTCTTACCCGTACCAGCCGGCCCGATGGCGAAGATGATATCATTGCCCTCCGAGGCATCCACCAGTTTTTTCTGGTTGACGGTTTTGGCTTTGATAGGTTTCCCTTCACGGCCGTGCACGATGGTCTTGGCCGAGCCATTGCTAATGCGCGACTCGAACGGGTTATTACCTTTCAGCAAATCCTCTACCATCTGCACGGGGAGTTCCTTGTGCTCCCGCAACAGGCGCACCATCAACTCAAACTTGGACTTTGCCTTCTGGGTGTGTTTTTTATCACCGGAAAGTTTGAGGTTGCTACCTCTTGAGGTGATCGTTACATCGGGAAATGCCTGCTTCAACAAATTAAGCTTGACGTCCTTTTCTCCGTACAGCTGCACCGGATCAACGCCCTCTATACTCAAAATAATCTCGCTCAATACTTCCTCCTTAGTTTTGCCAAGGAATATTCCTTGTCGTTTTTTAATGAATTAATCATAAATCTGCTCGCACTATTGCAAAACCCATTGCCGGGGCAAAAAGTTTCAACAGCTTTGCCAAAGTTAGGCATATTAATTGGCGCGTACTATGTTCGCTGAAAAAAAACAGAAAATCTTAACCAACGAGTTACATTAGCATTTAACAAAGTCAATTTTAATGTGTATTCATAACAACCTCATTACTGCCAGAATTTTCCTATTTTTACGCCCTACCAAATGAATCCCTATCTATGCCGATTGTGACGCTAACGTCTGACTTTGGATGGAAAGATTATTACCTGGCAATGATTAAGGGCGCCATGCTATGCCAGCGCCGTGATCTCAATATCATTGACATCACACACGACATTACTAATTACGACATCGTGCAGGCGGCGTTCATCTTCCGCAATGCCTGGCCAAGTTTTCCCAAAGGCACGATTCATGTGCTGAGTGTCAACGATTTTGGTGACGGCAAACAAAATTTCCTGGCCATTCGCCACGAAGGCCACTACTTTATCGGACCGGATAATGGTGTCTTTTCCCTGGTCTTTGAAACCATACCCAAAGAGGTCTACCAGCTGGATTTTCAGGCAAAAGGCAAATTCCCGCTAAAGGAGGTCTATGCCAAAGCCGTAGGGCACCTGGCACACGAAAAGCCATTCCAGGAAATCGGCTTGCCGGCTACAGAAACGGTGAGCCGCATTACCTTCCAGCCGGTCATTGGAGCGTCGCAAATTCGGGGAGCAGTCATCCACGTTGATAAATTTGAAAATGTGGTGCTCAACATACCCCAATCCTTATTCAATAAGGTAGGAGAAAAGCGATCCTTTTCGCTCTCCTTCAAACGGCACGATCCGATTAAAAAACTCAGCAAGCACTACCACGACGTACCGGTAGGAGAAGTGCTCACGCGGTTTAACTCAGCCGGTTATCTGGAAATCGCCATCAATATGGGCAAAGCCGCCAGTTTGCTCGGGCTAAATCTAGAAGACGCCGTACAAATTGACTTTCGCACCACATGATTAAACGCATTGTAAAACTAACTTTCCGTCCGGAGGAAATTGATACTTTTCTGGCCATTTTTGACAGTAAAAAAGAAGCCATTCGCGGCTTTCCGGGCTGCCACCACCTGGAATTGTGGCGCAACCGCGAGCCCAACAATATCTTTTTCACTTACAGCTATTGGGATGCCCCTTCCGACCTGGAAGCCTACCGACATTCTGAATTATTTAAGTCTACTTGGAAACAAACGAAAGCCCTTTTTGCTGATAAGCCGGAGGCCTGGAGTGTGGATGCCTTGTACACAGAAGCCTGAATAATACGAATACTCACTCAGGTCCAACAAATAGTCAAAAGGTTTGATAGTACCGCTCTGAGGTGGTACCTTTGGGCACTGAACATACCACTAATTGGATGACCACGGTTGCATTACCTGAATACGACATTTTTGTAGGAGATTTCTGGGCCGACTTCCGCCAGTTTCTGGCTGACCGTACCTATTCGCGATATTTTGTGATTGCGGATGACAATACAGTGGAGCATTGCCTGCCCCGATTGCAAAAGCTTACTCCTGGTGTAGAATGGCGAATCATTTCCATCCTTCCGGGGGAGCGGCACAAACACATCGAGACCTGCACGCTGATCTGGCAGCAAATGATGCAACACCAGGCAGACCGCAAGGCGCTGGTGGTCAACCTCGGAGGTGGCGTAATTGGTGACATGGGCGGCTTTTGTGCCAGCACTTTTAAGCGTGGAATGGACTTTGTGCAAATGCCTACCACGCTACTTTCCCAGGTGGATGCCTCCATTGGCGGTAAGCTGGGCATCGACTTCATGCAGGTAAAAAATAGCATTGGGCTGTTTTGCAACCCCAAAGCAGTGTGGATTGATCCGGTCTTTTTGCAGACTTTGCCCTTACGGGAAATTCGCAGCGGTTTTGCTGAGGTGATCAAACACAGCCTTATTGCCAATGCCGGAGAATGGCAAAAGATCAAAGCCATTGAAGCCCTGGAAAAGGTGAACTGGCTGGATTTGTTGCTCCCGTCTTTGGAAATCAAGAAGAATATCGTCATCGCCGATCCTTTTGAAAAGGGACTGCGCAAGTCGCTCAATTTTGGGCATACGATTGGGCACGCCGTTGAGGGAGTAGCGCTGGAGAGTGATCAGCCTTTATTACACGGGGAAGCCATCGCTATTGGAATGATCTGTGAAGCATTTCTCTCGCAGCAGATACTAGGACTGGACCGGGAGTCGTTGAAATTGATCACGGAATTCCTGATTCGCATCTACGGCCACCATCCCCTTGCCGAAGCCCACTTTGAAGAATATTTTCAGCTGATGAAGCAGGATAAGAAAAACGAAAATGACGAAATCAATTTCAGCCTATTGCCCGAGATTGGTGCAGTATTGGTCAATCAAACAGCCAGGGAAGACCTCATCAAGGCAAGCCTGCACTATTACAATGACCTGGCTTAGTGCTTTGGAACGGGTATAAATTCGTAATTTTACTACATCTTTACTTCAAAACTAATTACCTAACGGTATGTGGCAGCAAATTCAACATTTTCTCTACAGCAGTGACAACCCAACCTACAACACTATTGTACGCTGGATGTGGAGACTTAGCCTGGCAGGTCTCGTTTGTGTGGCCCTTCTCTTTGCGGGCTTGTCGATGACCGATTTGCCTTCAGTGTCAGAATTGGAGAATCCGCGCAGTGAAGAAGCTTCGCAGATCTTCGGCTCTACCGGTGAGGTGCTAGGTCGGTTTTACACCGAAAACCGGGTTCCGGTACAATTTGATGACCTCTCGCCTAACCTGGTCAAGGCCTTGATTGCCACGGAAGATGAGCGGTACTATAGCCACAGTGGCATCGATTTTGAAGCGTTGGGCCGCGTAGCGGTAAAAACGGTGATCCTCGGGCAGAAAAGTTCAGGTGGCGCCAGTACCATTACCCAACAATTGGCCAAATTGCTATTTACCGGACAAGCGGCCTCCAACCTACTGGAACGGGCATTTCAAAAGCTGAAAGAATGGATCATTGCCGTAAGGCTGGAAAGAAAATATACCAAAGAGGAAATCATTGCCCTGTACCTCAATAAATTTAACTTTATCAACGGAGCTTACGGTATCAAAGCGGCCTCGGAAATCTACTTTGGGAAATCGCAAAAAGAACTCAATATCGAAGAAGCGGCTGTGCTGGTGGGTATGCTCAAAAACCCATCCTTGTTCAATCCGCTACGTCGCCCCGAACGGGTCATCAACCGACGGATGGTGGTGCTGAAGCAAATGCAAAAAAATGACCTGCTCAGCCAGGCTGAATACGATAGCCTGCGCCAGCTCCCCCTGGGGTTGAACTTCACTCGGCAAACCCATATCGATGGATTGGCGCCCTATTTTCGGATGGAACTGGCAAAGGATGTCAAGGAGATTCTTTCCCGCCCTGATCTGTACAATTCTGATGGACAACCCTACAACATTTATAAGGACGGCCTCAGGATCTATACAACTATCGATCCCGATATTCAACGCATTGCGGAAGAGACGATGGTCAAACACATGGCCAAGGTGCAGAAAACCTTCTGGCGCAGCTGGAGAAACCTCGATCCCTGGACCTATGATGGTGGCTCGGAACACGAAATCAGTGTAGCGTTGCGCCAACAGGGGCTGACCCGCCTGGTTCGCAATTCGGATCGTTACCAGGACTTACGAGATAAATATCTTGGCGATATTTTGAACGAATTTTCACAGGAAGTAGACCTGGAGTTCCACCAGGATGATCGCGAAATTGAACGCATCGTTGAGGAATCGAAGAAAAGCGGAACAATCAGCAAACTGGTTTCCCAGAAAATGATTAGCTCCAAACTGGCGGCACAATACCGCAAAGTATTGAACCACAACCTATTTCCCAAGCTAAAAACCCAGTGGGACATGCTGCAGGAAAAAGTGGACGAGGTATTTGCCAAGCCGGTAGAGATGAAAGTATTCGCCTATAATGACCAGATGGAGACCGACACCACGATGTCTCCTTTTGACTCCATTAAGTACCACCGGATGTTTTTGCAAACGGGCATCCTGGCCGTCGATCCGATTACCGGCTTTGTAAAAGCCTGGGTGGGAGGCATCAACCACAAATACTTCCAGTACGACCATGTGCGCATTGCACGCCAGGTGGGATCAACCTTTAAGCCATTTGTTTATGCCACGGCCATTGCGTTGCAGAGTTTTTCGCCCTGTTATCAGGTCTATGACCTTCCGGTAACGATCAAGCCCGGCGACGGCAAGTTTTACTTACAGGATGAGTGGACCCCCAGCAATGCCGATGGCAAGTATACCGGCGAATTACTCACTTTGAAAGAAGGTTTGAAAAAATCAAAAAATACGGTTTCTGTACACTTGATGAAACAATTGGGCAGCGCCGAACCGGTACGTGACCTTGTGGACAATATGGGCATCGACAAAGATGCAAAGCACCCCAATGGTCAATATCTGGTGCCCAATTCTCCCTCCATTTGCCTTGGTGCAACCGATCTTTCAGTTATGCAGATGACTGGAGCATATACGACGTTTGCCAACGACGGGTACTTCAACAAACCCGTATTTATCAGCAGAATTGAAGATAAATCGGGCAAGATTCTTTACGAGTCCATCCCCGATCCGGTAGTTGCCCTGCAATCTGAGCCCAATTACGTGATGCTCGAACTGCTGCGATACGCAGGTAGTGGCGCCATGGGCGTGTTGAAGAGCCAGGTTGGTGGTAAAACTGGTACGACCAATGACTACGTGGATGGTTGGTTTATGGGCGTTACTCCTGGGTTGGTGGTCGGCACATGGGTTGGTGGTGAAGACAAATGGATCAGGTTCCGTAGCCTGTTGTACGGACAGGGCGCCTACATGGCCAAGCCTTTCTTCCGCGAATTTATTAAGACGCTGGAAAATACCGAAGGGGTGGATTACGATCAGAATGCAACCTTTTATCGTCCTCCCGGTGACCTCAGCATTGAACTAGATTGTGCCGAGTACGAAAAGGATATTGTGCCGCTGGAAGAAGGAGAAAAGTTTGAAGATGAATTCTCTGAAGATATTTTTGAGGATGAATTTACCACTTCTCCCGATGGAGGAGAAGACGATCAGGAAAATCAACAATAAAACATGAGGAGACGCTTTTTTATTCCCGGCAGCTTGCTGTTACTCTGGATAATGATTGGGCAAATAAGCTGTTTGCCTTACCAGGAAGAAGTCATTACCGATATCAACATCAACCTGCAGGATAGTATCTTTCAGCAAATCCACAACTATCAGGATCGGCAGATAGCCGATAGTTTATACCCATACTTTTACCATAAGAACCCCACCTATCGGCGCACTTCGGCGCTGGCCTTTGCCTCCTACAAGTTACCGGCAGCAGTGGAACCACTGGCCGTCCTGCTCTCTGATCCAATTGACGAGGTCCGGGAAGCAGCCGCATACGCCATTGGGCAGATCGGAGCTTCGGAGGGTCAGGATAAGCTCGCTGCGGCTTTCGCCCAATTTGACACCATCGGACAGTTTCGGCTAGGCAATCGGGCTATCCTCGAAGCCATCGGCAAATGTGGCGATGACAACTTCCTCAAATACCTCAGCACCATCAGTACCTACCTGCCACGCGATACTTTCTTGCTGGAAGGTCAGGCCTGGGGGATATATCGCTATGCCCTGCGCGACAAGATCCTTCCACAAGGGACGGCGCGCATGGTGCACCTGGTCACTAACCTGGACTATCCGAACGAAGTGCGCTTTATTGCCGCTAATTACCTGGGTCGGGCCCGGATTAAACTGGATTCTTTTGCTCAGCAACTCATCCCGGTTTTTCGCCAGGAAAGTGACGCCCGTATCCGGATGGCGCTGGCCATTGGACTGGGTAAAACAACTTCAACTGATGCGATGAATGCCCTGCTGGCCCAATATAGTCAGGAGAGTGATTATCGGGTCAAATGCAATATTTTGCGTGCACTGGGAAGCTTCACTTACGAAGAAGTGCAGCCCACGGTACAGGAAGCACTGAAAGATAAAAATCCACATGTAGCCGCACGCGCTGCTCAGTTTTTCCTCGACTTTGGTCAACCTCAGGATGCCACGGTATATTGGCGGTTAGCCAAGGAGGAAGTCAACTGGCCGCTAAAAATGACGCTGTATGCAGCAGCCAACCGATATTTACCTGATTATTATGCAGATTTTCGGGGCGCCATCAATTCCGAATTGCGTCAACTTTATCGCGCAGCTACCAACCCATACGAAAAGGCAGAGGTCCTAAAAGCATCCGCCGGCTTTGGCTGGAATTATCGGTTTATACAACGCGAAGGCCTTGCGGCTCAACACGCTGCCGTAAAAACCGGCAGTGCTGAGGCATTGGCCATGATCAGTAACGACCCTAATTTCAAAAACTTTTTCCGCGGAAGTAGTCGCACCATTAATCGGGAATTGTCGGAATATTATAAAGTTTTGATTGAAAGTGGCGATCCGGGAGTGATCGCTGTGGTGGCGGGCGCTTTGCGCAATAAAGACCGTGATTTTAAAAGTGAATACGATGATGATGTGCAGTTTCTGGATGAGGCATTACAAAAGTTAAGTTTGCCACAAGAAATTGAAACTTACAATGAACTCAAAAAAACCATTGATTTCTTTGCGGGTAAAGAGGAAAGTGAGCCTTTAAAACCGGAATACAACCATCCAATTGATTGGTCGATTTTAACCGGCCTCAAGGAAAAACCCAAGGCAAAAATCTCCACGGATCGCGGTAGCATTATTTTGGAATTATACCCCAAAAAAGCGCCGGGCACGGTGGCCAATTTTGTAAAATTGGTCCGTGATGGATTTTTTGATGGTAAAAATTTCCATCGTGTAGTCCCCAATTTTGTCGTTCAGGGGGGCTGCCCCCGTGGTGATGGCTACGGAAGTCTGGACCACTCCATTCGTTCCGAGTTACCCCCCCTGCATTACGATCGCGAGGGCTACGTGGGTATGGCTTCTGCCGGAAATCATACCGAAGGGACACAGTTCTTCATTACCCACTCCCCTACTCCTCACCTTGACGGCAATTATACTATCTTTGCGCGGGTTGAAAGAGGAATGGATACCGTCCATAAAATACTGGTGGGTGACAAAATCCAGTCCATTAAAATCGAATAAATTCCTGACCAAAATACAAAACCATACATGAAGGATACACCACTGAGTCAAAAGCACATGGCCCTCGGTGCCAGAATGGCTGAATTTGCCGGATACAATATGCCCATTTCCTACGCTGGAATCAAAGATGAACACCAATGTGTACGCAATGGCGTGGGGGTCTTTGATGTCTCCCACATGGGTGAGTTTATTGTGCGCGGAAAGCAGGCACTGGATTTGGTACAACACGTCACCTCCAATGATGCTTCCAAACTGGCTATCGGAGATGCGCAATATTCCTGCCTGCCCAACAAACAGGGCGGTATCGTGGATGACCTGCTGGTGTATCGACTCCCGGAAGATCAATGTGCTGAAGGAGAAATGGCCTTTATGCTGGTGGTGAATGCTTCAAATATCGAAAAAGACTGGAACTGGATTGAGCAACACAATCACTTTGATACCCAGCTGATCAATATCTCTGATAAGACCGGCCTGCTCGCCGTACAGGGGCCAAAAGCAGCTGCCGCACTCCAACCCCTAACGGATGTTGACCTGAGCGCCATGAAGTACTATACCTTTACCAAGGGCACCTTTGCCGGTATTGATAATGTATTGATCTCCGCTACCGGTTATACCGGCTCGGGCGGTTTTGAACTCTACGTAGCCGCCGATCAAGCCGAAGCCATCTGGGATGCAGTATTCAAATCCGGTGCCGACTTTGACATCCAGCCGATTGGACTGGGCGCTCGCGATACGCTAAGACTGGAAATGGGATATTGCCTTTATGGCAATGACATCGACGATACTACTTCACCATTGGAGGCTGGCCTGGGCTGGATTACCAAGCTCAAAAAAGGCGATTTTATTTCCAGCGAAAAATTCATTCAACAAAAAGCCGATGGACTCAGCCGAAAACTGGTCGGTTTCACCGTAGACGACCGTCGCGTACCTCGCCACGACTATCCGATTACGGATGAGCATGGTAATGAAATTGGCAATGTTACTTCCGGAACACAATCCCCGTCACTGGGCTATCCGATTGGCATGGGTTACGTCCCTACTGAGTTGGCTGCTCCTGGTAACAAAGTATTTATTAAGGCTGGTAGTAAATTATTGGCAGCTACCGTCACGAAAATTCCTTTCTACAAACCTTAAACCTTAATTTTTGAACTGATTTTAAACAAATTAGAAGGAAAACGTTTATATTTCTGATCAGAATTTTCAATACTTCCTGAAAAAACAATAAATCATGGATTTGCAAGAAGGAAAAGAGAAGTTTATCCAGTCGTGGGGAGCATTGGGATCCAGTTGGGGTATCAACCGGACCATGGCACAGATTCATGCTTTATTGCTGGTTTCACCGGAAGCCCTGAGCGCAGAGGAAATTATGGAGGAATTGAAAATTTCCCGAGGAAATGCCAATATGAACATCCGGGCCTTGATCGACTGGGGGTTGGTGTTTAAGGAACTAAAGGCCGGTGAGCGCAAAGAGTATTTTGTGGCGGAAAAAGATATGTGGGAGGTGGTGAAAAACATTATCACTCAGCGCAAAAAACGGGAATTGGAACCCATGCTTAAGGTACTGGATGAAATCTCAAGTGTGGAGGAAAAAGATGCAGAATCCGAGGAGTTTGTGAAAGTGGTCCGGGACATCAAATTATTCTCCAGTAAGGCAGACTCTACCCTAGATTCACTGGTCAAAGCCGACTCCAATTGGTTTGTGGGAACCTTTATGAAAATGATCCGCTAATCATTGTTCAATACCGATTATTGTTCCTTGCTCATTAATTTCCACATCAAATTTTTGACCTAATTCCTTTAGTTCAACATCGTAGAAGATTCCCTTTTGGGCATGATTCACCCATTCCAATTCTACGATTTTCACGTCTTTATATTTCTCTTCCAAAGTTGCTTTAACCGCATCGGGTAGTTCTTTCTTTTTGATGCTGCGCTCGGTTTCCACCCATTTTCCGGAAGGAGAAAAATCTGCCCGATATTTATCGCCGTCCTGTTTAAAGTGGGCTTCGTAATTGCCATTGCGGTCAACGCGCCAATCGGGCTCATCTTCTCCCGGATACTTGGCGGCAAAAGCCTGTTTGACTTCTTCGGGTACCTTTCCCAGGTCCTGACAGGCAGTTGATAAAAAAATACTGACAAAGAGGAAAGCGACAGACAAGAGTGACCGGCTCATATGATCATGCGTTGTTTGAATCAAAACAATCAGAGCGGGTGGCTGGTTCGCCGACTATTTATCGTCTCCAAAAAATGCAAGAATGCGGTCGGCCAGTTCAAGCCCAATATTACCTTGCGCCTCAATGGTAGATGCACCAATATGAGGAGAGAGGGAAACCTTGGAATGTTCCATCAGGTCGCGACGTGGCGTTGGTTCATTTTCAAATACGTCAAGGCCAGCACCTCGCACTTTGCCGCTGTTTAATCCATCCAGTAGCGCTTGCTCATCCACACAACCGCCGCGAGCACAATTGATGAGGACTACGCCGTCTTTCATTTCTGCAATCTCTTTGGCTCCAACGAGTGGTTTTCCGCTGTAAGGAACGTGGAGCGTAATGAAATCGCTATGCTTCAGCACATCGTCCCATTCGGCGGTTTCTAACTTTACGGACAGGCGTACATTTTCGCTATGAAAAACATTAATGTCGATATCCGCTTCATCGATCTTGAGGTCAACGGGCAACACTTTCATGCCCAGTGCTACTCCGATGCGCGCCACTTCCTGCCCAATGCGGCCAAAGCCGATAATGCCAAGCGTTTTTCCCCGTAGCTGGATTCCGGTGGAATAGTTTTTTTTCAGCCCCTTGAAATTACTGTCAGCTTTGATCAGCTGCCGGTTGGCGTCTTGCAGGTAGCGTGCCAGGGCAAACATGTGCGCAAAGGTCAGCTCGGCTACTGATTGTGATGAGGCTGCGGGGGTATTAAATACTTCAATGCCTTTTTCGCGGGCATAGTCGTAGTCAATATTATCCAGTCCGACACCAGCACGAGCAATAATCTTTAATTTTGGACACTGGTCAATCAAGTCCTTGCGTACCTTGGTAGCACTCCTTACAATGATGACATCATAGTCAGGTAAAACCGATGGAAGGTCTTCCTGAGCAATTTTTTCGAGGTCGACCTGATACCCAGCCTCTTCTAAAAGTGTTAGTCCATCCTGGTGAATACCATCGTTGGCAAGAATCTTGATCATTATTACAGCGTTTAGTGGTGAATAGCGTTTGCAAATATAGTCATCAAAAAATAGTTTGGCTACCCAAACGCCAATAGTTATCGAACAAATTTGAGGATTATTCTATTATAAAAAATGCCGGAACAAAACTTTCGTTTCAAACCGGCACCTGTTCGAGTTAGAACACATTCAAACTTTAGTTAGCTTTTACATTTAGCGTCGGGAAGGTTGCTCCCGTATAGTGACTAAAAGGTTTTGAACTTTTGACCTGGAATTGATACTGCCGAGCGAAGCTGGAAAAGAAAGCGGTCAAATCTGCCGTTTCCACATTTCGGGAATCTGGTCGGAGAAGGTAGCCAATATGAGCTACTGACCCGTCAGGATTCCAGAATACGTGTAGCCAGGCGCGAACCCCTTTGATGTCAAATTTTATTTTTTCTGCATACGTATCAACTGCTTGCATCATATCCAGCCAATGCTCGAAAGCCTTGGTAATATCGTTATCGCTAGCTTCGAGGAGAGACTGGCTGTAGTCTTCCGCTAATTTTTCGTAAGCTTTTTCATTCTCTCCCAGCATAAATGCTGTGGGCAAATCGGACTGTTGGGCATAAAGGCTGGTGGTCACAAAAAGGCCCAACAGCGCTGCGTAAATCATTTTCATAGGTAAAATTTGTTTTGACAAAAATACAAAAATATGGAGGACAATATTTCGTAATCTCCCCGGATATCCGGAAATAAAGGTGAATCTCCTCTGTACTAACGTAAATTTGTCGAAAAAATGGTTACTTCATCGATGATAATTCGTCGAACATATAAGAGAAGCAGATTATTTTAGATAAACACTTATCTTTGAAAGTATTATGGTAATAGACATTATCTGCGCAATTGTAGCGGCCTACGGATTTTACCTGGGCTTCACCAAGGGAATTATCAAAACGATATTCACCCTGATTTCTATATTTTTTGGTATCCTGGCGGCAGCCAAGTTTGGCCCGACCATGACCGACTTCCTGCAATCCACTTTCAGTTACAATCATTCCATGATGTTTCTGGCGGGCATGTTGCTTACCTTCGTCTTGACTATGATGTTTATTCGAACGCTGGCGCGGGGGTTGGAAACTGTTCTGGAGAGCGCCAATATCAATATCATCAACCAATTGGCGGGAGGTGTACTACTTTCGATAATGCTGGTAAGTTTGTACAGTGTATTGATTCTCTTTGCTGACCGCGCCCGTTTGTTTGACGCCCGGGCTCAGGAAGAGTCGATCACCTACGATTATCTAGTGGAACTACCAGGAGAAATGCGTACGGCTACCAGGAGCCTTGAGCCCATCTTCTCCGAGTTCTGGACCTATTCCATTACATTTATGGACCGTCTGAAGAAGGCAGAAGAAAATGGTTTCAGAACAGACGAAAGAAATACCATTTTTGATATTGACGATGAAGCCGACCAGCAGGAAACCCAACCAAGAGAAGAAGAAACAGACCGTCGCCGCAACCGCCGATAGACGAAAATCATTGGCGGCCTAAGCTTTACCGCGATTGTGCCACCGCCAGACGGAAAGAATCAGACGAAGGGCCAAAACCACTGCTGCGATACAAGCCCCGGTGCCAAAGAAAATCATCTCCGTTCGAATGTAGCCTGCCATACTTTCTCTTTGGTCAAATGGTAATGATCCCACCAACGCATCCAATCCTTCCTCATCGAGAAAGACCTGAAACAAGTTAATTTCCTGTACCAACAGAAAGGTTACTGGAACCATCAGCAGAATGATGGCTATTTTAAGTATTTGTCGCGGAGCCAGGAAGGTAAATCGCAATAGAAAGGCATAGCGGGTAAAGGTGATGAACGCAAGGATAAAGATGAGATTGGGTTGATAAAATGGATAATCCGGCAGTGATTGATAAATTGGGAAAAGCACTACAATGGCAACGATTGCCGTGATCAACCACCAGATAATTTCCAGACCAATATAGAGCGTTGAGGTATTGCTAGCCATGCCGAAAAAATAATCAATAGACTTTTGAATATTACAGAAGTTAACCAAAAGACGATTGAAAGGTTTATAAAACGCCAAAGGCCCATTTGCTGATGACAGCAAATGGGCCTTTAGAAAAAGAATAAAAAAAAGTTGGCAGCGACCTACTCTCCCACCTACAGGCAGTACCATCGGCGCTACGGGGCTTAACTTCTCTGTTCGGAATGGTAAGAGGTGAACCCCCACGCTATAGCCACCAACAAATCTTCGATCGTTGTGAACGATCTTTGCTCTTATCTGAGTTGTGCTTTTCACAACTCCCATTATTTCTTGTTAGTTATCGACAAATGGGTGAGTTCAGTAGATTCACTGAAAAAAGTTTAAAAGAATATCACTTGAAATTGAAAAAAAAGGAAGCTTTCGGGTAATTAGTACTACTCAGCTTCATGCATCACTGCACTTCCACCTGTAGCCTATCAACGTGGTCATCTTCCACGACCCTTTGGACCGAAGTCCTGGAATACTCATCTTAGAGTTGGCTTCGCGCTTAGATGCTTTCAGCGCTTATCCGTTCCCGACATAGCTACCCAGCAATGCACCTGGCGGCACAACTGGTACACTAGAGGTCAGTCCAACACGGTCCTCTCGTACTAGTGTCAGATCTCTTCAATATTCCCACGCCCGCAACAGATAGGGACCGAACTGTCTTGCGACGTTCTGAACCCAGCTCGCGTGCCACTTTAATGGGCGAACAGCCCAACCCTTGGGACCTTCTCCAGCCCCAGGATGTGACGAGCCGACATCGAGGTGCCAAACCTCCCCGTCGATATGAGCTCTTGGGGGAGATCAGCCTGTTATCCCCGGAGTACCTTTTATCCTTTGAGCGATGGCCCTTCCATGCGGAACCACCGGATCACTTAAGCCAACTTTCGTTCCTGTTCGACCCGTCGGTCTCTCAGTCAAGCACCCTTGTACTTATACGCTCTACGCATGATTACCAACCATGCTGAGGGTACCTTTGCGAGCCTCCGTTACTCTTTAGGAGGCGACCACCCCAGTCAAACTACCCACCACACAATGTCCCCCGTTTTTGCGGGGTTAGAACCTAAGTATAAGAAGGGTGGTATTTCAAGGACGACTCCACCAACACTAGCGCGCCAGCTTCGTAGTCTCCCACCTATCCTACACATCTTATACCCAAGCACAATGTGAAGTTGTAGTAAAGGTTCACGGGGTCTTTCCGTCCCGTTGCGGGTAATCGGCATCTTCACCGATACTTCAATTTCACCGAGCTCGTGGCTGAGACAGTGCCCAGATCGTTACACCATTCGTGCAGGTCGGAACTTACCCGACAAGGAATTTCGCTACCTTAGGACCGTTATAGTTACGGCCGCCGTTTACCGGGGCTTCAGTTAAGAGCTTTGGACCGAAGTCCTAACTCCCTTCCTTAACCTTCCGGCACCGGGCAGGTGTCAGACCCTATACTTCTTCTTTCGAATTTGCAGAGTCCTGTGTTTTTGCTAAACAGTCGCCTGGGCCTCTTCACTGCGGCTCACTTACGTGAGCGTCTCTTCTCCCGAAGTTACGAGACCATTTTGCCTAGTTCCTTAGCCACGGATCACTCGAGCGCCTGAGGATACTCTCCTCGACTACCTGTGTCGGTTTACGGTACGGGCTGCTTAATTCGCTGTTTCTTGGAAGCTGCTTCAGTGGATTATCACCTCGCCCTGAGGCTTGGTGTACTATCCCGTAGTCACCCACGGTTCAACGCACTATTCCGTCAGTGCGCACCACCTACACGTCTCCGTCACTTTCATTATTAAGCAGGTACGGGAATATTAACCCGTTTGCCATCGGCTTCGCCTGTCGGCTACACCTTAGGACCCGACT